>OY729430.1:0-3472255 GCA_963422415.1 Caldilineaceae bacterium
GCAGAGCAGGCACAAAAAATTGCAGCAGATCCCGGATCATCTCCGGCAGCTGAAACAGTAACTTGAACGTCTCGTCGTAGGAGAAGCGGAGCGTAGTGGGTGGGGACAGAATGCGGAGCCAGAATCGTGATGATCAATACTCGTCTCTCCATTGTAACCTTGGCTTGAAATGCAGCTGTCAATCCAAGGTCATTCCGTCAGCCTAAATCGACTGAAGCCGCCGTACCCACGGTCCCGGCTCTTGCGGAGTTCACGATCCTCTCACGCAGGATTTGCCGGGCACTTGTGGACCGAAGAGACCCGTAGCCACATTCCCGCTCCATCGTACTTTCCCGACAGGGCCGAAGCCCACGTATCTCAACTCCATTGTCCGCGGCGCCGACAACGGCGCAATCCAACAGGCCACCGAGATCGAGCCGCGAGCCTTTCGATTCTCGGAATGGTCCCGTGCAGGCACAATGGCACCGAACCTCTCCACCCGTCATGCCACACCCTGCAGCAAGCCTGACAGCGTCCAGATGGCCTAGGTCGTACCCCGGCAGACAGGGCTTGCTGCTAGTATGCTAGTATGCTGGAATCATGACACGCGATGTAGAAGCCGTCCGACCCGACAAGACATCGTCTGGATCCGCGCTCACGCAGGTTGGGGTCGGATTGACAGGGCGCAGATAGGAAATGCGCCTCTTCAAGCTGGGCCAAGCCTATCCTCGGCTGGCTCTGTCCTTGCTGGCCCTGCCTTGTCTTGTCGCCAGCTGGATTATGCTTTGGAACACTCCTCTTTCCCTGACCGCGCTCAATGGCCGCCAGGCGCCCCTGCTCCTCGCACTGGCCAGCGCCAATCTGCTGGCGGGCTATTACCCTGTGACCGACATGGTGCAGGGCCTGCGCCATCGGAAGTTTGACATTGAGTTCCTGATGCTGCTGGCGGCGGTGGGAGCCATGCTGTTGCAGAACTTCTTGGAGAGCGGTCTGCTGCTGTTTCTCTTTGCGTTGTCCGGCGCCTTGCAGGACTTTGCAGGAAAGCACATGCGCCGGGCTGTGTCAGAGCTCAAGGAATACGAACCGCAACAGGCCATGGTCCTCCAGGATGGTCAAGAGACGCCGACACCCGTAACGGAGATTCGACCTGGGAACACCATCGCAGTGTGGCCGGGCCAACGGCTGGCCTTGGATGGAGAGGTACTGCAGGGAACCTCCTATGTGGACGAAAGCATGATTACCGGCGAAGGCGTGCCGGTCAAGAAAGAGCCCGGCGATATGGTCTACGCAGGCTCCCTGAATGGATTGGAGACTCTGCAGATACGGGTCACCCGTGAAGTCGGCGCCAGTCAACTGCAGAGGATTATCGCGTTGATTGAACAGGCCCAGGAGAGCAGCGCGCCCTTGCAGCGCCGCATCGACAAAATCACCCGTTACTACATTCCAGGCGTGCTGGCGGCTACCGTGCTTACCCTAGGCTTGGGATTGTGGCGGGACGGCACCGCCGACATAGCCGCCTGGCGGGACGCCTTTCAACGGGCCCTGACTGTGCTAGTGGCCGCCAGTCCCTGCGCCTTGGCCATTGCCACGCCCACCAGCGTGCTCAGCGCCATTGGCGCGGCGGCGCGCCAACAAGTGTTGATCAAGGGGGGCGAATTCGTGGAGGCGCTGGCCCGAGTCAACGCGATCGTGTTGGACAAGACCGGCACCCTGACTCGGGGGCACCCTCACGTGATGCGTGTCGTTCCTTTTTCCGGCGTCTCCGAACGGGACGTATTGGAAACGGCGGGCGTGGCGGAACAGCAAAGCCAACATCCTTTCGCGCAGGCCTTGATGTCCTTGATTCGGGAACGCGGCATCTCGCTGGATCGGCCTGTGGCGACCCAAATCCTAGATGGCATTGGGATGGAGGCGCACTACTTATGGCAGGGGAGGCCCACCGTGGCCGTAGTCGGCAGTCTGCGCCTGCTCGAAACACTGGCCTTGGCGCCATCCGCCGAACTGCAGGCCGCAGCCGTAGACATGGAAGCCGTCGGACAATCAGTCTCGCTGGTAATGCGTCGATACACAACCTCAGACAAGGCGGGGACCCTCCCTCCTTGGGAACTGCTGGGACTGGTGGGCGTCACCGACCCGGTGCGACCGGAAAGCCAAGCTGCCATAGCCAGGCTGCTGCGCATGGGCCTGACTGACATTTACATGCTGACCGGGGACAATCCGCACGTGGCGCATCGGATTGCGACCGAGGTGGGCATTCGGAACGTACACGCGAAGCTGCTGCCGGAACAGAAGGTGCAAATCCTGCGGGATCTGAAGGCCCGGAAGCGGCAGGTGGCCATGGTGGGAGACGGCTTCAACGATGCCCCTTCGCTGGCTACGGCCCCGGTGGGCATAGCCATGGGCGTGGCTGGCGTGGGCGTCGCGCTGGAGACGGCCGACGTAGTGCTGCTGACAGACGATCTGAGACGGCTGCCCTTTCTGATCCGGCTGACTCGCACGGCCGATCGGGTGCTGGCGCAAAATCTCTTTGTCGCAATTGCCACCATGATCGTTCTGGTGGCATGGATTTACGTGAACTGGCTTGTACAAACGCGGGTCACGTTGTCCTTGCCACTGGCCGTGGTAGGCCACGAAGGCAGCACGCTGCTAGTGGTCTTCAACAGCTTGCGCCTGCTGCTGATGTCGGTCCAGGAGTAAAACGGTCTCCCGTGCGGGCCCATGGCCTATTCACTGAATGATCCGTACCGCGGACTGCGCAGGGCCCTGCGCGTCAACGGCCTTCTGGTGGGTCTCGCCTGGGGCGGGTTGCTGCTAGTGGCGCCGCAGTACCTGCAGGCCTTGTGGCTCGGATCCGCGCCGGGCAGCCTCTGGATATGGCGCATGGGCGGAGCCGGCCTAGTAGCCATGGGGCTGACGTTCCTGGAAATTTCTTGGCGTCCCGTCATGTCCCGTCTGTCCATGCTTGCCGTGACGCTGGTCAACGGCGTGCTGGGCGGCACACTTTTTCAGGCATATGTATCCGGTGCCGTCGCTCCCCCCGACATCTGGGGCAAGTTGCTGCTACTGGGACTCTTCCTCTGCAATCTGGCTTGTGTGATCCTGCCTTGGGGCTACCTTGGGGAAGACCTGTTGCCCTGATCTAGCCCGGATTCACGAATTGCGCCGTGGGATCTTCCGTGCGGCCATAGGAATGCCAGATGCGGTAGCCCAGCAGGCTCTTGAGATGATCGTCGGCCTGCGCCAGTATCTCGGGCTTCACTCCCACAAAATAATTCTCTTGGGGTCGAAACTGCGGTCCGCAAAAGGTGGTGATTACGGTCAGGCGGTCGTGGAGCGTGACATTGGCTCCCGTGCCGTGCCAGATGCGTCCATCGATGACCAGCGCCGTCCCCGCCTTGCCTGCCACGGAGACGACTTTCCCTGGCACGTCATCGGCCTCCCGGGGCTGTCGTCCCGACAGATGGCTGCCGGGCAATACGCGCGTGCTGCCCGTGTGCTCGCTGAAGTCCCGCAAGTACCAGAGAACGTTGACACAGGCACAGGGGGATATCAAGGGCGGCTCCACAGCGGGCGGCAGCGGCGTTTCCTGCCGCGTGATACTGCCGAGGGGCAGAGGGTTGGGCGCGCGGGCAATGGGAGCTGGCATCCACCACTGGTCCGTATGCAAGGGCATCTTGACTCCCCCTTGCTTGGCGATGTTGGCCCCGTGGCTGGACAGCAGGAAACTCTCGCCCAACAGCAACTTCACCATGGCCAGGATCTGTTCGTTATAGAGAAGATCCACGAAAGGGCGGCCTTTGTTGATGATCATCCAGATGCGTTGGTTCACGCCGCCGGCCGCAGCGCGAAACTTGTCCCGCGGATCCCTGCCAGTCTGCGCCGTGAAGTCTCCCCATTGCTGCCTGGGACCACCATCCTCGAACGCGAGACCCGCTTCCTTTTCCCGGCGTGCCAGGTCCTGTAGCGTCAGCCGCAGGGTCTCGACCTCCACCGGCGACATGGCGTCCTCCAGCAACGTGAACCCCCACCGCTGAATGTCTTGGGCGGCTTGGCGCCTGTCTTTCGTGGGTTGGGGCAGATCGGCAATCGGATACACAGACATCTCGCTCCTTGTGGCAGACGGGACTACTTCTTCCTGTACGGCTTGTCCTGGCCGGAGACGGTGTCCACCTGGCCGAACATGTCATCCAACCGCTCCTTGGCCGCAGGCGGCAACGGTGGCAGCAGGATGCATTCCACATTCTCTCGCAAGTGCTCTATATTGCCCGTGCCGGACAGCACCACGTCAATGCCAGGCTCATGTCGACAATAGCGATACGCCGCCTCCGTCACGGAGGCGGCATGCCCCTCCACCATGAGAAAGCCCAGCGGATCGGACACGTCCACCTTGCAACTATCCACCTGTCCTGTCTCCGTCAGTTCACCCACAATTCGGGAAAGCACGGCCGATTGGCTGAATGCTTGGCGCACGGCGAACATGCAGGTCACCCCCACGTTGTGCTGCAGGCAGAGAGGCAGCAGCGCACGGCGGGCGCTGGGGTTGAGAATGTTGAAGCCAACCATCAGCACATCCACCAATTCCGGCTCCTCTCGCATCACCCGCAGCAACGTTTCATGGCGGGTGTCCGAGTTGAAGTGCTCGGAGATGCCGACACTCCGTATGACGCCTTCCCGCTTCAAGTCCTGCAAGCCGGGCAATGTAACCTGCAAGGCATGATCCACGTGCTCCGCATAGAGGGCATGGATGTAATAGACATCCAGGTACTCCAGTCCCATCTTGTCTAGCGAGGCGTAGACCGCGGACTTGAATTCCGCCCAAGGCCGTGGCTGCATGTTCCGCTGGCAGGCAGCCTTGGAGCACAGCGTCAGATCCGAGCGTGACAGGTCGGCGCTCTGATGGGCCAGAGCCTGCCCCACGACGCCTTCGCTGCCATATCCCTGCGCGGTGTCGATCACGTTGACGCCTAGGCGCAAGGCCTCCTGCACCACGGCCACTGCCTTCTCTTCCGTATGACCGTAGCCCAGACCCACCCGGCTGGGACCACCCGTGCCCAAGCCAATTACGCTGGCCCGCCCATGAGCGGGCCCCAAAGTCGTGAATTCCATCGGATTGGCTTCCTCAAGTCTGCAGTGACGGCATCCCAGTTCGACCTGCAAGGCTCCCCAGGGAACGGATCCATTGTAGTGGGCACAGGTCTGTTTGTCAGTCTTGGCAGGCGTCTGCAATGCATTCCGCAGCAAACCGGGCCCGCTGCGACAGAGCGGATTCAAGTCGATTTTTCGTTTGCATCCCCAGACTTCGGCTAGAATCTGGCGATAAGCCGCGTCCCCCCGCCCAGTCGGGCCTCTCAGATCCCAAACACATCCACGGAACACCATGAACCAACCGCTGCGTGCCGCCGTCTTGGGCCATACTGGCCACGGGGACTATGGTCACGGCCATGATCTATCTTTGCAACTGCACCCGGGAGTGGAGATGGTGGGGGTGGCCGATCTCGATCGAGCCGGGGCCGAAAAGTTGGTCCAGCGCATCGGAGGCCGACCGTACACCGACTACCTGCAGTTGCTGGTCGCGGAAAAACCGGATCTGGTCTGTATCGCCCAGCGGGAAGTGGACCTCCACGCGGAGCAGATAGAGACCTGCGTCCGCCACGGTGTCCAAGGCATTCTGTGCGAGAAGCCCTTGGTGGCCACCTTGGCCGCCGCGGACCGGGTGTTGCAATTGTGCGAAGCGGCCGGCGTTCACCTGGTGGTAGCCCATCGCAAGGCCAGCGGCTACGAACTCCACGCTCTGGACATGGTGCGCCGCGGCGTCATTGGCGAAATCCGGGAACTGCGCGGCCGAGGCAAGGGAGACCATCGCGCCGGTGGGCAGGATCTGGCGGTGCTGGGCCCCCATATTCTAGACAGCATGCGGTGGTTTGTCGGAGCGGATCCCCTGTGGGCAATCGGCCAGGTTTCGCGGCAAGGCGAACCCGTGACGGCAGCCGACGCCTTTGCCGGGCAGGAAGGGATAGGATGGACCGCGGGCGATCGGTTGACAGGCCTGTTCATGTTCCCGGGCGGGATACCTGCCACGTTCACTTCATATGCGGTGGAAGCCGAGGGCCATGATCATTCGGACTGGTTCGGTTTCGAGGTGTACGGCACCAAGGGGGCCCTAAGCATCCGCAGTTCCCCGGGCGGAATCCTGTATCATTGCCCGCACGGCATGGCAGTGCCGGGTTCCCATTGCCCTTGGCAGCGCATTCAGCTGCCAGGCTGGGACGAGGACAAAGACGGTCGGCCGCGGTCGGGTCAGGCCAAGATGCTGCAGAGCAATCGGATCATGGTGGACGAGTTGGTGGCTGCGGTCGCTCAAGGCAAGCCCATTGTCCGAGCCTGTACAGGCCAGGATGCCCGCTGGTCGCTAGAGATGAGCATGGCCATCCACGAGTCCCATCTAATCGGAAACCGGGTGACCCTGCCCCTGCAACAACGGCAGAATCCCTATGCCGTGCGACAGACCACAGCCTGAAGCGTCTCGGTGCTTTGCAAATCCGGGCCCGTACGCCATGCTACACTGCCCCCGCAGGGCGGAGCTCCGCCTTCGGCAGTCTCTGAGACAGACAACCCGACATGACACTGTTAGATCGCTTGCGGCAGGTGGAAATGCGACACCGCGCCCTATCGGAGCAAATGGCCAATCCGGACGTGGCGTCCAATTACGAGCGGCTGTCAAGGCTGGCCCAGGAGCAGAGCGGTCTGGAACCACTCGTCACCCATTACCGGGCCTATGCCGACGTGATGGCGCAGATAGCCGAAAACCAGGAAATCGCATCCTCTGGGGAGGACCCGGAACTGACGGAACTGGCCCAGACGGAAAACCTGGAGCTGCAGGCCACCGCCTCACGGCTGGAAGAGGCTCTGAAGGTCCTGTTGCTGCCCAAGGACCCGCTGGACGAAAAGGACGTGATCGTGGAAATCCGGGCTGGAGCCGGGGGCGACGAAGCGGCGCTCTTTTGTGCTGATCTGTACCGCATGTACTCGCGCTGGGCGGAGGACAACCGCTTCAAACAGGAAGTCCTGAGTCTCAGCGCCAATGGGCTGGGGGGAATCAAGGAAGTGATCTGCGCCGTCAAGGGCAAGCGGATCTATTCCCAGCTGAAATACGAATCCGGAGTGCATCGGGTGCAACGCGTGCCCGAGACGGAAAGTCAGGGCCGCATTCACACCAGCACCGCCACGGTCGCCATCCTGCCCGAAGCCGACGATGTCGAAATCACGGTGGAGCCACAGGACATTCGCATCGACATCATGCGCAGCAGCGGCCCGGGCGGCCAGAGCGTCAACACCACGGACTCGGCAGTGCGAATCACGCATCTGCCCACCGGGCTGGTAGTCAGTTGCCAGGATGAAAAGAGCCAACTGCAAAATCGTCTGAAGGCCATGCGCATTCTGCGGACCCGGCTCTTCGATCTGGAGGCGCAACGCCAGCGCGACGAACTAGGCGCGGCGCGGCGCAGTCAAGTGGGTTCCGGCGATCGCAGCGAGAAGATTCGCACGTACAATTTTCCGCAGGGACGAGTCACCGACCATCGCATCAATCTGACCCAGTACCAGCTGGCCGATGTCATCGACGGCAAGATCGGGAACTTCATCCAAGGCCTCGCGATGGCAGAGCAGGAAGCTCAACTGGCCGAGCTGGGCGCGTGAACCATCGCGCCGCCGCCTCGTGGACGGTGCGGCAATGTCAGCAAACAGGGTCGCTGCGCCTCCGCCAGCATGGCGTGGAAACACCGGAACTGGACAACGCCCTGCTCTTGGCGCACGCCCTGGGGCGGAAACGCAGTTGGTTGTATGCGCATCCCGAGCGCTCTGTGTCAGACCGGGAGGCCGCCTTGTGGTTGTCTTGTCTGGCCCAGCGGCAAGTCCGACGCCCCCTAGCTTACATTGTAGGTCACAAGGAGTTCATGGGGCTGGAGTTCCAGGTGGACGAAAGAGTCCTCGTTCCGCGGCCCGAGACGGAACTCGTAGTGGAGCTGGCCCAGCGTTGGCTGCAACCCCACCCCACCGCCACGATCGCGGATGTGGGAACCGGCAGCGGCTGCATCGCCCTAGCCGTGGCCCATCTGCACCCCGCCATCCGGGCATACGCCCTGGATGCCAGCGACGAGGCTTTGCAGGTGGCCCGACGCAATGCCGATCGTCTCGGGCTCCGGGACAGAATGCGTTTCCGTCAAGGCGACTTGCTGACGCCCCTGCCGACGCCGGTCTCCCTGATACTGGCCAACTTGCCCTATGTGACAGCCGCGGAGTATGCCCGACTGGCTCCGGAAATCCGGAAGTACGAACCGCGTGCCGCCTTGGTAAGCGATGCCCAGGGTCTGGCCCATCTGCAGCGTTTGGTCATGCAACTGGACCAAGGCCTGCGGTGCGGGGGCGGAGTCGTCCTGGAGTGTGGCCCCACCACCGCCCAGACCGTGCAAGACATGCTGATCCAGACCGATCGGTTCGACGAAGTGCGGGTGCATGCCGATCTGGCAGGATGGGCGCGCTGTGTATCCGGCCGGGACTTTCGCCAGATGTAGACAGTAGTCATGGTCAGGAGCGGCGATTTTTCCAGGCCGCGTAGATCAGCACGCAGACGAAGAGGGTGGCCTGCAGCAGGATGATGGAGGCTCCCGACGCAATGTCCACATAGAAACTCAAGTAGATGCCGGCGGCGCCAGAGAGCGAACCGATCAGGGTCGAAAGAATCATCATGCGCCCAAAATGGGCGGTCAGCAGGCGCGCGATCGTGGCTGGAATGATGAGCACGGCGGAGATCAGGGTGACACCCAACACCTGCATGGAAGTAATGATGACACCTGCCAGCAAAAAGGCAAAGAGGATGTTCAGGCCGCGGACAGGTACCCCATACACCTGGGCCACCTCGTAGTCGAAGGTGTAGAAGAGCAGGGCCTTGTAGAAGAACAGAATGGCGGCGGCAACCAGCAGAAAGACTGCGCTCACCATCCACAGATCCATGGCTTCCACGCCTAGGATGTTGCCAAAGAGCATCGCCTCAATGGAGGGGGTATAGTTTCGCGCCCGGCTGATCAGGGCCACGCCAAAGGCAAAGCTGGCGGTCGTGATAATGCCGATGGCGGCATCCGCCTTGATCTCGGGACGCCGGGCCAAGCCGTTGATGAGCAGGGCGGACGCTACACCCCACAAGCCCGCCCCCACATAGAAATTCCATTGCGCCATGAAAGCCACCACGGCGCCGCCAAAGACCGCATGGGCCAGACCATGGCCGATATAGCTCATGCCCTGCAGGACAATGTAGACCCCCATCGCCCCGCACATGGCCCCCACCAGCAAGGCCATGATCAGGCCCATGCGAAAAAAAAGAAATTCAAAGGGTTCCAGCGGCATCCACGGACCCTTGCCCTTTCGTGTGGTGGGCATCCGGCGTGTGTCCCGCTACCGGCTGCGGAATCACGTCCGCCAAGGTATGCTTATGGAGCGATTCGGACACATAGACATGTCCGTCCTGCCGATGCACCACCAGATCGGAACGGTAGGTCCGGTCCAGTATCTCCTTCCGATACACGTCTGCAGGCGGTCCTTGGGCCACCACGGTCTGGTTTACACAAACCACCCAAGGCAAATGGGAGGAGGCCGCGTTCAGATCATGGGTGCTGATGATGATGGTCTGGCCCGCCCGATTGAGATCGGCCAGCAGGTGCAGCGTCCGCTCCGTGCTGTACACGTCCATGTCGCTGGTGGGTTCGTCCAGGACCAGCAGATCCGGGTTCGCCACCAAGGCCCGGGCCACAAAGACCCGTTGCTGCTGGCCTCCGGACAGCGACCCAATGGGTCGTTGCATCAGGTCCGGTATTTCCAGCCGTTCCAGCGCCTCTGCAATGCGTTGCCGGTCTTGGCGGGTAGGCCAAGGCCAGATACAGGTATGCTGGCGGAGTCCCATCCACACCATCTGCTCCACGGTGGCGGGAAAGTTCCAGTCCACCTGCTCTATCTGGGGCACATAGCCGCAACGGAGGCTGCCGCCCGCCACCTTCACCTGCCCTTGGGTAGGAGCCAACACCCCCAGCAGAATTTTCAGCAGTGTGGTCTTGCCCGAGCCTGAGGGTCCCAGCAATGCCATAAACTGACCGGCGTGAATGTGCACGTCAATGTCACGCAACACGGTCTTCGCACCGTACTGAAAGCACACGTTTCGCAGTTCGATTTTGGGGTCCATGGCCGCGCGGAATTGTGCAGATCCTAGGGATGGGCCGGCACATCTTGCAGAACCTTGGCATCACCGCCCAGAGCCTCCACCATGATGCTCACGTTGCGTTTCATCATGCCAATGTAGGTGTGCTCGGCCGAACCGGGTTCTCCGGGCAAGACATCGTCGGTCAGCTTGTCGTTCAACTCGACGCCGGTTTCGCGAGCGATGGCCCGCAGGGCGGAAGACGGAAATTCCTGGGCTCCAAAGATCACCCGGACCCCGGTTTCCCTGACTTGGCGAATGAAGTCCGCCAACTCTTTGGCCGAAGGCTCCGACATGTCCGCCGGCTGCATGGCCCCAATCACGGTAAGCCCGTAGCGGCGGGCGAAGTAAGCCCAGGAGTCATGGTAGGTCAACAGCTGTCGCTGTTCCGGCGGAATGGTGTCCACTGCAGCAGCAATGGCCTCGTCCAACTGCTGCAGCAATTCCGTGTAGGCCGCCGCCCGGGCCGCGTATGCACGGGTGTGATTCGCATCGGCGGTGGCCAAGACGTTGCCAATAATCTCGACATAGGCCATCACCAGCGTGGGGTCCATCCAAAGATGCGGGTTGGGGGCGCCTCCGCTCTGCGGGAAGGAGAAGTCGAAAATCCATTCCCTCTGATCCAAGACCTGATCACCCAGCAACACCCACTCCTGCGCCGGCATCTGACCGCTTGCGCCGTACACAACGAGGTCCAGAATCAGAGCCTCCAATTGCAGTCCGTTGAGAAAAATCACCTGCGCCTGGGCCAGCTTGATGGCATCCGAAGGAGCAGGTTCGAAGGTATGGGAATTCACGCCGGGCGGGACAAGCCCCGACAATTCGATGGAATCCCCCCCCACTTGGGCCACGATATCGACCAAAGGCGCCACCGAGGCTACCACCTGCAAACGGCTTGCCACCTCCGATTCCGCGGAAGGGGCGCCACCACTGTCGCTGCAAGCCACGATTCCCCAGCCCATCCCCAGCGCAGACATCAGCAGGTACAGAAAAAACACTTTGGGGACAGAGGAGAGACGAGAGAAGAGAAGAGATCGCATGGCAAGATCCTGTGGCGCAAGACCATTATCCAACAAGATAGAGTTCATTTTGGGAATGGAAAATCAAAATGGGGCGACAACCCCAAGATTCAGGCGGATCGGGATCCAACGGATCCCGACAGTCATCACACTTGGCATGGACCGGGCCGGTGACAGGAATCCGCATCCCAATGCACGATTCCGCTCTTGCACAGGACTGGGCTCTGGGAACAGGGTCGCAACTTCTTGCATCGGCCAGAAGGGACAGGTACGGATTAAGATTACAATCCAGACATGTACCCGCAAGGATAGGAGCCAATCATGCCGAACTACCAGGTAGGGCCCGATCTCGATCATGCCATTCTCAACCGCTTCAAGTCACTGCTCTACACACCTTCCCCCTCCAGCCGCGAACGGGACCTGGCAGATGTCATCTGTGGCCAGATCGATGCACTGGGCTACGCCTGCCGCCGGGACGCCGGCGGCAACATACTGGTGGAGGTGGCGGGCCAGAAACCCGATTTGCCGCTCTGGTGCTACGCCGCCCACATGGATGAAATTGGAATGGTGATCACGAAAGTGCCCGAGGACGGCCGACTCCGGGCCACGCGCTCCGGCGGCTTGTTTCCCTGGAAACTGGGAGAGACCCCAGTGGAAGTCATGGGCGATCAAGGACATGTACTGGGCCTGCTCAGCATGGGCTCCACACACACGCCCCAAGCGGCGGAAAAGGCCGTGACCTGGGAGGATGTCTGGATTGAAACCGGCTTGGGCCTGAAAGAACTTGGGCAGGCCGGCGTGCGGCCGGGTTCGCTGGCCGTGCCGCACGCGTCCCACCGCGGCCCTGTCATTTTCGGCCGTCCAGGCCAGGAACTGGCCGCCGCGTGGACTTTCGACGACCGACTGGGCTGCGCCCTGCAGCTGGAGATCCTGTCCCAGTTGCAGGCCACCCGGGAGCGACCCCGCCATCCGACCGTCTTTGCCTTCACGCATCACGAGGAAGGCGGAGGCCACGGAGCCAAGAATGTGGCCCGGGCACTGCAGCCGGAGGCCTTCATTGCCATCGACGGCGCGCCCATGCCGCCGGATACACCCTTGGTCATGGATGATCGCCCTGCCACGTGGGCCAAGGACGCCTTGGCTCACTACGATCACGCGCTGCTCCAAGAGATCATTGCGGCCGGGCGGGAAGTTGGAGTCGAGGTGCAGAGCGTGGTGTATGCCAGCGCGGCCAGTGACGCCAGCATGGCATTCAACGCAGGCCATACGGATCGAGCCTTGGTCTTCGGATGTGTCCGGGGCAACAGCCACGGTTACGAAATGCTGCGCGTCGGGGCGCTGGACAACACCTGCAAGACCCTGTACCGCTTCGTCACCACCCGCTAGGCAAACGCGGGGATTCGGAGGCATGGTCCACCCCCGCGGCCTCAATAGAGTTTCATTAGAGTTTGAGGCAAGGCCGCTCCAATGGGACGGGCCTTCCTATAATCCCGTTGTATCCGTCTCCCCTGAGGCGACGGGACTGGTACGCAGAAGGATTTTTCATCAATGATTTCAAAGAATTTTAGCCAGAATGCACAGGCCGCGGCGCGGGGCGCCATTGAGCTGCTGGCACGCTACAGACACGTGCAGGTGGACGTGGAACATCTGCTGCTGGCTCTCATTGCCCAAAAGGATACCTCGGCCCTGCGTCTGCTGGAAAGCATGGAAGCGGACCTGGACCAGATCCGGACAGAGGTGGAAATTGAACTGGAGCGAGGCAAACACAATCTGGGCGGTCCCTTTCACGGTCCTCAGATTCAACTGAACCTCACCCCGCAACTGCAAACCGTGATCAACAGTTCCCAGCAGCTGGCGGGCAAGAACCAAGTCACGACCGGCCATTTCCTGGAAGCCATCGTCCGGGCCGGCGATTCGAAGGCGGCCCTTATCCTGCAAAAGGCGGGAGTCAGCCTGATTAACTTGGACGAGGCCTTGACACAGGCAGCGCAGGCGAAGGGACCGGAGGGCGAGGCCGCGCAGAATCAATTCAAGACCCTGCGGCAATATGCACGGGACCTGACTCAAGCGGCGGCGGTGGGCAAGATCGATCCGGTCATCGGGCGCGAAACGGAAATCCTGCGGGTACTGCAGATTCTGAGCCGCCGCACCAAGAACAATCCGGTCCTGATTGGCGAGGCCGGGGTGGGCAAGACCGCCGTGGTGGAAGGTCTGGCGCAACGGATTGTGGACAGCCACGTGCCGGAGCCCCTGTTGGACAAGAAGGTCTTTTCCTTGGATCTGGGAGCCATGATTGCCGGCACCCGGTTTCGCGGGGAATTCGAGGAGCGTCTAAAGGGTGCCTTGGACGAGGTTATCGCCAGCCAGGGGGAAATCATCCTTTTCATTGATGAACTGCACACGGTGGTGGGAGCCGGCAACATGCCCGGGGCGCTGGATGCCAGCAACATGCTGAAACCACCCCTGTCTCGAGGCGAACTGCAGTTCATTGGGGCTACCACCCTCAACGAATACCGGGAAAGCATTGAGAAGGACAGCGCCTTGGAACGCCGCTTTGCCTCGGTCTTCGTGGATGAGCCGGACCACGACGAAGCCGTTGCCATTCTGGAGGGCGTGCGGGACCGCTATGCGGAACACCACGGCGTGACATACACCCCCGAAGCCCTCGAAGCCGCCGTGACCTTGAGTCAGCGGTACATTCAGGACCGGCATCTGCCGGACAAGGCCATTGACCTGATTGACGAGGCCGCGGCCAAGCTGCGGGTGGCCCTGCATCTATTGCCTCAGGAGCTGAAGGCCAATAAGCAGGAGATTGATCGGCTGCTGCGCCAGGAAGAGACCGCGTGGAGTCAGCGCAACTATGAGGAGGCGGCCCAGTACAAGATGGACCGGGCGCGGCTGGAGACCGCATACGAGAGGGAACACGAAGCCTGGCGGCAGGAAGCGGAACTGGACGAAATCGTCGAAAAGGACGACATCGCCCAGGTGGTGCAGGCTTGGACCGGCATTCCCGTGCAAGCCCTGCTCGAATCCGATTCCGAAAAGCTGTTGCATCTGGAGCAGGAGATTCAGAAGCGGATTGTAGGCCAGGACGAGGCGGTGACCGCGGTCAGCGACGCTCTGCGCCGCGCACACAGCGGGCTCAAGGATCCGCGGCGACCCATTGGCGTCTTCCTCTTCCTCGGACCCACCGGGGTCGGCAAGTCCGAACTGGCCCGCGAAGTCGCCATCCAGCTCTTCGATGACGAAGAGGCCCTGATTCGCATTGACATGAGCGAGTATCGCGAGGCGCATGCCATCAGCCGCCTGTTCGGCGCCCCGCCAGGCTATGTGGGATACGATCAGGGCGGTCAGCTCACAGAGCAGGTGCGGCGCCGTCCCTACCGGGCCATCCTGTTCGACGAGATTGAAAAGGCCCATCCAGATGTCTGGAACAGCCTGCTGCAGATCATGGACGACGGCCACTTGACCGACGGACAGGGCCGCAAGGTGGATTTCCGCAACACCATTGTGATCATGACCAGCAACGTGGGGGCGGACGTGGTCAGCCGGGGCAAGGTGGGATTCGCCACGCCGGTCCTGAACGAAGACCGGGTGGAGGGCGAATACAGCGCCCAGCTCAAGCGGTTGTTCCAGCCGGAGTTCCTGAATCGCATTGACGAGACCATCATCTTCCATAGCCTGTCGAAGAAAGACATCCAGCAGATTGTAGGCATCCTGATGAACGACCTGCATGCGCGCCTGCAGGAGATTGGCCTGACTGTGGAGCTGACCGTGGCCGCGACAGAGCATCTGGCCCACATTGGCTATGACCCCACCTATGGAGCTCGTCCCTTGCGCAGGGTGTTGCAGCGTGCCATTGAGAACGAGTTGAGCAAGGGATTGCTGCTGGGATCCTTCAACGCGGGCGACCATATCCGAATAGACCACGATCCCGAGGCGGAGGACAACTACAAGCTCTCCTTTGCGGTGACGGAGAGTCACCCGGCCCCGGAACCGGCCATCCGCCATCAGGTACACGCCCCCTAAGCCCCGCATCCTTTGTTACAATGGCCCACGCCCTTCCCCAGCGAGGTTCTTTTCCATGCAGGCTCTACTGGCCACGGCCAGCGTACTCGCCCTGATTGTCATTGCGTTCAATCTGCTGTTGACGTGCGGGTTGCTGGTGGTCTGCATCTACTACACCCAGAAGCTGATTGGCCACTGCAATGGCCTGCTGGAAACCGGCTTGGAAAAGGGAGGGCAGCTGTCCGCCCAAGCCGTCCGGGTCGTGGACAGAGCCAGTGAAAAGGTGGTCCAGCCGGTAATCTGGACCGAAGGGAAGACCGAACAAATCCAGAAAATCGGCCGCTCGCTAGCTTCCTGCCCCGATAATTCACCATAGATAACGAACCATGGAATCTCCTCCCAAAATCTCCGATTCCACCGCAAACAGCCGGAAACGGCTGGCCTTGGGCATTTCCCTGGGAGCGTTCCTGGGGGCGGTTTTGGCTTGGTATGCCAGCCAGGTGCGTCAGGGAGAGGAAGAGAAAGCCCCCGCCATGGGCGTGGGCGACATGGTTTCCCTGGGCATAGAGGTGTTGGGGCTGGTGCGGACTCTGTTTCGCATGCTCAAGCGCATTTGACGTGGATCTGCCGCCGATCGACCGTAGACGGCTTCTGGCCTTGGCCCGCACGGCCGGCGCCTCTGTCTGTCCTGCCACCTGCCCCTTGCCCGCCCCTTGTTTCCAGCGAGGATCTTGAATCATGACCTTGGAACCTGTTCTGATTGCCGGCCAATGGCGCGCCAGCCGCGACCCGGCCGGAGAACTGTATACCGAAAATCCCTCTCTGCAGGAAACGTTGCCGGCGGTCTATCCGGTGTCCGGTCGGGAGGAAACGCTGGAGGCCATCGCGGCCGGCAAGCGGACCGCACGGCTCATGCGGGACATCACCGCAGGGCAAAGAGCCGACTTCCTGGCAGCCTACGCGGAACGCATTGCGGTCCACGCCGCGGCCTTGGTGGAGATGGCGCATCAGGAAACCGGCCTGCCCCCGGAACCGCGCCTGAACTCCATTGAATTGCCGCGCACCGTGGATCAATTGCGGCAAGCCGCCGCGGCGGCCCGAGACGGATCTTGGCGACGGGCCACCATAGACACCGCCAGCAACATCCGATCCATCCTCAGCCCTCTGGAAGGAGCCGTGGTGGTATTCGGCCCCAACAACTTCCCCTTCGCCTTCAACTCGGTGGCCGGGGGCGACTTCGCGGCGGCCGTGGCCGCGGGCCATCCTGTCATCGCCAAGGCCAATACTGGGCATCCTGGCACTACTCTCCTGCTGGCCCGCCTGGCGACCGAGACCCTGGCTGAACTGGGGTTGCCGACGGCCATGGTGCAATTGATCTATCGCACTCCGCGCGACGTAGGGGCCTTGCTGGTTTCTCATCCTGACATCGCGGCCACGGGCTTTACGGGCAGCAAGCGTGCGGGGCTGACCCTCAAGGCCGCCGCCGATGCAGCCGGAAAACCGATCTATCTGGAGATGTCCAGCGTCAACCCGGTCTTCCTGTTGCCCGGGGCCCTGCAGGAACGGGGAGTCGATCTGGCCTCCGAGTTCTTCACGTCCTGCGCCATGGGAGCGGGACAGTTCTGCACCAACCCAGGCCTGCTCGTACTGGTGGATGACGCGGCCGGGCAGGCATTCATGACCCAAGCCTGCAGTCTCTTCCAGTCCGGCGCTCCGCAGACTCTGCTGAGTCCCAGTGGTCCAGGCGATCTGGCAGACGCCACCCAGACCCTACAGGCTCATGGAGCCGAACTCCTTGTGGGCGGGACCATCGCCAAGGGGCCTGGCTACGCGTTTACGAATACCTTGCTGACCGTGACGGGAGACCAGTTCCTAGCCGCCCCGACCGCCCTGCAGACGGAAGCCTTTGGCACTGCAAGTCTGTTGGTAAAGGCCAAGGATGTCACCCAAATGGCGGAGATTGCACGCTCCATGGAAGGGAACCTCACCGGATGTCTGTACAGCCATACCGGCGCCGACGACGATGTCGCCTATGACCTGGTGGCCCCGGAGTTGCGCGCTACTGTGGGCCGCCTCCTGAACGACAAGATGCCCACCGGCGTGGCCGTGGTGCCGGCCATGAATCATGGCGGACCATTTCCAGCCACGGCCCATCCCGGGTTCACGGCGGTCGGCATTCCCGCCTCCTTGGTCCGTTTTGCGGCACTGCACTGCTATGACGAGGTACGCCAGCATCGACTGCCTGTCGAACTGCAGGATCCCAATCCCACCGGAAGCATGTGGCGCCTAATCGATGGAGATTGGACTCAAGCCAACGTGCCGGCCTGAAACCCGAAGTCCAAGGAGAGGCCTGTCCACGTTCCAAGGCCGGCATTGCTCCTCACTCGCGAACTTGTCGCGGGCGCCGCTGTCTCCTTGGTCCTGCTGTGGGACAACGACCAGAAACAGGCTGCACCGGGGATCTGCGTGGACCCCGGACACGCGGCCATGTCAGCTGTTGCGCAACACCGTGTCTATGTGCCGCAGCTCCGCCTCTGCAAAATCGAGATTGTCCAAGGCCGCCACGTTTTCGACCAGCTGCGCCGGGCGGCTGGCTCCTATCAGGGCCGAGCAAATGACGGGATGCCGAAGAACCCAGGCCAGGGCCATCTGAGCCAAGGATTGCCCGCGGGTACGGGCAATCCCATGCAATCTCTGCACCGTGCCTATCAGCTCCGGCGTAATGCGATGAGAGGTCAACGTGCCACGGGGATCCGCCGCCCGCGATCGTGCGGGGATGCCCTCCAGGTATTTGTCCGTAAGGATGCCTTGGAAAAGCGGAGAAAAGGCAATGCAGCCCACGCCTTCCGCCTCCAGGACCCCCAGCACTCCCTCTTCCACATCCCGCCGCAGCATATTGTAGGGCGGCTGGTGAATCAGACAGGGCGTACCCAGATCGGACAGGATCCGAGCGGCTTGGCGGGTTGACTCCGCGTCGTAATTGGAGATACCCGCGTACAGGGCCCGGCCACTGCGCACCGCGGTATCCAGCGCGCCCATGGTCTCCTCCAAGGGAGTTTCCCTATCCATGCGGTGGCTGTAGAAGATGTCCACGTAGTCCAAGCCCAGGCGCTGGAGACTCTGATCCAGGCTGGCCAACAGATACTTGCGGGATCCATTGTCTCCATAGGGACCTTCCCACATGCCATAGCCAGCCTTGGTGGAGATGATCAGTTCGTCCCGGTACGGTCTCAAGTCCGTGGCCAGAAGACGACCTAGGGTTTCCTCGGCGGATCCGGGGGGTGGGCCGTAGTTGTTGGCCAGATCAAAGTGCGTGATGCCCAAATCGAAGGCAGTGCGGACCAAGACCCGGGCCTTGTCGTAGCTGTGGCCGTGACTGAAGTTGTTCCAAAGTCCCAGCGAGAGGGCGGGCAGCAGCAAACCGCTGGACCCGCATCGCCGGTAGATCATGGTGGCATAACGGTCCGCGGCAGGTTGGTAACGGTGCATGACAGATATCTCCCAGAAGGAACTGCGCCAAGACTAGAACCTCTTTTGCTTGACCAGTTCCAGATGCTGCGGCAGATAGGGCACGTCCTTGCGATCCCAAGAGGCCCGTCCCTCCACGGCGTGAATGCCCATGAATTGCCGTTTGTGAGGAGTGTCCGCCCAAGTGACGATATGGGCGGGAGGCGGTTCGTGACCCCACTTCTTGACCCAGAACGGCTGGTATCCATAAATCACGATGCGGCGATCGCGGACACTGGTGTTGGCCAGTCCGGAGTGCCAGCAAAGCACGTTCCAGACTACCACGCTGCCTGCCGGGGCCACAATCTTTTTCAGATTGGGCATGTCCTCGAGAAATTCATCTCGGTATTGCGCACGCGGCGGGCCCTCCGGCAGCGTATGAGTGCCCGGCACCAGCGCGAAACAACCCATGTCCTCGGTCTGGTTGTCCAGGAAGTAGAAGGCCTTGGCCTTCAGCGTGTGTTCGGGATGCGTCCAGGCCGGCCAATCCCGGTGCCAGGCTGTATGCGCCGCGGTGCCGGCATGGTGGCAGTGACAGACCATTTCCATTACTTGCACGTCAATGCCGACGATGCGCTTTAACAGGGGCACCAGGCAGGGATTCATGGCCAGCTCCAGCCACAGAGTGTCGTATTGGTGGACATTGTCCATGGTATGGGCATTGGGCCCATGCCCATAACCCCCCTTGAGATGGCCGTGGGCGACCATCTTTTTCCACGAGGGCTCCGTCAGGGCTTGAATCCTTTCGTAGGCGGCGATGGCATTCTGCAGGCCCACGTGTTCCATGGCGTTTTCGATAATGACATAGCCATGTTCAAGGTAATGCTGCAAATCACTCTCGTGGTAGCCGTCCGTCATGTTTTCCTCGTGAGGTGGAAAGATTCTCAACCGGCGCCCAAACCCATGCCAGCCAATTCGCCGAGGGGCCTCGGCGGATCCAGTTCCATTTCGGCTTGCGGCACAACCTCAGTTTCATACAAGTCGGCAGAACCGCCAAATCGATTTGGCCTCGTGGGCCTGCCCATGGCGCTTGGGCAGGAGGGCGACTGTCTGTATAGTAGAACTCAATGTCAGTATAGCAACTCCCCCAGTTCCGACTTATGCGAGATTTCCATGAAAATCCAAGATCTCACTGTCTTTTCCTTTCCGGTGCCGGAGCCCACCTTCCACAATGGCCAGCTGCAGCTGGACGCCATGGTGACTCAAACCATCACGCGCATTACGGCCGACCATGGCGTAGCCGGATATTTTCTGGGAGGCAAGGGACATGGCGACCGGAATGGGCTGTCGTCAGAGGACACCACCCTGCTGCAAGGGCGCATCCGCGATCTGCTGCTGGGCGTCGATCCCTTTGATCGAGAGGCCATATGGCACTGGCTGTGGGTGGCCAACATCCCGGAGCACATCCTGAGCGTCGTGGACTGCGTCCTTTGGGATTTACAAGCCCGCTACTTTGAAGTGCCGGTGCACAAACTGCTGGGGGGAGCTCGCAGCCGGATCAGAGCCTACGGCAGCACCTATCCCAACTTGGGACCGCCGGACGTATATGCCGCCCATGCCCGGGAATGCCAAGTCAGGGGATACACCCACTACAAGATTCATCCGTATTACTTTTGGAATCCCACCACGGGTCAACCGGATCCAGGGCGACCCTCCCACACCGACTGGGATATTGAGACATGCCGTCAGGTGCGAGAAGCAGTGGGTCCTGACATGACACTCAGCTTTGATCCCTGGGGTACCTACCGTACATACGCGGAAGCGGTGCGGGTAGGCCGTGTTCTGGAGGAACTGGACTTCTACTGGTTCGAACACCCCATGAACGAATACCAAGTCTCCGCATACGAGAAGCTGACCCGGGAACTGTCCATCCCCATTCTGTCGCCGGAAATCGCCGCCGGTTCCATCTATACGCGGGCGGACTGGATCAAGCGCGGAGCCACGGATATGAGTCGCATAGACGTGCTGCGCGGCGGGGTGACCGGCGTAAAGAAGATGATTGCGATTTGCGAGGCATTCGGGGTGCGCTGCGAAGTGCACATGAGCGGCCACGCGAATCTGGCTATGTTGGGAGCCAGCAGCGAAGACACGTGCGAATACTACGAACGGGGTCTGCTGGCTCCGGGGCTGGACTATGAAACGCCCCCGCCCTATCTGAATTCAATCTGCGATCCGATGGATGCCAATGGGTTTGTTACGGTGCCCCAGTTGCCGGGACTGGGGTATGACCTGAACTGGGACTACTTGCGGGATCACTGCGGGGTGCAGTAGCGGGTGCGCTGCTCGTCACTTGGGCCGCAGGCCAAACAGACAGGGGACCTAGGCAGCTCGCCGCACGAGCAACACTGCGGAGGTGGCCGAGACGGTCCTGACGCACAGACAATCAGGGACAAGGGCATCCGACGCTTGATGTCCTTCAAGACAAAACTTGCGGCGAGGGTTGCCCGCCCATGCACTGCAAACACTCCTGTGCGTATTTGCCGGCATCTTCATTGTGGCGATGGGTGGACTCGAACCACCGACCTGGGGATTATGAAGCCCCCGCTCTAGCCGCCTGAGCTACATCGCCGCAATAACGACGCTGCCGACGTTTCAGTCGGCAGCTGCATAAGGTAGCGGGGGTAGGAATCGAACCTACGACCTTCGGGTTATGAGCCCGACGAGCTACCGCTGCTCCACCCCGCGTCATGAAAGACAACAAGCATTATACAACAAGAATCGGGCAAATGGGATAGCAGGTTCGCTTTCCGCCGCGAGCCCAAGCTCATCGCCCCGCTATGGGGACGTTGTTTCCAGTGCAAGACCTGTCTCGAGGTTGAAGAGAAGCAGCCACTGTCGCCATATCGGCAGGGACAGGATGTCCTCGCCTCCACCTGCAGAAGACAGGAATTCCGTTGCATGCGACAGAGAACCATCGGCAATGATGGCCACTACCCGATCCCCGGAGCGGGCCATGCCCAGCTTCTCGCGGGCCACGGTCTCCTTGTACGCGTCGGTGCGCACGTATTGCAACTGTCTTTCCAACCGCAAACCCAGTTCCTTCACGACCTGCAGATTCGTCGTGGCCTGTGAAATCTCCTCGCGCAGCGCCGTATGTTGCAACACCAAATTGACATAGGAAACGACAAAATACAACAGTGTAACCACCAGAATCGCGACGAATATCTGATTCCAGACTTGGATGCGCCGCGCCGGGCGCCCGGGAACGACATTCTGGGTCATGCCATCGCCTGCAAGCGTATCCAAGAAGTTGCGGATGCCGCAGGAGGGACTTGAACCCCCATGAGCGTAAGCTCACTACATCCTGAATGTAGCGCGTCTACCAAATTCCGCCACTGCGGCATGCAATGGGACTCGAATCCTACTGGTCAGGTCTGTCTCTGTCAAGACACGGGGCCGATTCTGTATCGACTTCGATGCGGGTCGCGGGGTGTGGCTTCACGCACAACCGCAATATCGTCATCCTGATCCTGGCCTTGGCAAGTTGTGGCGGCCGACGCCATCATCTTTCGGCCTTGCACCTTCTTCCAGACTACACCCTAGGACGGAGGCGTTTCAAGCCATGGCGAACGAGAGGAAGACCATCTTGCGGGAGATGGCGCAGGACGATACCGTAAATTTCGAAGAGGGCAAAGGAAACCGCGCCGGCCTCCAGAGTCATGGAGGACCCCCCATGGCCGCCATGGAGAAGCCGAGACTACGGCACTGGCTCGTGGAGAATTCGGACAAATCGATCCCGTTCACGAGGGGTCCAGTGGCATGGCGGCCCTCCATACGCCTGTCAAAAGGCCAGCGCTTCGTTTGGCTGGGAGATTTCCAATCCACCAACGGACCGGAATTGCTTGTGATCCTGAGACCGCGAGCACAGCCCAAGAGGCCTGCGACGATGTGGACCTGGATCCATCAAATCCGTCGTCATCCACTACCGATCGATCCCCGCAGTCTTCAGCGCAGCTGGACCGGCCACGGCTAGATACAGGGTCACCCTGCCGCGCAGGGAGTTCAACTACAGGCAGACGGGCAGGGTCAACTCCGCGTAGACCCACGCGGTCCTGCCATCTTCTCGTTCAAAGGCAATCCAAGCAAGGTCTTCGGACACATCCGAGACCGTATAGGATTGCCCCAAATGGATCAGGCCGTAGGCAGGATATTCAAGACCGGGACCGGTACGCATGCGCACACTGAGTTCGTTGACTTGGAAGGAGGACGTACCACCGTACTGACAATTGAGGCCCATGGCAGCCATAACCATCACTTTATCGTCGGCTGGTGGCATCAGAAACTTTTCGCTGTCACAACCTGCCATGACGGCCAGCAGCAGCAGTAGCCCGGCAAGCCAGAGGCGTTTCAGATGGCACCGGCTTGAAAGATCCTTTGAATTCATAGCAAACACACAATACTCCCTGATTGGCTAACGATCATCTCTCCTGATTCATTTTAGACAACTTCCGGGCCACGCGCGGAATTCCACGACGGTCTTCAATTGGGAAAGGGGGCTTCGCCGGCCGGCATCGGGACACGGGCCGAGAGAATGGCCCAATCCGCAAAGGAGTCAAACCGCTCCGAGGAATTGTTCAACAAGCCCATTTGTACATGCTTGACCCGTTGATGTACGCCATAGGCATAGACCGGATAGCTGAGCGGCAGGGCAGGGACGTCGGCCGCGAATATATCCTGAAACTGGTGATAGAGATGACGACGGGCCTCCTGATCCAAGGTGATACGGGCCTGCTCCATCAATTGATCCGCGAAGGGATTGGACCAGCCTCCGTAGTTCAGAGCCTGGGAGCTGTGCCAGAAGCGGAAGGGATCCGGATCTCCTTCCAAGTCCAAGATACGAACCAAGACGGCATGGAAATCCCGGGGCTCCAGGTGTTCCGACACCAGCGTGTCAAAAGGCAACGACACCACTTCCGCGTCAATGTCCATGTCCCGCCAGTAGGAAACCAAGGCTTCACCGTAGGAAGCGAGCAACTCGTCATCGCTGGTGTGCAGCGTGAGCCGGAAAGGGTTGCCCTCCCGTTCGCGAATGCCATCGCCATCCCGGTCCCGCCAACCGGAGTCGTCCAACAGGCGCACCGCCTGCAACGGGTCAAAGGGAATCTGGGCCATGTCCGGCTTGTGCGCCCAGTTGTTCACAGGCACCGGCGAATGGGCCACCACGCCCCAGCCTTGCGAGCTGTTCGCCAACACCTGGGCCCGGTTCACGCCCTGCACCAAGGCTGCCCGGACCTGCACTTCGGCCAACGTGGGCAACGTTTCCGACTGGTGGTTGAAAAGCACAATGACCAGGCTGGACTCTTCGCTGAAAAACAACTGCAGTTCCTCCCGGTTGGGCAATACCGCGAAATTCTGGGCGATGCCGGTGCTGAGACCCTCAATCTCGCCCCTGGCAAAGTCGGAATACAGATCCGCGGTGTGAGGGTAGAAGCGCAATTCCAGAGCCGAGATAAAGGGCGCCCGCGAGCCACGCGTGACGAAAGGGCGGAGGCGGATGGAATCGCCGTTCCGGTGGGTTACTCGGAAGGGTCCATTGCCTACAATGTCGAGGCTTGGGGTACGCGCAAACAGGTCGGCCACGGGGATGCGATCGTAGATGTGGCGCGGCAACAGACCCAAGGTGGTGAGATCCAGAAAAGGAGCGAAGGGTTGTTCCAATTCGAAAATCAGGGTGTCTGTCCCCACGGCTTCCACCCGGGCCAAGCGCGCCGCGGTCGTCAAAGCCGCCTCGCCCGGAAAATCGGGATCCTGCAGGAGCTCGAATGTGAACTGGACGTCCTGGGCCGTAAGTCGCGTCCCGTCATGCCAGCGCAAATCAGGCTGCAACGTGAAGGTGTAAGTCTGGCCAGTCGCGGAAATCCCATAGGATTGAGCCAGATCCAACACCGGCTTTCCATGCTGGTTGAAACGCATCAGGCCCCGGTACAACAGACGACAAAGAGTACGGTCTATTTCGTTGTAGTTGCAGATGACAGGATTGACGTACAGGGGAGTCCCTTCCACGCCCTCTCGAAACACACCACCATAGACCGGCAAATTCTGAAACGAGACCTCAGGCTCCTCTTGGCCATAGACCCTGATCAGCAGGAGCAGGCCGACCAACACCAAGACGGCAATCCAGCGATTGCTGTCAGCCAAGGGAAACGGGCGCGGCAGGGTGTCAGAACGCGCCATCTAGACAATCACAAGAGCCACGGCACCGCCGCTGGGGATGTGCCGAGCGGCACACGGAGCTCAGACGCGGCTACAACCGATTCTGGAGAAAGACCGTCAAGAGACTCAACAACATAAAGGTCACGGCCAGACCAATCGTGATGTTGAAAACCACCTTCTCCAGACCACGGCGGGTACGATACATGCTGCCGTCGCCTCCGAACATGCTGCCTAGACCGGCATCCTGCGCCTGAATCAGAACTATGGCGACCAGCGCGATGGCCAAGACAATGATGGCCACCAGCATGAAGTCAATCAGAACCATGGGCACTCGCTCGACAATTGGGACTAAGGATGGGAATGGCTCAGCGCCAAGCGCTAGGCCAGCTTCTCTTCCGTTGCTTCCTCAATGTCTCCATCTTCCGCTTCCAAGGGTTCTCCCCCCTTGTCCTTGCTACCCATGTTGTTGCGGAATTCCTTGATGGTCTTGCCAACGGCACCGCCAATTTCCGGCAACCGCCCCACACCGAAGATCATGACGGCAATGACAAGGATGATGATTAACTCGACAGGTCCTAAATTAGGCATCCCAGACTCCTTGCAGCGGCAGCACATTAGGGGTTGCCACTTGTCCATTCGACCAGTCAGGGATTATAGACTGTCTCTCATGACCTGTAAAGAAGCGAACCGTTCAGGTGGGGTGAAATATCTCCAGAAGACCTCCACATATCCTTGGAAAGGATGTTTCCCGACGAGATCAACCCAGCGAAACCATTCTGGCCGAAACCTGCGGGCACAGGCATGCGCGTCATAGCGGGCCGGGCCAAGGGTCGCCGTCTGTTGTCGGTACCGGGGAATTCCACGCGGCCCATCACGGACCGCGCCAAGGAGGCTTTGTTTGGGAAGTTGCATGGCTGGCTGCCGGAGCGTACCGTTCTGGATCTCTTTGGAGGTACGGGGTCTGTGGGTCTGGAAGCCCTGAGTCGAGGCGCGGTCAAGGCCACTTTCGTGGATTCCAGCGCCCGGGCCATTGCCACCATGCGCCGCAACGGGCAACGCTGCGGACTGTGTCCCCAAATGGAACTGGTGAAGGCGGACAGCTTTCGCTATCTGGTCCGGCCTGGCATTGGCCCCTTCGATTTCATCTTCATTGCTCCCCCCCAATTCAGGAACATGTGGATCCGCGCACTCAGGGCCGTGGACGAGCGGCCCGATCTACTGACGGCAGAGGGCACGGTAGTGGTGCAAATTGCGCCCAAGGAACGTCGAGACTTTCCTCTGCGACATATAATTTCCCTTGATGAGCGAGAGTACGGCAATGTATTGCTCCGTTACTATGCATGCCGGCCGGACACCGAATTGACCACTCCTTCCCCTGCGGCATGAACCTTGGTTTCATGGACGATCCGAATCGGGCCTTGGCCCACACGGTAGTGCGGACCTTGACCGCCCAGCGCCTGACCTGCGCGGCCGCGGAAAGTTGCACTGGTGGATTGCTGGGACACTTGCTGACCGAGATTTCGGGCAGTTCCGCCTGTTTCTGGGGCAGCGCCGTGACATACAGTGACGAGGCCAAGCGGCAGGTGCTGGGCGTGCCGACCGCTCTGCTTAAGGCCAAGGGAGCCGTAAGTGCAGATGTGGCCCAAGCCATGGCAATCGGGGCCCGCAATCTCTATGCAGTGGATATTGCGGTCTCGATCACAGGCGTGGCTGGCCCAGGCGGGGGTTCCGTGGAGAAACCTGTGGGAACCGTATATCTATATGTGCAAGGGCCCGGTGGATCCGGTCGAGGAGCCCACCATGTGTGGACCGCGGACCGAACGGGCAACAAGCGGCTCAGTGCGACAGCCGCCCTGCAGCTGCTGCTGGCTTGCACCCAAGGGCTGCCTCCCAAGATCGACGCGTCATGAACCACCCCATCCGCGTGCTGATAGCCAAACCCGGGCTAGACGGCCACGACCGCGGCGCGAAGGTCATCGCGCGGGGGCTGCGCGACGCGGGTTTCGAGGTGATCTACACTGGCATTCGCCAGACACCGCACATGATCGCCCATGCGGCCCTGCAGGAAGACGTGGATGTCTTGGCCATCTCCATCCTGAGCGGCGCCCACATGACCTTGGTACCCAGGATTCTGGAGCTGGTGGCCGCTCAGGGACAGGAGAATCTGCTGGTGGTGGTCGGGGGCATCATTCCCGCCCAGGACCACCAGCCACTCAAGGATCTGGGAGTGGCCGAGATTTTCGGGCCAGGCACCACCATCCAAACCACGGCTGACTTTATCCGATCTCGCTGCACGGTCCCAGATCCCGATGGCAATCTCCCTGACTGAACTCCGAACCGGCAACCCGCGGGCCTTGGCCCGCGCCATATCCCAGGTGGAAAGACAGGACGCCGCCGCCGAGACCTTGCTGGCGGAGCTCTGGCCTTGGGCTGGAAAGGGGCAGATCATTGGCATCACGGGACCTCCGGGCAGCGGCAAGTCCACGCTTCTGAGAGCCCTGATCTCCCGTCTGCACACCGCAAAACACAAAGTCGCCCTTTTGGCTGTGGATCCTACCAGCCCCGTCACGGGCGGGGCCCTGCTGGGCGATCGCATCCGCATGACCGGCCTGGAGTCAGCCGCCCATGTCTATGTCCGCAGTCTGGCCACGCGCGGAGCCCGGGGCGCTCTGAGCGATGTGACCTGGGATGCGGTCACGGTATTGGACGCCTTGGGATTCGACCCGGTCTTCGTCGAAACCGTGGGGGCGGGCCAGAACGAACATGAAATTCGGACCTTGGCGCACACCACCGTGCTGGTGGACGCCCCAGGCCAGGGAGACTCCATTCAGACCTTGAAGGCAGGGATATTGGAAATCTGCGACATTGTCGTCATCAACAAGGAAGATCGACCCGGCAGCCAGCGGGCCGCCCAACAGGCAAAGCAGATGCTGCAACTGGGCGCAGCACCCGTGGCGGATGCCTGGCAGGTACCCGTGTTGACCACGGATGCCCTGTCCGGTTCCGGCGTGTCAATCCTGTGGGAAAGAATCCGGGCGCATTTCACCCATGTCAACGACACGGGCCAGAGGCAGGCGCAGGATGAAGCTCGGGCCGCGCAGCGCGTGGATCGACTGGTGCAGCAGGGCTGGGCGCAGCTCTTGCCCCAATTCATCACGCCCGATCTGCGGGCGCAAGCGCTGGCCCAAGTGCACCGGCAACAACTGGATCCTCACAGCGCGGCCCGGTCTCTGCTGCAGCAGCTGCCCCAGCCTCCGGCCCTGTCAAAGTAGGAGAGGACCATCGGCCGCGGCGTTCAATACCCATAGCGCGGCAGAATTTGCTGCAGCTTCCAGCTGTCCCCAGCTGGCGCCAGGCGAACAAGCTGGGTGTAGATTTCCAAACGCTGAATGCCCAACGGACCCGTCCGTCTGACGTGGTAGGAGGCGATCCGGGTTTGCAAGCCCTCGGGCCCCTCCGCCGTGTCCAGCACGCGCAGACCCAGCAAATCGGAATGGGCAAAGAGCCCGAACGCACCCCAGTTCTTGTCTTCCTCCGACATCTCGGCCCACGTGTCGGCGGCATACATGGGTTGCAGGCGGCTCAGGTCGCCCCGCAGATGTGCCACGTAGGCATTGAAAACAAAATCCTTCACGGTATCGCCTTGGGCGTATGCAGGCAGCATGGCGGCGTCCTGTCCGCCTCCGACGAAGCCTGTCACCAAGGCTGCCATGACCAGCAGGCCCACCAAGGTCACCCAAACCGCGGTAAACCGATCCCATTGCAACATGCCAACCCGAGGGGAGTTGCTCATGGCTCTCTCCTTTCCGTAGACTGGGCTGGAGACGCCAACTCCGCCAGCCGCTGTTCCAAGGTCTTGATGCGTGCGGTCACCTGATGCCGTTCCTGGTAGACCGCGGCCAATTCCTGCCGCAGGGAAGAAGCCTCCACGGCTTCCGGCGGCGCGGCAGGAGGTGGACCCCATGATTGACGCAGCAGGCGCACATGGCATGCCAGCACAACGACCAGCACGACCAGGCTCGCCATATCGCGTGTGAATTCCCCGGTGGACAGGAGATCCGGAACCTCCCATCCCGTCAGTCGCTCCAACAACTCCTGCAGAACTCGACCGCAGACAAAAAGCAGCGTAAGGGTGGACACGATCGTGACCCCATACAAATACAGGCGGCGCGGCAGGAGATGCCAGGTGCGGAGGATGGGGGCCACCGGTTCCCGACCCAGCCGCCTGATTTGCCGCCACAACAGACAGAGTGCCGCGCCGCCTGTCAACAGCCGAGCCAAATGGTCCGTCCATGCAAGGTCCATGTCTTGCGCTGCCATCAGTGTCGCTTCGGGCGACACGGGAAGAGAGGCGAATACCCTGCCCTGATCCCAAAGAATCAGAATTAGTTCGAGGCTGCCGGTTGCCACCCAGAACAGGGTCACGCTGATTCCACTGTACAGGTACAGCTGGCGGGGCACCGTGCGCCAGGTCGCCAAGCCGGATGTCTCGGGAGCGCGGGCCAAGCGGCGTTGGAACCAAAGCCAGTATCCCACTCCCAAAGGCACGGTTGCGAGCAGGGAGGGGGCCACTTGAAGCCCTAGGGCCAGTTCTCCAAGATCGGCCCCCTCCGGCAGAAGGCCAAGCAAGGCCTGCAGCAGCAGCCACAAACCCTGCAGAAAAACCACCAGGCCCGTCAAAAGGCCTCCGTACAGAGTCAGAGTGTGCAGGAGATTGCTCCACAGATGCGGCCTGCCCTGCCCAATCCGTCTCCTCCAGTTTGCCACTTGGTGCAATGCCAGCAGCAACGCCAAGATGACAGCCAGATCCGTGGATATCGTCAGCAGCATCGAAGATACGTAGACATGCGCCCCGGAGTGCAGCACAGGGAGAAGCGAGGCCCGGAAAAGCACCGTGTGGCCCAACGACGCCACCAAGAGCAACCCCGCCACGTTCACCAAGGAAAAGAAAAGCGCTTCCAGCGACTGGCAGTCGGATCGGGTCCCACCGCAGTCACGCTCCGTGTGCAACAGGCTGCCACCTTGGACGAGAATGGCGCCGGAGAGGCCCAGGGGCAAAACCAGGACCACATAATTCATTCCATAAAATCCGGAGGATTCGAAGTCCAATCCCATGATTCGGCTCAGAACCGGGGCGAGAAGATGGGCCACCAGCGATATGCAATAGCCTAAGGCAACGGCAGTGGAGGCCCACAGGAACAACTTGCGCAGGAGACTGTCCCGTTCCTGCGGATCGCGCAGCGTCCAGCCGACAATGAGACCGTAGTGAAGAAGCAGGAACAAGGCCGTGACCAGCAGATAGCTACTCTTTTCCAGCAAACGCTGATTGATGTAATCGTAGGTGGGCACCAAGTAATGGCCGCCCAGAACGCTCCAGTAGGTGGCCAGTTCACTGGCCAGACCCTGGAAGTTTCCCTGCAGGGCGATCAAGCAAATCAAGGTCACCAGGTACAGGTACAGGCGACGCAGAGTGGCGAAGTGTCGGGTATGCCCCTGCCCCGTGCCCACGAATTCCGAAGACATATGCATGCCGCAGGCTTGGCTTTCGCGAGCGGGCGCCCCTACTCCTCAGACCATTGGACGGAATCCAGTTCCTGGGTCTCGTCCAAGTTGCCCTTGGACTGGTATCGGGTGCGCAGCCGCGTCACCTCGTCGGATCCATCGGAGAGCCAAGGGAACTCTCGCGCGCTGATCACGTGCAGGTCATCCAGGGTGGGGGCTTCGCTGAGCGCCCCGTTCTCCACCTCCACGTACTGGACCGCCACGGTCTCCCTCTCTTCTTCAGGCCCGTCCTCATAGGCCGGAGGCTCCGTCACCACGGGGCCGGGCCGGGCCTCTACGATCGTGACACCTGCATCCGCCATGTCTTCCGCCAGCGATTCCGACGGCAACATGCGATTCATGTCGGTGACCTGAGTCTGGGATTCGTTGTACACGCGCCAGACCCGAGAGAATTCTTGGCGGAACGCCGGCGCCGCCTGCCGCCATGTCTTCTGCAGGGCGCGGTAATTCAGATCCGACACCACCAGCCCTTCCCGCTCCGCATTCTCCATACAAACCAGAATCCCGTCGCCCGCGGGCGACAGCTCAAGAGGAGCCAGCAACATGGACCGCCCGGTGTAGGCCAAGTCTGGATCCGCACTGAGTCTATCGGGGCCCACGGCACTGCCGATGCACAGGAAAAGCTGGTTTTCCACGCAGCGCATGACAGCGGCACGCTGGGCTCTTCTCCACGCCACCACACTGGAAGAAGCCAGCTGATGAACGAGGAGCGAGGATCCTTGCGTGGCATGGAGCCGACCCACTTCCGGGAGCAGGCCATCAAAGCCGAGCGCAATGCCCAATACGCCGACGCTGGTCTCTATCGGCTTCCACAGAGTTCCCGGGCGTGCCAAGTTGCCTTCGGCTTGGGTCAACAAGATCTTGGTCTGATATCCGACCCGTTCCCCCGAGGTGTCATAGACTCCCGCCAGTTGGCGGATCTCGTCATCCACGGGGTCCGCAAGATAGGCGCTGGGAGCCACCAGCACAACCTTGTATTGGGCCGCGAACTGACCAAAGACCTCGTCATAGAAATCCCGAATCTCCTCCCGATGCCGCTTCAAGGCCCTTTGCAGGAGCCGTGGCGTATCGGTGTCGGACCACTTGGGATTCAAGCGTTCGGCGGATCCGCGGATGCGGGTCAGCAAGCCGGCCCGGGCGCTTTTCCCCTTGCGGATGGTGAGCATCGCTTCCCGATACCTGCGATCTACAAAAGGCAGACCCACCATGGCCGCGCCCAGTCCGCTGCCCACAACCAGATTGCTCTGCTTGGCCACCGCAACCTTGAGGAACCGCTCGAAGTGGGAGCGGAACTCCTTGCGCGTGAGGGGCAAGTGCATGCCCATCTGCAGGGTCGCGACCGTAAGCGTATCCCCAGAATCCGAGTTCAACTTTTACTCCGCTTGCCCCATACTCCGTTTGCCTCACACTGAGGATACTAGCATAGGCAAAGCGCGCCCTGCGGCACAGACAAGGGCCGCAGTCGACTCCAGACGGGTCACGGGCTTCATGAGGCCCGTGACCCGTGTCTGTCCACTTCCCTATGTGTACAATCCACCCACTTTGAGTCAGACATTCGGAGGGGAAGCAGGGTTTGTGGCGCAAAACTCGACTTCAACGGTGGAGGAGCCCCAAGGCCCATTCCCACAGCCTGCCGGATGACGGATTCGAGCGCACAGTCGCGAATCCGGCAGCGGATGTGGGGCGTGATAGTATCAAGAGACAGGCATATTGCAACCTCGATTCTGGCTCCATGCACCGCGGACGTTACAACGGGGCTGTACAGCGAGTCCCCTGTCCTCCCAAGGTTTCTTGGCGACGGGGCTTCAGACTTGGCATGTGGTATGACCGATGTTTCTCCGTGCCAAAATATGAAGGAGTGTGGCATGAAAAGAAGGATTGGCGCTTTCTGGCTGCCATCGATGCTGATGTTGTCCTTGGCGATCGTGGTGGGTTGCACCGCCGCCGCTCCGCCCGCGGCGGAAGTCGAAGAAATGGAACAGGTGGATGTAAAGCCCGAAGTGGACATCAGCGTCGAGGAAGCGAGCGTGGACGGTGACATGTGGTACACCGCAACGGACTTGGAAAACCCGTGGATCAATGTGTGCACGGAAACCGCCCCCACTCAGGGCGGGGACGTGACGCTGGCCTTTGCCGATTCGGCCATGCGGGGACAGAATTGGCTGTCGCGTTCCTCGACCAACGAGGGCTTCGTCTTTAGTCAGCTGGTGGACTTGGAAATGGATGCCCAGACCATTGCACCCGACGTGGCGGAAAGCTGGGAGACCTCCGACGATGGCTTGGTCTTTACCTACCATCTGCGGGATGACGTCAAGTGGCACGACGGGGAACTGTTGATGGCGGATGACGTCAAGTTCACCATTGAGATGTTCTGGCATCCCGACACCAATATTCCTACCCGCACTACCTTGCCCCTCTTCGCGATTGCCGGCGTGGACGAGTTCGCCAATGGCGACGCGGATGAAATCACCGGTGTGAAGGTCATTGACGACTTTACCGTGGAAATCACGTTGTCCACTCCCCGCGCAGACTTTTTCTACGGCATGGGAGGACTGAATCTGTTCCCCAAGCACGTGTGGGAGGGCATTCCGTATGCCGAAATGCAGGGTTCCGACCTAGCGCGTGAGGGCATCATCGGATCCGGTCCATTCAAGATGAGTGAATTTGTGCCAGATCAGTACTACATTCTGGAAGCCCACGAAGACTATTTCATGGGTCCTCCCCACTTGGATCGCCTCATCTTCCGCATTGGCCTGACTCAGGTCGCCACTTGGCTGCCAGGTCTGGAAGCCGGTGAAATTCATGTTGGCAACATGGTGAATGGACCCGACCGCGAGCGAGTCGAGCGTGACGAAAGCCTGACCGTGGTGGGCGGGCCTCTGCCCGGGGCCATGTCCATCTGGCCCAATCACACGCGCCTAGCCGACAAGCGGCTGCGGCAAGCGCTGGTATATGCCGTGGATCGCCAGGCAATTGCGACCAGCATCTATGGTCCGGGCCAGGCACTGGCCTATGACTACACGGCCGTGGACCCCTCCGCGACCTGGATCAGTCCGAACGTGCCGCAATACGACTATGATCCCGACAAGGCCCGCGCCCTGCTGGAAGAGGCAGGATGGGATCCCACCCACGAACTCGATTTCATTACCTATTATCAGTCTGAACTTGACCAGCGGGTTGTGGCTGCCATGCAGCAGTTCTGGGCCGACGTAGGGATCAAGGTGAATGTATTGCACATGGACGGTCCCACTTTCGTCACACGCTTCTATGAAGAGCCGGACTTCGATCTTGGCTACGGCTGCTGCGGCGTGGCCCTGCCCTTCGAGTATCCACGCTACTCCTGCGGCAACCTGCCGCCAGCCGGCTTCAACGGTTCGCAGTATTGCAACGCCGAGGTGGATAAGATGGTGACCCAGTCTCTCGTCGAACCGGATCCGGCCACCCGCCAGACCATGTGGCATGAGATCAGCGAGATCACAAACGATGAACTCCTGCATCTGACCATGTTTCAGCAGGATCGGCGTCATGCCATCAACCAGAATGTCTGCAATTACCAGTTCCGACAGTGGACCAACATTGTGTGGCCAGAACGAAGTCCCCACACCTGGTATCTGGCGGAATAGACTTGAGTGACACCCCCATGGCGGGGATGCGAGACCCGGACTCGAGACCCGGGTCTCGCCCTTGGCGCTTCCTGAGCGCGAAATGGGGTGGGGATGCCGCCCGCGATCAGGCTCGCTGCCGCTTCATGGCATCCCATTTCCCGATGTTGGTCCTCAATTGGACTGAGTGCGCGTGAACCGATACATCCTGCGGCGCGTTCTGCATTCTCTCCCCGTTCTTTTGGGAATCACGATCATCACCTTTGTCTTTACCGAACTGGCTCCCGGAGACGCCGTGTCGTCCATGATTCTCTCCCAGCAGGAAGGGCTAACCAGCGAACTCGACATTGCCACGATGCGGGCCGCCTACGGCTTGGACCAACCGCCGCCGGTGCGGTACCTGCAGTGGATGGCCGGTCTGTTTCAAGGCAATCTGGGGGTACGGATCCGCAGTCGTGTGCCCGTGACGGAAGAAATCGGCCGCCGTCTGCCTGCGACCGTGCAGCTCATGGTAACGGCGATGATCATTTCGCTGGTTCTCGGGATTCCCCTCGGCACCCTGTCCGCCCTGCGGCAATATTCCCGCCTGGACTATACCTTGACCACCTTCGTGTTCATTGGCATTTCCGTGCCGGGTTTCTTCGCGGCGCTGGCCGTCATCTATCTGTTTGCCGTAAAACTGAACTGGTTGCCGACAGGAGGGTACTCCACGCCGGGCGAGGAGTTCGGATTCTGGGGCGTGATTCGGGATCAGGCCAGACACATCCTGTTGCCGGGCATGGTGCTGGGCATCGAGAGCACCGCCGCCATCATGCGCTATACGCGTTCCAGCATGCTGGAAGTGATCCGCTTGGACTACATGCTCACGGCGCGGGCCAAGGGATTGCAGGCGTATGTCGTTGTCGTGCACCATGGCCTGCGCAATGCCCTGTTGCCCGTCCTGACCATTCTGGGGTTGCGGTTGCCGGATCTGTTTGGGGGGGCCATCATCATCGAGACCATTTTCAACTGGCCGGGCATGGGGCTGTTGTACATGGATGGAGTCACCACCCGGGACTACCCCTTGATCATGGGCTTGGTCTTGATCTCGGCCTTTCTGATCGTCGTGAGCAATCTGGTGACCGACATCACCTATGCCGTGGCCGATCCACGCATCCGCTATGAGTGATTCCGAGCCTGCCACGACATTCACCGACACCGCGCCGCCGCTGGCGGCAGGCTTGGCTGCAACCCAGCACGTCGACTCGCCGCGGCGGCGGGCTCTCCGACGTTTCCTTAGTCATCGGCTGGCCGTGGGCAGCGTAGCCTTCATTCTGCTCATGAGCGCGCTGATATTCCCTCTGGCGTCCATCGTGGCGCCTATCCATCCCCACAAGATCGACCTTCAGGAAGTCGGACAGGGTCCGAGTCTCCGGCATCTCATGGGCACGGACCTGACGGGGCGCGATGTCTGGAGCCGTCTCGTCTATGGGGGCCGGGTCTCCATTTCCGTGGGGCTGGTGGCGGTCCTCCTCTATACCTCGATCGGCGTGGTGATAGGATGCCTCTCCGGCTATCTGGGTGGTTCGGTGGATGCCCTGCTCATGCGCATCACGGATACCGTGATGGCGTTTCCCGTCATCGTGATCCTGATCAGCGTGGTGGCGATCATAGGGCCGGGCCTGTTCAATTCCATGCTGGCCATCGGCTTCATTGGCTGGACCGGCATCGCCCGCCTGACCCGTGGACAGATCCTGTCCGTGCGCGAAATGGATTTCGTGCTGGCGGCACAATCCGTGGGAGTGCCCCACCTCCTGATCCTGATACGGCATGTGCTGCCCTCCATCATCGCCCCCGTCACGGTGGCCGCCAGCTTTGGCATGGCGGGGGCCATCTTGACGGAAGCAGCCCTGAGTTTCCTGGGGTTGGGAGTCCAAATCCCGATACCCAGCTGGGGCAACATGCTCAATCAGGCCCAGTCAATTGAGATCATTGAAAAGTATGTCTGGCTTTGGATCCCTCCCGGATTGCTCATCAGCATTACGGTGTTGTCCGTGAATTTCATCGGCGATGGACTGCGGGACGCCCTGGATCCACGCATGACCCTTGACTGACGGCCGGTCGAGGGAAAGGCCCTGCCCGGTTGAACCCGGAGAGACTTGGAGATCACGAGGGAAGGCGGGACTGGAGAAAAGGAACAACAGGATCATGGAAGGCAAACGGCTGGCACTGGACGCGCAAGGCGCGGTGCACATTGAATCATTTGCGGTGGAGCCGCCGACAGACCACCAAATCGTGGTGCGGGTCGTCTGCAGCCAGATCAGCGCCGGGAGCGAGATGAACGCCCTGCGCCAACGGCGACGAATTCCGGGCGCGACTGGGCCGGGCGCCGCACGTACGCTGGGATATACCACAGTGGGGCGGGTGTGTGCCCGGGGCGCTGCGGTCACCGAATGGGAGGTGGGCGACCGGGTCCTCTGCTTTGGTTCCCATGGATCTCATTGGACCGTCACGCTGGAGGGAGATGGAGCGGGAGGAGATCTCATTCCCAATCAGAATCTGGTGGAAAGGGCACCCGAGACCCTGGCGGACACGGAAGTGGCTTTCGCGGTGCTGGGAGACGTGGCGCTCCATGGAGTGCGCCGCGCGGAAATCCAGATTGGGGAATCCGTGGCCGTGCATGGTCTGGGCACGGTGGGTCTTCTCGTCCTGCAGTTGGCGCGCCGCGCCGGGGCCTATCCCGTGATCGGTGTCGATGTGGCGGATGCACGGCTGGCACTGGCCCAGGAACTGGGCGCCTCGCATGTGATCAACGCGACGCGTGAGGACACGGTGACTACGATCCATGACCTTACCCGGTTGCCGCGTACATGGACAGGATGGCTGCCCCATGTGATCCCCGGTACAGGAGCCGAAGTGCAAATCCAAGCCTCCTCCAACATCCAGACGTATCGTGCCATGCTGGAGGTGGCGGCAGACCGCGGACGCTTAGTCATGGTGGGGGCGGCTCAGCACGAGGTGGAAATTGGAGCACATGAACTGTTGCGCCGCGAGTTGACCCTGCGGGGTTCCTATCAGACTGGCCAGCTGGAGCCGCACCCGTACTGGCCTTGGACCCGCGCGCGCAACCGCGCCGTCATTTGGGACATGATTGCCCGCGGCGATCTGCAGGTGCAGCCCTTAATCAGCCATGTGGTCCCCTACACGGACGCCGCAGTGATATATCGGATGATCGAACAAGGTCGCGAAGGCGACTGGCTCAGCGTCTTCTTCACTTGGGAATGAGATCGTTGCAATCCGGCCAGCGGTTCCCGCGGCCGGAATGGGGTATCCGCTTTTCCACAGGGATGCCAAGCCCCGCGCCCACGAGCCCGCCCTTTAGGTGTGCACAGGCAGAGGGGCCACCGCAGGCACATCTTCCAAAACGACACGCGATGATGCGCACGTGCCCCTGTACATGAGAAATCGGAACATGTCCCCGAGACCCTACAACGCGGCCACGGAATTTTCCAAGGTGCCCAACTCCGCGATTTCGCCTCTGATGCGATCTCCGGGCTGCAGTTTCAGCTTCTTGGAGTGGCCGACGCCCGCCGGAGTGCCCATGCTGACAATGTCGCCGGGTTCGACCGTCACGAATTGCGTGATGAAGGCCAGCGCCTCGGCCGGTGAAAAGATCATCTGACCCGAACTGGCATCCTGTTGCAGTTCGTCGTTCAGGTACAACCTCATGCGGAGGCGGGCAGGATCCGCAATCTCGTCCGCGGTCGTGATCCAAGGTCCCATGGGACCAAAGGTGTCCAGCCACTTGCCCACCAACCAGTCAAAGTATGAGTCGCCTTCCTGCATGGGCAATTCATCCCGAAAGGTCAACTCGCGGGCGGAAATGTCATTGAAAATGGTATAGCCGACGATGGCGTCCTGAGCCTCGGCCACCGAGAAATCGCGTCCTGTGCGACCGACGACGATGGCCAATTCCAATTCCCAGTCGGCAAACTTCGTGGAATCGGGAATCCGAATGACACCTCCTGTTCCAATCACCGCGCTACAGGGCTTCGTAAAGAAGTGCGGTGTCATCTTTTCCTTGCCCGCGAAGGTGCCGCCGCCTTCCAGAATGTGGTCCGCGAAGTTTCCCGCCAAGCACATCAGTTTTCCGGGGCAGGGCAAGGGCGCCATCAGGGTTGTGTCGTCCAGAGGCTGTGTGAGGTCCCCCGATCCTTGGGCCAAGGCCCACGTCACCGCCTCCTGTGCTGCCGCAAGGCCAGGTGGGCCCGCTGCGAGCAACGATTGCACGGTGGCCGCCGCCGCCGGATCCCCCATGCCGCTCTGCTGCAAGGCCGCCGCGAGATCGATGACGGTGTTGCCGACGACCGCTCCGGTGCGGGGGACGTCTCCATTGACATATGTTGCTAGTTTCATGCTGTACCTGCTTCCTTGGTGAAGGGATTCGAGAGAGTTTGGAACAATGTCCCTGGTTTTGAACCGGGCTACCCATGATGTGGGCAGGGTCCCTTCAGGACGACACCCGATCGATTCAGTCCTGCCTTGTCCATGCGTCAAGTGCACGGGGTTCAGGGCAACGTGACACCTGGCCATTGTTGTGGGTTGGCCGTGACATCCACCACAATGCCGTCTGGATCATGCACCTTGAAGGACCCTTGGGGCGGATTCTGCGGATCATAGGGACGACCATCGCCCACGTCGTCCAGAATTTCGTGGAATCCCAGATCCACAAAGCGTTGCAGGGCCTGCTGCAAGTTCGGCACGATGACGCCAATGTGCAAGTAGTCCAGCATGCCGCCTACATGGTCGGGCCGTGCAGGTCCCATGTGCTGGAAGACGGTATAGTTGTGATATCCATCAGTCAGCAGACAAGAGCCGTCCGAGGCCGACACGACGGACAATCCCAGCGCGTCGCGCCAGAAGCGGAGGCTCCGCTCCAGATCCGTGGCCCGTACGCCTACGTGAATCAAAGTCGAATTCGTCATGACGTGCGCGTTCCCCTTGGTTCCTTGACATTGCCTTCGGATGGGTGCCCATCCGAACCTTGTATCCCAATTGAGAGGTTCAAACCGCAATTCTACGTCCGGTGCGGCTTGATTCATAGGCGGCCTCCACGACGCGTGCGACGCGCAGGGCATCGGCGCCGGACGCAGGCGGCGTCCCCTGTCCCTGGGCGGCTTGCAGGAAATCCCGCATAAAGTTCTCGCCCCAGACGGCCCCATACGCCGGGGACTGCCCCAGGGTGTAGTCGAAGGTCCGCCGCGGGGCGCTGGCCCAGGATGCATGGGTGGTTTCAACCTGCAGGGTGACGGGGAGGAAGTCGGTGGACCAGTGCATACGGCCCTGCTGTCCATTGAAGCCCATGTAGTTGTCGTAGGTGGGAGTGTCGCCGTAGCGCGTCCCCTTGAGCGCCATCGTGTAGCCCACGTGCATCGTGCCCACGGCTCCCGACCGAAACCGCAGCGCCAGCGCCGCCACATCCTCGACATCGATCGCGGCACCGCCGAGGACAGCGACTTCCGCGGACACCGCGACAATGTCGTCGTCGGCAATGTAGTGCATTAGATCAATGTAGTGGCATCCCAGCCACGCCAGCATGCCCCCACCCGCGTTGGCGTGTTGGAACAGCCACGGGGTAGAGAGGCGATGTTGCACCTGAGTGGTCAACTGTCGGATTTCCACGGTCATCAGGTCTCCCAGCAGACCCTGTCGACAGCAGGCCCTAGCTTGCTGCACCAAGGGATGATAGCGATTCTGGTAGCAGACGCCCAACTGTACCCGATGTCTCGCCGCGGTAGCCACTAGGGCAGCGGTCTCTTCCACGGTGCGGGCCATCGGCTTCTCTGCCATGAGATGAATGCCCGCTTCCAGCAGGCGCGTAAAGACAGTGGGTTTCATATCCGTGCGGAGAGTGGCCACGGCCAGAAGGATGTCTTCCCGATCCAACAGCTGATCCAAATCCGTATAGACGGCCGTCACCTTGTCCTGCCGCGCCCAAGACCCGGTGGCCAAGGCGTTCTCGGCGCCCCAGAGGATAATGCCTTCGATTTCTGGCAGGGCCTGCAACGTACGCAAATGGGCCTCAAAATGTGGCTCGCCCACTCCGAGCAGGGCAACTTGGGTCATGGAGCGCTCCTTGGTATGGTGGCGAGGGTGCAAGTGCGAGGACGCGGGCAAGGCCATGGCAATTCTTGATCCGCATCCAGGTCCCTTGCGAGAACCTACAGTTCCCCTCTTGGGATCCCCATGATCCTCTACAATGCGTCCTGCACCAAACCCATGGGCCCATGGGCCTACCCCAGGGGCAGATTCACGCGGACATTGCCCTGAGTGTGCGATTGCAGAATGGCCAACATGATGTCCAGCGTCTTGCGCGCCTCGCGCCCACCGGAAACGAGTGGGCCCCCGTGTTCCAGCACATGCACCAGTTCCGCCACCGCCCCGGCCTGGTGGGTCAAGACGAAGTCCTGAATCGGCACCATGTCCATGTAGGACCATTCCGTGTGGCCGGCGCTGCGGATCACGGTGGCGCGTCGATCGGAAATCTCGATGCGGGCATCGTCACAGATCAGCTCGAATTGAGAGCCGGTGAAATCCGACTTGACACTGTTGAAGTATGCCTGCACGCCATTGGCGAAATGAATGTAGGCGTTGGCCGCCGGATCGGTATCGGGATCGTGACCGCCATCTCCCTTGTATTGGGTGAAATGTTCGAAGCCCGGCTCCATGACGGCAAAGAGCCAGTCGGGATCGGATTCGGCGAAGAAACAGATCATGTCAATCATGTGGGTGCCGTTCCGGAACAGCATGGCACGCGGCCCGTACAGATTGGAGACGATGTTGCGGAGCGGCCCTACCGAACCGTCCCGGATCATCTCCCTGGTCATGTGGAAACTGTGGCTCCAGCGCCGGGTGTGCTCAACGGAAAGCAACACGTCGTGGGCCGACGCCGCCGCGATCATGCGATCGGCGTCGGCCCGCACGGTAGCGATGGGTTTTTCACAGAGAACGGCTCGGGCGCTCCCCTGCGCGGCATGGACCGTGATGTCGGCATGTAGATGATCCGGGGTGACGACGCTGACGATGTCTGGCCGTTCCCGATCTAGCATCGCCTGATAGTCGGTGTAATAGCGCATGTCCGGCCAGACATCGTCCCAGAGGGCACGAAACTGATCCAGGGCTTCCCGGCGGATATCGCACACGCCGACCAAGTCGGTCCGCGGATGTTGTCGGTAGGCTGCCGCGTGCGAACGCGCCTTGCCCTCATACACCGGCAGGCCCGAGGTCTCCCTCGGGCGCGCGGCGCCGATGCCTGTCAGGCCGATGATGACGGATTTCAATCTGTGCATGGTCGTATCCCAAGTCCATGTGTCTGGCAGGCAAGAGGCGTGGAAACATCCTGCCGTGGCAAGCCGCAGGAATGTCCCCGCTTTCCTGTTGCCAATGATGCCTTGTTTCGTCTGCATGTCCTATTGCGATCCGGGGGGTTGGAGCGTTCCTCAATGGTTCAAGAGGTGCCCGGCCGAAGTCTAGCTCGTTCCGTGTCGTTAGCCCGAGGGCATACGGTTGCCCATCGTGACAACGACAACGTATCTCACGAAAGCAACCCCCGGAAATGCCTTGCCAGCATCGAATCCGCTACCAATTTCTTTTCCATTTGGATCTTGTTGTTAGGTGCATCTCTTACCAATGAGTACCCTAGAGACGGCATTGCAATCTGATTGTCAACATTCAGGTTCAATTGCAGTTGCAGGATTTCTGGTCCAACATTGTGGCCAATGGGTGTATCGAATAGCTCTTGGCGCGCCAATACCCTATGGAGACATAGATCCAAAAATCCGATATGCCGGGATAGAGATGGCATGGCTCGTACGGTCACGTCTCTGCCAAGCGATCCCCGGCTCGCCGAACTGGCCTCGTCATGGCTGAGCGCTGGAAATGAAAGATCTTATGTTCTCTTGTTACGCCGTACGCGTCTTCCTGTCTGAGGCCGTCGCCGCAGAGAACCTCGATTTGCATGTCCCTGTCTCCTTTTGTACATGCCATCCGAATGGTACGGCGCCGCCTGCAGAATCCCGGATCTCTTCGTCAGTCCCATGCGCACCCAGGGCACATGCCAAGAAATCCGGGAGGAACGGGTCGTTTCCAGCCCCGGCTTCTTCTTCACTCTAAACGTGAGGGGACATATCTTGTCCGACTTGTGAACAAGAATTTTTTATGTTTGCTTCGTATATCAATGCTAGGCAATGGATATGGATCATAGTGTTGGAAATCATCCTGTGGTCAGGGTTGGCTTGGCCTAACCCCATCTAATGAAGCCGATATTGAGGTGTGGTTGCAAGTTTATGCCTGCAGATTCCCCGCTGGACTCTCTCTTCGGCTGGATCGTGAAGGGTCACAATGAAGGTAATACGCGAATTCTTGGAAGCCTGCGGGACACTGAAACCAGGGCACGACCTCCACTGTGGCCGAGGATGAGGATCGCTATAGCGGCTTTAACTCACGGGCAGAACCTCACCGAGATGGTAGACCCAAGACCATGGCCGCATTGAAATCCGTCTCTGCTGAATGATTGGCGATCCAGACCACTGTCAGTTACGTGGACCCCGACCAAGTGTAGACAGACCTACAGACCTGCAGAACCTGGTCATGTTGAACCAACGCTCTGCCTGTCCAGAGCACGCACACCGCCCCGTCAAGGCGATGCGTGGGGCACGGATGCCCCACCAGGGAAACAACGGAGCGATCCTGTCTGGACACCGCTTCGAGGGCAGTCCACATACGGAGGCTGGGTTAGAATTCTCCCCAGATTCCGTCTCTTTCCCAACAGCCCGGAGGCTCCCATCCATGCAATGCAGCGTCATGACCTACAGTTTTCGCCGCACCTGTGAAAAAGGCGACATGGACATCTTTGGATGCATTGACTTCTGCCAGACCCATGGCCTAGAGGTGTTGGAGCCTTGGAACCGACATTTGCCCCATGCCGAAGACAATGTAGCCTGGCCCCGGCAAGTGCAACAGGCCGCCCGCAACGCCGGCGTAACGATGGGGTGTCTGGCCATTGACGGCGCCCACATCTACGACGACTCGGTCGCCGAGCGGCAGAAACTGCGCGACAACGCCTATCACTGGCTGGATGCGGCAGCCCATTGCGGCGCCCCCCAGGTCCGCATTGACGCGGGAGGACCGGACGACATGCCTCCGGCGGCCTTCGAGGTCATTGTGGAGGGATTCACGGATCTGGTCGCGCGCGCCAAGCCGATGGGCATTGCCGTGCTGACCGAAAACCATTGGGGGCCCACCAAGAATCCAGACAACACCCTCAAGTTGCTGGATGCCGTTCCGGAGCTGGGACTGCTCTTTGACTCGCACAACTGGATTGCCGAACGGCGTGCCGAGGCGTGGGCCAAGACCGCGCATCTGGCCAAGGCGCTGCATATCAAGACCTTCCGCTTCGATGCGGACGGCAACGAGGTCAACGAGAACCTGAATCTCTGCGTCACCCGCCTCACGGAAGTGGGCTACAACGGGGTCTGGGGCATCGAAAGCGTCCCGGATGACGGGGATGAAGCCGCGGCGGTGCTCAAGACGCGGGATCTGATCGTCCGTCTGGTGGGAGCATAGCCCCATGTCCGACGGCCTTCTGCGCGGAGTCTTTGCGCTGTGGTGGCTAGTCGGCCTGCAGGGTCTGGCCGCCTTGGTGCTGGGCGGGGCCTTGCTTGTGGCGCCGGAGGGTACGGCGGCCTTCTTCTGGGTCGCCATCGGACTGTATCTGTTCCTTTACGGCATTGGCATGCTGTTCAACACCTTGTCCCAATGGCGGCGGCATCAGCCGCTGCCCCGATGGCAATGGCTAGGCGGCCTCTTGAGTGCCTTGGGCGGGTTGGTGGCGATCACCAATCCCATGTTGGGCTTTTACTTGACGGCGACCGTATTGAGCTATGTCGTTGGTCTGGCCGTCATCATCAGTGGACTCACCCACTTTGCGCGCATGCGACAAGGGGATGAGGGGGGAACCCTCCGCCTTGCTTGGAGTCCCCTGCTGACCGGGGTCTTCAAGCTAGGATTTGGCGTACTGATCATGGCTCGTCCCCTGGGGGCCAGTGTCTTTCTGCTCCAGTTTCTGGGAGCTTGGGCGGTCTTGGGCGGGCTGGCGCTGCTGTGGTGGGCCTACAGTCTACGCCCTGTGGCCCTCTAGTCGTCCGTGTTGACCTGGCCGGCATTGGCCGCCGTGGCGTACAGACAGAACCAGGAAACCTGAACGAATCGCTAATGGGGATCCCTGGGCTTGGGGGTCCCGGACCCGCCGCGGAGAAAGTCGAAGTCGGCGCCCAGATTGGCCTGCTGCACATGCGAGGTGTACAAACTGACGTACCCCCGCTCCATATGTGTCGCCGGCGGCCGCCACGCGGCTCGGCGGCGATTCAGCTCCGCTTCTGCCACCTCCAACTGCAGGCTGCGACCCGGCACGTCCAGCGCAATTCGATCCCCGCTCTCCACCAAGGCCAGATTGCCACCCACGGCGGACTCCGGGGCGACATGCAACACTACGGTCCCGAACGCGGTGCCGCTCATGCGCCCGTCCGAGATCCGCACCATGTCTCGTACGCCGCGGGCCAGCAGCTTGGTCGGCAGGCCCAGGTTGCCCACCTCCGGCATGCCTGGGTATCCCTTGGGCCCGGCGTTCTTGAGGACCAGCACGCAGTCCTCGTCGATGTCCAGATCCAGGCTGTCTATGCGAGCCCGGTAGTCGTCCATGTCGGCAAAGGCCACCGCCCGCCCCGTGTGACGCAACAGATGCGGCGAGGCCGCGGACGGCTTGATGATGGCCCCGTCGGGACAGAGGTTGCCTTTCAGCACGGCAATGCCCGAATCCTGCTGGACGGGATTTTCCCGATTCGCAATCACATCGGCGTTGCACCCTTCCGCTCCGACCGTATTCTCCCCCAACGACTTGCCGGTGATCGTCAGGGCGTCCATGTGCAGGAGGTCTTGCAGTTCCTGTATTACGACCGGCAAGCCGCCTGCATAATAGAAATCCTCCATCAGATAGGAACCGGAAGGCATGAGGTTGACCAACAGTGGCATGTGACTGCCCAGATCGTCAAAGTCCTGCAGATCCAGGGGAATGCCCAGACGCCCGGCAATGGCCAGCAAGTGCACCACGAAATTGGTGGAGCCGCCAATGGCGGCATTCACGCGGATGGCATTCTCGAAGTTCTCGCGTTGCAGGACATGCGACAGACGCAAGTCCTCATGCACCATTTCCACAATTCGGTTGCCTGCCTTGTGCGCCAGTCGTTTCCGGCGGGCGTCCACCGCCGGGATGGCGGCGCCGGTGGGCAGCGTCAGCCCCAGCGCCTCCACCATGCAGGCCATGGTGGAAGCCGTGCCCATCGTCATGCAGTGACCTTCGCTGCGAGCCTGGCAGGATTCCGCCTCCAAGTATTGCTCCAGCGACATGGTTCCGGCCCGCAGCTCATCCGTAAACTTGTAGGCGTCGGTCCCGGAGCCTACATCCCGGCCTGCATACTTGCCATTGAGCATGGGCCCCCCAGAGACCACCAAGGTAGGTAGATCCACGCTGCAGGCTCCCATGACCGTGGCGGGCGTGGTCTTGTCGCAGCCCGCCAGCAGAATCACGCCATCCACGGGGTTGGCCCGCAAAGTCTCTTCCACATCCATGCTGACCAGATTGCGGAACAGCATGGTGGTGGGTCGCATCAAGGGTTCCCCGAGCGACATGACGGGAAACTCGACCGGAAAGCCTCCGGCTTCATAGACACCCCGCTTGACCTGTTCCGCCAGAATGCGGAAGTGACCGTTGCACGGCGTGAGGTCCGACCAGGTGTTGCAGATGCCAATGACGGGTCTGCCGTCAAAGAGATGCTCGGCATGACCCTGATTCTTCATCCAGCCGCGACTGATGAAGCCCATGAGATCGGTGCGGCCAAACCAGTGCCGACTGCGCAGATGCGTATGTGTCATAGGGATCCTCACAGACTGGACATGGGGGTAACGGCAGGATGGGCCAGTCAAGACCTCGTTTTCCACTACACATGCTACACGGAAGCCGCGAGACCGGTAAATGTGGGCACGACTTTGACAAGCGCAGGCTGCAGAAGATCGCGGTTTCCCAAGCTGCACAGGGCCTTGCGCCCCTGCCATACCGCGGGACGACAAAGCGCTGGCTGGGACGAGAGGTCTTCAGACGTGGCAGCGGAGCAAGGACTTCGAGAAGTTGTCGGTCACGACGGCAACCGGAATCCACCGGGTCCCACTTCACGCTATGCGGCCCACCATCCCCACCCAGACGCTCAGGAACGCTCTCCTCCCCAATCCATGTGAGAGTGCACTTGGGATCTGTCTTGTATCATTGTGACAGGCCCGATGGTACGCTGGAAGGCGCCTTGGAGACTGGAATCCGAAAGAATTGCAAGGACTGCCAGGCCGCTCCTTGTAGATTCCGACAATGCTGCCCTCGCATTCCCTTGACCAGGGATACATAAGCTGTCCTACCTTGACCGGATCATTCGCTGGCTCTTTCCCACGCCTTGGCATAGCGCCGTGAACGGCAAGCCCAAACCGGCAAATTCCACTTGGCGGCACACGAAAATCGAACTGCCCGTGCCGTCTCCCTCCAAGTTGGAGTTGCCCGCCTCCTTGCTGCCAATAGCGGCTCTGGATCTGGAAGTCCAGAAGCAAGGACACATCAGGCACATGGGAGCGGTCCGGGATGACAGGAGTTTCGACCGCAAGCCCACGACCCGCCGGGATCTCGCGGCTTCGTTGCAGGGACTGGATGATTTCTGCCGTGATGCCCGGTTCCTCTTGGGACACAATCTCATACATCACGACCTGCCCCACCTGCGTGCCATCCAGCGAAACTTGTGCCTGTTGCGCAAACCCGTGATCGATACCCTTTGCCTATCGCCTCTGGCATTTCCGCGCAATCCATACCATCATTTGGTCAAGGGCTACAAATTGGTGCGGGATTCCTTGAACGACCCCGTGCGGGACGCCCAGTTGGCCCTGTGTCTATTCATTGAGCAATACAGGGAATTGCGGATACAGGCCATGCAGAACCCCGATCTGGTGCGGTTCTACCAGTACTGCTTTGCCACGCACGGACAGGAAACTCCGACCCGGGATTACCGCGGGTTGGCCATGGTATGCGGGACACTGGTGGAATCGCCCTATCAATCCGATTCAGAGGCTTGGGCCGGGCTGATCCGGCTGGGCCAAGGCAAGGCGTGTCCCACACAGCTGCGACGTGTCGCGGACACATGCTGGCCCGCGGGCGAAACCCGAGGCGCTCTGCCTTACGCCGTGGCTTGGCTGCAGGTAGCCGGCGGCAATTCCATCCTGCCGCCCTGGGTATGGCATCAATTCCCGGAACTGGTCTACATACTGGAACAATGGCGAGAGACCCCCTGTGGAAGGGCCGACTGCTCCTATTGCAGGGACAACCATGATCCCCTCTTGCACCTGCAGCGTTTTTTCCAGTATTCGGATTTCCGGATGACCGACGATGGACAGCCTTTGCAACGGGAACTGGTCCTGAAGGGACTGCAGGGGCGTTCGCTCCTGGGCATCTTGCCCACCAGCGGCGGCAAGTCCGTCTGCTTCCAGGTACCGGCCTTGGCACGGTATCAGAGACGCGGGCTGTTGACCGTGGTCATTTCGCCGCTTCAGGCCCTGATGAAGGATCAGGTGGACAGCCTCGAAGCCAAGACTGACACGCCCGCGGTGGCCGCGGTGCACGGATTGCTGACACCGCCGGAACGTGGGGCGGCGCTGGAGAAAATCCGGCTGGGCGATATCGGCCTGCTCTATCTTTCCCCCGAACAGCTACGCAACCGTTCCGTGACCCGAGTGCTGCGCCAACGCGAGATTGGATGCTGGGTTTTTGATGAAGCCCACTGTATTTCCAAATGGGGATCCGACTTCAGACCGGACTACCTCTATTGCGCCCGTTTCATTCGCGAGATCGCGGGCAACCAGAAAAGCATGCCACCAGTGGCGTGTTTCACCGCCACCGCCAAGCAGGACGTGATTGAGGATATTCGGCAGCATTTCCGGGAACAGCTGGATTGTGAACTGGAATTGCATCGGGCTGGAGTGGAACGGGACAATCTGCATTTCGAGGTGCATCTCGTCACTCAGGCCGCCAAGAACGGTCGCCTGGCCGAATTGATCCGGGAGCGTCTCCCGGATCATGACAGTTGCATCGTCTATTGCGCCACCCGCAGAGCCACCGAGGAGTGCGCCGAGTTTCTGACGCACGTCGGCCTGCCGACCTCGCACTTCCATGGAGGCTTGGAGGCGCCGCTCAAGAAAGAGATCATGAACCGGTTCATGCAAGACGAAGTGCGCATCATTTGTGCCACCAACGCCTTTGGCATGGGAGTGGACAAGGAGAACGTGCGCTTGGTCCTCCACGCCCATGTACCCGGTTCCCTGGAGAACTACCTGCAGGAAGCGGGCCGAGCCGGACGGGACGGAGAGCCGGCGGAATGTCTGCTGCTGTTTGACGAGCAGGACGTCAAGACCCAATTTCGACTGGGAGCTCTCTCCGAGGTCCACCAACGCGACATCCAGCAGATATTGCGCGGCATTCGGTCCAAGGAAAAATATCCGGGGATGGCTGTGACGCTCACCTCCGGCGAACTGCTTCGGGCCGACGCGGTGGATACGTCCTTCGACCTTGACGACGCCCAAGCCGACATGAAGGTGAAGACCGCCATGGCTTGGCTGGAACGCGGCGGGTTTCTGGAGCGCAATCAAAATTCCACCCAGGTGTTCCAGGGGAAGCCCTTGTTTGCCACGTTGGAAGAAGCCAAAGCAAAGCTGAACCGTCAGCAACTCTCTCCTTTCCGCCGTCAACAGTGGGAACTGCTGTTGTCCGTGCTCATCAATGCCGAACCGGACGAGGGCCTAAATGCTGATTACCTGGCGGAACAGCTGGGCCGTCTGTCCCCAGACGGCGCCAAGGGGACATTGCAGACTTGTGAAGTCATGGCCATCCTGAACCAGATGGCCCAAGCCGGTTTGGTGTCCGATGGATTGCGCATGACCGCTTTCCTGCGTCCCAAGGGCCGCAACCATGCCCGCGGGATGTACGCGCAACTGTGTCGTCTGGAACGCTGCATGCTGACGGAGCTCTATGAGGAACACCCCGAAGCCGAGATCGGCGTCGCATATCCCCTGAACCTGCGCCTGCTAAACCAGCGGATGCTGGATCAGGGCCTGGAATACAGCAATCCCCAAAGCCTGCGCCACATGCTCCGCAGTCTGGCAACAGATGGCAAGGGACTGGCCGGAAACACCGGCAGCATCGAGTTTCGTTACGAGTTCAAGGATCACTATCAACTCCAGCTGGGTCGTCCTTGGAAGAGCATCTGGACTATCGTAAACAGGCGGTGCGCCCTGTCCGAGAAAATTCTGGATGTCCTATATCAGGCCCTCATCCCCGAGGATCGATCCGCGCAACGCGAAGTGCTGGTGGAGTTCTCCCTACAGAACCTGCTGGAGGCAATCCGCGGCATAGACACACCCCAAGACAAGGAAATGGCCGCCGTGGAGCGAGGATTGCTGTACTTGCACGAGCAGAATGTCATCATTCTCCAACAAGGCTTGGCCGTGTTTCGGCAATCCATGACCCTGAAGCTGAATCCGGAGGCCCGTCCACGACGCTACAACCAAGGAGACTACGAGCCTCTGGCGCGCCACTACAAGGCGCGCGTAATCCAAGTGCACGTGATGAACGAGTATGGGATGCTGGGTCTGGAGAGCATGAAGAGGGCGCTGACCTTGGTGCGGGATTACTTTGCCCAAGACAACACAGCCTTCCTCCGTCGCCATTTCCGGGAAAGACGGGAATTGCTGCAACTCGCCACCAGTCAGCAGTCGCTCACGCAGATCGTGGACGCACTGGGGAATCCCCAGCAGAGGGCCATCGTGACGGCTCCGCCCAATGAGAACATACTGGTGCTTGCCGGCCCTGGGGCCGGCAAGACCCGGGTGGTGGTGCACCGCTGCGCCTACCTGACGCGTGTACAGCGGGTGCGGCCCTTCAGCATCTTGGCTCTCTGCTACAACCATGGTTCCGCCGTGACCCTCCGCCGTCGCCTCAAGGCGCTGCTGGGATCCGAAGCCTACACTGTCATGGTCTACACATTTCATGGTCTGGCCCTGCGTCTGTTGGGTCACAGTTTCGGCCCTGACTGGAAACAGGACCGGAAAGCGGCAGACTTCGACCGTCTGATTGCCGATGCCACAGCCCTGCTCCAAGGAAAAAAGACCCTGCTGGGCATGTCGTCGGACCAACAACGGGAGAGGCTGCTGTCCGGTATCCAGCACATCCTGGTGGACGAGTACCAGGACATCGATGCCCGCCAGTACGACTTGATTTCGGCTCTCGCCGGCCGTTCGCTGGCAGAGGAGGAAGAGAAGCTCGGCATTCTGGCCGTGGGCGACGACGATCAGAGCATTTATGGCTTCCGCCAAGCCAATGTTACATACATCCGGCAATTCGAGGGAGATTATCAGGCGCAACGGCACTATCTAGTGCAGAACTACCGGTCCACCCGGCATATCATCTCCGCCGGAAACAGCCTGATTGCACACAATCGGGATCGGATGAAAACGGGACAGGCCATTCGCATCAATGATGCGCGTCAATGGGCGTTGCGCGGCGGACATCTAGGCCGGAAGGATCCCGTGAGCCAAGGTCGGGTGCAGATCATCTCGTGCCCGGACATCACCACCCAAGCTGTCGCGGTCGTACAGGAACTGCAACGCCTGCGGGCCCTGTGGCCCGACCTGGAATGGTCGGACATCTCGGTTCTGGCACGGTCCGGCGTCACTCATGCGGAACTCGCTCATTTTCGTTCTGCCGCTGAACATACCGGGATTCCGGTCAATTTGCCGCTGCCCCAAGACCAAACGGTCTCGCTGTTTCGGATTCGCGAGTTCCATGCCCTGCTGCAGAGAATCCGAGCGGCAGCGGATACCCACATAACGCCCCCTATGTTGCGCCGCTGGATCGATGCCGGAAGTGCAGACACCAGTCCGTGGCATGCAGCGCTGCATGCAGTGGTGGAGAGTTGGGAGCTGGAAACCGAGGGCGTCGAGCTGTCGGCGAGGGCGTTTGCCACCTTTCTGGTGGACTGCCTGCGGGAAACGCGCCGGGAGCAACGCCACGGTGCGGGTGTACATGTAGACACCGTCCATGGCAGCAAGGGACGGGAGTTTCGGGTGGTCGTGATATTGGACGGCAACTGGCAGATTCGCAGAGAGCGTGACCGGGAGGAGGAACGGCGGCTGTACTACGTGGGCATGACCCGGGCCAAGGATTGCTTGGCGCTGATGCGGCGCCGAGATTCCGCAAATCCCCATATTGCCCTACTGGAAGGTGAGGTGTATCTGAAACGTGGGGGAGAAACGAACTGGACCTATCCTCTCAAGAGGTATTGCGCATTGGGCATGAAAGACTTGGACCTGGGCTATGCCGGAGGGTTTCCACCCGGCGACAGGATACATAAGGTCATCGGCGAACTGAACGCGGGCGACACCGTGGAGTTGGCGATCTCGGGAGGGTTTCTATACCGCCAAGGACAGATCGTCGCCCGATTGAGCCAAGCGGCTCGGCAGCGGAAGGATCAAGACTGGTCCCGATTCCACACCGTTGAAGGTCGGGTATGGGCCCTGGTGCACCGCAAGGCCGAGGACGAGAATGAGGACTTCCGGCGCCGAAACCGGTGCGCGGAATGGGAAATTCCCCTGGTGGAGTTGGTTTGGGAGGATTGCCCTGGGCCCTGATGGTCCATCCCGCCCCGCTCCGCCCGTGTCCAACGGGGCAGGCCTGTCTCGCGGGCTTTGGATCCGAGTGAAGGCCTTGCACCTGTCTGAAGCTCTGTCCGTCTGGACTGCTGCGGGCTGGACCTTGTGGTAATCTGTGCGGCAATCCTTGGCTCGCGAGGTCCGGTGCACGGATCGCCGGCCCGCAGCGAACGCCCTTTGGCCGTAGTGCGCAGGGCGCACTACAGCATGGCCCATCCCGATCTGTCGGCCCTGATGTATCACACGGGCTATTTTACGCTCAAGCGGCAAACGACTGCCGCGGGCGATATGGTCGAGCCTGGATTGGACTTCCCTAACCAGGAAGTGCGGCTGACTTTCACGGACTCCCTGCAACGATGGCAAAAGGGCCTAGTATGGGAATGGTATCGACAGGGTGGACACAGGCTTGGCAAACCGCCCGAGATCCCGCACGGCTGCACCACTGCATCGACACCTTCATGCAGTAGATTCCCTATCCCCTGCGCTACATGCCCCCCGCACGCGGGAACTGCACGACTACGAAGTCCATTATCAAGTCATTCTGTACACTGTTTGTCGTGCCATGGGTCTGCCGGTACAAGCCGAGGTACATACAGCCCATGGGCGCGTTGATCTGGTCATTGCCTGGGACTATCACATCGCGTTGATTGAATGCAAGGTAGGGATGACCGCGGACGATGCCTTGACACAGGTATGGACGCAAGGATACGCGGAGATGTACCGAGAGGAAGGCAAACCGATCACGGTGTGGGGGCTGCAATTCACGCCTGACCAGCGTACCATCCATGCCAGCGCTGCATGGCGCTTGGGACGATACGACACGGAGGCGCGCCGCTGGCAACACGAGCCCTGCCGCGTGCCGTTGGCGGAATTGATGCACTTGCCGCCCTCCGCCCGGAAACGCATCTTGCAGGAGAGACAACGGGATGAGGACGCACAGACAGTCCCCTCAACCTCGCCCGATTGCGTCCCCTGATCCCGCTTTGTCCTGCAGGATCTGAATCATCCCGGAACCTGCCTCTTCATGCCGCACTCCACAAGATGCAAGCGCCTGGGGTTGTCGGTCGTCACGGGAAGACGCCGCGGGTGACGCCTTCGACAGTCTGGTCTTGATTTTGCAGAGCCGGAACGAGCTTCGGGAATACTGCCGACCGGCGCGGTGGCGCCATAGCCTGCGAACAACCGTTTTGAGTTCCGTCCGACACATGTTGGGTCAGCGCAGCATCATGATGGTCGACAAGGGCAGGAGAATGATGCGGGGATCATCCAAGACAGCTGCATCGTCCTGCGTGACTAGAAGCCCAAACGGCGCGTTATGGGCCGCCTTTTCCAGAAACGAGCGAATCCCCAGCGTGTCCCGCAGAGGATCAATCCGTCTCTGATACTTGATTTCCACCGGAATGCGTTTTGCGCCGAGTGTCACTATGAAGTCCACTTCCCGATCCAGGCCTCTTGCAGGATAGTGCGCAACGTCCAGTCCCCGAATTGTGGCGGTGACGGCCCCGAAAATGCTTTCCGCCAAGTGGCCTGCCAGTGACGTGAGATGCGGAAGTCGTGCCAGTTCCTCGGGCACCAGCGGTATGTATTCCTGCAGCCAGCTGGCCCTCAGGCCATGATCCACCAGACACAGCTTGGGACTGCCCCGCCTACGCTTGAGTCGAATTTCCAGCGGGGGCACCAGATGCACCAAAAGCGAATCGCCGAGAAATTTCAGGTAGCTGTGTACGCGTTGGGCTGCCACATTCGCGCCCAGAGCCATGCGGGTCTCTTCCGCCAGCAGGGATGCAGTCGGTGTCTGACCGGCATAACGGCAGACCAGCCGGAACAATTCCTCCAAGAGGTTCGCGTCGCGTTTGCGCCCTCGTTCCCCTATGCGCAGGTCATGCTGAATAACCCGCTTGATCACCGTTTCGTTCAAGTGATCGGCCAGTTCCGCGAACGGGACGTCTTTTTCCCGATGGATCACGGGATAGCCTCCCCGTTCCGAGAAATGGCGGAATGCGTTCTCCCGAAACTCCCGATGGATCTGTCCATGCTCCCGCAGCTCCATCCAGAACTCCTTTGTCAGAAGATCAGCCAAGCCATTTTCCGGCAGAAAGGGCTGCGGGGTCTGAATACCCCGCAGCATGCCAATCTCGGTCAGGGACAGGACGCCCGCTTCGATCGTGTTGATCCGTCCTGCCAGGCTGTCTCGTCCCAACGCAATGCGCAAGGCGGAACTACCGGTGACGACAGCCTTGACGGTGGAGTTGTCGACCAGCGACTTCAGTTGTACGTCCCATCCTTCAAGATTTTGGATCTCATCCAGAAAGAGATAGGCCACCTCTTCCTCTTGCGCCAGGGCGTTGAAGCGTTGAGGGGCGATGGCGCGCTCAAACCAATCCGTAATGCGCAGGATGGGTTCTGGCAGCTTGGCCAGAGTTTCCAGATCATCAAACTGGACGCGCAAGATGCGACGGGGATGCACGCCTTCGTCCAGCAGATCCTGGATGACTTGAAACTGCGCGGTCGTCTTGCCCACTTGCCGAGGTCCCCGGACCACAACCACGGGAGCGATATGGGAGTTCAGGCGCCGCCTGAGCTGTGTCACCAAGTGACGCCGTGTCGCGGGCTGGACCGGCATGGCCTCGTTTTCCCACCACGGGTTGAAGCGACGCAGATCGTCGATCAGCGGACGCGGCAAGCCGGAGTCGACAAATATGGGAACTTGCTCGTGCATGTGGTTCGCCGAGATGAAATCCGATTTGGAATGAGTGTAGCATCACGACTGGCGTCTGGATTCACAAGACGCCAGCGGTCCGATGGACTTGTCTTTCCGCCTTCTTGCACATTGCGTGGGATTCAAGCCCGTCAACAAGCCCTGTCGCACACAGCAAAGGCTTTCGTTCTACAATGATTCTCATATGCAGGGGTGGCTTTGGCCGAAACCCTGCCTGCCGGGTCGTGGCCCAGAGGCCTGCATCTCCATCCCTGACTGTCGCAAGGAACTCTCCGCAATGTCAAGCCGCCAAGCCTATCTGACTCAACACCAGCCGCAGTTCATCGCGGACCTGCAGGATTTTGTGTCACTGCCCAGTATCTCCTCGTTACCGGAACATGCCTCGGACATGGCGACTGCAGCGCAATGGCTTGCCCAGAGGCTGGAAAGGATAGGCTTCGAGAATGTGGAGCAAGTGCCCACGGCTACGCATCCCGTAGTGTATGCGGACTGGCTGCACGCCGCGGACAAGCCGACGATTTTGCTCTATGGCCACTATGACGTGCAACCCGCCGATCCAGTCGAGCTGTGGCACAGTCCTCCCTTTGTCCCGGAGGTGCGAGAGGGCCGTCTGTACGGACGCGGAGCCTCGGACAACAAAGGCAATCTGCTGGCCGCCCTGATTGGCTTGGAAGCCATGCTGCAAGTCGAAGGTAAATTGCCTGTCAACGTCAAGCTGTTCCTGGAAGGGGAGGAGGAAGTCGGAAGCCCCCACTCGTTGCCTCTGCTGGCCCAGGAAAGAGACCGCTTTGCCTGCGACATCTGTGTCAATGCCGATGGAATTCAATATGCCCCGGATCAGCCCACCATTCTCTATTCCTTCCGAGGCATGGCCTCCTTCCAAGTGGATGTACAGGGGGCCAAGTCTGATCTGCACTCCGGCATCTACGGCGGCGCTATCGCCAATCCACTCCATGCCTTGGCCTCCATCGTGGCCTCCTTTCACAACGCCGACGGCGGAATAGCGGTGGAGGACTTTTACACCGCGGTCGCGGAAATGGACCCGGAGGAACGGTCGCGCCTGGCGCGCGCTCCCTACGACGAGATGCAATATCTGGCGGATCTGGGTCTGGACACCGTGTTTGGCGAACCAGGCTATTCCACCAACGAAAGGACTTGGCGCAGACCCACTTTGGAAATCAACGGCATGTGGGGCGGCTTTCAGGGAAAAGGCACCAAGACCGTTCTGCCCAATGCAGCCCATGCCAAGGTTTCCTGTCGCTTGGTGGCACACCAGAATCCGCAGCGGATTCTGGAAGCCATCAAGGCGCACGTGCGGCGGATCGCGCCCCCCGGTGTCAGGGTCACTGTCACCCCGGGGGTCGGCAAGGCGGATCCGTACCTGCTCCCGCTGTCCCATCCCGGAGTGCAGATCTTGGCCGATTCATATCGGGAGCTGTACGCAACGGATCCCATCTACATTGGCAGCGGTGGCACCATTCCCGTCACGGCCGCCATGTTGGATCAGCTGGGGGTCTACTCGTTGGTCTTTGGCTTCTGCACCCGGGACGAGCAAATCCACGCCCCCAACGAATTCTTCCGCCTTTCCAGTTTCGCGCGGGCCCAAGAAGCCTATGGCGTTCTGTTGCACAAGTTGGCCCACGCCGACAACCTGAGACAATGACGTTGTCCGCCCTCCATGGGATCTATGGATCGCCTGTAGTGCGCGGGGCCTTGACCGGGCTCTTCCATCCGCAGAGGATCTCAACCAGGGACCGTGGGCTGGGATGTCTGGCGGCCCGGGGGTTCAGGCGGCCTGTACCGACTGCACGACCTGCATCAGACCCTGTTCCAGCTCCATGCGGGCCGACCAGCCCCAATCCTGCAGGGCCTTGGAGGAATCCAGACTGGAGACTTCCACTTCGCCCGGAGGCCGGTCTACGTGAATGGGAGCCCGAGGGTAGTTGGTGAGAGCGGCCAGACGTTCAAAGATCTGACTGACTGAAGTGGCTTGGCCCGTCCCGATGTTGTATACCCCGGAATTGCCGTATTTCAACGCGGACAGACAGGCTTCCACTATGTCCGAGATGTAGCAAAAGTCTCGAGCCTGCCTGCCATCGCCATTGATGTGCACTTCCCGTCTCTGCAGCATGGCATCCGCAAAGACGGAAATAACTCCTGCATCGCCTGTGGGATTCTGACGCGGCCCATACACGTTGGCCAACCGAAGCACTACATAGGGAAAGTCGAAGGCTTGTCCGGATACATGCAGGTGATGCTCGATGGCCAGCTTGTTGACTGCATAGTGATCCAAGGGCTGTGGCAAATCCCCCTCGCAAAAGGAATGCACCGAACCGTCAGCCCGCTGCCCTTCACCGTAGATGGCACCGCCCGTGCTGGCAAAGACAAATTGCTCCACCTTGGATACCCGAGCCAGTTCCATCAGAGCCAAGGAGGAGACCACGTTCACCTGAGCGTAATCGACCGGCTCTCGCAGACTCTCCCGTACATTCGCCCGCGCCGCTAGATGGAAGACCGCCTGAATTTGGTTGTTGGCGAAAATCTTGGCCAGTCCATCCAGATCCTTCAGGTCCATATGGTAGAAGAGAGCCTTGCCATTCACATGGGCCTTCTGGCCCGTGCTCAGATTGTCAATCAGGACGACATCCTCCCCCTGCTTGACAAGGGCATCCACCAAGTGGCTACCGACGAAGCCTGCTCCGCCTGTCACGAGAACGCTCATTGTAGGGTTGGTCCTGTTATACGGGCGCTAGATCGCCTGATCATAATTACGGGTGGCATACGCTTCCTGTATTGCCTGCAGGTACTTGCGTTCCGAGGCCAAAATATGTTCCATTACAGCGCGAATGGACCACTGCCCGGGCCTTGGTGAGGCATCTAGGTCAGCATCCTCCAGCCCTACAGTGGCAGCCAATAATTTGCCATAGGACAGATCGGCCTCGGTCAGCATGCACTGCGGCATCGTACGGATAGGCAACGGAAATTCCAATTCGGACATTTGAGTCAGACAAGCCAGAGAGTCCAGGCGGGCAGTCCGGATTTCCGCCAGCAAGGCATCCATTTGCGCACGGGGTTCATACACAGGCCCCTCAACGGCATACGCGATGCAGCATTGTAATAATTTACGCCTGTGCAATCAAATATACTTGTGCCAAATCTCCGTCCTGCGCAGCAACAGGAACACCGTATCGCGCCGTGCATCCATTATGAGCAAACTGCACCATTGTCGCCAATCCATGTATGAGGGACAGGAATACTATGCATTTCAATACGGCGACTCACGATTGAATCGAACGACAACGACGAGGGACAATCTGTCGGTGGCACAGCCAATCTTGCCGGCAATGTCATGAAGCATGGTTGCTGTCTCCCAAGAAGGATCGAACAAGTCAAAGCCGGAGATGGTCTTGGCAGTTCCACCATTCTGGAATGATCCAGGTTTTCAGCCATAGCCGATCCAATGCACCCAATGTAATTCCCGAAGCCGATCGCGTTTCTCCGCCAAGGCCATGGAGCAACGGACTGTCGGCAATGGCATGCAGAGACTCAAGCAGGGCAAACTGGTCCGCGGCGACAGTGCACATTGCCAGTGCGTCTGCTGTGAACGCCAAGAACAGGTCTGCCTTGCGGGTGGCCGAGTCGGGACTGTAGTGATGAGAAGCGGTGGATATTTAGGCGACGGAATGAAGGGGGCGGACAAGACAAAATGCAACCCTCTTGGGAGGGAAACAGGGCCATGAACGCCAATCTCGCCGATGATCGGGTCTACGACTGAAGGATACACATTCCCGTCCAGCGCGCAGCCCGCACGATCTTCCTGGACCCGAGATGCAATTCCGCTTGAAACGGTGATCAGCAGGATTTGTGCCCGCGGACACCATCGGCACTCAGAGCATTGACAGTCTATTGGCTACAATGATGATTTTGGTCGACCCCAATCTGATAGGAAAATGCCCATGTCCCGTAGCGAATTGCAAGCCAAGCTGGATGAAATCCAAGTCGTGCGGACGGAGGTGCTGGAGTGCCTGCAGGATATCCCGGACAAGGATACGGAATTGGAAACTCCAGACCTCCGCATGTGGCGCAATCTCGGGATAGTCCTGCTACGCTTTGGGGATCACATGCGGGAACACCGAAACCAGATTGCCGGCATCCGTCAGAACTTGGGCCGCGGTCCTACAGACGTACAGCGCAAACTCGGTGAAGCCGAAGAGGCTTGGGGCAGTCTGCTTGGAGTGATGACCGGTCTTGCCGATGCAGATCTAGACACGGTACCCGAGACGGGAGGATGGTCCATTCGTGAGACGCTGGATCACATCCTGCAGACGGAAGTGTATTTTCTGAACGGGATCAAGTCCGCTTACAGCCAGCAAGACCAAGGATGACGTGGGTTTGCTGGCAGAGACAATGCGAACCTGTCGCTACCCGTGCGTGGATCGAAGCTCAGACGCAGAGCTGTGCAGACTGTGGAAACAGCCAGCAAGGGCTCGCGCGAGCGTGAAACAGAAGTGCACAGATCCGGGGTTGTTGTATGACAAACGACAACCTTAGATCTTCTGATCCAAGAGGGAGAAGGCACAACCCTTGAGTTCAAGGAAAGACTTTTGACATCGTTTTCACGGGAACTTGTAGCTCTGGCCGATACCATTGGCGGCAGAATCATTCTCGGTGTGAAAGATGACGGGACCCTAGTGAGGATGCGCGATTCCAATGTTCTGCGTGCCCAGATCCAAAACAGTGCATGAGATTGCGATCGCCCCGTACCCGTACAGGTGCTGACCGAGCCCGTTGGCGACGCCATTGTCGTCCATGAGTAAAGAGAGCGCTGTCAAGCCAGTGCAATACAAGGATGGCTTTTACTGGCACCAAGGGGCTGTGCCTCAGAAGCTGAACCGAGATGAGATACGGGACTTCTTTCGTCTTGAAGGTGCTGTCCGTTTTGATTTGGCCCCCTGTCCTGGGTTCCCCTAATCCGGCAGATTTTGACCGCGACAAGTTCGGATACTTGGCTCAGTTTTTCCGGCATTGTCGGCCGCCCTCCCATAGAGGCTATCCTGATCAATATGGAGGTGGCCGAGCGGGCAGGGAACAGATTGCTCTTTCGCAACACGGGAGTGCTTTTCTTCGCCCACAGCGTGCACCGCTTCTTTCCACAAACCTACATTATCCAATCTGTTGGCACGGGGACCGACAAGGTGGAGATCCTAGATCGCAAGGACTTCGCGGGAGGCGTAGTGGCGGACATGAAGAATGCCCTGCGGTTTGTCAAGCGCAATACCCGGACTGCGTATCGGATCCAATGCAAAGGGAGAATGTCCCGGAGTATTCGACCAATGTGCTGCGGGAAGGGATCACGAATACCGTCATGCACCGCGATTGGTTTCTGGAAGGCGCCAATGTCTTTGTCAACCTCTACGCGGTCGGCGTAGAAGTTGTAAGTCCGGGGAGCCTGCCCCAAGACTTGTCGCTCACTGACCTTGGGGGCAAGAACGTACAAAATTAGCTTTATCGAAAAGGCGAGCACCGGCATTCTGCGTATCCGCAGCGAGACCCGCTCTCAAGGCTGTCCCGAACCGAAATTCAAGGTGAACGGGTTCTTCTCCGCTACTTTCTGGCCAAGCCCCGCGGTCCAGACCGACACGGAATTCAAGCTGCTCAAAGCGATTTCCGGTGCCATGAGCCGACACCAGCTGCAGGCGGCACTCGGTCTCAAGAATGACGAACATTTTCGCAAGGCGTATCTGCTGTCGGCCTTGCCGCGCGAGCTGATCGAAATGACCATCCCCGACAAACCGCGCAGTCGAAATCAGCGATATCGCCTTACGGCGTATGGACACGCCTTGCCGCGGAAAGTCAATGACCCGCAGCAAGTGGCGAATGAGCCAAACGATGCAACACGGGCATGAGCGAGCGGACAGACAGCGCCTCTTTTGTCCATGCAAGCCTTGGAGCGGCATGGTCCATCTGCAAGTCTTGAACCTCGGGGCGAACCCATGAATCAGCAAAGCCCACGCGGAGAATCATGCCAATTTCCGTACTCGCCATGAGCGGTGCCTTAGCTTTTGGCTACAATGCAGGCAGTCTACAGAGCCCCCATTTCTTGATTCAGGAGAAAATTCATGTCCCGCAGCGACTTGCAAGCCAAACTTGACGAAATCAGAGCCGCGCGCACCGAGGTCCTGCAGTACCTGCAGGACCTTCCAGATGCAGACACCGATCTGGAAACGCCACTGCGTACATGGCGCAACCTCGGCATAGTCCTGCTGCGCTTTGGCGATCACATGCGGGAACATGGAAACCAGATTGCCGGCATCCGGCAGACTCTAGGCCATGGCCCTACGGACGTGCAACGCAAGCTGGGCGAAGCGGAAGCGGCCTGGGGCGAATTGCTCGGTGTAGTAACCGGTCTCACCGACGCGGACCTGGACGCTATACCTGAAGCGGGAGGCTGGTCCATTCGCGAGACTCTGGACCATATCCTCGCAGCCGAGATCCATTATCTGGAAGCGATCAAGACCGCATACCAGCAGCGAAGTTAGCCATAAAGAGGCAGCCGACCGGACTTTAGTGGGCCACGGTAGCCGAACCCAGCCGCTCCCGCATCCAGCCGCGCAGCGGCACATCCTCTTCCTGCGGCGAGGAGTAGCCGTGGCCGCCATTCACCGACACGCCCAGCAGCTGCTTCTGAATGGGATCACACTGGTCTAGGTAGCGATCCACGGTCATATCGTCCCGGGGCCGTAGCCAGCGGTAGCTGTAGCCATAGAAGAGAACCTTGCGCGTGAAGGAGGAGGTATTGGGACTGGAGGCATGAAAGATGCGCCGGTCAAAATACACCGCCGTGCCCGGCTTGGCCAAGATCGGCATGCCATTGGCAGGCACGCCGTTTCTGACATTCTGCAGCTTGTTGGCAAGATGGCTGCCTGGAATCACGTAGAGATTAGCGCGGCCCGGCTCCGAGGTGTCTGTCAGGAAATATGCCACCTTCAGTGAAATGCGAGGCTGCGGATCCGTCTCCAGCTCCTGATTCAGGCGGCCACTGTCCTTGTGCCAGTTGTAACCGGGATCCGGCTCATCTGGGCCCAAGGGAGGCGTGGAAATCAGGTGAGAGTGATATAGCTGAATGTTCCAGCCCAGAATGTCCCATACCTTGGGGAACGTGGTTGGCCAGTCCAGCAATTCCATGAAAACATCGTCCTTGCCGATGAAGTCCAAGTAGTTGATGCGGGCGTTGTCCGCCAAGCCTTCTGTGGTCCTCTTCTGCCGGACAATCCTGTCGGTGGCTCTGGTAGCCCGTTCCACGATCTCGGAGGAAATGGCATCCTCCACCAGAAAGAATCCATCCCGATCGAACTTCTCCCTTTCCTCCTCAGTCAGTCTGTGTTGCAGCCACTCACTGTGCATCTTGACCCCCTTGGCTGGATGCGCCCGAACCTTGCCGCGTCGGGCACGATCCGGGATCGATTGCAAGAACAAGAACCTGGCGCAACGCCGAATTGACAGGCGCGCCTGATCCTACATGCGGCGTCCGTTTTGGACAATCGAGAATCCGGGCCTACAGGACGGGAGAGCCGGCAACGCTCTCCAGCGTCAGGGCTCGCACGGGCATTTTGACTTTCAGATGACTGTAGTCCCGAATTACGGGATTGGGCACCAGATCACGAATCATGGCATACTCGTCGCAGTGCTCGTACTTGGGGCAATGGGCGCAGTCCACCCATACCTTGGGGCTTATGTTTTCCATGTCGACCCGCCGAAACCCCAGCTGGACGAAGAATCCCGGCACCAGGGTCAGCGCACACAGCTGCTGATACCCAAGCTCCTGGCCCTTCTTGGCGATGGCCTGCACCACAGCCTGACCCAAGCCCTGGCCCTGCGCCTCTGTCGCGATGACCAGCGATCGCACTTCCGCCAGTTCCGGCGTGAGATGCATGAGCGAAGCCCCCCCCATGGCCCGGCGCCCCGACCGCAGAGATGCATCGGCATAGGAAGCGGCCACCACCCACCGATCCAGAGCGTCCCGGATCGACTGCGCGTCCCGATAGAGCATCACGTTGCGCTCGGCATGACAGTTCACCAGATCCGCCAGAACGGGCGCATCCTGCTCCTGAGCCGGTTCAATGCGAGTCATGCATTCCACTTTCCACTCCTTGCGCCACCTAGAATTCCTTGAGGATAGCCCCCACGGTCCGTACCGCCGTTTCCAGCTCCGCCTCCGTGATGGTAAGAGGCGGCACAAAGCGCAGCACGTCGGCGCCCGCGGAGACCGTCAACAAACCTGCTTCGTATCCCTTGGCAACCACTGCATTGACATCGATGCTCAACTGCGCCCCCACGATCAGGCCCATCCCCCGGATTTCCTGGATATGCGGCGAATTCAGCTCGGACAACATATCCTGCAAGAGCCGTCCCTTGGTCCGGACACTCTCCAGAAATCCCGGCTGCGCAATTCGGCCCAGCACCTTGCAAGCCACGTTGGTGGTCAGAGGATTGCCGGCAAAGGTGGAGGCATGATCGCCTGGATGGATGGCATCCGCCACGCTTTGTGTCATGCAGATGGCCCCAATGGGCAGGCCGCCACCCAGAGACTTGGCCAGCGTCATGATGTCCGGAGGCACGTCGTCGCCGACAATGGATTGATATCCCCACAAATGCCCCGTGCGCCCCATACCGCATTGCACCTCGTCATAAATCAGCAATGCATCCACCTCGTCCGCCATTGCCCGCAGCTCATGCAGAAACTCCGGTGTAGCCACATTGATGCCGCCTTCCCCCTGAATGGGTTCCACGATGATGGCGCAGACACGTTCGTTCAGGTGGGAACGGGCACTATCCAGATCGTTGTAGTTGGCAAAGCGGACCCCGGGCATCAAGGGTTGGAACGGATCCTGATATTTGGGCCGCGGAGTCGCCGCCAGACTGCCAAACAGGCGTCCGTGAAAGGCGTCCGAGAAGGCCAGAATGCAATACTTGTCATCCACATCCATTTCATAGGCGTGGCGACGGGCGAACTTGAAGGACCCTTCGTTGGCATCGGCGCCTGTCAGGCAGAAATGTACCTTGTCGGCGAAACTGTGTGTACAGAGCATATGAGCCAGGCGGGCGTGGGGCGCCGTGTGATACAGGTTGCTGAGGTGGTAGACCCCGCTGTCCATGACTTCCTGCAAAGCGGCCTTCATCTCGGCATCGCCATAGCCCAACGCGTTCACCGCAATGCCGGACACGCAGTCCAGATAGGCCTTGCCATCCATGTCATAGAGAGTGGCTCCTTCCCCGTGGGAGAAGACAAACGGTGGGCGGGCGTAGACTCCCAAGACATGTTCCGCTTCCAGATTGACAATCTCTTGCGTTGCGCTCATGGGCATTTCCTTCCTTGTGGACAAGTGTAATTGGCGTGCACGGCGACAGATCAACTGTCCCGCCGCATCAAGCTGAAACTCTGAGCCGTAGGCCCGATGGGAGGCTGCGTAGCCAGAAAGAGCGCCAAGGGCACCACATCCGCGGGGCGCTTGAACCATTCCGAAGACCAGTTGGAGGGCATGTCTTCCTGCGGGCGCACCTGGCGGGTCATGTCCGTATCCACGGGACCCGGCACCAGTTCATTGACGGAAATGCCATCATTCCACACCTCCTGCGCCAGCACGCGCGTCAGCATCCACAGGCCGGCCTTGGAGCAGCAATAGGCCGAAGAGCGAGCGGTTCCACGGTGTCCCATGCCCGAGCCCACCACGATCATCTTGCCGCCGCCCCGCGCCTGTAGATGAGGCACTGCGGCGCGGGCGCAATGATAGGATCCAATCAGGTTGGTCTGAATCACCTGGGCCCACAAGGTGGGATCACTGTCGCCAATGGCGCTCTTCTCCCGCTCGTCGATGCCGGCATTGAGCACCACGATGTCCAGACCGCCCCACGCGGTCACCGTCTGCGCACACATCGCCTCCACTTGCGACATGTCCGTCACATCGCAAGTCAGAGCCAGCGCGCGGCCCCCCGCCGCCGTGATCTCGGCCGCCACGGCTTGCACCTGGTCGGTGGTCCGGGCGGCGCATGCCACTTGGGCTCCTGCCTGGGCAAATCCCAGAGCCAAGGCGCGGCCAATGCCGCGCCCGGCGCCAGTAATGAGGACTACACGTCCTTGCAGCGCCTGATCGGCCATATTCTTCAACTTCGCTCCTGTGCCTCGGGCACCACGCTGGTGCCTGTCCCGGTCGCCAGGCCGGACAAATTGGTGATTACCGCTCTGACCACGCCCTGCTGCACGGCCTGCAGGGCGCTGCGCACCTTGGGAATCATGCCGCCTTGAATCAGGCCTTCCGCAATCCACTCCTCGATTTGGGGAGCGGTCAGGGCCCGCACCATGCGCCCTGCGATATGGACTCCGGGCACATCCGTCAGAAAGACCAGGCGGGGCGCGGCCAATGTCGCGGCGATAGCCATGGCCACATGATCCGCATTCACGTTGTAGGGGCGGCCATCAGTCAATCCGATGGAGATCGGACTGACCACCGGCACGTATCCGTGCGCCAGCAACAGCTGCAGCAGCCGGGGGTTCACCTCCGCGACCTGCCCCACCTGCCCTAGGTCGCCTTGGGGATGCGTCATCCGCGAGACCTGTACCATGCCGTCATCCACGCCGGAAATGCCACAGGCCAGCAGACCGGCGGCGGTCAGACACCGCGCCAGCCGCTTGTTCAACAGGCCGCTCAGCGTCATCTCGGCCACTTCCAGACTCTCCGCCGTTGTCACCCGCAAGCCGTCCAGGAACTTGGGTTTCAGCCCCAAGGCTTGCTGGTAGTGGGCAATGGTCTTGCCCCCACCATGGACCACCACGACGCCGTCCGCGCTGCGATGCAGCGCCTGGACAGCGGTCCCCAGTTCCTGCAAAAAGGACGTGTTGTCCAGTTCGGCGCCACCGATCTTGACGACAATGGGAGCGGGGAATGCGCTCATGGTGGCTGAGAACCGAGACGGGATCTCGAGACTACCACAAACCCGCGGTTTCCGCGAGGCCCAAGGCGATATTCATGTTCTGCACCGCCTGCCCACTGGCTCCCTTGATCAAGTTGTCTATACTGGACACAACAACATAATTGGTTGCGTCGGACCGGTCGGGATGCACCGGCGTGACGCTGATGGCACACCCATTGGAATGGCTGACATGCCGAATGGACGCCAAGGTCTCTGGGGACAGCATCTGTATGAAGGGCTCCGCCGCGTAGGTTTCGGCATACAGGGATCGGATGTCCCCTTCGGATACCCCGTTCCGCACGGATACATACATGGTGCTCAGAATGCCCTGAGTCAAGGGAGCCAAGTGGGGCACAAATGTTATGTCAAATTTCTGCACCCGATCATTGGCCTGCCCCAGCACCAGTTCCATCTCGGCAATGTGTCGGTGCCGATACCCCACGCTATACGGGCTCATGTTTTCATTGGCCTCGGCATACAGATAGGGTATCTGGGCCTTGCGGCCAGCCCCGCTCACGCCGCTCTTGCTGTCTACGATGACCTGGGGCTGCAGCCAACCGGCCTTGGCCAGCGGATACAGCGCCAGATTCACGGAAGTTGGATAGCAACCGGGATTGGCAATCAGACGGGATCCGACAATGTTCTGGCGGTTGACCTCGCACAAGCCGTACACGGCGGACTGCAGCAGATCGGGGGCCGTATGCGGAATGCCATACCAACGGGCATATTGATCCCTGTCCGGCAGACGGTAGTCCGCGCTCAGGTCTATCACCGTGACTCCGGCATCATGAAAGGCCCGGACCGGTGCAATGGATTTTGCGTGGGGCAGGGCCATAAATACCACGTCCACTTCCGGAGTCCGGGCCAAGGCCGCCTCCAACGTAACCAGCTCCTGATCCCAGGGGCTGGGCAGCACCTCGCTGTACTTGCGTCCGGCGTTTTGTTCGCTGGTCAGCCAGATCACTTGCGTCTGGGGATGGCGCGCCAAAATGCGCAGCAATTCATATCCAGTGTATCCGGTGGCGCCCGCAACGCCCACGCGTATCATGCTCATACACCTTCCCGCCTATCTGCATAAACAAAAAGCTCTCCGGTTGGAGAGCTCCACTTGCACGGCATGCTGCAGCCCGCGCTCCTAACCAAGAAGATTCCCTTATGGCAGCCTAGACCTCCTACGCGCCCGAACCAGCGGGGCAAAACCGATCGTCATGGCGAAAGTGTAGCATCTGCCCATGGACAGTGTCAATGGGAATCAGGGAAACCGTGCTGGTCTGCAAATTGACGAATGGCGGCCTCCACCGTGTGCGGTACACCATGGCTGCCATTGCGCAGCCCCGCCAGAACCCTGTCCACCGTCACGCCGCGCGCGAAGGCTTGACTCAAGCTGCGTTGATTGATGCGATATTCATACTGGGTGGAACTACGCTGCCAGTACGCCACCTGCTCGATATTCATGCGCTGGCGCAGCGGCAGTCCCAAGGGCGCCACAATGGAAAAATCCTTCTGGACGACAAACCGCGGCTGTACCTCTTCGCGTGCCGACGCCAAGTCCGCGCCTTGCCAGACAGCCCCGTCCCGGGTCAAGGACAGCATCGTCTTGTGGCCCTGTTCCGCCACCTTCAGGGCCCCCAGCCAAATCATGGGGCCCAGCAAATAGAATCGGGCCAGCTCCCCTTCCACCAGATCCCAATCCTTGAAGCCCCGAACAAATCGGTCGGCTTTCCGGTGACGTATATACCAGTCATCGTAGTTGCCGTCCGGTCGTTGGAAATCCGGCATGTGCTCCTTCAGAAGGGCTACAAGGTCCGGCAGGGCGTACCAGCGTGTAGGCTGCAAGTTCCGGCAAAAATCCAAGAAGGCGCTACGGGTCGCCAAGGAATTGTGTTGCCAGCGTTCCCGATTGTGCAGCTCCAGATCAGGCAGCCGTTCCAAGTCGCTCCAGTCCGGCGAGTCCCGCCAAGCGTCCCAGATCCGCCGCCGCTGCACGTGTCGTGTCTGGCCAAGAAAGTCATTGGCCCGGTTGCGGTTCAGAGCCACAAACCGCTGGTCGTTTTTCTGCTTTTCACGCTTGAACAGCTGCAGTCGGTTCAAGACATGCAGCAAGAGCGCCCAGCGGACCCGCAACAGAGGCGTGTCCGGAGGAGCCAACAGCCGTTCCTGCAGTCGTTCGGCATCCGGCTGAGCCAAGTCCTTTCCTTCCAGAAGCAGTGGAGCCCCGACCAGGCACCCAATGGCCGAACCCACGTCGTTGAGAAACTCGTCCGTGCTGACCAGCACTTCCCGGCAGGATGGCGCCGGCGCATAGGGAATGTGAATATCCCCTTCGGACACGTCCTCGGAAGGCAGCGGAATCTGATCCAGGATATCGGACGGAATATAGATGATGCGGTGGGCCTTGGCGCCAGCCCCTTCAAAACCCCGTCCGATCAACCCATAGTAGTAGAGCAGTTCGGTCAGAGTGCGTGGATTGTGCCAAGGTTCCTTGGCCTTGAGCTGTTCATCGCCCATCACCTCCAGCATCCCATAGGCGCGGGTGAACTGTGCCTCCGGCTGAGCCCCTTGAAACTTGGCCAGCGTCTGCAGCGCTGTCTGGGCCTGCGGATATTCGTTCTGTATCTCCTCCAGTACACTCTGGACCGAATCTGGACTGCTCAGTTCCGTCGCCAGCAGGATCGCCCGTTCCGCGCCCGCGGTCTCGACACGAGCGCTGCGCATTTCCCCAATGATCTCCAACATCAGAGGGGAATGATCCTGCAACATCTTCAACGTGGTGGGCACGTCTACCTACCTCCGCGGCCATACAGGGACATGGGATACACTGGTGTGCGTGGGGCACGCTTGAGTTTCATGCCTGGCATCCCGTGAAGCCAGGCATAGCGGCGGATGCCCACCGTCTCGCCGTGGATCCGGTTTCTGGTTTCGAGTCTGTGGTACCGCGTCTTGCCCATTTGGGATCTGATGCCCGGCCTGCCCCGCAGACGACTGGAGCCTAACCCTGATTAATTATATGTCCACAACCGATGATGTATCGCTTGCCACCGGAAAGCCGTGGCCCAGCAGGGTATGCGGACCGCTTGGGCGGAAGCGGAGAGTGACACGGTTGAGACTCCGACAAGTTGTCAAGCAGGGAACGCCCTCGCAGATCGCAGACATCTCCCGTCAAGTCGCAAGGCATGTCCCTTGACAGCACAGGGGCCCGGAGTATACTGACAGCCATTCAAGTGGAGTTCGCAACAATGAAGAATGTACCCTTGAGCTTTCTGCCTGGCATCCTGCGGAACGTGGGCGTGGCATGGCGGTTGATGAAGATGTCCACCGTTTCGCCGTGGGTCAGGTTCCTGTTGCCATTTCTGAGCCTGGTGTATTACTTCCTGCCCTTCGATCTGATGCCTGGCCTGCCGATAGACGACTTGTTTCTGGTCCTGATTGTCTGCCCACACCTGATGATTCATTTCTCGCCACCGGAAGCCGTGGCCGCGGCCAAGCAGGGCAAAACGCACCAAGCCGCCGAAGCCACCGCGCCGGAAGAGGACAATGACGCGATCGAGGCACCTTGGCAAATCGTCAAGTAGGGAATGTCCCACCGCCCGCGAGATGGAACAGGGCCCGGTCACGGACCTGAAGCGAAGGTCATTGGAGACAACGTTTCTCCAATCAGGTCGTACGGCATGGCCCCGGTGATATGCACGGACAGCAGGTCGCCCGGATTGGCTGACGGAGCATCCGGAATCAGGACCAGGCCGTCCACCTCCGGAGCGTCTCGGTAGCTGCGGCCCAGCAGAACCGGCCGTTGCTCTTCGTCTGCGCCCAGGCCTTCCACCAATACATCCAGCCGCTTGCCTATCTGGGCCTGGTTCCGGGCCAAACTGATGGGTTGCTGAATCGCCATGAGACGATGCCAGCGTTCTTCCTTGATCTCGGCCGGCACCTGATCCGGCATATCATGGCTGGGGGTTCCCGGTTCGCGACTGAACTGAAACGCCCCTACCCGGTCAAACTCCACGGCCTGGACAAAATCCAGCAGATTCCGGAACTCCTGCTCCGTCTCGCCTGGAAAACCCACGATAAAGGTGGTGCGCAGGGCTATCTCCGGCATCGCCGTCCGCAAACGCTTCACATGATCCCACACCTGTTCCAGCCGATGCGGTCGTCGCATGCGGCGCAGCACATCGGTGTCTCCGTGCTGCAGGGGAATATCCAGATAGGGCACTATGCGGGACTCTGCCGCCATGGTTTCCACCAACGCAGGGGTTACATGTCCAGGATAGGCGTACATGAGCCGCACCCAAGCCAGATCCTCGCCGCTACGGCGGCAAAGCTGCTGCAACAGCATGGGCAGGGAATTCGGCTTCTGCCCATCCCGGCCGTAGTCGGTCGTATCCTGGGCCACGATCACCAGCTCCCGAGCCCCGTCCCGCACCAATGCCTGCGCCTCGGCCAGCAAGGACGCCATTTTCCGGCTACGCAACTTGCCCTTGAAAGATGGAATGGTGCAGAAGGCGCAAGGGGCATTGCAGCCATCCGAGATTTTCAGGTAGGCGCTGCCCGCGGGCAGCCTGTGCTTTGTGGTGGACAGTGGATCTGGGGTCTCCGGATCGCCCAGCAGCGCGTAGGCCTCCTGTCTGCGGCCTTGTGTCCCTTGGCGCAAGGTCTGCACCAGAGGCACAATGTCCATCCAACGGCGCGTGCCCAGCAAACCCTGCACCCGGGGCACGGTATCCAAGATCAGTTTTCCTTCCCGCTGGGCCAGACACCCTGCAGCGATCAGGGTCTGGTCCGGCCGGATCCGCGCGGCCTGGGTTTGCAGCGTTTCCAGGGATTCCTGTACGGCCGCCTGCAGAAAGCCGCAAGTGTTGACGACCACTACATCTGCCGTCGCGGCATCGGCAGTCTCCTGAAAGTCTGCCGCGCGCAACAGCATATCCATGCCGCGGCTGTCGGCCTCGTTCTTGGGGCAGCCCAAGGTGATCAGGTGATAGGAGAGTTCTTGGGTGGACATGAACACGGCTCTTTCTCTGGTCCGCTCCGGACGGAACAGCCTGATCCTCATAGTACTCGATTCCCGAGGCAGGAGGTGCAACAGAACAACGTGCACAGAAGAAATCCAAGGATCCTTTGGCCGGCCCGATCTTTGGGTACCCAATACAGCGCAATGTCCGTGCCAGAACTGATACAAGGCCAAAACAGGCTGATGTTTTGTGCGCCTACCCTGCGGAAGCCGATGTCCAAACCATCTTGCTCTGTAACAAGGATCAAAATTCCGCGATCGGAAACAAGTCTCCGTATCAAGCAGGGCAATGACTGTCGGCTTGCCCTGTCGTTGAGAGAAGAACATCCGAGAGGCCATAAGGGAACTGACCGCGGAATCGGCAACGATGAAATCGGCCAAGCAACTGTGGGCTGACGGTCCCGATGGGGAAGACCGTACAACCAGTGGCTCTGGAGAAGAAATCATTGGTCTCCGCCTAGGCAACGGATCTGTAGATCCAATTACAGGATGACGAAAACGGAACTGGCGGCCTAGGCCTAGGTCGCGTGTGCTAGAGTAGTCTCGTCCGTGGGCGGCCTTGTCCTTCAGGGACGCCTATTGACAAACAGACCCTGCGAGCGGCTGTGTCGTACCCGACGAGGATTCGGAACGGATGTCTCCCCACCAGGAAGCGGAGACAGGGAGATGATCAACAGGACAACGTTGGGCGAACTGTGGAATGCCGGCATGGACGATGCCTAGGCGGAAATCGTGGCGCCTCGCATTCCGGACTGGTCGTAGTTCGCCACTAAAAGCGGGATCTAAGCCGATTGACCCAGGATATGAGCGAATTGCGCCAGGATCTGATCCTCTGGATAGTCGGTGTTTTCCTGACCTTCTTGGCTTTGCTGGGCGGCTTGGTGGCATTGTCCCCGAACCTCTACGGCGCACTTTGAAGCTATCGCGGAATTGGGGGTGGGCGGCATACTCATGGACTTTCATGATATCCGCGAGCACACTCCTCCAGCGCTCTCGCTCCATCCGGCGGGTCCAAGGGCACATGTATGTCCCAGCATGCGCCCCGGATGGCTGCGGTATGGCCGCATGTCAAGCGTGATCCCCAAGGAGCGCATCATGACCGTCCCTGTCCCTCCCTCAGCCCCCAGAGCGATTCAGACGCGGATGCTTTCGGCTATCGCGGACATTTCATGCAGCAGGCAGTGACGCTGATCCGGATTCGTTTCGATTGGCAGGCGAGAATTCTGGACGTGGCCCCGTGGCGTCGACCAGCAGAACACGCTTGCAACGGAGACTGCCATTTCACCTCTGTTGCCATAACCTGTTGTCGTGGCCCACAGGCTTGGGAAGGAACATGAACATTCTCGTTGATCCCAAGCAAGTCAAACGAGCACTGGTGTTGGGAGCCGGCACCATCGGAGCAAGCTGGGCCGCATATTTCACGTGGCGCGGACTCCAGGTGCAGATGGTAGACCCCCATGTCTCCCCAAAGGTGGCGGGTACCGCAGTGACCCGCAATCTGGCAGTCTTGCGACATCTGGGATCGCCTACCCGTGAAGGTCGCTACCAGTGCACCTCCCGTCTGGAGGCTGCAAATCCAAAAGTGGACTTCGTGCAGGAAGCCATAGCGGAAGATCTGGCGGCCAAGCAACGCCTGCTGGCCCAGCTGGAGTCTTGGCTGAACCCTTCCACCATCGTCTGTTCCAGCACTTCGGCCCTGCTGCCTTCCGATATCCAAGCGAACTGCCAATATCCCGAAAGAGTGCTGGTGGGCCATCCCTTCAATCCACCGCACTTGCTGCCCCTTGTGGAGGTGGTTGCCGGTTGCCGGACCGCCCCCGAGGCGGTGACGTGGGCCCTGCAGTTCTACCAGCACGTAGGCAAGCATGCCATCCGAGTCAAGAAGGAAGTCAAGGGACACATTGCCAATCGCCTGACTTCGGCCCTGTTCCGCGAGGCCGTGCATCTGCTCTCCGAAGGCATTGCCACGGCCGAAGAGGTGGATGCCGCCGTCACCTACGGTCCTGGTCTGCGCTGGGCCCTCATGGGACCCTTTCTCACCTACCATCTGGCCGGCGGTGCCGCTGGCATCGAAGGATACCTGGCGCATCTGGGAGACAGCCATCCGGCGCGCTGGGCCCAACTGGGCACACCGCGCCTAGATGCGGAAATCCGTGAAACCATCATCCGGAATGTCCTGCAGGCCTATGGAGATCAGTCTGGGGCGGCGCTCAGTCGCCATCGGGATCGTGGCCTGATGGACCTGTTGCGACTCCAGCACGCCCACCGGCAGGCTTGGCCTGCCGCTTCCACCCCGCCCCTTGACGGCAAGTCCTGACATGGGGGCTGTTCCATACTGAAATCGATTCATTGAATCCTTGCATTGCCTTCCAAGCCCAGAATATAAGCTGGACTGCCTTGAGTTCCATCCACTTCATCCAAGACTCCGACCAACCTCTGCGCGTGCGCAAGATAGTGTTGTACCCCTATCCGGATCTGACCCGCCTGTGGTTTCGTTTGCAGCTGGACGCCCTGCCTGCAGAATTGCCCAACATCGACATTCAGATCTGGAATTCCGACAACACGGAGAACATCAGCGTCTCTTACGTGGCCTATGACGACACCTTCCTGGACGCCACGCTGCATCTCAAGGATTCCCAACCCGCGGATACTTATACCTGCACCACGCGCGTTTCCACAGGACGGGGCCAGGATCTGGTGGTGCTGGATGCGGTACGCTTTGAATTTCCCCTTGAATTCCGCGATGCACAAGCCGGCATGGAAGGATTCGGCTACGACTTGGAGGACCCACCAGAGGACGATTTTCCCGTCTGAGACACAGGAGCGGACCCTTTGCTACAAAAACCTTCCCTGCGCTTGCGGGTGAACGAGGAATATCCCATCATCGATCGGGAGTCTCGCCAATTGCTCGGCTATCTCCATCAGTTTACGGATCGGGAGCCCTTGGTCATCTACAACGAAGAGACCGAAAAGGAGCGGCAGGCGGATCTGGCGGGAGCTGCCCAGTATCTGCGGCACGACTATCATCAAGACGTGTCCAGCCTGGCCCGGACGTTGCACGACCAGCGCCACCAGATCATTGCGCACCTACACAGCAAGGGTTGCCGGGTGGCCGTGGCAGGCACCTACCCCAACGGCGATCCCCAGAAACACACCCGGATTTTCAACTGGTACAGCGACCAGGCGGAGGAGGTCAACACCGTTGTCCGCCAGTTGCAGATTTACTCCACCACCATCAACGTGGGCATTGAAGACCATGATCTGGCCATCAGTGTGATGAACAGCGTCCGCTACCTGTTGCCGCACGTGCTCTGTCTGAGCGCTAGCTCCCCCTTCTGGAACGGGGCATCAACCGGCCTCAAGAGCTATCGACAGGTCTTGCGCGACTTGCTGCTGCGCACCGGCTTGCCGCCGTATTTCTCCGGCATTGGAGAATACAACGATTTCTTCCACACTCTCGTAGACACCCATTGCATCAAGTCCGACGACGACATACGCTGGGATGTGCGCTGGGACAAAAAGGAAGGGGCCATGGTGTTCAGTATTTGTGACGCCATCACCCGGCTGCATGACTTGGTGACCATCGCGGCCCTGCTGCAATGTATGGTGGGGTGGTGCGCCGACCTGCGCCTGCGCAACATGCAGTTTCGCCCCTATGATCGCCTGTTGATCATGGAAAACAAGTGGCGGGCGCTGCGCTATGGCGTGGAAGGTCGTCTTATCGACTTTGGCAAGGAGCAGGAGGTGCCGCTGCCACGTCTGATATGGGAGCTGAGTTCCTTGCTGGACGCGCAGGCGGATGCCCTGGGAACCTTGCACCACCTTGAAAGGTGCTTCGAAATCGCGGAATACGGATCCTGCGCGGACCATCAGCTGCGGATCTGGCAGGAGAGTGACGAATCCCTCGATGCGGTCATTGACTACCTGGCGGACACCACGGAAGAGGGTTGCACATGCTAAGCCGTCCCGCGCTGACCATTGGCGTCGAAGAGGAATACCAGATTGTCGATCCCGAATCCCGGGAGCTGCAATCCATCATCTCCCATTTCCACGCCCAGAGCCAATTGGAAGTCTATGGCCGCGAGATTATGTCGGAACTGCACCAGTCCATGGTGGAAGTGGGGACCGGCATTTGCCATACTGCAGACGATATTCTGAAGGAGCTGCAGAGTCAGCGCAGGTACATCCGGGATCTGGCCAGCGAAAAGAACTGGAGGATGGTGGCAGCCAGCACCCATCCCATCAGCCGATGGGACGTGCAGGAAATCTCTCCGTACGAACGATACCGTCAGATTGCCAACGAATATCAGATCATTGCCCGGCGGATGCTGATCTGGGGCATGCATGTACACATCGGCATCAGCCACAAGGACTTTCTGATTGACGTGATGAACATCACCCGGTATTTCCTGCCCCATATGCTGGCCCTGACCGGCAGCAGTCCCTTCTGGTCGGGATTGGATACCGGCATGAAGAGCTACCGCGTGCACATTGGAGAGGGCTTTCCGCGCAGCGGCACCCCCGACATACTCAATTCCTGGGCGGCCTATGAAGCCTTGATCCGGACCCTGATCCAAACCAACTGCATCCCGGATGCCAGCAAGATCTGGTGGAATGTGCGTCCGCATCATGCCTTTCCAACTCTGGAGTTCCGCATCTCGGACATTTGCCCGCGTATCAAGGAAAGCGTGGCCATTGCCGCCCTCTTTCAGGCCTTGGTGCTGTGGGTCTGGAAGCTGCGATCCCAGAATGTATCCTTCCGGCTCTACAAGAGCGACCTGATCAACGAGAACAAGTGGCGGGCTTCCCTACAGGGCTTGGATTGCAAGTTTGTGGACTTGGGCAACAAGGAAGAGATCTCCGCACGCACGGCCATTCGGGACCTGCTGGCGATGCTGGACGAGGAGATCGGCGAGCTTGAGAGCAAGCGACACATCGAGGAGATATACCGCATTCTGGAAGTCGGCACCAGCGCCGACCGGCAACTGGCGGTCTATCGAGACACAGGCGATCTGAAGCAGGTGGTGGACCACCTCGTGGAGGAAACCATTTCCGACTTGGATTGACCTTAGGTCAATTCCAAAGCCGGGTTATCTCATCGGCGACGAAGTGGGGCCAGGGCACTGGCTCACCTGCCTGGATCGCCACCAGCGTTCCGGGGGCATCGGTGGTCGTGCCGATTTCGCGTACCGGCCAGCCCAGATCGGTAAGGACCCGTTGCAAGACAGGGCCGTCTTCCGGTGCCACGGTACAGAGCAGGCTGCCCGATGCGATGGCGCCCAGCGGGTTCAACCCAAAGGCGCGGCACAGACGACGAGCCAGGGGAGAGACTGTCAGTGCATCCAGATCCACCTGCATTCCCACGCCGCTGGCCTGCGCCATTTCCGCGATGGCCGTCATGACGCCACCTTCGGTGGGGTCGTGCATGGCCGTGACCCATCCGGAGGCCGCGGCCGCGTGGGCGGGCGCCAGAATGCTGATCCCGGGGTCGAACAAATAATTGGCCGCGTGCCGCAATTCGGATTCCGCCCACCCCAGCGCCAACAGTTCCTGTCTCTTTTGGCGGGCAATCAGGCTAATGGCTTCCACCGGCCACTGTCCCACTAGCAGCACTTTGTCGCCCGGATTCGCTCCACCGCTGGTGACCATGTGATCGCGAGACACGGTACCCAGAAGGGATCCCACCACGACCGGCCGAGACACTGCATCCGTCACTTCGGTATGACCACCGGCAATGCAGACATCAAGCGGGGCGCAGGCCTGCACCAAGGACTCGAAGATGGAGCAGACATCCTCGACGGTCGAGGTTCCCGCCGGCAACAACACAGTGGGCAAAAAATACCGCGGCACCGCCCCGGTCACCGCTAGGTCGTTGGCACATACATGGAGCGCATAGTGTCCTATGAGTTCCGTCGCGAAAGTAATGGGATCGCTCTTGACCACCACCCACTGATCCGGTGCCTGGCCCAGATCAAGTACCGCGGCATCCTCGCCAATACCGGGACCTACGATCAGCCCCGCGTCCGGGGTGGGCAACCGCGCGAGCAGTTGCGCGAGCAACCCAGGCGCCAGCTTGCCGGTGGTCAACGCCGCAGACTTCGCCATCACGGGTTTTGGGGCGTGGCGGGTCTCTTTACGGTCCAGAGAACACCAGGTAGATCACAATTCCTGCCAGTAGAAGCAGATTCAGGATCTGGACTTCAGTCAGCATAACCACAAGAGATTCTCCGCAGAACACTGTCAATGCGATGCAGGGAGTGTAGGCGTCCTTGCGGCAGGAATCTTGATCTTTTTCAGATTTTTTTCAGACAGAAAACAGACACCTTGACCGAACATGGCGCACGTCGCATCATGGACAAGGGAATCAGGAAAACATCATCCCCTTCGGATTGCCTCTCAAGCTGTATGCGAGATGAACAAAAACATGATCCCTGCTCTTTGCTTGTCTCTGGAGCTTCTGGAGATGTCTCGTTGCGCGACCTGGTGTTCACCCTGAACGGAGCGGAAGTCAATTTTTATCCTTGGCCAATTGAGCCTCATAGGCCTCCTTGTGGGTGCGGAAGACTTCCGGAGCCACGGCGTGCAGCTGCCGCAGCACCTGCAGACCCATGCGCCGTATTTCCCACTGGGCTGCCTTGTCCACGGCCCGCAACCACAGGAAATGCTGCCAGGCGCGAAAATTCATGGCCGTGACAATTCGGGTCTCCGCCGCGTTGGGCAAGAGAAAGCGGGCGTCTTCCTTGCGAATGCCCAAGGCTCGCAGAGCCCGATAGTTCTCCTGTATTTGCTGCCAAGACTGGTCCAGCAGGGCCTGCGCCTCAGGCCGCGCCTGGACGCGAGGGGGCATCACCGCCTTCCATCCCCCCTTTTGCAGGTCCACGTATCTCTGCGATTCTTGGCTGAAGCTAGCCAGCCGATGACGTACCAGCTGATGGGAACAGGCGCGGCTGACGCCTTCGAAAAGGAAGCAGGCCGTGCCATGGTCCGTTGCCATTTCAATGTCCGGCAGCTGTGGCTGGGTATACCCCAGTAGCGTCACACGCAAGGGTTCCGCCTCGTAGGCGGCCAATTCCACCAGTAGCTTGTCGGTGGGTTCCGTGGGCTCTGGCAGCGACAGAACGGGCTCCTCCGTTGCTGGCAACTCGGCATAGACTTCCGGAGCTATCTGCCGAACCAAGGGCAGAGCCTCCAAGGCAATGCCTTCCTTGAAAAAATTCAGCCATACCCGGGCATTGCCCGTGACCACCCATGCGCGATCGCCGATCGGGGAAACCTCGCAGTGCCGGCTTGCCATGCGCCACTGGGCAGGTTTATCGGTGTCGGTCCAGCGCAGCGTGACCGCCACGTGCTCAATGATGTCCTCGTGCCCTTCTCGGACTCGAGCGGAAATGAAGGAGGGGGAAGTCCCCATACGCGCCGTGCTCGCGTAACAAAGGCGCGCCGCGAATTCCATGAGATTGGCGGCGAAGGTGCTTTTTCCCTGCCAGATCCGTGGCACATCGCCACCATGCGGAGCGTCGCCTGCCTGCAAGGCGGGATTGGGCTGAGTATAGGCCAGCACTTCAACCATGAGAATCCCTGGTAGCGATTCAGCGCGCCAGTACCGTCCTCAGTACAAACCACAAGGGGAGTTTCCGCTCTGCTTGCTACTCAAGGAATCTGCCAAGTGCAGATCGATCAGGCGTAACCGTACAACCACATCAGCCTTGCCATTTCAGATCTTTTTGAGGCCAGAGACCTACCGGTGTGAACCGAGGTGTTAGATGACACAAGGTCCATAGTTCCGATAGATAGCGTACGCATATCGCACCAATCCGTTCCGCACTAGCCGCCATCTGCATCGAGCGTTGTTGGAATCATGGGCCAAAGGGGGGATCTTGCACAAGCAAGAAGTGCATCTTGATACATTCTATCAAGTCCCGTGTCTTTGGGAAGCCATCCCAAGGTCCGATCTGCACAAGACGTGGCTACAATACTGTGCCGTGGTTCCTGTCTAGGAGGCTGTACATGGGCTCCTGGGGGCTTGCAGGCCAAGGCCAAGTCAAATTGGATTTCAACGGACAACGCCCCGAACCCGCTGTCTCACGCATCAGGAACCTTGCACCATGCTCCATTCATATGAGGGGTCGGCCCAGAGCTGGACCGTCCAGACCATGCCCAACACCAAGACACCCATGCGAGATGGCGTCCTGCTCGCGACAGACATTTACCGCCCCGCGATCAACGGGACTGCAGCGCCCGGGCCCTTTTCGGTCTTGCTGGAACGCACCCCCTATGACAAGGCAGCCCCAGGCAATGTCAACATGGGACGATATTTCGCCCGACGGGGCTATGTATGCGCAATTCAGGATGTACGGGGTCGATTTGCCAGCGAAGGCGACTGGTATCCATTTGCCAAGGAAGCTCCCGATGGCTATGACACCGTGGAATGGCTGGCTACCCAGCCGTGGTGCAACGGTCGGGTGGGCACGATGGGAGGATCCTATTGCGGCAGTGATCAGTCGGCCTTGGCCACTCTGGACCCGCCCCATCTGAAAACCATGATTGTGGCCGTGGGGGCCTCCAGCTACTACCATGCCTCAATGCGCCAGAACGGCGCCCTTGAACAGCGTTTTATTGTCTACGCCTTTCGGATGGCGACCACTAGCCAAGCGGCCTTGGCCGATCCCGGCCTGCGTGCCTTGCTGCAGGAAGCCTATGCCAATGTAGGGGAGTGGTTCGGTCGAACGCCGTTCCGGAAGGGCGTGTCGGCTCTGCGCCTGCTGCCTTCCTACGAGCAGTGGGTGATCGATATCCTGACTCAGGGCGACTATGGCCGCTACTGGCACCAGCGCGGCTACGATATCGCTCGCCACTACGCGGAACATGCCGATGTGCCCACCCTGTACATAGGAGGCTGGTATGACTCCTATGCCCGCGCCACTTGCGAGAATTACGTTGCGCTGTCCAAGCGCAAGCGGTCCCGGCAGATGTTGTTGATGGGGCCATGGACCCATGGAGGCTGGGAGGAGACCTTTGCCGGTTCCGTGGATTTCGGCACGGAGTCCCATATTCACTATCACGACCTGCGCCTGGCCTGGTTTGATCATTTCCTGAAGGGCATGCACACCGAGTTCACGGAGTGTCAGCCGGTACGCATCTTTGTCATGGGTTCCGGCGACGACAGACGAAATTATGCAGGAAGACTGCACCATGGAGGCCATTGGCGGTCCGAGGCGAACTTTCCCTTGCCCGACACCCAATTCACGCCCTGGTACCTGCAAGCGGATGGACAGTTGACCCAGGATGTCCCCTCTGACCCCGCCAGCGCCAGTCATTTCACCTTTGATCCCCGAGATCCAGTGCCTACCATCGGAGGCGGCATATCGGCCGCCGAGCCCATCATGGAACCTGGTGCCTTTGATCAGCGCGGGGACGCCCGTTTCTTCGGTTGTCATGACCGCCTGCCCCTCAACGCGCGCAGTGACGTCCTGAGTTTCACCTCAAGGCCGCTGCTGCACGACATGGAGATTACGGGGCCGGTGAAGGTCCAGCTCCATGTTTCCTCTTCGGTGCCGGATACCGACTTTACCGCCAAGCTGATCGAGGTCATTCCACCATGCGCGGATTATCCCGAGGGACTGGCCATCAACCTGACGGACTCCATCCTGCGCGCTCGCTACCGCAACAGCTGGACCGAACCGGAGCCGATGCAGAAAGACCGGATCCATTCGCTGGAATTCTCCCTGTATCCCACCTCCAATCTGTTCAAGGCAGGACACCAAGTCCGAGTCGACATCAGCAGCAGCAACTTTCCGCGCTTTGACGTGAACCCCAATACTGGCGGCGCTCTCGGGACCGAACGCAGATTCCATCGGGCCGATCAGATCATTTATCACGCTAGGGACCACCCGTCCCATATTGTGTTACCCCTGATTCCTCGGCAAGACTGCCACAGTTCCGGATCCTGATTCCTGTTCCCGCGCTTGCGCAGCCTAGGGATAGTGGGTGTCAATCGGGCAGTCATCTGTTCGTATGCCGCAGACGACTCAATCCGACTGGACCAAGGATTACGAAATTCACGTCGTCTTCCTCCGGCTGGTTCCGCGACAAATTAGCGGAAGAAAATCGAGAGGATCGAGACTACGAAGGCTAGAACCAGAGTGGTACACGGCATTGAGTTCTGTGGAGACCTTGACACAACCGTTCCCTGTCCGGTACAGATACAGGGAAACAACGGTTGGCGCCACGCAACCTTTGCCCACACACTCCGCTCTCTGGGATACTTGCCTCCGTAACGCTTCTCCTTGCACACAGGAACTCTCTTCATGAAATATCAGCTACTGGGCCGCACCGGCATACACGTCTCGGAACTCTGCTTCGGCACCATGTCCTTTGGCGACATAGCCAACGAGGCCATGTCGGCCTGCATGTTTCATCGCTGCCGAGAGTTCGGCATCAACTTCTTCGACTGTGCCAACACCTATGCGGGAGGTCGGTCGGAAGAAATCCTAGGTCAGCTGATCAAGCCCGTGCGGGATGACATCGTCCTGACCACCAAGGTCTGCTCGGCCGTGGGCGACCACGGCAACGACAAGGGCCTGTCCCGCCGTCATGTACGCATGCAAGTGGAGAACTCCTTGCGTCGTCTGGATACGGATCGCATCGATCTGTACTTCGTGCATCACTTTGATCCCTTTACGCCGATCCCGGAAGTCATGCGCGCGCTGGACAGTCTGGTCCAGGACGGCAAGGTCCTGTACTTGGGCGTGAGCAACTGGGCTGCTTGGCAAATAGCCCTTTCCTTGGGCGTGAGCGCCCGGGAGAGTCTGTCTCGCTTTGAGTGCATCCAGCCCATGTACAATCTGCTCAAGAGACAGGCCGAAGTCGAGATTCTGCCCTTGGCTCAGGCGGAGAGCCTGGGCGTCATCCCCTACAGTCCCATGGCAGGGGGCCTGCTCTCCGGCAAATACACTTTTGAGGAGAGGCCCCCGGAATCCCGGTTGGCCGTCAACACCATGTATCAGGCCCGCTATGCCGACAAGGCGCACTTTGAAATCGCAGCCCGGTTCGCCCGGTTCGCCCAGCAACGGGAGGTGGCCCCGGCTACGCTGGCGGTAGCCTGGGTGCTGCAGCACCCCGGAGTCACCGCACCTATCATTGGCGCTCGAGATACAGATCAGCTGGAGGAATCACTGCAGGCAATCAATCTGGCCATGAACGCAGATCTGTGGCAGGAGATCTCGGATCTCTCCTATGTACCCCCCATGGCAACGGACCGGGAAGACGACCGTAGCAAGTAGGCCATCCGCATTGGTGCCGGTGCACCTCTCTCTGTATGCAGGGCCTTCCTCCGACAGAGGCCTGCCCTGTGGTGACATGACCTTGAATAGAAGTTGGGATCCTCTGAGACCTTTTCAACCGACCCGGGAAACACCTGCCGTTCTTCGGAGGGAACCTAGCATGTATTTATGTATAATCCCGATGCACTCGGCCATTTTGCCCGAATTCCTCGCCTCCGGCCCCGGTGCACCGGGGCCCGACAAGAGAATGTTACAGGGCATCCTCCGCACGGTCGCCCCGGAATCCCCTCTTGCACCGGGAGCGGCCAGGTTCTCTGCAATCTGCCACCCCACGTCGGGCAAGACGCGGACGCTTGAGGCTTCTTAAGCACGAAACTCGGCAGGCTTGTGTCCCGTCGGACCATTGTAAGATGAGGCATTGCCTATGCAATTCAATTCACGGCGCGCTCTGACCTTCGCCTGCCTCTGGGCCATAGTGGGCCTGACCGGTCTGCTGGCGGGTTGCACCACTCCAGCCCCCACCATGGCCAATTCCGTCCCCCAAAGCGACTGGCGCCTCGAGGGCGGCAATAGGGGACGCACCCGCGAGGCAGAGGCGCAGATTGCACCGCCACTCCGCGTGGAACGTGAGATCCCGATCCCGGAGAGCGGCGAGTTTGTCAGTCCTGTCTCCTATGCCGAGGGGTTGGTCTATGCCGATGGCGAAGCCAGCCTCCACGTGTTTCCGGCCACGTCTTCAGAGGCGGCTTGGGAAATCCGGCTGCCAGGCTACTTTCTTTCCCCCTTGATCCACGACAACCAGGTCTTTGTGCGAGCGGAATCGGGCGACAAGGGATTTCTTTTTGCCTTGGACGCACAAAGCGGAGCCAAGCAGTGGCAATTTCAATTCCCCGAAGTGGGGAGCGTGCATCAGAACCTTGGAGGGCATGTCACCTCTCCTCTCTGGGCCGGAGACAAGGTGCTAGTCGCCAGCGCGCAAGTCTTCTATGCCCTGAATCCCAAATCCGGTCAGATCGAATGGCAACTGCCCCTGACAGAGCCTGTGGCTTCCTCCGCGGCGGCGGGAAAGAACCTGGCCTATATTGCCGATTTCACCCATACCTATGCCGTGGATCTCATTACAGGAGCGGAACAATGGCGTTTCACCGGCCAGGAGCCGACGCTCTTCTTCGCTCCGGTCGTGCGGAATGGCCGCGTTCTGATCGCCTCTGGATCGGATCTCGTGGCCCTGGACGCGGAAACGGGCGATGTGCTATGGCGCACGGCGGGGAACGCCACATCGGTGGTGCCTGGCGGAGCCACCTCCAACCTGGCATTCGGCAAGTCCACCCACACGCTGACGGCCTATGACTTGCAGGATGGCGCTCCCCTGTGGAGCTATGCCGCGTTGAACTTCGTTTCTCTGCCTTGCATCTCCGGCGCCTATTTGTACACGATCATCCGCCTGGGTCAGGCCAGCCAGGTCGTGGCTCTGAACCTGCGTTCCGGCGAGGAGGTTTGGCGATCCGATCCCATGAATCTGGCGCGTAGCGCTCCAGTCGTTGCCAATGGCCGGGTCTATGTGCGAACCGAACGTGGTACCATAGTGGCATTCTCGGCCAGTCCCACCAACAGTGCGGGCTGACCCTGTCCACATAACCATGTTGAATATACTGCCCAAAAGGAAGCTCGCGCGCACCGAGGCGCTGTGGTTCTGGTTTTTCATAACCCCTTGGATAATCGGGCTGATCCTGTTCCGGGGCGGCCCCATTCTGGGTTCTCTCTTCCTCAGCTTCACGGAGTACAACGTCGCCGATCCGCCGACGTGGATCAACCTTGACAACTATGCCCGGCTACTGACGGACGACATTTTCTACAAGTCTCTGCGCGTGTCCGGTCTCTACACCTTGCTGGCCGTGCCGCTGGGGATCGTCGTGTCGCTGGTCATGGCCTTGATGCTCAACCAGAAAGGAGTGCCCTTCCTGGGAGTCTTCCGCACCCTGTACTACATTCCGGCCCTGATCGCCGGCAGTGTAGCGGTGGCCTTCCTCTTTCAATGGCTGCTCAACCCCAGCTTTGGGATCTTCAACTATCTCATCGCCCTGTTGGCGGGGGAAGAAGGTCTGATTCCACTGGGGATCAAGGGACCCCGCTGGTTCTTTGATCCCAATTGGGTGGTCCCCTCCTTTGTCCTGATGAGCCTGTGGGGCTTCGGAGCCTCCATGCTGATTTACCTGGCCGGCCTGCAGGGAGTGCCCACGGCCCTCTACGAAGCGGCGCGCATCGATGGCGCCAGCGCATTCCGACGCCTGATCAATGTCACCCTGCCCATGATCTCCCCCGTGATTCTCTTTACCTTCATCACAGGGATGATCGGTTCCTTTCAAATCTTCACCCCGGCCTACATCGTAAGCGGAGGGGTTGGGGGCCCGGCCTATGCCTCCATGTTCTACGTGTTGTACCTGTATCTGAATGCATTCCGCCGCTATCGCTTCGGGTATGCCTCCACCCAAGCCTGGCTCCTGTTCATCATCATCCTGATTCTGACCATCTTCGCGTTGCGGATGTCGCGTCGGGCCGTGTACTACGAGGCGCCCGGAGACGAGGATCTGATTTGAGCGCCCACCACTCCCTGCATCCAGGTCTCCCATGACAGAACAGGCCTTCTCCCCCCCGATCGCGGCGGAAACCAGCCAGACAGGTTCCCGTAACCTGACCATCCGTGGCCAAGAGCGGATGATGGCGATCATTTCCACGGCAGTCTTGGTACTGGGCTTGACGGTCGTGCTGTTCCCCCTGTTCTGGATGCTGTCCACCAGCTTGAAGGAAGAAATCGAGGCCCTGAAGATCCCGCCCAACTGGTTCCCGGCCAAGGCTCAGTGGCACAACTACCGCGACGCCCTGACGTTCAATCCCTTCACCACCTATTTTGGCAACACCCTGTACTTTGCCGGGATGGTGGTGGTGGGAGAGATGTTGTCCAACTCGTTCATCGCCTATGGATTCGCCCGACTACGAGCGCCGGGACGCAACTTTCTGTTCCTGATGGTCCTAGCTACCCTGATGGTGCCCGCCGAGGTCACGATCATCCCGACCTACATTCTGTTTTCCAAGTTGCCGGGTCCTTGGCTCAACACATACAATCCGTTGATCGTACCCGCTTGGCTGGGCAGCGCGTACCTGATTTTCCTGTTGCGGCAGTTCTATTTGGGCATTCCGCGCGAGTATGACGAGTCGGCCTACATTGAGGGTGCCAGCCGCTTGGGCATCTGGTGGCGCATCATTCTGCCCCTTTCCAAGCCGGCCTTGGGCGCCGTCGGCATCATGTCCTTCATTTTCCACTGGAATACCTTCCAGGGGCCCCTCATCTATATCAACGACAACGCGAAGTTTCCCGTGTCGCTGGGGCTCTCCATGTTTCGCACCCCCTTCGGCGGCACGCCCCAGCACTGGTATATGGCTGCCTCGTTGGCGGTGATTGCACCCTGCATTATCGTGTTCTTTGTGGCCCAGCGCTACTTCATTCAAGGCATCGTCATCAGCGGGGTGAAAGGATAGGTGACTGCCTGAGCCTATTGTGTGGTTCGTTGCGCCGCGTATTGGCGGGGCGCATTCCACTGTGTGACAAAAGATTTGTACAAGGAGAAAGGACAAAATGAAAAGATGGACTGTGTTGTCGGTGGCGCTTGTGGCGTTGCTGGCCCTGACTCTTTCGGCCTGCGCCGCGCCCGCGCCCAGCGGCGGAGCGGCCGAGATCGTGGAACAGCGTGAGATCGTGTGGATGGCGCGCACCAACGTAGTGGAGAACCCTTGGGAACAGGAGGTCGCCATTCCGGCCTTCGAAGCGGCCAATCCCGAGATCACGGTAAATCTCCTGATTGTGGATCAAGCGGACATTGCCGTGAAACGAGAAGCCATGATTGCCGCCGGCGAGCCGCTGCACGTCTGGTCCCCCAACTGGGGTGGCAATGGCTTCGCCAGTGATCGCGTGCGCGGCCTGCTCACGGACCTGACGCCGCTGATTGAACGGGACGGCGTGGACGTGGACGTCTTTGTCCCCGAAGTGCTGGCCATTTACGAGAACGCAGGCAGTCAGTACGGATTCCCCTTTCTGACCACAGGGAGTTACATGTTCTACAACATGGATCTCTTTGACGCCGTCGGGCTGGACTATCCTCCGGTCTCTTGGGACGATCAGAGCTGGACCTGGGATCGCGCGCTGGATCTCGCCCAGCAGCTGACGACCAACGTGGAAGATCCCATGAATGCAACCTTCGGATGGGTAGAGGGCATGTGGCCAGTCGAGGCCGTGACCTGGCTGTTTGACGCCTATCCTTGGCCCGAAGATGCCTTTGACACCGGGTTTGCCCAGTCCATCAATTTCACGTCCGAAAACGCCATCAAGGCGTTTCAGAGCCGACATGACCTGACCTATCTGCACAAGGTGGCCCCGGATGCCGCCGCCGTGGAAGGACTGAACGCTCTGGGCGGCGACTTCCAGAGCGGGCGCGTGGCCATGAAAACCACTGGCGGCTGGGGGTGGTGGGTCTACAGCCCGGTCACGCCCGAGGTGGAAGGTGGCTTCTGCTGGGGCGTTGCCCCTCTGCCCTTCGGCGACACCAACGCGCCGACCCGGGCGGTCATCTTCACGGATCCTTGGGTCATTACCCGAGGCCTGGAGGGACAGGAGCTGGAAGATGCCTGGACTTTTATCAAGTATCTGATTTCGGAAGATGCGGCCCGGGAATACATGCAGGCCACCAATACGCCGCCGACCCAGCACAAGCTGCTGGACGAGTGGTATCAGCAGTTTGGCTGCATGAATCCCGAAGACGTGAAAACCGTGTATCAGGGTGCATTCACCAACGGTTTGGAATCCAGCAATCACCTGATGGTGGGATTTGACGAGATCAACTCGACTTGGGACAACCTGTTGGGCGAGCTCTGGAACAATGCCGACGCCCGGGCCGAAGACATTTTGCCGGGCGTGGAAGAGGCGCTGACCGAAGTGTTGCTCCGGATTGCGGAAGAAGAGGATCATACCTTTGAATAGTCTGCAGGCCCAATAGCCATGGAGGGCGGCCCCCGACCGGGGGCCGCCCTTTTTTCGAGCAAGATCCGGAACAGGGGAGCCTAGGCCAATCCTGCAAGTCTTTCACCTTGCGGCGCAACGATTTGGAGCAGACGCGTCGTTCTCTCCGCCAGTCCGCGACAGCGCAGTGGTGCGTACCGCCCTAGATCTTGCGGGAAGACCCCAACTCGCCGCGGGCCTTCCCTTTTCACAACCTCTGGACCGACACGCCCGGCAACGGGGCCGCTGCGCCGATCTGTAGCGGTCTGGGCAATTGGGTAATGGCCCATAAGATGCCCGGCGAACTGCACCCGTCCATCCGGGGCCGTGTCCTTGAACGCCACTGGCAGAGAGAACATGAACTGGCGCAGCGGCAACGTCCCGCAGGCGGAACCTAGCATGATCAGAGGCCAACGGGTGTTCATCCAGCCGATGCGGTGCATCACGATGGAAGTCAATGAGGCAGCGGCCGGTAGATTGCACCTTATCCTTTCCGTACACCCCATTCCCTTTACAGAGGCAGCACAATGACAGAAGCAGAGAAATATCTGTTCGATCTGCAAGGGTTTCTGGTAGTGGAGGATGCCCTCGCCCCAGACCAACTGCAGGAACTGAACGATATTCTGGATCAGAGAATCACCCAGGAGGTGTCGGCCCATTATTTCCGTTGCCTGAATGGAATCATGCGGAATGGACTGTTTGTCGTGGCATACAATCCGGACATGACCGAGCGGCAAAAGGCCATATTGACGCCGCCCCGTGCCCACAGGTAACGAGTGCGCCCAGTGCAGCGCGTACCAAGCGCTATGGATCAAGCCTTTGGCCACGCGGAGGCATAGGCTTTCGCAATCCGATCCATGGTGTGATCCAGCGCAGGATTGACCATTTGGTGGTGTGGGTGGGCATGGTGCCAACGGGCTATCTCTTCCACGCCCCGGTGGAAAGGGATCACGGTCCTATAGGCAGGCACAAGACGCCTGATCTTGGTGTTGTCGAACATCTTGCAGCTGGCCATGTCCCCGAGCAGACTGGCTCCCAGCGTTGCATCGTAAGCGTGGATCAGGTCTGAGGGAACATGCAAGAAACGGGCCTCCAATCCGAAGGCCTGAGCCACCATGGCGTAGATCTCGTTCCAGGTGAAGACCTCGTCCGAAGTGATATGCACCGCTTCGCCAAGGGCTTGTGGATGTCCCAGCAACCCGACGAAACCCCGCGCGAAGTCCGTGTGATGGGTCAATGTCCACAGGGAAGTGCCGTCGCCTGGAATCAGAACCTCCTTGCCCCGCCGCATCCGATCGAGCGCCGTATAGCCGCCGACAACGGGAATCTGCGTCCGATCGTAGGTGTGAGAGGGTCGCACTATCGTAACCGGAAAGTCTTCCTCCCGGAAGGCCCGCATCAGAACCTCCTCACAGGCAATCTTCCGCTGGGAGTAGCGCAGGTGGACATTGACCAGCGGCGCCGATTCGGTGAGTGGCAAGGTACCCGGGGGCACCTTGTAGACCGAGGCGGAACTGATGAAGACATATTGTTCCGTGCGATTCCGGAAGCGCGCGACATCCCGGGTGATGTCGGCGGGTTCATAGGCAATCCAATTCACCACCGCGTCAAAGTCAATCCCTCCCAGAACAGCTTCGACCTCATCCGCATTGTGGATGTCCGCCTGCAGGTGTGTGACGCCCTCCGGCAGGGACCGGACGCTCTGGCCCCGATTCAACAGATAGAGATCGATACCTTGGTCCAAGGCCAAGGGGGAGACTCCCGAACTGATAACGCCTGTACCGCCAATAAACAGGACTCTCATTGGGAACATCTCCTTATACAATGGAACGCTTGGTACGTGCCAAGGTGAAATGGGTCCACTATACTAGAGGATGCCTCAGCAAAGACAAAACCGTACATTCGTGATGGGGATACGCTTCCATTCCCAAAGGAAAGAGCCCATGTGCCATGCAATTCCGAAACCCGACCCTACTTCGTCTACCACCTTGCCTCCGAGCCTCGGCTTGCGCAAGAGAAAGCTGCTCCTGCATGCCATCGACCAACTGGAAAGCGGCGTCATTACGCGTCGCCGTTTTGTAAACGGCGTTACCGCCCTCGCGGGAGCGGGCGTCGCATCCGCGCTCTTGGCGGCCTGTGCCATTTCGGTGCCCGCCCCGCCCGCCGCCCCTGAAGGTGTAGGCGCCGCAGGGTCGGAGGATGCCTCCGCCATGGGCTTGGAGACCGCCATGGTCTCCTATGGAGATTCGGCGTCACAGCCGTTGGAAGCGTATCTGGCGATACCCACTGCAACACCGGCCCCGGCCGTACTGGTCATTCAAGAGTGGTGGGGACTCAATCCCCACATCAAGGATATCGCTCATCGATTTGCACAGGCCGGTTTCGTAGCCCTGGCGCCTGATCTGTATCATGGCGAGGTGGCCACGGAACCTACAGAGGCACGCAAGCTGGCCATGGCCTTGGATCGGGCCACTGCCTTGTCGGAACTGGATGTGGCCGCCCAGTACCTTCTGAACCTGGATGCCACGTCGGGTTCCAAGGTAGGCATCGTGGGCTTCTGCCTGGGAGGCGGCATGGCCCAGTCCTTTGCTGCCTACAACCCTCTGAACGGAGCTGCAATCTCCTTCTATGGGTCCCCCCTTTCCGATAGTGAAGCATCCCAGGTTCACGGTGCCCTGCTGACCATCTGGGGGGCCGAGGATGACTTCTACCCTCTTCCACGCACCGAGCAGTTGGAGCGGGCCCTGACCGAAGCCGGCGTTCCCAACCGACGCCAAGTATATGAGGGAGCGGGTCATTCCTTCTTCAATGACACACGCGCCTCCTACCACGCTGAAGCTGCGCAGGATGCCTGGCAACAGTCGCTGGAGTGGTTTGCCACCTATTTGGATGCCTGACACCAAGACCTTTCGGATTCTCAGAAGATGCAAGGCTCCGTTCCCCATGTGCCCCTTGGCCCAACCTGCATGGCAGGATGAGTGACTTCCGCGGCTGGACGGCATGAAAGCCCGACGATCCAAGAGAGCAACTCACGGTGCACTGCCTGTGCCAAGGATCTGGAACTCCCCATTCACTCTCTTTGGCCCAATCTCTTGAATCAACACCGAGGCCAACACCGGGCAGGAAAATCCTGCCCGGCGTAGACGAGGCGCTGAAAGAGGCTTGCAGGCTCTTTCCTTGAAAGAAGAAGGCTCTTCCTTGCAAGGCCTGGAGCCGTTTATGGTAGACCTTCCTGTCCAGTGGGTCGCCTTCCTTGGAACATGATCTTGGCAAGACTGTCCAGTGGCCTGGTGGCCCTTGTCTTCGGCCTGACCGGGTTCTCCGCCCTTGTATTCGAGATTGTCTGGATTCGGCAAACATCCCTGGTTCTGGGAGTCAGCGCGTACGCCTATGCTGCAGTGGTCACGGCCTTTTTGGGAGGAGGCGCGCTGGGAAACTGGCTATTCGCCCGCATCATCGATCCCATTCGGCATCCCTTGCGTCTCCTTTTTCTCTTGCAGAGCGGCGTAGCGGCCCTGGCCTTGCTGACTTGGCAGATATTCCCATATCTGAGGATCTTGTATGCATTGGGGGCCAAGGAACCGCAGCTGGGACCCACTCAGGTGTTCCTCTGGCGATGCCTTCTGGCCGCATTGATCCTGACACCGACCGCGATTCTGATGGGAGGCGCTCTGCCCGCTCTGGGCCGTTGGCTGGCCCAGTCCCCGCATCCAGGCCTGACTGCCAGATTGGGCCGTTTCCACGCATGCGAGACTCTAGGAGCCGCTGTTGGTTGCCTGAGCGCGGCTCTGTGGCTCCTGCGGTTCTGGCCAGCCCAATTCTCAATGTTCGTCGCAGTCGGCGCCAGTCTGGCAGCCGCCTTGGCCGCCCTGCTGGCAGAGAGTTTGGAAAACCGCCAGAGGAGCCATCACCTCCCGCCAAGGTATCAAGCAGATGACACAGGCCCGCCCCGAAGGCCCCGCCGGGACATCCTGCTGCTTTATGCCGGGTCAGGGTTCGTTGCCTTGAGCTACCAAATGGTCTGGGCTCGCATACTTGCCATTTTCACGCTGGATGCGGTTTTTTCCTTTGCCCTCGTCTTGACCACTTTCTTGACAGGTCTAGCTCTCGGCAGCGCCTTGGCGGCACGGAATCTCCGCCGGAGCCTCCCGACTCTGGTCACCTTCTCTCGCTTGCAATGGCTGCTGGCCTTGAGTGGTCTCGGGACCATCTATCTCTTTTATGCCATGCCCTTGATCTCTTTCGAGTCCCTCTTTGGCCATTACACTCTGAACCGCGCCATCCTGTTTGAATTTTTGCTGGGATTCCTGATTCTCCTTTTGCCTACCAGTGTGATGGGATATCTGTTCCCGGTAGTCATCCATCTGGTGACGGTCCAGAATCGGAATCTGGGCAGCGCTGCCGGCAAAGTTGGCGGCGCGAATACGATCGGAGCCATATTGGGCATTCTCGTCACCACTTTTGGTCTGGTGCCCCTGATCGGACTGCAGGGCTCTCTCTGGATCTTGGCGGGAGGCAGCCTCTGCCTAGGTACGGTGGCCCTGTGGACCGCGAAACCGAAATCCTTGTGGCATTCAACCTGGCGCCAACCGGCCATTGTGGCTACATGTCTCTTGCTTGGTTTTTCTTTTCGGCCACCGCCGATCTATCTGGGATTTCGCCAAGATCCCAGCGAACATCTGGTCTTCTACGAAGAGGGGGTGGAAACCACGGTGGCCGTCTTTCACGTTGCAGAGCGGAACTACAAGGTGTCGTTCGTGGATGGACGCATTGAGGTGCCTACGGACGAGGTGAGCATGCGGGCCTTTCGCGCCTTGGGGCACCTGCCGCCCCTGGTGCATCCGAACGCCCAGCGCGCCTTGATGCTCAGCTTCGGCAACGGCATCGCCACCGGATCGCTGGATACCCATGGCATTCCCAAGATCGATGCTGTGGATCTCTCCCGAGAAATGATGCAGGCCGCGGATCTGTATTGGGAAGAAAACTACAATGTCCTGCACAGTCCTCGATTGGAGCTGCACGTTGAAGATGGACGCAATTTTCTGCTGCGTGTCGAGCAGCTCTATGACATCATCACCGCGGACGCGACCCATCCTTCCAACACGAGCAGCTGGGCACTGTTCACACACGAATTTTACGAAAGCGCGAGGGCCCGCCTGACTCCCGAAGGTGTCTTTTTTCAATGGTTGCCTTTTCACAGTATGACAGAAGCCGACTTCCAGATGATCCTGCGCACCTTCCAATCCTCATTCCCTCACGCTACCCTTTGGTATACCGGCAGCAGCCACTCTTTGATGATGGGGACTGTCGTTCCCTTTGACAGGCAGGACTTGGAGGAGTTGCTCGATCGTATGGAGCGACATTCCACAGCCACTACCGACCTGGGGAGTCGCCAGCAGGTCCATGACTACTTCGCGCTGGACGAGTTCCAGTGGCAAGCCTATGTGGGCCCTGGGTCCATAGCGACCGATCGACAGGTCTATTTCCTTCCCGCTCCCGACCAGGTAGAGTCTATCGCCTTGGCGCTTCTCGCGGCCCGCCAGAGGTAGCGGCTTCCCTGACATAGGCGCATGTCGCCGGCCACAGATGTCTGCAGAGCCTACGCGCAGGGGAAGCATCGCAGGGCCGCGATTGGCATAGGGACGAAATGGCAACGAGGATGCACCGCCCCTCTTGGGGAATTCGTGAAGCGCTGTCCCTACAGCATGTGCAACGGGCGGCAGCGCAGTTGCTTCAGATCTACGCGAAGCCCCGCGGCAAGGGCCTGTCAACAGTTTCGTTGGCAGGAAATAAGGAGCAGTCCCCTTGTTAGCCAGAGGGGATTGGACAACTGAACGAATCAGGAAGTCTGTCTGAAAGGCCACAACCTGACTGCATGTACACCTGCACCGCCCTGATCGCGACATGCAGTGGGTGCAGCCCCGGGTCCACTACGGCAAAGTCGGCCGGAAATGCTCCAGAGCAGCAAGTCGAATCTCAATTCCAGCTGACTTTGCCGTCAGTTTCTTCAAACCGCTCGTGAACCAAGTATGGCTCCGATGGCGCCCTATGTTATGCAAGCGGTCATCGTGCTTCTCCCCTTGACTGCAAGCCATATCATGGGGGATACCTGCTGGCTGCACGGATCCCTATCTGCTTTCCCCGTCCAGTGCACAGCGATCTGTGAAGACCGTGCCAAGCCATTTCGAGAGTCAACGCTGCAAGTACTATAGGGATGGACACCTGAGGGGAGACGACCTTAAGATCCATGAGGGATGTCTGTCAACAGCGTCCAGCCCCTCTGCGAGACACAATCTCTTCAGTTCTGGACGGAACCAGATAGAAGCCGCCTGCCCCGAATTCATCAGGGATGGAAAACCAGCACCGATTCGTCACAAGGCCGCTCATCATATTGGCCGAAAGCCACAGGACCTGTCCATGTGCAGCTCCCAGATGTAGCCCTACCCTGCCAAGGCAGGCGTAGGGACAGCCGGGCTTTCTGAAATCCGTCGCTCTACAGCTCCCTTGATTCCAAACCCCTTCCAGGATCCCCATAAGCATGCAACAGACCTCATCAGTCCCCATTCGTCCCCCGGACGAGTTTATCCGACTCGACCAGTTCCTTAAGGTCCACAGCCTGCGCCCTTCCGGCGGAGCCGCCAAGTGGTCGATTCAAAATGGAGAGGTCAAGGTCAACGAGGCCACGGAATTGCGGCGCGGACGCAAGCTGCGTCACGGCGACACCGTGGAATGCGATGGCGTGCGACTCCGGGTGGAATTCACTTCGGCGTAGCGGGATGCGGACAACCCGACAGCCGGTGCGGCTAGATCGAAGACATGGTCGTTGGGATCACCCGGTCCCACACCAGAGCCTTGGTCTCCTTGCTGACAGGTACGCCATCGGATTCTAGCACTGGAATCAAGGCCACAACCGCTGTCTTGACCATCTCGTCGTCGGGTGGCCGGGTCGTCACCTTCTGGAGCCACAACCCCGGCACAATAAAGAAGTGCAAGGCCGGATTGCCGGCATGGTTTGCGCTGAAACGGATCAACTCGTATGCAATGCCGGCCACCACGGGCAACAGAACGAGGCGCGTGACAAATCGCAAGAGCAATGCCAGCCATTCCGGATCCATGTCATTGAAGGTCAACGGCGCAAAGAGAATGATACTGATAAGGACCACAAAGAGTATGAAGCTGGTGCCACAGCGCACATGCTGCAAACTGTATTTCTGCACCTCCTTCACATGGAGTTGCGATCCACCTTCGAAGGCGTTGATCGCCTTGTGCTCAGCCCCGTGAAAACCGAACATGCGTCGGATGTCCTTCATGAAGCTGATGGCGACAAAATACAGGCCAAACAGCAGTACGCGTATTCCGCCCTCCACCGACGCGTCCAAAAAGGCATTGCCCGCCAAGAATTCCGTCACCCAGCGACTGACCAAGGTCGGCAGCAGAAAGAAGAGACCGATGCCGAACACGAAACTGAGACCGACCGTGGACCATGCCAAAGGCCCCTGAAAGCGCACCTCCTCCTCGGAGCCTTCTTCTGCCGCATCCTGGGCAGCAATGTCCGCGCTCCAGATAATGGCGCGGATCCCCAGCCCCAAGGCCTCCCAGAGCAGGCCCAGCCCGCGCACAAAGGGCAGCTTGCCCAGCCGACTGGTATAGATCCAAGCGGTGAGGGGTGCGTGGTGCAGCTTGATGTCTCCCGAGGCGGTGCGCACGGCCACCGCGAACGTCGTGGCCCCGCGCATCATTACCCCTTCGAGGATGGCTTGGCCGCCGTAGAAGCGCGCGCTCACAATCAGGCTGTCTCTCGGTTCAAAGCGCTATCAGGATGGAAACGACGGAAGCGATGTGGTGGGCAAGAGGAATCAAGCGGAGGGAAGTCGAGCGCTATACTCGCATGTCATGGCTGAAGCAAAAGGTACAGTCCGCCTCGTTACCTATTATAACTCAGAGACAGGCTATACGGTGGCGACTCTGGACGTGGATCAGAGCCAGGGTTTGCCCCCGCAGTGTCGCCAAGAGCTCACCTTGGTCGGCAATCTGCCCGCTCTCAAGGTGGGCGAATACGTGTCGGTGGAAGGCAATCTGGACCGCCACAAGCAATACGGACACCAATTGCAGGTCGTCGAATGCAGAGTCGAATTGCCTGTCACGGAGGAAGGCATTGTTCGCTTTCTAGGCAGCGGCTTGATCAAGGGCATCGGTCCGGCCACCGCCCAAAAGCTGGTGCAGGCTTGGGGCGTGGAAACCCTGCAGATCCTGGATCAGGATCTGAATCGCCTGATCGAGATCCCACGGCTGGGGCGCAGCGCGGCCCAGAAAATCCGGGCTGGCTGGGAAAATCACAAATCTCAGCGCAGCCTGACTCTGCTCCTGCAGGAATTTGGGGTCACGCCCAACATGGCCCAGCGCATTCATGAAGAGATGGGAGCCGGAGCCGGAGCCCAACTGCACGCAAACCCCTATCTGCTCTGCAACCTATCCCAAGTGGGATTCAAGACCGCCGACACCATTGCCTCCCGGATCGGCATTCAGGGCGATCAGTTCGTGCGTATCGAGGCCGCGCTGTTGTATGTCATGGACAGTTCCCTCAACGACGGCCACTCTTGTCTGCCCGGCTCGGAGCTGGTGGCGGAAACCTGCATCTTGACCGGAGCGCGGCCCGAGAAAGTCGCGGACAGCCTGGTTCAGATGCTGGGTACAGACGGATTGGTCGCCACGCTCGGCCCTGGGGGAGAGCCATTCTCGTCCACATGGCAGATCACCGAGACCTTCGTCCCCGGCGATTCCGCCGCCAGGCCGCGTCCGCCGCGGGAGACATCCCGCGCTGCAGAAACCATTCAGGACCGCCAGGCCGACGCGGTACAGACCGTCGCGCCGCTGGCCGTGTACCTGAAATGGATGGCCCACTGCGAAACGGGACTGGCCGCAAACCTGCGCGCCCTGATGCAACGGAACACCCGGATCCTGCAACGCATGGCAGGCTTTGACTGGAACGCGTTTTGGCGGACCCGATCCAAGGACTTTCTGCTCACGGCCGGTCAGAAAGAAGCGGTGCAAGCCGCCTTGCTCTCCCCTTTCTCCGTCCTGACCGGCGGTCCGGGCACCGGCAAGACCACCACGATTCACTCCATCATCGAGCTGTGCCAGCAACAGCGGCTCTCCGTCGCGCTGGCCGCGCCCACCGGCCGGGCTGCCAAGCGCATGCAGGAGGCCACGGGCCTGCCCGCCCGCACCTTGCATCGCCTGCTGGAAGTCAATATGATCAAGGGCGAGATGGCCTTTGATCGCAATGAATCCAATCCGTTGGAAGGTGATCTGCTGATTGTGGACGAGGTCTCGATGCTGGATCTGCGCATCGCCTATCATCTGAGCAAGGCCATTCCCCCCTCCATGCATGTCATGCTGGTCGGCGACGTGGACCAGCTGCCCAGCGTAAGTCCGGGCAACGTGCTGAGGGACATTATCCGCCGCGTCGACGATGGAGACCTGTCTCATCCCCCCCAAGGAGCCGGCCCCCGCATCATCCGCCTTGACGAGATTCATCGCCAGAGTCAAGGCAGCGCCATTGTCACCAACGCCCATCGTATCCGGCAGGGACAGTCTCCGATCATCGACAACACCGCGAGCAAGGATTTCTTCTTCATGCAGGCCGAGGACCCGACCCAGGCCCAGCGGATCTGCGTGGATCTGGTCAAGACGCGTCTGCCGAACTACTACGGATTGTCGCCGCGTGACATCATGGTGCTCAGCCCCATGCGCAAGGGGGTGGCCGGGGTGACGGCCTTGAACCAGGCGTTGCAGCAGAGCCTCAATGCCCCCCGGCCCGGGGACGAGTCGTTTACCCGAGGCGACATGACCCTGCGGTCGGGAGACCCGGTCATGCAGCTGCGCAACGATTACGAGAAAATGGTCTTCAATGGCGACTTGGGCATCCTGACAAGGGTGCGTCCCGGGGCCAAGGAAGCCTTCATCACCTTCGAGGACCGGGTTCTCCCCTACACCGCCGCGGAATTGGCCCAGATCGCCTTAGCCTACGCCGTCACCATACACAAGAGCCAAGGCAGCGAATATCCGGCCGTGATCGTGCCCTTGATGACGGCGCACTGGGTCATGCTGCAGCGGAATCTGTTGTATACTGCGCTCACTCGTGCCAAACGGCTGGTCGTGGTCGTGGGGCAGCGCCAAGCCTTGGACCGGGCCGTGCAGAACGCCAAGGTGGGACACCGCCATTCCGGGCTTTATGCGGGTCTGCAAGCCCAATCCCACTGAGCCTGCGCTGCGCGTTCCACCGTCTCTGGCCTGTACCTTAAGCGCCGCGGCCTGTCTATTCAACTGTCCCTTTCCAAAGGAATGCACCATGTCCCGTCAAGTCTTGCCGATTGCCTTGCAGCTCTACACCTTGCGCGACATGGACGCCACACCGGACGAGGTGCTGGCTACGGTCGCCCGGGCGGGCTATTGCTACGTCGAGACCATTCACCAGACGGAACTCTCGGGCCTGGCCTGGAGGGAAACGCTGGGCAATCACGGTCTTTCCGCCGTGTGCGGCCATGTCCCCACCGAGGCCTTTGTCGCGGACATGGAGGGCACCATCGCCCTGTACAAGGACCTAGGCACGGAGATCGTGGCCATTCCCATCCCCAACCGCAAGCTATGGGCGGGCACACCCACGGCGGCCGACTGGCAAAAATTTGGCCAACAGCTGGAAGAAATCGGGGCCGCCTGTCACGCGGCCGATCTGACCCTGCTGTACCACAATCACTGGCAGGAAATGGTGGCCTATGACGGCAAGCTGGCGATAGACATTCTGCTGGACGAAACGGACCCGGCCCACGTGGGCTTCGAGCCGGACTGCGCCTGGATTGCCAAGGGCGGTCAGAATCCCGTCGATCTGCTGCAGAGATATGCGAGCCGTTGCCCCTGTGTGCACATGAAGGATTTGGCGGCGCCGGGCCAGAACGAGGAGCACATGGGTCTGGAGGATGTAGGGTATGGCACGCTGGACTGGGATGCCATCGTCCCGCAAGCCCAGGCCGCGGGCGCCCAGTGGTACATCGTGGAACACGACATGCCCAAGGGGCACGTGAACAGCATAACCCGCAGCTACGACTTCATCGCGGCGCAACTGCAGGCTTGAGACCATCTCTGCCGACATGGAAACCGGACCGGCCAGACCTGCGGCCTTTGAACACCTCATCTACGACTTGGCGGGGGAGTCCGTGCCCATCAAGAAGATTGGCAGCCACGACTTCTACGTGGTGGAGGAAGATGGCTTTGACTATCACATTGCCGCCAGCAAGGTCGACGCCGCCGTCTGGGACACGCTGAAGTCTCATTTTCAAAAAGCCAAGGAGGATCACTTGCCGGCGGCCCTGGCCGCCATGGGCGTGGAAGATCCCTTTACCTTGGCCGCGTACGAGGCCGCCATTGACAATATCGGCATGGCCGACACCTTGCTCATAGCCCCGGAACACAAGGACATGCTGGCTCTCATGGGCTTCCGAGTCGTGATCGACTGTCACGGGGATGTGCAGGATGTGGTACTGCCGGAACAAGAGATAGAACCCGAAGACGACGGCCGGGAGGAACGCTGAGGCTGTGCCCGGGGATATGCCAGCGCGCCTCGGCAGAGGACGTCACGGGCAATTCACGCAACGGATCCAGCCGCTTCCCAATTGCGCTTGAGCTCCCGGGCCTTGGAGATCAAAGCTCCCTGATGCACGATTCCAGGGCCCACCAGCGAGCTGCCGATACCGACCGCCACGGCGCCGGCCTGTCGAAATTTCCCAATGTTGACTGCATCAACGCCCCCCGTGGGAATGAATTCCACGTCGCTCAGAGGGGCGCGCACCGCCTTCAAGTAGGATGTGCCTAGACAAGGAAAAAGTTTCACCATGCTGCAGCCCGCCTGTACGGCCCGCTGGATTTCCGTAGGCGTAAAGACGCCCGGCACCATGAGCGTGTCCCGAGAAAGGGCTTCTTCCACCGTAGGCAGATCCAAATTGGGAGCCACCAGAAACTGGGCGCCGGCCGCGACGGCTTCCCGAGCTTGAACGGCCTCCCGCACCGTGCCGGCGCCGATGACCATGTGATCGCCAAAGCGGGTCCTCAGGGATTCAATGGCGCTCAAGGCGCCGGTGGTGTTGAGTGTGACCTCCAGCAGAGGCAACGGAGCCGCCAGCAGGGCATCGCCCACCATAATGACCTCCTCCAGGCTGAACCCGCCGCGCACTATGGCAATCAGCCCTTCCTGACGAATTCGTTCCTTCATTTTCAGAACAGGCGACGATTGGGCTTGTGCCATGACCTTGAATCTCCTGAACGGGCGAACCATGGCGGAGGCGCCTTGCGGGCGTTGCCCGAGGGGCCAAGCCCCGCAACGGGTTCGCACCCTATATTGTAGGCAATGCAGAGAGCCAAAGGGCAGTACGCACCTTGGCATTGTCCATCCCATCGGGCAACGCCGGACATGCGCAATGGCCTGCCCGACCATCTCCCTGCAGGACCATCTCCGTCAACGGGATATCGCTCCCAACCGCAATATCTCCGAATCAGGAATGATCACGTTGGCATCGGGTGCAGGGACAATGAATTGTCCCATCAAGGCTCTCTACCTGACGATCTCCTGAGACTGTGGTCCGCGATCCTCGTGCAATATTCCGTTTTCATCCTCTCTTGGCACCGGCTACAGTCGGAATTCATGCAATGCAACCGTAGTCCCTGCCGCTATGTCACAAGCACGCCGCCCCCTGCCACGGCGTATCCCACATGCCAGATCTCCATCCCCTCGTCTCTGCCCGCCTGACTGAAACTGGATGCCTGGTCTGCAGGCACCGCCATCAGCAGGCCACCGCTGGTCTCGGCTTCCCACAGGGCCGCGTACATGGCGGGGTCAACGTCTTCCTCCACTTTCACGGAGGTGCCAAAATGGTTCTGGTTGGTTTTACCGGCCCGGGTAGCCACGCCGGAGGCCACATAGTCTCGGACATGGGGCAACAGTGGCACTTGGGACGCATCGAGTTGGATTCCAACGGGAGAGGCGCCTCCGGGATTCTGCAGCATCTCCTGACTGTGGCCCAGCAACCCGAATCCGCTTATGTCCGTAGCCGCCCGCACTCCGAAACGCTGCGCCAACCGGGCCACTGCAGCGTTCAGTCGCAGCATGGAGCGGATGGCCGCCTGCAGGTCGTCTGCCGCCACTAGGGAAAAGGAGTCCACTATGTCCGCCGAGGTGATCAGGCCCGTACCCAAGGGCTTGCTCAGAAACAGGTGATCCCCTACCTGCAGGCCGCCCTTCCGAAACAGGCGATCAGGATGGGCCTGCCCGGTTACAGACAACCCATAGAACAGTTCGGGACTGGTGATGGTATGGCCGCCCGCTATGACCGCCCCGGCCTCCTGCACCTTGTCGGCGCCACCGGCCAGCACCGCCGCCAACAAGGGAATGGGCAATGACTCCGGCTTGCCTGCCACGTTGAGCGCAAACAGGACTTCGCCGCCCATGGCGTACACGTCGCTCAAGGCGTTGGCTGCGGCTATGGCTCCATAGGTGTACGGATCATCCACGACAGGTGTGAAGAAGTCCGTCGTTTGAATCAGGGCCTGTTCGGCAGACAGGCGAAAGACGGCGGCATCGTCGGGACTCTGCAACCCCACCAGCAGACGCTCGTCCTCTGTGCTCTCTGATCTCCGTGCCAATTGTCGCACGACCTGCGACAACTCCCCGGGCGGGAGCTTGGACGCTCAGCCCGCGCAGGTCGCGAGTTGTGTCAGACGGGTCTTGATCTCTTCCATGATCGTTGAAGTGCGTCGGATGACCGCCAGTCGCGGCTACCTGCCCGCTCCGTTTCCATACAAATGGTGCCTTCGAATATACGCGATCACTTCGGGAGTCAGAAGATATTGTACAGGCTGACCCTCCAGGAACCGGGCCCGGACATCGAGTCCGGATACATCCAGACCTGGCATCTCCAGAACCTGCACGCGCTCCCGCACATTGGGCAAGGCGTCCTGCAGGACCTGCCAGTCAATCTCCACTTCGGGCCGAAACAGGGCCACCAGATTGCAATTCTCCAAGAGCCAGGACGGATTGTGCCAAGTGGGCAGATCGTGCAGACTGTCCAATCCCATCAAGAAGTAGATGTCAACCGGACGCGGCAGGCGAGCCTGCAGCCCCTGCATCAGTTTCACCGTAAAGCTGGGCGAATCCTCGGCCGCATCCAGCTCGCTTACGCCAAAAAGGGGGTTGGACCGCGTAGCCAGCCGTGCCATGGTCACCCGATGGTGTGCGGCCGCAATCGGCTGGTTCGGCTTGTGTGGCGGCTGGCCTGCCGGGACAAAATATACCCGGTCCAACTCCATAAGATTCGCCGCTTCCTGCGCCAGCAGAAGATGTCCAATGTGGATGGGATCGAAGGTACCTCCCAACACGCCCAGACGCGGCCGCCGGGGCAGCGGGTGCACTGGTCGCTCCGCCTCGTGGACTTTCAGATTCCGGTCCAGTTCCGCCCAGGTGCGGACCGCGGCAATCGCCGGTTCAGGCAGTGACATTGTCATATCCCCAGACCAGTTCCAGTGTTCCCATGAAAACGGTGTCTCCCTCCGCCACACCCTGCTGCTGCAAGGCGTCACGAATGCCCCAGATGGTCAACAGGTGCTGGAAACGCATGGCGCTTTCGAAGTAATCCCAGTTGGTCATCTGCGCGGCCCGTTCCAGACCGGAACTCTCCACGCGCCAAGCATCGGGACCCATACGCTCGATCGTAAAGGAGCGATCCGCCTCGTGTGGCGTGATCTCGGGCAGGTCCAGCGGACCGTCTTCCGGCACGGCAGGCAACTCTATGAGCATGCGGTCCATCGCATAGATCAAGGACTGCACTTGCTGCCCGGTCACGGCGCTAATGGCATGGAAGGGCAGTTTTCGTTGCGCGCAGTGGGCGGCCACCTTGGCTTCCCAAGCCTGTGCCTGCGGGAGATCCCTCTTGTTCAGCACGACAATGCGCGGGCGCAACAGCAGCGCGGGACTGTATAGCTGCAACTCCTGCTCCACGATGCGCAGTTCGGCCAGAGGATCCGCGCCCGCGCCATCCAGCAAATGCAGCAGGACTCGCGTGCGCTCCACATGGCGCAGGAACTCCATGCCCAAGCCGGTGCCTGAGTGCGCCCCTTTCACCAGGCCCGGCACGTCTACCAAGACCCGCTGCCTGTGATCTATCTCGACCACTCCCAGATTGGGCACGGTCGTCGTGAAAGGATAATCCGCGATCTCCGGCTTGGCCGCACTGACGCGGCTGATGAGGGTGGACTTGCCGGCATTGGGTATCCCTATGATACCCACTTCGGCCACCAGCTTCAATTCCAATTCCAGCCAACGCGATTCACCCTGTTCGCCATTTTCCGCCAGACGCGGAGCCTGATGACGGGAGCTGCGAAAGGCCGCGTTGCCCTTGCCCCCACGCCCTCCGCGAGCCAGACAACACCGTTGCCCCAGGATCGTCAGGTCTCCGAGCAGAGAGCCGTCCTCTGCGTTTCTGATCAGAGTGCCTTGCGGCAATGCCACAATCACATCGTCGCCTTGGGCCCCCTGCTTGACTGTGCCGCCCCCACGTCCGCCCTTGCCCGCCCGGAAATGTACATGCCGACGCAAGTGCAACAAGGTGTTCATCCCGGGCTGGACTTCGGCGAGAACATGCCCCCCGTACCCTCCATTGCCGCCGGCAGGGCCTCCCTTGGGCGTGTGCTTCTCACGGCGAAAGGCCACGATGCCGTCTCCGCCATCTCCACCCGCCACAAAAATCCGGGCACGATCAAAAAACATGCAAGATTATCTACGGAGACAGGAACAACATGCAAGACAGAACCCGTGAGTGCGCACCGGACCACCCCACCCCTGCCAAGGAGACCAAGGGTCCTCCATATAGTGTAATGGAAGAGACAACCCGCATGCACCGGACCCGGTTGCAGTGGATCCGGCAACCGGGGATGACATCCTGGAGTATCTCCCACGACAGTCGGGTCCGCGGGGGCGGATGGCAGGATTCCCAACAAGCGCAATTCGCTGCATGGGCAATTCCCAAGTTCCGCCGCGCCTGGAAAACACAAGATAGAATATATTTCAGAGACTGCACTCGATTCGAGAGTAGGAGAGACAGGCCCTCTCTGTCTCTCCCTCCCGAATGACAGGCGCAATGTCGGAGGCATCCCCCACGGCTCGGATCGCAACGGCCTGAATCCGCTGGGCAAGAGAGACACGACACAGAAGTGATGCTCCATGACAGTTTGCCGGAAAGCCTTGGCGCCACGAAACTGACTTCCATGCGGCGGGCGCCCTGATCCGGCTCCTGTTTTTCCACGGTCTTTGCCTCCATGCCCCTGATTCTTGAAGTTCAAGCCGCGTTGCCTCTCCCTGTGAACAAGACACAGCTGCAAGCCGCCATGGAAGCGGTCCTGGCGGAACCCAGCGCTGCCCGCCATCCGATTGCAGGTCGTCAGACTCTGACTCTACGGGTCACGGACGATGTGGAAATCCGACAACTCAATCTCAGACACAGAGGTGAGGACCAGACCACCGATGTCCTCAGTTTCCGCCATGCCGAAGATTGTCTCTCCTGGGAACTCAACATTCCTGACCTGCGGCAGGAACTGGGTGATCTGATTCTGTCACGACCGTACCTGGAACGCTCCGCCTGCACGGCGGGCACAAGTCTTGCGGCCGAATTCCTGCTCTGCTTTGTCCACGGTTTGCTACATCTGCTGGGCTGGGATCATGACACCCCGGAACGAACTCGGGCCATGTTCCAATTGCAGGATCGCCTCGTGCGCGCCATGGGGTACGAACCGCGGCGAACCTGGACGCCACCGGGTGAGACATTGACGGATGACTAGATTTTTCCATAGTGTAGCTCACGCTTGGCGAGGCCTTTCCCAAGCGGCCCGGCAGGAGCGCAACTTTCGGATTGAACTGGTGGTGGCGGTCTTGGCGCTGGGCAGTGGTCATTTCCTGGATTTTGCCCGTTGGGAGTGGTTGCTGACGCTCCTTTGCATCGGTCTGGTACTGACCAGCGAACTCTTCAACAGTGCCTTGGAAAGGCTGGCGGATGTGGTGGCGGAGACGGAAGACGAGAGGATTGGACTGCTCAAGGACATGGCCGCAGGGGCCGTGCTGCTGGCGGCGCTCGCCGCCACTGCCATGGGTGTGTTGATTGTGCTGCCGCGCCTGGGCCTTTGGCCCCACTGAAACGGACCTTGGCGACAAGGCCATCACACACGCAACGCGGATTATGGGAAATTCAGATCTTGCCCGCAATGGACATGCTTCTCGGCAGATTCAGCCAGATTTCATGGCCCGTGCGAGACACTAGCCAGCCGGGCTTTGTCGCCTTGTGGCGTGACGAAAACCTGGCGATGCATTGCAGACTGCAGGTTCATCTATAAAGACACCGCAGTGGGGTTCCATGTAATGCCCTTGTAGGATTGGGGGAAATCCAAGATGGACAGTGGCAAAAGTCGGTGTGCCTCTTGCAAGGGAATCCTCTGAAAGATGGCTGTAGCCAACAGCACACCGGCAATGGCCAGACAAGGAACACCTATGGCTGCTACTTGAATGGCTTCAAGGGGTGGTTTAGAATGCCTGTGTTATCAAGGTTGAAAAGGTGGGGAAGCCGCCATGGTTGCAATGACACAAAACGGATCGGGACCCCAAACAGGCACTTTGGCCGTAAAGGCCGGTCTCGCGCAGATGCTGAAGGGCGGGGTCATCATGGATGTGGTCACCGCTGATCAAGCCCGCATTGCAGAAGAAGCCGGAGCCTGTGCCGTCATGGCTCTGGAGCGGGTTCCGGCGGATATCCGGCAGGAGGGAGGGGTCTCCCGCATGAGCGACCCCAAGATGATTCGGGAAATCAAGGAGGCGGTCACCATTCCGGTCATGGCCAAGGCACGCATCGGTCACTTTGTGGAGGCGCAGATTCTCGAATCGTTGGGCATCGACTACATCGATGAAAGCGAAGTCCTGACTCCCGCGGACGAAAACAACCACATCGACAAGACCCGATTCAAGGTGCCCTTTGTCTGTGGCTGCCGCAATCTGGGAGAAGCCCTGCGGCGCATTGGCGAGGGGGCGGCCATGATCCGCACCAAGGGGGAAGCCGGCACCGGGAATGTGGTGGAAGCTGTGCGCCACGCCCGCAGCGTTCTGGGCGCCATCCGACACATTCAGGGTCTGCGTGAGGATGAACTCTATGCCTATGCCCGGGACATTCAGGCTCCTCTGCATCTGGTGCAGGAGACCGCGCGCCTGGGCACCCTGCCGGTCATCAATTTCGCCGCGGGCGGTGTGGCCACCCCCGCGGACGCGGCCCTGATGATGCAACTGGGTCTGGACGGCGTCTTTGTGGGCTCCGGAATTTTCAAGAGCGGCAACCCGGAAAGGAGAGCCCATGCCATAGTGCAGGCCGTGACCCATTTCGAGGATCCAGATATCTTGGCCGAAGTCAGCGAGGACTTGGGTGCACCCATGGTCGGCATCAACATAGATACCCTGACCGAGCAGGAGAAGATGGCCTACAGAGGTGTCTAAGCGCACTTCTGCCCTCACCATCGGAGTGCTGGCTCTGCAGGGAGGCTTTCACGAACATCTGCAGAGGTTGCAGTCCCTAGGCGTCTCGGCTGCGCCCATACGCACGGCCGCGCAGCTGGAAGCGGTGGACGGTCTCGTCCTTCCAGGTGGAGAAAGTACGGCCATCGGCCTGATCGCGGAACGCTGGCGGCTGGTGGCGCCGCTGCAGGCATGGGTACGGGCCGGCAAGCCCATCTGGGGCACCTGTGCCGGTCTGATACTGCTCGCGAACCGAGCCGTGGGGCAGAAGGAAGACGGTCAGCCTCTGATCGGCGGTCTGGATGTATTGGTCAACCGCAATTACTTCGGCAGCCAGAAGGACAGCTTTGAAACTTGGTTGCGGGTGCAAGGCTGGGCCGAAGCGGCCCATGCCGTCTTTATCCGGGCCCCTGCCATTCTGGAACTCGGTCCGGGCGTGACGGCTCTGGCCACACTGCCGCCAGAGCAGGCTCCGGAAGTGACGGTGGCCGTGCAGCAAGCCCATATTCTGGGCACTGCCTTCCATCCGGAGCTGACAGGGGACTTGCGCTGGCACAAATTGTTTCTGGACATCGTGCGACAGACCGTGTCCCAGTGAAACGTCAAGACGGATTGCACGCCCCTGCATGTCAATGCACTGCGGGCTTGCAGGACAAACACCAGTCTCGTACACCTAGCTCAACCGTTTTCGGGTCCTGACCCCGGTGTGCAAGACCAATCCGGAGGAATTCGGATCGGGTTTCACGCCTTTCGCACCAGGTGTACCAGACTGATGGTCTGCTGTCTCCCGTCGAGCAGACCAATGAATCTGATTCGTGATCCACGGTGAGGGGAGCGGCATGGCCGGCAGCCCGTCGCGGGAGCGGTCAGTCCGCCCGGGATCGGATTTCAATTCGACTTCGGCAGATGTCGAATTCCTGCTATGCTTCAGCATTCAGCTCCATGGGGCAAGACACGTGCGGGAGGAAACGCCATGATCTCTGATCAAGCAATGCACCATCGAGGCCTTGCCTTGGACATGTCCGCGCAGGCTTTTGGCGCCCTGCGCTCTTCCTTGGACATCATGGATAACATGGATTTCTTGCGCCACCGGTTCCAGGAAGACGGATACCTCTACCTACCGGGGTTTCTGGATCGCGATCTGGTGCTTGCCGCCCGTCGCGAGGAACTCGAAAAATTCGCGCGGCTGGGGTATCTGGATCCGAAATATCCACTTATGGAAGGGGTGGTGCACGAACGGTACCGGACAGAGGCAGTCAATCCCTACGCCGAATCCGAAATGGACAACTCAGCGCGGCGCAATCCCGCTCTGATGCAGGTCCTCTACGATGGAACCATGATCAATTTCTTTGAGGGCCTCTTCGGCGAAGCGGTGCGCCCTTTTGACTATACTTGGCACAGAGCCAAGACCGCCAGCTCCAAATCCGCGAGTCCGCCCCATTGTGACATTGTCTTCATGGGCCGCGGATCGCACCAGCTGTGCACGAGTTGGACCCCTCTGGGGGACATTCCCATTCCCATGGGGGGTCTTATGGTCCTTGAGAATTCCCACCGTCTAGAGAACCTCAAGGCCACCTACGGCCATCTGGATGTGGACCAATACTGCACCAACCACGCGGATGCGGCCGCGATCGAAGCTGGCACAAGGCAATGGCAGGACTGGGTCAATCTCGGTGCGTACAATACCAATGCCATAGAGACTCGCTCCACTCTGGGCGGCCGCTGGCTCACCACCGACTACCACGCCGGTGACCTTCTCGTTTTCGGCATGTTCACCATGCACGCCAGCATGGACAACACGACTCGCCGCTTTCGCCTGTCGACCGATACCCGGTATCAACCCGCCTCGGATCCCATTGATGAACGCTGGGTGGGGGAGACGCCCATCAAGCACGGTCCCGAAGGGAAGATTGGCATGATCTGCTGAGAAGCGGACATCTCACTTCCGGTGACGGGCCGCGGAATCCCAAAGGGCGGCTTGCATGGGCCCAGTCCTTGCGGGTCCACGGCTCTGCCTGGTGCACTGCCAAGGTGGCGTCCCCTTATCTTGCAAGACCGCAGCAAGAGTCTTACGTACGTGCGTGCGCACCACGCAAGCGGTTCAAGGATGTACCGCCAGCACAGCGTCCCAGACTACCTCCGACGCGGCAACGCCCAGCATGGGGACGGACCATCGTTCATCCGCCACTTCACCGGTTGAGATTGTCCAGAGGATATCGCCATCCATGCTCGTATGAAACGGCTGAATCACCCGAGCCATGGCGCTGTGCACCTGACGGCCCAGCTGGGTGAGCTCGCGGCCCTTCACCACCTGGTTGGTGATCAGGACCGTGAGAGTCGTATTGCCGGCCTGTATCTTTGATTCCGGGGACAAGTCTGCCATGCGGTCCAATTCTTCCAGCGCCGGCAGCCGTTGACCGGTTTCCGGATCTAGGTTGCCGCGCACGATCCGGCCACTTCGATCATACACCGCACCCAAGGCATTGACGACCGTACAGGCAAAGAACTTGACGCCTCCCACTTCGCGAAAGGCCGCTCCCTGTCCCGCTCTTTCCGCATGCAGAAAGGAGGATGCCTTGCCTACAGAGGCCGATATGCCGGCGCCGCGGGCGCCAAGCGCGAATTGATTCCACCGGACGTTTTGGAGGGCGGCACGCCCTAATTCCCGGTCCGGATAGATGCTGTTCTCCCGTCCGCCAAAGTCATAGATGATCCCGCCGCTCACCAGCGGGATGGCTTCCCAGTTGACTTGATAACCTCCGTGGGCCAAAATCTCGGCAGCGATTCCGCTGGCCGCTTCCAGACCGAAAATAGAACCTCCGGCCAAGGAAATAGCATGGACAAATCCATAGTCACCGACAAATCCCGTCGCCCCGCCCCGGATATCCATGGCCACCGGCACCCCCGAGGGAAAATGCAACGCTGTCACCCCTGTAGGTCCATCCGGATACTCGGCTATCCCAATGCAGAATGAGGGAAAGTCGAATTCCAACACCCGTGTCCCCAGATCTGTGTGGATTGTCAGATTGCCGCTGTCATTCGTCTTCATGTCCACCCCGGCAGTGGTCCTTGTCTCCTGGGTCCATGATAGCCGTTGACCGGTGGCATTGGCATTGGATCCATACAGATCAGGAGACAATCCGATGGGACAGACGATGTCACTCTGCACGAGCCAAGGCTTGACATGCCCGTATACACTGTCCGACACGATCCCTCGTTCAGGATTTATTCAGGCATGGCGATGCGGGCCTGGCTCCAGCGCCAGGATCAGCTCTTCTCGCACCGCGCCATCCACTTCCCCTTCGGCACATTGCCGCAAAAGCCTGCGGGCTGTCTCCGCGCCACAGCGGCTCCAAACCTGGCCCAGACCCCAAACCGCGTGCTGCCGTACCATTGCAGCGGAATCCCGCAAAGCCTGACCGAGGGCTGGTATCGCCTCCGCACTGCCCCAGTTGCCCAAGGCCGTACAGACATTCCGCAGCATGCCCGTCCGCTTGGCCCGTTTCACTGGAGACTTGCGAAAGTGATCCCGAAAGGCCTCGTCGGAAAGCCAATAGGGGAATTCAGCCTGGAAACCTTCCAGCAAAGGGGGCGCCATCCATTGCGGCTGTACTGCCAGCTCGGGGATCCGGGGTGGCGGTGGGGAAGCCAGTTCCCGGTTCCAGGGACAAACCTCCTGACAGATGTCACAACCAAAAATGCGATTGCCAAACTGGCGGCGCAGGGCCCGCGGAGCAGCGCCTTTCGCCTCTATGGTCCAATGGCTGATGCACTTGCGTGCATCCAGCATCAGAGGTCCATTGAAGGCATCGGTGGGACAGGCGTCCAGACAGCGGGTACAACGGCCACAAGCGCCCTGGGCCGTGGTCTTGTTGTCCAGCAGCAGCGTCCAGGTCCCGAAGTCCAGATCCCTAGGCAAACCCGCCAGGATCTCGGCGGGCGGCTTGACAGGGACCTGGGACCAGACTGGTGGCGGATCCGCCAATCCATCTTCCGGGATGCACAACACCGCCAGCAGGATCCAGCTGCCGCGCCGAGGATGAATAGAGCAACAATTCTTGCCCGTGAAGGTCAGACCGGCGGCCAGCGCCCAGTCCCGTTCCACCACAGGGCCAGTATCCACCCATCCCTTGGCCCGTCCGCCGCGCCCACTGCGCCGGCATATGTCCGCGTCCAAGGCCAATACGCGCGGCTTCAGGACCTCATGGTAGTCCCGTTGCCAAGCATAGCGAGCAATCACCCCGCGGGACGGGTCGGCCTGTATCGCCCGCGGCAGGTCTCTCTGATGGTAATCCACGCCTAACGCCACGATGGAACGGATGGGGCGGCCTTCCGAATCCGTCAACCGTTCGGGATGGGCCCGCACTGTCCGCGTGCGGACCAGATACGCCATGTCCCCATGGCAACCGGCCGCCAGCCATTGTTGCAGGTACTGGGCATGGACATGTTCCGGCCGTACAGCCACCGTGCGGCAGAAGTCAAAGCCCAGCCGAAAGGCCGCCTCCCGAATAAAGGCGGTAGTAAGCGCCGAGGAGGCCATGCCCCAAAGCCTCTCCTCTTGTCCCTGTGCGCGGGCGCCGTTGTCTGGTCGCCGCAATCCCCAACTGGCCCTCAGCCTTTGGCCAGCGTGAATTTCACTACATAGGCATGACCGCAGTCGGGGGGTGTGTTCGGCAAGGTTACGACAAGCCCTTCTTCGTCTTGCCGCCAGGCCAGCGAACCCGCGCCTCCCAACAGGGACACATCCATCACGCGGGTGCTGTCGAAGGCCGCGGGCGTCAGGGCCGTCATCCTGCTCTCCGCTCCAGGCCAGGCCAGCAGCGTGGCATACAAGGCCCGGTCCGACTGGGTAAACCGGATATCCTGGGCCGTCAGAGCCGCGTTGGATCGTTCCGACAGGTGTCCTACCGTCACGCCTGTCGGGCCTTCTCCAAAGCGATTCCAATGGCGAGTGTCATAGATGGCTTCCCCATTCACCTGCAGCCAGGATCCCAAGCCACGCAACAGGTCCGCGGCCTCATCTGGAATCACTCCGTCCGCCCGCGGTCCCACATTCAAGAGCAGATTACCATTCTTGCTGACTATGTCCACCAAATCGTGCACCAAGGTGGTGACGGACTTGAACTCGTCGTTCTCGATATAGCTCCAAGACTTGTACGACACCGCCGTGTCCGTCTGCCAATAATCCGGCCGGATGTCATCTAGCTTGCCCCGTTCCACGTCATAGACGGCCACTCCCGCCGGGATCTTGTCCTTGTATTGCAACACCACTTCCTTGCCCCAGCGCAGTGCTTGGTTGTAGAGGTAGGCGCAGACCTGCGGCCGATACGCCGCAAATTCCTCTTTATGCCAGCCGAAATCGAACCAGAGCACGTCCGGCTCAAAGCGGTCGATCATCTCCTTGGTACGCCGGAACCAGTCTTCCACCCATTCCGGAGACGCTGGTGCCTCTTCCGGGTGGCGAGGCGCATACAAGCCGGCATTGGCGGGATCCACCGTGTCGAAATCATCGCGGTAGGTGTAGTACCGCCAGTTGAACGCGCGGTGGGACGAGACCCCAAACTTCAGACCGCGTTGCCGCACCGCCGTGCCCAACTCGGCCACCACGTCGCGGCACGGGCCCATCTCGGCGGCATTCCAGTGGGTATAGTCAGACTTGTACATGGGGAAGCCATCATGATGCTCACCCACCGGTACAATGTACTTGGCACCCGCCTGGACGAAGAGATCCACCCACGCGTCCGGATCCCAGCGCTCTCCCTTGAACAGAGGAATGAAATCCTTGTAGCCGAACTCGCTTGGATGCCCCCAAGTCTCGCAGTGGTGCCGAAAGTAATTGGGTCCCTTGCGAGACACCTCGTCCCGATACATGAAGCGGGGATACCACTCGTTGTCCCACGCCGGCACGGCGTAGATCCCCCAGTGGACAAAGATGCCCAGCTTGGCATTCTTGAACCATTCCGGCACCTGGTACGCCTGCAAGGATTTCCAATTCGCCTGATACATGCCACTCTCTCCTTCGGTTACGCCGGTACGGACCGACCTCTGTGTCGAAACGCCATCATCTGGGCTCCCAGATCCGCCACCCTGTCGTTTTCCACGTCCCAGAGGTTGTGCACCTCGCCCGGATCTTCCCGCAGGTTGTACAGCTGCCCCGGCGCGTGGGGTTCGGGATCTTCGCCCCGTGGTGGAGCCCAGCCCCCGGACATGCGAGTTTCAAATATGGCTTTCCAGTCTCCAGAACGCAGCGAGAACACACCCATCTGCGAATGATGGATCAAGCAGTCGCGTCCCGCGTCGGCGCGCAGCGCAGGCACAAGACTGACACTGTCCTCGCCCATATGCGGCTCCAACGACTGTCCAGTAATGTCCGCGCACGTGGCCATGAAATCCACCAGAGAGACCAGTGCGTCACTTACGGTGCCGGGTTCCACCACGCCGGGCCAGCGGACGATCAGCGGTTCCCGGTGACCGCCTTCCCAGATATGGGCCTTGTAGCCACGCCAGTCCGCGGAAGACCTGTGTCCGTAGACGGCATAGGCGTTGGCCTGACCCGGCAGCCTGTCGCCCGGCAGGGCGCCGTTGTCACTCGTGACGATCACCAACGTATTGTCCGCCTGCCCGGTTTCCTCCAACGCCTGCATCACTTGGCCTACCATCCAGTCGAAGAGCCAGACCAGATCGCCCCGGGATCCGGCGCTGGACCGGTCCCGGGCAAATTCCGGCACATCGGGCCGGGTACAGGGTTCGTGCGGAGCGTCCGCATTCAGATAGAGAAAGAAGGGCGCATTTTCGGTCGCCCGATCCTTGATGTACTGCACGGCCTTCGCCGCAATGCGAGGATCCGCATCCTTGTGCTCCCAACCCGGAGCCATCATGCCAGGCCGGCTGGTAAAGGACGGCTGGTCGTGATAGACGGAGGGCAGGATCTCGAAGTGACGGTCTTCAATGAATCCGTAGGGAGGCTGGCAAGTGGGGCAGCCGGAGGTCCCGTAGAAATAGTCGAAGCCCAGGTCATTGGGACCTCCCTGCAGGGGCTGGGTGAAATCGATGATCTCCTCTAGCTCGCGCGTGGCATTGCCCCAAGGCAGGGCCCGGTTGAAGTCGTAGAAGCAACCCGGCTTCGCACTGTAGCCCAGACCTAGATGCCACTTGCCCACGGCGGCGGTGTGATACCCTGCATCCTGCAGCAGATGGGCCACGGTGCGACGGGAAGGCTCAATCAAGGGTGGTTCATAGCCATACAGCACGTTGGCCCGCAGATGCGACCGCCAGCAGAACCGTCCCGTCAACACGCCATAGCGGGTCGGGGTACACACCGCGGATGGGGCATGGGCATCCGTAAACCGGCGACCCTGTTGGGCCAACCGATCCATGTGCGGTGTAGGGATGCGGGACTTGGGGTTGAAACAACCCACGTCACCCCACCCCATGTCGTCGGCCATGATATAGACGATGTTGGGCCTGCTGGGAACAATATCCATGGAATTCCTCGGGGGGACAGTCACGAACGGGGACGAACGGGAATCAGGCAACCCGATACGGTTCCAGTTCCGCGTAGTTGGGATCCAAGCCAATTCCGGGCGTCTTGGGCGGACTGACGGTGCCGTCTGCATTCAGGGTCAGGGTATGCTTGTAGATCTTGCCCCACATGGGATCCACGGTATCCCGATAGAACTCCAGAATCAGCCCGTTGGAAATGGCCGCCACCAGATGCACATGCAGTTCCTGGGGGCCATGCGGAGCCAGCATCAGGTCATAGGCCTGGGTCAGGGCCGCCACCTTCATGAATTCCGTGACCCCGCCCATGATCAGGGCGTCCGCATTGAAAATGGCCGCGGCCTCGTGCTCGATCAGGTCCCGGAAGCCATAGCGGGTGTATTCGTTTTCTCCAGTGGCTATGGGAATGGTCGTGGCCCGGGCCAGCTGCCGATGTCCCTGCAGATTGTCCGGGGCCAAGGGTTCCTCAAACCAGAAAATGTCGTGGTCTTCCATCAGGCGGGCCAACTGGATGGCTTCATAGGCCTTGTACGCGCAATTGGCATCCACCATGATCTGAACATCCGGCCCCACGGCCTCCCGCACCACGCGCACCCGTTCCGCATCCTGGCGCAAGGGCAAGGCCCCCACCTTCATCTTGACGGCCCGTGCCCCCATCGCCACATTGGAACGCATTTCCTGAGCCAGTTCCTCCAGCCCCTTGCCCTCTTCGTAGTAGCCGCCGGCGACATAGGTAGGCACCCGATCCCGGAAGCCACCCAACAACTTGAACAGCGGCATTCCTGCCACCTTGGATCTGAGATCCCACAAGGCGATGTCAATGGCGCTGATGGCCCGCGTGGTCAGGCCGCGGCGGCCCACCAGCTTGGGAACCCACATGTCATGCCAGAGCCGCTCCACATCCAGGGGATCCTGGCCTCGGAGCTCCGATCCGAAACGGACAATGGCAGCATTCACTTCGGGACCGAGACTGCCTAGGCCTATGCCCGTCACTCCCTCATCGGTCTCTATGCGCACCAGTCCCAGGCTGGAATGGGTGTAGGTATGCAATCCATTGGTGATAGGCGTATGGCGGGGCCAGCGAAAATGCTCGGTGGCGACAGACGTGATTTGCATGGCATCTATCTCTCCTACACAGCTCCGAGATCGGGCTACACCCGATAAACGCGCTGGGCATTGGCGTAAAAGAGCTTGTGTCTTTCCCGGTCAGACAACCAGTAGGCAAGATCTCCCAAGGTATCCACCCAGTGTCCCCAACTTCGGGCCGCGCGCAGACTCACCGGCCAGTCTCCCCCATACAGCACGCGGTCGACGCCAAAGCACTCAATGACGTGATCCACGTAAGGCTGCAAGTCGGCGGGAGTCCACTTTTCCTGATCCGCTTCTGTGACCATGCCGGAAATCTTGCAGACCACATTGGGCAGCGCCCCCAGTGACTGCAGCTGGGATTTCCAAGGTTCGAAGACTTGGCCCTTGATATCTGGCTTTGCGACATGGTCCAAAACGAAGTTCACGGCGGAGCAGGCCCGGACTAGGCGGATGGCTTCGCCCAGCTGGGAATGATGGATGCAAATGTCGAAGGTATACCCGAACTCCGCCAATCGCTTGACTCCGTCGATGAAGTCCCGGTTGTCTCCGTAGCCTTTGGGCTGGCCCTGAATCAGGCGACGCACGCCTTTCACACGGGGAATGGCCTGCAAGGCCTCCAAGTCTGCCACCACCGCGTCTCCCTTGTCTACCGGAGCGGCGGCGACGATCCCGACTATCCGGGCGTCCACGGTGCGGGCCAGCTCATCCACCCACTCGGCTTCGCGAAGAGCATGGACATCAATGCTTCCGGCCTGCATAAAGACAATCTTGTCCAGTTCAAAGCGCTGGGTCTCCGCTTCCTGCGCCTGCAATTCCGCGGGCCCGTGCCGGGCGGCAATGTCAGGGACGGACTCCAGCCAAGGGTAGGACAGCAAGTCGGGATCCCAGTAGTGGATATGCGTATCGACAACTTTCTGTGTCATGCCGTGTTTGTGTTCCAAAAATGACGCGCCCAGAAAACAATATATCCCAGTTTCTCACTGATTCTCTTAAAGTTGCCCTCGGAACGCAAGCAAGCCAATCACCGGTCGGCATGCCGTTGCCGCGGGCGGTTCAACCTGGCTTGTAGCAAGGGATGGCGCGACCGCACTCGGGCCGACAATATCCAAGACCCTGTACAAATATCACGGACCGGTGCCAATCCCCGTCCAGTGGACACAGTCCACACAGCGAACAGAAATCGCTTGGACTACAGTCGAGCAACCGAAAGAGGCCCTGCGCGAGATGTGGAACAATGCTTGGCTTGCCAAATACCATGGCCGTTGGACACATGAAGGAGATACGGAACAAGACAATTCCTCGTATGCATGCCCACAACGGCACGACGCCGGAGGAGAACCAGCCCCGTGCTCCCCTGGAGCAGAAATCCCGAGAGACATCCCCCTTCTGCTCCTTGGCACCAAGATAACCCGCCGGGAATCAAGATCCACAGGCCGAAATGTCTCGGCCAGTCCATGTCGCGACGCCGTGATTTCTGCTCTGTCTGGGGATCCTGCACTTGCGGCAGTGGCGCAAGCGGTATCCTCTTGGTGGTCGAAAGTTGCTGCACGGTTCCTGCAGGGAGGCCTTCGGCCTCTCCCGTTGCCTGATCCCTGTCCCGAACATTGCCACATTGTCATGGTCAGTGTGCAGCCCAGCGTCAGGTGCGTTGCTTGCACAGTGGATTCTGGAGAAAGGCCTGCCCGACTCCGGGTCGCTGCATTTTTCTGTCTGGATCATTACGCTATCATTGCATTCTACCCAGCCAACACCCCCAACAAGAAGGATTGAGAGATGGCCATGTCAATTTCGGCCAGTGCACTGGCACAGTATGAAGAAGAGGGTTTTCTGCTGGTAAAAGGCCTCGTGGAGCCAGTGGCAGTGGAGGCCTTGGGACGTCGCCTGCAAGAATACACCCACGGCGGCAGGTCGCAGGCCACGCTGCAAGTCCAAGTGGAGCCGCGCATTCAAAGGGGCGAGCTGACGGTGGAACACCCGGGCGATGGCATCCGCAAGATCGACGGTCTGGTGGAAGGGGACAGCTTGTTTCAGGAGCTGGGACTGCATCCCAACATTCGTGGCATCCTCACGCAAATTCTCGGGCCGGACATCAAGATGTTCCGCAATGCCTTGCTGCTCAAGCCACCTGCGGTCGGATCGGCCAAGGGCATGCATCAGGACTCGCCCTACTGGCCCATAAGGCCCATGGACCTCTGTTCATGCTGGTTTCCGCTGGACAACGCCACTCTCGAAAACGGCTGCATGGCCGTGCTGGTGGGCGGCCACAGACGCGGCCCCTTGCCTCATGTGCATGTGCAGGACGACTATGTGGTGCCTGAAGCCCTCTATGATGCGGAGGACATGGCGCTGCTGCCCATGCAAGCGGGCGATGGACTGTTCTTCCACTCCCTCTTGCCCCACTACACGGCTCCCAACCGGTCGGCCCGCTGGCGTCGTGCCATCGCGCTGTCCTACATGTCCGCCCAGGCCCGGTATACGGGGGAAGGCGACAGCCCCACGTACTTTCGCGTGCAAGGTCGGACTTTTTCAGGTTGCGTGCAATAAACGGCCGCTGATTCGGTTGGCGGCCAGAGTCGGTGCAACGGCCCTGCGGCGTAGGCCCAATGCGTTGCGGCATATCTCTCTGAAAGATCCAGAAATCGCCAGAGCCAGCTGACAGGTCATCCCTGTGCCTTGGCCCCGGACCCAAGGACAATGCACTGCACACATGTCCGCGCGTCTGGGTCTCGCCATGACCGCCGACAGTGGCCTGCCGCAGCAGGAAATCCGTTCACAGGCGGCCGCATCATCCCTTGATGCCGGACATGATCACTCCGCGAATGAAATAGCGCTGCAGAATGAAGAACAGAATCAGCGATGGCATCATGGATATGACTGAACCTGCCATCAAAAGATGTTCGGTGGGCTCTCCACGCTGGGCCACATTGGCCAGTATCTGCGTGCGCAGGAACATCAAGCCTACCGAGACCGTATAGTTGGCCATGCTGGTCAAGTAGATCAAGGGGCGCATCAGTTCATTCCAGGACTGCTGGAAGAACAGTATGGAAAGGGTGATCATGACAGGGATCGACAGAGGCAGCAATATGCTGCGGTAGAACCGGAGAACATGGCACCCGTCGATCTTGGCAGCGTCGCTCAGGTCCCGAGGAATGCTCAGAAAGAACTGCCGAAACAGAAAAATGGCAAAGGGCCCCCCGCCAAACCAGGCGGGCAGAAAGAGAGGCCAGAAGGTATCCACCAACCGGATTTCATTGAAAATGAGGTAGGTGGGGATGAGAGTGACCTCCATGGGCAGCATCATGGTGGAAAGCATAAGCATGAAGATGGCATGGCGACCGCGAAATCGGAAATGGGAAAATCCATAGGCCACTATCGAAGCCGTGATGACGCCGCCCAGGGTGGTGGCCAAGGTGACTATCATCGTATTGCCCATGAAGCGGAAAAAGGGCAGCACCTCGTTCACCTCAATGAAGTTTCGCCACCTAGGTGCGGGAGGGAACCACAGTGGGGGAATGACATTGAGCTCAATCGGCAACTTCAAGGCGCTGGACACGGCCCAGAACAAGGGGAACCCGAAAACAAAGGCCAGAGCTATCGTCAAGAAGCCGGTGAAGATGTTCCAGGGAGTGAAATGACGCGGCGGTCTCCGTGCCGACATCGCCTCTTGGGTCGTCATGACGCATCCGTTTCCCTTTCGCCTTCGTAATACACCCAGCTGCCCCCAACTCGAAACTGGATCAGCGTGAAAACTAAGACAATGACGAACAGGATCCACGCGAGGGCCGAAGCATAGCCCAGTTGCCAATGGGTAAACGCTTGGGTAAAGAGGTGCAGAACATAGAAGTAACTGCCGTAAAAGGGCCCTCCCTGGGTGGAGACATACACGGCGCCAAAGATCTTGAAGGCCGCAATCAGACCCGTAATGAGCACAAAGAACAGGGTAGGACTGAGCAGGGGCAAGGTGACGTGCACAAATCGGCGCCATCGTCCCGCGCCATCCACCTTGGCGGCGTCGTACATCTCGTCGGGAACATTCTGGAGACCGGCCAGCAGTATGATCATGGTCGGTCCCCCCGCACTCCACAGAGCCAAGAGAATGAAGGTGGGCTTGACCCAGACGCGGGAGTTGAACCAGCCTGGCCCTTCCATGCCGAACAGTTTCCAAAGCCAGCCATTGATGAGACCGTAATCCGGCTGGAAAATGTACAGAAACAGGAAAGTGGCGGAGACGACAGGCACGATGGAGGGCAGATAGTAGATGGTGCGCCAGATCGCTCTGCCCGTCATTCTGCGGTCCAAGAGAAGGGCCAACACAAGGGACAAGGCAATGCCCAACGGCACGGCCACCCCTACGTAATACAGCGTGTTCCAGAGCGAAAGGCCGAACAGTTCATCGTCGCCCAAGGCCCTGATGTAGTTGGCCAGACCCAACCACCGCGGACGCAAGGGAAATGCATATTCGGTAAAGCTGAAATACAGGGAGACCAGCATAGGTCCCGCCGTGAACAACAGGAAACCCAGGACCCACGGCGAAATCAAAAGGTAGCCCCAGAGCTCCTCGGTGCGGGAGACGCGACTGCGCGCACGCACCCCGGTCGCTGCGATGGTGTTCATTCGGAGGACTCCGCGGGGTCTGGATTGCGCGCGACCAGACGAGCCTGCAGCTTGACCGCCCCGAATCCGGCGTGGGTCAGACGGCTTCCACAGGAGGCATGTTCAGGATTTCCTGGACGGCTTCCTGCAGTCTTCCACAACCCTCTTCCGCGCTCAATTCGTTGAGATATATGCCTTCCAGCAAGGGAGCGGTGGCTTGGATCACTTCCGAATCCCGGCCATTGTGCGGCGTCGGAAACGGCTTGACATCCTTCAGCACCTGAAAGTGCGGAATGATCAAGGGGTCGTTGGCCACCCGCGCATCCTCGAAGACATCGTAGCGCAGTCCGGGTTCCCCGATACGGCTAATGCCCTCGACCCCAACCTCCTGACTTGAGAGATACTTGATCCATTGAAACGTTTCATACGGATGCTCGCTGGAGCTCCAGATGGGAAAATTGTTGCAACCGGCAAAGCCGCCGCGCAGACCCGTGGGGCCCTTGGGGCCAGGCACCAGGCTGAAGGTCAAGCCCTCAGGGGTGATGTCTCCCAGATATGCTCCCTCCCATACTCCTGACAAGGCGGAAGCCAGCTTGCCCGAGGACCAGAGCTGTTGCTTAGCCGCCGAGTCGGCCATGACAGGCAAAGCCTCGATCTCATGGTACATGTCCTGTATCCACCGCATGCCCGCGACGGCCCCGGGCTCCCCCCAGGTGGCCTGTGATCCGTCATCGTTCAGAGGCCAGCCGCCATGGGCTGATATGAGGGTCAGATTGGCCTGGTACCAGGCCCCGAACCACGTGCCCCAGACATCGCTCTTGCCATCGCCGTCGGTATCCTGCGTCAGTTGGGCCGCGGCGGCGCGGAAATCGTCATAGGTCCAATCTGCGGTCGGCAGTTCCACGCCTGCTTCACCGAAGATCTCGGGCGCAAAATACAGCCCGGCGTGGCCGGCGTGGCCGTTGACAGGCAAGGCGTACAGCTTGCCCCCAAGGCGATTGGAATTGAGGGGGCCCTCAATGAAAACGGACAGATCGTAGCTGTCCAGGTCCACGAAGTCGTCAAGCTCCTGCAGGAGGCCGCGGGTCGTGAACTTGCTCATGCCAAAGTGCGAAGCGTGGCGAAAGGCGTCTCCCGCCGTACCGCCCGCAATGCGAGCCATGATGGTTTGGTCATAACCCTGGGGAATCACGTCCACCGTGACCTTGATGTCGCCGTTGTCCGCGTTGAAGCGGTCAGCCAGCTCCTTTCGATACTCCAAATCCTGCACAACGTTCCGGTCAAACATCAGGACTTCGATGACAGCCTGGTCGACCATGTCCTGCCCTGTGGCTTCTCCGCCGGATGCAGCGGGAGTTGTCGGCACACAGGCAATCAGAGCTGCAGCAGTGCCGGCTCCCGATACGAATCTCAGGAAATCACGGCGAGACAACATGCTGGTTTTCATGGCACACCAATCTATTTTTTCAATGAAAGGAAACCTTGCATCATCTGTAGGCGCCGTCCTTGCCCCTGCAAGTGGGGATTGGAGGGTATCAGACGAGACAGGTCATTATGGCAAATCATGGCTTGACTCACAAACAGCCTCGCCAAGTCGCTCCATGCATCCCAAAGATGGCCCTCGAATCACGGGACCATGCCATCACGATCCATTCCGGCCCCATCTTGCACCTAGTCGCCGGACAAGCGATGTCCACTGCATTCCGTGCGCCCAGCCCTTCCTTGAAGGAAGTCTGTTGCATCCGCGATCAAGAGGCTACTTGGCTACAGAGCCAAGAAACCATTTTGCAGAGGACCTGTCAAAAAGAGCCGACAGACACAAGTCCCGCATGGTGCCGTGTCTGCCGCAGAAACGCATGGCCAAAATCTCCTAGGCCGGCCAGTCCAGTCCGGACGGGCGCCGGTCTGAATGACGGAGAATTCGTGGGCACGGTGGTTTTCCTGTACACCTCTCAATAAGTCCAGGCACGGGGCAAAGGGACTTCATTTCGGATCACCCGTTGCAGGAGGCGTCCCCTCATGTCGGAAAGGGCCGAGGCGTAGGCCGCCTCGGCCGCCACATCCCGGTACGGTCCAAACTCCGCGTTCAGGTCCCACAAGCGCTCGGAGCCATCCGCCTCGCTGACATATCGGAAACGCTCGCTGCGCAGGCTCTTCCATCCTCTCATCTCCATTAGCGCGCCATCCTTGGCATAGCCCTCCGTACCGGTCAACAGGGGCCACAGGGACTGGCCTTGCACCGCGGGCGGAATCGGATATCCCGCCAATTCCAGCAGCGTGGGGACCACATCCACGGCCTCCACTATGTGACTGACCCGTCGCACCGTCTGGTTGTGCGGCGCTCGTATCATCAAGGGCACCCGACTGACCGGATCCGGTCCCGGATAGCCCTTGCCCCACTTGCCGTGCTCCCCGAGCCATTCGCCGTGATCCGAAGTGAAGACCACGATCGTCTCTTCCGCCAGGTCCAGATCTTCCAGAGACTGCAGAATGCGGCCCACGTGATGGTCCACCTCGGAAATCATGGCGTAATAGCCATGCCGGGCCGTGCGCAGCCGTTCCGCTTGGAACTCGGGTCCTGCCTTGAATTCAGGGGGGAATGCCGGCACGGACAGGGAATCGCGGTCGTACAGATCCAGGAATCGCTGCGGGGCGACCCACGGGGAATGAGGGCTGTAGAACCCCGCGATACACAGAAAAGGCCGGGTGGGCGCTGCCCGGGCCCGCTCTAGATAGGCAATGGTCTGCTCAGCCACAAAGGTCGAGAAGCTCACTTCGTCCGTGCCGGCAAAAGGCACCGCATCCAGCGACGAGTTTCGATCCCAAGTGGTGGGGTGTGGCACGTCGTCCTGCCAGCCCATGGTGGCGTTCCAGACAACCCGGGCGGGGGGCAGGCCCACACTGACATGGGGCAATTGCGTCGGGTCCTTCCGTCGTACCCAGGCCCGATACGCATCCTCATAGCTGCCCGGCTCGTCGGCAACCTCCAAATGGTCAAATCCGTAGCTCGGATGCACTTGTCGGTGATCCCGATTGGCATGGGGCAGAAAGTGCAATTTCCCGATATTGGCGCTGGTGTACCCCGCGGCGCCCAGCATCCGGGGCAGGGACTGGATCTCCGGGGGCACCGGCACCCCCATGTGAGTGATGCCTAGGGTACTGGGATACTGGCCCGTCAGAAAGCTGATGCGACTGGGCATGCAGACGGGATTTTGCACAAAACAGTGATCAAAATTGCAGCTTTGCACCGCGAACCGGTCCAGATGGGGAGTGAGAATGTCGGGGTTGCCATTGACCCGCATCCCATCCCACCGCTGCTGATCCGTATAGAGAATCAGGATATTCGGCCGCCGCATGTAGTCCCCTCCATCGTGTTTGTCACATCAGGGAATTGTAAGGGGCAGCTTGTTCCCATCCGCACACGCGGCGATGCGGATTTGCGGGCGCCCGCAAATCCGCCGCAATCAGCTTACGCCTTCTCTCCGACCTGAAAGCGCCGGTTATAATTCCTGTATCCCAAAGAGCGCAGACTGATGCCTTGGGGCAGGCGCCGGTCTGGCTGCCCACTCATCTTGTATGTCCACAACAATCTCGACGCCCTCTCTCGCAGGCCAACGCAACGCCTTTCAAGGTATAGAGGTGGAGCCTAGCGCGCTGCCCGCCGATCCTGCCGCCTTCGATCGGGCTCTGCAGCAAGCCCTGACAGATTGGGCCGCGGAGGGCCTGTTGCTGGTTTGGATCAAAATCGCCAAGTCCCAGGCTTCTCACATCCCGGTGGCCATTCGGCAGGGATTCCGTTTTCATCATTCACAACCGGACTACGTGCTTCTGACCCGTCCCTTGGTGGCGGATCCGCTCATTCCGCCCTATGCCACTCACTATATCGGAGTGGGTGGCGTGGTTGTGGATGCCAACGACAACCTGCTGGTAGTCAGTGAAACCTACCGGCAGGATCTGAACAGGCCCTTCTGGAAGCTGCCGGGAGGCCTGCTGGACCCGGGGGAGCACCTAGTCCATGGCGTCCAGCGCGAAGTCTGGGAAGAAACGGCCATCAAAACCGAATTCGGACACTTGGTCGGCATGTGGCATGGCCACCAGTACTTCTTTGGAAAATCCGGCATTTACGTTGTCTTTCGCCTGCATCCCCTCACCCGCGCCATCGTCAAGGACGACCAGGAGATTGACGAGTGCCGCTGGATGCCCTTGGCGGAGTACATGACCAACCCAGACGTCAGCGATTTCAACCGAGCCATTGTCAAGGCCGGGATCCATGCCCCGGCGTTGCATGTCACGACCATGAACGGCTACCCGAGCTCCGAAAGGCACGAATTCTTCTTTCCGCCTACTCATGTCCCCCCGAAGATTGCAGGCCGACCATGACCTTGCAGGGCGAACGCAACCGATTCAGGGGGTTGGATCTGGATCCGAAACGGCTCCCGGACGCGACGGCGTTCGCCGTGATCCTGCCCCAGGCGATTGAGACATGGCGACAGGAAGGCTTGCACCTTGTCTGGCTCCATGTACCTCTGGGCCATGCCGACCTCATTCCCATCGCGGTGGCGCAGGGCTTTGAATTTCATCACAGCGCCCCGGACTACCTGATGCTCACTCTGTCCGTCACACCCGAGGCCTACATTCCCCATTTCGCCACTCATTACATCGGTGCCGGTGGCGCCGTCATTGACGCGAAAGACAACCTGTTGGTCGTCAGCGAGCGGCACCGGCGCGATAAGAGCCGTCCCTACTGGAAATTGCCGGGCGGCGCGTTGCACCCGGGTGAACACTTGGTGACCGCAGTCGTGCGGGAAGTCTGGGAAGAGACCGGCATAGAGGCGGAATTCAATCATCTGGCGGCCTTTCGCCATTGGCACGGCTACCGATTCGGCAAATCGGACATCTACATGGTCTGCCGCCTCAACCCCACGACGCGCGATATCGTCAAGTGCGATCTGGAAATCGAACATTGCCGGTGGATGCCGCTGGACGAGTTTCTGCACAGTCCGGACGTGGGCGATTTCAATCGCGCCATTGTCAAGGCCGCCGCCGCCGAACAACATCTGGTGCTGCATACACTACCCGGATGGTCCCAACCTGATCGGAACGAGTCCTTCTTTCATCCTGGTTGCAACTTTCATCGCGGCACCTGAAAGAAGCGCCGGGTTCTGGGACTGTTATGAATCTGCGCAACCAGCGGGTCTTCTTGACACTGGCTGGATCAACCGCCTCTGGATCTCCATTCAAACCTGAAAGGATGCGGTGAGTCGGTCAATTCACAATTCCAGACACCACCATCAAGACCTGCTAGCTCTTGTTCGGATGAGGACGCTATGAAAATGCTGGAAAGAACACTGGATCATTGGCTAGCTGTCCTTGCAGCTTTATGCCGCTGGTCTGATTTTTGCTTTGTTGGATGGTCATATCAGCAACAGTCCATGGAAAATACGGCTGTTTAGGGGATCTTTTGGGTGGGTTTGGCCTGTGTTGCCAGTCAATGCCAGACGGCGTCCATGGCATTCTGTGGTTTCTGTCAGTGCGCTGCTTCAGATCCACCTTCACACAGCCATGCCTCTGGCCAAACGGAAATCGCAACCGTGCAAAGCAGAAACACCGCCCCCACAGGCCCATGCACCGAGATCATCCCCTGTCCTCCATGCCGAGGCAGACTTCTTGCATCCCGTTTTCATTTCATGTACCAATCCCGCTCATACCTTGAATCGAAGCCGTGTCGTTCGAGACACCGGTAGTCGTCTGCCAGCACATCATCCATCTCCCGACTCAGCATCGGTTCCGATGCATGGATCGTCATGTTGCATGGTTGCTTCAACGCCCCATGTGCAATCCAGCGCTCACGGTCACTGTCACTAATGAGGTTGGTGTGGAAGTGTTTTCTGCTGTTGTACAAAACTGTGTCGCTCTGAGAAGGTGATCCAAACGTTATCCAGCCTTCCTTGCCGTCAGTGAACCGCTCATCAGTATAGTGATATTCTCGGCCGTCGTACTGGATTGTGTCGTAATACTGCATCGTGTTGTTCTCTGCAGCCTGTATCGGCGCGATCCACGATGTAGTGGATATGGATATGCACAAGATGGTGTACAGTGTCTTTTGAGCCAGTCGGGGTACATAGTGTTTCTGCCCTTCACGTCGCCAAACGAAGCGGATGGGAATTGACCAACTGGGGATTTGCCCTGTGCCGAGACGACGTGAGCCAGATGTATTATCGTTGCCTTGTGTTATGTTATTCCTCAGCAGTTGCCGTCCCATAACTGCAGTATTCGTTGGCTTCGTCTGGAGCCGGTCTGACAAGACCAAGCGGATCCTCGGGGGCCATCGCGGCGTCCTGCATTTGATGCATAGGTTCTTTTCACAAAGGAGGCAGCCACATGTCCAAGCATATTCTTTCCGCGTACAGGATAAGCCGCCGCACAATGTTGCGACTCAGCGGCGTGAGCATCGCGAGTGCGGCTCTGGCGGCTTGTGCGGTTCCCGCGGGAGGGTCTGCGGCCGGGGATGATGACACACCGGAACAGGCCAGAGTCGAGGTCATTGCCACGACGTCAATGCCCGTCAACACCTTTGATAATTCACTGGAACGAGCCAAGGAACAGATTTCCCACATCGCATTGGAAGTGAATGCCAACGGCTGGGGCGCAGGAGGTTGGGACGGCTACTCTGATACGCTTCTGACCCGTATCGCCGGGGGCGAGCAGATCGATGTGATCATGATTGCCATTGAAGGGTTGGGGTTACTGGCAGACAAGAAAGTGCTGGTGCCGCTGGACGATTTTCTAATGGCGGATCCGCCGGCCCAGGACATCCTGCAAAACGATGTGCATGTCACCTTGCGTGAAATGCTGCAGGTGGACGGACAACAGATGGAATACCCTTTCTCCTGGAACAACATGGTGATGTATTACAACACGGCCATCTTCGAGGAGGAAGGGCTGGATCCGCCATCCAATGACTGGAATTGGGATGACTTCCTGGAAACCAGCATACAGGTGTCTCGCGTGAGCGGGGGCGCCGATGATCGCTTTGCCTACTCCTTCTGGGGATCGGGCATGTTCGGCATGGCAGCCTGGTTCTTCAACAATGACACCTCGCCGCTGACCGACGACTGGACCAATTCCAATCTACTCGACCCCAAAGTGGCCGCAACAGTTCAGTTTATGGCCGACCTGATTCTGGAACACAAGGTGGCCCCCAACCCCGAGGGTTGGGACGAATGGGCCCAATTCCACGCCGGCAATCTGGTGATGCGTACCTGTGGCCGATGGTGCATAGGCAGTTCCCTAGAGGCGGATTTCGACACCTACGACATTCAATATCAGCCTCATCAGGCCGGCCCCCTCAGAACAGTTGCCGGCACTGATGGTTGGGGTATATCCAGCTCCAGCGAGAATCCGCAAGAGGCGTGGGAAATCGTGAAGTTGCTCTCGAGCACGGAAGCGTCGTTAGATATGGTGCAGCTGGGGGGCAATATCCCCGCTCTGCGTTCCGTGGCCGAAATGCCCATGTTTGCCGACTATGGTCCAGTCAACACTGCATTGTTCTACGAATCGCTGGACTTTGCGGCTACGGTGCCCTCGCCCACCAACTTCAATATCATCGAGCCGATTCTGAACCGTCATTACGCCACGATTTGGAATGGGGAGAAGAGCGTGGAAGAGGCCCTGGCAGCGGCCCATGCCGAGCTGCAACCGGAAATGGAAAAAATACAAGCGGCGTAAACAGATTCGATAGAGTGCGGCAGGTTGGCATGCGATAACCGCAATTTGATCTGCCGCCAGACCCCAGCCCGGACGCTTGAGGACTGTCTGTGACGTCAGCAACTCGACCTGACCGTTCCATCGCCAGCAAGGTCCGGCCACGTCCCAGATCGGCTGTGGCCCGGCGAGAAGCCTGGGCCGCCTATCTCTTTGTGATCCCGGCTCTGACGGGGCTCCTTGTTTTTACAGCCTTGCCCATTGTCGCCTCGCTGGTACTGGTCTTCCTGGAGTACGATCTGTTGACTCCCGCCACATGGGCGGGCTTGAGCAATATCACCCGAATCGGCTCTGACGCCCGCCTGTTCATCATTTACGGAAATACCGTGCGGCTGGTGCTGGGCGCCACCTTTTTGAACAATTTGCTTGGCCTGCTGTTGGCCGTAGGCTTAAATCGGGCCATGCCATGGACTCTGCGCTATCTGTTGCGCACCTCCATTTTTTTCCCGGTATTGACTACCACGGCATCTTTGGCAGTGGTGTGGCGTTTTCTGTTGACACAGGACAGAGGGGTGGTCAACTATCTCATTGGCCAGTTGGGATTGGATCCCATACCCTGGCTGAGCAGTTCCGGGTGGGCCCTGATATCCGCGACGATCTACGACGTATGGAAGAGCTGCGGCTATCTGATGGTGATCTATCTAGCCGGTCTGCAGGGCATTCCCGTCGTGTACTACGAGGCCGCTCGGATCGATGGAGCCGGTCAGGGGCAGCAGTTTCTTTACATCACACTGCCTCTCATTTCCCCGACGGCATTTTTCGCCATTGTCATATCGCTTATTGGCGCCTTCCAGATCTTCGACAATGTGTGGGTCCTGACCGAAGGCGGTCCGGGCGATGCATCGCGGGTAATTGCCATGTACATATATGAGAAGGCATTTCGCGGCTTTGAAATGGGGTATGCATCGGCCGTTTCCTTCACGCTGTTCCTCATCCTGATCACACTCACGCTGCTGCAGTTTCTAGGTGCACGACGCTGGGTGCATTATGAGTAGAAAGACTCTCTCTCGCCCTGTGCGTCCTCCATGGCGCATGCTCCGATAGGAAAGCGATCCCATGGAATCGGCACGGGATGATCCGGTCCGGACGGCTCCAGATCGAAGTCCTGACAAACATCCCCTTTGGCGCTACGTGAGCGAACCTCTGTTGTGGTTGTTGCTGTTTGTGATCGCGTTTCTGGAAATTGCGCCCATCAGCTGGATGTTCTCCACCTCGCTGCGCGATCCCAAGAGGTCGTTTGATCTGCCGCCCGATTTCTGGCCCACCGCATTTCATTGGCAAAACTATCTTGCAGTCATCAATTCCCCTGACATCAATTTCATGCTGTTCTTCTGGAACAGCCTGAAAATTGCCCTCATTGTCACCTTGGCGCAGCTGATCACGTGTTCAATGGCCGGATATGCCTTTGGACGTCTGCGCTTTCACGGGCGCGACTTCCTGTTCGGTCTCTTTTTGGCATCGCTCATGGTCCCTGCGACCGTCACGCTGGTGCCTTCCTTCATCGTGATCCGCGAACTCAATCTGATGAACACCCACTGGGCCCTCATCCTGCCCAGCATTACCAGCGCATTCGGCGTATTTCTGTTGCGGCAGCACTTCAAGTCGCTGCCCGAGGAACTGATCGACGCAGCCAAAATGGATGGAGCCGGCTACTTTCGCGTCTATCTGCAGATTCTGCTTCCCCTGACAGGACCGGCATTGTCCGCACTGGGCATCTTTACCTTTCTTGCTTCGTGGAACAACTTTGTGGGACCCCTGCTATTCCTGCGCGATTGGGACAAGTTCACGTTTCCCATTGCCATCGCCACGATTCGAGGCTACATGGGATCGGGGAACCAATCGGAAGTGTTGGCAGGCATCATGATTTCGATTTTTCCCATCCTCGTGATCTTTCTGCTTGCACAACGGTGGATTGTGCAGGGGGCGGCCATTACCGGCATGAAGGGTTGATGCTCTCCCACGGTATCACCAGCCACACCTATGTATTGCAGATAGGGCAAACGCTGTGGAGCAATCTGCCCCAGGTGCTCCGGGGGGCGCTGTTCTTCAATCTCGCGTGCTTGCCAACCCTCGGCCTGTTGGCGTTGGGCCTGTTGGCTCCTGCCCTGGTGGTGGCCGCTGTCACCATCGGTCCTGCGTGGGGGGCGCTGTTGCGGTATGAAATACACATGTTCCAAGGAAGCGTGTCGGGGAGCGGTGTATTTTTCCGGGCAATCCGCCAATATTGGCTCCGGAGCGCTCAGTTGAGCCTGTTGGTATTGGGGCCTCTTTTGGCGCTCTGGGCCACCTTGCCCGCGCTCCGGACCGATGCGACCGTGGTCTGGATCGGCCTAGGGGCCAATGTGTTGGGCGTCGCAGTGGGGGTCACTCTTGCACTGTACGCTTTTCCCTGCATGGTGCAACGAAATCTGGAGACGCGGGCCTGCGTACGCGATGCCTTGATTCTGGCCAGCCGCTATCCTAGGAACAGCCTGGGTCTGCTGGGGCTGGGCATTCTCTTCGGTTTTGCCACGGTCTATCTCAGCCTGGTCCTGCTTTTGCTCCTGCCGTCCGTCTACGGCCTGTTCATTGTCGCCAACTGCCTGCTGGTTCTAGACCAAGAGGAGACAGCACAGCCATGTAGACATTGATGCACCATCGCACCTTTGCAAGGAGATTTTTCTGGGCAGCTGGACGCGCGGACCCTGCCCTTCGAACTGTCAGCTCAAACATCAGGACCAAACAAGGAGCTTTCATGGAGCCTTTTGTATATTGCAAGGAAAAGACCAGCCAAATCAGTTTTCCTTTGGGAGGCATAGGGACAGGCTGCATTGGCTTGGCAGGCAATGGCCGTTTGATCGACTGGGAGATCTTCAACCGTCCCAACAAAGGCAGTGTCAACGGATTCTCCCACTTTGCCATCCGCGCCGAGAGCGAGGGCAAGGTGACAGATGCCCGCATTCTCCACGGGGATCTGCCCGCACCCTATCAGGGAGAGTTCCATGCTCCCAAGTTCAGTACCTTTGGGTGGGGCCCGCGCCGCGAGTTTCTCGCGGGTCTGCCTCACTTCGCAGGGGTCGATTTCCGCGGCGAATTCCCTCTGGCCTCCTTGGCGTTTCGGGACGATTCCTTCCCGGGCCAGGTGCAACTGATGGCCTTCAACCCTTTCATTCCCACCAACACCGACGACTCAAGCCTTCCGGCCGCGCTCTTTGAAATCCAGGTGACCAACACGACACCCCGCGCACAGACCTATACGCTGGCAGGCATACTCACCAATCCCTTGCCAGCCCCCAATCAAAATCATGTGGAAACGAGCGACTGGGGCACGGCGCTGCATCTGTCGGGCGAAGGGCTGCAGCCTGACGACGCGGCCTTTGGCAACTTGACCCTAGCCACCGATGCGGGACTGGCAGACGATGTAGAATTGAGTTGGCAGCAATACTGGTTCCGAGGTGCTTGGTTCGACAATCTGGAAGTCTACTGGAACGATCTGAATAGTCCAGGCGCCTTCATGAATCGGATCTACACGGGGCCTCCTGCACAGGGCGGCGGGGCGCGTTTCTCTGAACAGGACACTGGCCTGCTCGCGGTTCATTTTCCCGTGGCCGCAGGCGAGAGTCGTTGCGTGCGTTTCGTGCTGGGATGGAGCTTCCCCCTCTGCGAAAACTACTGGCGCCCAGCTTCGGAAAGGGCAACCTGGAAAAACCACTACGCCACCCGCTGGGCCGATTCGACCGCAACGGCCCAATATGCCCTGTCCCAGTGGTCACGTCTGCAGGCCGAAACAAAACTCTTCAAGGACACATTGTTTGCCTCGTCCTTGCCGACTGCGGCGTTGGACGCCGTATCGGCCAACCTCTCCATTCTGAAATCGCCTACTGTCCTGCGTCTGGAGGACGGCACCTTTTATGGCTGGGAGGGTCTGCACCCTGATGAAGGCTGTTGTGAAGGCAGCTGCACCCACGTATGGAACTACCAGCAGGCGCTCCCTTTTCTGTTTCCGGATCTGGAACGGTCCATGCGCACGGCTGACTACCGCTATAACCTGCGTGCCGACGGGGCCATGCCCTTTCGCATCCAACTACCGCTGGGTACCGACCCTTGGCCATTCCGACCTTGCTGCGACGGCCAGTTTGGGGGCGTGATGAAAACCTATCGGGATTGGAAGATCTGCGGCGACGATGATTGGCTGCGCACCCTCTGGCCTGCCGTCAGGAAATCACTGGAATTTGCTTGGAGTCCGGACAACATAGATCGTTGGGACCCAGATCGTTCCGGAGTGCTCACCGGGCGTCAGCACCATACGCTGGACATGGAGCTCTTCGGCCCCAATTCCTGGCTGACTGGCTTCTATCTAGGCGCTCTCAAGGCCGCTGCCGAAATGGCCGACCATCTCGGAGAACAGGAGAATGCCGTCACGTATCGGACCATCTTCGAACGGGGCAAAACATGGGTGGATGCACATCTCTTCAACGGTGAATACTACATTCAACAAATCGATCTGGCAGACCGCGCGCTGCTTGAGGCCTACGGCGACCAAGACGATACCCTCAGGGGCGGTTCGGCTGCGGAAGCCTACTGGAACCGCGAACACAACGAGATCAAGTACCAGATTGGAGAAGGCAGCAGCATTGACCAGGTGCTGGCCCAGTGGCATGCCTCTCTATACGGTCTGGGCGACCTCCATGACCCGCAACAAGTCAAACAGGCCTGTGCTGCCATTTACAGGCACAACTTCATTTCCGACATGAACCAAGTCTACAATCCCTGCCGCGTCTACTGCCTCAACGACGAGGGCGGACTCATCATCTGCGCCTGGCCCGAAGGCATGCAGAAGCCACTCATTCCGGCCCCCTATTCTCAAGAGACCATGAACGGCTTCGAATACGCCGCAGCCAGCCATATGATTATGGTTGGACTGGTTGAAGAGGGGCTGCACTGTGTCGAGGCCGTCCGCTACCGCTATGACGGCGCGCGCCGCAACCCGTGGAATGAATTTGAGTGCGGCAACAATTACGCGCGCAGCATGGCATCCTATGCATTGCTCAATGCCTTCTCCGGTTTCCAGTTCGATATGATCCAATGTTCCTTGGGCTTTCATCCAGTCCGTACCATACAAGGATCTTTTCGCTGCTTCTGGTCCTTGGACGCTGGATGGGGGCAATTTCAGATGGCCCCTGACAACTGTTCACTGCAGGTTCTCTACGGGGTTCTGCCCCTGCAACGTCTCCGACTTCCCTTCCTCGTCGATGTTTCCCTGGCAGGCATTGCGCTGGACGGTGACCCGGTGGCTTTCTCGAGAACGGGAAGCAATCTCATTCTGGAAACAAGGATCGAGATCAAAGCTGGGCAAACACTGCGGGTGAACCATGCCTGATCGAGGACATCCGGAAACGATACCTCAAGATCATGGCCGGGGACCGTACAGTATCCATGCAGAGCAATCTCGGAGCTTTCCGCTCTCAGGCGAGACTGAATCCAGGGCAGCGCTGCAAACGAGATTCCCTATCTCTGCCCTCGGCACATAAACATCGTTGCCATAATTGCACCCGCCATCGTGCATACGGAAAAGAGGCAATCCGGGACGGAATGACTTTCATGCTCAGATTCCGGATTGACTCCAAGGCGCCGGATGAAGCCAAACAATATTCAATTCCACGAATTTGCTCTGGCATCATCCGAAAACCCAAACCAGCATATTGGGTTGAGATCCCGGAATCCTCAAGAAAGCCATGTCGGTACGGATCATCGAAATTGGAATGGAGTAGCGGGCTCAATGCTTCGCCGCCGGCAGCGACCCGAATCGGCATCTTTCGGAAAGGGACCTGATCCAGTTGCATGCTGTCTCCTGTTGCAGATACGACATCCTGCCACGGTGGTGCAAGGTCTATTTGACTTGCACTTGAATATTCAATGCAATGAATTGAATCAGTCGTTGAGTAAAATGGAGCAGTCTGAGACTGTATCTGTCGCTGCACGCAACGCTTTTGCAGCCGGATAATCGGCTTCCGGCATCCCGACGATGTCTGTGTAATCCTTCCTAATTCGTCCGAAACGATCACCTCGAATTTTTCATCCGTCATTGTTCTTGGCAAGTCGTTGGAAATTTGCCAAGACCTGGCGGTCCCATCCGAGTTTTTCCCAAGACCCCGTCCATCGCCAATTTGTCATCTAGAGGGAATCCGCTGGGACACTTCTGGCTCGGGCGCTGCAAAAGAAAAGCCCTTGGCAATGCCAAGGGCTTGGGTTCTTGGCAGTTCGTTTTGGACCGCAATCCGATCAGACAGCCCTGCGCCAGCCAGAATCTATTCCGCAATCACGCCTGCGGTCTGCGTAGCCGGTCCTGCAATGGAAAGCAACTCCATGCCATCCAGCCGCTGCCGATATCCCTGCACCATCAAATTGGGCCGGCCCACACTCTGGCCGGCTAGTTGCACGTTCTCCGGATCCCGGTATCCAATCCGCACGAGACGACGCGGCTGCCTGGTCTGGTTGATGTAGGACCCGTGCACGGTGTTGATGCAAAACAGCACCACGTCACCGGCCTTGGCCGGTACGGCCACCGTATCCTCCAGATGATATGCGTCGGTGGGCAGATGAGGCGTGCATCCCGTGCCATCCTCCAATTCCGTAATGTGCTCCAGAAAGCCTTTCTTGTGCGACCCGGCCAGAAAACGGATTTCGCCGTTCTCGTGGCAGGTGTCATCCAAGTGCACCAGCGTGTCGATAAAGCGTCCATTCTCGTGCCGATAGAAGGGGTTGTCCTGATGCATAGGGAAAGGGTGGCCGGTCTGCGGCGGCTTGATGTGCATGGTGGAATGATGCAGTTCCACGTTGGGGCCAATCAGGTCGGCGATGGCTTCCGTCAGCGTTGTGTTCGTGACTGCCTGCATCCAAGCGTTGGAGTAGTAGTGCAGATCGTGCATCGCCGTCAGTTGCGATTTCTTCTCGGTCTCCGGATCCATGTAGGCGTTGCGCCACGGGCCCGTCCAACCAGGACTGGTAAAGGCCCAATCCTCCACCAGCCTGTCCATTTCATCAGACAGTGTGGCGGTCTCCGCAGGCGTGAACACCGCTGGAATATGGAGATAGCCATTCTCGTGATAAAAGTCCTGCTGCACTTGCGAAAGCATTGATTTTCTCCTCTCTCAAAGGCATTGCTAAGCTGGCAGACGGGATCGTATCACAGCCTCTCAAATCAGAGGATTGCAGGCCCGAATCCGTCGCGCACAGGGACGGCCAACCTAGATCATTGCCGGTTCAGCCGGGTGGAAGCTCAAGCCAAGGGGCATCGCTAGAGGTAGAGGGCAGATTCTCTCCGCCATACAGCCTCACGGTATCCTTGGCAATCCAGCCGTACTGCCTCTCCTCCAAGTCACTGGTATACACGGCCAGCCACTGTTCATCTGCGGAGCGGGCCAAGGCCGTTACAAATTTTCCTTTCGGCACTGTGGCCATGGTCTTCCCGTTGGGCGTCTCCTGCAGCGCGCTGTTCTGGAGTGGTACTGCGAGGGCCTCAATAAAGAACTGGGCCACCGCTGGCGATTCACTGAGGTTGGGCTCCGGATCCACCGCAGCTGCCGTCGGCTCCACCGCTACCTCTTCCACTCCCCTCTCAGGCAACTGTTCCATCCCTCCTTCCCAATCCACGTAGGAGGCAAACACCCATCCCCTTGCACTATCGTCGGCTTCGCGCGCCACATGCAACCAAGTGCCGTCGGCGTTGCGACCATAGATGTACAGCGTGGAATGCAGGCTCAGATTCGCCAACACCGCGCCGGTGCGGATGTCAGGAGCGCTCCTGAAACGCAATCCCGCGGCCTTGACGGTACCTTCCCACACCGGCGGCGGTGTGGGCACCGGAGTTCCGCCTCCAAGGAGTAGCAATGGTTCTTCCTCGACCAATACCGGGGTAGGCGTCAAGGTGGGTCCAGGCTGTATGGGAATCAGAGTGGGGAATACCACAGTCGGCTGATCGGGCACTACCACAGGAGGCAACGCCGTGGGTTCCGCTCCGCCCCCTCCGCCACAGGCCGCAACAGTCAGCGCCAAGATCCCCACGCCTACATTGCCTATCCATGATTTACCCGCAGCCCAAACTTGCAATCGATATTTCATCGGACCATCCTAGGCTACTGGTATCGCAAGGCATCAATGGGCTTGAGCCGACTGGCCCGCAGAGCCGGATAGAAGCCAAACAGCAGACCTACCGCGGCACAGAAGCCTACACCCAACATTACGGCATTGACCCCCACTTGGACCGAAAGACCCGCACCAGAATTGTTCAGGCCGGCCACCGCCAGCGCGGCCAGCCCCACACCCACCAGCCCCCCTAGGAATGCGATGAAAAGGGATTCCACAATAAACTGCGACAGGATGGTGCCTGGTCGGGCTCCTATGGCTTTGCGCAAGCCGATTTCCTTGGTCCGCTCGGTTACACTGACCAGCATGATGTTCATAATGCCCACGCCGCCTACCAGCAGACTGATAGCTGATACCAGACCCAGAAAAATGGTCAGGGCACTGGTTATGTTCTGGAAAATGCTCAGAAAGTCCGCCATGTTCAGCACTGAAAAGTCATCCTCTTCGAAATACTTGATGCGGTGCCTTTCCCGCAGCAGATCTTCAATCTGAATCTGCGTCGCCCGCAGATTTTTCTCGTCGTTGACCTTGACCACAACCACATCGGCCTTGTATTCGCCGGACACCGTCTTGTTGCGAATCATGCGGTCCTGTAAGGTCGTAAAAGGCACAAAGACACTGTCGTTGAAGTTGCCGAACATACCGGCGCTCATTTCTTCCATGACTCCAATCACCTCGAAGGTCTTGTTGTCCAGCTTGATGGTGGACCCAATGGGGTATTCCCCGGCTTCCCACAAGCGTTCGAACGTGCCTTGGCCAATCAGGGCCACGCGGACCCGGTTGTCTATGTCCTGCTGGACAATGTAGTTGCCTTCCACCTGTTCCCAACCCCGTACATTCTTGTGGTTGGGCCAAATGCCCATCAGATCCACGCGCAGACTCTTGGATCCGCGCGTGGCGTAGACATTCGTCACGGTCTCGGCCACTACATCCTCTACGTTGTCCACCAAGAACGGATCGTTGATCAGGCGAGCATCGGTCACAGTCAGATTGCCGCCCGATCCCCCTTCGGCCAACTGACCCGGGAGTACAATCAGCACATTGGTGCCAGCCGCCGTAAACAGCTCCACTACATACCGTTCCACACCGCGGCCCGCGGAAATCAGCAGCACGACCGCGAAAACACCAATGGTGATGCCCAGCATGGTGAGCAAGGTCCGCACCTTGTTGATGGCCAAGGCCCGCAAGGCGATCCGGATAGAGGAGAGCAACAACATGACGGCTATGCGGATTCCTGTGGCTCGGCGACCGCCGGCTCGTCCAACGCGGGGACATCCGCTACGCGGCCTTGGGCGCCCAAGGCCGCCTGTGGTCCCTCCTCTTCAATCTGTTCAATCAGTCCATCGCGCAGGTGCACGGTGCGGCGGGTGTATTCCGCCGTCTCCGGATCGTGGGTGACAAAAATGACCGTCAGCCCGTTCTCCCGATTCAGGCGCTCAAAGAGGTTCATGATCTCGGTGCTGGTCTTGGTATCCAGATTGCCGGTCGGTTCGTCCGCCAGAATGATGGCGGGATCATTGACCAAGGCGCGGGCTATGGCCACACGCTGTTGCTGCCCTCCCGAGAGTTCATTGGGCTTGTGATGCATCCGATCCGCCAGATCGACCAGCGTCAGCGCGGAGCGCGCTTTCTCCCGCCGCTGCCGCAGACCTGCGCCGGCATATACCAGCGGCAGTTCCACATTGGCCAAGGCATCGGTGCGCGGCAGCAGATTGAACGACTGGAAGACGAACCCGATTTGGCGACAGCGCACATTGGCCAACCGCCTTTCGCCCATGCGGCTCACATCTTCGCCATTCAGAAAGTAAGCGCCGGAGGTGGGCACATCCAAGCAACCCAAGACGTTCATCAGCGTGGATTTGCCGCTGCCGCTGGGCCCCATGATGGACATGAAGTCGCCCCCGTATATTTGCAGGTCCACGCCGCGCAGGGCCTTGACCGTAACCTCGCCCAACCTGAATTCCTTGGTGATGTCCTGGATGTCCACCAAGGGTCTCTCAGGCTTCGGAGTCCCGCGATGGTTGTTCATGACCATGAGCCTAGCCCCCAAAGATGGCTGACATCAGCTCGCGTTCCCGGTCCACATTCAACAGAGCCACCTGATCCGTGTCGGTCAGGCCGGCCAGGATCTGACTTTCCCGCTCGTTGCGCAGCCCGATCTTGATTTCGGCCAGCACCGGTTCCTCATTGAGCACCTTGAAGACAAAATACTTGTTCTTGTCCCGTTCAAAACGTACATAGCGGTTGGGGATCAGCAGCACGTTGTCCACTTGCGCCGTAGTGATGATGGCCGTGGCGCTCATGCCTTCCCGCAGCGAAGCATCGGTCGGATCCGGCACGATTTCAACCTCATAGGTAATGGTGGCTCCCACCTCGTTGGCGGTAGGGGAAATGCTCGTGACCTGGCCCGTCAGATCATCATCTGGCAGCGCGTCCATAATCAGCTCCACGCGTTGGCCCACCTGTACCTGGCGTACGTCAATCTCGTCCACCTGCACCTTCATGTGATAGCTCTGCAGGTCGGCCAGCACCATGGCCGTAGTGTTGCTGGTCAGTTCTCCCACACGCACGTTCACGGTGCTAATCACTCCATCCCGGGGAGCCAGCAGCTGGGCATTTTCAATGTTGAGCAGAGCCAGTTCGTAGGAAATACGGGCTTTTTCCATTTCGGAGCGGGCAATGTCGATGTCTTCCACTTCGGCCCCCTCCTGCAGATCCGTCAGCTGATTCTGATAGTCGATGAGAGTGGCATTGGCCTGGCGCAGGGTCTCCTCGGCTTGGGCAATCTGGTACTGCGCCGACGCGATTTCCGCCGACGTGGGCGGATCCAGAGCCGAGTTCAGCCGGGCCCGCGCCGCATTGGCCGCGTTGATGGCCTGGGCCATCCGGGCTTCGGCCGCGGCCACCTCGGCGTCGGTCACGCGGTAGGTATCCTCGACGGTCTCGAGATTGGATCGACTCTCATCCACGCTGCTCTGGGCCTGTGCATACTCCGCCTCCAACGTGGCCCGGTCCGAGTCCGAAAGCCCCTTGATCAGCTCGTCGTATTCCACCTGACGGGCATTACGATTGGCATCGGCGGCCACGATGGAGGCCTGGGCCACGCTGATGCGAGCTTGAGCCAGCCTGATTTCGCTCGGCTTGGCCGGCTCCAGAAGCTTGTTGAGCTGCGCCTGGGCAATCTTCTGGGACACCAAAGCCTCGTCCCGGGACAGAAGATAGGCGTCCACATCCAGTTCGGCCAGCAGCTGCCCCTGGCGTACCGACTGGCCTTCGGTGACAAGCACCTGTGTGACCCGCCCCGCTGTGTCAAAGGACAAGGAGATTTCCGCCTCGGGCTGGATGTTGCCTGTTGCGCTTACCGTACTGGCAATGGTCCCGCGGGCCAGCGAAATGGATTCAAAAGCCGGTTCCTCTCCGTTCGGATTTCCCGCCGGCAACACGCCCGCCAGTACCGGCAGCGACACGACGCCTTGCATCTGCAAGGCCAACACTGCCCCGCCCGCCACAACCAAGACCATCACCACAATCGCGATTGTTCTTCCCATGTTCCGTCATTCATCCTTGACTTCAAGCAACGCCAAAGGCCCCAACGTCCTCTATTTCAACTCCAAGCCCGCAACTCGCCTTCCTTGCCGTGGACAGCCGCGATCGGCTGCCTGTCCAGACGGGAGGTCCGCCACCTGCTTGATCTGTTACAAGATACACAAGTCAAGGATTCATTCATGGGAAATCCTTACAGTAGGGGAGTACCAGCCCCTGTGTAGAGGCCCTATGGGCCACGTGGTGGTTGCGTGGCCTTGTTTCTTCTCGATTCGACTAGGCCTTGACCTGGAAACCCGCCAGATTTTCCAGTGCCTTGATCAGATTGTGGTTGCCTTCATCGGCGAGCCCTCGGGCTTCCAATGTCCGGTACAGATTGAAGATCTGTGCCGTTATGGGCAAGGGCACACCCATCTGGTCCGCGGCAGCCAAGACCAGACGCAAGTCCTTTTGCTGCAATCCTGTGGTGAAGCCTGGGGTCCAGTCCCGGGCCATGACTTGCGGGGCGCGATGGGTAAACATCCAGCTGCCCGCCGCTCCCTGGCTGATAGCGTCAAAGGTCTTCTGCAAGTCCACACCCCCAGCCTGAGCAAAGAGCAAGGCTTCGCACATGGCCACGCAGTTGCCCACCACCAACACTTGATTGACCAGTTTCACGGTCTGACCGGCACCTTGGCCCCCTACATGGGTGATGGTGGTGCCCATGGCCTCCAGATAGGGCCGCGCTCTCTCGAACTGCGCCGAATCCCCACCCACCATGATACTCAGGGTTCCCTGGGCCGCGCCTTCACTGCCGCCACTGATGGGCGCATCCAACATGTGGGCGCCTTTCCGCTCCAGTTGGGCCGCGATGTCCACGGTAGCCTGGGGACTGATAGTGCTGCAGTCCACCACCAGCGAGCCAGCACTCACCCCGTCACGGATTCCCTCCGGAGCCAGCACCACGGCTTCCACGTCGGGCGTGTCGCTTACGCACACGAAGACCACAGGACAGGCCTGGGCCACGGCCCGGGGACTGGTCCCCGCTGTCGCGCCTTGGGCGACCAGGGCATCCATGCGAGCGGCTGTGCGGTTCCAAACCTGTACCGCAAATCCTTCGCGCAACAGGTTCGCGGCCATGCCGCGGCCCATAATGCCCAACCCTACAAAGCCGACTTTCTCAGACATGGGACTGTGTTTCCTTTTGGTCACCGGAGCGTCGTCTGCGCGGACGCGCACTCTCGCAGGCGCGGGAGCAGGTGGTATGGGCCGCGGCGCGATCCGCCGTGACAAATCGGTCTGCTAGTCAGAAGGGCAGAGAATGGCCTTCCGTCTCCAGAGCCTGTACATCCATCATTTCGTCTTCGTCCAGCGGCTCCGCATGCTCCAGAATGAATTGACTCTCCAACGCGTCGTCTTCCGCCACCACGGGTCGGAAATCCACCTGGATGGCGTCTCCGTCCTTGAATTCATCCCGCAGCAGCGCGTCGCTCAAGGCGTCCTGCAGCTGCTCCTGAATGACGCGGCGCAGAGGGCGCACACCGTACTCCCGGCTGTATCCCCGATCGGCCAGCTCATCGCTGGCGGCTTCGGTCAGAGTCAGAGTCATGTCCCGTTCCGCCAGCTGCAACCGCAGGGTCTGCAATTCCAGCTCCACGATTTCCTTGATCTCGTCCCGGGTCACATTGCGAAAGACCTGGCACCCATCCAGGCGATTGATGAATTCGGGCCGGAAAACGCGCTTGACCTGTTCCATGACCTGGGCCTTCATGGTGCGATATTGCTGCTCCACTCGCTCCTGACCTTCGGATTCGCGATCGAAGCCCAAGCGCCGACCGCCAGTGATCAGGTCCGCCGCTACATTGCCGGTCATCACAATCACGGCATTGCGGAAGGTAACGTTGCGACCCTTGGAGTCGGTCAGTGTGCCGTCTTCCATGATCTGCAGCAACAGGTTGAAGACATCGTAGTGCGCCTTCTCGATCTCGTCCAGCAGCACTACGCTAAAGGGGCGGCGCCGAATAGCCTCGGTCAGCTGTCCCCCTTCGCCATATCCCACATAGCCCGGCGGCGAACCAATGAGGCGGCTGGCCGTGAACCGATCCATGTACTCGCTCATGTCCAGGCGAATCAGGCTGTCGGGACTGCCAAAAAGATATTCCGCCAATTTCTGGGCCAGATAGGTCTTGCCCACCCCGGTGGGACCCAACAACAGGAAACTGCCGATAGGACGCTTGGGATCCTTGAGCCCGGTGCGCGCGCGGCGGATGGCCTTGCATATGAAAGCGATGGGTTCATCCTGGCCCACAATCTGGGACTTTAGGTATTCCTCCATCCCTAGCAATCGCTCCTTCTCCTCGCCGGCAATGCGATTGACCGGAATGCCGGTCGTCATGGCCACGATCTCCTCGATATCCGCCGAAGTCACTTGAGGCAGATTGGACACTTCATTACGATTGGCCCGCACTTGCGCCAGCTGGTTTTCCAGTTCCGTCTGACGCAGTCGCAGATCATAGGCGTCCTCATGCCGCCGTTCGGTCCGGGCCTCTTCGTGCTGCCGGCGGACCTCCTTGAGACTCTTGTACGTTTCCTGCAGGGAACGCGAGGAAGACTTGTACATGCGCACGCGACTGCCGGCCTCGTCGATCAGATCGATGGCCTTGTCCGGCAGAAATCTGTCATGCACATAGCGCACGGCCAATTGGGCCGCGGAATACACGGCTTCATCGGTAATGACCAACCGATGGTGGTCTTCGTATCGATTCTTCAGGCCCTGCAGAATGTCAATGGTCTCTTCCAGCGTGGGCTCTTCCACCCGCACGGGTTGGAAACGCCGGTCCAAGGCGGCGTCCTCCTCAATGTACTGCTTGTATTCGTCATAGGTCGTGGCTCCGACCACCTGCAGCTGTCCTCGGGCCAAGGCCGGCTTGAGAATGTTGGCGGCATCCATGCTCCCTCCTGCAGAGCCGGCCCCCACCAGCATGTGCACTTCATCGATGAAGAGAATGGATTTGGTGCGAGACAGTTCCTCGATGACCTTCTTGAGACGATCCTCGAATTGCCCCCGGTACATGGTGCCGGCCACTAGGCTGCCCACATCCAGCATGATGACTCGTTGGTCAAGCAAATTCTCAGGGACATTGCCTTCCGTAATACGCTGGGCCAGTCCCTCGACAATGGCGGTCTTGCCTACACCCGGCTCCCCGATCAGGGCGGGATTGTTCTTGGTGCGCCGATTCAGAATCTGGATGACCCGCTCAATCTCGTTGTGGCGGCCCACCACCGGATCCAACTTGTCCTTGCTGGCCGCTGCAGTCAAATCAATACCCAACTGATCCGTGACGGGGGTCTTGCTGTCGCTGTCCTGGGTCCGGCTGGAGTGGCGCGTCGGCTGGGCCAGCAGGATCCGGGTCTCCTTGCGCAGGTCCTCGACTTTGACGCCCAGATCCATCAGCACGCGCACCGCCACGCTGTCCACCTCGTTCAACAGACCCAACAGCAAATGGGCGACGCGGATCTTGCCGTGTTTCAGGTTCTTGGCCTGCGCAAAGGCCAACTCGATGACCTGTCGCAGACGCGGGGCCAGTTTCGGCTTGCTGGCGGGCGGACGTTCGCCGCGTCCCACCTTGTGCTCCACCGCGGCAATGACATGCTTGGGTTCAATGCCCATCTTGCGCAGCACCAGAACCGCCGATCCCTTCTCCACCCTCACCAGTCCCAGCAGAAAATGTTCCGTGCCTACATAGGCATGGTTGAGACGCATCGCCTCTTCATGGGCCAAAGACATAACCCGGCGCGCGTTCTGAGTGAAAGCCTTGAATGGATCTCGTTCTGGCATTTCTTGCATCCTAACTCACTAGAGGCGGACCCAGCCGACTTTCCACCGAATGGTTGCCTTTCTTTCTCCGACCTGACGACATATACCTGCAAGCTTTCAGGTGAGTGATCGGGGACTGCAGAACCTCCATGAAATCGAAATCCCAGAGATTCAGCCCATGCCACCCTCACTAGAGGCAATTGAATTGTACGAACAGCGGGAATCTTTGTCAACCGTCTTTGATCCTCTCGAAAAACATTGACCTGACATAGACTCCCGTTTGGGCCACAAGGCAGGAGGCTAGGACAGCCTGTCAGTATCCACCACCTCTGAGGGAGGACCCCGTGTATTCCGACCTCCATTGGATTGATCTCCACCTGCACTCCCATTTTTCCTGGGCTACCAGCCCGGCCTGCACCCTGCCCCACTATTATCGGGCGGCACAGCTGAAGGGACTGCGGGTGATCGGCACAGGAGATGTCACGCATCCTGGATGGTTGAGGGAAATCCAGGCAGCCTTGCGTCCCGCGCCTAATGGCCTGTGGGAATTGAACCTCCATGCAACGCGGGATTGGGATGCAGGCCTGCCCGCCCGTTGCCGGAACAGGGTGGAATTCGCGCTGACCGGAGAGGTCAGCTGCGTGTATCGCCGTGGTGGAAGGTCAAGACGGGTGCATCACCTGATCGTGGTCAGCTCCCTAGAACGAGCCGCCCGCCTCCAGGCACGCCTGGAGCCATGGGGGCGGCTCGCCGCGGACGGACGGCCCACGCTGAAGATGGACAGTCGAGAACTCCTGTCTCTCCTGTTGGAGGTGGATGACCGTTCGGCCTTGGCGCCCGCCCATATCTGGACACCCTGGTATTCATTGCTCGGCAGCAAGTCCGGCTTTGACTCTCTAGAGGAATGTTTCGGGGATCTGTCACCCGAGATTGGGGCCATGGAAACAGGTCTGTCGGCGGATCCTGCCATGCTGGGCCGAGTCCGCGCTCTGTGTGGCAGAAAATTCATCTCGAACTCGGACGCGCATTCACCCGCGAAATTGGGGCGCGAAGCCACCGCCTTGCGCGGAACGCCCAGCTTTGACGGCATCTGGAAGATGTTGCGCGGTCATCGCCTGCACGATCCCGCCGCCACAATCGAATGGCCGCCGGCCTTAGGCAAATATTATGGAGACGGCCACCGCAAATGCGACTTTTTCACGCTCCCGTCTCCCCAAGATTCTGCGCCGCGCCTGTGTCCCGTCTGCTCCCGACCTTTGACACAGGGCGTTTTGTCAAGGGTGGAACAACTGGCGGACAGTGCGGAATCCAGTGATCTCACCTTGCCCCCGGCGTTGCCCACCATCCCCCTGCCCGACATAGTTGCCAAGACGCTGCAGCGACATGTCAGGACACGGGCCGTACAACAATGCAGTCTCCGTCTGCTGGAGCGACTGGGACCTGAATTGACAATTTTGCACCGGACACTTGCGGCTGACCTGATGCAGGGTGCGGACACCGCGGTCGCGCAGGCCATTCTAGCGGTCAGGGCAGGCCACTATGACATGACGCCGGGCTACGACGGACGGTTCGGCGAATGGCAACCGCGCCGCAATGACACTCCACGTATGGAGGGACACACTACCTGCCACCCCACTCCGCCGAGAGCGCCCCGATCCGTCTCCTCGGAAATCCGCTCACCTTCCTGCGGGTGCAAAAGTCCATCCGCTCTCGCCGGCTTGTCTTGAAGGCGGCGCCAGCCGCATAGCGCAACTTCCGGCTTGCCCGACGCCAGGTCACGCGCAACATCGTGCCCGTCCGGACACTCGATACATGAGCAGGAGACCATGCCTGTGCAGATTCAATGCCCGCGCACGCGGTCAAGAAGAATCTTGAGTCCCTGCGCTCCGAGTGTCAGGGCCGGGCCCATCCAAGGCAATCTGTACAAGTTCAATGGGCATAGGGATCTGCAGCATCGCGCAGGCCATCGCCCATGAAGTTAAAACAGAGCACGACCACAATAATGCAGATACCCGTGGAAAACAGCCATGGCGCGCTCGCTACCGTCCGGATATTCTGGACATCCGATAGCAGCACTCCCCAGCTGACAACCGGCGCCTGCAATCCCAGACCAATGAAACTGAGCGCTGTCTCGGCCAGGATCATCTCGGGAATGCGCAGGGTCAAGACCGCTACCAAGTGGCTGGTCATGGCCGGCGCCAGATGTCGGAAGATAATGCGGGCCTCGCTGGCGCCGAGGAAACGGGCGGCCAGTACAAACTCTTCTTCCCGCAACGCCAGGAAACGCCCGCGGACTACACGCGCGATTTCCGTCCAGGCCACCACGGAAATCACAATTGTGATGCCGAAATAGATTTGAATGGCGGACCACTCGCGCGGCAGAGCCGCCGAGAGCGTCAGCCAAAGCGGAATCTGCGGCAGCGCTTGCAGAAGTTCAATCACGCGCTGGATGAAGAGATCCACCGTCCCGCCGAAGTATCCGGAAATGCCGCCCAGAATGACACCCAGCCCTAGGCTGAGCACAACTCCCACAAGGCCAATGGAGAGGGAAATGCGGGTGCCGGTGATCACGCGGGAGAGCATGTCCCGTCCCAGTTCGTCGGCCCCCAAGAGAAAGATGCGCGCCTCGGGATCCTCAATGCCAAAGAGATGCCGATCGCTGCGCCACAGACCCCAGAAGCGGTAGCTGTCGCCCCGCACAAAAAACCGCACGGCATGGATTCGATCCCTGTTTTCCTGGAAAACCATGCGCAGGGTGACGGGATCGCGGCTAGATTCGTAGTCATAGACAAAAGGCCGTAGTTGAAACCGCCCTGCGTGGACGAAACGCAACCGCATGGGAGGCGCCAGCTGGTAGAGGACATTGGGATCGCCAGGATTGTAGGGAGCCAGAAATTCGCCCGTCAAGGCCACTCCGTAGAAAAAGGCAATGACAAACAGACTGAGGACCCCCACTCGGTGCCGGATAAACCGCCATCGCATCAACTGCCATTGCGAGGCCGTGTCAAGACGCGTGGCGCCGTCCGCAACCGGGGAGGGGGCCACTGTTTCGACGGACATCGGAAGCGGACGGATTCAGGCGGTCTGGCGGATGCGCGGATCCAGGATGGCCAGCAGGATATCCGAGAGCAGGGTGCCTATCAGCGAGAGCACAGTCAGCATCATCAGGAAACTGCCGGCCAGATACATGTCCTGGCTGAGCAGGGCATTCAGCATGACTGGCCCTGTGGTGGGCAGGCTGAGTACGATGGAGACGATGGCGGCGCCGGAAATCAGCTCTGGCAACACGCCGCCCATGCTGGACACAAACGGGTTGATGGCGATGCGCACCGGATATTTCCAGATCAGCACGAACTCGGAGACCCCCTTGGCCCGGGCGGCCTGGACGTAAGGCTTCTCCAGTTCATCCAGCAGATTGGAGCGCAACACCCGGATCAGTCCCGCCGTGCCTGCCGTACCCAAGACCACGAGGGGGACCCACAGATGGCTGAGCAGGTCCACGAACTTGCCCCAGCTCCAAGGGGACCGGGCATAGTCGGGAGAAAAGAGGCCGCCCATGGACACCCCGAACCAGGACCAACCCACCCACATCAGGATCAGGGCCAGCAGAAAGTTGGGGATGGCCTTGCCCAGAAAGCCGAAGAAGGTCACCACGTAGTCCACGAGGGAATATTGATGGGTAGCGGAGTAGACTCCAATCGGAAATGCAACGATCCAGATGAAAAGCAAACTGCCCAGCGAGAGCACGACCGTCCACATCAACCGTTCCCAGATGATTGAGGCCACCGGCAGCCCCCATTCGAAAGAACGTCCGAAATCGCCTTGCAGCACGATGTTGCCGATCCAGAGCAGATACTGACGATAAAGCGGGCGGTCCAGGCCGTATTGGCGGTTCAAGCCGTCAATCAGGGCCTGATCAATCTCTTCGCCACTCTCGGACATGCGCATCAGGATGGTGGTCAGGTAATCACCGGGGGGCAGCTGAATCAGGACAAACACCAGCATGCTGATCACGATCAACATGGGAAAGAAGAGCAGGATGCGCTTGACGATGTACAGAGTCATGGCAGATGGGCAGGGACGTCTGGATTACAAGCCCACGGAAAGCCAATCCTGGGTCAGCCAGAGCAAGACCAACAAGACCGTTCCACTGCCGAACCAGCGGGTACAGAAGCGGACCAGACTGCCTGCTTGCTGATCCTGACTCAGGGCCAACAAGCGATTCATGGCCCTGACAACGGCTCCCAACCACAGCACGGAACTCAGCAGCAGCGTACCGTTGGACAAGAGCAACGGCCGGGCGCGGGAGGCGACTTCCTGTTCGAAATCGGTCGGAATCAGCAGCGGACCGAGCGCCCGGCTCAGTTCATAGGCCTGCAGAACCAGAAACAACAGCAGACCGCTTAGCAGCGCCCAGAGACAGACCGCCCGCAAAATCCGCAGCCCGCCGGTGGCCCTGGGCGCAGTCATCTTCCGGCCTGTCCAATCACACCCGTCAAATCCAATTCAGAGGCCCGATGGCAGCGCACCGCATGACCATCCGGCATCACCTGCAACTCCGGTTCCTTCCACCGGCATTCCTCGACGGCATAGGAACAGCGGGGATGGAACAGACACCCTGCAGGCGGGTTGGCGGCATCCGCCACTTCGCCTTCCAACACAATCTCGTTTTCGGGGAGGCGCGGATCCGGCCACGGCACCGACGACAGCAAGGCTTCGGTATAGGGATGGCGCGGGTTGGCGTACAGCTGGCGCGTGGGAGCGGACTCCATGACCTTGCCCACATACATGACCGCCACGTGATCGCAGATATGAGACACTACGTTCAGTTGATGAGCCACAAACAAATAGGCAAGGCCAAACTGCCGCTGCAGATCGTCCAGCAGGTTGAGGATCTGAGCCTGGATCGAGACGTCCAAGGCAGATACAGGCTCGTCACAGATCACAAGGCAGGGTTGCAGGGCCAAGGCGCGGGCAATGCCGATGCGCTGCCGCTGCCCCCCGGAAAAGGCATGGGGATACCGGGACATGTACTCGGGCCGGAGGCCAACCAGTGACAGCAGTTCGGCCACTCTTTCTTCCCGGCTTCGACCCCGGATTCCGTTGATCAGCAGCGGCTCACCCACGATATCCAGCACTGTCATGCGCGGATTCAGGGAACCGTAGGGATTCTGCAAGATGATTTGCGCGTTGCGCCGAACCGCGGCCAGTTCCTCTCGACTGGCTTGGGCAATGTCCACCCACCCCACCTCCGGATCGCGAAACAGGACTTTCCCGCCGGTAATGGGATAGCCGCCCAGAATGCAGCGGGATGTGGTGGTCTTGCCACAACCGGATTCCCCCACGAGACCGAGCGTCTGCCCGCGGGCCAACGTCAGATCCACCCCGTCCACCGCCTTGATCCAACCGGTGGTCCGCCGCAGGACCCCTTTCTGTATGGGGAAATGCATCCGCAGGTCATGCACTTGCAGCACTGTGTCGGGGGATGACGCGGACAAGGGCGGATTCATGGGTAAAGATGGCAGGCTGCGCGAGTCTGACCGGGGGATGGCTCCAAGGGCATCAGCTGAGGTTCCCAGCGGTCGCACGTGTCCGGCATGAAATCCGGACAACGGGGGTGAAAGGGACATCCCGATGGTCTCTGGAGGGGATCCGGCACCAAGCCCGTGATCGGCTCCAAGACTGTTTCGGCATCCGCATCCAAGCGAGGCACGGAACGCAAGAGAGCCTTGAGATAGGGGTGACGCGGTCGATGAAAAATGGAATCCACGTCGCCCTGCTCCACAATGCACCCCAAATACATCACGGCCACTTGCTCCGCCATGCGAGCGACGACGCCGAGATCGTGCGTAATGAAGACAATGGACATGCCGAATTCCCGCTGCAGCCGTTTCATCAGGCGCAGAATCTGCGCCTCCGTGGTGACATCCAAGGCCGTTGTGGGCTCGTCCGCGATCAAGAGTCGGGGCAAGCCGATCAGCGCCATGGCAATCATGGCCCGCTGCAACATGCCGCCACTCAGTTCATGAGGAAATTGGGCCCATGTCCGCTCTGGATGGGCAAATCCCACGTGCACCAGCATTTCCAGAACCAGTTCCTTGCTGTTGCGCCCCTCTTCGGTCCGATGGAGGCGGGCGGCTTCCTCGATCTGGTAACCGACCGTGTACACGGGGCTGAAAGTGGACATAGGCTCCTGGAATACCATGCCGATGTCGCCCCCGCGAATATGGCGCATCTCCCGGCTCTGCGGGTCCAAGCTGGCTATGTCCAGCCACTCCGCGGAGGAGGAAGAGTCCGCCGCCAGCAGGATCTGACCACTTTCAATCCGGCCCGCCCGCGGCAAAATGCGCAGAATGGACTGAGCCGTGACGCTCTTGCCGCACCCGCTTTCCCCCACAATGGCCAAGGTCTGGCCTTGCATCACGGACAGGGATATGCCATCCACGGCCTGCACAGTCCCTTGCCGGACCTGGAAGTGGATTTTCAGATTGTGGATGATCAGCAGCGTCGAGGAGTCGTGCATGGGAAAGAGGCCGGCGCCATCAACACGGAGTCGGCGGCCCTGCCGGCTGACGCCCCCGGCAGGGCCTGTCACAGCTGCAGTCGGACCCGCTCAGGATTCGATATACAAAAGTTCAATCAGCCACCATCCCTTGTCCTTGTCCGGATGGCGCAGATTCTTGACATTGTTGTCCACGGCGGAAGCCGCGATGGCATGGCTGATGCCCGGGGACGGGCTGGTCATCACATTCCACCAATGGTTTTCTTCGTTGATCCGCACCAGCTCTCGGCCCAGCTCCCGGTAGCGTTCCGTACCCATCGGCTCATCTTGCCAAGCGTCCAGCAGTGCATACAGTTCCTGCACCTCAGGCGGGGGTTCCTCGCCCTTTTCCCCGTCCGAAGCCCACCAGTCATACCAAGCTATGCCAGCCAAGGCACAGCAGTCACGCCAGTGCCAAGGCGGCACCAATCGAATAGGGAAAACGGCGTGGCTGACCGCTTCCGAGGGCCCCCCGGCACCCCATGTGCCAATGTCCAGGTCGTTGGCCAGCAAATGTTCTGCATAGAGCGAATGATCCACGGCCTTGTACTTGACCTCGATGCCCACTGCGCGCCATTGGCTGAGAATAAAGTCCCACTCGCCGGCTCGATGCCCCTCGCTTCCGATTTCCGTAAAGAGGATCAGCTGTTCGCCCGTGTCCGGACGCAGACGCCACTCTCGATTTGCATCCCAGACCAGACCCAATTCATCCAGCAGCGCGTTGGCCGTGTCCGGATCGAAGTTCACGTCGGTGTAGCCCATCGTCTCCTCACGGAAAGACCAGTCGGGCGGCGGCACGGCCTGGCGCGGCTCGGTCAGCCCGAGATTGAAGACTTGGTTGTAATCCTCGCGGTTGAGCGCCAGCGACAGGGCCCGCCGCCAGCGCAGGTCGTTGAAGAGTTCCTTCAGAAAGGGATCCTTGCTGGTGTAGTTCCAAGCCCAGCTGACACTGCCACCCCAGTTCTGGCCTGGGTACAGGCGCACCGTGTACCCGGCGACCGCGCTGTTTTCCTGGAGCAGGGGATAGTTGGCCAAGTCGGCCCAGGCACCGCCGAAGTTGTAGTCGCCCGTGATCGCCTTGGCTTCCAAGATTTCCCGGCTGCCGACCAGAACGCGTTCATAGTAGTCAATGTACGGCAGCTGGTTGCCGGCCGAATCCACCTTCCAATAGTAGGGATTGCGGGCAGAGAGACGAGTGCCCACCGAGTCCAGCTCACCCACAATGTAGGGACTGAAGACCGGTCTTTCGCCTCCGTAAATGATGTGGGCCTGATTGCCGTAGTGCGCCAAGAAAGCCTCGAACCATTCCGCGAAGCCTTCGTCACTGGCCATCGCGGCGGCATTCTCATTCAAATCGGCATGCCACTGCGACAGGTAGGCCTTGGGAGCCCAGGGCTCCAGACTGGAGAGCCGGTCTGCAATCGCGACATAGCGGTCCGCATATTGCAACGAGAAAGTGTAGTCGTCGATGACATTCAGCGTCATCGGCTCGCCGTTGCTGGACTTGAAGTAGGCGGGCACGGTCGGGGTCAGAGTCGGATCCAGAATAATGTCGGACCACCAGAACGCAACGTCATCCGTGGTCAACAACGTGCCGTCAGACCAGCGCACGCCTTCCCGCAGGTTGATGGTAAGTTCGGTCAGTTCAGCGTTGACCGACCAGGACTCGGCAATGTTGGGCGTAAAAACACGGTCGGCCAGATCAAAAGTGGCGACCGCCTCCTCTATGAACCCCCCTCCGGCACCCCATTCGGCGCCAAAGGCGTCCATATTGGGATCAATGCCCATGACGGACAAGGTCCCCCCGTATGTGCCCAGCGACTCGCCCAATTCCTCCCGGGGAGCAATGACCAAGGGGTTGATCGGAAGTCGTTCGTCCACCGGCAGCAGGACGCCGGACAGCACCTGCTCGTCCAGCATGGGCGATTGATTGTGTCGCGAAGCCGGCATGTCCGCCACAACGGCCGCGGTCTCTTCCGGCAGCGCGGCAGGTGCGCCGCCACAGGCCGTCAGAGCCAAGCACAAGAACAGAACCAGTGAAAGTGGGATCGCGTCCCAGCTAACTCGACGAGCCAAGAAACCCTCCTTGCCTTTGCGCTATGGATTGGACAGGCCGAAACCCGGCGGTTTCGATTTTAGCAGATGCGTGAAACCGCCCTGATTGCCATACAACCCGGCCGGTGTCTGTGTCTGCACGGGAACGGGCTTTCGAGGGCGGGCGCGCGGCACATCTCTCCGGAAAACGGATCGGGGGGACAGAGCATCAATGGTTACTCTATGAACCGGGATCCATAGTCCTCTTGCAACGTTCCTCTTTTTTCTGTCAAGCCTGTCCACCACACGCGACGCCAGTCGGTGGGTACAGCCTTCACAGAAGATCGATCCCGCCCAATCCAATGGGGAAAACGACTGTCACCGTCGCCATGGGCCTTCGCAGGCTGCCCCCCTGATCTCGCCCAAGCCCGAAAGGCAAGCGCAGCAGGGGCGGGCGCCCGCCCCCGGGATTTGCATTGTCGTCGGACAGCGCCGCCTACCGCGAGCCGTTGCAGATTGCCGCTATGACGGGGACTCCGCAACCTCTCCAGTTTCCGGGGCCGAGGGGGCTTCCTCCTCTTCCGGGCCCAAGGCCCAGTCCACATCCGCCTGCTTGATGGACAGCCCCATGCGCCGCCGCTGGGTGTCCAGACGAATGACCTTCACTTCGTATTCCTCGCCCACCGTCACCACCTGCTCGGAACGCTCCACGTGCTCGTGGCTCATTTCGCTGATGTGAATCAGCCCTTCCACCGGCTCGCCCACCAGACGGGCGAAGGCCCCAAAATCCTTGATGCGGGTGATCACCGCACGCACCAGATCGCCTTCGTGGTACCGCTCCGCCAAGGTGTCCCAAGGACGGGGCTGCAGCTGGCGCAGACTCAGACCGATCCGCTTGCGCTCCTTCTCCACCGAGATCACCTTGACCTGCACCTGCTGGCCCACGTTCAGCACTTCCGAGGGATGATTGACCATGGACCAGCTCAGTTCGCTGACGTGAATCAGGCCGTCCGCCCCGCCGATGTTCACGAAGGCGCCAAAGTCCGCCAGGCTGGACACCACGCCCTCGCGCACCTCGCCCACCTCCAGCTCTTCCAAGATGGCATCCTTGCGCTGATTGCGAATCTCGCGCATGGCCTCCTTTTCGGACAAAATCAGACGGTTGCGCTTGCGCTCGATGTCGATTACCTTGACTTGCAAGGTGCGCCCAATCAGGGGCTGGAACCGTTCCGCCGGATCTTCGCTCTTGACCTGTTCCATCTGGCTTTCCAGACTCAGATGGCTCGCCGGAATGAAGCCGCGAATGAGACCCATCGCCACCAGCACGCCGCCCCGGTTGAAGTCGATGACCTTGCTGGACACAATCTCCTTGCTCTCCAGCAACTCCTCGGCCCGCATCCAATCCTTCTCCTGTCGGGCGCGGATAATGCTGATCCGGGGCTGACCGTTATCGTCCGTGCGCAACACAAACAATTCAATGGTCTGGCCTTCTTCAATCTGATCGAAGGAATCTCCTAGGCGCTCCACTTCCCGCCCCTCGATGGAACCTTCGAACTTGGCCCCGATATCCAGCGTGAGACTTCGGCTACGCTTGCTCAGGACCACACCCGGGACCACAGTGTTGGGCTTGAGGGCCACAATGTCGTAGTCCTCGGTCCAGCTCAATTCGTCCATCAGGTTGGGCAGGGATTCTTCGGTTTCCGTCCCAACGGCCTCCGGCTCCATGACAGAGCCCGTGGCACCCGCAGTGCCGTCGGCCTGTCCCCAGCGGAACCGGTCAAAATTCAGAAAAAGGGAATGACGCATCATGATTGTGTGAATGTGAACTCCTTAACGAAGCCGGACAGTCGTGCTCCAAGGACAGTGCCTGCGGCCATCCCGATGGCATTGTCTATTGACATTGATAACGAGAACCGCCGCTCCTGCATGATTTCAGAGATACCGCGCGGCACCCCCGACATGGGTTCAGAGAGGGGAAGGGCAAGATTAGCTGGCGTCTGCAATGACCTCAATTTCGACTGAAGCACCAAGGGGCAAGGCAGCTACAGCTACAGTGGAACGGGCGGGGGGAGCGTCTCCCATGATTTCGCCATACACGCCGTTGACGGTGGCAAAGTCGGACATGTCGGTCAAAAAGATGTTCGTCTTGACCACGTTGGCGAGGGAAAGGCCCGCGGCCTGCAAAATGGTCTCCAGATTGGTCAAGGCCTGTCTGGCTTGGGCTGCCACGCCTTCCAGCGGTTTGCCTGTAGCCTGATTCATGCCGGTCTGACCGGAAACGAACACTAGGTCCCCCGTCCTGATGGCATGGGAATAGGGCCCTGCCGGAGCCGGGGCGTCAGGACTGGTTATTACCTCGCGAGTCACGGTTCGTGTTTCTTTTCGCACTTGATTCATGTGCCCGCGGCAGGCCCCGAGTCATAGTCTGGCTCTGCCGCCCTAAGGCAGTCTACAAAATAACACAGCCTAGCAGTCCAACACAAAACACGAGGGGAAATCCGTGTGCCTGTCACGGTCGGGAAGTCACAGGTGCGCGGGCTGCACATCCTCCAATCGCCTTATCTTGCGCAAAGCCGGAGCCATGGACGCGACCAGTCCCACTACCGCCATGGACGCGATGCCGCCGCTCACCACGGACACCACCGGCCCGAAGTATTGAGCCACCAGCCCCGACTCGAACCCCCCCAGCTCATTGGAGGCACTGACAAACACGGAGCTGACGGACGAGACCCGACCCCGCATCTCGTCCGGGGTCAGCAACTGCTGCAGTGTGCCGCGCACCACCATGGACACGTTGTCGAAAGCCCCGGTCAGAGCCAACATGGCAAAGGAGAGCCCATAGCTTTGCGAGAGGCCGAAGATAATGGTCGCCAACCCAAAGGCCGCCACATTGATCAGCAATGCCGCCCCGGCCCGTTGCATAGGTGGCATCACCAGCAGCAACACGGACATGGCCACGGCGCCTACTGCAGGTGCGGAGCGCAGCCAGCCAAACCCCTGCGCGCCCACCTGCAGGATCTCTTGGGCGAAGATGGGCAACAGGTAGACGGCGCCGCCAAAGAGCACGGCGAAGAGATCCAAGGTAATCATGCCCAGGATGATACGAGTGCCAAAGACGAAGCGAATGCCCAACAGCAGATTGTGCAAAGAGAGACTCTGGGGGATGGAGGGCCGGGACGCCTGGATCCGCAGGAAAGACAGCAACAAGGCAAAAAGAGCCGAGGAACCCGCCGCCAACCAGTAGCCGGCTTGCATGTGGAGATTGATCACCAGACCCCCCAGGGCGGGGCCCACCACCGAGGTGAGATGCATCATGCCGGTGGTCCAGGTGATGGCATTGGGTAGGACTCGGGCCGGTACCAGCATGGGCACCAAGGCTACACGGGCCGGACGCCCCAGCATGATGGCCGTGCCGTCCAGGAACAGCAGCACGTAAATCACCGTGATGGGCATTGCCCAGGCGCTGGCCAGGGCCAGTCCGATGGAAGTCACGGTCATGCCTCCCAGCGAAAACATGACAAGTCGCACCCGGTTGAAGCGGTCCCCCAGAAAACCCGCCGGCAGGGCAAAGAGCATGGCCGGCAGGGCCATGACCAGTCCGGCGACGCCCAAGGCGATGGCCTCCTGCGTCTGGGCGTAGATCTCCCAGGCCAGGACCGTGTTTTGGATGCGAGTGCCCAGCAGGGCAAGCAGCCAACCGCCGGCATAAAAGCGGTAGGCCGGCTCGCGCCAGGCTTGCCAGGGGTCGTGTCTTGCAGAGGGCACAGGCGCGCTCGCTGTCTTGGGCCACCGTCCCAGTTCCGCGGGAGCGTTTTCGGTCAGGCGGTCGGCAGCCACACGGCCATGGGACCGACGCTCCGATGCGCCCACAGATGGTACGGAAGAGCCGTGAAGATCCCTTCCGTGTTCCGACCTTGGATGAAGATCATGTCTTCCTGCAATGACGTTTCATCACCGGTCTGCAGCCACAGATCGGATCCCAGTCTGATGTCCTCTATAGGCTGGACGTTGTCCGTGGCTTCCACGCAATAGATCAGCGGGCCACGCATCAGAGCCTGTCGCCCCTGATTGGATTTCACCGCCGCATGGCATTCCACACGGCGGATAGGCATGGGCCATGTCACGGTCACTTGGTCCCCGTCCTGCCAGTCCTCTTCCAACAAGACATGGCCGTGGGCCATACGGCCTGCCACGATTTCGCCGTTGCGTCGGACGTTCCAGGCAACGGCGGCCTTGTCCGCGTAACGGTACAGCCCCCTTGGAGCTGGCGCTTGCAGCCAGCCGGGAACCCGCAGGGCCAGTGCAAAGCGAGCGGGTGTGGCCAAGCCGATCTCCAGTTTCACGTCCCCTTGCCAAGGGTAGGGAGTGGTCTGTATCAAGGTGACATCCGTTTCCATCCCAGGCACCGGCACGGCGACCTGGCTGCCCACGTACAGATTGACATAGACACAACCGGGCGCGGTGGCATAGATCCAGCCGGGCAGGGCCGGCAAAAACCGCACCAGGTTGGAGGGGCAGCAGGAACAGTGAAACCACGGCTGGCGGCTGGCGGCGCCCTTGTTGAATGCCCACTCGCCATCGCTGGACAGCGGATTGGGATAGAAGAACTCGGTGCCGCTCAGGGCAATGCCCGACAACACGCCGTTGTACAGCGAAAGCTCGAGCACATCCATGGCAGCCGCCTTGCCCTGCAGCAGAAACATGCGGTGATTCCAGTAGACATGGGCGATGGCCGCGCAAGTCTCGGCGTAGGCCGTGTCATTGGGCAGTTCATAGGGCTCCCCAAAGGCCTCTCCCTCGTGTCGGGCTCCAATGCCACCATGCAGGTACAGCTTGCCTTGGACCACATCCCGCCACAGGGCATCCAGCGTCTTCATCCAGTCGCGTTCCTGGCACAAGGCGGCCACGTCCGTCATGGCGGCATACATATAGCCCGCCCGCACTGCATGGCCCACGGCGCTGACCTGTTCGACGACCGGCAGGTGATCCTGCAGATACCCCTGGTTGCCAAACCGCACGACCGCTTCCCTACGCTCGTGCCTGCCTCGCTGATCCAGGAAAAAATGAGCCAGATCCAAGTATTTGCCTTGCCCCGTCACCTGATACAGCTTGACCAGGCCCAATTCGATTTCCTGATGCCCGGGCACATCATGCACGCCGTCCGGCCCGAACACCTGATCTATCAGTTCCGCATTGCGCAAGGCAATGTCCAGCAGGGTGCGCTTGCCCGTAGCCTGAAAGTGCGCGACCGCGGCCTCGTACATGTGGCCCACGTTGTAGAGCTCGTGGTTTACGACGAGGTTGGACCAGCGGGTCAGACCTTCCTGATCCGCTGTTACGGCCTTGGGATCAATGGTGCGCGCCGTATACAGATATCCATCTTCCTCCTGCGCGGCTCCGATACGGCGAATCAGGACATCCACATAGGCGTCCAGCTCGGGATCCGGAGTCAGGGCCAGCGCATAGGCCGCGCCTTCCAAAGTCTTGTATACATCCGAGTCGTTGAAGAAAATGCCTTCATGCGGTCCGGGACAGATCCCCGCGGCCTTGTCGAAGTTCGCGATACGGCCTGTCTCTTCACACTTCTGAAAGCAGTACGGCAAGGTGACCGTGCGATTGGTTTCCAGCCGCGGCTGCCAGAAGGCATCCGTGATCGAGACCGCGGTGAAAGGAACGGAAGAAATGGGATAACCGGTAGCGAGTGTCATGGTCTGATCTCCTGCCCAAGCGCCTATAGGGGCAGGGGGACGGTCCGGCCGGACTGCATGCTGCGGGTCACGGCCTCCGTGAATTCCATGTACTTGACGCCGGTGGCGAAATCGGTGTGCGTGATTTGCTCCTGACCGCGCACCGCGTTCACGAACTCTTCCTCCACGCGCCAGCTCCCTTTCTCATGTGCAGGCACGGAAACCGGCTGCAGGCTTTCGGCATCTCGGGTGCCGGCCAGCAGTTTGCCATTTTCAAATACCAAGGTGCCGTGCGAGCCATAAATGGCCGCGCGGGGCCGGCCGGCCATGCCGGTGACGGCGGAGATCTGCATGTGCAGCTGCGCGCCGCAAGCCAGCTGGCCCAGAATGTCCACATGCTCCGGCACCCGAACGGCATGTTCGCGCCCGGTTTCCGGGTCAGTGCGACGGGTGATGTACACCCGTCCCATCGCTGCGACGGATGTAGCCACACCCACCCAGCGCATCAGAGCCTCGTACCAAATTCCCATGGACATGATGTTGAAGCCGCTGCGGTCCATGTCGTGTCTCCAGTGCAGCGGACCGTCCAGATCCAGCCAAGCGCCTCCGACCTGAATGTCCACGACCAGCGGATCGCCGACAATTCCCGTCTTGAGCAGCCTCTGCATGGTCTTGTCCACCCCTAGAGTCATCGGAGACGGCACGATCTGCGCTACCAGTTCCGGATGCAGACAAGACGCCTGCAGCATCTGGCGGGCTTCTGCGGCATCCATGGCCATGCGGGCTTCGCACATGACATGTCGGCCTGCGTTCAACGCGCTGACGGTGGCGGCGCAGTGCAGGTAGGGCCAAGTGCCAATCACCACCGCATTCACTTCCGGGTGAGACACCACTTCACGCCAGTGAACGGCCACATGCGGGATGCCAAATCGGTCCGCTATCCGCTGACCGGATTCCCGAGACCGGTTGGCCACGGTCACCACCGTCACGTTGTCTTGTGCCAAAAGCCCAGGAATGTGCCGATCGCAGGTATTTGCTCCAGCTCCAATGATACCGACTTTCAAGGTCTGTGTTTCCATTTTGCAACTGTTCCTGTCATCAATTTCTGGACACCGCCAGGATACATGGGGATCGGCGATTGCGTGACAGCAGACGGTCTGGCAGGCCGATCCGGCATTCTGCCGTTCTCAAACCAGATCCAAGACTCTGGAGATTCTACCTGTTGATTTCGACGCATGCCCATGGTGATTGGGAGGAAGAACGGATCCGTGCGGAAATCTCGGCTTCGGCAGGGCCCCATGGAACCCTTTTGCCGAGCCCTACAATCGCAGCCAAGGCAATGCAGTCAAGACAGAGAACTCGATCGACATCGCGTCAAGCCTGATTGTGGCATGAAACTCCGGAATTGATAAGGCGGACCCAGCGGCGCCACCGAACAACCCTGCCTGCACGCAGACCGTGAATCCAGCAATCCGACTGCCGCGATGATACACTTTTTTTGCACGGAAAGAATTGTGAACCTGCTCAAGGCGTCCCTACCGTACAAGTCCGGGGGCTTGCCCAGGAAACGGCACTCTACCATGCCAAGCATCCCTGGCGCCTTCGGCAGGATACGGAGAAGTCACAGAGATCCAGTGCAGTCTTTTTCCTCCTACAACATGCAAGGCCAGTTCATGGACACAGCAACTTTGGCACTTACAATCGCTATCGTAGCCTTTCTGTATAGCATTGCCCAGTCGGTCAGGCACTTTATCTTCACAAAACGATACGCCCGAGATCTCGAAGAACTGCGAAAACAGTAAGATCACAGACAGTTGGACCCGTGGCGGAGAACAGGAACGGTTGCAACGCTCCCCCTCACGGAACACAGAGGGAAACAAGCCTGAGCTGGGGCACTGCAGACCGCTGTGAAGCCCTTGTACAATATTCCAACGTATGGCTGTCTGCCGGATTTTGATGTGCAAACCCGGGTCCAGAATCTGGAACGGTATTGAACCGGTCTGCCGGTACCGCCTGCCACTTGGAGGGTGACGGACGCGAACTCCCTCCGCGCCAAGCAATCCTTTTCCGTCCCCTAGGTCAGACTGCCGGTTACCACAGACACGGAATGGGGGGGCAACTCCAGTGTTCGCAGCGGCTGTGGCGCTGTGGCGTGCACGGATACGGTCTCCGGTTCCGTCAAGGTGTTGCAGGACTTGATGCTTGGCCCCTTGACCGTCTGCACCTGCACCTCAGGCAGACTGGCGTTCTGCAGACATAGGTTCACAGCCGAGCTCTGCAGGCTGCGATTCACAATGAAGAGAGCCAACCGGGAGCCCTGCAGGCTGCCGGCTACATCCAGTACGCGCACTCCTTGGCAGTCCCCGCCGTCAAAGGTTTCGCCTTCCCAATGCAGATCCAGAGCCCGACCCCGGCAGAGCTGGCTGTACAGTCGAAAAGGATGAAAGATGGACTGGCGCACCAGTCCTTTGGCAGAAGTCAAAATGGGTGCAATCACATTCACGATCTGGGCGATGTTGGCCATCTTGACAGTGTCTGCATGGCGCACGAAGGCATTCAGCTGCATGGCGATCGCCAAGGCATCCTCCAGATTGTAAATCTCACGCAGCTGCTCGTCTCGATACGCCCGATACCAGACGTTCCATTCATCCACGGCAAGCGGAATGGGCTTGAGCTTGTGCGCCAAGCAGAGAGCCTGCATCAGACCCGCATAAGCGCTCAGACGAGCTTCGAGCAATTCTGACGTAGCCATGTACTTGGCAAAGTCGTTGTCCCGGTTGCCTATGTACCAGTGGATGGACATGTAGTCCAGCAACGTGGGGGCCTCTTCCACCAGCAATTGCGCCCGTTCTATGAAATCTGAGCCCCAATGGCAGGTGGCGGACGCCAACAGCTTGATGGAGGGATCCGCCCACTTCATGACCTTGCCGAACTCCTTGAAGGCCCGCGCGTACTCCTGCGGAGTCTTGGCTCCAATCTGCCATTCTCCGTCCACCTCGTTGCCAATGCCCCAGTACTTCACATCATGCGGCCCCGCCCAGCCATGCGCAATGCGCTCGTCGGCCAGAGCCGTACCGGCCCATCCGTTGCAATACTCCACCCAGTCATGGGCTTCGCGCATGTCACCATCGCCGCAATTCACCACCAGATATGGCTCGGCTCCGATTTCACGGCAGAAATCCACGAACTCGTTGGTGCCGAAGTGGTTGGATTCCCGGCTGTGCCACGCCAGGTCATGGCGGGCTGGCCTCTCTGTGCGGGGGCCTACGCCATCCCTCCAGCGGTACCCGGAGACAAAGTTGCCTCCGGGATAGCGCATGATGGGCATGCGCAGTTCCATCAGCGCCTGCCGCAGATCGGAGCGCAGGCCCCTGGCATCCGCCAAGGGTGATGCGAGATCGTAGATGCCGCCGTAAATGCACTGGCCCAGATGCTCCGCAAAGCCGCCAAACAGATGCGGATGAATCACCCCCACCTGCCGGCGTGGATCCACATAAATGGTGTTCATGGACGCGTTCTCTGATGATGCCGGAGTTCAGTCCTTGGGAGCCTCGTGGGGATGCAGGTGGGAGTGCGGATTGAGGTAGGCTCCTGCCGGGGCCGGTACGTCGCCGTGCAACAGCGGATCCTGGGTGCGGACCATCCAGGCGTCCAGCCGACGGCTCATGTCGGCCAAGACTCCCTGATGACCCGAATCCGCAGCCAGGTTGTGCATTTCGTGTGGATCCCAAATCAAGTCGTACAGCTGGAACCTGTCCGCCGGGCGCGTCTGGAGACCGTACTCCAGCATCACATCCTTGCTCTCACTGGCATCGATGTTGGCCATGGGGGGCGCAGCGTCCACGTCATAGCGGCGGATGTACTTGTATCGCTGGGTGCGCACCGCCCGTTTCGGCTCATAGGCGGCATGGTAGGTCACCTCGGCAAAGATCTCCTCGTTCACCTCGGTTTGGGAACCGTCCACCAAGGGCAGCAGGCTCTGGCCCTCCAGCCAGTCCGGCCGCGGTATCTCTAGGTAGTCGCACAAGGTAGGAAACAGATCAATCTGGGACACCAGTCCATCCACTGTGCGGCCGCCGTCCAAGTCGGGCCCACGCAGCATGAGCAACACCCCCATGCCATGGTCCGTCAGACTGCATTTCATGCGGGGAAACGCCAGTCCATGGTCCGTGGTCATGACGACCAGTGTGCTCTCTGCCAATCCCGCGTCTTCCAGAGCCTGCAGGATCCGCCCGTAGTGGGCGTCCAGCCTGCGCACCATGGTTGCGTAGGCCGCCATGTCCCGGCGCGTACCGGGGGTGTCCGGCAAGGGCGCAGGAGGCGCCACTCCCGCCTGTAAGAGATCGGGATCCGGATCGGGAAAGACCCGGTGCGTTTCGAAGAAGCCGATGCTGGCGAAAAAGGGGGTCGTGTGGTCCTGACCGAGAAAGTCCACCACCTGATCCACGCTGGCCTCCGTCGTGTGCCGGCGCTCCACCGTGAAACGCGCACACTGATCATATCCGAGCAGATCCACATCCCTGTGCACATGGCTCACTCCGAACAAGGCCGTGCGATATCCCGCCCGCTTCAGCGTGTGGCACAGGTGCTTGTGCGGATCCCGCATGTCGAAACCACGGTTGGTCAGCCCCAGCTGTCCGCAGCTATGGGGAGAGCCACCGGTCAGCAGTGCCGCGCGGCTGGGCGAGCAGGTAGGGGCCGCGTTGTAGGCCTGTCGAAACACGATGCCCATTTCCGCAAATCGCTGCATGTGCGGCGTGGACATCTTGAAGCCGTACGGGCTGATATACCGGCCGGTATCGTGAGAATGCAGATAGATGACGTTGGGTCGAAACATGGGCAACACCCTGGACAGCGGAGAGGAAAATGGGACTACATGTCCACCAGATCGGCAAAACGGGTCTCTTGCAGGGCGGCCTGCAGCGACGCGACCTGATCCGCGGGCAGAGCGGCATGGGGCAGCCGCGGGCTGCCACTGTCAATGTCCAGCGTCTGCATGACCGCGTACAGGGATCCTGCAAATCCATGGTCGCTGAGAACCGCCGTCACCTGATTGGCGGCATTCTGCAGCTCTTGGGCCTCCGCATGCCGCCCTTGACCGGCCAGGGAGCGAATTCGGACGTAAGGTCCGGGCATGAAGTTGAGGGTGGATCCGATATTTCCGCACGCGCCGGCCATCACCGCGGCCAAGCACATCTCATCCATCCCCGAAGAGAGATACCAGTCGGATCGGCCCTGGCCCACCGCCCGTACCCGAGCAAACTGGAACATGTCCGGGCCAGTGTACTTGCCTCCCATCAGATTGGGAATGTCCAGCGCCTGGCGCGCCAGTTCCAGTGCCGGCACTGACGCTCCGAAGAGGTACATGAAGAACGGCAGGTCGGGCGTGCAAGCGGCCAACCGCCGGTAATAGGCGGTCATGGATTCCAGATTCTGGTACAGGGGCGGCACAATGCTGGCCGTGCCCGCCGCGCCCGCCGCCTGGGCATGACGGGCCAGACGAAAGGCATCCGGCGCGGCCACGGCTCCCACATGAGCCACTACGGGCACCGCGCCCGCCACTTCATCCAAGGCCACCTCCAGCGTCTGTTCCCGCTCCTCCACCGACATGTAGATGCCTTCGCCGGTCGATCCGTTCACATAGAAGCCGCCGATCCCCTTTGGCAGCAGATAGCGGATCAAGGCCCGCAAGGCTCTGGAATTGGGCTGGCCGTTGGCCAGCCGAGGGGTCATGAGGGCCGGCCAGGCCCCTGCCAGATGACTCATGTTGCCTGCTCCTGGATGATTGTTTCAGCCTGACACCAAATGGGCCAGACCAAGGCGTTCGTATTGCTCGGACGGGGCTTCGGCGGCTCGCATGGTCTGCACCAACAGCTCCTGCATCCGGCGTTCCAAGGCGGCGTCCCGCAAGGGCCGCATCTGTTCCGGATCGCGCTGCAGGTCAAAGAGCAAGGTGTCCCGTGCCTGATCCCCGCCGCGGAACATGGGCCGTGTCGGAATGCGCATCAGGGCGCACCCCTTGGAGAAGCCGAAGGGATCGGCCAAGTCAATGCACTGCAGTTCGGACGGAGCGAACAGGGTGCGCATGTGCGTGGGCATGAGAGTGTACTCGAAAAGCGGTCCGTTCTCTGCGTGCTGGGGAGCCCGCATGTACACGTATCGACCATCCGTGACATTGACGTGCCCGCCATGATGTCCGAACAGGGCTGCCGGGCGGGTGGGGGCATTCCGGGCCAGGGCGTCGACCAGTGACGTTCCCAGGACATCGGCGGGAATCTCCAGACCGAAGTATTCCAGCAAGGTGGGGGACAAGTCAATCATCTGCACCAGCTGCGAACGGCTTTCATTCCGTCGCTGGCAGCGTGGATCCCAGACAAAGAGCGGGGTATGGGCGATCTCGTTGTACCAAGGTGGCACAATCTTGGCCCACCAGTCGTGCTCTCCCAAAAAGAAGCCATGGTCCGTGCACACAATGAGCATGGTGTCCGCCCACATATCCAGCCGGTCCATCTGGTCCAGCACTTCCCCCAGATAGCGATCGCACATGCTCAGCAACGCCGCGTACTGAAAGCGCATGTGGGCCACCTCCGCATCCGTTTCGTGGACGCGCCGGTAGGGTGGCCAGTCAAAGTGGTCCCCTGCGTAATCATGGGGATACAGATCCTGATAGTGGCGATGGGCCAAGAACGGCTCGTGAGGATCAAAGGTTTCAAGTTGCAGAAACCAGCCGTCCTGATTGTGGTTGCGGCGCATGAATTCCAAGCCGGCCGCCATGGTCTTGGCCTGGGGCTGATCCTGTTCCAACCGCATGTAGGCCCGGTTTTTCCAGTCCTGTACCCAACTTTCATTGTCCCGACCGGCTATCGTCGGCGGAATGTCCGGGGAGGCCACCTGGCCTATCCACGGATCTCCTTCCTGGCCCCGATGGAACTCCCAAGTCTGGTATTGCGTATGATACGTCGCCCCGCCGTTTTCCCAGTAGTGGTAGTGATCGCTGCACAGGTGCGTATGGATGCCCGCCTGCGTCAGCTGGCGCGGCATGGAGTCGTCGAAGGGTTCCAGCGGCCCCCAGCTGCGATGCAGAAAGTTGTAGCGGCCCGTGTGCAGTTCGCGGCGCGCCGGCATGCAGGGCATGCTGCCAACATAGCAGTTGTCGAAACGCACCGTGCGCTGCGCCAAGCGACTGAAGTTGGGCGCGTGGGTCCAGTCGCAGCCATAGGGGGGCAGCATGTGCCGATTCAGGGAATCGAACATGACCATAATCGCCTTCATCGACTGTCTCCTCGGTCGTGTGGACAGGGTTGCCGCATAAAGCCATACATCGGGTTCCCATGGGCAGGTTCAGTATAGCAACGTGTATGCAAGACGAGACAAGATCGCAGGGAAGCCCGGCAACCCGCCTGTGGAGTCTGGCCAGACTATCCAAGGGAGCAACTCTGTCCATCACGCAGGTGAACATCGGTTGTTATACTGTTGGGGCATGGAAGCAGGATACGCTGGGACTTGGACAACCCCGGACACGCCGCAACCGCCGAGACTCCCCGTCGTCAGGAGCAGTGCACTTGGACAACCCCGTCATTGTCGTTCGGAACTTCAGCAAGTCCTACGGTTCCCTGCAAGCCGTGACGGATGTGAGCTTTGAAGTCGCCCGCGGCTCGGTCTTTGGTCTGGTAGGGCCCAACGGGGCCGGGAAGTCCACTCTCATTGAATCTATCGAGGGGCTGCGCACTCCTTCCGCTGGCACAATCGAGGTGCTGGGCCAACCACAGAATGGCCGCGACCGCTCGATTTTCAAGCGCGTAGGGGTGGCCCTGCAGCAAAACGAGGTGTTGCCTCGCCTGCTGCGCACCGGGGAAATCATCGATCTGTTCCGCACCTTTTACAACGATCCACTCTCCACGGAGGAAATCCTTGATATCTGCGGATTGGCCGCCCAGCGCCATGTCATGTCCCGCAAACTGTCCGGTGGCCAGCGCAGACGGTTGGCCGTGGCTCTGGCTCTGGCCGGCAAACCCGATCTCATCATCCTGGACGAGCCCACCAGCGGCCTGGATCCGCAAGCGCGCTTCACCTTGTGGCAGGCTCTGCGCCAATACAAACGGAGCGGCGGCACCGTGTTGCTCTCCACGCATTACATGGAGGAGGCGGAAGAGGAATGTGACGACCTGTGCCTGTTGGACCATGGACGCATTCAGGTACAGGGCAATCCGACCGAGTTAATGACCAGCCGGGGCATGAGAGTGCTGATCAAGGTGCCGGCCCGCCCGCCCGTTACCTGGAAGACCTTGCACGCCTTGCCTTCCGTGCAACAGCTGGAGCAAGTGGAGGACCTGTGGCATGTCTATGGGGCCTCGGACCAGATCTATGTCGACGTCAAGGCCTTGGCAGGCCTTGAGTTTCTGGAGATGCGGCCGGCCCGGCTGGAAGACCTGTATCTGATGACCACCGGTCGTTCCTACCGATCTGCCTCCTAGAGACGTGCCCATGTCCGCTCTGCGCCGTTCAGTAGCCTGGCAGCTCCTGACCAAGGACCTGCTCCAATATGTGCGCGAGCCCGCCGCCGCGTTTTTCACCTTTGCCTTTCCGGTTCTCCTGCTGTCCGTGCTGGGCAGCATCTACAGCGGCGACATGGCCGGCGAGGTCGGCGGCATCGAGATTCCCGCGGGCATTGACGTCGGCTACATGGATTTTTTCTTCCCCGGCTACATTGGCTTCATCCTTGCCAATGTCTGCTTGAATTCCATTCCGAACTTTCTGGCCCACCAGCGGGAAACCGAATATTTCAGGGCCCTGCAGGTCAGCTCCGTGCCGCTGCACAAGGTATTGGTCATACGCATCGCAGTCTACGCCCTGATCTTCGCGGCTTCGCTGCTGGTGGTCTATCTCGAGGCCCGCTTCCTGTTCGCTCTGTCCTTCCACGGCCACATGCTGCCAATGGCCTTGGGTATCATGCTCTGCTTCGCCGCCTTTGCAGCGGCGGGCTTCCTGTTGGGCGGGCTTTTTCCTCCGCAGGCGACCCAAGCCATCGCCTCCGTCTTCTTCTTTGTGCTGTACTTCACGTCCGGTTCCGCCATTCCCCGCTTCCTGTTTCCCGATTGGTTGTTCCAGATCACCAAGGCCAATCCGATGGTCTACATGGTGGAAGGGCTGACCCGCCTGTGGCTGGGGGCCCCACTCTTCGAATGGGGCCCCAATCTGGCGGTGATTGGCGCCATCGGCATTGTGTGCGCGGCCCTGACGCTGCGCACCTTCCAGTGGGGGCCAAGTCACAATTGAGTCCAAAGCGGCACGGCCGCGAGGATTCCCTGGGACCATCCGACGCCGATCCGAGGATCTGACATGACGATGCCCAATGTCGTTCTCGTTCTCATCGACGATCTGGGCTGGCGGGATCTGGCTTGCTTTGGCAGCCCCTTCTATGAAACCCCCCATCTGGATTGCATGGCTCGGGAAGGACGGCGTTTCACCCAGGCCTACGCCTCCTGTCCCGTATGCTCCCCGACCCGGGCCAGCCTGCTGACCGGTCGGTATCCGGCTCGCATCGGCCTGACCGACTGGATTGATTTCGGCGGCGCCATCCATCCCGCCCGCGGACAGCTGGTGGACGTGCCGTACCTGCCCTATCTGCCCCAGTCCGAGGAGACCACGGCCACGCTGCTGGGCCGACGGGGCTATGACACCTGGCATGTGGGCAAATGGCATCTGGGCTTTGCCGACGCCTATCCGGAACGCCACGGCTTCGACGTGAACGTCGGCGGCAGCTACAGGGGCTCTCCCGGGCCGCAGGGATACTTCAGTCCCTACAAGATTCCCAATCTGGCCCCCGGTCCGCCGGGAGAATATCTCACCGATCGCCTCACGGACGAGGCGATTGGCCTGATTCGGAACCGTGGCGACCGTCCCTTCTATTTGAATCTCTGGTACTACACTGTACATACGCCCATCGAGGCCAAGCCGGACAAGGTGGCGAAGTACCAGGCCAAGGCGAAGGCCTTGGGGCTGGATCGGCAGCAAGCCTTAGTGGAGGAAGAACCCTTTCCCACGGAGCACAAAAGGCATTTGACCGTTACCCGCCGCCTGCTGCAGTCCGACCCTGTCTATGCAGCGATGGTGGAAAGCATGGACGAGAACGTGGGACGCCTGCTCCAGACTCTGTACACGGAAGGCATTGCCCAGGACACCTTGGTGCTTTTCACCTCTGACAACGGCGGGCTGGCCACCGCGGAGGGCTCTCCCACCTGCAATGCACCATTGGCGGAAGGCAAGGGCTGGATGTACGAAGGCGGCACGCGCGTGCCCTGCGTTGCCTGGCAGCCCGGGACCGTGCCGCCGGGGGGCGAATGCCATGTGCCTGTCTGCAGCGTGGACATACTGCCTACCCTGTTGCGCTACACGGAGACCCCCGGCGGCCGCCTCCCCATGGATGGCACGGACTTGACGGATCTGCTGCGAGGTGGGAACTCCTTGGACCGCGACGCGCTCTTCTGGCATTACCCCCACTACGGCAATCAGGGAGGGACACCCGGCTCTTCCGTCCGCTGCGGAGATTACAAGCTGATCGAATTCTACGAGGACGGTCGTCTGGAACTGTACAACTTGGCCCTGGATCCTTCAGAGACGCAAAATCTGGTCGCCGCGGAGCCGCACAAGACGCGGGAGTTGCACGAGCGTCTACGCACGTGGCGACAGGAAGTGGCGGCTCAGTATCCGGATCCCAATCCCGACTGGCAGGTCTCTCCGACCTGAAGCGCTCCGAGGCCTACGTCTGCACTTGCCGCAGGATCCGCTGTCTGCGCCCGCAACACGCCTTGTACTTGCGTCCGCTGCCACAGGGGCAGGGCGCGTTGCGGGACACGGAGGCCCCGTGTCGCTGCAGATCTCGCTGGGCATAGATCCCCATTAGTTCCGCCGGCGCGCGGCGCCGGGCCAGCAACGACACCATGGCTTCCATTGGTTCCCGCACGTGATTGAAAAACGCCCGGTACCCGGCGCAAAGATAATTGAGACCCGCCTCGCCATCCGGGGTTTCAATGAATCGGTTCTTGGGACATCCGCCGTTGCAGACAAACCGAACCTCGCAATCCCGACAGTACTGGGGCAGCGTGTCCCGCTTGTCGTTGCCAAACTGGTTCTGGATGGTGGATCCCACCATCTCCACCAAGGATGTCTCCTGAATGTTGCCCAAGCGATAGCCTGGCTCCACGTAGTGGTCGCAGGAGAAGAGATCTCCGTTGTGCTCCATGGCCAGGGCCGAGCCGCACTTTTCCTCGAAGATGCACAGACCGGGCCGGTTTCCGGTCCAGGCAGCCAAGGCCACATCGAAGATTTGGACGAAGATCCGGCCAATGTCATGCCGCACCCAGTCCTCGAAGATGGCGATCAGAAATTCCCCGTACTGCCGCGCGGAGACGCTGCGACCGGTCAGGTCCGCACCTTCCTGGTAGCCCGTCCCGTTGTCCCGCTCCACAATCGGGATGAACTGCAGGAACTGCGTCCCCACTTCGTCCCGCAGGTGCCGATACACCTCCAACGGGTAGGCGGCATTGCCGGCATGCACAGTACACAGGACATTAAACTCCACCTTGTGGCGTTGCATGAGGTGGGCGGCCTGCAGTACCTTGGCGTGGGTCGGCGCACCGCCCTTGTCCACCCGGTACTTGTCGTGCAGCGCGGCTGGCCCGTCCATGCTCAAGCCCACCAGAAAGTCATGGGCGTGAAAGAACTCGCACCACTCATCGTCCAGCAAGGTGCCGTTGGTCTGCAGGGCATTCTGAATCCGCATCCCGGGACGGCAGTACCTCTGCTGATACTCCACCGCCTGTCTGAAGTAGTCCAACCCCATCAGGGTGGGTTCCCCACCCTGCCATGCGAAGGTCACTTCCGGTGTCTGCTGGGCCTCAATGTATTGCCGAGTGTACTGCTCCAGCAGCGCAAGCGGCATCCGAAAGTCGCTGTCCGGATACAGCCGTTCCTTGGACAGGAAGTAGCAGTAGGTACAGTCCAGATTGCAGATCGCCCCGCGCGGCTTGAGCATGATGTGAAACGAGGCCGGCGTATGGCCTGGTTCCAGTCGAGGCGAAGCCCCCAAGGAGATTTCCATATTTACGGGACAAGGTGCAGGATGAACATGGCTGGACCGGGGCCGTTTAGATCGCAATGTCCACGCGCCGACCGATCTTGGCGCTTTCCACCGCGCCCAACATCATGGCCAAGCTCTTGACATTGTCGGTACAGACGGTCTGGGGCTGGACGCCCGTCCGCACGGATGTCAGAAATTCGTCGATCACGCCCGCGTGCAGTTCATGCCGCAGACTGGGCGACGCGGGCGTCGGCAGAGGAACCGTGGCCCGGAAGAACCCCTCGGCGCCGACTACCGTCTCTCCGGCCATCGTCTCTTCCCCATCCCAGAGGACGCTGCCTTTGTGCCCCACGCAACGCCAGTCGCAGTTCCAGGAATTGTTCATGCCTTCGGCGCACCAACTGCCGGTGTAGCTGAACACTACGCCGCCCGTCATTTCAAAAATGCAGAACGCCGCAGCCCCATGGGCAAACCAGGAATTGGCGGGATTCCACTCGTGGCAGTACACCGAAACCGGATCACAGCCCGTAATGAAGCGGGCCTGGTCAAAAGTGTGGATGGCCATGTCCAGTAGCAGCACATGTTCCATCTCGTCCCGAAACCCGCCAAAATGCGGCCCCAGGAAGAAGTCCGCGGTTACGGTAGTCAAGGGCCCTACCGCCTTGGACTGCACCATCTCCCGATATTGCAGGATGGAATTCCGGTACCGCCGGTTTTGAATCACGGCATAGATGCGATCGTGGATCTCGGCCGCCTCAATCATGCGGCGGGCGTCGTCCAACGAAGGGGCCAGAGGTTTTTCGCCCAGCACGTGACATCCCAGATTCAAAGCCGTGAGAGTCACGAGAGGATGGGCGGCAGGGACCGTGCAGTCAAACACGACGTCCGCCCCTACCTCCTGGATCATGGCGCTCAGGTCGGCGCCGGCCGGCACCCCCTCCAGAGCAAACTCCCTTTGCCGTTCCCGGATGGCCGAGGGCACCAGATCAACCATGCCCACCACTTCCACATCGTCCCGGCGCGTGACGCTGTGCAACCAGGCACGGCTGATACCCCCGCAACCGACCAATATGGCTCGGAGCGGAATCGACTGCGTATCCATAGGCAACTTCGCGCTCGGGAGGGCAGAATGTCTATAGGCAGGCCTAGATGGCCTGTGCAATGGTATCAGGGATCCGCGACATTGCGCACATGACAGATATTTTGCACGGGGCCCTACAGAGGCAAGTGTATCCTTGATTCGAGAAGGGCTTTTTGTATACTGATGGAAACTCGCCAGCAAACTCCCGTCATTCGGAGGGCGAGGCCTATTACGCGGTCAGTTAAGGAAGAATGCCATGACCCATGTAATCTTTGACACCTGCATCCGCGATGGCGCCTGCGTGGAGGTCTGTCCCGTGGAATGCATCATTCCCGGCGAACCGGAAGAGGAATGGCCTTGGTTTTACATTGATCCGGATACCTGCATCGACTGCGGCGCCTGCGTCCCCGAGTGCCCGGTGGATGCCATTTTGCCGGAAGAGGATCTGCCCGAGGATCAAGAGTACTGCACCGAGCTGAACGCGCTGTACTTTACGGAAGGGCCAGGCTACTCGGCCCTGGATTGACCTTTGCCCCATTCCGGGGCACTTCAAGGAAATGCCATGACCCATGTAATCTTTGACGAATGCATCCGTGATGGCGCCTGCGTGGAGGTCTGTCCCGTGGAATGCATCATTCCCGGCGAACCGGAAGCGGAGTGGCCTTGGTTTTTCATTGATCCGGACACCTGCATCGACTGCGGCGCCTGCGTCCCCGAGTGTCCGGTCGACGCCATCCTGCCCGCCGAGGATCTGTCTGGCGAACAACAGTATTGCAGGGACCTGAATGCCATGTTCTTCACGGAAGGACCTGGCTATGCAGCTCTGGGCTAGAGGGGAGCGTACACGCTGGGCGGGATCCAAGCCAACCGCCGCGCATACGAGCCCCGCCCCGGAATCCCCGATTTGCAAGTCGTCATTCAAGTAGGTACGGAAAGCCCATGGCAACTGAAGAGCAAGAATGGCAGGACCCCGACTGGGAGGGTGTCCAAAATGTGCTGGTCATCATGGCGCATCCGGACGACCCGGACATCTCCTGCGGCGGCACCGCCATACTTATGGGGCGGCAAGGCATCAATGTGCACTACATGATCCTGACCAACGGCGACAAGGGAAACCACAATCCGGAGATCACCCACGGTCAGTTGGTGATGATGCGCCAGAAAGAGCAACGCGCCGCCGCCGCCGCCAGTGGTGTCAAGCAAGTGTTGTTCATGGGCGAGGAGGATGGGTTTCTGACCCCCAATCGGGAGCTGCGGGAGCGTGTCACACGCATCATCCGCACGATTCGGCCGGAGATCATCATCTGTCCGGACCCCACCCGTTTCTATGGGGGAAGCGGCTATATCAACCACCCGGATCATCGCAACGCCGGCACCATCACGCTGGAGGCCATCTTTCCGGCTTCCGACAACCGCATGTTCTTTCCCGAGATGCTGGACGAGGGATTCCTGCCCCACAAGATTCAGCAGCTGTACATTTCCAACTTTGACCAGGGCAACACCCGCGTGGACGTCACCTCGGCCGTCGAGACCAAGATCGAGGCGATCCTGTGCCACACCAGCCAGTTTGGCGACCGGGAGAAACAGGCGACCCGCCGCTGGATGGAGCGATGGGGCGAGGAAAACACAGACGGCACACGTACCCACTGGGAGAAGTTCCAGGTCCTGAAATTCACGCCCCGCCGTACGGACGAAGAATCCGAAGAGGCGGAGGAGACCGCGCAATCCCAAAAAGATGACTAGGCGGCCTGATGGCCTGATTCCAAGGCGGACCGGACCGGGCCAAGCCGCGGCGGTCTTGGTGCCAGTCAAAAGAAGAGAGCGCACCCTGCAGGGTGCGCTCTGGATTCTGGCCAGGCAGAAACAACAGGATGTGTCGCGGGTCCTGTTCTAGTGATGGACCCAGACCTCCATGTCCATCGAAGCGAAGTGATAGAGAGCCTCGGCATCGACCTCGCGCATGTTCACGCAGCCGTGAGACATGGGCGTGCCGAAGTTGTCGTGCCAATAGGTGCCATGGAGGGCGTATCCTTTGAAGAAGTACATGTTGTGCTTCACGTTGTCCAAGGAGTAGCCCGGTCCGCTCATGGTCTGGGAGGGGTTCATGTGCCAGATGCGGAACAGGCCGACTGGGGTCGGATAAATGTCAAGGCCGCTGCTGATGCTCGTGTGCAGGAACAGTTCGTCGCCATCCCACGCGGTCAGGGTTTGCTCCGAGAGGTCCACTTCGACCCAGCGCCTGCCTAGAAAGCTCGGATCGCCGGCCAGATCCAACGGGATCTGCAACTGCTGACCCACTTCCAGCGGATTCTGGGCAGACAGCGCATTGAACTCATAGATCTGGCTGGATTCCACTTCATACTTGTCGGCGATCTGCGCCAAGGTCTCTCCGGGTCTCACGACGTGCAGGACACTGGAAGGCGGCTTCACGCCTTGCTCGGCCGCCGCGACGGCCGCTGGCTGTATCGTCGGCTCTGGCGCGGCGGGTGCCGGCTGTATTGTCGGCTCTGGCGCGGCGGGTGCCATGTCGGGAGCCACGAAGGGGGCGGCGCTTTCCGGTTCGGATCCATCCGAGCGCAAAGGCAGCCGCAGGCTTTGCCCCACCCAAACCGGCGAGTTCAGGTCCAAATCATTGACTTTCAGCAGATCGTCCAACGGAACGTCAAACTTCATGGCCACGGCGCCCAGCGAATCACCCAGCTGCACGGCGTAGATCTGGGTAGAGGGGGCAGGCGGCGGATCCAGAGCCGCCAGCGGAGCCGGCTTGGAGGGCAGCGGCACCGTAATGTCCACATTGGGAATGGTCAGGGTTTGTCCGAACTTGATGGAGCTGGCATCCTTCAGTCCGTTGTAAATGGCCAGAGACTGCCAGGTCAACCCGTACGCACGGGCAATGGAACTCAGAGTCTCGCCGAGCCCGACCTTGTGGTGAACAAGCTGCGGTGGCAGTCGCGTCACAGGCACCAACAAGTTCTGATCCACCCAGATCTGGCTGTCGTCGCCAAGGCCGTTGGCCGCCATCAATGTCTCCACCGTCGTGTCGTAGGCGGCCGCGATGTCAGGCAAGGAATCCAAGGGCGCGACGACATGAACACCGTACACAGTCTCGTCTGTGGCTTCCACGCTGGGCACCAATATCCGCTGGCCCACAACAAGGAACTCGGTATTGTCAATGTCGTTGTGGGCGGCCAATTGGGGAATGCCGATGTCAAACCGGCGGGCGATGCTCGCCAAGGTCTCGCCCCGCTGCACTACATGCACCTTGTCCAAGGCCAAAACCGGAGCGCTGAACAGCACCAGCAAAAGCAGCGCCAACGCCAAGCTGGACCGCCACCGCGCAAGATGGGGAAAAAGAGAAGAAAAGGACATAACACACCTCGCTGTCTGAATCCGGCGCTTCCCACGGGGACGATAGTGTGCTTGCAATGGTTCCCTTACTGGTCGAGACCGGTAAGAAACAGGGAACTGTTCCACGCCTGCCACAAATTCAATTGCAGTTTCTTGGACCCATTATACCAAGAAACTTTTGATGATGAAGGCCAGCGGCGTCTCCATGTACAAAGGGGCCGCCCCAGAACTCGATCGGAATCCCGTACAAGGCAACAAGGGAGCTGTCGCCCATCACGTTTACAGGCGACGCTCCGCCGGGGACGCGATCTGGGGGAAACCGCGTCTCCCCCCTTTGTATATAGGAAGGGTGGGATTCGAACCCACACGAGTGTCACCTCGGCGGATTTTAAGTCCGCTGCGTCTACCGTTTCGCCACCTTCCCACGGGGTCGTGGCAGGCGAATCTTAGGGATCGATTGGGTCCCTGTCAACCATTCGGACGGCGAGGTTCAGCCAGGAGGCTGCTCCCGCCCCCGCGCCGCGTTCTCCAAATGCTCGGCGTACGTCTCGGCAAAGTAATGCGTGCCACTGCCATCCAGCTTGGCTACGAAGAAGAGGTAGTTGTGCTGTTCTGGCTCGACCACGGATTGCAACGCCGCCTGGCCCGGCGTGGCAATGGGCCCCGCCGGCAGACCAGGCACGACATAGGTGTTGAAGGCACTGTCTTGCAGGCGGACCTTCGGATCGTCCATGTCGTGCAGCCACCAGCTGCGAGTCTGCGGATTGTAGCCCGCGGCATACAGTGTCGTCGAATCTACCTGCAAAGGCATTTCCCGCTTGATCCGATTGAGCAGCACTCCCGCGATGCGGGGCATTTCCGTCCTCTGGCCCGCCTCCCGTTGCACGATGCTGGCCAAGATGACAGCCTCATGCAGGGTCAGATCCGCTGCATTCTGGCCCTGTCGAAACACAGGCATCATCTGTTCCTGAAATTCCTGCAGCTGCTGGGTCACCAACTGCCGGGCCCGATCATTTTCCTCGGGCAACAAGTAGGTGGCGGGATACAGATACCCTTCTAGGGAAAACAGCACGGAAGGCGGCGGCAGAAACGAGAACCGCCACCTCCATTGGACCAAGGCCGCTTCGGTCTGGGTCAGCTCCAGATATCGCATGCTGCCGCCTAGACCGGACAGGTCCAATTGGGCCGCGGTCTCCTCCAGACGCAATCCTTCCCTGACTGTAAGCCGTGGGCCAAGACCCAAGCCATGTTGCAAGGCCAAGGCCAGTTCCGGGATGGTCATGCCCGCGCTGAGTTGATACGATCCCACTTCCAGCCGGGTGTCCCAACCTTCCACTTCGACATAGCTGGCGAACAGGCGCGGGTCCTCTATGAGACCGGCTTGGGCCAAGGCTTGGGCAATGCTCCAGGCGCTCTGTCCGGGCCGAACTTCAAATTGCTGCGCCGGAGCGCCCGGCTGCAATGGAACTTGCAGTTCCACCGCATGGCGCGCCACATACCCCTCTGGACTGATGGGCAGGCAGCCGACCCCCAGCCAAGTCAGCAAGCATGGACCGAGGATCCAGGCGGCAGTCCAGAGTCGACAGGGCAACCTCATGCAGCCTGGAAATTCGGATCCAGTGCACAGGTGCGCCGCAGGCCGGCAGCCAGATCCACTTGGGGTTGAAAATTCAGTTCGGTCCGGGCCTTGGAAATGTCGGCCACAAGTTGTGGCACCCCTCCGTCCACCTGCATGTTGTGCAGCAGACTCGGAGACTTGCCTAGGACTTCGCCAATGGTCAGCACCAGATTGTCGATGGAAGTGCCCACACCACTCCCAATGTTGATGATCTGACCGTTCAGATTTGTCTGGGTGGCCGCGGCCACAATCCCATCCACCACGTCGTCCACGTAGATGAAGTCTCGGATCTGGGCGCCGTCCCCGAATATAAGCGCCGAACGCTGGTGCAGGATATCCTGCAGAAAACGTGGCACCACCGGGGCGTTGACGGGTGGAATCAACTGTTGGGGGCCATAGGCATTGAAAATGCGCAACGCCACCGCATCGAATCCATTGATGCGGGCCAGCGAGAGCAAATAGTGTTCCGCGGCCACCTTGGATACCGCGTACGGAACGGTCGGCCGAAGAGGTGCCTCTTCGGCCACCGGCTGTACCGGAAAGGCACCATAGACGGCTGCGCTGCTGGTCAGCACCACCCGCCTGACTCCTACGTCCCGACAGGCTTCAAGCAGAGAGACGGTGCCTCCTACGTTTACGGTATTGTACTCTCGGGGATAGTGCGTGGATGCGGGTACACTGACCCGGGCCGCCAAGTGGAAGACCACATCCACTCCCTGGAGCAGGGACCAGAGCTGAGGAATGTCGTTCACATCCCCGCGCTGCAGAAAGATCTGTTCATGCAAATGATCCGGGTTGCCGCTGCTAAGATCATCAAGGACTCGCACCAGCCAGCCCATGCCCTGCAACCGATTGGCTAGATGCGTACCGATGAAACCGGCTCCGCCAGTAATCAGAGTTTTCATTGTCTACGGGATTAAGGAGTACCTGATTCTGCGATCCAACGGCGGAATTGCCTCCGCTTGCCCCATATTACCCTACAATCTCACAGTGAGGTCTGACGGAATTCACCCACGACAGGATTGGGGTTCTCTTTGACGCGGCGTATTCTCATCACCGGAGTGACAGGCTTCCTAGGGCGTCACTTGGCGCGAGCCTTGGCCCCTTCCGACGAGGTGTTCGGCGTGGCGCGCGGTGGCGCGCGGACGGCTCCGCCGAATCTGCCCTGTCACTGGCTGCCGGGTGATCTGACAAATCCGGGCTGGACCCTGCAAACCGTACGCTCCATCCAGCCCACCCATTGTTATCATCTGGCGGGCCAGAGCAGAGAAAGCGCCAGTTGGACCCAACCTTGGCATACCTATGAAACCAACCTGCATGGCCAGCTGAACTTGTTGGAAGCATTGGTCGCCCAAGCCCCCGAGTGCCGGACGCTGATCGCCTCCAGCAGCGCCGTGTATGGCTTCATGCCGAGCCCGGCCCTGAGAGAGACGACTCCGCTGCAGCCGGTCTCGCCTTACGGGATCAGCAAGGCCGGTCAGGATCTGATGGCACGCCAATATGCGGTCAGCCATGATCTGCCTACGCTGGTGACCCGCAACTTCAATGTAATTGGCCCAGGTCAATCCCGCTCCTTCGCGTTTAGCTCCTTTGCCTTTCAAATCGTCAGGGCAGAGCGCGGGGAACGACCTGCCGTGCTGGAGACTGGCAATCTGGACGTGGCCCGAGATTTCCTGGATGTACAGGACTTGCTGTCTGCATGGGACTTGGTGATGACTCGGGGCACGCCGGGCGAAGCCTACAATGTGGGCAGTGGAGTCCAGCGCCAGTTGCGGACGATGGTGCGGATGCTACTGCAGCAGGCGGAGATCCCGATGGAAATCAAGACCGCGGCCCACCGTACACGAGCGCGCGCCACCGATCCCCCGGCCCTGCAGGCAGATATCCGCAAACTGCAGGCGCTGGGGCCGTGGACGCCGCACATCTCTCTGCCGCAAACCTTGGCGAACATCCTCGACCACTGGCGCGCGCAGTGAATTTAGGACCCCTTTTGCTGCAGAGCGCATTGTAGGATTCAACCGGTCCAGACAAAGAGAACCTGAAGTATGTTTTCGAAAGTGGCTATGATCACCGGCATCACCGGCCAGGACGGCAGTTACCTGGCGGAACTGTTGCTCAGCCAAGGCTACACCGTGGTCGGCATGGTGCGGCGCACCAGCATTCAGAAACATGACCGCATAGCGCACATGCAGGACCAGCTGCACCTGGAACAAGGGGATCTACTGGATCAGACCAGCCTGAACAACATCATTCGCAAGTATCAGCCTTGCGAAATCTACAATTTGGCGGCCCAGAGCTTCATTCCGGCCAGTTTCGAGGCTCCGGTCCTGACAGGCGAGACCACCGCGCTGGGCGTAACCCGGATGTTGGAGGCAATTCGCGAAGTCAATCCGGAAATCCGTTTCTATCAGGCCAGCAGCAGCGAAATGTTCGGGAAGGTGCGCGAGACCCCGCAAACGGAACTGACCCCCTTCTATCCCCGCAGTCCCTACGGAGCCGCCAAGGTGTACGGCCATTGGCTGACCGTCAATTACCGCGAGGCCTATGACTTGTTCGCTTGCTCCGGCATCCTCTTCAATCATGAAAGTCCGCGCCGTGGCATGGAGTTTGTCACGCGCAAGATTTCCTATTATGTGGCTTTGATCAAACAGGGGCTGGCGGACACACTGGCCTTGGGCAATCTGGATTCGTCGCGCGACTGGGGATACGCTCCTGACTATGTCAAGGCTATGTGGTTGATGCTGCAACAGGATCAGCCGGACGACTATGTAGTGGCGACGGGAACTACGCATTGCATCCGCGACTTTGCCAAGGCCGCCTTTGAGGTCGTGGATCTGGATTGGCAAAACCACGTGGTCCAAGATGAACGTTTCATGCGCCAGGCGGATGTCGATCTGCTGGTGGGCAACGCGTCCAAGGCGGGCAAGGCGCTGGGGTGGGAGCCAGATCTGGATTTCCAGGCGCTGGTCGCCACCATGGTGGAAGCCGATATGGAACTGGTGACCCGGCTCAAGGCCCAACCCGATGTCAGGATGGCAAATGCAGCGGAAGACAAGAAAAGACAAACCCGACGCCGACCTGCAGACGCATGACGTTCGTTCGCTTTCGCTCCGCCGGCCGCGCAGAGCTCCCGCCGTGTCACGCAGCTTTGCTACAATCGCATGCAGCTTGGATCTTGAGGAAGACTCGTGCAGATGACAAAAAGGTGGCTGTCCACAAGTCCGGACGGCATGCACACTCAAGACACCGGTGGTTCATTGATGGCTCACACGGCCCCATACTTGCCAGAGAGTAGTGACGAATGGCTGAAACCTTGCGTCTTTTTATCAGCGCCACCTCGGACCTGGAGGCGGAGCGCGACCTGATTGGCGCCACGCTGGCCCAGCTGCCGGCGCATAACAGGGTGGAGCTCCGGCGCACTCCAGCGACAGGGGATACCTATTCCAACATTTTCGAGCGGATCGCCAACTGCGACCGGGTCTTTTTCCTGCTGGGCCAAGACATTACGGCTCCGGCGGGACAGGAATGGTATCTAGCGCTGGAGCTGGAACGGCATATCATTCCCTTGCGCAAGGAAGCGTCCATGACACCGGCTGGCCTTTCCTTTTTGCGCAGTTCTCTGGTCCAGTGGCAAACCTTTCGCCACGCCGCGGAGCTGGAACGGATTGTAGGCCGGAATCTGATCAGAACCCTGCTCAATCCCCACAACCGGTACGGGTTGTCCTTGACCGAGCGGCAGCTGCTGCAAGTACACCGCTTTCATCCCTTATCGGTCGAGGACGAGCCGCTGCCCCGGGGCGCGGAAGGTGGCGGCGTGTTGCTGGATCGGCGAGACCCCGACACAGTCGTGGGTGTCAAGCTGGACGAGAAAAAGTCGTAGGTCCGTGCCAACCTGCACTTCCAGGAGAATCAGTCCCATGTTGATCTTCAAGCACCTGGCTATCCGTTGCCGGGATCTGGATTGCTCCCGTACCTTCTACGAAAAAGGACTGGGGTTCACCTTTGTCGGACTGAGGGGGACAGGACCCAGTATGGACCTGAGCGAAGGGCACATGAACCTGACGCTGCTGCCTTTTGAAACCGCAGCCAGCCCGCCTCATCCCGAAGGGGACGAGCACATGCATTTTGGCATTCTTGTGGAAAGCTTGGATCCCATCTTTGAACGGCTGCGCCAGGTCGGGGCACGCATTGTCAAGGAAGACGTGAAGCAACGGCGGGACTACACCAAGGCAACGGTGCCCATTCGCTCCTTCAAGGCGCTGGATCCAGACGGCAACGTCGTGGACGTTTCAGAATATCCTCAGGAGTGGCGCGTCAGTTCCTGACCGACCACCGACCGGCCGCGGATTTGGCTGACATTGCCGGTTATCCTAGACTCCCCTTTTGTGCCTAACAGGGGAATTGGGTTGCCATCATGTCCGCCATGGAAGCCGTCGTGCACGAAGCTGCCGTCTGCGAAAAGGAAGTAAGCGCGCTGCAGGCTCTCTACGGCGTCCCGGTGCGGCAGCACTATGACATTGAGCTGGACGACTACATGCTGTCCACGCGTGAAAACCGCAGTCACGACAGACGGGCGGAAGTGTTGTTTGCCATCACCCGCCCTAGTGGCAAGGTATTGCTCCATACCAAGCCGCAATACCCTCAAGGCATCTATCGGCTGTTCACGGGCGGTATCGGCCTGCAGGAACCGGTGTTGACGGCCTTGCAGCGGGAAGTCCAGGAAGAAACCGGATTGCACTGCAAGATCCAGAGATTCTTGGGACTGTGCACGTACACCTTCACCAAGGGTAACTTCCACATGGAGTTTGCCACCTATCTCTTTCACTTGAGTACACGGGCGGATGAGCGGCCACAGCCACAGGACAAGAACGAAATCGCGCAAATCGGGGAAATCGCACTGGCCGGTCTTCCCCTGGTGGCGGCGCATCTGCGGAGCTTGAACGAACATCGCAAAGTCTGGGGTGGATGGCGCGCCATTGGCCACGAGGTGGCCTTCCAGACCCTGAATCGGAGAAACATTGCATGCTAGTTCCCTTGTCATGGCTGCGTGAGTATGTATCATGGGAGCAGTCTCCATTCGAGTTGGCCGAAATCCTGACCTTGGCCGGGCTTGAGGTTGTGGCTACCGAGCAAATCGGTGACTGGTGGGGTCCTGCCATCACGGTCGGCCAAGTGGAAGGAGTCCATCCTCATCCACAGGCCGATCGCCTCGTGCTGGTGGATGTGGCCTATGGGGCTGCAGAGCCGGAACGAGTGGTCACGGGAGCCCCCAACCTGTTTCGGTTTCGAGAGCAGGACCACCTGCCTGCGCTGAAGGTGGCTTTCGCGCGGGTCGGGGCGTATCTGGTGGATGCCTATGCCGACGAAAGACCCCGCCCCCGCAAGAGACTGAAGGCATCCCGAATTCGCGGGATCCGTTCCAGTGGCATGGTCTGTTCCGAACGGGAATTGGGTCTCAGCGAGGAACACGAGGGCATCCTCTTGTTGTCCGAGGACGCTCCGGTGGGGCAACCTTTGGGCGCATACCTCCGGGATGACATTCTGGAACTGGACCTTACACCGGACATGGCCCGCGGACTGAGCATGCTGGGCATAGCCCGCGAAGTGGCCGCCCTGACCGGCCAGGGGCCCTTGGCCGTTTCCTTGCCTGTACTGCCCGTCCAAGACGCAATCCATTCCCACCCCGCCCGCGTGGATCTGGCGATAGAGGATCCGGACCTCTGTCCCCGCTATGTCGCCGCTCTCATCGAAGACGTACAGGTGGGGGTCTCCCCGCCATGGATGCAACAGCGGCTGATCCGAGCCGGCGTGCGTCCCATCAACAACATCGTCGACATCACCAACTATGTAATGCTTGAGACTGGCCAGCCCCTGCATGCCTTTGACTACGACCTTCTAGTCGCCCGGGCCCAGACGGCAGGCCGCAAGCAGCCGCTCATCCGCATGCGGCGCGCTCAATCCGGTGAATCCATGACTACGCTGGACGATGTGGAGCGCACACTGACGTCCGACATGCTGCTGATCACGGATGTCGCGGGCCCCGTGGCCATCGCGGGCGTGATGGGTGGCGCCGAAACGGAAGTGTCCTCCCGCACCCGCACCATCCTGCTGGAATCCGCCACCTTCGACGGCATCAACATTCGCCGCACGGCCCAGGCCCTGCGGCTGCACAGCGAAGCCAGCCACCGCTTCACACGCGGTGTTCCGGCAACGCTGAATCCGCACGCGGCCGCGCGCGCGGCCGCGCTGATGACGGAGCTGGCAGGCGGCAGATGCACCGTCCCGCTGGCCGACGCCTATCCCAAGGCGCAAGAAACGCCGGTCATTTGCCTGACGGCCTCCGAGGTCAATCGACAGCTGGGCATGACCCTGGATCTGAAGGAGATTGGCGCGGCTCTGCACAGCCTGGACATTGCCACCGAGACGGTCCCGACTCCCGACTTCAATCTGCAGGCTTCGGCACAGTTCGGTCTTCTGCGCCGCGCGGCGGAATCCGTGCTGGTCTGTCGCCCGCCTTGGCATCGCCTGGACTTGACCCTCCCTGCGGACCTGACCGAGGAAGTGGCCCGCATAGTTGGCTACGATCGGGTGGGGTACACTTACATGCCGGAAGAGATTCCCCAGCATATTCCCAGTCCGGAACGAGCCACCGAAGAGAAGATCCGGGATATTCTAGTCGGCCTCGGCCTGCAGGAGACCATCGGACACTCCTACTCCAGCCCCGAGAATCATCGCCGCCTGACCCGGCATGCCCACGCCACGGAGGCCAGTCAGGAGTTTGTGGAGATAGCCAACCCCTACAGCCCGGAAAAGACCGTGATGCGGCGGGATCTCTTGGTATCCGCCTTGGAAAACCTGGCTTTCAACCTGCGGCATGCGCCGCGCTTGGCCGCTTTTGAGATCGGGCTGGAATTCCGACCCGATGCCGAGCTCGCCCCCTTTCCGCGGGAACAGCGCACGTTGCAGCTGGCGATGACCGGACCCCGATACCTGTCCCACCATGCCCAGCCCGCCGCGGACGCCATGTTGGACTTCTACGATCTCAAGGGAGTCTTGGAAACGCTGTTCAGTCGCCTCAACCTGGATGACATCCGTTACGAGGCGGCCCAAGACGATCGGTACGGCCCCTACTGCGCCCGTATCCTGCAAGGCAAGCGGACCATTGGCCTGATGGGGGAACTGCACCCCATGGTGCGCACGGCCTATCAGCTGCCGACCCAAAGCGTCGCGATCGCCAATGTAGCCATCGCGCCGCTGGTCTCGCTGCCTTGGGTCGTGCGGCAAATGGCCCCCATCTCCCCCTATCCGAGCGTTGTGGAAGACTTGGCCTTCCTAGTGGATCGGGAAACTCCGGCCCAAGGGGTGATGGACGCGATTCGCCAAGGCGGGGGAGACATCCTGGCACACGTGGAGATGTTCGATCTATACCAAGGACACCCTCTGCCGGAAGAACGCAAGTCCTTGGCCTTCAAGGTAGTCTACCAGTCCCTTGCGCACAGTCTTGGCCCCAAGGACACCGAGCGCATTCGGCGCAAGATTGTACAGGCAGTGAGCCGGCGGACCGGCGGTGTCCTACGCTCCGGCTGAAGTGGGCTCCGGGTCCTGGACCGGGCGGCGGGATCTGCGCCGCGCCCAGCGGTCCCATTCCAGGGGAGCTTGGGCGCGGATGCGAACACGGTCCAGATCGCCCACCACAATGGCGTTGGGAAAGTGTTGGCGGGCCTCTTCCAGGATTTCCCGAATGTGGTACCGGCGGCCAATATGGTGCAGAACCAGATGTCTCACTTCGGTCCTGCGCGCCAGCTTGGCAGCGGCCGCGACCGTAATGTGTCCAAAATCCTGCGCCAGCTGTCTGTCCCGGTCCAGATAGGTCCCCTCGATCACCAACAGATCCGCTCCCTGCACAATCTTGTGCAGCGGTCCGGTGCGACCTACGTCACTGACGAAACACAGTTTCGCTCCGGCTGTGGGGTTGCCCAATACATCGGTGGGCTGAATGGTCCGCCCTGAAGGCAGGGTGATGGGGTTGCCCCGCACCAACTCGGACCGCTCCGGACCAAAGGGCACGCCCAGTGCGTCGGCCCGCTCTTGCAAGAAGCGCCGACGGGCCTTTTCCTCAAAGAGAAAGCCCAAGCAGGGCGTATGCCGATGTTCCACGGCAAAGGCCTCAACGGCAACCTTCTTGTTCTCGAAGACAAGACCCGGCTCCATGGGTACCAAGGCAATGCGTTCATTGGACTCCCAGTCTGGGTGAAAGACCACCTTCATCAGGTCCCGCACCCGACTCAGGGTATCTGGGCTACCCCAGATCTCCATCGACTCCATGGCCTCCCAGCGACCAAAGGTGCTGGCCAGACCACCCAGTCCCAGAATGTGGTCCAAGTGCCGATGCGTCAACAACACCTTGTCCAGGCGGCGAAAGCCGATGCCGCTGCGCAGGATTTGTCGCTGGGTGCCCTCCCCGCAGTCAATCAGGAACCGCTCCGCATCAAACATGACCACCGCGCTGCTGAGGCTGCGGTGCGCGGTCGGCGCGGAGGCGGAGGTGCCTAGAAACTGGATTTCCAACATGACGGCGGGAACGAGGGAATTCAGTCCTGCAGCGGCTGCAGGCGCCAAGTGCGATCCGCCGTATCGAACAGACCCCAGCTGGGCGATCCCCCCCGCCCCATGATCTCGCCGGGATTCACAAGTTGACATTCTCCCACCTGCTCCCAGTAGGACAGATGGTCATGACCGTAACAGACCAAATCGTAGCGACCGGACTCCGCCAAGGGGCGGGCGATTTCCGGATAATGGTTCATGGCAATGCGTACTCCGTCCACTTCCAGTTCGGCCAGTTGGCCATGCAGGACGATCTGCGGAAAGCGCGCGGCCTGCCGGTGCAGCTGTCCCAAGTCGCCATCGTTGTTGCCGTACACGCCATGAATGGGGTTGTCAAAGGCCTCCCCCAACTGGGAAATGATGAAAGGAGCCACAAAGTCTCCGCAGTGCAGCAGTACCTGCGCCGGCGTTGCGGCTATCCGCAGCAACGCCTGGTCCAGATTCCAGACGTTGTCGTGAGTGTCCGAGAGGACGGCAATCTTGGTCATGACGGGCCTCCGCCCTTTCACTGTCACGCTCCAGCCCAAGTGCACGGGGCCAAGCCTATAATAGTCGCATCATGGGCGACGGTCTCCAAGTTTTGGACCCAAGAAACTCTTGGCGAGCGGGATTGAGCCTAGGCTTGTGCAGCCTGGCCTTGCTCCTTGGGACCTGTCGTGCAACCAAGGATCCCGAGACGCAGCCGCTATCGGTCCCCACCGCCGCCGCCCCGCCGCCGGTTGCCGCAAACACGATGGTACCCACCTTTACGCCCACGGCCATCATAGAAGTGATGGCGCAGGCCCCTCCCGGGACCCCCGACCCGACCCCCGGCCCGCAAACCTACATCGTGGCGGCAGGAGACACCTTGATCAGCATTGGAGCGACCTTTGAGGTCGCCCCGGAGGATCTGCAGAGGATCAACCACATCGCGGATCCACGCGCACTGCAAATCGGACAAAGCCTGATTGTGCCATCCGCCGACGCGCCTCAGCTCCCGAATCCGCCTCCCTTGCCGCATCGCGCGCAGGGACTGCAGACCTATGTGGACGGTCTGGGCATCCCCTGGATGCTGGGGGAAATTGTCAACCTGTCCGTGGAGGTCGCGGAGCAAGTGCGTGTCGAAGTCTGGCTCCTGGATACGGAGGGAACCCCCGTCGCGCGCAAGCAGAGTCTCAGCTACCGCTATCTCACTCCTCCGCAGGAAGCCAGTCCCTTTATGGTGGCCCTGCACGCGGACGAAGGCAGTTGGGATTCGTGGCAGCTGGCCGTCACCCATTCCCAGCCGGCCCATGCAGGTCGCCTGTACACGGATCTGGAGGCCCAGGATGTCTCTTTCGCACAGGTCTCAAGCCAGGTAGTGGGCATACAGGGTCAGCTGCAGAACACAGGTTCCGTCACCACCCAAGAAACCGAAGTGATGCTGGTCCTCTATGACTCTACCGGTGCAGTGGTCGGGCTTCGCGTAACGGGGGTGGACACGCAAATCTTGCAACCCGGAGACATATCCGGTTTTCAGGTCACGGTCTTGACGACCGGCGCTCCCGTGGTGCGCGTGGCGGCGATCGGCCAAGGGGTCAAGGCCGAGTAGCTACGCACGACGGCGTTCCCGCAAGATCTGCCACAGGACCAGTCCACAGAAGGTTGGCAGTCGACTCATGCGGCCCAGCCGGCGGGGTTGCCGAAGCAAGCGAAACAGCCACTCCAGACCCAGACGCCGCATCCAAGCCGGGGCCCGGCGAATCTCGCCCGCGATGAAGTCCAAGGCGCCCCCGACACCCATGGCCACCATGCCCTCCAGATCCATCCGGTGTTCCGCTATCCAGACGTCCTGCTGCGGATGACCGAAGGCCACCAACAGAATATGCGGCTGAAACACGGCCAATTCGGCCTGTACCCGAGGCCAATCCTGCGCCCTGGGAGCGCCTCCATGCAGACCACGTACGGTCAGGCCGGGGCAACGCCGCCGCAATCGGGCCGCGGCCCGTTCCGCCACCCCGGGGCCTGCCCCCAACAGCAGCAACCGCCAGCCTTGCATGGCCGCCGCCCGGGCAATGTGGGGCACGAGATCCGCTCCAGTCACTCTGACCACAGGTCTATCCGTCAGTGACAGGCGCATGGCCCAAGTCACGCCCACGCCATCCGGCACGTTGAGATCACTCTCATGGAGGACCGTCCGGAAGACGGGATACTGTCGGGCCGTCATGATGAATTCCGGATTCACGGTGCAAATGTGGCGCACCGCGTCGCCTTCCGCCTGACATGGATCAAGCCAGTTTTCAATTTGATCCAGAACCTGATCTCGAGTCACTGGATGTACAGGGATCCCCAAGACGCTGCAGACAGTCCGCAGTCGATCCCCCTCGGGTATCACAGCTTGCGGTCCATCGCCTTCTTGAGGACTTCCAGCGTCTCCCGGGCCGCCTTGGGCCAGGAGAACCGTTTCACATTCTCGTAGCCCTTGCGAACGAGCTCCTGACGCAACGCCTCGTCTTCGCTGAGACGCAGCATGGCCGCAGCGATGTCCTCTTCGTCTTCCGGATCCACCAGCAGGGCCGCGTCACCGGCCACTTCCGGCAAGGAGGAATGGCGAGAAGTCATGACAGGCGCCCCCGCGAACTGGGCTTCCAATACGGGCAGTCCAAATCCTTCATGCAAGGAAGGATAGCAAAAGAACTGGGCTCCCGCGTATAGGGCGGCCGCTTCGTCCTCATCCACGTATCCCAGCATGTGAATGCGATCTGCCGCCGGTGAATGACGGGCCGCGCCCGCGATTGTCTCGCTCAGCCAACCCAGCTGTCCGGCCAACACCAGATCCAGATCCAGATTCCGAGTCTGCACCAATCGGGTGTAGCTGTGGATCAGTCGCTCCACGTTCTTGCGAGGCTGCAATGTGCTGAGGAACAGCATGTAGGGACGGGTCACTCCCAGGGAGGCGCGGCAGGCGGCGCTCTGGTCCGCCAAGGGACGGCGCCACACGCCTCCCGCGTGAACCACGTCCAGCCTGGATGCCTGGGCTCCATACCACCGCGTCAGGTCCGCACGGGTGGATTCGCTGAGGCATATCAGGCGTGTGGCCCGGCGCACGGCATAGCGCGTGGACCATTGCAGATAGAATCGCTGCCGCCGCGTATGCGCCTTGGGGAAATACTCGTAACCCAAGTCATGGACCGTCATCACGGCAGGCGGTCCCGACCTCGATGACCAAGCGAAAGGCAGCACATGAGCGGGCACGAACAGCAGATCGGGGGGCTGGCGACGCATCTCTCCGGCCAGTGCGCGGTGCGTCCACAGGCGTACCCGCGGCAACACGCGCACCGTGACATGAGACGCCTGGAGCCAAGGAAACGTCCCGGCTCCGGGCTCCTGGTCCACATACAGCAGCCACTCGTATTCCGGTGCCTCGTCCAAGGCCAACAGCGCCGTCAGGATATGGCAAGCATAGTTTTCCGTGCCGGTGGGCCGGATTTGCAGACAACGGGATGCATCCACGCCAATTTGTCGCCGAGACATTGAGGTACAGACCGGTTCAGGCGGCCAGAAACTCCCTGACCGTCATGGCCAACGACCCGGAGCGCACGATCTGTATGTCCTCCCCTGTCACCTTGACGATGGCGCTGGGTTGGCTCTCCGGAGAAGGGCCGGCATCCACTATAAGGGGAATGCGACCCTGCAGCTGCCTGTACACCTCCTGAGCATGGTGGCAGTCGGGCTGCCCGGATACGTTGGCGCTGGTTGTGGCCAGCGGCCCCGTCCGGCAAGCGATTTCCCGAAAGACTGGATGGTCCACCACCCGTACAGCCACGGTATCCCCTCCTGCCAGCAGGACAGCGGGCAGATGCGGCTGTGCCGGCAAGATGATGGTCAGTGGTCCTGGCCAGAAACGCGCGGCCAAGGCTGCGGCCAACTCCGAATGGAAAGGGCGGGCGATCTGAGGCAGTTGCTCCGCGGCACCCAGCAGAACGGGTATGGCCTTGGTGAACGGCCTCCCTTTGACCCGGTACAGGGCCTTTATGCCCGCGGCGTTGTCATGAGGACAGGAGAGCCCATAGACGGTGTCAGTAGGCAGGGCGATGGGCAACCGTGCAGCGAAGGCGCGGTGCACATGGTCCATGATGTGCTCGTCTGCAATGGGCAACAATTGTGTTTCCATCCTGCCTTCCCCCGGGAGAACGAAGACGGGGCATATACCATGGTAGCACTCGGCGCCTGTCTGGGGTGCAGAGCCTAACCGAAAGATTCGGCGATTTGCCCTATAATAACGAAGGCTTGGTGCCAACGACAATCAGGCCCACGTTCCGCACCCCTTTTGGGCACATGTTGCAGAAGCACTCTCGACTGGCCGTCCTAGTCCTGTCCGGATCCCTGATCGGAGGGGGCCTCCTGCTGATTCTCATGAACTTGAATTGGCTGGACTTTGTCTCGCCGCAAATCGAGTATGCCCTGTCCGGAGTGTTATTGGCCGGGGGCATTGCCTTTGCTTGGTTCTATGTGGCCAACCGCGCCAGCTGGTGGCAGCTCATCCCCTCCTTTACCTGCCTCTCACTGGCCGCCATGCTGTACATGACTACGCTGACCAGTTTCAATCCGCGGCTCAGCGCCGCCGTCTTGCTGTGGGGCATGGCCCTCAGCTTTCTGCTGGTCTATGTCACGGATCCCCGCGACCGCTGGTGGGGGGTGGTGATGGCGGGCTTGATGTCTGTGCTGGGCCTGACCACCTACCTCAGCAGTTCCGTCATCGCCATTGAACTACTGGGCGGGATCCTCTTCGGGGGCCTGGGCTTGGTTTTCCTCTATCTCTTCCTACAGGGAGACAAGAGCCATTTCTGGTGGGCCCCCATTCCGGGCTTTGTCATGTTGCTCTACGGACTGTTCGCCTTCATGAACACGCGTTCCGAACCTTGGCTGGCAGACTGGCAGATCTGGTGGCCCGGCATACTGGTGGCATTGGGCATTTTCGTCATCGTCAGCGCCTACCTCTTTCCCCGCATGTACCGCTTCTCTCCTCTGGGATCCCGGGCCGGCCAAGAAGAAGAGGAAAACGCGACCCCGATGCGTAGCACTCCCGACGTGCTGATGGAAAGCGAAGGCTCAACGCCTGGATCCACGGCTGTCGTGTTGCATGAATTGCAACACTGACCTCCCCCAGACACTCCACCATCTTGGTCTGTGAGACGATGGCGCTTTCCTCCTGTTCCCCATGTACGTCATCGAGTTTCCCCACCCCGCTTGCCTAGGTTCGATCTTGTTGGATAATGGTATGGAGATCTTTTGTGCCCAACACCCCCGAATGGCTTCAAGGGCGGGAGATGGCATGAGACATGTCTGAATACACCGTCTCGCTGGCGCAAATGGATCTCCACATCGGAGATCCGGAATACAACTTCGCTCTCGCGGAGCGGTTTATGCAGGAGGCCGTGAGGCGCCAGTCGGACCTGGTGGTCTTCCCTGAACTGTGGCATTCCGCCTATGCCTTGGCACAAGCCAGACAATTTGCCTGTGCCATAGCCGCAGGCCCTTCCACCCAAGGCTCTTTCGCACGCTTCGCGGGCTTGGCGCAGATCTACCGGACCGCGGTGGCCGGATCCCTCTTGGAAGAGGCCGCAGGCCATATCTACAACACGATGGTCCTCTACGATGCCCAGGGGCAATTGCAGGCCCACTACCGCAAGCTGCATCTGGTACCCATGCTCGACGAACCACGCTATCTACAGGCGGGGGATTCCCTGCAGCAGGTGCGGGTGGGGCCACATCAGGCCGGACTAGCCATCTGCTATGACTTGCGTTTTCCCGAAATGTTCCGTCGATATGCCTTGGAAGGCTGCCAATGCATTCTGCTCTCCGCCGAATGGCCACATCCCCGGGGAGAGCACTGGCGCATTCTGCTGCGGACGCGGGCGATTGAGAATCAATGCTTTGTCTTCGCGTGCAATCGCGTGGGCGCCAGTGATGGCATCTCCTTTTGCGGCAACAGCGCCGTGATTGATCCTTGGGGCAACGCTCTGGTAGAGGGTCAGGAAGAGGAGGGGCTCTTTACGGCGACCTGCGACCTGAACCGGGTGGCCGAAATACGCGCCAACATCCCAGTCTTGCAGGGCCGGCGTCCCGACATATACGGGTAGCCGCGGGTCGATTTACGAGGCAATGTCGTCCTCCCGCAACTTGCACACCAAATCCCAGCTGCCCCGCTGGCACACCTTGCCCTCCTGATTGAGAATCTCCACCGTGAAGGTCACGACTCCGCCGCGCATGCGCTTCATCCGCTTCATCTCCTTAACCGTGAGCCGGGACCGAATGGTGTCTCCGATGAACACGGGCCGGCGAAACTGCCATTCCAGGCCCATGAACGCCACCACGGTGTCATCCAGAAATCCCAAGCGCACCATTTGCCCCGAACTGATGCTCAGCACCAACAGGCCATGCACCACCCGCTTGCCATACAGCTGGGCCGCGGCGTATTCCGCATCGGTGTGAATCAGATTCCAATCACCGGACAGGGCCGCGAAATTGACCACATCGGTCTCGGTGAGGGTGCGTCCCCAGCTCTCCACGGAAGCCCCCACTGCAAAATCCTCATAATAGAGGGACGATTGGCGGCGGAGTCGATTCTCTTGCATAAGGAACTTCTTATGAAACGCAGGGCTTTCGCGCGGATTCCTCCATTGGCTTCTATTGTATACTCACGCTCGCAGGGATGGAGGCTTGGCTGGCAAAATCAAGACCTCCCAGTGCCAAGAGACTAGGAGAGCTCTGGTACATGACTGGGACAGCGCTCGAGGGGAACCGGAACCCCGGCCTCTTCAATTCGAGTCGAAGGGCCGCACTGCGCGAGCAGCTGACAGGCTATCTTTATATCCTCCCCGCCAGCGTTTTGCTTTTCTGTTTTGGGCTGTTCCCGGTGGGCTACGCCTTCCATATGAGCCTGCGCCGCTGGCGAGTGGTGGATCGGGGCTTTGTGGGCATCGAGAATTATGCCGACGCCCTAGGCAAGCCCACCGGCGTCCTGCAGTTCGTATTGGGCTTTCTGTTGCTGATCGGCATCTATTACCTATGGACCCGCGGCGGCCGTCCCCACAGTCCCCTGCTGCTGCCCGCTCGAGTAGGCAGCTTTCTGCTGCTGGGCCTGTCCGTCTATCTCATCACGCAAGGCTGGCAGGTCATGCAGGCCACCGGAGACAATCGCTTTCTGGACACGCTGCCGGTCACTTTTTACTTCGCCTTTGGCTCCATCCCGTTGCAGCTGGTCATCGCCTTGGGGCTGGCTTACGTGCTGCACCAGAAGATCCAGGGGCAGGAATTCTTCCGGATCATCTTTTTCCTGCCGTACATCACGCCCGTGATTGCCACGGCTCTGGTCTTCCGCAACATCTTCAGCCCGCGGGAAGTCTCCCTGGTTAACCGTGTCATAACCCTGTTCGACCTGGAACCCCAACGGTGGCTTTTCGAACCTGAACGGTTCCTCAACCTTTTGCTGGGCACCCGGCTAGAGGGGGTGATGGCCGGACCCAGCTTGGCGCTGGTCTCCATTATTCTGTTCGGCATCTGGACCTACGTAGGCTACAACACCGTCATTTTTCTGGCCGGCCTGGGGGGCATCGACCGCGTTTTCTATGAAGCGTCCGAGATCGATGGAGCCAACCGCTGGCATCAATTGCGCTTCATCACGATACCGCTGCTTTCGCCGATCACCTTTTATCTTTCGATCATCGGCTTCATCGGCACGTTCAAGGCCTTCAACCACATCTTTGTCATGCTGGAACCGTCCGCCCAGACTACGGTGATCACAACCAGTGTCAACGTATTCAACACCTTTTACAAGGGCAACCAGTTCGGTTACGCCTCCGCGCAGGCGGTGCTGCTGCTCTGTGTCATCCTCTACCTGACCTTTGTGCAGTCCCGCATTCTGGGAGAGAGAGTCTTCTATGGCTGAAGACACGCAAATCCTGCCTTTGTCCAAGATCGGCGCCAAGGTCGTCACGGCGACCAAGCCGGGCCACACCGGGGCCTATCGGGGCGGCCGTCTCGTCCTCTATCTCATTCTGTTGACGGGAGCCTTCATTTCCCTGGTGCCCTTCGCGTGGATGCTCTCCGCCTCCCTGATGTCCTACGGGGAAACGGCCACACGGCAGCTGGTCCCGGACGTACCGCAGTTCCACAACTATCTTCAAGCCTGGCAGGAGGCCAATTTCGCCCGCTACTTCATCAACAGCATCGTGATTACGGGCATCACCCTGGCAGGACAGCTGGCGACTTCCGTGTTGGCCGCATATGCCTTCGCCCGCATTCATTTTCGAGGCCGCGATCTGATTTTTGGCATCATGCTGAGCACCATGATGATCCACGGCATGGTGACCATGATTCCCAATTTCCTGGTCATTTCCAACCGGGTTGCCTTCATCCCCTTGCCCGGCGGGTCCTGGGTCAACACCCTGCAGGGCATCACGGCTCCCTACATCGCCAGCGTGTTCAGCATTTTTCTGCTGCGCCAGTTCTTTGCCCAGATTCCCTTTGAACTGTGGGATGCGGCTCGCATGGACGGGGCGGGACACAACACCTTTCTGACCCGTATCATGCTGCCCATGAGTCGTCCGGCCCTCTTCACGGTGGCCATCTTCGCGTTCATCAACGCCTGGAACGACTTCCTGTGGCCATTGCTGGTCACCACGACGGAACAGTGGCGACCGATCATGGTGGGTCTGTGGGCCTTCTCCCGCGAGGCGGGGCCGGAAACCCAGCTCCTGATGGCAGGCTCGGTGATCACCATCTGGCCCATTCTCGTCCTGTATTTCCTGACCCAGAAGCAATACACCGAAGGTATCGCCCTGACGGGACTGAAGGGCTAGTGGAACGGGCGCTGGCATGTTGGATCTGTGTTTCTCTATCCTGTGTCTCATCGTACATACAAGGAGTTTCAAGTCGATATGATGTCTAGAGTTTTCAAGTTGACAGCGTTGGTCTTGAGTCTGGTCGTCTTGCTGGCGGCCTGTACGGTGGCGCCGCCCGCCGTGGAGGAAGCCGAAATCGAGACGATGTCGGGGGGCGCGTGGGACGGAGTGGACCCCTCTGGACAGGAAGTTTCATTCTGGTATCAGCATTCCGGCGCCCGCGCGGAAGCCCTTGAGGAAATCATCGGCGAGTTCAACGAGAGCAATGAGTGGGGCATCACGGTAGTGGGTTCCGCCCAAGGCGGCTACGGGGACATCTTCAACAAGATGCTGGCCGTGATCGGCACGTCCGATGTGCCCAATCTGGTGGTGGCCTACCAGAATCAGGCGGCCACCTATCAGCTGGGCGAGGGTCTGGTGGACATGCGGGAATTGGTGAACAGCGAAGTGTGGGGTCTGACGGAAGAGGAGAAGGCGGACTTCTTCCCTGGCTTTTATGCCTCGGACATCTTCCCCTCCTTTGACAACGCGCGCCTGGGCTTCCCGCCGAATCGCTCCATGGAGATCATGTACTACAACTCCGACTGGCTGGCGGAACTGGGGTACGACGCCCCACCCACGACTCCGGCCGAATTCAAGGAGATGGCCTGCGCTGCCACGGCGCAGCCTTTCAGCGGTGCCGTGTCCGACACGCAGGCCCTGGGTTTCCAATTCGCATTGGACGCCTCCACCATTGCCAGTCTGTCTTTCGCCTTCGGCGGGGATATCTTCGACTATGACAACGTGGCCTATCGGTACGACGGTCAAGCCACCATTGACGCCATGACCCTGATGCAGGAACTGTTCGCGGAGGGATGCGCCGTGATTCCCGCGGAGCGATATGGGGACCAAACCGACTTCGGCAATGGCACCACCCTGTTCAACGTCAGTTCCAGCTCCGGCCTGCCTTATTACGCCAGTGCAGTAGAGGAAGGAGCCACGTTCAACTGGGGGGTCGGCCCGATACCGCATATCACGGATGAACCGGTGGCGAACGTATACGGCGCCAGTGTCAGCATTGGCCAGTCCACCCCGGAAAAGGAGCTAGCCGCTTGGCTGTTCATCAAGTACTACACTTCGCCCGAGGTGCAGGCCCAGTGGGCCCAGGTCAGCAACTACTTCCCGGTGCGCCAGAGCGTCGCGGAAGGCCTGGCAGACTACTTCGCCAACAACCCCAATTACCAAACGGCCTTCAGCTTGCTGTCCTACGGGACTTCCGAGCCGCCCGTGCCGGGATACGACTTCGTGCGAACCCGGGTTGCAGAGGTCATGGCCGCCATCGTGGACGGCGCGGACGTGACCTCCGCCCTGACGGAACTGACGGAAGAAGCCAACGAGATCCTGGCCGACCAGTAGCAGCTGTCCCGGCAGGGTCACCGCCCTGGTTCCACAACGGCACAGCCTAGAGAAGGGGAGCTCCGGCTCCCCTTCTCGCTTCATGGCGGAGAAAGGGTGGACGACTCTGTGCGCGCCTCAGGCTCTATACTACAATTGCGCCACGATGGCCCGGCTATCGGCAGCCCCTAGCATGGAGTGATGCAACAGACACATGGCAGTTTCACAGTCCGCCCCTGCAGCCTCTCTCTCCACAGAATCGGACATGACGCGCTTGCAGATGCCGGTACAGGGCATGACCTGCACCGGCTGCGCACATGCCATCGGAGTGACCCTCAAGCAGACGGCAGGCATAACCGAGGCGTCCGTCAGCTATCCGCTGGCCCAAGCCAATCTGGCCTTCGACCCCAGCCGGATTTCCCTACCGCAGATCCAGGCCGCGGTGGTGGATTTGGGGTACTCCATCCCTGCGGAAAGCGCTAGATTCGGGATCCAGGGCATGACCTGCACTGGTTGTACAGACGGGATCCAAAAGAACCTGTCGCGCATGACGGGCGTGATGTCCGCCGAGGTCAGTCTGCCTCAGGAAGAGGCGGTCGTAGCCTTCCTGCCGGGCACCGTGACGCCCGAGCAGTTGCAGGCCAAGGTGACGGAGCTAGGATACCAACCGGTCGTGCCCCATCCCGCGACCGGGACCGTACAGTCCGCGCCAGCCCCCATCCCACGGGACTGGCGCCAAGTCAAGCTGATCACCGCCGTGGTCTGCAGCGGCAGCCTTTTCAGTCTGAACATGATCCTGCCTTGGATTTGGGCCGTGCCCCCGGCCTTGCAGGAATGGACTGGGCTGGGTCTGGGCGCCATTCTGCAGGTCTGGGTTGGAGCCGAGTTCCATCAACGCGCCTGGAAGTCGCTGCGCTCCGGCCTATGGGGCATGGACATACTGGTATCCTTGGGCTCCAACGTGGCCTTCCTGACCGGACTGTGCGTATTGCTGCTCGATCTGGACCGAGCCCTGTTCCCGGTCTTCTTTGAATCCGCGGCCTTCATCATTACCTTCATCTACTTGGGACGCTATCTGGAGGCCCGCACCCGCCGCCAGACCGGGGATGCCATTCGCAGCCTCCTGTCCCTGCAGCCGGCCACGGCCCATCGCGTGCGCCACGGAGAAGTGACCGAAGTGCCGTTGGCAGATGTGCAAGTGGGCGACACCTTGCGGGTGCGAGCCGGGGACACGGTGCCGGTGGATGGCATTGTCGCGACTGGGGAAAGCGCCGTTGACGAGTCCCTGCTGACCGGGGAAAGCATTCCCGTTCCCAAACAGGCAGGCGATGAAGTCTGGGGAGGGGCCTCCAACCTGGAAGGATCCTTTCAGATGACTGCCCAGGCGGTGGGGCAGGAGACCGCGGCGGCACAGATCGCCCACATGGTCGAGAAGGCTCTCCAGAGCCGAGCTCCGGTGCAGTCATTGGCCGACAGGGTGTCAGGGATCTTCGTGCCAATCATTCTGACGGTAGCCGCCGGCACGGCCCTGATCTGGGCCTTCTGGGGGGCGGCCCGTTTCTTTCCCGAGGCTTCGGTGACAAGCATCAGCCTGCTGTTCGCCACCTCCGTGCTGCTCATCAGCTGTCCCTGCGCCTTGGGTCTGGCCACACCCACCGCCATGATTGCCGGCACGGCCGTGGCCGCACGGCGCGGAATTCTGGTCAAGAGCGCGGCGGCCTTGCAGGAGCTGGCCACGGTGGATGTCCTGGTATTTGACAAGACAGGGACAGTCACGGCTGGCCAACCGCGCATTCAGGAGACCGTGGTCCATCCCGGCGGCGGATCTGTGCAGGAGATGCTGCGCATAGCCGCCAGCGCCTTGCAGGGCAGCGCCCATCCCATTGGCCGGGCCATTGTACAAGCGGCCACGGAACAAGGCATTGCACTAGAGCACAGCGCCGCGTTCCACAGTCAGACCGGCAAGGGAGTGCGGGCGCAAGTGGCAGGAGAGGAAACACTGGTGGGCAGCCCCGCGTTCCTGCAGGAACAGGGGCTGAATCTGGAGGACTGGCAGTCCCGACTGCAGGCCAGTCAGTCCAAAGGCCGAAGCGTCACGGGCATGGCCCGTGACGGGCGCGTCTGGGGCTACTTCGCGATTGCCGACGCCCTGAAACAGGACGCCACGGAATTCGTGCGGTCGGCGCGCGCGGCCGGCCTTTCTCTGCATATGCTGTCGGGGGACAATCATGCGGCGGCCCGAGCGATCGCCCTGGAGTTGGAGCTGGATCCGGAAACGGAAGTCACCGGTCAGATGCTGCCTACGGAAAAGGCCCAGACCGTCACGGCATTGCAGGCCAAAGGCAAAAAGGTCTGCATGGTGGGCGACGGCGTCAACGACGCCCCAGCGCTGGCCCAAGCGGATGTGGGCATGGCCATGGCCACAGGTCACAACCTGGCTTTGGAGACGGCAGATGTAGGCATTCTGAGCCCAAATCTGCAACGCATCCCCCAATCCTTGGCCTTGGGCCAACGGGTGATGCGGATCGTGAAGCAAAACCTGTTCTGGGCTTTCTTTTACAACGTGGCGGCCATTCCCCTGGCCGCGGGTCTTTTCGTGCCTTTCTGGGGTCCGGCGGTGAAGCTGCACCCGGCTGTCGCCGCCGGGGCGATGGTTCTGAGCAGTCTTTTTGTCGTCCAAAACAGCCTGCGGATCCATCGGTCCCGAAACACCTGAATCCCGATCTGCCGGACATCACAGACAGTTCTTGTGGCTGAATTGTGACTGTGATTCCGCATTGGCTGCGGCGGGCGGCCTGCGGCCTGTGCCTAGCGGTCCTGTGCTGCCTGTCCGGGGCGCCCGTGACCGCCCAGACTGCAGATCAAGAGCTGGAGACTCCAGTCCGGGCCTATGGACTTGCCGGGGCCCAAATTTTCAGTGCCTACTGCGCCTCTTGCCACGGGGAGTCCGGTGCGGGCGATGGTCCGGTGCTGCAAGACAGGGAAACAGCCATGATCGATTTTCGGGATCCGGCGGCGCTGGCGCTGGATCGTTCCCCCCTCCTGTGGCAGCAGGTGACGGCGGACGGCCGTATGGATCGTCTCATGCCCCCTTGGAAGAACCAGCTGACCCAGGAGCAAATGTGGGATGCAGTGGCCTTTCTGTGGCAGCTGTCGACTTCCGCCGAGGAACTGGCCCAAGGCGCCGCGGTGTGGCAGTCGCTGGGAAGCGATGCCGACATGCCGGTTATGGGTCAGCAGACACTGGCGCTGGCGCTGGCGGAGTGGCAAGCTTCGGCACCCGCGGGCATTGACAAAGAGGCTTGGCGGCAGTTGTCGGCAGGGGAATTGGCAGCGGCCTACCGTCATCTGCAGGCTCAGACGCTGATCCCAAGCTGGGCGCCGTTGCTGGGGGAAGGCCAAGGCACAGTCGCCGTGCAGGTGCAACCTCTTTCGCCAGGCTTGGAGTTGCCTTCCGAGCTGGCGGTGCGGTTGAAGGCCCAGATAGGGCATTTGCCGGCTGGCGAGTGGACGAACACGACAGACTGGACAAGAGGATTGCTGGCATTCCAAGACCTTGACACTTCACCCCGGATTGCCTACAGGGCCGAAGTGGAATGGGATGGACAGAAATTTCAGTCAGAATCGGTCTCGCTGGCGGCGGAAGACAATGCCGCGGAGCTGGAAGTGGAAGTCTTTGCCGTCTCCAATACGCAGGCTGTCGTGACAATTGCGCAGCTGCAGATACTGTTGGCCCTATCCGAAGGTCAGGTCCTGATTGGTCAGCAGGCCCTGGCGGCCAACTCACTGCCTTACGTCTTCACGGGACGTCAAGAGGGCCTGTCGAAGCCTGTGACTGTGGAAATCCCCCTGTTTCCCGGGGCAACCGAAGTGACCTTGGCGGAAGAGGACGGCACGCGGTTCGAAACCGGGGAAAACAAGATCTACGACAGGGCCCCCCTCTTTCCCTTGCCCAAAGGCACGTGGTCCACGTTGGGCTACGGGCTGCCCTTGCCTGCCCCCGGCGACACTTGGGTTCAAATCTGGCCCTACCCAACCTCGGACATCACGGTGCTGGTGCCACAGAGAGAGGATCTGCAGGCGGAAATAGCTGGATTTGAGTTTGGCGGGACGCAGGAGATAGGGGGCATTGTGCATGCCAGATGGCATGCCGACGCCTTGCCAGATGGACAACTGGCCATTCGATTCAACGCGGCGCCGACAGTTGCATCCGACATGGCGCAGATGCCGCCTTGGATGCCTTGGGCATTGGCGATGTTTCTGCTGTTGCTGATGGCAACTTTCGTGGCATTCACAGGCACAAGAAGGAGATTCTCCCATAGGAGGGCCAACGAAAAATAGCCGGAACCAGGTTCTCCCTGCATAACAATCACACGCGCAGAGAGCCATCGGGACTGGTTTGCATCCTGGGGAACTCCAGCAATGGAAGAAGGCCCTTGGTGCGGGACTTGATCCCGAATTGCACCAGTCTCCGCCCATCGGCGCCACGACCTTGCCTGTGCAGAACAACCTTCGGTATTGGAACGCCTTGGAACGCCGTGTTCCTGGACAGTGCGGACCGGGATGGGCTCCGGTGGCGACAGGGAAACTCATGGCCGGGCAGTCTGCTCACTGCCCGCTCGGGTTCCTTGGGTCACCCTGTCCTGACGAGACGCCCTAGGCAAGTGGCAGAGCAAGGCCTGATCGCAAAGTCGCAGCCTTCGACTCAAGGTTGTCTCCATGCACGCCAGATCTCAGATCGCCTTGCAGCGCTCGTTTTCAATGCCTGACATTGTGTAGATCCGCCGCAAGAGTGTACAAGCCATTGGTCGCAAGACTCCCCTATGGAGTGCGCGGCGTGGTCTTTGCAAAGCCAGCGTTGATTTTCCTGGAGAGCTCCAGTGCAGGAAGCTTTCCGGGCTTTCGTGTGTGGATGGCCACCGCTGCCTTCCGCGCCCGCGGCGCGCTGCCAAAGGCGGAACGCCAAAATCGGGGCGCTAACTTGTGCCCCATGACAGCGAATGGATCCAGCGCAGCCTCTGCCAATCGGGCCAGAGACCTTGGGATTCCATGCACATCAAGAGCTCTGAGGCGTCAAGGGCCCGACTGGGCTGGATTTCAACCTCGGACACCATAGACGGCCTTGGGGCATTCATGGAGACAAGGCAAGGATATGCCTCCTTTTTGTCTCTAGAACCTCCGCCCCGATCCATGCACGGAACGAGATTTGGCGGATTCCCGATCGGGAATCCGCCCGTTGCCCAAAGAGGCATATGGGCTACGGCCGTGCCATTCGAGGGGGATTCCGTCGGAAAACGATGGTGTCAATGGTCAAGGCCATGGCCGCGCCTGACGCGGCCATGCGAAAGGCTTCCGCGTTCACGAACGATGCATCCAAAAGGCCATGCTCGTACGCGTCCACAATGCGTCCCTGGTTGACATCGAAGGCAACAGGGCTTTCAGCATTGGAAATCTCTTCTGCCACTATCCCCGGAGCAGGATGACGGGAGTTCTTGAGGATGCGCAGCAAGGGAGCGGGCAGCGCCCGGGCGGCACACACTATTCCCAGACGCACTTCTCCATGACAATGCGCCACATCCGAAAGGGCGCTTTGGGCGTGCAGAAAACTGCAGCCTCCGCCTGGGACTACACCATGCTTCAAGGCATGGGCGGCGCTGCGAAGCCCACGCTCCACGATGCGTTTCTTCCAGTTGATTTCCACCTCTGTATCCGCTCCCACGCGGATTTCGCCACAACCCAGGTCCATGGCGGCAATTCGGCGCCGCAACCATGTTCGGGAAGGATCCCCCTCGTCCAATTGCTCCAGTCGGGTCCGTAAATGCAGGGCATGGAGCCTGACTGCGGGGATTCGATCGGGAGCGGGCAGAATCCGGGTCCGTTCCAGGTCAATGTCAGCGGAGAGCACATGCCCCAAATCCCTGGGTCTGACCTTGGAAACGGGCCTGGTATGCAGCAGACCCAGCACCGCAGCTCCCGTAAGATGGGCCAGATCCTCGTAGGGTACATCCGCCGCGGAAGGCATGGGCTCATAGGTGACCCCCACAGCCTTGATGGGACTATGGGACTGTCGATGATTCAGGGCAAACCACGCCAAGACCGTTTCGCTGAACTTTCTAGCCAAGATCAACAATCGGGATCGCCGGGCCAACAGCGCGGCTTCCAGCAACGCCAGCATGTCATCGCTGGCGTTCAGTTCACCGTCCACTGCCGCCACCAGACAGTCAGGCATGTGCAGATGCGTAACGTTTTGCTGTTCAAGTTGTGTGCGGTGGGCCAGAGGAGCCTTGAAAATAGCCGGCGTGTGGTAGCGGCAGTCCATCATCCGTCCTGCGTATTTTTCCACGTTGATGATGGCATCCGCTCCCATCAGGTACAGCGATTCGCCGATCAAGACTGCCACCTCGGGCTCTCCGGTAGCCGTCAGCGCCACTTGGGCCAGTTCTGTCTCGTCGCCAATGGGACGGCTTTGTTGCTCCATGGCCAAGCCCACCCGCTCCGCGGCAATTGTCAATCCTTGGGCAAGCCGGGTACGGGACACACCGGACTCTGCCATTTTCAACGCTTCCTTGAACATGGTCTGGCAGAGCACAGCCACGGTGGCCCCGCCATCTCCCAATCTTGTCTCGGCCTGCCAAACCAGATTGCGCAGAAGCATGGCCGCAACGTCGGCTTGCCGGTCCTCCAGTTCGACAAGCCGCCGTGCAATGGAAGGGGCATCCTCCAAGGCATCTGGCACATATCTCTCATGTGCCAGATCCAGAATCGAGGCAGGGCGAGGTCCCAGCGTGCTTCCCAGCAGGTCTGCGAGGGTGTCTATCCCGCGTTGCAGGCTTCGCACCGAATGCGGCGCCAACAGCACATGCGGAATAGCCATGAAGAGGGGGACAGGCAAGTCGATGACGTAGCGCGGAGGCGCTAGCCTTTGATGCCGGTCAGAGCCATGCCGCGTATGAAGTATTTGGACGCGAATGCATAAATGACAATGATTGGCACGGTGGTCATGACGGATCCCGCCGACCACAAGTCGTAGCGCGCCCAGTAAATGCTGCGCAATCCTGCCAGCAGCAGAGGCAAGGTCTGTTTGTCGGGAGAATTGAGAATGACCAGCGGCCACAGAAAACTGTCCCAGTTCGCCAGAAAGGCAAAGATGCCCAATGCAGCCAAGGGCGAAGTGGAGAGAGGCAGAATGATCGTAAAGAAAATACGCCATTCGGAAGCCCCGTCAATGCGCGCCGCATCCAGATACTCGTACGGAATGACCTCCATGAACTGACGCATGAGAAACACGCCAAAAGTGGACCACAGTCCCGTCACCATAAATCCCCACAGATGGTTTACCAGTCCCAGCTGGCCGATGCGTATGTAAAGAGGGACCAAGATGACGGCAAACGGGACCATCATGGTGGACAGCAGCAGCAGAAACAGGGGTTCCTTGCCCCAGAACCTGTACTTGGCAAAAATGTACCCCAGCGCCGATGAAGTCAACAGGGTGAAGAAAGTGACCGTGACGGCAGAATAGAGACTGTTGATCACAGCGGTGTCGAAGTGAACGCGGGTCAGTATCTCGGCATAGTTCTCCAGTGTCCACTCCATGGGCAGAAAGGCACGGGACTGCACCAATTCCTTGAACCGCTTGAACGAGGCAAAAATCATCCAGAAGAAGGGAAAAAATGCAGCGGCGGCGGCGGCGGACAACAACAAGTGCAAGACAAATTGACGCCACCTGTGCACTTGAGGGGAAAGCCGGCGCGGCGGCTGTTGCCAAGCCTGTATCGTTCCAGTCATGAGGGTCTGAGACTAATAGGACCAGTTGGGGCGAAGAACCCTGATCTGCACTACGCTGAAGATCAATATGAACACGAACTGAATCAGGGCCGCCACCGTGGCGGTGCCGAATCGAATGTGCGTGAAGGCTTCCTGAAAAATCAGAAGATTGTAAAGGTAGGTGGCCGTTTCAGGACCTCCTTCGGTAGTCAAGACATAGGGCAGCGTGAATTCCTGCAGAGACCCAACGGTCAGCAGCACCAGGACCAGAATTATGGTGTGAGTCAACAGCGGAATGGTCACGCGCCAGAATCTTTGCCATTCATTCGCTCCATCGACACGGGAGGCATCAATGATTTCCGTGGGCACATTCAACATGCCCGCCGTGAGCAACACCACATAGAATCCCACGCTTTTCCAGACTGCAATGCCCGAAATGGTGATCAGGGCGGAAGACGTGGCGGAGAGCCACTTGAACGGAGGGAGACCCACAAGGGCCAAAAGTCGGTTGAGTTGGCCCACTTCGGGATCCATAGCCATCCGGAAGAGCAACGACACCGCGACCAGAGAGACCACCACCGGTATGAAAATGACCGCCTGGTAGAAATTTCGGTTGCGACGCACATTGGACAAGGCTGTAGCAATCAGTATCGACAAAGGCAGCATGAACAGGAAAATGTAGAGTGTCCACATCAACGTGTTCTTGATGGAAACAAGAAAGAGTGGGTTGAGCAGCAGCTTTTCGAAATTTCCGAAACCCACAAACGGACTGTTCGTCGGGTCCAGAATTTTGTAATCCACCAGAGCGATGCGAAAAGCCTGGAAAATGGGCAGAAAGAGAAACAGGCCATACCAGATCAGAGTGGGCACGATTACAACGATCCCAAAATGAACCTGCGATCGTTTGAGTACGCGCCGTATTTGGGCCCAATCGATCCGAAACCTTGCATTGGGTACGTGCGCGGCTGCCAAGTCACTCATGTTGTTTTCCATACAAGGTCAGTGGAGGGAACCCTGGCCTGCCCCATGGATCTGGGTCTGACGATTGTGCGAGGCACGGCAAGACATGCGGTGGCCAAAACAAGAATGGCAGCGTTGGAGGACGGACGCGCTGCGTTTGCGCAGAGTTGCCTTGCAAGGCTCGCCTCGACCGCATGCAAACTGTCAAACAGCGTCCCACCGACTGGACACAGCGTACGCCTGCACAGCCTCTTCCAGTGGCGAAGCCGCGCAGTCTCACGCCTGTCCGCCATGGCAAGAAGCCTATGCAGCTGTCCTGCGGTGTATGCCGAACGCCATTCGCACAGGCTGTCGGCGCCAGTGCGCAATCTGGCATCGCACAGCTTCCTTGCCGATGCAAAGGCCGGACTCGCAAGCGGAACCATTACACAGTCGCATTCGGGAATGCCCTCCCCGTCAGCTCTTGTGCGCATTGGCTCCTCAAGATCGGCCCAATGTGCCCAACTGTACGAGTCCGTCCTTGTTCATCATGCAAAATGGGACGACTACGCAGGCGTATAGCTCGCCATATCGCTTTGGAACTGCGCGTACACGGCTTCCAGTCTTGATTGCAGCTCGGCTGCGCCCTCTGCGGCGGTCATGTTCTGTTGACGAACACCGGAACAGACTTGCGCCACAGCGCCATCGACCGAGGAAGGACTGCCGAAGCCTTGCCCGTAATACCCTGTAGTCCTAGCCAATTCCTGTAGCAATTTTGCGGCCTTGACAGCGGGGCTGGTATCTGCGGAATCTTCAAAATGATCGTACACACCGACCAGTTCCCGCCATGCCGTATGCGCAGCTCCGCCATAAATACGGGCATATTCGGTCTGCCCTTCCAAGGTAGCCACCATTCGCAAGAAATCGATCGAGACTTCGGGTTGTTTTGACTGGCGCGGCGCCACGAAGCCCCACCCGCCTTCGCCCACGAACAGGGGATCGTCGGGAGGAGCCACTCTGGGGGCCCCGGTGATTTCATAGGTATATCCGTGCTTGCTGCCTTCGATCATCGGAGTGCCATTGCCTCTGGCTATGGCCACTTTGCCGGCCAAGGCGGCATCGACATGGTTCTGGTCCAGCTCTGTTTCAATGCCCATCTCCACCGGAGTTGACACGAACATTTCCATGGCTTGCACACCGGCGTCCGTGTCAATGTTGAAGACTTTGTTGTCGTTGTCCCACCAATCCGTTCCTTCGGACGCGAGAAGACTGCGTGCAATGCCCAAGAAGCTTTGCGCATCCCAGCCCTTGCTGCTCAGCCCCCAGCGCACCACAACACCATCCTCTTCTGTTTGCAGAGACTCGGCCAGTTCCCACATATCTGGATAGGAATCGAAATAGAGAGAGCCGTTGGTGGGAGGGAAGTCATCCGCAAATCCCATTGCCTCCACTTCGTCCACGGGTACATTGACCATGCTGCCGACCCCATTCATTTCGGTCGGCACGCCCCAGATGTCATCGCCCCACATATAGGCTTCCACCGAATCGCCATTGAAATCTTCGTCTATATTCAGTCCCTTGTGGTTATAGACAGATTCGCGCAAGGGCATCAAGGCATTCTGAATGTGCAACGGCACCAGCACCTTGCCCATTACACACACAGCTTCGGGCTGAGTGCCCGCCGAGAGGGCTGCAATCAGCTTGGTTTCCAGAGGCCATGGCTGAGGCGCCACGGTCAGGGTGACGCCGGTCTGCTCGGCAAACAGATCAGCAAGGCGCTCATAGGCCCCGATGTGGTGATCATATTGCAACCCCCATAGAGTTCCAGCGGTAGCCACGGGCGCCGCTTCGCCGGAGGGCCCCGTGGAGACGGTGCAAGCGGCCAGTGCCGTGGCGCCGACAGCCAGCGCCGATCCCTTCAAAAATACGCGTCGGTTCAACATCTTGAAATCCATCTGCGGCTCCTCGTGGCTTTGCGTCACAGTGGCGAAAATGGCCATCTGCAACTCAAATATACAACAGGCAAGAGTCTGGCAGAAACGCTCGGAATCGGGTCGGATCACGAAGCAATGCTTGTCTCGTAACCGATCTTTTGGCGTTCCTCAGCGAATTGCGTCCTGCACACCGCCGCGTCCATTGCCATCCCGGATCGTGCATGCAGCATGCCACTCTTCTGTCTCTCTGCACACGATCCGTTGGATGCAATCGGTATCCAGGCGGCGGCCGAGTCCCTCGTCTTGCCCCGTGGCCGGTTCGCAATTTCCACATGGTCTTGAATTTGTGGAAACTGCAGCCACCGACCCTCCAAGGCCGCCGCCATCCAGCGCATTGCCAATTCTCTATGTTGAACTCGGACCCGGCGACTTTTCCGCTTCCAACAGGAGCAGCTGGGATGTCAGCGGTCCGTCCAGATGCATTGTTACGCCTTTGTACTTTAGCCGGTACCCGTCGCAGGTGACCGTTGTGCCTTCGTTGTCGAATTGCACCTTGTATGACCAACCCGGATTTACACCCTTGAGACGAAGAGTGTAAGACGGTTCCGCCGGGTCGCTCAGCCGAAATACACCGGCCATGGCCCGTATGCCGTCGGACTGAGCCAATTCCAGAGCGCCCCAGCCTGTCGGCTCCAATCCGGCATGTTCAGGCGTGTGATGATAAATGCGGCTCCGCCCATGCATCGGTCTGACAAATTCCTTGTACAGGCGCACAAAGTGATGAACGCGATCCAATTGAGCCGGATTGGGCTGGGCGCCGACCAACTGGTACCACCCCATGGTGACATGCACAAAAAGCGCAAGTCGGCTTTGAAAGTCAATGTCCGCCGTGCGTCCGCAGTACTGGCCAAATCCAATCAGGCGATCCATGCGTTCGGGAGGAATGGCCATGGACATGCCGCTGGTGATCGAAAAGGACCGAGGCGCGATTTGGTGGTCCGTCACCCACGTGTGATCAAAGAAGCGCAGGAATCCCAAGTCGGTTCGGGCGCCTCCGCTGGCGCAGTTCTGGAAAATCACATCCGGGAATTTCTGGTTGAGCCTCTCCCACATGCCATAAAGGTTCTCGACCTGTCTCCAATAGCGGTTCTCCAGCCAGCCATGTCTCTCTGCATAGCCGGCGGGACCGATGTACCCGACGTTGTAGTCAAGCCGAAAACAGTCCAGCCTATACTCCGAGACAAGGCGTGCGATCTGGCTTTCTGCCCAGCGCACCGCATCCGGATTGGTAAAGTCGATCAGCCCGGTGGCAAAAACTTCATCGTCATAGCGTTTGGCCACCCAGTCCGGATGAATGCGGCGCGTTTCGCTGGCGACGCCCAGCCTTTCGGGCTCCATCCACAGGCCAAAGAGCATGCCGCGCTCATGGGCGCTGTTCACAAAGTGTTGCAGGCCTTGAGGATAACGCTCCCGATTTACTTCCCAATCCCCTACCGTGTTGGCCCAGTCGGCGCCAGGCGGGGAATACCAAGAGGCATCCAAAATGAACAATTCGACCCCCAGCAGGGCCGCCATGTCCATTTCGTGCATGACAGCCTCCTCGGTCATTTCCATTTCGGGACCGATGCCGCTGGTGATCAGGCTGCTTTTGCCCGGCGTCAACGGCTTGAACACACTGCGCCTTGTGTGCAAATGCAAGGCATTCACGCAGTCGTCCAGGTCCCCTATGACGACGCCGAGGTGCATCCGGGGCGTTTCAATCGTCTCGCCGGCATCCATCACACGGAGCGGAGCCGGCCCTGCAGGGCCGGCCCGGAAGGACATGCGCGCAGATCCTCGGGTCGCGCCGTCGTCCAAGTCGAAATGAAAGGCATAGCCGCCGGAATACGCGAGAGAGCCCACGAAGTTTTCCCCCGTGCGGCGGTTGTTCAAGATGAACATGGGGTGGCGATGCCGATCTCGGCGATAATGGCCATCAATGCGATAGCCGGCGTTCGGCACGCCGTGCCACGTGAAATCGCCGCAGTTGCCCCAGTGCGTGTCGTCAAAGTATCCCAAGCGGTATGGCGACTCTTCCTGATACTGGATATCCGACAATTCCTGCAGAATGCCGGACCAGATACAGGCAGCGGAGAGCGGCACCGGCCTGTCAGCCAAATTGGCAATCTCCAGCCAGCGCACCAGAAATGCAGTTCCGTCCAGCCGCGTGTGCACCTTGATCATCACGGGACGATGGACATGGACCAGTTCCATGATGAAATGCAGCCCGTGCGCTACGGGCCGCCGGATTTCGTTGGCCAAGGTCCAATGGGAACTGAGCAACTGGCCATCCAATTCCACCGCAAATACATGGGCCTCTGGGTGATTGTCCGTGTGGATGCGCTGGCTCTCGGGATGCATGAACCCTGCCCCATTCCAGTTGCGTCCTACCAACTGGCCCCGGATCAGGGATTCCTGATACACCGCCAGTGCAGATCGAAACGACCATGTAGGGAATGGATCGTCTTGGCGACATACATCGGCAAATTCGGGAGTCGTCATTTTGAAATCCTGGGGGAAGCTAGAGGCAAGAATGACATCAAGACCAACCGAACCAGACAAAGTCCAGTCAACGATTTCGTCCCGCACAGACAGAACGAGGCGAGCCCGCGTTGTGGAAGACAAAGGCAATACACAGGACTTTGCAGACTTGAATCCTATCACTGGGACGGGGGCAAGCCGGACCCCCTCGGGGAGGGTTTGAGACCTGCTTCACAGGCTGCAAACATCTCGTTGGAGATCTCAAGGCTGTTTCGGTACAATGCGCAGTGCGTATCCCGCCCTGTCACGAGTTCAGCCTTGTACCCGCACATCATGTTCCATGATTCTTGAGCATTTTTCTCTTGCCGGCCTGAACGCTGTCGTGTCGGGCGCTGCCAGCGGCCTTGGCAAGGCCATTGCCATTGCCTTCGCCGAAGCAGGGGCCAACCTCATCTTGGCCGACCGCGACGTGCTGGGGCTGGAAGAGACTGCTCATCGGGTATCGCATCTCGCCCCCCGAGTGGTCCCGTTCCCGTGTGATGTATCGGAGCCGGACCGGATAGAAGAACTGTTCCGGATTGTGGATCGGAAATTGGGCAGCATAGAAATTCTGGGCAATGTGGCAGGCGATGGCATTCTGGGGCCACCCGAGGACATTTCCCTTTCTACCGTGCAACGGGTCTTGCAGAATCTGGTGATAGGCCGATTCTGCATGTGCCAACAGGCCGGCCAAAGAATGCTGGCGCGGCAAACCGGCAGCATTGTCAATATTGGTTCCTTGGCCAGCGTCACGGCACTGGGCAGAGGACATATCGCGTACAGCATGGCCATGGGAGCTGTGGTCCAGATGACTCGCGAACTCAGTACAGAGTGGAGCGGCCACGGTGTTCGTGTCAATGCCATCTTGCCAGCCCAGATACTAAATCAGGGCTTGGCCCAACGAATGTCGTTGGATTCCGATTTGGAAACTCGCTTTCTCTCCGGCATCCCCCGGGGACGTCTGGGCATCCCGCAGGACATCCAGGGATTGGCCGTGTTGCTGGCCTCGCCCGCTTCCTCTTGGATCACGGGGGCTCTTATTCCCCTGGACGGCGGTAATCTGGCCATGAACGCCGGCGGGACTCCAGGCGCTGTCAGGCCATAGCGATGTCGATCCCAGCCGTCCCTGTGAGAGAGGCCACAGATGGTGATGCCTGACCCGTTGGATCTGTATCGCCGCATGCTGCAAATAAGGAATACGGAAGAACAGCTCGCGCGTGCCTATCGGAACGGTGAAATCATGGGGGCCTGCCATACCTATGTGGGGCAGGAAGCCGTTGCCGTGGGCGTTTGTGCCCACCTGACTCCCCAAGACGCCGTTTTCTCTACCCACAGGGGCCATGGACACGCCTTGGCCAAAGGCGTGCCGGCACAGGCCGTGGCCGCCGAGTTGTTCGGCCGCGCCACGGGCACATCCAGAGGTCGCGGTGGCAGCATGCACCTTTTCGCCCCCGAAGTGGGCATGATGGGCACGACTGGCATAGTGGGACCGAACATTTTGCAAGCGACGGGAGCGGCCTATGCATTCCAGCTTCTGGAAAAGGACGAAGTGGCCGTGGCCTTTTTCGGAGACGGCGCAGTCAACAATGGCGCTTTCCATGAAGGCATCAATCTGGCCGCCATCTGGGGACTGCCTGTCCTGTTTGTATGCGAAAACAATCTGTATGCCACCGAGATTGCGTTTGCCTATGCCGCCGGCAACCCGGAAGTCGCCACCAGAGCTACGACATACGGGTTGCCTGGCGAAGCCATAGACGGCAACGATGTCATGCAGGTGTGCAAGGCGGCAGGCGCAATGATTGAGCGGGCCCGACAAGGCGGAGGGCCCAGTTTGCTGGAGTGCAGGACCTACCGCACACGCGCCCACGCCGAGGGCATGCCCGAGGCGGGCTACCGCTCTCAGGAGGAAGTGGACGCTTGGAAACACAAGGATCCCATTGCATGCCATCGGGCTTATTTGCTGAATCGTGACCTTGCCACCTCCGACAGCCTGGATGAGTGGGAAGCCGCGTCCGTGCAGGCTGCCGTGGACGCCATGGAGTTTGCCAGAACCAGTCCGTGGCCAGATCCGGCCACGGCCACAAGCAACGTGTATGCAGAGACATAGACGAGGTTGAAACAGTCATGGATGACACTGCCCCTGTCCTTTCTTTCACGGAAGCGGCACGTGCCGGTTTGACCGAGGAAATGGAACGAGATCCCTCGATATTTGTCGTGGGCGAAGGGATTGGTCCGCGCGGGGGAAACTTCAATACCACCTTGGGACTCTACGAACGATTTGGCCCCCGGCGCATCCGCGACACCCCGATTTCCGAACGGGGTTTCGTGGGCATGTGCACCGGAGCCGCGATGGTGGGTGCAAGACCCGTTGTGGATTTCATGTTCCTGGATTTCATCTTGGACGCCTTCGGCGAACTTGTCAACCAGACGGCCAAGATCCAGTACATGAGCAATGGCCGCATTGCCATGCCGATGGTGTTGCGCGGCTGTATTGGCGTCGGAGGTTCCGCCGCAACCCATCATTCCGGGAACTACTATCCCTTCTTTGCGCATCAACCGGGCTTCCGCGTTGTGGCGCCTTCTACGCCCCATGACGCCAAGGGCCTGCTCAAGACAGCCATCCGCAGCAATGATCCGGTGCTGTTCCTGGAACACAAGCTTTTGATGGCCACCCGCGGGCCTGTGCCGACCGCGGAATATCTGGAACCCATCGGCCGGGCCAAAGTGAAGACAGTGGGTGACGATGCCACCGTGGTGGCCGTCGGCGCCATGGTCCAGCGGACCATGGATGCGATTTCAACCTTGGAAGAGAACGGCCTGCACATTGAAGTCGTGGATTTGGTGAGTATCGCCCCCTTGGACATTCCCACCATTCTTGAATCGGTGGCCAAGACAGGGCGTCTGCTGATCGTGGATGAAGACTATGCGCCTTGCGGCATCGGCGCGGAGATCTGCGTCCGCATCGTGGAAGAGGGCTTCGACTTTCTGGATGCGCCCGTCGCGCGCCTGAATGGCGCCTATGCTCCGATTCCCTACAGTCCGCCCCTTGAGAAAGCCCTGGTCCCTTCAAGTGAAAATATTGCGTCCGCCATTCTGGATCTCCTTGCCCAGTGACATCGGACGTTCTGTCCGATTCCTTGGGACCTCGTGACAATCATGGCCATCAAGATTGCAATGCCCCGTCTCGGCTGGACTGCCGAAGCAGGGATTCTGAAGGAATGGCGCCTTGCGGATGGCAGCAGGGTCGAGGTAGGAGACGTGCTCTTCGCAGTGGAGGGCGACAAAGCCGTGGAAGAAATCGAGGCGCTGGATCCCGGTATTCTGCATATACCGCGGGATGCCCCTGTACCGGGACAAAGCGTGCCGATAGGCACCCTCTTGGCCTATATCCTGCAAGAAGACGAGACCCTGTCCACTACTGCATCCGTTCCGGATGAAACTGCCTCGACAGCGCCGCAGGCAACCAAAGCCGACCATAGCGAACACAGTGCAACACCGGCCCAGGCCCCACCGGACAGCCCGACTCGGGCCGCCATAAGCCCGCGGGCACGCAGACTGGCATTGAATCGAGGGATCGACTGGCAAGGACTGAAGGGAAGCGGCCGCACGGGGCGCATTGTCGAACGTGACATCGTGGCCTTGGCACGCAGTCAAAAATCCTCATCTCTTTCACCGGTGGCCCGCCGGCTTGCCTTGGAATCCGGCATTGAAATCGAAATCTTGCAAAAGGCCTTTCCGGGAAAACGCGTCTCTGCAGAAATGGTGAGCGCCTTCCTCTCGGAAAGGCAGAAAGACGAGGAGGCACGACGTGTCGTGCCTTTCACCCCGATGCGACAGGCCATTGCCCATCGCCTGTCTTCCGGCTTGTCCGGGTCCGCTCCGGTCACTCTCAACACGGAAATGGATGCCACCGAACTGGTGCGCCTCAGGGCTCAACTGAAAGCCGACGAGCAAGACACTGTGCCTAGCTACAATGTGCTGTTTCTCAAGGTCCTGGCGCATGCCCTCAAGGAGCATGCACACATGAATGCCTGGACAGAAGAAAACGCCCTGGTTCTGGTCAGTTCCATCAACATTGGGATTGCTGTCCAGACAGAACGTGGTTTGTTGGTCCCGGTCGTTCACAATGTGGACCGCAAGCATCTGCGCGATCTCCAGCAAGAAGCGGCACATCTGATCGATGGAGCTGTCTCAGGATCTCTGCCGCAAAGTCAGCTACGCGATGGTACATTCACGATAACCAATCTGGGCCATTGGGAGGTGGATGCCTTCACGCCGATACTCAATTTTCCGCAGGTGGCCATTCTTGGCATTGGACGCATACGCCCGAAACCTGTGGTACGGGATGCGGAAAAGAAGGAGATTGTCGTCTGCCAATCCCTTGTACTCAGCCTGACCTTCGATCATCGGGCGGTCGATGGGGCTCCGGCCGCCAGTTTTTTGCAGCGCGTGAAGAAGTTGGCGGAACAACCGTACCTGTGGCTGACATCCTGAAACCACTTCTTCCTTTCCACAGATCCGGACACGCTCTTCCTCCAGAATCTGTCCATCCTCAGTCGGATCCAAGTCCTTGTCTTGCGGAATGAACAGTCGTCAGGCATTGGGGTTGCCAAGTTGCGCTCGAGCGATGCAGCATGCGGTCCTTCCGCTCGATCTGGCCGCGGTGGAGTCCATCCCCTCCACATTTGTCGGCTGGCGTGTCCGTCAGCCGACGCAACCCTGAACCGTTGCGACGCGCGAACGGTTGAGGCCCTGTGCTACCACGGCGGCTGTGTTCTCCCACCGGAAACGGTGGAAACAACCTTCTGCAAACAGCCGCCTTGGATTCAAAAGCAAATTCGGACAGAGGCGGCCGCTTGCAGTCGCGGGCACGAAACCCTATTCAAAGTCGGCGATCATTGCGCCTATCTTGCTCACAATGCTGTCCACGACTTCCTGCACTGGACGTTCTCCCAGCACGGCCTGAGAGATTTCATTGCCGTGAATGACATTCAGCTCTTCCTGAAACGCAATCGGGGTCCAGGGAGTGGCGGTGTTTGTCATGTCCAGAATGTACTTCCAGCCGTTGCGGGGCAGAATGCCGTTCAGGCTTTCGGACCAGGCATCCACATTGGTCTTGCGGAACGGCGCCCCAAAGAAATTCTGGGCCCACCACAGATCCTCGCCTGGACTGTTGATGAACTTCAGCAGTTCCCAGGCTGCATCTACATTGGCCGTTCCGCTGCTATTGATGGAATGATAATCATTCCCTACAAAGTTGGAGTGCCCAGCCGAACCCTTGGGCGGTGGCACGAAATCCCAGTCAATGTCTTCCCACGTTGTGCGATAGTTGGGCACACTCCAGGTGGAAGTGGTGACTATGGCCTGCTTGCCGCTGGAGCCCCAGTTGAAATCGGCTGTTTCGTCTGGCTTGCCGAGCGAACGTTCTTCGTTGATCATCTCCGGCAGCATCTCCAACCAATTCACGACCGCCGGATTGTCCAGATTGAAGTGGGTAACATCAGGATTGAACATCGAGACGCCAAAGGAGGGCATCACGGTTATGAGATTCCAGTAATCGGCGCTTTGATTGGCCCCCATAATGACGCGCCGATCGTTTTCATCGAACTGAGTCAATTGTCTCGCCTTCTCCCGCCAGATCTCCCAGGTCCAGTTGTCCGCATCCATGTCCACGTCGGGCGTATCTACGTCTGCCGCTTCAAACAGAGCCTTGTTATAGGCGTAGATCCGGAGGCCAAATGACTCTCGCGGCAGAGCAATGATGGTGCCTTCCGGGAAATAACAGCCACCGGTTACAGCTGGCCACATGCCTTCCCAATCAATATCCGGATCGCCTTCCACCAGACCGTTCATGTCAAGCAGAACACCCTTGTGGGCCATAGACCAGACGGTGCCCCAGGGAACGCCATGTGCATCGGGCGCGTTGCCTCCGGCATAGGCAGTCAGAATCCTGGCGTGGAATTCCCCGTAGGGCACCGAGTCGCGCACGACGTGGTACTGGGGAAAGGCCGCTTCGAAGCGATCTACAGAAGTCTCAAACAAGGCGTTTGCATTCTCGCCGCCGGTCCACCATGCAAAACCGAATTCGATGGGGCCCGTTTCCCCTTCATCTTCGATGGCCGGGCCGGTGGTCGCCGGCACACAGGCGGCCAAGGCCGTGGCCGTCGCCGTGCCGGCCGCCAGTCCAAGAAACTTGCGGCGGCTCAGCTGTCCTGGTTCATGCATCTTGGTCATCGCATTCCTCCAAAGTCTCTGTACTGACGAAACGGACGGGACTGTCATGATATGCAGCCCACAGACAATCTCACTTTATCAAACTTCAAAAACAGCTGGAAGCCCGATCGGGACGAGCCGTCAGACCTCAGGCTCGTCAAGTACACCCAGTCCTCCCAGCACCAGTTCGGTATACCGATTGAACTTTCCATAGAACCGGCGAATCTCTGGATCGGGATGATGTCGCCACAACCGTGGCGGCATCAGCGTCACATTGCTGAGCGGCGCGCGGTCAGGATGGCCGTAATAGACTTGAATGGTGCGACGCACCTTGTCCGTTTCTCTGAGAGTCACCCCGTGCAACGTGGCCGCGTTGAACAGAATCCCGGTGCCCGCAGAGCCGTGAAAGTCATAAATACCGCCTCGGCGCAGATGAGCCGCAGACTCCAGGATTTCACCGTCGGCCGGCTCCGGACTGATGGAGAAACAGTGGGTGGTTGCATCCACATCGGTGAGATAGTAGATGATCTGAGGGTAGTCCAAGTGCAATGGATGATCCTGCCAATACTCTCGGTCCCGGTGCCAGTCGGTGGAGACCGCAGACGCCTCTCCCACGCGGTGCCGCACGGCCAGCTCTTCAAAGCAGATGGGGCCACCCATAAGGCGTTTCAGCAGCCTGAGCAGATGGGGCGGCCGGACGGCTTCCTCAAACACGGATTCGTTGAGCAGCAGATTGCAATTGTAGTTTGGCGATCCCCCTGTAAACCACATGAAGGGGTTCTGCACCATGTCTCGATCCATGGCGTCGTTCATGGCGTCCACCTGCGCGCGGGACAGCAGATCGGGGATCACCACAAAGCTGTGTTCTCTGAAGAACTGCACCTGCGCTTCCAGATCGTCGGGGGGCGGCGGCGCAAAAGTCACTCGGTGGGTCATGGGGCATTTTGTTCCTTGGTGTTGAACCGAGAAGGGGCAAGGCCCGGGTAGGGGCTGACGCGGACCCCTTCGTCACTTGTGCGGATCGTATTGGTGTATGTCCTGGTCCGGCATCTTCAGCCCCAGCAGCTGCAGCCGCAGAGCGCTGGCATTCTGTTTCGCTTGCCAAGGCAGGTCTGTTTCATGTTCATAGCGCTTCATCCACCACCAGCCAAAGTACAGGAAGATGCCGCGGCGCAACCCTGCAGTGCGATTGGCGCCGCCGGAATGCCAGATGGCGCCGTTGATGAAGACTGCATCCCCCGATTCAGCCAACACCTCAACCTCCCCCGGCAATGACTGGCCCTGTTTGTCTGCAGGAGGATATGCGTCTCCTCTGTGGGTGCCGGGCACCACGCAGGTGGGACCGCGCTCGGGCGTCATGGGATCCAGGTAGACAATGGTGTTGATGGAAAGAGGCCGGTCTCCCGGGAAAATGAAGTCGCGGTGCCAGCTGCGCAACGGCATTTGACTGTCTGCATCCTGGCGCAACAGATCGTATTGCAGGAGTTGAGTCTGATTCCCAAAGACAGCCTGCTGACGCGCCAAGATCGCCGGATGGGCAATCAAGTCTATGAAGGCCTGATGTTTCAGCAGCTTGTGCTGATTGACCTTGGGCGCCTCCAAGGCCCAGACGCGATCGAATTCCTGCCGGTAGAACTCCACCTGCTGCATATCCAGCACGCGGGGCACATGCAGGAATCCATGTTCCAGAAACGAAGCCATTTCCTCTGCTGTCTTCATGCGGTCACCCTCTTGCCTCGCGTGTAACTACAACACCCGGTACCGGGCCATCGCATCGCGGTTCAGCTCAAATCCCAGTCCGGGCCGCTGCGGCAGCGAAATCACGCCTTCCTCAAGCCGGATTTCATCCCGTGTCAATTCCTGTCTCAGCGCCGATTCGGAAAGGCTGGCCGGCAGAAACTCGATGTAGGGGCATGTGGGTGTGACAGCCGCAAAGTGGGCGCTGGCAGCGATGCCAATGCCGGTTTTCCAACAGTGCGGCACCACGATGCGATTCAGGGTCGAGGCCAGTCTGCTTACATGCATGGCAGCGGTAAAGCCGCCTACGCGGCCAATATCGGGTTGCAGCACGTCAATCTGACCGCGCAGAGCCAAGTCCTCGAACTCGAAGTGCGTATTGGCCCACTCTCCGGCGGCAATCGGAATGGGAGACCGTTCCTGCAGCCAAGCATGCCCCGCCAGATCATCGATGTCAATGGGAGTCTCCACAAAGAAAATGTCCAACGGGGCGAGCCGCTGAATCACGGCGAGGGCGGTTTCGGCATTGGGCCAAGCATAGCCGACATCCACCATCAAGGTGAACTCGTCGCCGACCGCGCGCCGACATCTCTCGACCATGGCCACACCAGCGTCATCGCTTTCCTGCAGACCATGGTGGCTGTAGGGACCGTTGATGCAGATCTCCAGCTTGGCCGCCCGATAGCCGATTTCCTGAGCGCGGATCAACTTGAAGAGCAGCGAATCACCATACTCCTGTAGCGTGTGACCATCGGGCAGGAGCGAAGCATAGGGGGTGATGGTCTCCTTGACGGCGCCGCCCAGCAGCTGGTGCACGGGGACTCCTTCGGCCTTGCCTTTCAAGTCCCACAAGGCCATGTCAATGGCGCCCAGCGCGCAGATCAGGGCGCCTCTGCGCCCGGTCATCTTGGACCCGCTGTACAAATCGCGCCAGATGACCTCGGGCTCCCGCGGGTCGCGCCCCATCAGCATCTCGGACAGGCCCCGGCCCATGGCATGCGTGCCGGGCGCCAATATGCAAGCCCGGGCCACCCAAGGATTCGTGTCCGTCTCGCCCACGCCCGTGATCCCGGCATCCGTATGAATTTCCACGACCAGATTGTCCTGGGCCGAGGAATTCGCCGCGGCTTCATAGTCGGGCAGCGCCAAGACATGACAGTCGATGCCGACAATTTTCATCGCGCAGAGGCCTTCACACACCGGCGACGGGGACTAGGAGCCGTCTAGCCCTTGATGCCCGTGAAAGTGACGCCCTGGATGAAATACTTCTGGGCGAAGAAGAAGATGCAAATCACGGGCAGCATCGCGACGACGGAGCTGGCCATCAGATAATGCCAATCTGTCTGGTGTGGCCCTCGAAACGCCATCAATCCCAAGGCGAGAGTCCGCTTGCTGGCCGAGGTCAGGTAGATGAGCGGCGCGAGAAAGTCGTTCCACGTGGCATTGAAGGTGAAAATGCCGCAGGCGGCCAAGGCAGGTTTGGTCAGCGGAGCCAGAATGCGCCACCAGACTCCGAATTCGCTGCAACCGTCAATGCGGGCGGCGGCATCCAGCTCGTGCGGAAGGGTTGCATAGAATTGTCGCATCAGAAAAATAAAGAACGGATAGCCGAAGAACGCTGGCACCCAAAGAGGCTTGAACGAATCCACCCACCCCATCTGATTGAAAATCAGATAGCGGGGAATCATGGTGGCGGCCGCGGGCAGCATCATCATGGCCAGCGTAATCACGAAAAAAATATCGCGCCCGCGCCAACGCAGGCGCGCGAAGGCATAGCCCACCATGCTGGCCGTGGCCACCGTGCCAATCAAATCCATGATCACAACGTAGGAGGTGTTGAAGATATACAGTCCGAACGGCGCCTTCGAAAAAATATCCGGGTAGTTGCGCCATTGGTAGATGGTGGGCAGAAACGTGGGGGGAAACGCAAACACTTCCTTGGGATGTTTGACGGAAGTGGTCAACATCCACCACAGAGGCACCATGATCAACACGGCGCCGGCCAGGAGCAGAAAGTAGGTCAAGGCTTTCTCCAGATGGCGAAAAAGGAGCGGCCTTGAGATTCCGCTGCGCACGGTTTGCAAGAAAGGAACGGATTGGGACATCTTCAGGTCCGTCCCCGGATTTCTCCCGAATAAAAGACCCAAGCGCGCGACGAGCGCAAGACCAACAGGGTCAGAACCAGAATGTATATGAACAGCGCCCAGGCCAGAGCGCTGGCGTACCCCATCTTCAGGAAACGGAACGCGTTGCGATACAGGTGGATGATAAAGAACAGAGTGGCGTTGTTGGGCCCCCCCTGGGTCATGACATACCCTTGGGTGAAGGTCTGCAAGGCGCCGATGATCCCCATGATCAGCTGGAACAAAATGACAGGGGACATCATGGGCAGCGTAATGTGGTAGAAGGAGCGGAGACGGGCCGCTCCATCGATTTTGACTGCTTCGTAGAGTTCGGTGGGAACGCCCTGCAGACCTGCCAGATAGATCACAAGGCCTGCCCCTGCCCCTCCCCAGAGACTCATGATAATCAGGGCAGACAGTGCCCATTTTTCACTGGTCAGCCAGTTGGGCCCGTCAATCTTGAGCAGCGAAAGCAGATAGTTCAGAACGCCCCAATCCGCCGAGAAGACCCAGATCCAGAGAAAGGCCACTGCAACACCAGACAGGACGGCAGGCAGATAGTACGCAGTGCGTAGCCAAGGCAATCCCTTGATGTCCGTGTTAAGCAGAATCGCAAGGAAGAGGCCTACGGCTATCTGAAGCGGAACGGAAACCACGGCATAGATTGTGGTTACGCTCAGCGACTTCCAGAAGAGCGGATCATCGGTCAGCATCTTGTCAAAATTTTCCAGACCCATCCATTCCGGTCGAGTCAGGATGTCGTAGTCAGTGAACGAAAGATAGGCTGCAACTCCGAACGGCCCGAAGATCAGCCATAGCATGCCCAGTAGCCAAGGGCTTGCCATGAGATACCCTACAAGCTCCTCCCGCTTGGCCAATCGGCTCAGCAGCTTGCGCCGATTGGGGCTTTGCGCCGGATGCACGGCGGCGGGTTGCGCTGCGGTCCTTGCCACTTTCTGGACTCAATGCTGTCCTCTTGACTGGGCTGGAGAGTTCAGACCCAGTTTTGCCAGCCTGCAAAGAGCATATGCGCTCCAGGTTTGAAACGAGGCATTTCCCGATAGCGGTTCGTGTTGCCTTGGTCCTGACCGCGCAACAGGAAGACCGGCCAGTCCTCCTTCGTCACTCTGGTGGTGGTGGGAATGTACTGATAGGTACCGCCGCGCCGCCAAACGGAACTGGTATTGGCGTTGGACCCGTGAATGATCAAGGGATGATGCAGTGACACATCACCCGGTTCGAGGATGAACTCCACTGCTTCCTCTTCGGAGATCAGATTCTGATCCATCCCCCGCAACATCTCGCCCTCAAAATCCCGTTCCTCCGGATTCCGCGGCTGCAGCACCATGTGCTGCGTACCCGGAATGACGCGCACACACCCATTTTGGGGGTTGGATTGTGTATAGGCAACCCACAGGGTCACGACCTGCATGGGTTCCAAGGACCAATAACTGGCGTCCTGATGCCATGCCACCTTCTGTCCTGTGCCGGGTGGCTTGGCGATGTAGTCCGCCGCAAACAGCGCTACATCAGGGCCCACGATGGCTGCGGCTATATCCACGAGGCGAGAATCGCTGACCAGACGCATCCAGAACGGATCTGTCGGCGTCAGCCAGTACCCCAGCCGTTCCGGCGGCAAACCAGGGTGTCGTTTCATCAGCCAGGCGACGTGTCGATTGGCCTCGGTCACCAGGTGAGAATCCAGGACCCCGCGCACGATGGCAAAGCCATCTCGCGCATAGCTCTGGCTCAACCCGCCCAGATTCGGGTATGTATATTCGGCCATTTCCGTCCTGTTGACAATCGGTCCTAACCGATTGCCCCTGATTTCCGTTGAGGATCACAGCAATTGTACGATACAGTGGGAATCGGCTGGACAATCGCCGATGCTGCCGAGTGACGCGCGTCGTGATGAACTCGAGTCTTGGGATGGGACCGCGCCGGGGCCGATCCATATCGACCCAAACTGCACACCATCAAGAGCGCCTTGCTCCCTTGGACCATCGCGCAGCCTGGGTGGCCTCGATCCCTATCCTCCCGGCCGCCGAGGGTCCTTTGGCTCACATTTGTCCACCAGCCAGCGCCCAGAGACTCCCAAGTGCAGACGGCCATCTTGTGCCGCTTGTCCGTTTCCAATAGCCAGATCATGGTAGCATTCCGGCTGCCCCCCCACCGGGAGATGAAAGTGTGCGGTGAAAGCCTTGCGACAGCGTGACCGGATATTCCCAGGAAAAGCCAGGGATCCTTTGAACTCGTATCCTGCAACTCAACTCCATGGTCGTCCGTATGGTGGGACTGGATCTCCCAAAGGGCAGCGACTCGATCTTGGCGAGCGCCTTCCACTGTCTTCCCGACATTCCGCAACATGGGACGGCATGCATTCAATGCACTTCCCCAGACTTGTGCCTAGGGCTTTTCGGGCATGGCTCGCAAGCGCCTATCTGCGATTCTGTCTAACGGTGGGACTGTCCCTGATCCTGGTCCAGGGGGCCACGGCCCTTGATGTTGGGATCCATGCCCAGTCATTGCAGGAACAGGAGATGTACAACATCGCCCGGGAACTGTGGTGTCCTCTCTGCGCCGGAATTCGCCTGGATGCCTGCGAGTTGCAGGCATGCGTGCAAATGAGAGAGGAAATCTCGCTCCTGCTGGCGGAGGGCCGGGACAAAGCGTACATCATCGCCTACTTCGAGGAACAATACGGAACGCAGGTGCATGGTCAGCCTCCCTTCACGGGCATCTACGGCTGGGCGTGGTGGACTCCTCTCCTGCTCATGGCCGCGGCGGGCATTACGATTGGCAATCGCATGCGCCGAGCCGCCGCGACCCGTCGGGATTCGAGCCAGCGCACCGCTGCCCCCTAGGATCGAAACGCAACCGCAGATGCATGCCGTCGCTTCCGGAATCTCCTCTCGCAAGGCGCGCCTCCGAATCACACCGGCCTTGGTCTTGGCCTTGGCCGTGTTGACCCTCCTGATCACCTTGATCGGCCTTGTGACATACCGCCTGCTGGTGGATGTTGGCCCACCCCTCGCCGTGGGGCAACCCGCCCCCGAATTTCAACTGGAAACCTTCGGCGGAGAGCGGATTTCCCTGTCGGAACTGAGAGGACAGGGAGTGGTTCTCAATTTCTGGGCCAGTTGGTGTGGCCCCTGTCGGGCGGAAGCGGAATTGCTGGAGTCCGCGTGGCGCCGGGAACAGGGACGGGGTATCGTTTTCATCGGGATAGCGTATCTGGACCAGCTGCCCGCCGCACAGCGGTTTCTGGAGGAATTCCACGTTACCTACCTGAATGGCCGGGACAAGGGCAGCCACATCTCCCGGCAGTACGATCTGTTGGGAGTCCCGGAAACCTACTTCATAGATCCCAACGGCATCCTGGCGCGCCAGCACAAGGGAATTCTGACCGATCCGGACCAATTCCAGCGGTGGCTGGACCAGATCAGACCGTAGTGGCCCCACCATGTGGAACGATCTGGCCTATCTAGGGCTGGTAGCGGGAGCCATTCTGGCCGGACTGGGCATTCTGGCCGGTTTTCATGGTGGGCATTCCGGCCACGCCGCGTGGACGGAGGTCAGTCGGCGCGCCTTGATTGGCACGGCTGGGATCGTCATTCTGGCCACCGTGACGCTTTGGTCCGCCTTGCTGCAAGGTCGATTTGAGTTGCGGTATGTGGTCAGTCAGACGGAACTGGCACTGCCAGTCTTTTACAAGTTCGCGGCCCTGTGGAGCGGACAGGCCGGCAGTTTGCTCTTTTGGGCTTTCGTGCTTTCGCTCTACGCCCTGCTGATGAACGCCTTTCTAGGACGGCGACTGCCGCACCTGATGCCCTGGGCCAACGGAGTCTTGTGCTCCAACCTGGGCTTTTTCCTGATTCTCTGCATCTTTCCGGCCAATCCCTTTGCCAAGCTGCCCGTGGCGCCGCCGGATGGGCTGGGCCTCAATCCCTTGCTGCAGAACTACTGGATGGTCATCCATCCCGTCATGCTGTACCTAGGCTATGTAGGTCTCTGCGTTCCGTTTGCCCTGGCCGTGGGAGCCTTGGCTCAGCGGCAGCTGGACATGACCTGGATCCGGCTGATCCGCCGCTGGACGTTGATCCCGTGGCTGTTCCTCTCCATCGGCATTCTGATGGGCAGTCAGTGGGCCTACATGGAACTGGGATGGGGAGGCTACTGGGCCTGGGATCCCGTGGAAAACGTCAGCCTGCTGCCTTGGCTTACCGCCACCGCGTTCATTCACAGCATCATCGTACAGGAACAACGGGGCACCATGAAGTTCTGGAACATGGCCATGATTGGCATGACCTATTTCCTGATCATGCTGGGCACCCTCACGACCCGCAGCGAAATCGTGGTCAGCGTGCACAGTTTCGCTCAGAGCTCCATTGGGCTGTACTTCGTGGCGATGCTGATCTTGGCGCTCTCGGGATTTCTTTTCCTGCTCTGGCGGCGACGGGACGCCTTGGAAGAGCGCGTAGCGGGCTCCGCCTGGATCAGCAGGGAATCCGCTTTCCTCGGCAACAACTGGCTCTTTACCGGCGTGGCGTTCGCCACGCTGTGGGGCACCTATTTTCCGGTCATCAGCGAACTCTTCGCGGGAGACCAGATCGCCGTGGCCGCTCCATACTTCGAAAAGGTGAACGGACCCCTCTTCCTGCTGCTCTTCCTGCTCATGGGGATTGGGCCTCTCCTCAAGTGGCGCAGCACCCCAAGGGCCGAGCTGCAACGCAAGCTGCGTCTGCCCCTCGGCGCCGCGGCAATCGCTGGCCTGGGTTCCTTCGGGCTGGCCCCGGCCAGCAGCCCCTACGCGTTGCTGGGTTTTGCCGTGTGCGCCCTGATCGTGGCAGCCACCCTCCAGGAATATGGACTGGATATCCGGACGCGGCAGCGGGCGCACGGGGAAGGTTTCCGGGAAGCCGCACAGCGACTGCTGCAACGGCAGAGCCACAGGTATGGGGGCTATCTGGTGCATCTGGGCATGGTCCTGATGGGGTTGGCGATCGTGGGCAACGAGTTCTACCAGGAGGTGCAGCATGTGACATTGGCTCGGGACGAGAGTCATGTGACCGGCAATTACACCTTGACCTACCACGGCATGATCGTGGAGGACCTCGCCAACCTAACTCAGTTTCGGGCCGTGCTGGGGGTGGAACAGGGCAACGGAAGGGAACTGCAGCCCCTGCAGCCCCGCCGCAATGTCTATTTCAAGAATCCCGACGCCCCCACCAGCGAGGTGGGGCTGCGCATGACTTGGATGGAAGATCTGTATGTGGTCTTGAACGGCTGGGAAGACGAGGCCGTTTCCGCCACTTTCTCCATCTACCGCAATCCCCTGATGATCTGGCTCTGGGTAGGAGGCCTCGTGCTGGCGATTGGCACGCTCGTTGCCATGTGGCCACATCCCGGGTCCCGGCGCCGAGGCCCAGGGTAGGATTTCATGGCAACGTCGCCTTGGCTGCTGGCCAGTCTGGCCCTGCTGCTGTTCGGAGGATTGCTCCTGTGGGCGCTCTGGCCGTTGCGAGTCAGGAGCCCGGACCGAGCGGCGAACCCTGTCCCGGACCTGTCCGATCATGCAGGAACCGTTCCCGCGGATGCCAGCGATCCCGAGCCTCCCCCACCAGATACACGGAACCGGTCACCAAAATGATCCAGTCGGGCCGGACATGGACCAAGGCGTCGTCCAAGGCATGTCCGACATCCCTGAACAGCCCCACAACCCTGTCCCGGTGGCGCAACGGAAAGGCATCCCGCAGCTCGCCCGGGGAGTGGCTGGCCTTGCCAAACACATGAGGCTGGCAAAACCGGAAGTCACCGGGCAACCGGGCCAGGGCCGCGAGAATGGACACGGCGTCCTTGGTACGCAGCATGCCTGCCAGCACATGAAACCTGCGCCGAGGATACATTTCCACCAAGGCCTTCACCAAGGCCCGCATCTTGGGGGGATTGTGGGCACAGTCGACGACTACGGGCGGGTAGGACTGCAGGATCTCCATGCGACCCGGCACCGGACCCACCGCCAATCCCCGCTGCAGGGCATCGGTCGCGATTTTCACTTGGCCATCCGCCTGCAGCAGGTCCAACGCGGCCACGGCTTGCGCTGCATTGGCGATATGGCCCGCGGCGTGATCCGGCAGTTGCAGGCGTCGGCGCTCGGCAAAGGGACTGCGCAGAGAGAATGCAGTCGGACCTGCAGACGAGCGCACGACGCTGTACTTGAACGTCCAGTCGCAAGTGTCGTCCCAAGCCGGCCCCACGGTGTGCAGGTCTACCCGGCAACGGCGGGCCTCCTCGACAATGCGAGACAGAAGCGCGGGCTGCGTCACCCCGGTCAGAGCCAAGCTGTGCGGCTTGATGACACCGGCCTTGTGCTCCGCTACGCTCTCCAAGGCGCCTCCCAGCGACTTCAGGTGATCCCGCCCGACATTGGTGATCAGGCTCAGTCGGGGATCCAGCACATTGGTGGGATCCCAGCGACCTCCCAATCCGCATTCCACAATGCCCCAATCGACCTGTTCCTGGGCCAGAAAGAGGAATGTCAAGGCCACCCAGGCTTCGCCGTAGCGCAGACGCGGCGCGGAGCCGGCTCCGCGTTGCCAGTGGCCATACTGGCGGGCAAAGTCGGCCAGCAAGGCGTTGAAACCTTCCAGGGAGATCCACTGCCCGTCGACAATGAGCTTTTCATGGGGCATCTGCAGATACGGACTGATGTGATGACCGGCCCGATATCCAGCCGCTTGGAGTATCCGAGCCAGCAAGGTAGTGACGGAAGTCTTGCCACTGGTGCCTGCCACATGCACCGCAGCAAATTTCCGATGCGGATCTCCCACGGTCTGCAGGAAGGCCTCCAGCCGCTGCAGGGAGTCGGCGGGCCCACAGGGAGAGACCGCCGGGAACGGGGACTGACGGGACGGGACGGCGGGTTCCTGAATCAAGCCCCAAAGCCAGGCATACCGGTGGCGGTACTCCGCCACGGCGGAAGGGAAAGACGGGATGGGCACGCAGGGGAAATCAGGCCGGAACGGGAAAATCCTGCACCAACTCTCGCACCTCGGACTTGATGCGGCGTAGTCGGTCCGAGTCGAAGGGGTCTTGGGTAACGGCGCCAATCCACCGACCGATTTGGCGAAATTCCGGCTGTCCCATGCCTCGGGTGGTGGCCGCGGGAGATCCCAGACGAATGCCACTGGTCACACGGGGGGGACGGGGATCAAAGGGGATCATGTTCTTGTTGCAGTGCAGGCCGACTTGGTCCATGGCCGTCTCCACCGCTTGGCCGGTCACTTTCTGCTGGTTGAAGCTGTTGAGATCCACCAGGACCAAGTGATTGTCCGTGCCGCCGGACACCAGCCGCAAGCCTTCCTGCACGAGAGTTTCCCCCAAAATCCGGGCGTTGTCCAGGGTCCGTTCCTGATATGTCCGGAATTCCGGCTGCAGGGCCTCGCCCAACCCCACGGCCTTGCCCGCAATCATGTGCATCAGGGGGCCACCCTGCTGACCAGGAAATACACAGCGATCGATCGCCTTGGCCCACTTCCGACGACAGAGAATCAGGCCGCCCCGAGCCGCGCGGAGGGTCTTGTGGGTCGTGGTGGTCACTACATCGCAGTAGGGCACCGGATCGGGATGCAGTCCGGTGGCCACCAGGCCCGCCACATGGGCCATATCCATCAGCAGTAGGGATTCCGTTTCGTCCGCGATGCGACGCAACGCCTCGAAATCGAAGTGGCGGGGATAGGCGCTGGCGCCGGCCACAATCAGCCGGGGCTTGAAGCCCAGGGCGAGCTCCCGCACTTCCTCGTAGTCCAGCCGCTCGGTCTCGGGATGAACCCCGTAGTGCTCGAAGTTGTACAGCTGCCCTGAACTGTTGAGGTGAAAACCGTGAGTCAAGTGCCCGCCGTGATCCAACTTCAGCGCCAGCACCCTGTCCTGGGGCTTCAACAAGGCTTGGTAGGCCGCCGCATTGGCCTGCGCGCCTGAATGAGGCTGTACATTGACATGATCCGCGCCAAACAGCTCCAAGGCCCGGTCGATTGCCAACCGCTCCACGACATCCACCTGCTGGCAGCCGCCATAGTACCGCTTGCCGGGATACCCTTCGGCGTATTTGTTGGTCAGCACACTGCCCATTGCCTTCAATACGCCAAGGGACACATAGTTCTCGCTGGCTATCAGCTCAATGCCTTCGGCTTGACGGCATTGTTCCCGTTCAATGGCAGCAAACACTTCCGTGTCGTGCCAAGTCCGAGTCAGCGCCGACGTTGCATGCAGCGTTCCGCTCAAACCGTTTTTCTCACTGGGCTCCCGCCATTCACAGTTCAACAGAGAAATCGACCCACGCGTGCAAGCCACGACCTCCATTGTGAGCCGCGGAGGATTATAATCTGCAACAGCCAACCCGCGGGATTCCGAGAGTGCACGCCAGAGCGCAAATGCAACGATGCCAGTCCCTCTGCTCTCCCCGATCAGGGCGGACCTAAGCCCTTCGTCACAGGCGGATATCCGACGCCTCCGCACTCTTGGCGTATGGTGGGGACCGAGACCTGAGAACAGCGCTGCGCAATCCACATCCACCTTGTTCCGTCAGAGCAAGCTGCCCCTTGGCGCCCATGTCCGCCCATTGCAGAGAATCCCCGTGACGCGCACAAGAGGGCTACAGGCTATGCTTAAGGCAGGCAGGTTGAACTCGGCCGAAGACGACGGAGATTGCTTGCCATTCTCGGCGGCACAATCTGCAATGAGTAGAAAGACCTTCGCAAGCCCGGATTTCATTTGTCGCAACGATCCCATGAAATCTCAATCCAGATCCATCGTCACTTTCCTGGGATGTCCAGTCTCGGCGCAGACGGCCACGCTGCTTCAACACTGGCGCCAAGCGGCCGCGCCGCATCTCGCCCTGTCTTCAGGAGCTCCCGTTTTGCGGTGGACGCATCCTGAATCTCTGCACCTCACTCTCCACTATTTTGGACCTGTGGCCCAAGCCTCGGTCACTGCATGTCAATCTGTCTTGGGCGAGATTGTGCAGGCGACTCCGGAAATCCCAATCCGCCTGAAGGCGTTGGCGCTCTTCCCCCGCCTCCAGACAGCACGGGGACTGTGGATGGAGGTCGAGGACCCCACGGGAACCTTGAAGCGACTGCAAGCGGACCTGGTGCAGCAGATCGAACATCTGGATCTGCCCGGCCACCGCAGGCGATTCCGTCCTCATGTCACGGTAGGCCGCATGGCCTCCAGCCTGCAGGGACCGCAGCGGCAAGAAGCCGCCAACCTCCTGCAGCAGGTAGCGGCAACACGATCGATTTCCATGCCCGCAGACAAGATTGCCCTGGTGCTCTGGTACCAGAGCGTCCCGCAACCGGGCGGCAATCTGTACCGGCCTCTTGCCACTTGGGTGCTCAACACCGCTGCGCAACAAAGACGGACCGGCTCCGAAAACCCGATGCTGGCATAGACTAGAGGCGGAAAAACCGCTTCAGTCCACGCCTTTGCCTTGCCGCAGCCCAGTCCCATGACGCAGTCCCAATCCCAATCCCGGCGGCGCATTGTCGTCAAGATCGGCACCTCAATCCTGACGGACGCAACCGACTCCCTGGATCGGGATCGCATCCAAGACCTGGCCGGCCAGGTGGCCACGCTGCGGAACGACGGGCACGAGGTGATTGTAGTCACATCCGGAGCCCGGGCCGCCGGCCGAGAAGTCCTGGAAGCCGCCGGCCTGGACGTGCCCAATGCCCGCAAGCAGATGCTGTGCGCAGTGGGACAGGCCCGTCTGGTCTGGTACTGGGATCAGTACATGGGCCAGGTTGGGGTCCAGGTAGGCCAGGTGCTGCTCTCGCGCATGGACATCGAAGAACCCACCAGCTACCTGAATATTCAGGACACGCTGGAAGACCTGATTGCACACCAGATCGTGCCGGTTGTCAACGAGAACGATGTCATCGCCACGTCCGGCAGTCGCGTGGGGGACAACGACCGCATTTCGGCGATGGTGGCTGTCATGCTCCAGGCTGACCTGCTTCTGCTCCTGACGGATCAGGATGGTCTGTATACTCGAGATCCCCGGATCGATCCACAAGCTACACTGATTCCCGTGGTGTCCCGCGTGGACGACCGCATCTACCGTCTGGCAACCGACACTTCCACCGCGCTGGGCACGGGCGGCATGAAAACGAAGCTGGACGCCGCCATGTCCGCCCAAAGGGCTGGCATCGATGTCATTGTCGCCAAGGGCACGATCCCCAACATCGTCTGCCGCACGGTGCAAGCCCGAGACCCACAGGGGGGCACCTTGTTTCCAGGGGCCGGCAACGTGCTCGAAAATCGGAAGCGGCGCATTCTCAGCGCTCTTCCGGCGGGTGCCGTGGTAGTGGACAAAGGCGCCCGCAACGCTCTGGTCAATCGTGGCACCAGTCTGTTGCCCGCAGGCATCACGGAGGTAAAAGGCCAGTTCCGCCGCGGCAATGTGGTGGTCCTGGTTGGTCAGGACGGTCAGCCGGGATTCGCCCACGGCATTGCCCGATACGCCAGCTCCGAAGTGGACCAAATCAAGGGCCGCCAGTCCCAGGAAATCAAGGCCATCCTAGGATATGACTACGGAGACGCTACCATTCACCGCAACGATCTGATACTGTTGTAATGCCTTGCCCATTGCGTTTTTTGTGGAATCGGACGGTATGACCTCGCTTTCCCCCTACATGCAGCAAATGGGGCGGACGGCCCAGCTGGCCAGCCGGCATCTGGCCGCTCTCTCCACCGGAGCCAAAAACGCGGCTTTGCGCTGCATTGCCGATGAACTGCACCAACAGCAGCCAATGGTTCTGAAAGCCAATCGCATGGACATGGACGCCGGCCACGCGAAAGGCGTTGCGGCCAGCCTGCTGGATCGCATGCTGTTGACGCCGGAACGGCTGGACAGCCTCGAGGCGGACATGCGGGCCGTTGTGCAGTTGCCGGATCCGGTCGGGACTACGCTGGACGGCTCGGAACGGGAGGATGGGCTGCGGCTCTCGCGCCGGCGCATTCCGATTGGCGTGATCGGTGTCATCTACGAGGCCCGTCCGAATGTGACCTTGGACATTGCCGCTCTCTGCCTGAAGACCGGCAATGCCGTCATCCTGCGCGGCGGCAGCGACATTCAACACAGCAACCAGGCCCTGATGCAGGTCGTCCATGCCGGTCTGGAGAAAGCCCGAATCGATCCGGGGGCCGTGCAAACGGTCGGGAACCCGGATCGGGCCTACGTAACGGAACTACTGCGGATGGACGACTATGTGGACATGATCATTCCCCGCGGCGGGGCCGCCCTGCACCAGCTGTGCCGGGACCAGGCCTCCATGCCGGTCATCACCGGCGGCATCGGCATTTGCCACTATTTTGTGGATGCATCCGTGGATCAGATGGGCGCCCTGAAAGTGATTGAAAACGCCAAGGTGCAGCGGCCCAGTGTCTGCAATGCATTGGACACCGTGCTCGTTCACCGCGCCATCGCGGACGCATTCATTCCCAAGTTGGCCGAACGCATGGCGGCCTGCGGCGTGGAAATGCGGATGACTCCGGATGCTATGGCCACCTTGGATGGACACGGCAACGGGGCCAAGGTGCAGCGGGCTCGCGAAGAGGACTTTGCGGTGGAATGGATGTCCTTGATCCTAGGCATCAAGGTAGTGGACACCATGGACGAGGCGATTGTCCACATTCAGACTCACAGCCTGAATCATTCCGATGGCATTCTGACCAACGACTTGCACAATGCCACCCGCTTCGTGGACGAGGTGAATTCCTCGGCCGTTTTTGTCAATGCCAGCACCCGCTTCAATGATGGCGGCCAATTTGGACTGGGGGCCGAGGTAGCCGTGAGCACGCAGAAACTGCACGCACGCGGCCCCTTGGGTCTGGAGGCCCTGACCAGCTATAAGTGGGTGGTGCAGGGCCAGATGCACGTCCGCGCCTGACCGTCGGCGCCAGTCGGATGACCGCGCCGGGACGCATTGTAGGCATCTTGGGAGGCATGGGACCCGCCGCCACGGCGGATCTGTTTGCGCGGATCGTGCGCGCCACGCCGGCCCAAGCGGATCAGGAACACTTGCACATCTTGGTCGAAAGCAATCCGGCGGTTCCGGATCGCACGGCGGCCATTCTGGCAGGAGGCCCAGATCCGCTGCCGCTGCTGCAGGCCGGGATCCGGAAACTGGCGGCCCAGGGGGCGGAACTCATTGCCATCCCCTGCAATGCAGCCCACCATTATCTGCCTCGACTGTTGTCGGTTGTCTCCTGTCCGGTGCTGGACATGATCGACGAGACTGCCCAAGCCATCCGGAAAAGCCATGGCGCTGCCGTGACCGTGGGCGTGCTGGCCACATCCGGCACCTTGGCGTGCGGTCTGTATCAGAAAGCGTTGACGGCGACGGGGCTGCAATGCCTGACGCCGGAAAAGTCAGACATCGAATTGCTGATGCAGATCATCTATGGCCCGGCGGGAATCAAGGCCATCGGGCCCAGCCCGGATTCCCGATCCAGGCTGCAAAGGATGTGCCAGGACCTGGCCGTGCGTGGGGCCGAAGTGTTTTTGCTGGGCTGTACCGAGTTGCCGCTGGTCCTGCAGGACGGAGATGTGCCCTGGCCCTTGACAGCGTCCAACCAGGTGTTGGCCGAGGCCGTGGTGCGTGAAGCTTGGAAAGCTCCCGATTCCGACGAGCCCTAGACCGGCTGCAACGCACCGTCCCGCACCGTCCAGCAAGCGGCGCTTTCCAGGAAGATCTGGGGAAACTGATCCCAGTCCGTGGTCGTCATGATCACCTGGTTGGCCTTGTGCACCGTCTCCACCACCGTGGCTTGGCGCATCGGGTCCAATTCGCTCATCACATCGTCCAGCAACAGCAGTGGAGCCTCTTGGCATCGTTCCTCGATGCCTGCCGCTTCCGCCAGGCGATAGGCCACGATGGCTGTGCGTTGCTGGCCCCGACTGCCGTATTCGCTGAGCAGCAGACCATTGCTGCGAAATTCCACATTGTCCCGATGCGGCCCGACACCGGTAGCGGCTCTGGTCAGATCCGTGGCCAGGGACTCCTGCAGCCGACGGACAAAGGCTTCTTCCCAGTCTGCCCGAGACACCTCCGCCAAGTCTTCCACGTGGGAGGGGGTGGCGCGCACGGAGGGCTTGTATGTCAATCCCAACTCTTCCATGCCTCCCGTCATCTGGGCCTGATAGGACGGAGCCTTGGCGGCCAGCAGCCGCAGCCAGCCCGCCCGAGCCTGCATGACCTTGGCGCCATGATGGACCAAGGCTTCATTCCAGTAGGCCGTTTCCTGCGTCAGCCGCTTGCCACCCACGCCGTTTCCCTGTTGCCGCAGTCGCTTCAGCAGAGCATTCCGTTCGCGCATGACCCGTTGGTACTGCAATAGATCCCCGAAGTATGTCTTGTCCGTTTGACAGAGAGTTATGTCCAGCGCTCGGCGTCGCACACTGGGTCCTTCCGAGAGCAGGCGCGTGTCGTTGGGTATGAAAAGGATCACCCGCAATCGGCCCATCATGTCCATGGCACGCCGTCGCAGACCATCCGCCTCGAGAATCTTGCGTTCCCGGTCATCGGTCTGTCCCGGCCCGTAGAAGACCCGCAGCGCCTGTTCGTAGCCGTCCGGATCCCGCACCGTGCCTTGAATTTCAAAGAAGGACAGCGCCGGAGAAGAGGCTGCCCGGTTGATGGAATGAGAATCTGTCTGGGACTTGTGGGACTTGCAGGTCGCGAGATAGCAAATCGAGTCCAGGAAGTTGGTCTTGCCGGCCCCATTGGGTCCCTGCAGGACGGTGAAGGGCCGGTCGAATACCAGTTCCTGCTCTGCAAAGTTGCGAAATTGGGTGAGCTTGAGACGGGTCAGAAACATGCCAGTCCTGCCCCCGCAACGAAGGCGGCAGGCGCTCTCAGGCGCTCTCCCACAGGGCGGGCATGAGCAGGCGGCCTATCAGCGCTTCCAGAATCTGTTCCGGATGGGACCGAGACTTCATGGCGTAATCCGCCTCCTGCAGCAAATCGCAGAGATACAGGATCCGGTCTCGGGAAAAACGATGGGCCTTCCGCCTGGCCTTCTGGATGGCGTAGGGATGCACCTTCAGGGCGGAGGCGATGACCTCGTCGGAGGCATTGCCCATCTTGACGGCGGCCAGCAGGCGCAGTTGCGTGCTCAAGGTACCCAGAATGTGATAGGGCGTGAATCCCTGCGCCTCCAGGTGCGCCAGAGAGCGCATGGCCTTGCCTTGCGCTTGGGAAAACACGGCATCGGCCAGTTGCCAGATTGGTTCTTCCCGGTAGTCCGCGACCAGCTCCTCCACCTCCGGCGCGGTCAACGAGGCGCCATCTGCATAGGCCGCCAGCTTGTCCATTTCCAGATCCAGCAGCTGCAGGTCGTGACCGACCCGCTGTCCCAGCGCCCACAAGGCGTCCGGGTTGCAGGTCAGACCCTTCTCGGCCCCGCGTCGTTCCATCCATTGGATCAGATCTGCCTGTTCCGGAGTGTCCAGAGACACCACCGCCAATGCCTCGCGGGCCTTCAGATCCGCCAGAAACTCCCTGTCCTGTTTGTCCAGCGTCCCAAAGCGGGACCTCCAATCCTTGGAGCGGGAGGATTCCGGCTCCATGAGCACCAGAATCGTCTCCACAGGCAGATCTCGCAGGATTGTCAGCAATGCAGTGCACTCGCCGCGGGCCTGTTCCTTGCGCCTTGCCTCCCCCCGCTGGAGAATGGCGCGCAGCCGGTCCAGCAGACCTCCCACCTCCACAATGCGGACATCGGACATCATGGGCATCACCGCGGCGGCATCCCCCACCGCGGCGGCCGTGACCGTGGCCCCGTCCAGCCGGAGGAAATTGAAATCCGCCATATCGGGGTCCAGTCGCCGCTTCAGATTCTGCAGCCAGAGCCGATAGCGAAAGGGATTGGGCTGCAGACAGAGATAAATCATGGGCGGGCTTTTGTCACTACTCGCAGCCCCCTGAGTCCCAGCACGGAAATCGGGAACACATCCTGCACGGCACGGTCAGACAGGTCGGACAGAGTGGTATACCGCTGCACATGCGGCCCTAGGACACGGCCTCCCAGAATGGCGGCCAGAAAGCCGCACAGGGCCACCACCAGCCCCGGAAACGTGCGTTTGCGCCGAGGCTCCAGAAACAGCAGGGCCACGCACAGGCACAACAGGGCCTGCGTCAAGAGGTTGGATCCGCATTGGGGATGAATGGCCAGTTCCGATTCTCCCGCTTGCAGGGCGGACAGCGCCGCCGTGGCCGCCGTCTCCGTGGCTGACAGGCTCATGTCGCCCATGAGGGTAAAGCCCCCCGGATCGCTGACCCCTCCTCCTTCCGAAAGAGCCCCGCGTTGCGCCAACAGGTGCAGCGTGGCATGCTCCAGCGCATGGTTTTGGCGCGTGGCACGCACCCACTGCCGTAGAGTCTGCCACTCTTGCGACAGGACCTCAATGCAAGTTGCCATGTCGTCAGCCCAAGAACTCGCGGATGCGTTGGACTAGGCTGGTCGCGTCCAGACCGAACTGCGCGTACAGGGTTTCGTAGGGTGCGCTGGCCCCAAACCGGTCCAAACCCAGGATCAGTCCCCTCTGGGGGTCATTGCCCACCCAGCGTTCCCATCCCATGGGGGAGCCGGCCTCTATGGCCACCCGCGGCAGATCCGCGCCCAAGACTGCCTGTCGATAGGCCACGGGCTGTTGCGCAAACAGTTCCCAGCTGGGCATGCTGACCACCCGGGCCTGTACGCCGGATGCCGCCAGCATGTCGGCCGTCTCCTTGGCGACGCTCACTTCGCTGCCGCTGGCAATCAGAACCACTTGACATGGCCCTGCCGGTTCGTGGAGGACATACGCCCCCTGCCGGGCCCCCGTGTTGCCTTCCCGATAGGCGTTCGCATGGGGCCAGTTGGGCACATTCTGGCGGGTCAAGGCCAATACGGTGGGCCCCGCGGTGTTGGTCAGAGCCGCTTTCCAGGCTTCTCCTGTCTCCACTCCATCCGCGGGGCGAATGACGGTCATGTTGGGTATGGCACGCAAGGCGGCCAGGTGCTCGATCGGCTGGTGCGTCGGACCGTCTTCGCCCAGGCCAATGCTGTCATGGGTCAATACATAAATTACGCGCAGGCCCATCAGGGCCGCCAGGCGCATGCTGGCGCGCATGTAGTCGGAGAAGACCAGGAAGGTGCCGCCATAGGGTATGACGCCCCCATAGAGAGCCATGCCGTTGAGCACGGCGGCCATGCCATGCTCCCGCACGCCGAAGCGCAGGTTGCGGCCCGCCCGGTTGTCGGCGGCAAAGTCGCAACTGTCGCTGATGTCCGTCTTGGTGCTGCCGGCCAGATCCGCGCTGCCACCCAGCAGCGTGGGCAAATGGGGCGCCAAGGCGTTGATGACCTTCCCCGAGGCATTGCGGGTGGCATCGCTGGCGCCGACCTCGAAAACCGGCAGGATGGCGGCCCAGTCGGTCGGCAAGTGCCCGGACAGGACCGCCTGCAGCTCCGCCGCCGCGGCCGGATGGGCCACACCATAGTCGTCCAGTAGCCGCCGGTGGTGGGCTTCCGCCCGCCGGCCGGCAGCTATCGCTTGACTCATGTGTTCCGTCACGTCGGTCGGCACATGGAAAGGCGGCTGGTCCGCCCAACCCAGTTCAGCCCGGGTCAGCGCCGCCTCGGCGGCGCCCAGCGGAGCGCCGTGCGAGGCCGAAGTGCCACTCTTGTTCGGACTCCCGTAGCCGATTGTCGTCCTGCAGCCGATGATGCTGGGCCGCTTGTCCGCCTGGGCCTGCCGGATGGCGGCGTCAATGCCGTCCGCATCCAGGCCATCGACCGCTTGCACGTGCCACCCATAGGATGCAAACCGCTTGGCCCAGTCCTCGGACATGCTGAGATTCGCGCCGCCGTCAATGGTGATGCGGTTGTCGTCATAGAGATAGATGATACGGCCCAGGCGCAGATGGCCCGCCAAGCTGGCCGCCTCGCTGGCCACGCCCTCCATCAGATCGCCGTCGCTGACGATGCCATAGACGAAGTGACGGATCAGGGGGAAATCGGGACGGTTGTACCGATGGGCCAGGAAGGCGGCGGCCAGCGCCAGGCCGACCCCATTGCCGAAGCCCTGTCCCAGAGGGCCGGTGGTGGTCTCCACGCCCGGCGTGTCCCCCCGTTCGGGATGGCCCGGTGTAGCGCTGCCCCATTGCCTGAAGTTTCGCAATTCGGCCAGCGACAGATCATACCCCGTCAAGTGCAGCAGGCTGTAGAGCAGCATGGAGCCGTGGCCGGCGCTCAGCACAAATCGATCCCGGTTGCGCCATGCCGGGTTGGAGGGGCTGTGCCGCATGAATCGAGTCCACAGCACATAGGCCGGCAAGGCCATGCCCATCGGCATTCCGGGATGTCCGGAGTTGGCCTGCTCGACGGCATCCACCGCGAGCATACGGATCGTGTCAACGGCACGTCGATCCAGATCGGTCAAAGGCATTGGGTCGTCTCCCGCAAACTTGTGGCAATGCCCGATTGTACTCAGAGGGCCGGGATTCCTGGGAAAGAAAGCCTGGTCTTCCGCTCGGGAAAACCGAACGGCGGCAGGGAGGAAACTCAGATGCCTGCGGCCAAGCCATCGGATCCAGGATCCGCGGCTCCGGTCACCGTGCCCGTAGCCGGGTCGATGGCAATGGCATGCACCAGGGCCAGCCCGCCGCGGCTGTAGGCGAGCCGGGTCACGGGATGCCACTGCACGATTTCGTCGCAGACCCTTTGCGGCACCCGGGCCTGGACCTGAATCGCATCCCCCTGGCAATCAATGCGCGGCGCGTCCACCGCGGCGGCGACATCCATGCCGAACATGAGGCAATTGAGGATCACCTGCGCCACGGAATTCAGAATGCGAGTGGCGCCTGGAGCGCCCAACGCCAACACGGGCTGGCCTTGTCGCGTCACAATGGTGGGAGCCATGCCGGTGGTGCGGGCCTTGTCGGGCGCAATGGAATTGCGGCGACCGGGCAGCGGATGGAAATTCACCATCGAATTGTTGTACATGAAGCCCAGCCCCGGGGTGATGACACCGCTGGAAGAGCCCAGAGAGTGAGTCAAGGCCACGCAATGACCCCACTTGTCCACGGTGGTCACATGAGTGGTGTCGGGCGATCCCGAAGCCGCAAAGGACACGTGGATGGGATCTTCCCGGACAATGACATCGTGCCAATGCACCGCCCGTTCCTTGGACATCATCCAGTCCAAGGGCACCTCCTCGCAACGAGGATCCGCCATGTAGGGATTGCGGTCCGCAAACGCGGCCTTCATGGCCATGCCCAGAAGGTACAGGAAACGCGGACTGTCCGGGGCCAGGCCCGGCTCGTCCCGGAAGGTCTCCATGATGTTGAGGATGGCGATCAGGGTGGGCCCCCCGTGGGGGGCAGGAGCCGAAGCGATTTCATACTCTCCAAAGGATCCCTTGACTCCGTCTGCGGGAGGCAAGGCATAACCCTGCAGATCCACGTGGGTGACATGGCTTCCGTGTCGAGCCAAGTCCCGGGCCATGCGATCGCCGATCTCCCCGTGGTAGAAGTCGTCCGCGCCGTGCCGGGCCAGATGGCGCAACGACATGCCGTAGTCTGGATTGCGGAACCATTGACCCACTCGATAGGGAGTGCCGTCTGGATGCAAATAAAGGCGGGAAGCCTCCGCATTGCGCTGGATGGCATCCAGCGGCGTCAGTTCCTCTGGCTGCTCCGGCTGGCGCAGCCAGACATGGGCCGTGCGCTGCATGATCTTGTGCCCTTCCTCCGCCATGGCTATGGCGGTGGGGAAGAGATCGGCCCACGGCAGAGTGCCCCATTTTTCCTGCATGCGCTGAAAGCCCTTGAGGGAGCCCGGAGTGCAAATGGAGGTGTATCCCACACTGTTGACATGGCCTTTCAGGAAAAACCCCCAGCCCATGGGGTTGGGGCGCAGATAGCGGTCTTCCCACATGCGGGGATGGGTCAGGGAACCGGCCAACGCCGGACCGTCAAGAGTCTCCGCTTGTCCCCGTGACGGCCTGTACTGCGTGAGCAGCATGTACCCTCCCGGCCCGCACATGTGTGGATCCACCACGCCCTGTACCAACGCCGCGGCCAACGCCGCATCCACGGCGTTGCCGCCTTGGGCCAGTACCGCGATACCCGCATCCACGGCGTAGGGTTGCGGGGCACACACCATGCCTTGCTTGAGACGGAATTGAGACATTGCACAGCCACCTGGAGTCTGAAATTCAATCGAGTATCCTGGATTATCCCCTGAACGACCGATTCTGGCAGAGGTCATTCCAGGACTAGGGGCAACCAGAGCCCAGACACGTGCCGGCCTCCGTCACACCCTATGCTGCGGTCGGGTACGCAGGCAAGGTGGCATGGCGCAGTTGCGTTGACGGTAAAAACCCTGCAGCGGACGACCTGGACCTAAGTATTGCCTTCCCCAATTCCCGTGTGCAGAGACCGGAGGATCGTTGTCCAGACCGGTTCCGGCTGCAGGGCAAGACCATCGTGTCCATCTGGCGCGCTTGGGGGTCCCTGTCGCGCAATTTCACGTCGGTTGCCAAGTCAAGTTGAAAACCCGGCAGAGCCAATGTCCCCAACTCCCGATGTCCGCCATAGCAAGAGGATGAAGATTCCCTCCGCCGCCACAACCATCAATGCTTCACCATGACCTTTTGGGGATCCTCGTGGCAATGCTCCAACAAGACAAGCGAGCGTTGGACAGCCTGACGCCCGGAGACATTGATCTCCACATGCAGATTGGTGGAAGGTGCCACCTTGGACCGAGTAAATGCCTTTCCATCGGCATGCACAGGTTGTTCACTTACGATGTACCGTCTTCTACTGGCCTTGATGGGCGTTTTCCCAATCAGAGATCCTTTGCCATACAGCCAAGTGGTCGTGTGCACCACCAGCTGGTACCAATGCGAGACAGGAAACTCCGTGCCATCGGCATAGCGGATGAGAACGGGCCTCCTTTCTTTTTCTCCCGCTGTACCTGTCAACTCCGTCAAAGGGGTCCAGACACTGTCCAGAGGCAGGGGAACCCGATCGCGGTTTTCGTTGTCTTCCTGGTCTGCGGGATCGCCGAATGAGACAAACCGCGGTTTCTGTGCCTTCTTGGGGGGTGAAACCGACAGGTTGGGTCGCCACAGCAGCAGCAGTGACAGACAGCAATCCGATACGGCTTCATGGTCAAGTCGCAGATCAAGCAATTGATTTTGCGGAAAGGGAACACCCTTGAAAACATCGAAAACCTGCCATCTGTTGCCATCCGTAAGCAGGGCATATGGGATGCCTCCCCATGTGGCGTACTGGATGACCTGCAAGGTTGTGTCTCTCAATTCATGATTCAGTTTTTTCACTTCAATGACGGCGACGGGCGTGTCTTCCCTTTCGCCCATCAATACATAGTCGGCTTTCCACTTGTTCAAGGGATATTCCGTTCTTACCTGTGTCAAGTTGGCCGTGTCCCAGCCCAGCGCCCTGAGCAAGGGGTCCACCAAGACATAGCGAGTCTGGCTCTCGCTCTGGCTCAATTCCGCCCCGTACACGGTCCTGCTTTCCTTGATTTTTGCAATCGCCGCGGTCAATTTGTCGAACATGAGTTCCTCTCACTGCTCCCTCTCGAAGACCTTGTCCCCAAGGCAGGTCGTGAACACCGCCAAGTCTTGCGGAGAGATCGCATTTCGGCCGCCGGGCGGGCTTCTGGAGATAATAACAGGCCATGCATCCCCCAATCCAGTGACACGCAATCCACGGCGTCGAGTCGATATGAGGCCAATGCCGCCATTGTCCGCTACTATCTGTCCAACCTGGTCTGTGCTTTCCATGGCATGACTGTCAAAAACATTGCCCCTGTCCCCTGTGCAAGCCCCTGACTACGACGGGCCTCGATGGGCCATCTGGAACTGGCGGACCCAATTGATCGCTCCTCTGCGCGGCCGCGTGCTGGAGATCGGCTGTGGGATGGGCCCCACCTTTCGTCACTACCATCCCAGCTGCGAAGTCTGGGCCATCGAGAAGGATCTGGACCGTTGCCGGATGGCCTTGGCCGCCGCGCAATCCAGTCCAGCCCGGATCCGGGTCCAGAAGGGGAACGCCCAGGCGCTGCCTTTCCCGACAGATTTTTTCGATGCTGTCCTATCCTGTCTGACGCTGTGCAGCGTATCGAATCCGCAGGAGGCGCTGGGGGAGATGCAACGGACGCTCCGGCCGACAGGCTCATGCGCGCTCATGGAGCACGTGCTGCCGCTGAGCCGCGGTGGCGCCTGGTTGGCCCATGCCATACAGCCTTGGTGGTCGGCCCGACTCGACGGCTGTCATCCCAATCGAGACACCGCGGGCATGCTGGAAAGGTCCGGCTGGCAGATCCGGCAATGTCAACGTGTGGCCTGTGTCATTCGCGGCGTTTTCACGCCACCTGTAGGGCAGCCCTAGACAAGACAGGGCTACGCCGCAGGCAACCGGGTCAGGGCCGCCTTTTCCCGCAGGTCTACCGACACGCCGGGACTTCTGTCCTCGGGGGCCGACCGCAGGCGCACCTTGTCGCAACCCACGCCAACTTGCAGATCAGGCCTGGCAGGGGAGGAGGCCGGCGACGGAACAATGAATTGACCAAGGCTGCAAGCGGTACAAAGCCCGGCGCAGAGAAGCAGGCTCCAGATCCGTGGGTTCACCCACTCGGGACAGCAAACTCGCAGACGGCATGGGGGGACAGAGGAGAGGCCACTGGCATCCTGACTATAGATCCAGATCTTCGTTGATGTCGGTCTGGTAGGCGGCTACGGACCCGTCCAACACTTCCGCCAAGGACACAGCTCGGCCCGCCTCCGCCGATTCGAGCATGGCGTAAATCACCGCCAGCGCGCGGGTGCCTTGCACGGCATCCACTTCAATGCCATGCCGACCCTGGATGGCGCCGGCGAATTCGGCATACTCCACGGCCAGCAGCTTGCGATCCACCTCAGGGAATGCAAGGTCGTAGGCAATCACTCGGGATCCACCAAAGAGGGTCGCGGTCACGGGGTCCAAACTGAAATCTGGCGCCAGGTCCAGCACGGCATCGCCGACCACCGGCTCCTGACCATCCACATGCACCACCAGAGGCTGGCCGGTGCGATCGGGCGGCAGATCCAAAGAGCCCTTGCCACCGTGGATGGACCGCTGCCAATGACCTTTGCCCCACCCCGCGTGATCCTCGGAAAACTGCGCCACGGCTCCGTTGGCAAAGACGACCGTGCCATACAAGGCGTCTTCCGCATCGGGCACGAAGGTTTCCGGCATCTGGGCTTGCCAGCGAGAATACGCTCCGCCCGGATTGCCGAGCACACCCAAGTCTTGTTCACTCCTTCTGTTGATGCGCACCGCCTCGTGCAGCCTCGTCTGGCCATACACCGCAACGGCAGGGCCCAGGAAGAACTCCATGATGTCGCCATAGTGGACTCCCATGTCCACCAAGATGCCGCCTTGCCTCTTCACATGCCGCCAGGTCGTGATCTGCATGTGATTCCGGCCGCTCACGGAATTCATGATCATGAGTCGCGGAGCGCCGATGACATCCGCGTCCAGCAGGGCCTTGGCCCAGCGGTTGACCGGATCCCGTCGATAGTTCTCCGCGACGCTGACCACGCACGAACTGGCGGCGGCCGCCGCGCAAATACGCTGGGCGGCCGCTACGGTCAGCCCTACGGGTTTCTCGGTCAGGACATGAATGCCCGCCGCGACCGCCTCTTCAATGAGGGTGTGATGCAGGGCGGGCGGCGAAGTCAGATCGAGGGCTTGCACGCCCAGCGCCGGCAGTTCGGACATGCGGGCGACCACGGCCGGGGCGATGTCCAGCGCGGCTGCGGCCTCCATGGCCAGGGATTCCGCGTTCTCCGTGACCGGATCGCAGACCGCCACCAGCTCCAGTTCCAGCAGATCATGGTTCGCCAGTTCCTGCAGACCGCGCAGGTGTCGATGCCCCATGCCGCCGCAGCCGACAATGGCCAGTCGAATGGTTTCGGTCATGATCCCTCCTCCATCCCGAGGTCCCAATGTAGGTCAGGCGATTTCGCCAATGGCGCGCAGCAGAGTCTCCTGCACCAGCAATTCGTGATCATAGGGCCGATCCCTTTCCCTTTCGCCTCGGATGGCGGCCAGCAAGGCCTCCAGTTCCAGCACGTAGAGGGCGTAGCGGGTCTGGGGCTCCACCGGGACGATCGTCTCTCCCGCCGAGAATCCTTCCCGGTCCTCCGTCAAGGCCAGCCGAATCCGGGTGGCCGGTTCAAAGGGTTCCAGGATGATGGCGCTGCCTTCCGTGCCGTAGACCTCGAAACGGCGCGCATTGGGCTTGGGTTCCATGGCCGCGATGTCGATCAGGGCCATGGCATTTTCGTATTCGAAGACTCCCAGCGTGTTGTCGCTGAACTGCGGCACCAGACCGGTGTCGTTTCGAAAGAAGGATGTGATCGTCTGTGGACGTCCCAGCAGCCACACCACTTGATCCAGCATATGGCTGGCCAGATCGTAGAAGATGCCTCCGGGATGGACCGCCACCCGCGCGCGCTGCTCCAGACCGACGGAGGTGGACATGTGGGCCCGCAACCCAAACACATGACCCAGGAAACCGGAGTGCGTCCATTCGGCGATCTGCCGAAAGCCGTTGTGGTAGCGCAGCATGTAGCCCATCTGCAATTCCGTGCCCTGACTGCGGGCCTGGGCCACCACCTTTTCCCACTGCGTCCAGTTCTGGCCCGCCGGCTTGTCGTACCAGACATGCTTGCCGGCCTGTACCAAGGCGGCGGTTTGGGGCAGGCTTTCGCTGTTGGCTCCTTCGGAGGCCACCAGCGCGATGGAAGAGTCTTCCAGGATCTCGTCAAGCGAGTCAAACCAACGCTGCCCTGCATAGGGGGCGTGATCCGCGCAGCGGGCCCGTTGCGCGGCGTCCGGTTCGAAGACCCCGACCACCTCCACTTGGGGATTCTCCAGCAAGGATTGCAGTTTGCCGGCCGCATGGCCGTGCTTGGTGCCGACCTGGGCGGCGCGCAGGACATTCATAGGATTGTGCTCCAAAAGTCAAAGAGTGAACAAGAATGGGGATGGAGGCTAGGGGACGGCGTCCAAGGCGAAGTCGGCGTGCATGTTTTCGCCGCGCAGCCTCATGGCCCGGATGTCATAGCGACCAGGCCGTTCCGGCGTCAAGTGCCCCGTCTCCACCATGATGTCCAAGGGATTGACCCGGGTCTGCAACGGCAGCATGACGCGTTCGTGCATGCGCGCGGACTCGTAAATGCCATGCACCATTTGCAGGGCCTTGTAGCCATCCATGCCGTCGCTGCGATAGGGCTCCTGCCCTTCCACCCAGTCGGCCAGACCGTCGGCCTGTGCCGCGCCGCCCTCCACCCACTCGAAGCGGTCGCCCATTCGCTCCACCTCGTAAAACTTGCCGTCCGGCGCATGCCGTTCCCAGACGCCCCGGGTTTCGGCGTTGGACAGCTGCAGATCCGACGTGGTCAGGTTGATGACGCCGGTCGTGCCGTAGATGAAGGCTCCCTGGAAGATGATGGGCAGCAGATCACTCAGAATCAGGGCTTGGGCCCCGCCCTGAAAACCGAAGACTCCGACGGCACGATCCTCGATGCGGGTATTGCGTTCGTACTGATCCGTCTTGCGTTCCACGTTGCCCATGACCCAGGCGCATTCGTCCTCGTGCAACAGATAGCGGTACATGTCCGTCTGGTGCGAAGCGAAGTTGGGCAGCCCGGCCCCGGCGAAACTTTGAATGAGCCGCACGTCCCCGATGCGTCCTTCCTTGATCATGGCGCGGGCCAGGGTGTACGAAGGCAGAAAACGTCGCTGATGGCCAATGGCCAGCTTGACTCCGTTGCGCTGGCAGGCGATGATCATCTGCTCGGCGTGACCCACGGAGTCGGCCATGGGCTTCTCGCACAGGATGGCCTTGGGTCGCCGCGCCGCGGCGGCGATGGTCCATTCCGCGTGGCCCGCGTGCCAGGTGCAGACGGAGACCACGTCCGGTCTCACCTCGTCCAGCATCTGGCGGGCGTCCGTGAAATGGGCCGGCTGGATGCCGAACCGCTCGTTCTTCTCCTCCATGGCGGCGGGATGCAGATCGGCCAAGGCCACGATCTCGTACCGCCGCGTGTCCAAGTAGCCGCGAATGTGCTGATCTGAAATGCCCCCGGCTCCAATCACCGCTGCCCTGATCTTGTCAGCCATGTCTGTCTCCTGCCAACGAATGCATGCTCTCTCTGGATCTTTCAGATCGCGGTATAGCCGCCGTCGACGCAGAGCACCTGACCGGTCACCATGCGCGCGGCGCTGGACGCCAGGAAGATTACGGCGCCGGCGATCTCCTCCGGCTCCGCGATGCGCCCCATGGGAACCTTCTCCAGGTTCTTGGCGAAGTCGGGGCTGCTCTTGATGCTGGCCTCCAGGAGTGGCGTGCGGGTGAAGGTCGGGGCCACGGCGTTCACCGTGATGTCATGGGCTGCCCATTCCAGGGCCAGGGACCGGGTGAACTGGCCCACCGCGCCCTTGGCCGCCGCATAGATGGAGCGCAACGGTCCCCCTACCACCCCCACTTGGGAACTAATGGTGACGATGCTGCCCGCGACGCCTCTGTCCATCATGGCCTCGGCACAGGCCGTGGACATGAAGAAGGCCCCCTTGAAGTTGATGTCCGAAATCTGATCAAACTCCGCCTCGGTGTATTCCAGCGCCGGCTTGGGCACGTTGTAGCCAGCGTTGTTGACCAGGCTGTCCACGCGTCCGAACCGTTCCAGCGTCTGGGCCACAAAGCCCTGGATGCTCTCCCGATCGGCTACATCGAGGTGTGCGACAAACGCCTTGCGCCCCAAGGCCCGGCACTGTTCCGCTGTCTCTTCGCATTCCGCCACGGTGCGGCTTCCCAAGGCCACGTCGGCCCCAAACCGGGCGGCGGTCTCCGCGATGGACTTGCCGATACCCTTGCCGGCTCCCGTCACAATCATCACCTTGCCAGTCAGCATAAAGCCAATGTCAACGGTCATCTCTTCCCCTTCGGGTGATTCCTATTGATTTTTTTCTCATGGTCATCCGAGGCCCGCGGGCGCGGGGCGCCGCCGGCCTCCTCCCATATCCGGTCGGCGTAGCGCCGCGCCTGGCAGATTCCCTCGGCTCCGTTCCCGCTGGCCTCCTCCACGCTGATCAGCCCGCGCCAGCCCACCTGGATACAGGTCTCCAGGACCTGCCGATGAGGACTGACGCCCTCTCCCAGCCGCGCCGCCCGAAAGGATCCCCGGGCCTCGATGTCCGCCAAGTGAATGGCGACCGTGCCGTCCAGACAGGAGTTCAGCAGCTCCAGGGGATCGTCCAACAGGGCCAGATTGTTGGCGGTGTCAAAAAGCAACCCCAACGCACGGGACCCGCGGATCACGCCCTGCACCACTGTCTGGCAGCGGTGCAGTGGCTGGGTGAAGTCGTTCCAGGTCCAGACCGAGCCGCGCACGTGATTTTCGTACAGTGGACGCACGCCCCAGGCCCGGGCGCACTCCCCCGCCTGTCGCAGTCCGGCCATGACCCAAGCCAATCCTTCCGTCTCGGTCACCCCTGGATAGGCCTGTCCGGCCGTCAGACGCACGTAGCGGGCTCCCAAATGGACCGCCGCCTCGATTTCCCGCTGCAAGCGGAGCCAGTGCGCGGCCCGGCGGGCCGCGTCGGGATGGGTAAAGTCGGAATAAGTCACCAGCATGGGAATCTGGACGTCACGGGCCGCCGCCTGGTCCCGAAGACCGCGGAGATAGCCTGGATCCAGCGAATCCAAATGGGCCACGCTGATGTCCGCGCCATCGTATCCGGCTCGATGGGCCAGCGCAAACCAATCCCCCAGAGTCATGGCGCCGGCCTGAAGCGCGCCATACAGGGACACAGGCAGGCAGCTCAGGGTCATGTCGGCGCCTTTCATCATGTCAGTCCAGCAGCAGCAAGGGCGCTTCCAGATAGGACACGAAGGTCTGCAGGAAACGGGAGACCGTGGCCCCTTCCAAGGCGCGGTGATCGCAGCCCAGAGTCAGGTCCATGAGAGGCCGGATCGCGGGCTGGCCCTCTACGGGCGTCACCTGCTCCTTGATTGCGCCAACCCCGAGAATGGCCGCCTCGGGCGGCTTGATGATCGGATTCATCCGCTCCACGCCAAACATGCCCAGATTGGTCACGGTGAAAGTGCCACCTTCCAGATCCGCCATGGCCAGCGTGTCTGCCTGCGCCGCGGTCACCAGCCGTTCCCGTTCCACCGCGATCTCCGTCACGGACCGATGATCCGCCTGCCGGATCACCGGTACCAGCAGACCGTCCGCGACCGCGACCGCGAGCCCGATGTTGACCTCCTGGTGGCGCAAAATGGCGCCCTCCTCCTGCCAGCTGGCATTGAGGGCGGGATGCTCCCGCAGCGACGCGGCCAAGATCTTGACCAGCAGATCGGTCACGGTGACTCGCTGATCATACTTCTCCCGACAGGCCTGTCGCCAAGCCTGTAGCTGCGTGGCGTCCGCGGTACGGGAAAGATGGAAATGGGGCACGGTCCGCCAGCACTCGGCGAGCCGCTGGGCCATGACCTGCCATTTGGGGCTGGGCACGATGGTGTCCGTGGCCGGGGTTGCGCGCGCGGGCGGAGGAGAGGTCCGGTCTTCCAGGTCCGCGGCCAACACCGCGCCCTCGGGACCGGATCCGGACACCTGCGCCAGGTCCACGCTCGCCGCGCGCGCCATGCGGCGCGCCTTGGGCGAAGCCAACGGGTTCCGCGACGCAGACGGGGTCTGCCGGGCCAGATGCGCCTCTACGTCCTGCCGGCCGATCCGGCCACCGGCCGCGGGGATGTCCGACAGGTTCAGGCCATGGGAGGCGGCCAGGCGCCGCGCCACGGGACTGGCCTCAACACGGGAGTCCGGAGAAAGCGCCGCCGGAGATGGATCCAAGGGGGACAAGGCTCCGGTTTCTGGATCCTTGCTAGGCATCTCTTCGCCTTCCGCCAAGATATACGCCATCGCCTGTCCCACGGGCACTTCCGCCCCTTCCGCCGCCAGGAGGGTGGATAGGCGACCGGCCGCCGGGGCTTCCAGCTCCACCGTAATCTTGTCCGTGGCAATTTCAATCACGGGGTCGCCCTGCGCCACGGGGTCGCCCGCCGCCTTCAGCCAGCGCACCAGCGTGCCCGTATCCTGGTTCATGCCCAACATCGGCATGATGATGTCGTGGGCCATGGTCGTCTTGGTTCAGGCCTTGCCGCAAAGGCTCTTGGCCATTTCGACGATGCCCGCGGCGTCCGGGATGGTCACGGTCTCCAGGGAGGGGGCAAAGGGCACTGGCACGTCCATGGCGCCCATGCGCTTCACCGGCGCATCCAGGTAGTAGAAGGCGCCATCGGCGATGACCGAGGCAATTTCCCCGGTCACGCCGTATTGTTGACATCCTTCATCCACCACCAGCGCCCGACTGGTCTTGCGGGCGCTGGCTATGAGCAGCTCCGTGTCCAGTGGCGAAACGGTCCGGGGATCCACCACTTCCGCCGCAATGCCTAGAGAGGCCAGCGTCTCGGCGGCGGACAGGGACTCGTGCACCATGCTGCTAGTGGCCACGATCGTGATGTCCTGGCCTTCGCGCTTGATGTCCCCTTTCCCCAAAGGGATCAGATATTCCGTGTCCGGCACCTCTCCGGGCCAGGCGTACATCATCTTGTCCTCGAAAAAGGCGACGGGATTGTCGTCTCGGATGGCGCTCTTCAGCAGGCCCTTGGCATCCCGCGGCGTGGACGGCGCCACCACCTTCACGCCGGGCACATGGCTCAACCAGGCATGCAGCGACTGGGAATGCTGGGCGGCGGAAGCCCGGCCCGCTCCCATGGTGGTGCGCAACACCATGGGCACCGTCAGCTTGCCGCCCGACATGTAGTGGGTCTTGGCCGCCTGGTTGACCATCTGGTCCATGACCATGGTGGTGAAGTCCCCAAACATGATGTCGACGATGGGACGCATGCCCGTGATCGCCGCGCCCACCCCGATGCCCGCGATGCCGGCCTCGGAGATGGGAGAGTCGATGATCCGCTCGGGGCCATAGGTGTCCTGCAGACCCGTGAAGATCTTGAACACGCTGCCGGCGGCGCCAATATCCTCGCCGATCATGAACACCTGTGAATCCCGAGCCATCTCTTCGTCGATCGCTTCGCGAATGGCGTCCCCGAAAGAGATTCTACGCATAGACATGCAGTCCCACCTCCGTCGCCGGCGGCGCCGCGGCGGCCAACGCCTGGTCGGCGGCGTCCTCTATCTCCGTCTGCACCTGGCCCTCCAGTTGATCCATCACTGCGGGATCCGTCCGCGTCTGTGCCGTCAGGTCTTGTCTCAGGTTCCGCAGGGGATCCCGATTCTGTTCCCAGGCCCTTTCCTCCTCCGGGCTGCGATAGGGCCGGTCCACATCCCCGACATGGTGCCCACGGTACCGGTAGGTGGTGCACTGCAGAAATGCGGGGCCCTGCCCGGCGCGGGCGCGGTCCACCAGATGCTGGGCCGCCTGTTGCACAGCCAGGACATTCTGGCCATCCACTTCTTGGGCGGCGATGTCGAAGGCTCTGGCCCTGTCCAGAATTTCGCCGGCGATGGTCTGGTCGTTGGGCGTGTATTCTCCGTAGAGATTGTTCTCGCAGACATAGAGGACCGGCAGCCGCCACAACCGGGCCATGTTCATGGATTCGTACAACTGGCCCTGTCCCAGAGCTCCGTCGCCAAAGAAGGCCACGGCCACCTGGTCCGTGCCGCGCAACTTGGCCGAGAGGCCCGCGCCTGCCGCGATGGAGGTGCTGCCCCCCACGATGCCGTTGGCTCCCAGATTGCCGGTGTCCTGGTCCGCGATGTGCATGGAGCCGCCCTTGCCGCGACAGTAGCCGTCCGCCCGACCCAGCAGTTCCGCGAACATGTGATACAGATCGGCCCCCTTGGCCAGGCAGTGTCCATGTCCCCGGTGGGTGCTGGTGATGTAGTCGTCGGGCCGCAGCACGCTGCAAACGCCGACGGCCACCGCCTCCTCGCCAATGTAGAGGTGCGTGATCCCGGGCATATGGCCGCGGACATAGAGGTCGTTCGCCTTCTCCTCGAAGCAGCGGATACGGAACATGCGCTCGTACAGCTCCAGCCAGGCTTCCGCGTCCGGCGGCGGGCCGCCGTTTCCTTCATTGGCCATGATTCAGGGTCTCCGTTTCCACCGCGACCTCAGACCCGCACTTCAATGAAGCGGGGGCCCTTGCCCTGTACGGCGGACTGCATTTGGTCACACAGTTCCTCGCAGTTCCGGGCCAGACTGGCTTCCACACCCAGTCCTTCGGACAGCCGCACCCAGTCCAGAGCGGGGTCCGACAGATCCAGCATGGCGGCGCTTTCCGGCCCTTGTGCATCTGGACACAGCCGCTCCAGTTCTCCTTGCAGAATCTTGTAGACCCCGTTGTTGAACATCACGATCACCACGTCGCAATTCTCCCGGGCCATGCTCCACAGGGCTTGCAAGGTGTACAGGGCGGAGCCGTCCGACTCCATGGCGAAAACCTGCCTTTCGGGGCACGCAATGGCGGCGCCCAGCGCCACCGGCAGGCCCTGCCCGATGGAACCGCCGGTGATGTTCAGCCAGTCATGCCGCGGCGCGCCCTGGGTCATGCCCATGGCCGCGCGACCCGACGTGATCGACTCGTCGGACACGATGGCCTCTTCCGGCATCAGGGCGGACACGGCCGCCCACACCTTGTCTATGGTGATGACCCCGGTAGGCAGCGGGGGCCTTTTGGCCGGAGCCAACGGCCCCGTGTCATCTGGCGCCGAGATTTCTTCCACCAGCATGGAGAGCGCCATCAGCACATCCTCGTGGGCCTCGGCCAACACATGGAATTCGCAATCAGGCGGAGCCGTGAGGCTGGGGGTGTCAGGATACGCAAAGAATCCCACCGGCACGGTGGCGCCCGCCAGAATCATGTGCTTGGTCCCGGACATCAGCTCCACCGCTTGGGGAATCACGTAGGGAATGCGCTCCAGCAGAGGGCGGCCCGCGCCCCGTTCCATGCGGCCATTGACGCGATCGCCAATCACGCGCACTCCGGTGGCGTTGCCGACGCGGCGGGCATTGCGGATGCCTTCCTCTTGGAAAGCGGGGCCGCCTATGAGCAGAACGGTTTCGGGGCCGTGTCGCAGCAGTTGGGCCATCTCGCTCACGCGCTCCGACGGCACCGCGGCCGGATAGGGTCGCTCCACCTTGCCGATGGGCGGTCCGCCTGGATCCCAGGCGCAATCGGAGGGCAAGGCCAGCGTGGCAACCTGACCGGGAGGCTCCAGCGCGGCCCGCACGGCCGCGGCGGTATCCGCCGGCAATTGCTGGGCGCTGGGGGAAGAGCGATACCAGCCGGACACCGCGCCGGCCAGGGCTTCGATATCGCAGGTCAGAGGAGCGTCGTGCTCCAGGTGATGGACTGCATGATCACCGACAATGTTCACAATGGGGGTAAATGCACGCCGGGCATTGTGGAGATTGGCAGTCCGTTGCCCAGGCCAGGCCCCAAATGCAGCAGCGTGGCTGCCGGCCAGCCGCGCATGCGCCCGAAACCGTCGGCCGCGCCGGTGGCAACGCCTTCGAAAAGACAGAGCACGCCCCGCATCTCCCGAATCCTGTCGAAGGCGCCGACCGAATAGATTTCCGACGTGCCGGGGTTGGCAAAGCAGACGGTCACATCGTTGTTGACCAGGGTCTGCAACATGCTGTGGGCGCCGTTCACGAGCTGTCCTGTGGCTGAATACAAAGTGAAAATCAACCGCGGTCTATGCCCGCGGCCTGGAATGCACCATTCAAGGTCTCATACGTCTGGGCCGCGGCCTGAATGGGATCATATCCCTTTCGCCTCTGCACCATGACACTGATCTCGGCCGAGATATAGCCGTCATAGCCATGTCTTTCCATGGCCTTGAGATAGGCAACATAGTCGAATTCGCCTTCCCCGGGAATGAGAAACTCGAAATCCGGCACCGTGCCCCTTTCGTCTTTCACGTGCGTATGCACGGTGACGGAAGCCAAGGCAGAGACTGAGGTTTCGATGTCAATGCCCATCACATTGAAGTGGGAGATGTCGAAATTGACTTTCAAATGCGGCGTGTCAAAATGCTCCAGCAGGCGCAGGACCTTGGGCGGCGTGTCCAGCATGTTGCCGACATGAGGCTCAATGGCAATGACCACGCCCCTTGCAGCTGCATGATCCACCAGTTCCCCCAAGCGGTCGATGAGCAAGCCGCCCAGTTCGTCCCAGGCATCGGGACTGCCTCCCGCGGTGGTATCTATGCAAGGGGGCTGTCCGTTTTGGGCCCACTCCACCGCCAGATCCACCGTGCCCTTGAGACGACGCATGTGCTCCGCCGCCAAGTCTGGATCCGTGGCCACCAAGGGCTGGTGACCCGCCAGGGCCGGCAGCTCCAGGTTGTGCATCTTGAGCAATTCCGGGATGTACCTGCGATAGCCGGCATCCAGATGGTCCAGGTCCAAGGTGTAGCCTGGAATCACGGTCAACTCGACACCGTCGTACCCCATGTCTGCCAAGCTGGAAATAATGGTGTCCGCGGGCACATTCGGCATGCCCCAAGAACTGAACCCAAGTTTCATGTTTCCACTCCCTGCGTCTGCATCTGGAACAGCCGTGCAATTGGCAAGCTGCGGTCCGACCTGAATCAGTTGACCCGCGCCAGAGGCTCCTTGCCCCGGGCCACACGGTCTATATTGGCAAAGATGAATTCGCCGCGGCGGGCAAAGGAATCAAAGGTGACCCCTGCCGTGTGCGGCGTGAAAATGACATTGTCCAACTCCAGCAGGGGGTGATCTGCCGGCGGGGGTTCGTCCACCATGACATCCAAGGCGGCCGCCCGGATCTGGCCGTCCTTCAGCGCGGCCGCTAGAGCCGGTTCGTCTATGACTTCGCCGCGGCAAGTGTTTACGAGGAGGGCATTGGGCTTCATGCGACTCAGGGAATTCGCGTTGATCATCTGCCGCGTATCGTCATTCAGGGGCACATGAATGGTGACGATGTCGGACTCGCCCAGCAACCGGTCCAGGGACACCCGTTCGACTTCCAGTTCCGCTTGTACGGCCTCTGGCGGCGGAAACGCGTCATAGAAAAGGATCCGCACCCCGAAGGGGGCCAGCAGTTGGGCAACCCGCTGTCCGATCTTGCCCAGCCCGACAATGCCCACCGTTTTGCCGTCAAGGGTAAAAGTGGTCTGCGCAGAGTCAATGCCCCGCCATTGCCTAGTCTTGACATAGCGGTCAAAATCGACGAAACGGCGCTGGTACGCCAGCATGAACATGAGGGCATGTTCGGCAACGTCCGGCGCGTTCGTGCCCCCGTTGTTGGCTACTGGGATCCCCAGACTGCGGCACAGGTCCACATTGATCCGGTCAAAACCGGCGCTGACCAATTGAATGAGTTTCAGGTCCTTGCCAACCCGGATGGCATCGTCCTCCAAGGCGCTGGGAAAGAGAATCAGGTACTCGTGCTCCGCGATCCACCTCTGGATTTCCCCCGGATCTTCTTGGGGGCTGATCACCCGCACCTCATCTTCCGAGCTCCGATGTTGCGTGACCTGTTCCGAAAGACGAGACGCCAAGGAAGAGATAAAGAGAATCGTGCGCATGGAGCAAAGCGAATAGGGACAGAGGATTGCGGAGGTCAGTGGAGATTATAGGGGGATGGCAGGGAACACCGGAAAGAGATCTTCGTCATTTTGAGGAATCAGGCGTATGTCGGAGTTGAGCTCCAGCGATGATATTGCATTGGTTCCCGCCGCTTTCAAGAAAGCCGAAGCCGGGTACGGCACTGATCCCAATCACAGCCTTCAGGTTGCATCGTCAAAGCCAAGACAATCGGCAATTCTGCATACCGACGAGAAACATAACCACTCAGACAGTGCCTGTCGCACAATTTCCATTGCCTAAACGTATCGTGTGTCGAACTCCCTGGAGCGCCCCCGTTGCGCTCGTTATCCCTTGCGTATGGGATTCAAAACCCCTTCACCCATTCAGAGGGAACAGCCCAAGGGCATGAACATGCAGCAGGTTCATGTATCACTTGGCAAGGCGTCTGGCAGCCGGTGCCTTGCCGCGCTGCGCTCCTTGCCGGGGTTTGCCCACAAGACCGGCTATATGCTCTTCAACGCGGACGCTGCAACCAGATCCTGCTGGTCCTGCTGTACGGCGGCGTGCGCGTGGCCGAGGTCTATGCCCTGCAGTGGCGGGCTCGATCAGTTCCATCAACAGATCGCCGCTCACTTCGACCCGGATTTCGTGCAGTTTGTGCAGCTGGCCCAGCAAACGACGCCTTGCCGTTCCTGGATATAACCGGAACCAAGGCCGCTTCCAAGTGAGAGGAACTATTTTATAGGAGGTGTCCCGAACCTGATATGGAGTGGGGTGAAGAGAATTTCTTTGTGACTATATCGAATCCGGAATGGGCCTCTGTTCCGGGAATGCAAGAAGATCCAAGGACCACTCGGTGGCGGCCTTCTCGATTTGAATAGATGCTTTGTAGAGATGGATTCATCCGCCGTGTGCCTTTGCATGGCCAAGCGTCCGGTATTTAGGTGACACCGGATGAATCAGGGTATCCAATACAAGGAAATTAAAACCCTGCTGCACAATTTTTGTCGCCTTGTGCAATCCCTGCCGCATGATTGCGAAGACCCATGCGTCTGACTTGGCGGCATCTCCCCGCCTCGATCCCAAATCCAATGCCACAGGTGGGGTACGGGGTCGGTCTGAGACCCAACTGCAGCAGACTAGCCGAGCGTGCCATAGAGGTTCAGAGACAGCGTCACCAAGCCCCCAGCAGGGCTAGGTTGGAGCGGCCCGGGATAATTCTCACTGTAGCCTGACGCCGGCGTCAGGAGCTGGCAAAACACCGTCATAGCCATTCGAGTTTGAACCGGTGGCAGAAATCAAAGTGAACTCGGGACACATCTGGAACTCGAAAGAGAGAATCAAGAGGATACCCTCCCGGTTTGTCCGAAACGTCTCCCTCTTATCTATATCCAGCGCTTTGCCCAGCATTCCGATGGTGTTAGGATTCCACGATCCCCAATTGCTTTGCTGGCCTTCACCGGATCGGTCGTCGCGTGGACGCGGCAACCGGTCTGTTCCTACAATGTTTAAATCAAGGAGATTCTGGCATGAATACCATGACTCGACGTGACTTTCTGAGAGCCTCGGGAGTGTCGGCCACGTTGGCCTTGGTGGCTTGCACAGCCGCGCCGCCGGAGCCCGCTGCCTCTACGGAAGCGGAACCAACGGCCGCAAGGGTGGAAATCGAGTTCATGAATTGGTGGGGCTCCCACCGGGAAGAACTCATGAATGAAGTGATTGCCAACTTCCATGAAATGAACTCCTCGGTACAGGTCAACAATTTGGTCCAGCCGTGGGATGGACGTGCCGAACGGGCGGCCACGGCCGTGGCCAGCAACAATCCGCCCGCCCTGATCATGACCCAGAGGGTGGAGACCTATCAGTTCGCGCATGAAAACCTAATCCTCCCCATTGACGACTATGTACAGGCATCGGGCATTGACCCCGATGCCCTCTTCTACACCGGTGAAATCAATAACCAGCGCTGGCAGGGCCAGCTGTATTCCTTCCCGCTGCCTACCGGCGGAGGCAATACAGGCCAGTATTTCTACAACAAGACGGTGCTGTCAAACGCCGGTCTGGATCCGGAAATGCCCATCACCACGTGGCAGGAGTTGACCACGGCGGCCCAGGCGATCACACAGAAAGACGACATTGGGGTCACGGTGATGGGAGCCTCTCTCGGGGGCGGCCCAGTCGGTTTCGGCCAATGGCTGTACACCAACGCGGGCCAATTCGTCTCGGACGACGCTCGCACAATCGAATTCCATGAAGATGCAGGTGTTCAAACCCTGGAGTGGATGGTGAATTTCACCAACGAGATCAATGGAGGCATCGACAACACCAACGAATTCCTGGCGGGCACCTCGGACACCTCCGCGGACCATCCCTATTACAACGAGATGCTGGGCTTCCTGTTTACCGGCGTGTGGCAATTTGGTCATCTGCAGGCTACGGATCCGGACATGTGGGAGGACACTTCGACCTGGGGCGTTGGCCAGATGCCATACAACGGCAACAATCCCGATGCCGGTCATGCCGGTGTCGCCGGTCTTTCCGGGTCTTGGGGCTACGTGATTCCATCCTCCACTCCGCAGGATCAGGCCGATGCCGCATATCAGTACCTGGAGTTCTTTGGCACGCATGAGGCGGGGGGTTGCCTGTTCCTCTTCAATCAGGGCCGTCCGTCGCCCGTGGCGCAGTGCAACGAGAACCCGTCCTATTACGATTCCAACCCCTATTGGGACGTGGTGCTGAAGTCGCTGTCCTCGGACGTAAGCGTAGCCGTGACACCAGTGCAGACACGTATCAACGACGTGGTCGCGACGGTGGTGGAAGAGGCATACTTCGGCGTGGCCTCGCCCGTGGACGCCTTGGCCAAGGGGGCGGAGGAATCGCAGCGCATCCTGGACGAATTCTGGGCAGGCTAACCTTCCTTGCCGATCGCAAACCTCTTGGGAAAGTGAGAAAAGAGAGCGGCCGGACTGCAGTCCGGCCGCTCTCTCCTTGAAGTCGTTGTCGCCATGCTTGTCCCCATACAGGAGTTTCTACACCGGCATCGCACCAAGTGGGTGGGTTTCGCGTTCATCCTGCCTTGGATTGTTGCGGCGCTCTGGTTCGACCTGATTCCTTTTGTGGTCAACCTGTTGCTGTCCTTTACCGACTACAGCGTCTCGACCAGCATCCCCAACTGGACCGGCACCAAGAACTTCAACGAAATCTTCACGCTGGACCCCCTCTTTTCAAAGAGTCTGGGCAATACCGTCTACTACTTGGCGCTGAGCGTGCCGGTGCGCTTGGTGGTGGCCTTGGCCATCGCCATCTTGTTGAATCTGCGCATTATGGCGCTGGGGGCTTTCCGCACCATTTTCTATGTCCCGTCCGTGGTGCCGCTGGTCGCGGTGTCCATCATCTTTTTCGGGATGTTCAACGCCCGGTACGGCATTTTCAACCAAGTGCTGATCCTCCTGGATCTGCCGCCCGTGCGCTGGTTGACTCGACCGGAATGGGTCAAGCCCGCCATGGTCATAATGAGCACCTGGGGCTTCGGGGCACAGATGGTCATCTTCCTGGCGGGGCTACAGGGCATCCCGGCGGAACTCTACGAGGCGGCCGAAATGGATGGAGGCAACTACTGGCAGAAGCTGTTCCGGATCACGGTGCCCATGTTGACCCCGGTCATCTTCTTCAATCTGATCATTGGCATCATTGGCGGATTCCAAGTGTTCGCCTCCGCCTATGTATTGCTGGGTCCGGGTGGCGGAGCCCTCAATGCCGGCCTTTTCTATGTCATCCACATCTACAACAACGCGTTCAGTTACTTCCGGCTGGGATACGCCGCGGCCTTGTCGGTGGTGCTGTTCTTGATCATTCTGTTTTTCACCATTGTCATGGTCCGGACCTCGGATCGCTGGGTCTATTACGGCGACACGTAACCCCAAGCGGGAGATAGCGCTGTGGTTGAAGGAATCGCAAGTCGAATTTCCAAGTGGGTCGTGGCATACCCCTTGTTGCTGATCGCGTCGGTCGTCATGCTCTTTCCCTTGATCTGGACCCTTTCGACCTCGCTCAAGACGGCCCAGACCGTCACCCTGCGCGAGGTGCAACTGATTCCCGATCCGATCCAGTGGTCCAACTACATCACCATCTTTGAGGAGGCGCCGCTGCTGCGCTACACCCAGAACACCCTCTACATGGTGTTGGCGTCGGTGGCGGGCGGCGTGGTGATCTGCGCGCTGGCCGGATACGCCTTCGCCCGCATTCAATTTCCGGCTCGGGAGACCTTCTTCTATATCTTGCTAAGCACCATGATGCTCCCGCATGTGGTGCAGATCATTCCGCTCTTCGTGATTTTCGATCGCATGGGACTGGTCGGCACGTTCTGGCCCCTGATCATCCCACGCCTGTTGGGGCACAACGCCTTCTACATTTTCCTGATGCGCCAGTTCTTCCGAGGCATCCCGCTGGAACTCAGTGACGCCGCCCGCATGGACGGCTGCACCGAGTTGGGAATCTGGGCCCGAATCGTAATGCCCAATTCCAAGCCCGTCTTGGCTGCGGTAGCCATCTTTTCCATTCAGTTTGCCTGGAACGACTTTCTCTCGCCCCTGATATACTTGGGCCCCAAGCAAGAACTGTGGACCTTGGCACTGGGATTGAACGCCCAAAAGGGATTCGAGGGAGAGATTACCTCCCTGCACAAGATGATGGTGATTTCGATCTACATGATCATTCCCATGCTGGCAGTCTTCGCCTTCGGACAGAAGTACATGATCGAAGGTGTAACCTTTTCCGGCATGAAGGGATGACAGTGCGCACTGCCTAGAGCAACCAAGGAGCCGAGTTTCATGTTAGGTGAAGTGATCGTCCCGCAAGAGGACATTGAATTCTTTGATCGGAATGGCTTTCTGATCATCCGCAATGCCTTGGACGAGGCGCAGATTGCCGCTCTGCTGGAGGCCGGCGACCAACTGATGGCCTCGGATGATCAGCTGCACCGTCAGGCCATGCCCAGCGGACGCTACGACAGTTTCCGCAATGTAGTGACCAAGCATTCGGTGTTCCGAGACCTGATCGACCATCCGGTGACATTGCCCACGGTGGTCCAGCTGCTGGGATCCGACCTGCATCTGGTGACGTCGCACCTGATCTACAAGGGCGCGGATCCGGAGGGGACGCCGGACACTTTTCGTGAACCGGGCTGGCATCGCGACTATTTCCAGGCCATGAACGACATGGGCCATCGGCGCATACAGCGATTCCTAGTCAAGTGCGCCTACTACCTGACAGACCTGAGCGCGCCCAACTCGGGGGTGACCATGGTGGTACCCGGCAGCAACCGGCTGACCGAGGCTATTGAGATACCCGCGGGACAGGCGGACCCGGATGGCGCCCTCGAGCCATCCTTGCAGCCCGGGGACTGTCTGATCTTCGAGAATCGGACCTACCACGCCGGAGCGGCCAATCTCATCTCCCGGACCCGCAAAGCCCTCATGATGGGCTATGGATACCGCTGGATCAAGCCCATGGACTATCGCGTGCAAGCGGCTGATCTGCTCGCGCAGATGAGTCCGCTGCAGCGGTTTATGTGTGGAGAACAGTTCGTGAAGCGGGACACCTTTGATTTCCGGGGTGGCGACAACCCAATTGACGATTGGTGCAAGCGAAATAACCTGCCCACTGTCCGGTATTGAACAGCCAGCCTTCCATGCTGCCCTGTTACAGGTCATGCTGGGCCAAAAGATTGAGAGCCCAGATTGTGCAGTCTCTTTCTGCCGCAGGAATGCTTTGGCTGGAGACTGGATGCAAGGTGCGAGCGCAAAGTATGTAGGGATGAACGAAACGGGTTTCCTGAAGCACCCAGTGGAGCTTTAGACATTGCGCCAAATGAGAATAATAGGCAAGAGAATTCCTCTTCCTGAATGGGGACGTCAATATGGCTTGCATCCGCAAGCCACTTGGAGGATGTATCGAGATGGAAGGCTTCCATCTCACTTGACAATAGAAAAACTAGGAAATCGGCTCTATGTACAAGTCCCCGAAGCCGAAGCAAAGATCTCCCGTACAGTAGCCTATGCTCGCGTCGCCTCTGAAGTCCATGCACCAGATCTGGTTCAACAGGCGGATCTATTACAGCAATTCGCTCTTGCAAAGGGCCTCATAATTGACGAATTGGTCATGGAAATTGCCCCTGACTTACAGGGCTACAGGACAAAACTCTTACACCTGTTGGCCGACGAAACCGTTTCTACCTTAGTAGTGGAGCATCCGGATCGGCTTACCGCGTTTGGGTTTGAGATGTTGGAAGCCTGCTTCCATGCAAGGGGAGGAAAAATCATAGCCACAAAGAAGCAGGCCACACGGCATGATATTCTGCAAGACATGACTGCAGCACTAGTTGCATTTTGCACCAGAATATATGGAATCAAGTCCGCGCTTAGGCGGGCCAAGAAAGCTATTAAAGCTGCTGATACGGACTTGGAGGAATAAACCTGCACGTTTACGGACGGGTTCGCGACCTCAAAATCTATCTTGATTCAGCACCTGCTATATTGTCATCCCCGCGTGTACGGGGGGGAACCGCAGTCTTCAATATGGCATCTGTAGTCCGGTAGGGTCTATCCCCGCGTGTACGGGGAAACCCGCAAGAATGGCAGTAAGGTCACGTGGGATTATGGTCTATCCCCGCGTGTACGGGGAAACCCGCAAGAATGGCAGTAAGGTCACGTGGGATTATGGTCTATCCCCGCGTGTACGGGGAAACCCGAATGCCATATCATGGCATTCCGTGGTGTATCGGTCTATCCCCGCGTGTACGGGGAAACCCCCTCCGTGCAGGACTGGGAAGTTCGATGGCCAGGTCTATCCCCGCGTGTACGGGGAAACCGCCATTGCCTTGCCCAATCAACCGACCTCGTATGGTCTATCCCCGCGTGTACGGGGAAACCGTGTTGTGACCGAGAGTGTGGGCCTTGACGCAGGGTCTATCCCCGCGTGTACGGGGAAACCAACACGGCGGCATGGCTTGAGTGGAGGCGGACCGGTCTATCCCCGCGTGTACGGGGAAACCTTGCGCACCTTCTTGGGTTTGACCATTACAGGCGGTCTATCCCCGCGTGTACGGGGAAACCCACTCCAATACTGGGTTCCAAGACAGCGTGCCGGGTCTATCCCCGCGTGTACGGGGAAACCGCCGTGACGGGCCGTGGCGTCATTCCCGCCGACGGTCTATCCCCGCGTGTACGGGGAAACCGCGTCCAGTGGTCAGGTCCATTGGGGTGTAAAGGGTCTATCCCCGCGTGTACGGGGAAACCCACGGCCGTCACCGTCTTGGGCAGCGATAGATGGGTCTATCCCCGCGTGTACGGGGAAACCCTGACGTAGTGGTCCCGGTCCTTGAGGTTGCAAGGTCTATCCCCGCGTGTACGGGGAAACCATGTCTATCACCTGCCCGGAGCCATCAAGCCGAGGTCTATCCCCGCGTGTACGGGGAAACCGTCCTGCCCCACACACGGATGCCGGAACATACAGGTCTATCCCCGCGTGTACGGGGAAACCTGGTACTGCCAGATAGGGGAGCCGTACATAAAGGGTCTATCCCCGCGTGTACGGGGAAACCCGGCTTCCCTTTCCGTGGCCACGGGTACCCGGCGGTCTATCCCCGCGTGTACGGGGAAACCATAGACTGCTTAGACACAAGGTTGCTAAATGAAGGTCTATCCCCGCGTGTACGGGGAAACCATCGTGGCCTTGCTAGCAACGTTTTCTGGGAGAGGTCTATCCCCGCGTGTACGGGGAAACCGGTATCAAGTGGATCGCGAAAAGCGGTTGACAAGGTCTATCCCCGCGTGTACGGGGAAACCATAGCAGTTCAAGGAACAATCAATACGTATTGAGGTCTATCCCCGCGTGTACGGGGAAACCCCACCCGGCACCTGATAGTCTCCCGACGTCAGAGGTCTATCCCCGCGTGTACGGGGAAACCATGCGCTCTTCTCCCCCGGCTCGCACCCAGTCCGGTCTATCCCCGCGTGTACGGGGAAACCAGTGCTGCGCCGAGGGACAGACCCAGTGGCTATGGTCTATCCCCGCGTGTACGGGGAAACCGCCGACAGGTTGAGGACCGTGGTGATGCCGCTGGGTCTATCCCCGCGTGTACGGGGAAACCCGGGCGGCCTCCGATACCCCAGTCCATATGGGAGGTCTATCCCCGCGTGTACGGGGAAACCGCGGATCCCATATGGGATCCGCTATCCGTACTAGGTCTATCCCCGCGTGTACGGGGAAACCTCATCGCCCGTGAGACGGTCCCATAGCTCTCTCGGTCTATCCCCGCGTGTACGGGGAAACCACAAGACAAAGTGACATTGTGACCGACACGTCAGGTCTATCCCCGCGTGTACGGGGAAACCGTTCGTTGATGGTAGGAGTGATGGTAAGGTCGGGGTCTATCCCCGCGTGTACGGGGAAACCTCCACACAAGCCATTGTCACTGATGCCAGACGGGGTCTATCCCCGCGTGTACGGGGAAACCGGACGGCGAAACGGCCATGTATGTGGGGTCGTAGGTCTATCCCCGCGTGTACGGGGAAACCTGGGCCCTGGCGATCGTAGACTTGCTAGCAATGGGTCTATCCCCGCGTGTACGGGGAAACCAGGCTAAGGTTAAGACCCTTGACGATCGTCAAGGGTCTATCCCCGCGTGTACGGGGAAACCATCAGCCTGTACAGGGCGAGACTGTACACGTGGGGTCTATCCCCGCGTGTACGGGGAAACCATAGACAAATCGTCCAACACCCAAGCCTTGCCAGGTCTATCCCCGCGTGTACGGGGAAACCCCCGTCAGGTCGCAGACGTTTGCGTGTATCTGTGGTCTATCCCCGCGTGTACGGGGAAACCATCAGCCTGTACAGGGCGAGACTGTACACGTGGGGTCTATCCCCGCGTGTACGGGGAAACCATAGACAAATCGTCCAACACCCAAGCCTTGCCAGGTCTATCCCCGCGTGTACGGGGAAACCCCCGTCAGGTCGCAGACGTTTGCGTGTATCTGTGGTCTATCCCCGCGTGTACGGGGAAACCCTCGGTTGCCGGGTTGTGGTGGTCACCACTGCAGGGTCTATCCCCGCGTGTACGGGGAAACCTATTAAGGAACATTGATCCGGCCCGCCCATATGGGTCTATCCCCGCGTGTACGGGGAAACCGGGTAGGCCGTACTCACGCGCCCCCTAGGGTACGGTCTATCCCCGCGTGTACGGGGAAACCTTGAGGAATCACCGCCCAGTGATATGTCTCGCAGGTCTATCCCCGCGTGTACGGGGAAACCTCTGATCATTTGGCTATCACCAGGAAGGTCGCAGGTCTATCCCCGCGTGTACGGGGAAACCGGAGCCTCCTATGGGAGGCTCTCTTGCTTACAGGGTCTATCCCCGCGTGTACGGGGAAACCTACTCTGAGCGCAGCTTGAAGTCGCGAGATCGAGGTCTATCCCCGCGTGTACGGGGAAACCGTGATCCGTCACCCGCCACCCGTCACCCGTTACGGTCTATCCCCGCGTGTACGGGGAAACCTACTCTGAGCGCAGCTTGAAGTCGCGAGATCGAGGTCTATCCCCGCGTGTACGGGGAAACCGTGATCCGTCACCCGCCACCCGTCACCCGTTACGGTCTATCCCCGCGTGTACGGGGAAACCATCTTCATGTCACCCCATATGTCGGCGGCGTTGGGTCTATCCCCGCGTGTACGGGGAAACCCCAATCAAAACCAGGCCCAAATCCACGGCCCGTGGTCTATCCCCGCGTGTACGGGGAAACCGGCCTCGGTCAGATCGGCCCCACAAAAATTCTAGGTCTATCCCCGCGTGTACGGGGAAACCACGCCGCCACCTGCTGTTGTCTTGGGTCCATAAGGTCTATCCCCGCGTGTACGGGGAAACCCCACGTGGGCTTGAAGGCATACAGATAGTCATGGGTCTATCCCCGCGTGTACGGGGAAACCACCCATTAAGGTGATAGTACCCAGATCTTTAAGGGTCTATCCCCGCGTGTACGGGGAAACCTCAATGTCCAGCTTGTAGGATCCTTGCGAGTATGGTCTATCCCCGCGTGTACGGGGAAACCTGATCCAGGTAGTGATCCCGCCCATGACTACGAGGTCTATCCCCGCGTGTACGGGGAAACCCACATTGAACCTGCCGTCTTCAACTGATGTACCGGTCTATCCCCGCGTGTACGGGGAAACCTGGTCTTGGCTTTCTCAATCGCCCGATCCAGAAGGTCTATCCCCGCGTGTACGGGGAAACCCGCATCGCCCGATCCGCAAAGTACGTCCTGTAGGGTCTATCCCCGCGTGTACGGGGAAACCCGACCAGAACCAAGCCTTCCACCCCTTTTCAAAGGTCTATCCCCGCGTGTACGGGGAAACCCTTGACCATTCAGGCATGGACTTCGTCTCTCAAGGTCTATCCCCGCGTGTACGGGGAAACCGAAGCCCGACCCGCAGTCCGCCGGACTTGATGAGGTCTATCCCCGCGTGTACGGGGAAACCAGATTGCTACTACGCCGGGTGTCCATCCGATGCGGTCTATCCCCGCGTGTACGGGGAAACCGCAGCGGTCTTTGCGACTATAGGGATACTCGTGGGTCTATCCCCGCGTGTACGGGGAAACCCGCTAGTGTGTACAGCAGTTCCCTTGGGCCTGTGGTCTATCCCCGCGTGTACGGGGAAACCCGAGTACTTTGGTTCCGGCTGGCGATATGTACCGGTCTATCCCCGCGTGTACGGGGAAACCTGTTTTTCGTGATGGACGTGCCGGTAGCCTTGAGGTCTATCCCCGCGTGTACGGGGAAACCTCTTCGGCGACGGACCATTCGCCTTCCATTCGCGGTCTATCCCCGCGTGTACGGGGAAACCACCTGTGCAAGATACGGCGATCCTTCCTCCTGCGGTCTATCCCCGCGTGTACGGGGAAACCCGCAGTTTCTGCAGGAATTCCCGTTGCTGTTCCGGTCTATCCCCGCGTGTACGGGGAAACCTCACGTGGACAGCCATAGCGGGAGCGGCCTTGCGGTCTATCCCCGCGTGTACGGGGAAACCTGGCCTTGGCGGAGATAGTGCAGCCCACAGGACGGTCTATCCCCGCGTGTACGGGGAAACCCACTTCCACCACGCCGGCGGCTTTTCCGGTTCGGGTCTATCCCCGCGTGTACGGGGAAACCGGATGCGCTGCTCCAGCAGGTCGTACGAATTGAGGTCTATCCCCGCGTGTACGGGGAAACCGATAACAGAAGGGTATCCTGCATCTTCCCAGGCGGTCTATCCCCGCGTGTACGGGGAAACCTCTCAGGGACGGCTATGAAGGCATGGCCGTACAGGTCTATCCCCGCGTGTACGGGGAAACCCTCTTCAGAGACCACTCCACTGCTGGTACCTGCGGTCTATCCCCGCGTGTACGGGGAAACCCCCGCCCTATATTGGCACATATGCCTATTACTGGGTCTATCCCCGCGTGTACGGGGAAACCACCTCCAGACGGGACTTGCTGCGCTTCGATAGAGGTCTATCCCCGCGTGTACGGGGAAACCCTCTGACGTCAGAGACCTGATCTCCGATGAGGAGGTCTATCCCCGCGTGTACGGGGAAACCTCCTGTAGGCAGGTGTTGAGAGCGGAGCGCAGAGGTCTATCCCCGCGTGTACGGGGAAACCGGTCGACTATCGGCTGAACCGGTGGTACTGTGTGGTCTATCCCCGCGTGTACGGGGAAACCTCCGAGGCCGAGCCGATAAACCCGCTTCTACAGGGTCTATCCCCGCGTGTACGGGGAAACCGGTAGCAGGTGGTCGCCTATGTCGGCGGCGAGAGGTCTATCCCCGCGTGTACGGGGAAACCATCCCTGGTCTCTCTCTAAGCGTTTCCTTGTTGGGTCTATCCCCGCGTGTACGGGGAAACCCGGGTAGACCGTATCACGCATCCCCTAGGGTACGGTCTATCCCCGCGTGTACGGGGAAACCGGTGTCGGTAGTGGTGTCGGTCTCGGTGGAGGCGGTCTATCCCCGCGTGTACGGGGAAACCTCCCACAGACCCCCGTCCTCCGGGGGTTTCGACGGTCTATCCCCGCGTGTACGGGGAAACCAGAAGCCCAAGCCCCGCAGGGGTGCGTCGTACCGGTCTATCCCCGCGTGTACGGGGAAACCTGCGTTTTCGGCTTCTCTTTCAGCCTTCATATCGGTCTATCCCCGCGTGTACGGGGAAACCACAGACTGGACATGGACAGGATACCGAACAACGGGTCTATCCCCGCGTGTACGGGGAAACCCATTCAATCTTGTACACCTGGTATTTCATGTGAGGTCTATCCCCGCGTGTACGGGGAAACCCGGGACAGCTGCGCCCCCGGCAAGACGTCGTGGGGTCTATCCCCGCGTGTACGGGGAAACCGCCTAGTCTATCCCTCTCTGCGCTCCCGCTAACGGTCTATCCCCGCGTGTACGGGGAAACCGTTTTCATGGGTTCTCCTAGAGTGAATCGACTCGGTCTATCCCCGCGTGTACGGGGAAACCATATCTTGCGCTATGCGCTGTCTATTTGGCCTAGGTCTATCCCCGCGTGTACGGGGAAACCCGGTCCATCCGGTACAGGACGAAGAACATATCCGGTCTATCCCCGCGTGTACGGGGAAACCCCTAGGTGGTAAGGACGCTCGGCTCGGCTCCGAGGTCTATCCCCGCGTGTACGGGGAAACCGCGTGGGGGCAGGTCCGTGAATCATGGCTGGACGGTCTATCCCCGCGTGTACGGGGAAACCCACCACGCATGACAGGCTGGGAGCGGCCCCGGAGGTCTATCCCCGCGTGTACGGGGAAACCCGCTTGACTTCCAAGATGCCTTGCAGCAGCGGAGGTCTATCCCCGCGTGTACGGGGAAACCCGGCCCCGCAGTCCGGGGCCGCCCTGATGGTGTGGTCTATCCCCGCGTGTACGGGGAAACCGCTAGATACGGGGGTGCGTGCGTGGCTGACTGCGGTCTATCCCCGCGTGTACGGGGAAACCGCTTATCCGGTTCATCGATTGTGGTAGTGATGGGGTCTATCCCCGCGTGTACGGGGAAACCTCACTGCCAGGAAGCTGACGACCGCTCCTAGAAGGTCTATCCCCGCGTGTACGGGGAAACCCCGGTTCAGCCGATAAACGACCGCTGGAAGCACGGTCTATCCCCGCGTGTACGGGGAAACCTCTACCGGCCATTGGACAGTCCATTCCCTGATGGGTCTATCCCCGCGTGTACGGGGAAACCCGTCGAATATATGGGCGCACTGAACCTGACTTCGGTCTATCCCCGCGTGTACGGGGAAACCAAAATAACGATGGACAGACGGCGGCGTCTTTCAGGTCTATCCCCGCGTGTACGGGGAAACCATCTTCAACAATCCAGATGTGGGCACTGATCAAGGTCTATCCCCGCGTGTACGGGGAAACCGAAGTCGTCAGCGACAGACTGGAGACCCGGGAAGGTCTATCCCCGCGTGTACGGGGAAACCACAAGGGCCAGCGTAAGAATACATGACTTTAACGGTCTATCCCCGCGTGTACGGGGAAACCGGAGATAACCCAGACGGCCAAAGCCCAAGCCATGGTCTATCCCCGCGTGTACGGGGAAACCAGCTACCCGATGGGAATGGACGGCCTCCCAGTCGGTCTATCCCCGCGTGTACGGGGAAACCGGTATTGGCGATCAAGCCCGGTACGTATGATGCGGTCTATCCCCGCGTGTACGGGGAAACCGCCCTGCAGCCGAAAGCAGGTCCGGAAACTTTAGGTCTATCCCCGCGTGTACGGGGAAACCAGACGGAAAAACCATCATATCGGATATCAAGACGGTCTATCCCCGCGTGTACGGGGAAACCTGGCTCGCCGGAGTGCAATCTGACTTGGAGGCAGGTCTATCCCCGCGTGTACGGGGAAACCTCGCATTGCCGGGAGACCAAGACCGCATCGGAAGGTCTATCCCCGCGTGTACGGGGAAACCACGAAATGCAAGGCAATCAAGCCGGCGTCGGAAGGTCTATCCCCGCGTGTACGGGGAAACCAGGATGTGGCATGGGTGAGTACCTCGCGCCGTGGGTCTATCCCCGCGTGTACGGGGAAACCGCTCAGATTCACGGTCCTTTTTCCGTCCAATATGGTCTATCCCCGCGTGTACGGGGAAACCCTAATCGTGGCGCTGAAGACACGGATGGATGACGGTCTATCCCCGCGTGTACGGGGAAACCGCAATATAAGAATGGGAGCGGCCCCGGATTGACGGTCTATCCCCGCGTGTACGGGGAAACCCGCCAGAGTCAGTCTTGACGCAGAGAGAATACAGGTCTATCCCCGCGTGTACGGGGAAACCGTCAAGACTGACTCTGGCGTGCGGCACAGACAGGGTCTATCCCCGCGTGTACGGGGAAACCTCCCGGCGATCGTCTGGGGCGGACGAGCTTGGGGGTCTATCCCCGCGTGTACGGGGAAACCCTAGTCCACATGGTCCCGACTGCGGCCGACAGGGGTCTATCCCCGCGTGTACGGGGAAACCCAAGCGGACGAGTCCTGCAGCTGCTCCCACAAGGGTCTATCCCCGCGTGTACGGGGAAACCTCTGCCCCACGCCGCTTCGATGTGCTCTATCACGGTCTATCCCCGCGTGTACGGGGAAACCGGGATCCTGCGGGTTGCGTACCTTTGCATCTACGGTCTATCCCCGCGTGTACGGGGAAACCTTGGCGTGATACGTGCCGGGGCATCCCTCGAACGGTCTATCCCCGCGTGTACGGGGAAACCGTTGTGGGGCTGCAGTACCTAGGGCTGCGTTGCGGTCTATCCCCGCGTGTACGGGGAAACCCCCCATTTCCCCCGTCGGCAGTACCGGGGTCAGGGTCTATCCCCGCGTGTACGGGGAAACCTCAAAAGTCACTCCCTGTCCTGAAAGCTCCGACGGTCTATCCCCGCGTGTACGGGGAAACCCTGTTTGGGCCACGGAATTGGCGTTTCTCATGAGGTCTATCCCCGCGTGTACGGGGAAACCTCGGATCCCTTTTTCGTTCTGGACTGTTGTATGGGTCTATCCCCGCGTGTACGGGGAAACCAGAGTTCGCCGAAGCAATCTCGCCTACTGTGCCGGTCTATCCCCGCGTGTACGGGGAAACCAGCTCTGGACTGTGGGACCATGTGGCGGCGGCGGGTCTATCCCCGCGTGTACGGGGAAACCAACATGGAATACGTATTACATGTTCCTAACCTAGGTCTATCCCCGCGTGTACGGGGAAACCATCCCGGATCCCTTTTGGATGGATTGTTGTATGGGTCTATCCCCGCGTGTACGGGGAAACCCTGGAGGGTCTGGCAATGGATCGTCTGGTGCGGGGTCTATCCCCGCGTGTACGGGGAAACCTCCAGCAGGATAAGGCGTCAGGTCGAAGAAGAAGGTCTATCCCCGCGTGTACGGGGAAACCTCCCCTATGCCCGACAACACGGGGGTGAACACGGGTCTATCCCCGCGTGTACGGGGAAACCGATTGCGAGGCATGTCAGTGAGATGCTGTTTAAGGTCTATCCCCGCGTGTACGGGGAAACCACAATGCTATCGCAGAGCGCATGTTCCTACGCAGGTCTATCCCCGCGTGTACGGGGAAACCCCTGAAAGCTCCGCCTTGATGATGTTCTTTATAGGTCTATCCCCGCGTGTACGGGGAAACCACTCTTTGCTGAAAAAGATATTGAGAAGGAATGGGTCTATCCCCGCGTGTACGGGGAAACCCGGGAGCCGGGAGCCGAGAGCCGGGAGCCGGGAGGTCTATCCCCGCGTGTACGGGGAAACCAGCAGTCGGGCTAACGACTGTCTGGTGCGTCAGGGTCTATCCCCGCGTGTACGGGGAAACCTGCTGGTTGCCGTGGTTGCCGGGTTGGCAATGGGGTCTATCCCCGCGTGTACGGGGAAACCTCGCTAATTTAGCCTCTGCTACTCAGTATCAGCGGTCTATCCCCGCGTGTACGGGGAAACCCATCCTTACGTGACGTCCACCAACGACCGCCTTGGTCTATCCCCGCGTGTACGGGGAAACCCAGGTGCCCTAGCTCGTGGACTAGGCTGTAGAAGGTCTATCCCCGCGTGTACGGGGAAACCGTCGCCACTGGGGGTATGTCAGTCGCAAGGCGGGGTCTATCCCCGCGTGTACGGGGAAACCGGCAGCTACAGAACCCCGTCCGGTGCCTTCTGGGGTCTATCCCCGCGTGTACGGGGAAACCGCTCCCGGCTCCCGGCTCATAGGAGCCTCCCGGGGTCTATCCCCGCGTGTACGGGGAAACCCACCGATACAAAGTCGGCAAAGGTCGTGTACGAGGTCTATCCCCGCGTGTACGGGGAAACCATATCCGTCAAACCAATGGACATGGACGGGGTCGGTCTATCCCCGCGTGTACGGGGAAACCTGACAATACACCTTCCGGAGTGACTGTAGAGGGGGTCTATCCCCGCGTGTACGGGGAAACCTTGGGAGCCATCACCAGTCCCGGCCGGCCCAGGGGTCTATCCCCGCGTGTACGGGGAAACCGTGCCCGGCTTGATGGCCAGTACCTCAGGGTGGGGTCTATCCCCGCGTGTACGGGGAAACCAGCCGCGTTGGCGGCGTGCAGGGGGAGGTTGTAGGTCTATCCCCGCGTGTACGGGGAAACCAGGCTGCCTACCCTCTCCATCACGGTGCCTACGGGTCTATCCCCGCGTGTACGGGGAAACCCACGTCATAATCTCTCCGTGGAACCACAACCATGGTCTATCCCCGCGTGTACGGGGAAACCGCCGTATGCGTGTCCGCCTGCGTAGTGACAATGGGTCTATCCCCGCGTGTACGGGGAAACCCGAGAGTCTGTACTGTCGTGTATGTATATGTAAGGTCTATCCCCGCGTGTACGGGGAAACCTTCGGCTTGCCGGGCTTTGTGACTCCGGTCGGAGGTCTATCCCCGCGTGTACGGGGAAACCCCCCGTTGCCGGCTAGTCTCACAGCATGGGGACGGTCTATCCCCGCGTGTACGGGGAAACCAGGCTGCCTACCCTCTCCATCACGGTGCCTACGGGTCTATCCCCGCGTGTACGGGGAAACCGCCAATGGAGGCGGTGGAGGAACTCGTGGTCAGGGTCTATCCCCGCGTGTACGGGGAAACCTAGCCTTGCGTAGTCGATGAACGGGAGGGCTTCGGTCTATCCCCGCGTGTACGGGGAAACCTATCAGCGCATAGAACGCCTGTGCCTTGGCCGCGGTCTATCCCCGCGTGTACGGGGAAACCATCACCTGCCGGTAGTGCCCGCCACAGTAGCCCGGTCTATCCCCGCGTGTACGGGGAAACCGCAGTGGCGACCCCTTTCAACTGGTCCTTGGTCGGTCTATCCCCGCGTGTACGGGGAAACCGTGGACGTGGAACCTCCCTGCCCCGTAAGCCAGGGTCTATCCCCGCGTGTACGGGGAAACCGGATATGTTCATCGCCCCCTCCTGAGAAAATCCGGTCTATCCCCGCGTGTACGGGGAAACCCAGACAGTGAGCCCTCGGTTTCTTGTATCTTGGGGTCTATCCCCGCGTGTACGGGGAAACCAACGTAGGGATTGCACGGGTCGTGCCCAAGGAAGGTCTATCCCCGCGTGTACGGGGAAACCCCACGCAAGCGGCTCGGCTTTCTCCTGGAGCGTGGTCTATCCCCGCGTGTACGGGGAAACCGGCCGTGGCGTCGGACGATTGGCAGACGGTCCAGGTCTATCCCCGCGTGTACGGGGAAACCGGCGGTGTACGGCATACCGGCGGCGGTCGTGGGGGTCTATCCCCGCGTGTACGGGGAAACCGGTTCGCCCCGCTGCAACTGGGCGTAGTGGCTCGGTCTATCCCCGCGTGTACGGGGAAACCCTGGTAGCAGGTACGTTGGATCCCGTCAACCAGGGTCTATCCCCGCGTGTACGGGGAAACCCAAGAAGCACTATTTCCAGCGACGCTGGAATATGGTCTATCCCCGCGTGTACGGGGAAACCCATGTTTCCCAGACTGCGCAACGTGCCGTGCACGGTCTATCCCCGCGTGTACGGGGAAACCATGCGACCGTGGGAGAGGGACCTGCAGAGCCATGGTCTATCCCCGCGTGTACGGGGAAACCCGTCGCTGGAAATAGTGCTTCTTGCACAGTCCCGGTCTATCCCCGCGTGTACGGGGAAACCTCCATTTTCCAGATATATCCGCCATGATCTCGATGGGTCTATCCCCGCGTGTACGGGGAAACCATGTTCGGCCTTGTGGGGTTCTCCTCCGACTGTGGTCTATCCCCGCGTGTACGGGGAAACCCAACCATCGCCCATAGGAGGGCACCATGAAACGGGTCTATCCCCGCGTGTACGGGGAAACCATCAAATTTGACCTCCCTGTTTGGGCCACGGAAGGTCTATCCCCGCGTGTACGGGGAAACCATAGACCCCGATGTGACGATAAGCACCCTGGACGGTCTATCCCCGCGTGTACGGGGAAACCGGATCCCTTTTTTTCGTTCTGAACTGTTGCATGGGTCTATCCCCGCGTGTACGGGGAAACCCAATGCGGGCGAGGTGCCGTGCCTGAAACCCGAGGTCTATCCCCGCGTGTACGGGGAAACCACTCTTTGCTGAAAAAGATATTGAGAAGGAATGGGTCTATCCCCGCGTGTACGGGGAAACCACTCTTTGCTGAAAAAGATATTGAGAAGGAATGGGTCTATCCCCGCGTGTACGGGGAAACCTTGACGATCGTCAAATCCGTTTAGCGTAAGAAAGGTCTATCCCCGCGTGTACGGGGAAACCGCCTCCAAACCCTCCTCTACATCCAAACCACAAGGTCTATCCCCGCGTGTACGGGGAAACCATGTCAATCTCCGTTGATTTTCTTGTGACAAAAGGTCTATCCCCGCGTGTACGGGGAAACCCGGTGGCGGTGGCTGTTACTACGAAACCATTGAGGTCTATCCCCGCGTGTACGGGGAAACCCGCGTCGCCATGATGAGCGACACGGAAGAAGATGGTCTATCCCCGCGTGTACGGGGAAACCCGATAGATGGAGACACCATGGAAAACGTCATGAGGTCTATCCCCGCGTGTACGGGGAAACCGTGGCGGCGCAGCGACGAAGAATGGAGGGCGGAGGTCTATCCCCGCGTGTACGGGGAAACCCATCTTGTTCATGACAGATGAACCTTTATGGGAGGTCTATCCCCGCGTGTACGGGGAAACCCAACGGGAAGGTCAGCTCAATCGTCCTGCTCGGGGTCTATCCCCGCGTGTACGGGGAAACCCGCACGGCGTTCTGTGAATCCCCTTTGCAGAAGGGTCTATCCCCGCGTGTACGGGGAAACCCCCGATCCAAGAGATCAAGATACACCGCAAGACGGTCTATCCCCGCGTGTACGGGGAAACCCCATGTGAAACTCGTGATCATATTTTCCCCCGAGGTCTATCCCCGCGTGTACGGGGAAACCGAAAACATACCGCTCCGCAGCGTTTTCAGTCCAGGTCTATCCCCGCGTGTACGGGGAAACCGATTTCTGTCGCAGGAGCAGGACGAAGTATCAAGGTCTATCCCCGCGTGTACGGGGAAACCTGCGGATGTAGGTTGTATAGGCGTAACATCCTGGGTCTATCCCCGCGTGTACGGGGAAACCCTGTCCTGGCGATACATCAAACCCCACATTGAGGGTCTATCCCCGCGTGTACGGGGAAACCAATGTCATCTGGAGACAATTCTGCGGTCTCGTCGGTCTATCCCCGCGTGTACGGGGAAACCCGTATCATCTTGCCCAGAATGCACCAGTCCGAAGGTCTATCCCCGCGTGTACGGGGAAACCGGTGTTCGTTCTGGGACTGCTATATCTATGCCAGGTCTATCCCCGCGTGTACGGGGAAACCTCTTATTATTTCTTCTCTAACTTCTTCCTGCGAGGTCTATCCCCGCGTGTACGGGGAAACCGAGACTATGCTTGAGTTCACCGCTTCCAGCCGGGGTCTATCCCCGCGTGTACGGGGAAACCTAAGGCCTTTAATAGAGATGCGTCCTATTCAAAGGTCTATCCCCGCGTGTACGGGGAAACCGAAGCCCGCCAGCAAGTCAACAGAGGAAAGGCGGGTCTATCCCCGCGTGTACGGGGAAACCGGGGTCCACCCCTATCACAATGCGGGCCATGTCGGTCTATCCCCGCGTGTACGGGGAAACCATTCATGGGCTCTGTTGTGGGCTCTGTTGTGGGGGTCTATCCCCGCGTGTACGGGGAAACCTCTGGATACGGGCCTGTCCTCTTGTCCCGCCACGGTCTATCCCCGCGTGTACGGGGAAACCCGTATCCTAGTAGGGCTTCTACTTGGGCGTCCGGGTCTATCCCCGCGTGTACGGGGAAACCGAATTCCAGCGCGGAGTGTAGTATCCCGCGTAGGGTCTATCCCCGCGTGTACGGGGAAACCTGCAGTACGCGCAGGGTAAATGCAAGCTCGAGAGGTCTATCCCCGCGTGTACGGGGAAACCGGCATCGAAATGAACGCCGGATACGTTCGTCCGGGTCTATCCCCGCGTGTACGGGGAAACCTCTCACTGACACGCCTCGCATTCTTCTGAACAAGGTCTATCCCCGCGTGTACGGGGAAACCGCGTTCCGCTAGCGACACAGACGGGAGCGTGGAGGTCTATCCCCGCGTGTACGGGGAAACCTCAACCCTGTTGGCAGATACGGCGGCCGAGAACGGTCTATCCCCGCGTGTACGGGGAAACCTCTCACTGACACGCCTCGCATTCTTCTGAACAAGGTCTATCCCCGCGTGTACGGGGAAACCCCGCGTTTCCATCCATCCGTAAGGCAAGCGCGCGGTCTATCCCCGCGTGTACGGGGAAACCATCACCCGACTCTTTCAAGCGATCAACATACTCGGTCTATCCCCGCGTGTACGGGGAAACCGTTGCCGAGCTGGATACGGGAGTGCGTGCATGGGGTCTATCCCCGCGTGTACGGGGAAACCGGGTTGCGTTGCCTGGGTCAGCTTCTTGGCATAGGTCTATCCCCGCGTGTACGGGGAAACCCCCCTGGACGATCTCCTTGAGCGACAGGGAGAAGGTCTATCCCCGCGTGTACGGGGAAACCACAGAGAGATATAAGACCTGCCATGTCAGATGGGGTCTATCCCCGCGTGTACGGGGAAACCGTTTCCCGGCGCATAGCGAATCGGGCGCTCATGGGTCTATCCCCGCGTGTACGGGGAAACCATGCGGCCGTCAACGACGCGTTGGATCACCTAGGGTCTATCCCCGCGTGTACGGGGAAACCCCCAACGGAACCTCACCGCCGCACGAAGGGCAGGGTCTATCCCCGCGTGTACGGGGAAACCTTGACGATCGTCAATCAAGGCGTACCAAGGTAGGGTCTATCCCCGCGTGTACGGGGAAACCAGTTCCGCGTGTTGCCCAATGGGCGATGGAATAGGTCTATCCCCGCGTGTACGGGGAAACCCAAGTCTCCGCCGGCGTAGGGGCGTGGCAGTCCGGTCTATCCCCGCGTGTACGGGGAAACCCCATCGCTGCCCATACGCACGGTGCATGCGTCTGGTCTATCCCCGCGTGTACGGGGAAACCGGCGGCACTGGAGTTATCCGAATGGGCGACAGCGGTCTATCCCCGCGTGTACGGGGAAACCTAGAGCGTGCAGTAGCCGTGCGGATACTGTTCGGGTCTATCCCCGCGTGTACGGGGAAACCCGCAACAGGGACGTCACCATGTCGCCGCCGAAGGGTCTATCCCCGCGTGTACGGGGAAACCGTGGGATTGCCCATGCTGTTGGACTCCGGCGGCGGTCTATCCCCGCGTGTACGGGGAAACCCTTCTTCTGTAACGGAATCACCCTTTGGCCAAAGGTCTATCCCCGCGTGTACGGGGAAACCGGCAATACATATCGATGACTCTTCATTGCGTGTGGTCTATCCCCGCGTGTACGGGGAAACCGGGCCTTGGCTTGATCTGCGGAACATAGCAACGGGTCTATCCCCGCGTGTACGGGGAAACCACGCCGGACCTTGACATGCTCTTCGACGCCAGCGGTCTATCCCCGCGTGTACGGGGAAACCCCCGAACGTGAACTCACGGTCAAGGTCGAAATGGGTCTATCCCCGCGTGTACGGGGAAACCTCGGCGTGTCTGGTCGATACCGATCGGTATCAAGGTCTATCCCCGCGTGTACGGGGAAACCTCAAGGTGGAGCACGAACCCAACGAACAGTATCCGCACGGCTGGTCTATCCCCGCGTGTACGGGGAAACCCTGCCGGCCTTGAAGCGCACCATGCTGGGCCAGGGTCTATCCCCGCGTGTACGGGGAAACCAAGGCGTGGGGTCACGACACGCTGTTGGGGTCGGGTCTATCCCCGCGTGTACGGGGAAACCAGGTTGACCCTGACAAATGGCGTCGCCGGTCGCGGTCTATCCCCGCGTGTACGGGGAAACCTAATCCTCATTGCGCCCCACATAGCTCGCCAGCGGTCTATCCCCGCGTGTACGGGGAAACCATCCGAACACCGGGAAGATGCGGCTGGCCTTCCGGTCTATCCCCGCGTGTACGGGGAAACCAGTAGGAGAGTGGAATGGCGTATAGCCACGGACGGTCTATCCCCGCGTGTACGGGGAAACCGAATGCATGGACCTTGCGACCGTCTGAGATTGCGGTCTATCCCCGCGTGTACGGGGAAACCAGCTGCGGGACGCCAATATGCGGGCGATGGGCAGGTCTATCCCCGCGTGTACGGGGAAACCTCCCATTGCCGGGAGACCAAGACCGCATCGGAAGGTCTATCCCCGCGTGTACGGGGAAACCTCCCTGACTTCGAGCCCAATGTGGACGACTGGAGGTCTATCCCCGCGTGTACGGGGAAACCCGCAACCGGCCTTGTCTGTGATGACGCAACCGAGGTCTATCCCCGCGTGTACGGGGAAACCCCCCATTTCCCCCGTCGGCAGTACCGGGGTCAGGGTCTATCCCCGCGTGTACGGGGAAACCCCTCCCGCATGAACTTGTTGGCAATCTTTTGGGGGTCTATCCCCGCGTGTACGGGGAAACCGGTTTGTCGCCCCTGTGCGCCGTTCCCAGAGAAGGTCTATCCCCGCGTGTACGGGGAAACCGAACGTGGACGCCGCCACGAAATCCCCGACGGGGGTCTATCCCCGCGTGTACGGGGAAACCTCGTACCCGGGCGTGCGGCACAGACAGTTCCTCGGTCTATCCCCGCGTGTACGGGGAAACCCATGGACAGGATACCGAACAACGTTCTGTGCCGGGTCTATCCCCGCGTGTACGGGGAAACCAGCGTAGTCACCGATCGTGGCGTATATGCCGGCGGTCTATCCCCGCGTGTACGGGGAAACCCCGCGTTTCCATCCATCCGTAAGGCAAGCGATCGGTCTATCCCCGCGTGTACGGGGAAACCAGAGCCACTACGCCCAGTTGCAGCGGGGCGAACGGTCTATCCCCGCGTGTACGGGGAAACCGCGTCCGTGACCATGGCCTGCGTGGAATGGATGGGTCTATCCCCGCGTGTACGGGGAAACCCTAGGCGCAACTGACAAACAGATTGAGATCTTGGGTCTATCCCCGCGTGTACGGGGAAACCGTGGTAGTCGGACCAAGCCAAAATTTTGTCGGGGGTCTATCCCCGCGTGTACGGGGAAACCTCTCGCCACACCACAATGGGGTGTGGCGTCAGGGGTCTATCCCCGCGTGTACGGGGAAACCCGCAACTGGTATCTGGGATGGACACTGGAATACGGTCTATCCCCGCGTGTACGGGGAAACCGCAGTCTTGGGATTCTTTGGCAGGGTCTTGGTCGGTCTATCCCCGCGTGTACGGGGAAACCGATCGTCAAATCAAGCCAAGGCCCATATGGGCCGGTCTATCCCCGCGTGTACGGGGAAACCGCCGCCGGTGGTCGATATGCGGCGGGGTATCGGGGTCTATCCCCGCGTGTACGGGGAAACCGCGCCTGCCATTTCGACGCCCAGTCGCGCAAGAGGTCTATCCCCGCGTGTACGGGGAAACCCAGCACCCATGTCCTTTGCCATGGCCTTAAGACGGTCTATCCCCGCGTGTACGGGGAAACCGTAGAAATGCCTTTCAGAACCGCTACCGTTTATGGTCTATCCCCGCGTGTACGGGGAAACCCATGAGCGTCAATCCCTTCTCGGATACGACGGAGGTCTATCCCCGCGTGTACGGGGAAACCAGGTTGTGGTACCGCCATCTCTTGTAGTGGATGGGTCTATCCCCGCGTGTACGGGGAAACCGATGGACGACACTGAAAGGGACTGCGTACAGGTGGTCTATCCCCGCGTGTACGGGGAAACCCGGCACCGTCATCATCCCAGACGAAGAACTCAAGGTCTATCCCCGCGTGTACGGGGAAACCTTGCAGCCTAGGTTCCAATGACAACAGAAATTCGGTCTATCCCCGCGTGTACGGGGAAACCCGCCGGCTGGTGGGTGGTGCCGTTAGTAGGTCAGGTCTATCCCCGCGTGTACGGGGAAACCCGGTCGTATCGTCTTCTCTTACTTCAAGCACCTGGTCTATCCCCGCGTGTACGGGGAAACCCTGCCCAAGCGGCCGCAGGTAATCAGCGTTGAGGGTCTATCCCCGCGTGTACGGGGAAACCTTCTCGGCATCGGCGGCCTTGTCCTTCTTTCGCGGTCTATCCCCGCGTGTACGGGGAAACCGACCGCTGGCCGTCTTCCATGTGCTCCTTTATGGGTCTATCCCCGCGTGTACGGGGAAACCAGTGTGCGCGATATCATCAACGCCGGGATCGAAGGTCTATCCCCGCGTGTACGGGGAAACCTAGGTGGCCCTGCGGTGGGGTTTGCGGTCTTGAGGTCTATCCCCGCGTGTACGGGGAAACCTGACGATGGGTGCCCATAGTCAGGGTGGGATGTGGTCTATCCCCGCGTGTACGGGGAAACCCCAAAAAGCGGTATGGTTGAGAGTTTGCATCGTGGTCTATCCCCGCGTGTACGGGGAAACCGGCAATGCTGCCGGCGAGTCCCATAATCTGTGCGGTCTATCCCCGCGTGTACGGGGAAACCATGGAACCTAGAGGTAGGGATAGCAGGGCTATAGGTCTATCCCCGCGTGTACGGGGAAACCCAGAGATATACCCGCCGTGCGTCCTACACCCACGGTCTATCCCCGCGTGTACGGGGAAACCATGATGAAGCAGGAGACATGGTGGAATGCAGATGGTCTATCCCCGCGTGTACGGGGAAACCATGAGCGTGTATGGCGATCTCGGAGATACCATGGGTCTATCCCCGCGTGTACGGGGAAACCAAGCGCGGCGTCTAGCGTCCATCCATCCCGCGCGGTCTATCCCCGCGTGTACGGGGAAACCCCTCATTGAACTACAAAAGTATACATTGCAAGGAAACTCCGGCAATGTCAACAATTGTCTTAACTGTTAGGATTGTAATCTCCAACTATCGGTACTTTACCAAGTACACGCCATCTGCATTGATGATCTCCTTGGGGGCATCCCCCAGTGTACGTATCTGTTGTTGTCCTTCTACTTGGGGATCCCTCCATGTCATGACAATTGTGCAAGGATCCAAATATTCGTGAAACCATCCGGATAGTACATCCCAAATCCTGTCCCTTATTCCGCTGGTCATTGTGGGAGAGGTGTAGACTCCTGGTGCTATCTCTAGCATCACAGACGAGAGAAAACCGCGAAATCGTGGTGCTACGTTAACAGTAACTACCACTGTCATGGACCTGCTACTCCATTCAAGCCAAATTCTACCGTCTGGATGGAATCAACCAAGGAAGCATCCTCAAATAAAAACTTTATGCTATCGATCATCTTGGGAATCACTTTCTGGGTATGAAGCAATTTCCCTGTATTTCGTCTCGTAAGTCTTTCCACATCATAGGTCCTTCCTTCCTCGATCATCTTGGCTGACTTGAAGGCGGCTGGAAGTAACACCGTACCTCGAAAAAGGTCCGCGATATCAAGAGCAAATGCGTCACCGCTATGCTCATGAATGAAACCAAGTTGAGGAATTGTCCCAGTTGCCGCAACAGCAATGACTGCCGCTGCATTTACAGCCACTGAAGCATGGTTGATGGCTTGATTTGGAATATCGGCATTCAGGGGATTCCCCCGGTCATAACGCCGCCCACTCCAAGAAATTTTATACCTAGACGCTAGGATTTGGTAGGTCCTTTTCATTCTGGCCCCTTCCATTCCTCGTAGGACATCGAGATTTTGATGGGGAAACACCTCTCCTAAGCGCAGAGCATACATTTTTCTGGCTATGTCAATGCGACCTTCAGGTCTTGACCAAGCCTGCATCTGTCTGCGTGCGAGTTCTGATGTATCGGAATGTAAAGGAGGAGCGGTATAGCACCGTACCCCGTCTTCCCCCACTGCGATCAAACCAGTTCCATGGCGAGCCATCAAGCGAAGGGCATCATGACTGACCATTGAGCCAGGTCCCAGAAGAATCATGGACAGGGATTGAAAAGGAATTCCGTATTCCCCTTCATCCAGATTGGATTCCGAATCCCGAGTGCTACGCCGTTCAAACCGCAACGAACCGTCGCGAACTGTAAGGGCTCCACGGGATAGCCACAGAAGCCCATGACGGTCCGCATGGGGAATCCTTGCAGTTTCAAGACCAAGTCTTCCTTTAAGCATTACATTCCCCTAGTTTGACTCTATGTGGATTTCGTCTCCACATCCCCACAACTGCTTGTGCCTTCAGCTCGCCGTTGGTCGTTATTCAATTGTTAATCTGCACCCAATTGTAAATAATGAATTGGAACTGGGATTATTTGAGATTTTGAGCCGGTCGCAGAAGCAGCATTCCATAGCCATAGGCACGATGCCGCCCAATGCCTTGGGTCAAAAGGCAGATGAAATCGGCAGAATCGGCAATAGTTAAAGTTCCCTGCATTACTGCATCAGGACCTTCAACTGCACTAGTGTGCAATCCTCGTATTGAGCGAACTCTTTGGAAGGATCTCAGCCTTACTTTTTCAAGCTGTGCCCCCCTGCGACGCTGAAACTGTTGCGAGAGCCATTCGTGGTACACCTCTTCACGGCTGCTTTTCATGGCCTGTGCTGACTGCTGGCTTGCCTTGACTTGGAAGACGTCTCTTTCTTTGTCTGCATAATTGCTTCGTCTGGCGTGACGCACAACGGGACGCACCAACACCTCAAATCCCAGTCTCATTCCAGTTGTCCATACCGATGGCATTGGCTTGGTGGCTATTGTGGATATCTGCAAAATTTGAATTTGCAATGGATCCGCAAAGATCTCTGCCGCTGCCTGTAATTCTTGGGCAAGGCTATGACCATATCCGTAAAGAGTGGCGCGCAGTCCCCCTGCACCCTTGGAAGTAACCAGGCGGAAAGGCTTCGGTGCAAGGTGCCCGAAACTCTCCGTTAGTAGACAGTGCATGACAAAACCCTCGTCAAAAGTGCCAAGGCGGACCAGTTGTCGGCTGACAGCCCAAATATGCAGGGCTTTCATGTTCACTTCTGCTCTCATCATTTGTAGAGTTTGCGGAGAGGATGGCATGTTTCCTTCAGGTCCCCTTTCAGATGGCGTTGGTGCCATGTCAAACTCCCCTCTTGGATTCAAGTCGCGACTTCATATTTTGGAAATTCATCTCTACGACAGCTTCCTTCACAGACTATACGCGCCCCGCCATGCAGTCCTGAGATCCAGTTTCTCTGATCTGTCATTCTGTATTCCCTGTCTGACCTACATTCCACTACACCCTCACCCTGCGGCCAGAGTAGCGAAATCATTTCATTCGTATTTTCGCTCCAATCAATTGGAGTGTTCAGCAATGCAGCCAAACATGTTTCACCTTCCTCGTAGCCTGCGAAGAGCAACGCGGTAGGAAGGCAAGGCTGGCGGCCAATGAAAAGGGGACGAGCTGGCTGGATCAATGCATGACCAACTTCTGTTAGATCGGGCCTTTTTGAATTCGATCCAAGGCGCATTGCAATCGTGACACACATGTCTGCCCAATAATCCCTGTACCTTAGATGAGGCGAATCGAAGGTCTTGGCACCTCCCGCTCGACCCTCAGGCTGCCCGGTGGTTGTCCATCCTTTTTCATTGCCCATAAGTTGAGCAGTTTGAAAGTCTCGAAGTGGTGTTGTGCTCGATGGTTCACGATCTATGCGCGCTGCAAATATGAGCCGGTCCTGTAATTGCTGGTGCAACTCTTTCTCAATTCGACACCAACCCAGAGCATTGGCCAAGAGACCTGTAATCATTGATGCAGACGGAAAACGACGGATGAATCCATAATTGTCAACTGTTTCACCGCCAAATGACATCAAGGGCGCTTCAACATGCAGTATTAGATGCTTCATTGGGGTTAAGCCACTTTGGCATCGACAACTGCGGCCGCGGCCCAAGAAGCCAACTGATCAAGCCCGCACATATCCAAATCAGAAAGTTGATGTTTTCCGACCCACATGGCTCGGCGTATCTCTCTTCTGCCATATACACTGTCCAGCTTTGCGAGATGGCATTCCAGAGCCTTCACAGCGTCTTCTGTCTGAGCTTTGACCAAGGGACGGAAGGCCCCAGCGAGACTTCGGGGTTGACGAGAACCGGCTTCCAGCAGCAAGAAATCGGCAAAGGCATATGGTGCAGTTGAACCCAACTTGGCTCCGGGTGTCACCGTAGCGATCAGATGGAGCAGATGCTGAACTACTTTACCTGTCAATTCTCTATCGTTATCCTGCCATTTATCAGCCCGACACCCTTCAATATTGGAAACGAGCCCAGGAATGTCAACAACGACATATCCATAGAATATGCCGGAAGTCAATTCCATGTCGCCTATATGGGCAGCTCCCGCGTCTTCTTTTTCTTCCTGCAAGTCATCCACCACCGAAAAATAGTCACTTTCACTTTCTTCCGGATGAATGGTAAAGGCATGGGCAACATGAATGGCGGCATCTATGTTGGCTGCTGGATCAGACGTCACCATTCGCCCAAACAGCGCACCTACCAAACCACCTGGCAATCGCGCCTTTTCTCTGAATCTGTTGAAATTGCCGCGCTGGTCCTTGAAAAGCGCCTTGGCAGCTTTCCGCGCTGCACTGGCATCGCCATCATGCTCCCTGCAAATTACAGCAGCTTGTGCATACAGAAATTCCACTTCAGGCAATCCCAACAGAAGTGGCTGACGACCACTTTCCTTAGATCCTTTGTCTCCATACACTCCTTTCTGAAATTCCTCTTCAACTGCAGAAAGCACTTCATCATCGCTTGCGCCTTCCGCCCGAATGCGGGCTATCACGCGTCGACAAACAATGTTTCGAGATCTGATTGCTTGTTCAAATCCCGGAATGTTTTCAAGAGCAAACTCGTCTTGAGCCATGCGCCAGTTGCGCTTGAGGCATTGTGATGAAATCCGAGTTCGCATATATCCTCCATAGGCCATTCTTTTGGCCAGCCCACTATCGTCCCTGTTCAACAGGGCAGCGGGATAGGAGTGCAGGGAATGGATCTGCAGAAAACGGGGGATGGTCATTGTGGTATCTCCTAAAATTCAATTCTTGTTCTAGTCTTGTGTTTGCCGTTTCTTGCTTGCGGCGTTTTCCTCCCAGAAGTAATTCCTGGCAATCCTACGGCGCATTTTCTCTGAAGCGACGGGGTCGTATTCTTCACTCAGAATCCAGCGCGCCATCTCCCTCCAATCAAAAGATTGGCCTGTGTTGCCCATCATGCGGAACACTCTTGCCATGAGAGTTCGCAATATCGGCCCTCGGGCGGATAGAAGGCAATTGAAACGCCTTTCCCCATAGAAGGGCATTGTTCTGGACAGGTCACCTCCATAGAACAAAGCCTTGCCCACAGACATTTTGGGGTTGTGGGCAGTACGACTTGCAGCGTCTGCTCCTCCTGTCTGGGTCATGAGCGCGATTCCATGCGCTACCAGTCCCCATTTTGATTCCGCCTTTGGCACCAAGTGGGGGTTCGTCTGAGCCAATAGACGCCAGACAACTGCATTGTCCAAGACATCCGGGTCCATGCGGCGCAGAGTTGCCAAATCTCCTCGATTTAGAATGGAGATTTCGTAAGCCAATTCCGCTGCAACCTTGCCCCAAGAAGATGGCTTTACATGCTGGGTCGGCAATTCATTTTCAGTGTCGTGTTGATCATTCGCCTTGTTCATTATTCTGTGTCCGTGAAATACTCAGGTACTCCTTTTGGTCCGCGAATGCGTCCCTCGAATAGACTCTCTGCAGCGGCACGGATACGGTAGCGTTGAACGACTGGGCATGGCAAGGCATCTGATGCCTGTCGCAACAATTCCCGTGCCATATCCACCACTTCAAGCATCCATCGTTTTCTGACTTGTCTTCTCTGGTCAGTGCTTTCGGCCTCCAATACGTCCTGCAGCCGTTCAAAAAAATGGCTATCGACAAATTGGTCCAGCTTGTCCGACCAAGATCTGGCCCGGAAACGATGTTCATCTCTGATGGCGTCTCTCCCCCCAGCAGCAAATACCGAAACCGCATAGCGCAATATGCCTTGAATTGTTGCAATCTCTTTGACGTGCATGGTAGCAATATCGCCAAGTTCCTGATTGGAAGGACGACCTAGTGCGCCCTTGATACGGTGGCGCACTGGCAATGCCCGTTCATAATAGCCCTCGGTCTTCCCTTGCCCTCGTACCATCGCTTTTGCCAACAACCACACGATACTCGATGAACAGTTTTCTAGCTGGCGAGGACGCAACAGGATTGGGTGTGTCCAATTTTCCGAAAAAAGGTAGTCGACAAGGCGTCGGTAATGAAAACCACCGGCACCTAGAGTCAGAGATTTAGGGCCCCTTTGGTCAACTGGAGTCCATGGGTCTCCAATATTTCCATTGAAGTTTTTTGCATTGATTCTGGCCTCTTTGGATGTTGCTTTGCCACATGTCAGTTTTCCATCAGCATCTGCCTTCATCCGGACACGCCTGCAGATTTCAATGAAGTAGGGATCCAAGTCAGGCAATGTCAGAGCCTCTCCCTTGGTGCCATCCCAAGGAAGACACCACAACAGGAGTAGACCCCCATCCTGCATCGCATGTTCTTGCAAGATTTCCGATCGTCGTTCCAGCAAGGCCAGTATGTCTCGCTGGAGATGTGCTCCGGGCCGTTCACTGGGTGTAATACTGAAAGAGGGCCGACTGCCAAAACCGCCATTCATTCGAGCTATGCCGAAATGCCCACTGCCTGAAAAGCCTCCCGTCGTCTGAAGGGTCACCAATGAAAAAAGCCAGTCGTCTGTGAATCCTCCAATCGCCGAGGCAGACTTGAGGTCGTGGTTTTTGGCGGTTACCAATATGTCCAGTTCATCTGGGGTATTGCACAGATTTTTGTATGCACTCCTCTTATTTTCAGAACTCGCAGGGGGTTGCATGAAGGCAGGTCTAGTCATTTCATTGACGACAAGATGCCAAGGTTCATTGTTTGGAAAGTCGGGCGTAAGGTTGCCGATAAGACTGCGCCAACAAGCACTTGGCATGGGAACGTCCAATTTCCCTGCTCTGAAAAGCGCCGACGCGCCCAACTGGGCAAGGAAAGCATGCCAAGCATGCCGCTGGTGAGGACGCAGACTGGGGAATGCCAAGACCTCGTCCTTCATCATAAGTTCGTATACATCCGGCAATGAAGACTGAATTAGGCAGCTATCCGTTTTAACACCTATCAGTTTGTCTTCCAGTAGATTGAACATCAGCAATCAGGAATCCTCCGTGATTTCATGTACCTGTTCTTTTCTTCAGGTTTCTGATTTGAGATGAACACAGTAGCTTGGGAATTACCTTCAACAAAGTATTTCCCTCCATGTGAAATTGCTATGGTCTAGTCCATCCTGAACAAGTGGAAACGTTTATTCATGCATATTTGCGGGACGCCATGCCGACTTGGTGGCTGGACTGGGCCGATTGCTATGTCATCCGCTGCTTTCACTTGCTCTCATGCTCCCAGTGTGTCTCAATCAGAAAATCTGTGGAACGTTGATCAAGAGCTTTCTCCCAAACAACGAATTCACCCTCCGCGTCGAATGATTCCAAGATGTGAGATACAATTTGGTCTCCGGGAACAGAGTCGCTGTTTTCAAGGTAATCGATCAGGGGCGTAAACGCGCCGATGATTGCCCTTCGCTCCGCATAGGTTACCGGCCTCATTCCGAATTGTCCTTACAGAAAATGGTGCTTTAGCGAAGATATTTCGTAGATTATTGAGAGCGTAACACATAAAGCTCGTGATGTCTACCTCTTGACGCAGATATCCTGCTTGCCTTGGGGATAGCCCGATCTTCGCTAAGGCAACATGGCCTAGGTTGAAGATTCCCCCGTAGACACGGGGAAACAGATTTAAAAATCACAAATATGTATTGATGGGGGTTACCCCGATTGTATTCTCATCAATCCCCATCGATCATATTTGAAACCAACTTCGTTGATCCAAAACTCGAATCCACCATTGATTCGATGGGGCTTGATGGGATCTTCCCAAGCTAGTCCTTTTGACATGTGTCCAGGTATCACAATCCGAGAAATCTCTCCTTGTCCTCCAAAAGGACTAGCCATTGCATTCTCAAACACAACTTCAATGCCTTCGTCCCCCAACCGAGTTCTAATGCGTTCCTCCAGGCCGCCAAAGCCTATATCTTGATTATCCGAGTGAAAGGACATTTCCGGCCTGATGATCCAAGCCTTAGCCGCCTGCACATCTCCGGCTTTCTGACCTTCGATCTCATTGGCATGATCCTGCCATTCCCCTCCCATTCCCTCAACAACAGATCTAAGTACAACAGGATGCGTGGCTTTCTCGACCAATTCTCGGTTCATGTCGGGGATGTGCCAATGCACCTCCCCTTTGGGATCCCCCACTACAAGCCTGCGGGTCGCCTCCAGTATGCGCAGATCTTCATAGACATAGCCACGAGGGCCTAGTCCATTCAAGCTCTCCTCCAACAACGGAGTTAGAGTATCAAGAGGCGGCAGAAGCACCATACACATAGGAGCAGAAAATTCCGCCGGACGGTCATTGCGTCCGTGCCGATGCAGTCGCCCAATTCTTTGAAGCAGTACATCCACCGGACACAGGTCGGTAATCAGGAAGTCGGCGTCTATATCCAGTGATTGTTCCAGCGTCTGGGTGCCCACAATGATCCGCCCGCCGTCAGCTTGGCTTCGTCCAAGCTGATCCTCAACCGTTTTATCAAGCAGCTGGCGGTCAATTCCAGCGTACCGGCCGTGATGTAGGGTAGATATCCCATTGCACGTGAAAAGGAGATTTCTTAGCCTCTCAGCGTTACCATCTCTTGCAGCAACATCCTCCATGAGCTTTTGAGTTTGGACAGCACTCCCCACTGTATTGCGGATCACCAAGACTTTCGCGCCCTTGCTGGCAGCATTGATGGCGCGTTCTACTACCAGTTGGAAGTCCTCCATGGCTGCTACGGCCTGAATCTGTATGGATTTTGTCTTGCCGGTTTTGCCCGTGCCCACTATCGATCCACCATTGGCCGATGGAGTGGAAACAGCAGGATATGGAACATTCATGGCCTCATCCAATTTCATTTCCTGAGATCCACAAAGCCAGCGCTGACGAGCGGCTGAGCCCAAGGTCGCTGACATCAATAGGGCATGGCCACCCGTTTCCAAGTGATTGTGTAGCAAGGCTCCCAAGATTGCGCCCATGTATGGGTCCGAGGCATGCACTTCATCCACTACAAGGAGGTTGCGACTGAGACATACGGATCGCAAATGAGCATGTCTTGCCTTCAGTGCGGCCATCATTGCTTGGTCCACAGTTCCGACAGCTATTTGGGCTGCCAGAAATCGTTTGGTATTCTCTGCCGACCATCGCCTTCTTTGAGATGCTTCGCTGGGTTTGTCATCCCAGATGACCTCAAATCTGGGAAGGTAGGTCCCTTTGGCTTCACCAATCCACAGGTAGCCAGGTACCGCCAAGACTGGTTCAGGGGCATACCCTTTTGGAAACAGACTTTCGGTAAATATCCGCACGCGATGGAAAATTTGGCTGGCAGCGGCCCGAGTGGGAAGTGCAAAGTAAACACCATCAACCAAGCCTTCTTCGTACAGTTTAGCGAAGCGTAGCAATGCCGCTTCAGTCTTTCCTGATCCGGTCTCGGATTCGATAATGACCAACTGATGATTCACAGGGACTGCACCAACGCTCTTCTGCATTGAATTGGGCGGTGGTGCCCCCTCAATTCCAAAAAGATCTCCAAATCCAGGCACACCTCGAAACTCGTGGTGTTGAAGAGATATGTCAAGTCCAATTTCTGCCAGAGCGCGCTTGGCCTTGCTCTTGGCAACGTCAAGATAATTACTGACCGGCCTGTCGCAGTATTCGAAGAATCGCTCGTCCGACCCTATCCAATCTGCCAAATTGCAGAGACCTAAAAACATGTGTTGAAGGGACGGTTCCGAAGGCATCGGACATATCCCTTCAGACGAAAACGCCTTGGGAAACCAGGATCGGACCAACCGGTTGATGTTTCTGAGACACTGGCGTGGGTCCAATCGACCCAATGGCTGCCATATTCTCGGATTTGGGTTTATCTCGGATTCCAAATTGAAAGGCGATCCATGATGAGAAAGCGACGCTATCAGGAAGCTAGCCACTGTTTCACCTCCATCGTCGTCCCACCGCGACATTTCATCCCAACCCAGTTCTTCAAAAAACCAACGGGCAGTATTATCATCGTGGTACCGCAGGACTGGGGCCAGCTCCTGAATGTGTCCTGCATGCCGGCAGGTGTTATTGTCGGGAAAATCCTGAGACTCCCAGATCTGCGTTTGAAACCCCATGTTTGCCTTGCCAATGTCATGGAGAGCCGCGAAAACCAACAGGCGTGCCTCAGTCACATCATCGATTTCCTTTAGCTTCCCGGACTTTGCCAGCCGATCTCTGATTGTGGGCACGCCCAAGAGAGCTTCAAAGCAAGCTGCCACATCGGCCAGATGGTGTTCCAGCAAGTGGATTTTATGGTGGTTTTCTTTATTCGCCTTCCCCCAGTGTCTCCTTGTGTATACCGGCTGATTGCAGTCATTTGATGACATAATATGGTCTCCTGCAGCAATGGGAGTTTCTCGTCTCAGCAATCTCTGAATTGGAGCCCGTAAAAACTGTCCCGGAGTTTAGAATTTTTTATTAAATTACAAATATTCTAATTTTAATGGCATCATGGACATAGGCTTCCCAGCTTTGATGATAAAGCCTTTCCAGTTCTGCTCCTTGCTTGAAATCGTGCCACCCATCGGTCGAAATCCGCTACCGAGGCAAGTCTTCCCAAGGCACAACCCCGCAGCATTCCGCCCAATGCTCGAAGATCTGGCGCAGTTGGAAAGCCAGATCGGGCTCCACTTCCACCAGGTTTTGGGTCTCGGTCCTGTCCGCCTCCAAGTCATACAGTTCCCAATCGTCGGGGAACTTGCAGACCAACTTCCATTTCCCTCGGCGCACCGCCTTGTTCCCCTCGTGCTCCCAGTAGAGCGTGTCCCGTTCAATGGGCCGATCCCGAAAGGAAGGCGCCAGGCTGAAGCCTTCCAGCGGAGTTATGTTCTGCCCGTTGAATGATTCAGGGTACTCAACGGTCCCCAGCTCCGCAAAGGTAGCCATGATGTCAGGCAACTGGGCTGGCTGGTGTCGCCACTCTCCCTGGCCTTCGATACCTTCCGGCCAATGGACAATCAGAGGCGTAGCGATGCCACCCTCATGGACCCAATGCTTGTAAAGCCGAAAAGGAGTATTGGAAAGGTTGGCCCAAGGCACTCCATAGCTGGCGTACGTATCCTCGGGACCCGGATCGATGTCCGGGCTGTTGCCGAACCGAACAGGCCTGCCGAATCTGTCATTCAGGGTTCCGATCTGCTCCCAACCGATCGCTACGCGTTGTCGCAAGTCCGATCCCAGCTCTTCGGCACAGCCTCCGTTGTCCGCCAGAAAGAGGATGATCGTGTTCTCAAACTGACCTGTTTCCCGCAGGGCTGCCAAGATCCGGCCAATGCCCTGATCCATGCGGTCTATCTGGGCTGCATACACCTCCATACGTAACGCCTGCCACTCCTTGCAGGACTCCTCCGCCCAAGGTCCCACCCTTGGATCTCTGTGGCTCAAGTTCCAATCTGCATTCAGAAGACCCATCTCTTCCATGCGAGATTTCCGTTGGACTCGCAATTCATCCCAGCCAGCGTCAAAACGGCCCTTGTACTTGGCCATGTCCTCGGAATGGGCATGCAGGGGCCAGTGGGGGGCGGTATAGGCTACATATTGAAAGAAGGGGGTTCCTGCGTCGCCGTCGCCATGTTTGCGAATCTGTGCGCAGGCCTCATCCGAAATCGCATCCGTGAAGAAGAAATTCTCTCCTGCCGGTTCGATTCGCTTGTTATTTCGAGTCAGGGTCCGGGGCTGCCAGTAGTTGGCCGCTCCCGTGATGATCCCGAAGAATTCATCAAATCCGCGCTGGCAGGGCCAGTTGTGTTTCGGGCCTTCCACATGACGGGTTACATGCCACTTGCCCGACATGTAGGTAGTGTAGCGGCCCTGTTGCAACACCTCGGCCAGAGTGACCGCTTTGCGACTCAAATCTCCCAGATACCCGTCAACACCACGGTTTCCCATCATGTGGCCAATATCCGCCTGATGAGGATAGAGGCCTGTCAGCAACGACCCGCGCGAAGGGCAGCAACGCGCAGTGTTGTAGAACTGGCTGTAGCGCAATCCGCCCATGGCCAGCCCGTCTAGGTTGGGGGTGTCAATCTCGCCGCCATAGCAGCCAAGATCCGAGAATCCCATGTCGTCGTTCAGGATGAGGAGAATGTTGGGTCGTTGGGGCATGGCACATGCAACTTGTCTGATGAAACTTTCTTGCTGAACTGCCCCGTCCACAGGAACGATGACAGGCCGAAAGCCATAAAAGAAACCCTCGTTGTCCAGAGAGGCTTTTGGGTCCCTCAGGATGCCTAATATTATCCGGTTTCTCAGACTTGTGCTTGTCTTTCATTTGGGTGCCCATTGAAACCGAGGAAGCCGAGGTAACGCTTCACGGGTTCACCCGACTTGGCTGCATTGCTGCAGCCATAGCGGGATGTACGTCGCCTCTCCGTTCGTTAAGGACACCGCAAGCCTCGGCCTAGTGAGAGATGAAATACTTGCGCAGCGTCATGTCTGACCGCCACGGTGCGGTTTGTTCGTGTCCAATTCTTCCTTGAAGTCCTCGCCACCTCGTCCGATGCATCCAACTCTAGGTTTGACGGCACGACTGTGAATCGCTCTCTGGAACTGGTGCCCATACACTTGATTGGCAGAATCGGATCTTGGCTTGGGCAGGTACATTGGACCATGGCTGCCCTGTTCCACGCTTGAAGTCCAGTTCGCCTGTGGGCAGCCGAGCAGATCCACTGCTGTCTCGTGAGCTGCATTTCTACAAAAGAGGTTCAGAGGGATTATGTCTACCATTTCCCCCGGAATGCGCATCGAGATGCGCAGTGTCGAGTGGTTGGTCAAGCGTACCCAGACCACCAGTTCCAAGCTGCACCTGATTGAAGCCGTCGGCATTTCCGACATCGTCAAGGACAAGGAGATCAAGTTCATTCAGGAGTATGAAAAGCCGGGCTCGGTCAAGCCCGTGGATCCTGCCGATGTAATCTTGGTCCCCGACCCTTCGCCTCGGTACATGCACACCATGTTGACCCTCGAGAGTCAGCTGCGGTACACCTCTCCGAATACCCATCGCGTATCGGTGGGCAACCAGGCAGCCATCGATGCCTTGGACTTTCAGCTGGACCCCGCTCGACTGGCCCTTGGGGAGGAGCGACCGCGCCTTCTCATTGCCGACGGAGTGGGCTTGGGCAAGACCATCGAAGCCGGCATTTTAGTCAGTGAACTCATAGCCCGGGGCCGGGGCCAGCGTATCCTGGTGGTGACCACCAAGGCCATGCTGACCCAGTTTCAGCAGGAGTTCTGGATCCGGTTTTCCATAGCCCTGACTCGCATGGACAGTGCCGCCATCCAACGGATCAAGGAACGCATCCCGGAGCGACACAATCCGTTCCACCTTTCCATGGAAGCCTGTGCCAGTTCCTTGCGGTCCGTCAACCTGACCAGTTCCTTGCCCGCGGCTTCGTTGGGCATCCAGGCCGGCTCCCCGGTGACAGTGTTGCGCATGGCATCCGGGTCTTCGAGTTCGATGATCCGTTCCTGCTTGTGAATGCGGAGTTTATGGTCTCTGGCCGACTTCGAGCGCTCGAGCGCCTCGGCCGCAAAGTCGAAGAAGCTGGGAAAAGGGTGACGCCCGACGACCCGGATTCGAGATCCGGCAGTGTCGCGGTCTCGGCCGGGCTATCCTGTATTCCTTCCATCAGGAGCAGATCCATCAGACTGAACTCGCCTGCCCCCTTTTCGCCCGCCGCTATCTTGCGGTCCATGTCCGCTTCCACTGCCGCAGGGAGATCCCCCCGCTCCATGGCAGCCGACACGTATTCTTCCTGCTCATCTGCCACATTGGCGCCGACCAGAATGGCGGGATCTCCAATATTGTGGCGGGCCTGCTCTTGCTTTCGGCCCAGGATTTGCAGAATGCGGAAGTCGTTGTGAATCCGTTCCTGCCGGCATTGCGTCGACAGGTAGATGATCTGGGGTTGGACTTCCTGTCCGTATCTGTCGATGCGTCCGTTGCGTTGTTCAAAGGTCATCAAGGACCACGGCAGATCGAAATGGACGAGGCGATGGCAGAAGAAGTGGAGATTCAGACCCTCCGCAGCCACATCACTGGCAATCAAGAGCCGCACCTTGGAATCGCCCTGCCCGAAATTCTCCTTGGCCCTGTTCAGATCGTGATCGCTCATCTCCCCCGACATGGTGCAGACTTGGTTGTCTTGCAGGTTCAAGTCGAGAGCAAGATGGTCCCGCAGCCAACGCATCGTGGCGATGCGCTCCGTGAAAATGACCAACCTGTCCCTGCTATCCTGCCCACTCCACCTTGTCTGTTGCAGGTAGGCCAGAAGCCGCTGGTACCTGGAAAAGTCCCCTCGATTGATCTGCGAAATGGCCTGCTGCAACTCTTCCAGCTGGAGAATGTCATGGGTGGCTGCCACCACGTTCTCTCCTTCCTCCAACTGCCTCCGATGCCGGCGAATGCGTTGCGCGAGGGATTCCGCACAGGCTGCAGGACTGGAAAACAGGGCCTTCTCCAGCACTATGAGGAACATCCGATGGGACTGCTTTACTCTCTCGTCCGCTTTCAGTCGCAAGTTGGCCAGCAGCTCGAACGCCTTTTCTTCCGCAGGGGTGGCCGACGCTTCCAAGGACTGCACATCCCGTTCGGGAATGACCTTGTCCAAGCAGGCCTTGACCTCTGGACTGTTGCGGAAACGTCTTACATACAGGCCCTTGATGTCTTCCGGTCGGTAGTCCTCCACATCAGAGATGGCCAAGGGGGAAAGCAGCCTCATCAGGCTGGCAAAACTCTTCTTGCTGCCATCGTGCGGTGTGGCCGAGAGCAGGATGAGAGCGTCCGTGTTGGGCGCCATGACCCGGGCCACACGTGACCTCTGGCTAGATCCGCGATCCCCTTTTCGCTCCGCCACGTTCTGGGCTTCGTCAATCACCAGGATGTCCCAGTGGGCCTCCTCGATGGCCTTGCCGAATCGCTGATTGTTTTTCAGGGTGTCGATGGAAATGATGGCCCGGTCAAAGTAAGCGTTGGCAGGGGCGGACCGTTGGCCGGACACCCAGTACCTGTGGGAAATGCATCCCTTCGCTGAATGGCTGGGAAATCAGATGCAGAGGCTGTTCAACCGCAAGGAAGTGCCTGTAGCCAGGATCGACACGCTGCAGTCCGACGAATCCATTTTCCTTTTCTTTGGGCGCGTTCCCAGCCAAGGCGGCGGCACCCTGCAGGATATTTGGATTGGAGTCCGCTACCTGGAACAGAGGTGGCTGGAATACATGGACATTGCACAGGTCGTGGCGTTGACAGACCTGCGTCCGGGCCGGCACGTGAATGTCGGACACACTGCAGTGACAGCATTGGAGAGTCTGGTGGAGGACGCCGTAATCCTGGCAGGAAACCTTTTTCGCCAGGAGGTCAAAGAAATGCGGGAGGCCTTGGAGAAGCAGAAGGCGGCGCACGAGGCCAAACTGGACCAACTGACAAGGAAACATCATCAACGTATCGAGAAGGTATATGCCACTCGGCGGGGCCTTGAAAGGGTTCTGTCTGCGCAACGGGACAGCGAACTGAAACAGGTGGATGCCTGGAAGCGGCAATTCAACGAATGGTATGAACGGAATCGCAACATCGACCCGAATGTCGAGCCGCAGGTTCGGCTGGTTGCCGTTCTCTGTGGCTCGCCTTGAGGCAATGGACACACCCACCCGCTGCAGGTTTCGGTCAGGCGTTCGATCCAATAGGTCTTGTCCGGTCCTTTCCCCCGAATTTCAGCAGGTAGGCCAGGGCGGTCTCAAACCCGACGCTGCCCGCATCAGCGAGGTTCCATCTGGCATTCTCAATCCCAGCGTCGGCAAAAGCCGCGGGCATTCCGGTTGCAAACTCTTCCAGGAATTGAGGATGTCGATCGGGACGGCGCTGCTTCCGGCAGGGATGCCGAGATAAGGAAGAATCCTGAAGGAAACGGCTCATGATCACACTGATTGAAGCCTTGAACTGAGGTTTCTGGCCAAGTTCTCGGAACAGTATCGATATGGTCTGCTCATGTTCGATCACGAAGGAAGCGGAAAGGAACGGATACAGAGTGGGGAATTGCAGAAAACATTCACTGCAGTTTTGCCGCACGGATTGGGGTGACCGCGCCAGAGCAATCGTTCTGACACCGGAGCTTGAGACTTGGATCTGGAGCAGTTCCCCCCATGTTGACACAGTGATAGGCTGGAAGGGCTGTACACCCCCGCTTCGTCAATGGCTGTTCGAGCAGGGCCTGTAGAAGAAAGGGGAGACCAAGCCAGGCCAACCCAAAGAAGCATTTCAAAAAGCCTTGCGCAAGTCGCACATTCCGCGCAGTTCATCCCTGTATCAGGAGATCGCAGAGACAGTTTCCCTTCGCAAGTGCACTCGTTTCTGGAACTCAAAACCATTCTCCAAGATTGGTTCCCTCAGAGAGCGTAGGGCAACAAGAAGTCGTTCAGACAGCCCGCACAACAAAATTTTTGGGATCGTCGCACCAAACACAACTGCACTGAAAACAAGACGTGATCGCGGTCAGCCTCCACGTAGGGTGCCAAGTCCTCTTTGGGAAACCGCGGGATATCCCGTTCCAGGAATGCGACCTCTGGAAAATTGGCTTCAAAAGTCTTTCCGGCATCAGAGTCATCATCCAGACCAAAGGCAATCTCCATCCTCGGTGCCTTCACAGCCCGCGCACAATCAAGGACGCGGACGAAAAGGCGTCTTGATCTTGCAGGCGTTTCTTGAAGGCCATGAGACTGCCTCCCATGGTTGGCGCAACGCCTTGTCGTTAGGTCAAGGATTTAACGCGCCGCGGATGCGGGGGCACGACCGGCGAAAAGCCCATCTCCACAGGAAGGAGCCGGCAAGCAGACTTCGTCCGAACTTCACACCGTAAACAATGTATAGTTGCTGGAGAGGGGGCTCGCGGCAGGTCAGGCAAAAAGATTGGCGGCATTGGCTGCCACGGAAACAATTCCGGCCAAGAGAGCCAAGAATACAGGTATGGCCACAAGGCCTGCCAGACGTCACGTGAGTGCGCTTTTCAGTTCGCTCATCTCAAGCCTCAGCTCATAGCCTTGCCGGGTCATGGCTGCTTCCTGCCGCGCCAAGGCGGCATTCAATTCGCTGCGTTGCTCAACCAAGGCGGCCAATACGTCCGCCATGTTGGTATGCTCGGCGATGATCACGGCCTGTGCCTCTTCCATGCCGGTGTCCCGCAAACTCTCGTATGCCTTCTGGTTCATTCTGTTGTCCTGCAGGACGACTCTGGATATGTCATGCCACTCCAATCCTCAAGCCTGACATGGATGTCCGTCCAACATCTCTGGGTGGAAACTGCCATCATCCGATTTCATTGTAACAGGCGCAGCATGTGCTTGACTGGGATGGATCACACCTGTCGCCACAGCCTGGCAAACTGCTGGATGAACATGCCAATCTATTCATTGTTCCCAGCCCCGAAAACCGCGCGGACGGACATTGTGCCAGCGCCTGGATCATGATCGGCGAGCCAGGATTGGCTCTACTTCGGGACAGTGAAATCCATCTCTTGCCGGAAAAAGGCCTTGAATCGCTGCACATTCACCTCTACGTCAGTGGTGGTCGTCTCACGGCACGACTGCTGGCCTGCTTTTCCAGCACACGGCAGGCACTATCCAAAAGGATACAGGACTACCGACACCCCCATCACCCGCGCAAGGGGACACGGAGCCACGGGTGTTGCGGCGCCTCTTTGCCTTTCTGCCACCCAGCAAGGACTGGCGCTTGCCGGTGATCGGGCTGGTTCTGATCACCGGCGCCGCGATGTTGCTGGCCGGTCGCTTCCTGTTTGACGAAGTGCTGGATCCGGAGGGCCGCTTTGCGGGCATGTTGCTCGGAACCATGAGACTGATTCTGCTGGTGCCTCTGGCCGAGGTGGGGTTCAGCATCATCTGGGACTGACCAACGCATCCCTCATCCACGATCTGAAGATGGTTCTCCAGCACACGGCGTTCGCGTCCTTGCAACGCCTCTCCCTGTGCTTCTTCAAGGACCCGTCACACCAGAGAGCTGATGGATAGACTAGAACAAGACACCTCCGATATCGCCCTCCTGTTTCATAACATCGCCCCTCCGCCATTCAGGGTGGTGTCTTTCTCCTGGGTTCGTTGACCGCCATGTTGTGGCTAGATTGGCAGTTGGCCATGGCGGCCCTCCTGTCCTTTTCCGTGCTGTTTGCCCTGTTTCTGCGCATCGTGCCCGAGATCCACTCCCACTACGCGCGCCTGTTTCGCGCCGAATCGGAGCTGCGCACGGTCCAACGACTCCCTGACAGGCATGCACGTGGTGCGCGCTTTCGGACAGGAGGAGCGGAAAGTGGAACACTTCTCAGGTCCCAACCGAGCAATGGTGCGGCTGGGCAATCGTCGACTCCACTCGACCGCCCATGGAGTTGGTGACCGAGCTGGCGCTGGTGGGCGTCTGGGCTGCCGGCGCCTGGATGATGAGACGCGATCCAGTGACGGTAGGGCTGCTGATCACCTTTGTCGGATATCTGGGCCGTTTTTAGGGCCGGGTCGGGGGACTGGTGGAACTGACTTGGGATTGGGTCCGCGTCGCCACCGCGGCCCGCCGATTGCTGCACCTCATGGATGCACAGTCCGATATGCCGGCGTCCTCCTCTCCCCACCGCGTTGCAGGCAGCGCTCTTCCTCGAGCAGGTTTCCTTCAGCTTATAACCTAGGGGTCAAGGGTCCCGCCTTGTACCAAGTGAGGCGCCATGCCGCTCCGGGCGAGATGACAGGGATCGTGGGGCCACCAGCGCGAGGAAGTCCACCATGCTTAACCTGATTGCCCGTCTGACGTGGATGAAGGCATCGTGCTCCAGAAAACCTACCTTATTCCAAGGCAGCGTGGCGGCCAATATCGCCCATCGCCTCTCAACCCTGCGGCGGGCCTCTCGCCTCTATGTCCTTGACTAGGAACGCGTCGTGGAGATGGCCGCCGCGGGCGGGCGCTATCGGACCATGGCGGAGGCCCAGCGCGCGCCGGCCGAGGCCCGGATGTTCAGCCACGCTTGAGTCAGGGCCACGTCAAGCTCTGGCGGCGCGCCACCGCTGCCCTGTCGCTTCCCCAGCTTGGAGCCTCAGGCTCCCGACTGTTGAAATTCAGGTTTGCGCTATGCCTTGACTTTGACTGATACTACTGAAGCATCAAGACACCACCCTTATGGAATGTCCCGCCGGAGCCGCATGCTCTTGGGAAAGCAGGCTGCAACGGCTTGGTCCATGCCTATTGGTGTCCTTGTTTTCGATCCAGATTTGGAGCAGTGCACATGTGGCGGCAGCGAATTCACTTTCTAGGTCAGGCCTTGCTGGTCATGGCAGCCTTCCTTCTGGCCGCGTGCGGCGCGCCGGCGGCGGAAGCGCCGGCAGTCCCGGCGGCAGGGAACGCCGAAGAGGTGGTGGAGATTGAGGAAATGGAGGAAGTGGAGACTGCACTGGCAGGCGAAATCGTCATCAGCATTGCCTCCAACGATGTACAAACGTATCAAGCCTTGGCTGATGCCTACATGGCCATGCATCCCGACGTGACCGTGCTGGTGGAGCTCAAGGCCCCCGAGGTGGATGCCTATCTACAGTGGATTCGCACCCAGTTCACTGCTGCAGAGCCGCGGGTATCCCTAGTGGAAAGTCCGCACCTGCGCGAATTCGCCCAGGAGGGGCGGCTGGTGGACTGGGCTCCCTACCTCAACCAAGTCAATCCGTACACCGGGAAGCCCTGGGAGGACAGCTTTGAGGAATGGGGTCTGAATCTGGTGCGCGATCCCAGCACCGGCGAAATGTACATGATGCCCTACATGTCCGTGCAGACTTTCTGGGTCTACAACAAGGACATTTTCGCGGAGGCCGGCATTGCGGATGTGCCCCCCCAACCCACTTGGGACCAGCTGGTGGAGTACAGCGCAAAGGTCAAGGCCGCCGGCTACATTCCCATCGCCATGGAAGGCACTACGGAGCAGATCTGGGGAGGCGGGCGCATGCCATGGCTGATGCGTTCGGCCATGGATCAATACCATCGGGACGATCTGCAGCTCATCCGCTGTCAGGAAGGCGACTGGTGCTACCGGGAAGACATCGACAGCGTCTGGACCTACGATCCGACGGATGTCCGCAACGACGATCCTGACCGGATCTCCGTCAATATCGTGCGCCACCTGATGGCCCTGCGGAATCAGGAAATCTCCTTCGACAACGCCTGCACCGTGGAGATGATGGAAGAGATCGGGCGGGTCTTCAAGACCGAAAACGGCTTCGTGCCGGAAGGCTGGGCCGGCATGACCGACGCCTATCCGCTGTTCCTCACACAGCAAGCTGCCATGCGCATGGTGCATGGTGGCTTCTTCACCAGCTTCCCCAAGGACATCCGATCCTTGGCCCAAGGGGAATACTCCGGATCTGGAGACGTGAACGAGGATACCGCGGCCGCAGCCGTGGAATTCGATTACGGTCGCTTTGCATTCCCCTCGATGGAAAGCCCATGTGTCCAAGGCACGGCCAGAGCCAACGAGCTGACACAGGGCTACTTGGCTCTGCCCAAGAAGAATCGCATACAGAACGACCTGGAAGTGGATTTCGCCATGTTCTGGACCAGCCCCGCGGGAATGCAGATTTTCCTGGAAAACAAGCTGGATCCCGAAAACCTGACCGGTGGCATCGCCGGGCCACCCCTGATCAAGGGAGTGACGTTGCCGGCGCCGTGGCAGGATGTCTTTGCCAACAGCGTCTTCATTGGGAACTATGAAAAGCCCGGTGCGCCCGGCGATGCCGTGGCCCGCGGGTTCTTCAAGCACGAGGAGTCCAAGCGCATCTGGGCCATCATGGCCCAGGAGTTTTTTTCCGGCACGAGGACGGCCGAGGAATTTGCCGCCGACTACCAGCAGCTGTTCTTTGACACCTTTGACAGCCTGCTGGAATACCTGAATCTGACGGCGGAGGATCTGGAGACGCCCGAAAAACGGCCTCCCGGCTACGTGGCGGCCGGCCCCTATTGATCGCCGCCGCGAACGGTCTGCAGGTCGTTCGCGTTTTTCCGAAGGAGGGGGCGCCGGCCGCTTAACGCGGGCTCGCCCCCTCTCTTTCCGATTTGCCGCTCCACCGTTTCATGGCCTCGTGACTCTGTTCTGCCACCGGCGGTCGGTGCCGGGCTGGCTCTGTCTTTGCACATGGCTGCTGTGGGCCCAGCCCGCCGAAGCTCAATCCGGCGCCCTGTGGACCCAGCAGCTGGACAGTCAGGTTGCCGTGACAGCCGTCTCGGCCGACGGACAGCGGGTGGCCTTGGGCACGCGGAACAATCAGGTGCGAGTCTACGATGCCGCTGGATCCGAACTCTGGACTTTCGACGCCGAGAACAGCATTACCGGCCTGGCTTGGAGCGCGGACGGCTCCCAGCTGGCCATAGCGTCGGAAGATCGAAAGGTTTACATGCGCGGCGGAGACAAGGGAGCGGCCCGCTGGGAGTTCAAGACCTCCCGCACGGTCAATGACGTGGCCTTGGCCCGAGACGGTTCGCTGGTGGCCCTGACCACGGATGACCAGCATGTTTTCGTCTTGGACGCAGCTGGCCGGCTGCTCTGGAAGAAAGACAAGGGGCTTGGCGTGGAAGCCGTGGATATCTACGGATCCGGCGTGGATGCCCGTGTTGTGATCGGATCCGACGACGGTCACGTCTCCATTTTCGCGCGCAGCGGCGATTCGCTCCTTGCCACGCGTCTGGATTTCGATGTCAAGGCCGTGGCCGTCTCTCGTTCCGGGAGCCGCATTCTGGCCGGCACGAGCGACGGTTCCATTACCCTGCTGAACGGAGCCAACGGCAGCGTGATCTGGACTGTCGAGGGCGACAGCGACATTGTGGATGTCGCCATGGCCGCCGATGCCGCCTTCATGCTGGCAGCTTCGGACATGGGCGCCATCTACTTCCTGGACGGCACGGGGAGCATCACACAGAGGCTGCAACTGGATTCCCCGGCCCAGAGCGTATCGGTGTCCGCCGACGGATCCGTTCTGGTCTGGGGCGATGCCGCGGGCCAAGGATCATTTGTGGACCGCGTGCGGCAGGCTCAAGGCGTGGCCCGGCAGAGCCGTCAAAGAAACATGGTCATTGCCAGTTCCGCCGGCCTGCTGGCTCTGATGCTGGCGGGCGCGACGCTGCTCATCGTGTTTACCGATCGGGGCAAGCATGCATGGCAGCGGCGGTCCACCGTGCCCCGCCGCAACCTGGCTTCCATATGGAGAGCCCGCCACTCCTACATCCTTATACTGCCCACCCTCATTTTCCTGCTGACTTTCAACTACTACCCGGCCTTCTCCGGTTTGTATCACGCCTTCACGGACTGGAATCCGGCCGGCCATTCGCCTTGGGTCGGATTGAAGAACTTCGAGTTCCTGATGCAAGACCGCTTTTTTCTGGCCAGCTTTCGCAATGCCTTGATTCTGGTGGTCGTCTCCATCGTCAAGACCATGACCATGCCGCTGCTGGTGGCCGAATTGATTTTCAACTTGCGGAACCGCTACGCGCAGTATTGGGCCCGCACACTCTTCGTGGTGCCGATCGTGCTGCCGGCCGTGGTGGAAATTCTGGTATGGAACAACATATACGATCCCTCCATTGGCTTGTTGAACGAGGCCCTCAAGCTGCTCGGTCTGGAAGAGTGGACCCGGGTTTGGTATGGGGATCCGAATGTAGCCCTCGGCGCCATCGTCTTCATTGGCGTGCCTTGGGTGAATGCCTTTGCCCTGCTGATTTTCTACGGCGGCCTGATTTCCATCTCCGATGAAGTCCTGGACGCCTCGCGGGTGGACGGAGCCAACGTCCTTCGCAGATTCTGGAGCGTGGATCTGCCGCTGGTCATGGGCCAAGTGAAGCTGCTGCTCATTCTCAACTTCATCAACGCGGTACAGACCTTCGAGCTGGTGTTCCTGACCACGGCGGGCGGTCCGGGCGATGCCACCTATGTGCCGGCGCTGGAGCTGTACTACATGGCCATGCGCATGGACCGCATGGGGGTGGCCTCCGCCATTGGCATGATCCTGTTCGTCATCATTCTGGCGGGCACCGTCGTCAATATGCGTTTCGTACGCTCCGCCACGGATTTCGAAGCCTAGCCATGGCCATCCATTCCCTGTCTGCCGTGCGGGACCGCCGCTCCCGGTTCTCCTGGACCCAGCTGACGATGCTGCTGCTTCTGGGGGCGCTGCTGTTCCTGACCTTTGTGCCCATCCTCTATCTGGTGATCCTGGCCCTGAAGGACAATGGACAAATCTACGGTCGCTTTTGGGCCCTGCCCAGTCCGTATCGCTTCGAGAACTTCGCGCTGGGCTGGCAGGTCATCGGCAGACCGATCCTGAACTCCATCGTCACCTCCGGCTCCGCCTGCTGTGTCACGATCGTGCTGTCCAGTCTCTCCGGCTATGTCTTTGCGCGGCATCGCTTTCCGGGCAAGGAAGTCATCTACACCGGCATTTTGGCCCTGCTGATGATCCCCCCCATTCTGACCCTGATCCCGGCCTACGTGCTCATCCTGCGCATGGGACTGGAAAACACCTACTGGGCCCTGATTCTGCCTTGGACCTCCGGTGGACAGGTCTTCGCCCTGCTGCTCTGCCGCAGCTTTTTTGCCACCTTGCCCGAGGAGTTCTTCGATGCAGCCCGCATTGACGGGGCCACCGAGCTGCAATCCTTCTGGCGTATCGCGGTGCCGCTTTCCATGCCCATCCTGATCACGGTCGCGGTGGTGCGGCTGGTCACCACGTACAATCAGTTCATGTGGCCGCTGGTGGCCATCTCCTCCCCTAGACGTCAGGTCGTGGCCGTGGCTCTGACCCAGTTCACCTCGGAGATTGGCGTCACCGACATCGGCCCCCGCATGGCGGCCTACATCACGGCTTCCATTCCCTTGATTTTGCTGTTCTCGGTGGGCATGCGCCACTATGTGCGGGGTCTCACCGCCGGCGGCCTGAAGGCCTGATTCTCTCCGGCGGGCCGTGAAACGGCCCGCCATGGCTCCCAGCAAGGAAGCGCCCCATGACTGCATACCGAATTACCCAGAAGGACATCGAAACGGCCCGCGATGTGCGGGAACACCTGTTGCGAGATCCGCATCGGCCCGGCTATCACTTCGTGGTGCCGGAAGGGCTGGCGCACCCGGCCGACCCCAACGGAGCCATTTTCTGGCGGGGCAACGTGCATCTGGGCTACATCTATCAGCGGCATGGCCAACATTGCTGGGGCCACGTCTCCTCCCACGATTGGCTGCACTGGAAGCATCACCTTCCCTGGCTCACCCCCACCGCCGATAGCCCGGAAGAAGGGATCTTCAGCGGCAACTGCTTTCATGGTCACGAGGAAGCCGTCTTCCTGTATCACGGAGTGAAGCAGGGAAACAGCATCGCCACCGCCAGCGACCACTGGCTGGAACAGGTTCGCAAGTCGCCCGCCAATCCCATCGTGCCGGTGCAAAATGATCAGGGGCGGAGAACCGGTTCGCAAGGCTGGTCATCCTGGGATCCCCACGGCTTCATGGCGGAAGACGGCACCTACTACGGGATCTTCGGCGGACACACCCCCTCGGTGTTCAAGACCCGCGACCTGCATTCCACTTGGGAATATGTGGGGGATTTCCTGGCTCATCCCCTAGAGGGCGTGGATCTGCACGAGGACGTGTCCTGTCCGGACTTCTTTGCCTTGGGCGACAAGTGGGTGATGCTCTGCATCAGTCACGAGCTGGGATGCCGCTACTACATCGGAGACTGGCGCAACGAGCAGTTCCATCCCGAGTATCATGAGCAGATGAGCTGGGTAGACAACGGACTCTTCGCTCCGGAAAGCCTGCAGGATGACCGAGGACGCCGCATCATGTGGGCCTGGTCCCGGGACGAACGGGATCGGGAAAAGGCGCAGGCCGCCAGTGGCTGGTCCGGCGCCTTTTCCTTCCCTTGCGAAATGATCCTGGAGGGTGGCCGCATCTCCCTCCAGCCCATCGAGGAGCTGCAGTCCATCTGCTACCCCGGAGTCAACCAGCGGATTCTCCTGCACGACGGAGACGATCGGGTGGTGCAGGGTCTGCAGGGGCGTTCCCTAGACCTGTACGCCTGGTTCATGCCCAAGGGAGCGCGCCGGTATGGGATCAAGGTCTGTCGCTCTCCACAGGGAGAGGAGGAAACCGTGATTGGCGTGGACGTGCCGGAGCGCACGCTGTTCATAGACACCACCCGGTCCAGCCTGACTCTGGGACGGAAACGGGTAGAAAAGGCTCCCATTCCCGACAGCGTTGATCTGAGGAATACAGACGGCTTCCCGCTCCGGTCGCTGGTGGACAACTCCATCGTGGAGGCGTTTGCGCTGGGCACCCAGGCTGTCCGCCGTATTTACCCCTCGCGCCCCGACAGCGTGCATGTCAGTTACTGGTCCGAAGGAGGCGATTGCGAACTGGACATAGCCGCGACCCACGTGAAGCGTACAAACGCCTATTGAAGAAGAGACAAAGCGAGGGAAACGTGCCAGCCGGAGTTGAACGCCAGCGAGACCTAAGGCGTTTGTCGCGGAGGAGGACCTGACGCCTTTTCCGCGCAGGTTTGGCGCTGGTTGCAATTCGGGTTCTCGCATATTCTCCAAGGGGCTTTGCAACCTCACCAAAAGGGGAAACCTGCTTTCTGCAACGTCTCTGATCCTGAATGTAGACAGGGCTGTAGGGTTGCCCCGCAAGAGTCAACATGTTCAAACAGAGGCGGTTAGCGACCCAACTTATGGGCGTGCTGGTCCAAAACCGCGCAGCCGGCATCAGTCTCATCTTTCTGTTTTTGCTCTTCCTCACTGCCGCATCTGCCAGCCTCATTGCTCCCTTCGACCCTTTGGAAATCGATGCGGAGCGGGTCTTGCAACCCCCCAGTGCAGAACACTGGTTTGGAACGGATGACACAGGGCGGGATGTCTTGAGCCGTGTCGTGTGGGGGGCGCGTTTGTCTTTGCGAATTGGTCTCATTTCTTCGGGCATCGCCACCTTGGCGGGTCTTGCCTTGGGCTTGATCAGCGGGTTCTACGGCGGGATAGTCAGTTTTGTCATACTGCGCGCCATGGATCTCTTGCTGGCGTTTCCCGGTGTCCTCTTGGCCATCGTCATCGTCGCGATTCTGGGTCCCGGTCTGGAGAACGTGATGATCGCCGTAGGCATCAGCGCCATTCCGGCTTTTACCCGGGTGGTACACGGCAGCGCTCTTTCCGTAAGCCAGTTGGATTTCGTGGAAGCGGCGCATCTGATTGGGGGCTCAAAAGGCAGAATCATCGCCCGTCACATACTGCCCAACATTTTGGCCCCGGTCATTGTCCTCTCTACCTTGCAGGTCGCAGGCGCCATTTTTGGGGCAGCCTCGCTGAGTTTCATTGGATTGGGGGCCCAACCTCCAACTCCGGAGTGGGGCGCCATGGTCAGCCGGGGCCGCTACAACCTGCGGGATGCGATGTGGTTGTCTACTTTCCCAGGCCTCGCCATTGCCGTCGTGGTCATTGCCATCAACATCTTGGGGGACGGACTGCGGGATGCACTCGATCCCCGCATGCGTGTCCGCTGACCCCGCAATTCAAAGGATCCAAACCCTTTGCCGACAGCCCAGCAACGACGGCGCTTGGCTAAAAGTGATCAAGAGACTCTCTGCAAACTCGCGAGGAGCGCCCTATTGACTTGGGATAGAATGAGGCAATCCAGAGTCGAGAAACCATCCCGCCACTGAGCACATAGACTTCGGCTTCTCGGTCAGCGATGCTTGCCTCTTTGAGTATCAGGAGAAATGGAATGTTCAGGATTCAATATCGTTTCTTGTGGGCTTTGCTGTTGTCATTCACACTGTTGTGTGCCGCCTGTGTGTCGCCTGCCGCCGACTCAACCGTGGCAGAGGATGAAACGGCTGCGGCTCCCGTCGCAAGCACGGGGACGGGCACCTTGACCATCGGTATCCGCAACGTAGATTACGACACCTTTGACCCGCATGCCAGCGCCTTTACACAGGCAGCCTACGTTTTTCGCAATATTTTTGATCGGCTGGTGTATCTGGACGAGAATGCCAACTACGTGGGCGGGCTGGCCACGGCATGGGACGCATCCGATGACGCTACGGAGTGGACAATTGCGTTGCGCGACGATGTCACGTTCCACGATGGCAGCGCCTTGACGGCCGGAGTGGTCAAGTTCAACTTCGACCGCATGAAGGATCCAGCCACGGAATCCAAGCAGGCGGGTCCATTGCTGGGATCCTATGCCGGGTCGGAGGTCATCGACGATACGACTTTGAAGGTCACGTTCGAGACGCCTTATGCCCTGTTCCCCTTTGCTCTCTCCTCCCCCTTCATGGGGATCGTTTCGCAGCAGGCCGTCGAAGAGCATGGAGCCAATTTCAATGAAGCGCTGGTTGGGTCCGGACCCTTCAAGTTCGTCAGCGAGATTCCTGGAAACGAGGTCGTGCTCGAACGAAATGACGACTATGACTGGGGTCCGTCCATTTTCCATGCAGGGCCCGCGCACCTGGAATCCGTGGTCTTTCGGTTCATCCTGGAAGAGGAAGCGCGTCTGTCTGCGCTGGAAACCGGCGAGGTCTTGATTATCGACGAAGTGCCTCCCGGGGCCGTTGATCGCGTGCAGGAGAATTCCCGCACTTCGGTCTTGGGAGCCCCCAAGGTTGGGTTGGCTCGCGGCATTCATTTCAACACTGCTTTTCCGCCTACGGACGACATCCGGATTCGGCAGGCCATCATGCATGCCATTGACCGCGACGAGATTGATCAGATCGTTTTCAAGGGCGTCTATCCGGTGGCGTATCAACTGCTCACGCGCGGAGTGAAATTCTACGACGACAGCGTCGAAAACATGTTTCCCTTCGATCCCGACCGCGCCATAGCGCTGCTGGAAGAAGCGGGCTATACCGAAATCAACGATGACGGCTATCGCATGAAAGACGGCGAAGCGATCTCGATCTTCCACGCCACTTTCCCAGGCTATGTGGCCGAATTGCCGGCCGAAGTGATTCAAGCCCAATTAAAGAGAGTGGGGATCGAATTCTTGGTCAATGTGATGACGGGCACTGCCATGATGGATGGCATGGCCTCCATGGACAGCACGTTCAACACAGCTCTCATCGGCACCTACAGCCCCGACCCGGGACTGTTCCTGGATCGAATGTATCACTCCAGCGCCATCGGCACCCGCAACTGGTCTCACTGGGCCACCGATGAATTGGATGTCCTGCTGCGGCAGGGACTGGAAACAGGAGACGAAGCCGAACGGATGGACATCTATCAGCAAGTACAGCGGATCATCAACGAGAATGCATTGGGAGCTGGCATCTATGCCAATGTTTCGGTGTTTGGCGTAAGCGACAGGGTAGAGGGATTTCAATTTGATCCCTATGCCCACCCTGAAATTTTTGACATTGCGATTAGCGAATAAAGACCTGCCTTGACCAGGGAAGAGCGGGAACCGATCCCGCTCTTCTTGTTTCAGCCCGGATTCTCCGATTCGGGATGCCTTGGGAGCAACAGCATGAAATACCATCTGAGCGATCGCGAATTTGAAAGACGCCTCGCCCGCATGCGGGCATACATGGAACAGCAAGGCTTGGCAGGCTTGGTGGTATTCAACGCCACGCGCAACTTCTATCTCAGTGGCTTCCATCATCTGGCCACTGAACGTCCGGTGGTCTTGGTTCTCCCTTTGCAGGGGGAACTGGCCTTGCTGGTGCCGCGCCTGGAAGAGGAGAACATCCCGGTCCGGAATCCCAACATCAGAGAAATGGAAGTGTATCGGGAATATCCAGGCTTGAAGCATCCCATGGTGTATCTGGCGGAGTTGCTGGGGGACAAAGGGTTGGCCGAAAGCAAGCTGGGCGTGGACAGTCCAGGTTGGGGCGGTGGCATGGGGTACCGAGGCCCGAATCTGGCCGAGGTTGTACCCCAGGCCACGTTGCAGAATGTAAGCCAGGCAATTGATGACATGAGGACCGTCAAGTCCGCAGAGGAGATAGAACTCATTCGCATGAGCGCCATGTTTGGGAACGTTACCCATGGCTTTCTGCAGGATTACATGAAACCTGGAGCGGTAGAGGTGGATGTAGCCTTGCGCGCCAGTCGGGACGGCACAGCCTTCATGATCAAAGCCCTGCCCCCGGAATGGGAACCCCAAGGCCGCGCCGAAGGGTCGCATGCCAGCTTTACCTCAGGTCCCAAGACTGCCTTCAATCATCGCCGTGCCGGAGGCCGCCGCCTTCGGCCTGGAGACGTCATACTTACCTATGCCGGGGCCGAGGTGGGAGGCTACAACAGCGAACTTGAACGCACGCTCATGATTGAACCTCTGACCGACGATCATCGCCGGTATTTCGAGTTTGAAGTGCAAGCGCAGGATGTGGCCTTTGGCGCTATTCGGCCCGGAGTCAAAATGCGTGATGTCGAGGCGACCGTGAATGCATTCCTGGAAAAGAATGATCTCCTTGATCTGACCCGAACGCATATCGGCCATGCCATTGGCATAGAGGGTCACGAAGGACCTTTCCTGGATCTGGGGGATGACACGGAGATCAAGGCAGGCTTCTGTTTGACCGTCGAGCCCTGTCTGTTCCTGCCCGGCTTTGCCGGATTCAGGCACTCGGACACTGTGGTCGTCACCGAAGACGGGATTGACATGATTACGTACTACCCCCGAGACCTTGAAAGCCTGACCATTGCGGGCTGAGTCGGGGGACTGCACAGCCCAGCTGCCAGTCCAGAGAATTTGGCTGTTTGAGACTGCGCGGCAGCACAAGGATACCGACAGGAACTCATGTCCGAAGCCCTGACTGTCTTGTCGTCACAGGTTACGCTCACGGATCCGCATGTCATAAACGATCATGCCGAGAACCTGAATGTACTGCAGGCTCTCTTCGAACCCTTGGTGTGCCGGTCAGTCCCGTACTTCAAACCTTGTTTGGCCGAGTCTTGGTCGGTGACCGAAGATGCCCGAACCTGGGATTTCAGACTGAGATCGGGAGTGAAATTTCACAACGGAGAGACTCTGAGCGCCGAGTCTGTGGTCTCCAGCATTGAACGCGCCCGTTCCCCTGGCCTAGGCGGAGTCTTGGGTACAGAAGGCCTGCTGCACAGTTATCTCGGGAACGCGGAACTCGATATTCCGGGTCCGAATGTGGTACGTCTGGCCATGGCCGAACCCATGGCCGATCTTCTGGATCTAATGGCCGACATTCCAATTCTGCCTTGCTCCGCCGACAACAGCGAGATACTGCAGCAGCCCATAGGCAGCGGACCCTACCGCTTGGAGGAAATAGCCGCCACGGAAGTCACGATGGCAGCTCATACCGACTACTGGCAGTGCCATTTGCCTTCTTTCCCCAACCTCAAATGGCAGGCCGAGCCCGATGCAACAGAACGTGTGCAGCGCCTCTGTCAAGGAGATGCAGACTTAATAACTCAGGTGCCGCATGACTTGGTCGGCTTTATAGAGTCTGCCGACCTGTGCAGAGCAGTTACCGCTCCGAGCAATGTCTGCACTGTCTTCATGTGCAATGCTCTCGCTGGCGTATGTGCCGATGCCAGGGTGCGCCAAGCGCTTAATTACGGTTTTGACCAAGAGCAGTTGATTGAACGGCTCACGGCAGATACCGCACTCCCGCTGAGCGGTCCTCTTGCAGCCAAACACTTCGGCCATGACTCAACCCTTGCGCCCTATCCATATGAGCCCGGCACGGCGCGTGCATTGCTGACCGCGGCCGGTTTCGGGCAAGGCATGCACCTGACCTTGGACGCCCCCTCCGTCCTGCCCGATGAAGCCCTCGAACTAGCCAGATTGCTGGCCACACAATATAAAGCCATTGGCGTGGAAACTCAGATTGTCGAACACGCAGATCGTCCAGCCTATGCTCAGACCGTCAAGACCAAGGGCATTCATGATGCCTGTTGTTTTGACTCTTCTCCTATCAGTACGTTTCGTCTGCTGCGCGAAAAGTTTCGTTCCGACATTCAGGGGCCTTGGTGGCTTGGATTTGACAACCAGGCTCTAAACGGAATCTTGGCGCAGGCCCAATCTACAGTCGACTGGAGGCGAAGAGAGGCATTGTACAAGTCGGCCTACCATATATTGCATGTCCAAGCCCCGTGGATCTACCTTTACAACCCAACTGACCGCTGGGGAGTTTCTGCCAAACTGAAAGGCTGGAAACCCACCGTTCACGGCTTGGTTTCTTTCGTCTGACGCTTTGTGCCCTTGATGCGGGAAGCGTTTGCCCAACGTTGAGCTGCCATTTTCATGGGCGCTTTTGTCCTGCAACGGTTTCTGGCCTTGATTCCGCTCTTGGTTGGAGTGTCGTTTCTGGTGTTTCTCATGGCACAACTAGTGCCTGGGGATCCCGTCATGATGATGTTGGGAGAATACAGCGTAGCCTCGGCCGATGACATTGCCCAGCTGCGCGCGCAGCTGGGCTTCGACGATCCTTTGCATGTACAGTATGGCCGCTATCTCAGAGGATTGATAAAGGGGGATCTGGGGGATTCAATGCGCTCGCGCAAGCCTGTCTCCAAACTCATCCTGCAGAGGCTGCCCCGCACCCTGGAATTGACTCTGACCGCTCTGGTCTTTGCCATTTTGTTCGGCACGGCCATGGGCATCATCGCCGCTTTGAATCACAACGGTTGGCTGGATTATATCGCGGTCACGATTGCCTTGCTGGGCGTGTCCATTCCCGGATTCTGGCTGGCCTTGCTGCTAATCCTGGTGTTTTCGGTCACCCTTGGCTGGTTGCCTGTATTGAGCTCCCCCGGTGTCCGGGGTCTGGTCCTGCCCACCCTGGCCTTGGGACTGTGGGCCGGCGGCACCATTGCCCGCCTTGTCCGCTCGGGCATGCTCGAAGTAATGCGTCAAGACTACGTGCGGACGGCTCACGCCAAGGGATTGCCCCATCGGGCAGTATTGTTCAATCACTCGTTGCGGAACGCCCTGCTTCCGGTCGTGACAGTCGTGGGCCTGCAATTTGGTCAGGTCTTGGCGGGTACCGTGATTATCGAAGCCGTATTTTCCCGCCCTGGACTGGGTTTGATGTTGATCAATGCCATTGTGGCGAAGGATTTCCCGCTGGTTCAGGGCATTGTCATGTTTGTGGCAGCTGCCTACATCATCGTCAATTCGCTCGTGGAGATCCTGTATGTATGGATTGACCCGCGTATTCGATACGCGCAGTGAAAAGGTGACGGGAATTCCCTGAAAGGAAGAGAGGGCTTGGGCAAGACAAACCGCAATGCCTGCTTTCTGAACAGACTGCTTGACCATGGGAATTCTGCTGCCAGACTGATCGGTCGCGAAGTCCCCATCAAGGGTATTCCGGTCGCGTATTGCGCCGACAAACGCAACACGGGGAGCCTTGGAGCCCGGATTTGACTTTGTGGGATGCGGATCATCTGCCTGACAGAGAAGGCAATTCCTATGTCTTCGATCCAGACCATCTGCTCTTGCTAAAGGACTGCGCGCAATTGACCAGAATGCATTCCCCTCATCACAGTTCTGGTTGGAGTTGAACGCGACAGTGGTCGACGTCTGGAAAGCTGCGCAAGGAATCGGATAGTGGAACCGCCTCCCCTACAGCTGCAGAAGGCGTTCAGGATTCGTCTTGACCATGGTTTCAATATCTTCCGGCGAGATACCTAGGTCCAACATGCAAGTGATGAATTGCCGCAGACCCTCCACAGGCGTAGACAAGGCATAGCGGCCGAAATCAGTGGACATGATGCAATGACAAGCCCCGATGGCACTAATCTGGCGTGCCACTTCGGTGATTCCCCCCTTGGGTCCCTCCTGCATGCCTTCATCAATCGAAATATACTCTTTCTCGACGTAGTAATGAGTCAAAGGAATGGGGGCGGCGGCGGTATAAGCGGCGAAGGAAAACTCAATGAAGGCGCCTTTGGCCGCCATTTCCTGCAACGTATCAATAGACGCAATCTTGGTGACGGAACTGGACACAATCACGTTGCCGTAGCCGTACGGTTCCTTGAGATCTATGAGCCGCATCGCTTCTTCCACCGAGACGTGCCCTGTGTCCAAATAGACCTGAGGATTGGCGGCGATAAGCTGCAAAATCTCGTCTAGGTGCTCGTCTGGATCTTCTTGCAGAGGTATTCGGATGCATCGGTCCAGTTCTTCCCTCCGGAACTGAGGATAAATTTCGGAAAGAGGCGTGAATTTACCATCTATGAAGCGTCCTTCGCGAGACGCCTGAAAATAGGTGGAGTGCGCTCCGAAGCTAATGTACTTGGCGCAGTCGCCATAATGCAACGCCGTCTTCACGGCCCGCGGATTCATGCCTCCATATACGGTGTTCAGGATCAATCCGCCAAAAGTCTGAAAATCGGGAACAACTTTGTTTACGAGCCAGGATGTGCCATTGGTCATCTCAAACACATCCAGAAGAACAATGGCCTGCATCCCGATGGCCTTTGCTTCCTGAGCAGCTTCAAAGGGGTCCACGCGGCGGGGACTTGATGTCAGATGGGGACCCGCGTGCACGTGAATGTCAATTGCGCCCTGAAGCAAGCGGCAAGTCAGGTCGAGGGAACGACCTGCAGGCAGAGCTCTCACCAACTATCCTCCAAAAATGGAAATGTCAATTATGCAAGTCGGGGCAAGCTGGAAAGAGACTTGAAATTACCAAGTGTCGATCGCAGCATGTGCAATTCCGAAAGTGTCTGTATGATAACCTGTCCTTGCCACAGAACCGCCTCTGAAAAAGAGCATGGCCCGTCCAGTCAGTTTCATGTGGCCGCATTGAGCGCAAGGATCAACAAGACAATGACCCTATCGTCGTCAATGGGCAAAAGTCTTGATTGCCGCGTACCAAAGAACTGGAAGCACCCTGTTTGCACCTCTCAAAGAGATCGGGATTTCGTACGATTGACCATCAGTTGATTGGATGACCCAAAGGGGCCTTTTTCTTGATGCAACAAACAGGAACAACCCAAGCCGTGCAGATCGACGGTGAGAGACTGCTTCTGGATTTGGAAGAACTCGCGGCTATCGGCGCTGATCCCAAGGGCGGCGTGTCCCGTATCGCCTATGGTCCCGAAGACCGGGTTGGCCGGGAATGGGTACGCGATCAGTTTGAACGACTAGGCTTGGAGGTCCATACCGACAGCGCTGGCAACGATGCCTGGATCTATCCCGGCTTGGCGCCAGGGCTGGACCCGATTGGGATCGGCTCGCATACTGACACGGTCCCCAATGGTGGCCGCTACGACGGAGCTTTGGGCGTTCTGGCCGCGCTGGCCATTGTGCGAGCCTTGGACAAGAGCTCCTGCCACTTGCAGCATCCTGTCGAAGTCATTAACTTTGCAGCGGAAGAAGCCACGATGGCAGGGGCGACTTTCGGCAGTCGGGCTATGGTCGGCACATTGGCGAAAGATGCAATTCATCAACGGGCTTGGGACAGCCGTCCAGTGGCAGAGCATTTGCAAGATGCAGGCATTGATCCAGGAAATATCGGGCTGGCGCGCCGGCAGACCGGACTCGCCGCCTTTCTGGAATTGCACATTGAACAGGGCCGCAGACTGGAAACTGCGCAGGCGTCCATAGGCATAGTGGAAGGCATTGCCGGGATTCGCAGGTACGAAGTCACATTCCGTGGCTACGCCAATCACGCCGGCACCACTCGCATGGAAGATCGGCAAGATGCGCTGGTCATGGCCGCTCCCTATGTTTTGGAAGTCAAAAAGATCGTCGAAAAGAGGGGCATTGTAGGCACGGTAGGCAAAATGGACATCTTGCCTGGCGCACCCAACGTCATTCCAGGACAGGTCATTGTGAATCTGGAAATCAGGGGATTGGACGAGAAAGTCCTCGACTGTGCAGAAAACGAGCTGGCCGAGATTGCGCTTGCAATTGGGGGCTGTCTTGAGCAGACCTCCTCCAAACCGCCTGTAGATTCGGACCCTTTGCTGATACGAGCCCTTGAAATGGCATCCAAGGCCAGTGGCTACGAATTCGTGCGCATGGCCAGCGGAGCAGGTCACGACGCCATGTGTATGGCGGACATAGCCCCCCAAGCCATGGTGTTTGTGCCTAGCCGAAATGGAGTCAGCCACGCGCCCGACGAATTCACGTTGCCGGAAGACTGCATAGCCGGGGCTCAAGTCTTGTGCACAGCGCTCTTGACCTTGGACAAATGGCTGGAGACCGCGCCCTAGACCCGAATCAAGATTGGGATGGAGATGATGGCAGGGGATTTTGATCTGTTGATTGCGGGAGGGCAAGTAGTGACTCCCGACAGAGTGTTCTCGGGCTCCATTGGTATAGCAGATGGCAAGATTGCCCAGCTGTTCGGACCCGACGAGAGACCTGCCTCCCGTTCGCGCCTGGATGCCCGCGGACTGCACATCCTGCCTGGATTGATTGATACGCACGTGCACATTCGGGCCCCAGCCCGGCCCGATCGCGAGGATTTTGTGTCGGGCACGAGCGCGGCCGCGGCCGGGGGTATAACTACGCTCTTGGAGATGCCGATATCCGACCCACCTGTGAATTCAGCGGCTGTGCTGACACAGCGCATGGAGCAACTGAAACCTCATGCCCTGATCGATTTCGGACTGTACGGATCCATATCGCCTGACAATGCGGAAGAGATTCCATTGATGGCGGAGGCTGGGGCCATTGCCTTCAAGACCTTTATGACTGAACCTCCCCCGGGGCGCGATGACGAATTTGTAGGACTGTGCTGTTCGGACTCGGCCGCTTTGCATGACTTGATGGCGGAGGTGGCCAAGACCAATTTGCTTCACTGTTTTCACTGCGAACATGCCGGACTGCTGGAACTGTTTCTGGGCAAGGTGCGCGCCAGCGGTCAAACCACAGGCATTGCACATGCCCGGAGCGCTCCTCCCGTTGTGGAGGACCTGGCGGTGGCCAGCCTCTTGGTCTTTGCCGAACTGTTTCGCAGTCGAGTTCAGATCGTGCATATCTCCAGTTTCAAGGCCGCCCAGTTGGCCAAGGAGGCCAAGGCCAAGGGCATAGACGTTTCAGTGGAAACCTGTCCCCAGTACCTGTTTCTCACGCTAGACGAATTGGCTCGGCATGGACCTTTTGCCAAGTGCAATCCAGCCCTGCGCACGGCAGAGGAGGTGGAAAGGCTGTGGCCTTATCTTCTGGACGGGACTATTGACATCATCGGATCCGACCATTCCCCCTATATTGTTTCGGAAAAAGCCATAGGACAAGACGATATTTTCCGAGCCACTGCAGGGATGCCGGGCTTGGAATCAATGCTCCCTTTGATGTTGACAGCGGTACATCAAGGAAGACTGACGCTGCCTGCATTGACCCGTCTGACGAGTCTGAATGCAGCGCGGCGCTTCCGACTGCCCACCAAGGGTCAAATCAAGCCGGGCCTGGATGCGGATCTGACTTTGGTGGACATGAACTCTGCCTGGTCCTTTGATCGCCATCGGACCTTTTCCAAAGGGGGCGCCAACATGCACACGTACCACGGCCTTCCCATGCGCGGTCAGGTCAGAGCCACCTTGGTGCGAGGGCAGACAGTCTTTCAAAATGGACAAATCACCACGGAGCCAGGCCACGGAATGTGCCTTGTGCCTACTTTGTAGGCAGAACTGCAGCCCTCGCACCGCTTTTTCACAATAAAGCGCCCTCCTGGGTACAACCACTGAGGAAGGCGTTGCTGCAGGCACAATCTCTGGATGACTCTGGCGTTGCCGCGGGATGTTTGTTTTCCGTACGATCCTGATCCGCGCAGGCCTTGAGCTTGGAATGCAGCATGTACCGAGTCCCCGATCTTCGCTTGGCTGCTGATTCCAACGCTGGTTATAATGCAGGTTCTCGCATATTCCCCTCAGGGATTTTGCAACTGCATACCCAGTCTTTAGGAGATTCCGTATGACTCCCACGCGCGCGCTTTGGTCCCGATTGGGACTTTTGTCGCTGTTCTTGATTCTAAGCTTGGGGGTGGCCGCTTGCGGAAGCCCCACGGCTCCGGCGACGGAGAGCGACGCCGGTCTGGCCCTCGACGACGCCCCGATACCCGATGGCGCCTACGGGGAATCACCCTTGTTGGCCGCACGGGTCGCGGCCGGCGAATTGCCTCCGGTCGAAGAACGGCTGCCCACCGAGCCATTCGTGGTCAACCAGCGCATGCTGGTGGTCAGCTATGACACCGAAATCGGCAAGTATGGCGGCACCATGCGCCTGCCCCAGGAAGGATCCAACGGCGATCCCCACATTTACATCGGTTCCGTGGAGCCGCTGATATGGGCGCCAGGCGCCTTCAACTATGACATGGGAGTGCACGGCAACGTGCTCGCGGACTGGGAAGTCAATGCGGACAACACAGTCTTTACCATGCACATGCGGGAAGGTCTCAAGTGGTCCGACGGCCAGCCCGTCACGACCGTGGACGTGGACTTTGCCTGGAACGACGTGATCACGAACGAAGAGATCACGGCCAACGCGCCCGGCTACCTGCGCACCGGGGCTTCGCCGGAAGCCCCGATCGCCACGGTGGACATTGTCGACGACTACACCTTCGAGGTCACCTTTGACGACAAATACGGCAGCTTCCCGGCCCAGTTGGCCATTGCCGGCTGGCGCGGCTATCAGGATTTCATCAAGCCTGCCCATTACCTGCAGCAGTTCCACGGGGACTACGCGGAGGCGGCAGATCTGGAGGCCATGATAGAGGAGGAGTCCATCGAGGATGGCAACTGGGTCACCCTGTTCAACTCCAAGCAGATGGCATACAACCTGTGGCGGGCCATCAACGAGGAAGGCTACGAACATCCGGTGTTGACCCCCTGGGTCCTGCAGGATTTCGGCGGCGGAGTTTGGAACTTCGAGCGCAATCCCTATTATTTCAAGGTGGACGAGGCCGGCAATCAACTGCCCTACATCGACCGGGTGCAGATGCTGCTGATGCAGGACCGCGAGACGACCGTGGTGAAGGTGCTGCAGGGCGAGGTAGACTACCTGGGGGAGCGCAGTTCGCTCGCGAACCTGCCCTTGCTCAAGGAGGCCGAGGCCAAGGGCGTGCTGAACGTGTTCATTCCACGCATGCACCGCCTGCCCATCAACTTTACGCTGAACCTGACCTATGAGGACGAGGTCTTCCGACAGGTCACCAACGACGTGCGCTTCCGCGAAGCCATGAATCTGGCCATCAACAACGAGGAGATCATCCAGACCTTCTACCTAGGCGCCTTTGCCAAGCCGCCCTCCGATTCCAATCACCCCGAATTCAACTTGGACAAGGCCAACCAGATCCTGGACGACATGGGTCTGGCCGCGCGCGGAGACGACGGCTTCCGCCTGGGGCCGGACGGCAATCCCTTCGAAATCATCTTCGAGCCGGCCCCGATGTCACAGGACCATGTGCCCATGACGGAGCTGATCGCCGAGTACTGGAAGGAAGCCGGCATCAACACGTCGGTGAAGTCGGGCGAATGGAGCCTGATCCGCGAGAAATGGCTGGCCAACGATGTGCAGGGCATGACCCTGTGGGCGCACGAGGACATCTGGCCCAGCGCGGGCTGGGACGACTATCTGCCCGGCAATTTCTGGGGCCGCGCATGGGCGCAGTACATGACCTCGCCCGTCGGCTCGCAGGGGGAGGAACCTCCCGCCGAAGTGCTGGAGCTGTATGACCTGCACACGGCGTTCCTGCAGGCCCCCATCGGCACGGCGGAAAGCGCCGATGCCCTGGCCGCCTTGTATGCCAACATCCGTGACAACCACTGGACGTTCAATCCGGTGGAAGAGTCCTATTACCCCACCAGCACCCACGTGCGGATCAAGAATGTCCCGATCGGCCAGGTGGAGGAGATGGGCATCGTCATCATGTACGGCATGGAGGAGTGGTACATCGATGAATAGGATCGTCAGACGGTCATTGTGACAGACTGCCGGGAGGGGCGGGATCCCGCCCCTCCCGACTTTTGCTCCTTGCCGCGCGCCAGGCCCCATGACTGAATACATTCTGCGCCGCTTTCTGCTGCTGGTGCCAATGCTGTTTGTCATCTCGGCCGTCGTGTTCTTTCTCATTCAGTTGCCGCCGGGCGACTTCATGAGCACTTTCATCGCCAATCTGGAAGAGGGAGGCATTCGCGTTTCGGAAGAGCAGGCCGCCGCCCTGCGGCGGCAGTATGGCCTGGACAGACCCATGGCCCTGCAATACGCCATCTGGATCAAGAACATCGTGTTGGAGGGAGACTGGGGCCGCTCCTTCAGCTGGAATCGGCCCGTGGCGGAGGTATTGGCGGAACGGGTGCCCCTGACGGCGGCCGTCTCCCTGACTTCCACCCTTTTCGTCTTCGTGGTGGCCATTCCCATCGGGATCTTCTCGGCCACCCACCAGTACTCCTTTCTGGACTATTTCTTCACCTTCTTCGGATTCATTGGCATCTCCATCCCATCGTTCATGCTGGCCCTCATTCTGATGTGGGGCGTATTCGTGCTCTTTGACTGGCGGGTGGGCGGCCTGGTGGCGCCCGAATATCTGGACCAGCCCTGGAGCATGGCCAAGCTGGGCAGCCTGCTGTCCCGCATCTGGTTCCCCGTGTTCATCATCGGTCTGAGCGGCACCGCCGGCCTGATGCGCGTCATGCGCGGCAATCTGCTGGACGAACTGCGCAAGCAATACGTGGTGACCGCCCGGGCCAAGGGCATCCCCGAACTGCGGGTGCTCTTCTATTACCCCGTCAAGATCGCCATCAATCCCGTTATCAGCACCATCGGCTGGATTCTGCCCGGCATCGTGGCCGGCGAGGTGCTGGTCTCCATCGTGCTCAACCTGCAAACGACCGGCCCCGTGCTGATCGACGCCTTGATGGCCCAGGACATGTATCTGGCCGGCGGCATCACGCTCATCCTGAGCATGCTGGTGGTGATCGGCAACCTGGTGGCCGATCTGTTGCTGGTCTGGGTGGATCCGCGCATTCGCTATGAAGGCGCCATGGAATGAGCGTAGCCGCACTGGACGCGCCCGCCGAGGACAGCTACTACCGTGCCACCCAATGGCAGTTGATCTGGTGGGCGTTTCGCCGCCACACGTTGGCCCGCATTGGCTTGGCGGTCCTGGGCGTCCTCTACGCCTTGGGCCTGTTCTGCCAGTTTGTCAGTCCCTACCGGCCACTGGACCGCTTTGCCGGCTACCTGGACGCGCCCCCGCATCGGATCCGCCTGCTTGCCGAAGGGCGGCTGGCGCCGCCCTACATTCTGGACGTGGAACCCGTGTTGGACATGGAAACGTTTCGCACGGTCTACACCCCCAAGGAAGACGGGGTCCGGCACTCCATTCGCTGGCTGGCCCTCGGCCCCGAGTACAAGTTCCTGGGCCTCTTCAAGACGCGGCGCCATCTGTTCAGCGCCGGCGAGGCGCCCATCTTTCTCTTCGGCACCGACCGGTTGGGGCGCGATCTCTTTTCGCGCACCATGTACGGAGCCCGCATCTCGCTGACCATCGGATTGGTGGGCGTGGTCATGAGCTTCATTCTGGGGATGCTGATCGGCGGCGCGGCCGGCTACTTCGGCGGCCTCGTGGACCAGGTCGCCATGCGCTCCATCGACTTCATCCTGTCGATTCCCACCATTCCACTCTGGATGGCCCTGTCCGTGGCCCTGCCGCGGGACTGGTCCGTGGAGAACACCTATTTCTTCATCACCCTGATCCTTTCCCTGATCTCCTGGCCGGCTCTGGCCCGGCAAGTGCGCGGCAAGTTTCTGTCCCTGCGCGAGGAGGATTTCGTGACCTCGGCCCGCCTGGTGGGCTCCCACGAGATGCGGATCATGGCCGTTCACCTCTTCCCTTCCTTTACCAGCCATCTGATTGTGACCTTGACCCTCATGATTCCCGGCATGATCATCGGCGAGACGGCCCTCAGCTTTCTGGGTCTGGGCCTGCAGCCGCCGGCGGTCAGTTGGGGAGTGCTGCTGGAAGACGCCCGCAACGTGGTCACGCTGGCCCTGTATCCATGGAAGCTGTTGCCCTGTCTGTTCATCATCGTGACTGTGCTGATGTTCAACTTCCTCGGAGACGGGATGCGGGACGCCGCCGATCCGTATGCCCAATGAGCCCCTGCCCGTGAACGTCCCGCACGACTGGGCGCTGTCTATCCGGAACCTGGTCACCCACTTCGAATTCGACGAAGGCACCGTGCAGGCCGTGGACGGGGTCTCCCTCGAGGTGGCCCGCGGCAAGACGTTGGGCATCGTGGGCGAAAGCGGCTGCGGCAAGAGCGTGATGGCCCAGTCGGTCCTGCAGATTGTGGGTGGCGGCGGGCGCATCAAGCAGGGGGAAATCCTGCTGCAGACAGAGGACGAGACCCTCAATCTGGCGGACCTGGCCCCGGACAGCCGCGCGATGCGCGATGTCCGGGGCCGGGTCGTGGCCATGATTTTTCAGGAGCCCAAAAACGCCTTCTCGCCCGTCCACACCATAGGCTGGCAAATCCGGGAAGCCATCCTGTTCCACGAGGACATCTCCAGGGAAGAGGCGCAGGACCGGGTGGTGGACCTGCTGGGCAAGGTGGGCATCCCGGATCCGCGGCAGCGGGCCAATGTCTATCCCTTCGAACTCTCCGGCGGCATGCTGCAGCGCGCCATGATTGCCATGGCCCTGGCCTGTGGCCCCCGCGTACTGATCGCCGACGAGCCCACGACGGCCCTGGACGTCACCATTCAGGCCCAGATCCTGGATCTGTTGCGCTCCCTGCAGGACGAAACCGGCACGGCCATCCTCTTCATCACCCATGACATGGGCGTGATCGCGGAAATGGCGGACGAGGTCATTGTCATGTACCTCGGGCAAGTGGTGGAGAAGGCTTCGGTCTGGACGCTCTTTGACGAACCCAAGCATCCCTATACCCAGGCCCTGCTGGAATCCATTCCGCACTTGGGCGAAGTCCAGCAGCATCGCCTCAAGTCCATTGTGGGCAACGTGCCCGATCCCTACAATCTGCCCCGGGGCTGCCGTTTCCATACCCGCTGCGAATACATGAAGCCCGGCGTCTGCGACACCGCCAAGCCGCGCACGATTGCCATGGGGCCGGGACATGCCGTGGCGTGCGTACTCTATGACGAGAGCGTGGCCCATGGCTAACACGGGGACGCTGCTCGAGGTGCAGAATCTCAAGAAGTATTACCCCCTGCGCAAGGGTCTGCTGAAACGACTGGTGGGGGAAGTCAAGGCGGTAGACGACGTTTCCTTTCGGATTCAACAGGGCGAGACATTCGGGCTGGTCGGGGAATCCGGCTGCGGCAAGAGCACGGTGGCCAAGTCCATCATTCGGGCCGTGGAACCCACGGCGGGCAAGGTGTTCTTTCGCCTGGAGGAGATCCAAGACCTCGCCGCTCTGGACAAGGAAGACCTGAAGCGCGCTCGCCGCCACATCCAGCTGGTGTTCCAAGATCCGTTTGCCTCGCTCAATCCCCGGCAACGCGTGCGGGACATTGTGGGCGAGCCCTTGAAGGTCAACGAGGGAACCCAAGGCGAGGCGCTGGAGAGCCGGGTCAGCGAATTGATGTCCGCCGTGGGGCTGCGTCCGGAACACATGGTGCGCTACCCTCACGCCTTCAGCGGCGGCCAGCGCCAGCGCATCGGAATTGCCCGGGCCTTGGCCCTGCATCCCAAGCTCATCATCTGCGACGAGCCGGTCTCCGCCCTGGACGTTTCCATCCAAGCCCAGATTCTGAACCTCCTGAAGGACCTGCAGGGGGAATTTGGCCTCACCTATCTTTTTGTCTCCCATGATCTGGGCGTGGTGCAGCACATCTGCGACCGCGTGGCCGTCATGTATGTGGGACGCCTGGTGGAGGTAGGGCCCACCCACGACCTCTTCGATTCTCCGCAACACCCCTACACCGCGGCGCTGCTGGCGGCCTCGCCCAAACCGCATCCAAGGTTTCGGCGGCGAACCTTGGCCCTGTCAGGCGAGGTGCCGGATCCCCTGTCCGCTCCGCGCGGCTGTCACTTTCATCCCCGCTGCCCTTACGTGCAGTCGATCTGCAGGGAAAAGTTCCCACCCTTGGTGCAGACAGCCAATGGTTCCAGGGCCGTGGCCTGTCACTTCGCCGACGAAATCGCGCTGGAGGGCATTCCGACCCTGGACCGGCAGTCCGCGTCGACTCCGTAAGCCGACGCCTAGATTCGTCCTGTTCTAGCGCCGACGGTTGGACCGCGATCCGCATTGCTCCGAATGCCAATTGCGCCAGCCAATCCGGCAGCTCGGATGGACGCGTGCTTGATTGAACAGACAACAGATATCCATGGGTCAGCGTTTTCAGGCAGAAACCCTCCCGTTTCGGGTCAAGGCAGTCACGACAGCACACAGTCGACCGCTGTCTGCAGATAGACACAGAATGGGCAAGAAGAGATTTTCAGATCTGCATCAACTTGGCGCCTGCTGCGGGAAAGCCAAGCCCGCACTCAGCCGACAACTGGACCGCCGGCCGGCGTCCTTGCACCGCATTGTGCCGTTCCGCCGCACTCCCCTGAGATGGTGAATCTGAAGCTCAGTCTCTGACCGAGTCGCCAAGCCCACAATGTTTCGAATGTCCTGAGACAGGGGTGTCCCGGCGCTCCACTCTGCACTTGGGCATTCCTATACCGGATCACGCAATTGACCGGCCGGCCGGCTTGACCCTGTCCTTGGCGCTGCCGTTCGATCGCCAAGGCCTTCGCCCCATAGCTGCAAGCCGCCTTGCAGGATGAGGCTTGGACTTGGACAATGCCACTTCGGGGTCCCCGAAGTGGCCGACGACCTCGGGTCAGGATGTCCGGTCATCCGGTTCGCCGTGCCCGATGGCCAGCAGCTCGAGCAGCTGGGCCTCACGCTGCTGCGCGGCGGCCTGATATTGATCGACGCGGGTCTCCATCCGTCGCAAGTCCGCTTGGTGCTGGTCCTGCAGATGACGCAGCTCGGCCTGCAGGCCGTCGAGACACTTCTCGGCGCTGGCGATAACCTGTTCGGTCAAGGCACGGACATGCTGCATCTGTTCCTTGCAGATCCGCTGGCCGCGGCGGTCGGCCGCGGCCAGCGCCTTCAGATGCTGGCGATAGCCGTAGAGCAGGGCGGCGCTCAGCAGGACAACGGCAGCGCTCTGTTCCAGCAGCCAAGCCGTTACGTCAGAAGGCACCATGGATATCGGGTGATTTGGGACCTTGTCGGAAATCCGACCCTCGAAGCATCATGCATGTTGCGGTCGTCGGGCAGACAAGCGACAGGATTGCCAGTCTGGCCGACCTGTTTCCAGTTCGTCTTCCAACTCCTTGAAGATGTCGGACAGGATATCAGGGTCAACATGGGATGGGACGAGGTTCGCTTCATCCGGCCACAGGGAGGGGGACCAAGGCTTGGTCCACGATCCAACCGGCGGGTTCCTGCAAGCGACTCCAGCCCACTTGGGCCTTCTGCACACAAACCGGAGTGCCAGGTCCCAAGAGAGCCACCACATCCGCATCGCGCCCGGGCCGACTGCGCACATGATACCAGGCGTCCATCACCGTTTGTCTAGGGGTGCACCTTGAGGCAGGAGGTGTCGGTGTAGACGCCTCCTGCGCCGAGGCGAGGGGTGCAACGTCCCCGGCTGAAGCTTGGGAATCGGGATCCGGAGTTATGACCGGTTGCGGCAAAGACGACTCCGGCACGGGCCTCCCGGCTGCCTGCTCCAAGTTCTGCAAGCGCACCTCCAAGGTGTCCAGTCCCCGGTCCAAGCGCACGGCCACCGGTTCGGTCCGGGTTTCCACCAGTTGCACCATGGCGTCCGCCAACAGGGCAACAATGCGGTCGGGGGTAATCACGTCCGTCTGCCAGAGGGTGACAGCCAGAGAGACGAGCAGCAAAGCACGGCGCAGCAGGCGGCTGCCCTCGTAGCGCAGACCCTTCAGGACCGGACTCACAGCGATGGCTGCCTGTCGGGACAATCCCGAAGCGGACCGGGATGGCAAAGCCTCCTGCAGGGGGCTCCCAGGCACAGGTTCCGGGAAGGGGCCCGGCGCGACGGAGAAGGTCCTGGCCGCCTCTGGGACAGAGCCTGTCGGCGTGACATCCACCTCCTTGACGCGCTGCAGGGCGCTCTGAAAGTGAGACAGCCACTGGGAATGGCCGCCGTTGTAGAGGCGCCACAGCTGTTCCCAGGATTCAGTCTGGATCGCCGTCGCCACACCCGGCTTGGCCAAACAGAAGCGCACCAGGGCTTCGTACTCGTGCGCCGGATCCGCTTGCAGCCAGTCCCGAAAAGCCAACGCGTCTGCACAGCCAAAAGTGGCATGGGCCCAACCCATGATCTGGCCCACGCCCCAAGAGGTGACATAGCACTTCTCCCAAGTCCAAGTATCGGGCGGATCCCCCAGCGCGTTCCTGTAGAGGCGATCCCATTGTCGGGATTCAAAACGGTACACCAGTTCCCCACCGTTGTCGCGCGCCGTGCGTGCACCGCTCTCGCAGAGGGCAATGGCCATCAGAGCCCGGGTATGGGCGGCCAAAGGCGTGTCCTGCACGGCCGTTGCCAGCTCGGGCGCCACGGGCACTGCACTCCCAAGGTCGGGACGCACGTAGCGGTCAGCCAGCAGTTCCCGGGCGATGTAGGCGGTGTGGTCGCCGTGGCGGACAGGCAGCCAGTGGTAGCCATCCCCGAACAGGATCATATCGGTAGTCGCCGTCACCACCTGGCCTCGTGCCAAGCAGGAGAGTATGGGATGCTGTAGACCGGGTCCATTCCGTACGCGGACTCCGGATTCCTTCACCCAATACAGGCGATCCCCCCGAGGCATGTCGCGCCCCTTCCCGCGTGCACGCGCTCTCCGAGTTGTGTCCTGCTGCCTGTCTCCCGCTGGCTCCATGATCCTTTCTCCTTGCTTTCCTCGCAGCCCAGAGGCCTGGACCTTTCCTGTACATCCGGTACAGCATGACGCACGCGGGAGGGGAGGGCCATATCGAACGCGTACCCGCTGCGTACCGGCGGGGCAGCGCCCCGTTCCCAGTGTTGCAATCGCTGTGTAGAGACCAAGTTGATCGGCCGTTCCACAGACCAATCCCTGATCAGAACGTGGATCAGGGTCAGTCCTGTAGAAGAGCCTTGGCCACTGAAATCGCGACACCGGATCCTAATGGGGAGGGGGTGTCAGCCGACATTCAGGAAGGTTGCAGCTTGCTGGAGTCCCGGCATGTGATACGACGCGAGGAGGCCGCGTTGCTGCCAATCCTTGGGGCCGGACGGAAATATCCTTGCTGCTGGCGTGCGGTAGATCTCCAGTGCAGGTACTAGGCTACGTCAATCTCCATCTGGCGCGCGGTCCACTTCTTGCCCAAACCACTGGATGTCGTCCGTTGCCTGCAACTGGTCGAGAATCTGTTGCGTCCGGGGACGCCGGAGCGGGCGCTGGATCGGAATCGGAGCCAGATTCAAGTGCAGGGCACGGTGCATACGCCGTCCCTGCAAGGGCTGGAGATCTTGGCGGCGCTGGGATGGACGCCGTACCAGCGCCGGAGAGTGGTATCAGCGAGGCCAAGGGTGTGCACGGTGGTGCATCGGCTGCGCCAGCGGCTGGAACCGGACCTGTCCCGGCCGCGAGTGGTGACCAATCTGGGGCAAGGATATTTCCTGGGTTTGCCCCTGCGTATGGAAGACCGTTGCGACCCGACGCCGGGTTGACGACAAGGATCAAGCCAACTCCAGCAGTCGAACATGTCATTCCATCGTGGCAGCCCCTTGACCATGATCTTTCTCCATGGGTACCGCCCATCTCCCAAGCAGAGGATCCGGGCTGGACGTCAAGGACCATGGGTGTCCCGAAACCCCAGGGGGCTGCCCGACGAGGAATTCATGGCCCCTGCTCCAACCGGCATTCGCGCCCGACGGATGGCAGCAGGTCCACGTAGTCGGTGGCGATCCAGATCTCCTCCGTTTCATGGAACATCCGATCCAAAGGCAGCGCCACGTAAGGCTGGTGGCCATCCGGCGGCCCCGGTTTGCTCAGCTCCAGCCACATTTGGCCGGTTTCATCGATATGGCGCTGGATCACGGGAAAAGCATAGCGTTCCGTGACTTGGCCCACTACCTGACCTTGCGCGCGGCTGGGGTGGTCCCACACGTTGACCGCATCTGCGGTAGCGCTGACGCTGACGAAGGGCCCGCGCCGCAGATTCCACAGCCGCTCCCAGAGATGGTCCTCGGTCGGCAGTGTCCAACGCAGGCCACCTTCCCAGTCCAACGTGATCGGGTAGGGAGCATCGCGCAGGAAATTCGGGGGCAGGCCCAACAGACAGGCGCTCCACAGGCTCAGATCGACCAAACGAGGGGCGGCGGCCAGAAAATCGGGCGGCAACGCCGTCAATCCATCCGCATCCAGAGTCAGGTCGGTCAGGGCCGGCGCAGCGGCCAGAAAATCGGGCGGCAGCGCAGTCAATCCATCCGTATACAGGGTCAGGCGAGTCAGGGCCGACGAAGCCGCCAGAAAATCGGGCGGCAGCGCAGTCAGTCCGTTCGCATCCAGAGTCAGGTGGGTCAGGGCCGGCGCAACAGCCAGAAAATCGGGCGGCAACGCCGTCAATCCGTTCGCATCCAGAGTCAGGTGGGTCAGGGCCGGCGCAACAGCCAGAAAATCGGGCGGCAACGCCGTCAATCCGTTCGCATCCAGAGTCAGGTGGGTCAGGGCCGGCACAACAGCCAGAAAATCGGGCGGCAACGCCGTCAATCCGTTCGCATCCAGAGTCAGGTGGGTCAGGGCCGGAACGGGGACCAAGAAGTCGGGCGGCAGCGCAGTCAACACACCCGCGTCCAGAGTCAGGTGGGTCAGGGCCGGAACGGGGACCAAGAAGTCGGAGGAAAAAGTGCTCAAGTCACCCAATTTATCCGGAGAGATGATGGACTCGACATGCCCGTATCCGTCGTCTTCCTTAGCTGACTCAATGAATCTGGCAGTGTCTCCGTCTCCCGAGATGTCCAGCACTAGATGCGTGAGAGCAGGCAAATCTGGCAGCCGATCGGTTGCCAGATACTGCAATTGGCTGGTCTGCAGGGTCAGGTGTGTAAGGACGGGCAGAGGCGGCAGCCAACCCGCCGACAGGGTTTGCAGTTGATCCATCTGCAGCAGGGTCAAGTGCGTGAGGGCCGGCAGCGGCGGCCGCCAGTCTGCGGATGGCAGCCAGTTTGACAATAGCTCGGACATCTTCCACAACTCCACGGTCAGGTGGGTCAGGTGCGGGAGAAAGGGGTAGGATCGTGTAGAGATACCGTACAGGGGCGCCATGTGCATCATGTTCGTCAGAGCGGGCAGGCGCAGGGCCCAGTCTGCAGGCAAACGCCCGACATTGGGTCCCACCACGGTCAAATGGGTCAGATGCGGCAGCAGCGGCAACCAGTCGAGTTGCATACCCCCCAGATTGCTCAGTTCCAGATGAGTCAGGTTGGGGGGCAACCAGCCATCGGGCGGATGACTTTGATTGTAATACGACAATTGAGGATAACCACGAGAGTCATCCAGGTTCAGGATCAAGTGGGTCAGCGCCGGCAGATCCGGCAGCACCGGCAGATAGTCCATACTCTGTGTTTGCAGAGACAGGTGGGTCAGGGCCGGCAGATCCGGCAGCCAGCCCGCCGACAGGGCCGACAGATGATCCGCAGCCAGGGTCAGGCGGGTCAGGGCCGGCAGATCCGGCAACCAGCCCGCCGGCAGACCCGACAGATGTTCCACGTCCAGGGTCAGGTGGGTCAGGGCCGGCAGATCCGGCAGCCAGCCCACCGGCAGAAGATACAAACGGGCATTCAGATTCAAGGTCAGGTGGGTCAGCGCCGGCAGATCCGGCAGCGGCGGCCGCCAACCCGCCGGCACGCGTTCCATGCCCACCTCAATCCAGCCCGTTCTTTCGGTGTAGATCGATCCCCCGGCCAGGTCCAGGGTCAAGTGCGTGAGCGCCGGCAGATCCGGCAGCCAGCCCGCCGACAGGTCCCGCAGGTCGCCCTCCACGTCCAGATGGGTCAGCGTCGGCAACGCCGGCAGCCAGCCCGCCGACAGGTCCCGCAGCGCACGCGCGTCCAGCGCCAGATGGGTCAGCGCCGGCAACGCCGGCAGCCAGCCCGCCGGCAGATCCGGCAGCGCATGCGCGTCCAGCGCCAGGTGCGTCAGCGCCGGCAACGTCATGGAGCCGGCCAGTCCCTGCCCCATCTGGCGCAGGCGGGGAGCCTCGAACCACAGCCGTTGCAGGCGGGGAGCCTGGACCAGCAGGTAGGGATGCCAGACGCGTCCGCCAAACCGCAGGGTCGCCTCCTCCAGTCCCGTCAGACCCGCCAGATCATGGGCGCGGAACACCTCCACCGGGTTCGCATCTCTCCGCATGCTCCGCATCCCTGTCAGGATCTCATCGAACGGCGCCGGGCCCGGGTCCCCCATGGTGCGGATCGTGGCCAGCTGCGCCCACGTCACCGTCTCGCAGGGCGGACGACTCCCGCCGGAGGGCGTCAGGGCCGCCAGGATGGTGGCCCGCACTTCGTCACTGCGGTCGCACACGCGGGGCAAGGCCCCGGCCACCGGCCACGCCAAGGTCGCGGCATAGCGCAGGTACCCCACATGATCGACCTGGGCGTTGTTCACGTAGCGCACCGCACCATCGGAACCCACCTGCAGCGTGAAGCGCCGAGGCCCGACCCGGTCCAGGGCCGGCGCTCCGTCCGCCCGGACCGGCCAGCCCTCCACCTCCCAGGCCACGGGGACGGCCGGGCGCAGCGCGGCCGGCACCCGAAACAGGAGCGTGGGCCGCTGCCGCGCCTGATGCTGCACCGGCGCGTGCAGGGCCGTCATGTGGACGATCACGGTGGACCCGGTCGCCTGCACCTGATAGTGGCTCTCCTCATGGGCGGCACCCGGCGGATAGATCCCCGAGGCCGCCCACGCCGGCTGCGCCCCCAATCCCAGAAAACCCAGCGCCAGGCCCAGGATCGACAGCAGCGGCCTCCACAGCTTGCCCCCCACTCCCCCGGGCAGAAGCCAGGTCATTCCGCCCCAGCGACCGACCGCCGGGTTCCACGCGGCCAGGCCGGAGGTTGCCTTGTCATGCATGTGCCCTGCCGCCCTCGCCTCTGCGCTGAAAAGGAGTGAATGCTAGCACAGGACGCTCGGACGCTCGGACGCCGGACCCCAATCCAGTGGACGTCCCCCGTTGAGATGTGGTCCGTTGCCTGCAACTGGTCGATAATCTGTTGCGCCCGGGGACACCGGAACTGGAGATCTGGCCCGGAGCCAGCTCAGGGTGCAGGGACGGTACATGCACTGTCATGGATACCGCCCGTCTCCCAAGTAGAGGATCCGGGCTGGACGTCAAGGACCGTGATTGTCCCGAAACCATAGGGGCTGCCCAACGAGGCAGATTTCGTGCCCCTGCTCGTAGCAAGCAACTGTCCTTGCACCCGCCTTTTGCCCCAGCGAAATACAAGGAAATCCGAGCCTCGGGCCCGTCCGCCCTACCCGTCCTTCTCCAACTGGCATTCGCGTCCGACGGATGGCAGCAGGTCCATGTAGTCGGTGGCGATCCAGATTTCCTCCGTTTCATGGAACACCCGATCCAAAGGCAGCGCCACGTGAGGCCGGAGGCCGCCCGGCGGCCCCGGTTTGCTCAGCTCCAGCCACATTTGGCCGGTTTCATCGATATGGCGCTGGATCACGGGAAAAGCATAGCGTCCCGTGACTTGGCCCACTACCTGACCTTGCGCGCGACTGGGGTGGTCCCACACGTTGACCGCACCTGCTGTATCACTGATACTGACGAAGGGCCCGCGCCGCAGATTCCACAGCCGCTCCCAGAGATGGTCCTCGGTCGGCAGTGTCCAATGCAGGTCGCCTTCCCAGTTCAACATGATCGGGTAGGGAGCATCGCGCAGGAAATTCGGGGACAGGCCCAACAGACAGGCGCTCCGCAGGCTCAGATCGACCAAACGAGGGGCGGCGGCCAGAAAATTGGGCGGCAGCACAGTCAATCCATCCGCATCCAGAGTCAGGTAGGTCAGGACCGGCGCAGCAGCCAGAAAATCGGACGGCAACGCAGCCAACCCATCTGCATACAGAACCAGGAAGTCCAGGACTGGCGCAGCGGCAGCCAGAAAATCGGGCGGCAACGCCGTCAATCCATCCGCATACAGAACCAGGAAGACCAGGGCCGGCGCAGCGGCAGCCAGAAAATCGGGCGGCAACGCAGTCAATCCGTCCGCATGCAGAGTCAGATGGGTCGGGGCCGGCGCGGCGGCCAGAAAATCGGGTGGCAGCGCAGTCAGTCCGTTCGCATGCAGAGTCAGGTGGGTCAGGGCCGGCGCGGCAGCCAGAAAATCGGGCGGCAGCGCAGTCAGTCCGTTCGCATGCAGAGTCAGGTGGGTCAGGGCCGGCGCGGCAGCCAAGAAATCGGGCGGCAACGCCGTCAATCCGTTCGCATGCAGAGTCAGGTGGGTCAGGGCCGGCGCGGCAGCCAGAAAATCGGGTGGCAACGCCGTCAATTCGTTCGCATGCAGAGTCAGGTGGGTCAGGGCCGGCGCGGCAGCCAAGAAATCGGGCGGCAACGCCGTCAATCCGTCCACATCCAGAGTCAGATGGGTCAGGGTGGGCAGGGGCGGCAGCCAACCCGCCGACAGGGTTTGCAGTTGTTCCATCCGCAGGGTCAAGTGCGTGAAGGCGGGCAGGGGCGGCAGCCAACCCGCCGACAGGGTTTGCAGTTGTTCCATCCGCAGGGTCAAGTGCGTGAAGGCGGGCAGGGGCGGCAGCCAACCCGCCGACAGGGTTTGCACTTTACTCGACTCCAGCTCCAGATGTGTGAGGGCCGGCAGCGGCGGCAGCCAGTCTGTGGGCAGGTCCTGCAGCCAGTTTGACGGAGGGGATACATACAGCTCCAGGGTCAGGTGCGTGAGGGCCGGCAACGGCGGCAGCCAGTTTGACAGCAGCTGGTTTGGCCGGTCTGGAACCAGATACAGATTCAGGTGGGTGAGGGCCGGCAGCGGCGGCAGCCAGTCTGAAAAATAACTCCGGCCTGCGGTCAGATGGGTCAGGCTCGGAGAAGGGACATAAGACCGCGCAAGGTGAGGATTCAGAGGCCACAGAGAAGACAGGCGCAGGTACGTCAGAGCGGGCAGGCGCAGGGCCCAGTCTGCAGGCAAAGACCCGACACTGGGCCCCAAGGTCAGATGAGTCAGATGCGGCAGATGCGGCAACCAGTCGAGCCACATATTTCCCAGATTGCTCAGTTCCAGATGAGTCAGGTTGGGGGGCAACCAGCCATCGGGCGGCCGGCTTTGACTGTTAAAAGGGACATCCAAGCTCAGGATCAGGTGGGTCAGCGCCGGCAGATCCGGCAACGGTGGCAGGTGGTCTATATTCTGTGTTTGCAGAGACAGGTGGGTCAGCGCCGGCAGATCCGGCAGCACCGGCAGATAGTCCATACTCTGTGTTTGCAGAGACAGGTGGGTCAGGGCCGGCAGATCCGGCAGCCAGCCCGCCGACAGGGCCGACAGATGATCCGCAGCCAGGGTCAGGCGGGTCAGGGCCGGCAGATCCGGCAACCAGCCCGCCGGCAGGCCCGACATGTGGTTCACGTCCAAGGTCAGGTGGGTCAGGGCCGGCAGATCCGGCAGCCAGCCCACCGGCAGAAGATACAAACGGGCATTCAGATTCAAGGTCAGGTGGGTCAGCGCCGGCAGATCCGGCAGCCAGCCCGCCGGCAGACCCGACAAGTGTTCCACCTCAATCCAGCCCGTTCTTTCGGTGTAGATCGATCCCCCGGCCAGGTCCAGGGTCAAGTGGGTGAGCGCCGGCAGATCCGGCAGCCAGCCCGCCGACAGGTCCCGCAGGTCGCCCTCCACGTCCAGATGGGTCAGCGTCGGCAACGCCGGCAGCCAGCCCGCCGACAGGTCCCGCAGCGCACGCGCGTCCAGCGCCAGATGGGTCAGCGCCGGCAACGCCGGCAGCCAGCCCGCCGGCAGATCCGGCAGCGCATGCGCGTCCAGCGCCAGGTGCGTCAGCGCCGGCAACGTCATGGAGCCGGCCAGTCCCTGCCCCATCTGGCGCAGGCGGGGAGCCTCGAACCACAGCCGTTGCAGGCGGGGAGCCTGGACCAGCAGGTAGGGATGCCAGACGCGTCCGCCAAACCGCAGGGTCGCCTCCTCCAGTCCCGTCAGACCCGCCAGATCATGGGCGCGGAACACCTCCACCGGGTTCGCATCTCTCCGCATGCTCCGCATCCCTGTCAGGATCTCATCGAACGGCGCCGGGCCCGGGTCCCCCATGGTGCGGATCGTGGCCAGCTGCGCCCACGTCACCGTCTCGCAGGGCGGACGACTCCCGCCGGAGGGCGTCAGGGCCGCCAGGATGGTGGCCCGCACTTCGTCACTGCGGTCGCACACGCGGGGCAAGGCCCCGGCCACCGGCCACGCCAAGGTCGCGGCATAGCGCAGGTACCCCACATGATCGACCTGGGCGTTGTTCACGTAGCGCACCGCACCATCGGAACCCACCTGCAGCGTGAAGCGCCGAGGCCCGACCCGGTCCAGGGCCGGCGCTCCGTCCGCCCGGACCGGCCAGCCCTCCACCTCCCAGGCCACGGGGACGGCCGGGCGCAGCGCGGCCGGCACCCGAAACAGGAGCGTGGGCCGCTGCCGCGCCTGATGCTGCACCGGCGCGTGCAGGGCCGTCATGTGGACGATCACGGTGGACCCGGTCGCCTGCACCTGATAGTGGCTCTCCTCATGGGCGGCACCCGGCGGATAGATCCCCGAGGCCGCCCACGCCGGCTGCGCCCCCAATCCCAGAAAACCCAGCGCCAGGCCCAGGATCGACAGCAGCGGCCTCCACAGCTTGCCCCCCACTCCCCCGGGCAGAAGCCAGGTCATTCCGCCCCAGCGACCGACCGCCGGGTTCCACGCGGCCAGGCCGGAGGTTGCCTTGTCATGCATGTGCCCTGCCGCCCTCGCCTCTGCGCTGAAAAGGAGTGAATGCTAGCACAGGACGCTCGGACGCTCGGACGCCGGACCCCAATCCAGTGGCGCCGGCGGCCCAAGTCTTGGCATCCGGATGTCGCCAGAGAACAGGAAGGGCGGATCGAGTTGTGTGGTGCACCGGAAGCTGTCAGTTCCCGTAGCAAAGGAACAGGAATGATACGCACTGGATACGCTGCGGGTATGGCCAGCCAGGTAGGCTCTGGATCACAATGCGGGCCATGGCATCCAAAAGACAAGATGCCGCTTCACCGTGACAGACCGGCGACCAAGCTGGAAGGAAGCAAATCTCATGGCACATGGATTGACAAAAAATTCGTTGGCTTTTCCTTTTGCCCCAGGGGAAAATTGGACCACTACTACGGACTTCATCAAAGGGGTTCATGAGGGCATTGACTGGGGATGTGCCCGCGGCACTCCCATCTATGCCGTGGCTGACGGCACGGTGAATGAGATCGTGAATGATCAGCATATCGGCCGATACGATGAAGAGGACAAAAGTCGGAAGGCCAACGGCAACTTCGTGCGCATCAATTCGAAAAGGGGGGACCAAGACGGTTTTCAGCACGTCTACCTCCACCTGTTGCCAGGCAGCATTCAGGTACAACCGGGCGACAGGGTGCAAGCCTATCAGTTGCTGGGACTGTCCGGCAATACCGGCAACACCAAAGGCCCCCATCTCCACCTGCAACTCAAGGAGCTGAGTGGCGGCAAATACGAAAACTCCTTCTCTTTCAAGGAGTTCCTGGACGATTCCATGGTCAAGACAGAGAAAGATGCCCACCAGAATCCCGAATTGCAGACTGGCCAAGCGATCACGCTGAAGAATACGCCCGAAACGACTGGCACAAAGCTCTCTGTCTCTACCCAGCCCGGTATCTGGTATGACATCGTGGGTCGGTATGAGGAGATAGCGTCTGCATCAAGTTGGTGGCAGATTGTGGTACTGAATAAGAGTAACGACCGGGAGGATGTCGGTTGGGTACAACCGAAACAGGCCCAGCGCTTGATCCAAGGCAGTACAGAGTGGGTACATGAAACATGGCCCAAATTCTCTGAATCCGTGCTTTATCCTCCCATGACACCCCCCACGGGACTGGATTACACCATCACGAATACCCAAACCCTGAATCTGAGATGGAAAGCGCCAGCGGCGGTCGGGATCACGGGCTACCAGATTCGGGGGCATTATGATGTATCGGCGCCGCTGGCGATCGTGAAAAATGACACCGGCAAGATTGTCGAAGACCCCTGCATCCGCAAAATCATATGGAAGAGTGGGCTGTCCACCTACAGCCATCTGTTCTACGCAGTGGCGGCCCGCACGGCATCTGGCGTGGGCCAGCTCTCGACGACCCTGACCGTGTCTCCTCCCGCGCTGCACGTAGCAACCTGGATGACGACGGCGGTACCGGTGTATGCAGCGCCGTCAAAGGAGCGGGCGGTTGTGGGATATCTGCCCCTAGGTGATGACAGACTCTATGGCATCGTGGGGCGACAGCGGCAATCGCCTCTCTGGTGGCAAATCCGACTGGTGTCAGGTGCGCTGGGCTGGGTGCAGGATGCTGCCGTGACCACCCAAGGCGATCTGGGGGCCGTGCAGAAATGGCCGCCGCAGCTGCGGATATCGTCTTGGACGACTCTGGGGCTCCACCTGCGTTCCGGACCGGGTACGGCATACGACCCACCGCTGCAGACGCTGACCGACCGCAGTGTCTGGTATGCCATAACAGGCAAGAATGCGGCGGTCCCCACATGGTGGCGGATCCGGCTGGATACCAGCGCCCACGGCTGGGTACACGCGAGCCATGTTGATACGACAGGCGACCTGAGTGGAGTGTCAGTGCAGAAGGCAGACAGTCTGGCGCCGACGGATGCGGGACCTGCGGGCGAGGCGGCCACAGGGACCGCTCACACCTCGAGTACGGCATCGGGAGAGTTTCGCAACCTGGCCAACAGCTGGGAGGGTACGTGGGCGGTAACGAAGCGTGGACGGACGGTGACGGCGCGCTTTGCCTCCACGCGCTCGCCGGTGCAATGGTATGCACGACAGCACCCGCAGCCGCAGTTCGTGTTGCCCGTGGGCTTCCGGCCCACGGCCACGGTGACGCACACGACGACAGGCACGCATGTGCATGAAGATGGGAGGCCGTACACAGGGTCTCCGACGGCGCGTTTCGATTTGACGATCAGCACGCACGGAGAGATGCGCTACGTCAACAACCGCAAGGTGGACCACATCGGGTATCTGCGCTACACGGTGACCCATCTGCAGTGGCAGACGGACGAGATTTTGGTTGAGCCTGCCGCCCCAAGGGCCGCAGACATCTCAGATGCGGGCGCCTATCTGAATCAATCGGAACACAGGAACAGTCGCTGGGCCCTAGCACGACACGACAATACGGTGACGGGGAGTTTCAGCGCCGCGAGTTCACCGGTGGAACACTACGCCAACGTGAATCGGGTGGCGATCCTGCGCTTGCCGACGGACTACCGCCCAACGCGCACCATGCGCTTCCAGGTGACAGGAGCTCGGCGAGTCCAGCGAGACGGCACGGACAGTGGGGATACACGGCGAGTGAACTTCGAGCTGACGGTACAGCCGAATGGGGAGATGTGGTATGACCGGGACACCGCCCTGCGCGATGCGGGAGTGGGCTACGTGCGCTATACGGTGAACGTGTCTTGGGTGGCAGCCTCGCGCACCACGGCGCCATCGGCGCCGCGGAATCTGCATACGGACGCCGTGTCGGCAAACGAGGTGAAGTTGGACTGGAGTCCGCCCGACAGTACGGGTGGCGCGCGCATTGACGAATACAGAGTCGAGGTATACCGCAACGGCCGCTGGCGCACGGAAGAGGACGACATCGGCCCTTCGCGGTACACGGTGGAAGACCTGACCCCCTACACTGTCTACAGCTGGCGGGCGCGGGCGCGCAACGCGGCGGGGTGGTCGGAGCCGAGCACGGCCCTGACGGTGACGACGCCGCGGCAGGCGCCGGGGCGACCGCACCACCTGGCGGCGACGGCCATTCATGAGCGGGTGACTCTGACATGGCAGGCCCCCGTGGCAGGGGGCGCTGTCACCGGCTACCGTATCGAGCGCCGGACGCCGGGCGGGCCTTGGCAAACACGGACCTTGAACATAGGGAAGACGAATCGCGGCTGGGAGGATCACACGGTGACGGCAGCCACGACCTACGAGTATCGGGTGGCGGCCCACAACTACGGCGTGGCGGGAGACTGGTCCGCCACACGCAGGGTGACCACAGCGGCCGCGCCCACCCTGCCGGGCAGTCCCACCGGCCTGACAATCGAACCGGGAGAAAACAGCCGGCTACAGCTGACATGGCACGCGCCCACGGATACGGGTGGAGGCATAACGGGCTACCGCGTGGAGCGATCACCGGATGTGACGCCTCGGTTTTGGATCGAAATGGTGGCCGATACCCGGAATGCCACTCTGGCCTGGGAGGATCGGGAGATGGCCGCGGACACGGTCTACCACTACCGGGTGAGCGCGCGCAACCCTGCGGGGATGAGCAATCCCTCCACGGCAGCACAGGGTCGTTCCCGGCCTCAATTGCGACTTGCCGCCAGCGCCGCATATCCGCTGACGGCGCACGCGGCGCCGCGTGCAGACGCGCGGGTGACAGCCACTTGGGCGACCTACCTGCCAGGGCGGTCCTACGACATGGCAGAGCAGCTGGCCGGTCCGGCCGGCTGGTGGCGCATCCTCCTCTTCGACGCGCCGGATCCCGGACCTTTCTGGCTGCCAATGACAGCCGGCACGCCTTGGGGCGCCACTGCAGCAGTACCCTCCTTCGCCGAGCTACCGGGCCCGGTGGGAGCCGGAGCGATACAGGCGACCGGGGACCGCGTAACGTTGACGTGGCAGACGCCTGCCGCTCCTGGCAGCCATCCCGTTCTCCACTACCGGGTGCGCCGCCGGCGCGCCAGCCACGGCGAAGCCTACGCCGTGGTCGCCGCACGCGTGACCGCTCTCCAGTGGACCGACTCGGTTCCCGCCGTTCCCGGCACCTGGTACTATGCGGTGCAGGCAGTCAGTGCCGCTGGCGCGGGACCTTGGTCCAATCCCGGCCCCAGCCATCATGTGCTGGTCGTGGGCACCCTGCCCGGGCCTGTGGGGACCGGTATGGTACAGGTGACCGGAGACCGCGTAACGTTGACGTGGCAGGCACCTGCCACTCCCGGCAGCCATCCCGTTCTCCACTATCGGGTGCGCCGCCGGCGCGCCAGCCACGACGAAGCCTACGCAGTGGTCGCCGTACGCGTGACCGCCCTCCAGTGGACTGAATCGGCTCCCGCCGTTCCCGGCACCTGGTACTATGCGGTGCAGGCGGTCAGCGCCGTCGGTGCGGGACCTTGGTCCAATCCCGGCCCCAACCGCCACGTGCTGGTCGTGCCGCCCGCCTGAAAACCGCGGCCCCTCTGCGGGACAGTCTCTGTTGGCAGCCGGTCGCCGACATACAACTCTCACCTGCCTCACCTGCAGATGCGGACGGACCCCACCTTGAATTGTGGTATCAAGGTGGGGTCCGTCTATGTTATGCATAGATATCTTCTGGCAACAGAGCCTGGATATGCAGGTGTTCGGGACAGCCGGCAGATTTTTTCAACGGTCCCCAAGACCCATTGCAAAGGGATGCCGAAACGACTGCACGCAAGATGCGCGCCGATAAAGTCCGGAGTTCCAATGGCACAGATCGAGACATCAAGTTTCCGACTCTCTCATCTTCAGGAATCCACGTCGTCCCATGGATGCAGAATGCTTCCTGCCCCAACCATGCAGCTCAACGTTCTGCCGTTGCGCAAGGCCCAACATCATGGCACGGTCTTCAGGCAGACCTGTTGTAGGATTCACGACGGCTGTCTGCAGGCAAGTCTCTCCTTGTCCATCGGCCAATCTGCTGTTCAGTCTGTTGATTCATCACCAGGAGGCGTCATGCTGTCCCAACGTTTGTCGCGACGAAATTTCCTCAAGATGTCAAGCATGGCAGGGGCCGGATTGGCCTTGGCTTCCTGCACTGCGGTTGTACCCAGTGAACAGGAGGCGGCGCCGGAACCGCAGGAAGTGACAGTCTTCTTTTGGGATGGACCACCGCTGATCGGGATCCGGGAAGAGGCTCTGGCCCCTTTTGACGAAGCCTACCCAGGATGCAAACTAAACTTCACGTCAGTTCCTGGAGGCTGGGGCGGAGGATACAGCGAAAAACTGTACGCGGGCCTGGCAGCGAACGATCCCCCCGATCTCTTCATTATCCGGATTGCCGATCTGCCCGAGTTCCTTGACAAGGACCTGTTGCTGGATCTCAAGCCCTTCGTCGATCGCGACGGATACGACCTCAACGAGTTTCCTGAATTGGCCATTGAATCGTATACGCATGACGGCGGCATCTACGGCATGCCCGACAACGTCGCCTCCATTGCCATTTTCTACAATCGAGACATGATCGAGGAGGCTGGCGGCCAATTGCCGACCGCGCAGTGGGATGATCCGGAATGGACGGTGAACGACTTCTTCAACACGTGCGAAGCGATCACCCAAAGAGACGCCAACGGAAAGACCACGCAGTACGCCTATCAGGTCACGGGCTGGAGCGTGGTCTGGCAGATCTGGGTGCGCGTGTTTGGCGGACAGCTCGTGGACGATCCCTTCTTTCCCACGGAATGCACCTTGAACGAGCCCGGGGCCGTGGAAGGGCTGCAGTTCTATGCCGACCTGATTCACAAGTACGGATTCGCGCCGCGCTTCGACGTTATGCAGGATCTGGGCGCCGTGGAGCTGATGCACACCGGCCGCCTGGCCATGATCAACAATGGCAGCTGGTCTTTCCCCAACTTCCACGACGTGGATTACCAAGTGGCGCTGGGACACTTCCCGGGCGGCCCCGGCGGCCGGGCGAACTATGTCTACTATTTCCCTCTGGTCATACCCAAGACCTCCCAGGTGGCGGATTGCGCCTGGAACCTGCTGAAGTACTTCAACGGTCCGGCCATGGAGAAGATCATTCAGGATGGCGGCCTGCAGGGCACGACCCTGTCGGCCCAGCAAGCCTATTTCCTGACGGATTCGCGGCCCCCCGCCAACAAGGAAGTGATGGTGGATGCCGTGCGCAATTTCGTGGCGCCGGACCCGGTGCTCACCAACTACAACGAAGTGTCGCGCACCATGCAGGCCGAGGTGGATCTGCTGCTCAATGGCGAAGAAAGCGATGCCAAGGTCGTGGCCGATCGCATCAAGGCTGCGGTCGATCCCCTGATCCGAGAAGGGCAGTGGCGATAGACTTGCCCTTGCGCGCGGATGCCATGGAGGATCCCAAGGGCTGCAGGGAACGGCTATCCCCTGCAGCCCGAGACATCGATCCGCACAAGGTCCCATCACCGGACGCCCGGTTTGGCAAGGCCGGCCCTTGTCGCCGCGGTCTCATTCCCCTTCCCTTCCCCTGACACCCGCCCTTCGTGTTGGCGCGCCGCCTGACCTACCGCAAGCGCGAGGCTCTGCTGGGCTGGGCCATGGCCTCGCCGTGGATCGTGGGATTCCTGGGTTTCACCTTGGGCCCGATGCTGGCTTCGCTGGCGCTGTCGGCGTTCGAGTGGGACCTGATTTCGCCCGCCAAATTCATCGGCTTCGGCAATTACCGAGAATTCTTCGTGGACGATCCGCTGTCGCTCCATTCGCTCCGCATCACCCTCGCCTACGCCCTGATGGCCATACCGCTCCATCTGGTGTTGGGCATCATCCTGGCCATGCTGCTCAACACCAACATCAAGGGGCAGTCTCTGATTCGCACTGTCTACTACCTGCCGGCGGTCTTGGCCGGAGTGGCCGTGGCCATGCTGTGGCGCTGGATCTTTTCGCCCGATTTCGGCCTCCTGAACCTGTTCCTTTCCTATATCGGCGTGGAGGGTCCGAACTGGCTGGGCAATCGTACATGGGTCCTGCCTTCCTTCGTCCTCATGAGTCTCTGGGGGGTGGGAGGCGGCATGGTGATTTACCTGGCGGGTCTGCAGGGCATTCCCACGGAGCTGTACGAAGCCGTGGAGATGGACGGAGCCACGGCGCTGCGCAAGATGTGGCACATTACATTGCCCATGCTCAGTCCGGTCATCTTCTTTCAGCTGATCATGGGCGTGATTTCGTCCATGCAGATCTTTACGCAGGCCTTCATCATGACCGACGGCGGGCCGGCCAATGCCTCTCTCTTCTATATGCTGTATCTCTATCGGCAGGCCTTCGAGTACCGCAACATGGGATACGCTTCGGTCTTGGCCTGGATCCTGTTTCTTTGCATCTTGCTCCTGACCCTCTTTGTCTTTCGGTCCGCCTCCGCATGGGTGTATTACGAAGCGGAGACCCAAGAAGCATGACAATGCACAGCGAGCCTGCCCCCTCCGCCGCGCCCCCTCGGCTCCTGGGGAAACGCAACAGGGCGACACTGCACAATGTCTTGGCCTACTGGATCCTGGGATGGGGCAGCCTCTTCATCCTTTCGCCCCTGGCCTGGATGCTGTCCACTTCCCTGAAAACCCGTTCCCAGATCTTTCGCTTTCCCCCGGAATGGATACCGGAACAGTTTTTGTGGCGCAACTACCTGGAAGCGCTCACATTGCTGCCCTTCGACATTTTTTTCATGAACACCGTCTTCATCACCGGTCTCTCGGTCCTGGGGGAACTGACCTCGTCCGCCGTCGTGGCCTTTTCCTTCGCCCGTCTGCGCTGGAAGTTTCGCAACGCCCTTTTCATGGTGGCGCTGGCCACCATGATGCTGCCGCGCCAGGTCACGCTGATTCCCACCTTTATCCTGTTCACCCGAGTCTTCGGATGGAAGGACACATACTATCCCCTGATCATTCCATCCTTTTTCGCCGTGCCTTTCTTTGTCTTCCTGTTGCGCCAGTTTTACATGACACTGCCCTTCGACCTGGACGATGCCGCCACCATCGACGGTTGTTCGCGGCTAGGCGTGTTCTGGCGCATCATTCTGCCCTTGGCCAAGCCGGCCGTGGCGGCCGTGGCCATCTTTTCCTTCCAGTTTCACTGGAACGACTTTTTCTACCCGTTGATCTACCTTTTCGACAAGGACAAGTTCACGTTGGCGCTGGGTCTTCGTTTCTTTCAGGGCAACTACGGCACGGATTGGCATTACCTGATGGCCGCCTCCCTGATCGTGATGCTGCCTGTCATTCTGGTGTTCTTCTTCGCCCAACGCATTTTCATTCAAGGCGTCGTGTATCACGGCTTCAAGTGAGGGACCGGAGCCGCCGCGTGGCTTCCTGCCCCCAACCATCCGTGGGACCGCCTGACAGCAGGAGTACAGACCATCATGCATACAAGTCCCCATTTGCGCATTCATCCCCTCGCTACGGGCCAGGTGCGCTGGCAGGGTGGATTTTGGGGAGAGCGTTTCGCGCTGTGCCACAATTCGGCCCTGGAGGCCATGGAACGCATTTTGTGGGAGACCCCTCACGGGGCTTCGCTGCACAATTTTGACAAGGCGGCGGGCAAGATGTCGGGCGCCCACGAAGGCACCTTCTGGAGCGACGGAGACTGCTACAAGTGGATGGAGGCCCTGACGCACGTATACGGCGTCACGCGGGATGAAGCCATTCGAGTCAAGCTCGAAACCCTCATTGGCAAGATCGCGGATGCGCAGGAGGACGACGGATACATCTGTACACAGATCCAGTTGACGGACAAGCGACGCTGGGAAAGCCTGCGCCATCACGAGCTATACAACATGGGCCACCTCATGACGGCGGCGGCCACGCACCATCGCGTCACCGCCGCCACGACCTTCCTGGACGTGGCGCGCAAGCTGGGGGACTACCTGCACGGGATTTTCGCGCCGCGGCCGCCCGCATTGGCGCACTTCGGATTCAACCCCTCCCAGATCATGGGGCTGGTCGACCTGTATCGGACCACCGGTGTCACGCGCTATCTGGATCTGGCAGTCTTGTTCGTGGATATGCGTGGATCCCGGCGCGGCGGCACGGACCTGAATCAGAGCCTCATGCCCTTGCGCCAGGAGACTTCGGCGGTGGGCCATGCGGTGACGGCGGCCTACCTGTACGGTGGCGCCACCGACTTGCTGGCCGAACGCACGGACCCAGCCCTGCAAAGCGCCTTGGAAGCCATATGGAACAACGTGATCCACTCCAAGATGTATGTCACGGGTGGCACATCGGCCCTGCACTTTGGCGTTTCCATGCGTCCGGAGCTGTTTCACCAGTCCGGCGGAGACGGATCCAAGGCCGCGCGGCCGCGGGCCCAGCGCACGGAGGTGCACGAGGCCTATGGCCTGGAATACCAGCTGCCCAACGCCACGGCCTACAACGAGACCTGTGCCAACATTGCCCAAGCCATGTGGGCGTTGCGCATGCTGCGATTGAGCGGCACGGCGCACTATGCAGACAACATGGAACTGATCCTGTTCAACAGCATGCTGTCCGGCATGAGTCTGGACGGCCTCCGCTTCTGCTACACGAATCCCCTGCGCTGGTATGGGGAAGACCATGTGATGCTGAGCCAAGACTATCTCGAACGATGGGCGGACTTCCACTGCTATTGCTGCCCTCCCAGCGTGTTGCGCACCCTGGCGTCGCTGCATGAATGGGCCTACGGCCAGGCAGACCAGGAACTGTGGGTCTTCCTCTACGGTTCCAGCGAAGCCCAGTGTCACGTGGGCGGCGATCGTGAACTCCACATACGGCAAGAGACCGACTATCCTTGGGACGGCGTCGTGACGCTGCACGTGCTGGACGCCCCTGCGATCCCCATTTCCATCCATCTCCGGATCCCGGGCTGGGCCGCGGGCGCCGTCGTGACCGTGAACGACGAGGTGAAGGAATCGGCCGAGGCGGGGACCTTCCATCCATGCCGCCGCCCGTGGAGTGCGGGGGATCGCATTCACCTGCAACTGCCCTTGCCCGTGCGCCGCATTGGTGCGCATCCCAAGTTGGAAGAAGTCCGAAATCATGTGGCCTTCGCCCGCGGGCCGCTGGTGTACTGTGCCGAAACCGCAGACATGGAGGATGTCGACACCATCACGGAATTGTACGTTGCCCGCTCGACGGATCTGCAGCCTTGCCGGGAGTCAGGGGCGCTGGGGGACGTGGTCACCCTGCAGGGACAGGGCCTGCGCCTGCCCGGATCGCCCGTGGCGCTGTACGAGGAGATCCGGGCTGCCGAACCGCAGCCAGTTCCACTTACCCTTGTTCCCTACTATGCATGGAACAATCGCGGGCGCGGCCAGATGAGTGTCTGGCTCCCTCTGTTGCATTGAAGACTCCCCCGGCATTCCGAGGAACGCCGGGGCGGGGCCTGACACGCGATCCCAGCGCTTGCGCCCCCACTTTCTAACAATATGCAAACACAATCTCCGCCGCTTTTGTTGTAGATTGTCATCGTGCGCTGACACACGACCCTGCGCAGCGCTTGCAGACAGGTCATTCTTGACTTTTCCTGCTGGCGGTACGTATGATTCGAAGGTTGGCGCTCTGCTAGACAGAGTGCTACCGGCCGGTGTCAGACCTGCACGGGACGACATGGAAAGGTTCGCAATTCATAAGGAGTGATGGAATGAATCTAAAGCCGTTGGGGGACCGCATCGTGGTCCAGCCTTCAGAGGGCGAAGAGCAGACCTCTTCCGGCATTTTCCTGCCTGAAACGGCCAAGGAAAAGCCGCAGGAAGGGATGGTCGTGGCGATTGGCCCGGGCGCTCGCGACGACGAGGGCAAGCGCATCCCGATGGATGTGGCTGTCGACGACAAGGTGTTGTACGCCAAGTACTCCGGCACGACCATCAAGGTCGATGGCCAGGAGATTCTGATTCTCAAGGAATCCGATGTGCTGGCCATTGTGGCCTAAGTGAATCCACCCGCTACAGAAGCTACACAATCAAGAAGGAACGATCAAGCAAATGGCAAAACAATTGGTTTTCAATGACGAGGCCAGGCGACATCTCAAGAACGGGGTGGATGCCTTGGCCAATGCAGTCAAGACCACGCTGGGCCCCAAAGGCCGCAACGTGGCCTTGGACAAGAAGTGGGGCAGCCCCACGGTCACGCACGACGGTGTCACCGTCGCCAAGGAAATCGAGCTCGAGGATCCCTTCGACAACATGGGGGCCCAGCTGCTCAAGGAAGCGGCCACCAAGACCAATGACGTGGCGGGCGACGGCACCACCACGGCGACGGTCCTGGCCCAGTCCATCGTGACCGAAGGTCTCAAGAACGTGGCCGCAGGCGCCAATCCCATGCTGCTCAAGCGAGGGCTGGAAGCCGGGCGTGACGCGGTCGTGGGCGCCGTTTCCGAGAGTTCCACTCCGGTGCAGGATCGAGAGATGATCGCCCAGGTGGCCAGCATTTCCGCGGCGGATGCCCAGATCGGGGAACTGATTGCGGACGTGATGGACAAGGTCGGCAAGGATGGCGTCATCACGGTCGAGGAAAGCAAGGGTCTGGAATTCGAGACCGAGTATGTGGAAGGCATGCAGCTGGACCGCGGCTACCTCTCCCCCTACTTCGTGACCAACAGCGAGCGCATGGAGTCCGTGCTGGACAACCCTTACGTACTCATCCACGACAAGAAGATTTCCAGTGCGCAGGACTTGGTCCCGATCCTGGAGAAGCTGATGCAGATGGGCAAGCGCGAGATTGTCATCATCGCGGAAGACGTCGAGGGCGAGGCCTTGGCCACACTGGTGCTCAACAAGCTGCGCGGCACCCTGAATGCCTTGGCCATCAAGGCTCCGGGCTTCGGCGACCGCCGCAAGGCCATGCTGCAGGACATCGCCATCCTCACCGGGGGGGAAGTCATCACGGAAGAGCTGGGCAAGAAGCTGGAAAACACCGCCATCAACGAGCTGGGACAGGCAGATCGGGTAATCTCCACCAAGGACGACACCACGATCGTCTCCGGCTCCGGAGACTCGAGCCAGATCAAGGGGCGGATCGAGCAGATTCGCTCTGAAATCGACGCGTCCACCAGCGATTATGATCGCGAGAAGCTGCAGGAGCGGCTGGCCAAGCTGGCGGGGGGCGTTGCCATCCTGCGGGTAGGCGCGGCCACCGAGACCGAGCTGAAATTCAAGAAGACCCGCGTGGAAGATGCCTTGAGCGCCACGCGCGCGGCCGTGGAGGAAGGCATCGTGCCGGGCGGTGGCGTAGCCCTCATCAATGCCATCTCCGCCCTGGATGACCTAGGTGCAGACGACGAGGATGTTGTCACCGGCAACCGCATTCTGCGCCGCGCACTGGAAGAACCCATGCGCACCATCGCCAGCAACGCAGGTCTGGATGGAGCCGTAGTCGTGGAGAAGGTTCGCCAGAACCACGATGGCAAGTTCTCCACGACTGGCTACGACGTGGTGGAGAACAGCTACGTGGACATGCTCTCGGCCGGCATTATCGATCCGGCCAAGGTGACCCGCAGCGCCATTGAAAATGCCTGCTCCATTGCCTCCATGATCCTGACCACGGAAGCCTTGGTCACGGACATTCCGGAACCGGAACCGCCGGCCCCGGCGGGCGACCCAGGCATGGGCGGCATGATGTAATCGCCGTCCGCCGCGTGGCAACAGACACAAGAGAGAGAGGGGAGCTGGCAGCTCCCCTCTTTTTGTATGCCAGTGAGCCAAGCTCGGCCTTGGCTACGTTGAACAACAGGGAAGCATGGCAAGGCCGGACTCTTTTGGGCTCTTTCCGGTTTTTCCGCTTCCCCTCCGTGTCTCATGCAGGACCCGGGGCGCCACAGAGTGCATGAATGCAGCAGCCTAATTGATGGGGCTCGTAGCCGTACACCGCAGCGGTAGCCCTGCCTTGCCGGATGGCAATGACGGCTTTCAGCCCGTACCCAAGGAAAATCGCCGTCATGGCGCTCTCATCGTTGATTCATACCATGCCTGTACAGACGCCTATTTGCCCAGAGCATGTCGAAGAGAGATTGCGGGGCGCTCTTCGCTCTTGCCACAGAGAGCCAAAATCTCCGGCAACCCCCATTTGCGAACCACATCGGTCAAAGACTTGGTCCATTCCCCATCGGTCCAGACAGCGCGCGCACCGTCACTCCCGCAACCCAGCCTGCGCCTGTTGTTGGCAACAGGCCGGTCCGATGCAAGATCGCAGTGGCCACGGATTGCCCCTCCCGACAGGTTCCAAGACCATCCCCGGAATCCTTGGGTTGCCTTTCCGTCAATGAAGATAGGTCGGCTTTCTGCTACAATGTACTCTGTAGGATCTTGTTGTGCTTGCTGTAATCTTTGAGATGATGATCATGGCTGGTGGAAAATGAGGAAGGAGTATATGCAGGGAAAGAGTTATTCGCTGCGGCTGGGTTTTGTGGCCTTGGTCGTGGTTCTCGTTTTTGGCGCATTGGGAAGTTTGTCCCTAGCCAAAGATGCGTTTGACGATGACTATACGGATTGTCCGGCAAGCACCCGACTGGCCGCGTTGGACGGTTTGACCATTGATCGGACGGACGAAGACGATGAAATTCGGGTCTCTTGGAATGAGTTGTCGCCAAATACGTTGAGAACTCTTGGAAATAACGGGTACAAGGCGCGTCTTACCATTATTGTGGATAAAAAGGACGGTGAGGATCCCAAAGAGCATCATGTGGCGCTGGGCGACAAAAGCAAGACCTTTGATGGAATCGAATTCACCAAAGAATTGGAAGTTTCCGTGGCCATGACCTTGGGCGACCACGTCATCAGCGACATTGTGGAGACTGATTTCACCTCAGGCATGCCCGCCCCCAGTTTCTCGACTTCGATCATGGTGTCATCGACCGATGATGGGGAGGTAGATGGGGAGGCGTTTGCTGTCGTCGGACCCTCAAAGGTGTCCGAGGCAGGAGGAAAATTCTATTATCTGGGCTTCAACGACTTGTTTGACAATTGGTATGTCCTCGATAAAGGCACTGATCCCATTCTCACTAGTCCTGTCAACCCGAAGTTCCGGGTTGGTCTGAACCATGGGGCTGGGGATCTCGTCGCCGATGACGCCGATTTTGAGCACTACCGGATCGTCATCGAGGATTCAAAGGGTGATCTTCTGGGGTTCCAGGCCAGGACCGTGGAGAGCGCATCCACCTATAAGGGCCGCAGGATCACGTTCGGCGCTACCGGTACAGATTACGGGTACGGAGAGGACGGGTCAGCTAACCCTGGCTTGGGCTACTTCACGAACATTCGATTGTCCAATCAGGTGCGTAAAGATGCTGTTGATCCTTATTTTGTAAACCACGAGGGTCCCGACTCTCCAAAAGACTCTTCCTATGGGAACGTAGATATATTCAATAATCCGAGCAAGATAACGCCCAGAGTAGGTCTGTACGCTGAGCCACCGATGGAGCATTTCGACTTTGCGAAGGATATATTTGAGAAGGATGGCCTCTACACCATAAAGGCTTGGGCCGAAGACGAGGATGACGTTCGCATTAGTCCGCAGGCATCCATTGTTCTGTCTGTCCGGGAACAGGGTAAAAAATCGCCGACGAAGTATCAGGGTTATAACAACGAAGGCATCAGGACATGGGGCGAAAGCGATAATACTGCTGGTGCCTCGTTGATGTTATTCGGATTTTCCATTGAGGACGAGGACGACGACTAGTTGGTTTGTGGGGGGTCCCCCTGCGCAGAGGAGCAAGATTGTGAAGTGGACTGTACCGGTTGTCGGCAGGCTTGAAGTTTCCACCACTGCCCGCGGCAGTGGGCCTTGTCCCGATGGGGACGGAGGCTCGGAGGCCACGTAGCCTTTCGCCAGCATAGAAGGTTTTAATTGAAACACCCCTCCGGTTGGAGGGGTGTTTCTTTCTTGTGCAGCGCTGGCAGAGGACAGACGGAATGACCCTGTACCGCAGAGCAATGGTGTGGCCCTGTTCCGAACATCAAGCTGGTTGACCATTCAGTCTATATGGTCAAAACCTTGCGCCGCTTTGCACGACTTGGGAGAACGGCACAGAGTCTGACGCCGGGGTACGGCGATGGACGCCAAATCTCATGAGGTCACGGCCATCCTGGAATGGCTGAGGTAGCTAATCCTGCAGATATGCATCATGAGACGATGGATCGGAGACCCCGTGCAGAAGCGGACCTGTCTGCCATCGACTGGACGCGGAGAGGAACCCTACTCTGGGCCCCTCCCGTGATCCTGCTCCGCAACGTCAGTCCGAGCTCCTGATCCGGCATCTGAAGTTCCTTGATCCGCTTGAAGCCGGGTCCTGAGGCTACAATACCCCATGACATATGGACGAACGGCCGTTTTGTCACAAGCGGTTGGTAGGGCCTAGGAGCCTTTTGTACACCGCGGGAACCCATACCAATGTGTACTTTCCATGATGTATGCAGGAACCGATGAGGAAATCACTTGATGAGCAAAAAAAACGACAAGAAGGTCGATGCTGTCCTTGACTCCACTCTCAAGGGTCTGGAGCGTAGATTCGGCGCAGGCATAGTCATGCGTCTGGGCGATGCCGAAGCCTTGGACGTGGAAGCCATTCCCACGGGCAGTCTGTCGTTGGACATTGCCGCAGGCATCGGGGGCGTGCCCACGGGGCGCATCATCGAAATATACGGGATGGAAAGTTCGGGCAAGACCACGCTCTGCCTGCATATCATTGCCGAAGCCCAGAAATTGGGGCATATCTGCGGCTTTGTGGATGTGGAGCACGCCATAGATCCCGAATATGCCAAGCGCATCGGGGTGGATGTAGACAACCTCTACGTGTCACAGCCGGACACGGCGGAACAGGCTCTGGAGGTGACCGAAAGCCTGATTAGCTCTGGGACCATGAAGGTGGTGGTGGTGGACAGCGTGGCCGCGCTGGTGCCCCGGTCCGAAATCGAGGGCGAAATGGGAGACTCGCATGTAGGCCTGCAGGCCCGCCTGATGAGCCAGGCCTTGCGCAAGATTACGGGACCCGTGAGCTCCAGTGGCACCGCCCTGATCTTCACCAACCAGATCCGGCAGAAGATCGGAGTCATGTTTGGCAACCCGGATACCACCTCGGGAGGCATGGCGCTCAAGTTCTATGCCAGCATGCGTCTGGAGACTCGGCGTTTGCAGGCTCTGAAGGAAGGCAACGTGGTGGTGGGCAACCACACCCGGGTCTCTGTCCGCAAGAACAAGGTGGCGCCCCCCTTCCGACAGGCCGAGTTTGACATTATGTACAATAAGGGCATTGATGCCGTGAGCGACATCCTGGACTTGGCGGAGGAGTACGATTTCGTGGAAAAACGGGGGTCGTATTATCGCCATGACGGTGCCATGCTGGGGCAGGGACGCGCTTCTGCGGTGAGAGCCTTGGAGGGTCAACCGGAACTGGTGCTGTTGCTGCGGAACGCCATCATGGAAAAGGCGGGATTCGCGACGCCCGCGGCGGCCGCAGAGGCGGCTGCGTAAGCGTTTCTCGGCCGGACTTTGAGGTTCCTGCTTGTGTCCACGGGCCAAGAGCAGGATGTAGACAACTGGTTTTTCTCTCTTTATTCTCGCTCCCGATGCATTGGCAAGCGAATGCAGACGCGCGGCGTGCCGTCGAGCCTTGGGTGCAAGGCTGATCGGATCCTGATCGGATCCGGTGCAGTCAGCAGGTATTTCCATGGACAGCAGCAGTATCTTTCTTGTATTGGGCTTGGCCCTGGGTCTTCTCGTGGGCGGCACCGTGGGAGCTACGGTCTTCTTCCGCCGCGGTCGCGAGGTGCGCGACATTGGCGAGGAAAACATCAGAGCCAACATCAGACTCGCGAAAGAGGCCTGGGAAAAGGAACAGGCTCGCAAGGAAGCCGAGATGGAGCGGGAGCGATCTGCCTTTCAAAAGCAGATGCGCGTGGAGCAACTGGAGCGGGAACGAGAGTGGAAAGCCGAACGGGCCGAGTGGAAGCGGGAATACGGCAACCAGGACCGGAGCCTGCAGGATCGCAAGAAGCGCCTGCAGCGAGTGGAGAACGATCTGGCCCACCGAGAACAGACCGTGGCCGCGAGCCTGAAAGACCTGGCCCAGAAGGAAGGGGAACTGGAATCCGCCCATGAACGACAGATGCAGGAACTGGAGCGCATTGCACAGCTGACGCGCGCCGAGGCCCGCGCCAACTTGCTGGCGGAAGTGGAGCAAGGCGCCCGGCAAGACGTCGTCAGAGTGGTTCGCGACATTGAAGCCCAGACTCAGCAGATCGCCGATCAGAGGGCCCGGGAGATCATCTCCCTCTCCTTGGAAAGGGTCGCCAGCGACCATGTGGCCGAGCAGGTGGTGTCCATGGTCTCGTTGCCCAGCGATGAGATGAAGGGCCGCATCATTGGCAGGCAGGGACGCAACATCCGTTCCATTGAGCAGGCCTTGGGCGTGGACATCGTGGTAGATGACACCCCCGAGTCCATTGTCATTTCCTGCTTTGACCCAGTGCGCCGGGAGATTGCGCGCATGGCGCTCTCGGTCTTGGTGCGGGATGGCCGCATTCATCCCACCCGCATTGAAAAGGAAGTTGGCAAGGCCACCGCCGCCGTGGAGGAGACCATCATGGACGCGGGTCAGCAGGCCTTGCTGGAGACAGGCATTCCCGGACTGCATCGGGAGCTGCAGAAACTGTTGGGCAGATTGAAGTTCCGCACCAGCTATGGACAGAATCAGCTGTACCATGCCATCGAGACGGCCCATCTGGCGGCCATGATCGCCGAGGAGCTGCATGGGGATGTACAGTCCGCCCGCATGGGCGGACTGCTGCATGACATTGGCAAGGCGGTCACCCATGAAGTGGAAGGTCCACATGCCATTGTAGGGGCCAGCATTGCCCGCAAATATGGCATCAACCAAAAGGTCGCCAACTGCATTGAAGCGCATCATCACGAAGTGGAGATGGCCAGCATGGAGGCGGTGATTGTTGCCACGGCAGATGCCGTGAGCGGAGCCAGGCCGGGGGCCAGACGCATCTCGGTGGAGAACTATTACCAGCGTATTCGAGAACTGGAGGATGTGGCTGCGGAGTATGAAGAGGTGAGCCAGGCGTATGCGCTGCAGGCAGGTCGAGAGCTGAGGGTGTTGGTGAAACCGCATCAGATTGATGATCGAGGTTGCGTCGATCTGAGCGAAGCCATTGCGGACCAGATCCACGACACATTGCAGTATCCGGGCCAGATCAAGGTCACGGTGATTCGGGAGTCCCGTTCCGAAGCGATAGCCATGTAAGTCCGGCCCTGCCCTGCATGGGGGCTTCCCATGCCACTGCCACAAAACAAAACCGCCGGTCACACGTCCTGTATTGACAGGCTGCAACCCCTAAGGCTCCTTTTGCGTGTCCTGGACAGGCCGCAGGACAATGCCTTCACTACACCACTGCATCGAGACAGCAACCATGGCGAATGTCATTCGAGTGTCCGCAAAGTCCCGTTCCACTGCCGTGGCAGGAGCCGTGGCAGGGATCATGCGCGAGGAGGGATATGCGGAAATGAAGGCCATCGGGGCCAGCGCGGTGAATCAGTCCATCAAGGCGTTGGCGATCACCCGCAGCTATCTGAAAGAAGACAACATTGACATAGCTGCCGTACCCAGCTTCACGGAAGTCATAATCGAAGGCACGGAGCGGACTGCAGTGCATATGGCCATCTACAGACAGACGGATCTAATTGCTTCGGACCAGCTGAGAAAGGACCCGGAAGACAGATCGAACATGCACAAGGATCGGGTCCAGGACCCCATCACCATCTCAGTGTAAACAGAGGGTGCAAGTCCCTTCGGGCCGGATCGTCAGGCCATATCGCCTAGTGGCAAGGGGCGAGCGTATATGGAGACCGTTGCAGATGCTTAAGGGTCCCGACTGAAGTGCAGCTCCCCTGTACCCTAGGGTGCCCCTCTTGGCAGCGTCTGCTTGAATGTCCCAATGACGATCCTAGAGCTCTGTCCCTGGGAGAACTGGGAAATGTCACATGTCGGAACTCTGGATATCCGATATCATCTGCTGGGCAAGCCAATTCCCTGATCCTGCTCTTTGCACCCTTGATCCTGTGCCTATTTGCTGCCGCGGTATCATGAAGAGACTTGCCTCTCGAACGCGAAGCAAGTCCGCGCTGTGTATTGTAGCCTTGGCCCTCGTCGCCGGACTGGGCCAGATTGGATATCCCAAGACTGCAGTGAAACAGGCCGATGCTGCATCTTCCATACAGCAGGAAGCAAGCCGTGCGTCCCGTCGTTTCGGAAGCTACCTGCAGTCTCCTTTCCTGGATACGGAATCCCATCTCCCGCCTGTGGAGGAGAGGCTGCCGCTAAAACCCCTGGTCATGGCGGCAGGCATGGCAGTCGGATCGGGAAATCCCCCGAGTTGGGAGCTGGGAACCCATGGCGGACAGCTGTGGCTCATGCAACCCACAGAGGCAGAGTTTGATTCCTTGCCTTTCATGCTTTCCGAAAACTTTCTGGGGACCCTTGGGCCAAGGATGCAAGGGCTGTACGGGAATTTGGCAGAGGATTTCTCTGTTCATCCTGGCAATACACACTTCCGCTTGACCCTAAGACAGGGATTGAAGTGGTCCGACGGCACACCGGTAACTACGGAAGACGTGGCTTTCACCCTTGAAGATATCTGGCAGAACGAATTGCTGAACTTCATGGGCATGCCTCGGCTCTTGCGCACTGCAGGAGAGGCTGGGGGCAGCCCTGTTTCCCTGCAAGTCCAAGACGACTACATCTTCTACTTGTCGTTTGAGGAGCCTTATGGAAGTTTCCTGCGTGTACTGGGAGGGACAGGTTGGTTCAGCTACGCGGATCTCTTGAAGCCCGCCCACTACCTGAAAGAGTTTCACCCGAACTACATTACATCTGAACGCACCAAGGAACTGCTGCAGGAGAGGAAAATTCGCTATAACTGGGAATTGTTTGGGTCTGCAGATTGCCATCCCCATGAGGCCAGGAAAGCCAAATGCCTGGATTTTCCCGTGCTCTGGCCCTGGACGCCGCATGTCGGGACAGATTCCAACCTGTTTCTGCAGCGTAATCCCTACTACCACAAGATCGACGGAGCCGGCCGGCAGCTTCCTTATATAGACAGGATCCATTTGAAAATGGGGCCGGCGGCCAATGAACTGGCCGCCAGCCAGGGAACCCTGCACGATCTGTATCTGTTGGGACACGATCCTGCTGCAGGCGCATGGTCAGCACCGAAAGAAGACAATGGATTGAGGGTCAGCTTGCTGCAGGGCCACGCGTCTACGGTCACACTGTTCTTGAACCGGACCTATGCGGACGAGGCCTGGCGTAGCATTGTGTCCAAGCCGGAGTTCCGGCAGGCGCTGCTGCTGGGAGTGGATCAGGATGCCCTGGCAGAGCTGCTGGCCCCGGGGCGGATGCATCACTTTGTCCGTTCCTCTCACGGGCACGATCCGGGCGCGGCCCGAACTCTGCTCGATGGGTTGGGTCTGGATCAACTCGATGGCAATGGTTGGCGGCGAACCTCTGATGGAGCCATCTTTTCCTTGCCCATTGAATATGATCAGAATCTGGCAGACTTCAGCCGAGTTGCCGCAAAACTGGCAGGAGACTTGCAGAACATCGGACTGAAGTCCGAAGCGCTGGGAATCGATCCGCTGGTGCTGCAGGTCCGGGGACGCTCCAACCAGCTCAGGGGATCGCTGGGATCGCTGGGTTATCCTCTGTGGGAAAGCAAGTTACAAAATGACTACCTGCCCAATGACAGCTGGGGCAGCCTGTGGCGCCTGTGGCGTGACACAGACACAGAAAAGGGAGAAACTCCGCCAACCTCGGTACAAAGGCTTTTTGAATTGCACGATGCCCATGCCCAAGGCCGAGCCGACAGTCCGGAAATGAGGGAGACGGCCCTTGAAATCGTCCGAATTCATGACGAGATGCAATTTGGATTGCATCTCGTTGGACTTGCCATGCCGTCCCAACTCTTTTCGACTCACCTGCATAATCTGCCCACGCAGGGTCTGGCCGGCTTTGCCCTGCAGGACAGTGAACTTTGGTTCTGGGGAGATCCTGCGAAATAGGCAGGCCCTGCACGCTGGGAAAGAAGAATTGCAGGCGATGAAGACAAAATGGGCCGCCGGCGACCTGCCCTTGAAGACAAGCAAGCTGCAAACCGCCGTCCCTTCTGCTGTATGGCTGAACTGGCATTGAACCCGCCTCGGAATGGAGACTGGATGGCAATGCAAAGATTGCAGCGCTTCCCGCACTCTTGATTGAGTGCGGCTGGTAGAAACAGGCCCTTCATTGTGTTAAGATTCTTGGGAGTGGGTGCAACAGATCCTACAAGCTGATGCTCGCCAATATGGTTAGGTGTCTAATGTTGAAGACTAGACGGAGGCTGTTTAGTATGAAGGGAATGAGGAGTTTGTTCCGCCTTGGGGCTCTGGCAATGATCACAGCGTTGTTGGTCGTTGCTCTGACAGTGCCGACCGCGGCGGCAGACGAAGTTTGTGATGATATGTTGCCTGCGGTTGAGATTAAGAGTGTAACTCCAGTTGAATCTGCCTTTACCTGGAAAGCCGACGACTTGCTGTCCTACGGTTCAGGCGCAACCAGCGTCTACCCGACTGGCCAGTTGGAGATCAGGTTCAAAGACGTCAATACCACGTCCAAGATTACACATTATACCGTGTTTGCCACTCCGAGTGATGAACCTGGCACTTCTAAAGAATTGGGTGCCAAGGAGAAGGTTTTCAAGGTTGACCGGCCTCGCCAAATGGGCTCTGAAGTGACAGTAACGCTTGATCTGGAACCCGGTACAGACTACCAGGTTGACGTGATAGCCTATTATTATTCGGTCCGGATCAGTCAGGAACAGAAAGAGCAGGACAAACTGAGTGCCACGACGTTCCTGAGCCCCCCCTTCTTAGGCGCCGGTGTTTTGGAAGAATACATGCTTGTAACCAATCAATCTCCCGCGGACCGTGGAGTTCATTATCTGGTGTACAAGGCGGATCAGAACAACCACACCCTGCGCTGGCTTGACCCGCAAACATACGGTCCCTTTGATCACAAGTGGAAGAAGCAGGGGGACAAAGTGGGAGACTGGGAGGGCCCGGACCTTCTTTGCATAAACACGGACGGTGACTTGGAAGAGGACGACTGTGCAGACGACGATGGCGTTGGCATTACCCATTACCGGGTGACCGTCACTGACGGCAATGGGATTGACGAATACACGAATATGGTCAAGATGGAGAATTTCTCTGACAAGGACGAGGCCACCTACTCTCACACCTTCCCTCTGGCTGACGGTACCTACACCTTTTCCGTGGACGCAGGCTATGTAGTTGATGGCAAGTTCTATCCACTGAGCGACAAGGGTCAGGTTGTGTTTGACATTCCTGACGACTACAGGAGGTACAATCAGGACCAGGACGAGATCGAGAAACTTCTGTCGGAGATCGTGAACGATGTCGGCGAGGAAGATGAAGACTTTGAGGCTTTCTATGACTCAATTTGGAATTACGAAGACTTGGATGATAGTGGTAAGGGTGATGATGTAGCCGACATAACCACTAAGGATGACGTTTGGGGTAAAAAGGAAAATACCCAAAAGGCGTTGCAGGTTTACTTGAACAACCTCTACAACTAAGCGTGCCATTGGGCATTGTGACAAGGAGACAGGGATATGAAATTGTGGACAAAGCCTGTAATCGGCAGGATTTCTGTGGCCCAGACCCAAAGGGGCAGCGGTCCTTGTCCTGACGGTGATGGTGGATCCGAAGCCGTGAAATAGCATTGACGGCCGGACAACGGCTTGAGAGAAAGGGGAGACCGTAACGGTCTCCCCTTTTTGTTGGATCGAAGAGAAAGCCCGATGGCATCACATCCATTCACAATACAATGCCCTGCCTGTCAAGACTGTGGGATTACAGAGACAATATTGAATGTAGATCCTTGCTTCCCGTTTTAATTGTCAGGGATCACGCGCTTCGTGATCCCCATGCGGGTCCATCCATGCCAACTACAACTACACTCCGTCGCGGGGTTGCATAGTCTGCAGGAGCGCATCGAAAGCGACTTTCACATTGTGCAGAGCACGGGGAGGGGGGCAATGTTTTTGAATTTGTACGGTCATGCCACACAAATCGCATTGGCAGATGCCGCGAAACAAAGGAGAAGCTCAGCAGAGACCACCACGGGCAAGACCTAGGCGGGCCAAACGCTTGGACCGGCCAACGTGACAGTGGCGTTGCAACAGCCGTGTAGTCTCTCATCCAAATGCCAGGATGATCTTGGCATTGAGGAAATCAACCAAGGCAATCCTGTCCCCATATTTGACGCGACGTTGACGCTCTAGACGATCGTTCTTGTGCCACCGACATGACCCGGTGCACTCTGTATTCCACAAGAAGTGGAAGGCATTTTCAATGCACTCTCACAGACGTTGGAGTCCGCCGGAAAGGTGACGGAGTGCGGCTGGCGTCATGGATGAATCCACATGGGGGCGCCGCGGCGTGTGCCCGGACGATTATCGACCCTGTTGTCCCTTGCGACCCCCCACATGTCCTGTGTCACGACAGGCATGGCGTCGTTGCGCGCTTCGGGGAGTGGCCGGGCCGGCAACCGGGAGACCTGCCCGCGATGGCAGTGGTCCCTAGGGCACCGTGCCATCGCGGGGGCGGATGCGCCCATCATAAGGATATCTCGGCGACACAGCGGCAATGCCGGCTCCATTTGGATCCGCCGGGTTTCGACGATCCGCCGCAAACCGCGGACCCAAGCGTACAGGGTCGCGGAAGATCGGCTTGGCACCTCTTGGACAGTGCAGCAGATGGATGCCATGGACTGGATACCCGACCCCGTGTTATACACAAGCCACTGTCTGCTTTGCAAAAGGCAGCATCTTCGCATGAGTATTGACCCTCTTGTTGCACGCTGCGAGATCTTCTCTTTGGGTGTCAATCATGCAATTCCACATGAGCCGTAGCATGACATTAAAAATGTTGTAGAATGGTATTCAGATTCACTTCATCTTGTTGGGCATGCATGCCTCTGCGAGCTCGTTGCCTATAATCGAAGGGATTCTCATTGTAGCGGATTGATGCTACACGCTCATGGGACGATGGACCAGAGCATGAACTTTGAAACAAGGCTTTGATGAGACGAGTAGTGGGCAAGGCAGAAGTTGGGTTTCTGCTTTTAATTGCAGTCTTGGTATTGGCAGGTTGCGGCAACAGGAGTAGCGGCCAAGATCAGACCGATCCAGAACCGACTGTCACACCCTTGGCGGAAGTGGCCGTGATTCCTACTTTCACTCCTACCGTGCCGCCTCCCGATCCCACTCCTACCGAAGAGCCAACCGCGACGCCGTCGCCTACCCCGACACCCGTTCTCATTCGTTCGCATGTCAACACGGATGAAGTCAACCTCAGATCAGGCCCCGGCGTGACATATGACAAGGTCGGTGAATTGGACGAAAACACGACTGTTCGACCGGTGTCCCAGTTCCAGGCGCGCAACGGGTGGTTGTGGTTGAAGCTGGATACCGGTGATTGGATTTTCGCGGACCTTGTTGACGAGATTCCGCCGGGACTGCCGGTAGAGACAAATGTCCCGACTCCGCCCTCGCCTACGACAACCCCTACACCGGTTCCTCCTACGGCAGTGCCTGCGACAGCTACCCCCGTTCCCACCTCTACCCCTGTTCCCGTAGAGGGGGACTGGGATTGGCCCGTGGGAAGGAACAGGAAAGGCAGTTTCTGGACACCCGACCATTTGAAGATTGAGATTCAGGGTGTTATTCACGGAAATGACGATCGGATGCAAACCTACATTGAACGCCGAGGTGGTCAGAACTGTGACGGTTGCCTGGTGATTCAACTCGATATTGTCGTCGGCGACAACGCCAACTCGAACGAGTATGTTGTGCAGGGGGATTTCAAGCTCTGGGAAGGGGATTCTGAGTCTGACGCAAAGGAGTTCAAGCAAGTTCAGTGCGACCATGCCAGCGGCTTGCGACAGACAGTTCAGCAAGCGCGGGCCTTAGTGTATGGATTGTCCGATAGTGGTGAACGACTGCTGTGTTTTGATGGCGTAAAGCAAGTGTCCACAAAAACCAGGCTAGCCTATTCTCCTTCTCCAAACACCCTGTATAAGATCCCGACTCCGACACCTGCTCCAAGCGGCAGCGTAAAGCGTGCAAGCAAACCACGGGAGGAAGAGCAAGCCTATCGTACCGGTTGGTCGGTGTTCTATCTATTGCTCGGCATTTAACTGTTAGGCAGTTGCCATCTCACAGTTCTCCGTCAATGTGTCCGATCGGTGATCGGACAGAGATATCGGTCGCTGCTTGCACATCTCATACCTCGGAGGCTCGCTCCCGCAGACGGGAAGATTGTCAGGCTTCTGTCCACGGGCTACCCACGTTCCTCCATCCCGGAATCCCGTGCAGTCGCTAGGCTGATATGTTCCATGCATCCCATTTCCCAACGCATTGAGGCAGAGTACCGTCAGCGGACCCCTCAGTCTGAAGCCTATTTCCAACGCGCGCGGCAGATCCTGCCTGGAGGAGATACCCGGACTTCCACCTATCACGCTCCATACCCCTTGGTGATGGCTCGGGCGGACGGCACAACTCTGCAGGACATGGACGGTCACAGCTACCTGGACTGCATGAACAATGCGACATCCCTCATACATGGCCATGCCTTTCCCCCGGTGGTGAACGCCATGGCCCAGCAGGCGATCCGCGGCACGGCTTGGGGAGCTCCGTGTGAAGGACAGATGGAGCTGGCAGAGCTGCTGTGCGAACGTGTGGACTCCTTGGAGCGAATACGCTTCACCAACTCCGGCACGGAAGCCACTCTCATGGCCATTCGAGGGGCCCGAGCCTATACCGGCAAGGACCTGATTGTAAAAATCGAAGGAGGGTACCACGGCACCCACGATCTAGTTTGTGCCAGCGTAGGTCCGGAGATGGATACGGCCGGGCCGGCTTCCGCTCCTTTCACCATACCCCAGGGTCCGGGACTGCCCCGCGCCATCATGGACCAGGTCCGCGTTGCTCCCTACAATGACAGTGCGGCCTTGGCAAGTGTTCTGGATGCTCATGCAGGCCAGGTGGCGGCCGTGGTGGTGGAGCCTCTGCTGGGCTCTCACGGCTTTGTCACCGCGACTCCAGAATATCTGCAGGCAGTTCGGTCCCTGACCGCGGACCGAGGAGTGTTGCTGGTGCTTGACGAGGTCCAGACGTTCCGTCTGGACACCGGTGGAGCCCAGAAGATCTATGGGATCTCTCCAGATCTGACAGCCATGGCCAAGATCATAGGCGGCGGATTGCCTGTGGGAGCCATGGGCGGCCGCACAGAGATCATGGACCTCTTCGATCCCGCGGACTCCAAGGCGATATCGCACGGTGGCACGTTCAACGGCAATCCCATGGCAATGGCTACGGGTCTGGCTGCCATGCAGTACGTGACGACCGCCTCCGTGGCGCGCCTGAACCATCTGGGAGACCGGCTGCGCACAGGCATTGGTGAGGTGGCGACGGAGCAGGGCCTGCAGATACAGACCACAGGTTGGGGATCTCTCGTGGGGTATCACTTCAGTCCGGCCCCTGTGCTGGACTACCGGGATGCTCGGCAGGCACCTCCGGAGCTGAAACACGCCTTCTTTCTGGCCTGTCTCAATCATGGGTTATCGCTCTCTCCCGCAGGCAGCCTGAATGTTTCCACCGTGATGTCCGAAACGGACATGGACAGGGCTCTGCACCTCTTCCAGGCTGCCTTGGTAGACGTGAAGCCACTGGTCACGGACGCGTATCCACATCTGCTCCTGTAGCCAGAGTGCACATATGTCGAGGATCTGGATTCAGAAGGACCGCGTGGTGACAGGGTGGAACTCTCGGAGAGAAGAAAGATGTCCTGCCAAGCACAAGCCGTGAATTGCTGAGTCCAGTATTGTTGGACGAGCACGAGCGAGCTGGCGTGGATTGCCTTGACAGATGAGTAGGAATCGGCTTTTGAGGCCTTGATTTCTGTTTTTGAAGGATGCGTTGAAGGGGGAGCTCGGCACCTTTGACACCGATCCTATTCCAACTTGTAGTCAACCCCGAAGATTTCTGCCAGATTGCAGCATGCAAGGTGTCCCGTCCCTCAAAAAACCGGGGCCATGTCGCCACCGCCTCCCGCCACGACGAAGAGATCAAGGGAGCAAGGAAAGACGTCTGGCCCATCTCGAGAGGCGTACAGAGGGGCAGCGATGGGTCTTGTCATACCCAAGGCTGGAATGGGAATTCCCTAATCCGGGGCGATCCCATGCCTAGCAATGAAAGACAGGGAAAACACACCGTTTGGATCTTTCCGATACAGAGGGGAAAACATATCTGTCGCTGCCGTCTAAAGGGTTCCTTGAGAAATCCTTTGAATTCGGAGTCATGTCTGGGCCCCAGTCTCGGGGGAGGCGATGTCCAAGCCGTGACCTCGAGTTTCCGGAAAAACGCAGGATCTCCTGAAATCGATGCGCTTCCATCCGACCGATGCAGAGGGGATCCGGGCGCGATGGCCTTTCAGTGGCACGCCTCGCGTGCCATGCGTTCAACGCGCTACCCTTGCGATAGAATGAAGCTTATGTCTTCACGTCCGAAGGTACGAACTTGCACAATGGGAAGACTGTCGTGGATTCTGATTTCATTGCCATCGTCGGATTGGGCGTAGTCATATTGGCTTTGATGTGGAACACACGGTCCGAAACTTTCCGTCGCTTTGCAGAATTGCAACAGAACACCAACACCCGCTTCACAGAGAGCAACACTCGTTTCACGGAGTTGAAACAGGACATGGACACGCGCTTCACGGAGTTGAAACAGGACATGGACACGCGCTTCACGGAGTTGAAACAGGACATGGACACGCGCTTCATGGAGTTGAAACAGGACATGGGCACGCGCTTCACGGAGTTGAAACAGGACATGGGCACGCGCTTCATGGAGTTGAAACAGGACATGGATACGCGCTTCACGGAGTTGAAACAGGACATGGACACGCGCTTCACGGAGAGAAAGCGGGACACCAATGTCCGCTTTGATACCTCGGAGCGGAAAATCAACCGATTGACCGCCATGGTATTTGACTTGGCCGAGCGGACCGCCCGCATAGAGGGCGTACTGCTAGGTCCCCGCCGACCCACTGACAATGAAGGCCGCGGCCACCCGGAGACGGAGAGGGCGGCCCCGGGGGAGGAAGATCGCCCGGTCCCCACAGAGGAGATTTGAAAGAGGGAGGCATAGGTGCCGCGCGGCGGACGTCTGAGCGAAATGCGCGTGCACAACTGTCTGCGCCAAGGCTTGCCGGATGGGTTCACTGATACTTAAGGGACCACGAAGGAAAATCGGAAACACATTCAGTATGCCTGACATGTTGCGGCAGAGAAGGAACGCAGGACCCAAAGGCGACCCCTCGGGGCAAGCGGAAGGTCTAGCTGGGAAACTGGCCGGCGTTCAGTGATGTAATTCGTTCCTGCAGACTCTGTTCCAATATTCTGGGCCGGTTCCTAGCAGTACCAATGGTGGCCGGATTCCAAGGGGACCTTGGTATGTTTTCTTGCATGTTTGTTTTCCACTTGCCTTGAGCCATGGGCATTCGCTGAGCGTATCTCCACGCTGTTCGCTGTGCCGTGCGCAGCATCTCGCGATCAAACCGCACCGCATTACTGCAACTGTGGAGTCTGTCCAACCTGACTGCCGTGGAATCACTTTCTCCCTTGTGCCCTAGCGATTGATGCGCGGCATCAATGCACGCGGCTCTGTGCATGCTGCGGAATATTTGAACATCAGACTTCAGTGCGAACTCCACAGGATATAAAGAACACGTTCTCGATTACGGGTACGGAATCATGAAGACCATATCTCAATCTCATCCACTTGAGACGGTTGTCCAGAGACAGCTCTGCCAGTATGTCCAATGAGCGCAATGGGGCTGGGTCGGGTCTACTTCCCGTACCAGTGAAACATGGCCCAGCACATCGCGATTCGGGTCGCGTTTGGGCTCGCACCGATGCGCGAAGGCCAAAGTACTACGGTCAGTGGCAGTACGGAACAACACCATTGACGACATCACAAGCCACTTGCTTTATTTCGCGAGTGAACTTGACGTACTGGTTGCGAGGATAGTGCTCTCCAGACAGTTCTACGGATACAAAGAGAAAACTCTAGGCACGACCGCGGTCAAAGTCAGTGCCGTTGCGTAACGACAATTGTGAGGATTCCGCAATTTCCGAGTCGGTTGTCTGAAAGACGACGTGAGTGGAATGGGCATGTTAGCAGAATAGCCGCTCCGATTCCATATCAGGATTTGGGGATGGGAAAGTGTTGATGAAGCTGCCAACAGTACCTGACTGGTTGGCTACGGTGCGCTCACTGCGGTAGCCTGGAGTAGTCAGCAGGAGCGGTGTCGTTGGGGGCGAAATTGGCGACTGCAGGGCATTTCGTATCTCATTGCGAGTGTTGCTGGTACTCCTAATCATGCATCCAATCCTTGGGGGCTATTGCAAGCCAAGTGACCAGTTCAAAGTCGGTGACGCCAAGTGGCCCAGCGGAGGCTGGTGTCAATTTGAAATCGCGGTTGCCACCTATGCCCAAGTGGGCTTGTTGCATTCTATGGTGCAATTGACGGATATGGGCAATAACGTCTGTCAACTGATCGCACAAGTAGTGTATTGCCTGCGTCTTTCCGACCGCCATCGCTTCAAATGCGTTCAATACCTGTCGGACATTGGCGCAACCGAAACGAATAATGCCATCACCGCGGATGCAGGCGAGATAGTAAGAATATACTGGACTAGCCGTCTGTTGAAAGGATTAGGCGGCGTTGTGCTGACGCAGAAAGAATACTGCGCCGGGGCGGTCTTTGTAGAAGCCTCCTCCGATTGCATCCGCATGGTCTGAGGCAACAGAGTAGACCCTCGTCGGCATTGCTTCCAGTTCGTCTTTGTTCTTTTCCACGTAGCGTAACAGTTGGGCCAAGAAGTAGTCCAGCGTGAAATTGCTCATTACTACAGTGTCCGAGAGGTTATCTAGGTCCAGGATTTTTTGTGCAGTTGCAGCAATTGCTCGTCGCGGAAACTGCAGCTCCTGTTGCGCCTGTGCTTCCGTGAACGGATCCTCGTCGCCGCCTAGCCGCCGTGGCCATGCGGGTCAGCACACGGTGCAGGCGCATGTAGGCATCCATGTGGGGGGGGGCTGCCAATGCGCCCGCACCGCACCTGTTATTGGTTATTGGGGATCCAGACGTATGCATTCGGCCTTTCCATGAGAGCGCCGGGCCTCCTACAGCACACTGGCCCGAGGGTCTTGGTCCACATTGTGCGCCAACGCGGAAAGAAAATCCATGATGCAGAGCCAAGTAAATTGCCTAGGCTCCCATTTCCTTGATCACTGTCTCCCTGAGATCAAGGCACATTGGTCAAGGCCGCTCCGCCGGCAGACAGAACACGGGTGCCCAGCCGTTGAGCGAGTGAATATGTTATACGGCCCTCATATGATGCAGGTCCCGACCCAATTTCGTCTCCCAGCTTCGACAGTGGCCACCCGTCTGCCTGTTGCTGCTGGATCCACGGCTTGGACCTGAACGATTTCCAGGAACACATCCAAGATATGATCTGGACCCATGTCCAGCCCTTCCAAGCTCACGCCGAACTGCAGCACACCACCCAGGCAATCGGGCGTCTTTTCCTTCCTGATGACAAGGTGTCCGCGCATATTGAGCGCAACCCGGCCAGGCAGAACATAGGAACCAGACAGTCAAGAAATGCCTGACCCGGCTCTCAGTGCCTTGATATAGACCGACTGCCTGCAAACCACTCGGACCGAAGCGGCTCGGGAGACAACCTACGGGATGGGAACCGCTGCTGGATTTGGCTTGTACATGCTTGATGATGGTGCCATCCACTGTGTACAAGTCCGATGTTATTCAAAAAAACAGTTTTTCTATTGTTATCAGTGGCACTATTATCGTTGGGGTGCCATTGACGAGCGGAAGGCAAGATCTGCGGAGCAGGTGGAGAGCCGTGTACACGACGGGACCCTCTACCCCTATATGTCGGTCTTGACCGTTTGCCATACTCGAAAGGGGTTGAGTCAGACGCCGCCAAGAACCACCTTGACAAGGAAAACGGGACATGAACGAATTCGAGATGTTGTTGCCTGCACACATAAGTCGCCGCAGCTTCCTGCAGCTCTCCTCCCTGTCCTTGGCCGGTGCGACCGTGCTGTCTGCCTGCGTCACGTCCGCGCCAGCAGACAACACGACCGAAGAACCCGCCGCGGAAATAATCGAGCTGCGTTTCCAGAACTGGTTCAATGAAAGCGACATGCAGACTTGGCAGATTGGCCTGGATCAATTCAAGGAGGAGCGGCCCGATGTTGCCCTGAAGCTGGAATTTGCTTCTTGGGGCGATACCACCAGCACCATTCTGGCCGGCGCCGCGGCGGGCGATCTGCCGGATGTGTTTATGGCCAGTGACGAGCATGTGCCCCCTGTCGCCTCGGTCGGCCTGGTCCTGAACCTGAATCCCTACATCGACGCTACGCCGGACATTGACGTGGACGATTTCGCGGTCGGAGTCTCCCGCGGCTTCAATTTCTGGGGCCGGTGGTGGGGATTTCCCTACGACCAGTCCACTTGGGGCATCTACTACAACAAGACTCTGTTTGACGAGGCCGGCGTGGACTATCCTCCCACCGAGGGACAGACCCAATGATCCCTGAGCGAATTCGTGGAAGCCGCCGTCGCGCTGACCAAGCCCGACGGCGAGCAGTGGGGCGCCCTTGTCAATGGCAGCCAGTACCTGCACTCCGCCTTCATCTACTCGGCCGGGGGACGCAATTACGACGATGATGGCCGGGAGTGTCTGATCTCCTCGCCCGAAACGGCCTCGGCCCTGCAGTGGATGGTGGATTTGGTGTACACGCACCAGGTGGCCCCCACGGCCGCGGAAATGGCCGGGAGCGGGGGCATCGACTATTTTGCCTCCGGCCTTGTGGCCATGGAAATGCAGGGCCAGTGGGACTTGCAGTCCAAGAACGCGGAGGTCGGTTTCGATTTCGACATCGGGTTCCTGCCGATTGACATCGTGCAGAGCACGGTGACAGGCGGTTCCGGTTTCTGTTGCAGCAACGACACGGGCAATCCAGATGCGGCTTGGGAGTTCCTGGCCAGCTATACCAGCAGTCAAACCTTGGCCGACATGGTCGGACGTCCCGGGCGGGGTATTCCGGCTCGCTGGAGCGCCACACCCGCCTATCTGGAAGCGGGAGGCAAGGCGGAACATCCTGGCGCGTTCGTGGAGCAGCTCCAATGGGCTTTCAACGATCGCGCCACCTTGGCCAGTCCCCAATTCAACGATTCTTGGGCTCGCCACTACGGAGCCATCTACGAAACGGGGGAAGGGGATATCGAGGCGGCCCTGACCCTCATCCAAGACGAAACCAACGCGGCACTGGTCGAGAAATGGCAAGGCGTGACCATTGACGTCTGACGCATGGCAGCAGGTTGCCTTGGATCCTGCCGCCATGGCCGGCCGCGTGCGTTCTGCATCCTCCGGCATGACCTCAGACGCTGGGTTGCGTGGATATGCAACTGCAAAGACAAAGGTGGATGGGCTGGCGTCAGTGGATCTCTAGCCACGGTTCGCGGAGCCTAGCCACTCTGTGGCTGGTCGTCTTTGGCGTCCTGATGGCGTTTCCCTTCTTCTGAATGCTGCGCACCTCCTTGCTCAAGGAGGCGGATGCCACCGTGTTCCCACCCATCTGGCTGCCCCCGTATCTGGATCTGGATGGATACTTCGGTGTCTTTACCGTCCAGCCCTTTGGACGCTACATTCTGAACAGTGCCGTTGTCGCCGTCACCGTGATGGCAGCGCAGCTGGTGACGGCCAGTCTGGGGGCCTATGCCTTTGCCCGGCTGCAGTTTCCCGGCCGGGACAAGCTGTTCCTGCTGTATTTGGCCACCATGCTAATTCCGGCGGAAGTCACCATTGTGCCCACCTTCGTGCTGGTCAGCCGAGTCCGGCTGGTCGACAGTCTGGCGGGTCTGATTGTCCCCGGTCTGTTCAGCGTTTTCACCACCTTCCTGCTTCGCCAGTTCTTGCTGACCATCCCCTTCGAGCTGGAAGACGCGGCCAAGATGGATGGGGCCGGATATCTCCGGCGGTATGCCCAGATTGTCATGCCTCTATCGCAACCGGCCCTGGCGACCGCGGCCATTTTCATCTTCATCGGCACTTGGCGGAGCTTCCTCTGGCCCCTGATCCTCATTCGCACGCGGGAGCTGCGCACCGTGCCGATCGGGATGGCGGCAATCCAGCAGGAACAGGGGCACACCGACGTGCCACAGCTGATGGCCGGCTCGGTGATGGCGATCGTGCCCGTGATCATGGTCTTTCTGTGTCTGCAGCGGTTTTACATCGAAGGCGTTGCCATGTCTGGCATCAAGGGCTGACATGACCGTCCAGGTCCTCCCGCGGCCTGCGCCCGCGGCGCCAAGGCCGCGGTTCTTCCGCGTGCCTCGCCACAAGGAAGCCTTGGTGGCCTTGCTCTTTCTGGCTCCCAACTTGATCGGGTTTCTGCTCTTGACCCTGGGGCCGGGCCTGTTCTCCCTGATCATGGGATTCACCAACTGGTCGGGCATCAGCCCGGCGAGCTGGGTGGGAGCCGACAACTATCTGAACCTGCTGACCGACAAAGTCTTCCTGACGGCTTTGCGCAACACGCTCGTGTATACGTTGGAATTCACGCCGCTGGTAATCGGGGCCGCCCTGCTGTTTGCCCTGCTGTTCAATCAGAAGGCGGGAATTGTGCCGGTGGTGCGGCTGCTCTGTTTCCTGCCGATTGTGACCGACTTCATCTCCGTGTCGTTTGTCTGGTCCTGGATCTACCATTTTCGGTTTGGAGTCCTGAACTGGGCCCTGAATCTGCTGCACCTGCCGGCCCAGGCCTGGTTGGGCGACGTGCGCTGGGCCCTGACCGCGATCGTCGTGATGTCCGTATGGCGGTGGGTGGGATACTATGCCATCATCCTGTTGGCGGGATTGCAGGGCATCCCCCGGGAACTGAACGAAGCGGCAACCATCGACGGCGCCAACCGTCGACAACTGTTTGGGCGCGTGACCATCCCACTGTTGTCGCCTGCCCTGTTTTTTGTGCTGATCATCTCCATCTCCTCCAGTCTGGCAGTGTTCGAACAGATGTATATCATGACCCAAGGTGGACCGCGGGACACCACCATCAGCATCTCCATGTTCCTTTATCAACAGGGCTTCCGGTTCTTCAAGATGGGATACGCCTCCGCGGTCGCGTGGATCCTGTTTCTGCTGACCTTCATGGTCACGGCTTTCAATTGGACAATCCGGCGGCGCTGGGTGTTCCAGGAGTAGTGCCATGCACATCGAACCCCCTCGGCCTCTTGCCACACTTGGGCCTCCGCGCCGCACCCGCGCCCTATGGGGCTGGCTGCTGTGGGTCCTGGGCGCGCTCTCCGCCTGCACCCTGCCCGGGGAGACCCATGCATCCGAGGGTGCGCAGGTGCACGATGCATCCGCCACCAGTATCACGACCCGTATTCCCTTTCGGGATGCTTCCGGCTGCGGTGGTGCGTTTGTCTCTCATGACTTGGACAATGTAAGTCTGACGCCCGGAGCCCAAGGGGTGCGCATGTTCGACAGCAACGGATCGGGAGTGGCCTTGGGCGACCTGAATGGAGACCTGCTGCCGGAAATCGCCTTGGCGAATCTGTCGGAACCCAACGCCATTCATTGGAATCTGGGAAATCTGCGCTTCAGGCGCACTGCGCTGTCCCACCAGGAATCCCGCGCTGCCGCCATGGTAGACGTGGATGGGGATGGAGCGCTGGATCTAGTCTTTACCCGCCGTTTGGATCCACCCGTGGCCTATCTGAGCCAGGCCAATGCAGTGGAGGACGACACACCGCGGTTTTCCATCACCCCCCTCCCGGGCGTCACGAAAACCGCGTATAGCATGGCCTGGACCGATGTGGATCAGGATGGTGATCTGGATCTGATGACCGGCTCCTACGATCTGGAACTGCAGGCCCTGCTGGGGGAGGCCTTTGAAGGACAGACAGCCTCGGGCATCTATTGGCATGAACAACGGGATTCCCGCTTCCACAGCCATTTGCTGACCTTGCGTTCCCAGGCCTTGGCTCTGGCGGTGGTGCCGGGAGAGGATGGCATGCGCCTGCTGGCGGGGAATGACTTTTTGCTGCCAGATGGCACATGGGCATGGCACGAGGGAAGATGGCGCGTCGACACTCCCTTTGCCCACACTACGCAGAACACCATAAGCTTCAGCGTGGGGGATGTCAACAACGATGGCCGGCTGGATCTGTTCGCGGCCGACATGAAACCGCGCGTGGAGGACCCGGACATTCGGGCCGCATGGCAACCGGTGATGGCGAAAGTGCTGGTGGATCCCGCGGATCGGCAGCTTACGGAAAACGTGTTGCAGCTGCAGAACGCGGAAGGCGGCTTTCGGAATTGGGCGAAGGCCATGGGCGTGACGGCCACCGGCTGGACCTGGTCCACCCAGCTGGCGGACTTCAATCAAGACGGCTTTTTGGATCTCTACGCGGTCAATGGCATGAACGCGTTGGATCTGTTCAGTCACTTGCCCGGCAATGAATTGGTGGAGACCAATTGGGCCTTGCGCAACCAGCAAGGCGAGCGATTCGTGCCCGCGCCGGAATGGAACCTAGGCCTGCGGACAGGCGGGCGGGGCATGGCCGCGGGCGACATGGATTTCGACGGGGATCTGGATATCGTGATCAACAATTTGCTGGCGCCCGCCGTGCTGCTGGAGAACCGGCTGTGTCAGGGATCCTCAATCCAGGTTCGGCTGCGTGATGGACAAGCGCGCAACACCCGGGGCATCGGGACCCGTCTGACGTTGCAAACCCATGAAGGGATCCAGCTGCGCATACTGGAAGTCGCCAGTGGCTACCTGTCCGGGCTGCCGCCAGTGGCGCACTTCGGCTTTCCGGAGGGAGCGGTGTTGCAACGGCTGGAAGTCATTTGGCCGGATGGAGAAAGACACGTGATCCAAGACCTGGAAGCCAACCATCTGTATACGATCCTGCGTACTGGCTAGAACGATGTGCGTGCTGCCGGGTAGGCGGCAGATCAATTTGTCTCGTTGTGCAACAGGCCAAGGCCACATTTGCAGGCCCTTCGCTGTACGCTGGAGAGATCTAGCCGCTCAAGCCCGGTCCGACCGTTGGCCCAGCAACGCATGCAGTCGTTGTATTTCCTGCTGCAACAAGTCTGCCTGCTGTTGGGAGCGCACCCTCTCCTGCTGGATACGGGCTTCCGCCTGCTCGGCGCGGCTGCGTTCCTGCTGGATGCGAGCTTCCGCCTGCTCCAGCGCCTCCGGTGTCATCCGATACCAGTCTGCCCGGATTGGATCCAGCAACCGCAGATCGGCGTCGCATTCCAGGCCCCAGGCGGTGTTCAGCGCCACGCTGGGGTACAGCGTGACCGCCTGGCCCGCCACAGTACCAATTTGACCTTCGATCGGCTCGTACTCCGCACTGCGCAGCCGCCAGCCCACGAAAGGCGGCCCGCCGGCGTACCCCAAGGGGTCATACAGCCAGTATTCCGAGATTTCCGCCAAGCGGTAAATCTCGTGCTTGGTCTCTCGGTCGGCGGTGGCGGTGCTCTCCGACGCGACCTCCAGCACCAAGGAAGGGCACAGCTCGGCCGACAGCGTCAGCGAACCGTAATCCACATCTGGATCCAGCAAGTGCCGCCCAGGCCAAATCGCGATGTCCGGCGCCAACCCCTCCTTGAGGGACACATTCCGAATCAGCAGGTCGCTGGTGAGCGTGCAGGGCAAATTCTGCCGCTTGAGATGCAAACGCAGGTCCTGTTCGATTTGCACCAGGCGTTCGTGATGGACCGTCGATTCCAAGGTCTTGACCCCCTCTTGCGCGCAGAAGGGATCCTCCGTGATCAACGAGGCCAACGTCTCCTTCTGAACGAGCATCTCCACGATCCAACTCCCGCGGCTCCGCCGGCGTCTGTAGCCACTGCCGACATGATACCACCAGTTCTCCGGCGCCCTCCACGACCCCAACCCTGATACTGGCAGGTGGCCATTGGCCATCAACAAAACTTGAATTACACTTCCATGGCTGGATGCAACATGCTTGCCGGTCAAGCCGTTCAGCCAGGATATCTTCCCCATACAAGGAAAAAGGCCATGAAAGCACGAATTGTCTCAATGCTGTCTGCCGTTTTGCTGCTGTTTCTGGCAGGGGCCTGTGCGGCGCCGGCGCCACCTCCCAACACGGGAGAAGGCGGTCAGGCCGCATCCGACATGGCCGCCGCATCCGCCACAGGAGGCACCTTGATCATCGCCTCCACCCAAGACATAGACAACTACGATCCGCACTGGAATCAGTTGATCGCCTACAACGTGCTGGTGGGACACAACATTTTCGAATACCTGACCCTGTTGGATGCCGACATGAACACGGTGCCCGCACTGGCCACGAGCTGGGATATTTCCGCGGATGGCACGGAATACACGTTTCACCTGCGTCCCGGAGCCAAGTTCCACAATGGACGTGACTTGGTGGCCGACGACGTGACGTATTCGTTCCGCCGACTCACGGAGCAGGAAACCATCTATGCCAGCAAGATGGACCCCGTAATATCCGTGGAAGCGGTGGACAACGCCACGGTCAAGTTCACGCTGCAGGCGCCTTGGGCACCGTTCCTGGAGGATGTGGCATCGATCGCCATCGTGCCACAAGAGGCCATTGAAACGATCAGCAAGGAACCGGTCGGTTCCGGCCCCTTTCGCTTTGTCGAGTGGCAACCTAACGATCGTATCGTGTTGGAAAGGAATCTGGACTACGCCGGAGCCATGTCGGCCCAGCTGGACCGCATTGAAATCAAGATTCTGCCGGACTATGCGGTGGCTCTCACCAACCTGGAGGCCGGGAGCGTGGATGCCGTGTACGAGGTGCCGGCCGCGGACGCCGACCGTTTCAAGGGACGGGACGAATTCGTGATTCAGTCCCCCAGCGCCAGCAACAGCCTATTCCTGCTGGAAATGGCCGTCAATCGCCATGCACCCTTGCAAGACGTCCGGGTGCGCAAGGCCCTGGCCATGTCGCTGGACAAGTCGGCCATTCAGCAGAACGTGTACTTTGGTCACGGGGAACCGCAATCCGGTTCCCTGCCCCGCAGTTCGTGGGCCTTTGTGGAAGGCGAGGAGATCACATATGATCCCGCCGGCGCCAAGGTATTGCTGGCCGAGGCCGGATATCCCGAGGGCCTTGATCTCACCGTCAAGGTGATTGCAGGGGTGGCAGTGATGGAAAACATTGCCACCATCTGGCAGAACGGACTGGCCGAAGCCGGAGTCAATCTCACCGTGGAGATTGAGGACCTGAGCGCATGGCTGGACAACTATGTGGGTCGCACCTATCAGACCATTGCCAACTGGATGAACGTGGGGGGCGATCCCCACTCCATGTACGACATTATCTTCAAGCCGCACCTCAAGGATCCGGACAGCTATCCTGACGCCGAGATGCTGGAATGGATCGAGGCGGGGGCGGCCACGCCTGACTTGGAGGCGCGCAAGGCAATCTACCGCCAGATCCAGGAACGAGCCCTGGCGGAGGTGGCGCCGATCATCGTGGTGCAATCCCAACCCTTGCTGGCAATCACCACCGACAAGGTGCAGGGATGGTCCATGAACGGCAAGGGCGACATCTTCTTCACCGGCATCACCGTAACGGAGTGACCAGCGCGTGGGGCGTTACTGCCTGCGGCGGCTGATGCAAATTGGGCCGGCGCTGCTGGCAATGTCACTGGTCGTATTTGCGGCCATGCAGCTGGCACCTGGCGATCCCGCCGTCATGCGCATGGGGCGCGCCGCGGCGCGCCCCGAGAACCAAGCCGCGTTGGAGGCGTTGCGCAAGGAAATGGGCCTGGACAAGCCTCTGCTGATGCAATATGGTCTCTGGCTGTCGCAGGTGGCGCGCGGGAATTTTGGCGTGTCCCATCGCAGCGACCGCCCGGTATTTGCATTGATTGGTGCGCGGCTGCCGGCATCCCTCCAGCTTATAGGGATCAGCCTGACGCTTTCGCTCCTGGTGGCCATCCCTCTGGGCACATGGGCGGCCTTGGCGCGACGTTCCGTCGCGGACCATCTGATCATGGCCTTTTCCGTGGCTGGCGTGGCAATTCCAGGGTTTTGGATGGGGTTGATTTTGATCCTCGTCTTCGCCGTCAGGCTGGACTGGCTGCCTCCTTCCGGATATGTCCCTTTCTGGGAAGATCCGGCGGAAAGTCTCAGGCGATCGCTGTTGCCCGCCACCACCCTCTCCTTTTATCTGATAGCCACGTTCACGCGTTTTCTGCGCGCCGACATGATCGAGACGTTGCAGGAGGACTATGTGCGCACCGCCCGCGCCAAAGGGCTGCGTTCCAGGGTCGTCCTGCGACGTCATGTCCTGCACAACGCGCTGATGCCCATGCTGACTGTCATGGGCGTCGAAGTCGGTGGCCTGATGGGGGGCATGGTCATCGTGGAGCAGGTGTTCGGTTGGTCCGGGGTCGGCTGGCTCACGCTCCAAGGCATATTCAATCGCGATTATCCGCTGGTGCAAGGTGCCATCATGCTGATGGCACTGTTCTATATCCTGGCCAATTTCGGCATCGATCTCCTGAATGCCTTCCTCAACCCCCGCATTCGAGCCCAGTACGCGTCCTAAGAGCCGCGCCGGGGTGCTTCGGCAGGTGTGGCTGGGCCTGCTAGGACTGAGCAACGGCGGCTTTCTACTCATGGCCCTGCTCCCTGGTCTGGTGGCGCCCCATTCCCCCTATGCCCAGCATCCACAGGACGCCCTGCAGCCTCCTTCCCGGCGATATCTCCTAGGTACCGATCAATTCGGACGCGACATATTCAGCCGCGTGGTGTTCGGCAGCCGCGTCGCCATGCTGGTGGGCATCGGCTCGGTTGGGCTGGCCATGCTGGTAGGGGTGCCGGTCGGACTGGCTTCCGGGTACTGGGGCGGCCATGCCGACGCCCTGATCATGCGGGTGCAGGATGCCCTGCTGGCCTTTCCCCCCGTGCTGCTGGCCTTGTTGGTCATCGCCAGCTTCGGGGCTTCCACGCTGAACGTGGTCTTGACGATTGCCTTTGTCTATGTGCCCCGCTTCGCGCGCTTGGTGCGCGGCAGCGTGCAGGATCTCAAGACCCGGGAGTTTGTGGTGGCGAGCCAAGCCGTGGGCGCATCTCCGTGGCGGGTCATGCTACGCGTGCTACTGCCCAACACGGTGGCCCCCATCACCGTGCAAGCCACGTTGGGCATGGCCGTGGCCATCCTGATTGAATCGGGATTGAGCTATCTGGGCCTGGGCGTCCTGCCCCCGACGGCTTCGTGGGGCAATATGCTGCAGCATGCCCAGACCTTCATCTACCGGGCCCCCTGGTTTGTTCTGGCTCCCGGCTGTGCCATCTTTTTGGCCGTGCTGAGCGTCAACCTGCTGGGAGACTGGTTGCGCGAGTGGCTGGATCCCAAGCTGCGACTTTGGTAGAGACACAACCGGCAGTGCCCGCGAGAAAGCCAAATGGCGACTTGGGTGCAACGCGGCGCAGGCAAGACAGCGGGTCACAGGAGACTCTGGGACGCGGCCGCGTCGATCCTACAGTGGCGCAGGCTGTCCCAACAAGGCTGCGGCGCATAGGGCCGTCCTGCCGAATCGGCCGGCTTCCTAACACTTGGATTCGAATTCCACTTGCATTGGAGCAGCCTGGTAGACGCTGGTCCAAGCCCACAGCGTCAAGCAGCCAGACTACGGGTACGACTTCCCACACTGCTTCCTGGGGCCAGTCGAGAACGACCTTCTCCGAAACCGTAAGTAGACGCTGCCTAGAGCCCTTCTCACTTGATTTCTGGCTATGCTCTTGAGGCAATCGATCCAATTTCCAAACTGGGGACAAGCCTCTCTGATGGTTTCAATGCCAATTTCCTTCGCCACCCGCACACCCATGAGAAGCTTTTGGTAGCCGTGAAGGACACCCGCCACCCGCTTGGAGGGTGCGGTCTCGAGTGAGTCGTTGATTTGCTCCGGATTGCCAAATTCATCCCTTATGCTTTGGAGAGTGGAAGCCTTGCTGGGCGCCCGACACTTTGCGCGAACCTGTTGCAGTCGCTGAAAAGCAACGCCTCGAACAAGATCTCGCCTTCGACAAATTGAGAATTCTGGGTAGGGATGGCAGGGCGCTTGGACCCGGTCGGGCCCTTGATCTAGAGCGGGACATCCCGCAATAGCCCACCATGATGGAAAAGATGCAGTCCCTGTCCCCTTGCCAATGCTGGATGATTTCCTTGCGTACTCCATCCCAGTCCTTGACTCCGCCCAACGCCCTTTTTGACGGGCATGCCCCTTGAGACGTGCACTGACTGAAGCGAATGCATAGGGCCCAAGCACACTCAAACATCTCTTCCGTCTCTCCTTCCACATGGACCAGCAAGCGTGTCATGGCAAGAGATGTGTCCTTGCACGCTGGGGATGTCCTTCCAGATGGCTTTTCTCCCAAAGTTGGCCCAGGCTGCAGTCTTCCAGCCATTCATCAAGGTCCCCGCTGACCAATCGCACGAAGTCAGTGCCCCCGTTGTCGCGATGGGCGACCAGGACATCGTCAGGTGCGAAGCAATCCAGCAACAGAGATGACTTCGTGTCTGGGTATCCAAGGAGGCTTGCTGGACGAGTGAAGCCAAGATGATGATCACATAAGGATGCAATCCTAGTTCGGGATCGTCCAGAATGACTATGGGATGTCGAAGCTCAGCGGTTGCAGCAACAAGGTAGCCAAGGCCATGAAGCGCAGAGAGCCGTCCGAAAGCGAGGATGCATCGAAGTACGCGTCGGTTTCCTGATGCTTCCACTCCAAAGATATCCTCTCCGGATTCAAGGAGTTTGGCTCAAGAACGAGACGATCAAAAAAGGGAGCGGCGAGTCGCACGGTTTCTTGAATGAGATTGTAGGAATCCTGCCTCCTTTCACGAAGAAAATAAAGAAAGGCGAGGCGATTGTCATTGACACGGGCTGTCCTGCGCAAGGCTGCAGAAGCGCTGGTATCGTGAAAGTGAAACACCTTCCAACCTTGAAGATGTCCGCGAACGCAATCCGCAATGCCGCTTATGCAGTCATGATTGCTGATGCCGAAGTCGGCATCTTCTTACCATAAGGGTGTCTCATGTTGTCTTTTGTTCCAGAAAAAGACAGTCGCCTTGGAGGGGATACATGCTGTCATGGCCACTGGGAGACAACTCCAACCGGTACTGATTCACTTCATCGCCAAATGAAATGTGCAAGGTCAAGCTCTGGGGTTCCTTCAAGCCAAAATGAAATATACGGTCTGCACCCCTAGTTCTGAAGCTTGCCCTCATGGATCGCGTTCAAGAACCGAAAGACTCCCAAAAAACTGGACTTGCCCACGCCGTTAGCATATTGATGGGACGCAATGCAAGCCGTTCAATGCTCTTTATGCTCTTGCAGCCTTGTACGGTGATCCAATCCAGCTTGGCCATGATATTCCTTGGCGTTGCACCCAACCCCGTTGTGTCCGCAACAAACTACTAGAGTCCAAAGAGTTGGGCAATGAGGGCAAGGCTAAACCCATTGTCTTGTCCTCAGTCCCAATTCCTGAACTCTCAGGATGCATATAGTTCTGTCTCCATCCGTTAGGACAGTTGGTTGGCTCCCGGCCCAAGTAGTCTACAATCTGCGACTGAATAGCCCCTTGGCATTGCTGCCTAACGCTGGCAGCGGTGCACGAATTGTTGGATTCTCGCCGGGATGATCTCTCCACAGGAACTCGCTCCACTGCGGATTCTTCAGGGATACAGGAATATACGAGGTCGGGCGCAGCGAATTGCATCTCCGGCATGATCCAGCGCACAAGGAATCAAGCAGGCCGTCAGCCCAGTGTTCCCAGAGTCGAAGATCGTTGCAGTCCTTGCGCTTGGACCCCCGGGGTTGTCTACCTAGGGCCATCGGGATTTCGGGACATCCCTTTATGACAACCCTGTCTTCGCTTTCTCAAGTCTTCCTTGTATTTCTGCGTCTGGGATTGACCTCTTTCGGGGGGCCCGTGGCTCACTTGGGATACTTTCACAAGACTTTCGTGCAGGATCTCCGTTGGCTTTCGGAGCGGGAATTCTCTCATCTGGTCGCCATCTGCCAGTTTCTGCCCGGTCCTGCCTCCAGTCAGGTGGGGATGGGCATTGGCCTTTTGCGCGCAGGCGTTGCGGGAGCGTTGCTAGCCTGGACAGGATTCATCCTGCCTTCCGCCGCTCTGCTGGTGGCATTGGGCTACGGGCTGACCACCTGGACCCACTCCGTTCCTGTAGGGCTGTTGGCCGGCCTCAAGCTGGCGGCAGTGGCCGTGGTCGCGCAGGCGGTCTGGACCATGGCCTGCAACTTCTGTCCCGACCGTGCACGCTTTGCGCTGGCAGTGGGGGGCGCCGCGGGCACCCTGCTGATCCCCACCCCCTGGGCTCCCTTGGTCATGCTCGTGGTAGGCGGCGTCCTGGGCCACTGGCTGCAGCCCGAATCCAAGGCAGAGCCGCCGCGGAGCAACCCGGAATTCCCCATCCGTCGCTCTCTGTCCCTAGCTTGTCTGGCCCTGCTGCCATTGCTTCTGATCCTGCCCCTGGCGTTGCCTGTATGGGTCCCGTCCTTGGCCCGCAGCCACGCGCTGGATCTGTTTCACGGGTTCTTCAGCGCCGGAGCCCTGGTGTTTGGCGGAGGGCACGTGGTACTGCCGCTGTTGCAAGCCACGGTGGTTTCGCCGGGATGGCTTACGGTCAACGAGTTCTTGGCAGGCTATGGCGCGGCTCAGGCCGTACCAGGCCCCATTTTCAGTCTGGCGGCCTATCTGGGTACCGTTCTGGGTCCAACTCCCAACGGCGGGCCAGGGGCCCTGTTCTGTCTGGGGGCCATTTACCTGCCTTCCTTCCTGTTGCTGATTGGCATTCTGCCTTTCTGGGCCACGGTGCGAAACCATCCCCGCATGGAGAGGATACAGATGGGCATCAATGCCGTAGTGGTGGGCATTCTGTTGGCCGCCCTGTACAATCCCATCTGGAAGTCCGCCATCACCGACAGTCGGGCCTTCTTGCTGGCGCTGATCGCCTTCACGTGCCTGAAGTTCTGGCAGATTCCCTCTTGGTTGGTGGTTCTCCTGTGTGCCGCCGCGGGCTGGGCATGGTTGGCATGACGATCCTGAGAATACCCTCTCCTGACTTGGCACTGTACCCAAGGAATACAGCCCGGCGCAGTGCACCGGCTCGATGTTGTGCTTTCCCTGCCTTCGTGTCGGAAAGGAGATTGCCATCTGTACGCCAAGGGCCGCGGCGGGCGCACAAGCAACAAGCATCCACAGGGACTTCCCGCCCCGATCTCGATGCACCCGTGTCGAACCCATTGGACCTAGCGACAACCGGAACCCGCATTCGTGTCGAGAGACCTTTCCCTGTCCATTGCCGGCACCCTGCCTGCCCAGACCCGACCACGTGCCGCCCGCGGAGCTGTCATGGTCTGCAATTCCACCCGAGTCTGCGCTGTGCCGCCTCTCCGCATTGCCCGCGACTCTGGCACAATGGGAAGCCAAGTGTCGCTTCACGGAGTTGACTCTAGGATTGCACCGGGTTGTCCAAGACGCTGTCATGACCTCCGCACAGTTTCGCGATCTCCTCTCTTCCATGAACATATGGAAAAGAGGGCGGGAGAGAGCCCCGCACAAGCCTCTATTGCTGCTTCTGGCCTTGGGACACCTCGTGCAAGGAAGTCCGCGCTTGCGCCCTTACCGAGCCATTGAATTCGAATTGAAAGCGCTTTTGAAGCGCTTTGGACCGCCTAGCCAAATACAACAGCCGGAATTCCCATTTCAATATCTGCGCAGTGATGGACTGTGGGAAGTGCAGGGATTGCAGCGGGACCACTTCAATGCCTCGGGGCGGATACGGGCTGGCCAAGTACGGAACAGCGCGGTCCAAGGAGGACTGCCTGCCGAAATCCACGCATTCCTGATTGCCCATCCCCTTGCACTCCGACAGGCAATTCAGTATCTGCTGCTGGCTCATTTTCCCCAGAGTGTGCATCAGGATCTCCTGAACGCCGTGCGCCTGAGTGAATTCCCGCTCTCTGCGGACATGAGGGCAGAAAGCGGACTCTGGTGTGATCCCCACTTCCATTCCAATGTCATTCAAGCCTACGAGTGCCAGTGTGCCGTCTGCGGTTATGACATTCAGTTGCAGGACCAGTGGATGGGGCTGGAGGTCGCCTACATTCTCCGGCCGGACAGGGGCGGTCCCGACGAAGTACCCAACGGGCTGGCCCTCTGCGCCATTCATCACCGAGCCTTTGACCAGGGCGGCATTAGCTTGGAAGACAATCTGGCATTGCTGGTTTCCGCCACCGTGCAAAGTCGGAGCCGCGCCTGGAGTTTCTGGTTCAGGCAATTCGAAGGTCAGCCCATTCAAGCTCCCAATCAATCCCGGCATGATCCCAATCCCCACTACCTCCAGTGGCATCGCAGCCAAGTGTTTCGCGGATCCCCATGACTTCACACCGACCCATCCATGGAAGAAATCCTGCAGCATGTTGGGCCCTGTTCCACAGGCCATGATCGCTCCGAACTGCCGCATGCCTCTCTTTTGGCTTTCAAACGCTGCCTTGATCAAGTCGGGCCTAGAAATTCCCGCGCGCGGAGTGACTGCACGCGGGTCGCCATCCAAAGCCGCGATCAGATATTCCATGTGACCCCGCGGCAACGACACGTATTCCTTCCTGCATCTGCCGCTGTTCTCCCTTGCGCAATTCTGTCAGATGGTCAACGCGCTCCCAGAAAGACTCGGGAAGCACGATAGGGGTCAGTTGCCATTTCACTTTCGCTTCTTGCTGCACAATGGGCGCCGGCGATTCGAGAGCCAGGATCTTGAGGGTTTGCTGCAACCGCATGTACCGGATGTTGACCGCATGGGTCAGATCGTGCAGGGACAGACCCAACGGAGCCTCTTCCAAGGCGCTGATGACTTGATGCACTTCCGCACGGGAAGGAAAGGCGTTCTTGATGAAGTAATGAAGTAGTCGGTGATCTCCGTCTCTTCCTGCCCACTGAGCAAAATGCCGTATGCATCGGCGCCATCCCGACCGGCGCGTCCCACCTGCTGGTAGTAGGACACGACCGAATCCGGAGTCTGGAAGCGCACGACGAAACCCAGATCGGGCTTGTCATAGCCCATGTCCAAGGCTACGGTCGCTACTAGGGCCTTGACCTGATTGGACAGCCGCCGCTCTTCCTGACGCCGACGTTCTGAGTACTCCATCCTGCCAGTGTAGGCGGCCACTTTGACATTTCGGCTTTGCAGCCACGCCGCGGCCAACCGTTCAGCGTCCGCTACGGTCAAGGTGTAGATGATGCCGCTGCCGGGCATGTCTGGCAGCCTTTCCTCCACGTCTTTCCATTCATCGGCGTTGTTCGAATTGATGGTTTTGGCACGTACCCCCATCCCTTTGTGCAGTGGCAATCTGGTTGTCCATCAGCGCCAGCAACGGAGAAATCAGCGGTGTGGGCCCGGCGCCTTGGTCTTGCAGCAATTTCGTGGCGATGAAGTAGATATTGCTTTTGCCCCATCCCGTTTTTTAAACCACCAACAAAGGTCCCTATCCCTCTACCACATGTCGGATGGCGTTGTATTGATCGGTACGGAAAGTGGCATTGGGCTTCAGCGTATCCTTGTGCAGCAGTGCCAGAGCGCAGCTCTTGTTGAATGGAATCGAAGACGTCCCACCCCTTGCTGTATCGTTGTGCACCTTGCTTGCAATCACCGGTGGAGAGATGATCTCCACCGCGCCCCTGTCCACTACGGATTCCGACAGCATGTCTTGTCCTGTCGCATCTCCTCCTGTTTTCCGTGTGGCAATTTGGCCCCTATTGATTCCCATATGCCAGATCGCCGACAGGATCGTATTCGAATTCCGGATCCTCGAATTTCTTGTGGAGTTCGGCGGAACTCAATGCCTCGGTGAACACACCGCGACCATCGCCCAGATCCTTGCCCATCGCCTGTCCAATCAGATCAAGCATCCGCGCGCCCCGCTCGACGAAGAACTCGGAGAATTGATCCGCTTCAAGATGCCGCGGGTTGATCCAATGCGCCCTCAGGACCTCCTGTAACGCTGCCGGGGACATGTCGGTTGCCAATCGATGCAGATAGGCCGATGGCGCTCGTCCTCCTATCTGCCGATTGGTTTGGGCATCGATGGGAGTCTTGTTGATGATCGAATTGTAGAGACGCGGCGGAACGGCAGGATTGGTTTTCTGGCACCAAGCTTTGGGAAACACATGATGAATGTCAACTCGGGCATCATCCCAAGTCTGCCAAGAAAGCTGTTCTGCCGTACGCCAATCGGCTGCGCCGCTGGCCATCTGCAAAGCATACAGGCCCTTGTATGCCGCACTGTTGCGGGTGCGAAGAGACAAGAGACGTTCGGGAATGAAATTCGCCTCCAGCACCAGCGTCGGCATCTCGCCACCGCGCAACCAAGCGGGCACATGCACCAGATCCAAGGCGAACTGCGTTTCGGTGGCGCTTCCCCCATACCGTTCTCCAAAAATGCCGGACCAAAACCACTGGGACACCTTGTCTCGGTATCTTGCCGACAACGTTTCGCCAAGTTCCACAAAAATGACGGCAAGCGGGATGAGCTGCGAGACGTAGGGCACATCTCTGGCCGTGAAAATGAAGTGGCTGCGCAGAAATCGGGCGGCCTCTTCAAAGCCCCATTCCACTTGGCGTGCCCAGCTCTGGTAACTGCAGAGATCAAGATCCAGGATTTCACGTTTTCGGCACCCGATGGCAGGCAGCTGGCTTGCGGGATGCCCATCCATTTCAGCCTGACATCTCTTCCTCTGGGTCTCCAGCAATGTTATCGCCTGCAGGAACTGCTCGCCTTCAACCCCTTGAAGCACGCCAAATTGGCCGTGAAGGCGATCCCGCCGTTCACCCCAGTCCTTGCGCAGGGAAAACATACTGTCGGCGGCAAAAGCTGCAGTGGCCAGTTCAAAGACCGAAAGCGTCACACCCCCGGTATTGACTTTTTCGAACACAGTACACACCGCCTCCTTCGGGGTGTTCTTGTCCAATTGGATGATAGGCAGAGTATATGCACTGAAAGTGTTGAGGACTTCTCGCTTGAATTTGTTGAAAAAGTCCAATGCATTCCCGCAGGGGTGAAGATGGCTTTGGGCCTGCCAATAGGTAACATATCCAAGCAACCAGTCCGTTGGTTCCAGCAAGGCCTCAGTGGAAATCATGTGTTCGGCAAATGCACGCTCACAAGTGCTGAGGTCCTGTATTGTCTTCCGTCCGAAATCCTGAGTGACCTTGCGGTTTTCCGGTACGCTCACTATTGCATCCTCGCGCTCCCCTCCAGGCTGCAAAATCTTGAGCATGTCAATGTAGTACCAACGGCTAATGACCGCGCCCCGACTGTCATGGGTATGAACTGGGCCCTCGTGCTTCAACGCTTGGTACAGCGATGTCAGACGTTGTTGTCCATCCAAAAGGAGCTCTTCTGCATCCCCCTCTTTAGCCTCATCGGGGACTCCTTCCACCAAGCGACTCTTGAGGCGGATTGCTCCACCCGCCTCGAGAGTCATGATGGCCCCTACCGGAAAACCTCGCGAAATACTGGCCAGCAAGCCACGAATGCGGTCATCGTCCCACACCCACCCTCTCTGAAAATCCGGGAGTTGGATTTTGCCGACTTCAACATCATCAAGCAATTTTTTCAACAAGACAGGGTTGGTTTTGAACATGGTGGACTCTTGAACGGGTCTGAGCACAAAGCACACGGGCTATACACGGACGGAGGCAAATATTCTGTGTGCCAGTTTGAATATGGTAAGTGACGAGACATGGTTTCTGAAAGATAGCGGCCTGGCCGGATCCTTGGCTTCTGAAGCCGATGACAACAAAAATCTTCCGTGCAGGATGTCCTGAGGGCGCATTGGATCAATCCGCGGCATCTTGAGGCGGATCAATTCTCCGAGTTCTTCGTCGAGCGGGGCGCGCGGATGCTTGATCTGATTGGACAGGCGATGGGTAAGGATCTGGGCGATCTCATATGCAGCCGCAATGGAAAGCGGACCGAAGACTAGGTCCCACAGATCAAAAAAAGGAACTTATGTTTCTATAATTCCCTTTGTGCCCATCTGGGACTGTACAAGCGTTCTATCCAGTAGTCGGATGAGAGATCAAATGGCCGGCGGCCCAGATCACCAACTGGAGCTCGCTGTCATCGATCAGGGTATATTCTGGGCTTCGACCTGCCAAGGCACGGCTCTCGCTCAAGATGATAGGCACTCCATCGCCCCTTCTTTCCATCATGTGGGATCGATCGATCCCCTCAATGCCCTGGACACGACAACGAGCCAGCAGCGACACGATCAGCTCGTTGCGGCTGTACTGTCGCAGGTGCATGCTGTCAGGCGTAAGCGTATTGGCAAGAGCGCCCGGCACATAGAGCTCCAGTCGATCTCGGAACATGTGGAGACGCACCCGCGCTCCAGTCATGGAATAGTCCCTGTGTGCCACTGCATTCACAAGAGCCTCGAATACCGCGCGGACGCTGAATTGGGGCAGATCCTGGCGTGCCATCGCCTTGGTGGCTCCTACGCGCATATTGCGCATTGCAAATTGCAACGCATCCAGCGCCTGCAAGTCGAGGGGCCCAACGAAGTCCTGTGCATCAACCTGATAATTGACATCCTGCCGCTCGCCCACATAGCTGACGGCTTGAATCTGTGCATGCGGCAGCCACCGCCCCGGATTCCAGGTGCATAGTAGAACGCCCGTCAGCGTAATCCGGGGAATGCCGCGTTCATCGTCGACCACGATCCTAAGTTTGCGCATCATCTCTTCGGTTACCGAAGCGCCTTCGCTCAGGAATCGACGGGCAAGATCCTCGTCAAGGTCCTGTGGCGAAGTCCCAGGCACGACAGACTCGTCGAATCGAATCACGCGACTTTGGCTTCTTTCCTGAAACAGGCGGGCCAGCAGTTCAGGGGTTATCTCTCGCTTTGAGCTTCCGATTCGATGAAAGTAGCCACTGGGACTCCGGTGAACCAACAGACTTTTGGGGACATCGATGCAGATCACAACCACAGGTCTTCTGTCCAGTCCCGGCAATTCAACCTTGCGGATGGTGGCATTCAGGGGAGGTGTCAGCGAGTCGTTGCAAATCTCCCGCACCCAAGTCTCCACGGCATCCAGCCGATCTACCGGAATCCCCAATATCTCCTTGGTTCGATCCGCAACTCCCAAAACCATGGTTCCTCCCTCCCCGTTGGCCATGCTCGCCAATTCGTCCGCGCAATCTGCGCGGGAGGGAGCGGCAACCCTGTCTCCTGACAGCAGCGCCTGCTTCAACTCAAGTGTGGAGTCTTCACCGTAGCGAATTCGTTTCACCAAGTCTTCCGCATACATCATGCCTCGGATTTCCTTGGCGGGATGATGCGACGGAATCGATTCGCAAATGCCTCTCGACCGCCTTCCATCACGCGGCATATCTCGTCTCGCATCTCTCTTTCCTGAAGACCGCCTTGGCGCACGATGGCAGTCTGCCCCTTTTTGACATCAAGGGAAACGACGTATTCCGCGTCACCATGGACCACAAGATTAGGGTTGTGCGTGATCACTATCATCTGTCGTGTGCGTTTTGTTTCGCGAAACCGACTTGCCAGCAGCTCATACACAAGAGTGTTGTCCAAGTCGTCTTCAGGTTGGTCAAGGACAATGGGCTCGTTGCCAAAGCCAAGCACAAAGGCCAATAGCGCAGCTGTCTGCTGACCGGGAGACCCTTGCGACAGAGGTCGCCAGCCACCACCTGCTCGATTATCTCGAAAGCCAACCTGAACCTCGTCATTCGGCGCGTACAACGCAAGGCGATCTATGCGTTCAGGTGGAATCTTTCTGAAGGCCTGCCCAAACCGTCTGTCACTCGCTTCCCATGAATCAGATGCGCCTGTGTGAAAGTTGCGCAGCCAATCTATGACACCATCAAGTCTGTCCCAATCCCATTGCGCATTGATCTCGGGACGAATGCATTTCGCGATTTTTATCCGGTCCTTTTCAAAATGCTCAACACCCAGAATGTCGATCAGCTCGTCGTCCAGCTTGACGTGAGCAGCAAATGGGACCACTTCCACGCGCAGCGTGTCATTGGAGGCTTTCTCTGCGAAAGTTTGTCGCTGCAAGCTTAGCTGTTGACATTCTTGACGATACTCTGCAAGAGTTTGAGAGGCTTGGCGCTCGAGTGACCGCGCTCTCGCCGACTCCCTTTCCAACTCCTTGATCTCGGATTCAAGGCTTGATTCTCGATCCAGCAAGATTCCATATTCAGCGGGATCCGTCAATCCTTCCTGTTCGAGCTGGCGAGCTGTCTGTTGGTATTTCTTTTCGATTGATTCCACAGCCGCCTTCCATTCACTGGCATGGGCGCCTGCGTGCAGTTGGCTCAATTGCAATTCAGCCGCTGCGATTGTCATCTGTAGATCTTGAGACAAATTCCGTGCAATCTGATCGAGAGATCGATGGGCATGTCTGAGCGCCACACGGGGCGCGTCGTCTTCTGCCTCCGCGCCGAGTTCCAGATCGGCTGCCACCAAGTTGCCTGCACTGGCTTTTGCCGATTTCAGGCCTTGCTCCACACCTTCCAGAATTGAGGTCCAAGTATCATCGATTTGGCGACGGATCCGATAACTGTCAAGCACTTGAGTGTGCCCTTGTTGCGCAAGGGTGTGAATCTTGCGCTGAATATCTCGCAGTTCCGCTTTGCGAGCCGGCACGTCTCTCGCTGCCGCAGAAGCCACGCGTACCTCCGCGCACAACGAAAGGTATGTGGCCTCCAGTCTGGTACGGCATCGATCAATTTCCGCCTTGCCAATATCTTGCACATCGTCAATGACATGCAACAGAGCATTGGGATCCTGTGCCAAGGCGAACAGCTGCTTTTGACTGTAGATGCGGGCTGGAAAGCGTTCATTGATTCTGCCATCTTCCGGTATCTCTCCATCGTCTTCAAGACGGACAATGGCTTGGCCCGTCCCGTCTTGGTCCCAAGTGAGAAGAAACCTCTCGCCATTCTTGCGATATACCATCTCTACACGGGTCTTTTCGGTCAACAAGCCTTCTTCCGACCGGGACTTGGGAACCTGCATGCGGCGATTGAACAAATTACGCAGCGAACTCTCTTCGTTTCCGTCAGTGCGGTCCAATTCACTTTCTCTACGCAACGTCTTGCGGCAGAAATCCACGAATGTGGACTTGCCCGTGCCTCGGCTGCCAATGATTACGTTGAACCAAGGATTGAAACAAATGGTGGCAGGAGATCCACGACCCATCAGTTTGGCATTCTGCACGGAGATTTGCTCGATGGCCAAGGCGGCATGCGCGTTCGGATCCTCTGTATCTCCCATTTTGGCCGGCTGCAGTGACGCTTGACCGTCAAGCAGCGCCAAGCGAAGTCCCTCTAGATTGGGTTTGGTCATTTTGACCCAGGCAAAGCGTTGTCCGAGTTCGCAGAATGCATGACCGTCTGAAGCCCATACCTCGGGAAGTGCACGTCCAATCTGAGCCTTGCTTCCGTCGAGCCAAGATCTTTCAACCACCTGATTCGGATCAACCTCAACCGCAGCCAATCCCGGATGGCGCAGTTCAGCAATCCGTTGTTGACCCCTGTGTTCCAGCAAGCTCTGAGCTCTATTGACATGCGCCCCTATCAGGAGTGCATCGTCACTGCACTCATCTAGAATCTGTTCTACGGTCAGCGACGATCGCGCCTCCCGCGATCCCCGTTTGTCTACAGGAATCTTGACTCTCGAAAGCAGATCCGAGACGTCGGAAGCCGATGCGGCGGGATCGGCCAAGAGCAACATATGGGAACCGTCGGCGGCGGTCAGTTCAACGCCGGGAAAAACAACCGGAGATTTTTCCACGGCGGAAGCGGCCTGCTGCAAAGGCTCTATGGCCTCGGCGGTATTGTGATCGGTCACCGCTATGGCATGCATGCCTGAGTCTCGAGCCGCCTCAATCCAGCGAGTCCAGCATTCAGCCTGTTGGGCCTCCTGTTTGTTGAAGTCGTACGATCCTGGGGAATGAGTATGCAGGTCCACCCGCCACCACCTTGCTCCAGGCCAGGCCCATGCCACGGTCATCGATCACTTCCTTGCTGATCCGGAGAAAATTGAGACCCTGTCGGGTTCACGACAAACTCCAACTGGACGAGCTGTCTTTGGTCAACCTTGAATTGAATCAAGGCATTGTAGTACAGCTCTGGATAACAGGAATGACGGCTGGGAAAGGACATCTCGGGCGCGCAGGCGAATATTCTGGTTCAGCCCCATCAAATCTCCTTGGGGCGTTCCCCCCTTGGATCCATTGGTACTCTTCTATCATGTCAATGATTTCGGCTACCGGCTTGAATCCGCATGGCAATGCCGGCGTCTTGCCCGTCCCCAGAGCCCTCGCATTTCTCCTGTCTTGGACTCTCTCTGTGCCAAGTCATGCTCTGACAAGTTCCGCCCTCCTACTGCGGGGCCGTGCCACGGCCCTTGACGGAGGTGGATCGCGGTTGCACTGGAGGGATGACAGACGCCTTGCTGCCATGGACCCAAGAATCCGACGTTCCGGCAGGAACACGGTCTTTCCAAGACCATACTTCGCGCCTTTCCGGTGTCCCGTTGCGGGCTTTCGCCGAGGTCTTGGGGCAATCGATCGTGCTTCATCGTCCCGGCAGTAGAGTCGCCGCTGCTTGGAAATGACAGCACAGCGCGACTAGTCAGCATGATCTTCCGCCTTGCGCTTCGGAATGGCGCCGTTCCTGCGCACCAACCCTGTCTCTAGCCACAGATTCCCTACCGGAAATGCTGCCAGAAACCATCGTGGGTTTTACATCCCCGCCCCATACCGATCCAGCCCCGTACTTCTGCAGTCAAACAGTCATCTTCTTGCCTCTGCCGGTCTGATCCCGGTGGTTCGATACGGTGTCGGACGCAATCCAGAAGGATCCGGGACAAGACGATGGGCGATGACCACTCCGATGCCTTGGCATCGGGTCAGAGAGGTCGAGGCAAATGGAGCCTGCACTGGAACCGCTCAGCACGGCCAGAACCCTCTGGCCGAGTTTGCCCGAGACGCTTGGAGGTCGATCAACGCGCGACTCCGTGTTTGTCTCCCGGGCGGCGAGGACGACCGCCTTGTACCCACTGAGCCAAGGCCCTGGATGGATCTGATGCTGTCTCCCTGAGATCTCCCGACGGAGTCCATGTGATCATGTCGCCAAGGCATGTCCATTGTCAGGGGATCTGCGGGGACCCAGCAGTACGTCCTCCATGCGGGCGGTCCGCTCGACCAAGTCAAATACTACGTCGGTCAATTGATTGGCTTTCCGCTCCAAGGCATTGAAGCGGGCGTCCATGCCCTGTTTCCGTCCGTGGCCACGCGGATCCATTGCCGGGCAGTATCGTTCTCTGGGCTCCGTATGCAAACCGCCCACACCATAGCCCAGTTGTGGCGATCCTAAGATTCCGCGGATAAGCCACAATGCCGGATCCTTGGATTCCACTGCTTCCACGGCGGAATCCAATCCAATTTCACCAATATCGAAAAACAGAGTCACATAATAGCAAAAATGTACTATACTATTATTTACGTCCAAATAATCTGTATTTATAAATATAAAAATACATGATCCAATTTAATCTGAGACTCAGCCGCCGTATCATCATCCTAATCGGCGGCTCGCTTGTAGTCGTGCTGGTCAGCGTCAACCTGTTGCTGCACTACAACGTGTTTGCCCCCGGCCTGCGGTCTGACGCCGCGGGTCTCCCTGTCTTGGCGTCTTCCCCTACCGGCGCGGCAGGGCTACCGGCAGGGCCTCACGACGTGGACGAGAACTACAGACGGGCGGTCACATCCCAGCTGGCCCAGATCAGCGAAGAGGATGGATTGTCTGCGTCCAGCCCCACTCCGGACATCAAGACGCCACCAGCCCCGCGGCAGGCGACGCCACACCAAGAGGTCTCGGTGACGGTCAACACCGTGGATGTCCCTCTGAACGTGCGGGCCCAACCCGGCACCTCGGCCCCCGTCATTGGATCTCTGGCCCCGGGTACGCCGCTTACGGCGATTGGTCTGCACAGCGAAGGCGACTGGATTCTGGTCCACATTCCGAATCGGGGAGAACCCGGTTGGGTCTTCGCGGGCCTAGTGCGGGTTACCGCCGGCGATCTCTCCACACTGCGCCAAATCGCGGCGGACGTGACACAGGAGTGATCCCATGCCAGATACCCAACGCACCTCCATGTTCCGAATTGTGAATCGGACATTCGGGATCATCCTGCTTGTGACGGCCAGCCTCGCCGTCGCATTCCTCTTCCTTTCCTTGGCAGATGAATCATTTCCGGTCGATATCCCATCCTTCGCCGCGCGATCGACGGCACGTCTCGGCGTAACGGTCACGGACCGCAGTGACAGCTGGAACTGGGACTGGACCGCGCCACCGTGCACGGCGGCCTTCATAGAATGGCTGGCGCCCCAAGATGTCAAAAATCTGGACTTGACGCTGATAAACCCCGAGGATCACGATTTGGAACTGCCCCTGCGGGCTCTATACCAGCCCCACGCGGGACAGGCGGCCGTTGCCGGCGCCTGGTGCGAACTGGCTTCTCGCGCGCAAACCTCAGACTTGGTCTGTGTAGCCGCCCCCTTGGAATCAACGGATCCCGGCGCCGCCACCACGGCCCTGACAGGCGCCGTGGCGCAGGCAGTGACCTACACCCTCAATCCACACATTTTTAGGGAGACTCAAGGCCGATCCTGGAACTGGGTCCAGTGGCAACCCCTAGTCTCGCCAGGAACGAACGGAGACTGGCACAGCGTCTGCCCCACCCTGTCTGTGGAGACGAATCATGACTGACCTGCGTCGCCGCGTGGCCTTCGTCTTTCTTCTGACCAGCGTCCTGCTGGGGGTTTCGCCCCGGCTGCTCAATCTGCTGGCGATCCGCCCCAATCTGGATGCAAGTGACGGGCAATCGTATGTGCAGCGGCAAGTCGCTCTTTGTGACGGAGGATGTACCTGCAGCTACGCCGATCGCATCATCAATGGCCAGCCCTATGTCCATGGAGAACGCGGCTTTCGCCTATGCTCCACTTCCTGTGGCGTTGACAACTGCAACTTTCGTCCTGGGGTGGACGGTTGCGGCGCCATTCTGTACTTGGGCTGCACCGACCTCGATTGTCGAATCGACACGTCCCCGGTTCTGACCCCCGTGCCCATCCACCCTCGCGTCGTCATCCCGCCGATTGTCTATCCTACGTCTGCTCCCACTCCTGTATCGCCCGCGCCGTCAAATTGCGAGACGCCTCACGAGTGGGTGGAACTGCAGCCACCGCGCATAGTCCAGGTCTTTCATCTGCCCCCCTATCCGGTGCTGCAGTCGCAAGTATCGGCGCGGGAGACGGTACCCCAGGTGACGTTTTCGGTGGAAGTGCGAGGAGGCAAGGCTCTGCGCAAGGTCCGGCAGCAGACGACTGTCTGCCGCAACGGGGGTCGCTATCCCGCCGACTGTCCGGACACGGGAGTCCGACGCTGCCGCACCCTGATCCAAGCCACCTACCCGGATCCGGTGGTGCGGGTGGAAGCAACGTTGCAGCTGACCGGTCAGTCACAAAGCTGGATCAACGGGTATCTGGCTTCCCGTTATCCGCGGGCCCACGTGCGCCAACCCACCAGCGGCCTGCAATGGACCGGAAGCGCCATGGCGCGCCGCATAGTCCTACCCTCTTGGGATCCGCGGGATCCCGGACACCATACCGTGCAGGTGGTGGTCACCACTGCAGGTACGCCCATCAGCGCGCCCCAGACCGTGTCCCGCGTCCATCGGGTGGATGTCAGCCTGCGAGACACTACCTTGACTCCCTAGAACCATGACTCCGCTGCCCCCGCCACTTGACACCGTACATACCTTGGCCCTGCATGTGCTGAACGGCCTGCTGGCCTTGATCTGGGTGGCCTGGGATCATGGCGCTCTGCTGGTCACCTTCGGCATGTGTATACTGCTCTATCTGACGGCCACGCCCAATCGCCACAGCCAGCCCTGGATGCTGGCAACAGGCCTGCTGGCGGCCACCGCGGCCGGGGTCGCCATGCCTCCGGTACCGGCGCTCATGGCCTGCATGAGCGTATGCGGAGTCGTGGCCGTGCAGTTGGATCGCTTCAATCCCGATGCCCTGCGCTGGCGAGTCGCGGGCGGCCTCGCGCTTTATGCGCTGGCCAGTCTGGGCTACTTGGCCTATCACCAATACCTGGGTACGCTGGATGCGGAGGCTTGGGCTCGTCAGCTAGGGGGACAGTCCGAAGCCCACCACATCTTGCAGCAAGGCCGGGCCTTTCTGGATACGCTGGCCACCTGGGGCCTGTGGCTGATCATCCCCCTCGGCTTTCTCTCCCTGCTGGCACAAGGGTTGCTGGTGCATCCCCCACTGGCGGCCCCGGCCCGGACTCTGGCTCAAATTCGTTCCCGCCAGTAGCTGCGCACTGCAAATCGTCATGCCCGAATTCACTCTGTTTCCACCCTCCGCATCGACTGCCGCGCCCGCAGCAGGTGGCATCCTGCACTTCCACAGACCGGACTCGCCCGGTTCGGTCCGGCATCGTGTGGTGGCCCTCAAGGAACTGGCGTATCTGCCCCTAGATGCCCGTGAAGACCCGGACGTGCTAGGCAAGCAGTGGGCGGCCCTGCGAGGCCTGTATCAGGGAGACGTGGATTTCATCTACATCGCGGCGGGATTTTACCAGCCACGGCACATTGGCCTAGTGCAATTCTACGGCACCTCCGCGGAAGGACCGGACCCGAGCGCCGCGCGGGAGACCTGTCACACCCATATGCAGGCCGTGGAAGCCGTCCTGTCCAACTTTGTGCTTTCCCGCCTGGAATCCCCCACGCCGGAACGCATGGCGGATCTGGTGGAGCGCATGCAGACCCTGCCTTCGCTGCTGGCTCTGCTGGGGCATCCCGACCCGCGCCGGACGCGCCGGGGTCTGGGCACCGGTTCGACAGGGCCCGGACAAGACGAGGATCTGGCGTCCCAACAGGGGGAGATCCTAATGCGCGGCTTGGCGAAGTTGCAGGAAGATTTCGTCTTCCTGGTGACGGCCCAGCATGTGGAGCGGACCCTGCTGCACCAGGCCCTGGTGCGCATGAGCCGGGTCTCCAGCCAATATGCCTCGCGCCAACGCGGCGCCCTAAACGTGGGGTTCTCGGTTGCCATGCCTTTGGCAGCGGCCCTGTCCCAAAGCGTGCAGGGCTCCGCGGGACAGACCGGCAGCATCTCGGACAGCCGCTCCCAGAGCTGGAGTGAAAGCGTCGCGGACACCCAAGGCGTTTCGGAAAGTCGCAGTCACGGCGTCGCGGACACCCACAGCCATTCCTCTACGGAAGGCTCTTCCACGACGCGGGGCCAGAGTCTCGGTTGGTCTCGCACGCACGGTACGACCGAAGGACAGAGCCTTTCCACCGGCGGTTCCGAAACCCTCTCCCACGGTGCGGCCCAAGGCCATGGTCAGACCGAAACCTTCACTTCCGGCATGGGCGCCAGTCAGCAGCATAGCGTCGCGACCGGACACACCACCAGCCAAAGCGAAACGCACGGCCAGACCCGGACCACCAGCAACTCCTGGGCCACGGCTACAGGCAGTTCTCAAAGCAACGCTTACACTCAAGGTTCCTCGCAGACTCAGGGGGAGACGGTGGGCACGGGTCATAGCCAGGCTTCGGGCCACACCGCAGCCATGGCCACGCAGACATCCACCACGCAGGGCCAGCAGCACAGCGTCAATGGCAAATTGGGGATCAGCGCATTCGGCATACAGGCCGGCGGAGGTGGCGCCACCGGCGTCACTGCCACCGAATCCGCCGGGGAAACCCAAACTCAGGGGTCCAGCCAGACCGTCACAGACAGCCAGAGCAGCCAACAGTCCCGTGGCAGCGGCAGCTCTCACTCCGCAACCACAGGACAGGCGTCCTCTCGCACGCAGACACAGGGAGGCAGCAGCGGTCAAGGGGACACCAGCTCCCACCAGCAAGGATACAGCCAATCCCAGACTCAGACCCACGCGCAGAGTCGGAGCCAGTCCACAACCCACGCCCGGGGCTCCGGTCAGAACTGGAGCGTCAGCCAATCCGTGGCACGGGGCGTTTCCTGGCAACAGGGGGCCTCCATAGCGGCGTCACAGACCGTGGGGGAAACCCGCGGTCTGTCTCTGACTACCGGAGAATCGCAGGCGCAGACCACGGCGGAGGCTCACAGTTCGTCCCGCCAGTGGCAGCGGGGCGCCTCTCAAAGCTGGACCCGCAACTTCGGCACGCAACAGGGACAGCAACAGAGTGACAACCAGGGTTGGAGCACGGGACTGGGCCGTGGTTTCACCGGTGGCTTCTCTTCCGGTCTGGTGCCTGGGCTGCACATTGGGCGGGGCTGGCAGACGGAAGACGATACGGCCCTGCGCCTCACCGAAGTGACGCGGCAGTTGACGGCCCTGCTGGATCGGGCCAGTGTCGAAGGGGCCTTCATGACCACGGCCCTGCTTTTTACGGGTCAGGGAGGGCAGGAAGCCGCGGCGGCTCTGGTGCCCCAGGCATTCCACGGCCCGGACGTGCCCACTCCCGTTCTGACCCGGCCCGGGGAGCCAGCCCTGCGGGATCTGGCGCTGACCTTTCAGCCGTCTCTGAGTCCGACGCCCAATCCCTTTGACATCGACGTGCTGTGGACCCGCTGGAGCACTCTGCTCACGCCCAGCATGCTGGCAGCCTATACCGCGCCCAACCTCTTCGAGGAAGGCGTGGTCCTCACCTTTCAGGAAAAAATGCCGCCCTTGGCCTTCTACCCGGAATTGGCGGGGGAAACCCTCTGTGGGCATCAGGTCAGCCCCGAAACCGGAGATCTTACGCGCGTGCCATTGCGCCTCTCGCAACAACGGCATTTCCATACCGTATTCTGCGGAGACACCGGATTTGGCAAGTCGGTCGCGGCGGAGCGCATGGTCCACGACACCACACACCATTGGCGTCTGCGCACCGTGGTCCTGGATTTCGGCGCCGGATGGCGCAAGCTGCTCAATGCACCGGATCTGGCCGGACACGTGGAAATCCGGCAGCTCTCGCCCGGGGGCATCCGCCCGCTGCGCTGGAATCCCTTGCAGATTGGCCGACACATCCTGCCGGAAGTGCAATGGCGCACCTTCTGCGACATCTTCGGTCAGATTGCCCAACTGGGACAACGCCGCCAAATCCACGAATTGCGGGACGCCCTGCGCCAGCTGTATCTGGGAGCCGGGGTCCTGGTGGACGATCCCGATGTGCGGCGGGACGACACCTGGGGAGTCGTGCGCTTTGCGGAAGCGGATCTGGTGGATCCGGTGCCCGGTACTCCTCTTTCCGAGCTGTCCCCCGCGCAGAGACAGCGCTTGGCCATAGAGCGTTCCCGTGCGGTCGGTCTGCGCGAACTGTATGCACACATCAAGGAGACCCTGGCCGCACGCGGCCGTCGGGACGTGATGTTGCGCACTGTGCTGGAAGGCATTCTCTTCCGGCTGCACCCACTGGTGCAAGGCGCAGCGTCACTCCAATACCGGGCCGGATCCGACTGTATCGACATCAACGAAGTGGTACCCGGGGAGTGGGGGGTGGCCGTGCTGGAAGGCGGATCCTTCCTGGACGACTTCTCCAAGGCGTTCCTGTTGGGCTGGGCCGCCTGGCATCTCTATCACGACGCCGTTGCGCAGCGTCTGCAACGGGCGATCTCCGCGCTGGCCCATGTGCAGATCGTCTTCGAGGAGGCCAACAAGATTCTGGCGGGCCTGGAGCGGTCCGGCGAAGAGGGTGGCCCTTCCGTGGCTGCACAGTTCGAGGCCATGTGGCGGGACAGCCGCAAGTATGGCATCTGGCTGCACCTGATCTCCCAAACCCCGTCCGCCATTCCCGCCGGCATTCTGTCGTCCTGCAACAACATCTTTGTCTGTCAACTCAAGAACCCTCGGGATCGGGACCTGATGCTGGCCGCGCTGCATCGCAGCGAAAAGGGCTTTGTGGACGAGACCTGGAGGCGGTTTCTGGCCAGCATGCCCGTGGGCCGCAGCGTGGTGAAACTGGGCTATGCCTTTGACCGCGGGGAAATGGAGCCCACGTACATCCAACCCCTGATGCTGGATGTCCCGGAACCCACGGACGCCGAAATTGCCGCCCGTCTGGGCGCAGTCGTGCTTGATTCTGAACTAGACGAAGGAAAAACCTCATGAAATCCGGCATTTGGGCCACCGCCGCCGGCGTGCTGGCCGCGATCCTGCTGGCCCTGGCCCTCTGGCCGCAGCCTACGGAAACTCAACCCTTGGTGGTCGCCGCCCGGGACCTGGGGGCCGGCACCGTCCTCAAGGCCACAGATCTGGAAATCCGGCAGACGTCCCTGCCGCTGCCCACGACGGATGGCTTGGAAGATCCGGCGCCGCTGCTGGGTCGCACCTTGTCCGTAGTGCGATTTGCCGGTGAAACGGTGACATCCCAGCACATAGGTCCGGCCGTGCAACTGGCCCGCCATGAGCGAGGCATAGCCGTGCGCGTAGCGACAGACACTGGACTGGCCGGACTGCTGCAGCCCGGTCAACGCGTAGGGCTGGTGGCCGTGGTGTCCGATTGGCAGGGTCAGAACGAGTTTGGCTATGCCAAGGCTCTCATAGAGAACGTGCGGGTGCTGTGGGTGTCTCCCAGTTTCCGTCTGCGTCCCGCCTCCTTCCTGCCTGACTCCGACGACACGGAGGCCCCGAGACTGCTGGCGGACGGGTTGGTGGTACTGGCCGCCAGTACGCAGCCGGCCCCCGTCATTTACGAGACGCAGCGCACCCTGCAGGTGCGAGCCATCCACAGAGCTCTGGAGGCCGAGGAACCCGCCGAGCTGGTGGAATCCGTGGACAGGGATCTGTTGCAGGAGGAGCTGCCACAGGTGATCTGGGGCGTGCCGCTGGAAATGATTGCCGCCCTGAATCACGCGGGATCCAGTTTCACGCTCGTCATGCAACCCCCTATCGGAGATCCCTACACCACACCCGGGTTCAGCCTGGAACACCTGCTGACGCCCTTGCGTCCGCAGCCGGCAAGCCGAGAAGAGGAGACAGTCCCATGAATCGTGCACGGAACGGCACGCCGCCGGATTCATCGACGCCGCGCTTCGGCCTCATTTCCCCGCAATCGGACTTTGGCGACTTCGTGCAGCAAGCTGCGGATATGCCCTTGGCTTGGGTGGGATTTGCGGCTACGCCCGCTGAGGCCCCGGCCCTCTACGATCAATGCAGCCATGTCATTCTGGACCTGAACACGGTCGGTTCCACGGAAGATCTGGCGGAACTGCTGGCGCCTTTCGCCGGCCATGTGCTGGTCGTGGCCCAGTCCAACCATAACCTGCAAGTCCGGGAGGCGGTGGCCCAAACTCCAGGCGTGCACCAAGTCGTGACACCCGCGGAACTGCCCGCGGCCCTGCGACAACTACAGCCTGCATCCCCGACCTATCCTCAGTTTGCGGAGGTATGGGCCGACACGGAGCCGCCCCATGCTCCCGGCCCAATCATGAGCGGCTGGAAGTGCGTTGCCGTCTGGGGCTTGGAAGGCGGCGTGGGCAAGACCCGCCTGGCCCGGGCCTTGGGTCAGGACTGCGTACGCCGCGGTCAACGCGCGTTGGCCATAGGCCTGGGTTGTCCGGATGTATTGCCGCTGGGAGCCGGTCTGGATCCGGAGCCCAACCTAGGTCATTGGGCCCGGCATCCTCAGCCTGACATCCTGCAACGACAGGTGCAGGCAGACGGCGATCTGGATTTGCTGGCGGGTTTTCTGTCCCCGCCCGCGCTGGACCGGTTCGCGGCGCAGGCGCTGCAGGGCGAAACCAGCCTTTCGGCCCTCACGATGCAGACCGCCCATCTGGGGTACGCCGGCGTCCTGCTGGACGTGTCCGCCCAAGAACTGGCCGGACCCGCTCTCCAATGTTGCAATGCCCTGGTGCTGCTGGGGACGGCCACGGCCCAGGGAGCCGTAGCTGTCGTGGAAGCCTTTCGCTTGGCCCATGGAGACGTGGGCCTGCCCATGACCCAAATACATCTGGCGCTCAACCGCTGTCGCCCCCATCACCTGTCCCAGGATCAGTTTCTGCGCATTGTGCGCACCGCCGTCAAGGAGATACCCGCCCCGATTGTGATGCTGGCAGAGGATGAGACTCAGGAAGAGGCCCGTACTCCACGGCCCGGCGCCCCCTGGGGCAGTTCGGCTTGGAACCAGTCCGTGGAGAGGATAGGCGATCGGCTTTGGGGCGGAACGGGCGCCGCTCCAGCCACGGGTGTCGTTCGTCGTTTTGGCCCCCTCGTATTCAGACAAGGAGCGTAGAGATGCATTGGAATGACATTGTCCCCAGCGGACCTGTGGAGCAGAGCGCGCCCGTGGCTTCGCCACCCCCCGACAGATTGCACAGCCCCTTGGCGGAGACCCCCCTGCACGATCCATTGCCACAGTTCACGGACCGTCGACAAGGACTGGGATGCCTAGAGTTTCTGTTTGCTCCGGGCGGGCCGCAATGGACCGATGTGGTTCTGAACGGCAATGGCGTGATCTGGGGACGTCCTCAGGGTTCCCTGGCGTTCCAGTGTCTGGATCAGGTGCGGCCTTCGCCGGGAGAGATCTGGCAGGCCTTGGAAGCTCTGCTCAGTCCCGTGGGCCGGGCCTGCACCGAAGCCTCGCCCAGCGTGGACGCCAAGATTCCGCGGGATGCGGAGACGGGGTTTCCCGGAGCCCGTCTCAAGATTCTGCATCCCGCCATCGCGCCCGGAGACGGATATCCCGCCTTCGCCATTCGCTTTTTTGCTCCGAAACCCGTTACGCCCCAGCAGATTGTGGAATGGGACATGGCATCGAATGCGGCCTTGAAGCTCCTGTTGGACGCCGTGACCGCGGGTCAAAACATTCTCATCGCCGGGGGTACCGGCACCGGCAAGACCACGCTGCTATCCGCGCTCTGTCACGGCATTCCCATACACGAGCGCATTGTCAAGATTGAAGATCCAGAGGAGATCTGGCTCCCCCACCCGGATGTAGTGACGTTGGAGGCGCGCCCCGCGCCGCCCGGCAGCCCGGTACCGGGCTACAGCGTGACGGACGGCGTAAACGATGCCATGCGTCTGGCCCCCAGCCACATCATTGTGGGCGAGGTGCGCACCGGCACCGCGGCGCTGTCCCTGTTCCGGGCCTTGATGAGCGACCATGCCGGTCTCACCACCTTTCACGCCAATGGTCCACACGAGGCACTGGCGCGCCTCGGCGTGATCATGTTTTCGGATGCACACGTACCCTTCGATGCGTCACGCAGCCTGTTCCGGCAGGCCATTCACTTGGTGGTGCATATCGGTTTTGGAGAGGGGCGGCGCACCGTGCTGGGCATACATCGAGTACAGCAACAGGGGCGGTTCAACCGAGTCGGTTTCGACTGTCTCTATCCCGATCCGACCAAAAACACGACGGAGGCGACATGACAACCTTGCCGATCGAGTGGCTGAACCATCGGAGCGGAGCCTTGCTGTTGGGCTGCCTGCTGTGTGGCTTCTGCCTGCGATACGGGCTGGGCCGGATCCAGTGGCGGTGGCGACGCGACGCGGCTATGCAGGCCTATCTGAATCCGCTCCGTCCGATCGAACACGGGCCCGCGGCGACCGCCCGCAAGCTGCTGCAGGTAGATCCGGATTACGTCATCCTGTCCTCACTGCACATCACTTCGCCCCGCGTGCGACTGCAGCACTTGCGTGCACTGGGCGGCCTGATTCCGGTGATCGGGCTGCTGGCAACCCGGTTTCCCGTACTGCCTTCCCTAGTCGCCGGAACGCTGGGCTTTGTGGTCATGGATGCCTGGCTGAAGGGCCGCTGGCAGAAGTTCCGTTCCCGGGTGGAAACGGAATTGCCCACCTTTGTGAGTCGCCTGGGGGCCATGCTACTGCTCAATGAATCTCTCACCGCGTGTCTGGACGAAGTGCTGGAGACCCTGCCGCCCGAGTCTTCTCCGCTGCGCGTCTGGATGGACGGCTATCTGCAGGGAGTGCGGCAGGAAGGCAAGGACTTTCTGGACCACGCTCGGGTGCAAGCAAACCGCATCTCCCCGTCGCTGGCCTTGGTGGTCTTTCAGCTGGGACGGGTCGTGGAAACCGGAGGCGTGGGCTTCGCGCAGGCCTTCGCCGCTTCGGCGGAGGAAATGCAAGCCATCTTGGAAGTGCGGGCGGTGGCCGCGGCCAAGGCGGAAGGAGCCCGCAATTCCATCACCATCCTGCTGGTCATCATGAGCGTGGTGATCGCGCTCATGGCCACTTCCCCGGACATGAGGGAAGGATTTCGGGACACCACGACCCAGACCATCCTGATGGCCGCGCTGGGCGCCATGGCCTTGGGCTATTGCTTTCTGACGGGCATGATTGCCGATGCACTGGAGTGATCCCCTCGGCCCCACGCTGCCTGACCTGTGGCAGCACCCACAGGCCCGCCTGCTTTTTCTCTGTGCCGGCTGTGTCCTCTGCGGATGGCTGTGCTTTTTCTTGGTACGGCAGTGTCAGCGCTACGCGCTGCGTCATGCCTGGCAGAGTCGTTTCAGGTCTTTCTGGACCGACGGGGAAGACCGCATGGAGACGCTGGGTCAGTCCCTGCTGGGGCACATGTCCGATCCGCAGGCCCTGCGCTGGACCGGCCTTTTTGCCCAGCAGCGCAGATGGCTGGAACTGGAAGGGGAAACCGCGTCGCTGCCCCGGATGTTGGGCGTGGCCGTCGTGACTCTGGCGGCAGGGAGCCTAGGCCTGCTTTGGCAGATGCCGATACTGTTGGCCTTGGGCGGCGTGGGCGCTGTCTACCCCTTCATGCGCCAGCGCTCCAAGGTGCGGAGCATCCAGAAGCGCATCGAAAGGGCCCTGCCGGAACTCCTGACTCTCATGGCCGCCGAGATGACGGCCGGTATGCCCGCGGACCGTGCCTTGCAGAGCGCAGCCGCCTTTGGCGGTCCCTTGGCCGCCCTGATTCGCCTGGCCATACAGGAATCCCGGCAGGAGCGCAGGCCGCTCTTTGGCCAGACCCATGCGCCGGGGGCGTGGCGGCGCGTGGTGGACCGATACGCGTTGGCCAGCCTGCGCGCCTTTGCCATTCAAATCGAAATCGCCGCGCGCAAGGGCGCGGCGGGACCGGAATTGATGACCAGCCTTTCACGCTCCCTCATTCTGTCCTACAAGGATCAGGCATTGCGCGAGGTGGAGAAGTTCGAAAGTCGATTGGCCGTGCCCTCCGTGCTCTTCTTTTTCCTGCCTCTCATGGTGATTGTCCTGACTCCCCTCATTGTGCCTCTCATGGAGGCCTTGGCCTGAGCATGGCCAACGTTGCGTCTCTGGCCCTGCGCGTGGCGCTCATCTGGTGGTTGCTGCTTTGTGCGCGCCAAGACCTGCATACGCGCCACATTGCCAACTGGTTGACCGTACCCCCCTTTCTCGCGGCTCTGCCGCTCTCCCTGTACCTGGCGGGTTTGGACCGTATGCTGTTCTGTCTGCTGGTGATCGCCTGCGGCTACGTCATCTGGCGGGAAGGCAACCTAGGTGCGGCGGATGCCAAGATGGCGGGTTTTCTGGCGGCTGTGGATCCTGGCATATTGCTCTTGGCCTTGATCGCCTTGTGGATCATGTACGGAGTGCAGCGGTTGCAAGGCCAAACGAAAGACAGGCTCAGCCTGCCCGGAGCGGTGGGCCTGTTTGCCGGTGGCGTGGGCATGGAGCTCTGGATCGGACTGCAACCCATATGGGCACATGTCCCGCTGTAGCGGGCACAGAGGGGTCCGCTGCAGGTGGCCCTTGGCCCCTCATCCATGGTCCCAAGTTCCGCCTGTTCCGTATCCAAGGAAGACGTCTCTCCAGAGTCGCTTACATCCTGTCGGCTCGGAGACTCCTTCGCTTTCATCCCAAACGGCAGAGGTGGAACGGGTTCTCAATCCACTGATTCAAGGAGCGGGTCTTCCGAGGAAGGCAAGGACGGGGCATTTCAAGTCGAGCGCCTTTGCGGAGGAATTCCTCCGTCGGCTCGCCTGCACCCTAAATCCGCCCTCCGCAGTCTCGAAGCAGCCCGATCGGCCCCCGCCTGCTTGCAACGGCGCGGATACGATCGGATTCCCCTTGAACCCAATTCCTGCACCGCCCGCAGGTCCAACCCCCTACTCACAAGGTGCATCTGCCTGTGGCTGGAGGCAAGAGTGCATCGTTCCCGCGCCCATGACGGATACGGCAAGGCAGACGACCCCGTCCACTGAACCGATAGGGGGAGGCCTTGCCTGATCCCCCCTAGAGAAAGTCAGACTATACAGTGCAGGACGAGATCTTCCGGGCGGCTGCGGCCTCCGCGGCCCCCTGGGCCCTGCGGGTATGGGAACAACCACCGCACGCCTGGCCGCCGCGGGCCGGAGCCATCAGCTCGTCGGCGTCGAAATCCGCCATGACATCGTTCTCCAGGGACACGGTAACGGTATTCTTCAATGGGTAGATGTAGCGAACACGCCCTTCTCCTTGCGGAGTCACCACCCGGGCACCCACTTTGGGCAGGGAACGGGTCAGGTCCCGGTACATGTCATCCTCGTAGGAAAGACAGCAAAGCAGACGTCCACACACTCCCGAGATCTCGTCGGGGTTTAGCGAAAGCTGCTGCGTCTTGGCCATGCGCAGTTTTACGTTGGGAAACTCGCGCAGCCAAGTGGTGCAACAGAGCTGCCGCCCGCACTTGCCTACCCCGTCCAGCAGTTTCGCGACTTGCCGATCCTGGATGTACTGCATGTCAATCCGGACTCCCAGTTCCGCTGCCAGCGTCCGTACCAGATCACGCAGCTGGTTGTGCACCTTGGCTCGGGATCCGGGAGCGTAGGAAATTGTCAGCAGTCCCCCGTCCAGATCGTATTGGCACTTCACGATTTTGATGTTCAGGCGTCGTTCTCGCACCAAGTCATGGCAATGGTCCAAGACCTCTTTCTGTATGGCATCCAGCTGTTCTCTTTGCAGAAAGTCCCAAGGCGTGGCCTTGCGCACCACAGAATCCAGATCCTCGTCCCGATCCTGCTTGGTCGCCTCTCGGACTACCCGGGCCAATTCCCGGGTGCCTTCGTGATCCACGACCACATAGTCATGCAAGCCAATGGCAGGAATGTCGTCGCCGACAGCGAATTGCTTGATTCGCCCGGCCTGTTCAATTTGCGCGGAAACCATTGCGGGCATGAGGGCCTCGTTGATTTTGGGACTGGGAGAAGCCTAGGAAGGCTTCGGTGTCGGGACTACGAAATTCACGCGGTCCGAGACAGGACCGGCATATGCAACATGAGGTTGGTCAACACCACACGCGCATTCACATTGTGACGCAAATGCAATTGGGCTTTCTCCAAGCGCTGGAGGAAGTCCGTCACCGGCGCGGGCTGTGTACGACGGGCGGCGTCTTGAATATCCACCATACAGTCTACATTAACACAGTGGTCCGCTTGGGATAATTGGTGCAGCCATACATCCCGCCACCAATAGGTCCAGAAGTCTACATGGGCCAGCACAGCCCCAGTATCGCCCTGATGCTGACGGGCCAGACTGTCTGCCAGCCCTAACCGCCGCACCATGGAGGCCGACACCATATCCGCCAGCAGTTCCCGGGACTGCTGGCGTGACTCCCACAGGGCATCCTGGGATCGGTGCACGATGGCCCAACCGATCCGGCCGTGAGCCAGGCGGGCCAGCAGCACCGCACGCTCGGGAGGGGTGCCAAAGTGGGTGGTCAGCGCCATCTCGATCCCTCCAGGCGGCACGGGCTTCAGCGGCAGCATCTGACAGCGGGAGACCAAGGTGGGCAACAGCCGACTGGGGTGGATCACGGTACCAAGCAGCACCACGGACCGCGGAGGTTCCTCAAAGGTCTTCAGCAGCTTGTTCAGAAAGCTTTCATGGGCCAAATGCAGATCTCGAATCACGATGATCCGATGGCGGCTCTGAAACGGCCGCAGGGCCACATGGTGTTGGATCGCCTCGGCCTGATCCACACGCAGCAGCCCTCTCTGGCGGTTTGCCTCCCCCTGACTGTCAAGGGGATCTATCTGCAGAAAATCCGGATGGTTGCCGCTCTGCAGCGCGTGGCAGTGCCGGCACGCGCCACAGGGATCCGGCTCTGCTGCGACGCAGAAGAGAGCCTGAGCCAGCCAGCGAGCCAGCGTGCTCTTGCCCAATCCGACTTCCCCGGTGAAAAGGTAGGCATGACGCAATCGGGGATAGGCCCCCTGGGCGTCGGGGCGGACTATTTCCCGCAGAAAATCCATGGCCCAGTCGTGACCAAAAACCGGTCCCTGCACTGATTCGGTATCCAATGTTCTGTTCTGGGGTGCGGATCGGGTGACGCTGTGGGATACCTTGGGTCCTTGTCATTCCGTCTACCCGCGCGCACGCCAACGAATATGGCCCGGGCGACGCCAAGGTTGCCTTGGACAGAGGACTCGATGGGGAGCGTAGGGCCATGGATTCCGACAGGCAATGGATCCGATGCCCATCGGCCGTTCAATCGCGCAAGACCCCAAGAAACATGGCCAGCGCTGGCCATGAGTCATCCATGGCTCCATGCTCGACACCTGCACCGTTCCAACGCGAGCACGCGCCGCGCGGTCCAACTCCCAATGCAGGAGCCTACTTGAGATCGACCTTGGCCCCTTCGGCTTCGATCTTGGTCTTGTACTCTTCCGCCTCGTTCTTGGAAATGCCTTCCAACACGACCACGGGGGCGCTTTCCACCAAGGCCTTGGCTTCCTTCAGACCTAGGCTGGTGAGGGAACGCACCACCTTGATCACATTGATTTTCTTGGCGCCAATTTCTGTCAGCATGACGTCAAACTCGGTCTGCTCCTCAACCTCTTCCTCTTCGGCCGAGGTGCCCGCGACCGGCGCCGCCATGGCGACCGGCGCCGCGGCCGACACGCCCCAGGATTCCTCCAGCATCTTGACCAGTTCTGCGGCTTCCAACAAGGTCAAGCCGTCCAATTCCTCTTTGATCTTCGTGAGATCACCCATTGTGCTTTCCTCTTGTGCTTTATTAAAGACAAAATCCAACCGGATATCTACTGCTCGGAGCGCGCCGTCAGCACCTGTGCGATCCCTCGGCTCGGAGCCGAGATCACGCGGTAGACTGCATTCGGCACGCCATCGATCATCTGGGTCAGCTGTGTCGCCGGAGCCAACATGGCGCTCAACAGGGTGCTCCGCAGTTCCGGCAGGGAGGGCAAGCTGGCCATGGCCACCATGTCCGGCCCGTTCATCAACTGATTGGCGACCACGCCGCCCTTGATGTCCAGCATCGGGCTGACGCCATACTCCTGCCGGACGAAACCTTGAAACCCCTTGATTGTGCTGCCAATGTCATCGCTGCTGAAGATCACGCCCATGGGTCCCACGAAAGGCTGCTCCGCGGCCTCCGAGCAACCTTGAGCCACCAAGGCGATCTTGAGCAAGCGGTTCTTGACTACCAAGAAGGTGGCGTCCATCTGACTCATGTGGCGCCGCAATCGCTGCATCGCGGGCACCTTGACCCCCGTGAAATCCGTGAAAATCAGAGCGGCGGAGTCGGACATCAGCTGCCCATACAGGTCAATCAACTCCCCCTTCTTCTGACGACTAATGGCCATGCGTCAATTCCTGTTGGTACCCAATAAAAAAATCCGCTGCGTCTGCAGAGACGAAGCGGGCGCGCAGAGGACGGATCGCGTCACTCACGTCATCCGTCCTTGGCCGGCCGCCCCGTGGGCATTACGGCGTCTGCCGCCGGCTGTCTCTGGCCAGAGATGCGTCAGTCAATTCAAGGCTGCAATGCTACTGCATAAGTCTGGGCAATGCAACAATTCCCGGCCCTACGCGTCGGACTTCATGCCCATGGCCTCGCCCACGTCCACGCGTACGGAAGGCCCCATGGAAGAGGTCAGATGAACACTGTTGATATAGGTACCCTTGATGGCGTTGGGCTTGGCCTGCACTGTGGCAGACATGACCGCCGCCATGTTTTCCAGCAGCTGGCTTTCCTCAAAGCTGGCCTTGCCCATCGGGGCATGAATGTTGGCGGTCCGATCCACCCGATACTCTACACGGCCCTTGCGGGTCTCGTCGATCACCCGCGGCAGTTCGTTGGCGGGCACGATCGTGCCCGCCTTGGGACTGGGCATCATGCCTCGGGGCCCCAGGATGCGGCCCAGCCGGCCCACCACGCGCATCTGATCCGGCGTGGCCAACACCACGTCGAAGTCGATCCAGCCCTGCTGCACCCTCTCGGCCAATTCCTCGGCCCCCACATAGTCGGCCCCGGCCGCTTCGGCGGCCGCGATGCCGTCGGGACCTGTGAAAACCAGAATACGGACCTGACGGCCCGTGCCATGCGGCAGCGTCACCACGCCGCGCACCTGCTGATCCGCATGCTGAGGGTTCACCGTGGTTTTCAGATGCAGTTCAATCGTCTCGTCAAACTTGGCCGTGGCCCGTTCCTTGACCAGACTCATGGCATCGGCCGGAGCATAGACTTGCTCTGGGTTCAGGGTTTCCAAGGTCTTGCGGTATCGCTTGCTTTTCTTGCCCATGTTGATGATTCTTCCTAGAATGGAGTTGAGGGGTCAGTTCGTGACGGTAACGCCCATGCTGCGACAGGTGCCTTCGATCATGCGCACGGCCGCATCCACGTCGTTGACATTCAGATCCTTCATCTTAATCTCGGCGATCTCATACAGCTGCTGGCGCTTGATCTGTCCAACCTTGGTCAGGTTCGGCTCGCCGCTGCCCTTGTCCAAGCTGATCGCTTTCTTGATCAGATCCGCGGCGGGCGGAGTCTTGGTGACAAAGGTGAAGGATCCATCCGCAAAGATGGTGATGTCCACGGGGATCACCTGTCCCAGTTGTTGCTGGGTACGGGCATTGTACTCCTTGCAGAAACCCATGATGTTGATGCCATGGGGGCCCAGCGCCGTCCCTACGGGCGGCGCGGGGTTTGCCTTGCCGGCGGCCAGTTGCAGTTTGACCAGAGCCTTGACTTTCTTAGCCATCGATGCGCGTAATCCTTGTTGTCCTAGAGCCCGCCTATCCCAATTGGGCCAGATGCACGATATCCACTTCCACCGGAGTGTCACGACCAAAGATGCTGACCATGACCCGGGCCTTGCCCTTGTCCGGCTGCAATTCGTCCACCACGCCGGCGAATTCCGAGAAGGGGCCATGCGTGATGCGCACCTTCTCGCCCAGACCGAAGTTGACCCGTACCTTGGGATCCTTCGACTCGATGCGAGACATGATCTGATCCACCTCCGCGCTGGACAGCGGGGTGGGCTGGTTGCCGATGCCCACGAAGCCGGTCACACCCGGGGTTTCACGCACACAGATCCAGCTATCGTCCGTCAGTTGCATCTGGACCAGCACATAGCCCGGATAGAGTCGCCGCTCCACTTCGCGCCGCTTCTTGTCCCGGATCTCGATTTCCGTCTCCGTGGGCACAATCACGTCAAACACGTAATCCGCCATGTCCATGGAGTCGATCCGGTGCTCCAGATTGGTCTTGACCAGATTCTCCATGCCCGAATAGCTGTGGATCACGTACCAGCCAGCTTCATTCGGATCGTCGGAAGGCAACAGGGAATCATCCATGCCACCGCCCACTTCCTCCAGTTCGTCGACGTGAGCCGCCAGATCTTGGTCCATGAGGTTCATCCTTGCTCTTGCAGTCAGGGCGCCGCCCCTAGAGGGTAATCAGCCATGTGATCACATAGCTGAAAAAGAGGTCCAGCACATACAGGGAGGCCGCGGCCACCAAGGTCACCACCATTACCACGGAAGTGAGCCGTATGCCCTCTTCCCGAGTGGGAAAAGTAACCCGCGACAGCTCCGTCTGCACCTCCTTGAAGAACTTGAAGATCCGAAAGTTGGGCCGCCGTCTTCGGACCACCAGGGATTTGCCCATGTCGTTGCCCCCTATGCCCGCAGGGCCAAAGTGCAGATCAAACAGGCGCGGCAGGACTTGAACCCGCAACCTTCGGTTTTGGAGACCGATGCTCTGCCAAATTGAGCTACGCGCCTACGCCAAGACATGTGCCGTCTGCCCGCGGGGGCAGCCTGGCCTGCTGCCATTGTACCTGTCTGTCGGATGTACATGGTGTAGTGGCGGGACAGGGTTTGGAGGGAGTGAGCCCACAACCGGACTTGAACCGGTGACCTCCTTCTTACCAAGAAGGTGCTCTACCGACTGAGCTATGTGGGCCTAGAGTATGGGCGAGGGCGGATTCGAACCACCGTAGGCGCTAGCCGTCTGATTTACAGTCAGATCCCTTTGTCCACTCGGGCACTCGCCCTAGTCTGTTTTCCTGCCGTACCGCTGCTCCCGTTTCCTCGCTATTGGGCCCACTGCCAGAGCCGACGATCGGACTCGAACCGATAACCCCTTGTTTACAAGACAAGAGCTCTGCCGATTGAGCTACGTCGGCCCATGTCCGGGCGCCGTTCCTCTTGAAGACCGCATTGCGGCCTGCACCCAACGGCGCCAGGAGGCAAGGAAGCCCAGACGGGACATGATAAGTCAAGCGGCAGGGCAAAAGCAAGAATACCGCCCATGCGATGGACAGTGCCTTACAGCGTTATTACCTGGTCCGGGGGATTGCCGCTCAAGGCCGCGTAGAGCTGAGGAAAACAGCCGACGCCCGCACCCGCCACCATGTCCTTGGGCTGCACCTGGCCCAAGCCACACTGCTTGAAGTCGCCTGTTGCCAGATTGCGACGCAGGGCGCACTGGTCGCAGGCCATGAGCAGAATGCCCTTGTCCGCGGCCACCTTGGCCAGTCGTTCCCCAATCGGGTCCCCAGCGCGCAGGCAGAAGACGTTGTCGTCAAAAAACATCATCCCCACCACGTCCACGCCGTGAAAGTCCCCTTCCAGCTGCGGCAGAATCATCGAGGCCAGTTTGTAGGTGCTGGCCTGATCGGTGGCAAATACATATGCAATCTTCATGTGCATGCTCCTTCCATGTTCGGTTGCTGCCCAATCTTTGCGGAACTCCCCGATTCTAGCCTTCCCATGCAGAAAAATTTATGTTTTGACCCTGCCGCAATGTTAGGTCTCAGGCATGGGCTTGGTGGGATTTCCAGATTGCGGCCACAACGAAAAATCCCGTCAAGATCAGCGCGATGACCGGGCCAGGCGGCAGATTGAAGTGATAGGACGCATACAGGCCCAGCACCGCGGCCACCGCCCCCAACAGGGCTCCCAGCCCCATTGCCCTCCGATGATTCCGGGCCAGCATCAAGGCTGCAGCTGCAGGCGTGATCAGCAGGGAAATGACCAACACAATGCCGACCACCTGCAGAGCCAGCACAATCACCACTGCCAGTAGCGTAAGCAGCACGGCGTCCAGGACCTGGGTCGGCAGTCCCGCTACCGCAGCCCCAAACGGGTCAAAGGTAGTGAACACCAAGTCGCGCTGCAGCGCGCCCAGCACCAGCAGGACAATGAGCGTGAGGCCGGCGGCCATGGCCACGTCCATCCAAGTGGCTCCCAGCACCTGTCCCAAAAGCAGTTCATCAAGCTTGAGAGACTGTGTTGGCGCCACATTCAACAGAATCAGGCCCAATGCGAAAAAGCCAGCAAAGAGAACCCCGATGGACGTATCTGCCCCAATGCCCGTGCGCCGCATTAGATAGCCAACCAAAAGGGCCATGCCCACCGCAGTCGCCATGGCTCCCAGAAAGGGACTGGCCCCCAGCCACAGGGCCAGGACCATGCCAGGCAACACCGAGTGCGCCAGCGCATCGCCCATAAAGCCAAACTGGCGCGTTACCACAAAGACACCCAGCAGCGGGCACATGATGCCGGCCAGGACGGCAACAATCAGAGCCCGCAGCAGGAAGGCATATTGCCAGGGCGCTGTCAGAAGCTGGATCGCGGCTTCCAGCATGTGAAAGGATCTAGGACAATGAGGGTGGGCAACCAGAACGGGATCAGCATTTTATGACTTGCCGATTGATCCATAGGCACTCGTCACAGTGGTCCGCTACATCATCCAGATCATGAGAAACCATGAGAATGGTCTTGCCTTGGTCTCGCAGCAGCTGCAACGCAGTCATGATCTGGATATGGGACGGCACATCGACACCACTCAGGGATTCATCAAACAGCAGGATGTCCGCCTGCTGGGCCAGGGCCTTGGCCAGAAAGACTCGCTGTCGCTGTCCGGTGGAAAGGTCCTGAATCAGATCCAGCCGTCGTTCCCACATGCCGGCTTGCCGCAGAGCTTCCTCAGCGGCAAGCCGATCGACAGCCGTGATGCGCCGAAACAGGCGGAGACCTCGTACCCGACCCTGCAGGACTACATCCTGAACCTGAACGGGCAGGCTCCAGTTGATCCGTGTATGCTGGGGCACATAGGCCAGCCATCCCCGTGCCTCGCGCAATGGCCGGCCAAAGAAGCGCACGTCACCTGCATTCCCAGGCAGCAATCCCGCCAGGGAATTAAACAGCGTGCTCTTGCCGGCCCCGTTGTGCCCCAGCACACCCACCAGGCGGCCTGGCTCAACTTCAAAGGTCACTCGATCCAGCACCAACTTCCCATGCAGGGACACGGTCAGATCGACCACAGAGATGGCTGGAGGGGAGGCTGTCACCGCACTCATCGCAAGGCCTCTGCCAAGGCCTCCACATTGGCCTTCATCATGCCCACGTAACTGTCGGCTCCGCTGCCTTGAGGGCCCAAGGAGGCGGTATAGAGCGGAACCACGGCCTGCAGGCCTGTTTCCTCTGCTATCGTGTGGGCCATTTCATTCTCGTGACCGTACTCGGTGAAGACAACCCTGATGTCCAGCTCCTGCATTTGCGTTGCAAGATCCGCCAAGTCGTGGACAGGCGTTTCGTGGGCATGATCCGTGTCTGTGCTCCCTGCAATGGAGCCTACGACTGCAAAACCGTACCGTTGGGCAAAATACTGCAGGAAATCATGGCCGGTGACCAGCCGCCGCCGTTCTGGGGGGATGCTCTCCACCTGCACCAAAATCCAAGAGTGCAGTTCGTCCAGTTCCGCATTGTAGGCCGCGGCCCGTTCCTGAAAGAACTCGGCCTGCCCAGGCTCCAGTTCGGCGAGGTGGAGTGCCATGGCCGAGACCACGGACTTGACGCGAAGCGGATCCAGCCAGAAGTGAGGATCCGGATGTTCCGCCGCCGTTTCGTCGGGATCGGCGGCCAGAACATCCACCAAGTCTCCTGTAGCGATGACCTTGGCGCCGCCGTTGGCGTTCTCGACGAGATCGGCGATCCAAGTCGCCTCCAAGCCCAACCCTACCTGATACACCAGAGCGGACTGGGACAGCAAGGCCACGTCTTGGGGCCCTGGCTGATAGTCGTGGGGATCAGCTCCATCGGGCAGTATGGACACAATGGTCATACGATCTCCTGTTATCTGTGCAACCCAGTCCGCCAAGAAGCCCGTAGAAGTGGCAATGCGCAGCAAAGAGGCTGGAGTCTCCGTCGCGGGGAATCCACCCGGCTCCCCCCTCGCGTCGGCGACACACGCAATCAGAAGACATGCCGCAGCCGTCACCAGAATGCCCAGTCCGCAGAGGCGAAGGCAGGTCAACATCGAATTCACTCCTTAAACCAGAAGGAAAAATACAACTGAGAAAATTTATCATTAACTGTAAAATGTGTCAAGGCTCTGGATGGCCGTGGTGGATGGCGACGCATCATCATTCGCCACGATGCCGACACTATCTCCGGTCTCATTGCGATGCCGCGGTCGGCATGCTGCATCGGCCGACCGGAGGCATGGACCTTTGCAGGACGGTCGGCTCTCCGACTGTGCATGCCATGGAAGCGATGACTGCGCGGATTTGATGGAAGTGGCATTGTCAGCGCGGTGATCAGGGTGCAATGCAGTGGGCGACATCCTCGTTGTCACGAAATCACTAGCCTGCACTTGCTGGAGCTTTGCAGAAGGCGAGAGCAATTCCGTACCATTTTCCGACATCTGCACATGCATTGAGATGGGAACGACGCTGCCAAACCGAAATCATTCTCGTCAGAGGGCAAGATGAGTTCAACTCGACGTTTCCTGCTAATTCGACACTGCCAAGCAGTATCCCAAGCGCCTCATGCGCCCTTGACCGACGTTGGCAGGAGACAATCCAGGGATCTGGCCGATTTCCTGGCGGAGAGACCTGTCGATCGCATCGTGTCAAGCACCTTTGTCCGGGCTCGCCAGAGCATCGGTCCCTTTGCCAGCAGAATGGGACTCCGCGTTGAGCTGGACCCTCGACTGATCGAACGCTGCCTGTCCGAGAGGCCCATTGAGAATTGGCAACAGGCGATACGGGATTCTTTCGAAGATCTGCATCTTCGGCAGCCAGGCGGAGAATCCGGCCGTGCAGTGCAGAAGCGGGCATGGGAGGCGCTGGAGGAAACCTTGGCGGGCAATCCTGTGCTGCCCATATTTGTCACTCACGGCAACCTGATCAGTCTGCTTCTCAATGCCGTGGATCCTGGATTTGGGTACCGGCAATGGCAATCCCTGTCCAATCCAGACGTCTTTCAGCTGGAAGACCAAGGGGAAGGGCAATGGCAATTTCAAAGAATCTGGTCGTAGCGAGCATGTCCACGGCAGACAATCCCGACCTGTCACGCTTGAAAAGCCAGCCATTGCCGGGCATGAGAACGGTCAAGATTCCAAGCGGACGATTCAGACGCTGGAGTCAGTCCCGTGCCCCTGCATCGCCAAGCACGAATCCGTGTCCGTGTCTGCCCCTCGCAGGTCTTCCAACTTCCGGCAACGACCTGATAGGATCAGGGTAAAATCCGTGGACATCTCATACAGGAAGCCGATTCATGAACATCCCGCTTTCCCCTTTCCGCGTCTCCAACGATCTCTTGGGCGATGGCCTAGGCTTGCGCGCCCGAATGGCAGACGAAGGATATCTCTTCTTCAAGGGCTTGCAGGATCGGACGGCGCTGCTGTCTCTCCGCCGCTCGACGCTGGAAATTCTGCGTGATGCGGACTGGATCAGCGCCGATGCACCCCTCATGGACGGAGTGGCCAACATCGAGCACCGCTGCACAGAGGGAGATGTCAAGTACGCCGCCACCTATCACAAGGTGTGGAAGCAGGAGGCCTTTCACAGAATTGGCCACGCGCCCGAGCTGCTGGATGTCATGAGTCTCATCATGGATGCAGAGGTCTTTTCCCATCCGCAGAAGATTTGCCGCATGTGGTTTCCGCAGTTCACGGAGCACACTACACCCGTGCACCAGGACTTTGTGCATTTCCAGGGCAACTATGAAACGTATACCTGCTGGACTCCCTTGGGAGACTGTCCGGTGGAGCTTGGCGGCTTGGCCGTGGTGCCTTTTTCGCACAAGGCGGACAAGGTTCTGGACCATCACTTCTCCTTGGGGGCAGGCCAGCTGAATGTGACGGAGGATGCCTATGCTGGCCAGTGGCACAGCAACGACTACGAGGTGGGAGACTGTCTCATGTTTCACAGCCTGACCTTGCACCGGGCCTTGCCCAACGAGACGGACGATCGTCTTAGGCTGTCGCTGGACAATCGCTACACCGCCAAAGGAGCGCCTGTCTCGGAACACATGCTGACCCCGCACCTCAATGCCCACCATCCCATCACGTGGGAGGGAGTCTATGCAGACTGGCAGAGCGACGAGTTCCAGTTCTACTGGCAAGACGACAGTCTGCAGGTGGTGCCTCTGGACACCCAGTATTCGGACACGGGATTCAACGAGGCCGTGGATCGGGCTGCGCAGGGAGACGAAGCCGCCCAGCTGCATCTGCTGCGAATTGTGAAGCGGGATCCAGATTCGGAGCTGGGCCAGCGTGCCAGCGCGGCCTTGGCAGGCACGGCAGCATAGCGGCGCTGGCGATCCACACCGAATTTTTCCGCCCTCTTGCTTCTTGGTATAGGATCAGCTGCACGAAATCATCGCTTGCACTCAGAAAGGCTCAGAACCATGTTATCCATACTTGCACGACTTGTAGAACGAACGAGGCCGGCTCTGCCCGTGTCCGCTCACTGTGACGGCCCCTGTGGCGTCTATGACCCAGCTCAGGCCCGCGTGCGTGCGGAAGCCGTGCTGTCCATGACCAAGAAGATCATGGATCTGCCCCAGCCCGAGAGGGAGGAGGGCAGCCACGAGAACGTGGTGCGGTACCTCAATACAGCCGCACGCTTCATTGCCATCAAGGAAGAAGAGGCTCAGCACTGCAAGTCCGACCTGCTGATTCTCTGGACAGACTACTTCAAGCCGGAACATCTGGAAGCCCAGCCTGACCTGCATGACATTTTCTGGCAGGCCGCCAAGCTCTGCTCCGCCTGCAAGGTGGGCTTGGACTTGGATGCCGCACAGGAGCTCTTGGCCACGGTCGAAAAGATCCATGACATCTTCTGGGCCTCCAAGGGGCGTGACGTCGCCTTCTACACGGCCAGCTGACGCGCTTTCCGGAGTGAGCCGACATCGGTCGGCTCACTCTCATCCGACCTTGCCCCGAGCCAGCCGCCGCGAGGTGATTCTCTGGCTCATCCGCCGGCGTCTGCGCTTGTCAGTGCGCGGCCCGTCCATGCAACCTGAGCTGCGGACGGGCGACGAGGTTCTCCTCAACCCGGCAGCCTACAAGCGCAAGACGCCTCGGGTAGGCGAGATTGTGCTGGTACCGCATCCTTACAGCGGGGAGCTGATGCTCAAGCGCATCGCCCACATCGAGATAGACGGCGTCTTTCTGACCGGGGACAATGCAGCCTACAGCACGGACAGTCGCACCTTGGGCCTCTTTGCTCCGGAGGCCATTCAGGGCCGCGTGACCAGCATCTACAAGCAGGCCTAGGCGCCAAGCGTCAGCTGTCACGAGTGGAGTGGTTTGCCCAGCCCTTGGCGCGGGGGACACTGCCTTGCAGCGCATTTCGCCACAGACTGGCCACAAGTACCTTCACGTTTTCGGATTTTGACCCGTCTTGTCGATTGGGCGGGAATATCCCGGACGTGTCCGATGTATCTGGACAGATTTCAGTCATTGCCCCTTTTGTGGATTCCACCGGTCTTTCGTCGTCTCCACTGATAGAGGAGCGACCGAGTCGGGGTGCGAACGGGCTGGCATGACACGCCCGGCTGGGTCTACGGCGTGCAGGTCGCACAGACTGGTAGTGGCCAGCACCGCGATGCGGGTCCGGGTGGACGGGGTGGGGATCAGGATCGCCGCCTTGGCAAAGTCCGGGTCTGTTGGGATCCTTTCACTGCCGCCAGATCCGGCAACGCGGTGGTGGCCAGAGCTTGGAAGGGCATGTTGGAGGTTCCTGAGATCAGGATCGCCGCCTTGGCAGGACACGGCAGGCTTGGATCGTCCCGGCTCCGCAGAGGTCGCTGAGCGTCCTCGTGGCGAGGGCGCCGAAGATGGCCTTGTTGGACGGCGCGGTGACCAGGAAGAAGTCCACCCCCCCCCCCCCCCCTATTTTTTAGGGATGAGATCTCGGGGGCAGCGTCCGAGTCTGTTGCCCGCTCGCCATGGAGTGCAGATCGGGCAGAGAGGTCACGGCCAGAATCCCTTGCAAGGCCATGCTCGACGGTGCAGTCAGCAGAATCGCCGGTAACCGAGGGCTCGCCCCCCCCCCCCCCTCGCTGGACCAATGCTGTTGAGATCGGGCATTGCACCAGTGGCCAAGACAGTGTCGGGCGATCCGTTGTCTGATCCTCCTGTCACAATCATGCTTGCGGGATCCTGATCACGCGGGAACATGGCCGATACGGTCTTGACCGAGGAAAGGATGCGGTCGTCTTCGTAGAGCCAGAGCTTGGTGAAGGGACGGTACAAACATTCGCGTATGCGGGCCGGATCAAACTCGATGACATCACCTCGGCGCAATGTGGTCTTGAGGCAGTCGGTCCACTTGATCTCGTGCAGGCGATCGTTGACGGTGACCTCTTCGACTCGCGCGGCGATGGCTTTTCGATCTGCCGATCGGTTCGGTTCGCCTTGGCCGTGGATAATGCGCCGGGCTGTCTCGTACGCGTCGATCAGCCGACGTACCCGTTCTGCCAAATCTTCACGAGAGAAGGAATAGACATAGGGATCGCAGGTTGTGGTCACACCACGTGCGTGGTCTCTCACCGCGACTGGGCCACGATTCCGGCCGGTTTCACAGACGGGCATGAGCCGCTGGTAGCTGCCGTCGCTGAGATTCACCCAGTCATGCCGCTCGTCGAGTGGTACCTGTGTTAGTTCGTCGCTGGTAACATCGCCTACACTGGCCAGCCACTGGAACTTCTCTTCCAGGCTGGCGTAATCGGGCGTCTGGGCATAATACAACCGGGCCGGACAGGCTGGATCGACGTGTGGGTTGCGGACCAGCACCGTGATCTGTGCACCATTGCGGGAGCCGCTGCCAAAAATCTTGTCGCCTTCAAGCTTGAATTCATTTCCGCTCTTGTAGGCATCGCCGCGCAGGTTCACTACGTAGATGCTGGTGAATTCGTCTCGCAAGGCAGCCCGCATTCCTGCCAGTGAAGTAGCAGTGGTCAGCGAATTGGGATGGACAAAAGCTACCACCCAACCCGCGTTGTCATCGTCGTGGAGCGGACGCAGTCGATCGGATGCCCACCGGAGTGCCTTCACGTACAGGTTGCCTGCTGAGTTACCGCCTCCACTCCGACCCGTAACTGTCAACTGCTTCTCTCCATAAGTATTCCGCACCCTCTGTGCCATCTCGGGGTACTCTTCGTTGGGGTTGTCGTCCCCCGATGACCTCTGTCCAGCCGACCAGGGTGGGTTCCCAATGATCACCTTGATGGGAGTGGTTTCCTGGGTACGGGCTCGATTGGAATTCTCGGGTACATCCTCCCCACTGGCCAGCTGATCCTGGTGGAATAGCCGAGCTGCATTCTGCATGGCTGGCGTTCCCGACATGAACGTGTCTGCCAGCGTGATACCAGGGAATGGATCGTACCCCCCCCCCCTCATTTCGCCTGGGCGGCCGAATACACCACGGGTAGCCGCGGCCTCCTCAATCTGGAGTGCAGCGATGTAGTAGGGCAGCATCACCCGTTCGGTAGCCTGCAATTCGTGACGGTACTTGCGCCCCACGTCGTGATCATCGATCAGCGGTTGACCGTCAGAGTCGCACAGGCTGAGCAGGCGCGCAATGAAGGTGCCGGTTCCCGTGAACGGATCGAGTATGGTCACCCCATCATCGGTGAGACCGCGATTCAGCTCCTTGCGGCATACCGCGTCCACACTTTTGAGCATGAAGTCCACTACCGGCAGTGGCGTGTACACAATCCCCAGCCGCGACACCATGTCGGGGATGGCAGCCTTGAAGAACCCCTCGTACACCTGCCGCAACACATCGAGCTTCTCCTTGGCCTCCGCGTTCGATATCACCTGGGCGATGCGCTGATAGGTGTCGGCCAGAGATTGCGTGATCTGGTCGAATTCAACCCCGGCGGCGGCCAGTTGGACCAGCAATTTGTTGATGTGAACGGAGACGGGGTTGCGGCTCGCGAACTGGCTGCGAGCAAAGAAGGCGTCAAAGACAGGGATGGTCACCACATGCTGTGCCACCATCTCCCGGGCATCCTCGTCGCGGAACGACGGAATGGAGGTGCGGCGTATGGCATGGGCGAATTCGACCAAGGCCTCCTGCACTGCGTGGTTCTCGGTCGCTGCGGCGTCGAGATGAGCCTGGACCTTCTTGCAGACCGTGGCCGTGCGCCGCCCCCACGACGGCCAGTATTGGCGATCACCCACGTGATCGACCACCGCCGACGCGATCTTGGTTGCGAGCAGATTCGACAGCGCCAGCCGTTCCTGAACCCACTCCGGGTCTTCCGGGTCTTCCACGACGACCCGGTCCAGTATGCGCATCGGTATCCGATCCGCCCTCCGGGGCGAATTGACCAGTACGTCCAAACGCTCGTCATGGGAGCGCAGAGCCCGCAGCACCCTGAACACTTGCTTGAAGTCACTGCCTTCGATCACCTCGTCGGAGTGCATGAGCTGGCCCTCGGGCACGACGACAGGCAACACCACGTGTCCACAGGTCTTGCCCGGGGCTTGCCGCATCACGCGGCCGACCGCCTGCACAATGTCGGTGTCGGAGCGTTTGGGGGCCAGGAACACCACTGCATCCAAAGCCGGGACGTCCACGCCCTCGCTCAGGCAACGGGCATTGGACAGCAGGCGGGCCTCGGCGGGGCCGAGGCTGGCGCTGTCGCGCAACCAATCCAACTTCGATGAACGCTGAAAGGCGTTCATGCCGCCTTCGACATGATGAGCATCAAGGCACAACGAAACGCGTTCGGTCGACTCGGCGCTGCGCGCGGCCACAGCACGTTGGGTGAGAGTCGTCAAGGCTGCCGCCACCTGCTTTGAGGCTCGCACCGTGTTGGTGAAGGCGATGGTCCGACGGCACGGGTCCACCCCGGGCTCCACCTCGCCTACGGCACGATCAGGTCGGGGCCCCAAGGTGGCGGGATCAGCCAGCGCGTCCCAGCACCCCAGCAACTTCACCATGTCCTCGAAGTCGACTGTGGTCTGCTTGCCGTCGGCGGCAGTGACCTCCACACCGTTGCGGGCTGCGGGCCCCAGCAGGTCATCGTAGGCCGATTCGGCCACACCGATAACGACAACTTCGTAATCCGACAGCAGCCCGGCATCGATGGCGTGGCTGAACTTCATCTCGTACAGCGCCGGACCATAGAGCGATTCGTCATCCATGGAGATCACGTCGCCGGTGGCCCGCTGCTTGGCCGTCTCGGTGTAGATGCGCTGGGTGGCGGTCATGTACAACCGGCGCCGGGCTTTCAGCTGTTCCGCATCGTGCACCAGTGTAAACAATCCCGTGTCGTCTCCTTGCTCGGTTACACCGGTGGTGCGGTGGGCTTCGTCACAGATCACCAGATCAAAGGACGGCCCCCCGTGTTGTTGCGCCTCGCACACCTTGGGCAGCGACTGATAGGTGCAAAACACCGTTGTCATGGCCGCAGGCATTTCCCGTTTCAGCTCCGACACGATGCGCTGCACATCGGTGGTAACCGGCATGGCCAGCTCGCTCAACGAAGCATAGGAGTCACTCGACTTGCGGCCGACCTTGGCATCGGAACACACCCCCAGGTACCGATGACGGAAGCTGCACTGGGCCGCCCATTCCCGCATGATCTGATCCATCAGCGAGATCGAGGGCACCAGATACAGCGCTTGTCCGCCCTGCCCACATAGCTCCTCGGCCGCCCACAGGGCCACCACCGATTTGCCGGTTCCGCACGGCATGACCAGTCGGCCTCGTCCGGATCTCCGCAGTCCATCGACCACCGCGGCCACGGCATCCCTTTGATCGGGTCGTGGCGTATATCGACTAGGTGCGTATATGGCCTGATCCGGGCGATCCACCAGTTCTCGCCAGTCCAGCGGCCACGCGTTCAGCTTCGATCCGGTAAGGATCTCGGTATTGCGGGCATCGCGCAGCTTCTGCTCGGCCGGCCGGCTGTAGTCAGTGGTGGCGACGAAGATGCGCGCGGTCCACTCGTCACTGTCAGACGCGGCCAGGAACTTGTCGACATCAGATGTGGCTACCTTGTTCCTGTCGTCGTAGAACTTGCATTGGATCGCGCACAGCCCGCCACCGTACTCGGGAGTCTGCTCCCCAACCAAGTCGATGCCTATGTCACCGGAATGCTGCCGAGTTCGGCGAGCGGGCCAGTCGTTCCACTGCCACAGATCCGTAAACCGGGCCGGGCCGTACTCACCTGGGTGATCTCTCAAGGCAGCCAGCATGATCCGCTCGAACTTGTGGCCTCGTGCCGTGTTGGTTGCCGCGTCCGCACGCAACATCTGTGTGGCTTCGTTCAGATAGGGCATGGATGCTCTCGATGGGGAAGAGGCAAAAGGGATCCGCAAGACAGCTAAAGTGACGGGGGCAACGCGTTGATGATGCGGGTGGACTCGACGCCGACGTAGGCCAGTCGTCGCAAGTGACGAATCAGCTCGAACGGCGCGGCGGCCCAGACATGCCAGCCGTTCGGATCATCGGTGATGTACGATGATTTGTCATGCTTGATCACGAGCTGGTCGACTGCCCATGCCAGTGGCGAGCGTCCAGAGACCTGATAGGTATGCGCTTCCGGCGGGATGTCAATCAGCTGGCAACGGCTGGTCACATGCAGCACCGATCTGTCGGGCTCCGACCGCGACCCACCCCAGCGCATCTTGCGTTCCAGATGGTAGGCCCCGGGATCGGCTTGGCCTTCGTCCGGACGGTTGTCTACGAGGCAGGCCACATCGGGGCACTCCGGGACTGTTTCGTATCCGACATGCAGGTCCATGAGCGCACGCCCTGCAGCCCGGAATGCCGCGAAGTCGTTGGCCAGAGGCACCCGGGGCAGACTGCGTGACAGGTCATGACGGTACTTGGATCGCCAGTCTGGAGCGTGCATTACGCCGTAGAGATATTCCCAGATGTCGTCTTTGGTGATGGAACTGTCCTGGTAGCGACTGTGGAACTCGGCCAAGCACCAGTCGGTGACATTGTGCCTGTCGGCTCCCCAATCGCTCTCCGGGATAAGTGGTGCAGATTCGTACACGGAGGATTGGCCCAGAATACGTTCGTTCCGCCTTTCGGAAGGGCAATGTTAAAGCATAGGCCCTGACAATTCCAACAATTTGACGAGCATGTTGGCCGCTAGCGATGCAGAGACAGAATGCGATCGTTGACAGGGAAATGCTTGAGAAAGTGGGCGGGCCTCGCTGCAATTTTGTGCCGTGCCACCCTCACCTCTTCGATCCCAAGATCCATGAGCTTCTCCTAGAGGCGGGATTGCTTGGCCGCTGTCATCCGCCTAAGTCACATTTCGTCCCTAACGCATGTTCCTCGAATCTGGACTCGCAGGATGCATCTGCGCATACAGTTCGTTCAACACGTTGCCCGTAGATTGCCAGGAGAAGTGTTCCCGCGCGCGCAGGCGCAGTTGCGCCTGCCGCTGGCCATGGGCCTCCGGACACTGCGCAATCCACTGCAGGGTCTGCACGATTTCACAGGCCAGACTTTCGGGCCTGCCCACTTGCGCGTAATGGCCCAGATCCGCCAGGTAGGATCGGGCGACCGGCACGTCGAAAGCCACGGTGGGCAGGCCCATGGCCATGTAGTGGAGCAGTTTGCCCAAGCCTTCGGTGCGGGACAGCTTGGGGGCCACCGCCATGCAGCCCAACGCCAAGTGGATCGTCACTTCGGCATAGGGGATCCGTCCGGTTACCGTCACGGCGTGGCCTATGCCCAACCTTTCGGCCTTGGCCCTATACCTTGCCATGAAGGGATACCCCATCAGCAGCAGGTGCGCTTTCGGGACTTGCGCCAGTACTTGCGGCATCGCTTCCAGCAGCAGATCCGTGCCCTGATAGGGCGCCAGCAGACCCAGATACACAATCACCTGCGCGTTCCGAGGCAACCGCCAGCGGCGACGCAACGCCTCAACCGGGGCCTGCCCCGCCTCTGTCTGGGTCTGAAACATCTCGGCATCCACAAAGTCGGCCACCACACGCACTCGTCCGGGGCAGGCTCCGAATTCCTGAGCCAGCAACTCGGCGAATTGGGGTGTACTGGCCGCTACCCGTCCGCTGCGCCGCACTATCCACTTCTCCAGTCGCAAGAGAGGCTTGTAGATCCACTGGTCCCGCGCGATGAAGCCGTGGTCGATCATCTCTTCGGTGAGACTGCCCTGCAGATCGCAGAGTGTCGGCACGCCCCAAAGACCGCCCAGCACAATGCCCATCAGCCCACCTTCATGCAGATGACCATGGATCACATCGAATTTACGGGTCAGAAGCAGCCACAGTACCGTCAAGCCCAGCAGAACGTCGAAGGCGAACTTGTGTCGGCTGGATCCCACCTCATAGTGTTGCCGCCATGGAATGGGCAGGGTACGATGGATGTTCAGATCTGCCACGTCGTTTCCGTTGCGGTATGTGGCTATATCCACCCAGTGCCCCATGCGGGTCAGCATACGGGCCTCTTCCAGGATCCGGACATGACAGCCCGTGTCCAGAAAAAAGCTGGTCGGGGCTATCATCAAGATCCGGTACTTGGTGTAGGGCAAGGCAGCGGACATAGCCCAGATTATGGTCCACGCAGAGACGGATGGGGATCGAAGAGAGGAGGGTCAAAGGCACCGGGCTACGTCCCGGGGCCCGACAGGCTAGCCACCCTTGCCTTCCCGCACGTAAGGGCGACCCAAGGCAGCGGGTGCACCGAACTTGCGCCGCAGCAGCGTCGAAGAGGCAAAGAGCAGCATTAGGATGGTAGCCAGATACGGCAACATGTTGGTGTAGTGTCCCAGAGCCGGATGAGACTTGAAGTACGCAAAATTCTGCAGGTCCAGCGGCAACCGCCGCAGAGCGCCGAAGAGATAGGATCCCAGCGCGGCGCGCACCGGATCCCAACCCGCAAAAATGACAAGACCTACCGCGATCCAGCCTTGGCCTGCCGTCAAGTTGTCAACCCAGGTCGGAGTGACGGCCAAGCTCAGCGCAGCCCCGCCGCTGCCAGCCAGCACGCCGCCATAGGTCACGTGCAGGAGCCGCAGGCGCATGACCCGAATGCCTTGAGCATCCGCCGCCGCCGGGTTCTCGCCAATGGCTCTGAGCTCCAACCCCGGACGGGTCCGGTAGATGAAATACCAGGTCAGAGGAATCAGCGCATACCCGAGGAAGACCACAGCGCTGTGATCAAAGAGCACAGGACCCAGAAACGGAATGTCGGAGAGCCCCGGCACAGTCCAGGTAGGCAGCCTGGGCACCTGCCGGACTTCCACCAGCGGCGCTCCCAGCACGGCGCTCAGACCGCTGCCCAGGAAAGTCAGCGCCAAGCCGCTGACCACCTGATCCGCGCGCAGCACCAATGAGGCGAGGCCGTGTAGCAGAGCTAGGCAGCCACCCGCCAACATGCCCGCAACCAGTCCCAGCCAGGGATTGCCGGTGCTGTGCGTGATCCCGTATCCGGCCATGGCTCCCATCAGCATCATGCCTTCCACACCCAGATTCAGGACGCCGGCCCGCTCCGCATGGATTTCGCCCATGGTGGCAAAGAGCAGAGACGTGCCCGAGCGCATTCCCGCCGAGAGAATGGCGGCCAAGATCTGGATCATGCCTCGGCGCTCGCTGCTTGGGGTTCCGCTCGACGCCAGCGGATGCGATACCGCAGCAGCAGGCCACCGCTAACCATGACAAACAGGACGATGCCCTGCAACAGCTGGGCAATGCCCGCGGACGATATTTCATCTGCGCCCACCAGCATCCCGCCAAACAGGAAGGCCACCCAGAGGATGCTCACTGGATCCAGCCGAGCCAGCCAAGCCACGATGATGGCGGTGAAGCCATACCCGGGAGAGACCGTGTTCAAGAGCCGATGGGAAACGCCGGCCACTTCGCTCATGCCGGCCAGTCCCGCCAACCCGCCGCTCAGAACCATGATGTACACGGTCAAGCGATGCATTCGGATACCCGCATACCGAGCCGCCTCGGGATTGTCGCCGGCCAAGGTGATCTCAAATCCGAACTTGCTGGAGCGCAGCGCCACAAAAACCACGACGAAGGCCAAGAGAGCCAGCAGCAAACCGCCATGGACTGTCATGCCACGCACCATGGGCAGCACATCGGCAAAATCGGCTAGGCGTGGCATCCAGCCGTTGCGGGGAAACATGGGTGTCTGGCCAAAGCCGCGCTCGCTCCAAGGTCCAAAGACAAAGAAATTGAGCAGCGAAAGCGCCACGTAGTTCAGCATCAGGGAGGAAATGATCTCATTCACTCCAAACTGCGCCTTGAACCACCCCGGAATGAAGGCCCACGCGGCGCCGCCGACAAAACCGGCCAGAATCATGAGCAGAATGGTCAGCAGGCCGTTGGTCTCTGGCGATACCACATGCAGAGCCACGCCGGTGGTGCACAGGGCGCCTACCAGCAGCTGTCCTTCCGCTCCAATGTTCCACAAGCGCATCCGAAAGGCCAGGGACACCCCCAACGTAGCCAGGATCAACGGCGTGGACTTCACCAGAGTGTCGGAGAGGCCCCACTGGGACCCGAACGCCGCGACGAGCATGTTGCGATAGATCACAAAGGGGTTGCCACCTGCCAGCAAAATCACGATCCCGCCCAAGGCCAAGGCCAACAACAACAGGGCCACCGTAGTGCCCGCATCCACGGCCCGGGACTGTTGGGCGCGGGGTTCCAAGGAGATCTGGGGCAGAGATCGAATGCGACCGGCAGACAGAATCGCCATCATGCCTCCTGGCGATTGGCGCCGGCCATCATCAAGCCTACGGCATCCATGTCAATGCCCGCAGCATGCAGAGGGCCCTGCAGTTTGCCTTCGTACATGACGGCTATGCGGTCACTCAGGGCCAATACCTCGTCCAGATCTTCCGAGATGAGCAGAATGGCCAGCCCCAGCCTCTTCTGTGCGAGGAGCGTCTTCTGAACGCTTTCGATTGCGCCGATATCCAGTCCCCGGGTCGGGGAAGAGGCAATCAACACTCTGATCGGAGCCGACAGCTCCCGGGCCAAGATCAGCTTCTGAAGATTGCCTCCGCTCAACAGTCGGGCTGGCAATTCCGGAGAAGCCGCCACTACCTCGTAGCGTTTGAGCAGATCTGCGGCTCGCTGGGCCTGCTGGCTACGGGATATGAACTGTCCCGGCTGTGCGGTGCGATATTCCTTGAGGGCTAAGTTCTGAATCAGGGACAGGCTGGGCGCGGACCCTGTGCGTTGGCGATCCGGTGGCACGTGGGCCACTCCTGCATCGATAATCTCGCGAGGATGGCCTTGAGTCAGATCTTGCCCTGCAACCTGCACCATGCCTTGCGTTGCAGACCGCAGGCCCGTAATGGCCTCGGCCAATTCCCGTTGCCCGTTGCCGGCCACCCCGGCGATGCCCAAAATCTCCCCGGCACGCACTTCCAAGGAGACTCCTTTCACCGCCAGAGCGCCCCTTTCATTGCGCACCTGCAGATCCTCCAGACGCAGACAGACATCTCCGATTTGCGTCTTGGTCCGGTCAAAGTCAAAGAGCACAGGCCGGCCTACCATCATGCGCACCAGTTCTGCCTGGCTGGTGTCTTGAGTCAGCGTCGTCGCTACCGCCTTGCCGGCGCGCATGACCGTAACCATGTCCGCCAGCGCCATCACTTCATCCAGTTTGTGGGAAATGAAGAGAATGGTGTGGCCGACTGAGGCCATGTGTCGAATCTGACGGAAAAGCTGAGTCCGTTCCTGCGGGGCCAGCACTGCCGTAGGCTCGTCCAGAATCAGCACCCGGGCCCCGCGGTAGAGCATCTTGATGATTTCCACTCGCTGCTGTTCCCCGACGGAGAGCTGCCAGATGTAGGCATCCGGATCCACGTCCATGCCTGTCTTGCGGGCCAGGGCGGCGACTGTGTCCCGCACCCGGGCCGGTGCAAAGCGGAAGCCCAGGTTCCGGTCCCCCAGCACCACATTCTCGGCCACAGTCAGAGTTTCGGCCAACATGAAGTGTTGATGCACCATGCCGATGCCCGCTTTGATCGCGTCCAGCGGTGCACTGAAATGCTGCAGTGTGCCTTCCACCCAGATGTTCCCTGCGGTCGGGCGATACAGCCCGGACAGAATATGCATCAGAGTGGACTTGCCCGCCCCGTTTTCGCCCAGAATGGCATGGACGCTGCCTTGAGGTACTTCCAGATCCACCTGGTCGTTGGCGACTACACCGGGGAAGGTCTTGCAGATGCCACGCATCTCGACCATGAGATCAGTCGCGGCGAAGCCGGGGGTCGGCAAGATGTCCATGGTCAAAAGGCCGCAAGCAAGACAAAGCCCCCCACCTACAGAGATGAGGGGCTTGAACCGTCACATATTGCGGAAGTAAGGAGGGACCTAGGCCCCTCACGAGGCGGATTACTGCGGTACGGCCGCGTCCTCCACAAAGCCTTCAACCAGCCAACTCATGCAGATGGTGCAGCCCGGACGGCCCAGCAGCGCGCCCAACTCGCTGTCAATGCCCTCCAGATCCGACTGGGTCAGCACCGTGTCCGCCGGCACCACCTCGTTGCCCTGATTGTCGTTCAGAGGTCCCGTGAAGATGCTGAAGCGATCGAAGGTCCCGTCGTTCATCTGCGACACTACGTCATCGATTTCCGGAATCGTGTGGGATGGAATAGAGCCTTGCGGGACTTCATTCTCCATGAAACCGTAGAAACCTACAATGCCATCCACTGAATCCAAATAGTAATCCTGGGGCTCGAATGCATCCGCCATCATGTCTTCCACTAGGCTGACGTATGCCGGTCCCCAGTTCCAGTAGGGCACGCCCAGACAGGCATCGGGGGCAGCCGAGCAGCCGTTGGCGCTGTTGCCGGGGATGCCGTACAAGTCGTTTTCGGCAGAGGTCTGCAGGGGAATTGTGGTGTCGGCTCCAGAAACCACCACGGTGGCGCCTGCATCCATCAGGGACTGCGCCGCTTCAGCCTCCCCAGCCGGATCGAACCAGGAGAAAATCCAGCGCACATCCATTTCGCAGGTGGGGCAGGTACGGCGCATGCCCAGAGTCAGGGCATTGCCCAGACGCACAATCTCTGGAATGGGGAAAGGGCCGATATAGCCCACACGGTAGCTGCCGTCTTCAGCGGCGCGGGATCCCGCGGCCATGCCCGCCAGATACTTCGCATTTTCCATGGCGCCGAAGAGACTGGCAAAGTTGCTGTCGTTGTGCTTGAAGCCCGAGATATGCACAAAATACTGATCCGGAAACTCGTCCGCAACCAGTTCCGTGGCATCCATGTAGCCAAAGGAAGTGGTGAAAATCGCGTCAAACCCCTTGCGGGCCAAATTGCGGATGGTCCGTTCTCCATCGGCGCCTTCCGGAACGGATTCAAGGTACACAGTGTGTACATTCTCGACATTCTCCTCTAGATAGAGGCGGCCGGTATTGTGTGCATAGTTCCAGCCACCATCGCCGATGGGGCCTACATACACGAATGCCACATTGAATTTCCCGGCCTCAATGTCGGGCACTTCAATTCCTCCATCCGCCACAGGCAAGGGCGAATCGACCGTTGTCAACTCCTCTGGCATTGTTTCCGCATCGGTGGGAGGAGCGACTGCGCAGGCTCCCAGCAGAAAAATGGCCGTTACAGCAACCAAGACAGGCAATAGCAGACGGATAATCATGAAGAAGCTGCCTCCTTGACAAAGCCATGCCCCAAATTGGACACGGCAGCTCTCAATGTACCCTATTCTAGATGCAGGACTGCAAAGGGGTGAAATCCGCGCGATGCCGCGGACCAGTATAATTTCGGACGCGCACGCAGGAAACAGGGGCAAGAGGTACAAAACGAACGAAAATATGGCTTTGCATGACAACAGGCTCAAAAAGTTCCATTTGCGACCGGAAGCGAACGGAGAGTGGATCGCGGAACTGAGCGAGCGGGAGAATCTGGGGGCAGTGGATCCGGATTCAATTCAGCAACACAGTGTAGAGTACCACGGCGGAATTGACCCAGCGCATTTCGGATCATGCTTGGTCCTTCCGGACGCAAAAGGGGCCGCAAATGCTGTTCCTGGCGGAATTCCAGTCCAGTACCGATGCGCTGATCGTGCTACGTCAGGCGGCCTATGCCATGCACCATCTACTGGTGGGGTTCGCATCCGGCACCTACAAGCTGTCTTTTCCCTAGTACTATTACGACATGCGTCACATGGCGGCGGAAAAGATCCCGGACCGCCCGCTCTTGCACACGTTGTTTGAGATCGAGCGCATCGAAGGGCCGCGGGGCGACGCCTATGCCACGGCCTTGCGCCTCTGGATGACAGGCTCCGCCTATACTGACCTGCAATGAGCGCTGATTGAATTTGGAATTGCCACCTTGGCCCGGCGGACACTGGACAATAGTCTGGGATGGACACCCGGGCAACTGGATGAGGAATGGTCCCGCATCGCCACTTTGGAGGAACTGATCATGGCGGAAACAATGGTACGCACGAGAATGGATGCCCTACTTGCAGAGAGCAAGGTGAAAGGGCACCGTCAGGCCCTGCTGGCCAACGCCAAGTTGACACCGTCGGATCTGGCATTGTGCCGCCAAGATCTGGAATGCATGACTCGGGAGCAAATACCGACCATCGGCGACACCTTGAAGGCCATGGGGTCATCGGATGGGGATCCCATGGCCATGGTGCAAATATGCCAGCCTCCGGAACATTCGGCATCAAACGATTCCCAAGGTGCGCCCTGATCCCCTCTGCCGCGGGGATTCCGCAGAGAGATACCAAGCGGGCGACCGTGGACCACGCCCTCGGAAAGCCAAGCCGTTTCGCACAGGCAAATTCCGGTTGAAGACGGAGCAAGGCGAAACAGGAGCCTCACGACCAATTTTTTCAAGCCGTCGCTGGGCGGCAGTTGTAGTTTGGATACGACTCTGAGTCCACGCGACGAGGCCTGTCCGGTCCCCCATATGCAGCGGGCCGTGGGGCGCCGGGCAGAATCCGGCACGCCGTTCGCATCAAGACGTCATGAATTCAGATCGCGGAAATCCGCAGCTTGTCCAAAGATAATGGGACAGTAGTCCAGATTGTCGATGTGTCGGGTCAGCCCTTCGCGTCTGCCGTCGACCGGAGTGGAGTTCTGCGCCCGCATGTGAATGGCCAGACTGCGTCGCGGCCGCCCCGACTGATTGGGAGCCGAACCATGGAATATCAGATTGTGATGGACGCTCACGCCACCGGGGGGCAAAATGGCGGATACTTCCCGCCAGCTTTCCCCTTCGGGCACGGTAATCATGTCCCGAGTGGCCTCGATGTCGTCGGTCTGAAAGGCCCCCTGCGCCCTGAATCCCCAATGATGGGATCCCGGCACGAATTTCATGGGACCCGAAGCGGCGCTCACATCCGAGAGCGCCACCCACGCAGTGAAGAGATCGCTGCCCTCCTCCCAGGCGCGCCAGAAAAACCGATCCTGATGCCAACCGATCACCGGCGCGCTTTGTCCCGAGGCGCTGGGTTTGTACAGCAGTTGCGTCCACCACACCTGCACGGTCTGCGCGCCGGTCGCGTCGGCCACATATGCGCCGAGACCCGCATCCGCCACCAGCGCCCGAATGCCTTGGGACGCCTTTTGCGGCATCTCGATCTTGCAGAGCAGGGCCGGATCGTCGCCGGGCTCCCACTGAGACGGGTCCGGGGCGACACCCGTGTCATATACACCGTGTCGGATCTGATCCATGCCGGCAACGGCCGCGGCGACACAGTCCACGGACAGAATGGGCTCCACCTGCAGGTGAAAGCCGTCGCGGGCATACCGGTCATGTCTTTCGCTCATGGTGACGGGTCCTTGCCTTGCCGAGTGAATTCCGAGGGCTCAGCCCTTGATGCCGCTCATGGTGATGCCTTGTACAAAGTGCTTCTGGGCCAAGAAAAACACCAGGATGACGGGAGCCACCATCAGGGTGGAGGCCGCCATCAGGAGGCCCCACTCTTGTCGATTCACCTGCGTGAAGACTTGCAGTCCCAAGGAGAGCACGTATTGATCCTTGTTGCTCAGGTAGATCAGCGGTCCCATGTATTCGTTCCAACTGCCCATGAACGCAAAGATGGTGACGGTGGCCAGCGCTGGCTTGGCCAAGGGCAACACCACATGCGTGTAGATGCGCAGCCGGCCCGCGCCGTCAATGAAAGCGGCGTCCTCCAGCTCCCGGGGGATGGTCAGAAAGAACTGGCGCAGCAGAAAGACAAAGAACGCACTGCCCGCCAGATACGGGATGGTCAATGGCTTGAACCCCCCGACCCAGCCCAGTTCGGCGAAGAGAATGTAGGTGGGGATCATGGTCACGAAAGCCGGCACCATCATCGTGGAAAGCAACACCATGAAGATCACGTTGCGACCCGGGGCCCGCAAGCGAGCGAATGCGTAGGCCGCTAGGGAGGAGGTGAAGATCGCGCCGAAGATCGCAGGCACCACCAAGATGAAGGTGTTGAGGAAATACCGGTGCATGGGCGCGTAGTAGAACACTTCGCTGTAGTTGCGCCAGATGACAGGATTGGGTATCAGTTCGGGCGGGAACTGGGCAATCTGGCGCAGGGCCTTCAGGGAAGTGGAGACCATGAACACGAGAGGCACCACAAAGAAGGCGGCCCCAATCAGCAGCAACAGATGCTTGAGCAAGGCGGCAGCCCCGCTTCGGACCTGAAGGCGCGCCCCGAGGCCTGTGACCATGGACGTCGGTTCCGCGGCCGACACACGGGTGTCTGTGGCCACGGTCAGGAAAGGTCCATTTCGGCATGGACCCAGCGCCCTGCAAAGCGGAAGTTGAGCAGAGTCAACGCCAGAATGATCAAGAACAGGATCAGGGACATGGCGGAAGCGTATCCCATGCGGAAGAACACAAAGGCGTTGCGATAGACATACACTAGATAGACCAGGGTGGAGTTGAGCGGACCGCCCATGCCGTCCGTCAGCACAAAGACCACCGAAAAGACTTGGAAGGTACCGATGATGCCCATTACCAGAGTGAAGAAGATGGTGGGGGTCATCAGTGGCAGGGTGACATGCCACAGCCGGCCTAGGGCATGGGCGCCGTCGATGGCGGCTGCCTCATACAGGGATTCGGGAATGTCCTGCAGGCCGGCCAAGTAAATGATCATGGTGCCGCCCGAAGCCCACACCATTAGCATGATGATGGAGGGTTTTGACCAAACGGTGGAAGCCAGCCAGCCCGGCCCCTTGATGCCCAAGAGGGCCAGAGTGCCGTTCACTAGTCCCCACTGCGGCTGCAGCAGGTAGAGCCACAGGGCCGCCGACGCCACGGCAGGCACGATGGAAGGTATGAAATACCCTGTGCGGTAGGCAGCCATGCCCTGCACCTTCTGATTCAGCAACAGGGCGATGACGAAGGAGACGACCATGCCCAATGGCACGGCCAGCAGCACGATGTAGATCGTGTTGCCCAGACTGGTCCAGAACAGCGGATCCGCAACGAGATCCTGAAAATGCCGCATCCCCACCCACTTGGCAGGCAGGATGGCATCATAGCGGGCAAGCCCCAATCCTAGGGAGACCAGAATCGGTCCCGCAATGAAGACCAGAAATCCTAGGACCCAAGGGGCAATGAAGGCGTAGAAGGCCAGCGTCTCGCGGCCCCGCAGCGAATGCCGCCAAGAGGTTGGAGCCGACGTTGAAGTAGCTGTCATAACCCGCAGAGCCAAGAGCCTCGCACCTGAATAGGCACACTGCCAGTCGCCCGACCGTCACTCTTGACAGACAGCGTTCGACCTCACATCAGACTAGGCGTTGTCAATGGCCTCCCACGCTTCGTCCGTGGCTTTCTGGACCAAGGCTTTGCACTTCAGCATGGCCTCCTCCGGGCTCATGGCATGAGAGAGAGCCTGCCGTGCGGCGTTGTCCATTTCCACCCAGTACTGCAGCGCAGCCACACCCATTTCGCTGCCGCAACCGTGCGTCCAATTCTGCAAGGCATCCAGGGTCAGATCCCAGGCTTGCCGTTCGGTTTCGCCCAAGTGCGGGATGTATTGCCGTTCCATGGATTCAAGAGCCGGCAGGTAGCAGGCCAAACTTGGCCAGAATTGTGGTTCGCCCTCTATCTGTTCCCGCTCCCAAGTGCGCTGCGTCTGTGCCAGATCCGCGGCGGCCAAGGCTTCCCAGCCCGGAATGCCGGTCAGCCACTGCATAACCTCAAACGCCGAATCGGGCTGTTCCGAACCCGGGGCCATCACGATGGAGAAGCCGCAGGACCATGTGCTCTTGACGCCTCCCGGCGGAATGGGCATGGGGGCAGCGCCCCAGTTCACGCCTGGCGAACGTAGCAGATCGCCCACAAACCAGTTGCCGTGAGCGGACATGGAGGTCTTGCCGGCCACGAAAGGCTGACCCAACCCGGAGGCCTGAATGGACTGGCTGAAGGCGTTGGCCAATTCAAAATCGCCTACATAGTTGTCGTAGAAATTGACCATCCAGGTCAGGGTGTCAATCCACAGCGGATCATCGCACAGAATGGTGCGCTTGTCGTCGCTGATGGCGGGCGCATCCGCCAGAAAGCCATACAGCCACATCCAGGAGTTGCCGTACAGATAAGGCACAAACCCGTACCGATCCACATTGTCGCCGGAGCCGACATTCAAGGCTTCGGTGTAGGCCTCCAGCTCGGCCCAGGTGGTAGGCGGCGACTCGGGATTCAGACCCACTTCGGCGTAGTGGTCCTTGTTCCAGTATAGGTAGCGCACGTCCGTGCCCCACGGCAGGCCGTAGATCTTGCCCTCCCAGACGGTCTCGTCCAGCTGTACGGGAGTGTAGTCGTCCCGATTCAGACTGGAGGCGTCAAAACGGTCCGTAATGTCCTGATAGAGTCCCTTGGCGGCGAATTGCAGGAAGGTGTGGCGGTTCTGCATGGCCGTGTCAGGACCGGTGCCTGCGGACACGGCTGTCATGAATTTCTGGTCTCCAAAGACAATGTCCCCAATTTCAGTCGGGTTCACCTCAACGTAAGGCAGCGTGTCGGGTACGGCCTTCCATACAGCTTCCCAAGTCGGGCCGGAGAATCCCCAGTGGTTCAGGGTTGTCTTCTCCCTGGCCGGCCCGGCATCGTTCGCGCCGGCCGCGGGAACTTCGGGGGCCACGCAGGCGGCCAGCAGCGCTCCGGCTGCAGCAGTCCCGGTCATGTGCAAGAACTGACGTCGTGACAGTGCGCGCGGGTGAGTCATTGCAGGTCCTCTTTGTTGTGGATTGTGTCGTCGAGATCCGTCCATTATATATAACAGAGATCGCGCTGCCAGACGCCAAGACGGATACCCGTCTTCCAGATGAAATCGCCCCTGTCCCCAGCACATTCTTCCCTGCTCGTCCTGCGGACCCAAGAGGCAGCCAGGCGTTTGCCTCCAGTGACAGACAACCGGAAGGCAACAATGGAGACGGCATATCCGGCCAGCGTCGAGCCGATTGGCCCGCCTCTCCAGTCGGAGTCTACTGTTGGCATATGTCACGCAAGTCCGAGGCCACGCGATCGTACCAATTTGTGCTGCGAAAGTGTTCTCCCCGACGGTTGGCCCCTGCGCGCAGCCGGCGATACAGATCGGGATTTTCCAACAGCCGCTCGATCGCGGACTGAACTGCGGCGGCGGAACGGGGTTCCACCAGCAGCCCGCTCTCTTCATGCTCGACCAGCTCGGGAACGCCGCTCCACTTGGCCGCGATGACAGGCAAGCCGCACTGAAACGCCTCGAGAACGACGCCTGGATAGCCCTCGCGGCGGCAGTAGCTGGGAAACAGCAGCAGATCGTGTTCAACGAGCACCCGAGGCACTTCTGCCGACTTCAGAACACCTCTGTAGGTCGCTCGGGGATGATTCTCAAAGTGCGAGAAGTCCGTGTCGGACATACGGGGTCCATAGACATTGAGATGACAGTCCTCAGGCAAGTGACGGCAGGCATCAAGGGCCTCGTTCAGTCCTTTGTCCATGTGCAGTTGAGCCAGAAAGACAAGCTTGTTGATCTTGTCATGCCTGCCTGTGTTGGGCACCTTGAGATCTCTCGTATTGGGAAACCAGCGAAAATTGGCCCGATGACCGAAGATCCGACATAACTGCTGCGTTTCGACATACACCAACGCAGAGCGCATATAGGTTCTCTCCGCCAGCCAACGGGCCCAGACGTTGTATTTCCGGTACGTTACCGCCAAGCCGGATCCGGAGAATCGCAGAACGAGAGGTCTGCGTGCGATTGCGCAAATGATCCATAGAGACGAAGCCATGAATATTGCCGAATAAGGCGTAATGAGGAGAAACACGACATGAGAGCGCCGGATGTTCTTCACAACTCCCCATACTACCCGCAGGATCCGCACGAGACGATTGAACTGGATTTGCCAAGCGGACAGATTGGTCACGCCTCCTGACGTGTCGAGAACATACAGATCAAATTCCCGGGCTTCCAATGCGCGCACCGACTCCGCGGCCAGCACTTTGTTCCCCCCAATGACATTGGTGTCGGAATTCTCAGCCTCCGGCATGGGACCCACAAACAGGACATTGGGCCTAGAGCAAGCTTCCTTATTCAATGTCGTTTTCCTTGCCTTGGGGCGAAGTTGCAGCGTCCGCCTGTTTTCGGCCCTGACGGATTGGCGTATCAAGTCGCAGCCTTATCCCTTGACGCCGCGGGCAAGCATAGCTTGCCCTGCAGCCCACAGGAAGCTTGCGTCACTGGGACGCGGCAGCCAGATCGCGGGCCAGGTCATTCGAGTCACGCGACGGAACACTATCGAGAGAAAGGCACAGCGGGACACCATGCCCAAGGTCATGGCCCAAGCGGCCGCCTGGACCCCAAGTTTGGGGTAGAGCAGCAACAGTGCACCGAGATTGACGCCCGCACCCAGAAAAGTGGCCCACGAACAGACATCCGGGCGGTTGACGCCCTTGAAGTGCGTCATGAACAGTCCAGAGCTGGCATAGGCAAATATGCCCGGGGCGAGCATCCACAGCAGAGGGATCACCGGCAGGAAGGCTTCCGACAACAGGAGATGCACCAAGGGTTTGCTGAGGGCGAGCAAGGCAAGGAGGGCAACCGCCGTGACTGCACAGACAAGGCGCAGGCAGAGCGCGACCAGTGCGCTGCGCTCCAGACTTGCGATGCGGGGCAGCAGCACGTTGCCGACCGAGTTGGAGATCAGCATGAATCCCAACATGAGCGTGATCGCGGCAGAGAACAGTCCAATTTCGACTTGGTCCGAGATCACTCCCAGAGCGACAACGCCGATTTGCGGTTCCACGGCATTTCCGATCCGCGCCACGTGATATTTCAATCCATAGCCTAGAATGCGGATGAAGTTCAAACGGCCCGGCATTTCAAAGACCAGACCGCAATGTCGCCGCAGATCCAGAAAGCAAGAGGCTATCATGACGCCATGGCTGATGGCAAACGCCAGAATGGCGCCATCGACCCCCAGTCCCTGGCGCCAGACCAGAATCAGAATTGCAAGTACATTGGTCACGGTACGAAGCATGGAAAAGACTGCCCAGCGCTTGAAGCGTCTGTGGGCAATAAGCTGATGATCCAGCGAGAGCGAGAGCGATGTGAGCGGAACCAACACCAACGCCAGAAGGAACGTGTGCGTCTCCGCCTGCTGGAAGAAGGCAATGTCGCTGTAGATCAGAGGAATTGCCAACACAGTGGCCAAGCTGCCGCCGACAAGGCCAATGAGCAGGGCAGCGGACACGCCTTGCGAAACGCTGATGCGTTTCGCCATGACGAAATACTGCGTGCCTTGCGGAGTGCCCGGTGTGAAGAGCAAACCCAACAAGGTCCCAAACACGATGCAGACAGCGTAGGCGCCTCTTCCCGCGGGAAGGAGTGTATAGGCCAGAAGGCCCTGTATCAGGAGACCCAGCGCCGCCACACCGACCAAGGTCCCAAACACTACGGACACGTCCTCGCCGGCGGTTGTACGCGGAGCGTGCAGCGCATCCGCTGTTGCGGGCTTCTTGGGACGCATGGCTACCAATGGAGAAGCTTCGGCTTGCGGAGGCCGGAAATCGCAAACCGGCAAATTCTGCCGGGCGGCCTGCATGCAGACTGGGATTGCCACCGGAGGCTCATGCCTGCGTCATCATGGTGCAACTGCAACACAAGAGGCCAACTGCAAAGTGGCTTTCGCGGATTTTCGGCCTTGGCGCATCAAAATCAACGGCGCGATTGTTGTGTTCTCTCCAAAAAGAAGAAACCGAGGCCCCAGCTCAGATGCATGATGGCCAAGGCTAGTGGAAGAAGGACAGCCGCTGTATCCCGTCGCCGAAAGCCCACCATCACCGACCCAACCATTATGACCGCAAGGTATGCGCCCAGAATGCCTGTCACCCACCACGCATGCCCGAACAGAGCCAGCACCACCCCAACCATCAAGGCCAGCACCAATCCGGGAGCGGCAAGATGCCGGTAGCGCACAGAGGCCGGATGTTTTCTGATCACCGTCAGCTTTCCTTGGCCGTAGTGGAAGTACTGCTGCACCAAGGTCCATGGAGTGCTGCGAGGACAGTAATACACGACCAACGCGGGATCAAACCAGACGGTTTTGCCCAGCTTGCGCAACCGGTAGTTGAACTCATAGTCCTCGTTGCGGATCAAAGAGCGATTGTATCCCCCAACCTCCTCCAGCGTCTCGCGTCGGAATGTACCTAAAAAGGCAGTGTCGACGGCCCCCTCCTGCCCTCCTATGCGATGGCGCGCGTCGCCTGATCCCAAGGAGGTGTTCATGGCCAGCGCCGTGGCGCGTCCAAACCAGGTGGTTCCGACCGCTTGCTGCCGTCCGCCAACATTGGCCGCTCCTGTCCGCTCCAGCGTTTCTACAGCGCGGCTTATGTAGCCAGGAGGGAACATTGTATGCGCGTCGCAGCGCATCAGGATGTCTCCGGTGGCAATCTGAAGCGCCGAGACAACACCAGGCACAAGGAGTTTTTCCGGATTGGGTATCAGCCGTACCGATGGGTAGGATCGATGGATCATTTCAGATGTCGCCGAGGTGTCGGAGCCGTCGGCAACGACAATCTCGATTTGTCCTGCATAGTCCTGAGACAACAATGCATCAAGGGTGGCAGCGATAGTCGCTTCCGCATTGCGGGCTGGGATGATGACCGACACGCGAGGGGACTTTGCTCGGGAATCCGCAGACTTCAACGACTGTGGATCACTGTCTGGCAGTTCCATGTTGCTTTTCTTCCCGATCGTCTGCGGCGCAAGCAAGCGCTAAAACAAAAATGGAGCCCACGGCAGATCGACAAAAATCACCTGCACCCTAGCAGCAGAGACTTGAAGAACGTACTGGAGCGTTGAGTCTTTCAAATTCCGGACGAGATTTCCATCCAGACGTTGCAACTTGCCTCTCGTGCCGCATACAGTAACGCTGCCGAAAGCGCCAGCAGGCTGCCGGCAGGCGCAGGGCAGATTGATCCCCTCAAGGCAGAGCGTGCTCTATCGCCTGGCATATCTCACCCGGAACCAAGGCACGGCTGACGTGAACAGGATACGCCTGGAATTGCAATGGAGGCCTTCATCGTATGACGGAAGTGTGAGTATCCCCTCTACTGCACCCGGGATTGCAGCCGTTCGCTGATGGTGCCCATTACCTGCACAGTATTGCGGCCGTCTTCCGCTGACGCGACTGGGGCAAGTCCCTCGACACCGCGCTGGAAGAATCCCTGAACGAGTCTGTCATGGGTGTTCCTGAAACGGCCTGTGAGATAGCCAGTGCCATTGGCGAAGGCGCCTGAGGCGATCTGGGCAGCCTCTCTGAAAGCGGAAAAGCCGATCCCCCACGGAGACTGGTTTACTCTGCGATAGTCAACAAGCACTTTGCTCTGCATGTCAATTTTGAGTACACCCTCGGTGCCCCACAGCTCCACCCAATAGCCCGAATGCCTAGAAGTGAACGTCAGCACAACGCTGCTGCTGGTGCGGTCGCCTGCAAGTTCCAGTCTGTAATCCTCAAATGGAGACCAAGGATACTCTGGCAAGAGTTTTTGGCCCTGCACCCAGACATCACGGATATGGCCGACAAATGCCTGAGTGAGATAGACAACATGGGGTCCTGTCTCACCTATGGCTCCACCAGGCAGTCGATTGGCGAAGTGGTCGGGATCTGTGGTGTTCAAGGTGACCGGTGTGCAATAGAAGATGCGCATCCCGGTGAAATCTCCAATATCCCCGCGCTTGATCCGATTTTGCGCTTCGGTCACGGACGGATGAAAGAGGTCTGTATGAGCCACCTCAACTCGACTCGTGGACTCCCGCTCGGCTCTGATGATTGCGTCGCATTCCTCTACATTCATCGCCATGGGCTTCTCGATCAGGACGTGCGAATCCGCTTTCAGCGCCGCCACTGCTATGTTGGCATGCGTACTGGGTGGCGTACATATGTCAACGAAGTCGGGACGTTCCGTCTCGAGCATCTGCTGAACGTCCGTATATACAGCCGGGATTCCGAATGTACGACTTACTGTTTCGGCTCGGTCTCGGTCCAGATCGCAGACGGCAACAACCTTCACCTTGCGCTGCAACCGCATCCAAGCCGGCAAGTGGTTTTTGGCCGATATGAATCCAGTACCTATGACAGCCGCTGTGTACATTTACCGGCAATCCCTCGACAATACAACTTCCAGTCGCGAGATATATGCAACTGAATCCCGGATCTACAAATCTGCAACCAAATTGTCCATCATACCATTGCGTATCGCGCAAGTAATGATTCCAGACCCGCTGCGTCTGTTTTGGCGGCCGTGTCCTCGCCGTGAATCGCAATCATGATGAGATGTTGCGTCTGCCACGTAGAAAGCACATTGCCGCAAAGGTACACTGTCACGTCCCCTAAGGGGCAACGCGACAGGGAGGTGGCGAGACTGTACAGTGTCGTTCGTGTATTTTGCCAATGCCTATGGACAAGCCGGTTTGTCCAGCCGAGGAGGTCGGTTTTCCGGATTGCAGGACGGAGGCATGTTCGTCCTGCGACATCTTGACCACCGACAATCGGCAGGCTGGCAATGGAATTCGTTTCAGCCATGCTCAACCGGGACATTCTCCTTATTCTCCGGTGCGATTCGAGCGCTGTGGCGCTGTGGCGTGATGCCCGAGAGCGAGGTCTTGGCGGTTCTGCAGAAGGAACCCCGCTCCAGCACAACTCAAGCCTATGAACAAATTGGATGTTCCCATAGTGAACAAATGATGGAAGTTGACACTGTATACAGTCATCACCATCGTCCATCCGACGACTGCATCTCGAGCCAAGGAGGTCGGCATGATCCAAGACAACCGGACCAAAAAGAGCAATGACAACACATAGAGTGACAATGGGATCAGGCCCGTCTCTCCAACCAGCATCAGGTACATATTGTGGACACCGTACGATCTGCCGTCAGCTGATATAGGAGCGCCCTCCATGGTGTGGAGCGCAAGCAACCCGTGACCGAAGAGCGGTGAGGCCCGAATCCTTTCGACACCCATTTTCCACAAGTTGGTGCGACGCTGCACTCCCCCGCCAACAGAGTTGGTCTCGCCTCTGACAGTCGTCAGAAAAGCATTGACTTCCTGCAAAGTCGCGGCCGAGGACGGAACGGGCTCCGAGGGCGGAATGGGCTCCGAGGGTGGAACGGGTGCCGAGGGTGGAACGGGTGCCGAGGGCGGAACGGGCTCCGAGGACGGTGCAACCCCGGGCCCAAGCGTAATCAACTGCAGATTGACAACGAAGTACGTCAGAACGCCCATCATGGACAGCGCCACCAGTCCGGTATGCAGCCAGTTCTGCCTTAAGCGACGAATGCTGACCAGAAGAAAAATTGTCAGTAGTCCGCCCAGCACGGCCATGGCCGTATGGGACACCGTAGAAAGAGCTGCTGTATACCCCAAGATCAAGGCCAAATATCGCAGCCGGGTTTGCGATCCGCTGGATTGAAATGCCAGCGCTAGGGCCACCGTCATGCAGGCCATGAAGCCAGCGTCATTGGGACCACTGAAAGTGCCCGTATAGCGATCCAGTCGATATTCCGGAAGCAGGCCAATAGAGCGCAGCGCCGGAGTGGCCAGAACAATGATGCAGCTTGCTGTCAGGATCGCCAGCACCCGCAGCAACACCGCCTCGACCCCTGCTCGCTCCAGGAGCGAACGGCCGCCAAGCAGGGCGGCCAAGGTAACAAGGAGGAAAAAGACTTGACGTCCCACTCCTCTGACCTGCAGGTCGGCATCGACCAGATACCCCACCACGGAACCAATCGCTACATAAGAGGCAATGGATGCCAAGAGCAATATTCCTGGCATCCCTATCCTCTTCCACCAACGGAAGTGTGTGAAACCCAGCAGAAGCAGGCAGCACAGAAAAACAAACAAAAGCACCGACATCGGGCTTAGTATGAATATCTGCACCTTGATCTGAACCAAGACAACCAAGGCCCAAAACGAAAACGCAATGCATGGCACCGACAGAAGATCCAGTCTTCTCCAAAGCAAGGGAGAAAGTGACAACATGATTGTTGTTTTGACTATTTTCAGAAACGAAACAACAGCGGGCCAAGCCCAATCAGAGATGCAAGGTGTCAGAACCTAACCCATTGTCTGTATGCAACATCCAAAATCAGGTGCATACAGAAATTCCGATTCCATACCTACCGAAACTATGTGTCCAGTATCGCCGACAATCTTGGGCACAGTATAGCAAGAGGCCAAGTTCGACGGGCGCCCGCAGACACAGATCCGCTGAAACCTATACAGCCCGGCCAAGGCGTAGCCATAGGTTGTGGGAACGGAGGCATGTTCGTCCTGCGACATCTTGACCACCGACAATCGGCAGGCTGGCAATGGAATTCGTTTCAGCCATGCTCAACCGGGACATTCTCCTTATTCTCCGGTGCGATTCGAGCGCTGTGGCGCTGTGGCGTGATGCTCGAGAGCGAGATCTTGACGGTTCTGCAGAAGGAACCCCGCTCCAGCACAACTCAAGCCTATGAACAAATTGGATGTTCCCATAGTGAACAAATGATGGAAGTTGACACTGTATAAAGCCATCACCATCGTCCATCCGACGACTGCATCTCGAGCCAAGGAGGCCGGCATGATCCAAGACAACCGGACCAAAAAGAGCAATGACAACACATAGAGTGACAATGGGATCAGGCCCGTCTCTCCAACCAGCATCAGGTACATATTGTGGACACCGTGCGGTCTGCCGTCAGCTGATATAGAAGCGCCCTCCATGGTGTCGAGCGCAAGCAACCCGTGACCGAAGAGCGGTGAGGCCCGAATCCTTTCGACACCCATTTTCCACAAGTTGGTGCGACGCTGTACGTCCCCGCCAACACCGTTGGTCTCGCCTCTGACAGTCGTCAGAAAAGCATTGACTTCCTGCAAAGTCGCGGCCGAGGGCGGAACGGGCTCCGAGGGCGGTGCAACCTCGGGCCCAAGCGTAACCAACTGCAGATTGACAACGAAGTACGTCAGAACGCCCATCATGGACAGCGCCACCAGTCCGGTATGCAGCCAGTTCTGCCTTAAGCGACGAATGCTGACCAGAAGAAAAATTGTCAGTAGTCCGCCCAGCACGGCCATGGCCGTATGGGACACCGTAGAGAGAGCTGCTGTATACCCCAAGATCAAGGCCAAATATCGCAGCCGGGTTTGCGATCCGCTGGATTGAAATGCCAGCGCTAGCGCCACCGTCATGCAGGCCATGAAGCCAGCGTCATTGGGATCGCTGAAAGTGCCCGTATAGCGGTCCAGTCGATATTCCGGAAGCAGGCCAATAGAGCGCAGCGCCGGAGTGGCCAGAACAATGATGCAGCTTGCTGTCAGGATCGCCAGCACCCGCAGCAACACCGCCTCGACCCCTGCTCGCTCCAGGAGCGAACGGCCGCCAAGCAGGGCGGCCAAGGTAACAAGGAGGAAAAAGACTTGACGTCCCACTCCTCTGACCTGCAGGTCGGCATCGACCAGATACCCCACCACGGAACCAATCGCTACATAAGAGGCAATGGATGCCAAGAGCAATATTCCTGGCATCCCTATCCTCTTCCACCAACGGAAGTGTATGAAACCCAGCAGAAGCAGGCAGCACAGAAAAACAAACAAAAGCACCGACATCGGGCTTAGTATGAATATCTGCACCTTGATCTGAACCAAGACAACCAAGGCCCAAAACGAAAACGCAATGCATGGCACCGACAGAAGATCCAGTCTTCTCCAAAGCAAGGGAGAAAGTGACAACATGATTGTTGTTTTGACTATTTTCAGAAACGAAACAACAGCGGGCCAAGCCCAATCAGAGATGCAAGGTGTCAGAACCTAACCCATTGTCTGTATGCAACATCCAAAATCAGGTGCATACAGAAATTCCGAAAATAAGGACGTGCGATTCTGCCTAGATCCGGCGGAATACGCCCGCGCAGGCGCAAATCCGTATCTGACAAATCCAGCCCCCACAACACGCCCAGCCAGGTAATAGCGCAGAAATCGTCACGGGAATAGGCAAGGCATCAGGTTGATCTTATACGGATATCTCCCCACGTCGACGGCCAGTGTCCAAACGCGATGCACGAACCGGCAGGAACTCCAATCCCTGCTAAAGCATTGGGACAAGTTGTCTTTTAGTCAAATGTTGGCTTGACCAGATCTGGCAGACGAGGGATTCGGCACAAGACTGCGTAGGTCCGAATCCATGAGATCATACCAGCTTGTACTGCGAAAGTGCTCTCCCTGCCGTTTGGCTCCCCTGCGAAGCTGCCCATACAGATCGGGATTTTCCAGCAGCCGGTCGATGGCAGACTTGATCTCCCCGGCAGAACGGGGTTCCACCAGCAATCCGTTCTTCTCATGCTCGACGAGTTCGGGAATGCCGCCCCACCGAGTAGCGATGACGGGCACTCCGCACTGAAAGGCTTCCAGAATACTGCCGGGATAGCCTTCCCTTCCACAATAACTGGGAAGCAACAAGAGGTCGTGCTCAGCAAGCACGCGGGGCACATCCTTCGGCTCCAAGACACCCCTGTAACTCGCGTGGAGATGATCTTCGAACCTGGAGAAATCCGTGTTGGACATACTGGGGCCAAAGACATTAAGATGGCAATTCTTCGGTAGATGTTGGCATGCATCCAGCACCTCGCCCAGTCCTTTGTCCATGTCCAGACGAGCAAGGAAAATCAGCTTGTGAATCCCTACACGCGGCCTTGGTTTGAGGCACTGGATGTTTCTCGTATTGGGGAACCAGCGGAAATTGGCAAAAGCACTGAATTCTCGGTACAACTGCTGCGTTTCAACGTACACCAAGCTGCAACGCATGTAGGTTCGATTTGCCAGTCCGCGGGCCAAAGCACCGTATTTCAGGTAAGTCTCCACTAGGTCTCCTCCAGTGATGCGCATCACCAAGGGCTTGCGGGCAATCTTGCAAACGACCCAGAAAAACGAACCCAAGCCTATCGCCGAAAAGGATGCAACGATAAGGAAAACCACATCGGCCCGCCCGATCTTCTGCGCCGTCCCCAAGGCCACCCGTAGAAGCCGCACAAGACGGCTGATACGGATTTTCCACCGAGGCAGATTGGTTACGTTTCCCGACGCGTCAACAGTGTCCAGGGTAAAACCCCGCAACTTGAGTTCACGTATCTGCTCATCGGCCATTACCTTGTTGCCGCCTACAATGTTGGTGGCAGATGCCCCTGTCGCTTGTGTCGGGGCAATAAGCAAGACAGTTGGTGCAAGGCCACGCCTGCATTGCGGGGCGCACCGCAACCGGGTGGGCAAGTCAGCGGCCATGCAATCTCGGGATGCCTGCAGAAATCCCAATGACAGGAAACACCAAGTTCACCCCCTCCCGGGGGGAGTTCTCTGATGAATTCGGTTCGCGTTGACTGCAAGAAACATACTGGCATAAATGGAGTGCAACCGTTGCAACTAAGCATAATGGATCCCTTCCTCCGTACAAAAGCCTTAGACAGTGGCTTCAGAACCGGAAATGCAGACCCTGATTGACCAGGTTCAAGGCCTGACATTCGCGACTTCCTTACCGAAGACTCTGGTTTTGGGATTCCAAGAACTGCTTGGCAGCCCGCTGCCGGATACAAGAGATCAAGTCCAGCGGACGCTCGCAGACACAGATCTGCTGAAACCCATACAACCCGGCCAGGGCGTAGCCATAGGCTGTGGGAGCCGGGGCGTGTCCAACATTTCCGAGACAGTCTGCGCGCTGGTGGCAGCGGTGCGTGCCCAAGGCGGAAGTCCCTACATTTTCCCCGCCATGGGCAGTCACGGCGGCAGCACAGCGGCCGGGCAGATAGCAACGCTGGCACACTTGGGAGTGACCCCGGACACGGTGGGGGCTCCAGTACAAGGGACCATGGAAGTCCGCGTAACGGTCAAGGTGCCGGATGGTCCGCAGCTGTATCAAGGATTGGACTCGGCTGCCGCAGACCATGTCCTTCTGGTCAACCGCATAAAGCCGCACACCAGTTTTTCGGGCTGGGTGGAGAGCGGCCTCGCCAAAATGAGCGTCATCGGCTTGGGCAAGCTGACTGGAGCGCAGGCGTACCACGAAGGCGGCTTGGACGCCTTCGTGCATAAACTGGCAACGGCATCCCAGCTGCAGGTGCAGCACACCAATCTGCTGGGTGGTCTGGCCCTGGTGGAAAATGCACGCGAGGAAACCATTGCCGTGCAGGCCCTCCCAGCTACGGAATTCGGGGGGGATCGGGAAAATGCATTGCTGCAGATCGCACGCGCCCACATGCCGCGCATTCCGGTTTCGCCCGTGGATGTGCTGGTGGTTCGAAAAATGGGCAAGGATATTTCCGGCACCGGCATGGACACCAACGTGATTGGCCGCTATGCCATTCCCGATGTGGTCGACGATTCGCACCCGCACATTGCGACAATTGCAGCCTTGTCCTTGACCAAAGGCACCCAAGGCAACGCCAATGGATTGGGGTTGGCCAATGTCATTTCGGCGCGCCTGCTGAAGGCCATCAATTGGCGAAGCACCTATACCAATGCGCTGGCAGCCGGAGTCATGGGGCTGCGCAAGGCGGCCATGCCTATGGTGCAGCCCCATGATCGAGCCGCGGTGGAGACGGCTCTGCGTTGCACTCGACGGCCCGCTGCCCAAGCCCGTATGCTGTTCATTGAAGATACGCTCTCGCTGGACCAGGTCTGGCTAAGTCCCAATCTGGCGGCTGACTGGGCAACCCAGCCCGGTTGCAGTCTGGGGCCGGAGGCATCCCTGTCTTTCGCGGACTGCGGCGCCATGGTCCAGCCTTGGGATCTGACTTGAAAAATCGGCGATTCAAGCATGCGCCAGGAAACATCGGCTGTTGCCTTTGACCATAGTCTCAAAACCCCGCTTCGGCAGTCGTGAGATGGACACGCACCGTGTGTCGGGATTCCGCGAACTCGGGGCACTGCAGGCAGAACGGACCCCGTGGCTGCCTGGCACGGTCCCGAATGCAAGTTCATTTCGACAGAATAGTCAAACCTTTCGCCTGTGCCCTCGTGCCCCTGAGCAGGTTGTCGGGGAATCTCCGAATCTGCAAGCAGTCTTGAAGCTATCGCTTACAATCCTGTTCCAGCCCTGCGCCCTCTGCTGTCTCCGACCTTTCGAATCCAGCCACCGGCGCCCGTCTTGGCCGATCCTGTGCAGCATCCCGCTTTCCGTGCGAGGTGGAAGTTGAGCTCCTTGTACATGCAGCTGACCCAATTGGCCCAAACACGTATCTTGGTGTTGGACGGGGCCATGGGCACCATGCTGCAGAACGAAGGCCTGTCGGACACGGATTATGGCGGCGACCGGTTTCGGAACCATGACAAAGACCTCAAGGGCTGCCACGACATTCTTTGCTTGACGCAACCTGCCGTCGTTCAGGCAATCCACGCCGAGTACCTGCAGGCCGGCGCCGACTTCATCTCCACCAACACCTTTACGGCCACTCGCATCGCTCTGACCGATTTCGGACTGCAGGATCTGGCCTACGAAATCAATGTGGCCGCAACTCGGCTGGCTCGACAGGCCATCACGGAAATGCAAAGCCAGACCCCGGATCGGCCGCGTTTCGTATTGGGCTGCATGGGTCCTACCAATGTCACGGCCTCCATGTCGCCGGACGTCAGCAATCCCAGTTATCGCAACACTTCCTTTGCGGATCTGAAAACCGCATACCACGAGCAAGCCCGGGGCCTGATGGATGGTGGCGCGGATGCCCTGTTGATCGAAACCGTATTCGACACGCTCAACGCCAAGGCGGCTCTCTTTGCCGTGCAGCATCTGTTTCAGGAAACGGGACAACGGCGACCGGTCATGGTTTCCATCAGCATCGTGGATGCCAGCGGCCGCAATCTTTCGGGGCAGACTCCAGAGGCTTTCTGGCATTCCGTTCGCCACGTGCGTCCCTTTTCGGTAGGAGTGAACTGTTCCCTGGGTACCCAGGACATGCTGCCCCATGCAGCCGCCTTGGCGCGCGTGGCCCATACGCGCGTCCATGTCTATCCCAATGCGGGACTGCCCAATGCCTTTGGTGCCTATGACGAGACTCCCGCGGAAATGGCCGCGGGTCTGCGCACCTCCGCGCTGAACGAAAACTTGAACATTGTCGGCTCCTGCTGCGGTTCCACTCCGGATTTCACGGCGGCCATCGCCGCCGCCGTCGCGGATGTGCCGCCGCGGACCATTCCCACCACCCCTGCTTCCCATACTGTGCTGGCAGGCATGGAACCCTGCTTCATCACTCCCGAGTCCAACTTCGTCAACATTGGCGAACGCACCAATGTCACCGGCTCGGCGCGCTTTCGCCAACTGATCCTCGACGGGGACTACGAGAAAGCCACTGCAATCGCCTCTCAGCAGGTGGCCCGGGGCGCTCAAATGGTGGACATCAACTTCGATGACGGCCTGCTGGACGGCGTGGAGTGCATGACGCGCTTCCTGCGTCTGATTGCCGGAGAACCGGACATTGCCCGGGTGCCCATCGTCCTAGATTCTTCCCGTTGGGACGTCCTAGAGGCCGGCCTGCAAAACGTGCAGGGCAAGGCCTTGGTCAATTCCATCAGCCTCAAGGCCGGAGAGGCGGAATTTCTGCGGCAAGCCCGCCTCTGCATGCAATACGGAGCGGCGGTGGTGGTCATGGCCTTCGATGAGAAAGGACAGGCGGACAGCCGGACACGCAAGGTAGAGATCTGCACCCGCGCCCACCGCCTCCTGACAGACATCGGCATGGATCCGGCCGACATCGTCTTTGATCCCAATGTCTTGACCGTGGCTACGGGCATGGAGGAACACAACAACTATGCGGTGGAGTTTCTGGAAGCCACCCAGGCGATCAAGGCAGCCATGCCGGACTGCAAGGTCAGCGGCGGCGTCAGCAACATCTCTTTCTCCTTTCGCGGCAACAACACGGTGCGGGAAGCCATGCACTCCGCCTTTCTGTATCACGGCATGCAGGCGGGGTTAGACATGGGTATCGTGAATGCGGGCCAGCTCACGATCTACTCGCAGATCCCGGCGGAATTGCTGACTCATGTAGAAGATGTGCTGCTGAATCGCCGACCCGATGCCACCGAGCGATTGGTGGCACTGGCCGAGCGCTTCAAGGGCATCCGAACGGGACGCAGAGCCCGACCCGCCTTGGCTTGGCGCCAAGCTGCGGTGGCGGAACGCCTTGCCCATGCCTTGGTGCAAGGCATAGACACCTATATCGAGGAAGACGTCGCAGCGGCGCTGGCCCAATTGGGTCAGCCGCTGCAGGTCGTGGAAGGCCCCCTCATGGACGGCATGAACCAAGTCGGGGATCTTTTTGGATCGGGACAGATGTTTCTGCCTCAGGTGGTCAAAAGCGCCCGTGTCATGAAGAAGGCCGTGGCTTGGCTGACGCCCTACATTGAAGCGGAAAAACAGACCGGCGGCAGAACCCGGACTGCTCCCCGGATCTTGATGGCCACGGTCAAAGGCGATGTTCATGACATCGGCAAAAACATTGTGGGCGTGGTGTTGGGCTGCAACGGCTACGATGTCGAGGACTTGGGCGTGATGGTGCCGAGTCACAAGATTCTGGCGACTGCGCGGGCCCTGAATGTCGACATCATCGGTCTGAGCGGTTTGATCACCCCTTCCCTGGACGAAATGACGTACATGGCCAGCGAGCTGCAACGCGCCGAATTCGACCTGCCGCTCCTGATTGGCGGGGCCACCACGTCCCGGATGCACACGGCGTTGAGGATCGATCCGGAATATCGGGGAGCCGTAGTGCATGTCTCGGATGCCTCCCGCAGTGTGGGCGTGGTGGAGCGGCTGCTGAATCCCCGCACGCGCACGCAGTTCGTGCGGGAGAGAAAATCCGAATATGCGGCTCTGCGCACCACCTATCTGAATCGGAAAGGGACGCGCAGCCTGTTGTCGCTGAAGGATGCCCGGGCGCGACGGTTCCGTTTTGAATCCCGGCACGCGGACATCCGGAAACCGTCCGCGCCTGGCGTGATCCACTGTATGGATGTGCCTCTGAGCACACTGGAACCGTACATTGACTGGTCTCCGTTCTTCCATGCCTGGGAAATGAAGGGCGTGTATCCCGACATTCTGCATCACCCGCACAGGGGCTCGGAGGCCCGCCAGCTCTTCCAAGACGGCCAAGAGATGATGGCCCGCGTTGTGCGGGAGCGACGCATACGGGCAAAGGCCGTCTGGTGTCTCTTTGGAGCCCAGAGCCAGGACGAAGACATATGCATATTCGAAAACGGCAAGTGGGACGTGCCACTGGCAACCTTTCATATGCTGCGGCAACAGGAAGACAAGGGAGCCAGCCGTCCACAGCTGTGCCTCTCCGACTTCGTCGCGCCCCGCAACCAGGACCAGCAAGACTACATGGGCTGCTTTGTGGTGACGGCTGGCTTGGGCGCCCAGGCATTCGCGGAGGAACTGGCGAGCCAGCTCGACGACTACCGATCCATCATAGTCAAGATCTTGGCGGATCGATGGGCGGAAGCCTGTGCGGAATGGCTGCATGAGAAGGTGCGCAAGGAAAGTTGGGGCTACGCTCCACAGGAACGGCTGGACAGAACGGGCCTTATCCAAGAGACCTACCGCGGCATTCGGCCCGCGCCAGGTTATCCGGCCTGCCCGGAACACAGCGAGAAGCGTCTGCTTTTTGATCTGTTGCAGACCGAGGAGAACATCGGGGTGTCCTTGACCGAATCCTTTGCCATGTGGCCCGCGGCGTCGGTCAGCGGGTTCTTTTTCGCGCATCCCGAGGCCCGATACTTCACGGTGGGACAGCTGGGCCGGGACCAAGTCAAGCGCTATGCAGAAGCCAAGGGCGTACCGGTGGCACAGGCGGAAAGGTGGCTCCAGTCCCAGCTGGGCTACACGCCCTGATTCACAGAGGGGAATTTCCGGTCATGGCGGGTCCAGGCGGCTTGACAGGTATAATCCCTGACACGTGCTGGCGTGATGCGCACGGAAGGAATTCGGCACACGCGAGAGCCACAGTGGGGATCACATCATCCATGGCGAGCTTCCCGGACACAAGATGGGATCTCTCGCAGGCGGCACCGGATGGGCTTGGCATGACAGGAGAGGTCGCGGATGAGACGTAACGTACTGGTCACTGGCCCGGCTGGCCGCATTGGAGTTGCCTTCACCGAGTTCGCCCGCTACCGCTACCACTTGCGGCTGGGCATTCGATCCACGCCGATGCCGAATTATCTGGCGGATTTGGAGACTGTCCACCTAGACATTTCCGATCCGGAATCCTGTCGGGCCGCTTGTCACCGCATGGACACCGTCGTGCATCTGGCGGCGGACGCCAACGCCGGGGCGGACTTTTACGCCACGTTGCTGGAGCGCAATGTCAAGGGGGTATACAACATCCTGCAGGCGGCGCTGGACGAAGGATGCCGACGCGTGGTGCTGTCCTCCAGCATTCAGGCCGTCTCCGGCTATCCGCTGGAACACCAGGTGCAGGAAGACACGCCACCCCGGCCCCTCAACATGTACGGCGCCACCAAGGCCTTTGCCGAAGCCGTGGGGCACGTCTTCGCCCATACCCACGGTCTCTCCACGCTGGTGGTGCGCATTGGCACGTTCGAACACAATCGACCACAGTTCGAGATCAACGGCCGCAATCTCAGCACCTTTGTCAGCGCCCGTGATATGTCCACGCTGTTGGCCTGCTGCATAGACGCGGATCCGGACCTCAAGTACGGCATCGTGCATGGGGTCTCCAACAACCGCTACAAGCGCCTAGGCCTGACCCAGACCCGCGCCTTGGTGGGCTACGTTCCCCAAGACGACTCCTTCGCTTTCTTCAACATCAATATCCCCTATCGGGACCGGTGGTATGAGGAAACCCAGACTTCCCCCGCGCCTTCGAAGTCGTAACGACTCCTAGGTCTTGTCCTTGCCCCAGTCGGAGACCCTCCATGTCCACACCCATTCGTCTGTCTGTGATCGGCGCCGGTAGCGCCACCTTTTCCCTCGGGCTGGTGAAAGACATCTGTCTCACGGAGAGTCTGGCCGGCAGCGAGATCAGCTTCATGGACATTGACGCCGAAAGGCTGGCAATGATCCACAAGCTCGGTGCGCGCTATGCCAATGAACTGGGACGGCAGATCAGTTTCGAATTGACCGACAATCTAGAGGTCTCGCTGCAGGATGCGGACTTCATCATCAATACGGCCTCTGCCCACTCCCACTCCAAGCAACGGGACATTCGAGAGCGGGTGGAGAAGTACGGCTACTACTACGGCGGCGGCGTAGGCGGCAGCAACTACTACAACCTGAACCTGATGATGAGCGTAGTGCGCGCCATGGAGCGCATTTGCCCCGAGGCCTGGCTCATCCAGTCCGGCAACCCCGTGTACCAAGGCTGCACCTTGATGACTCGGGAAAGCGATATCAAGGTCTGCGGTCTGTGCCACGGCCACTACGGGGTGTACGGTCTCGCCCGCGTCCTAGGTCTTGCGGACGAGGCGGACATCACTTGGCAGGCTCCCGGCCTGAACCACAACATCTGGCTGAATCATTTCCATTACAAGGGCGCAGAGGCCTATCCGCTGCTGGAACGGTGGATCGAGGAAGAGGCGGAAGAGTACTGGGCAACCCACGTGGCGCAGAGTACCCATGACATTCAGATGTCCCGGGGTGCCATTCACCAATACCGCATGTTCGGCCTCATGCCCATTGGCGACACGCCGCGGCGCGGCGGATGGTGGTATCACACCGGTTTGTCCACCAAGAAGCATTGGTTTGGCGAGCCCTTTGGCGGTCCAGACACGCACATCGCCCGCCCCCACTTTGTGCAGAACCTAGAAAACAGGATAGCCCACATGGCCCGGGTCGCCCACGATTCCAAGGCGTCGCTGCTGACCGAGTTCGGACAGGAGAAAACGCGCGAGCAGCAGGTGCCTATCATTGACGGCCTGATCAATGACAATGAAGGCCAGTTCCAGGTCAACGTTCCCAACTACGGGGCTTTGGCCGGGGTACCTGACGATGTCGTGGTGGAGGTCCCGGCCCTAGTCAACAAGATGGGCATTCAACCTATACGCGTGGATCCACTGCCGGACAAGATCATGCTGGAGCAGATTCTGCCGGAATGGCTGCATATGGAGCGGGAACTGCTGGCATACCATGAAGGCGATCGACGCGCGCTGCTGTTGCGTGCCCTGGAGAGCAATCAGACCCATGATTACGACCAGGCACTCAATGCCTTGGAAGATGTCCTGGCTCTGGAAAGCAACCAGGACATGAATGACCACTACCAATATGGCGTGGGCGACACCTTGATTCGGGAACGGCTGGGTCTCCACGCGGCCAACGGAAGTCACGGGGCATGAACCCGCCCGCCGCACAGGCATCCGAGTTGCCTGTCGCCCATGTGGAGGACTGCGCGGGGCGGATGCGGATCACCACGTTGCTGGCTCGGATTCACGGACCGGAATACCGGTTCGCAGTGCGGAGTTTTCGGGGATCCCTGCAGATCTACCCAATGCCAGGACGGCTGGTGGCCTGCTTCTTTCTGCACACTCGCCGCGCGGGTGCCACATTGTACCCAGGCGACTTGGTGCGCGGTCCGGATTCCGACATTCGTGGCCGCCCCGCGGCCGCAGGATTGCATGAAGTCACGGAACGCTGCCATGCCGCAGTCTGGCCGGGTGACACGTTGTGCATAGATGGCCGATCCCGCTCCATGGCCGGTCTTTCCGGTCAGGGCCTCTTTTTCGAGATCTCCGCGCCCTTGACGGACTATCGGGCCCCGCGCCTGGCCCTCCTGCGGAATTTGCCGGATCGGCCTGGCGGCTGCGCTGCCTACCCGGGGGCCTTCCGACGGGAGGCCCTGCCCCCTGTGCCGCCCCCGGCCGGGGCCGTCGATGCAAGGGGTGTCAACCGCCTCAACATGCATGTCTTGGACATGCGCACCGACCGCGAGCCCCCGCCCTCGCGCCATCACCACGGACCCGTGCCCGTATCTGCAGAGATGTCCGTGCCGCACACGGAGACTGCTTTGGTGCTGTCCCGCGATGTATATAGGCTCCCGGCCCATGCCAGTGGACAGGCCGAGCGTGTCGTGCTCTATCGAGATCCCTGGACAGACGCTGCGGACCCGATCCAAGCGCCAGTTCGTCCCGGGTCCATTGTGGTCACGCCCGGTGCCGCGGACTGGACCATGGGCCATTCCTTCGAGAATGCCTTCGCGATGCTGGTGGCCATTCCCGGCTTTGTCTCTCCGTACCGCCATCTGACCTAGCCTTGCCATGGCCAGACCGTTTCACAGACCTTCGCAACGCGCCACATGATAGGCGGATCCCCTCTTGGGCTGCATGGCCCTGTGCGGCTTCTCTAGGCGGTCGGCCTGAGGTCCGGAAAGGACTTGAGATCCGCAAGCACATCCCTCCAGCAGGGTCGCCAGCACGTTGGTAGCAACGGAATGCAAGTTCGAGTTTCGGTTCGCCCCACGGGATAGCGGCAGGCAGTTGAGGTGAGAGCAGCCGCGTCGCGCGACGGATTTCACCTTGGAGGCCAAGGCGACACGGCTCTACGGACATCTTCGACCCGGCACGCGACCATCTTGCAGGCTCCATTCCCGAGTCCGGCAAAAGAGGCAATCGCGATGGTAGAATGGGCGAGCAACAGAGGGATTCCGCCATGCATTCGATTGTCTGTTGGTGACGCCACGGGCTGGTGCCTGACGCCGATGTGTCTCCCTGAAGCGGGATTGCAAGAGACAGGCGCATATTGACAAGGTGGCATCCCGTGCCTATTTTGTTTACAGTCGGCGATGGCGCCCCACCACATGCAAAAGAGACCGAATTGCACCCCTGCACGGGTCCTGCACATCTTGGACTCGTCAGAGTGAAAACTATTCCTGCAGTCCTAGGCCCAACGCCATCCCTGTGAGCGCGCCTTCGCCCTGCGAACGTCTCTTCCCGGTTTTGTTTCACCCCGCCCTCCTCCGCCCTAGTCGTCTTTCGCCTCGTTGCTGCCTATGACATTCGCCACCGTCCTGCGCATGGTCGGAGGACTGTTCTGGCTTTCTCTCAAGCACCTCACCAGCCGCCCGAGCCTCTCCTTGCTGGCCCTGATCGGAATTGTGCTGGCGGTGGGCCTGCTCAGCAGCGCGGGATTCTTTGCGCAGGCCGTGGACCGGGTCATACTCAATCAGGAACTGGCGGAACTTAGCGCGGCCACCAACCGGCCGGCATTCTCCACGCGCGTCTATTTCTTCCCCTCCACGCGAGCCCGCATGGGCATACAGGCGGCGGAACGGGCCGGGAACAGCCTCGGCGGCACCATGGCCGCTGAAATCGGCCTTTCTGTCGCCCGCCGTGACCTACAAGTAGAAAGCGGCAGCCTGGCCCTGCTGCCGACGAGCGGAGACGACCGCTATCAACAGTCCAAGGACTATCTGTCCAGTGTCAACGTGGTCTATATCGAAGGGGTGGAATTCCATCTGCATGTCGTGGAGGGAGACGCCTACAGCACGGCCGCCTCGCCACCCGACATGCTGGACGTATGGATGCACACATACTTGGCAGACCGCATGGGAGTGTCTCCGGGAGAGGAATTTGAATTAGCCCTGAATGCCTCCACCGATGGCATCCCCGTACGTATAGCCGGCATCTGGCAGGCCGCGGACGCCCAGAACCAGTTCTGGTTCAACCCGCCGGACACCAAGTTGCGGGATGCCTTGCTGGTCAGCCGGGATTCCTACATGAATCGGATCGAGCCGCTGATTTCCAGCCGGGCTCGCTTCGTCAGCTGGCACATCCGTCTGGACGACTCGCAGCTGAACCCCAAGTACGCCTTGGAGTATGCCAACGGCTACGAACGGGGCATGGCCATCATCGACAAGTACCTGCCTGGGGCCAACCTGGACATCTCGGCCCTGGATCCGCTCAAGGAATTCGTGGCCCGCAACACCACGCTGACTATTCAGCTGCTGGGCTTCAATGTGCCGGCTCTGGGCTTTCTGATCTATTTCCTGATCATGATCTCGGCCATCATCGCCCGCTGGCAGCAACGCGAGACCGCCATCCTGGTGTCCCGGGGCTTGAGCGTCAGCGGCGTGCTGGGCATGGTAGTGATGGAGGAATTTGTGCTCTTCGTACTGGGCATGCCGCTAGGCATTGGCTTCGGCATGCTGGTGGCCAGTTTCATGGGATATACCGTTAGTTTTCTCAGTTTCACTCTGCGAGATCCCATTCCCGTCTCCGTCCAAGGCCTGAACTGGTATCTCATCGGAGCCGGTCTCGGCGTAGCCCTGCTGGCGCGCGCCATTCCGGCTTGGCGGACCGCCCGGACCAGCATTGTGGAACAGGAACGCATGCGCTTCGCCCAGACGCCCTTCTGGCAAAGAGCCTATTTGGACGTGCTGCTGATTGCACCTACCTGGTATGCCTACGACCAACTGGCCAACCAAGGCACGCTGGCGGCCATGGTACAAGAGCGCACTGCCGATCTCTTCAGCGATCCGCTGCTGATCCTGGTACCCGCCCTGTTCGTGCTTACGGCTAGTTTGCTGGTGATGCGGATTTTCCCCTGGCTGATGCGAATCCTGGACTGGGGCGCCAGCCGCACCAACTTGCTGACCCCGCATCTGGCCCTGCGCCAGCTGGGCCGGTACAGCCAGCGGTACATCAATCCCCTGCTGTTGGTGATCGTGTGTCTGGCTCTGGGCATCTATACCTACTCCATGGCGCTGAGCCTGGATCAGTGGCTGCTGGACCGGGTCCACTATTCGGTGGGGGCGGACGTCACATTCGAGCCCGTGCCGGCCTCGTCGGGGGGCCCCGAAGGCGGGGGCGTGATCACCGACAGTGGCCTCTTCATCCCCACCATGGACGAATTCACGGATCAGCCGGGCATCGTGGCCGCGGCCCGGGTCGGGGAATTCAAGGCGGAAGTGGAGGTTGCGGGCGGAGACGAATTGCGGTTGCGCTTCCTAGGCGTGGACCGCCTGGACTTTGCGCAAGTGGCCTGGTTTCGGAAGGACTTCGCTCCGGATTCCCTAGGTGGGTTGATGAACCTGCTGGCTCTGGAACCCCAGAACGTGCTTTTGCCTCGGGATCTGATGGCCCAGCTGGGCCTGCGCCCGGGCGAGGGATTTACCATGAAGGTCACCTTGGCCGCGGGCCAGTCCGTGACGGCCCAGTTCGTGGCAATCGGGGTCTACGATCACTTTCCCACCGTGTACAAGGAGGGTTTCACGGTCCTGGGCAATCTGGATCACCTCTTCTCGCTGGCGGGCACCGATTACGGCTACCGCGTTTGGCTGAGCGTGGACGACACGGTGACGGACAAGGGTCTTAAGCAACAGATCAAGAGCATGGGCATTGACATCAATCGGTGGCGGTTCGTGCCTGCCCTGATCGCCCAGGAACAGGCCCGCATGGAACGGGTCGGGATCTTTGGCACTCTTTCGGTCGGCTTTCTGGCCGCGGCGACCATGGCCTTGTTGGCCTTGCTGGTCCACAGCTATGCGTCGCTCCAGGATCGCATGTTCCAGTTCGGCGTACTGCGCGCCGTCGGTGTGCTGCGCGCCCAGATCATTGGCCAAATCAGCATCGAGTACATTCTGCTGACCAGCTACGGCACGGTGGCCGGGGCCGGCATTGGGGCTTGGGCCTCCCAGATCTTTTCGCCTTTCTTCCGCATCACCGCGGAGGTGCGAGATCCGCTGCCTCCCTTGGTGCCTCTCATTGCGCGCAACGAAATTGCCGTTCTGGCGATCCTCTTCGCCGCGGCCATCATTGTGATCGAGGTCTCGGTCACCTTCCAAGCCCTGACGCAGCGGCTCTTTGACACGTTGCGCATGGGTTATCAGGAGTAGGGCCAGCCCCCGACCGCTTCCTGCCTTGGACAGCAAGGGCGTTGTGGCTTGCGCCATATACCTCCTTGACAAAACTTCCGTGGAACCACAGAGCCGGACGGAACGTTGCTATACCTCAGCCACGGCGGGCATACGCCCGCCTACTTGAAGAGGCCCGTGCCATTACACGGATACGGAGGCGCCCTTCTTCCTGCACGTCGTTCCCACCGATGCCCGGGATCTCCCCTCGACCGCAAGGCAGCAGGTCGTTGACGACCATCTGTAGCAGGTCAGTCTCGGATGGGAGGGGATCCGCGGGGGCGATCCCCTTGACCGATCGGAGCGGATCCGAATTTTGGCATTGAGTGCACGGGATTCAGGGGAGGTTCCTGATCCGTCAGAACCGTGTGACCGGTTTGACCGCATGAAAATCCTGGCCGTGTGGGTCGCGGGAGAGGCCGCGCGGTCGTCCAAGCGTCATCCGGAAGGCTTTGTCCTGTAGCCTGCCTAGTGTTCTCGATTACGTCAAGCACGAAGAGAACGGACTGCGTGTGAAGCCTTGCTCTGCCGCGACAGTCTGGTCCACCGCCAGTTCGGAAATGTTTCGCACCATGCAAGACCTGCCCCGTTGCAAACCCGCAGATGGATCCCAAATCTGCCTTTGTCGAAATTCGCCATCTGACCCACAGGACTCTGAAACCTGCGCGTGCCAAAACAGGAAAACGGCATGTCCAGTCCGCACCTCCAATTTGAATCATTGTTTGACAAGACAGATTTTTTGTTCGATCGGGAAGATGGCAACGTAGCTCTTCAGGCTATTTGTTCTTGAAAGAATCGTCTGTATGTTATGGCTGGGAATTGGCTTCGCCGACACGATAAAATTCCATCTGCATATCGATATCCACGGAAAATCCATGTTATCAATAACTACAAATGTGCTATTATATTATATCTAGCTCAAATTGGAGGTTGGACATGTGGAAGCGATTTCTTTTCGGTACCGACGCGGACATGGTGGAACGAGGTCTGATCTTGGCGGCGATTGTCGCCACTGCAATGGCGGCCTGGACCACGCTGGGGACGAACATCAAATCCAAGGTGGAAACCATAGGAGCCGCTATCCGGTAGTGACTGCCAACGTCTTGCCGCACACCGGCGGATCTCGATTTCTGTGGCAAACCCGAGGGGACATGGTCGAGGCCGCCTTGACCATGCCCCTGATGCTGCTGCTGGCCTTGGTCTTGGTCAACTTTGCCCTAGTGGGACATGCGCGCAACGCGGCGCAGCACGCGGCCCACTTCGGGGCTCGCATGGGATCCGTTGCCTTTGTCGAAGCCGGATCCCAAGCGCGGCGGAGCGCCGCGTCTGTCTTGGACAACTGTCTGTGTCAGGCCCAGGTGGCAAGGGTGATCGCCACTGATGTCCCAGGCGGAGAGGTGACGGTGGAGGTACAGTGGACAGTCCAAAATTACTTCAAGCCTCTGCTTGCCGTGTTTGGGGGCACACTGCCAGATGCTTTCACAGGCACGGCTTCGGCCTCATATCGCAAGGAAGGCTGGTAGGCATGATGGACCCGTTTGTGTCTGGCACCAAAGCCAACCTAGTTTGGAACGCCATGGTCTTGATGACCGTATTGCTGCCGCTTTCCAGCCTGGTCTTTGATGTACCCCAATATTTCGCCGCCGCGGCCAACCTGGAAATGGCCTTGGAGGCCACCGCTCAAGGAGCGGCCAACGACTGCATGCGGCTGGCGGCATTCAGTCAGAGCGGCACATCCCGTCTGGATGCCGGGTGTATAGACCTGCAGGCACGTCGTCGTTTTGAGACTCTGACGAAACCGTTGACAGCCGCAGGACATGCACCGGCTCTGACGGCATCAGGGTGCCAAGAGGGTTGTCAGACCGTCTTTGTGCGTGGTGTTGCAGCCATCCATGTTTTCTTTTCCTTGTCTCCGGCCATCACGATTGTCCGTACCGGCAGCTCCAAGGTGCGCATGACTGCAGAGGCAGCATGATCTGGGCATTTCTGCGCGGTGTTCGGTGGGAGCCGACCTGGCCGCGGAGACCCAAAGCCCCTTGGCATGCACTGGCCGGAACGCTGAGCCTGCTGCTGCTGGGTCTGCTCGGCTCGACCCTCATGCAGCATCAGCCGGAGAATCGGATTTTGAGCAGATCCCAGTGGCAGCGGCTGCAGGCTCAACGCCAGACCCGGCAGGACGTGGCACGGATGACCCAGGACGTGGCCCAGCTGGCTCGCATGATCGTCGAAGGGCCTGACCCTGTGGAAGCGGTGTGGCTGGCCCAACGGCTCTATGCTCGACACAGAGACGGTGCAGCGTCTTCAGCCACGGCCAGACAGGCGCTGATAGACGCCGGCCAGGTTGCCGTACAGGTCGCCAGTGGAGCCCAACCGCCTGCAGCTTGGAGGCAGCCTTGCAGACGGTACGGCAGCGGCTGGGCCACCTGCGAAATTCATGACTGCACAGCAAGCGACTCGACGAGAGCTGGACCATGCCACCGGGCCGGCTCTGGAACGCACCGCCCTGGCGCTACTGCAGGATTTGGGCAGTCGAGGGCACTCGTCAGCCCGCAGCTACAAGGCAACGCTGCACAGTCCTACCGCAGGCGTGGAGCCGGAACCGATTCAGGCCGCTCACTGGCTATGGTTGCTGGAGCGGAATTTCGTCCGGTTCCTGGAAGTGCCGGTCTTTGATGCCAGAACACTGAGCGCCGTCCATCTGACTGCGACCGGCCGCCACTATCTCCGGCAGCGCAACCTGCCCTGCGTGCCAGGCGAAATTGAAATCCTTTGCGATCGGCTGGGCCATTCCCTGAAACCTCACTACGGACAGGCCCTGCTGTTTGCGCATTTGGCCCGCCGCCTAGGGTATGTCGCCACTCACGGGATCAAGGTGCCGCACCGCAACGCGGTAGCGGATTTGCTCCTTGAACGGGGCGACGAAACGCTGTTTGTCAGCTTGGAATCCGGTCTGGAAAGAAGAGGCCACCCACTGGATCGCTGGCATGTGTTGGCCCAGTCCCAGGCCTTTCTGCCTTTGATAGCGCCGGACGCCGGACAACTGGACACGGCCTTCCGCCGTGCTCGGAAACAGATCTGCCTGATAAGAGGCGCGTCGCTGCCGGACCTGGAATTCCGTCTGCACAGGGGAGCGCGCACGTTGTGGTGCCGTAGACACAACCGGTTTGAAAGAGACGCCCAGAATTCATGCCATCCGCCTCAAAGGGCACACCTGGCGGCTGCGGCATCCTGTCAAGGGCTCTTGCGAGAGGCTTTCACATGCAGGGCAAGGGTCGGCACCAACCGCTTGAAGGAGGAAATGTCCCTGCACCAGAGCAGAGCCTGTCTTGAAGACACCGTCCACAATTCCTTGGATCCGTAGAGGGCAATACCAAGGTCCTGCACGAGATCATGAAATTCCGTGCTCGGGGGATGATACGCTCCCGCAATCGGGAACGTGATCTTCCTGCAATGACAAACGGCAGGCGTGTGCCCCACGACAGAGAGAAAATGGGGCCAGAAGCAGGGAAAGAACTTCTGGCCCAGTTGATCTTTATGTGTCTTCCAGCTTCTGGCGCAGACGGTGCACGTCCAGCAGCGTGATCTGCATGCGACCTTTTGCAATCAGACCCAGCTCTTCCAGTTCATGCAGGATGTTTGTCACTGTCTCTCGGTTGGTGCCGACCAAGTTGGCAATGTCTTGGTGGCCCAGACCCTCCAGCACCGTGTTCTGGGTGGCAACATGCATGGACACCAGAGCTCGCACCACGCGGAGCAGCGACGATTCCAGTCGAATGCTGCGCACCACTTTCAGGGCTCGTCCCAGTTTGCGCTGTCCGCCCTGATACATGTGCAAGGTCAAGGAAGGGAAACGGCGGCGCAGGTACGCCAGATTTTGACGTGTGATCTCTACGCAAGTTGTATCGGCCAAGGCCTCCGCCCAAGAGGCATGATAACGTTTGCCGGCCAGCAGAGTCTGTTCTCCAAAAAAACCGTCCTTGCCGATTTTGTTGAGCACAATCTTCCGTTGGGAATCGCTGAAGCGATACAGGCTCACTGCGCCTTCGACAACAAAATAAGTGGCTTCGCAGTTGTCGCCGGCCTTGTAGAAGAGCTCGCCTTCCTGCTGCTTGCCCAAGCGCACCAAGGGACAGATCTCGCGCTGGATCTCCTTTTCCATTATGCCTTGAAAAGGGGCCAGACCAGAGAGCACCGCAGCTTGTTCTTCCCATTTGTACATGAAAACCTCACTTGCGCGCTGGCCAGCCATTCCGCCGAGTCCACCCCTGTTTGCCGATGACTGAGGAAGATTGGGGAAAGTGTATGCAGGAATCCGTGGACTCAACATTAAAAGCGCATTAAAGCTCGGCTTGGCTCTGCCTGCAGCCTGACCGATATCCTGCCCGCAGTTTGGGATAACTGCGCCTTCTGTCATTCTTGGGACTGAGATTCACGGCCGTTGACAATCCTCGGCCCGTAGTCCATAATGGAAACGCACAATTGAGCCATGTCATGTTTCGATATGGAAGCGGACTTTGCGGTCTGAATCTTCCGCGGCTTGGATCAAGCTGTGCCTAGGTGCAGATTCGACCCTTGTACTTGGCAGGCGAGACTTCCATGACAGTTGCTTCCGCGACTGGGCCGGCCCCTCCGCAAACCGTAAAGACCGGCTGGTCCGAAATGTCGGGACTGGCACGGCGCGAGGCCATTGAGGGCTACCTTTTCCTGCTGCCCAATTTCATTGGCTTTCTGGTCTTTCTGCTTTTTCCCATGGTGGCCGCGGTGTATTTCGCGTTCACCAACTACGATCTGCAATGGCCGCCGCGGTTCACTCTCTTCCAGAACTTCCAGGTCATGTTCACCTCGAACCTGTTCTGGCAAGTCTTTGGTCAGACCTTCTACTGGGCCTTCGGCATGGTGCCGGCCACCATTGTGCTAGCCCTGATGCTGGCCATGCTCATCAATCGCAAGATGATGGGGGTCCTGACCTATCGTCTGATCTACTTCGTGCCGCATGTCACACTCAGCGTAGCAGCCGCCATCGTCTGGCTGTGGGTCTACCATCCAGAGGTCGGATTCCTCAATCTGGTCCTGCGCAACCTGGGTCTCATTGGTCCCGACGCCCTCTTGGCGGAGGGGCCTCAATGGCTCTTGACGCGGCGCACCGCCATGCCTTCGCTGATCGTAATGGGGTGGTGGAAAGGCATCGGGTTCGCCATGCTCATTTTCCTGGCCGGTCTGCAGGGCATCCCCGTGGAACTCTACGAAGCCGCCAACATGGACGGAGCCAATGCCCGGCAGCGTTTTTTCGGGATTACGTTGCCGATGCTGTCTCCGGCCCTGTTCTTCATCATGGTCACTTCCATCATTGGAGCCTTCCAGGGCTTTGATGTTTTTTATCTGATGACTCGCGGCGGTCCAGCCAATGCCACCACTACCATGGTGCTGCACATCTACAACAATGGTTTCGTCTATCTCAAGATGGGGTACGCCTCGGCCATGGCCATGGTGCTCTTCGGCACCATCATGATTTTCACGGCATTGCAGTGGATCTATGCCAAGAATTGGGTCCATGGCTTTGCAGACTGAACGGAAATGATGGCTTTCCCTGAATCCTTGGCGCCTCCCGCTGCCGAGTCCAAGACCGGCGTCAGCCGCCTGAGCCGCTCTCAAAGCGATCGAATCGGCAACGTTCTGGCCCATGTTCTGCTGGCTACGGGCTCTGTCGTATTTGCTGGACCCTTCCTCTGGATGGTGATGAGTTCGCTCAAGACCCAGTTTGAAATCTACTATTTTCCTCCCAAATTGCTGCCTCAAACGGTGCAGTGGCAGAATTACATGGTGGTCTTTCGAGATCAGCCTTTTGCCCGCTACATCGGCAACAGCATGTTCGTTTCGCTCTGTGTGACCAGCGGCGTGATTCTGACTTCGTCGCTGGCCGGATACTCCTTTGCCCGGCTGCGCTTTCCGGGCCGGGATCGCCTTTTCCTGCTCTATCTGGGCACCATGATGATCCCCGGAGCCGTGCTGCTGATACCCAGTTACGCCCTCATGATCGAACTGGGCTGGCGGGATACCTACTACGCCTTGATCGTGCCCGGCCTCGTGAGCGCCTGGGGCACCTTTCTGATGCGCCAGTTCATGCTGAACATTCCCAAGGAACTGGAGGATGCCGCGTTCATTGACGGGGCCTCGCGGCTGCGCATCTATTGGACGGTCATCCTGCCGGTGTCGAAGCCGGTGATTGCCACGCTGGCCATCTTCACCTTCATGGGGGCGTGGAACGAGTTGCTGTGGCCAGTCATCATCCTGCGCACGCCGGAGATGTACACGCTGCCCATCGGCTTGGCCAGGTTCCAGTCTCGATTCCCCAACCAGACGCCTTGGCATCTGGTCATGGCCGCATCCACCATCAGTGTCCTGCCCATTCTCATTCTCTTTGTGGCTGGCCAAAAGTATTACGTGCAAGGCATTGTGACCACGGGCCTCAAAGGCTGAGGCTCTCATCCCGATGTATCAAGTCTGAGATTCAATCAAGTGTTGTCAAGGAGCAGTTGTCCATGTCGAAGAGAGTGTCATTGAATCGCAGAGACTTTCTGCGGTTGTCCTCCCTGGTCACCGCGGGCGTGACCGCCGCCTGTGTCACTGGCACACCCGCCGCTCCGCAGGCCGTGGAAGAGGTGGTGGAAGTCGCTGTCAGCCCCCGCCGTGCGGAATTCACCATGGGGGTCATTCCACCCGAGACCACCGGCACCTTTTATCAGGGGGGCTGGAGTCCGGGCACGCTGGCTGAACAGGAGCAGAACCATGCCTGGTTCAAGGAGTTCTACCCCAACATGGAATTCGTGCCAGCCCCTGAAATAGGCTGGTCTTCCTATTGGGAGCAGATTGTCACGTTGCTCGCCACTGGTGATCATCCGGATTCGGCCATGATCCACTTCACTCGCACCGCACCGTTCGCGGACAAGGGCTTCATGTTGCCCATCGACGACTACATCGATGCGCTGCCCCCCTTGGATTGGCCGGACGACTTCCACTTCACGGCCGTGGACAACATCGCCTACAAGGGCAAGCAGTACGGCTTTCCCATTGACTGGGCTCCGCGCGCCATTCTCATCAATCGGGACATCATGGATCCAATCCTGGGTCAATGGCCTCCGCCCGAGAGCTGGAGCTACCAGGACCTGCTGGATTTGGCCATCGCCGCCACCGACGTTTCGGGAGAGACCAAGCGGTACGGTCTAGCCACCGGCCACCATGCCATCCGTCAGTGGAACGTGACCCGTGGTTTTGGCGGTCACTTCTTCAACGAGGAAATCACGGAAGGCCGCTTCACCGAGCCGGAGGTGGAGGAAGCCTTCCAGTACACCTACGACATCATGCATACCCACCAGGTGTCGCCTTCCGCCGCCGACACGCAGATCTTTGGCGGCCAGTTCTCCGCGTTTGTCGCGGGTAACATCGGCATGTGGTGGACCCTGTCGGACGAGACCCGCCCCATGATCGAGGCCGTCGGCGACAGCTTCCACCTCGGAATTGGCCCCGAACCGCTGGGCCCCAACGGGCGTTTCGGGTTTGAGGGCAACGTCGGCTGGTTCATTCCCTCCGAATCCAACCATCCCGAAATTGCCTACGAGTTCATGCGCTGGAGTCTGACCGATCCGGACCAGGCGGAATTCATGTCCGTGGCTGGCTTTGGAGGATTCCCCGGCCGCAAGTCTGCCGGCAAGTGGAATGTGCTGCAGATCGAGGAGTTCCTGCCCAACTATGGCCGCGCCGCTTGGGAACTGGGCGCTGAGAGCGAGGAGCACTTCCCCCTGTTCCCCGAGGGTCAGGAATGGATGCCAGTCTACGATCAACATGTGGATCCGCTGATGCTGGAAGGGGTAGGCACCGTCAAGGAAACTCTGGCGAACCTGCAGGCTGACACCGATCAGCTCTTTGCCAACGCCGTGCGCAACCTCTAGCCACGGTGGTCAGGACAGACCGAGGGGGATGGGTTCGTGCCGCATCCCCTCGGTCGCTTGCATCTCTTGCGAGGAGACCGTACAGAATCAATGGATCGGCCGACTGACCTCTCTCTACCGACCCAAGGCTGGGTCCGGCGACTTGTTCCTTGTTGGGCGCTGGGTGCGTTGCTGGGGCTGAGCCTGGTGGCCTGCGGCAGGGCCGATGCGGAGCTGAATCCGGAATACCTCACGGAAGGCACCGAAATCGGCGTCACGGTCGTTGGGGACATCTATGAAGTGACGATTGTGGATTACGCGGGCACCGATGACATTCTAGGCGACGAAGGCGAAGACGCCGGGTTGGCCCAGGTCACGCAATATACGACCTCGGCCGTGGCCGCGAAGCGAGGCAAGTGGATCGTGCTGCCCATCCGGATCAAGAACATTTCGGGCGAAGAGCAGCTACTCTTCAGCCGCGTGCTGAAGCTGGTGGATGACCAAGGCAACGAGTTTCTGATCACGGATCGGCTGGCCCATACCTCCTACGTCTTCTACACCGACCCTGAGACCTATGGGACCGATGACAACCTGCTCGTCCAGAAAGTCTTTGACGTGGACGAGGAGAGACTGGGCCCTGCCATCTTCGACGTGGCCGCCGAGGCCACGGGTCTGACGCTGCACGTGGAAGGCTCCGACCAGACGCTCGCCACAGGTTACTAGGTCCTGGAAACCGCTGCCATGACCTACCGGATCGCCCACAGCGGCATCACCTGGGGATACGATGCCTCCACCGCGGAAGCCGCAGTGCGCGACGTGGCCCAGGTGGGCTACAACGCCTACGAAACCATCGGCGGCGTGATTGAAGCCTATGAAGCCGAGGGTCGCAGCTATGCCGACCTGCTGGCCCAGTACCGCATCGGTCTGATTGGCACCTACGTGGGCGTCCGTTTCCGTCATGGCGAAGACCCGGACCCGGACATCGCCAACGCCCGACGCTGGATTGCACGGGCCCAAGAACTGGGAGCCACCATGGTGCTGCTTGCCGCCGGCAGTCGCAAGGAGGGTCCTTGCACAGACAAGGCCGGCTGGCGGCACATCGCGGACGCCTTTGCCGAGATGGCACGCATCGCCCGGGCAGCTGACATGCAGACCGCGGTGCATCCCCACACCGGCACGCTGTTGGAAACCCGACAGGACATTGACTCCTTCTTCGCGGCAGCGGATACCGACCTGCTGCCCTTCGCGCCCGACACCGGCCAGATTGCCAAGGCCGGCGACGACGCGGTCGCCACGTTGGCGGACTACAAGGACATCATCCACCATGTCCATCTCAAGGATTATGGCGGCGGCCGCGAGACCGGATATATGGGCTACACACCCATTGGGGAGGGGGTCATTGACATGACCGCCATTTTCCATATCTTGGACGGCGTCAATTACACCGGCTGGATCACGGTGGAGCTGGATGGCACCCCACAGGCCCCCTATTCCCCGCTGGAGGCCGCCCGGCGCAGCCACGACTGTCTGACCCGCCTGTTGGGCGACCGCGTCGCCTGGACCCCGCGCTGAACGCGCCACACGACTGCAGTCCGGAGTGCGATGGGCCTGAACATATTGGCGCTGGTGGGGGGCTCCCATCACGACAGCCCTGCAATCCGCTCCGCGCTGGAGACCATCTTCGCGGACGACGGGGTGCATGCCGTGACGCAGAGCGAGGACATGGGCATCCTCAACGCAGAGGCCTTGGAGCCCTTCGACGTGATCGTGAACGCTACCACGGATCGGTTGCCGGAACCCAGCGAGCATTACGCCCTGCTGAACGCCGTGGCCCAGGGCAGGGGTCTGGTGGTCGTCCACGGCGGGCTGGCCAGTTTCTGGAATTCCCAAGCCTATTTTGGCATGGTGGGCAGCAAGTTCGCCGGCAAGTCGCTGGACGAAAAGGGCTCCGGCGATTTCATGGTGAACCTGGGTCCCAGTCGCAGCGTCCTGGGCCATCCCATCACCGTCGGTCTGGCAGACTATGCGGTCAACGACGAACTGTTCTTTCTGCAAGGCGACCAGACGCAGTGGAAGGTGCTGGCCCGGGCGCAGGGCCATCCCATCATGTACGTGAAGAGCTTTGGCCTAGGTCGGGTCTTTGTCTGTGCTCTAGGCCATGACGAGACCCGTTTCAATCTGCCTCCCACCACCGAGATCCTGCGGCGCGGGGCGCGTTGGGCCGCCGGTCTGCTGTAACCGAGCGCGGAGCGATGAAGGTCCTGTTGCTGGTAGGCGGCGCTTGGTATCACGACCAGCCGGCGCACAGAGCCGCCCTGCGTGCCTGTCTGGAACCGCATTTCGACTTGACTCTGTCCCATTATCCGGATGGGGTCCTGACGGCGGACCACTTGGCCCGCTTCGACGTCATCGCGGACTACACCAGCTGGTGGGAACCCACGTCGGTTCAATGTTTGGCCCTGACGACCGCGGTGGCGCAAGGCCAAGGCTTCGCCTGTCTGCATCCGGCGACCGCGTCCTACATGAACTCAGCCGAGTTTCATGACATGGTGGGTGGCCACTTTGTCTTTCATGACCCCAACAAGCTCTTTGAGGTCACGCTGGCGGCCCAGGAGCATTACCAAACTGGCGAGACCATCATCGGGACGCATTCCATATCCGAAGGCATTGCGGATTTTGAAATTCAAGACGAGCTGTATGTCGTAGACGGCGACATGACCTCTTGGTATGTACTGGCCCGGGCGCAGGGTCATCCTGTGGTTTGGACCAAGCCCTATGGCGCCGGGCGGGTCTTTAGCATCAGCCTCGGTCATGACGAACGGGCGCTTGCCCATCCCGCCGTGCAGCGGTTGTATGTACGCGGCATTCAATGGGCGGGCCGCCAGCTGTAGTGTGTCGTGGGCGGCTCGCTCGCTTGTTCCTTGTCAGCTTGAGGTGTTTGCATGAAGATTTTGATCACCGGCGCCAGCGGCTATTTCTGCGAGGAACTGATCGCCCAGCTGGTGTTGGGCGGTCATGAAGTGCGGCTGGCGGACATCGTGCACATGGAGACGGAACACGAGTTTGTCAACTGTTCCGTCACGGACCTGGGGACCTTGGCTCTGGCCATGGAGGGTGTGGATGCCGTCTTTCACACCGTGGTGGGGGGCCGCCGGTATCCCGACGACTCCCCCATCAACCGGGCCCGAACCTCGGTGGCGCACTTCGAGACCACGGTCATGGGCACGTTTGGTCTCCTGCAGCTGGCCAAGGAGATGGGCGTCGGGCGGGTGGTCATGATCGGCAGCGAAGCGGCCCGCGGCCAGCGCATTCCCATCACCGATTGGGAAGTGGTGGACGAGTGGACGGAAGCCCGTCCCGACTATGTCTACGCCTTGGCCAAGTACATCATGGAACCCATTTCCGAATATGCCACCCGTATAGACGGGGTGGAGACGGCCGTGCTGCGCAATGCCTGGTTTGGCGCCCGGGAAGGCAAGTCCGTGACGCGTATGGGCGCCTCTCTGCTCTTCCAGCGCTCTTGCACCCGCCGCGATCTGGTGCGGGCCGGCGTGCTGGCCTTGGAGAGGGAGAAGCTGGGGCATGAGGTGTTGCTGTTGAGCGGAGCCACGGAGTTTCAGCCACAGGATGTACCGGAGCTGCGCACCAATCCCAAGACTGTCGTGGAACGCCACTACCCTGGGGTATACGACAAGATGGCCACCTACGGAGCAGGCGACGAACTGGACCGACTCTTCGAGAGCCGCAACCTGTGGAAGATCGACGACATTTCCCATGCCAAGGCGACGCTGGGCTGGGAACCCACCTACACCTTCCGGGACTTCTACCAGGGCTTGATGACGGACGCCTACCCCAAGAATCACATGTTTGTGGAGCGGGTCAGCGCTGTGCAAAACGATCCGAGGTTGTGGGCATGAGCCAGGACTTGGCCGGACGCGTAGCCATCGTCACCGGCTCCACCTCTGGACTGGGACGCGCCACCGCGCTGCGGCTGGCCCAGGACGGGGCCAAGGTAGTAGTCAATTCGCACGCACCGACGCACGGTGCAGAGACCGTAGCGGAAATCGAGGCCCAGGGCGGCGAGGCCCTGTTTGTACAGGGAAACGTCGCTTCGGCATCCGACTGCGAAACCTTGGCCCAGCGCGCCCTGCAGGCCTTCGGCGCCATTTCCATTCTGGTCAACAACGCGGGAATCGAACGCCGCGGCGGGGTGGTGAATACCACCGAGTCGGACTGGGACGACATGGTCAACGTAGACCTGAAAGGAGTCTATCTGGTCAGCAGGGCCGTGTTGCCGACCATGATGGAAAACAAGACGGGCGCCGTGGTGAACGTGGCCTCGGTGCTGAGCTTCGACGTCATCCCGGAAAGGGCGGCCTATGTGGCCGCCAAAGGTGGTGTACTGCAGCTGACGAAAAGCATGGCGCTGGATTACGGTCCGCACGGCATTCGCTGCAACGCGGTAGTGCCGGGGTTCTTCCACACGCCTATGCTAGAGCAATCCATGATCGACTCGGGCGACTACGCCGGGGTCATGGCTGATCTTAAGGCCAAGAGCGTCCTGGGACGCGGAGGTGATCCGACGGAGCTGGCGGCGGCCGTGAAATTCCTGGTGTCCGACGAGTCCAGCTTCGTGACCGGGGCCGTCCTGCGCGTGGACGGCGGCTGGGACTGTACCTAGCACGGGTTTTGCACGGCGGCAAACCCAACTCAGCGCATGACTTGGTCTGCCGCCGGTGACGGAAATGGAATCAGGACATCTCCTGCCGAGTGAAATTTTGGCCGTGCGGCAGCCTGCTCCAAGGACTGGCCCCGATGCAACAGGCAGCACGTCGATCAAGTCTGGAAGAAGCACACAGAGGGAGACCCAAGACAGGTCAGGATCACGCATCATGGTTGAAGAGGTCCAGCGTTGTGCTTTTGCCGTTCTTGCGTGAAGAAACGGCGGGTACGTTTCCTTGTACATCCTGAGTTTGAGTCAACTCTAACAATGTACCGTCATGTGCTCGAAGGCAATAGGAGGCTGTCTTTCCGTGGACCCGGCTTCTGCTTCGGAATCCGTCTCCAGGGACCTGAGGCATCCTCATGGCTTTTGCCCCTTCGTCTCCCACCAAGAGCCAATGATTCTGTATGCTGTCTCAGTGCCGTCCTGGCATGCAGCCAAGCATACGAGCGAACCTGAACTCCCAGCATACCCACCGGGGCGTCTCCTGCTTCCATGCATCGAGCGGTTGGAGTGAAAGACCGACATTTGAAGTTGCCCCTTCGAGAGCAAGCCCGCCATGAACCAAGCTGGACAGCGTTCGCGTTCTTCCGGGCGTCGGGATTCCACCTGAGTAAAAGGGCAATCAGATGTAGCGTTGACAGACGGAAATCGAATCGCGGGAGATATTGCCAGCCGGCAGATGTCCCGCAAGGCGTTATATATAATTCCGATCTATGCATGCGAATCGAGAGGCCAGGCCCCTGCCTGTTTCAACGGGCAGTTTCAGCACAATACGCAGAAACGACCTGCTCTATGTAGACAAGACACGTCAGATTGCCTTCTTGGTCGGACCCGAGAACAAGTATCTCTTTCTGGCCCGACCGCGGCGATTTGGCAAGACATTGCTTGTCTCCACCTTGGAATCCCTATTTCTGGGAAAGAGAGAGCTGTTTTCAGATACGTGGATTTTGCAGACCGAATGGCCATGGGTCCCGCACAAGGTTGTCCGGTTGGATATGACGGCTGGGAGAACAGAGAACGCCCGGTCGCTTGAGATCGACTTGCGTTGGCAGATTGCCCGTCTCTTTCAAGCGCACGATTTGGTTTCGCCTAGTGCGGACATGGGGGTCCAGGTTCTGTTTTCCGAGCTCATCGGACAACTGTCTACGGAATCGGGCCAAGGTGTAGTGGTGCTCATTGATGAATACGATGCCCCCATCATTCAGAATCTCGAGCATCCTGCAGTATTGAGCGAGATTCGGGATTTCCTGCGCGGTTTTTATGGAATCCTCAAGGTCCGAGATGAGGATTTGAGGTTCGTGTTTCTCACGGGAGTGACTCGCTTTGCCCGCACAAGTATCTTTTCAGGGCTGAACAATCTGCGCGATATTTCGATCCTTCCCGCCTGCAGCGACCTCGTAGGCTTTACGGAGCGGGAATTGGAAATATATCTGGATCCGCATCTGGAAGCCATGGCGCAAAGCTTGAGTCGTAGGCGTCAGGTCTTGGACAAACAACTGAGGGAGTGGTATGACGGCTACCTTTTTGCCGAGGGAGGGATCCAGGTCTACAACCCCTATTCAGTCCTTAACTGCCTGCAAAATCAAAAGTTCGGCAACTATTGGGCCGATTCAGGCACTCCTGTCTTTCTGACACGCCTCTTGGCCCGCCAGAGACGCTCCTTGCAAGAAATGCTGGGCCTGGGCGCCGACGGCTTGTTGACGGCTGCATACGATGTCGAGAATCCAGACCTGTCGGCGGTCATGTATCAGACAGGGTATCTGACCATAAAGGCCAGCGGGGATTGTGGTCATGAAACGACTATGCCCAACCGGGAAGTGAAGCAGACCTTTCTGCAATCCTTGTTGGAGACTTATGCCCAGGGATCAACAAAAGTGCCAAGTCTGGTGCAGAGCCTCGTGAAAGCCTTGGGGAAAAGAGACTTCGAAGCATTCTTTGCATACTTCAATTCTCTGTTGCAGCAGATTCCCTATGAAGTCCAAGAAGGGCGGGAACGGTATTTTCAGATGTTGTTGCATCTTGTCTTCACGTTGCTTGGATACAGAACGGAATCGGAACGCAGCACTCATCGAGGCCGCCTGGACACCGTGGTGGAAATGAAGGACGCTGTGATAATCCTTGAATACAAGTTGGACGGCACGGCCAATGCCGCTCTGCTTCAGATTGAAGAACGGGGCTACCCCCTTCCGTACCAAGCCCAAGGCAAATCCGTCATCGGTCTGGGCGTGAACTTTGACAGTCGGACCCGCACGGTGGCAGAGTGGAAGAGCAAGGACATGTCCACAGCTACAGTGCCACCTCCCTCCGAGACTGGACTTTCCTTGTAACCAAAAGTGACTACTGCACATGCTTCATGCTTCAGTTGGATGCCGGCAACATGCAGCGGCGGCAGGGAGTCTGCCCCGATTTCTCTAGTCAACCTGCAGTACCGTTATGTGAGTGCGAGTCATCGTGAAAACAGCAAATCAAGACTCGTGCCATGCCGCTGACATGGCCAAAAACTGACACTGCTTCCCTATATGAACAGTTTGAGAGAAGTGCCAAGCGGTATATTCTTGGTAGGCTTGGTCGAAAAGGCTGACTCTGCCTAGGAGACAGTAGCTGGGCTGGTGGATGTTAAGTCCATGGGGATCATACTGCAAACTTTTCGTTAGGAGGTTTCGATCTTTGACCAACCATTACCTAGCAGGAAGTTGTTGACTAAACCGACCCTAATTCGTACGTCGCGTACTGTCCTTTGCTATTGCTGATACTGCAATAGCAGTGCGCCGTTGCCATAACAGTCAAGGCAGCCTATAAAAGCATGAGGCGTCCAGAGAGGTCAGCATAAGTCGAAGTCCATCAGTTGGAATAGGGGACTTGGTAGCCCGCGTCGGCGAGAGCTGCCTTGCAGCATCGCGACTCCGCGCCGAAGTTCGCATGTCAAGAACCAAGAGAAGCTTATGAGTGCCTTGAACGTTAGTAGATTCATATGGGGGATTGCAGACGACGTGCTGCGCGATGTCTATACGCGGGGCAAGTATCGGGATGTTATTCTGCCCATGACGGTCATTCGCCGTCTGGACGCTGTCTTGGAACCAACAAAAAGGCAGTGCTCTGCATGAAAGCGCAGTTGGACAATGCGGGCATAACAAACCAGGATCTGGCGTTGCGTCAAGCATCTGGCGAAGCTTTCTGCAATACATCGTGCTTCCAACTCCGCGATTTGACCTCCCGCGGACAGCAACAGCAGTTGCGCGCCGATTTTGAGGCGTACCTTGACGGCTTCTCTCCCAACATTTACGAGGTCTTGGAAAAGTTCAAGGTCCGCAACCAGATTCCCGCACTGGTAGACGCGGATGTGCTGGGATTCCTGTTGGAAAAGTTCCTGTCAAATGAGGAGAACAACGAGGAGGCCGGGGAGCACTTCACCTCGCGGGACGTAGCCCAGCTCATGGCTCGCCTCGTTTTTCTGCCGGTGGCCGATGAAGTCCGTTCGGGAACATATCTGGTCTACGACGGGGCTTGCGGCACTGGCGGGATGTTGACAGTCACGGAAGAAACACTGATGAAATTGGCTAACGAACGGAACACGGATGTCTCCGTACACCTGTACGGCCAAGAGGTGAACCCGGAAATCTACGCCATCAGCAAGGCCGACTTGATTCTTAAAGGCAAGGGAATTGAAGCCGACAACATTCAATACGGATCGACCCTGTCTGCCGATGCTTTTCCTGCTCAGGAGTTCGATTTCATGCTCTCCAACCCGCCCTACGGCAAAAGCTGGAAGGGCGACCTATACCGTCTGGGCGGCCGGAGCAACGTCACGGACCCGCGCTTCATCGTAGAGCACGGCGGTACTCCGGAACACTCCCTTGTCACCCGCTCAAACGACGGCCAGATGATGTTCTTGGCCAACATGCTGAGCAAGATGAAACGCGACACACCGCTGGGCAGCCGCATCGCCGAGGTCCACAACGGCAGCCCTTACATGCCGTGCTTATGGATTAGAGAACCATATTCAGTTATCTTATAAATTCGTTAATATGGCCTAATCAACACTAGTGGATTTACGAAAGCCATGTATCAGACACCAATACAACAACCTAAAGCCATCCGAGATTTGTCCATGACAACTTACGCTTTACTGCACACAGATTTGTTGAAATCCACTCGACAACTGCATAAATTGGGCTTGCAGATGTTACGTAGCGTTACAAAACACGCTGTCCAAATGGAAACCATGGCCAAGTCAGCATTGCCCGATGTCTCCTATCAGTTAGCAGTCACAGAACCAATTCTATCTGGAATCAACTTTGACATCTTGGGGACTCTACCGAACACCCTGCATTCTATGTCCAAATTTACGGTACCTCACTACCGTTTAACAGAATCGTTTGGAAACATATCCAAAGTTGTCGCAATACCGTCCTGCGTCCTGCCTGGAACAACTAGCGAGTTATATGCGACAAGACAGCCTTATCCATTGAAGGATCAAACTGAACAGGAGGAAGAAGATGCAGGAAGCGATCTGGTAGACGAGAGAAATTTTGAAAATCCTAGTTTTATCGCCTTGCTGGAGCGGACAGGCCCAGAGTGCGTCACGATGTACAGGGGAGCAAAGGCAGCTCTGTACGGAAATAACCCGGATCGATCAAGACATGTCCTGACATCTTTGCGGGAACTATGCAATCATCTCTTCTGCAAGCTAGTGCCGAAGGAAGAAGCAAGAAAATGGATTGCAGAACATGATGATCACGGGTATCTACGTAATGGAGAGCCTACTCGACGCGCCGAGATTCATTACGTGCTGAAAGAGTCACATGATGAGCCTCTAGCGAAGTTAATGGAAGCTAGTAGCAAAGTCTTCTTGGAATTGCATAAATTGTACAATCGGCTGCATAAGCGAGACCCCGGGCTTACTGACCGGCAACTCCACGCCGTCTTCATCAAGACCGAATCGGACTTAGGCTACTGTCTGAGAGTAAGAGAATTAGGAAAGTTGGGGATATGCAGATAACGGTGACGGATTTGTCTGCTCTTCGCATGATTGGGAACTATGCACCTTACCTCGTCTACAAGCCCTCTAGCATTGAGTGGATCGGCGACGTACCAGAGCATTGGGAGGTGCATCGACTTCAGGTTCTTGCCGATATGCGAGTCAGTAACGTGGATAAACACGCTAAGGAGGGTGAATTCCCTGTTCGTCTCTGCAGCTACATTTAGGTACGTCTGCTATGTCTGCCACTCTCTGTTCAAGCGGGGCGAGAGACCTTGCCAGCTTCTAGGCTCAACTTCAAGACCTTCGAGAAGATCACTATTGACCAGATAGGGAAGAATATCCTCACCGAGAGCAACATCCGCGACTTGGCGCGACTGCTTGTAGGAGGATATGGACGGAGCAATCGACCCGGGAGCAGTGCCAGGTTGGACTATGACACAGGAGGCTCTTGAGACAAGTATCCCAAACTGTATTTGATCGCGGTCGTTATAATTCTTTAGCGAAGGCAACTCCATTTGCTGCTCTGGTTGCAATCGACGCAAGATTGCGGTGTTCAAGAGGCGCTGCTAGGGAATCCCCAAGCCTGTCTTGACCCCTGCGGTCGGCCTCTTCAGATGGGCCAGCTGGACTTGACGAGCATGCAGAGGGAATCCTTTGGATTGCATTGGATCTTCGGGAAGGTGGAGCTTGGGTCTCGCGTCGCAGGCATTGATTTCATACCCAATGCTTTAGGCTGCCTAAAAGACAAGATTATTCAAAAGGGACCACAAAAGGAGCAGTCACGATGGGCAGACGCCTGATTGAACTGAGCATGGAAGTGCACAAGGAGATGGTTATCTATCCCGGCAACGTGCCCCCGGCCATCAACGTGTATTACTCCCACGAGGAATATGCCAAGGAGACCGGGGCCGACAAGTATGGCGTGGAACACTGCAACAACGGCGTCATTCTCATGGGCGATCATATTGGCACCCATATGGACTCCTGGTTTCACTGCAATCCCGACGCCCCCGGAGCCGCGGAAGCCATTCCGATCGAGTACTGCTATGGGGATGGGGTCGTCTTGGACCTCACGCACAAGGGTCCGGGCGACGAAATCCTGGTCGAGGATCTCTCCAAGGCTTTGGATGAGATCAATTACAAAGTCAAGCCGCTGGACATCATCCTGCTGCGCACGGATGCTTCCAAGCAGCGGAAGAGCCCAAACTATCTCAAGGACCATCCTGGCATGACCAAGGAAGGGGTGCACTGGCTGTTGGACCAAGGCGTCATGATGATGGGCATCGATGCCATTGGTTTCGATCCCCCCATCGACGCTATGTTCGAGCGGGGCAAGCTGTGGGAAGCCCACCGCGTCATGCGGGAACGGGAATACTACCACATTGAAAATCTGATCAACTTGGACCAGATTCCCACGCCCACCGACTTCACCTTCAGCGCCCTGCCCATCAAGTTGCGGGGAGCCACCGCCGCGCCGGTGCGGGCCGTGGCCATCATCGAAGAATAACCCCCGTTGTATTGTCCCTGTCACCCCGAGAGGAAGCCCTTGCCCCAATACGACAATCTGTTTGATCCTACCCGACAGCCTGTGATGGTGGTGGGAGACGCCGGCGGCATTGGAGGCGAGATAGCCTCGACCTGCGCTCAGTTTGGAGCCAGGATCTCCATCGCCGGCCGGAAACGGGAACGCGCTGTCGCCGCCCAACAATTGGGACTGGACGATGGCCGATCCATGGGCATGCGGATGGATGTCACCCAAGCGGCCTCCATCCGCACGGGTCTGGACCAAGCCGAGGCCCGGTCATGGTCAACAGCGTCGGCAGGCAGATAGAGGAACCGAGGAGATCCGTGAGGAATCATGAGACACCGTCATGAACGTGAATTGCAAGGGAGCCTTCCTGCCCGCCTTCTACAGCGCCTTGCCACCGCATCCCCATGGGATGGGTCGGGGAAACCGAAGATCTGGCAGGCCCGGCCGTGTTTCTGGCCTCTCCCTCCTCTTCCTTCGTGACGGGCCAGAACATCTTCGTGGACGGAGGCGTGACAGTCTGTCAATAGTCCCCAGCGCCGGCCCGTCCTGCGCGGCAGGGTTCCCGTCCATCTCTCCTTAAACGTAAATCACCCGCGTCCCACGCGTCCCAAATCGTCTACCATATCCTTATGAACGGGGAGATAGAAGGGGCCGCTCCCTTTGTCAGTGGCTATGTGAGCTTGATAGGTCGGCCCAATGCAGGCAAGTCCACTCTGCTCAACCAAGTGCTGGGCCAGACCGTGGCCGTCACCCACGCCAAGCCCCAGACCACGCGCCATCGCATCATGGGCGTCCATACAACTGACACGGCCCAATTCATCTTTCTGGACACGCCGGGCATGCACAGGCCCCGCAATGTATTGGGCCATTACATGATGGATCAGGTGGAAGGGGCCTTGGAAGAATGCGATGTCCTGCTCTGGCTAAGCGACATTTCCCAAAAGACGGGTGCAGCGGAGCAGAGCCTGCTGTCTCGCCTACAGACTCTGGGGGAAAAGCGGGAGCTGCCCCGCGTGGTGTTGGGCTTCAACAAGATCGACGCCCTGCAGGGCCGTGAGGATCGGCTGGGGGAGCTCATGGATGCCCACTGGCGGCTGGCCCGCCAGCAGTTGGGTCCCGACATTGTAGACACCTGGGTCGGTAGTCCTCTGTGCGCCGAGACCGGATTCGGAGTTCCGGAGCTGATGCGGCTGGTGCAGGCCCGATTGCCTGCAGGTCCGCAGTTCTACCCGGAGGATCAGGTCACGGATCAGTCTCTGCGCGCCTTGGCCGCCGAGCTGATCCGCAAGCAGGCCTTGCAATGCCTGAACGAGGAGATTCCCCACGGTGTCGCGGTGGAAATTCTGGAGTACACGGAACGCAGCCCGACCATGACCTACGTTTCCGCGGTCCTCTACGTGGAACGGGAGAGTCACAAGCCCATTGTGCTGGGCCGCCAGGGCCGTCTCATACGACGCCTAGGAGCGCAGGCCCGGTCCGAAATGGAGGAGATCGTCGAAACCCAGGTCTATCTGGAACTGTGGGTCAAGGTTCGCCGCAACTGGCGCAAACGGCCCGGCATGTTGCGCATGATGGGATATGGCCGGGATTGAAACGACCCGTCCGACTCCGCAGCGTCCAGGCTGGCTTGGGCGCTGGCTGAAAATGACGCTGGGCTGTAGTCTGGCCTTGACCGCGGCGATCCTCATGGAATGGGAATGGGGGCCGCGGGGACAGGCAATGGCCCCTGTGGCGCCCACGCTGCAAGTCCCCGTCGCTCTGGAAGAGGAGGCGCCTCCCTTGACCGCGGAATCCAAGGCTCCCGGCCACCGGATTTTTCTGGGTCAGGTACACATTCCCACCCTCTATCCCCTCTCCGATGGGCAGGCCCGGACAATCGAGGTTCCCTTGCTCATGTATCACTATATCAGTCCCCTGCCCGCCAACGCGGATGCCATTCGGCAGGATCTGACCATCGAACCGACGATGTTCGCCCGCCACCTGGACCGCATTCAGGCGCTGGGCTACCAGACTGTCACCATTCGATCCCTCGTGCAACACTTGAACACCGGCGTGCCCTTGCCGGAGAAGCCCATAGTCCTGACCTTTGACGACGGATATGTGGATCACTATGTCCATGCATTGCCCGCCTTGCTGGATCGGGACATGGTGGGCACCTTTTTCATCGTGTCCGACTTTCCCGATAGCGGCAACCGAGACTACATGGACTGGAGCATGGTGCGCATAGTGGCCCGGGCCGGCATGGAGGTGGAGTCCCACGCCCGATGGCACAAGGCTCTGACCAACCGCACCGAAGCCTATCTGCGCGACCAGGCGGAGAGCAGTGTGCACACCTTCCAACAGGAACTGGGATATCGACCCCGCATCATTTCCTACCCGAGCGGGAAGTTCAGCGCGGAGACGATCCGCGTTTACCGGGACACCGGCTACTGGGCCGGCATCACCACCCTCCCGGGCAACGATCATCACAGTGACGATCTGTTCCGTCTGCGTCGCGTGCGCCTGCACGGCGGGGACAATCCGGACCGAGTGGAATGGCTGCTGTCCCCCGAAGGCAACGCCTGGCTGAACCATTACCAAGGCGGCTAGACGGCAGCGACAGGGCAGTCAGAATCACTCCACAACCTGAATTTGGGGAAGTCTCCGTACCAAATCGACCCAAGCTGCGGGTGTGTCTACGGTAGCCAATCGGTCAAACACGGCCAACGCCTCCGACAGGAACAGGCCCACCTGTACACCTTGTACCACGTCGGGCAATTGCCGCAGCCTGGGGATGCCCCGTCCGAACATCTTGAAGGCGCCGGCCTGGTTTCGTCTCTCAACTTGCAGGAACGCCAGTCCTACCTGCAGCAGACCTTGATACAGGCCGCGCACCGGCCGCGGCTCCGCGTTCCAAGCCTCTTCCAGGGCCTCGTGCTGGGCATGAAACTGCCCTTGATTGAAGAGGGCGATCCCAGCCCGGGCCACTGGTGGCAACACGTCGGCGCCGCCTTCCGGCATCGCGCGGGCCGGGGCAATGTGCCGTTGCAACAGTCGGGGCAGTTCCTCCATGAGGCGGCTGCGCGCCCAAGCCTGGTCGGCTCCCGCGTTGCGGGCGCGGACGAGAGTCTCCACATCGGTGTGCTGACCAAAGCCGACGATAGGCACGGCCCTGGTGTGAGGTCGCAGCTTGCAGCTCCGGATCGCGTCGGCCCAATTGCCGGGCACATGCAAATCCAGCAGGACCAACACAGGCAAGCGCGTATCCATGGCCTGCAGGAAAGCCTTCGGCCCCGAGACGGACGTTGGAGCGCCGTGCGACAGGGAGACCGCATCTGCCAGCCGGGCGCTGAAGAATAGATCCTCCACCCAAAGGATCACGGCGGGCAAGCTAGGTAAAGCGGTCATATGCGGCGTTGCGGGGGCAAAAGGGACAGAGTTTGCATGCAGTGCGCCATTCTACTCCACGGCAGGGCGGGGTGCGCAGGCTCAGGGCAGACAAACATCCTGAACCCCACAATCCTGGCTTGTGCGGATACAATGGGCTGCCCTCTGCAATATGTCCTGGGGGATCCCGACAGACAAGAGACAAGATTCATGGCACAGGACAACAACACATTGGACAACGCGGACCCGAAGGACCCGATCTCTTTCGAGGCGGCCTTGGCCCAACTGACTGCCGTGGTGGAATCCCTGGAGCAAGGGGATCTGCCTTTGGCGGACGCCTTGCGCATCTACGAGAAGGGGGCCGAGCTGACTCGCCTTTGCGAACGGCAGCTTGAGGAAGCCGAGCTCCGTGTCACCCAATGGCAAGACACCACTCCAGGGGCGCTGTAGCGATCCCTCTCCTTGGCAGATACCATCCCTGACGGATCCAAGCGGCACCCATGCAACACACGCAGAGGATAGACGGAGGGGCCCCGACCGCCTTGGCCAAGGTTCACGCGACAATCTGATCGCAGGCGGTCTGCCAGCCCGAGGCGGACATGTCCGGTATGGCGCGGCAGTGACTGTCGCCCACAGAGCCTTGAAACGCGTCCACAACGGCCTGGGCCCGATGTCCCACCACCAGGCAGGACATGCCGGCTCTGTGGGCGGCCTCCACGCCGAAGACGCTATCCTCGATTACCAGACAATCCTGCGGCGCCGCGGCCAAGGCCTCCGCAGCCTGCAGAAAGAGCGCCGGGTCGGGCTTGCTGCGCGGCAGAGGCAAGCCTGACAGCAGGGCCGTGAAGTACTGGCCGATGTGCAATGCATGTACCACCGCCACAATACTGGTCATCGGCGCCGAAGAGGCGATGGCCTGATACAGCCCTTGGCCGCGAATCTCTTGCAGCCAATCCTCCGCCCCGGGCAACAGGCGCAGTTCCTGGGCCATCCTTTCACGAAACAGCTGCGCTTTCCAGCGCGTCAACCGTTCCAGTTCCGCTTCGTCCAGATCGAATCCCAGATACTCCCGAAAGACGGCGGAAGTGGTGCGTCCGAAGTCCGCTAGAAACTCGGCCCGGGAATAGTCGATCCCTTGCGCCGCCATCGCAATCCGCCAAGTCTGGCAGTGCAGTTCCTCCGTGTCCGCCAGAGTGCCGTCCAGGTCCCAGATGACTGCCTTGAAGGGGGAATTGGACATGGATAAGGTCTGCGGCTACAGCAGTGTCTGCAGCCGCGCGCGAGTCTTGTGGGGATCGGCCTTGCCTTGCATGCGCCTCATCACCTGCCCCATGAAGAAGCCCAGCAGCTTCCGCTCGCCCGCCTGGAACCGTTGTCGTTCGTCGGCATGGGCGGCCAGAACCTCCCGGATGGTCGCATCCAGGACCGCGGTGTCCGAGACCATCGCCAGACCTTCCCTCTCGATAATGGCAGCGGCTTCCTCGCCACTGGCCACCATGGTGGCCAGTACCTGCTTCGCCGTGTTATTGTTCACCCGCTGTTCCGCCAAGGCGGTCAGCAGCCCCGCCAGATTCCCGGGCGACACCTTGAGCTGGGCGATGCGCCGCAGATCCTGCCCCTCGCCCTCCAGATACAGCAACCCCAACAGCTCCGTGACGATCCACTGGGCCATCAACTGGGGTCTGCCGTCGGTTTCGCCAAAGGCCGCCACCGCCGCTTCGAAGTATTCGGCCAGCGGGCGTTCGCTGGCCAAAAGCTCCGCTTCCCGAGGACGTACATTCCACTGCTCCCGATACCGGCGCTGCTTGCTCCAAGGCATCTCGGGCAGGGATTTCCGGATCTCCGTCACCCAGGTCCGAGCCACCTGCAAGGGTGGCAGATCCGGTTCCGGGAAATAGCGGTAATCGTCGGAGCTTTCCTTGGTACGCTGTTGGACCGTGCGCCTTTGGGCCTCGTCCCAGCCCATGTTCACCTGTTCCACCGTCCCGCCCCGGGCCAACAGCCGGGATTGCCGCTGATGTTCATAGGCTATGGCGGCCCGTACGGCCCGCAGACTGTTGAGATTCTTGACCTCCACCTTCACTCCCAGTTCGCCGCGGGCGGCCTGTTCCAGGGAACGCACGGAGATGTTGGGTTCGCAGCGCAGCGCGCCCTTCTCCATGTCGCCGTTGTTCACGCCGAGGTGCCTCAGGAGTGTGCGGAGCCGAACCAGGAAGAGGTAAGCCTCCTCTGCACTGGCCATGTCGGCCTCGGTCACAATCTCCATCAACGGCACACCTGCCCGATTCAGGTCCACTAGGGAGTACGGTCCGGCATGGGTGGACTTTCCGGTGTCCTCTTCCAGATGCACGCGGCGAATGCGGATTCGCTTGGCTTCCCCTCCCGCCATCTCGATGTCCACGCTGCCGGCCATGCAGAGCGGGTACTCGAACTGGGTAATTTGATACCCCTTGGGCAGATCCGGATAGATGTAGTTCTTGCGGGCGAAAACCGCCGTGTCCGCGATCCGGCACTGCAGGGCCAGACCGGTCGCGACAGTCGCGACCACCGCCCCTTGATTGATGACCGGCATCGCCCCGGGCAACCCCAGACAGACAGGACAAACCAGGGAATTGGGTGGGGATCCCTGATACGTGGCCGCACAGCCGCAGAACATCTTGCTGCAGGTCAGCAGCTGGGCGTGCACTTCCATGCCCACCACCACCTGATAGGCGTTTTCCCGGGCAGGGGCAACGGCTGGAGAAGTGGCGGCAGACATGGGACAAGATCTTTCAATCCTGATCATAACCAAACTAGGGACACTCTGCCAAGAACCCGGCAGGACAAGACCGGACAGGCCGCGCCCAGCGCTGTTATACTGACACCGTTGCCGGCTCTTGTGCATCCATGATCTCTCTGGTTTCCCAACGCCGTCGCCCGGCGATCCTCTTGTTGCTCCTGTGCTGCTGCCTGCTTCTGGCAAGCTGCAGCCGGTCTCGGGAACGACTGGGCGACGCCACGGCCACGGCCGTGCGCCCCGAAATCTTGGCGCCGACCGCCACGCAGCAACCCACAACCCCTCCTCCGGCGCCGACTGCCACGCCGCGGCCCCCGACCCTGGTCGAACTGCTGGTGCAAGCCCAGCTGCGGGAGAGCCAAGGCTATGTCGAGGAGGCCACCGCCCTCTATGCGGAGCTGACCCGCCAGTCAGATGCCACCATTGCCCGCCCGGCAGCATATTATCTGGGACGCCTGCAGGTGTCCCAAGAAGCCTGGGATCAGGCCCGTGACAGTCTGGCGCTGTACTTCGAGTTGCAAGACGGCACGGCTTCTCCCGACACGGCGGATTACACGGGAGAAGCCCATCTGCTATGGGCCCGCGTGCAGCGGCAACTGGGAGCGCATGGCGCCGCGGCCGACCACTACGACGCGGCCCTGCGCCGGTTGCCCGTCCTGGCTACTGACATCCACCGCGAATGGGGTCAGATGCAACTGGCGCTGGGGCTGGATGAAGAAGGGCTTGCACACCTGGCCCAAGCCGCGGAACTGGCCCATACCATCCCCATTCGGATCTCCATCTTGGACGAACGGGCCACCGCGCTGGACACGCATCAGCGCTATGCCGAAGCGGTGATCGTGTATGACGAAATCCTGGCCTTGGCCACACAGCCGGCATATCAAGCGCAACTGCAGTATCGAGCGGGCCAGGCACTGGTGCAGCTCCAGCGGGAAGAGGAGGCCATAGCCCGCTTCCGTTTTGCCACCGAGGCCCGGCGGGACACGATGCATGCCTATCTGGCGCTGGTGGAGCTGGTGGAACGGGGCGTGGACTTCGATCCTTACACGCGCGGCTTCATCGACTACTACGCCGGAGCCTATGAGGTAGCGGCCGCGGCTTTCGGCCGCTACCGCGCGCAAGAGCCCACAGGAGAGTTCCGCGCCCCATACGGGGAGATCTACGAGGGCCTCTCCTATGCCCAGCTGGGAGACTACCTGCGGGCCGAGACGCGCCTGAAGGCCGCGTTGGCCCAGTATCCGGACTGTCCCTGTCGCGGCTGGGCGTATCTGGAACTGCTGGACCTGTACTTGCAACTGGGCAATGCCGTCGCCTACCAGGAAACTTGGGACACCTATGTTCAGGAACTGCCGGCGGATCCAGGTCGAGCCCAGATCTTGGCGGACCAGGTCGCGAAGCAGCTGCAACAAGAGGCCCGTGGGGCGGCGTACGCCCCACTGCGGGATCTGCTGGACTTTTTTGCCGAGAGCGATGTCACGGCACAGGCCCTCTACGCCGTGGTCATGGACGCGTTGGCGGAGCGGCAATATCAGGAGGCGAATACCGGCCTGCATCAGCTGCGCGAGAATTTTCCCCGATTCAAGGCCTCGGAAGTGGGCTACTGGACCGCATACACCCTGTGGCAGATGGGGTATGCAGAGGCGGCCTTCTTCGGCTGGCAACGTACGGCCCGGCTGCGCCCCGTAGACTTTTTCGGCATCATGGCCGCCCAAGCGGTGCGCCGGGCCGACGGCAGCAGCCAAGATGTCATCGCCGACATGGAGATCCTGAGTCAGACTCCGTCCGAGCTGCCACACGATGACGGCAGTCTGGCGCTGGCGCTGGACTGGCTGCGTTCTTGGGCGGACCGCGAACAGGGGGCGGACCTGCCGGCGGCGGCCGAAGACATCAACATGCAACGCGGCCGGATCTTCCACCGGTTGGGCCATCGCGCCCAAGCGCGTCAGAACTGGGCGGCCGCGATTGAGACCTACCGTCCCAATCCCTATCATCTCTGGGATCTGGCGCTGACGCTGGCGGACCAAGGGGCCTACTCGCTCAGCATCCGCGCTGCCCACTACTTGTATGCGCTTTCGCCGGCGGAGGAAGTCGCCGAACTGCCCCTTTTTGTGCAGAGACTCCTCTATCCCCGTCCCTATGCGGAGTTGATCCCCGCCGCGGCCGCGGCCCACGGGGTGCCGGAACTGTATTTCTACGCGCTGCTGCGCCAGGAAAGTCTCTTCGAACCCACCAGCGTCTCGTCAGCTGCGGCCCAGGGACTGGGCCAAGTGATGCCCACGACTGGCGAGTGGGTGGCCCTGCAGCTGGGATGGCGCGACTACGAAGCGGACTGGCTGCAACGTCCTTGGGTGAATCTGGAGTTCAGCGCCTTCTACCTGCGCTTCGTGTATGACACGCTGGATCAGGACTGGCTCACGACCTTGACCGGCTACAACGCGGGACCGGGCGCCGGGCGAGCCTTTCGAGACGCCAGCGGCCCGGATGACATGGATTTCTATCGGGCCGTATCGGTGGCGGAAACCTCCACCTACCTGCGGACCATCGTGACCCACCTGTGGCACTATACGCGTCTGTATGGATAGCGGCCCGGGCCCAATATGACTCCGGACTGTCCTTCACGCGGCGGTCGGAACCTCGACCTCGGAGACGAAATTGGGATCCAGCAGGCACAGAATGCTGTTCAGGATGCCTTCGGCTATCCGTTCCTGCCCCGAAGCCGTGGTCAGGATGGGTGCGTCCCCGCCCAGGAATCCCATTTCCAGAATTACGGAGGGCGTATTCAGGTGCACTTTCTCGTGCACGTGATAGCGCGTCATGTTGGGCGTGATGGTAAAGGGGTCCCATTGCAGATTGGTGCTGGCGGCATATTCCGTCTGCAGGCATTGAATCAGGACCTGTTCCCGCTCGCGGGCCCCGGAATAGGGATAATGCGCCGCCTTGAATCCCGAATTCGACACACAGGAATCCGCGTGAATGCTGAAAGCCAAATCGGCGGCGAAACCTCGCAGCAAGGGATCCAGTTCCTGCAGCTTCCAGACCTTTGCCCCCTGTGCCTCCATCATGGGCGCCAGCAACGCGGCCACCGCCTCGTTGACTTCCAGTTCCGTCAGGATGAGCTCGCCCTCCTGATTTTCGCAGATGGCACCCACGTCCTGTATGGCATCCCGATGCCAGTGCCCTACAATCAGGCCGATGCGGCGGCCGGAAAGGGGCCCCTGGGGGGCGGGCGAATCCAAACGCCGCTCGACGACACCGGGATTCCCTTCCGCGACGAAGGCGGCGCGGTTTTGCATCAGCCGCCACTGTATCAAGACGACGGCCGTGAGGACAACCACCGCAATACCTAGGCGCAGACCGGTCATGCTCCGGGCTCCGGGCCTGCATTGCTCTCTTGGGACAAGCCATGAATCGCACTGGGCCAAGGCCGGTCAGCCATCAATCTGTCAGGCAAGGTCACAAAGCGGAAACCAAAGATTTTGCTACAATGGCAGGTCCCGTACACGCCGGTCCTTCATTGTAGTCCAGAAAGAGTCGTGATCACGGAAGGTACACGGCTTGGTTCCTTGCTGCGCACACGTCGCGAAACGCTTGGGCTGAGCCTGGAAGACGTTGAGGCCGCCATCCGCATCCGCGCCCACTATTTGCTGGCGATGGAGGCGGATGAGTGGCAACGCCTGCCCGGCGAGGTGGTGGGCCGTGGCTTTCTGCAGAACTACGCGGCCTTCCTCAAGCTGGACGGCCAGGAGCTGAAACAGCATCGCCAGTCCGACATCGTGGCCCGCCTCAACGAAAACTGGCCCAGCACCAGTGGAGGCGCCTCGATGCCTCCGCTGCGGGACATGGACTATCGACCCTTGGAGTCGCAACCGACCGGAGCGTTTTTTCTGACGGGCCAAGGTCCGTCCCAAGTCTGGAGGCGTTTCCTGTTTACAGGCCTGCTGCTGGTTGTGGTGACCCTGATCATTGCCGCGTTTCTCGCCAATCCAGGTTCTGCACTGCCCACAGGCACGATCCTGACAAGCCTGCGCACGGAGGCAACCAGACGGATGCAGGACGCCTATGGCCAGCTGGTTGACGGCCTGCGAACCACTTTCCAGGATACGGGCACCAATGGCGGCAGCCCTGCGGCTCCACTGGTCGTGGAGGTGCCTCCTCCCACGGCGACTCCGGTGCCAGCGGCCGTCGCGTCACCCACGCCTGTCCCCACTGTCCCTACGCCCACGGCGACCCCGGCGCCAGCGGCCGTCGCGGCGCCCACGCCTGTCCCCACGCCCACGTCCATCCCCGCCGTCGGAGCGCTGGCGCCTGTGAACTGCGATGTGGAGGGGATGCAGATTACCAGCCCCCGGGACCGTCAGATCATCGGCGACGTCACCGCCCTGACAGGCACTGCGGCCGTGACCGATCAATGGTATTACAAGCTGGAATATCGGATTGTGGCCGGAGTGGGTCAAGCGCAGCGTCAGGCCTTTACTTATTTTGACGGTTATGTAACCACTGTCACGGAGGGATCGTTGGGAGAACTGAACACTGTGTTCATGACCAATGGCGACTATACGGTACGATTGACCGCAGTGCAGCAGGATGGCACAGCCCTGACCTGTGACTTCACCGTGACGGTCCAGAACTGAAACCAACCGCCGCCCACGGCGGCATGTCAGTCCAGGACGAGGGGCGTGAGCGTCGTCTCTCCTTCCGCGTCCGTCTCCACCTTGTACACTTGAGTGGCCCGATCCAGCATCATCACGCCGTGCGTGTGATCGATCTCATGCTGAAAAATGCGGGCAAGCCAGCCTGTGGCCTTGATGCGCACCTCCTGCCCCTGGGCGTCCAGACCGCGGACCGTCACATGCTCCGCCCGTTTCACGTCCGCCAGCAGCCCCGGCAAGCTCAGGCACCCTTCCTGGTCCTCGATTTCCCCTTTCCGCTTGAGAATCTCCGGATTGAGCAACTGATACATTGCCAGTGGACTGTCTGCCGCTTGATCGTCCTCCGGGTACTCGACCACGATCGCACGCAGGCTGCGGCCCACCTGCGGGGCAGCCAGTCCTACGCCCTTGCTCGCGCGCATGGTCTCCACCATGTCGGCCAGCAGAGTCCGGATCGCGCCATCCACCCGCCGGACCCTGTGAGCCTTGCGGTGCAGCATGTCCGCTTCCTCGTCCCAGTCGCGCAAAACACGTAAGATGGTCATAGACAATAGGCAGCCCCGGGGAATGGCGAGTCCCGGACCAAGGTCGGCCGATGGCAGGTATTATACGCCCGTCTCCCGCGTCCGCAGGCCTTGGCCGAGTCAGATATTTTTATTCGGTCTTGGGGGGAAGCGGGTACCATAGTCTGCTGAAGTCAAGACCTGCGCTATCCGTCGATCTCCACCATATCCATCGCATCCATGTCGTTCTGGACGCAACTTGCACTCGCTGTCACCGCACGGCAATCCCTGCTGTGCGTTGGCCTGGATCCGGATCCAGCCTTGCTGCCCACGGACTGTGGGCCCCTGACCGGCTCCTCCTTGGCCCCGTTGCTGGCATGGAATCAGCGCGTCATCGCGCAAACCACGGACTGGGCCTGCGCCTACAAGCCCAATCTGGGCTTCTATCTGCGCCACGGCGCCCCGGGTCTGCGCTTGCTGGCAGACACGGTGGCCGCCATTCCCGCGGACATTCCCGTGATTCTGGACGCCAAGTTCGGCGACATTGGCTCCACCGCGGAGGGATATGCCCACTTTGCCTTCAAGGAACTGGGCGTGGGCGCCGTCACCTTGAATCCGCTGCTGGGCCAGGACAGCTTGGCTCCGTTCTTTGCCTATTCCAACAAGGGGTTCCTGCTGTTGGCCCACACCTCGAATCCGGATGCCCGCCAGTTCCAAGACCTGGAAACCCAAGCCGGCCCCCTGCACGAAAGAATCGCTGCCACGGTACCGGCTTGGGAGGTCCGCGTCGGCCTAGTAGTGGGTGCGACCTATCCCGCGCAATTGGCACGCATCCGCGCGCAGGTCCCGGACCGCTGGATTCTGGCGCCGGGTCTGGGCCGCCAAGGCGGCGATCTGGCCGCGTCGCTGGCGGCGGGCTGGAGCACGATCCAGCCACCAGGCCTGTTCTTCAACGCCAGTTCCCAGATTGCCGCCGCGCCGGAACCGGGCCAGGCTGCCCGGCAGATTGTGGAATCTCTGCGCCAGAGCGTGGCCCAGGTCCTGGAGACCACGCTATGAACACCCCGGACCAGGAACGTCTCTTCGCCTTGCTGATGGAGATGAAGGCGCTGCAGTTTGGCGAGTTCGTGTTGGCCAGCGGCCAAAAATCCCCCTTCTATCTGGACCTGCGCCTTATCATTAGCCATCCAGATCTGCTCCAGCTGAGCGGACGGCTGCTGGCGATGCATATGGCGGACCTGTCGGTCCGGCGCATGGCGGCGGTGCCCTATGGGGCATTGCCCTTGGGAGCCGTGGCCGCGGTCACGGCGGGCCTGCCCTTGCTGTATACCCGCAAGAAGGTCAAGAAGCACGGCGGTCAACGGCAGGTGGAAGGACATCACGAGAAGGGAGAGCGGATAGTCATGGTGGAGGATCTGGTCACGACCGGTGGCAGTCTGCTGCAGGCAGTGGGCCTGCTGCGGGCGGCGGGCCTCAAGGTCTCCCATGCCGTGGTGATGACCGAAAGGGGTTCCCAAGCCCGTCTCAACCTGCGCGCGGCAGATATAGAGTTGCGCACGGTCTTCCAGTTGACCGACATTCTGACCTACGCCTGGACCACCGGCCACATCAGCGACACCCAGTTCAAGACAGTGCAGAAGTTCACACGCGAGGGGCAGTAGCGGCATGACGCAACTCAACGGCGCCGTCACCGAGACCACCGACGTCTGGACCCATGTCCTGCAGGGGTACAAGCCCGCTCCCATTGCGGGCGACTTCGCTGGCAAGCACGTTGTGACAGTGGATCAGTTCGGTCGGGAAGACCTGGATTTTCTCTTCCACAGCACGATGCGGTTGGAACAGCGGATGCAGCAGCGCGATCGGGGCATTGGCGAAATCGCCCACGACAGCATCATGGCCCAGCTCTTCTTCGAGGCCAGTACCCGTACCGACCTCTCCTTCCAGGCGGCCATCAGCCGCCTGGGGGGCAAGGTCATCGGGGCCAGTAACGGCATCGAGTTCTCCTCCGTGCACAAGGGAGAGGATCTGCCAGACACCATCCGCGCCGCCGGCTGCTATGCCGACGTGATCACCTTGCGGCATCCAGCCGCGGGTGCGTCCGTCATTGCCGCCCATTTCCTGGATTTGCTGCGGGATCAGATCGGGCGGGAACCAGTCGTGATCAGTGCCGGGGATGGCGTGGGAGAACATCCTACCCAGGCGCTGCTGGACACCTACACCATCTTTCGCCAGAAGGAAAGCCTGCGGAATCTCAACATTGCCATGGTAGGCGACCTGCGTTTCGGACGCACGGTCCATTCTCTGACCAAGCTGCTGTCCCTCTATGGCAGCGAGGGCATTCACATCAACCTGGTATCCCCCGCCACCTTGCGCATGCCAACGGGCATCGTGGTCCAAGCCCGGCGGAACGGCGTGTCCGTGACGGAAACGGCTCAGCTGCGTGAGGTCCTGTACGACAGCGACGTCATCTACTGGACGCGCATCCAAGAAGAGCGCTTTGCCGACCCGGCGGAGTACGCGGCAGTCCGGGACGAATTCATCATGGTGCCGGAATTGCTGGTGCAGACTCCCACCAACACGGTCCTGCTGCATCCGCTGCCGCGCAAACACGAAATGGGCTCCGCCTGGGACCGGTACAACCTGGACCTGGACCCCCGTACTGTCCATTTTCAGCAGATGGCCAACGGGATGTACATCCGCATGAGCTTGGTGGCCCTCATTCTCGGCAAGTGGGTCTAGGCGAGGCGATACGGCGACCTACCCCATGTCTCTTTGGCGCATCCCTGGCCCTCTGGACCCGCATGTCCATCTGCGCGGCATGCACTGGGGCCGCAAGGGCACCCTGACCAGCGAGACCCGGGCGGCCTTGGCTGGCGGCTTTACCGCCGTACTAGACATGCCCAACGCCGAACCCACCACCACGTCCCTGGCGAGCCTGCAAGCCAAGCGTCAGGCCCTGCAAGACGGAGCCGTGTGCGACTGGGGCATCTATTACGGGGTGCATCCCGCCGGCAACCGGGACACGTTTCCCCAGGCCATGGCCCACGCGGTGGGTCTCAAGATCTACTGTGGACAGACCACCGGCGATCTGTTCGTGGCCGGCCCACGGCGCGAAGAGCATTTCGCCGCCTGGCGGAATCACGGTCTCATCGCCGTGCACGCCGAAGGCGCGGAAGTCGACGCGGTCCTGTCTCTGGTGGAGCGGCACCGCATTCACACCCATTTCTGCCATGTTAGCGCCCAGGCCGAGCTGGACGCGCTGCGGGCGGCCAAGGACCGCGGATTGCCAGTTTCGGTGGGAGTCTGCCCCCATCATCTGTGGCTGACGACCGAGGATGAATATCGGCTAGGACCCTTTGCCCTGATGAAGCCCCCACTCAAAAGCCAGCGGGACGTGGATGCTCTGTGGCAGGGCCTAAACGCGGGCTGGGTGGACGTGGTGGAGTCGGATCACGCGCCTCACGCCCTGCCGGAAAAACGCACCATGCCCTCGGCCTTCGGCGTGCCCGGGCTGGAAACCCTGCTGCCCTTGATGGGAACCGCAGTGGCGGATGGCCGCCTGACACGGAATCGCTTGGAGGAACTGGTGGTTACGGGGCCCCGACGCATTTTCGGCATTCCCTGTCCCCCCGACACCTGGACGGAACTGGAATTCGGGGCATCGACGCGGATCCGCGGATCCGACCTGCAGGCTCTCTGCGGCTGGACTCCCTTTGAAGGGCAGCCCGTGCGCTGCCGCGTGGCCGCCGTGCAACTGCGCGGGCGGCTGGCCTATGACGGCCACGCGGTGCGGGTGCCGCCGGGCTTTGGCCAGCCAGTGCAGCAGACTCTCCGCAGCCCGTCATGACCTCCCATACACGACATCCGATGCTGCGCCGCCTGATCCTTATCCTGTACGAGATCACGTATTCGATGCTGCGCTGCACCCTGTTCCGAGTGCAGGCCAACACCAGTCACGAGCTGGTGCACGACCTGCTGGAGCACTGGGACGAACACGCCTTGCTGCAGCGCGGTCTGCGCGGTCTGGGACGGTTTCTGCGGCCGGCGGTCCCGGTCCAGGTGGGTGGCGTAGAACTACCGCAGCCCTTCATGTTGGCGGCCGGCTGGTGCAAGGGCACAGGATATGACAACGAGGTGCGCGCCTTGGCGACCGTGATTCGGGACGACAATCTCCTGCCCGGATGGCGCACGCTGCCGCACTTGGCGGGACCGATCGAATTCGGTTCCTATACCCGCTGGCCCCGACAGGGCAATCAGGGCCGCACCATGTGGCGGTATCCCGCGGTGCAGGGGCTGGGCAATCGCGTCGGCCTGCGCAATCCAGGCATTCGCGCCGTGGCCGCGTTCCTGGCCCTGCATCGGGATCTGCTGCCCGAGACCTGGGGCATCAATCTGGCTAGTTCCCTGGACGTGGAGGACCCCCAGACGCTGCGCTCCGAACTGATTGAATCCCTGACCTATCTGGAAGATGCCGGCCTGACGCCGACTTGGCTGACCCTGAACGTCAGCTGTCCTGCTGCCCACGACGAGGACGTCGGCCTGCAGCAATCGGCGGAATTCATTCGGAATCTGCTGGAAGGGGTGCGGACCGCCGCGCGGACCAGCCTGCCCATCTGGCTCAAGGTCAGTCCCTGCCTGACCGCTCGCCAATACGACCAGATCCTGTCATTGGCCATCGAGTACGGGGTCAAGGCCATCGTGGCCACGAATACGCGCCAGGAACAGGAAGGGGCGGACGGCTCCCCCTGGGGCGCCAGCGGAGGGTTGCTGCGGGACGACGCCCGCACGGCGTTGATCAAGCTGGTCACGCTGCAGCGGATGCGGCAAGCTCCCATCGACATCATTGCCTGCGGCGGCATCGGACGGGGGCGGGATCTGCGTCTGCTGCGTCTGCTGCAAGTGAAGGCTTGGCAGTACAACTCCGCCCTGGTCTACCGTGGTCCGCTGGCTGCCACGCTAATCCATCGGGAAGCCCATCCCGATGTGCCGTAGGCTGCCCTGCCGATAACCGAACCATGCCAAGACGACTCTACCGCGTCTACCGCGGCGCGCTGGCCTTGTATCTGGCGGCTGCCTGGATTTGGCTGGTTCTCTGGAAAACCGTCGGGGATCGCAACGGACCGCTGTACCTTGTCAACAGTCTGGCCTTTTGGATTCTGAGCGGAGCCTGGCTGGCCAGCTGGCTGCGCCTAGGCCGCACATCCCCGTGGTGGGCCATGCTGTGCGGAGAAGTCATGGGACTGACTCTGCTGCGCCACTACCACTGGATGCTGTGGCGCAAACTGCCGCGCGCGCATGGGGGGCGGTCCGAAATCCGGGTGTTGACCGCCAACCTGCTGAAGAAAAACAACAATCTAGAAAATACGCGGCGGCGGCTGATCCAGCATGACGTGGACGTCGCCGTGTTTCAGGAAGTGAACGCCAGCGCCCTGACGGGCCTGTTCCACCCTCTGCGCGAGAGATACCCGTATCAGTACTGGATGGCTCATCTGGGCCATCAATTGGGGCTGGGAGTGATGTCCCGCCATCCCATGGTCATGGAGCATCGACACAGTCTGGGGATCGGGGGGCCCTTCTATCTGCGGCTGCGGGTGCAGGTGGGGTCCCAGTCGTTGCTGTTGTACAACGTCCATCTGATCTCCCCGCTGTTCGGATCGCCGCCGGTGCGGTTGAACCGGGCCCTGCACATACGCGACTATCAGGTACAGCGACTGCTGGCCGATGCCCAGGCGCAGTCCGACTCCGTGCTGCTGATGGGAGACTGGAACGCCACCGAAGGATCCGACACCTACCGGCAGGCCAGCGCCCTCTTTCAGGACTGCTGGGCCACGGCGGGGCTGGGTCCGGGCTGGACCTGGCCGCACAACCTAGAACCCTACTTTCCCCTGAAAGCCCGTCCCGTGTTGCGCCTGGATCACTCCTTCTGCTCTCCTGATCTGGAAGTGTTGGCTGCCCAGGTTCTGCCTGTCAAGGGCGGATCGGACCACTCGCCGCTGCTGCTGACCTTGCGGTTGCCGAAGCAGTGCGATAGACAGGGCCCGTCGCGGGTCTGCCCCGAAACCGGTTTCCTGAACTCCGTCCCCGCCCAAGGTTATGCACCGGGTCAATAGACGAAGGATACGCTTTGAAACGCAGCGTCATTTTTCCCGAGCCTTGCGGGATGCAAGCCAACGGTGTCCTCTCCATGTCATCTCCGCAAAGACAGCCTGAGGGCAGCGCTATCGGGAAGGGAGAGCGTTCTGACCGGTGATATGCATATCCCTCTCGGCCTTTTCCACTGCGATATCTATGCAGCCAGCGACTGTAGGCAGCTCCCCGTAGACCTGAATTCCCAGCAGAGTAAAGGTCCCATTGAGCAGAGCTTGATAGTGGATCTCATAGTCCAAGATGTTTTTCCATACGCTCTTGGCACGTATTCCCCTCAAAGGCAAGGTCGGTGGATGCAAGAAGTGATGCATTGCTCTCAACAAGGCATTGAACGCTGCATGCAAACCAGACATGTCTGATTTCCACATGGCATTGTAAATGGCACTGGCCAAATCAGGGCAGGCATCATTCAGCCCATCTTCCCTGCGTAGACGTTTGTATTGCCAATCCACCAGAGATTCTTTGAAAGTGTGAGCCACTTCGGTATTGGGAAAGTCCAGATGCCATTCGATATTCTGTGTTTCCTCGTTCCATGACCCTTTTCGAGTCAGGTAGCCAGCCTGATAGAGCAAAGCCGCAAAATTCGGTTCCTGAACATCGTACTTTACCTCTTCTACCGCGTCGGGATGGTCATAGGCAGCCACGGATATTGGATAGGCGCCGGCTTCGAGGAATTTCAGGAGCAGCCTGGGAGACCCCGAATCAGCCCAGTAGTTTGGCAAATGCGAATCAGGCAGAGACTTGGGCCCGTTCAACGATACTGATGTCATACAGGCAATTGACAAGGGAAAACGGGTTGTAGACTGTCTGACCGCCTTTGGCAAACAAATAGCCATTGTAGTGATCTTCCAAGGCCTGATAGAGACGTTCGGTTTTCCAGCCCAGATTGTGGGCTCCGTTTTCAATGAGAGCCCGCAACCCGGAACGGCTCTTGTCCTCCAGGTCCTGCTGTGTAAAGCCAACCAGATCGCTTGCTCGGGGATTGAATGAAAGATCGTAAAGGTGATTGACGCCTGAAAATAACCCAACGCGTGCAACGCGGGTAATGCCGGTCATAAAAGTGAATCGGACTAAGCGGGCATTGTCCTTCAAAGTCCCGTAGAAAGCCCTCAGGACATCCAGTATTGCACTGATTTCTTCTTTGCGTTCCAGATTCTCCGTGATTGGAGTGTCATACTCGTCCACCAGCACTACCACTTCACGACCGGCTTGCTCTGCGCGGTTTCTCAGGATTGTTCTCAACATCTGGCTGGGACTCATTTTCATATCCAGAACAACCGGGTCACCTGCTCGGCCAAATTCCATCATGCGGAACTTGAGTTCGGATCGGAGGGCAGCAGCATCATGAATGTCTCGCAGAGCCATGTCGAGTCGAAGCACGGGATAGCCATGTCGGGTCCAGTCCCAGTTCCGATACATCCAAGTCCCCTGGAATTTTTCCCGTTCGCCTTGGAAAAGGGCTTCGAGCGTGGAGACCAGCAGCGTCTTGCCAAAGCGTCGCGGCCGGGCTAGAAAGACATGCCTGGGATCATCCAAGATCATTCTGGCTATCTGAGGTGTCTTGTCGACATACAAGTAGCGCCCTGCTTCCTTTATACGCGTAAAGTCGTCCAGATCTACTGGCAATGCTTTGAGCCTGTCCATAAGTCAATATTCAAGCTAGGCCGAATGTGGCCCAGCAGCGTAATACTGTCGTGTCGCAGCAATCCAAGAGTATCTGATTATAAGGATTCTCATCTGCCTCGGATCAGACAAGCATACAGAGGTCAAATGGTTGTTCAATCCATAAAGCCACAGACCTGCAATCCAATCATGAGGAACACTGGGGGTGTGTAGTGTACCTAGGTGAGATCCTTCGGCCTTGCGTTCACCGTCTTGCGACACTCCCGGAGCCTAGTATCGCTGACCCAACTCCCAGACAAGATTGTGGCCCGTGATCCAGCATTGGCCCTATTTGCACCAAGTCAGGCCTTCGCAACCTGCTGGCAAAGCGAGAGTCAACTGAAGCGATATCCGCTGGCGCTGGACTGTTGCACCGGGCGGGAGCCTTGGGTCTGGAACGGGCCACGGCCCATCTGCATAGCCCTCCCTGCTGCGGAAGAGATCAAGGTCACAGACTGTAGGCCAGATCTCCGAAGCTCTAGCCCTCCGGCCGACTGCCGTCCCCTTCGTAGGGTATCGTAGAGGCAAAGTATAGATTGTGCAGAAATTGCGTTCTGCTAATTCTTTTGAACATACTCTGAGTGTGCCTAACCTACTCGCAGGGTCCCCGCAAGTTGGTGGCGTTGAGCTGGGATGCGCGTACTCCTCCATCTGTCCCAGACGGAGGCACCCGGCTGGACCTGACAGGCATTGTCAGCCATGTTCACGACCGCGCAAAGATTGCCCACTGGCCAGTCAATGATCCAAGCATTCTGCTGCAACCCGGACTGGTATGCAAGAGGTGGGTGAGGCGGATGCATACGAGAAGGACTCCTAAACAATATATGTCTATATAGATATGGCAGGCGGCACGCCAGGCTGGCGTGCATATGCATTCCCAAAGAGATCCGGATCCGGCAGGATCGAACTGTACTATGCCGTAAGCTCTTGATTCTGACTGATCCGATGGCCCGGATCACGCCAGAGCATCGGTATCCAGAGCAGGATTTTGGCTCTGCACAGGGCGTGAAACACGGTAGACTCAGATGTCCGCAGCAAAATCGTATGAACTGACTTCAGTCGGGATCAGGCCGGATGCCGCTTGGCCTTGGTACCAAGGCCTGCAGGGTACAATGCCAAGCCAACTGTCTGTTACGTCACGCGTTGAAGGCTATCCTTTCAAAATGTTTCTGACCTAAGACGGCGACAAGGGCACAGAGTTTTTCTGGATGCAGACGACCCTGCACTTTGAGGGTAAGATCACGTTGGCCATCATCTCATGATGGACCGATCACCGGTTCGTGAGTGTTACGGTGAAAGTTCAAGCCGAGACCAGACAAAGCCCAAATTCTGTACAGCGGGTTAGCGAGTGTTATATTGAGGATTCGGTTGGAATAGATGTCCGGTACAGTGCGGGCTAGTCTGCAGCCCGCTTGAACATAGTTAGGTAAGGCTGCCAACGAGTCGGGTACAGGTTTGAACTGGACATTAATGTGCAGCACCTCGACCGCGGCCAGACACTTCCGTTGCAAGAGCAGCGGTACGGTAATGGCTGTGACTTGGGCTCTGTCCCGATCGTTGCCACCAAGACAGAGTCCTTGGCATGGCCCTTATTCATGTTTCCCTTATTCTTTGGCACTGTGCAAGCAGCGGACAGCCATATTTCAAGCCCATCCCTTGCAAAGCAGAGATCTGCCATGTGCATTCCGGCAGAGGAATGACACACCCTGGTGAAAATGCACCGTCCAAGTCTGCGGGTGAAACAAGGAACCGTCATAAGGCTTCCTTGATGGCGTCGATTCAGCCAGTGGTTCGTAGCGCAGGGAGTGCCGCCTGAAGCGATATCTGCTGGTGCTGACCTTTTGCGCCGGGGTCGGATCCTTGGGGCTGGAACTGGCCGCGGCACGCCTGCTTGAACCTTGGCTGGGCAACAGCCAGTTGGTATGGGCGGCCTTGATTTCGCTGGTGCTGGCCTTTCTGGCCGGTGGGGCTTGGCTGGGAGGCCGGTGGGGCGATCGGCGACCGACCCTGCCGCCTCTGCTGGGCGCGGCCCTGGCCGCCAGCTTTCTGACGAGTCTTGTCCCTGTACTCGCGCCCGTGGTCCTACGCGCCACGGTGCAGGATTTGTTGGCCTTTGAACCGGGCCTGCTGCTGGCTGCAAGTCTGGTGGTGGTGACGCTGCTGAGTCTGCCCGTGACGCTGTTGGGGACCGTAACGCCCTGGGCCATCCGCCTGGCCCTCCCGGCTACGGAGGGTCGGGGTCGGACGGTAGGCCAGTTTTATGCCGCCGCGACCATGGGCAGCATCGTGGGCACGCTGGCTCCCATCCTGTGGCTGATTCCCGCTTTCGGTACCCGCTGGACGTTCCATGCACTCGCCCTGTTTCTGCTGACAGCGGTCATGGCTGGCCTCCCTTGGCTGCAAGGCCGACGCCGCGCGTTCGCCCTCCTGGGCCTAGGAGTCTTGCTTTGGTCAGTGGCCTGGCCGCTCTGGACGGACACGGGGGCGGTGCGGGGACTGGGCAACGAAACCGCCGCAGGCCTTCTGGTGTATGAAGATGAAAGCCGATACAACTACATCGCGGTGCGCCAGCGTGAATCCGAGACCTACCTCAAACTCAATGAAGGCGTGGGCATTCACAGCGTGCACCATCCAAGCAGTGTCCTGAGTCACGGCATCTGGGATTATTTTCTGCTGGCTCCCTGGTTCGCAGCCCAACCCGTGGATCCGGCCGCCGCCGAGGTGCTGTTGATCGGCTTGGCCGGAGGTACGGTCAGCTCGCTCTGGTCCGATATTTATGGCCCTGCTGCCATTACCGGCATTGAACTGGATCCCCAGATTCTGGAAGTGGGATATACCTACCTTGATATGGCTCGGCCCAACCTTTCAGCTGTAGCCGCGGATGGCCGCCGCTGGTTGCAGGCCCAGCCTGCCCACCGCCAGTGGGACATGATCGGAATTGACGCGTACCGGGTGCCCTACATTCCCTTCCATTTGGCTACAGTGGAGTTTTTCACTCTGATCCACAGCCATCTGACCCCTGCCGGTGCAGTGGCCATTAATGTAGGCCGCATTCCTGAGGATCAGACACTGGTGGACAGTCTGACGGCAACCATGCAGGCTGTCTTTCCGACGGTGTTCATTCTCAACGAGCCTGTCCCGCCCGGCGCCCTGGGCAATGCGCTGGTCATAGGCTTGGTCCAGCCTGCAGACATGGAGGATTACAGACGACACGTACAGACCCTTTCTCCTGCCTATCCTCAGGCCTTCCGGGATTTTGCCCAGACCACGCTGGCCCAGGTTTCTGCAGCGCCCGTTGTATCCGGCCTTGTGCCTCTGACTGATGATCGGGCCCCCATCGCGCGCACCGTGCATCGCACGGTGTGGCGTTTTCTACAGAACCGCTGAAGGTTCCCGCAAGGCCGAGACTCGGAATGTATGCAGAGTCATACGCGCCAAGCCCGGCTTGCAGGCCAGTATCCGGAAGCCTGGCCGACCGCCGTCCACTTGTACATGATGGATCTGATTGCCTGAGACAAGGGACGGATGGACACGGGTTGCTGCACGCGTCGGCAGGCGGGGGAATATCGGGATTATCGCTCAAAATCCGCCCAAGGATCATTTCAGAGAATGTCAAGTAGCTGTGCAAGGAGGACGAGATGCGAGCCAGCCAGACCTCCATATGCAGCGGCGCTGAACCAAGTCGCTGTTCACGCTTTGGACCCTGCCAGTCTGCAAGGCTGGTGCAGCAAGGTAGACTGGCCGCGGTTCGCATGAGACCTTCGTCTGTACGCTATGGCATCGCGGAGTGGTCCGGACGCCGTTTCAGGACTTGGCGGCGCCCGCTTGGCGGCAGCTCTCTCGTTCCAGGCGCGACAGTGCGGCCGCAGAACCTGACGGTGTATTGGCTGATGAACGCAGCTTCTCCGTGTCATTCCCAGTCGGGTGTGGCCGTGGGTCGAAGGTGACCGGCAACGCAGAGGAGAATCGGACCCATATCAGACTGCCTTGGGATTCCCATTCGAACCGGGAGTGCCAGAGCAAGCTCACATGTGTAGCGATCTCCTTAGTTTCTCAGGTAGGTCTTGTTGCTCCCTGTACTTCTTTCGATTTAGACCGGAGGATGCGGTGCATGTGTCCATGCGGCAGAGGTCAAGCATGGCAATTCGATTTTGACCTTGCAGGCGCGCTTTGTCCTGTTGCCGCGGGGTCGGAGGCGCAGAGCAACGCGGCGCTGGGTACAATGGTGGCAGAACGAATCGGAGGGAAAGCCAGAACATGACGCGACAGCGGGCAGTGTGGAGATATCTGATATTGACACTGTGCTTGGCGATGGGTTTGGCAGGGCGGCCGGTGTGGGCCGACGAGGGCCAGGTGGCGCAGGGCAGCAGTCGGGTACATCGAGCTACCGACCATACATTGGTGCGCACAGGGGACATGGTGACGGCGACGCTGCGACTAGGATCTGGACCGCAGCGGTTCACACTGCCCGCAGCGTTCCGCCCGGCGATGCCGGTGATCCGGGAGGCGGAGGTTTGGGACGCGCCCGGTCCCGGCGGGACCGGGCCGGGCCGACACCAGATCACGGTATACGTGGAGCGGGACGGCACCGTGCGCTATGTGAATTCGGCTGCGGGGATGGACGGGCGTGCCAAGACAACCTTGGCTTGGTCGTTGAGCGGATTTTCACCGCGAGTCTGTGAGCGCAGCCTAGGGGTACAGAAGGCAATTCGGGAGACAATGCGCAGGTCTAACGTACTGCCTCCTGCATGTGAAGCCATAACGTGGGCGGATCTGGCTGCCATCCGAACTTTAGGACGCCCGATGCTGGGGCGTTCTCATGTAGACGTGCAGCGGCCCTTGGATCTTGTGGGTTTGGTCGGACTGGAATTTGTATCCCTAAGACAGGGCAAGGAGAAGGTAGTGGATATACACTGGCTAGCCCACACGCCACACCTGACCCGTTTGGAACTATATGGCTCCAGCAATCTGCCGGGGAATTTTCTGGCCCACACGCCACACCTGACCCACTTGGAACTATATGGCTCCAGCAATCTGCCGGGGAATTTTCTGGCCCATACGCCACACCTGACCCACTTGGAAATACATGTCTCCAGCAATCTGCCGGGGAATTTTCTGGCCCACACACCGCACTTGACCCACTTGGGAATGGGTGGCTACTATGCTTTCGATCCAACGGTATCGGTGTCAGACTGGCAACCTTCTCCCACAGCCGACCCGGGCAGAACTGTCTCCTCGTCTGATGACGGGGACAGGGGACAGGGGGGGCTCTCACCGCCGACCCAAGTGGGGCTGCATCCTCGTCTGACAACGGAATCGGGAGATTTTCTGGCCTACACGCCGCAGCTGATTCGTTTGAAACTGAGTGGCTACCATGCTTTCGGTCCGACCGTGTCGGATTGGCGGCCTCCTCTCGCCACTGACCCGGGCAGGATTGCCTCCTCGTCTGACGACGAGGCCAAGGAACTGGCGTCCCGCCCACCGATCCAACCGGGACTGCATCCTCATCTGACGACGGAGCCGGGGAATGTGCTGGTTCCCCCCCTGCAACCGACACTTTCGAATTTGCATGGAGGCTACTTTCCTCGCAAGCCGACGACGACCTGGCCAGGGGATGTTCTGAGCTACACGCCGCGGTTGACCCATTTGACTCTGAATGCCTACAATCCGCCGAAGAATTTTCTGATCCATACGCCGCGGTTGACCCATTTGACTCTGTGGGCTTACGCTCCGCCGGCAGATTTGCTGGCCCATACGCCGCGGCTGACCCATTTGAACCTGCAGACTTACGCTCCGCCGGCAGATTTGCTGGCCCATACGCCGCGGCTGACCCATTTGAAAATGTCGACTGACAATCTAGCGGCAGATTTGCTGGCTTACATGCCGCGGCTGACCGATGCAGCACTGGATATTTTCGGCAATCCGCCTCCGTCGCCGGACTTTTTGGCCTATACGCCACAGCTGACCCATTTGGATCTGCTTGCTCACGCTCTGACGGAGTTGCCGACCAACTTCCTGGCCTACGCCCCCCGCCTGACCAGTTTGAAACTGTACGCTGACAGTCTAACCAAGCTGCCAGCGGACTTTCTAGTCTATGCTCCTCGCCTGACCAGCGTAACACTGCATGCTCCCAATTTGACCGAGTTGCCGACAGACTTTCTAGCCTACGCCCCTCGTCTGACTTGGCTGGGTCTCATCGCCCCCCACCTGACCCCACGGCTCGTGCCAGACGACCCGCTGTGGACTCTGCTCCGGGAGCATGGCGAGTTTGCAGTCGCCTCGGCCACCGAAATCGACCTGCACGACAGCCCCGGTGGCCTCGAGATCGTCGGACAGATGCCGCAAGGAACTCAGCTGCAAATCCTGGCCCGGCAAGTGGATGCCTTGGACGGCACCTGGTTGCGGGTGTTTGCGGCCTTCTATTCCATCGGTGCCGGCTTTGATGTACCGGACACGTGGGTGCATCAGAACTTCACTGAGCCGGGACTGGACTTTCCGTGCTACTTGAACTCGCTCTATCCAAGAATATCTTCCCGCGAATGCTATAAGGGCGAGCGTTTTCCTGGCTGATCCGGCAGCGACACCGAAGACGCGCTCGGATACCGGGGCCATGACACAGTCCGCCTTGTCCCCGTCGCCGCTGCGCACCGATGGTCACAAGAAGGTCGCCTGACAGGTACCAACCAGCTTGGGGGTGAATTGGTGGAGTGACCTGCCCTCCAATGGGCTCAGCGGACGGGGCGGCCTGCTCATGCCCGCTCCAGATGTGTCAGGTGGGCGATTAGGGCCTGCCAAGCGGAGATTTCCGCCGACCGCGGCTCAATCAGAGGATCACCGTCTCTCTAGGCGACAGCTGCCCCTGTGCCTCGTCGTGGATCCGACAGGGGCGATAGACCAAGGATACGCGTGAGGTACGCGGCGGGTATGGTCAGGGCACCCCGCCAGCGGACAGAATAGGGCCATGCACTCCCGCTGGGGAGCCAGACCATCCATCTGTCAGGAGAACCCCTCTTATGACCATCACCGCTATTCACCACGGTCTGAGCGTTGTGACTGCCGCAGATACCTCGCAGCGACTGGTCAAACCCGTGGCCAATTCTGTCAGCAACTGCTTCAACGACGCCTCTTCCGGACATTTTTATGGTCATGCAGCCGGTCACGAAGGCATCGACTTCCAGTGCCCTGAAAACACTCCTGTGCATGCCATGTACAGTGGAATAGTCGTGGCAGTAAAAGACAACTGGGCACAGGACGACGGCAAGATAAGTTACGGCAAATACGTGAAAATCCAGTCTTACCCAGATCAGCGGTACACTGCGGGCTTCGAGCATGTGTATGCTCATTTGAACGCCATATGCGTGCAATGCGGCCAAACAGTCAAAAAGAACGATATAATCGGCAAGTCCGGCGCTACTGGCAACGTGAAGGCTCATCTTCACGTGCATGTCAAGCCTTTCGACAGAGATGGCCAGGTCCCCTTCCCTTGGGAGAACAGCCCTGCATACCCAAACAGTCAGAGCTCTGTCACCCAAGTGGCAAACCTGATCAGTGGCTGCATAAATTTCGCCTGTTTTCTGCCTCCCGACGACAGCGCCCTGCCAGCCATTGTCCCAAAGGACAGTCGGCTGCTGAGCCCGCGGGACAGCGCGGTCGAAATTCCGGTGTACCCAGGAACGGACACGGCCGCCAATCCCCCAGACCCTGAGACAATTGCGCCGATCGGCGCAATTGTTGGCAACCAAATTGGCTGCTACGCAATTGTAGACCTGTATCCCAAGAACAATCCCACCTGGTACCAAATCCGGTTCTCCGACGCCCAGCTCGGCTGGGTGCAACGCAAAGGCACTGTAACCGTAACAGTTTCTGTCGAGAACAACCCGCCAAAGGATGTTGATGTTCCCAATGTAGAGTGGGTGCAGGTACAGGACGTCCCTGACGCAGCGCCATTGTCGACGCCTCTCACGCCTTATGCAATAGACCGCAATCCAGACCCCAAGAGAAATGTGCGCGCCGCCCCCAGTATCCCCGCTAAGCTCCCAAAGAGCAATGTTCTTGGCCAGATGACCAAGTATGTACGCTACTCCGTGCAGGGCAAATTTCGGGATTTTCGAGATTGGGACGCTACCAAACTGCCGGAATCGGAACGTTGCTGGTGGCAGATTGACCTGACGCAAGATCAGACCATGCCAGAGCAAGGCGGCTGGGTGCGCAGCGATGTGGTGGAGGCTTACGGCATCACGGATCAGGTGCCGGTGGCTTGGCCGGCCCCGGCACTGCCGCAGCAACTGGAAGTTCGGTCCGCAGGTTCATCGGTGTACCTGCAGTGGTCTGCGCCCGCGCAGCTTGCCAACATTCCCCAGCAGCCCCAAGTCACAGGCTATCGGGTCAAGCGGCGCCAAGACAGAGCTGTGGCAACGTTTGACGTTCCTGCCAATCCTACCGCCTGGACCGAGGAGGCCCCGCCATTGCAGCTGCTCCACTACCAAGTGGCAGCGCTGGCGGGGGGCACTGTAGGAGCATTCACCTCCTTCGTAAGTGTCAGAACACGCGAGACGGAACTACCCACACCTGCACCCATGCCTACGCCCACGACGGAGCCGGTGCCATTGGTAGCTCTTGAAACGGTAACGCCCACGATCGGCCCCGGGGCCGCCCAGCCGGCGAGCGATTTCCGCTGGGGTCGGAATACTTGGAAGGAGGCCGTCGGGTTCTTCGCGGATTTTGTGGACGATGTACAGGAATTCTGGGTGCAGATACGCAACCGACGGCGGGCGCGGCCGCGCTCTGCCCGCGCCTTGGCCACAGAGCGCGATACACTCTATGGCTGGGTGCCCCTGTCGACCGTGGAGGGCGTCGGCAGTTGGCGGACTCGGGTGCAGAATTTGCCACGACCGCCTTATCTGCGAATAACGGCGGCAGGACCGGTGCCGCTGCGGGCGGGGCCGGCACTGGGTCATGTGGAGGTTCTTCGCCAGCTGACTCCCGCCGCCAAGATCTGGTATGCGGTGTACGGTCAGAACCAAGACTGGTGGCAAATCCGGATGGCCGCGGGCCTGGCAGGCTGGCTGCGCAAACAGGATGCGCGGGTGACCGGCAACACCAAAGCTGTGCCCACAGTTGCAGGTCCGGCGCTGCCGGCGTTGCCGGGACCCGGTGGGCCGGATTTGCCAGCGGGCGTGGCTGCCCGGGTCCGCGGCCCCTACTTGAATCAATCTACCAACTGGGGCGGGGCTTGGACGGCGGCAAAGACAGGGCGAACGGTGACGGCAACCTTCGGCAGTATTCGATCGCCAGTGCAGTATCACGCCCGGCAACAGCCGGAGGATTTGCTGGTGTTGCCAGCGGGTTTCCAGCCGGTCACGCGACAGGATATCCGCGTGACCGGGACCCACGTGCACGCGCACGGGACGGCCTTTGCCAGCGAAGCCACGGCCCGCTTCACACTGCAGGTGTTTCCGTCGGGTACCGTGCGCTACCAAGATGACGTCGAGCTGGATCATGTAGGCTATCTGCGCTATGCGACGGGAGAGCAGAGCTGGCAGACACCGACGGCACTAGCGACACCAACGGTGACGTTGCCCGGGGTCGTCTCAGACTCTGGCTTCTACCTCAACCGACAGGTGAACTGGGGCAGCCACTGGACGCTGGAGCGCCGCGGTGATCGGGTGACGGGCCGGTTGACCACCACGCGTTCACCGGTAGCGTACTATGCCAACCAGAACCGGGAGGTACTGCTCCTGTTGTCAACGGCATGGCGGCCGCAGCGAGCCACCCGGGTCCGGGTGACAGGGGCGCGCCGGGTGCAAGCCAATGGCATGGACAGTGCCGACGGGCGGCGGGTGGACTTCCACCTGACGGTGGAAACGGACGGAGAGATGCGCTATGACCGGGATCCGGCTTTGGAAGCGGCGGGGGTGGGCTATTTGCGCTACACGGTGGCGGTAGCTTGGACGGCCGCGCCGCGCGTGCAGGTGCCGGGAGCGCCGCGGGATCTGGCCGTGGAGGCAGTGGCGGCTCGGTCGATGGAACTGGACTGGCAGGCTCCGGCCGATGATGGCGGGGCGCGCATCCGCGGCTATCGCATCGAGACGTGGGGCGGAGGCATGTGGACAATGGCGGTGGCGGAGACCGGCTCTGTTCGTACCCGCCATGACCTGCACTCGTTGCGTTCCCACCGACGCTACAGCTGGCGGGTGAAGGCGCGCAACGCGGCCGGCTGGGGCCCCGCCTCCAGCGCTGTCTCCGCCACCACGCGGCGGGAGGCTCCAGGCCGACCCTCCAGACTCTCCGCCAAGGCCGCTCACGACCAAGTGACTCTGACTTGGCAACGCGCCGCCGGAGTCGTCACGGGCTACCAAGTGCAGCGCCGCCTCCCCGGGGGCCGCTGGCGCCTTGTGGTATCGGACACTGGCAGTGCGGTCACCTACTTTGGGGACCACCGTGTGGCGTCCGGCACCGCCTATCAGTACCGGGTGCGGGCTACCCACCACGGCGAGGCCGGGACTTGGTCCGACACCGAGTCGGTCACTACCTCTGCGGCACCCACCATTCCCGGTTGTCCCACGGGGCTGAGCGTGGCGCCCACGACCACCAGCCAGCTACAACTAAACTGGCTGGCCCCGGTGCAGACAGGCGGCGGCGTCACCGGCTACCGCATCGAGCGTGCCGCCGATACCGACCCCCGCGCTTGGATGGCCGTGGCAGCGGATACACAAAGCACTGCCCTGACCTGGGCTGAGTCCGGGCTGGCGGCGGACACACGCTACCGCTACCGGGTCTCGGCCCGCAATAGTGCGGGTGTAAGTGCATCCTCTGCCGAGGCAGCGGGCACGACCCGGCCGCAGCTGCGGCTAGACGTGCCGAGCATCTATCCACTCACGGCCCATGCGGAGCCGCACGCGGCAGCGACGGTAACCGCCTCCTTCGCCTTCTTTCTGCCCGAACGCAGCTATGATTTGGTGGCCCGGGAGCCAGGTCCATCCGGCTGGTATCGAATCCTGCTCTTTGGTGCTGCCCGCCCCGGACCTTTCTGGCTGCCGGCCGCAGCCGGTCGGATCGTAGGTACGTTACGCATGTTGCAACCAAGCATGGTGGAGTCCGGCACTGTGCGTCTGGGCAGTGGCCAAGTCACCTTGGCCTGGGCAGTACCGGCCACCGACGGCGGCCAGCCCGTCACCCACTACCGCGTGCGCCGTCGCCGGGCCAGCCATCACGAAGTCTACACTCTGCGCGCCGACCGCGTGACTGGCACCGTCTACATTGACACCGCTCCCATCGCGGACGGCACTTGGTACTACTCGGTACAAGCCGTCAATGCTCTGGGTGCCGGCCCTTGGTCTGATCCCGCACCCAGTGGCCATGTCTTGGAGGTGGGCACGTCACCAAGCGTGGTGGGCGCCGGTACAGTGGACTGGGCCGGCGGCCAGATTGCCCTGACTTGGACCGTCCCAATTACCGACGGTGGGCGGCCCATCACCCACTACCGCGTACGCCGCCGCCGGGCCAGCCACCACCAGGCCTACACACTGCGCGCTGACCGCGTGACCGATACCACTTATGCCGAAACGGCCCCCACCACGGACGGCACCTGGTACTACTCGGTGCAGGCCGTCAACACCATCGGTGCCGGCCCTTGGTCCAATCCCGAACCTAGCGGTCATGTGCTGGAGGTACATACACCGCCGGGTGCGGTGGGGGCTGGCACAGTGCGCCTGGTCGCCGGACAGGTCACTTTGACTTGGGCTGCACCGACTACGGACGGCGGCCAAGCCATCACCCACTACCGCGTGCGCCGTCGTCTGGCCAGCCAAAACCAAGCTTATACGCTGCGCGCGAGCCGCGTGACCGGCCTCGCCTATGTCGAGACGGCTCCCTCTGCGGACGGCACTTGGTACTACTCGGTACAGGCCGTCAATGCTCTGGGTGCCGGCCCTTGGTCCAATCCCGAACCTAGCGGCCACGCGCTCGTGCTCTCCGCTTGAACTCTGGTGACAGGCGGCCATGATTATCATTCTAGAGCCGGGAACCTCCTCTGCAGCCGGGAGCGTGGAGCTTCCTGCAGAAACTGATCGGCTGGATCGCAAACGAGGGCTGTACTCCTTCGACTCCGCCGACTGAGACCGAATTGCGGGCCATCATCCGTGCACCTATGACGCGTGGATGATGGCCCATAACAGGGCTTGCCCGCTGCTGGACGATACCTTGCCTCTCCAAGATGGTCCCTCATGAAATCCGTGGTCCTCACCGATCTGGCATTCCAAGATGGTTCACGGCTGTTGTATCTGAAATATTAGGGAAGTCCCTAGGCCATAGCCTAGCGCTGCCGTTCAGGTTGTCTCCATTGCGACGCCTTGCACACGCATGCTTGGGATGTAATCCGGCGGGTCCAAATTCGTCTCTGTGCGACCGGTAACGCGGCGCAGGGCGGATGTCTTACAACCTTGTTGCCTGCCTCGCAGGGCGAACACGGGTTCCCGTATCGCGCGGAGGGGGCACGGCAGTCTTGCAACCAGTGGTTTCAGAAACCAAGTTCCGATACCCTCTTGGTTCACCTACTTACGCAGCCCGCAATCTCGGCTTCTGCCTGCTCGATACGGGGCCATTCCCTGTCCGGCCCAGCCAGGTCCGGCGCCGAGCGGTCGTACTCATAGCCGCCCAGATCAACAACATCATGGAGATCGCAGCCTTGGCCAGCGCCTCCCGGCCGACTCTCCACTGATATCCGACTACTGACGGACAGACCCGAATACACAGAACCGGAGCCGGCAGACCCTAGTCGGATCACCTGCCCCGTCCGGATGTCATCCGGCACCTTCAAGTTCCTCCAAGCCAGTACAGAACGGACGCGCAGCCACATCTTGTTCCTGTGCATCGTCAATGTACCATTTCCCGTCCTTCCTGCCGCGCCAGGCGGTCGGCAGACATCCTGTCAACGGATTGCCGGTCAGATCCAAGCTACGTAGATTCCTGTGCAGGTTACCGTACAGATTGTCGCTCTGGATCTGGTTCAGTATGGCGGGTGGCAGCTCTGTCAACCGGTTCCCAGCCAGATCCAAGGATTCCAAGGAGTCGATCTGGTCCAGCTCAAGCGGCAGCGCGGTCAACTGGCTGTGGCTCAGATTCAGATGTCTCAGATTGACAAGCTGGCCTAGCTCGGGCGGCAATTCTGTCAACCGGTTTCTAGCTAGATCCAAGAATTCTAGGGATCCGAGCTGAGCCAGTACGGCGGGCGACAACTCTGTCAACTGGTTTCCAGCCAAGTCCAGATGCCTCAGATTGACGAGCTGGTTCAGTGCGGGCGACAACTCTGTCAACTGGTTTCCGGCCAAGTCCAGATGCCTCAGATTGACGAGCTGGTTCAGTGCGGGCGACAACTCTGTCAACTGGTTTCCGGCCAAGTCCAGATGCCTCAGATTGACGAGCTGATTTAGTGCAAGCGGCAACTTTGTCAACCGGTTCCCAGTCAGGTCCAGAGATTCCAGAGATCCAAGTCGGCTCAGTGCAGACGGCAGCGCGGTCAACTGATTGTGGTCCAGCTGCAGCCAATACAGACGGATGAGACGACCTATCGCGGGCTGCAACGCGGTCAACTGATTGTGACTCAGATCCAGATGCCTCAGGTGGGTGAGCCGACCTAGCTCGGACGGCAGCACGGTCAACAGGTTCCCGGCTAGATCCAGATGCCTCAGGTGGGTGAGCCGACCTAGCTCGGGTGGCAGTGCGATCAACTGATTGCGGGTCAGATCAAGCCAATGCAGACGGGTGAGCCGACTCAGCTCGGGCGGCAGTACAGTCAACCGGTTCTCGGCCAGAAACAACTCTTGCAGGTGGGCGAGCCGACCCAGCTCGGGTGGCAGCGCGGTCAACTGGCCGTAGCTCAGATCTAGATGCATCAGGTGGGTGAGCCGGCCCAGCTCGGGCGGCAGCGCGGTCAACTGGCTGTGACTCAGATCCAGGAATTCCAAGGAGCCGAGCCGGCCCAGCTCGGGCGGCAGCGCGGTCAACTGACTGTGGCTCAGATCCAGGAATTCCAGGGAGCCGAGCCGACTCAGTTCGGGCGGCAGTGCGGTCAACTGGCTGTGGCTCAGATCCAGATGCGTCAGGCGGGCGAGCCGGCCCAGCTCGGACGGCAGTGCGGTCAACTGGCTGTGGCTCAGATCCAGATGCGTCAGGTGGGCGAGCTGACCCAGCTCGGGCGGCAGCGCGGTCAACTGGCTGTGGCTCAGATCCAGATGCGTCAGGCGGGCGAGCTGACCCAGCTCGGGCGGCAGCGCGGTCGCCCCGCTATAGCTCAGATCCAGATGTGTCAGGTGGGCGAGCTGACCCAACTCGGCGGGGATTTCCACCGTGACTTCAGAAAGCCTCGACTCAAAATATACTCTCAAGCCTGTTATTCGCCCGTCTTTGAATGCCTCCCTCCTGAACCCCACATTATTCCCCCACGCTTCATTCCAGGCCGAAGCCGGACTCCAAGTCGGACTCAGAATTTTATCCAAGACTACTTGGTCATTGGCCCTTGGCGTGGTCCCCCAAGTGGTGGTCAGGGTATAGGACGGATGCCCTTGACCCGCCTCGTTGGCGGCGGCCAAGGAGTGCACCTTGCCGTTTGCTTCCACTCGCAGTCGGATGTGGCGGGACGCTGCCGGAACCTGTTCCAAGGTACCGTCCCCGCGCACCGAGTGGCCGACCACGTCCCGGATGACGGGGAGCCGCGGGCGGAAACCGGGCGGTACCGTGAACAGCGTCTGCAACCCGGGTCCATGAGGGTCGGTCACGAGCGTGAAGGATACCCAATCTCCGTTGCGCTGCAGCCGGTGGCGGCACCCATGATCCACCGCATCCAGAATCGGTGAGCGAGCGAGATTGTCGGCCTCTAACGTGGTGCTCCAAGCGGTAGTCAGGATGTAGGACGGATACCATTCCCCGGCTCCGATCCCGCCGCCCAACGAGTGCACCGTGCCGTTTGCTTCCACTCGCAGTCGGATGCGGCGTCTCGCATCTGGGACCTGTTCCAAGGCGCCTTCCTCGGGCACCGGGTAGCCGACTACGTCCCGAATGATGGGGAGCGGGGGGCGGAAACCGGGCGGCACCATGAACAGCGTCTGTGGCCCGGGTCCATGAGAACCGATCACGAGCGTGAAGGATACCTGATCCCCGGTGCGCTGCAGCCGGTAGTGGCATCCCTGATCCACCTCCACGGTCGACAGCGGATCGGGATCGGATTCCGCCTGCACCGGCAGGGAGAAGGTCGGCCACAACAACAGACTCAGCCACAACAACACCCTCAAGGCACAAGTGACGGATACGGAAACAGGAAGAACAGACATGAAGCTACGGAACAACCGGACCTGCCCTCATCCTACGCCAGAGGGCGCTGGCGCTTCGTGAACGGGGATCGCCGGGCAGGGCTGTGGATGGTCCTGCGCCAAGATGGATCCAAGGCTGAATCTTGGGTGGAGTGGGATCACGAGCAGAAGCATTGTGATGTCCGACTACCGATCTTCATCAGAGCAACAGCTGAACTTTGGACATCATAGTCTGAGCCGTCCCTAGCTCGAGATGGCATGATTCTCTCTGAGTGAGCCTGCCGACAGTTGGCAAGTATCCCATGCTTGGGAATAGTCGACATCCTACCCTCTTACCAGTGCGGCGTTGATGTTGCTGCGATCGAAACGAATCCGTTCTTGAGTTATGCAGCGATGGACATATAAAGTCCTTGACCAAGTTCAGAATCGGAGCTTTGTGAATTCGATTGTATCCAGATCGAGACGGCTGCTGTTGCTTGTCGCTATAGAGGAGGGGCAACAATTGGTTGCAGACAGCGGTGAAGCGACCGTCACCTGCAGTTCGAAACCGGGCGGCTGTCCAACGGCGCGCGGCAGAGAGTGTCGATATGGGTCGGCAGCCTGCGGCGAGCGAAAAACCCCGATGCCGTTTCGGAAAATCGCAAACCCTCTTCCGGTTCAGGATGGAGGCTGACGCAATAGACTCGCCTCTTCCGCTGCATAGGCCGGAAGTTGCAGGGCGCGGTAGCAAGCTTGGCTGGTGGCGAATGCGGCGTCCGCTTCGTCCAACCTGCCCAGCGCACGCAGCGCCATGCCCAGATTGTGCTGCGTAGCAGCCAGATCCAGCCAGGCGCCGCGATTCTCACAGCGCTGCAAGGCCTGCCGATACCAGTCCTCCGCCGCGCGGTATTGCGCTTGCAGATAGGCCACGGCCCCCAGATTGTTGAGGGCCGTGCTCTCCCCTTCGACTAGGTGGAGATGTTGATACAGCTCAAAGGCGCGCAGATAGACGGCCTGTGCCACTGCATGGTTTCCCTGAGCTTCCAGCACCAGCCCCAGATTGTTGAAGGCGTTGGCCATGAGTCTGCGGTTTTCCAATCGCCCGGCCAGCCGCAGGGTGTTGCGGTAGTGATACAACGCCTGACCGTAGTCACGGACACTCAGAGCCAGACTGCCCAGATTGAGACAGGCCCCGGCCATTTCGGCCAGATTGCCCCCTTGCGCCAGACAGTCGTACGCCCAGGTACAGTGGCGCAGGGCCCAGTGCGGCTGACCGCGGGTCCGGTACACCATGCCAATGTCGGTGTGGGCATAGGCCTGCAGCAGGACCATGTCCCTGTGGGCAAAGACCTTCTGCGCGTGCTGCAGCCAGCGGAGACTGTCGTCATATTGGCGCCGAAAGTACATTTGGCGCCCCAGATGCAGCAGCAAGCGGCCAAAGCCGCGGTAATCGGCCAAGGCCGCGCAGGCGATCGCCCCGGCGGCAATCCAGCTCAGGCTGCGGGGAGGATGCCGATAGAAGGTATGTAGTGCCATGGCAAAGCCGTAGCGGCGCACCAAGTCCAGGTCCGCGGCCGGAATGTCGAGCGCCAGTGTCGCAGGGCCCTCCGCCGTGTTGGTGGCGCTTTCCGCCAGAGCCGCCACCTGCGGCAACAGTTCCAGGCCGATGCCCTGCCGAATGCGCTGTACACACCAGTCCGCGCCCTGACACACATTGCTCCATTCCTGGTCCAAGATCTCCCAGTCTTCAATGTCCAGCCGTTCGTACTGCGACGCGATGGCAATGTAGTGGTGGGCATGGATCGCCAGCCAGCCCTGTCTTTGCACCGTGGTGCCCGTCGCGACCAAATGGCGCACCCGCGGATGGACCGTCACGCGTCCGCGCAGCATGTCCAACTCCAGGAGGCCCCGATGCTGCAGGGCGCGCAGCCATTCCTGCAACTCTCCGGGCAGATCCTCCCACAGGAGGCTGCCTCCTGCGGGCGAGGCCTCGTCCGCAGCCACCTCGCCTTGCCAGAAGAGATCCCGCAGGGCTCCATAGGAGGCCTCGCCCGCGGCGGAGGTCAGACGCTCCAGCAGACGATAAGAGCCAGGCCAGTTTTTCTGACAGGAAAACAGAGCCGCCTGCTCCAATGCCTGAAGCGAGCCTGAGACACCGGGACGGTCCGTCAGACCACGCAGCAAGCGCAAGGCCAGGGGCATGCCCAGGGTTTGGGTATATGCCCAGACGCTGTATTCCTCCGCGGCGCCCTGCGCTTGGAGAAAGTCCTGGGTCTCTTGGGCCGTGAAGCCGGAAAGGCTCAGAACTTGACCCTGCGTAAGTTCCTGCAACAAATCTGTGATCTTGTCCGCGAGGATGAGAACCCGGGCCGCCGTGTCCTCGGCGCGCAACCCCTGCAAGGTGGCCCGTATGTGCTCCAAGTCTTCCGCAGCGGCGGTTTCCATGTCATCCAGAATCAGGAGCCGCCGGCTCCGGTACAGCAGCTCCAGGACGCTGGTGCGCCATAGATCGGGCGGTCGCCCCATGATGTTGGTGCCCAGCACCCGGTCCAGCTGTCGCACCAGATCAAAGAAACGGAGCCGTTCCAGACCAGTGGGAGCCGTGTACACCGCTCCATCGCGGAAGGAGGCAAGGACGGACCAGACCGCTCCGGTCGCCAAGGTGCTCTTGCCTATGCCGGCCGGACCGGTGATCGCCAAGACCGGATGGGACTGAGTGTCCAGCAACAGAAACTGCAATCTGTGCAGCTCCCGGCTGCGTCCCCGAAAATCCTGCAGGCGATACAGATCCAGATTGTGGCGGGGGACCGGGGCGGAACTTGGCGCGTGGCGTGGAATGCGAGTCAAGTCTAGGTTCCCACGGGCGGACACTCGGAGAGACCGGACAGGGCAGGGCCGCTCTGGGGATCGATTTCCAGAGCCGCCTCCAGCCAAGGAATGGCCCGTTCGCATTCCCGTGGCTCCTTGTAGATATGGGCCAGCCCCAGCTGATACAGGTATTCGATCCGGGCCCTGTCCCCCAGCAATCCCACCGCCAGGGTCAGGATTTCGACGGCGCTCTCGTAATTGCGGCGCCGATAGTAGACGGAACCCAGATGGGCTTGTGCCACGCCATCCTGCGGGTTGATTTTCACGGCCTCCTTGAGCGTCCGCAAGGCCTCCAGATCATTCCCCACCTTGAAGTGTCCGAAGCCCAGGGCGTCCCAAGTATCGGAAATGTACGGATTGATGTCCACGGCTCGCTGAAAGGCGGCCAAGGCGTTGTCCCACTCGAAGAGGGCTTCGAACAACCGACCCCTGTAGATCTCCAGGTCCCAGGCGGTCGCGTCTATCGCCAGGCCTGTATCCAAGGCCTCCAGGGCCTCCGGATACAGGCCTTGTCGTTCGAGGAGCAGGGCGTGGTTGCGCCAGGCCAGCACGTGCTGGGAATCCGCCTCCAAGGCCTGGTCAAGATACAGGGCTGCCTGTCCCCAGTTGCCCACGTCCGCATAGACCTCCCCCAAGATGGCCAAGGTGGTTGCGTCGTGCGGATTCAGGGTCAGGGCTTCCACCAGGACGTCCACGGCTTCCTCGTAGGCGCCGGTCCAATCCAGGGCCCGGCCCAGAGCATTCAGAACGGAGGGGTTTTCGCTGTCCAAGACAAAGGCTTGCCGCGCGGTTTCCAGCGCCTTGTCGGATTCCTCGAAGCGAAGGTAAATGCCCGACTGGGCCACCAACGCGAAGGGATCCTCGGGCTCGATCAGGGCGATTTCCTGATAGAGAGCCAACGCCTCCAACAACTGGCCACGGCTTTCCAGATTTCGAGCCTGCGCCAACATGGAGATCGTGTCCGGGGTGGGGAGGGGGGTGGGGAGGGCCAACGCCGTGTTGCCCAGCAGATCTTCCCTGCGATTGTACAGGGACACGCCGGACAACACGACCAGCAGACTCAGGATCAACCACAGCCAAAACGGGATCCTGCGACCTCGCCTGTGGTGGATGTCTCGCAGCTGCATGAGGTTGGGCCTCGAAACAGGTCCGCTAGCGCAGAATGGGCCAAGCGGAGGCCAACGTCACGCCGACGAACAGCAACATGGGGAGCCGCCAGGTGGGGATGCCGAGGAGCGAGCCCAGAATCACCCCGATGAGCCCTCCGGTCAGAATGCCCGCCAGCGTGACCCATCTCAAATAGGGGCCCCGTCGTCTTTTCACGACCTGACGGATCAATTGGGCCAGTCCGCCACCGGCCGTTCCTCCCGCCAGAAAGGCCGCGAGAAAAGGCAGCAGCCAGAAGAAATTGAGCAACCCCAACAACAGACTGCAAAGGGGCCACAGTGCCAAGGAGAGGCCGAACGAAACCGCCCCGGCCCGGAGCAAGTCGCCCGGCTTCATGTTGTAGGCCCGTTGCCGCTGCGTCTTCAGGCAATCGGGGCAGCGGTGGCCGACCGCGGTGCGCTTGGCGCACTGAATGCAGACGGGCTTGTCACAGCGGCTGCACCGCAGTAGGGTTTCGGTCTGCGGATGGCGGTAGCAGCGCAGAGCGTCGGGAGACTGTGGCGGCGGATCGGTCAGAGAGGGGGTGTGGTTCATCGGTACATGCCATGCCAGTGAAGATGAAGGGATGCAGCTGCCGCGGGGCACAAGGCAGGGTTCTCGGGCGTCAGTCTCTCCTGCTGCAACTCGCGCACCTAGTAGGTCTTGCCCAAACGATCCACCAGCGTCTGATAGAAGTCATGGCGCCCCCCGACGCGGACGAAGAGGGCCGGATTCGGGTTGGCCCCCACGGTAATCACATCTCCCTCCACCATGTCCAGGTTGAAGTGTCCATCCACCGTCAACATGGCCTCATGATCCCAGAAGGCCTGGACCCGGACCTGCGTGCCTTCCGACAGGACCAGGGGGCGGTTGAGGGAGAGATGGGGCGCCACCGGCACCACCACGAAATTCCGGAGCTCCGGCGGCAGGATGGGGCCCCCCGCCGCCAGGGCATATCCCGTGCTGCCGGTCGGAGTCGCGACAATCAGTCCGTCACAGATGATGCGGGCCAGCATGTGGCCATTGAGCTGAATCCGGGTCTCGATGACCCGGGCCAAGCTGCCGCGGCTGATGACCGCGTCGTTCAAGGCTTCGAAGTCAAAGGCCTGATCCGGATCCGGCGGGCCGGATCCGGGCCGATGCACCTGCACCCGGATCATCAGCCGTTCTTCAATCCAGTGGGTGCCATCCAGCAGGGCCTGCACCGCAGGCTGCCATTGGTGGGGTTTCACTTCGGACAGGAACCCGACGCGGCCCATGTTGATGCCCAACACCGGCACTCCGTATCCGGAGCCGCTGCGGGCCGCCCGCAGCATGGTGCCGTCTCCCCCCAAGGCCACAATTCCGTCCACATGGGGCAAATGGGGAGTCAGCGTGTCGGGATCCCACAAGGAGCTGCGGCAGATCTCAATGCCGGCTTGCTGTTCCAGAAAGGCCGCGATCTGCCTCGTCAAGGCGGCCGCCTCCGCTTTGTGTGGATGATGCAGCAGGCAAATGCGCTTCCAGCCGGAGCTGGAGTCGGAAGGCGTAGGGGACGCGGACATAGACCTGTATTGTACGCGGAGAGGGACGGACTCGGGGGGCTGCCGCGGCCCCGGGCGGACATCGGTCCTTCCTTCCCACCAAGCCCGAACCGCATCGGACTCCGAACCTGTCTCCTAAAAGCCTTGCTATAATAGAATGGATTGATGCGAATCCCTGCCAGTGTCCTTTGCCGCCTTTAACCTCCACCATGCGTGCATTGGTCCTGTCCGACATACACGGCAATCTGGCCGCTCTGGAAACCGTGCTGGAGCGGACGCGCGGCGCATACGATGAACTCTGGTGTCTCGGGGACATTGTGGGATACGGGCCTCGACCCAATGAATGCGTCGCGATTGTCATGGAACACGCCGCATTCTGCGTGCCGGGCAACCACGATCTGGCGGTGCTGGGCAAGTTGGACACCTCGCATTTCAATGACATGGCACGCCAGGCCATTCTTTGGACCCGCGCCGCGCTGTCCCCTGCACACAGCAACTATCTTACCCAACTGGATCCGGTGCCAGTGCGCAAGCCGGAGTTGGATCTGCAGGCAACCCACGGCAGCCCGCGGGATCCAATCTCCGAATACATGTCCGATCTCTGCGTAGCCAAGGAAAACTGGCAGATATTCCCGGAGAAGTTCTGTCTGGTGGGCCACACCCACATCCCGGACACGTTCCGTTTGCGAGTGCGCCCGCTTTCCCAGACCCAGACGAAGCAGGTGGCGATGGTGGAACAGTTGCGCGCGGTACCGGGCCAGGAAGTGCAGCTGCAACCCCAAGTGGAGCACAGGGTGATCCTCAACCCGGGCAGCGTGGGCCAGCCGCGGGACAAGAACTATCGGGCCGCCTACGCCATTCTGGACACTCGGCATATGATCTGGACATATGACCGGGTGGACTATCCCGTGGAGCTGACCCAGAGCCTGATGCGGGAAGCCGATCTGCCCCAGGTCCTGATTGATCGCCTCAGCTACGGCTGGTAGCCGCGGCCAGAAAATCTTGCAGGGTCTGGGCCGCCAGGTGGTTCATGCCCGGGATGCCAGCCAATTCGGCTATCGTGGCCCGTCGCAACCGATGCAAGTCTCCTGCACACCAGATCAACAGCTGTTTTCTGCGGGCCGGGCCAATGCCTGGTACATCGTCCAGCACGGATTTCGTGGCCGCCTGGCTCCGCAGTTGCCGATGATAGGCAATCCCGAAACGGTGTGCCTCATCCCGGATGCGCTGCAGCAGAAACAGGCCTTGGCAGGTGGAGGACAGACGCAGCCCCTGGGACTGCCCCGGCCGGAAGATCTCTTCCTGTTCCTTGGCCAGACCGATCACGGAAACCATGTGCAGGAGATCCAGTTCCTGCAGCACCTTCACGGCCTGTAAGAGTTGTCCCTTGCCCCCGTCCACAATCACCAGATCCGGCAGCAGGCCCCAATTGGACCGGGCCTTGCGAGAGTCTGACGGAGGCGTGCGAATCGCATCCACCGCCCGCTTGAACCTGCGCCGCAGCATTTCGTACATGCTGGCGTAATCATCGGGTTGCCCGTCACTGCCCTTTCCCTGAATCCGGAACTTCCGGTATTCGCTCTTGCGGGCCGCTCCCTTCACAAATACCGTCATGGCGCCTACGGTGTGGACACCCTGCAAGGTGCTGATGTCATAGCATTCCATCCGTAACGGCAGACGCGGCAGGTCCAAGGCCTCCTGCAGCTCGATCAAGGCGGCGGTCTGCTGTTTTTCGCCTATCTGCCAAGTGGCCTGCTGCACTCGCAGGTGTTCCCGGGCATTTTTGCAGGCCAGTTCCAGCGTCCGCCGCTTGGTCCCCCGCAGGGGAACGGCCAGCTTGACCTTTCTGCCCCGCCGCTGTGTGAGAAACTCCTCTAGCAGCGCCTGTTCCTCCGGCATGGCCTGGACCAGGATTTTGGACGGCACGAAGGCCGCCTTGGCGTAGTGCTGCGACAGAAAGGCCCCTATCAGTCGACTGCGTTGGTCGGGGGCGTCGGCCCGCGGGTCCCAACCCGGCCCCATGAGCGGAAAGTTGTCTCGACCCACCAAGCTGCCGTTGCGCACAAACAGAATCTGCACCACGGCCTGCCGTGTGTCCGGGTCAAAGGCCGTGGCCACATAGTCCTCATCGGCGGGCTTGGCGCCCACACTCTGCTGATTGCCGACAATACGTTGCGCGGCCCGGATGCGATCCCGCAGCGTGGCCGCTCTCTCAAAGTCCAGATTGTCCGCGGCCTTCTTCATCTGTTCCTGCAGGAGCTGCAGGGTCTCCGCCGCATCTCCGCGCAAAAAACGCATCATCTGGCGCAATCCCTGCCGGTAACTCTCCGCGTCCTGCGTCCCTATGCAGGGTCCTCCGCACATCTGCAAGTGGTAGTAGAGACAGGGCCGTTCATCTTGGCCGGTGATGGTGCGGTCGCAGTCCAAGTAGGGAAAGATTCGGCGAATGCCTTCCAAGGTCTGATACACCGCCCTGGCATTCGTATAGGGGCCGAAGTACCGGGCTCCATCTTGGCGCATATGGCGCGTGATGGAAATCTTGGGAAAGGGATCTTGCCAGTGGATTTTCAGATAGGGATAGGTCTTGTCATCCTTGAGTCGTACATTGAAGGGAGGCCGATGCTCCTTGATCAGCGAATTCTCCAGGGTCAGGGCTTCCAGTTCGCTGTGGGTCAGCCACCAAGAGATGTCTTGGATCTCCGGGACCAGATGCTGGCTCTTGGTGCCGTAGGCCTGACTGGGAGAGAAGTAGCTGCGCACTCGGCTCCGCAATACCGTGGCCTTGCCTACGTACAGCACCGCCCCTGCCCGATCCAGAAAGAGATAGCAACCTGGCTGCGCGGGCAGTTCGTCCAGTTTCTGACGTACCAAGGGGGGCAGTTCTCGCGCCATGGCAAGATTGTACCGATTTGGGGTCACGACCCCGGAGTCCGGGCTGCAGGACAGGCAGGTCTGATGGGCGTCGGAAGGGGTGGCGTGAACGCACCGTGATCATGGCAGGGTATCCTGCCCAACAGGATCATGAAACCCAAAGGGGATCTTGGGCCCTTGCAAGGACCCCTTGGATTCGGAGTGCAACGAACACGCGTTCCATCGGAGCGCCGGACCTAGCCCTTGCTACAGAGGGCTGAAAAGTGGTGTGCTTCATTCAATTGCACTCAGCAAATTGTCGCCTTGTCAACAGAGAAGCGCCGATCTGCCCGTGCAGATCTCGGATCCACCTGTACCCGTGATCTCCCTTCCCCCTGTGTCTAGGCTTCAAGAGGATGAAAGCGAGGTTGAATCCGCGTGGGGATGCGGATTGCATATGGAAGGTCTGGATCCTCGCCGCGGCGAGGGCCGGTTTCGCATAGCGCACCGGGACATTGTGAGGACACCCCGCAAGCACACGGGGCCCGAGGTCGCCTACGGAGCATGGCGACGCAATCATGTCAGCATGTCCTCCCCTGCGTGATAGGCCGCCAGCATCCGGTCCATGGCCGCAAAATTCAGCCAGTCGGATTCGGGGTGGTGGGTGCGCCAAGGCGAATTCAAAGCTTCGGGCATCATGCGCATTGTCCCTGTGGCGCACATAAGCAACGAAGTTCCTCTGGATGCCCTGTGTGAGTGACACCGGCTTCCCGTGCCACTGCCGCCTCGCCTCGTCGCTGCGCTGCAGTTGCAATCGACATTGCTCCACCAGCGGGATTATACTCGAAAGGAGATTGTCGGCTGGGATGTCTCCCTCGGCATATTGCGCGGCATCCAGCAGAGATACGGGACTCCGTAAAGTTGACCGCGCCATCGAGGTCTGCGCAGGACAAAGGATGTCCTAAGTCCACGCATTCGGTCCTGTATACAGGACTGCCAGATGAATGGGCGGCGTCTGCCCCTCCCGCGTGCGGATCTCCAGCGCTTGCGCATCCTGTCAGATCAATTCGGCGTACTCGACCAGACGCAAGTTCATCCTGGAAGCCACGCTGAACTGCAATTCCACCCATACAAGCTTGAGAGGGGTACCGTCTGCATCCAGTATCAGCCATACCTAGTCCGCCAGCCGGGTGGTCCGGATCCGGATGGTTCCGGAAATCTCCTGAACGAACCATGCCAGATTCCAGCTCTGGGTCTGGGCCCGGTCATCCTCGACCCCGCGCGCCGCATATCTCCTCGGGAAGGCACGGATAAGATCAGGATCGCCCAGAAACGGCGGAGACGACAAGGGTCATGTCGATTTCCTGATCTTTCGGGGAGTGCGCAAGCCACACTGCCTTGACTCTGGAAGGTTGTCCTGATCCGATCGAGGGAAGTCACATCCCCTGCGGGACGGGCATGGCCCACACATTGACCCGCAGGTCACTCTGGGCTTGACAGCCGCAGGCCGATCCATGGCCGGGTGACCTGCACCCGGCTGTGCAGCTGTAGATCACGACCGCTGATCTCGGACACGACACCATCCGGCCAGCGGATTTTCAGAGCATGGATTTGGCTGTCGCGAGGCAGGCCGAAGTGCAGCTGGGCGCTGTGGCCGGACAAATAGCCCCCGGCGGCCTGTACCCTGCGGTGATAGACGCCTGTGGAAGTGTACAACAGCGCTTCGCTGCCCAAGGAGCGGGTGTTGCCCGTGCCGGGCTGGCGCAGGCGCACCAGGAGAGATTGGCCCGTGCACAGTTGGTTCTCGAACATCTGCGCCGGTGACCGCAGGTTGTTGATCAACACGTCCAGATCGCCGTCGCCATCCAGATCAGTCAGACTCATGCCCCGGCCACCGGCCGTGCTGTGCAACTGCCATTCGGGAGCCGGGGCAAATCGCTGGCCACCGTCATTGCGGTACGCCTGATTTTCCTCGATCAGTTCATCGTGGGGCAGATGGGAGAAAATCTCTTGTGCGGCCATGCCATTGACGATGTACAGATCCAGAAAGCCGTCCTGATTCAAGTCGCCCAGCTGGGCGGACCAGCTCCAGCCGCTGTAGGGGACCCCCCAGTCCGTGGCACGGTCCACCCAGCCGCGATCGGGGTGGGGATCCTGCAGGACATTCGCCATGACCTGAGGACCGTCCAAGGGGCTGGGGGCCGGCATCGTCTGCAACACAGGTTGCCACTGGCGCATGAGATCCGGATCATTGGAGTAAGGGTGCATATCCGCGGCGAACAGCTCCCACGCCCCGTCGTTGTCAATGTCGCCCACGGCAAAACTCATAGTGCTGAAAGTGGTCTGCACAAAAGGCTCCGCGGCTTGCCAGCGCTCCGCTTCCGTCGCCAGAAAGACAGCATCCCGCGTGTCAAAATCGTTGCCCACGAGAATATCCAGGCGGCCATCCCGGTTCACGTCCAGTAGTTGCAACGCGAGGGCGTGGGCGTGGGATGCAATCCGGGTCGGCGCAAAGCGGGCATCATGCTGGGTATAGACAAATACGCCTGCCAAACGACTGGCATCCAAGGCCCGCCGTCCAATTTGTTTCTCCAGGGCCGCGTCATAGGAACCGGTCACCAGATCCAGATCGCCATCTGCATCCAGGTCGCCCCACTGCAGAGAATAGGCAAAACCGTTCACCCCCTGCAAACGGCCGGGCCGCGGCGGGTCGCCGAACGGGGCGTCGGAGGTCAGGCGACCGGCGTTATACCAGATCCGAACGTCACCGCTGCGTCCGGTCGCGGTGATGTCTAGCCAGTCGTCCCCATCCACATCCACCAGCGCCACCGCGCGCAGGCTGCCGTGCCACAGCAGCTGGGGTCGGAAACGCCAGTCGCCTTCATTCCAGAAGATCTGATTGGGGCCCAGCAGGTTGGCCAGCACGAAGTCCTCGTCGCCATCGTTGTCCAGATCGCCGACCGCCAGCCCCGCCCCATTGCTGGCAAAATACGTCACACGCTCAAAGGCGGCGCCAGTGACGTGCGGCAGGGAGTGTTCCACGAAACGTCCACTGCAGCGCGGCGGTGTTGACAGGGGCTGCGAGACCACCTGAACGGGCAGGGGCAATGCGCAGGCGGTACACACCAACGCCAAGATGACACACGCCAAGAACGCAAGACGGAACTCTTGGTGTGGGGTGCGCGACGCCAAGTTGGTCGTATGGATTCCCACGGTGCGTCTCTCTGCGGCTCCCTACCCTTTCAGGCCGGTGAGGGAGATACCCTCGATAAAGGTGCGCTGGGCCAGGAAGAAAGTGACGATGATCGGCAGGGCCACAATTGTGCTCACGGCCATCAGGTACGGGATGCCGTTGCTGAAGTTGCCAATGTCGTTGGCCCGTCGGGAGAGTTGCTCGATCCCCAAGGCCAGCGGGTAGCTTGCCTCGTCCCGGAGATAGATCAAGGGGCCGAGATAGTCATTCCAAGCCCAGAGGAAACGGAAGAGCGCCACGACGGCCAAGGCGGGTTTTGTCAAGGGCAGGATGATGCGGAAGAGAATGCCCATCTCGGTGGCGCCGTCGATGCGGGCGGCATCGGACAGCTCCTGGGGCAGGGTCAGGAAAAACTGGCGCAGCAGAAAGATGATATACGGGTGACCGAACAGCGCGGGCACGACCAGCGGCCGATAGGTGTCCAGCCAACCCAGCCACTTGAACGTGATGAACAGGGGCACCATCGTCACGGCCCACGGCAACATCATGGTCATCACCACCAGCCAAAAGAGCGCATCCCGACCAGGCCATCGGATGCGCGCAAAGCCATAGGCGACCATGGTCGAGGAAAGAACAGTGAACAGAACCGCTGGGGTCGTGTACAGGACGATGGAATTGATGGCATAGCGCGTAAAGGGCAGTACCTGCCAGCCCTCAATGAAATTCTGGGGGTGAATGGGGATCGGCAGCAGAAGCGGCGGCACCGTATAGACCTGCGAATCCACCTTCAACGCCGAACTGATCATCCAGTACAGGGGAAAGGCAAAGCTGAATGTCAGCGGGATCAGAATGGCGTACTTGCCTACCTCCACCGCCAGTCGTTGCACTCGGTAGGAATCTGCACCGCGAGCCCGGGACGCAGAGGCCGTGGCCTCCTCGGAGGCGGTCGATATCATTGGTCCCCTCCGTAGTAGACCCAACGGGCCGAGGAACGGAAGATGACGAATGTGAAAGCGACAATGATCAGAAACAGGATCCAAGCCATCGCGGACGCCTTGCCCATCCGCAGGAAACGGAATGCGTTGCGGTAGAGATGCACCAGATAGAACTCGGTGGAGTTCATCGGCCCGCCTTCCGTCAGCAGCCAGGGGATCGTGAATTCCTGGAAGGCGCCGATGAAGCCCATTACCAGATTGAACAGAATGATGGGCGACATCATCGGCACCGTGACGTTGCGGAACTTGTGCCAGCGGTTGGCCCCGTCGACGGTCGCGGCTTCATACAGCGCGCGGGGCACGTCCTGCAACGCGGCCAGAAAGATCACCACGGCCGCGCCTTGGGCCCAGATCGCCACCAAAATCAACGAGGGCTTGGCCCAGACGGGACTGGAGAGAAACGGGATCACAGGCAGACCCAGGAAGCGCAAGAGACCGTTGACAGCCCCGTATTGCACGTTCATCAGAAACTGCCAGACCATGGCCGAGGCCACCGCCGGTACAATCGCGGGCACATAGATCACCCCCCGAAAGAGGGAGGGGGCCACGATCTTCGAGTTCAGCAGATTGGCGATGAGAAACGCGGCGCCAATGCCCAGGGGCACGCTGAACCCCACGTAGTACATGGTGTTGGAGATCACGTTCCAGAAATGCGGATCGGTAGTGAATAGGGTTGTGTAGTTCTCGACCCCCAGAAACACCGGCGCGCGCAGCAGGTCGTAGCGCGTCAAGCTGTAGTACATCGAAGACAGGAGCGGATAGACCGTGAAAAGAAGAAAACCCAGCAGCCAAGGCATGACAAAAAGCAGCCCCAGACGCAAGTTGCGCCACTCCCCTGACGTATAAAGACGGGTTTTGCCCGCACTGGCGGCCATGTCTGCGCCCTTACGGCACAATGGGATCTACGGAGCGTTCCGGGGACGTCGCCCTACAGTCCCTGCGCGGCCCACTCCGTTTCGGCACGCCGCTGCAGTTCGGTCACCGCCTCCTCCGCGGTAATCAGATCCCGATAGACCTGCTCCCGCAGCTCCCACAGCTGGGTATTGACGAACCAGTGAATCGGCGAACGGCGGCCCACGATCCAGTCGGTCACTTCGTCAATGTTGTCAATATAGAACCGCAGACCGGGAAAGGTGTCCGGATCAATCGTGGGCAGCCACGATTGGATGCCCATAATCCAGCCGACCTCATGAAAGACAATGTCCAACGCCTCGTTTGTGTGCAGGAATTCGGCCACCTTGAAAATGCCTTCCGGGTTCTGGCCCTCCTTGAAAATCTGGATCATATGCGGACCGGTGGCCATGATCTTGGCCCCTTCCCGAAAGCCTGGCACGGGCGCCCAGGTCGCCCGATTATGCACGGCTACCTCCGGCTTCTGAATTTGCGTTTCGCCGGCATGCCAATAGCCTTCGATAATCATGGACTGCACTTCGGCATTGTAGGCGCCGCCCCAGCTGCCCTGCCCCTCCACGGAACGAAAGCCGGCGACGTTGTCAGGACCGGCAAAACGGAAGAATTCGGCCTGCGTTTCAATGCCCTGCGCCATCAGTTCGTGGTTCAGGTCAAAGGTCTGCGTCTCATCGTTCCACCAAGTATGGCCATAGGATGTAGCGATGAAATCCGGTTCGCCCGCCATGGCGTCAATGGGATCCAAGCCAAGGCGGATCAAATTGCCGCCCTCGTCGAACCGGGTCAGCGTCTTGTGCCACTCCAGCACGCCTTCCCATGTCAAGGGAGGACTGTCCGGGTCCAGCCCCGCGTCCGCCACATGCTGGGCGTTGTAGTTCAGGCCATACCACAGGAACGATTCGATGGAGGGCACGCCAATTAGTTTGCCATCATAGAAGCCTCCCTGCCAGACGGTTTCCACGACATTGGACGGGTCAATGACCGTGCTGGCGTCCACCATGTCATTGACCTCCAGCACCACGCCCCGGGCCCAGAGTCCCGGATAGTCCAGATTGGAGCCGCCATCGGGCGGATCGCCGGCGGCCAAGGCGGTCAGGATCGCTTCCGTGTTGGTGCTGCCGCGCCAGTCCAGAGTGGCGTTTTCGCCAATATGGGCCTGGAAGCTCTCCAGCCCGGCGATCGCTTCCACGGCCGGATCCAAGTTGCCCCAACCATACCACCAAGTGATGACTTCCGGCTCGGCCATCCCGGATTCACCGCCCGTGGACCCGGTTGGCGCCACACAGGCGGCCAGTGCCGCGACGCCCACGGCCAAGCCCGTGGAACGCAGAAACTGGCGACGGTTCAGAGTTCGGTCGATCATGCAGATTTTCCTCCTGTGACAACGACTATGGCCAAAAGCGCAGGGACACACAGCGCCAGAACAGCGGTCTCAGCCCCAACTCTCCACCACTCCCTCTACCTGCATTAAGAATCCAGGCGACAACCCACACGCAACGGCACGGCCGCGCAGGCGGGACACAGGTCTCGACTGTGCTTAATGTCAGGGAAGCGACGTCAAAATCGCGCGTGGGCAAACCACAAGCGACCGCTTCGCAACGAAGCCCCATTCACCTCATCAGAACATACGGAACGCTCACATTGTATCATTGGGGATTCCAGACGATCCAACTAGCCCCGTTGGCGGTCCGGCCGGATATCGAGCGCGTCTCGGACTTTGTCAGGCCCCGCCGCTTTTCCATGTCTAAAAACCTTGTGAAGCCCATGCTCCCCAACTTGTGGACACGGCGCGCAGGCGTTGCCTGGCAGTGGGCGTGCCGGCCTGTGGCAATCGAGCCTGCCGTCTCACAGACCTGAAGCAAGTGAGGGATTCGTGTGGGCCGTGCCAGACGCTTCCTATTCCAACTCCGCGATTCTCTCCCGCTGTCGTACAAGCCGGCCATGGACCTCAAACCGTTCATCCCGGAATTCCGCGGTGCGTGCCAAGTACGCGTCAATGAGCCCCAGGGCTGATGCGACATCTCTCTCAAAGACATACTGCTGTGCCTGCAGTTGCATGATTTCGACCCGGTTTGGCGCGATGGCCGCGGCCTGGTCCGTATGGTCTCGGGCCCATGCCAAGTATGGCCATTCAGTCAAAGATGCCATCTGATATATTTGGGCCAGCTTGGAGTGCACGCGCCATTCCCAAGGCTCCCGCATCAAGATCGCCGCGCCCTCGCCTTGGGCCAGATCCAGGGTCCACTGCCGCTCGGTGGGCGTCAAGTCGTTCCAGCTTCGGATCAATTGTTCCATCAACACCAGCCAAGGGCCGGCCGTCATCCTTGGCGCCGCATCGACAGCATCGTACATAGCCTCGAACTGCTTGTCCAATGGACGACGATTATCGGTGGCTATCAGCGCGTGGTACGCTCCTGTATAGGGTTCCAGGACTGCAACAAAAAAACAGACCAGCACGACGGCGTTGCCCAAGATCACAAGGGTGCCTTTCATCAAGGCCTGAGGACGACCGGCCCGAGCGCGGAATCCCGGGTTGGCTCCGTCATGCAGACCAGGATCGGGGTCCAAAGACACTGCCGTCTGGACTAGGGTCGTTTCCAGATAGACAGCAAATCCGATCAGCAGATACAGCTGCACCACCGTTCCTGGCGTGTCAAAGAGGAACAGATTTTGCATGAAGTAGCCCACCAGCGCACCTCCGATCGACAGGACCAGCAAATGCCCGTTGGTGGGCAGGAGGATCATCTTCCTGATCAGGATCAAAGCCATGCTCCCCCAGATCGCCAGATATCCCACCAGACCAACCAGTCCCGTGGTGGCCAGCTCCTCTATGACCCGGTTGTGGGCCTGATCGAAATGTTCAATTGGAGAGGTGGCAACGGCGTACTCGCTGATATACTGGTCGTAGACCGCGGAATAATTCTCGGGACCCCAGCCAAGCCACAGTCGATCCTTGAAGCCTTCCCAACCCGCATATACCGAATACAGCCGCGTCCGCACCGAGGAGTCGTCAAAGCTGACGGTGACCAGGCGCTGCAGAGACGGGTTCCCTGTGTCTGTGGCCCAAGCCAAGACCGTGTCGTTGCCTTGCAGGAAATATAAACTGATGATCAGCACGGTGCTGGCCAACATCAAAGACCCCGCTACAAGCCTTGTGATTCTCAGATTGTCCGCAATCGCGTAGCCCGTCAACATCAGCCCCAAGCTGGCTGCCAATCCCAACATGGCACCCCGCGTGCCACTCTGAAAAAGCATAAGCAGGTTCAAGCCTATTGTGGTCACCCAGAAAGAGACCAGAGGCAAATTGGTGTCGAACAGGTGCATTTTCCACCAACGGTCTCGACCCAAGAGAGACTGTCGGCTCTTGCGGGACGAGACTGCGGGGCTCCGTTTGCGCGGAGTGGCCAGCGCGTAGGCCAGCAAGCCCGCGGCGATCAAGGCGTTCACCAACGCATACCCGCCGAGAAAAGTCGGATTTCCCAATGAAGAGCTGATCCTCTGACCTCCGCCCCCGGTCATCTGAAAGAGACCCAGCAGACTCACCATCAGCCCGATCAGAAGACTGGCATTGAGCGCTACCCACCAAGTCCGAAACGTCTTGAACATCGAAGCAATCATTACGGTGAAGGCCACGCAGTGGATCAGACCCAACCAGCCTTGCATGCGCTCGTAGGTGACCAGAGACTGCGCTCCGGGCTGACACCCGCCAACGCGGCTGCAAGGGCAATGACTACATAGACCCCCACTATGCCCAAGGTCCAAGACCGGGGCGGTCGATGTGCGGGACACCAGAGGCAGAGCGGCAGCCAGAAAAAAAATGCAATCTCGACCAGCGTCCGGAAGTAGAGGGCCTTGCCAACGATAAAGGGAAATACGGTCGTAGGCAACGGATCCGAGATTATGATCAGGGGAGTGGCCAACGCCAATGCCAACAGCATTCTTATGGTGTTGGCAATCGGCTTTTCCATATACTCCAAAACAGGCTTCCTCAAAAAGCGAAAGTCCCGAGACAGGTGGATCGTGTGCCTGCCAAGGCGGCGGATTCGACGAAGAGCACACCGTCAGTATAGCCATTCCCAAGCAAAGCTGAACTCGATATGGCCGCTGGCCGTCCCGGGTGGCGGATTGCGCTCAACTGCGAAGCCCTCAACTTCCCTTCACTCCTCTTCAGAGCCTACACGAGCCACGTGAAAGTGTCTTGGGACAGTTCATCGGCCAGTTCGGTGTGCAAAGGATTTGTCGGATCTTGCCGAGGGCAAAAGGGCCAGTTCGGGATTGGAGTACAGGGGATTCTTGTTGAGATGCGCTCTGCCGCGAACTGCCCTTTCCTTAGATCTGTCAGCTGTGTCCAGAGGCAGACAGGAGAGGCAAATCGTCTTCCAAACAAGAATGAAATTAAGTAGTTATGGGCTTATCTGTGATACACTTCCCGTACAGAACCACAGGAGGACAAGCTCCATGACCCTACTGCAGATCTGCTGCAGCCGGTTCCCCAATCAGGAAGCCTGCATTGAACATTTGGAGGCAATCCGCTGGGCTGACGAAACACGATGTCCTCATTGTACCAGTAGTCATGTAGGCCGCAAGGCCGACAAGGGTCGCATAGGACGCTGGAACTGCCATGATTGCCATGCCAGTTTCAATGTCCTGGCCGGAACGGTCATGGAAAAAACCCGCATCCCGCTTCAGAAGTGGTTTCTCGCCATTGGACTCATGGTCAATGCCAAGAAAAGCCTGTCCAGCTACCAACTGGCCCGCGACCTGGAACTGAACCAGAAGTCCGCCTGGTATATGCAACAGCGGATACGCACTCAAATGTTGACCGCACAGGACAATATCCTGCTCCAAGGCATTGTGGAGGCGGATGAAGCCTACATTGGAGATAAGTCCCGCAAGTCAAACCGTCGGAAGGATGCCTATCCCCCCCATCCTCGGGGCCGGGGCACAAGCAAGACTCCGACTCACTGATGTGGTGGAACGCAGGGGCCGGGTAGTTGCCCGCGTAGCGCACAGCCTCAAAGGCAAGGCTATTCTGCAATTTGTCTGCAGTGCAGTCATCCCCGAGGGGGCTTTGCTGATCACCGATGAACATCGTGCCTACAACATCCTGCGCTGAGGTTGTGCCCCATGCCGTGATTCATCATGGTCGGCCGCAGATGGTGAAGTGTCCACACCAACACCCATGAAGGTGCTGGTTATGGGCCTTGCTCAAGAGAACATGGATCGCATCATCATTGCAGCAGGCAGTGCACACCTCCGAAGCAGCCCACAAACTGCATCGAAAATGGATTGGCATAGACATCGCTATCCATGCCGTCAAGCGGGTGGCCAAGATAAGTCAGCTGACGGAGACATTGACAGCCGCATTTACGATGACGGTTCAGATGATCTGGACTGCATGATCCTGAAAATCAGGGGGAGGACAAGCATGTAGGCATAGATAATGTCAGGCTTGATTGTCCTGGAATCCACAGGTGAACGACAGCGCAGGGCTTTTGAGTACTTTACGGCCTAGACTGGAGATATTCACATCTCCGGCATCAGGTACCCTCGCAGGCAGCTGTTGGAAGTGTCGTCTATGTCACAAGGACACAGATTCCATTGCACCTTCCGTAGTGGGGCAGCCTACGCTGCCCATGAACATATTAAGCCCATAATTACTTATTCCGTTGAGATAAACGACGATAGAGCTATGCCGAATCACAAAGAAAACGTCGATAGCAGCATTGACCAAGGAAATCAGGCAATGCCGCTGCGGGATCAGGTACATGACAGAGCGTGACAGTTACAAGCGGACTTTTGACCTTACCATCATAATTCTCAGCTACTTGTTGTTTCTTCCGCTTTGGCTGCTCCTCTGGACAGTAATCCCCCTGATGATATGGGTGGAGGACTGGGGGCCTGTCTTTTACACACAGGAACGGCTGGGAAAGGGTGGCAGACGGTTTACGATCGTCAAGTTCCGCACCATGATCCATAATGCCGAAGCTCTCACCGGGCCAATCTGGGCCAGCGACGACGATGAGCGCATCACCAGAACGGGGAGGCTATTGCGCAAACTCCGACTTGACGAGATACCGCAAGTCGTCAATATCGTCAAGGGCGAAATGAGCCTGGTAGGGCCTCGGCCCGAAAGACCGCTTTTGACAGAGCAGTTTGATCGTGAGGTGCCCGGCTTCTCCAAGCGTCTGCAAGTCCAGCCTGGTGTGGCGGGCTTGGCACAGCTGAAGGAAGGTTATACAGCTAGCCCCCGAAGCAAGCTGAAATACGATCTCCTGTATATCAGGAAAATGAATCCCTGGCTGGATCTCTGGTTGCTGTTCGCTTCCGTACCCGTTACCATCCAGCGTTGGTTTACCCAAACCAAACACTAGGGAAAACGGTCGCGCGACTTGCTTGCCAAGACGAGCAAGGGCACAGTTTCCGCCACTCAGATGGGCAGCAATCCAGGGGATCCACCGTGGGGCTCGTCGTTGAGTTTTGCGGAGTGTCTACGGCTGTATTGGTCATGCCCATCGCGATTTCTCTGCTGAAACAGTATTCCATAGTCAGCATCAAACGAAACTTCCTGTTCCTTGTCCAAGGAATAGACGTATCAATACAGGTGGAGACATGGCATGAACATCGCCGCACTTCTGCTCTCGTGTTGTTACCCTTGCCCTAGGCTTCGCTCCACATCGTTCCATGGCCGCCACTATTGCCAGTCTGAACACTTGCTGGCGCTGTGGCGCAGTCGGGAGACTTGGATAGGGGACATGGGCCCCTAATGCAATTCACTGAAACCAAGATTGTTGACCCCCACTGGAATGATCCGCGTTTTTTGGCGCAACGTCTCGATTGGTGGAGGACCCGGTGCAAGCATGTGGCGACAGCATCTGCATATCGCGACGAAAACACAGGGTAAAGACATCCAACACATTCTCTGCAGAGCCACGACGAAGGCATGCCAAAAGGCGGCAGGACACCCAAACGGACAGGAGACTCTCATCAGCAACAATTTCACCTGCTGTGGAACGGGAAGAGGCTAAAATTTCCGGATTCCACGGCAATGATCTCTGTTGTGGACAAGGTCGCAAGTGCAGAGTTCCGGCATCGTCTCCTGTTGATCCTCTGCGAAGCCCGAAATCATCAGGTCCTGCTCTTGTTTGTCGCGGACAGAGCGTTCCACCCCGGAAAGTGTGCTGAACGAGGGCGTACAGGTTGCAACGGCCCCTTCTGTATTCATGGCCACACTCCTTAAGGGCCACAATGCGCAGTGCCGACTGATACAGGCCCCAGGAAATGGTGGAGGCCCGTACCCTTGCTTGTACGGCGACCGCAGACTCTCCGGTGTGAAGGCACCTGCCACCGTCACGTCCCCATGGACAATCCGCTGTCGCGAGCTCTCGTCGCATGCACTCGGGAAAGTCCCCATCCTGAGTATGGGTGCACCATAGCCTGGCAGAAAGTGCGCAATGCACCGCAAAAATTTGTGTCGGCGCTAGATATGGCCACAGTCAAGGCACATCCGCACCAACTCGCCTAAACGCAAGCCCAGTTCAGCCCGTCTTTCTCTCAGTTCGGTATCCAGATCCAAGGGAAATCGCATATGCACCCGTTTCGGATGATCAAGATTCTCGTAGGCCCTATGGTCGGGCGACTGTACGACCTGCACCACGGGCAGGCCTGCGACTATCAGCGCACGGATGGTTTCCGCCTTGGATATGTTGTGTTGTCGGGCGGCTGTCTCGATCTTGTGCAAGTGCTTCGGTTCCAGCATCACGCTGAAGGCCCGAAACATCTCTGCACAGGCTCTCTGCTTGGCCTCTACGCAAAAGTGGGATGGGTCTGACATAGCAATGGATGGAGGAGACTCGGGCAATTCTTGGCTATAATTGTATGATATCAATTCCGACTGGGGAATCGGCTTGGGACAACCACGCGGTAATGGTATCGTGTCTGCCGGTTTCTTGCGGACGCGCCCTTGGCGGCAAAAGACACTAACAGGAAGCCATGCAATGTCCTTGCCTACCCGGTCTGAAGCTCTTGCACTCCTGCATACCTGGGTCTCCAACGAGAACCTGCGTCGGCACATGTTGGCGGTGGAGGCCGCGTTGCGGGCCTATGCACGACACTACGGGGAAAACGAAGAGCTCTGGGGCCTCACCGGTCTGCTTCATGATCTGGACTATGAAAGACATCCGGACATGAACGACCAGAAGCACGGTCACCCTCGCACGGCCCTGCGCCTGTTCCGGACCAAGGACTGGGACCCGGCCTTGATTCAGGCGGTAGAGGCTCATGCCACCTTTCTAGGGATACCCCGCACATCCCGTCTGGACAAGGCTCTCTTGGCCTGTGATGAACTCACGGGCCTCATCATGGCCTGCGCTTACGTGCGCCCGGACAAGGCGATTGCCAGCGTCAAGTTGAAGTCGGTCAAGAAAAAGTGGAAGGACAAGGCCTTTACCGCAGCCATCGACCGTCAGGAAAACCTGGAGTTCATTGAAGATCTGGGAGAACCCTTTGACGAGCATGTCCAAAGGGTGCTCGTCGCCATGCAGGACGCGGCCGTCGAACTGGGATTGGCGGGGGTGGAGACCCAGGTCGCCTGAGAGAAAACTGCGAACTCGGCTTGCGGGCGGGCCTGACGCGTACCGTTGCGATACGCCTGAGTTTTCACCAGAGCAGAAGACGGGGCAGACAGGTCGCGGAACCCGTCAGGGTCCAATCTTTGAGTGGCTGGCGCAAACAGACCCTCGGAAAGCTGTCGCTCCGGTGGGAACACGGTTTCCCGGAGAGACCGCACCTTGCCCCTGCTCGCTCATGTCGGTGGCTTTTCCTCTGCCGTGGGGGCTGCCTGCGGAATGCGGCGGGCTTCGACTCTGCGCTGTTGGTAGATCAGTTCCTCCAACAGCATCCGGTTGGTGGCGGTCAGATCCGCCAGCAACCCAAACAGAAAAACCAGCAGTCCCAGGAACGCCAGCGAAACGCCCAGACCCGGGAGTACCGTGGGCAAGCCGGTTTCCGTCGGCAGTCGCCAGTAGATTGCCAGCAGCGCCAACCCGCCCAGCAGCGGGACCGCAGCCAGATAGGAGAAGGTGCGCAAGGGTTCATATCGCGTATAGACCCGCAAAATGTTCGCGGCTCCCGCCTTTACGAAACTCCAGTTGCTCTTCAACAGACGGGAAGGGCGGAGTGGTGGATTGACGACAATGGGCACCGAGACCACTTTCATGTTGCGCTTCCCCGCCTGGATGATGGACTCCAGCGTGTAGGTGTAGCGGGTCAGGATGACAAGCCGCAACGCGGCCTCCCGGCTGATGGCCCGAAACCCGCTGGTGGCATCAGGTATGGCCAAACCGGAGGCATGCTGCACGACCTTGCTGCCCACGCGCTGCAGCAGTCTCTTGAAAAAGGAGAAATGGGCAATGGTCTGGGTTTGCCGGTCTGCGATGACCATGTCCGCCTCCCGGTTCAGGACTGGCTGAATCAGGGCCGCGATCGCATCTCCCGGATACTGGTTGTCCCCGTCTGTGTTCACGATAATGTCCGCTCCGGCCTGCAGGGCGGCGGTCATCCCGGTCTGATAGGCCGCCGCCAGTCCCAGATTGTGGGAATGACTCACAATCCGGTTCACGCCCAGATCCTGGGCCACCTGGGCCGTGCCATCCTGACTTCCGTCATCGATGACCAGATATTCCAACCGCGCGACTCCCGGCAGGGAACGGGGCAGATCCGCGAGGACCGCCGGCAGAGTTTCCGCTTCGTTGAAGCAGGGAATCTGGATGACTACATGCATAGCCAGAACAGATCGAAGAAGAGAATCGCAGTCTGGATGGTCTACGACCTGGGATCTGCGGATTCGGTCCCTGGCAATCTGCGCCGCCGCCCCAGCCCACCTAGGAACATCTGGCGCATGACGCTCCCGGAAGTGGCGCTGGTATCCGGCACAATGGCTTCGGACCAGTCCTGCAAGGCCGCCTCACGCAGCCACTTCTGCCGAGCCGCATGGACCTGCGCGGCCTTGTCCAGCAACGGCTCCATGTCCTCCGCCTGCAGCAGCTCCTGCCAAGCCGCCAGCTCCCGCTGCAAAATCTGCACCCAAGTCTGGACATACTCTCGGTTGGCCCACAGAGTGGAGCCCAATTGCTCCGGGCTGCGGGTCATGTCCGACGCGTTGTAGAAGACGCGACCCGCCAGTTTGCGGGCATCCTGCCATCCTGCGCCCGTGGCAGTGCAATGCATGTATGCAGCCGCCAGAAGATGGGCCACATGCTCCACGCCGGCAATGAGCCCGTCATGTTCGGAGACATCCAAATAGTGAGGGGTACCCCCGAGGTGTTCCACCAGGTTGTGGGTAATCTGCAAGGCTTCCGCAGAGGTCTCCGGCCCCGGCACAAGACAGAAAAGCCCATCTTGGAACAGGTCGGCCCGCTCCGTGACCGGCGCCTTGATCCCGGTCAGAATGGGATGGCCCAGCACGTAGGACACGGTGGCAGGGATATGCTTGCTGGCCAGATTCTGGGCCGGCGCCAACGCACTGCCCAGAATCAGGACTAGGCTACGCGGCCGAAAAGTCTCCGCCAGCAGCGGCAACATAGCATCCAGTTCTCCATACGGCACCGCCAGAACGACCAAGTCCGCCGGTTCAACGCCCTTGTGGATGTTCCAAGCCGTATGGTCGACTGCCTTGAGACGCTGCGCCAGAGCCATGCGACTCCGATCCCGGTCATGGCCCGTCACTTGGAAAGGGGCTTGGGCGGCTTTGAGGGCGAGGCCCAAGCTGACGCCGGTTTCACCCAGCCCCACGATACAGGCTTTGAGGTCCGCCATGGCTCGAAGACCGCTACACTCTTTTTGTCACAACCCGGATCGCTCTATTGGACCACGGTTTGCGCCAAGGACCAGAGGAATCCCGTAACCGCGCCGGATACGGCTCGGATGGTGTCGGACATGAAAAACAGCACGAAAAACAGAGCCAGCATCCCATATTGCCGCAGTATTTGCGTGATCTGGTTCATTTGCGGAGGCAAAAGCGCGAACAAAATGTGAGATCCGTCCAGTGGGGGAATGGGAATCAGATTGAACACGGCCAACAGCACGTTGATCTGTATAAACGCGCCCAGCACCAGCGTCACTGCATTCCGCCACTGCCCCAGATCCATCTGATCCAAGAGCCCGGCTTGAATCACCACCATGGCAATGAAGGCCATCAGGATATTGCTGAGAGGGCCGGCCCCAGCCACCAGCATGGTGGCCGAACGGATGTCGCCGCGAATGTTATTGGGATTCCAGATTACCGGCTTGGCCCAACCCAAGCCTACCGTGAAAAGCAAAATGGTGCCGATCACATCCAGATGTCTGAGCGGATTCAAGGTGTATCGCCCTTGCCGGCGGGGAGTCTCGTCGCCCAGCCACACGGCGGCCGCTGCATGTGCAAATTCATGCACTGGCATCGCGGCCAGCACAATCACCAGCGGCCCCGCGAACTGGATGGCCAAACGCTGCAGGCCATTCCCCGGACGGGACAAGGATCCAAATTGTCCATACAGCCAGTAGGCCAACAACCCCACCGCGGCAATAATGACAATGCGCGTCGTAAGGCTCCAAGCCTGCCAACCGCGAGCAGTAGGCGCCCCGGAGGGGGGATGGGGGGGTGGATACATGCAGGCACAAGAGGAGGACAGGGCAGCGAAAAGTATAGCGCTTCGTTGACCAACCAAATGATAGTCCACCGGCTGCGCTGGAGCGCGCCACGTTGCCATCCCCCCGGGACTGTCCACGGGCGGCAACTTCCTTGCCAAGTTGCGTTGGGCCGTTTGGTGTCCGACAGTGTATTGACAAGGGGTGGTGGACAAAAAGGAAAACCCGTCCCTTGGACCTCGCGGATCTCCTTGCCGAAGCAAGGTGCAAGCTCCCGTCGCCGATCTAGAGATGTAGGCCCACGGAGCCTGCATCTCGATCCGGAAGCAATGACGAAGTCGTGCCGGTAGACATCCCCGTTTGCATTCTGTCGGGTCTGCCATACGCAATATGGCGTCCCTCCTCCCCCCACTTACGACTCAAACAGGGGAGCCGGGCTCATACACATCCTGGAGGCGGCGAGCATGAAAGCCACAGCGTTCCATGGATCCATGGGACGGAGCGACAGGGCCGCTCCGATGACGATGCCGCGGAAAATCGTCCTGGAAAGACATCAAGGTCCGCCGCAGGCCTTCTCGTCGCCTTGGTTCGGCGTTTGACATGTGCCAGTGTCAAATGCAACCCTACTCCGCGCGTACCCCAAGTTGGATCAAACACCACAGTTCAGAAAAATCGATGTCAGAGAAACCCCATGTCGTATACGCCTTCACCGACGGAGGAGCCATCGGCAACCCTGGTCCTGGAGGCTTTGGCGCCATACTGCGCTATCAAGGCCATGAACGGGAGCTGTCCGCGGGCTACCGGCACACCACCAACAACCGCATGGAATTGCTGGGCGCCATTGCCGCCCTGGAATCTCTCAAGCGCAGCTGCACGATCGTTCTCACCACCGATTCCCGCTATGTCGTGGATGGCATTCACAAAGGCTGGGCCCAACGATGGAAGGCAAATGGCTGGATGCGCAACAAGAAGGACAAGGCCATCAACCCGGATTTGTGGGATCGGCTCTTGCATGCCATGGACCGACATGACGTGACCTTCCGCTGGATCAAGGGGCACGCGGGGCACGCGGAAAACGAACGTTGCGACAAACTGGTGCAAAAGGCGGCCCGCTGTACAGACCAGGCCATTGACGTGGAATATGAACGGCTCAAGGGAAGAGACGCCGGTCGCTAGCCACTGCCACTGCACGCTTGCCCCTAACGCACGCCAACGGCTGCAGAACTGCGCCGGGTCACTTCCGCCACCTTGTGAAAGAAGGCCCGTTTCCGGTCACTGCCAATAGTCCAGTCCACAGGCATGCTCTGAAAGCCTTCCCGATGACCCTCGTCCGTCCGCCGATAGTCGAAGAAGCCCCATCCGGCATGGGCGGAGAGGGCAGCCATCATGTTGTTTTCCGGTTCCTCGAATCGATAGTGATCGTCTTCGTTGAACAAAATCGGTTGTCCGTGGTAGCCCGGAGAACGGTGACACGCGTGCACCATCTCGGCAATGCGACGGGGATCATCCACCCCGTTGCCATGGAGCAGCACGAAATCAGAAACGCGCAGGAGGTCCGCCGACGGCACCGAATTGCCCTTCAGGCTGGTGCTGGCCAGCAGCCGGCCGGCCGGCGTGTCGAGTTTGCCTTGGCTACGCTGCTGCACTCTTGCGATCAGTTGTGCGCAACGCCGGGATTCCACCAGGGAATCGCCGTAGCCAAACGGCTGCCTTCGAATGTCAACCTCGTTGCCCACTTCAACGAGCACATGGGCATAGGCCTGATCCAGCAGCCAATCCACGGTATGGTCCACGGCGGCCAGGATCGCTCCTTCGGATTCCAGAATTTCAAACTGCCCAAAATAGAAAAGGCCCAGAATGACCACCATGCCGAGCTCATCCGCCCGGTCCAATATGGCCGCCAGGCGTTGCAGGTAGGCGCCATCCAGCGTTCCCTGGCTGTCAAAGGCGGAATTGATCCAGGGTTGTTCCTTGGAGTACCCAAAGGGACTGCCGCCCTGCAGGTTCAGGGAAAAGGAGTTCAGCCCACAGGCGTGCCACTGTGGCATCGCACGTACAAACTCTCGGGTGTTGCGCGCCGGATCCCAAGGCCCGTCTGGATAGTTCCAAAGGGACCGAGTCACAGCATTGCGATCATCGAAGATCCCTTGCACCATGCGGCTATTGAGCAGCAGGCCTTCAATGCGCGCCGCCCCATGGCATATCCCCTTGAACGTGAGCGCCCCGTTGATTGCAAAGTCATCGCGGCGTGTACTGACTACGGTTTGGCGTCTGGACATGGCTTCCTCGGGTCTGTCTGTGCCAACAGGAAACTCGACAATGGTATCTTGATCCCGTGACGGCCGAGCCAAAGTTCTTCTTCCGCGGACGCGATGGACAATCCACCCTGCCGCCTAGGCGGCAGGGTGGATCCGGTGCGGGAGAACACCGCAGGGTTGGCCCAGATCGAAAATCATCACAACGCATACCAAGAGAATCCCCTTTCGGGAAGATGGGGACGCACTCTGCAGATGTCCCCCGCTTGGGCGGTCCAAGGAGCACGACGACCATGACGCAGGTTGCCATTGATCAGACTCTCTCCCCGCCGGCACGGCCCCGCCCCATCGTCAGCATTGGAGTGGGCGGCATCGTGCATGACGCCCACTATCCCGCCTATGCGCAGGCGCACTACCCCGTTGTCGGTCTGTACGATCCAGACCCCGCCCGCGCCGCCTACATGGCGGAAACCTTTGGGGTGGTCCGGACCTTCGACAGTCTGGCCGCGGCCGTGGCTTTCGCGCCCGCCGACGCGGTATTCGACATCGCCGTGCCCGCCGCCGTCATCGCCGATGTCTTGCCGGAGTTGCCGGTGGGCGCCGCGGCCCTCATTCAGAAGCCCTTGGGCGACAATCTGACCCAGGCCCAGGCGCTGCGGCAGATTTGCCGCCAACGGGACTTGACCGCCGCCGTGAACTTTCAGCTGCGCTGGGCCCCCTTCGTGCGGGCGGCGCGGCGCCTTGTGGACCAAGGCGCCATTGGACAAGTGGTGGACATGGAAGTGCGGGTCAATGTCCTGACCCCTTGGCACATGTGGCCCTTTCTGCAACGGATCCCCCACGCGGAAATCTTCTACCACAGCATTCACTACATCGATCTGGTCCGCTCCTTCCTGGGAGAGCCCCGAGGAGTCTGGGCCCACACCGTGTGCCATCCCGAACTGATGGAGATGCGCAGCTCCAAGACCAGTCTCATCCTCGACTACGGGCCGGAAATCCAAGTCCACATACAGACCAACCACTTTCACAAGTTCGGACCGACCCAGCAGGAGTCATACATCAAGTGGGAAGGCTCGCACGGCGCCATCAAGGCCACCATGGGCATTCTCATGGATTATCCCCAGGGACAGCCGGATCGGTTTCAGTTCTGCCTTCTGCAGCACGGGCAGGATCCCGTCTGGCAAGAGACAAGGTTGCGCGGCTCCTGGTTCCCCGAGGCGTTCATCGGCAGCATGGGCAGTCTGATGCGATTCCTGAACGCGGAGAGTCCGGACCTGCCCACTGCCGTGGCGGATGCCGTCCGCACCATGGCGGTGGCCGAGGCTGCCTGCCGTTCCAGTGAAGAGGGGATGTCCTCCATTCCCCTCTTCAGCGCCGATCCTCCCGTATAGCGGCATTCATTTCCGACAAGTCGCTCCGGGCTCTTTCACAAAGAATCACGGGCCGCGCGGGAATCGGCGGTCGCCGCCAACAGCACGCGACCCCACAGGCGGGGACCCAGCGGCAGGGCAGGGCCAGAATCACGAAAGTGGCCAAGATGCCTAGGCTCATCCAGTAGTAGAAGACTGCATTTGCAAAGAAGACGATCCGCCGCCGGGGAATTGGATTTCATGGCAGCGGAGGATGTCGAGGAACGGGATGCAAGCCGGCGACCCAGTGGCCAAGGATCCTTGGAGAATGGACTCTGCAAGGATAAGTTCTCCATACGATCCGATTCGTGTCTTCCTGCAGAGGCATGTGGACATGGGAACCGACGCTGTGCGGATTGTGGATCCCTGACATGGCCCTGCGCGCGGATGGCCCGCCGGATTCGTGGCGCCCATCCATGTTCCTGATCCTGGCCACAGGCGGCCTCCCCAGCGAAGCTCTCCATCATGCCGGACTGTCCCGTGCCGCACGGCGGGTCCATAATGGAGGGGACCGGCGGGCAACTTGTCATCCGGCCTCTTGCGCAAGGGATGCGACATATGAAGATCACGCGCCTGGAAACCTTGCTGGTGCAACCGCGCTGGCTTTTTCTCAAGATCCATACCGATGCCGGCTTGGTGGGGCTGGGGGAACCCGTCCTGGAGGGTCGTGCCTTGACCGTGGCCCAGGCCGTGGCGGAAATGGAACCCTACCTCATCGGCCAGGATCCGACGCGGGTCGTGCATCACTGGCAGGCACTGTACAAGCATGCCTTCTACCGGGGCGGTCCCATTCTGACCAGCGCCCTGTCCGGAGTCGAGCAAGCTCTTTGGGATCTGGCGGGCAAGGCCGCGGGGCTGCCGGTGTACCGCTTACTGGGTGGCCCGCTGCGGGATCGCATCCGCGTCTACCGCGGGGTGAGCAGCGCCGGCCCGCTGGATGAATTGCAAGCCGAGGCCAAGGCCTTGGTGCACCAAGGCTTCACAGCCATGAAGACCGGTCCAGTGGGAGGCCGGCCGGCCCGTATCGTGGAGACGCCGGCGTTCGTGGACAGGGTGATCCAGCGTTTTGGCGTCTTGCGAGATGCGGTGGGTCGGGATGTCGATGTGGCGATTGACTTCCATGGGGCGGTCAATCCCCAGACCGCGGCCCTCCTGATCAGGGAACTGGCGCCTCTGCAGCCCTTTTTCGTGGAAGAGCCGGTACAGTGCCAGAACGTGGATATCCTGGCGGATCTGGCCCACAAGACCCATCTGCCCATCGCCACGGGGGAACGGATCTTCACCAAATGGGGATTCCGGGAAATCCTGGAGAAGCGCGCGGCCTCGATTCTGCAGCCGGACATCAGCCACGCCGGCGGCATCTTCGAGTTGCGTCTGATCGCCGGCATGGCGGAATCTTCCTATGCCGCCATCGCGCCCCATTGTCCTCTGGGACCGATTGCCTTTGCCGCGTCAGTGCAATTGGACGCCTGCATCCCCAACTTCCTGATCCAGGAGCATACCAGCCTGGGGGAAGGCTATCTCCGAAATCCCTTTGTGCTGCAGGCGGACGGCTGTGTGGAACTGCCACAGGGGCCCGGTCTGGGCATAGAGCTGGACGATGAGGCGTTGGCGGACAAGATCGGCCACGATTGGACCAACCCTCAGACCTTTCATCCAGACGACGGGTCCGCCATTGACTGGTAGGCAACGGCAGGCACGACGACCGCCCCTATTCCATCGGCATATCGGCCCTTGTGCGTGGGGGATCTTCTCGACCTGCCTCTAGGGTACAATCTCCATTGGATCCCTGCGCGTGTCGTCAGATCGTACATTTGCCGTGGGGCAGTCGCCTTTTTTGCTTGCACCATGAGGAGATATTCCTAATGAAAGGAAACCTTTTGCGCGTACCCGCTTCTTACAGGAGGCTGGGCACGGCCTTGATTGTTCTTCTGGTCGGCCTAGGGGCGATGGCCTGCGTAGCGGTTCCCCCAGCGACTTCGGAATCCGTGATGGCGGAAGATCCGGATAACTTGACCCTGTATGGCGCCACCCTGCCGGACGACGCCTTGCCCTACAGCCAGCAGGTATATCGGATACCCTGCAACAACACGGCCAGCCAGGTTACCTTCGACTTTGCCGTGTCCGTCTATCAGCGGTATTGCGGCAGCGATCATTTCAGCGACGCCTTGGTGACCTTGGACAAGGACTTCAATGTGCAGCCGGGCGCGGCCGACAGCTGGAGCGTCTCCGACGACGGTCTGACATGGACCATCCAGATCCGGCCCGGACAGCAATGGAGCGACGGCGTGCCTCTCACGGCGCATGACTATGCCGCCACCTATCGTCTTGCGGCAAGCCCCGACCATGGCTGGGACTTCTCCTGGTTCTATGGCTTCCTGGGCGCCGGCGGCATCAAGAACTGGAACCAGGTGATTGCCGGGGAACTGCCGGTCGAGGAACTGGGCGCGACCGCAGTGGATGATCTGACGCTGCAGATCACGACGCAGGACGTATTTCCGCCGCTGCCCGGCGTGCTCAAGTTCTCGTGGCCCATCGCGGCGCACGCGTTGGCCGAGCACGGCCCGTACTACAACAGCGATCCCGCCACCTCGGTGTCCTCGGGCCCATTCATGTTGGAAACCCTTGATCTGGGCAACAGGATCACGCTGGTGGCCAATCCCATGTACAAGGGGTTCCGTCCACCCCGCATCCAGCGCATGGAAGGCATCTTCATGGCGCCGGGCACGGAGTTTCTGGCGTTCCAGAGCGGTGAAATCGACAACATCGGATACGAAGTGTTGTCCCCCGCCGACTTTGACATTGTGCTGAATGATCCGGTCATGAGCCAGAACTACCTGCGCCATTTCGGAGACTTCCGCACCGACTATCTGCTCTTCGACACCTTCAATCCTCCCTTTGACAATCTGGACGTCCGCAAGGCCTTTGCCAAGTCCATTGACCGGGACGCCATCGTGGAAAACGTGTTCGGCGCCATCAAGGCCATGCCGGCCACCACCATGCTCATGCCAGGCTATCCCTCCTCCGACGCAGAAGGTTTCCTGAGCCATTACCAGACATACGATTGCGCCGCGGCCCAGGAGCATATGGCCACCGCCGGCTTCCCTGGCGGCGAGGGCTTCCCCGCTCAGGAAATGTGGCTGCGCAACGAGGCTCCGGCTCTGGCCGCGGTCTTTCAAGCCGTGGGCGCTTCCATCTCGGAATGCCTGGGCATCGACATTGAAGTCTCCAACAAGGACGGCAAGGTCTACATGGACGCCCTGAACGCCAAGCCCACCGAATTGACGCTGGGCGCAGTGTCCTACGGCATGGACTTCCTGGACCCGGCCAACCTGTTGGGCATCTGGGTCTCTTCCGGTCGTCACACCTGGCTGCACCCGGAATTTGATCGCATGGTCACCGAAGCCAGCAGTCTGGTGGGCGATCCGGCCCGGCGGGATCAGATGTTCCGCGACGCCGAAGAGATTCTGGTGGACGATGTGGGCGGCGCCTTCATCGCCCATCGCTGGGCAGGCAATCTGGTGCAACCCTGGATCCAGGGCGAGGCTTTTCGGGAACCGGATTCGCAAGGGATTTCCGGCTTCCACTGGGGAGACGACTTCGCCATTGCCAGCCTCTACATTTCCACGGCCAAGGAAGAATAGCCCCTTGGCCCGGATCGGGACCATGCCGAGGGCCCCCCGCCATTCCACGAGACTGAAAGTCCATGACACGGTATATCCTGGGACGCGTGGCTTCCCTTGTCTTCGTGGTGTGGGCAGTGTCCATCGTGACCTTCGTCATGATGCATGCGGTGCCGGGGGGTCCCTTTGACGAAACCAAGGGCCGTCTCCCCCCGGCGGCCCGTGCCAACATCCTGCGCAAGTACGGGCTGGACAAGCCGTACCATGTGCAGTACCTCAACTACATGAAGAATGCCCTGCGCTTCGATTTCGGCATTCCCTATCAGGCTCCCACCTCCACCGTCTCCCAACTGATCCTGAAACACTGGCGCATCACGGCGCAGGTCGGAGCGCTGACGGTGCTGTTCGCCTTTGGCGGTGGCATTGCGCTGGGCGTCTGGGCGGCCTACCATCAGAATTCCGTCGTTGACAACGTCGTGACCTTTCTGGCCATGCTGGGCGTGTCCATTCCCAGTTTCGTGATCGCCCTCTGGCTAATCCTCATCTTCTCCTTCCGGTTGGATCTGCTGCCGATGCGCGGGTGGAGTGATTCGGGCGCCTGCATGATTGGCCACCGGTTCTTCTGCTCGGACTGGATCCTGCCGGTCTTCGCGTATGCCATTGGCCCCCTGGGCGCCATTGGCCGCTACACCCGCGCCAGCGTGGTCGATGTCATCCGCCAAGACTACACGCGCACGGCCCGGGCCAAGGGGGTGGCGGAGAGTCTGATCATGACCCGCCATGTGTTGCGCAATGCCCAGATTCCCATGATCACGGCCCTGGCCACGGAAATCCCCAATCTGATGACCGGCAGCATTTTCATCGAATCCACGTTTGGCATCAATGGCTTGGGACGATATTTCGTGACCAGTGTCTTCAATCGGGACTATCCCATGATCATGGCCCTGTTCCTGCTGATTGCCTTTCTCTGGAGTCTGACCTACCTGCTGAGCGATCTGGCATATACCTGGGCGGATCCGCGGATCCGCCTGGGCCAGGGTCATGCCTCCTGATTCGGACCCCATGCAACACCGCACTCTCTGGCGAGATTCCTGGCGACGCTTCACGCGCAACCGGCTGGCCGTGCTGGGCCTGGCCCTGGTCGGCCTCTTCGTCTTCCTGGCCGTGTTTGCCGATCTGCTGGCTCCCTTTGCCTACGACAAGGTGTATTTCGAGCGCGTCCTGCAGTTTCCCTTGGAGCATCCCGCGCATTTCCTGGGCACGGACGAAGTGGGACGCGACTATCTGTCCCGCCTGCTGTATGGCGCCCGTACCTCGCTGTTCGTGGGCATCACCGTCCAGCTGATTGCGGTGGGCGTTGGGGTGCCGCTGGGCAGCATAGCCGGCTATCTCGGCGGTCGCACCGACTTCGCGATTACGCGCGTGATCGACGTCATGTCCGCCTTCCCGGGTCTCCTGTTCGCCATCCTGCTCATCTCGCTGTGGGGCGGCGGCGTGTTCAAGGTCATTTTGGCCCTGAGCGTCACCAGCTGGATTGGCATGGCTCGCCTGACCCGGGCCCAATTCCTGCAGCTGCGAGAGCGAGATTATGTGGAAGCCGCCATTTGCATCGGCGCCGAACGATGGAGCGTCATCTTCCGGCACATCATTCCCAACGCGCTGTCGCCGCTGCTGGTGGCAATCAGCTTTGGCATTCCTGCGGCCATGTTCGGGGAAGCAGGGCTCAGCTTTCTGGGCATAGGCATCAATGATCCGCTGCCCAGCTGGGGCAAAATGGTGGGAGTCAGCAATTCCTATGTCAGGGTATACTGGCACTTGGCTCTGTTTCCGACCATTGCCATCGCCTTGGCCATGCTGGGGTTTTCCTTCATGGGTGATGGATTGCGGGATGCGCTGGATCCCCGTCTAATCGAATAACGCTGGGTGGATTCATGTTCCATTGGTTGCTTGGGAAACGATTCTGCACCTTGCTTCTGGCTGTAGGTTGGCTCGCGGCATCCTGTGCCGGCACGGAGTCGAGGGCGGAGATCGAGGTTCTGCCCACGCCCACCGTTCTGACGGCCCGCTTCACGCCGGTTGCAGGCCAGCTAGACGCAGAAGGCATCAAGCGGGCGCAATCTACGCCTGCGATCGCCTCCGCGACCACCTCGGTGGATCTGGAACTGGGGCAACGCGTGTATGGCAATCTGTGCGCCCAATGCCATGGTGTGGATCTCCAAGGGACGGACGAGGGGGGAGATCTGACGGCCTTGCCCATGGTCCAGGAGGAGTTCACGGTGTTGCTGCGCACGGGAGGCAAATTGGGCAATCAGCACCAGTTCGGCACCACCAAAGTCAGCGAAACCGGCATCGAGGCCCTGTTTGGCTATCTACAGACCATGGCGGCCTCCTGAAGCCGCAATCAGGACATGGGCTGCACCAACATGCCGCCTTTTCGCCTGAGCCACATTCCCCACACGATTTGGGATCCAATCCTCCGATCCCCTTGCATAGCTCTGGTGCCATGTCTCAGAACCCCGCTCCGTTCCGCATTGCAGTCCGTCAGTTTGATCCCTTTGCCAGAGCCATGGCTCTTGAGTGGGAGCTGTTCTGTGCCCAGGAAGGCCTGCACATCCCGCTGGAGGCCGAGTCGCTGGATCTGCATCCCCTCTTTGACGCCCTGCACACCCATGGAGGTCTCGCGGACGGCACGTGGGACATCGCGTTCTGTCCCACGGACTGGCTGGCTCTGTTTCACACAGAGGATCTGCTCGCCGACCTGACCCCTTACATCGAGCGGGAGCCGCCTGCCGACTTTCCCCACGGCTGGGCCGATTCGCTCTTGCAGATGCAGAGATATGGAGAAGCCACCCTGGGCCTGCCGTACCACGACGGCCCCGAGTGCCTGATATACCGCAAGGATCTCTTTGCCGACGTCCAGCGGCGGCGGGCCTTTGCCCAGCAACATGGGAGACCCCTGGAAGCGCCCCGCACCTGGGACGACTTCGTGGAGGTGGCCCGCTTCTTCCACCAACCTGCCAAGGGTTTGTATGGCACGGCGCTGGCAGCATTTCCCGATGCCCACAACACCATTTACGATTTCCATTTGCAGCTCTGGACCCGCGGCGGCGCGGCCCAGACCCCCGGGGGCCAAGTGTGCGTGGATACCCCCGAGGCCATCGCGGCTCTCACCTTCTACCGAGCGCTGATCGACGACTCGACTCTCATGCATCCGCGAGCCCGCGAGCTGGATTCGGTCCAGGCCGGCCTGGCCTTCGCCCATGGCCAGGTCGCCCTCATGGTGAACTGGTTCGGATTCGCCGGCATGTGCGAGACCATCCCCGACTCACGGGTCAAGGGGCGGGTCGGCATTGCCTCCCTGCCCTCCCTGACAGGCCAGGAAAGCGTCTCTCTCAACATCTACTGGATCCTTGCCATTGCGCAGGGCTGTACGCGCAAGGCGCTGGCCTATCGATTCCTGCGTCATTGCGCCTCGCCCGCGGCCGACCGCAGATTGACCTTGGGAGGTGGCATTGGCTGCCGACGATCCACTTGGATGGATCCCAAGGTGAATCGGGAGATTCCCTATTATCGGAACATGGAAGCGCTCCACGCCGTCGCCCGCACCCTGCCCCGACTGCCCAATTGGCCTGCGGTGTCGCAGATCATTGATCAGCTGGTATTGGAGACCATCAACAGTCCCACACCGATCGCCACGCTGGTCCGACAGGCGCAGGTCCGCATCGAGGATATTCCCTGATCCGTGCACAGAATCCACCGCCCATGTCCAGGAGATCCCCTTGGGAAGAGCCCCACAGCCCAAGGATTGGAATCTGGAAAATTCCGGCTGGGGACAGGGATCCCGCCCCCGGCCGCGGGCCTGACGCAGACTCCGCTTCCGGATTAGGCGGCGCGCGGACGCAGGATCGCCTTGAAGTCGTCGCTGGGACTGGACAGCGGATTCATGACCAGCCTCAATTCCCTGTCCGGTCGTTCCAACTCCAGTTCATAGTGATGAAACAGGGCCGCCGTCACAATCAGGTACAGCAGGTCCGCCGTGGAGGCTCCCAGACATGTGTGCGGCCCCAGTCCGTAGGGGGCATACGCATGCGGCTGGGCATGTTCCGCGCGCCCGGGCGCGTATCGTCCCACATCGAACCGTTCCGGTTCCGGGAAGAACCGGGGCAGATAGTGGGTTACGGTATGGGCGATCATGCAAGTCTGCCCCTTGGGTATCGAGAAACCCTCAAACTCGAAATCCGCCACTGTCACGCGGTAGAGCAGGGGAGCCGGAGGATACATGCGCAAGGTCTCCATGCCCGCATATCGTGTCTGTTGCATCTCTCGCAACGATGCGCGCTGGGGCAGCCCCTGGCTACAGACCCGATCCGCCTCTTGCTGCACGGCGCCCTTCAAGACCGGATCGCGCAAAATGTGGAACAGCATGCACGCGGTCACGCTGGCCGCGGTGTCCAGCCCGGCGATGAACGGGCCGCAGAGGGCCGCAACGGCGTCCTTTTCCGTCATCAGATCCGGATGCGCCTGTTGAAATTCCCGCACCACATCCACAAAATTCCGCTCTCCCGCCACGATGTCGTGATCGGCCCGTTCTTCCCAAATGCGACGGGCCATGCCCAAGACCGCCGCGCGCGAGCGCGTATATCTGGGCAAATACTGCAGCAAGCCGGGCCGCAACCGCTGAATGTGGACTTGAATCACGATCTTGAAGAAGTGGATCATCTCGTCCATGATCTCGTCCGGCTTTTCATTGGTCGCCATGTAGCCCAGCAACGACGAGATCAATCGCTTTACCTGAGGGAACACGGCAAAGGGCGTGTTCTGCGGCCATGTCTCCAGAAGCCGCAGCTGGCTGTCCATAAGCCTGGCCATCTGCGGATACAGGGAGGATCCCGCATAGCCGGTCCGCAACCCCGCACGCAACAGCGCATGTTGCGGCCCGTCCAATGCAATCATGGAAGGCGAGTCCATGTCGAAAACCTTCAGCAACGGCTTCCAGATGTCTCCGGAGGCAAACATCCGCCCGTTTTCGGACTTGGCCAGGGCGTTGGCTTCGGGACCGGCCAGGACCAGCATGCGGCGGCCCATCACGGGTACTTGAAAGACGGGCCCATGCCGCAGGTACTGGGCTGTTAGAAACCTGCGGACATCGGTGGCGAGGGGAAGAAAATGACCTACAATGGGAGGGGCCGGCACGAGCGGAATTGCCGGCCTGGAATCGGGGAATGGGCGTTGACTCATGATCTTGGGCCTTCTGGAATGCAGCAAGGCGCCATCTCACGCCGAACTCGCGGCCGCGGACCGCACCTTGGGAGTATACAACGGGGTCAGCCCGTTGGTGGCCTGTCGGCCCCGAATGAATTTTCGAATAACGGAACTGCTTCATGCCTTCTTTGGCCGAGATCCACATAGGCCTCGTCACTGACACTCACTTCTGGTTCGAATCCGACTGTGGCTTTGGTGCGGACCAGCGGCAACTGCAACCACAGAGTCAACTGCTTCTGGATCTGCTGCTGACAGGGCTGCGGGCGCAGCCCTTGGATCTTGTTCTGCATCTGGGAGACATCACCTGCGGCGGGGGCGGCTACGGAATGCCGGACCCTCAGGTAGCCGCGACCATCCGGAAGGTCAAGGCCGGCTTGGAAACGGTAGGCTGTCCCGTCGGCATGGTGCCCGGCAACCATGATTGCCGTCTGGGCCACTCCTTTGCCGACACCAATACGCTGCTGGGCCTGCCATCGGATCGGGGGGTCGGCTACACTTTTCCGGAGGCTCGACTGCACATTGAACTCATCCACTCCCAGACCCCCACACGGGCGGAAAAGGCGGCGAGCATGCAGGAAGGCGCCAATCCGATCCACGGGAGGGCAGCCCCGGCGGAACTGGTCCGTCTGCAAGATGCCCTGCAGGCAGTCGCCGGACTCAATGTGGTGGTGTGCAGCCATCAACTCCTGATGCCCATGTCCTCTTGGCGGGAACCCGCCGGGCCGAAAATGCAGATCGCCAACCATCGGGAGATAGTCCGGCTGTTGGCTCGGCACGGTCAGGTACAGGCCATTTTTCAAGGCCACACACATGCCTACGATCTGCACCAGACCCCCTTGGGACGCGGCGTTTGCACTGCCGTGGTGGCACCAGCCCTCATTCAGTGGCCTGTCTCCTGGCTGCACCTTACGGCCACCTCCCAGGAACTCCGCTGGCAGCTCAAGCCCCTGCCCGTTCCACCGGAAATCCTGGCCCGGAGTCAGGCGTCGGTCGAGAGGGATCAGCCGGCCGGCCGGCCGGCTTGGAGCCCGTGGCGTATCGACTTGTCAGGGTAGCCTGGCCATGATCCCTGCCCGACGCGTTGCCTTGGTGGGTCCTGTACCGCCTTGGCGAGGCGGTATCGTCCAGTACAGCACCCTGCTGGACCGGACCCTGCGCCAACTGGGTCACGAGGTTCTGCTGATCTCCTTCAGCACCCTGTATCCCGACTGGCTGTATCCGGGCCGCAGCCCCTTGAGCTCGGACCGAAATCCACTGATTCCCCCTCAGCCCCACTTCTGGCTGCATGGCATGCAGCCCTTCACCTGGCTGGCCACGTTGCTGCGCCTGCGCCGTTGGCGGCCCGACATCCTCGTCCTGCAATGGTGGACCCCTGCCTTGGCTCCCCTGTTCTGGACGCTGGGTCGGGCGGCCCGCCACTGGTTGCGGATTCCAGTTGTCTGCATCTGCCACAACGTCTTATCCCACGAGCGCACCTGGTTTGCCCCCCTGGTCGCGCGGTGGGCGCTGCAGAGTGGCCACAGATACCTGGTGCAACGCCCCGCGGAAAAGGAAGCGCTGCTGGATCTGCTGCATCACGGCGTGGATCCCCGGCAGATCCATGTCCAGGAACATCCCCCGTATCGCCTGCCCCACAATCCGGCTGTTACGCAGGAGCAGGCTCGGCTGCTGCTGGACCTGCCTAGCTCAGCCAAGATCATCCTCTTCGCGGGTCTGGTGCGCCCTTACAAGGGACTGGCGGATCTGGTATTCTGCCTGCCCCAGGTGTTGCAGCGACACCCGGGCGCCCTGCTGATCGTCGCCGGGGAATTCTGGATGTCTATGGACAAGATCAAGACGCTAGTGGCCCGCCTAGGCCTGACGAACCACGTGCGGCTGCGCAACGGCTATGTATCGAACAAGCAACTGGCCTTGTATCTGCAGGCGTCGTCGCTGCTCTGCGCCCCCTACCGCCAGAACACCGGCAGCGGCTTGGTGGCGGCCGCCCACAGCTTTCCGGTGGCCATCGTGCGGACCGGAGAGCCGGGAACTGCCCGTCCCTGGGAGGGTCTCTTCGTGGCTGAGCCGGGCAACGTGTCTGATCTGGCCACCCAAATCTCCCAGGCATTGGCCACAGACACCCCGTGGCGACGCGCGGAAAATCCGGAGCGGGCCTGGCGACAGTTGGCTCAAGCCCTCTTGCCGGAGGAAGAGACCGGCTCCTAGTCAACGACCAGCGCCTCGTACATCAGCACGGCCTGCCGATCCACTGGCGCGTCCCGATACGGCAAGTCCTCAAGCAGTTCGTCGCGCAGATTCAGGACCATGCACTTCAGGGGCTCGTCAAGGGAATGCACAATCATGGCTCCGCTGAAACCGTCCGGCAGTAGACTTTCGCGTCCTACGTCGAGCAATATGTTGCGCCCGGGCCTGATCATCTTCACGCGCGCGAATTCGTTTGCATACTCGAACACCACTTCCGCGGGCTCAAGGCCCGTATTCTGGCAAGAGATCAGGGAACTGAACCCTTCCGCCTTCTTCAGGATCAAGGGAGCGCTCAGCTTGCGCCCTTGGGCGAAGGTGCCGGTATGCACGGCAAAACGCTGCGTGTCATATCGGGTCTGCATGGCCATGTGCACGGGCACGTCGCTCTTCACCACCACGGGAGCGACAAAGCCGTCCGGCACAAAGTCGGGAACGGGCATCCATGCCACTGCGCCAGGGGCCACTTCGGTCTCCACCTGGCCAAAGGGTGGATACTGCGCCGTCACCTGCGCGGGGACCGATCCCGGGTTGAGCACCTGCAGATCGGTGGCAAGACCGTGAAAATCCACCAGGCGGCTGGGCCAATGGAACTTGGTGTGGGGCCGTCCGGAAGGCACATAGACCCCCAGGGCCGAAACATACACGGCCTCGGGATGCCAGGCGGCCCCCTCATTGGCGTCGATATGGAACACCAGCGGCACAATGGGATAGTCCGCAGTCAGCCGGACCCACACGGCCGGGAGCAGCTGCAGACTGGGGATCTGGCTCAACTCCACGCTGACCGCGGCATGACCCTCCAGAGCTTCGAGGGTCAGTGCATGGACCAGGTCGCCCTGATCCATGTCCCGAAACTCGAGGCGCACTCGATTCGCCTGCGAAGAGCCGTTCTGCACCACAATGCGACTCAAGACCTCGGTAATCCCCGTATGGGCTTCCAGCACGTGCCATTCGTTGGAAATGTCGGGGGGCGCCAATCCCGTATAGCCCCCATACAGACGCGAAGTGCGATCGCCATAGAAGAGAATCGATGTCACGGGTCGAGAGCAGTCCACAATGCCGGAGAACTCCCCGCCCTGCGTGCCCGTCAGGGTCACCAGATCCACGTCCACCACCTGCCGCGGCGGCACATCCACCAAGTACAGAAAGTCCTCCTCTTGGCTGGAAGTCGTCCTGAGATTCAATTCGCAGTTGGCCATGCGCTGCAGATGCAGATTGTGCAGACGCAGGGTGGCGAACCGTTGCGGTGTCTCTTCCGCCTGCGCCTGCAAGGCTCGGGGAGACGGCAGGGCCACGGCCAAGAGGATCAGCAGCGGCATCAGGAGCGACCACCACCTTCCGAGTCGGGCCCTCCGGCACACGGCACCCCCTCCAGACTGGTTGCAACCAGCCCGGTGCGGACTTCGTATATTGTTCAAGATTGGATGGATTCCGAGTTGATATCGTCTGCGGGTTGGGACGGTGAAGTCGCAAGGAGAAATATACAACATGAACGACCAAGACAATCCTGTCACTGCGGAAGAGACCTCGCCAGCGGTCGAGATCCCGGATTCTCCCGCCGCGCAGGAATCCACCGCCTCTGAAGCCCCGCCCGTCTCCCGCCGCTGGCTACGTCACCCGGTGAAACGCGTCTTTGGCGGTGTATGCGGCGGACTGGCGGATTTCCTGAACGTGTCCGAGGGCTTGGTGCGGCTGCTCGCCCTAGGCTTGGTGATCTTCACTGCCGGCACGGCCTTGGCCCTGTATCTGCTCTTCTGGCTTTTCCTGCCGGTAGGCACGCAAGAGGAAGGGCAGACCGCCGAACCTGCCATTTCCCTGCAAGCCAAGCACGGACGGTGGTTCGCCTATGGCGTCATCGGCTTCGGGATTGTGCTGTTGGCGGCCAATCTCCGTCTGTTCCAATGGGCCGCCTCTGTGATCCATTCCATAGGGCACATCGTCCTGGTGCCCAGTCTCTTCATTCTGATTGGCTTCCTGATCCTGCGGCGCTTTCACAACAAGGCCATGCGGCGCGACTTCGAAACCTTCCGTACTCAGGCCAAGTCGGCTTCCGGCACTGCCCGCCGCTGGAGATCCAATGTGCGCGGCAAGTCTCTGGGGCGGCTGCATCGCAGCCAGCGGGACCGGCTCCTTGCCGGGGTCTGCGGCGGGTTGGGCGAAATGATGTCCGTGGATCCGTTGCTGATGCGTCTGGCCTATATCATTGTGTCGTTGATGACCGGTGTCTTCTTTATGGCGGGCCTGTACTTGATCTTGGCGGTGGTGGTGCCGGTGGGCGATCCGAAGGAGCCGGAGGCCGCCACTTCAAATCCTCCCACCCCTTTGGCCACCGCCTAAGCGGACAGAGACAGAATCCATGAGAGTTGTCACCCTGATGTTGAGCTTGGCGGTCGGCATGGCCTGCGGCTACCTGATGGGACATCTGCTGGGTCCGGCGCCGGGCGCCCGCTACGACGCTTCCTACCAGTCCCGTCTGGACCGGGCGCTGGCGGACGGACAGGCCGCCGCCGGCGCCCGGTCCAAGGAATTGTGGGAGGAGTTCGCTCGCCGCAAGGGTCAGACGCCCTCCGCCAGCTAAGCCCCACCCGGCGCAATCCATACCAGGCTTGAGTCCAACGCTCACAGGCTTGGTTGTATGGTGTTGGACTCCATGGACGTGCGGCTCTTTGACTATGACCTGCCTGCGGAGTGCATCGCGCAAGAGCCGGTCACTCCCCGGGATGCCAGCCGCCTGCTTGTACTGCAACGGGACAGCGGAACGGTGACCCATGCCCATTTCCGGGACCTGCCCGACTTCCTGAACGCCCAGGATCTCTTGGTCACGAACGACACGCGCGTGATTCCCGCTCGGTTGCGAGCGCGCAAGGACACGGGAGGCAGAGCCGACATCACGCTGCTCCGGCCCTTGAATGCAAACCGAACTCAATGGGCCTGCCTCATCCGCGGTTCCCAGATACAGGCGGGACGCCGCCTATATCTGCATCGCCCCAACGGTCCGGAGATCCTGTGTGAGGTGCAGGTCGCGGACAGCAGCGGCGAAAAGACGATCCAGTGCGGTCAACCGCTGGATGTCCGTACCTTGGAGCAACTGGGCCAGTTGCCCCTGCCTCCCTATATCAAGGCATATGAAGGGCCACCGTCCCGCTACCAGACCGTCTATGCTCGCCGGGCCGGCAGCGTCGCGGCACCCACTGCCGGCTTGCATTTCACGCCCGAGTTGCTGGCCCGCCTAGAGACGCAAACAGCCGGCATCGCTTCGGTGACGCTGCATGTAGGTCAGGACACCTTCGCCCCGGTGCGCAGCCTGCAAGTGGAGGAACATGATCTGCGCGGGGAATATGCGGAAGTCCCTCCGCGGGTCGTCCAGGCCATCCAGGCGACTCGAGCCCGAGGCGGTCGCGTGGTCTCCGTGGGGACCACCAGCACCCGCACCCTGGAATGGGCTGCCCGCCAAGGACATGACGCGCCTTCGACTGTAGCGCAGGTCTCGGGCTGGGCGGATCTATACATATATCCCGGGTTTGCCTTTCAGGTCGTGGATGTCCTGGTCACCAACCTGCACCTGCCCAAATCCACTCCCATGTTCATGGTCAGCGCCTTTATCGGGATCGCCCACGCGGACCCGAACCAGGGAAGATGCATGCTCTTGGAAGCCTACCGGGAAGCCCGGCAGCAAGGATATCGCTTTTACAGCTTTGGGGACGCCATGCTCATCCTGTAGCGGGATCCGGTCGCAGGGAAAGCCTGGTTCGTGGCAATGCCGAGTGATCCCGTACCGGAACGGTAAAAAAGTGTATAATGGATGTAGACAGCGGAGACAAAAGGCCGCTGTCGTGAGGCGGAATGTCTGCCAAAGGGGGTGAATGGTTTTGACGGGGCAGTGAGTCTGTGGACTGCAAGCCGCGGAGCGTGACCGCGTAACAAAACGCAACAACATTAACTGCCAACAAGAGTGGTTTCAGCTTCGACTTCGGTTTCGCCGCGGCACCCGCCTTCGGCGCAGCTGCGTAGATTCCGAATCAAGCTAACTGGTTCAACTAAACCCTGAACCGCGGCCCTCGGGATGTTGCCTACAGGTTCCCGAGACAGCCGTCATACACTGCGGGTTGCTGCAGAGATACTCCGATACCTCTGCTCAAGACCATCGGATCGTCGGGAGGGGCTGTGTCGCCGAGAGACCCGCCTGCACTAAAACATTCGGTGACTACGCTTGTAGACGTCTTCAGATAGTTGTTTCGGACGCGGGTTCGATTCCCGCCATCTCCACCTTCGCACGAGGAAGCCCGTCGGCCAGAGATCTGGAGGCGGGTTTTCTTTTGCCCGCAGAATGGTGCACTCGGCGCCACTTGCGCGTTCCCCGCCGCCTCTCTGGCAGGACAGGGGGACCTGCTTTCTTGAAATGGACCACTGTTTTATACTTGGACATACCTGCTTGCCGGAGAGCATTTCGCATGGTCATCAAGGAAGCGTTCCCAGGATCCGCGCGTATCAAGTCCTTTGTGCCTCTGGGGACCGAGTGCCCTCAACGACTCACTGCGGCTGACATTGCGCAATTCAACACGGAGGGCTACATCTGTCCGCTGGATGTGTACAGCCCCGCGGAAAGTCGCGAGATCACCCGGTACTTTGACGGCCTGCTGGACTGTGCCATGGCCCAGGGCTGGAACAACTATGGCCTGACCGACTGGCACGCTTCCTGTCCCCACATTCACGACTTGGTAACGGAGACCCGTATTCTGGACTACCTCCAAGACCTGCTAGGCCCCGATCTGATCTGTTGGAGCACCCACTACTTTGTCAAGCTGCCGGGGGACGGCAAGCGGGTCAGTTGGCATCAGGACGCCTCGTTCTGGCCCCTCACGCCCAGCAAGACCGTGACCGTGTGGCTGGCCATCGACGACGTGGATGCCGAGAACGCGGCCGTGCAGGTCATTCCCGGCACCCACCTCATGGGGCAACTGCCCTTCGAGTACAGCGCCACGGAAGAGGAGAACGTCTTGGACCAGACCGTAACCTCGCTGGACGACTTGCCCACCCCCGTCTGCATGGAAATGCAAGCGGGCCAGATCTCCTTGCACACCGACTGGCTGCTGCACGGCTCGGAACCCAATGGGTCGCAGCGCCGACGCTGCGGTCTCACCATGAGGTTCGTTTCGCCCGATGTCCGCAACTTCAACGCGGACAGCCCGGCCGGCCTCATAGCCCGAGGGATGGATCCCGATGGCTATTGGCAGCACGTTCCGCGGCCCGAACGGGAAACCATCCCCAATCCTCCGCGGCCCGAGGATGACTGGCTGCGTCTGTCCGGCTGGAAAAGGGCCTATGACGCGGCGCGGGAATCCGGATAAGACCGCCCCATGGCTACCGCCGCATCTCCATTGCCGCGTCCGGTTCTGCCCCGCTCCCGCGGCAGAACCGGACGTCAGCGGCGCAACTTGATTGCCGGCTACGCCTTTCTCATTCCCAATCTGGCGGGAGTGCTGGTCTTCAGTCTCTTTCCCATCGCCACCACATTGTACTTGACCTTTACCGCATGGGATCTGTCTAGCACGCCCCAGTTCACGGGCCTGCAGAATTTCATCACGATGGTCCAGGACGACCTGTTCTGGAAAACTATCGGCAACACCTTCTATTACACCTTCGTGGCCGTGCCGGTCGCCGTGTTTCTGGCTTTCTGGCTGGCTCTGCTGCTGGATCGCAAGATGAAAGGGGTCCTCTCGTTCCGGGTCATCTACTTCCTGCCCCACGTGACCTTGACCGTGGCCGCGTCCATCGTCTGGGCCTGGATTTTCCAGCCCGAATACGGTCTCATCAACTATGCCCTCAGCCACATCAACATTGACGGGCCCTACTGGCTCACGGACAGCCGCTGGGCCATGATTTCCATCATTATCATGAGCAACTGGAAGGGCATCGGCTATGCCATGCTGATCTTTCTGGCGGGCCTGCAGGGCATTCCCCCGGAACTGCTGGATGCCGCGACCGTGGACGGAGCCACGCCCTGGCGCAAGCTGCGCCACGTGAAGGCGCCGCTGCTCACTCCCACGATCTTCTTTGTCCTGACCACCTCCTTCATCGGTGCCTTCCAAGCCTTCGATCAATTCATGATCATGACCCAGGGTGGGCCGGCCTTCGCCACCACGCCGCTGGTCCTCTACATCTATCAGAAGGGCTTCAACCAGTTCTACATGGGATACGCCACCAGCATGGCCACCATCCTGTTCCTTTGCATTCTGGCCTTCACCCTGTTTCAGTGGCAAATTGCCAACCGCTGGGTGTACGGCTTCGACATGGAATGACCCGCATGGCCGCCTATCCTTCCAAAAGCGCCCCGCCCCGCCCGCTGGGATCCATGCGAGCCCGGATCCTGGGCGATGCCGGAGCGTGGACCCTGCTCGGGCTGGGCAGCATCGTCATGCTCATCCCGTTCCTGTGGATGGCGCTCATGTCGGTCAAGTCGCTGGACGAGGTCTATACCTTTCCGCCGATCATCTTCCCCCGTGAATGGTTGTTTTCCAACTACCTGGAAGTCTGGGACCAAGTGCCGGTGGCCCGCTTCTTCGCCAACAGCTCTCTGGTGTCGGCGCTGGTCACGTTGGGGGTGCTCCTGACATCCAGTCTGGGCGGCTATTCCTTTGCGCGCATCGATTACCCGGGACGCAACACCATCTTCCTGATGTATCTCTCCACCATGATGATCCCCTTTGCGGTCATCATGATCCCGCTCTTCGTGCAAATGCGCCTCTTCGGCTGGGTCAACAGTCTGGCCGCCCTGATTGTGCCCGGTCTCTTCAGCGCCTGGGGCACGTTCCTGATGCGTCAATTCATGCTGGCCATTCCCAAGGAACTGGAAGAGGCGGCGGAAATCGACGGCTGCAACCATCTGCGCGTCTACGCCCAGATCATCCTGCCGCTGTGCAAGCCTGTGATGGCCACTCTGGCCATTTTCACTTTCATGGGGGTCTGGAACGACTTTCTGTGGCCCCTGATCATGATCTCCTCGCGGGACAAAAAGACTTTGCCCCTGGGGCTGGCCAGTTTCCAGCAGCGAGTCTCGCTCAATACCCCCTGGCATCTGGTCATGGCCTTGGCCGTAGTCAGTGTCCTGCCCATTCTGATCATTTTCATCTTGGGCCAGAAGCATTACGTGCGTGGCATCGTCACCTCTGGGCTCAAGGGATAGGGCCCTCTCCAGCCCGCGCGCCCGATCCTTGCCGCTGCACGCCTCTCATACCGCAGAGGGGAAGCGCGCAGCCTGTTTGGCAACAAATTCAAGTACGGATACCATTGGGTTCCGCGCGTGCAGAACCGTCATCGCTACAGAGGATCGCGTCTTTGTCAAGCCGTGAATCTCGCCTGCACTGGCGCTGCGCACATTGGTTGTCACAGTTTGCAAAGGAGCAACGAGACATGAGTGAACATGAGCAAGGACGCCTGCGGATCACCCGCCGTGAGTGGCTGCGTCTGATGGGAGCCTCCGGCATGGCTGTGGGATTGGCCGCCTGCGCTCCGCCCACGGCTCCCGCAGCGGAAGAGGGTGGCGCCGAAGCGCTGGTGGACCGATGGACCACAGGTTTGGTGGATCCGGAGATCAGCGGTACCTTCCGCATCATTTCCTGGGAAGGCGAAGGAGAGATCGACAAGTTCATTCCCTTCATTGAGGGCTTCTTCACGGATCGCTACCCCAACATGGAGGTGGAGATTGAATCCGGTGTGCCCTGGGGGGATTACTGGACCAAGCTGCCCACGCAGATCACGGGCGGTTCGCCTCCGGATCTGGCCTGGCAGCACCAGAGCCGCGGCTGGGTATACCCAGCCAAGGGCTGGTCCCACTCCATGCAGGAATATGTGGATGCCTATCCCCCGGATGGCTGGCCTGACGACTGGGAGCCCTACATGATTGAAATGTCCACCTACGAAGGGGAGCTGCACTCCCTGCCGTACGGCTGGGTGACATGGGGCATCTTCGTCAACCGCGACATTATGGATCCGCTGCAAGACTATCCCTTCCCAGACAATTGGACCTGGCAGGATCTGCGAGAACTGGGCAAGTCCGCGACATCCGGGGAAGGCATGGAAAAGATTTACGGTCTGCGCATTCCCATCAGCGACAAGACCCTGTGGGCTGTTGCCATGAGCTGGGGAGCGGACATTTTCGACACCGAACGCACCCAAGGCAACTTTGAGGACCCTGTAGTCCTGGAAGCCGCCCGATTCCTCTGGGATCTGCGCTGGACAGATGGTTCCATGCCTACCCCGGGGGACGAGCAGGCCATCGGCTTGGGCGGGGAGTTTCTCTTTGCCTCCGGACGCATAGCCATGCACATGGGCATCAGCGACATCGCGGCACGGCTGGACTCGGCCATCGGAGACAAATTTCCTTGGGGGATCGCCCCTATCCCCACGGGCCCCAGCGGACGCTTTGGCTACGAAGGCGGGGCGCAGTGGATGATTCCAGCCGGCAGCCAGTTCCCCGAGCTGGCTTACGAGTTGACCCGGTATGTTCTTTCCAACGAGGACATTCTGCCCACGCTGGGTATCGAAGGCAGTCTGTATCCACCGCGGCTCAGCCTGGCGGAATACGGATTGCCCAAGGGATGGGAAGAGAAGATCCCCAACGCCAAGCATGCGTTGCTGGAACTGGGCATGGAACAACCCACCTACTATTCCTACTTCACCCAATATCAGGAGTGGGCCGCACTGTGGTCCAAGCACATGGATCCGATTTTCGTGGAGGGCAAGGACAACATTGCCGAAGCCCTGGCTGGTCTGAACGCGGAGACCAATGCGCTGCTAGGGGCTTGATTGCCGCTTGTACATTGATCCATGGAAGAGGCGGGGAATTCGGAATGGTTCCCCGCCTTTGTTCTGTATGTCACCTGAGACAAGACCTGTCAGGCGGTTCCTGGAACCAAGAGAAAAGGCAGTGGCGCACAAGAGGCAAGACCGGCGGGATATTGTCAAGACCAGGATCGTAAGGACTACACCCCCAGAGCCATTGCCAATTCCCTTGCCTCGGCCTCACCCCACATTGCGCCCACAGCCAATGCATCGACAACCTTGGCAAACGCCTCGGCCTTTCGCTCCAGAATCGAATCCAGAATCTCTTCCACTGTATCTTGGCATCTGAACCGGTGGACATGCACCACACGCTTCTGTCCCAATCGGACGACTCGATCTCTGGCTTGGGCATTGGCTGACGGATTCCACCATTCATTGAGAAAGATGACGTGGTTGGCTTCGGTAAGCGTCAACCCTTCTCCTCCCACCCGGCTGGAACACAGGAGCACCACCACAGTATCGTCAGACTTGAAATCCGCGATGACATCCTCCCGTGCCGAGACAGACAACTCCCCTGTCAGCAAGGCGGTTCCAGCGTGCGGAAGAGCCTTGGTCAGCTTGGCCCTGAGCAAATCCAGCGGACGCAGCAGATACGAAAAGACCACGGCCTTCTCGCCGGCTTGGCATATGGCTTGCAAGATTTCCACAGTGCGGTCTATCTTGACGCTGGAGTCATCACACGGATCCGCGTCGCAGATGGCCCGCAGACGCGTAAGCCGTTGCAAGATGTCCCCGGCCTCTCTTGAAACCGGCCTTGAAAGCGCTGCATTGTATGACCTTCGCTGTGAATGGGTCAGCTCAACGGTTTCCTTCTCGTCAACCACGTTGGGCAACTCGTCCAAGACATCGTCCTTGACCCTGCGGAGGAGATAGGGGCGAGCCAACAGTCTTAGGTCGACACCATATTCGGCCGCCGACCCGACAGAGAAGCGACCCGGTTCCAGCAGGGAGAGCAGAACCGCCAGATCCTCGATGTGCCGTTCCAGCGGCGTGCCGGTCAGGGCCCAAAGACGATCCGTCTTGATCAGTCTGAAGGCATTGACCAGTCCGGAATTCGGCTTCCTGAGGCGATGCGCCTCGTCGACAATGATCAGATCGGTCTTCTGTGTCGCAAGAGGTTGGGGCAGAGGGCGCAACCGCTCGTAGCTGGTCAGTACAATGTGCGATCTTCCATGGATGGCCGCCCAAGTCTCGTCCGCCTCTGCATGCGAAGGCGCTGCACGGATCACTGTCAGTCCCGGCACCCATCGATTGCATTCCGCTTCCCAGTTGGACAAGAGGGACTTGGGGCAAATCACCAAGGCGCTGCCGACCTCTCCCGATTCAATGAGGGCCTGTAACGCCCGTAGGGCTTGCACTGTCTTGCCCAGCCCCATGTCATCCGCCAATATGCCGGCCCGTTGGTTTGCAAGCCACTGAACGCCGGCATGTTGGAACGGGCGCAAGGAAGCAGGAGTTGTCTCAAACAGCAGTGGAGCCACAAGTTCCTCAATGCGCGGCCGTAACGTCAGGGCCTCTTCAGCCGACCCGACTTGGAGCGGACATCGCCAACGTGGAGGTTGTATCTCCTTTTGAATTGTCCGACCCTTGCGGAAGCGCCGTGCCAGAGCGGCGTCCAGACCGAGCACAATGTCAGCGGCCTTGCACAGTCTTTGCGCCTCCGGATCGCTCTGCTCCAAGATTCTGGATCCCTCACCGACAAGGGGCACAAGGCGCAACATCGCCACCGTCCCGCACGGATTCACTTCAATGGAAAGCGGGGCCTCGCTCCATTTGTGCAATGCCGACGATCTTTTCACAATCTCCTTCAGATCCGCCTGTCAGATGCCGAGTCGTCCCTTTGCCTTTGCACTGCTTGCCACAATTGAGAAGGATACTCGGCGTCAGTCGCGATCCTTTGTTTCTCCTCGTTAGGCAAGATCAGCAAGTCCTCCCACTCCTGTCTTAACTGATCCTCTTCCTGAGGGTTCAGGGAAAGGTGGCCGGTCAACCACCTGAGAATGTTCTTGGCCACGATCATAGCCGGATTCCGAGTCTCATCCCGCATCTTCCATTTGGTTGAATCCGCGTGCCGGATGAGAAGCAGGCCGCGCCAAGGAAACTGGTGCAGCCGCCAGTCTATTCTTCCCAAGGAACGCAGTGCCTCTTTGGCCTGTTCCAACGTGAAGTTCTCCGGGTGGGGCAGGTTATGGTCCAAGAGGGAACGGGCCACGCTCACCATAACCTCTTGGCCAATGGGCCAAAACAGCATGTTGTCGGCAGTCTTGCCGTTGGATCCATCCGACTGATGGTTTTTGGCTTCGGCAGGATCCAGTTCTTTCAAGTTCGGAACAACCTCAAGCAGAGCATTCCAATACATTTCCAGTTCTGCAAACAACTTGTCAATGTACTTTTCCTCTGGCCTGAATTTTTTAAACTGACGGACATTCTTATGTCGCTCGGCTACCGGATCCAGACCCCATCCACCATTCTGTCGTACTGCAGTGGTCAGCAGGATTTCGTTCAGATCATACAATTTTTGCAAGCTGGTAAAGTACGATGTGCCCTCCTTCAGCGGCTTCCCTTTCGTCTTTACCCTGAAGGATTCCACATGCCGACCGGGCGCCTTGAAGAATTGGTGGTCGGCAATCAAACGCCGGGTCAGAATGGCAAAGATATCGTCTTCGTCCACAATGATGTTGGTGTCGGCGTCGGTGGGCTTCGCATATCGGTTGAGATTGGAAAACAGGCGTCTGTAACTTGACAGCCAATCTTTCTCCGATTGCGCCGCTGGCCGGAGGACCATCAGCACGGAGATCTCCTCGTTGGCAAAGTTGGGCAATGCTTGCCCTTCGTTGTTCTCCGGGTCCAACAAGGTCTTGATGGCCTTCAGACGGTGCTGACCATCCAAGGCGTAGTAGTTTTGTTCGCCCGAGAACTGCAGCACGCCAAACACGTCGGCAAAGTTGCTTTCTCCTGAAAACAAGGCAAACTGCGGATCATCCGTGATCTCTACGGAAAAGAATCTGGGAGAGCCTCCCACCGCGGCGACGACAAGGGAAGAGAAGAAGCGGTCGTCAGTCCGGCTCAGATAGGTGACCAGTTCCTTCTTCACCCTGCTTTCATTGATGGTCCGCTGGATGGCTTCGTCCAGCGTAAAGTCCTCGTGCACCTGCGAACCAAATTTGACTTCTTGCGCCACCTCGCGCATGCGCATTCTGACGATGTAGTAAGTCCAATTGCCCATATGGGCCTTGAGCGCCGGATACAGTTGCATGAAATCTCCTTCAAGCTCTCACTGGGGGCTTTAACTTGGCTTCCAACCTGAACGTTTCCGCCCTCATGTTTACGGGGGGTCCATAGCACTTGATCAGCCATGCTTCGACATTTCTGATTGACCTCCGTTGCACGGGAACGTACCAGAAAGTCAGGCTGCCATCGCAGAAGCAGCGTTGGGCCTGTTCCAGTCTCTGACTGGGTCTGCTGCAATGGCTTGCAAACCTGTTTTGCAAGCTCGATTCCGTACGACCTATGTAGAGGGGAGTCAAACATGTATTGAATAGAGTCCTAGGCGGAGTGCGACTTGCAAGCGGACCACTTGCGCATATGGCGTAGACTCCTGGCACTGCCGGGACCATGTCCCTTTCGTTTAGTACAAGGGAAACTGTCTTCCAATCTTGCTCGTCGGGAACCACCTTGTGCAATTGTTCCCAGTCCTCTCTGTCAATCGACCACCCTTTCCGCATACACACTTTCCCATGCTCCGTGGAAGTCAGTTCGCTGGCCGTCAAATCAATCACTTGTGACAGGCCAGACATGTCTTGGCCTGACCATACAGGTCATCGAGGTCTATTGGCGCGGCATCCGGACGCAGCGGATTGAGCGGCCTGCTGCGGTCAAGGCGCTCAAGGCGTCGTTGGTGTCCGAGCTTGATCTGTGCCACTCGTTCAGGACGAGACAGTTCCTCCAGTGATTCGCCTTGGCTCCAAGTGAACGGGGAACCGCTTCCCATGGCATCTTTTTCATAGCATTTGGCTTCCTCAAAGAATCCGGGATGCCTCTCCATGAGCCTGACCCATTCGATCTTCTGCTGGAAAAAACAGAAGGTGCATCCGCTGCGGGATCGCCACTCGTAGTACCGCGGCAATCCCAGTCCGGAACTGTCCAGGATATCCAGCACACCTAGTTTATCGATCCCGGATTCCTTCAGGGGCAGTCGCACGATCAACCTCTCGTGCTTGGATGCATAGCCTTCCCGGTAGTCCTCGTCGGCCCGAATGGCGACGTAGCTGAAAACCGTTTCCCCACTGTCCAGCATGGGGCGCACCCAGTCTTCGAAGGGGCGCAACTTCAGCTTTCGTGTGCACCAGCGAGACTGGGGAGAGGGCAAGTAATTGTTGAACTGCTTCAGCCAGAAATCGAAGTCCCGATCAGGGTTCAACCGCAGTATGGGCTTTCCCAGGAACCCTTCCAGTCTCGTGAGAAATTCATAGACTTCGGGCAATTCCTTCCCGGTATCGGTGAAGAAATAGGAAACTTCCACCTCGGGATGCCGCTCGCGCATGAAAATGGCCAAGGCAGCGCTGTCTCTGCCGCCTGACAAACCCAACACATGCCGAGTCATGTCTTTGTCGTTCATGGTTGCAGCTGTTTCCATTTCAATCCCTTCGCCTCTGTTCATTCGTTTCCACTCTTGCCATATACATGGAGCTCAGTTCGGCCAACGCGGCCAATATGATGAGTCGTCGTTGTTCATGCTGACCCGCCAGCACCGTCTCCAGTTGATGCCGCAGCTCATCAATATGACTCCGATCCATCTCGGAGACGCTGAACTCTTCGTATACGGGGGCTGCATCTCCATTCAGACCAACCGCAACCGCCATCGCCCGGCGGTTGTCCGCGCGTCCCGCGACGTGCGCCAAACCCTCCAAGTGCAAAAAGTTCCTCGCCAGCTCCGCCAGATGCAACCGTGCTCTTTCAATGTCCGAGTCGTTCCAATTGCCCGGAAGTCTGTCGGTGGCCATGCTGGCCAGACTTTCCAGGTCGGCGCGCGTGCCGCGGAAACCCTCAAGTCGCATGACAAAGGATTCAATGCGATGGTTGCCGCTGACTCCCCGAACATTGGTGGCCCGGGTACGCAGGATGGCGAGCGCGGCAGGCGAAGCGTCGGGAATCTGCAGTTCCCCAAGAAGAAATTCCTTCAGGCCTTCCAACATTGCAGGATAGGCCTGTTGCAGCTCCTTGAGGCCAGTCTGAACAGCGTTCACCAACGCGTTCAGAGATTCCTCGCCGTCCCTTTCCAGTTGTGCAAGGGCTCCGTCGGGAATGTCGTCAAATAGCAGACCGTACGGATCCTTGGCAGTCTTCAGCAGGTCTCGAATTCTGCGTGCACTAGGGGAAATCCGTCGTGTGCGATGGACCCACGCTGGCAGACGATCGTAAATCGCAACCAGGTCTCGGGCTACTTCGATGGGGGCTGCAGCCTCAACGGCACAGCTTTCACCCCCCCCCGACTATATTGGCCAGCTTCCGCAGCAGACAACGGGCCGCATCCGAAAGCTCCATCCATCTGACCTGGATGTCCTTGGGGTCCCCGATCAGGTAATCCACGTCCAAGTCCGACATGCTGGATTGGAACACTGTCTGTCTATATATCGCAAGATGTTGGCGTTGAGTCAACAGAAACGCCGTTGCCATGACAGGCAACAAGCCTTCCTTTATGCCGCATGGCGGTGCACGCCACACATCGTAAATCTCGTTCATGGAAACCAGCCGGTCTCGCGCGCCGGATATGATCCCGGTTGCAACTTCCCAAGCCGACGCCAAGCGTCTGGGATCGGATTTGTGGTCACAGGGGGACAAAAACCTCCAACCGCGGGGGGACTTGCAATACAGGGCTGTCGCCTCCAAGAGTGTAGCAAAGAGTCCCCCTTCGGCAGGGAAGCCCTGAATGCCCAGACGCTCCATGCCCTCGTTGTGCACCATCTTCCTCAAGAGACTGTTTCTGGCTGCCACCGCGCTGGAAGAAGGTTTGGTACGGTTGAGGAGCTCGCTGTGCAAGATCGGTGCGCTCTTGAACTTGATGTCAGCCAAATCGGAAGCCAGTTCACTCAGACCTGCCACGGGCAACTTCCGCCCCTCCAGGCCGCTGCAAAACCAAAGCGCCTCCTCCAGCGCTCGTCCTACCTCGGCTTCAATGCAGGATTGCAAATCCCAAATTCGGGCATGCACCTCCCGCCTAGCCACTTTGTCGCCCTGTAGCTCGGGGGCATTTTCACGGACAGACTCGACAGCCAAGAGTTCACGGACCAGCGCGGCAATGTCGAGAGAGATCTGGGGAACACCCAAGATCACACACCCTTCCGTCGCTTGTCGCGTGTACTTGCGGGCCATTTCGTTGGCGAAGTTCAGAGGCTCATGCTGCGTAGAAATGACCAAAAAAATCGTCCCGATGGCACCGGTTGCGGGCGAATGCCGCATCAATCCCTCCGAGAAGTCGCTCAGGGAGGCAAGGGCAAACTCAAACCACCGCAGCGCCCCTGTCTCGTGGTAGTGACGCTTGGCCACGACCGGGCGCAGTCCGACAAGTTCGTTCAACCAGTCAAAATCGATTTCAGCCCCTGCCCCGAGAGCGAGTTGCATTGCCTGTTCCAAGTCGAAGTCACTGCCTTCGAAGATGCTGAAAGAGTCCCGGAACTTGCGATGGATCACCAATGCCTGTGCCTGCAATCTGTCCAGAGCGTCCAGGATTTTCCCAGAGGCGTGCGGCCAAAGCGCCAGTTGCAAGAGTTCCAGACTGGCCATCAGCCCGGATCGCTCCTTGACCATGTCAACCAGAGCGATGGTCTTGAGAAGGCGCAGATCTAGTTCACCGCCCCCTCTGGCTTCGCAGGACTCCAGCGCATCCACGGCCAGTGTCCAGCGATTGCCGTCCGGCGATGCCATGATCGCCGGTTCAAGATTAAGTTGAAGATAATCCCACAACCTGTCTACCGTATACAGATCGTGCTCGGTGGCCTGATGCAGGAAATCTCGAAACCCGTGAGGGTCCGCCGAATTCAAGAATCCGAAGACACTTCGCTGATTCTGACTGAAGCGGCGGCGAGACAAGGGGCCCAACAGACACGCCGCTATCGGGTGCAAGGGCCAGCAGTTCTCCAATGTCCTTGCAAATTCCGGTGAGGTCTGTCGGATCCGACGCCGTGCCGTTTGCCTTGCCAAATATCCAAAATCCTCAGACTTGCGCCCACCCTCGATGGCACGGGCCAAGAGATCGACTTGCTCATCTTCACTTGTGCTGATGGCCAGGTCTATGAATCGCCCTTGGACCTTGGACCATTCATCACGCGCCTCGTGGGACAGACGACTGGCATACCCCTCGAATGCCTGATGGAGTATCCCCACAACGATCAGGCGTCTGTCGCTGCGCGAAGCGGCCTCGGCCAGCTGCTGAAAGAAATAGACGTCAGTCTCGCCTCTGGCGGCGCCTTCCAGAAACTTGCCCATCTCGTCAATGAAAACAACAAGCCCGCCACCGGCCCGCGGATATTGTGCCGCGACGGCCAGAAGACTGGACAACACTTGGGATTCGCTCCACACCATCGGGAGCTGTCCCCTGAGAAAACCCGAGCTCTGCACAGCTTCGCCCACAACTTGAGCCGGGTGTTCCCGACGGCCCACAACCGGCAGAATCCGCCACCCGCGCTTGTGCGGGGCCAATGCATTCCACAGGGCAGTGACAGCGCGGTCGCCCAAGGCCCTGCGGCCCATCTCCCTTAGCGCCGCGTTGCCGCCCAAGACGGACGAGAGGGCCACAACGAGACTGGATTTGCCGCTGCCGTAGGGTCCCGTCCACGTAAAGGCCCCCTGCGCATCCTCCGACACATGACGCGCCATGGTCGTCAGCATGTCGGAGAAGGATTGGGGACAAACGAAACCTTCCAACGCCTTGGGTTTGGCAAGATCGGCGTCAACACGCACAGCCCGCTGAAACCGCCGGGCCACTCGGACTTGCTTGGCCAAGGTCATGTTGCAGCCTGCGCCGGACGGGAATCTGCGTAATCCCTTCTGAGCAGACCGAGAGCGGTCTCCTGGTTCAGGGCAGAGGTTCTGCTCAAGTGCTTGAAGCCGGCCGACTCGGACCATCGGTAGAGGCCACCGCTCAACTCTTCAAGTTCCGCTGACATTTCAGAGACATCGTTCTCTTCCAACAGGAAGACCTTGCCCGGCGATCCTGGTTCCAGTGCAAGGGCTTCGAAGGAAAGAGTGTTCGCACTCGCAAATTGCCTGTTCCAGAAATCCGTCACGGCAAAGCAGAACACTCCCAGTCCCAAGGTCGGCTTGGGGCCTCGGACCAACCGGAAGCTGTCCCGGTGGTCCTCTGTTCGGATCAGTCCCAGCTCGGTCAGAGGCGACTCAAGATCCTCCTCCTGCATTGCCCTGCCGGGGTGCAGCCGGGATGCATAGGTTCGGGCCAAACACGCCACATCCCTGTCAATGGTGCCCTTGGAGGCTCGCTTCCAATTCCGATCACGGGCCAGTTTCTCCAAGGATCCGCTCAAGGACGCCCGGTTGAACGTCAAGGTCGAATGGTGGCTGAATGCCCAGAACCAAGTCGTCCTCTGAGGTTGCCCACACAGCTGCCAATGGACCAGCCATGACGAAGCAGGGTGCTCCATGTAGGGGTCAAGGCCATGCTTGCCAAAGAGAAGTCGCCCCAAAGCTGTCGTCGAGAAGGTCCGGGAAACATCCTCGGCCAGCACACCCGCGGCCTTGGCCCAGTGGCGTATGGAAGAAACCATGTTCTTTCCGACACCAAACCGCGCAATGGCGTCCGCGTCCGCGAACACAGACTGTTTTGTGCCCGCGCCTTCAGCCTCTTGCACTGCATCAAAGGCTTTCTTCAACCAACCATACCGCAATGGGAAGGTCTCATGGCCTGCAAAGTGAGGGATGTAGTCGTCTCTAGAGAGAGGACCTCGAAGCATGGATGCGCCGACTCTGAGGATATACCGAGTGCAGTATTATAGCGATACCGGCGGATACACTGCGGAAGGCAATGAACCCAGACACAACAATCTACGCCGACTACCAAGCATCGACGCCTATCGACAGACGGGTGGCCCAAGCAATGGCGCCCTACTGGCAGACATTCTTTGGCAATCCACATTCCAGTGATCATGTTGTCGGATGGAAGGCAGCTCAGACAGTCCAGGACGCCGCGGCCACAGTGGGATCGCTGATCGGCGCCGATCCCGACGAAATCGTATTCACTTCCGGTGCCACGGAGGCCAACAATCTCGCGCTGCTCGGATTGGCGCGGCGAAGATCGGCAACGCGGAATCGCATACTGGTCACTGCCATTGAACACAAGTGCGTGTTGGCTTCCGCGCGTGCAGCGAAACGGGAAGGCTGCGAGACCGAAATCATTCCTGTGGATGACCAAGGCTTTGCAGATCTGTCATGGCTGTCCGAGCGTTTGGACGAAACCGTGCTGGCGGTTTCCGTCATGGCCGTCAACAACGAGGTAGGCACCATTCAGGATATCCCGCGGATCGCGGCTCTGCTGCTTCCGCACGGCATCTGCCTGCATTGCGATGCCGCCCAGGCTCCCTGCGCTCTGGATCTGAGAGAGCTGTCTCTGCACGCCGATCTAGTGAGTTTGTCGGGACACAAGATGTATGGGCCCCAAGGCGTGGGGGCCTTGTATATTCGACGCGAAATCCAAGACAGCATCGAACCGCTCTTCCACGGCGGCAGTCAACAGCACGGTCTGCGTTCCGGCACAGTGCCCGTGGCTCTCTGCATAGGTCTGGCGGCGGCTGTGGAATGCCTCGGCACATCGCAAGGAAAGCAGGATCGTTCCAGAGTGATGGAACTCAGGGATCGCTTTGTACATCTCCTGCAGCAGGGTTCGCACCCAATTACAGTGAATGGCGCCGACCCCAGCCGGAGGCATCCAGGCAACGCCAATCTACGGTTCCACGGCTTTGAAGCGCACGAAATTCTGGGAGCCTTGCAACCCCGCCTTGCGGCTTCGACCGGAGCGGCCTGCAGCACTGGAATCCCCGAACCGTCACACGTTCTCCGTGCATTGGGTCTGAACGGTGCCTTGGCCGAATCTTCCATCAGATTCAGCTTCGGCCGCTTTACCACAGAGGACGAGGTCGTCAAGGCCGCGGCCATGGTGAAAGAAGTCTTGGATCGACTTGCATCCTAGGACAATGCCGAAGCACCTCTGACTTTGGCTATACGTGCGTTGTCCGCCGCCTGAATGCCGACTTGCTGCGAACTGTCGGCGCCGTCAAGATGCAGGCCGGCCCGCATCTGTTTCCTGTTGTGCGACCTCAGGCGCGGCGCAGGCGGCAAAAGGCCACGCACTGTTGCCAAGGTACAGTCTTGTTTCCCAGATGTTGATCATACCGCCGGGCAATACGCGCCACATCTTGCACAGACACACCACGAGCCAGCAACTCTGTGCCCAAGCGATGGGTCGGTTCAAACCAAGACATGACTTGCTTCCGATTCAGATACCTGCGTTCTGGCCGCATCTGAAGTTCAATCTCCACTTCAAAGCCTGAGGCAGACATTACCTCCTGCAAACTGTCCTTGTCCCAGTTTTGATGCGGGTTGGGATTGTGATGCCAGATGTCCTCTTCCACAGCTTGAAGTAGGTCCTGCAGTTCTCCCAAATCATCTGTCGGAACAAGTTCAAAGACCCGCTGCCCCTGTCGCGGCAGCTTTTGGCTACACACCCCCATGGACCCCGCAGGCAGCGCTGCGGCCAGTTCACACCATAGTTGGGCTGCGGGATCTGTGCAGGGGTCCATACCTGCAAAAGATTCAAATTCCAGATCGCCGGGAATTTGATTCAGTCCGGTGATCAGCTGGGGCCTCTCCATCTCGGTCAGATTGCGGGACATTTCCTGCAGAGTTTCCATCCGTTCGGGCGACACCAAAGCCCAAACACCTCCTTCAGGAGTGCGTCGGCAGGCTTCCCACAGCAGCAGTCCATCATCCGCATTCAGCACCAGCACCCGGTCATGCCGCTTCAGATCCAGACGCGTGAAGACTTCGTCCCGTACCTGGCCCAAGCTGGTGTTGGCCGCGTGACCGGCTCTCTGCAGCCAATTCTCTCTGCCTTTGTCCGGGGGCGAATAGGTGACATTCTCCCCACCAAAAGATTTCCATTCCGGATCCGCGGCCAGCTGTTCTTCCCGCCTTCGGAGCACTTCTGTCCGGATCTTGGCTTCGTACCCCATTTGTCCCGGTTCATAAAATACCTTGCCTTCCAAGCCGACAGGCAGATAACGCTGACGCACCCAGTGGCCTGTGAAAGCGTGAGGATACAGATACCCCTTGCCGTGACCAAACGCCTGATCATCCCGATTGCTGTCCTTGAGCGGCGTAGGCACTTCGGACTCCTGTTCCGTCTCCACGGTCCGCAGAGCCTCAAAGATACCCATGGTCGAATTGGACTTGGGAGCCGTAGCCAGATAGATGATGGCCTGCGACAGTGGATACATGCCTTCCGGCAAACCTAGCCGCTCGAAGGCGCTCCAGCAGCTCTCCACCACCGCAATGGCCTGTGGGTCCGCCAGGCCTACGTCCTCACTGGCCAAGATGGTCATGCGTCGAAAGAGAAAGGCAGGATCTTCGCCTGCATAAATCATCTTGGAACCCCAATACAGAGCCGCATCGGGATCCGATCCTCTGAGACTCTTGATAAAGGCGGAGATGCTGTCGTAATGGACATCCCCCTCTTTGTCGTAGAGCACTGCCCGGCGCTGAATGGACTCCTCGGCAGTGGCCAGATCTATATGGATCTCCTCTTTTTCATCCGCTGGAGTAGTGACTACCGCCAACTCCAGGGCATTCAAGGCGCTGCGGGCATCCCCATTGGCTACATCCACCAGATGGGCCATGGCTTCGGGATCCAGTCGCACATCAAGATCTCCGAACCCGTTCTCCTTGTCTCGCAAGGCGCGTTCCATCAACAGCTGAATGTCGGTCTCCGTCAGGGGCCGCAACTGAAAGACTCGGCTGCGAGAGACAAGCGGCTTGATTACTTCAAAGAAGGGGTTCTCCGTAGTGGCCCCGACGAAAACCACAGTGCCCAGCTCCACATGGGGCAGCAATGCATCCTGCTGGGCCTTGTTCCAGCGATGCACCTCATCCACAAACAGCGTGGTGCGCTGCCGCTGTTCCTGATATCTCTCATCGGCCGCGGCAATCTCCTGGCGCAGAATCGGTATGCCCGCAAGCACCGCATTGATGGTTACAAAGTGACTTTGCGAAGTCTGGGCAATCACGCTGGCCAGAGTAGTCTTGCCCGTGCCCGGCGGCCCATACAGTATGAGAGAGGAAACCTTGTCCGCTTCAATGGAGCGGCGCAGCAGCCGACCCGGGCCTAGAATATGCTCTTGTCCCACGTATTCCGCCAACGTGCGCGGGCGCAGGCGGTGGGCCAGAGGAGAATTCTGACGGCGGTCTGCCTCCAGACCCACTTCGAAGAGACTGGAGGGCGCTGGGTTACGACGCGCCATAACGGGGAAGGACCCGTACTATTCGGCCCAGGGAGGGGCCAGTCCCGAATCTTGGCTCTCAGCCTGAATGAGAGATATGGGAATCTGCCTCCTGTCCTGGTCTGTGCAGTGTCCTAAAACCGGCAGCCTAGGTCCTGCCGCTGGAAAGACAGCGGATCAGGCGCAAGGTGTCCGTACCTGCATTGGCAACGGCGTAGGTTTCGCAAGAGTCCAGCAGCAGGGCGCCGCCGTGCGAGATGGTCGACGTGTTCCCGCCCGCTTCAAACCGGGCAGTCCCGGACCAGACAAACACCACCGCTTCTCCCCCTGTGGACTCGTCGTGGCAGAAGCCGGCCTGGGGATCCAGCTCCACGTACTGCAGGGACATCTGCGGCGCTCCCCAAGCGGGGTTGGCTGCATCCCAAGACTTGATACCTTGGGACTCACGAGGCGTACCCTCCCTCATGGCATGGATACGGACCTTGGTGGCCTCCCCCACCTTGGGGCGGGGCATCACGCCGGTCTGGGCCGGATCTCGATCTCCCGAATACAGGGCCGGGTCCGGCGGGCACTGGAAGCTGATTAGGGTGGCTTCTCCCGGAATGTCATTGACCGTGCCATGCACTTCACCGGGGGGAATGTAGGCAAATTCCCCTTTTTGGATGGGCGTATACTTGTCTCCTTCCCGCACCGACACGCTGCCTGCCAGCACAATAAAAATGTCCGCCGAAACTTCGTGGAAGTGCTGCGGAAACTCTTGGCCATCCTGAAAGACGGAGTAATTGAGAGTGATGTCCCGGGATCCAGTGTCCGGGCTGATGAGCTTGCGCGAATACCCCTGTCCCATGTGGAACACTTCGCCGTCTTTCAAGTTGATTGTCCTCGCCATGCCCTTTGCCTCCTTGCAACTGTCTTTGCTGTAGGTAAAAATCTCTCGAAATTATAGGATGTGCCAGTCAGGGCCGCGTCGCACTTCCTCACTTCCCGGATCCCGTTGAGAGTGCCGTTTGCACCGTTGCGTTTGTCCTGGAGCGTAACCGCGTGTCTCCAGAAGCAAGGCAACAACGCCCCGCGGTCGCCCGAGGACAGGATGCAAGATGCTGAATGCTGCACAAATCGCCTTTGCACGTGTCCACAGCAGAAAACACGGTCTGCCCAAGACAACGGAGACAGAATTGGGTCCAGAGACAGTAGACTTAGGAATCCAGTTGGACCAGTTTTCCACCTTTTGTCGCGGTCCATCCCATATCGTTTCCTTGGGGCCGCTTGAGGGCAATGCGCATTCCGCTGCCCAACAACACACTTCAAACCAGTCTTGGCGGCTCGGCTGGTTCCTTTTGAAACTTAAGGATTGTGTCGCAAGGAAAATACCCTTTCCGTTTTCTTGAGGATTCAGTGACGCAAAGAGAGCCTTTTTCTTCCATTTCCTTTAACGCTTTCTTGTATTGGCCTGTATGAAACAACGTGCGATCCGACTTCATGAAGCTCTCGATATCTTTCACTCGAACGGGAGTCTCAAATCCGAATCTTCTACACAAATCGTTTTTCAGCAAGGTCAAGTCCGTGCCAAACGCAAATCCAGACTGATTGGCCAACTGACCCCGAAATTGGTACGCCCCGGTCTGATCGACTTTCCACATTGCCTTTTTCATGGTGTCGCATCCCAAATTGTGATTGGATGCAAAAAAGATGGAATACTCGACTCTGCCTCGCTTGCCTTTCAAATCGAATTTCAGGACATACCGGGCATTGCCCATGGTTTTTAACTGCTTCTCGTAGAGTGTGCAAAAGAACTCTCTGCGCGACTTCCCTTGAAGGTCCAGCCCTGTCCGCCAATCCCTGCACCCATACAAGTCGTCCAACGGACCCGTGAACTCCTTCGCAGCTGCCAGCCTATTGATATGGTCCATCATGACTGAAATATAGATTTCCGTGGATTTCTGCTGCATCAGCTGTGCAATGGATGCCATTGGGGTGTCGGACACTCCAAAGGGATCCACCATGACAAATGTAGGCACAACCGCATGTGCCGTGTCTGCAACGAGTTCGGAAACACACTGATGGAATTTGTCATTCCGAAATTTCATGTCACATCCAACGGGAAGCCTTTCGTCTGCTTCTCTCTGTCTTATCAAATCACGCAAATGGGCAAATTGTTTCGGTTCTTTCTCGATAAAAACACATTCCAACGAACCCTTCATCATGGGTTGAGCTTTGTGTGTGCGCAAGGCATTCAACACTATCAGCGGTGATCCCTCTTCACCTTTCAAGTATTCGCCTGGACCTGCAAAGGCATCAATAAATCTGGCTCGGTCAAACCGGCTCAGAATGATGGGCAGCCAAGCTGCAAGGTACTCTTTAAGCACCCCGTGCTTGCCCAGTGTGTGCTTTTCCAATTTCCACAAAGTTGTAGTCGATGGAGGCATAAGGATTCACGCAAGTGGAATGGAGGCCTACATGTCAACGACGAGCAGGGAATCATCGTCTTTGTTGCAGAAGTCAAGGGTTGCATTGCAGAGCATTAAGCTGGGGTAGGCATTTCATCCCACGTACGGTTTGCCAAGAGGCGGCCCGCAGCCTTCTTGCCCTTTCGCTCTCCCGTGGCGTCATGCTCTCCCCATTGCTTGAAGAAAAAAGGCACGCGGGAGGCGAGGCACTGGTTCCGGATATGGATCGCCCATTGCTCCTGCATGGGTCGGGCTCCATAGCCGCTCTCACCGCCGACAATGACCCAATCAATGCCCGTCAAGTCCAAGTTCAGGTCACCCAGCAAGGGCTCGCAGGACAAGAACTTGACCGCCGCGGGCGTATGGCACAAGGCAGACGCGCGTTCCACCCAGCGCTGGGTCTCGACCGAAACGCCCATCCAGATATGGGAGGGCCAAGGCAAACGCGGAGCCAAGGCCACCAAGCGGCGATGCCGCTTGGTGAGCACCTGAAAGCGGTGATGGTCGGCTTGGGCCATGATGGCAAAGACGCGCTGAATGTAGTCTTCGGAGACCCTCTCGTGGAACAGATCGCTCATGCTGTTGACGAAAATGCTGCGCGGGCGCTTCCAACGCAGCGGCTGGACCAGTCGCTCTGGCCACAGTCGCAGGTCAAAGCCTTGGACGTAGGGATGACCGGGCACGCCGCGCCAGCGTTCAGCAAAGCGCTCCGCATAGCAATGGGAACAGCCCGCGGACACCTTGGTGCAACCCGTGACCGGATTCCAGGTGGCGTCGGTCCATTCAATGGATGATCGGTCGGCCATGCTAGTACCTGTCCACAGGTTATGATTCGATATGTTTGAAATTAATTGTGTCACAATTGTACTATATTGTACATGCTGTGTACACGCATGTTCCTGACATCGCCGCTGAACCCACTCCTTGCATAAATGAGCGGCAGTGCAATCCACAAGTGAACGGTCAGGCCACCTTCACGAGATCTGAACGCCAAGACAGAATCATCACATTTCCCTGCAAAGCCGTGCGCCAAGGTTTCAGCCTACCGAATCTGCTGGAAGGCTTGGACGCTATGCACTCCCTGACGGAAGACACCGGCCCCGCCCTGGAAATTTTCCGGGCCCACTGGACGGGCCCTGCTACGTCCATACCCGTTCCGGGGAATTCAAGATGCCGGACTGGCAGTTCAGCGGCATTATCGCGCCAGAGGACTACGCGGCGGAGGCGCGGGCGCTGGGTGAATGCCGGCACAACCGCTGTGGGCACTTGCTGCGGCTTGGGCCAAGACTTTCCGAGACCGAGACAACCGCTAGTCAATGCGCTGGCGCAGCTTAGGGTCCAGAAAGTCCCGGAGCGCGTCGCCAAACAGATTGGCCGCCATGATGGCCAAGGTGATCGCCAGACCAGGGAACACCACCAGCCACCAGGGAGGCTTGAAAGCCGTGGCCGTCACGCCACCCAGCATGTTGCCCCAGCTGGCATCAGGCGGCGGGATGCCCAGCCCCAGAAAGCTCAGGGCCGACTCGGCAAAAATGGCCCCGCCCAGATGCAAGCTAACCACAACCAGGATGGGCGCCGTTACCTGCGGCGCCACATGGCGCACCATCAGACCCAGGTTGGTGACCCCGATCATGCGGGCGGCTTCCACATACATGGATTCCCGGACCGACAGTACCACCGAGCGGGTGATCCGCGTGGCCGAGGGGACCTGTGTCACGGCGATGGCGATGATCACGGTCTCCAGCCCCGCGCCCAGCGCCACCAGCAGCATGAGGGCCAAAATCAAGGAGGGAAACGACATCAAGATATCCACCAGCCGTTGGCTGAAGAGGTCAAAGCGGTGGCCCAGAAACCCGCTGCCAATGCCCCATAGGAAACCCAGAAAGTCCCCCACGAAGACCGCGGCCAAGCTTACCATCAGGGTAATCCGCGTGCCAAAGACAATCCGACTCAGGACGTCCCGGCCCAGATTGTCCGTGCCCAGCCAATGAGCCATCGTGGGACCTTGCCGCACGACCGCGTAATCCGCCATATTGGGATCGTAGGGAGCAATCCACGGCGCGACGATCGCGACCAGAATGAGCAGGATCCAGCCTCCCAGCGACCAGGTTCCCACGGGCGACAGACGATAGAAGCGAGCGACAAGGGCGCGCCTGCGCGCCCAGTGGGACAACTCCTCCACCGGCTGGAAATGATGTTGCAGTGGCGTAGACGGCAGAGACATGCCTAGCCGTAGCGGATGCGAGGATCCAGGATGCCATAACTGATATCCACGATCAGGTTCACGAACACGTAGATGAAACCGTACACCAAGACCAGATTCTGGATCATCATCCAGTCCCGTTCCTGCATGCCTTGCACCATCAGACTGCCCAGGCCGGGCACAGCAAAGGCCTTCTCGACCGAGACCGTGCCGCCCAACAGCCCGCCCAAGGCCAGTCCCGTGGTCGTGATCACTGGCAACATGGCGTTTTTGAAGACATGCCTCCAAATCACCAGCATGTCTCCCAGCCCCTTGGCCCGCGCCGTCCGTACATAGTCGTCATAGAGAGCCTCCAGCGCCGCGGAACGCGCCATGCGGGCCGTGGCGGCCCCCAGCCCCAACCCCAGAGTCATGGAAGGCAGCGCAATGAGGGAGAAATTGGCTCCCGGATCTTCCCAGAACTGGATGATGGTAAGCGGCGGCCGCCAACGCAGCGTCAGCACGGTAAAAAGAATAATCAGCAGCCCCAGCCAGAAGCTGGGCACCGCCAGGAACACGGTGATGCCCAACCGGCTCATCTGATCCAGCAACGAGTTGCGCCAGTACGCGGCGATCAGGCCGATGGGGATGCCAATCAGCCAGGAAAGGGCGATGGCGAAGAGGGCGATCTGGGCGGAGATGGGGCCCCGGCGCAGGATCATATGGCTGATGGGATCCTTGGTCCAGAAGGAATACCCCATCTCGCCGCGCAGTACTTGGGCCATCCAGTCCAGATATTGCCGGTACAGAGGCCGGTCCAGCCCCAGACTGGCCCGCACTTCGGCCAGTTCCTCTTCCGAGAGGATGTAGACCCCGGTGGATTCCGAATAGATGGTTTGCAGCGGATCCCCAGGGATGACGCGCATAGCCAGGAAAATCAGAATCGTCACCCCCACCAAGGTGGGGATGGCGATCAACAGCCTATTGATGATGTACTGGCGCACGACCGGCTTGATTCAACGGGACTCGGATGGCGCGCGGCAGGCTAAGGTAGCGGACAGGCAGACGCACCGGCATGGGAACGCCTGCCTATCGAGATCAATCAGACATCCAACCACACGGTTTCCATGCGGCCCCATTCCGCAAAGATGCGGTTGTCCAATGCCAGTCCCTTGACCTTGTTGTTCCACATGGGCAAGTGGTAGGTGTATCCAATCAGGTATTCTGGGGGATTTTCGTCCAGCAGGTTCTGCGCTTCGTCGATTTGGGCCTTGCGCGTCTCGAATTCGGTCTCGTCGTCAATCTCCGTGAGCAGCGCGTCGAAGGTCGGATTGGCATAGGACCCAAAGTTCTGGGACCCGCCGGTGCGCCACCACAGATTGCCGCGCGGTGAAATGTCTGAAACCCCGTGACCGCGCGTGTGCACCATCAGCTCGTAGGTGCCTTGCTGTTGTTCGGAACCCAGACTGGCCCGTTCGATAATACGAATCTTGGTGGGAATGCCCAGGTTGCGGGACAGCATGTCCTGCACCGCCGGAGCCAACAATTCGGCCTGGGGACCGCTGGCCGACAGAATCTCCAGTTCCGGGAAGCCGCCGTCTCCATAGCCTGCCGCGGCCAGCAACGCCTTGGCGGTTTCAATGTCCTCGCTCTTGTCCTCGCGGTAGCCTGGCATTTCGGCTAGCTCCGCCGGCGAGGTGGCGTAGGGGTCTCCCTGGGGCACCCAGCGCGTAATGTTGATTACCTCCTGCGTGCCGAAGGCGGCCTTCAGATTGTGCTTGCTGACCCCTAGGTTGATCGCCCGGCGCACTCTCTCGTCCGCCAGCGGTCCTTGGGCATTGTTCATGAAGAGCCAGTAGGCGCCGAAGTTGGGCAGCTGGTTGGCGGTGATGTCCTCCCGTGCATCCCCTTCCTCCCACGTCTCGAAGGCCACGTTCCACGACATGTCCGCCTTGTCCGTGAGGACCGCGGTGCCGCGATCGGACCAAGCCGGCACGTGCAGCATTTCCAGCTGATCGAGGTAGGGCAGCTCGGCATCCCAGTAATCCGGATTCCTTTCGAAGAGCCAGCGCTCCGCGGGCTGATGCTCCACGAAACGAAAGGCTCCCGTACCGGGCGCGATGACCTCGCGCAGATCGAAATCATTCTCCTGCAGGGACTTTTCGGAATAGATGACCCCGGTGGTGGCCGCCAGCACGTTCAGGAAATAGGCGCGGGGCGCCGACAAATGGAAGACGACCGTGCCCGCGTCAGGGGCCGTAATCTCCTCGACGAAGGTGAACTCGGCCTTCAAGGGCGAAATGATGCCGGCCGGCGGGTCCATAATGCGATTGAACGTAGCCAGCACGTCGGCAGAGGTGAAGGGCGTGCCGTCATGGTAGGTCACCCCCTCGCGCAAGGAGAACGTGTAGGTGCGTCCATCGTCCGACACGTCCAAGCTCCGCGCCAGATCGGGCACGATCGTGCGCAGTCCGTTGACTAGGTTGTTGCGGACCAGATTGTTGTACATTTGGCTCAGCACATGGGTGCCGCCACCCTGATGGATGTCGAAACTATTCATGGTGACGCCAAACGCGGTGCGCAGCGTGCCCCCATGGCGCGGGCTGCCCGTCGGTCGCATCATGCCCATGTCCATCTCGCCGGAGAGTTCCGGGGCAGGGGTGGGCACGGGGGTGGGCACTACGAGAGACACCCCCGATCCGGCCGTGGTACCTGGAGCACAAGCCGCCAGCAGGCCAATGCCGGTGGTAACGCCGGCCACTTGCAAGAACTGTCGTCGCGTTACATACCTCATGCCACTATACTCCTTATTGGATGGTCAGGACCTGCACTTCAGAGTACATACCGTACCTCGCGCGGCCAAGACCGGGCGCGCGCCCTGCGTGCCGGGGAACCGGTACATTTTCGAAAAGACCTGCCCGGATTATAGCGCCACACCGCAAGGCGCAGGACCACGACTTCGAAGCCAGACCAAGGGTCAGCGCCACACCGGGAGCCGTCCGAGGATGGCATGGTCGGGAACGGACCGTTCCCGACTTCCTTTCTCAATTCAGCCCTTTTGCCATACAATTGCCAACTGAATCGCCATTCGAGTTCAGAGGCCCCTGATCCGTAGGCGACATCGGCTTTTTTCGCATCACTGGAGGAATACTCATGAATCGACCCCAAGTAAGTCGGCGTGCCTTTTTGCGCCTCTCCGGTGTGGCCGCCGGCGCCATGGCGATCGCGGCCTGCACCACGGTGGCGCCCCCCTCAAGCGACGCCGCCATGGAAACCATCACGTTGAACTTCTTCAACCGAGGCGGAGAGTTCATTGCCAGCGTGATGGACCAGCAAATGGCTCTGTATCAGGAGTCCAACCCGAACATTGAATTCGAGATCAACGCGGTGGCAGGCTATTCCCATCAGGAGGCTCTCTTGTTGATGATCTCGGCGGGCACCGGGCCGGACTGCTGGTTTGACGCCAACCGCACCACGGGCATGCTCACCCGCAAGGGCGTGACCACGGACCTGGAACCCTATCTGGCCGCGGATCCGACCTTCAACGAGGACGACTACGTACCCAATGTCTGGATCGCACAGACCTACGACGGCAAGCGCTGGGGTCTGCCCTGGGACAGCGGTGCCATGTGTCTGGCCTTTGACACCGTGCTGTTTGACGCAGCCGGTCTGGACTATCCCTCCTCGACGGAGTGGATGACATGGAGCGAGCTGCTGGAGCTGGCCACCGCCCTGACCTTGGATCTGGACAACAACACGCCGGCGGACTCGGGCTTCAACCCGGCGCGCGTCAAGCAGTACGGGTTCAAGCCGGATCTGGGTCACGGACGCTACACCTATCACTGGTCCCACAACGCCGAGATCATCGCGGGGGACGGCACCATGCCCTTGGATTCGCCGGAATTCATCGAGAGCATGGATTGGCTGGCCTCCTTGGGACTGGAGCACTTTGTCAGCCCCTCCCCGGCCTATGAAGTGGCCACCCCCATCGACTTGCGCTCCAAGAATGTCGCCATGCAGCACATCGGAGCCTGGTCCATAGGGCGCATCAACGCCACCGAGGCGCAATGGGGAACCACCCAGGTGCCCTATAGCCAGACCAAGGTTTCGTACGGTCACTACTCGCCGCTGTGCGTCTTCTCTCGGAGCGAGTTCCAGCAGGAAGCCTACGACTTCGTCAAGTTCGCCTGCTGTAGCCTCGAAGGCCAGAAAATTCTGGTGGATCTGGGCATGCAGCAGCCCATTCGCAAGGACTTGCGGGAACAATTCCTGACCAACACGGAACCGCCGGCCCAGGAATACCGGCAGGTCTTCTATGACGCGTTTGAGAACAACGACACCTTCCGCTGGCCCGGAGACACGATCGGTTCCTATTTCGGCGGTTGGTACCAACCCCTGCTGGACTTCTGGGCTCCCCACAACGATCGGGTGTGGCTGGGCGAGACCACTTGGGCCGAGATTGCCAGCGAGGTGCGCGCCGGCTCCGAGCAGATCCTGGCCACGGGCGAACTGGCCTGATATCTGACCGCTTCCGCGACCCCGGTGCGGTCGGCGCCCGATCCCCGTAAGGGATCGGGCGCCGACCGCCCTTATTCAACTCGAAAGAACACAGATCCTGAATGGCGGCGGTAGAGACCCCCAAGTCACGGCGCATTCCCTTTCACAAGCGTCTCTCCTTCGAAGAGACGCTTTTCGGCTGGATTTTCATCATCCCGGCCGTGCTGGGGTTGCTGCTGTTTCAGCTGGGCCCCGTCGTGGCCAGCTTGGGCCTGTCCTTCACCAAATACGACATCATCAATCGTCCCACGTGGCATGGGTTGACCAACTACACCAAGCTCTTCAGTGACGACCTGTGGCTGAAGTCCATTGAGGTGACCTCCCGTTATGTGGCGCTATATGTGCCTCTGTCACTGGTCTTTGCCTATCTGGTGGCCCTGCTCATGAGTGGCCGGATACGCGGCATCGCGGTGTGGCGAACCATGTGGTACCTGCCCTCCATCGTGCCGGCCGTGGCGGCCGCGGCCGTATGGCGCTGGGGCTTGCATCCCGAGTTCGGTCCCATCAACTATCCCTTGAAGCTGCTGGGCCTGCCCGCTCCCCGCTGGCTGGCGGACCCGGACTGGATCGTCCCCTCCATTGTCTTCATCAGCCTGTGGGGCCTGGGCAACTCCGTACTCATCTTCCTGGCCGCCATCACGGGTGTGCCTCCTTCCTTCTACGAAGCCGCGGAGGTGGACGGCGCGGGGCGCTGGGATCGTTTCCGCCTGATCACGGTGCCCCTCACTTCGTCCATCATCTTCTTCCAGCTCATCATCGCCGTGATCCAAGCCTTTCAGGTCTTCACGTCGGCCTTCATCCTGTTTGGTTCCAACGCGGCCTCCTCCTCCGCGGGCCCGGGCAACGCGGCTCTCTTCTACATGCTTTACATGTACCGAAACGCCTTCGGGTATTTCCGCAACGGGTACGCCTCCGCCATGGCCTGGCTCCTCTTTCTGACCGTGGCTCTCCTGACTCTGGTGCTCTTCAAGACGCAGAATCGCTGGGTCTATTACGAAGCGGGGGACAATGTCACATGACGATTGTCCGCTACCTGATCCTGATCGGGGGCGGCGTCCTGATGCTGACCCCCTTTTTCTGGCTGGTCTCCTCTTCGTTCAAGACCCCCCAGAACATCTACATCTTCCCCCCGCAATTCATACCGAGCCCCGTCCACTGGCGCAACTACGTGGAGGTCTTCGAAGTCATTCCCGTGATGCGCTATGTCGGCAACACGGTCTACATCACCATCTTGGCGAGCGTGGGGGTGATCCTCAGCTCGGCCATGGCGGCGTACGGCTTTGCTCGCCTGCGCTTCAAGGGACGGGACCTGCTCTTTTCCTTCTTGCTGTCCACGGTCATGCTGCCCTACGTGGTCACCATGATCCCGGTGTTCATCATGTTCTCACGGCTGGGCTGGATCGACTCCTTCAAGCCTCTGATCGTGCCCCACTGGTTCGGGGGCCCCATCACCATCTTCATGCTGCGCCAGTTCTTTCGCACCATTCCACTGGAGCTGGAGGCGGCGGCGCGCATTGACGGGGCCAGCCGGCCGCGCATCTTCCTGCAGGTGATCCTGCCCTTGGCCCGCCCGGCGCTGGTGGTGACCTCCATTCTGGCCTTGGTCTTCAATTGGAACGGATTCCTGGAGCCCTTGATCTATCTGCGCAAGCAGAAGCTATACACGCTGGCCCTGGCGGTCAATTCCCTGCGGGAATTCGAGTCGGGTCTGGACTGGACCCATTACATGATGGTGGTGGCCACCATCATGGTGGTGCCCGTGCTCATCCTCTACTTTCTGGCCCAGCGGGCCTTCATCGAAGGCATCGTGCTGACCGGTCTCAAGGGCTGATCCGAATTCTGCCCCGGCGAAGGCCTTTTCGTCCGCCATACAACCTCCTGGAAAAGGTTCTGCATTGATTGAGGTGCGAAATGTCGTTTTGCCTGCTTGGTGGCACGACACCCTACACGCATTGCAGGACACGAACCCCTCTCGGCTGCGCAAATGCAGTCGGCAGAAGTCCAATAGCGTTTTGATCTAGGGTGTGTTTACAAACTATTTCAAATTCACAATGGCTGTAGCAAGACACAAGAGCCATAGCCATTGCCACCAACTCCATACAGAAACGGAGCGCATGGGAGAAAGAAATGGATTGACAAGAACTATAAAGAGTAGAGAGGGGACAACCGGAATACTGCGCTATATGAGGCGTGCGAACTAGGCAGCTCGTGGAGCGACGGGAGATACACTCCACGCCTCAACACAGCTGTAGGTTGAACAGGGCCGAGAGGGAAGAGGGAAATCGGGTGGATCGTCAGTGCAGGGTGCGGCGCATGACGAACCAAACGTGCTGTGTCAGGAGGAGAAGCAGGGTCCCGTCTGGGGCGAGCGCGGCGGTATCAGCGGGATCAGCTGCTCGACGAGAGGCCGCGTCCAAGTGTGTATAGTCCTCTGCGTAGCTGCCTTGATTGCCCCCCCCCGATACAACCCGGTCATCCAGACTTTAGCCGGCAAGGCCTCAAGAATCGTTTTGCTTGCAGCTCTGCGAAATACCATCATCCAGTCCCAAACAACGTGACACGAAGACTGCAGCACTCTCTCATGACTTGACATTCACCAAAGGACTGATTTGGCGCCCACCATTGACCGACTTACACCGCAGACCTCGTTACAGGAAAAGGGTACAAGCTGTATTAGGTCTAGGTCTTGTGGTCTGCAGCAGGGACAAATCTCGCTGGATTGCGGTGGTGCGCGGGACCTCGTTGCAGTCACACCTGCACCCAAGTTGGGCTGGATTGGGTGCAAGGCAGGTACGTTACCTGCAGACCAGCCTACAACGCGGGCGCATCCCACCCCAGATGCAGCAAGCAGGTCGGCGGGATCCGCTTGGCCGAGAGCGATATCCATCACGCTCACGCAGTGTGGCATTTTCTGGATGGGAAGATGTCACAGATCTCCCTTATACCATTGATTAGGGTAGGGGAATGGAAAACCGCTCCCAAATTTGTCGTGGAGCGATTTTCCATTCCAGAAGAAAATACGTGCGTCCCGGCCGACCATGCCTCAGGTGGGGAGTACGAGCACGTGTCCGCTAGGTCCGGGATCGGACCAGGGGCCGGGGCCGGCCGCGTTGACGGCCTGCACGGAATAGTACCAGGTGCCGTCGTCGGTGGGGGCGGCCTCGGTGTGAACGGTGCCGGTCACATGCTCGGCGCGCAGCGTGTAGGCTTGGCCGTGGCTGGCCCGGCGGCGGCGCACGCGGTAGTGGGTGACGGCACTGCTGCCGACGGCCGTGGGGGCGATCCAAGACAGCGTGACTTGTCCACCGGCCAAGCGCACCGTGCCGCGCCCCACGCCCCCCGGCGGCGTGCCGATCCAGAGCATATGGCCACTGAGCTCGGGATTGGACCAAGGGCCAGTCCCAGCCGCGCTGACCGCCTGCACCGAGTAGTACCAGATGCCCTCAGCGGGCGGCGCGGCCTCGATATGGCGGGTGTCCGTCACGCGCGTGGCCTGCAGCGTGTAAGCTTGGCCGTGGCTGGTCCGGCGACGGCGTACGCGATAGTGGGTGACGGCACTGCTGCCGGCGGCCGTGGGGGCGGTCCAGGACAGGGTAATTTGCCCGCCGACCAAGTGCACGGACCCCGCGCCCACCGGGCCGGGCAGCACGGTGGTCCCGATGCGGGCCGCCGCCGAGAGTGGGCCCGGCCCTTGGGCTGAGAGCGCCTGCAGTCGGTAGCAGTAGACCGTGCCCGCCGCCAACCCGGTGTCCCTGAAGATGAGCACGTCGGCCCCTAGGTCAGGTCCCAAGATGGCAAAGGCTTCTGCTCCGGTTTGCCGCCACAGGCGATAGCCGGTTACAGTGCCGCCTGCGGCGGGCACGGTCCAGGTCAGGGTCACGCTCTCGTGTGTAGCCATGGCCGTCAGGGCTCTGGGGATCCCCGCGGCCTGCGGCAGGGCCGTGAGCGGATAGGGCACCGGCCGATCCAGCCTCAGCTGCGGCCGGGTACGGCCACCAACCTCTGAAGAGGGCACACCGACCCCCGCAGAGTTACGAGCCGAGACTCGGTAGCGGTAAGGCGTGTCCGCGGCCAGTCCGTCCTCCGTCCAGCGCCGGGCGGCACTCTGCGTATCCGCCGCCACCTCTACCCAGGTACGCGGGGTGCGGTCCAAGGCGCGCTCAAGGCGGTAGCCGGTGACGCCGCCACCGGTATCGCCCGGGGCCTGCCAATCGAGCTGCAGCTGGTGACGGGCGCGGCGGCGGTGGCAATCGTCACGGAACTAGACCAGTCTCCGGCCTCCCCGTAATGGGTGGCCCGCACACGGTACACGTAGGCACCGCCAGGGACCACGCTGCGATCCGCAAAATGGGTGACGGCACTGCCGGTGTCGGGGGCCACGAGGCGCCATCGGCCGCCGGAGAGGTGGCGCTGCACTTGGTAGCCGGTGACCCTGCCGGCGGCGGCCTGCCAAGCCAGAGTCACCTGGTCACGGGTGGCCGTGGCCGTGAGTCCCGTGGTCTGCCCTGGCGCCTCCCGCCGCGTGGTTACGGAAACGGCCGCGCTGGGATCCCCCCAGCCGGCGGCATTGCGGGCCCGCACCCGCCAGCTGTAGTGCCGGTAAGGGCGCAGGCGGCGCAGCTCATGTCGCGTGTGCGTGGAACCGGTGTCCGAGACTGCCACGTCCCACTCCTGACCCTCCCATGTCTCAATGCGATAGGCGCGAATGCGGGCCCCGCCGTCGGTGCCGGGCTGGCTCCAATCCAGCTCCACTGACCGGGCAGCCACTTCCTCCACGTGCAGGTTCTCCGGAGCCGCCGGCACCTGTACACGCGGCTCTGCCGTCCACGCCACCGCCACCGTGTAGCGCAGGTAGCCCACGCCTGCCGCCTGCAGGGTCAGATCCCGGTCGTAGCGCATCTCGCCGTTGGGCTCCATCGTCAGATGGAAGTCCACGCGGCGAGTGTCGGGGCTGGCCGTGCCGTCAGCCTGCACCCGGTGTGCGGCCTGCACTTGGAACCGCGCGCTGCGCGCCGGCCGGTATGCCTCCGGCAACCGCAGCAGCGGCTCCCGGTTCTGATTGGCATAGTACGCCACCGGTGAGCGCGTGCTGGCGAAGCTCCCCGTCACCCGCTCCCCCCGGCGCGCCAGGGTCCAGCGGCTGCCGTGGTTTACCTGCTGGTTGAGGTAGGTCCCGGCGGCGGCGAGGTCCTCCGGGTCCGGCCGCGCCGGCGTCGCCAGCGCCTCCGATGCCTGCCAGGTGCGCCTCCCTGTGGCGTAGCGCAGGTAGCCTACATGATCCAGTTCCGGGCCATTCACGTAGCGCACCGCCCCCGTGGGCTCCACGCGCAGCGTGAAGGGAGCCGTGGCGCCGCTGGCAAAGGGAGTGCCGGTCTCGTGCACGTGGGTGCCGGTCACCGCCAGATCCTGCGGTGTGGTGGGCCGAAATCCGGTCGGCAGTGCCAGCAAATCCGTGGGACGCTGGCGCGCCAAGTACTGCACCGGCGAGCGTGTGCTCTGGAAGGCTGCAGTCACGGTCCGTCCTGACTTGGACACCGTCCAGGTGCCCTCCCAGCTGTTGGCCAAGTTGAGATAGAAGCCATGGGCCTGCGCCGCGGAGGAGGGGGCATTCGCTCCCGCTGCGGTCGGTGGCCGCGGGAGCGATCCTTCATGCACCAGAGGCACGGCGCCAGTGGCCCCTGCCGTTGTGGTCTGATCTGTCGGCAGCCAGCCCGCGGTTCGCACATCCACCTGGATCTTCCACCAGTCCCGGTTCCGACCGACGATCTTATGCCAGATCCCCGGACGGGGGGAAAGCTGGTGGATGGCGTCCACATAGCCCAAGCCAGGCCCGGTCCGCAGAGGCACGGTCCCCGCTGCCGTCACGCGCAGATAGGGCGGCCGCGGTACCGCGGCCAGCGAGCCGGATAACCGTACTGTGTGGGCCTGCACCCAGCCCGCGGTCGGAGAGGAGGTGGCCCGGGCCCGCACTCTACGGACCTGTGCCGTCTCGGTTCCGACAGCCTCGATCTTGTACCACTGGTACGCGGGCGGTCCGTCAATGAACTCAAGCACGGTGTGGAGCCGGGCCGGGTCCAGGGTGCCGATGTCGGCCAGACTGCTGTCCGGACCCGGCCGCAGGAACACCGCCCCGCCACCAATCCAAGGCACTATCCGGGGCAGGGCGGGCGGCAAAAGTCTGTTGATGAGACGCACATCACCGCATTCCCGTACCACATCGCTGCGCACCCAGCCTCTGCGCGTCGGCCAGTCGGAGTCTTCTGGCAGATTAATCTTCCACCATCGATTCACGTCGTTGTACGACCCATCTACCGAAGAGGATCCTTCGTCCCGTGACAGGTTTGTACCCAGAATGGAATACCTGATGTGTGGCCTCAATTGGCCCAGAACGGTGCTGGAAGTACTGGCATCGGAGTGGACACGCGTGATGTCGTCGTGGGTGATCGCTGCAGGTTCTGTGGTCCGCACAGGCAAGGCAGAGAGAGTGCTGTCCTCGACATGCACCCACTCCACATTGGACAATTTCTTAACAGGGTCTTGCTCGTCACGATCGATCACAATGCCCTCGCGTGCTACCCAGCCGTTCTGGGTGTCAGAGAACCGGATCTGGTACCAAGTGATATCGCCCACTTGCTGCGTATCCTTGACTGCATAGCAGCCGATATTGGATCCATCGATAGTGCTCAGTATGGCATCAAGCTTCGGCTTCTGATACACCGGGATACTGGCATAGGAGTCCCGCGGGCTCAGCAGAGGCCCAGCAACGGCAATGGCCGGCACACCATTATCGGGAGGCAGAAAGCAGGCGAAATTCATGCAACCGGAGATCCGGTCCGCGACAAAGGTTTTAGGGGTGCGATCAGGCTTCTTGTAATCACTACAGCCAGGAGGATTGTCCTCCCCGGGACTGGGTACTTTTCCGTTTGCATCGAAGGGCTTGAGATGTACGTGAAGATGGGGCTGCACGCCTCCAGTGTTGCCGGAGTGACCTATCAATTCGCCCTTGTCTACGGATTGATTCAGCTTGACTTTTATCTCGGACAAATGGGCGTACCGATGCTCAAAGCCCGCATGGTGCGCCCGATCCGTATAGGACCGGATTTGCACGTACAGGCCATAGGGAGGAGTATCGTTGGTTTTTACCTTTATTACCTCCCCCCTGTACATGGCTTTCACTTTCGTGCCTACGGCACACGAAAAGTCAATGCCCTCGTGACCGGAGGAATGATCATACAGATGTCCACTGGTGGCATCGTTGAAGCAGTTGGAGACAATCTCTGCCACGGGTCGGAGCAGCCGGTGATCTGGATCGGCGTCGGTTAGAACGCTCAGGCCGTGATTGGTGCTGGTGACGGTCATGATGAAAACTCTCCTGACAGGCGTAGGGCGGCCTGTTTGAACTGAAAGGATCCCGGTGAGCGGGAACTGTGTACAATCTGCCATCGTGTGCGGCGTCTACGCGGCCGCTACGCGGCGGGTATGGTCAGTCGCCGCGCAACGATTCTGATGTATGATGCAAGTCAACTCCATTGCATCTACGGGAGCTGCCACATGCCTGTTCATTCTGCCTTCCTCTCAGTCGCTCCCCCACTTGGCTCGCGGGCCGGGCTGGGCTTGGGGTTACTGCTCCTGCTGTTGCTGCTGACACCACCGCGGCCGCTGCAGGCCGATCCGGCTGCAAACCCAGCGGCGGTGGCGGGAGTCTACGACAACCGGGCCGAGCATCACGCGGGGCACTACACCCTGCAGCGCCGCGGCGCCTATGTGGATGTCACCTTCGCCACCACCCGCTCCCCCGTGCAGCATTGGGCCCGGCAGCAGCCGCAGGTGCTGTTTACGATGCCATCGGCCTTCCGCCCGCCCTTCCCCGTAATCCGGCAGGTGGAAGGCCAGCCGGTGCAGGCGGACGGCATCCCGGATCCGGCCAGGTCGGGTCCCGTCCTCTTCCGCCTGCAGGTGTCGCCGGACGGGACCGTGCGTTACGTGGACGACGCCGGCGTAGATGGCGTGGACTATTTGGCCTATACCCTGACCACAGTCTGGGGCACGACACCGACGACCCACGACTTCGCGATCTTGGAAATCCTGGATGCAATCGAATTCGGGGATCTTCAGTCCATCGCCACCCCGCTGTCCTGGAGGATATATGTCAGGGACGGGCGCGTGACTCAATTGGCATTGTACGATTGGGCAGGCGAGATCCCGCCCGCGCTGGGCCAGCTCACAAACCTGACATCGCTGGATCTGAGCGGGAATCAGTTGACGGGCGAGATCCCGCCCGCGCTGGGCCAACTCACAAACCTGACATCGCTGGATCTTCATGACAACCAGTTGATGGGCGAGATCTCGCCCGCGCTGGGTCAGCTCACAAACCTGACATCGCTGGATCTTCATGACAACCAGTTGATGGGCGAGATCCCGCCCGCGCTGGGCCAGCTCACAAACCTGACATCGCTGGATCTTCATGACAACCAGTTGATGGGCGAGATCTCGCCCGCGCTGGGTCAGCTCACAAACCTGACATCGCTGGATCTGAGCGGGAATCAGTTGATGGGCGAGATCCCGCCCGCGCTGGGCCAGCTCACAAACCTGACATCGCTGGATCTGAGCGGGAATCAGTTGACGGGCGAGATCCCGCCCGCGCTGGGCCAGCTCACAAACCTGACATCGCTGGATCTGAGCGGGAATCAGTTGACGGGCGAGATCCCGCCCGCGCTGGGTCAGCTCTCAAACTTGGCAACGCTGGATCTGAGCTGGAACTGGCTGACGGTGCTGCCGCCCGAGTTGGACCAGCTCTCCAACCTGGCAACGCTGGATCTGGGCCATAACCGGCTGACGGCACTGCCGTCCGAGTTGGGCCAGCTCTCCAACCTGGCAACACTGGACCTGCGGGACAACCGGCTGACGGCGCTGCCGCCCGCGTTGGGCCAGCTGACTCGCTTGCAAAAACTGGATCTGCGGGACAATCGGTGGTTGACGGCGCTGCCGTCCGAGTTGGGCCAGCTCTCCAACTTGGCAACGCTGGATCTGAGCGGGAACCCTCTGACGGCGTTGCCGTCCGAGTTGGGCCAGCTCTCCAACCTGGCAACGCTGGATCTAGGCTACAACCGGTTGACGGCGCTGCCGTCCGAGTTGGGCCAGCTCTCCAACCTAGCAATACTAGACCTGCGGTACAACCGGCTGACGACGCTGCCGTCCGAGTTGAGCCAGCTCTCCAACCTGGCAACGCTGGACCTGAGCTGGAACCGGCTGACGGCGCTGCCGTCCAAGTTGAGCCAGTTCTCCAACCTGGCAACGCTGGATCTAGGCCACAACCAGCTGATGGCGCTGCCGTCCGAGTTGAGCCAGCTCTCCAACCTGACAACACTGGATCTAGGCCACAACCAGCTGATGGCGCTGCCGTCCGAGTTGAGCCAGCTCTCCAACCTGGCAACGCTGGATCTAGGCCACAACCAGCTGATGGCGCTGCCGTCCGAGTTGAGCCAGCTCTCCAACCTGGCAACGCTGGATCTAGGCTACAATCAGTTGACGTCGCTGCCGTCCGAGTTGAGCCAGCTCTCCAACCTGGCAACGCTGGATCTAGGCTACAATCAGTTGACGTCGCTACCATCCGAATTGGGCCAGCTCTCCAACCTGACAACACTGGATCTGAGCTGGAACCGGCTGACGACGCTGCCGGGCGAGTTGGGCCAGCTCTCCAACTTGGCAACGCTGGCTCTAGGCTGGAACCAGTTGACGGCGCTACCATCCGAATTGGGCCAGCTCTCCAACCTGACAACTTTGGATCTGGGCCCCAACCGGCTGACGACGCTGCCGTCCGAGTTTGGCCAGTTCTCCAACTTGGCAGCGCTGACGATGAGCGGGAGCTCGTTGTTGCGTTGCCTGCCCGCCGCCTGGCAGAACCAAGGAATAAGCATTCATCCGAACAATTTCTTGTTCTGTCCCGAATGAGCAGCAGCGGGCAAGTCCCGTCTCGTCTGCCGCGGAGTTCGGGCACAGCGAAGTCAGTCGTACAACGCCGGTTGACGCGGCAGACGGCCTCTATCTCGCTACAAGAAGTTGGATCGCGGAACTGGGCCAGAATCGATTGATCTGGGCTACAGTCTGTCAATGGAAATGTTTCTGTACTGTACTCCCTGCGATCTGGACCTCGATTGTTTTCCATTCATCCAGTAGACAAGTGAAGATGGGGCACGATTCGGAATTCTAGGGTTCATACAAAATTTGTTTGCTAGCGACAACCAACTGTTGCAAGAATCGGCTATATGCAATTCTTCTATAAAGATTGGGTATCGACCTGAGCGAATTACTATCTCAATAGTTGCTTGATTCTGCAAGCCCGGGCCGTTCCGTAGCCACTCCTAGGGTGTATTGACAAACTCAGAGTGAGAATTTGATGCGGGCATGCTGGGAAAATGGCTGTCGTTATCTACACTCTGGTTGAAAATCCGACCTGAAATTCAGTGCATAACAAGAGAGCTTGGTTCTATTGCCAAGCCCTCTGCGGTCAGAACTTGAACTGGACGTGGTGATGGTAGATGGCACGTTCATCAAGGCGCATCGGCATGGGACAGGCGCCCCAAAAGCCGATCTTCACCGGATGCATCGCGAGCTCGCCAAGCCCTTGGGAAAAGTCGCGATGGGCTGACCACCAAATCGCTGGCGCTGACGGATAGAAAAGGTAGATTCGTCAAGTTCAAATTGAAACCGGAGAACGCCGCCGAGGCCCCTGAGATCGCAACTCTCTTGGATGGCGTTCCTCCCGGTGAAATTTTGAGGGAGTACACTCGCGATCCTACCTTGATGCCCTTCCTAGTAATTTCCTCGTATGTAATCCCACCACAATCAATATCCAAAGAGGCAATACCCCACTCGGTTTCGGGGAGTGCGTAGACCAGATCAAATCCGTTGCTGTAGGTATGCGTTCGTCAGCTCTTCAGGCGTGACGAATATGGTTGATGTCCCCTTGTGATACGGAAAACAAGGTCGCTTGCCACAGCTATTGTGAATTTAAAAACAGTTTGTAAACATACCACCCTAGGCAAAAGGCATGCATATTCAGGAAACATCAGTGTGGGGACTTGTAAGATAAAGGCAAACACCAATGCTTTGCGGGACGCGAATCCAATGTCTGACCATCCGCTTCATCTACCCAATCTGTCCATAAACTCTTTCCGAGGCATTCGGGACCTGACCATAAACAAATTGGGGCGAGCCACCTTGTTTGTAGGTCAAAACAGCGTAGGCAAAACCACAATCCTGGATGCCGTCCGCGTGTTTGCGGAACGGGGCAAATTCCTGGACCGCATGTTGTTTGATCAAGACGAGTACGCCCTGTTTGAAGACGAGGATGGAGACTTTGTCTCCGAACTTGATTGGAATGCTCTGTTCCATGGTCGCTCCATGGCGGAAAGTCGTTGTGTTTCCATTGGTCCGATCTCACCGGAGGATTTGCTTACCGTGGAAATCACGGTAATGGATCGCAGGGCACGAGAGGCAAACGCCAACAGACACTCCAAGGCACATCAAACCGAACAGGCCCTCAGAATAAGTTACAGAGGCAAAGAACAAGTGATGCCCCTAGGAGTCGGATTTAGGAGATCTGCGTTGCGGAAGGGCAGAATGGCATCCCTTGAAGAGAAGGACGATGTCCTTCCAGAGATAAGCTGTGAATTGATGGGGCCAGGATTGTGGGACAACAACACATTGGCACATCTCTGGGATGGCATTGCGTTGACCGATGACCAGGAACTGGTCTTTGAAGCCTTGAGCCTGATTTTTACGGAAGGCGTTGAAGGTGTCACCGTTGTTGAAAGAGGATATTTGAGATCTAGGACCTCCTATCAGATTCGCAGAATTTCAGGCCCTAGGATTTCTGTCCGACTGAAAAATGCACGGTACCCCGTCCCCTTAAAAAGCCTCGGAGATGCCGCCTCTCGCCTCTTTGGAGTTGCCTTGGCTCTCGCCTCCTGTCGAGGAGGGATTCTTCTGGTAGACGAAGCAGAGAATGGCATTCACTACGAATTGCAGAAGGATTTCTGGCGACTGGTGTTGCAGTCGGCCCACAACAACGACGTGCAGGTCTTGGCCACCACCCATAGCTGGGACTGCGTTGCAGGTTTTGCTGCGGCAGCGGAAGACTACAATGAAATTGAAGGCTGCCTGGTTCGCCTTGACAGGGATGGGGATGGCGTGAAGGCCAGTGAATATACGGAAGACACGCTTGCAGCCGCCGTACAACATCGTTTTGAGGTTCGGTAGGGAATGGTTGAGTTGGAACAGCTGTCTGATTCTCACGTACTTCTTGTTGAAGGGATCAACGACTATCATGTTGTGAATCACATCCGTGAATTGGAAGGGGTGCCTGAATTTCAGATCAAAGACATGGGAGGGGTCGACAGTCTTGTTGATTTGAATGCCATTGAAGCCAGCATTCTGACCCGGCGGATCAGAAATTTGGGTGTTCTTGTCAATGCAGACGCGAATCCTGAATCTCGTTGACAAAAAATCAGAGATGTGTTCATGGGTATCAGGGAAAGACATCCTGGCATGGGCGCCATGCCCAAGGGCCCAGCTTCAGCAGGGACCATTGTGCAGGGTGTCCCGCGGATTGGAATTTGGCTTATGCCCAACAACAAGACAGCGGGAGAACTGGAGGATTTTGTGGCGGCCCTGATTCCAGGGGATGATCCGGTCTGGCCCCGATCCCAAGCCTACATCGATGAAATTCCGAAGAAAGACCGTGAACGGACCGGAAAATTGTCCGGGCCAAGCTCCATGCGTGGCTGGCCACAAGGAAGTCTCCAAGTCCTATGGGACGCGCAATAAAGACTCGAGCGCTGCAAGGCAGCGAGAATGCTGCCTACAAGGCATTCGTTGCTTGGTTGAAGAAATTGTTTTCCTGAGCGTGTCCTTTCCGATTGTGCATCCTGGGCCTCGAGAGTTGCCCCTGATCCACCGCGTACCAGCGCAGCCATGTGGACCACAAGCCGGATTGGCTATACCATAAGAGCCGCGCAGCCTTGGCTCCATGTTTTGTCTCGCCTGAACAGCTGCGCTTTCCTTTCACATAGGTGGGTACCGTCGTGGAATCTCCGACCCTTGTTTCCGTTGCATTCATCTGCCTCGATCCCGACGAAGAGCGCGTGGTGCACAAAGCCGCTCGAATCCTGCAGGAAGAGATCCAAGCTCGCACGCATATTTTGCCGGAGATAGTGGCAGAGGCTCCTTCGTCTGAGTCCATGATTTTCCTGGGCACCGGCCAGTCCCGCATTCTGCCGAAATCGGGCTTGGGATCCCTGCAGCCGGTTGGAGACTCTCCGGATGCCTATCGAGTGGTCAGCCGGCTCGAAGACGAAGACGTGATTGTCGGCATTCAAGGCAACAGCCCCCGCGCCGCGTTGTTCGGCGCCGGTCGGCTGCTGCGCCGCATGCACATGAGCCGGGACCGTTGGGAAATCCCCTCCAACCTAGACATTGACGCCGCGCCGAACTACCCCTTGATCGGGCACCAGCTGGGGTACCGGGACAAGACCAACAGCTACTGTGCCTGGGACGTGGCCCAGTATGACCGGTACATCCGGGAGCTAGCCCTTTTTGGCGCCAATGCCATTGAACTGATTCCACCCGGCACGGACGATCGGGATGACAGTGTCCATTTTCCCATTCCGCATCTCGACATGTTGCGGGAGCAGTCTCGTATCTGTGACGAACACGGTCTGGACGTCTGGATCTGGTTTCCCGCCATGCAGGACGACTACACGGATCCCAAGAAAATCGCCAAGGAACAGGACGTCTGGCGCCAGACTCTGGCCGTGCTGCCGCGCCTGGATGCAGTCTTTGTCCCGGGCGGAGACCCGGGTCATACGCCGGCTCCAACCTTGTTGAATCTGCTGGCCCAGTTGGCACCGACAGTCAGCAGGCTGCATTCCGGAGCCAAGATCTGGATTTCGCCGCAGGGCTTTACCCAAGAGGATCTGGAGTATTTCCTACGCTACCTAGCCACGGAAAAACCCGATTGGGTGGGTGGGGCAGTGCATGGACCCTGGGTCAACATCCGCATGTCCGATTTCCGGGAACGGGTTCCGAACCGGTACCCCATCCGCAATTACCCGGACATCACCCATACCTTGAGCAGCCAGTTCCCCGTGCCGGAGTGGGATGCGGCCCTGGCCTTGACCATTGGGCGCGAGCCAGTCAATCCACGACCTGTGGACGCAGAACATTGTTTCCGATTCAGCCAGCCGGGTTCCATCGGCACGCTGTCCTATTCCGAAGGCTGCAACGACGATGTCAACAAGTTCATCTGGAGTGGTCTGAGCTGGAACGACCAGCAGGATGTCTTTGAGATCCTGGAGGACTATGCGCGACTTTTCATCGACCCGGACCTGACCAATGAGTTCGCCCACGGCCTGTACGCCCTAGAACGGAACTGGCGCGGCCCCTTGGCCGTCAACACCGGGGTGCAGACCACCTTGCGGCAATTCCAGGCTATGGAGAAGGTGGCCTCTCCCTTCCTGAAACGCAACTGGCGGTTCCAGCAAGCCCTGTACCGGGCCTTCTACGATGCCTACACTCGGACACGGCTGATCTACGAGACCAGTCTGGAGGCGCAGGCCTTGGACCGACTGCGGCAGGCCGGTCGCACCGGATCCCGTGTCGCCATTCGCGTGGCCTTGGGGTTGTGGGATCAGGCCACGCTGTCGCCCATTGCCCAAGATTTGCGCACCCGTATCTTCCAGCTGGCCGAAGCTCTCTTCCATAGCATCTGCATGCAGCTGAGCGTGGATCTGTATCAGGCCCAGTACGAGACACGCGGAGCCAATCTGGACGCCATCGACTATCCCCTGAACGACAGACAATGGTGGCGGGAGAAACTCTCGGAAACGCTGAAACTGGCCACGGAATCCGACCGGCAAGCCCGGATCCAGGAATTGCTGCAATGGCGGGATGCTACCCCGGGTGGATTTCGGGATGACTTGGTGCAACCCCACAACCGGGACCGCGTGCAGGGCTGGTCCCCCTACGCCTCGGATCCGGGCAGTCTGGCAGGACCCAGCCGGCGATTCCCTTATCACAAGTCACTCTCGGCCCTGCCGCTCTCTTGGCGGGGAGGTCTGGTTACCTTGGGGTCCCATCCGCAAAGGGTACGATACGAGCATCTGGAGGTCGGAGCGGCCTACGAACTGCGCGTGGCCTACGGGGGTCTTTCCCGCACGCGGGTGCGTCTGGAAACCGTGGAAGGGGTCCTGATCCACGACTGGGAAACGCCCATCCAGCAGACGGACTTCCATCGCCACGACATCCCGGCAGCAGCCATTGTGGACGGCGTCTTGAATCTGGTCTGGTACCCGGAGCCTACACAGGGTGGATCTGGCGCAGTTTGCGACATCTCCGAATTGATTCTCTGCAAGAAACGCTGGCTGACTTGAGACGGCTGCGCTTGCGTTTCCAGCTCTGAACTTGCTGTCACAGGAGCGCTTTGTGTCCAGACCCAATATTCTCTTCCTGATGAGCGACGAGCATCGTGCGGACGTGGCGGGCTTTGGGGGAGACTCCGTGGTGCGGACCCCGCGCCTTGACGCCTTGGCGGCGACGGGCGTGGTCTTCTCCAACGCCTACACCCCCTCCCCCATCTGCATCCCGGGGCGGCAATGCCTCATGTCCGGCCAGCTGCCCCGCACCTGCCGCACGGAGACCTTCTTGCAGGACCTGGCCCCAGGCTACATGACTTGGGCCCGCCGGTTTGGGCAGCATGCGTATCTCACGGTAGCGGCCGGCAAGCTGCATCACACCGGTCCGGATCCAATGCAGGGCTGGAGTCGGCGTATCGGATCCGAAATCCGCGTGGGGGATCATTTTGTCGCGAATCCAGATCCCGAGAGTTTCGCCGCGCTCGCATCGTCGGGGAGTCTCAAGTGGTCGGATACCAAGGAGGTGTTGCGAGCCGGAGTGGGACGACCGCCCAGCCTGGTGGCGGACGAATACGCCCTGCAAGGCGCCTTGCATTTCATTGAGTCCTACTTCGCGGATCCCTATTTCGACAGGGCCACGCCTGCGCGTCCCCTGTTGCTGAAAGTGAGTTTCAATCAACCGCACTACCCCTATCACACGGACCAGGAGAAATTCGAGCGCTACCTGAACCGGGTGACCCCGTATTTGGACCAGGAAGTCTTTGATCATCCCTTTCTGTCCCAACGGCAGGTCCAGCCTGGCGTGGATGTGACGGAACGGGATCTGCAAAGGGCCACTGCCGCCTACTACGGCATGATCGAGTCCATTGACGATTACTACGGGCGGATTCTGGACGCTCTGACCCATGTGGGCCAGGACCTGGACGAGTGGATCATCGTCTATACCTCGGACCATGGCGAGATGCTGGGGGAGCATGGCATCTGGGAGAAGCAGAAATTCTTCGAAGCCAGCGCGCGGGTGCCACTCTTCATTCGCTGGCCCCAATACATCCAAGGGGGACAGACAGTCACCCAGAACGTGAACCTGTGCGATCTTTTTGCTACGCTCTGCGATCTGGCCGGCCTGGAAACGCCGGCGGGTCTGGACAGCCGCAGCCTGGTGCCACTGTGTCGGGGAGATGATTCACACTGGTGCAACGAAACCGTCTCTCAGTTCTGGGGCACGAACCTGATGATCAAGCAGGACGCCCTGAAGTACCAGTACTATGGAGAAGAGATGCCGGAAGCGCTCTTTGATCTGGCCGTGGACCCAAGTGAAAACAGCAATCTGATTGACGAACCCCAATATGCAGAGGAATTGAAAGACTAAGGACTAGACGCGGTGAACTGGGATTTGGCCCCAATGCCGTTGCCCCCTACGTGAACGCTGGATACGGTCAGAGGGATTGATTGCATGGACATTCCATGCCACTGAAAAGGATTGCCCAATCTGATGCAGTCGGTTTTGGTGCACGGTCAATCAGAGACAAACCCCTGTCTTGAATGGGAAAGAATGCATGGGATTTCTATTGGATACGCTGTGGGCCTTTCACACAGACTGCATCGGGCCGGTGCCAGTCAGCGTACTGAACCGCGTCCCACTTTTGCATCCTCGCTGGCTATCCCAATACGATCCTGTGGCAATCCGCCACAATGAAGATCTGGTCCAAAACGAACTTATGCTTCGCAGTCGTCGAGCAGCCATGTAATTTTCAGGTCTGTATTCTTGGCAGGACATTCAGCTTGCAAGGAGGACCTGTGGGCCGCCAAAGCAATGACCAGGGATGAAACGCTCAGCTGTTACGCGCACACAAGCTTGTATTGGTCGAACGGTTCAGCATCGCCGCTCTGGCTCCTTTCGGATCAACGGTCCGCAACGAGGCCGCAGACAACAGCGATATCGACATTCTGGTTCAGTTTGAAGGGCCAGCAGACTGGCTGAACCATTGCAATATGCAGTTTTATCTGGAAGCTTTGCTGGGACTCCTGTCGATCTGGTGACCGACAAGGCTTGGCGCAAGAAGTTTCGACCTTATGTCAAAACAGAGGCAGTCAATGTCTGATGGCCACCGAGCCCAAAGCTGCAGGACATGGTCGGTTTCTGTGAAATGATTCAGTTCCATGCCGAAGGTTTGAGCCAAGGAGAATGCGAGAATGATGGCCGCGCTTACGATGCCGTTCTGCGGAATCTGGAGTTGTAGTCGGCGAAGCTGCCGCTCGTATTCCCCGAGCAGTACAGGATGCCCATGCAGAAATACCTTGGCGCGAGATCATTAGGTACGCGCAATCGCGTCATCCACGGCTACATGGGAATAGACAACGACATAATTTGGAACATCATTCAGAAGAGTCCTGGAAATATGGTGTCTGTTCACCACGCGGCCCGCGGCCTCAGAGAAGGCCACGCTACCCTCAAGGCGCTCAAGGCGGTCAGTGCCGAGCGCTCTTCATGGCCGTAGTTCGGCAGGACCGGAAACGCCCGGAGCAGCCCGCCGACATGCTCTGGACCGACATCGCGATTCTGGTCCTGCAGGAGATCAGGCCGGGTAGACTGTGAAAATCCTGCGTGTCGCCTGCGGTAAGGGATGAACCGTCCGCGAACGTAGCCAGCCATCCCGCGCTACAATTTCATGAATATGCAGCCGCGTATTTCTGCAGGCAACAAAAACGGCGAATTGAAATTCCAAGTGGCACTATATATTCGAGCCGCTGTCCCGTCAGCATGCATTGAAATCGAAACAGATCGAAGACTTGAAACTCATGCCCAGAATCACGCGAACCAACGCCTTGCGTCTGATTGTCGCACTCGGAACAATGGCGCTTGCCTCTTGTGCATTGACAGACAGCGCCGAGAGATTTGCCGTGATTGTAAGAAACAGCTCCACAGCCAAGGCAGCCGAATCGTTCGGTTGCCCATTGGTATGGTCCGATGATTTTGAAACCGAGGGTCTCCCCGATCCCGCCAAATGGCGATACAACGTCGGCGCCGGGATATGGGGCAATCAGGAGTCGCAGTACTACACGGCCTCCAGGGCCGAGAATGCCCGAGTCCAAGACGGTCGTCTCGTCATAGAGGCGCGCCAAGAGAAATGGAAAGGCAGAAGATATACCTCTGCCCGACTGGTTTCGACGCAGGAATGGCTATATGGGCGGTTCGAGGCATCTGCCAAACTGCCCTCGGGAATTGGGACATGGCCCGCCATCTGGATGCTGCCCGACTTGCCAAAGTACGGCGGGTGGCCGCTGGGCGGCGAGATCGACATCATGGAGCACGTGGGTCATGATCCTGACAGAGTTCACTCCACAGTGCATACCAAGGCTTTCAATCACCGGATCGGAACGCCCAAGGGCGCTTCCGTCATGGTTCCTGCCGCGCGCTCGGATTTCAACCTTTATGCAGTGGAATGGACCCCGGCCGAAATCAAGGGATTCGTGAACGACACCCACTACTTCACCTTCGAAAACGAACGCCTGCAAAATTCAGATGCAGACGAAAGACAGTGGCCCTTCGATCACCCTTTCCATTTGATCCTGAACCTAGCCGTAGGCGGAAGCTGGGGAGGACAGCAAGGCATCGATCCGGACATCTGGCCCCAACGCATGGAAGTCGACTTTGTGCGGGTATACAGTTGCAACGAATAGCCAGACTGCCAATTGCAATTGCGGCTTTGGCCCGAAAAATGCCATGGTTCCATGCTCGCTTTATGCAAGATCTGCATGGACAATTCCATGACATTGCACCTCTGCTTATGTACTGTCCGGGAGCGTTTGCGCTGCAAGACCCCAAGGCCTATTGACAAACCCGCGGCATCGGAGTGCATATGCAGGATTGAACCGCGAGATGGAAATTGTCACGATCGCTTGCCAATCCACTGCAAGGACAGAATGAGTTAGGAAAGTCTATTCTCCATGCTTATATGCAAGTGTGCGTGCCGAAACCTTTGGGACACGTCTGTATACGAAACCCTAGGCTGGATCATGTCCATAGAAAAGGGTAAATCTGAATCGCGGTCCAGACTTTTCAGCCGCTTTGTCTGCTCCTTCAACCAAATCCCGAAGTATGTAGCAAGAGGGCGTGGCGCACAGCAATCTCTGGCGCACAACGGAGATTGTCGTTGGTTGAACATTGCAAGCAATCCACCTTCGACCCCATCGTTCTGAAAACAGTGCAGTGACTCCACTTCCGCATGTTAGGTCGAACACCAGATCGCCCGGATCAGTGGTCATCAAGAGGTGTCTCGTTCACATAGGCGGCTCGTTCCGGTTCGGGGAGCAGGCGCAGTTTAGACAATGAGAGGGGAAAAGGTTCATGATCCCAGCGGGCGGTGGCGGGATCGAATCGACCTAGGGCCCAGGCCTGGCAAGCCCGTATCGTGAGGGCGGTCGAGTCGAACTGCAATCCCCATACGGTCACAGGCAAGGCCTGCAGACCATAGGCGGCAGGGTAGTCTTTGACAAAGGCTTGGCGCAGGCCGACCGTGGGGGGCTTGTCCACTTTCAATTCCAGTAGGCAAATGCGATCCGGCAATTCCAGGACCAGGTCCACGCGACCCAGTCCAGTGTTCCGCTCTGCGGTCAGGGGCAATCCCAAGGACAGACACAGAACATGCAGCAAAGTCTGGTAAAACGGTTCGTAGGGACGGGCTTGCGCACTGCCGAACCGATACAAGGCCTTGGGCACGGCCGCCATGCCGGCGGCCACCACGTTGCGCACAGCATCGGCGTCCTGTAGCAGCAGGGCATGCTGCAGTTGCGTCGCGATGCGGGGGAGCGGCAACCCCGATTCCGCCAGCCAAGTCGGCGCCGTCTCCGCGAGCCACGTCCCCAGGGATGAGGTAAAGGCTGTCTGCACTTCCCGGTTGGGGAAAGTCAGGGCCGGGGGTACGGCGGCATCCAGAGTCAGGTAACCGGCCTGCCACAGGAGGGCGACAACCGGAGGGGTACCGGCATCGAAAGCGACTTGCATCCAGGGGCGCGCGGCCTGTCCTTCCAAGGCAGGCAGAGATTGCACCCGGCGACCCTGCAACCCGCGCAGCAGCATCATGGGCGTGCCGGTTGCAGCCCAGGATTGAGGCAGCCGCTCCAGATTCCAATGGACGGCTGCCTCGGGTTGGGTTAGTTCCGCCAGACAGCCGGCCAGCGTGTAGGGGTTGAACACGGTCTCGGCCCCCTCGGCGAAGCGATAGCCATTGTATTCCCGTTCCAAGGCGGCATACAGCTCTTCCGGGGTGCAATCCAGGTGGCGGGCACTCTGCGCCACCTGAGCGGCCACGGATGGCATTTGCAGTTCGGCGAGCGTAAAGCCGAGCAGGCTGTACACAGTGGACTGGTGCGACAGATCCGACAGATGGTTGGCGCCGGAGAACAGACCGGCGCGGGCCAGCCGCGTAATGCCCGTGACCAGCGTGCATTCCACCAGACCGGCATCGCTGCTGGATTTCAAGGCTCCGTAGAAGGCGCGCAGGACATCCAGAATATCTCCCAGCACATTGGGACGATCCAGATTTTCCGTGAAGGCGGTGTCGTACTCGTCCACCAGCACCACCACCTTGCGCCCGGCAGTCTCCCACAGGCCGTATATCGTCTCTTCTAGCCATGCATCCGGATCGTCGTTGGTCACGGGCAGCGGTGGCAGACGATGGCGCCGGGCCTGGACGCGTATACGTCGTGTCAATTCTGCTTGTACGGCCTGCGGAGTGTGGCGGTTGCGTACATCCAGATTCAGGCGGAGCACGGGATGGGTGCGGTTCTCCCAGTCCCAACGGTCTTCCTGTCCGATCCATGTGTCCCGGAACAGGTCGCGGCGGCCTTGGAAGAGAGCTTCAACCGTGGAGAGCAACAGAGTTTTGCCAAAACGCCGCGGACGCGAGAGAAACAGGTGGGAATGCAAAGCAACGGGACTGAAAAGATCTGCCAGCCAGCGCGTCTTGTCCACGTAGATGTACTGGGGCCCCTGCACGAGGGCGGCGAAGTCCGCCGTGTCGGACGGCAGTTGAGGAATCATGGCTCTTTCCGACAGGGCCCGTATGGTATCGGCAGCGGAGTGCCTTGGCATCCCCCGCCGGGAAAACGTGATCGGACCCCACCGTGGCTCTGATGCATGGAGTGGCAAGTCGGGACCGGGATTGCCCAAGCATCAAATTCAGACATCATCCAGATCTCCCCAGACTCAGTTCGACAGCCTATCCCAAGCCGCGCCCGCGGCTGCCTGGAACCGATCCAATATACGCTCCAGCTCCGCTCCCGATCTGACCAGAACGGGAGCCAATGCTCTCCATGTAGGCATTACATGCAGGATCAGCCCCTAGTCTATTGCAGCGGACTTGACCAAGGGTCCCAGTGCGGCCACAATCTCCGCGGATCCAATTCCTGTACGAAACCAAACCCCATAGCAGTCCTTGGCCCTGGCCCCGGACACATGGACAATGGGCATTTCTTGCAAACCGGCATGCAGATAGGCCCTTGCCCAGTATATCCTCGTCGCTGAACGTGGCAATTACAGCAATGCCCACAGCGGCAGCCAAAGAATGGGAAGCAAATGTGTATCCGTGGTTGAAGCGCCGATTGTCCGCTGCTCTCCCTATAAAAGACATTTTGGAACGAAGGCGTGGACCGTTTCAATGAGGCGATGCGCATTCAATGCCGCGGGCCCGGGCAAGGGCATAGGGTATTGAGCCGTGCAATCTGTGACTGGTGCAGCGCTGTGGACAAAGGTATACGGCGTTACCTGCAAAGCAGGAAGTACAAGTATGAGCTCAAGGAGAGCAGTGATGCCTCACGCCCCGTTTCCGACCGCATCCTCCTACCCATTGCACGCCATACTACAATTGATGTCAGAGAAATATGGAGAGCCAGCCATGGAGCGCACTGGGCATCTGCACTCCGAGGCAAGTTCCGGTGTGAACGTCTCCAAGGACGAATTCCTACAGTGTTTCTTTCTACATCCCGTTACACTCTTGCGCCTGTCTCTGATACTCACCATTCACCTTGGGTCGGCTTCCCATCTTGATACCGAGGATGCATCCACGCCTAGTTGACTGGCTCCTGCTGGTCTTGGTGCTGTTTGAAACACTTTCGGGACTGATCACTTTCCTGGTAGGCAAGCCTTCCGGTCAGTGGGTGTTTGGGCTGCATGGCATAGCCGGACTCATTTTGGTCGTGCTGGTAGTCTGGAAAATGGCTCGGGTCTATCCACGCGTCCGCTCGGATCAAGGGACTAGGGGATTGATCATCTCTGTGGCTGTTTTTCTGTTGGCGCTGCTCACCCTTGGTACCGGCGTAATCTGGGTTTCCTTCCAGGTGCCTTTGGGCTATCCTAATGGCCTCAACCTGCATGTTGTGTCCAGTCTGTTCTTGCTTGTACTCATTGCTTTGCATACTTGGATGCGCCACAAGCCTCTGCCTCAGGCAGAGCTCAAATCCCGCCGTAATCTCTTGTCTGCCGTGTGGGTTAGCGGTGTGGGTGTGGGAGCCTTCTGGTCCCAACAGCGCTTGGGGCGGCAACTCGAGCTGCAAGGCGCTGATCGCAGATTTACGGGCTCTCGGGAAGCCAAGGGTCCGCTGCCGGTGACCATGTGGATGTTCGATTCAGTTCCCGCGATTGATGTGACTGTATGGAAACTAGTCATATCGGGAGAAGTGCAAACTCCCCTGCACTTCTCTTGGAATGCATGGCAACAGTTGCCCGTTGTGACGGAGAAAGCTGTTCTGGACTGTACCGGAGGCTGGTTCAAGGAAGACTGGTGGGAAGGGGTGTCCATAGCGTATCTGCTGGATATGGCGGGCACAACCTCATCAGGACGCTGGGTCAGTTTTCGCGCGCAGTCAGGATATCGCTGGAGCTTGAGCCTGGAAGAGGCCCGCAAGGCCACGTTGGCATGGAAACTGAATCGCGAGCTGTTGTCTCCCGCACATGGCTTTCCGGTGCGGCTGGTGGCACCCGGACATCGCGGGTTTCAATGGGTCAAATGGGTGACGGAAGTGCGGGTGCTATCAGAGGCCGATCTGGGTCAATGGGGAGTGATATTCACCAGTGGCCTGCAGTCTTGATCCAGCCTCAAGGCAGACTGTCCTGATGACAACCGATCGCGCTTCCCAGTTTCGCCATATCCATCAAGGAAGCTGCGGTTCCTTGCAGGTACCCGACCTGAACCTTCCACCGTGCAGATACTCTTGACAGCCGTTGAGTCCAAACTGGAATTCTCCGCACCCTTCAATGACAGCGGGCAAGGTTGTCAAACAGAGAGTCTGCAGTGTCACTTCACCGGCCCCCCTGGCTTTCCCACCTGGTAAGGGATACACCGCTACAAGATCCAGAGCCCGGGGGTCCAGCCATTCGTGTAACCAGTCTCCCAGCAGGCTAATGCTCAGCCGACCAGAAAGATGGCACAGCCAAGTATCAGCACAAGCCACGGCGCGCAATAGATGAAGGTCTGGGCATGTTGCAACATATTGCCGCCGGCGGCAGGATGGAGTGACCCAGATAGCTCAGTCTCAGTCCCAATTCAATCAGGATCACCACGGCCATGCTCAACGTGGCTTGGACTGTAACTGGAATCTATGGTGTTGGGAAGTATGACCCTAAGTATGACACGCCATTGCGATGCACCCGCAGCTTGACTCGCCATCACAAATTCCCGCGTCTTGAGATCCTGCACACTGCCACGTACCAGACGCTCAAAGCGCGGGACGTATACAAAGGCAATGGTCACAACCACATTCCAAGTGGAATCGCCAAAACTGGTGATGACAAGCAGAGCCAGAAGTACTGGGGGAAGCGAAAGCAAGGTATCCTGCACGCTCATGACCAAGGCATCGACATGGCCACCCCAGTATCCCGAGACCAGTCCGACAGGTACTCCGACTAGCATGGCCAGCACCACTGAGCCTACCCCCACCAGCATGGCAATGCGGCTCTGGAAAGAAGGCAGAAGATATACTTTTACCCCTTGGTTTCGATGCAGGAATGGATGTATGGGCGGTTCGAGGCATCTGTCAAATATCCCTCGAGGCGCGGGGCGTGGCCCGCCATCTGGATGCTGCCCGAATTGCCAAAGTGCGAGGATGGCCGCTGGGCGGCGAGATCGACATCATGGAACATGTAGACTATGCTCCCTCCTGACAAAGTTCACTTCACAGTGCACACCAAGGCTTTCAATCACCGGTTCGGAACACACCAGGGCGCTATGGACCACTGGACCAGAGTCAGAACTGTATGATTTGGGCATGCAGCAGGGATAGCAGGCCTGAAGCAACTCGTTGGACGCGAACTGCCCGCCTTGGTGGTGTTGGCTTGACGGCCGTTCCGGATTGAGAGCCGCGGGCTATAATCAGAGTGGCATGGACCATCTGAGGCTTGCCTGCAGGAAGAGAACGCAATGAGCGTGATGGATGTATTTGTTGCCCTGCGCAATGCGGGGATGGATGAGAACCTGGCCACCACCGTCGCCAATGCAACGGATCTGGGCCAGGTGGCCACCAAACAGGACCTCGCAGACCTGAGGCAGCAATTGGAGCGTGACATCGCCGTCGTCAAGGGCGAGATCACCGATGTCAGAGGCGAGGTCGCCGATGTCAGAGGCGAGATCACCGATGTCAAGGGCGAGGTCGCCGATGTCAAGGGCGAGGTCGCCATCGTCAAAGGCCGTCTCACCGGTCTTTTCTGGTTGATTGGGAGCATGACCATATTGCTAGGACTGCTGCAAGGCATGCCCCTCCTCTTGCCCTTCATCATTCGCTAGTCCAGTAGGTCACGTGCCCATCCGGGAACGACGGCACACAGTGACGGCATGGCTCTGGGGCGGCAACGGCAACCTTGGCGATCCCCCCGGTTCCGTTTTCTGCGTCCATAAAAGACGCATTGAAACTCCAAGGGGCAATAGGAATCCGAGCCTCGGTCCCGTATGCATGCACTGACACAGATCGAAGACCTGAAACCCATCCATGCCTTGCTTCTGGTCACTGTACCAGGAGCAAGGCTGCTCAATGCCTGCTCATTGGCGGGATAGTGCCGAGAAGTTTGCTGCTGTCGTTGAAAGCCAAACCCAGACCAAAACGGCCTCGGATTTCGATTGCCCGTTGGTCTGGTCCGATGAATTCGAAATCGAGGGCCTCCCTAATATCCCGCCCAAGGACAATACAACGTCAGCGTCGAAATATTGGGACAATCGGGAGTCATCTCAGTATTACACGGACTCAAGGGCCAAGAACGCCCGAGTCCAAGACGGGCGTTTCGTTATGGAGGCACGCCCAGAGAAAGGGAAAGGCAGAAGACATACTGCTGCCCGGCTGATTTCGTCGCAAGCATGGATATATGGGCGGCTTGAAGTGTCTGACAGACCCACTATATTCACCCTCCCCAACGAACGCCTGCACGATCCTAATGCATGGAAATAGACGAGGTATCTCCCTTCACTCAGGCACATTTGCACTGCATGTACTGGATGTCGGCGAAGATCCCATTGACAGCGCCCCTTTTCCGAATGTCTGGCCCTGTGGTTCCTTGCTGCGGCGCTTTCTCCTCTGACAGTCGCGGGTCCTGCAGGACCCGCCTCGTGAACGACCGATCCGTCCCGGCCGTTCACAAAACACAGGCATCTATGGATAGCGTCCCCTGCCGACAAACCCAATGGCCGGCCTGATATCAAACAACGCGTCACAGTGGCTTGGCGCAATCGACATGACATCGCCGATCTGTTGAATACCGTACGTCGGTTCCTCTCCGAGATCGACACCGACGCTGGGGAATCTCTGATTTGGCTCGCGAAGTGCGCTATAACATGCCGGTGCGAGGGAGCCAGAGTGGAGATGGAGAATCTAGCCAGCCGAGAAGATATATCCGGGGATCCATGAATTTTCCCGTGGTTCCCCATGTGTCTCGAAGGAAAACACTGCGATGGGATCTTGGTGCGGGTCAGGCATTAAACTAAACAGGTATAATCTTTAATGACATTGTTTGCTGTTAAACCTTCTTTAATCCCGTAACCGACATGAACCGAGGCAAGGCAGGGGAGTACAGAAACAGGACCGTGGGCGGAGAGAGAATCGCTTCTTTCATCCCTTTCCCCCTACCTCCCCAACCTGCCCTCGTTTGGGATGGGCCTCTGCAGCAAGCCTTGGAAGCGGCGACCCTCGCCTTGGGGCGACTCGACGGCGTTGCCACCACCTAGCTTTCCAATTCGAAACTCTTTCTCTATCCCTACTTGCGGAAAGAGGCTGTCCTTTCTTCCCAAATAGAAGGTACGCAGTCTTCACTTTCGGATCTGCTGCGTTTTGAACTGGACGATGCGCCGGGAGCGCCAGTGGGAGATGCAGCGGAATGTTCCCGCTATATTCAAGCCTTGGAACATGGGCTGCAACGGTTGGAAGAAGGGTTCCCCTTGTCCAATCGGCTGCTGTGCGAGATTCATGGCATCCTGCTTTCCCATGGCCGAGGCAACGACAAGCTTCCAGGACAATTCCGTTCTTCCCAAAACTGGATTGGAGGGACTCGCCCTGGCAACGCCCACTTTGTTCCGCCGCCGCCGGCCGAATTGGCGGAATGCATGGGGAAGCTCGAGATTTTTCTCCATGCCACGGAAGACGGATTGCCCACGCTAGTGCGTGCAGGGCTGGCGCATGTACAGTTTGAGACGATTCATCCCTTCTTGGACGGAAACGGGCGCATGGGCCGCATGCTGATTACGTTGCTGCTTTGTCATGCGGACGTCCTGCGCGCTCCCCTCCTCTATTTAAGTCTGTACTTGAAACAGAATCGAAGCGTCTACTACACGTTGCTGGACCAGACGCGTTCGAAGGGCAACTGGGAGGTGTGGCTGGCCTTTTTCCTTCAAGGGATCCAAGAAACAGCTGATGATGCCATCCATACCTGCAATCGCATATCAAGGGTCTTTGCATCGGACCGCATCCAGATTGAAGCCGCCGGACGTCGTACAGGGTCAGCTCTGCGCGTACACGAAGTCCTGATGTCCCGCCCCCTTGCCACCATTGCAGAAGTCTGCCAACGGACAAATCTGACTTTTCCCACCGTTTCTGCAGCCATGACCCAACTTGTGGATCTTCAGATTGCGACTGAAATCACGGGCCAGATCCGCAATCGAATCTTTGCGTATCACGATTTCTTGTCCATACTGGCCGAGGGCACTGAAATTGTCTGATCTGCTTCAAGGCAAGTGGAAAACGTGAGATCGTTTCAACGCCCAGCCAACAACCATGATGGTGTCAGGGACTGCAGTGCGTTGAAATGACGTCTCGGTCTGGCCCTTCACCCATGATCCACGCACGGGGAATGATCATTGAGACCTGGTTGCCTTTGCAGCGTAGCCACGCATGGCGAGCCTGTGCAGTCCAATTCGCGGATACGCAATTGAAGGGCCTGCATTGTGCATTGGTTGCTGCGCCCACCAGTCGCGGACACAGATAACGACCTCCTCGGTCAAGACCGGAAAGTGACTTTTGACGGATCGAGTTGGATCCGATCAGGCAGGGATTGGCATGAAAAATGGCTTGCCTAGTTCATGTGTCCTACCGTTGGGACAGGGATCACCAAACCCGCCGGTTCGCTCTGACTCAGAACAAGGCCCAAAGATTCCCCGACCCCAAGATGACCCTTGCCAATATGTCTTCAGGGGTGATTGACAGACCAAAGCCGTCTTCTGTCGAACTCGGAAAGCACGTCAAAAACTTGCCGAATGGGACATTTAGGGCCTACGACCTGCGCAAGCGCCCTTGCGTACTGCGAAGGTCTCGAGGGAAATTCCGTAGCGAGCACGTGGTAGGGTATTCCGCCCGACTTGCCACTCTCTCCACCCAGCAACTCCGCCATCTTGGAGACTGCGGCGGTGTGCAACACAGATGCTTTACCAATTGTTTCCCAGAGGCTTGGTGGGTGGCTCAGACCGGGTCGGTTGCCCGAAAAGTCACCACAGAACTCAAAAAAGCATGGATCCCCTTCGCGATTTCTGGCCAAGACATCCACGGTGATGCCCGTGTCAGGCACTCGGAAGGCCTCCTTCTCCACAACAAAGCCACACAGAATCAACATCTCCCGCATCAGCTTCCGTGCTGTCATGCCTTCTCTGCGCGCGACATGGAACCAGCGCTCCCAAGCCTCCAGACTGACGACTTCGCCCTCAATATCTCTTTTGTGCCTGTTGGCTGAAACTGCCACCTTTGATTCCAAGGACCGCCGCGCAACCCTCTCTACAGCTGCCCTGATGCGCGTCTGGGCCGTCTCCACATAACCGGCATCCATTTCAAACCCCGCGTAGCGACGTCCGCTTTCAAGGGCCGCTACCGCCGTAGTACCAGACCCCATGAATGGGTCCAGCACCAAGTCATTCTGCCAAGTGTACAGATCCATCAGGCGGCGGGGCAGTTCAATGGGAAACGGTGCCGGGTGCCCCACTCGGGTGGCATGTTCTGGAGGAAACTCCCACAAGTCCAGTGTGCAAGACAGAAATGCATCTCGGCTGATGGTAGCCACAGACGGAACTCCTCTCTGCTCTCTTTCCCGGGCGGCCATGACCCGCCCGGGACCGTCTTTTCCCGCGATCACAATCCTTTCGGTCACATCTCGGATGACCGGACTCGCCGGATTCTGAAAACTCCCCCATGCGCAGGACCCCGATTGTCCTTGGGCCTTTCGCCAGATGATTTCGGCGCTCAGTACATATTCCAATTCATTCAGAATGCCGATCACGTCTCCTGACAGGGACCGATAAGGCTTACGCCCCAGATTGGCTACGTTCACGGCCAAGCGACCGCCCGGTTCCAGTTTGCGGTAGCACTGGGCAAAGACTGCTGCCAGCATCTCCAGATACTCTGCGTAGCTGCTAGGCGTCGTTTCGTCTGCCAAGTCCCTCTCGTACTCTTTTCCTGCAAAATAGGGAGGCGAGGTCACCACCAAGGCAACGGAGTTGTCGGGAAGACTAGCGTTCCCGGTATCCTCCGCTATGCATCGGTCCATGTCTCGGGCATCCCCCTGCCAGATGTGATTGCAGGGAAATGGCGCCAACGGCACAAAGGCCTGCCCAAGATCCTTTCCCTTCCTCTGCTCTCCAAATCTCCTGTAGAAGCTTGCAGAGTCGTGTCCTTCCCGTTTTCCGGCGCCGAAGCTCCGCGTTTGTGTCCGCGCCCTTTTCCTTTTATGTCTCATGGCGCTCAGGAATCAAGCTGCAGTTCTGCACTGCACCAGAAGACACGGTTACTTGAAGGAGCACGGGGGAGCTAACCCATGCTGCATTGATAGCCATTCGCCGTGACCTGTGTCTGAAACACATCGATGTCCAGATCCAGTCCGAATCCTCCGGTCTCGGGGAATCGGACCCGGCCCTCTTGCACGGCGTAGCCTGGCGCCAACCCCGCGGTCACAGCCTCGTCCCATTCCACAAGGCCGAACTTCTCGATGGCGGGTGACAAGTGCCCCGTCACGTAATTGCCGATGACACGACCATAGTGATGGGGTGCGGTGAGCACATTCCATTCATCCAGCTGCCGACCCAGCTGCAGCCAGTTAGTGAAACCATAGGAAAAAATATCGTACTGCACGACGTTCACGAGACCATCCCGGGCCCAGTCCAGCAGAGACGACGCGGCCAAGCCTTCGCCATCGGCCACACGAACGCGCAAGCCCTCTTTTTGCAGCCACTGCTGGAGGTCTTCGTAGAGTACAGGATCTTCATGGAACGCCTCCTCCAGCCAGAAGAGATCGGCATCCGCTGTTTCGCCAAGAACTCTTTTGGTCATATTGAGGTTGTATCCGTTGTTGGCATCGATCATGATGGTGCAGTCAGATCCCACTGCCTCGCGCACTCCCCGAATCACGGCAATGTCGCGGACTGTGCCTGCTTCCAAGGGCATGTGTCGGGCTCCGCGGCCCACTTTGATCTTGAAAGCCCGATGCCCGTTTTCGTAACCGAACCGGGCCTCCTCCTGAATCAGGGCTACAGCCTCGGCGTCGTCGTCCAAATGCAGATCGTCAATGTAGAGCGAAGTGTCGTAACAGGGCACGTCGTCGGCCTTGTATTCTTTGCCGTGCCATTGTGCGATCAGAGCGCGGACAGACTGACCCGACATGCGAGCCGCCAGATCCCACAGCGGAAACTCGAAGTCCCTCCACTCTGCACCGGGACCCGTACCCGCCACGAATACGTCCTGGAACGATTTCCCCAATAAAGCGCCGGCCTGTGCCCGGGGACAGTCGGACCAGCCTGTGCCGGCATGGCCATCGTCCGTTTCCACGCGCATAAGCAGCGCCTTCAGCTCCTGTCCATGCACAGACAAGCGGGAATTCATGCCAGCCATGCGTGGCCGCCGTCCCGGCAATGCAGCCCACTCAATCCGAACGATCCGCGAATCGAACATGACTAGCTCTCCATAAGTAAAACGCTCCGGGCAACCTCGCCCCGAGCAAGGGCGTCAAATGCATCGTTGATTCCTTCTAGAGGGAATTCACGACTTACCAGCTCATCGATCTGGATTTTTCCTTCTTTGTACAACTGAACCATCCGTGGAAAGTCAAGCTGGGTCCGAGCCGAACCGTACAAGGATCCGATCACCGTCTTCTCCGCAATCCACATGCGTGCATCCATCTTCAATTCCGTGTCGACAGGAGCATGGCCGACATACACTGTCACACCACGAGGCCGGGTACACTCCAAACTCTGAATGAAGGGAGCCGCCGTCAAACCAATCGCTTCAAAGGCGTAGTGGGCGCCATATCCGCCCGTAATCGCGCGAATGCATTCGACCGGATCCTTTTCGCTTGCGTTCACAACATGGGTAGCGCCAAACTCGCGCGCCATTTCCAGCTTGTTGTCCAGCAAATCCACTGCAATGATGGGCGAGGCATTGGCCAAGCGAGCACCTTGGATACAGTTCAGCCCGACACCGCCGCAGCCAAAGACAGCCACGGAACTGCCGGGCTCCACTCCCGCGGTGTTGATGACGGCACCCACTCCCGTCATCACGCCACAGCCGATCAACGCCGCCTTGTCCAGAGGCATGTCCCGGGCAATGGGGACCACGTAGGGCCGCTGCACTATCGTACGCGTGCTAAAAGTTCCCAGACCGCTCATTTTCTGCATCGGCTTCTTGGTGTCTGGGAACAGCGGTGCATTGGACTGGGTAGTTTCCAAACTGCAGACCACTGGGTGTCCTTTCTGGCAGGCCTCGCAATAACCGCAGCTAGGTTTCCAGGAAAGGACCACATGATCACCTACCGTTACGTCATGGATGTCCTCGCCCACAGCCTCTACGATTCCGGCTCCTTCGTGCCCCAGAATACAGGGCAACTGAACCATGGACCATTCTCCCTTGACGATGTGCCAATCAGAATGACAGACCCCGCTAGCCACGACCCGCACTTCCATTTCATCTGACTTGAGCGGCGGCAACTCGAACTCCATGATCTCAAGTGGTGTATTAGGTTCTTGCAAGACCGCTGCTCGAATCATCACCCCTCCCCAGCCCCTGCCGGGACATATTCAACAGACAACCTAATGGAACACACCAAATTATCCAATGCAGATCTAAGGAACGCTACTCTGACGTTTCAGTGGGGCCACAGCCTAGCGGCCATGGAGACCGTGTCAAGGTCGGACGATCATATTAAGGCTGATGGTATCTTCAATGGAGCCACAGCCTAATGGCTATGGAGGGAGACAGTACCACATTGGCAATTTTCGCACAGATTTGGACACGACAGCAATAAGGTCAAATGCCTTTTGCCTGTAGATTTTGTCCAAAATCTACGAACACTCACGCTAAGAGGATGCAGTACTGGGCCGCTGGCAGCAAAAATTCTGTCAATCCCTTGGTTGGCAACAACATCACAATTGTGTATCAACAAAGTCAGGCAGTCACTGCTTCCCAGCTCCTTGGCAACGCTTGACACCTTAACGCCTGGATCACTCTGGAATCTCGGCTTGCTACCGATGTGCTGCTTGACCGACGCTGCAGAAAGCTTGACGCTTTCCCAGAGACTCCTCGGAACGCAACCACCTGTGAAGCCACTGCCGCCCAGCGGCTATTGCGCAGGACTTGTTTCGCCAGTACGGCGGGTCCTTCCGCCGATACGGAAATTCCACCAGACTATCAGGGGAGTAATGAGCATGGTGGGCAGAACCCAAGGGATCCACACCCACATCGGAGGCAGAAGGTCTGGAGGCATGTTCACCACTGTAACCGCTGTAACGGTGGCGATGGTGCCAGCCAGCATGTTGGTAAGATGTCGTTGGATCCGCTGTTTGCCGGCTCTTGCCTGCCCCCGGGCCAGTCGAGAGTGAAAATAGCCGTCAGTCAAGGACAAGGCTACCGCAATGAACCCGAAAACCAGCAGGGTCACCCATTGCGAATCTCCCTGCATACCGATCATGGCCCCATAGCCCCACATTCCCAAGCCGGTAAGTCCCAAGATCGCAACGGCTGTCCAATCCACCAGATGAGGATGTCCGCGGCGGTTGCGGGCGAATCTCCAGCCAGCAAAGACCAGATAGAAGCTGAACACTGCAATCAGCAACAGGAATATGCTGGCGCCGAGCAATGCAAGCGGTATGGCAGTGAGGAATATTACAGTCATGCCAACGGCATAGACCCGCCCCGCTCTCAAGTGGTTTTTGCCGCCTTTGGACGTGGCCAGAGCAAGGACAGCAGTCAGCAGGGAAACCGAGCCGGCCGCGATATGGAGGATGAGCAGAATTTGGCCAATCATTGACTTGTTTCCTCACAATGCCGCATAGACAAAGATGGGAGACCGGGAAACTCCGATGTCTCCAAGCGAAATCAGAACTGTCGCGCTGGAATGTCGACAACGATGGAGATTCACATTGGAATCGAAAGCACGGCGCCGATCGTATCTATATCTTTGTATTACGCTGTGCGCCGATCCAAGGTTGCACTGCCCAAAGAGCCGAACGCGAACCAGATCCTGCTCGCAGGGATTTGGCGCAGGCAGCCTCGCGGAGAAGCTTTCTCCTTCCAATGTCCCGGACGAGGGTCGACCTGAATTCTAACCCTTGATTCCAGTCAACGCAATGCCTTGGACAAAGGATTTCTGCAGAAAAAAGAACATCAGCAGAATGGGAAGAGTCATCATCACCGAGGCCGCCATCAGCAGTCCCCACTCTGCACCGTATTGAGACCGATACTCGTAGATGCCTAGGGACAAGGTATAGGTCTCTTGGTCCTTCAGATAGATAAGAGGGCCCAGATAGTCCCGCCATCGGGCAATGATCTCAAAGATGGCCACAGTGGCCAAAGCCGGCTTCACCAGAGGCAGGATGATGGACGCGTAGATCCGGATCTCGTTGGCTCCGTCCATGCGCGCGGCCTCGGACAATTCCATGGGAATGGTCATGAAGAACTGGCGCAGCAAGAAAATATAGAGAGCGCCGCCGAAGAAATGAGGCACAATCAACGGGCGGAAGTCACCCACCCACCCCAGATTCTTGAAGACGATGAACAACGGAATCATGGTCACCGGAAACGGCAGCATCAGGGTCGCCACCGTGAAGATGAAGAGGACGTTGCGCCCCGGCCAGGGGATACGAGCCAGACTGTAAGCCACCAGCGAACAGGAGAGCAGGGCTCCGATTGTCGCTCCCAAGGCAATGATGGCTGTGTTCCGCAGGTACAGCCAGAACGTGATGTAGGTGGTCGCATCCGGATAATTCAGCCAGTTGAAGGGAGTGGGAATCCAGACGGGAGGGTAGGAGTAGAGCTGCGTGTCCGGCTTCAGAGATGTGGACAGCATCCAGAAAAAAGGCAGCAGAAAAATGAGGGCCATGGGGATCAAGGCCACATGGGACAGGACCTGCTTGGCTGCCCACCGCCACAGGTTACGGGTCATTTGGCATCGCCTCCCGCGTAGAAGACCCACAGCCGCGCGGAGCGGAAGATGACCAGCGTAATCCCCAAGGTAATCAGGAACAGGAGCCAGGCCATGGCCGAGGCATATCCCATTTCAAAGTAGTGGAAGGCGTTCTTGTAGAGATATATGGAATAAAACATGGTGCTGCCGCCCGGGAACCCGGTGCCGCCGGTCATGACGTAAGGGATGGCGAAGAACTGCAAGGCCCCGATCACGCTGGTCACCAGATGGAAGAAGATCACCGGGGTCATCATGGGAATGGTGACATTCCGCAGCTTGCGCCAGAAATTGGCGCCGTCCACGTCCGCTGCATCGTACAGGTCCTGAGGCACGTCCTGCAGACCTGCCAGATACAGGATGATCTGCTGTCCGATAATCCACAGGGCCAACAAAATCAGGGTGGGCATGGCCCACTGCGGACAGGTCAGCCAGCACAGACCCTTTAATCCCAGCCAGTCAAAGGGAAGATTGACCAGACCTGTCACGGGGGTAAAAAGGTAGACCCACACCAAGGCCAAGGCCACCTCCGGCACCAGTGTAGGCAGGAAATAGATGGTGCGGTACACCGTCTGGAAATGAATGCGGGCATTGAGCAGCATGGCCAGCCCGAAAGCAAGCAGGATGGCCAACGGGATGGACACCCCGGCAAAGTACAAGGTGTTGACTATGGCCTGAATGAAGTCAGGGTCGTCCGTGAAGAGCTTTATGTAGTTGGCAAAGCCCAGCCATTGCGGAGCCTGCACCGCGTTGAACTTGTTGAGACTGTAGTAGGCGGAAGCCAGCGTGGGATAGATCCAGAAGACGGAGACTCCAATCAGCCAGGGGCTGGCAAAGAGTATGCCGAAAAAGGTGTTGCGCACCTTGGAACTGGGGTTGGCCATGCGGGCCATCAATACTGTCATGTGCAGTCAGCGGCAAGGAGGGGACTGTCCGGTGCATCTCCCGAAGGGACTCGGATGCGACAAGAAACTGTCATGATGAGGCTTGCGCCAAATTGGCGGAAGCAACGTGATACCGGCTCTTGACCTGTTCCGTCGATTTCCGTGCCCGCCTCGGTCATGGAAATCAATAGTACCATTATCCATCATACCCTGTACCAAGGACGGAACGCCTTCGGCCAATCCGGAGCATGGGGAGATCCCGCGCCGGAGGAGACAGGTCGGTGGGACCTACATGAAACCACAGGGATCAGGAAAGATCTCCGGTCTCTTGCACCTAGGCAATATCCATGTCCCTTGACAACTCTTGCGGCAGTTGGTCCTGCCGAACCTTGTCAAGACACCAATTCAAGTATCCGGACGCCGTCTTTCTCATCTTCTTGGATCCGGGAGCTCATCATAAAGTGTGGCTGATCGCCCCGCAACGGGTGTCTTTTGGGGAGCCAGTCATTGCAGGCTCCCCCTCCATGTGCGGTCCTGATGTCGCTGGACACCGATCTTGGCCGCAAGACCCTGTTGTGAATTCCGGATTTGCAAAATTTCTGGCAGCATGCAGACTCAAGAAGACAGTCGGTGACATCGCAAACGCATGGGGAGAGTCAGGGATGGCGTGGATCAAGCAGGTTTCCTATGCCGATTCAAGCGGATTGCTACGAAAGATTTTCGATCAAGCCTTGGAACGGGCTGGCCGCATCTGGAAGATAGTGCAGGTCATGAGTCTGCGCCCCAAGACGCTTCAGGCCACCATGCGGTTTTACGCCGAAGCCATGATGGGACCTTCGGATCTGACACGTGTCCAGCGCGAAATGCTGGCCACCGTGGTGTCTGCCGAACTGCGCTGTCCCTACTGAACCCAGGCACATGCACACGATCTCCGTGCCGAGATCGAAGAGACCACAACGTGGCACGCAGAGGAAGTCGATGCCTTTCTGCATGGCATTGCGCGTGATTGGCGTACCGTCGACTTGTCGCCGCAGGATCGCGCCTTGTGCAAGTTCGCGGCCAAATTGACGCATACCCAGCACGCCATGACCGCCTCGGATCTGGAACACCTCCGCCAAACGGGTTTCAGCGAAACCGCCATTCTGGATGCCGTGCAGATCATTTCCTTCTTCAATTACATCACCCGCGTGGCCGATGCCTTGGGCCTGGAACCCGAGGCGTTCATCGCAACACGCTGGGGGTCGGAATCCGGACAGCGGGACATCTCGCCATACAGTTCCTGATTGTCGCTGTCCATACATTCACTCCTGCCTCTCGCTCGGAGATGGCTCCGTCATGTCCGTATGTATTGGGCCTTTTCTGCAGAGGATTTCCGGATTGGGGCAATTCCCGGCAACTTTCCTTGGGCGTAGAGTCGACATTGGCGGATTGGGGACCGCACTGTAAAAGTCCGATTCTTGTCATCTACCGCTCTGGCCCCTGCTGCGGGCGTTTGCAGAACCATGTAGGTTCGGAAGGAACAGCGTCGTTATGCCAGCACGATCTCCGTGGACTCGCAAGCAACTCCTAGTGGCTCTTTCCTTGTATTGCCGCCTGCCCTTTGGCAGATTGCACTCCAAGAATCCCGAGATCATCCGATTTGCAAAAGCGATCGGGCGAACTCCCTCGGCATTGGCCATGAAGCTGAGCAATATCGCCAGCTTGGACAATGCCATCACTTCTACCGGCCGAACGGGATTGACAAGAGCTTCCGCCCACGATCGCGCAATGTGGAATGAAATGCAAGGCGATTGGAACCGGTTTGCGGAAGAGTCCCGGCAAGCCGAATGGGAATTTATGGAAGCAGCGGATGGCGAAGTCGCCCAGCATGAAAACACCATGCCAGTGGGCAGCGATCGGGAAGTGCACACCACTGCCCGCGTAGGCCAATCCTTCTTTCGCGCGGCCGTCTTGAGCGCTTATGACGGAGCATGCTGTATTACTGGGTTGGCGCTGCCCACCCTGCTGGTGGCAAGTCACATCGTGCCTTGGCGCTGCAACCAACACAACAGGACAAATCCTCGCAACGGTCTTCTGTTGTCTTCGCTGCATGACAAGGCGTTCGATGCCGGACTCATCACCCTTGACACGGATTTGACCATTCGGCTGTCTCCCCGACTCGCCGTCAGCGAAAATGAATTCCTGGCAATGTCCATGGAAGCCTATGAAGGGCGGCCCATTTCCCGTCCCGAAAAATTTGGGCCCGATCCAGAACTCCTCGCCTTTCACAGAGAGCGCATATTTCAGCAGTGAAACAAATCGAGGCAGAGTCTCTGGCATCCATTGCCTATATCCCCGCCACCTTCCCGAGAGAAGGCCAATGGGGGCAGGTGACTGCCCCATCGGCACCGGGGCCGCTCTGTTGCAAATCTCCCGCGGGTCGTTGCCCAACCCGCCCCAATGATCGCATTCCGTTCCGGGATGCCGGAGAAGAGAGATACCAGGCGGTACCCGATCCCAGGGCGCAGGCCCAAGTCGGGAGGACGCGCCCACCCGACAGACCACTTCCTGCGTGGCGCTGCATGTACCCTTTTCGCAAGTCATTTTCTGTCGCCGTCTTCACCCGCCTGTCAGGGAGTCCGAACAATTGCAGTGTGTGGAAGCCGGCGCCATCCAGCCTGTCCCAGTCCAGTGTGTTGCCGGTGTCAAGTCTGTTCATGTCCACAGGACCGGCACGTCATACATGGGAATGTACCGATCGCAGGTCACCAGGATCAGATTGTCAATCTGGGCTTGGGCCACCAAGATCCGGTCGAAAGGATCACGGTGATGCCAAGGGAGCTTCCCCACCCGCTCCCCATGCTGGAACGTCACGGGCAGATGTCGGAATCCCTCCAATAGGGCCTTGTCGTCCAGTGAACCCGGCGCCTGCAGCTTTCCCAGTGAGCTCTTGATGCCAATTTCCAAACCGCTGATCGCGCTTACGAACACCTGATTCTGCGGTTCCGCGATGGCTCTCTGAGCGTTGCCGTCAAGTTTCCGACTGCCCGACAACCACCACAGGAAGGCATCTGTGTCCAGCAGGAGCCGCATCATTCTTGACTTGCATAAAACGCATCCACAATCTCCGGGGGCGTCTCGTCAAAGTCCGAGGCCATCCGGATTTGCCCTTTCAGACTGCCCGGCTGGCGTTTCCGTGCAGTTTCCTTATAGGGAATCAGGCGTACATAGGGTATGCCTGCACGGGCGATCACGACATCTTCCCCTTGCCTTGCCAGCTTGGCCAACCTGGAAAGCTGCGTCTTCGCCTCATGCATATTGACTTGCTTCATTTTTCTTGCCCTGTCCCACTCTGTTAGCCAATATTGGCTAAGCATAGCACAGGGCCCTTTGCAGTGGACGGCAACCCATTCGTTTCCAGGCTGGTTGCTTGTTCAGGTCGGACAAGTGCAACATTGCCACATGCTCCGGATCTCCTGCATACCCGCCCGATGTCGACCTGTCCGGCAATGCCAGAGTTTGGCATGTTTGACACAGCAGCGTGTGCGCCCACCCGGTGGTGGGACCATGTTGCCTTATTCCATGGACCTGCACATACGCAAGTCCATCTGGATCTTTAGATGAAGCCGCGGTCCATAGTCAAGCCAGCCGTATGCTGCAATCTCGGACGTATGGAGCCGGCGTATTGTGCCGTTCCTCGGGTGATGTCACATCACGGAAGAGGGAGCTAGGATCACTGGCAGCCGAGGTCCGCTGCCAAGGGGCGACAGAAAGCCAAGGAGCCTGGCGCGTTCACCGGCACGCATCTTGTGACTCATGGTGAATGGGAGTTGTGGAGACTGTGCGCTGCATAGTCTGCGCCAAGGAAAATGCAAAGCAGAAGGCTGATCCGGTGACAGCCTTCCGCCGATGATCAGATCAGCCTCTGTTTGATCCCCAAGACCCTGCCAAGCAAGGCTGCCCAACAGGATGACCCGCAGTTAGGAACTGGAATGGTTCACGCGCAGGTTCCTAGGGTCGGAAGGCAACGTTGCCTTCCGACCTGCCAAAATATTGGGAGCCCTTTGCCCAACCTTTAGGAGAAGAAACCGGCTTCTTCCAGATCCTCGTTGATTTCGTCATCAATGTCCTGCAGAGCCTGTTCCACAGGTTTCAGGTCATGCGGGATGATATCCCGGAAGGCCTGCACCTGCAGATCCCAGAGCTTGCTGCCGAAAGGAATCGGCGGGCGCGCATGGGAAACGGGCAGGAGATCCATGAACACGGCATGCAGCGGGTCTTCCCGGAAGAAGGGATCCTCCGCGGCAGTCTTGATGGTGGGGATGTGGAAGGTATCCTTGTTGTACTTCAGCTGGCCTTCCGTACCGCAGAAGTACGCCAAGGCATCAAAGGCGGAGTCCAAGTCTTTCCAGCCCAGCGGGATGCACCAGCTCCAGCCTCCGGCCCAAGAGGAACCGGGGGCGGGGCCGTCAGGCCCCGGCATGGGCACGACACCGTAGTTGCCGTCCGGTGTGTAGCGATGGTGTTGAGCCACTTTCCAGTTGCCGCTGCAGGTCATGGCCGACTGCCCGGTCCAGAAGTAGTCGTTGGGACCACTGCAGGCGCCGCCGGCGCAAGCGGCCAGCATCGCATCCACGTTCTCCACCCCAATCTCCTGCACGAAACTCTTGACGAATTCCATGGCTTCGACGTTCTTGGGATGGGCAAAGGTAATGGCCTTCGTCTCCGGGTCCTGGAACTGGCCACCGAATCCAAACCCCCAGGTGTACATCCAAGCCTGGTCGTAAATGGGGTTGAACCCATATCGCGTGACACGGTCCTGATCGTCTCGTATCTCCAAGGCGCTGGTGGCCGCACGCAGGTCGTTCAAATTCTGCGGGGGAGCCTCCGGATCCAGTCCGGCCTCGGCCATGATGTCCATGTTGTACCAGAGAGCCCGGGTATCCGTGTCGAAGGAAAGCGCATATACGCCGCCCTTGTACACCGTCTCCTCCCATGCGAAATCAAAGTAGTCGTCCTGAGTCACACCGGCCGAGTTGGCATGTTCGGTGATGTCCGAGAAGAATCCCTGATGCGCAAACTGCGGCACGGTAAACCGATCCGCGTAATAGAGCGGCGGCGGATTGCCTCCGGCCACGGCAGTCAACAGCTTCTCGTCGGCCTGTGTACCCTGGGTCTGGGCTACGTAGACAAACTCAACGGTGTTGCCCATTTCGTTCTGGGCGTTGTAGTTGTCGATGATCCCGACAATGGACTCCTGCGCCAGATTGGTCATGCGGGACCAGGCCTCCAGCGTCTGGCCTTCCGGCATGGCTGCCGTCTCGTCGCCACTGTCCACGGCAGGAGCCGGAGCCACCGGCGCACAGGCAGCCAAGGCGGCTGCCCCGGCCGCAAAGGAGCTCACCTTCAAGAAATTGCGTCGCGACAATCTTTTCATATTCATTTCCTTGCTCTTGATGACTGACATTTGCACAAAACGCTCCCCTGCCGCGCGCCAAGCCAGTTGGCAGACCATTCATCTGGACCACCGAGAGCAGAGCCCACTATCCGCCGCATCTCTGCCGCGGACCTGCAATTGGCATGCAAGCAGACTTCCGATTATACCGCAGCATTCCAGACACAGAATTCTGAAAGGCCGCGTTCAGAGAAAGACACTACGCGCCCGGAGCGCTACGCTGTGCCTCCGCAACCGGGGCCTCTTGCCCCACGCCGCCGTGCAGCAACGGAGGCAAATCGGTCTTTCCGGCGCCTAGGGCATCCGCTGCCGCCAGAGACACCTGGGCTATGCCCAGCCGATTGCGATCACTTCTGTTCACGGGGCTGTAGTGCCAAAGATGGGCATGCCAGACAATGGCATCCCCAGCCTCCAGCTCCACGTGCTCCACCGGCAGATCCTTCACCATGTCCCGCGGCAGTTCCACGTGGATACTGTCCTCGTAGCGTATGTGTTCAACGATTTCCCCCTTGTGAGAACCCGGCGCCACCTGCAGACAGCCATTCATTTGGTCCGCCTTGTCGATGGCCATCCAAATGGTGAGGGCATTTTGAAAAAACGGCTGCTTGGGCTTGGTGACGGGATTTTGAGTCCAGAGCCCAATGTCCTGATGCCAAGGTGTGGCTTCCCCGACCTTGGCTGGTTTGGTGAAGATGGAATCGAACCACAGATAGACCTCGTCCCCCAGAAAATGCCGGTTGATGTCTATCACGTTCTCGTGACCGTAGTAGGCATTCCATACATTCGGATTGCGGCGACCCAGCAGAGCCAGCTTGCGGTACATGCCACTGCCCCTGATGGTCTTGCCATCCATGCGCGTAGTATCGAAATTGATGCCGCTCTTCCCTTGCGCCATGGTGTCCGTGATCTGTTTGCGCAGATACTGCACCCTCTCCGGACCCAGCAGGCTGCGCGCAATGAAAAAGCCGTGGGTTTCATATTGAGCCTGCTGAGCAGGCGTGACGGTATAGGCCATCTGCCTCTCCTTAACGTCTGGGAGAACCGAAAATCCTCACGCCCAACCGCAAGATTCTGGGGAAATCCATTATATACAAGGAGGAGGCAGGCGCTCTTGGGCGTCATGCGAGAGGGCTGGGTCAAGTGCACCGTAGCCTCTGGCCCAAGCGTAAAAATCCGAGAATCAACACAGCCGCAAGGCGAGTCAGGGACAGGCCGGGACACCTCGGGCACACTGGGCAGGGATCAGGCCTATCTCCCATCGATCCCGGGCCGGCCCCTGGCGCAACTCCGTAACTGCCCCTGCCGTGCGCGCCCGCTTCCTGCGTGATTACCATACAGAGTCCTGTATCCGCCTGTCCGCTGTGCCACCCATGTCCCAGCCGCTGTCCAAGGTCCCCGTGACGTTGCCGCCACCCCGTCCCGTCCGGAGGCTCCAGCGGACGTTTGGCAACATCTCCGCACCCTCTTCCATTATGTGCCCGACCACGCCTATTGCTCCGACTGGCACCGCTATACGGAAACGGAGACCACGGATCCCCAACTACATGGTCCCGGGAGTCTGGATGATGTCGCCCACCTTCCAGCACGGCGAATGTATTGCCCAGATAAGCATCGCCCTCAAGATTCTCACGCGCCGCCGGGCAGCACCCCTGTACGTCAGCGATGACGTGCAGATCAGCGGGATTTCCGCCGTCTGCTTCAAAGCGGAGCGGCACACCGCCAGCCTACGCCCCAACCTGTCGCTGCGGCCCACCCCGCGCCCGATGTGGTGGAGGTGGTATCCCACGCGGACCTGGAACAGCAGGACAACGACTGGCGACTCAAGATGGCCACCTACGCCTGCATGGGCATCCGGGAATACTGGCTCGTGGATCAGCGTCGGTCCCCTATTCTCTGGGGTTACAGGCTGGATTCGAAACCCGCCGCTCCGAATTCCCGGATGACCTATCGCCTAGTCCAGACGGATGCGGCAGGGGGACAGGACAGTCGCGTGCTGGACACGGGTCGTGTCGAGCGCCGGCAGGCCGCCTAGGGAAACTGGGTGCCCGTGGAGGACATCCCTGGCGGGAAGGACGTCTGGAGGGGAACTGCAGACATGGGGCCCGTATCCTGCACCGGTTTCTGGATGCCGTGGCACCGGGCGACGCCAGCGCCCTGCTGCAGCCAGACGAGAAACCTCATCACTTTCAATGTCTGCACAAGGAGGGGTAGTGTCACGGGTGTCCGCCGCTTCTCCCGCCTTCGGGCTGTGAAATGGTCTTTTTCTCGACACTCGCGTTTCACTGTACAATGCCGGGTTGACAATCGGACCCATGGTCTTGTCTGCCTCGTTGTCTTTTCCGTTTCAGCGCTGTCTGTGCCTAGTTTTTCCACACCTGACAAGATGTATGCACCCGGTTCCCTGGTCCGCGTGCGCAACCGGGATTGGGTGGTTCTACCGCAGGAAGAAGAGCAGGTTGTCCGGCTGCGTCCCGTAGACAATCCAGACGAGGAACCCACGGGGGTCTTTGTTCCTCTGGAGCCTGACGCGATTCAGAGTGCCACCTATCCCAGACCGGACCCAATGCAGGCCGGCGGTCTGGCGAGCGCGATTCTGCTGCACAATGCCGTCCGCTTGGGACTGCGCAGCGGAGCTGGTCCATTCTGTTCCTTGGGACGCCTGTCGGTCACGCCGCGTCCCTATCAATACGTTCCTCTCATCATGGCTCTGCGTCAGGATCCGGTGCGTCTCCTGATTGCCGATGACGTGGGCGTGGGTAAGACCATCGAGGCCGGCATGATTGCCCGAGAGCTGCTGGATCGCGGCATCGCCCAACGCATCGGGGTGCTGTGTCCCCCACATCTGTGCGACCAATGGGAGGAGGAGCTGCGCACGCGTTTCGGCATCGAGACCGCCGTCGTCCAGTCTGCGCGCATCCGCCGCTTGGAACGGGATCTGCCTCGGCCTGACGACACCCTCTTCCAGTACTATCGTCATTTGGTGGCCAGCATCGATCTGCTCAAGACAGAACGCTTCAAGCAACTGTTCCTGACTCATGCCCCCGAGTGCATCATTGTCGACGAAGCTCATACGGCTGCTCGGCCCAGAGGCGCGTCCAACCGGCAGCATCAACGCTTTGCCTTGGTGCAAACGCTGGCCGCCGATCCCTCTCGACACATCATCTTGGTCACAGCCACCCCTCACAGTGGAATCGAGGAAAGTTTCCGATCGCTGTTGGGTCTGCTGAATCCGGCGTTCGATGTCCTCGACCAGTCATCTATTTCACCCCCCCCCCCCCCCCCGCCAAAAATTGGCGCCGCATTTCATTCAGCGCAAACGATCCGATTTGCGCCAATGGTTGGGAGTGGACACCCCGTTTCCCAACCGGGTAGCGACAGAACGCCCGTATTTGATGACGGCGGCCTACAACCGCCTCTTCACGGACATCCTCGACTACTGCCGAGAGTACGCGTCGCAGAGTGACACGGCGGCAGCGCAGCGGCAAAGGGTGCGCTATTGGACGGCCCTTGCCATTCTGCGCTGTGTACTTTCCAGTCCCGGCGCGGCCCATGCCACCCTTGAGCATCGGAAGGATGCTCTGCGCGCGCAGAGGAAAGAAGGCGCGGTCGGGTTGCCGGCCGTTGCATCCGAAACATGGATCAGCGGCCAAGTTCTGGATTCGGCGGAAGACGATCAGGCTGCAGACTACCTGCCCTCCATGAGGGTCGATGTGCCCGGCAGGGCGCCGGACACGGCTGACGAAAAAAGGTTGAACAACTTTCTCAAGCGAGCCCAGGCGCTGAGTGGCCCCAAGGCAGACGCCAAGCTGCGCGAAGCCATGGCTGCCGTATCGGATCTGCTGGGGCAAGGCTGCAAGCCCATTGTCTACTGCCGCTTCATCCAGACCGCCTACTACGTCGCGGAGCAGTTGGCAGACCTGCTCCAGCCGTCTCATCCGGGCGTGCAAGTCAAGGCGGTGACCGGCAACGAAGGGGACAGCGAACAGCGGGAAGAGCTGGTGTATACGCTCGCGCGACATCCATTGCGTGTGCTTGTGGCTACAGACTGTCTAAGCGAGGGCATCAACCTGCAACACCACTACGATGCCGTGCTGCATTACGACCTGCCTTGGAATCCCAATCGGCTGGAACAGCGCGAGGGACGGGTGGATCGCTTCGGCCAGCCCAAGGACACGGTGCACACGACGCTGCTGTTTGGCGAAGACAACGAAATGGACATGGTGGTGCTCGATGTCCTGTTGCGCAAGGCGCAGGCCATCAAGCGCAGCTTGGGGATCTCCGTGCCCGTGCCCGTCGAATCCGAGGAGGTCCTGAAGGCCCTGGTGGAAAGCGTGCTGCTTCGGGGTCGAACAACGGGGCGCCAACTCAGCCTTGGCTTCGAGGATGCTCGCGTGAGCCGCCTGCACAGCGCGTGGGACCAGCGAGCCAGAGAGGAAGACCAGACAAGGGGCCACTTTGCCCAGCATGGCATCGACCCGGGCGAGGTGGATCGAGAAATGCGGGCCATGGAACCTGTCCTGGGCAGCGAGAAGGATGTGGAGCTCTTCGTCGGCCATGCCCTGCAGCTATTCAACGGAGAGTTGCGCGCGACGCGCCGTGAAGGTGAATTTGAATTGCATACCGGTGATTTGGCCCCGCTGATGGCATCGCGGGCCCGAGGCCAGACATTCCCCTTGCAAGCCGCCTTCGCAGGCAACCATGCGGCCGCTGTGACCTTGCTGGGCCGCAATCACCCAATCGTCGCCACAATCGCCGAAATGTACCTAGCCAACGCCCTGCAGGGCACGCAGCCGCAGTTTGCGCGATGCGGGGCAGGCTACTCCTCCCTGGTGACCATCAGAACAGCAACACTGGTACTGCGACTGCGCTACCTTGTCAAGGCAGAGGGAGTGCAGCGGTACGCCGAGGAAGTCGTCGTCTGTGCATTCGAACCCTCGGGACAAGGCATCCACTGGCTGAAACCTTGGCAGGAAAAGGCCCACCGCCTGCTCCGAGACACAACGCCGGTGGGAAATATGGCGGCCCCAGAACGCCAAGAGCATGTGTCGTGGGCCTTGGCAGCCTTGGAAGGCGACTGGCACAAGCCCGTTGTCGACGATCGGACCCGCCAACTTGCGGAAGCGCACATGCGCATTCGAGGCACGTCAAAGAGTCGTCCGCTGCAGATCAAGCCCCACTGTCCGCCCGATGTCATTGGGTGTTTCGTGCTCGTACCGGCAGGGGGTGCGGCATGAATTTCACGTCGATATCCGTGGAAGGAGGCATCCTGCCCCCAGATCTGCTGGAGAACATCGCCATCGGGGGTGGGGAACTGCCTGGCCAGAAACCCATGGACTTCAATGTATCCCGAGGGCGCAGTCTGTCCGATGTAATGCAGAGATCGTTTGCCGATGCACGGGACTACTGGAACGCGTTCCAAGCCCGCCGGGATCGGTCCGGGGAAAGTCCCACCACCCTGACCCGTCAATACTGGATGGAGGGTTTTCTCGAACTGCTGGAGTTCCCGCGCCCGCGTTTTCAGCGGAACGCCCTTGAGGTCGGTGATCGGAGTCTCGTCATTTCGCATCGCATGCACGAAGGGGAATTCGCGCCTCCCATCAACATCGTGGCCTGGAACCAGAGCCTTGACGAAAAGGAGCGCCAGCACAGGCACACGCCCCACGCGGCCGTGCAGTCGTACCTGAATGGCTCCGAGACCCTGTGGGGAGTGGCCACGAACGGCGGTGAATTGCGCCTGTTGCGCGACAGCGTCCGCTTCTCCAAGCCCAGTTACCTGGAATTCAACCTGCAGGCGATGCTGGAAGGCAATCTGTACAATGAATTCGCGGTTCTGTACAGGCTTCTGCATGCCACACGCTTTCCCGCGCCGCACGACTTGCCACACGACTGCTGGCTCGAGAAATATCATTCTGCGGGCGTCGAGCGCGGAGACCGTGTCCGGGACAGACTGCGCGACGGCGTAAAGGGCGCCTTGGAGACCTTGGGCACGGCGTTTTTGCGCCATCCGGCCAATGCGGCGCTGGCCGAATCGATCGGACAGGCACACCTGACGGACACGCACTTCTACAGGCAGCTGCTGCGGCTGGTCTATCGCCTGCTCTTCCTCATGGTCACGGAAGAACGAAAGCTGCTTGCCCAGGAAGCCGGCACAGGCATGCACTCGGTATACAGCCGGTACTACAGCGTCGGCCGATTGCGGACCCGGGCCGAACGCCACTTTGCCGGTGACCGGCACACGGATCTCTGGGAGGGACTAAAGAAGACTTTTCGCCTGTTCCGCGACGATACGGCACTGGATCTGCATCTCTCGCCCTTGAACGGCGAGCTGTTCGGACCGGAGGCCTGCCAGGATCTCGAATCCGCGACCTGCTCCAACGCAGATCTGCTCAAAGCCATGCAGCATCTGTCGACATTCGATGTCGACAGTGTGCGCCGCAGAGTCAACTACGCTCATCTGGACGTCGAGGAACTCGGTTCCGTCTACGAAAGTCTGCTGGACTACCGCCCGGAGTTCACTGGCCGGGACGAAGCCGGTGTGTCATGGGGCTTCGCGCTGGCCGCGGGCACGGAGCGCAAGCAGACAGGCTCCTACTACACCCCGCCGGAATTGGTGAGGGAATTGATAGGGAGTGCGCTGGCGCCCGTCATGGAAGAGCGTCTGAGGGAAGCCGGACGGGATGTGGGCAGAAGAGAAAAGGCACTGCTGTCCCTGCGGGTCTGCGACCCCGCCTGCGGATCGGGGCATTTCCTGCTGGCTGCAACGCGTTGCATTGCCCGAGAACTGGCCCGCACGCGCACGGGACAGGAGGAGCCGGCCCTGCCTCAATATCGGGAGGCAGTGCGGGACGTGGTACGTCACTGCATATACGGCGTGGACAAGAATCTGCTGGCCGTGGATCTGTGCAAGGTGGCCTTGTGGATAGAGAGTCACGCCGCCGGCTATCCCCTAGGATTTCTCGACCACCGCATCAAGTGCGGGGACAGCCTTGTGGGTGTATACGATCTGGAGTGTCTGGCAGAAGGCATTCCCGATGGCGCCTACAAGGAAGTCAAGGGCGATGACAAGAAGACAGCCAGCCTCTATCGAAAACTGAATCGGCAGGGCCGACAAGGCCAACCGGCGTTTGATTTCGACGGAGACGAGGAGCCCGCGGATGCCTTCGCGGCAGAAATGGCCGCGGTGGGAATGCAGGACGAGCGAAACCCTGCGGACGTCCGGGCCAAGCAGGAACTATATACGGAGCTGCGCGCTTCTGACTATTACGACAGGCTAAGAGACGCGTGCGATCTCTGGACCTACGCGTTCTTCGCGCCGCTTGTCGCCTCAGATGAGAGGAGTACCCCTATACCTACCTCAAGCGAGGTATACAGCGTTCTTAAAGGCCTGCAATCCCGCACTCGCCTGAAGGCCGTGGCCAAGAGCACATCCGAGACCTTGGCCTTCTTTCATTGGCCGTTGGAGTTCCCCGAGGTGTTTGCCGGTCCCGAGAGGGGTTTTGACGTGGTATTGGCCAACCCGCCTTGGGAACGTGTCAAACTAGAGGAAAAGGAATTCTTCGCGTCGCGAGCCCCAGCTATTGCCGATGCTCCGCACAAGGCGGCGCGACAGCTCTTGATAGACAAGCTGAAGATTACACACCCTCGACTGGCCGTCGAGTTCGCTGCCGCGGCACGCGTCGCCGATGCCACCAGTCTTTTCATCCGGCAGAGTAGACGAACCCCGCTGACTGGCAAATACATTATCAATACCTACTCCGTGTTTGCCGAGACAGCTCAGACACTTCTCAATCCGACGGGCAGAACCGGACTCATAGTTCCCACCGGCATTGCCATGGACAATGCCAACAAGGAGTTCTTTGCCAGCCTGACTGAAGGCAGACGTCTGGCAAGCCTGCTTGACTTCGAGAATCACGAGAGAGTGTTTCCAGGAATCCACAGGAGTTTGAAATTCTCTCTGTTGACGATCAGCGGGATTGAGCGGCTTTGTCCAGAGGCCGAGTTCGCGTTCTTCTTGCACAACACGCAACAGATTGGGGAACAGGGACGCCGAGTTCGGTTGACGGCAGTAGACTTCCGGCTATTCAACCCTAACACTCGTAACTGTCCCATGTTTCGTACTCCGCGGGACATGGAAATAGCTCGCAAGATGTATCAGCGGGCGGGAGTGCTTTGGAACGAGAACTTGGAAGACACCAAGGCCAATCCTTGGGGAATCCAGCTCAAGGCGATGTTCAATATGTCCAACGATTCGAATCTTTTCCGAACGCGGGAGGAGATGGAGCAAGCCGGTTGGAGATTGCAAAGAAATGAGTTTGTCAAAGGACTGGAGCGCCATCTACCACTCTACGAAGCCAAACTCTTCGAGCAGTTCGATCACAGATTTGCTACTTTCGCCGATGTCGTGCAGCAAGATAAAAAGAAGGGAAAGGCTCGTGCCATGAATTCGCGTGAGAAAGAGGACCCCAACCTTGCAGCAGTGCCGCGTTACTGGGTTCACGAAGAAATTTTCAGAGCAAAATTTGACAAGACCGGACTTTCTCTGAACGAATCGGATTTGCCAATTGAAAATAGCCGCGAGCCGCGAGCCGCGAGCCGCGAGCCGCGAGCCGCGAGCCGCGAGCCGCGAGCCGCGAGCCGCGAGCCGCGAGCCGCGAGCCGCGAGCCGCGAGCCGCGAGCCGCGAGCCGCGAGCCGCGAGCCGCGAGCCGCGAGCCGCGGTCAAGGCCCTGGCCTCCATCGTCCACTCCTGGCTTGCCGGCAAATCACCAATCCAACGAACGCGAGAACAATGATAGCGGCGATACTCCCTGCCGGTGGAGTAGGACATTCAGCCATGGTTTTCAACATTGGCTCGTCGTATTTCGAGATATCGCCAGAGCCACAGACCGAAGAACCGCCATCGCGGCCATCCTCCCAAGAACGGCCATGAACAACAAATCTCCTGTGATGCAACCGCAAGGCAAAGCCTGGCTTCATGCAGTTCGCCAACTCGCCCGGGCTACAGATCACCGCACCTTGATTGCCGGCGTGCTGCCGGGCAATCCGCTGGGTCACAGCTCTTTCGTGATAGGCAATGAAGGTGATCCGGTCGCCGTGGCTTCCGCGTTGTTGGCCGCCAACATGAACAGCCTGCCGCTTGACTGGGCAGCCCGCTGTTCGGTGGGCGGTACGAACCTGAGTTTCTTCATAGTCAAGCAGCTTCCCATGCTTCCGCCCGAGGCGTATCTAGCGGAGGCTTGCAAAGGCCGCTTGTATGCGGAGCTAGTCGCCGAAAGGGTTCTGGAACTCACCTATACAGCCCACGCTTTGGAACCCTTTGCCCGGGAACTTGGATACGAGGGACCACCCTTCGTCTGGAACGAGGAGCGTCGCCACTGCCTCAAGAGCGAGCTGGATGCCCTCTATGCCTGCATGTACCGCCTGGATCGAGAGGAGCTGGAGTGGATTCTGAATCCGGAGCCGCCCAGCGTCTCCTTTCCCACCCTCAAACGAAACGAAGAGAAGGAATTCGGCGAATACCGCACCCAGCGGCTGGTGCTGCAGGCCTACGACCAACTCGTCGCGGGCCAAGAGCCCAGCGTCTCGGTGGATTCCCCGTAGGAGTCAGCTATGACTCTGGATGTTTTTCGGCTCCGCGAGGACGTGGTATCGGAGTACCGCGACTATGTCAGAAGCTTCATCCGGATTCGCGACCGCCGCGTCGACACCTATGTAAGAAATACACTGGAGGCGGGAGAGCTGTGGCCCGAGGCGGTTCTGCAGCTCAACCCCGCCTTTGCACAGGATGCCACATTGGGAGAGCTGGCCGGATCCGGCCAGCTCATGGAGGAAACGGCTCGTTTCTTCGGCAAGAATACCCGCTTGTATCGACATCAGAGGGAGGCGTTGGAAATTGGCCTGCGCGGCCAGTCCTACATCGTGACCACCGGCACGGGATCGGGCAAGAGTCTCACGTATCTCATTCCCATCTTCGACGCGGTGGTGCGCAACAACCCTTCGGATCATTCGGTGCGAGCCATTCTGGTGTATCCCATGAATGCCCTCATCAACAGCCAGCTGGACGCGCTCGAGGCATTTCGGAACAACTTCCCTGACTCTCCTGTCCGTTTCGAGCGCTATACAGGCCAAGAAGGCAACGAGGATCGAAATCGAATCCTGGAGGACCCGCCCCACATTCTGCTGACCAACTACGTGATGGCGGAATACCTACTGGTCCGCCCTGCGGAACGCCCGCTTTTGCACACGGCCACCCGCTCTCTTCAGACTCTGGTCATGGACGAACTGCACTTCTACCGCGGCCGACAGGGAGCCGATGTGGCCATGCTCACCCGTCGCCTGCAGGAAAGGGCTGGACAGAATCTGCAAGCGGTGGCTACCAGCGCCACCATGGCTACGGGAGACTCGAGGCAGGAACGCAAGCAGACTGTGGCCCAACTGGCCTCGCGCTTCTTTGGGCAGGAAATTCCGTCCGCCCATGTCGTGGACGAGACTTTGCAAAGAGTGGCGCAAGTGCCTGTGCCTGCCAGTTCCACGGAGGTGCGCAGCGCGATAGAGACCCCTCCGCCAGCGTCCCATGCGGATGCTGTTCGCCAACATCCCCTTGTGGCCTGGGTCGAAGACGCGTTTGGCTTGGTCACGGAAGAGGAGAGACTTGTGCGCCGTCGTCCCAAGACGTTTGTCTCCGCTGTGCAGAATCTGTCCCAAACCAGCGGACTGTCGTCGGAACTATGCCAGGCCCGTCTGCGCAGCGCGCTGGATGCCGGCAATGCAGCCCGAGACACCCATGGACAGCCGGTGTTGGCTTTCCGGTTGCATCAGTGGCTATCGTCCGGGAGCAACGTATATGCCACTCTCGAGGACCCTGGGACCAGAGTCTTCAGCATGCAGGGCCAGGTTAAGCTGGACTCGGAAAGACTTCTGTTTCCCTTGGCCTTTTGTCGGGAGTGCGGCCAAGAGTATTACCTTGTCGCCCGGCAAGAAGACGCGAATAACGCCCAATTGCTGCCCCGCTACCCCACAGTGGGAGCTCCGGATGAAATCGAGGGGCAACAACCAGGATTCTTCGCGTTGGAGAGCGATGACCTTTGGCGGGACAACGTGTCCGATCTGCCGGATACATGGCTGACCGCCTCGGGTCGATCGGTCAAAAAGGACTATGCCACTTATCGGCCCCGTCGGTATCGGGTCGGTGTCGACGGCAGTCTGGGAGAGAGTCCGAGACACGCGTGCGGCTGGTTTCAGCCCGCCCCATTCCTGCTTTGTCTGCGTTGCCGCGCCGTTCATGTCCGTCGCTCCAACTCCGACTACCGCAAGCTTTCCCTCTTGAGCCAGACGGGCCGATCCACCGCCACGACCATTGGCGCGGATGCCGCAGTCGCAGGCATGATGGCACAGCAACTCGCCCGCGAGGAAGCCAAGGTCTTGAGCTTCACGGACAATCGCCAAGATGCCTCCTTGCAGGCGGGACACCTAAACGACTTCGTGCAGGTGGCGTTGCTACGCGCCGGGCTGTTCAAGGCCATGCGCCAAAAGGGATCGCTGACCTTCAGTGAACTGGGCACGGCGATTTTCGAAGCTCTGAATCTGTCCTCCCACCAGTTTCTGCGCGAGGCAGTGGACGAGGGACCCGGTGCCAGGCAAGGCCGCAAGGCCCTGATCGATCTCCTTGAGCATCTGGCTCTGGAGGACCTGGCACGCGATTGGCGCATTACACAGCCGGATCTGGAAATGACGGGTCTGCTGCGGATCCAGTACATCGGATTGGAGGAACTCGCCGCCCAGGAAGAGCTGTGGAGCGGGCTGCCCGCCATGGGAGAGGTGGCCGCCGCTGTCCGGCAAGCCGTACTCTGCGCCCTGCTTGACCATCTGCGCCGAAATCTGGCTATCGATGCCCACAGATTGACCGAGAGCGCCGCCCGGCAACTCGTACGAGACACCGGTCAATGGCTGGCGGATCCGTGGTGTCTGGAGGAAAACGATCGACTGCGCACTCAGGGGCTGGCCTTTCTGCCCGGCATCCAACCCACCCGCGCCGAACAGTATATCCACAACACTTTCAAATTGGGTTCCCGTTCGGCGGTGGGTCGGTACCTGCGTTCTCCGCGGACTTGGAACATATCCGAGCGACTGACCGACGAAGCCTGTGACCAGTTGATCCACGGCATCCTCAATGCCCTGAAGGGGCATATCCTGTCCGTACATCGAGATGAACATGGCCAAGACAGAGGAGTGAGAGTGTTGGCCGGCGCGCTCCGGTGGACTCGGGGCGACGGGAACGTCCCGCGCCCCGATCCTGTCCGCACTTCGTCCTTGCACCTGCGCAAGGAGATGGAAACTCCCCAAAAGGGCAATTCCTATTTCTCCAGGCTATACCAGGATCGCGACCACCTGCGGGGCATGCAGGCCGCAGAGCACACGGGCCAGATTTCCCCGGAAAACCGCATCGAGCGAGAGGGGAAATTCAGGGATGGCAACTTGCCCGTCCTGTTCTGTTCTCCGACCATGGAACTGGGGGTGGACATCCGAGACCTCCACATGGTCCACCTGCGCAATGTACCGCCTACGCCCGCCAACTACGCCCAGCGCAGCGGGCGGGCGGGACGCAGCGGACAGCCCGCGTTGATTGTGGCGTTCGCCGCACAGGGCAACGCGCACGACCAGTATTTCTTTGGTCGCCGCAATGACATGATCGCCGGCGCTGTCGCTCCGGCACGCATGGACCTTCAGAACGAACCGTTGGTCTTGGCCCATTTGCATTCCACCTGGCTGGCCTGCACCTCTCTGACCTTGGGGCGCAGCGTGGCCGATGTTCTGGATCTCGGCGTCCCGGACTTTCCTCTTCGGTCCGAGATTGCCGCACAGTTGGCAGACCAAAACGAAGATCGCATCTATGAAAAGGCCCTCGATCGCTGTCGCTACATCGTGTCTCGCACCCGGACCCCGGCTGGAGACCCGGTTTTCGGTCTTGCACGTGTGGAGGAAATTCTGCGCCGCGCCCCCCAAAGCTTCAACGCGGCATTCGATCCTTGGCGGGAGCTGTACCGCTCGACTGCAACCTTTCGGGATGCGGCGCGTCGTCGGATGGACGATCCCTACGCGACCGCGAAGGTGCGGGACGATGCAGATCGGCAACTCCGGGCGGCGCAGCGCGAGATCCAACAGCTGCTCAACCAAACCGGAAGCCAAGAGGAATCCGACTTCTATCCCTATCGCTATCTGGCCACCGCGGGTTTTCTGCCGGGCTACAACTTCCCGCGCCTGCCGGTGCGCACCTCTGTCGCCGCAGGTAACAAGGCTCAGATCATCGATCGGCCCCGCTTCATCGGGTTGACGGAATTCGGCCCCGGCAACCGAATCTACCATGAAGGGCGCAAACACTACATCGAATCCCTGATGCCGCCACCTAGTGGCATTGATGAATCCTTCCAACGGGCGCTTCTCTGCAACGTCTGTGGCTATCTTCACGAACAGGAACATATCGCGGTGGAAGTCTGCCGGTTTTGCTCCTCTCCACTGGACGCGACACACGCCGACCATCCGCAGAGGCTATTGGACCAACCGATGATGCGCTCCCGCCCTGTGGAAAGAATCTCGTCGGAAGAGGAGGAAAGAGCGCGTAGGGGATACGTTACGACCACCCACTTCAGTCTGGATGGAAACACGGGCGCCCGGTTCGAATTGCAGGATCCGCACGATCAGACCTTGATGGAGGCTTTCTTTGCCCCGACAGCCCGGCTGTGGAAGATCAACCATGGTTGGCGAGGTGGCCAGCGGGAAGGCTTCAGCGTTGACCCTGCAACAGGACGTTGGGAGCGCAAGTCCGATATCGTCCCGCAGGATCCCGGCGAGCGTAAGACCGTGACCGGCGTCAGGCCCTATGTCCAGGACATGCGCAACCTACTCATGCTGCGCCCCGTGAACGACAAGCCTTCGCGCCCGTTCCTCCTCTCGTTGCTCTATGCCCTCAAGCGCGCCATCCAGTTCATATATCACCTGGAGGAGCAGGAGATCGAGGCGGAGTTGATCGGCCAGGGAGAGCACTTGCGCCTGCTGTACTGGGAAGCAGCCGAGGGCGGCACCGGAGTCTGGCATCGCATTGCCAGTGAGCCGGACGCCTTGGCTGAAATTGCGAAACAGGCTCTATCCCTCTGCCACTTTGATCCCGCTACGGGACAAGACGATCCAAGCCTGAACGTCGAGCCCTGCGCCGCGGCTTGCTACCGCTGCCTGCTGGCCTACGGCAATCAGAGAGAACACCGCCTTCTGGATCGCATGTTGCTCCCGGAATACTTGGTCAGGTTGGCGGATTCAAGCCTAGTGCCTACGGCAGTGCAAGAGAAGCGCGAGGACCGTTTCAGACGTCTGCTTGCCTTGGCGGATTCCACCCTGGAGGAAGACTTCCTGCACTTTCTTCACGACAAGGATCTTGCATTGCCTGATGAAGCCCAGAACCGACCCACCTCCCATATATACGTGCAGCCTGACTTCTATTACCGGCACGCCCAGAATCCGCAGTTGCCGGGAATCTGCATCTTTATAGACGGTCCTGTTCACGACACTCCGGAAAATCGCGACCGCGACGAGCGCCTTCGCACCGAACTGCGCAATCGGGGATTCGGGGTGATCGCCATCCGTTACGATCGTCCCTTCGCCGATCAAGTCAAAGGCAGACCCGACATCTTTGGGCAATTGGATTGAGTCTTCCAGAAAGCCCTTGCCAAGGAATCGCTCAAGTACAGCGCCGGAACAAAAGGAGAAAGAATGATGTCTGTGAGCTCAGTTCCTACCCAAGGCCGCAGCGCAGTGGGTTGGATGACGGTACGGCAATCCGACATCTGACATGCAGTACCTAGAGCCTATCTTCACGTTCTGCGACCTTCTGGAATACGTGCCATCGGCGCAATCCCAAGAAATCATAGATTCATTCGGCAACTAGACCACATCACAAGGCAAGAGGAATGTACATACAATGGCACTCTGGTGAGCCCAGAGCATCACGGTCGCTGTTGGGCACCTGACGGCTGGCGGCCGGGACGTGACTCCTCTGTACCCTGATTTCTACGCTGCCTATGACGATGTGCATCAGGGCACCATGAAAGGTCAGGTATTTCACCCATTCCAACTCAAGGCCGGATCGCAGACCAAGCCTGACACATCTTGGGCACCTCCGGGCGGTGCCCCGAGGGCATGCACTCTTGCGCGGCGATCAACTGCTGTCATCGGAGACTGGAAACGCAAAATGGGCCCCCGCAGCCACATTCAATTGGCTCTTGTGCGATCCTGACTCTTACAATCACGATCAACGTTCCAGCAGCGAGATGTCAGGCGATTGCACCCCTCATCGCGATAGCTAGCTGCACAGCGGATTTGGCTGACGGCTGCAAATGCAGTCCAGTTTCGAGACAGCCGAACAAGTTGCCAGCGGACCTCAAAAAATGGCGGTCCCTCCGTGTAATCAGCCAGTGCCGTCGTCCGGGGAGGAGGGCTTTCCCAGCAGCAAGCTCCGCCATTGTGCAGGCGCGGCTTCCAGCCGGTCCAGCGTCTCGTCGCTGGGCCAGGCGGACGGGACGCGCTGCGCCCAGTGACGCAGCACCTGCTCGGCGGCGCCAGGCGCCGCGGCATCCAGAATGCGATGCAGCAGACGCCCCCAAGTCTTCAGCTCCGCCTCCATGACCGGAATGTGCACGGCACGGACCCATGTCCCCCAGTCCTCATGCCAGCGCTGGACGTCCCCCTCGCCCCAGCGCAGAGACGCACCCAAAACCGCGCTTGCCCGGCCCCCCGCGGCATCAGCGGCGATCGCCCGGTAGCGCGCCAGACTGCGCGGCACGCCGTCGGCCCCATCCAGCGTAAATCCCTGCAGCGTGTCCTCCAGCTGTTCATCCACGATCCAGTATTCCCGCACTCCCATGCGCGCATAGGTCTCCATTTTGATCTGCCAATCGTTGTCCCGCACCTCCGCGTCCGAGTGGGATACCACCTCCACGACCAACAGAGGCGCTCCGTCCCGGTCGTACCGATAGGACGAAAGAGGACGGGCCGGCGGCGGCCCGGCCCACAAGGACAGATCCGGCCGCAGGGTCGACGTATGCCGCGGACCGGCAAAAAAGTCGCCGGGAATCCCGGCGATGTCCACGTCCAGACTGACATGGACCTCCGGTGCCGCAGCCGACCGGACAAGCACCTGCAGCGCGTTCCGCATGTGCACCATGGCTTCCCCATGTTCGCGCGTGGGAGACATCATCCGCACCTGGAACACCACATAGTGCGGATCCGTGGTCTCCCACTCCGTGTACCGGTACCGCTCCGGGCAATAGTCGTAGTCTGGACGGTAATGCGACAGGGCGCGGATTTCCTGCAGGGTGACAGCCCGAGACAGCCCCTCTCCATCTGGACGAAACCGCGCAGAGGAGCGAGGCAGAGCGACAGGAACATCCATCAGCCGGCGCCGTCGTCCGGGGAGGAGGGCTTTCCCAGCAGCAAGCTCCGCCATTGTGCAGGCGCGGCTTCCAGCCGGTCCAGCGTCTCGTCGCTGGGCCAGGCGGACGGGACGCGCTGCGCCCAGCGACGCAGCACCTGCTCGGCGGCGCCTGGCGCCGCGGCATCCAGAATGCGATGCAGCAGACGTCCCCAAGTCTTCAACTCTCCTTTCAGCTCCGCTTCCATGACCGGAATGTGCGCGGCCCGGACCCATGTCCCCCAGTCCTCATGCCAGCGCTGGACATCCCCTTCGCCCCAGCGCAGAGACGCACCCAAAACCGCGCTTGCCCGGCCTCCCGCGGCATCGACGGCGATCGCCCGGTAGCGCGCCAGACTGCGCGGCACGCCGTCGGCCCCATCCAGCGTAAATCCCTGCAGCGTGTCCTCCAGCTGCGTATCCACGATCCAGTATTCCCGCACTCCCATGCGCGCATAGGTCTCCATTTTGATCTGCCAATCGTTGTCCCGCACCTCCGCGTCCGAGTGGGATACCACCTCCACGACCAACAGAGGCGCTCCGTCCCGGTCGTACCGATAGGACGAAAGAGGACGGGCCGGCGGCGGCCCGGCCCACAAGGACAGATCCGGCCGCAGGGTCGACGTATGCCGCGGACCGGCAAAAAAGTCGCCGGGAATCCCGGCGATGTCCACGTCCAGACTGACATGGACCTCCGGTGCCGCAGCCGACCGGACAAGCACCTGCAGCGCGTTCCGCATGTGCACCATGGCTTCCCCATGTTCGCGCGTGGGAGACATCATCCGCACCTGGAACACCACATAGTGCGGATCCGTGGTCTCCCACTCCGTGTACCGGTACCGCTCCGGGCAATAGTCGTAGTCTGGACGGTAGTGCGGCAGATCACGGATGTGCTGCAGGGCATCCGCCCGCGGCAGCCCCTCCCCGTCCGGGCGAAACCGCGCAGAGGGGCGGGGCAGAGCGACGGAAACATCCAGCGGCGACAGTGACATGAGAACAGGAAAAACGAAAGAGCGCGTACGCGGGCAGTGTATCATGCCGCCCGCCCAGATGGGCGGACAGGACAGCCAGTCGCCACCAGGCCCAATGTTTGCCGATATATTGACGGACATGGCTCAGGCAACTCAGCCCATGCACGCCTCCTTGCTGCAGCTCGCCGTCATGGATGTGCAATGTTGGATGTTGACAACCGGATCATCGGGAGCATCGGACAATTTCGCAAAAGACCGGACTGCCTTGGTTTCGCCCCGACATGGCTGCGACGCAATCCGCGGATCGTGAATTCAACCGATTTTCCACGTAAAATCACGGCTGCCGTCATCCTGCATTGTCCGGAAACCCCTCCATGAATGCCTCCGCTCGGAATCGCCTGCCCCAACTTGACGTGCTGCCCTCGCTCGTGCGCAATCTGCATGGCTTGCCCCAAGTCCAGGCGGTGTATCTTGCAGGCAGCCTGGGACGAGGCAGCGGAGACGAGTGGAGCGACGTGGATCTACAGATCTTCATGAACCAGAGTTTCAGCGATTTTCTGAGCGACGCGCAAATTCAGGCGGTGACGGGCGAACCGCCTGTGGCGCTGGAGCGTTTCAAGTTGGGGCCGAAAGGCTGGATGCACCATATGATCCTGACAAACGGCACGCTCGTGGACCTTCTGTGTCGCACGGAATTGTCAGCGGAGGAGACCCGGTCCTGGATTCCTCTGTCGGCAGACATGACTGCTCCCCCCAAGGTCGTTGCCCGTCACGCCAAGGACTGGATGCCCAAGGCTATTGGCCCGGACGAGGTGGTTGCACTGGTCTCGCGTTACTGGATTGCGATGCACAAGCATCGGCGCGGCATGGCACGCCGTCAGGACTTGGCAATTTGGACCGGCATCCATTTTTCGATCGCCCTGTTGATACGTCTGGAGTTCATTGCCCAGACGGACCGGGATTGTGGCGACCTGACCCGGATGGGCATATACGATCTCTCGGGAGTCGACGCTTGGCTGACCCAATCTGGGATGCCACCGCGGGTAACGCCATTTCCCAACAGTTGCCAATGGACGGACTGGAAGGAGCAGGTCCATCTGTTGTGGGAACACGGTCGTGCAGTGACGAGGCGACTCATGCAGCGGTGGCCACTGACTCCGGATCCATCCGAGCTGATGCAAGTGGTAGGTCGCGACCTTGCAGCCTGGATGGCCCAGTCCGGGTGTGCATAGACATCCTTGTTCCTGCGCGGGCTGCACCCGGCACGTTCCCCAAGCGGATTTCACCAACGTTGGGACTTCTGTATACTTCCTCTACCCGCATTTTTCCTGTCTGGCATGTGCAATGGGTCAGTTCAGTCGCCGTGCGGACCACTCGCTTTACTCGACTCGTTCATGCATGAGGAGATTTGAACATGAACCGGAAGCATGTTGGCTCATTGTCCCGGCGAAGCTTTCTGCAGGTTTCTGGACTGGCTGCGGGAGGGCTGGCCCTCGCTGCCTGCGTGACCACCCCGCCCGCGGAAACTGCCGAAAGCCCCGAATCGGAACTGACCGGATTGGTGATCTGGACCGGCTTTGGCCAAGGCCGCATGGCAGAGGCCATGCAGGGAGCCGTGGACCGGTTCGGCGAGGAGAATCCGCAGTTTGTGCCCGAGCACATCATCGTGCCTTGGGGGGAACTGCACAACAATGTGATCACCAATACCGCAGCCGGCACTCCGCCGGATTCTTACAGAGGCTGGGCTTGGATTGTGGCGGAGGATGCCCCCATCGGAGCCTTGACTGACATCACGGACTATGTGCAGGCGGAAGGCGTGCCCGAGGACGACTACTGGCCTGCCACCTGGAAGCAGATGCAGTATCAGGACCGTTTCTATGCCATGAGCATCTCCACCATCGTGCAGCTGTGGTTCTACAACAAGGACCGCATGACCGAGGCCGGCCATGATCCCGACACGGCGCCCGACTCCCTTGAAGAATGGGAAGAAGTGGGACAAGCCATGACCGACGTGGCCGACAACGGCCAGATTGAGCGGGTAGGCTTCATCCCGCACATTCCCAATCTGGATCCCCACAACTGGCTGGGAGCATTCGGAGCGGATGTCTGGGATGCGGATTCCGCCACCGTGAACCTGGAAACCCCGGAAGTTCTCTCCCTGATGGAGTGGTACAACGGATACAGCCAGAAATATGGCATTGAAAACATTGCGGCTTTCCATACCGCGTACGGCGGCAACGGTTTCGGACGCAATTCGCCGGAAGGCCTTTACTACACGGGGCAGCTGGCGATCTGGCAGATCGGAACTTGGCTTTACAACGACATAGGCGAATACGGACCAAATCTCAACTTCGGCGTGGCCAAGGTGCCCTCGCCCTCCACAGCCGCGCAGGGCAGGCCCGGCAAGCTGCAGGCCAACCTCTATCTGGTCCCGGCCGGAGCCGAGAATGTGGAAGGCGGCTATGCCTTCAGCAGCTTCATGAGCAGCTCCAAATGGGTGGCCTTGAACAAGGCCGTGCCTGATTCGGTGACGCCGTCCCGCATCAGCAACGCGACCGATGCCGAAGTGGAAGCCGCTTCCGCCGACTGGCTGCCGTTCGCTCGAGACGAGATTCTGCCCAATGCCTGGGCCGTGCCCTCCATGCCGGGCGTGGGTTTCATGGGCCGCCAGCTAGCGGAAGCCGTGGACAGCATGGCCTACGATGGCATAGACCCGGAAGAGGCGCTGGCTGGTGTGCAGGAGCGAGTCCAGCAAGAGGTCAACGACAAGCTGGCTTCCGCCTGAGCATTCTTCCAATTCGGATCGGGAAGCACGGCGGCGGTCCGTTGTGCTCCCCGACGGTTCTCTGCACATTGGCATAGCCGCCTCATGTCCATGGTTCCTAGCCTGGAGAGCGGTTCGGTCCGGCGCCGCATGGCGTGGCATGGTTTGTCGCCGGTGGCGCGTCGCCGTCTTTTCTGGGGCCTGTTCTTCATTTCCCCTTGGCTGATCGGCTTCGTTGCCTTTACAGCCTATCCCATCGCCGCGTCGCTTTTCTACAGCTTCACGGACTACAACATCATCAACCGCACCCCGCACATGGTGGGGTGGAACAACTACGCGGACTTGCTTGAGGGCCGGTACGACACCTGGAAATCGCTGCGGGTCACTCTGCGCTATGTAGGCATGCTGGTCGCGTTGGCCACCGTCTTCGATGTGATCATTGCCATGCTCCTGAACATGAAGGTGCGCGCTCTCTCGATCTACCGCACCATCTTCTATTTGCCGGTCATGGTGCCTGTGGTCGCGGCTTCCTTGACTTGGGTGTGGGTGTTGAACCCCAACTATGGGTTGGTGAACGGGCTGCTGGACCGCATCGGCGTAGAAGGCCCCGCCTGGCTGGCCTCCCAGCGCACTGCCCTATTGTCGCTGGTGCTCGTTTCCGTATGGGGCAGCGGCCGCGCCGTGCTGATCTATTTGGCCGGCTTGAAGGAAATTCCGATGCACCTGTACGAAGCGGCAGACATTGACGGAGCCAATGCCTGGCGCAAGATGTGGGCCATTACCTTGCCTCTGCTTACACCGCAGATGCTCTTCAATGTCATCACCCTGACCATCTTCTCCTTCCAATCCATCGCGGCCCCGGAAATCATGACAGGGGGCGGTCCCAACAAGTCCACGCTGCTCTTTGGCTATTTGCTCTACCTGGTGGCTTTTGAAAATCTGAAAATGGGCTTTGCTTCCGCCATGGCCTGGGTGCTCTTTCTTGTGATTCTGACCCTGACCTTGATCATGTTCTACGGCTCCCGCAATTGGGTGCACTATGAGCGGTAGGATCCACGTGCCATGAGCAGTCTGGCAGCCAGCGACGCTCTGGTTCGCCGCATGGAATACGGCTACACGCTGCAGCGCATAGCCGCGCACGCGGCCCTGATTGTCTTCGGCCTGATCTTCATGTTGCCTTTCCTGTGGATGGTCAGCTCTTCCCTGAAACCCAATGCGGACATCTTTGACATTCCGGTGCGGTTGATTCCCAAGACCTTTGTGTTCACCAATTATCCGGAAGCCATATCCGCCATTCGCTTCCTGCGCTATCTGGGCAACACCTTCATTTACGCCTTCGGCCTCATGACCGGGGCGGTGCTCTCCAATGTCTTCATTGGATACGGATTCGCCCGCATCGAATGGCCGGGACGAGACGTGGTCTTCATCATTGTGATTGCCACCATGATGCTGCCTGCCCAGGTGCGCTTCATTCCGCTCTTCATTCTCTACAGCAACTGGGGCTGGCTGGAGACGTTCGCGCCGCTGCTGGTGCCGGCCTTCTTCGGCAATGCCTTCTTCATATTCCTGGTGCGCCAGTTCATGCTCACCTTTCCCAGAGACTTGGACGACGCCGCCCGGGTGGACGGGGCGCACGAACTGCAGATTTTCTGGCGCATTGTGGTTCCCCTGTCTCGTCCGGCCATCATCACCATCGCCATTTTCGATTTCATGTGGGGCTGGCACGACTATATCAACCCACTGGTCTTCCTGCGGGACCCGGACAAATTCACCCTGTCCGTGGGCTTGCGTCTCTATTTCTCGCAGCACGGCGCGGAGTGGGGCCTGCTGATGGCCGCAGCCACCATGTTCACCTTGCCGATGGTGTTGGTCTTCTTCTTCGCCCAGCGCACCTTCATCGAAGGCATCAGTTTCACCGGAGTCAAGGGCTAGCGGCTGCCCGAGACAGCCTTCCGGAAAAGCACAGTGCAGGACACCGGCCCCAATCTCGACTAGGGTAGACGTGCCCTGGCCTCCGCAGTCCTGCAAGCCGGACATCCAAGGCCGGACGCAATACAAATGCGTGCACTGTTATGAAACGGCTCGTCCGCCATGACTGGACCAGGTAGAATCTCTCTGCTCTCTTCTGTCTGGACTCTGTTTCAACGCCCATGTACGGTGTCAGGAAATGGTGTACGCGGTCCATCCGTTACGGACGGGAATCTCCCAGGAAACTCGGAAGTCCAATACAGGTCTCCGCATCTCCCTGTCCAATTTTCAACACAGGCATCAGGGAGTCACGTCACAGGATTTTCCGCTCAGTCTTCAGTCTGTGCAACGGGTTTCAGCAATGCGCGCAACCGAGCGCTTTCGGCAGGATGTCAAGCGGGCCTGGACTTCCGCCTGCTCGGTACGTGTCTCGGATTGGCAAGCCGCCACTGTCCGAGGGAAGGGAAGATCACAGGCATGGAACTGCAGGTCGAAAACGACCTGCAGCAGGTTTTCGTGATGGACGTTCAATTCCAATAGCTTGACACCTTGCCTGCAGACAAGGTAGGGAGTTCCGTATACCCAGCGGCAAGCACATGCGATGGAGTTGGAGTGTCCCTATGTCAAGAGCCTGGAGTTCAGCCGTTCCAGTGGAGGCCGTCTCAAGGTGCCAGGATCGTGACTGCCCTTGGCAATCCAGGCGGGATCGGCGTCGGCCCGTCCGAGAACATGCAGTGCCGATCGATCTTGTTCCAGCCACCTTTTCACTTGAAATTCCGATCTAGACCCAGGATGCAACAATCGTGAGATGGCTGTCCGGTTATAATCCAAGTTGAATCTCGTCGTACCCAATGTCCCGATTTCATCTCCATTCCGTTGTACGCTGTGCACGGTGGGGTTTTGCAAGGAGAAGACATGTCAAAACATATAAGCGGCCGTATCCCCACAGTGTGGACATGCCTCGCCTTGACAACCTTGGCGATCTTGCAATTACTGTCGCTGACCGCGCCCGTTCTGGCAGCTGAAGCGGGGAGGTCATGTACAACAGGCGAATGTACGGTTGAGATCCCCAATAATCCTGTCATCGGCAAGACTCCCATCTCTTGTGCATCCGAGATCTGGAGTTTGCAGGAGCAGCCCAGCACTCCAGCTGCGCTTGCAAATTCCTTGCATTCCACGATTTTGATATCGGTGCGGTCGAATGCTTTCGGCGACACGGAAGCAGATGAGACTTTGTGGCCGAACAACATGGGCAATGTATCCAGGGAAGGGGTGCAGGTCTTGGGCCTGCTGGGCCCAATCTTGTCTGAGAAAACTCTGAGCATCTTTCTGATGTTGGCCTTGGACGCATTCATGACCATGCCGGACGAAGAACTGGCCATCTTGGTCCATACACTCCAAGATACTGTGACACAAGCAAGAGACCGCATATCTTTGCAAGACGTCAAGGCTTATATCCAAGTTTCGGATTTTGAGAGCCTGCAGGCGAACGGCTTGGTGCTTGCCGAAGTGGAGACCATGGCCTTGAAGGGCATGGACACGCTTGAGAACATGCCTGCACACGAATTGGTGTTGCTTGCGAGGCTGGGCACGGACATGCTGAGGCTGGACATGCTACCCAAGGACGTCATAGTGGCTCCGATGACAAAGGCCATGAGCCTAACCGCCAAAAAGCTGGTGGAGCGGGCTGATGCTGACGAGAGGTCCATACTGAGTTTGGTTTTGAGGAAGATGGTGTCCCAGGATATCTGCCTTGATCAGAACGTGATGGCGGGCATGGTCCAGCTGGGCATGAATATGGTCACAACCTTGTCGGAAGAAGAACTGACCGTCTTGGCCCTTACACTCCAAGACTCTGTGGTGCAAGCAAGGGATCAGGTCTCTTTGCAAGACATCAAGACTTTTGTCAAGGCCAATGTCCAAGTTTCGGATTTTGAGGGTCTGCGGGCGACCGACTTGGCGCTCGCCGAAGTGGAGACCATGGCTTTGAAGGGCATGGATACACTTGAGAACATGCCTGCACACGAATTGGCGTTGCTTGCGAAGATAGGCACGGATAAGCTGGAGACAAGCGTGCTGCTCAGGGAGATCGTAATGGATCCGACGACGAAGATCGCGAGGGCAGTGATTGAAAGGATCGCGAGGGCAGTGATTGAAAGGATCGCGAATCTAAACTGATGCTGGCATAGGCGACAGATACGGAAAGGCCGGTCGACCATATGCATCAAGCGCTGTTGTGCTGGAGCAGAGCATAGGCCCTTCTCCAGCTTGGCTGGCGGCAGGGCATACAGACTTCCTTTGACGATTTGGACGGACCGCCGCCAATCGGGTGGAGAATTCGGGTCGTGAAGTACAGAAACGCGCGTGGAAAGCGCTGCGGAAAACGTTGGCAGGTGATCATGTCCTGCCTGTATTCGTCACCGACGTCTACTTGATGGGGTTCGCTCCTCAACACCTTGGATCCTTGATGCAGGCAGTGGAAATCTCTGTCCAACCCGGACGTGTTTCAGCGGAAGAATCGCGGAAAACACAACGGCAACTTCAAGGAATCTGATCATGTTCTCCCCTGCAGAGCCAGTGGGCAAAGGCGACAGCTGTTGTCTCGCTCGCGCCGCGGTGCTCAGATGTGGACCCGGCCCAATTGCACTTTCAAAGGTCTGCAGGACAATCTCCTGGCCAACCAGGCCGATTGGGCCGCATCCCCTGCATTTGCGAAGAGTTGATGGAACTTCCCCCAAGGTACAGGCGAGGCACAACCACCACAAAACCGCATCTTGCGCTGGCATGCAGTCGTTGTCACGTCGGATACACCGACCCCCAAGTGGGTCTTGAGAACCAGCCCTGCAGGATGGGGGCTGCGGGGCGCCGACTCATGCAGCCTCCGAGACTTGACTTCAAGCCACAGGGAAGATCTGCAGCTGTCTGTCGCGGTCCGAATGTGTCTCAGGCATCACCCGACAGGGCAATCTTGCATACCGCCTCGTCTCCCAGATGGTAAGTCCCGTTCAAGGCCTGAAAGCCGTCGTCCGCCCGATCCAGCGGCAGTACGTGACTGACCATGTCGCCAAAGGGAATGTCGCCTCTTTCCAGGATGGGCAAGGCCTGTTCAAAGTGTGCAGTCGTGGAGGCCCAGATGGCCTCCAAGGTGAGGTTCTTGACCATCAGCGACCGGTTGATATTGAAGTCAATGGAACCCATGTCGACAAAGTGTCCCACTTCCACGAAAGTGCCGCTCTTGCGGCAGTAGCCCAGTCCCTCGGGCGTAGCGGCCAGAAAACCGGAGCACTCGAAGACGACATCCGCACCCCGCCCCTGCGGGGTTTCGGACATCACCAGTTCCGTGCGAGCCTCGGCCGCGGGGACTTTCTCAATGTCAATGCATACATCGGCTCCGAACTTGCCGCCCAATTCCAGCCGGCCCGCGGGACCCCCTACCAAGATGATCTTCCCGGCGCCCGACAGGCGGGCCGCAATCAAGGTGACCAGGCCGATGGCGCCGGATCCTTGCACCACCACCGTGTCACCGATGCGAATGCGGGATCGGTCCACGGCGTGGACCCCGATGGTGAAGGGTTCAGTGAGCACGCCTACTTTCGCCGACATGTCGGTGCGCCACCAGCAGGTACCCGGCAGGTCCAAGTATATATACTCGGCAAAGCCCCCATACAGACCCGGCGGATCCTGAAACCCATAGCCATAGCCTGTCGGAATTCCAGGCTGCAGCACCACGCGGTCTCCCTCCTTGACGGAGCGGCCCAGCGAGTCGTGGGTGACGCCCTGACCAAGCGCAGCCACGATGCCTACGTTTTCGTGACCCAAAATGACCTGCCTGTCAAAACCATGCTGCCAGAAGTGCAGGTCTGTGCCGCAGATGCCGGCCAGCTCCTGTTTCAGCAACACAGTCCCCGGCGCGGGATCCGGAATGGCAAACTCCTGCACCGTGAATTCCTGACCTTCCACTACTACGGCTCGGGCTGTTTGTGTCATGATTTTCTCCTGGGGATATGGACAGAGAACGTAAGGTCGCGGGTCCGGTCCAGACCCTGGCGGGTCAGGGGACTTTTACGGACGAGGCTCCACATAGGGGCCAACGCGCGCGGACAGCGGATACGCGGAGTAGGGATCCGTCTGGCCAACAGCCTGATACCAATAGGCCACCGCGTCATAAAGGCAGACATTGGCGCCATTGTCCCCCCAGCGGTTGCTCTTGTACTTTTCAATGCAGCCCTCGAAGGAGGACTGAAACGGAATGTCGTCACAAACGTGAAAGCGGTTGACCGAGGTGTGGCCGTTGCCGTCCAAGGGTGTGTAGGGTTGGCAGGCAAAGGGACTCTCAAACAGGGAAAACGGTGGCTCCGCGGCCCAGGCATAGCCGATGTAGTCCTCGGACCCTGTACCGAAGGAGGAGGGAAATTTCTCTCCGTCCACAAAGAACTTCTCGTCGCCTTCCCCCCACCACCAGTCGATGGTCTTGTCTCCGCCCTGTCCATACCACCAAGAGGAAGGCGTCTGTGCAGGCGGGATCCAGCGATTCCAGACATGCAGATGCATGCCACAAAAGCGGCCCTGACCCTGCACATGGAGGATGGGCCAGTCAATGTCCCGGCCTCGGCCTTGGGATTGCTCGACAAATGCGTCCGGGTGCCACTTGGCGTGAAACCGCAGCAGCTGGCGGGCATCCTGTTGTAGAGGTCTGTGTACCACTTCGCAGCGCATCCGCCGGGTCTGCGCACCGTCATTCCGCAACAGGACTTGGGCCTCGCGGGCAAAGGGCATGAACCACTGACTGTAGAGCCACCCTGGAGTCATGCCGGTGGGCAAGGCACGGAAATACTGGATGCCGGGAGCGGCGCCAAAAAAGTCTCCCAAGGGCGACCACACGCTCGGCGTCCTTTCGCCATCCCAATGGATGGACAGCGCGATTTCACGCAGGCCGGTCTCCGCATCCGCGATCAGGGGCGCATCGGGCACGATTCGCAGCGCGGTGATGGCTCGATTGCCGGCCAGATTGGCGACACACAACGAACCGCCTGGAGACAGGCTGACATCAGCCACCAGGGTCTCGGCCGTGGCGTCCTGCACAAAGCGCCGACCCCGGAAGGCCAGTTCACGGTCCTTTTCAGCCAGCCAAACCTCTTCCGCGGGAGAGGGCATTCCCGTGAACTCCGGCAACAGGGTGCCCACTGGAAAGGCGCTGTAGGTAAAGTGGTAGAAACGCCCCCAGCCGGGAGCCATGAAGATGCGACAGGAACGATTGTAGGGGATGGGAATGTAGCGGTTGTACCCCCGCGAAAGCACTGGCGTCAGCTGCGGCAGATTGTAGTCCCGCAGTCCCGCGCCTCCGAAGAGATCGCGAAAAGGCATGTCAACCACCGGTTCTGGCTTGTCGTCGATATAGATTTCCACGTGTCCGTGCCGCGGCCAGGCGGACCAGATCCGCCAGATGCAGCCCGGACCCTCCGCTTCGAAGACCACAATGCGATCTCCTTCCTTCCGAATGTGGCCGCCGCCGTCGTCGTTGGCGTTCCAATCCACATATCGGTCCCGCGCCGCGTCATACTGGGACCGACGGTCGTAGCTGGACCAGGTGCCGCAGGTTTCCCCGGGCAGGGGCGGCTGTGCCAGCCGTTCCAGATCGGAGAGCCGCGCGACCAGATCGGCGTAGCTGAGAGAAGTCACGTCGTACAGGAGGCTGCAGAGTGAAACCGAACCGACGGACCTACATGAACTGGCGCAGGAAACGGCCCGCCTGGTCCACGGACTGCTTGCGCTTCTCCAGACTGCCTTCGTAGGCGCGATCCTCCACCTCAATGCACACCGGGCCGTCATAACCGGCGTCGGTCAGCACGGAATAGAAAAGCCCCCAATCCACCTGTCCCAGACCGGGCAGCTTGGGCGTGTGGTATTCCAGCGGCGTCGCCAAGATGCCGACTTCATCCAGCCGATGTTTGTCCACCCGCACGTCCTTGGCATGCACGTGCACGAACCGATCCGCAAAATTGCGGATGGCCGCCGCGTAGTCCATCTGCTGCCAGACAAGGTGGGAAGGATCGAAGTTCAGACCAAAGTGGGAACTGGGGATGATCTCGAACATGCGCCGCCACACGGCAGGCGAAAAGGCCAGATTCTGGCCTCCAGGCCACTCGTCCTCCGTGAAGAGCATGGGGCAGTTCTCAATGCCCACCTTGACACCCAGAGACTCGGCCAGCTGGATGATCTCCGGCCATACCTGGGCGAACTCCTGCAGATTGGCTTCCAACGGGCGGGTCTGATCCCGGCCAATGAAGGTGTTGGCCACGTTCACACCCAGCAGGGCGGCGGCCCTAATCAGCGCCTTGACATGGTCTAGATAGGTGGCGCGAGCCGCCGCGTCCGCCACCAGCGGATTGGGATAGTAGCCCAATCCGGAGATCCGAACTCCATACCGGGCGACCAAGGCATGGACCTCGTCCGCCGCAGCCGAGTCAAGACCGGCCACATCGATATGAGTCACGCCGGCATAGCGTCGTTCGGCCTTGCCGGCCGGCCAACACATGATCTCGACACAGTCAAAGCCGGTCTCGGCGGCAAAGGCCAGAACCTCCTCCAAGGACAGTTCCGGCAGGATCGCGCTGACAAATCCCAGTTGCATACGATTTTCTCTTCTGTGGCGGATGGTGATGGTCATACGCAGGGCCTGCGTTTCCCAGGCCCCCATTGACTCTTTGGATTATACGGGTTGAAACATGGGCCGCTTTCGCTCAGACAATGTACATCATGGGATCGCCCAGCACATCCAGGCGCGGCTCGATGCCCAGCCCCGGCGCGTCCACGGCGGCCATGCGGCCCTGCCGCCGCCGCGGCGCGCCCGTCGCGATGCTTTGGGTGACGTAGCTGTTGAAGTCGGTGGCGGTAAAGAGAAACTCCGGCGGGGTGCTGTGGGCCAGCGCGGCGATGGCAGCGGTCACGATGTCGCCACCCCAGCTGTCCTCAATGGTCATGGTCACCCCCAGGCTCAGACACAGGTCCCGCATCTGGCGCGTGCGAGTGATGCCTCCGAACTTGCTGATCTTGAGATTCACCCCGTCCAAGGCCCCATCGGATGTGGCCCGCACCAGCATGTTCACGCTGTCCATGACCTCGTCCAGAATGAAGGGGTGCTCTATCTGGCGGCGTACGTCCAGACATTCCTCATAGCTGACACAAGGCTGTTCCATATACACATCCACATCCTTGACGCCGCGGGCCACGCGTAGGGCCTCATGGCGCAGCCAGCCGGTGTTGGCATCCGCAATCAGGATGTCGGATGGGTCCAAGACCTCGCGCACACTCTGAATGCGGGCAATGTCTTCCTCCACTCCAGCCCCCACCTTCAGCTGGAAACGCGTGTATCCCTCGGCTTTGTAGGCGGCCACCTTGGCCGCCATCCGTTCCGAATCCTCTTGGGAAATGGCGCGATAAAGCACAAAGTCGTCCGCTTGAAACCCTCCCAGGAGCCGGCATACAGGCTGATCGGTGATTTTGCCCAGCAGATCCCAGCAGGCCATGTCCACGCCGGACTTGACGTACGGATGGCCTTTCAGAACGCGGTCCATGTGGCTGTTAAGCATATCCAGTTCCCGCGGATCCCAGCCCAGCAGACTGGGTCCAAGCTGCTGCAATCCGGCCCGCACCCCCGCTGCATAGGCAGGCAGATAATAGGGTCCCAGAGGACAGACCTCTCCCCAGCCCGTCACGCCCGCATCGGTGTGCACGGCCACGACGGTGCTGTCAAATACCTCAACCGACTTGCCGCCGGACCAGCGGTAGCGGCCTTCATGCAGAGGCAGATCCACCCCGTAGACGGAGATGCCGGCGATTTTCATGGAGCTGTAGGCGGATGCACCGTCTTGGCCTATACAGGAACGCCAAAGGTCCGGACTGCCGAAGCAGCCGTGATGACATTGAGCGTATTCCCCATTATAATCAGGATTGGCACCGATCTGTCTTCCTTCTGTTTACGGAGACGAAGACGCTCTTTGGAGTTCCGTCCCATGCCGGCGCACTTTTTCCTCTTGCGCATTGAACTCATGCACTCTCAACCCAAAATCTGGCGGCGCGTCTTTGTCCCGGCAGACATTCCGCTGACCTCCTTGCACCGCGTGCTGCAAACGGCCATGGGCTGGTACGGCATCGCGCGTTGGTATTTTACCTTTCGCCAGCGGATCATCCACGATGAGGCCTGCGCCGAACAGCCGCCTGCGGAAATCCCGCTCTGCAGCCAAGTGCATCGGCGCGGCATGACCTTTCAATACGTCTGCCGCTTCGACGATGTTTGGAAGCACCGCATCACCCTGTCCAACTCCAATTTCGATGCCAGCCAATATGATGTGGCCATTGCCTGCGTGGCGGGCGAACAGGCCTGTCCGCCCATCAACGTAGGCGGTGTCAAGGGATACTATGCCTTTCTGCAGGCCATCGCGGACCCTGAGCACCCGGACCACTATGACATGAAGGACTGGGTGGGAGAGGACTTCGACCGGGATGTCTTCCATCCCGAACAGGTCAATGCGGATTTGGCCCGCATGTGGCCGCCCGCGGGTCCCGCCTAGTTTCCGTCTGCCTGGCACCGCGGACAGAAGTGGGTGCTGCGCTGGGCCACAATCACTTTTGCGATGGGGACTCCGCAGCGGAGGCAGGGTTCGCCGGTGCGGCGAAACACTTGATGTTCCAACTGAAACCGGCCGGGCACGCCGCTAGGAGGCCGATAGGAGCTGATGAAACTGCCCCGGTGCGCAATGCCGGTGCGCAGCACCTTGCGCACGGCGCGACACAACCTCCGACACTCTTGGGCCGTCGCCGCATGGGCGGGCTTCTGTGGATGCAGGCCGGCGTGAAACAGGGCCTCATCGGCGTAAATGTTGCCTACCCCTGCCGCCACCTTCTGATCCAGCAGCGCGGCCTTCAGCGCGACAGAGCGGTGGCGTAGCCGCCGTTGCAGGTACTGGCCGGTAAATTGTCGGGAAAGAGGTTCAGGCCCCAGCCCGGTCAACAGGGGCCGGGGATCCTGTACCAACCACATGCGTCCGAACTTTCGCTGATCCAGAAAGTGCAGGGCTTCACCGCCCTGCAATCGCATGTTGACCCGCACATGCGGATGGGGCTCCGCACTTTGCGACACCACGCGGAAGGTGCCGGTCATTCGCAAGTGCACCACCAGACACCAGGAGTCGTCCAGATGCAAGAGCATGTACTTGGCGCGGCGCGCGAGCCGACGAAAGGTCTGGCCCATCAGCAAGGCGCAGAAACGGTTCAATCCGGGCGCAGAAACGGTTTTGGGCCAGAAGACATCTACGTCTTCCAGCGTGCGGTTCTGCAACAGAGGCCGCAGCTCCAAGACATGAGTTTCTACTTCAGGCAGTTCCGGCATAGGCGCGTGGGTCCAAGGAGGGCTTTGGCAAAAAAGACGCGATGCCATTGCGTCCCGTGATCAAGGGGATGGCCACCAGCTTCCGGGTCGGTTGGGACCACCCGGAAGCTGGAGAGCCGGCAGGTGATGACCGAGACCACTTCTCCCAGGCACGGGGCCGCCCGCTGAATCATCCGGCTCCGGTCCAACCTGCAAAACAGGCGCAGGGCACTGGGAAACACACGCTGTCGTAGCCACAGGTCGAATGCACCTGTGGCGCCAGAGGGATGTCCTATGACCAGCCTTTGACCGCAAGCCGCCTGCGATTCTATACTGAAGATCGAGATCATTCGGCCGGGGTGGCGAAATTGGTAGACGCGCACGACTCAAACTCGTGTGGGGTTACACCCGTGTGGGTTCGAGTCCCACCCCCGGCATGCAGGACACAGGCCCCCGTTCGCTTCCACCCGCTCAATTGGCCCGGCCAATGGCGTCGGTCCAGTCCGGTCTGTGAAAGCGCTTGAGCTCCCCGGCGGCATCAGTCAGAATGCGACGGCGGGCCAAGGCGATGCGATCGGGCACCCGCGCAGCGATGTTGACCATGCAGTCCGGGTCGGCCTCCCGATCAAAGACCCGCGGTTCGGTGAATTCCAAGGTGCTGAAAAACCACGTGTGGGCATCCTTGTACCATACCGAGTCTCCATAGCGACAGGTCAGATACTCCCGTGTCTTGAAATGGCCGTCTCCGCGGACCAGAGCCAAGAGATCCTGGCCGTCCAGCGGCCCTTGGGGCACGACGCCACTGGCCGCCATCACGGTCGCCGGCACGTCTACGGTATACACCAGTTCGGATCGCCGCTGCCCACGGCCCAGCCCTTGTGGGTGACGCACCATGAGCGGAATGTCCATTGTACCCGGATACATGTAGCTGGCAGGCTTGCCCACGACCTGCTCCACGTTGTCCGCGAAGTTGGTGCCGTGGTCGGACAGGAAGATCACCAGTGTGTTGTTCCGCAGCCCCACCTCGTCCAATGTGTCCAGCAATCTCCCGAACCAGGTGTCCACCAAGGTCACCAGCCCCGCGTAGTTGGCCTTGAGGCTTTCCAAGCCCGCGGCCAATTCCGGGCTGTCATCCAGCATGGGGCCGTAGGGCAGAGTGATCCAGATCGGTTCCCGCAGGGTGCGATCCCGGTAGAGATCGAAGTAATGGAGCGGAGCCTCCCAGGTCTCATGCGGAGCAAAGCTGTCCACGTATAGGTAGAAAGGCTCGTTCCGTCGGTTCTCCTGCAGGAAGCGCATGGCACTGCGAAACGTGCGGGCCGTATGCCATTCCTCCTCCACCTGTCCCGGCTGGACATTGACCAAATGGGCCTTGATGTGCTCCTTGTTGCCCCTGTACCGTGACAACAGAGCCGGATCCGCCGCCGCCGTGGCTCGATAGCGATCTTCCGCCTGTCCCCGAATAAATTCCCATTGCCGGAATCCCCGCGTGAAGTTCATGCCCGGCACCATGTAGTGCGGCACATCCGAATAGAAACCGGTGTGGTAGCCGGCATGGGCCAGTGCTTCGGCCACCGTGGCCTCGTGGGCGTCCATGGGTTGCCAGCCGGGGAGATAGACATTGTCCCAAGGAACCGGCCTGTATTCCCGAAAGGGATAGGCCCGCCGTCCAGAGTGCAGGGTACGCCGCGTGGGAATGGTCGGCAAAACCTCCGGATGGGCTTGCTCAAAGAGCAGGCTTTCGGCGGCAAAGCGCGCCAGATTGGGGGTGTGAATCCAGCTGTTGCCGTAGGGGGCCAAATAGCGGGTACGCAGCGTATCGGCCACCACCACCACGATATTCGGAGAGACGGGAGTGGTATCCATGGCAGGTGTTTCTCCGAGATGCGGGAAAACCCTCGAGTTACGCGCGCCCCAGCAGAACCAGGATCTGATCCTTGCGGGAACCGATCACGAGCAAGGCCGCCACCAGAATGAATGCGTTGATGACCAGAGGAACGAATCCCTGCGTCTGGAAATTGATCAGATTGACCCCGGCGGCACCCAGCATGGTGGCCGCCGCGAGCAGGCCGCCCAGGACACGCGTCTGGTAGTGCAGCACCAACAGACCGGCACCCAGTTCAATCACGCCGGTCACGGTCATAAACCAGAGCGGCAGCTTGAACACCTCCACCCACTGGGTCACCGCATCCGGTCCGCCCGGCAAGCCACCGGGCAGGAGCTTGGGCAGAGCCCCCATTACCAACATGGAAAGACACACGATCACTATGGAGGAATAAAGCCGGACGCGTATCGCCATGCTTCTGAAATTGGTGGCCTCGGCCATGTCTACTCTACCTTCCCTGTCAGAATGTTATGTATGGTACGGACCCATTCTAATTCTAACCGGTCTTGCAGATTGTCCGTTTCACACGCGGCTGTCGGTGGCCTGCAGAGAAAAGCCTTGGGAAAATAGAGTACAATCTCTCATAGCCGTGGGACCAAGTCCTGCAATTCGAGTTTTGCTGTCGAGCCCTTCATCCACGCATCATGGACAAGATCGTCTCCTACCTAAAAGAAGGCTTTCCTAACCTGAATGTCGAGGACTTAGAGTTGTTGGCTCAGCACCTGACGGTCAAGACAATCCCGCAATATCAGACCTTGTACCGCAAGGCAGATGCCAGCAAAGCCTTTTATGTCATCAAGTCGGGGCGCATTTCCTTGATCGACGAGGACGCCCGTCCTCTCTTCACCATGTCGGCTGGCAACATTTTGGGCGAGAACGATTTCTTTCGGGGCAATTCCTACGCTCTGACCTCCCGGGCGGAAAGCGAAACCACCTGCTGGGAGATGACTTCCGAGGCTTTTCAGGAGGTCCTGCAGGCCCGTCCAGACATAGGCGTGCAGATTGCGAACGAGCCGGTGGTCCAGATGGTGCCGTACCTGCAAGAGAAACTGGCCCAAGTGTCGGCGCTGGCCAGTGTTTCCACCGAGGTGCTGGCCGACATGGCCCGCCTGTTCAAGGCACAGATGCTGCTGACGGGAGACTACCTTTACAATCAGGGCGATGCCGCTCAAGGCCTGTTCCTAGTGGAAAGGGGTCAGTTAGTACGTCTGCAGGGCGTGAACGTACCGAGCGGCACGATCACCCCGGGCACTTTGCTGGGAGTGGATCAGCTGTCTACCGACAGTACGTACGATCACAGTGTCATGGCACAGGACCAAGTGCTGTACTGGGCTCTGTCTCGGCGTGACTTTCAGCGTCTGAACACCGCTCACCCCATTCTGCTGCGGGCCCTGTCCCGCGCCCAGGACCGTGATCTGCCTCCCTTGCAGCCCCCCGATCCTCACATCGTGGAGCTGCTGGGACAAGTCCCGACGCTAGCCCCGCTGGGCCGCGACATCTGGGAAGGCATGGCCGCTCGTTCCATAGGCCGTACGGTCGAGGAAGGGGCAACGGTATATCGTATGGGCGACCCCGGCAATGCCTTCTTCCTAGTACTGTCGGGGGAGATCGAACTGACCACGGTCTCGGCGACAGGCGTGAACCAGGAATTGGACCGGGTGACCGCAGGGGGAGTCTTCGGACTGGAAAGCCTGCTGCAAGGCACGCCGCGCACCAAACAGGCGGCGGCGACCCAAGACACCAGTCTTCGCCTCGTTTCCCGGGACGAACTGCAGAAGCTGGGACAAATCAAGCCCGTGGTCACACAGTGGCTGGCCGCGGGCCTGCAAACCGAGGACACGGCCGGTGGGCCCGCGGCGCAGCCAATCGCGGAACTAGGCGACCTGTCAATGTTCAACATCTTCACGGGTCTGACCGGCGCGGAACTGGCCCGGTTTCCGCAAGAGTTTGACGTGGCCACCTTCTATCCGCAAGAACATATCTATCAAGCCGGTGACATGCTGGATCGCTTGTATCTGCTGCAGAAAGGCTCGGTCATGCTGACTCCGAACGACCAGACCGTGCCCCATTATCTCCAGCCGGGATCCGTGTTGGACCTTTTCGCCTTGATGTCCCAAACCCCTTGCCGGGAGACGGCGTCCGCCTCCACCGACGTACGCCTGATCACGCTGCCCTCTAGGGCCCTTATGCGCTTGATAGCCGAGATCCCACGTTTCCAAAGCAATTTGTGGCAAGTCGCCAACACGAACGCGGCCCGCGCCGCGCCCGATCCAGGCCTGAGGCAGTCTCCCGTGTTCCCGGCCCCCTCGACCGCGGAACCCGTGAACCCGTACCGCCAGACTCCCGTCCCCGCAGAGGAGATGACGGCCTACGCACCGCCCCAACCCACCGCGGCAAAGCCGTCCTCGGCCGTGCCGCAACCCCAGATTCAGGCCGCGCCGTTTCTGCCCATGGATCCCTTTGCCGACGCCACGGGCGACAACCAGCGCGAAGGGATGCCTCCTCTTTCCCTAGGCGGCATCTTGCGTGTGGCCCTGATCCTGCTTGGCATCGTCTGGCTGGCGATTTCCCTCTTTTTCTTTGCCGACTCGCCCGGACAGTGGCTGGAAGTCTTCATCCCATAGCAGGGATGGGCACCGCGGATCTGGGTCTGCGCCCATTCCCGTCAGATGATTTCTCGGACCAGCTTGACTTCTAGGTTCGTGACTATTTCCTTGAATTCGGACAAGGCGTCCTGCCAGCGTTCGGAACGCAGCAGATCCCGCAAGGTCTCCAGACTTTCCACCACGATGCCGCCCAGAAACTGGGGTCGGTCACCCCACAGGGTCCACCAGACTTCGCCCACGTAGAGACGATCCAAATCGTCGAAGAACGGGGCGATGTGCTGGCTAAAGTACCGCTGGCTGGCCCCTTCACGGCCATCCAGTTCGTCAAAAGTGATAATCAGGCGATAGGGACTCATCTCCATACCTTGTCTCTTGGCTATTCTGCAACGGGCGCATCCGCAAGGCGGCTCGTGCCCGGAAGTCCTCCACCCGCAGCGTACGCAGCAGGATCAGGGCCGCCCATAGTCCGATGGTTTCCAGCAGGAATACGGCGGCGTACCCCCACCACGCGTCCTGGGCCAGCGCACCTAGCGCCTCTCCCAAGGAGACGGGCAGCACAATCAAGGCCTGACCCATGAAATTGGCTGCGCTCCAAGTGCCAATGTACAGTGCACGCGCCTGGGGTATGGTCATGCGCAACATCAACACCAGATTGCTCTGGGTCACGAACCCGGATCCAATGCCGAGCAAAATCACAGACCCGACAAAGATCGGCACGTGTTGCACGAAACCTGCTCCGCAGATTAACACAAAAGCCCCGGTAGCCATCCATGTTCCCAAGATTGCCACGCGCCTTTCGCCCCAGCGCCGCACCAGCAGAATGGAGATCAGCATCGTGATCAGGAAGCCCGCGCCCCAGTAGGAAATCAGTCGGGAGGTGGCGGCCACACTCATGCCCATCGCCTCGGCCCCGTATGGTTCCAGCAGAATGTCTTGGGTGTGTATGCTGATCAGAATGATCAGCAGATAGACGAAGAAGCGCAGAGCCGCCGGATTCTGCGTCAGAATCTGGAAAGAGTTCAGATCGGCCCGCGGCGCCGGGGGCGGCAGAGACGAGGAAGCCGGACTTTCGATGTGCCAGGCCCCGACCAGAATGGCCCCCCAGGCCACCAGTGCGACCATGCCAAAGGAGATCGTCACCTGGGTGGGAGAATAGACCTGCAGCCGCTGCGCTAGGAATAGGCCGGCGGCGATGCTGGCCCCAATCATGCAGGTGAACATGATGCCGACGGTACGGTTGCGCTGTTCGCGATCCTCTTGATCGGAGAGCAGCGCCAAGTAACTGACCGAAGCCACGTTGATGCCCACACCCCACAGGATGAAAGTGCCCCCCGTAGCCACCAGTCCCCACACCGGACTGCCGGGGATGAGAAACGCCGCCGGCGCTGTCAGGGCGCATCCGCCCGCGGCCAGCGTCCCACCCAGCAGAATCCAGCCCGTACGTCGCCCGCCGGTCTGCACCTGACGGTCCATCACGCCGCCCAGCCAGATCTGCAGCGGAGCCAGCCAGTAAGGCAGGGTTACCAGGAAGGACACCAGCGTGCTGGAAAGTTGCATCTCCGCAATCATGATCCGGTTCAGGGCGCTGGTCACCGGCACCACTGTCAGAGCAGTGCCCACGTGCAGCAGCACAAAGCGAATCGACATCCACCAGCGGGGCAGCGGGTGGCGATACGGAGACATGATCAATCCAGTTTTTCAACCAGCTCAGACAGGTTTTGCAGCAACAGATTCTCCACCTGCAAACTGGCGGGAGAATGGGTTTCCTGCACTACCGCGGCCGTTTGCATGCCTTCCAGACGGCCCGGCCGCAGATTCACCTCCGAACAGCCCACCAACAGGATGTGATGGGCGGGACAGGCAAAACACTGCAGGATCCGGCGCACGGCATCCCGCTGCGGCGGGAGACGGTGCAGATCCTCTCGCGTGACCACCGCGTTGAAGACATCCGCGGGCAGACCCGCGGCCCGAAGATGGGCTTGCAGCACATGCCGGGATCGAATCGTGATCAGGCCCAACTGGTAGTCCCGTCGCTGGAACCACTGCAACACGGCGACCGTGTCCTCCCGCAACTGCAGATCCACCGGTGTCGCCAGGCCCAGCCAAGGATGCAGCAGTCGCTGCAGGCGGCTGTCGTCCATGCGCAACCGCAGCAGCAGGTTATAGAGCCGGCCGGCAAAGCCTTCCAAGCTCCCCAACAGCTGCCAGAGGACTTGCCGCCGATGTTCCTGCGACCATCGCTGTCCGCGCAAGAGCCAGTTGAGCGCGCCCAGCAGTCTGCGCAGGAGACGCTCGTTGAAACAGGTCAAAGTCCCATCCAGAATGAATACCACGGCCTCCACCTGGACTTCCTGCAGCCGCCGCCAGGCGATATTGGGATCTGCGGGCTCCTCGGTAATGCGCGGCACTCCTGGCCGATCCCACAGCTTGTTCCACACGTAGCGGACAACCACCACGATGCTGGCAAAGGTGGGTGCTGCCAACAACACGCCGATCACCCCGAATTTCAGCGCGGCCAGGACGATGACCGCGAAGGTCACGCCCGGATGCAAGTGCACCCGCCGTCCGATGAAGCGGGGAATGAAGTACACGCTTTCCACCTGGCCAATCACCCCGTACAGCAGAGCCACCAGGCCCGCAAACCACAGGTGGCTGATGGGCAGCCGGAAGGACCCGGAAATGAGAGCTACGCTCACCCCGATGACGCCGCTGATGATGGGGCCGACAATCGGCAGGAACTCCATCGTGCCCGCGATGATGGCCAAGGCCCGGGCATTGGGCAATCCCACGATCAACATCACGATAAAGACCGTGCCGCCCACCACAAGCCCCAACAGTACCTGTCCGCGCAGAAAAGCGCTCCAGATCCGGTTCAGCTCTTCCATCAGCTCCTTCATTTCGGACAGGTAGGGCTCCGGGATGGTGTTGGCCAGCACCGCCTTCAGTCGATTCCAGTCCTTCAGGGTCCAGAAACTCAGTACCAAGACATAAATGAAGCTCAGCAGGCCCGAAGTCAAGCCCCCGACATAGGAGGTAAACCGCGTCAGGCCGTTGATCACCACCGTCCGCAGCTCTTGGTTGAACTGACCCACCAGATCCACGTCGGCCAGCTCCACTCGCCCAATCACCGGCAACGTCACATTCTGCAGAAAGGGCAGCGAGGATTGATCCAGGCTTTGCACCAGCGTTTCCAGATCCTTCTGAATGTCGAACAGGAAGTCCTGCAATCCCGGACCCAGCACCAACCACAGCAGGGCCAGCAGCCCAATCAGCAACACATAGACGATGACCACGGCCAGGCCCCGCGGCAGGTCCCGGTTTTCCAGCCCGTTGATGGGGATGTTGAGAATGAAGACCACAAGTCCCGCCACCACGGTAGGGGCGATCATCTCACGAAAGATCACCAAGGATCCCAAAGCCAGAAGACCCAGGAGGGAGCCTATCGTAATCTTGGCTGCGGGAGGCCAATAGGAGCCGGGGACCATGGCCTTCAGTTCGGAAAGTATTGGAACTCGGGCAGGGGCCAATACCGCAACCAGGCCCGGCCGACGATATCCGTTTGGTTCACCGGGCCGAATTGGCGACTGTCTCGGCTATTGGAGCGGTTGTCTCCCATCACAAAGAACTCGGTCGGCCCCAAGACAAAAGGAGCCGCGTTGTCGCGGTAGGTCACTGTCACATAGGGCTCCGCCAATGGCTTCCCATTGATCAGCACGATACCGTCCTGTACCTCCACAGTCTCGCCAGGCTCGCCCACCACGCGCTTGATCAGGTTGGCTCTGCCCTCCTCGACTTCCAACACCACCATCTGGCCGCGATGCGGGGACCGAAAGCGGTAGGTCACTTTCTCCACTACCAGCCGCTGTCGCGGCTGCAGCTGAGGCTCCATGCTCTGTCCAAATACCACTGTGGTTTCCGCCACAAACTGATGTATGACGAAAGCCAGCAGCGCCGCGGGCACGATGATAGTCACCATTTCCCAGAAGAGCGGCTTGAGCAACTCCAGAGGCGGCACATCCTCTATCGGTTGTTCCGGTTGTTCTACCGTGTCCGAACGCAGGGGCTTATCGGCAGAGGGCTGATTCATGAGTTTCCGTTGGCCCGCAGGTCAGACTTCAAACTATGAAACCTCTTTGTTGCAGCAGCTCCATGATACGCTGTGCATTGGCACGCGGCGTGTGGCCCACCGTGTCCAACGTGATTTCCGGGTTGTGCGGTTCTTCATACGGGTCATCCACGCCCGTGAAGTGCTTGATCTCACCCCGCCGGGCCTTTTTGTACATGCCCTTGGTGTCGCGCTCTTCGCAGATGGCCAAGGGCGTATCCACAAAAACCTCAATATAGTTGTCCGGACCCACTAGGTTGCGCACGTCGTTCCGGGTAGATCGGAAGGGACTGACGGCCGAGGCCACCACCACGCCGCCATGCCGCACGATTTCGGCACTCACAAAGCCGATGCGCCGTACATTGAGGTCCCGATCCTCCTTGCTGAACCCCAACCCCTGGGAGAGATGCGTCCGCACTACATCCCCATCCAGCATGGTGACGCGTCGCCCAATTTCCATGAGCAGCGGAATCAAAATGTTGGCGGTGGTAGACTTGCCGGATCCGCTCAATCCCGTAAACCAGACACAGAACCCTTGGCGATACAGGGCCGGATAACTGTCCTTCAGGATTTTCGCCACTTCGGGCCGGGTATACCACTCAGGCAGCAAGCGGCCATGGTCCAGATATTCTTCGCGCACCATGGTACCGGAGATGGCGTAGGTCTTGGGGTTGCCCGTGACCTTGCTCTCTTCCTCGTAGCGCCCTTCATCCACGAGATAGACCAGATTCTCAAAGGGCACTACCGTGACCCCCAGTTCGACGCTGTGCTCTTCCGCCAGTTCCTGTGCTTCGTAGGGTCCGTAAAAGGGGTTGCCCTTCGAGTCCGGACCCGGACCGGCGTGGTCGCGGCCCACTATCATGTGGTTGGCCCCGAAATTGCGGCGGATCAACATGTGCCAAAGAGCTTCGCGCGGTCCTGCCATCCGCATTGCCAGTGGCAGCAGGGACAGATGCACATCTTCCTGCGGGTAATAGTTGTCGAGCAAGGCCAGATAAGTACGGACCCGAGTGTAATGGTCCACGTCTCCGGGACGGGTCATGCCGACCACGGGATGCAGCAGAAAGGAGCCGTCCACTCGGGCCATGGCGCGCTTGGTCAGCTCCTCATGGACGCGATGCAGCGGGTTGCGGGTCTGGAATGCGACCACATTGGTGTGATCGCTTGTTTCCAGGGCCGCACGGGTTTCACGGGGCGTGCGGCGATACGCCATGAAGTCAAAGTGGGCGGGCAACTCCAGCACCTGCAGACGACCGGACACGTACACGGAACCCCACCGATTCATTTCCGCGGTGAGCGGATGCCGCATGTTGGTGGAACCAATCACGCTTTGCGCCTCTCGATTCAGGTCCCAGTTCCAGATTTCCCGGACCGACAGCACGGCCAGGATGTTGTTCATGGCGTCCCGCAGGGTGATGTCCTGTCCCATGCGCAGTTCCGGGGTCGGCGTCAGAGGCAACGTAATGGGAATGGGGAAGAGAACGCCATCCGCCAAGCGCATCTCGGCCAGCACGCGTTCATAGTCTTTCTTGCCTATGAACGTGGTCAGAGGCGAAAATCCCCCTGTCGCCAGCAGTTCCAAGTCACAGACGGCCCGTTCGTGCAATTGGAAAGAAGGCAGTCGGTTGGCGTAGTCCTTCAAGTCCGCCTTTTCGCCGACGGGCACCATCAGATCAACCAGGTCACCTTGGTACGGGGTGACCAATCGTGGATGTGGAACGGAGTAATCTGCAGTCATTTAGGTAGCGGGCCGCCCCTTCGTCAAGCCGTATAAAACAGAATCGCCATTATAACGGCAGACAGGCCTAGATTTTTCAAAGTGTTCAGGAAAGAGACGCGGCCCGTTGCGCCACGCTGCACAGGTATTGGCCATACCGATTCCCGGCCATGGCCACCCCCAATTTCCGCAGCTGATCCGTAGAGATGAAACTCTTCCGCCAAGCGATTTCCTCCGGGGCGGAAATCACGAAGCCCTGCCGTTCCTGCAGGGTCTGCACAAACTGGCTGGCTTCCAGCAGGGACTGATGGGTGCCGGCGTCCATCCAGAACGTCCCGCGCCCCAGCTCCGTCACCTGCAGCTGCCCCAGACGCAGGTAGCTCTGATTCACGGTGGTAATCTCCAGTTCACCGCGGGCCGAAGGCGCCAGATCCTGGGCCAGGTCGCAGACTTGGGTGTCATAGAAATACAGCCCGGTCACCGCATACCGGGACTTGGGATGGGCCGGTTTTTCTTCCAGGCTCACTGCCTGGCCGTCGACATCAAACTCGACCACGCCAAAGTCCCTGGGGTCAGCCACGGGATAGGCAAAAAGCTGCGCGCCGGCGGGTTGAGCGCCGGCAGCCTGCAACTGCTCGGGAAACCCATGCCCATAGAAGACGTTGTCCCCTAGGATCACGCAGACTGGTGCGCGGTCAATGAAGTCTCTGCCGAGCAGGAACACTTCGCCCACGCCGCGGGCGTGATCCTGTTCCAGATATGTGAAAACCATGCCCCACTGGCGGCCATTCCCCAATACTTTCTCAAATTGCGGGCGGTCCTGCGGTGTGCACATCACGGCTACTTCCCGAATGCCCGCAAACATCAGAACAGACAACGGATAATATACAAGGGGCTTGTCGAAGATAGGCAGCAGGTGCTTGTTCACGGCCAAGGTGAGAGGCCGCAAGCGGGTGCCTTGCCCGCCTGCCACAATGATTCCCTTCATGTGCCGAATTGGCCGCCATCCGGTAGCCGCGGCGGATGCGTGGCGTTCATGCTTGGCATGAGATCTGCGCAGTCCCTAGCCGAAACGCTCTTCGGTCCACGGATCGCCGCGCATGTGGTATCCATGTCTTTCCCAGAAACCGGCCTCGTCCTGCGCCATGAACTGCAGACCGGCAAGCCATTTGGCACTCTTCCAGAAATAGTACTTGGGCACCAGCAGCCGCAGCGGATATCCATGGTCCCGCTCTAGAGGCCGACCCTCGTATTCGTACGCCAGCATGGTGTCGTCGTCGTCCAAAACATCCAAACTTATGTTCGTTGTATATCCGCCCACACAATGGGCCATCACATGGGAAGCTGTGGCCCGCGGCTTGATCTGCGACAGGAAATGGCGCCACGACACGCCCTTCCAAGTGGTGTCCAGCTTGCTCCAGCGCGTGACACAGTGTATGTCCACGGTCTGCGTGTGCGAGTCCATGGCCAACAGCGACTGCCAAGAAAATTCCGCCGACTGCTCCACCTCACCCCAAACCTTGAGCGCGTAGCCGTCCAAGTTCCTGATCTCCGGCGACGGCCCATAGGTCAGAACAGGAAACTTGCTAGTCAGGAACTGTCCTGGCGGAGTGCGTTCGTGGGCCTCCTTCTCCGGAACATTGGTGACCCGTCGAAGACGTTCCACGCGACGAAAAGGGTTCTCCAGCTTCATGGTGGATCCTGTGTGGCGAGTTCAAGCGACAAAGCGTTTCACGACCAGCGAGGCAGACTGTCCTCCCATGCCAATGCCGTTGGCCAAGGCAGCGTCAATATGATGGGTACGGGCTGTATTCGGTACATAGTCCATGTCGCAGTCCGGATCAGGTTTCCGATAGTTGATGGTGGGCGGAATCACGCCTTCCTGAATGGCTTGCACAATGGAGATGACGCTCTGAGCGCCGGCGCCTCCCATGGCGTGGCCCAACATGCCTTTCAGGCCCGTCACCGGGCAGCGGTCCGCGTGGATCCCCAGTGTGGAGCGCATGGCCTTGGTTTCCATTTTGTCGTTGGCTATGGTGGCAGTCCCGTGGGCCACAATCCAGTCCACGTTCTCTGGCGCCAGATCCGCGTCCTGCAAGGCGCATTGCATGGCATAGGAGGCTGACTGGCCTTCAGGATCCGGATGGGTGAAGTCATTGGGATCCAAGCGCAAGGCGTAGCCTCCGAACTCGGCCAGAACGGGGGCATTGCGCGCCTGCGCATGCTCCAGGGCCTCCAGCACGACAACGCCAGCCCCCTCTCCCACCACCATGCCATCCCGGTTGCCGCTGAAAGGGGCGCAGGCCGCCGCCGGGTTCTCTGTCTCGCGCGTCATGGCTCCCATACGCATGAACATGGAAACCGCCAAGGGAGTGACATAGCCGTCACTGCCTCCGGCCAAGACCACATCGGCTTCGCCCGCCTGGATGCGCCTTGCCCCTTCCCCAACGGAGCTGATGCCGGTGGCACAGGCCGTAACCGAGCTGTGGGCCACTCCGGTTACGCCTAGACGCATGCCGATAAAGGTAGGTGTGCCGCTGATCAGGGCCCCGATGCACATGCCCGGGTTCACCTTGCGAAAGCCCTGATCAAAAAACTGCTGCGACTGATTTTCAATCAGATCCCAGCCCCCGAAGGCATTGCCAATCTCAACCGCTATCCGCCGGCCGTCCACTTGCGCCAAGTCCAGTTCCGCGTGCGCCAATGCCTCCTGCGTGGCCTTCCAGGCAAACTGCGTGGCCCGGGATGTGCGCCGTACATCCCGGCGATCAATGTGATCATAGGGATCCCAGTCCACCCACGCGGCCGTGCAGCGCGGAAAGTCCTTGAACTCCGCAAAGTGCTCAGCCAAGCGCGTACCCGATTGGCCTTCCAGCATATGATTCCACGAGGTCGCTACATCCAGTCCCAAAGCCGAGACCATGCCCACGCCGGTAAACACCGCCCGCACCCCAGGTTTCATGCCGCTGTTGCCTTGTATGCCTTGCATCTCTTCCTTACCGCTCCCGAGAGCCGACAGAGGGTGTTCACACGCCAGTTCCAAGTATTAAGTATAGAGTACTTCATCCCCACTCATTCCATATCTGCCCCTTGGTTGCCCCCACTTCCTGAACAGGATGGAGGATACGCGGAAGATCCCATGTTTCACGTGAAACATGCCTTCGATTTGTGGACCTACACCCTAATGGCCAACCGTTGCCGCGGCGACAGGCCGAACCGTCAAATGCACTTCGTTGTCAATCCATATGCCATCGCCATCATGGGGATGCAGACAGAGGGGAGCGGGAATCAAGAGCAGGCAACTACCCATCGCATACCATACACAGCCTTTTTCCACTGAGGCAACGACGGGAAACACCAGCGTCCGCCCTCTCGCGGCAGAGTCAGGCAAAACCTCTTGCACGAGATCCCAAGGCGAGACACATTTTGGGAAAATGAAATGGTCTCCGTCTGGAAACCCATTGGGCAAGTCCCCAAACATCCAGAGCTGGCAACAAAACCGCCGTTTTTCCAATTCCCTCTAGACAGGTTTCCACCTAGTCTGGACACGGTGGGACCAGCGCGGCATGTCGTGCAATCGCATGGGCGCCGTTGTCCAGGGTGTGACGCGCCCAGCGCCTGATACATAAGTTGGGCGGATCCTGCCGTATAGCCAATCCATCATCCTGTCATGGCGTACGACTTGGAGAATCCGTTCAACGCTATGATGCAGTCACGCATGCCCAACCGTGACGCGGGGCATGGAAGGGAACTCTGTCGTCAAGGCACAGGAAGGACCATGGAACCTTCGCTCTTGCGCATGGACAAATCGGGCCTTGACGCTGCCAAACGGAAAATCCCTCCACGGCACAGCGACTCTGAATCCCCGTCCGAAGTTCCTGGCATCCTCCTTTCTATCTGGCTTTTTACGGAATCAGATCCACGGCTGCTCCGAGACGGGTCAATGTCGGCACTATGTCGCTGTATCCTCGCTCCACCAGTTCTATCTGGGCTATGCGGGTGGTGCCGCGCGCACACAGGGCAGCCAAAACCAGGGCCATGCCCGCCCGAATGTCGGGACTGCTGACGCTGTTGCCGTACAAGAGGCTGGGGCCAGTCACTACGACCCGATGCGGATCGCAGACGATCACTTGGGCCCCCATGCTCACCAACTTGTCCACAAAGTAGAGACGACTTTCAAACATCTTTTCGTGAATCATGATTGTACCGCGGGCCTGCGTAGCCATGACCAGTGCAATGCTGATCAGATCAGAGGGAAATCCAGGCCAGGGAGAGCTGCAAATACACGGAATAGACCCGCCGAAGTCGGGATGCACGACCAATTCCTGTTCATTGTCCAAGACCAGCGTGGCGCGGCCATTGGGCTGGTGCTCATACGCCATGCGCACGCCCAGCCGTTGCCGAAATTCCATCTCGACCAAGCGCAGCTGGGTAGGCAAGACATCCGAGATGCACAGCCTGCCCGGGGTAATGGCTCCCAGCCCTATATAACTGCCGATCTCCATGTAGTCAGGGCCGATGGTGCAATCCGCTCCCCCCAAGGCAGTGGAACCCGTGACGACCAAACGGTTGGTCCCCATGCCTTCAATGGCACATCCCATGGCCACCAGCAGATGACACAGATCTTCCACATGGGGCTCACAGGCCGCGTTGTGTATGATCGTTGTACCTCGGGCCGCCGCCGCCATCATTACGCCGTTCTCCGTGGCTGTGACCGACGCCTCATCCAGCCAGATGTCCGCACCCGTCAACTCTTGGTCCAATTGCAAGTGGAACTGGCCTGGATTTTGGTCCTGGATCTCTATGCCAAAGGCCCGGAACACCTGCAGGTGGGTGTCTATGCGTCTTCGGCCTATGTCATCGCCGCCGGCCGGCGCCGCAACCTGGAATTCTCCTCTGCGCGCCAGCAGCGGGCCCATCAGGGTAAGGGAACCTCGCAAGGAACGAAATAATTGCGCATTGGGTTCCGCTGCGGTCAAGTTGCAGGCCTGCAAGCGCAGCACATGGCGATTCAGCCACTGGGCCTCCATCCCCAGCTCCTGCAAGAGTTGCAACAGCGTATGCACGTCTCCAATGCGCGGCACGTTGCGCAAGGTGACCGGTTGGTCCGTCAGCACGGCGGCACACATCATGGGCATGGCCGCGTTTTTGTTGCCCGAAGGCTGTATCGTGCCCGAAATGGGATGCATCCCTTCTATGAGAAGATGTGCCATGCCATTGCATCCTTTGCCTGTGAGGCGATCCTCGTCTCGCTAATCCAGCCGTCAACGTTGGACAACAGCATAAACAATGACTGCCTAGGCAGTCTGTAGGAACCACTCTGAATTCCTTGGCTATGGAAAACTTCAATTATAAAATGCACTCTTGCGCCCTGAGACAGAATTCATTGCAAGCAAAATACAATATAAGAACACATAAACACTTATAATATTGAATAGTCAAAGTTGGATACAGCTCCGGAGTGGGCCTGTGCCAAATGAGCGCGGAGGAGACATAGGCTTGGCCGCAGCTCCGTTGCATTCCCACTCCCGTTGATGACAAACATGAAGGCGTCGTGATAAACAGTCTAGCCTTGGGCTTTCGTCTCTTGGCCACGCGCTTTGAGCTGCTGATCCTGCCCATAGCGCTGAGTATCGTGGTCTTTCTGATGCCACCAGTGGATCTCACTGCCAGCATGGAAGGCGTGGATTTACTGCTGGAAGAGATACGGACCCAAACGAAGACCCTGGGCACGGCCGGACAGGCAGCCGACCCCCAAGCCGCCGCCCGCCTACTTGCTCTCACGGCAGACTTGGACTTGTCGCGTCTCTACGTAGGGGATGTTTTGCCCCTCGTGGGCCGTACGTTCTTCCGGCTTCCGGCGTATGTTTCCTCCCCTGACGTGCAGGGACGAGGACCTACGCCTACTTGGTCGATCACATCGCTGCCGGAAATCCTGGTCCTGATGGTGTCTCTGATTCTGGCAGGCGCCATGACCGGGGCCTGCCATCTCTATTGGTTGGCGCAGTTCGTGCCCAACTTCAGGCGGGACGCCGAAACCGACACAGACGAGACCGACGACGGCCGGGAGTTCATGGCTCATGACAGCCCGCCGGCCACCATGAGCCGCTGCCTTGGGCAGGGCATGCTGTACGTAGGCGTCTTGATCGCACTCTGGTTCGGGACCGCCTTTGCCCTTAGTCTGCTCCTGACGATGCTGAGTCTGGTGACCGGACTGGCTATTCTCTCGAACTTGATGCCTTTCTTGATGACCCTGCTTGTCTTGGCGATCGTCTTGTTTCTCTTCTACCAGACCTATGCCGCCGCGGGCATTATGATGGATGGTCTCGGCGTATGGAAGTCCCTGAAACAAAGCTTGGACTTGGTGCGCCAGAATGTTCTCTCCACGCTGGCCTTCCTGCTTCTGGGAGGATTCATTTTGCTGGGAGTGCAGCAAATGCTGGAGTTGCTGGTCACCGTCTTGCAGGCTCACTGGATTGGAATTCTGGTGGCTATAGTCGTCTTTGCATACGTCGGGACCGCAGTCTCATTGGCCTTTCTGATCTTCTATCGTACTCGCCACCTAAAAAATCATGGCTACGACATCGCAGAATATTTTGCACTACAGGACAGGTAATCCCATGGCCACTTCTCTCTTGGATCTGCCCACCGACACCTATGATTCCGAGGACATCGAAGTCTTGGAGGGGCTGGAGCCGGTGCGGAAACGCCCCGGAATGTATATAGGTGGCACCGGGCAGCAAGGTCTGCACCACCTAGTCTACGAGGTCGTAGACAACGCGGTGGACGAGGCGATGCAAGGTTGCTGCGACCGCATCGACATCACCCTGCATGAAGACGAAAGTGTCTCCGTGCAGGACAACGGCCGCGGCATCCCGGTGCGTGTCCACGCCAAGGAAGGCATCTCCGCCTTGACCGTGGTCATGACCAAGTTGCATGCCGGCGGCAAGTTCGGGGCCGAAGATGGCGGGTACAAGGTCTCTGGAGGCCTGCATGGCGTGGGCGTAAGCGCGGTCAATGCCCTCAGCGCCTGGATGGAGACTGTGGTGTATCGCGACGGCAAGGTCTACCGTCAGAGATTCGAGACCGGCGATCCCGTCACGGAAGTCGAGGAAACTGGCGTGTGTCCCGTTGAACAGACGGGTACGCGGCAGACTTTTCTGCGGGACATTTCCATCTTCGACGAGGGTGTGGTCTTCAACACCGCGGATCTAGTCAACCGATTCCGGGAGATGGCGTTCCTGAATCGTGGCGTGATCATCTCCTTCAAGGACGAGAGACCCGCCAGCCCGGAAGACGTCACTTTCTATTTTGAAGGTGGAGTGGCCACTTTTGTGCGGTATCTGAATCGCTTCCGGCGGGTTCTGCATCCGCCCATCCACATTCAGCGCACGATAGACCAGACCGAGGTGGAAGTGGGTCTGCAATACACGGAAGGGGCGCAGGATGTCACGTATGCCTTTGCCAACACCATAATCAACCAGGATGGCGGTTCCCATCTCACCGGACTGCGCAAGGCCTTGACGCGGCAGTTGAACGACTATGCCCGCAAGAACAAGCTCCTCAAGGATGGCGCGGACAATTTCAGTGGAGACGACACGCGCGAGGGGTTGACGGCCGTCGTCAGCGTCAAGGTGCCGGAACCTCAGTTCGAAGGACAAAACAAGCTGAAGCTCCTCAACCAGGAAGTCGGTGGACAGGTGGAAAACGCCGTGGCCGAAGCCCTCGGCATGTGGATGGCGGAACACAAGGCAGAGGCGCGTCTGCTCATAGCCAAGTGCCTGACCTCCTTTGAAGCCCGCGTCGCGGCCCGCAAGGCCCGCGAACTGGTGCGCCGCAAGGGACTGCTGGACAACATGACCCTGCCGGGCAAACTGGCGGACTGCTCCAGCCGCAAGCCGGAAGAATCAGAATTGTATCTGGTGGAGGGCGACAGTGCCGGCGGTTCCGCCAAGCAGGGCCGAGATCGCCAGTTCCAAGCCATCCTGCCGCTGCGCGGCAAGATCCTGAACGTGGAGAAGACCAGTCTCAGTCGGGCCTTGGAAAACAAGGAAATCCAAGCCTTGATCAAGGCCATGGGCACCGGTATCGGCAGTGAATTCGATGTCAAGGGCCTGCGCTACCACCGCATCATCATCATGACGGATGCAGACGTGGACGGCGCCCATATTCGCACCTTGCTGTTGACTCTCTTCTACCGGTATATGAAGCCCCTCATCGACGACGGGTATCTGTACATTGCGCAACCTCCGCTCTACAAGGTCAAGGTGCGCGAAAAGAAGAACGGCAAGATCCGCAACACCAGTCAATACGTGTACAACGAACGCGAACTGGAAAGGATGCAACGGCAGGCGGGAGTCGAGAATGTAATGCTGGAGCAACGGTACAAGGGACTGGGCGAAATGAACGCGGACCAGCTGTGGGCCACCACCATGGATCCCGAGATCCGCACCCTGCTCAAGGTCACTGTGGACGACTCGGACCATGCGGACCGGCTGTTCACGGATCTGATGGGCTCCGACGTAGAGCCGCGGCGGCAGTTCATTCAGAACCACTCCACCCAAGCCAATACGGATTTCTAGGACGCCGCCCAGACCCCAGCCGCGAGATACAGTTGAACTTCGCTATAGGAAGCCCTTCAACTTGCGCTTGCGGCTGGGATGACGCAGGCGGTTCAAGGCCCCAGCCTCAATCTGGCGGATGCGCTCCCGGGTAACGCCGAACTTCTTGCCCACCTCCTCCAAGGTATAGGGGTGGCCGTCCACCAATCCAAAGCGCAGTTGTAGAATGCGTGTCTCGCGCGGCGTGAGACTCTGAAAGACATCCTCGATCTTCTCGCTCAGCAGCTGATGGTGGGCGGACTGCTGGGGACTGTCCGCGTCCTCGTCCGGAATGAAGTCGCCCAGCACACTGTCCTCTTCCTCCCCGACCGGTTTCTCCAGACTGAGAGGCCGCTGGCTGACGCGGATAATGTGTTCCACCTTGCTGGGGGACACCTCCAGCTCCACGGCCAATTCGTCTATGGTTGGCTCGCGTCCCAGATCCTGAGACAGGAGACTGTTGGCCCGGGTCAGGCGGTTGATCTGTTCATACATATGCACCGGCACCCGGATGGTGCGGCCCTGGTCCGCAATGGCGCGTGTTACGGCCTGGCGAATCCACCAAGTGGCATAGGTGCTGAACTTGAAGCCGCGGTGGTAATCGAACTTGGTTACGGCTCGCATCAAGCCCACGTTGCCTTCCTGCACAAGGTCCAAGAAGGGCACGCCCCGATTCGTGTATTTCTTGGCCACGCTCACCACCAACCGGCTGTTGGCCAGAATCAGATGGTTTTGGGCATCTTCGCCATCGCGGATGAGCCAGCGCAGATCGTCTTTCTGATCCTCGTTCAGAGCCTTGGCTTCGGCTTCGTGCAATTTCTGCTTGGCCGCCTCGGCTCTCTCGATGCGCTTGGCCAAGGACACTTCCTGCTTGGCCGTGAGCAAGGCGACCCGTCCGATCTCACGCAGATACAGGGTCGTGGTGTCGTTGATGCTTTCCGGGGGCAGAGAGAATGCACCGGACTGCTCCTCGCGGACGCTCTCTTCCTCTTCCGGATCATCCTGGATCTGCCCGATGTCAATGCCACGATCGACGAGTATGGCAAAAAGATCCTCTAGGATGTCCAGAGCCAGTTCGGCCCGTGGCATGACCTTCAGAATGTCGTTGTATTCGACGATGCCTTTCTTCTGGCCGATCTCCAGCAGGTACGCCGTGACACTGCCGGAGTCCATGCCGGGAGCCAAACCATTCTGCGAGTTGTCTGCTTGAGGCACCATGGCTGACTCCTCTTTTTTCCCTATGCGTCCCTACCAGGTGGGACACAGGGCTTTCTTCTTTACGTAAACCAGTTCAGGCTCTTCTTGCGACTGGAATGACGCAGCCGGTTGAGAGCCTGGGTTTCGATCTGGCGTACACGTTCCCGCGTGATGCCAAATTTCTTGCCTACTTCCTCCAAGGTATAGGCATAATCATCCACCATTCCGAAGCGAAGTTGCAAAGTGTGAATCTCCCGCGGGGTGAGATCCTGGATGACATCCTCGATCACCTCACGCAGCATCTGCTGGTTTGTGAGATCCGGCGGACTGTCGGCGTCCTCGTCCGGAATGAAGTCGCCCAGCACACTGTCCTCTTCCTCCCCCACCGGCTGTTCCAGGCTGCGGGGTTGCTGGTTGACCCGAATCACATGCTCCACTTTGCTGGGCATGACTTCCAGTTCCATGGCCAGTTCGTCGATCGTGGGTTCACGCCCGAACTGCTGCGACAGCGTGTGGCGCGCGCGAATGAGGCGATTGATTTGCTCGTGCATATGCACCGGCACCCGGATGGTGCGGCCCTGGTCGGCAATGGCACGCGTTACGGCCTGACGGATCCACCAGGTGGCATAGGTGCTGAACTTGAAGCCGCGGTGGTAATCGAACTTCGACACCGCGCGGATGAGGCCGCTGTTGCCTTCCTGCACCAAGTCCAGGAACGGCACGCCCCGATTCGTATATTTCTTGGCCACGCTCACCACCAGCCGGCAGTTGGCGGAGATCAGGTGATCCACCGCGTCATTGCCATCAATGATGATGAACTGCAGATCATCTTTCTCGTCTTCCGTCAGATTCAGGTCCGGATTGGCCAACTTGCACTTGGCCTCTTCCATGGCCTCGATGCGCTTGGCCAATTGCACTTCCTCGACGGCCGTGAGCAAATCCACCTTGCCGATGTCGCGCAGGTACAACGCGACCGAGTCGTTGAAGCTTTCCTGCAGCGGGACCGCGTGCTGCAGCAGATCGGAATCCACGGTCTCGTCCTCTTCCTCACTGTCCATTTCGGTCTGACCGGCAATTTCGACCCCCTGCTGCATCAGGTCGACAAACACCTCCTGCAACGTCTCCGTGTTCTCGTGGGCCTCGGGCCAAGCGTCCAGAATGTCCTTGAACTCTACGAAGCCACGCTCTTCTCCCAGCGCCAGCATGCGTTCCTTGAAGTCGGCAGCTGCCCCGCTGCCGACTTCCTGATTTTCAATGGCCACCTCTGCTTTCAACTGTGCCATTTCGCTCTCGCTCCTTGTTCCTGATCACTCTCACTGTGCAATACGCTCTTGAAATCCCATATGCCAGCCTCTTGGCGATAGACCGTTTCACATTCCATACAGGTCAGCGCCGTGGCCGCGGACTGCATCAGCGTCGCTGTCCGACAGAGTGGGCACTGCAGCCAGTCTCCCGCCGGGGTGTCGGGGCCTGAAGGGGACACCGGAGCCTGGCGCGACCCTTGCTTGCGGATCTGCAAAAAGACGCTGGGGCCCAAGGGATACTTCCCTCCGGGGCGAAAGAGCAGACTGTCGACCTGCGCCAACCAAGCGGTCGGCACCAGCCTCTTCAACGCAGGCAGCCGCAAATGGGAAACACTGTACGTGGTCTCGCACCGGAGCTGGGTCAATCTCAATTGCTCCTGCATCCACAACGGGTGGAAGTTGAAATGCATCTTGGCGAATTCCACCGGTTCCGGGTCGTAGGGAGACCAAGCCTGTCCGCGCCACACATGACGCAGCATAGACTTGAGATTGCGCTTGTTGGCGAACTCGAGAATGGCCGTGCCCCCAGTCTGCAAGACGCGGTCTATTTCCCGCAGGGCCGAGAGACTCTCGGCCAGGTGGTGCATGACCCGCACCATGACCACGGCCTCCATGCTATGGGCGACAAAGGGCATGGCATACACGCTGCCCGCCACAAAGACAAAGCGGGAATCGTGGCCCCACTGTTCCACGGCCTGTGTCAGCATGGAGCGGCTGTAGTCAAACAGAACTATTTGTTCGTATCGGTGATATTCATTGGCAAGGCGACCAAAGCCTGCCCCCAAGTCCACAACCCTGCTGCCGGCGGCCGGCAGCAGGTCCTGCAATGCCAGCCGCTCTGTCGCATCTTCGTACTGTCGATTGGTCTTCTGCCAGAAAGTCGTGCGGTAGGTACTCTGCTCGTAATCAATGACGCGCACCGGGGTGGGTTTCCGTTCCTGACACAACGCCATTCTGTCGCCAACCTTTCAGCCAAGCCGTAATACATCCACGCCCGCGGCTACAAGCGTCGCCGCATTAGTGTAGACAATTAAGAGCGAATTTGTTTTCTATGATTGACAAGGGAGCGCGTGACGATATCCGCGACGAAATCCCGAGGACGCCGACCATTCGTCTGGGGAGCTGGCAAGGGCAAGGAGAAAGCCCCGGCAGCGCCGGGATTGGGCCGCCCAAGGCGGAAGGCCCAAGAACAACCGGGCCAGGCCGTAGATTGCAGATGTACACGGGCCAACGGGCCGATCAAGAGAACAAAGAAGGCGCTCACGCTCGGAGATTGAGATGATGAGCTTGTGATCTCACAGTCGCCAAGGATACACTGCAACCGAGGCCGTCTTGCCAGACTTCGTGCGCGCGGCATGGCAACAGGCATCCATCCAACACTTGAATTCCAGATCCCTTTCCTCAGGAGCTGAGATGTCCACTGCACCCAACAAGAGAATCGCGATTGGCGGTCTGCTGCACGAGACCCATGGCTTTGCACCAACTCCAACGGACTTGGCCGCTTTCCAAGAGACCTGGTACGCCGGAAAAGCGCTGGTGGCCGCCCTAGAGGGTACGCGCTCGTGCTTGGGAGGTATGATCGAGGGCCTAGGGAGAGAACACTGGCAACTCCTGCCGACATTCTATGCAGCGGCGATGCCAGCTGGCATTGTCACGACCGAAGCCTACAAGACGCTGCTCGGCAGGCTGACTTCCAGTCTGGAGAATATTCTGCCCATAGACGGACTCCTCCTCCACCTGCACGGCGCCATGATGTCGGAGACTACATGGGATGCGGAAACAGACATTGCAGATCGTGTGCGCCGCATCGTAGGCCCGGACGTGCCGATCGTGATGGTGCTGGACATGCACGGCAACGTCAATCCTGAGCTGGCTGTCCACGCGGATGTCCTCTTGGCATACGACACCAATCCCCACATCGATCTGTTCGCCCGAGGATTGGAAGCAGTTGCGATTCTAAAGGCTTGCCTGTGCGGCCAGATTCGTCCCGTTGTCGCGGTTCGTCATCCACGGCTCTTGCTGGCTCCCCAATGCACTGACACAGACGAGTTGCCGTTGCAGGCTCTGCATGCCCGGGCCCGCGCACTGGAACGGGACGACAGGGTGATTGCCATCAGCATCTTGGGGGGATTCGCATACGCAGACACCCCATGGACCGGTCCCAGCGTCATCGTCGTCACCGATCGGGAAACCCGTCTGGCCGAGGAGCTGGCGGACGAATTGGACGCGCTGTTCATGTCTCACCAAGACACCGCCACGTTCAAGGGCCTGCCTCCCAGCCAAGCAGTCGAGCAAGCCCTGCAGTCGGTATCCGGACCGACCATCCTAGTGGATTCGGCGGACAACATTGGCGGCGGCAGCCCCGGCGACGGCACGGAAGCTTTGCAGGCCATGCTGGCTGCCCGCGTCCAAGAGGGCACCGTGGCGCTTGCCGATCCGGAAGCAGTCGCTCTCTGTCATGCAGCCGGCAAGGGGGCCCGGCTGACCTTGACGGTAGGAGCCAAAACGGACAGCTGGCATGGTCAGCCTGTCACTGTCACCGGCAAAGTCATGGCCGTTTCCGACGGCATCTATCCCTGCGAGCTCCAAGAACACCATTTCGCCGCATTCTATGGCAACACCTTGAACATGGGCCCAACCGCCTGGATGCGCATTGAAGGCATCAACCTTGTGCTCAATACCCGCAAGACTCCGCCCTTTGATCTGGCGCAACTGCGCGGCATCGGCATCGAACCTGAATCGCAGAAGATGATCGTGGTCAAGGCGGCGGTGGCCTATCGTACGGCCTATCTTCCCATCGCGGCGCATGTCATTGAAATGGATACGTCAGGCCTATGCACCTCGAACCTGCACCGATTTCCTTATCAGCATCTCCGGCGTCCCGTTTATCCGCTGGATTCTCTTTGAACGGGACGCACTTCCCGTCTTTGCAGCACACGGCGAGAACCGCGCTCACGCCACTCCCGGGATGTCAAGGACGGGGGCCATCGGAGCCGCCAAGATCAGCCTCGGATGCGTATATTCCGTTGATCTTCCTTGTTAAAAAAATGCACTTTCGTGTGACTGAACGATATCCGACCCCGTTCTCCCGCCTTGAACATCCGGTCGGGACCCGTGCTGACTGTGACTCGCTGTTCTCCTACGGCAACCACCAGCAGGTTCAGGGAGCCCATGGGTTCCACCACCGCCACCTGGCAGGGAACAGCGGTTTTTCCCGCCGGCGGCCCATACACGATATCTTCCGGTCGAATGCCCAGCATGGCGGATCCTTGGAGCTGCTCCCGACGATCTGCCAGACCCATGTCGAACAGATCCCTTTCGGACAGCGAGAGCACGGCCTCGGGCATGTTTTCCAAAAACACCTGCCAGCGCCCAGATTCGGCCTGCAGATGACAAGCGAGAAAATTCATCGTGGGACTTCCCAGAAATCCCGCTACAAACAGGTTGCGCGGATAGTTGTACACGTCCAGAGGGGTCCCCACCTGCTGTACCCGTCCTTGATTCATCACCACGACACGATGGCTCAGCGTCATGGCTTCGGCTTGATCATGCGTTACATAGAGCACGGTTCCTTGGATCCGCGCAAAGAGCAGTTTCAGTTCGGCTCGCATCTGCGTCCGCAGTTTGGCGTCCAGATTGCTGAGGGGTTCGTCCAACAGAAAAGCCTTGGGACTACGGACAATGGCTCGGCCGAGCGCAACCCGTTGCCGCTGGCCACCGCTCAGCTGTCTTGGCCTGCGATGCAGCAGGTGGGCAATCTCCAGCAATTGCGCGGTATCCTGCACGCGCCTCTCAATCTCCGCCTGCGGCATTTTGCGCACCTTCAGCCCGAACCCGATGTTTTCCTTGACGGTCTTGTGCGGATACAAGGCATAGCTCTGAAACACCATGGCAAGGTCCCGTTTGCCGGGCGGCACTGCGTTCACGAGTTGATCGTCAATGTAGATCTCGCCCGTGCTGGGATCATCCAGTCCGGCCGTCAAGTTCAGAGTGGTGGATTTCCCGCAGCCGCTAGGGCCCACCAGTGTGACAAACTCCCTGTCTTCCACCGCCAGATTCAGATCCTCGAGGGCATGCACCGATCCAAAGCGCTTGCCGACATGACGATAACGGAGCTGGGCCATGGCGGGGTGCGCTATTCCTTGACGGCGCCAAAGGTGAGGCCGCGTACCAGATAACGCTGGGTGAGACCGGCAAAGAGCATCACGGGACATATCATGAGGGAGGCAAGAGCCGACATCTCGCCCCAGCGCAGAAACTTGTCGGACATGTAGCCCGCGATCACGACTGGCAAGGTCTTGGCTGTGTGCGAGGTCAGCATGGACGCGTACAGGAATTCATTCCACGAAAAGATGAAGGTGAAGATGGCGGTGACGGCAATGCCCGGTAAGGCCAGCGGCATGGTAATCTGGCGAAAGCGCTGCCAAAGCGAACAGCCGTCAATCATCGCCGCCTTGTCAATGGCATCCGGCAAGTCCTGAAAGAATCCCAGCATAAGCCAGATCACGAAAGGCAACGTGAACGCGGTATGGGTCAGGATGAGCGCTGCATGGGTGTCCGACAGATTCAAGTTGCGGATGATGACAAAATAGGGAATGGCCGTCGTGATCGGAGGAAAAATGCGCACAACCAAGATCCAGATCATGATGACCTGGCGAATGCGGTAGGACAGGTAGAACTTGGAGAGAGCATAGGCCGCCATGGAACCCAACCAAACCCCCAAGCCTGTGCTGACCAAGGCGACCAAGGCGCTGTTGAAAAAGAACCCGCCAATTCCCTCGACCCGCAACACATCCAGATAATTTCCCAGCGTGCCGCGCAGGGGCAGGATAATCGGGGGCGAGACGATGGTGTCCACCTCGTACTTGAAGGAAGTCGTCACCAACCAATAGGCCGGAAAGGTCACGGCGACCAAGATGGCGGCCGTGGCCAGATACAGCCCAAGCCGTCCTGCGCGACGTTGCAGAACATAGGGGCGTCGGGAAACCATTCAGGCCACTTCGCGCCGTTCCCGGCCCTGTATTTCGCGGATGAAGAAAATGGCGACCAAAAAGATGAAAAGCAGAAACAGCCACGACATGGCGCTGGCCTTTCCAATCTGAAAGAACTGAAGGCCATTCTTGTAGATCAAGATGGACAGCACCTCCGTGACGCGGCCGGGTCCCCCGAACGTCAGGGTGTAGATGACATCAAATATCCGGAAGGCATCCATAATGCGCAGGAGCAGGACCACCAAGATGACGGGTTTGAGCAGAGGCAAGGTGACTTCCCGGAAAATCTGCCAACCCGAAGCGCCGTCCACAAGGGCGGCCTTGTAGAAATCCAGTGGCAGCGACTGAATACCCGCGGCCAGAATGAAGACGACCACCGGCAGTTGCTGCCATATCTCCACGGCGATTACGGCAGCCAGCGCCTGCTCTGGATTTCCGGTCCAGGTTTGAGCGGGAATGCCTACAAGGCGGATGAAATAGTTGAGTGCGCCGTAGGTGGAATGATACAGAGTGCGCCACAGTACGCCGGCCACGACCGGCGTCATCATCAAGGGTATCAGCAGGAGGGTGCGAATCAGGCCTACCATGCGAATCCGGGTCGTCACCAGCAGGGCCAGCCCCAGCCCCAGCAGGAACTCGATGGTCACCGCCGTCCCGACAAAAAGCAGGGTGGTCTTCACGCTCGACTGAAAAACGGGATCCTGAAAAAGCCGGGTGTAGTTGCGAAGGCCTATGAAAAGCGGCTGACTATTGGGCACGCTCATGTTCCAAGAATAGAAGCTGAGCCGCAGACTGTAGAGCAAAGGGTATACGGAGGTCAGCAGGAGAAAGATCAGGGCGGGACTGACAAACAGCCATGACACGATTCGTTCGCGTCGATGGTCCTGCACCACCACGGTGGATTCCGCATCGGAGCCTGCGACAGAAACGAGAGGACTGCGGTCAGGCATGCCTATCAATCCCCTCGACACCTGCGTGCCCTGTGCATTCCGAAAGATGCATGCAAATACGGATTCCTCGCCACGGTTGCCTAGAAGAGCCCGGTCACAGACCGCACCGACTTCATCTTACAACACGACTCAAACTGGAAAAACTCGGTCGCCGAACCTGCCGTTGACCATCAGTGCGCGGATTCCCATCTGTCGGCAAATCGGGTTTTCGTAACTGGTATCCTGTAGTCAGGAAGAGTTGCAATGCATGGACACGGCCGCCCTTGAGGGTCTGCCTTGCCCACCGGGGCGCGTTGCCGGCTCGGGATCGAAGTGTCCATTTTCAGATGGTTTTCTTTCAAGTCTGTCTTGGCTGCACTGGGCCGTCTCTGCCGGATCCGTTGGCGCGGCTTTCAGCGCCGATGTGCCTTCTGTTCAACCGGCGGCCCTTTTCACAATTCCTGAATTCAGATACAATTTGTCCATCAAGGGCAGCCTGCGTTCTTCAACTCCCACTTCCCAAGATGAAAAAGTCCGACGCCGATGGGTCGGGCGACACGCCTGCCGTTGCGGCCGACATACCCTCTTCACAGTATCTTGGCCCATGATTTCACTACAAGGAAACAGCTACCATGAATCGACCTTACCGATACCATCGCCGAGACATTCTCAAGGCCCTCGGAACTCTGGGCGCCGGATCCCTGTTAGCCGCCTGCGGACCCACCGGCGTCCCTCCCGTGGCGGCCCCTGAGCCCGCGGCCGCCGAAAGCGCTTCCAGTGGCAAGAAATACGACGGTGTAACTCTGCGCATGCTGACCCAGGCCGGCACGGACTACGAACCTGCCTTCCGGGCTTGGTCTGAACTCTTTACCGCCGAAACGGGCGCTCAGGTCGAGTTTGATTTCGCACCATGGGAAACCCTTATGCCCAAAGTCCAGGCGGATCTGGCATCGGGCTCCCCTCAGTTTGACCTCTTTTGCAACGATATTGAATTTCAGTACACCATCTGGCCGGAGCTGGAGCCGATCAACGACTTTCTGACCGAAAGCGGTTATGATATGGACGGCTTCTTCGATCCCGTCTATCGCTATGGAGAGGGCATTGCCGGCCATACCGGGATCCGCTATGGCTTGCCGGTTGTAAGCGGGGTTTCGGTGCTCTTCTACCGTACAGACCTGATAGATGTCTTTCCCACCACCTGGACAGACTACGATGCCCTGCTGGACGCCCATACCGACGGTTCCATGCATGGTCTCTCTTTCGCCGGTGTGCCGGCGCAGCTGGTCAAGCTCTTCCTGGCCCGCTACTGGGCCCAAGGCGCCCCCCTGCTGACACCAGACTGGCAGCCCTTGATAAACGGCGAAGGAGGGGTGGCCGCGCTGTCCCTGCTGAAGAAACACATGATGGACTACGCGCCTCCGGGCCTGCTGGCGTGGGACAATCCCGACGCTGCCAATGCGTTTCTAGCGGGGGACGTGGCTGTCAACGAAGGCTGGGCCGGCTTCATCCTGCCTGCCTTGGACGACCCGGAGAAATCCAAGGTGGTGGGCAACTGGGCCATTGCACCTTACCCGGAAGGCGGTACGGGCAACTTTGTGCAGCACAACATCGTGATGATGAAGACGTCAGCGCACAAGGAGGCCGCATTCGATCTGATGGCGGCGCTCAGCAACCCCCAGCGGGCCAAGGAGGGCATGCTCGACTTTGGCATGACGGCGGCTCGCAAGAGCGTTTTCAGCGACCCCGACGTGATTGCCGCCAAGCCCTATATGCCCGACTATGGCGAAGTCCTGAGCCGTGGACGTCCGTTCACGCCTGGTGTGCCCCAGTGGCTCGAGATGTTCATTGGACTGGCGGAGGGTGCATCGGCCGCACTGTCGGATCAGGCTACGCCCCAAGAGGCTTTGGATCGGGTAGCCGAGGGTTGGATTGAGCTCCTGGCCCAAAATCCTCTCGATTTCGAGTATCAGGAATAACGCGGCCGATATCCCGACGCCCTCCAGCTTAGGGGCATGCCCCTAAGCTGGAGGGGATAAAGGGGGTTGCCGCTTCCTCTGGCCGGAACAGCCTCCTCGCGCGCTGGAATTCCGCGGCTTCCGACCGAAAGCGCCCTGCGGCAGGCCTGGGCGACAGACCCTGTCGCCTAGGCAACCTCTCAAGGGATGGAAAGAAGGGCAATGGCTATACTTTCGGGGTCGTCGCGCCTACGCGACATTGCGCTTGAAGCGAGAAGGCTGCACTTTCATGACCCCCAATAGTGTACGTATCGTTGGAATCTGTGGCAGTTTGCGGGGGCCGCAGAGCTACACGCGCAAGCTGCTGTGCCAGGTCATGGAAGAGATAGCGGCCATGGGAGCTGCCGCCGATCTTCTGGATCTGGCCGAACTGCAGCTGCCCATGTGCCAGGCCCCGGATGATCAACCCGACCACCCATGGGCCCAAGAACTGCATCGGCGCGTGCAAGCGGCCCACGGTCTGGTCCTGGCAACACCGGAGTATCACAACAGCTACAGCGGAGTGTTAAAGAACGCCTTGGATCTCCTGAGCAATGACGAGCTGGGCGGGAAGACCTTCGGTCTGATCGGAATTTCCGGAGGAGACATGGGAGCCGTGAACGCCCTCAGCCATCTGCGCACCGTTGTGCGCGGTGTCGGCGGCCACTGCATTCCCCAACAGGTGTCGCTGCCTTCCGTGTACCGGCGCTTCGAAGGCGACAACCTGACAGATGGCAAGGATCTGGATCGAGTGCAGGACTTCGCCCGCGCGCTGGTGCACTGCACCCGCCTCTTTGTCACGGCAGGAGAACTCTGAGAGTGATTCGCTGGAAATCCGATGCCCCCCAAGTGTTTCCAGTCCACCGTCAATACCCGCTGCTGGCCGTCGGACTGGCGGCTCTGACCTTGTACATGGGGTATATCTATGGGCAGACCCGGGACTCGGGCCTGCTGGTGATGGCGTTGATTTGCGGCGGACTGACCCTGTGGCACGTGCAGTGGGCAGGGGCTCGGGTGCATTGCGATGCCGAGAAGCTGATTCTGCACCGCACGGGTCGACCCGAGTTTTCCCTGCAATGGCACCAAGTGCATCGCTTGACTTTGGCTGGCCGGCTGACGCGCAGCGTGTTGGTGGAATATGGAGATCCAGCGGCACCGGAATCCCTGCTGCTGCCCAAGCTGCAGGAACAGGAGGCGTGGCTGGAGGCTGTGGCTGGATCTCCCACCGGCAATTCCTGTCGATCGACAAGTTCTGACACGTGCACGTGATCTTAGTTTCGGGAGAATTCCCCCCCAGCCCCGGTGGAGTGGGCAGTTACACCGAGCAGCTGGCCACCCATTTAGCCGCCCAAGGCGTGGACATGTCCGTGGTGGCCGTCAACAGTCCTGCAGACATCCCTAGGGAACCGGATCCAGGCTACCACCTCCTCCGCCTGATCCAGCCTTGGGGAAAGGCGGCCCACCGGCAGTTGGACAGAATGGTGGATCTCGCGGATCACACTTGGGTGCATGTGCAGTACCAGACAGGGGCCTTCCGCATGAATCCCCGTATCAACCTGGCGGCCCGCAGATGGCGGCGCAGAGGCCTGCACGTGGCTTGGACCTATCACGACCTGCTACCCCCCTACCTGCTGCCCAAGATTGGACGGAGAGTGCGGGACTGGGTCACTCTGTGGCCCGCCCGCTTTGCCGAGGTGATAATCGGCACCAATCCCGAGGATTGCGCCCGGCTACACGCCGCCGGCTTCCATGCCTGGGAAATTCCCGTGCCCAGCCTGATACCGGTACACCACGGCAATGTAGAAGACCGGGTGGCCATCCGCATTTCACACGGGGTGCAGCCAGGCGACTTGTTGTTGGGGCATATGGGGCTGGCCTTGCCGGGAAAGGGAATTCAGACCCTGGTGAAGGCCCTGTGCATCTTGCGCCGTCGTGGAGAGCCGGCTCGGCTGATGCTTATCGGCGGGCATGGGAAGCAAGAGACTCAGACCGATCCGGATTTCCATGCCAACCTGCTGCGCCAGATCCAAATGTCCGGCATGCAAGATCACGTCATCTGGACAGGATATCTGGACAACGAGACCATTGGTGCAACCATGGCCTGTTGCGACATGATGGTGATGCCTTTCACGGCGGGGGCCAGCGCCCGCCGCAGTTCTCTGATGGCCTGCCTGGCGCAGGGTTGCGTGACCCTCACGACCACGCCGCAGGATGCGGATTTGCTGCCTCCCGATCTGCCTGCCGTGTCCCCGCGGAATCCCATGGCGCTGGCCAACGCCATTCAAGAGACAGCTCATTCTGCCGAGAGGCAGGAAAAGGCGCGCCGGGCCGCAGCGACCGTGATAGAGGGCCGCACCTGGGACGATGTAATCCAACGGCATCTCTACATCTACAAAACTCTCCTAGATGATCCAGGGTCCGGCGTGCAGGAGATCTGAGATGCACTTGGATGCTCTGGCCTTGGCCTGTATAGTACAGGAACTGCAGACATTGGGAACGCCAGCGCGGGTGCAGCAGGCACTGATGCCGGACGCGCATACCATGACTCTGGAGCTATATGCCCAACGCCAACGTCGATACCTTTCCCTGCATGTGCAGGGGCCGGACAGCTGGCTGGCCCTGCAGACACCAAAGCCCCGGCGAGGCGAATCCAACGTCATTTCCCTGCTGGAATTGCTGCGCAAATATGCCCGTGGCGGGATACTGACCGAACTGGTCCAGCCCAACCCCATCGAAAGAGTGGCTGTGATCCATCTGCATCACCGGCAACGGGGCCGGACCCGGCTCATCCTGGAATTGACAGGGCGACGCAGCAACCTGCTGCTCGTCAATCCGGAAGGTCGCATTCTGGGCCAGCTGCACCAAGTCTCCAAGCAGGCAACCCGATGGCTGCGTCCCGGTCAACCGTATGCGCCACCGCCCCTGCCGCATCGCCTGTCGCCGCTGGATTGCAGTCCGGAATCCTTGGCAGATCAACTGTCGTTGCAGGGAGAGGCCAAGGCCGTACAGGCTTTGCCTCGTGTGCTGGCCGGGATTGGCCCCACGCAGGCGCGGGAGATTGTGTACCGTGTGACAGGCGCCGTGGATGTGGAGGTCCGGGACTTGGATCCGGCCCTGCTGGTGTCCGTGATAAAAGACCTGTGGCTACCGATCTCCACAGGTCAATGGCAGCCCAGTCAGGCTCTGCGGAACGATCGGCAGGAAATCTACGCGCCTTTTCCCATTCGGCATCTGCCAAACGCCCAGCCTGTGGCCCACTTGCACGAGGCTTGGGCGCAGCGGGTTTCCAGCGATCCCTATCATGGGGTCCGGGCTGCAGTGCAGCTGGCCTTGCGAAAATCCCAGGACCGGGCCCGGCGCAGACTGGATGCCACGCACAAGGATCTACCGCAGGAAGGCGCCGCGGCGGAACTGAGGTGGCAGGCCCAGTGGCTTTTGGCGCTGCAGAGCGACATTGCCCCGCGTCAGGATTCAATCTCCATCCCAAGCGAAGAAGACGGACTCGAGGTCGAGATTCGGTTGCGTACGGACATGACGCCGGTGCAGCAGGCGGAAGGCATGTTTCAGCGCGCCCGCAAACTGGAGAGAGCGGCACAGATTCTGCCGGCGCGCATACGGAAGCTAGAGGAAGATCTGGAGTACCTGGATCAGTTGACTCTGGACCTCGCCGCGGCCCAAGATCGGGCGGACATCGAGGCTGTGCGCCTGGATCTGGAAGCGTCGGGTCTGTATCGATCCCAGCGGCGCAACAAGCCGCCGATCCGTCCTCCCAAACCAACTCGCGGCCACCGCGTTTTTGTCAGTCCCGATGGTTTTCGCATCTTGGTGGGCAGAAACGCCCGTCAGAACGACAAAGTGACCTTTACCCACGCCGCGGCCCGGGATCTGTGGCTGCACGTGAGAGCACAGCCTGGCTCCCATGTAGTGGTATGCACCGGCGGTCAGGCCGTGGCTCCCGAAACCGTGATGGCGGCCGCACAATTGGCAGCCTACTTCTCGCAGAGCCGGGGCGAGAACAGGGTTTCAGTCTCCGTCACGGCAAAGCGGCACGTGACGCGGCTCAAGGGGGGAAGACCGGGACAAGTCCGGTTGCGGCAAGGACAGGTGGACACGGTGGTCGCAAACGCCACGTTGCCCGACCTGAGGGAAATCTGAAGCCTGAACGCGGAAACTATCGCTCCAGCAACACACGCATGACAGGATAGTCCACGCTGCCGAAACGGAACTTGTATTCCTCGTCGCCTTGCATGAAGTCAAGGACTTGGTGCCCCGAGGCGATGGCATACTGGATGGCGTAGGAGAGAATCACCCAACCGGGACTGAGCTGGGCATGCAACTGGGGGTCGTAGCCACTGTTGTACAGCAGGAGGCGCCGGTCGTAGGAGAAGGCAAACAGGGCGGCCGCAGGTTCTTCGTTCAAGGTCAGGAACATGAGACGCAGGAGACCCGCCTGGAACATGACCTTGCCCATGTTGCGGAAGAAGGTTTGCATTTCCGCATTCATGAATTCTGCCTTGTCGTCCCGACTGGCTCTTTGCAGCCGAATGAACCGGGAAATTTCGCGGTCCAGATCGTGCTCCGGACCGACGATATACAGCCCGACTTCCGCTTCTCTCTCAATGCGCCGCTGCTTGCGCCGGATCTCGTGTCGCTGCTTTTTCTCCACCTTCTCATCAAGATACCTGGCGTATCGCGCTGGTAGGGCAATGGCCGGCGCGACATCCTCTTGAAACACCTTGACGGTGGCGCCACGGGCCCGAGCCATCTCCGGCAGCCACACGTAGGTAGTGCTGACCGAAGGCAGATTGCAGAGATCCACGACCTCCCAAGCCGGCGCCGCGTCGCTATACAACCAGCCCAGAAAGGCGGCATAAACCGCGGATTCCCAACCGGTGGCGACTATCACGTCCAGATAGTCGCTGACTTCAATACAGCCCACGATACTCAGCTGCGGGCGGCCCTCGTGATGGGAATCCGCGCCCGAAAGAAGATAGAGGGGGAGAATGCCCACCAACTCGCCCGTGTCGGGCCGGTAGTAGGCGGTGATCCAACGTTCGCCCAGACCCAGGTTCTCCCACCACACGGTCTGCCAGGCCAGCCGCATGAAAAAGGGCCGGGCCGCGGACGTATCGACCAACGTGTCCCACTCGGCCGCCAGAGCCTGAAATCCATCCGGCTGATCGTGCGGGCCAAAGGTGACAACTCGCAGATCCAAGGATCTCTGGGGAGGCTCTACAGAAGTTTTTCCTTTGGCTAGGTCTGCGGTCATTGTCACCATAGCCAAATTATAGCGCCTGTTTTGAGCTATAATTATAGCTTTCGATCTTTCCACCTCCATGCTGCCAGGCATGGGGTGGAGGAATCCGATAACGGCCAAGGCACCCGCGGGGGAGACAGTCCGCATGGACCTTGGCTACCGTTGAGATTCGGTCTTGTTATGCACTTTTTCCACCAAACCCACCCCGGCCAAGGCCACAAAAGCCAGTATGGACAAAATCCAAAGGCTGAAACCCCGCGTCGCAGGCCCCCAGTCTGAAAATTCGGACGGCAGCGCGCCGCGGGCATTTCCCGGGTCCCCCGAGTCTGTGGTTGCCGCCAGGGGCTGGCAGTGCCACAGGGCCCAGTGATCCAGGCGCAACGAGGTCGACTGGGGGGAGCCGTCGTTGTAGGCATTGAAATAGACTCGCACAGTCTGGCCGGCATAAGGGGAAAGATTATGTCTCTGATCCGTCACTTGGGTTGTCTGGGTGCGGGCGTTGTGCATCACTTCCAGTAGTTCCCCTTCTTTATCCAACAGCAATGCCTGCTGCCGGTCCGCTTTCGCACCGGGTACGGCCGCGGGCGCTTCAGAGGTCTGAAGTCGCCAAGACCAGGTCAGTGTCAGCGATTCGACCTGTACCGGCAAGGAAACATCCTGCCAAACAGAGGAATAGCTGGGGCCCGCCGATCCGACGCCCGGGGCCTGTTGCCCCAGCCAGATGGACGTCACTTCCGTGCCCGGTTGCACTACAAACAAGGCCGGTACAGCCGTCTGCCCTGCGGACCAGTCTGCACGGTTCTGGCCTAGCAGGTCTTCACAGGCTTGCTCTCCTTTGTCCCGGCCTGGCGCCCAGACGGCGGCCTGGGGCGGAGAATCCCGCTGCTGTCGAATCCCGAAGATCTTTTTCTGGATCTGAAATACATGTGCGGAGACCACCACGGCCAGCAACAGCACGGTCAGGCACAGGGCAAGCCAGATTCCCTGTCCGCCCTCACGCGACTCAATCTCCCGATACAACGTGATCACGAATCCGCCCCTGCAATTGCCAGGCGAGTCTGAAACCGAGCCTTGATGTTGACCCATGTCTCAGGAATGCAGCGACGTGCCATTCCCGCGTGCAAGGAGACGCGCATCTGCCGAGGGTGTTCCTTGTCTGTGTCCGCGCTTTGTCGGGCGAACCGTTGGGATCTAGCCGGAGGCATCTGCCTATCGTCTGCACTGCCTTCCAGCGGGATGGAAGGCGCAGGACGGCAACGACCCCTGTGGGGCAAGGGGATGGCCGCCTGACAGGCTAGGTCATTCGGTTCGCCCGCCCGCGCAGGGGAGCGGGGTCGCAGCCAGTCCAGCGTCGCCATCCGATGCAGAGTGCGCGAGAGCCCACGCCGCTCATTGCCTGTCACGCGGATCCGCGGGGCCTGCGGGATCTCAAGGCGCCACACACAGTGCTGAAAGGGATCGAAGCTGACAGCCACAAATCCGATCTGCGCCAGTTCCGGCAAATAGGGAACCATGATTTCCTTGGAACCTCTGGACCCGAGCGGTTATGGTACCAGCCTGCAGCCCTCTGTCCGAGGATGTGGTTCACATTCAATCAGCGGCCTTCCCTGCACCTGACGCCTGAATGACTTGCAGGTCTTGGTGCAGTGCGAAGAGTTGTGTCCCTATGCTACACTTGCCCTGCTGCGCTCACTACATTGTTTTTCTCCACCCGACCGCACATCGCGTCCGTGGCTTCTTCCTCACAGTCAACCAAAATCACCCGTTCCCATACGGCCGCGGTCGATCTCGGCGGCACCAAGCTGCTGTGCGCCGTTATGGACGACAGCCAGCAGGTGTTGGCCTCTGCCAAGGCCTCTACGGACGTGTCGGGTGGTCCGGATGCCATCATCAAGCAAATGGCGAAAGGCATTCGCCGGGCCCTCAAGAAAGCGGGCCTCCAGCTGAAGAACGTGGGGGCCGTGGGGGCCTGTGTGCCGGGTCCGGCCGACCCCGCCTCGGGCGTGGTCAGGCGGGCGGTAAACTTGCATTGGGAAAATCCCGTGCCGCTGGCTGACCAACTGAGTCTGGCCTTGAAAGGCGTCCCCGTGGTCATCGAAAATGACGTAAACGCGGGTACGTACGGGGAGTGGGTGGCAGGCGCGGCCAAGGGCAAGCGGGATGTGATCGGCATCTTTGTGGGCACCGGCATTGGCGGAGGACTCGTGCTGGATGGCAAGTTGCGGCGTGGAACTCGCTTTATCGCCGGCGAGGTGGGGCATATCGTTCTTAAGATCGACGGCCCTCCCTGTTCCTGTGGTAACGCGGGGTGTGCCGAAGCCTTGGCCAGCCGCAGCGCCTTGGAGCGGTCAGCCTGGGTGGCCTTGAAGGCAGGTCGGAAGAGCATGGTGACGGAAATGATGGAATCCAAGGGACGGGAGCGCATGACCAGTGGCATCATCAATCGGGCCTACAGGGCCGGAGATCCGCTCATGGTGGAGCTAGTGGAAGACATGGCCTTTCACTTGGGCTTGCTGACGGCTTCCCTAGTGAACATCCTGGATCCCCAAATGGTGGTTTTCGGCGGCGGCGTAGTGGAAAAGATGGGAGAGGATCTCCTTGCGTTGGTGCGATCTGCCACTTTCGGCAAATTGATGACCCATGAGGAATTCTCCATCCAGGCCGCCCAGCTGGATGACATGGCTGGCGTGATTGGCGCAGCCGCCCTGGCCCGCGCGGCGGTGCGCTGTGTCTGAAACGCCAACCTACGTGCTGCTGGTGCGGCACGGCGAGAACGAGTATGTAGCCAAGGGCAAGCTGGCAGGGCGCACGCCTCACATTCATCTCAATGAACGAGGACAGCAGCAGGCCGCAGCGCTGGCGTACCGAATGGCCCATGTCAAGCTGAACGCAGTCTATTCCAGCCCCTTGGAACGGTGTATGGAAACCGCGCAGGCGGTGGCCGATGCCCAGCAACTGTCCGTCTGCCCGGATACCGCTCTTCTGGAAGTGGACTATGGTGAATGGCAGGGCGGCGTCTTGAAAGAGTTGGGGGCTTCGCCCATCTGGAAACGCATGCAAGGCAACCCCAGTCGCTTCCGCTTTCCCCAGGGGGAGACCCTGCGCACCATGCAAAATCGCCTGGTGGATGCCATCGAAGATATTCGCGTCCGTCACCCCCGTCAGACCGTGGCCGTCTTCTGCCACGCGGATCCCATCAAGTCCATCCTAGCCTATTTTCTGGGCATTCCTCTGGATCTGTTTGGCCGCATCGCCATCGACACCGCCTCTGTGTCCACCTTGGTGCTGCGCGAAGCCGGTTGCTTGGTGATTGGCATGAACGACACAGGGCGGATTCCCGATCTGGCCTTTCCCCCGCCGAAGGCCAAGACCGAAACCACGTGAGCCAGCCATGGACCGTCTGCTGTACGACCTGAAACCCGTGGACACCCTGCTGGTGGGAGCCGAAGGGCCACCGGGCCAGCGGGAGTTTTTCCTGCAAGCCCGCAAGGATTCGACACTGATCACCGTGCTCATGGAAAAGGAGCAGGTGGCCTTGTTGAGCAACAGCATCCTCAACTTGCTGGCGGACATTGAGGATCTCTCTCCCGTCGGCACCAACGAAGTGCCGGAGGCAGTCTTGGAATACCCGACGGAACCGCTGTTCCGGGTACGCCAGATGGGACTGGGGTACGAGAAGGCCGAGCAGCTCTTCGCCCTGTTTCTGCAAGGCAGGCAGGCCACCGAAGAAGAGGATGAGGATCTGCCTGTAGTCCGTCTCTGGGCCACGGGGACCCAGATGCAAGTCTTCAGCGATCGCGCGCTCCAAGTGGTGGATGCAGGTCGTCCCATCTGTCCGCTCTGCCATGAACCCATTGATCTAGACGGGCATCTGTGCCCGCGCGCCAATGGACACGCGGACCCGATCATTCTCTAAGAGTGAAGCGCCTCCCGCCACATCAAGGCGACGGCTATCCCGGACGCCATCGCTGTGTCTGACCCTCGTAGCCTAGATATCCTGCAGTGCGGCGCGATCTCCTTGGAAAGCCTGCTGCCCTACAGCTCCAATTACAGTTTCCTAGGCTGGGCGCGCCAAGAGGATCAGGAAGTGCGTTGCGTCTACAAACCCCGCGAAGGTGAGAATCCGCTGGCGGACTTTCCTTCCGGCACCCTCTGCCAGCGAGAAGTGGCCGCCTTTCTGCTGAGCGAGCTGCTGGGCTGGGATCTGGTGCCACCGACCGTGTTGCGGGAGGCGGAGTACGGCGTGGGCAGTGTCCAGCTTTTCATTCCCCACGACCCCAACAGACATTACTTCAATGTCCGTTACAGTGCCCGCCACGCCGACTTTCTGCGCCGTCTGGCTCTCTTTGACTACATCGCCAACAACGCGGACCGCAAGAGCGGACATTGCCTGGAGGATTCCAGTCACAAGCTGTGGGCCATTGATCATGGCATCTGTTTTCATGTCCGTTACAAGGTCCGGACCGTGATCTGGGAGTTCAGCCAGCAGCCCGTTTCCACCCGGCTGCTGATGGATCTGGAATGCTGCGCCCGGCATCTGGCCTCGTCCGACGGGCCGGCTACGGGCCGACTCTACCACCTGTTGGCGGAACCGGAGCGGGAAAGTCTGCGGGAGCGGTTGCAGAGACTGCTGCACACTGGTCTGTATCCGCGGCCCTGTGCGGGCCAGCGCAACTTCCCCTGGCCTCCCATTTAAATGCAAGGGATCTTCCGCCCCGCCCGCGACGAGACAGATACAATGCAGGTCTGTCAAGTCAACAGAGAAACGGCAGCCTCCGGCAGGTTGCCTGCAGGAGTGTAACGTGAAAGCGGTGGCAGTCGCAGGGGGCGAAGGCACACGCCTTTTGCCCCTGACTCTGCAGCGTGCCAAACCGATGGTGCCGCTGATCAATCGGCCCGTGCTGGTGCACATGGTGCGCCAGCTGAGTCGGCATGGCGTGACCGAGCTGCAGCTGACGTTGCGCTACATGGCCTCCCTGATCCAAGACTACTTCCAAACCAATCCGATAGACAATCTGAAGATCGGGTACTACATTGAGGATTTTCCGCGGGGCACGGCCGGCAGTCTCAAGCAGGCGGTGCGCCACTGGCAGGATCCCTTTCTAGTGGTGTCCGGAGACGGCCTTACGGACATGAACTTCCGGGCCCTGTATGACAAGCACATCGAGACCGGAGCGGATGTCACGATCGCCCTGCAGCCCATGGACGAAACCCGCGAATATGGCGTGGTGCTGACCGACAGGAACAATTGGGTCTATGACTTCGTGGAAAAGCCGAGGCCCAGTGAACAGCAGTCCAACCGGGTCAACACCGGCATGTACGTCCTCAACCCAAACGTGCTGGACCTGATTCCAGACGACCGGGAATTCGACTTCTCACATGACCTGTTTCCGACTCTTCTGCAACAGAACCGGCCCATCTACGGGCACGTCATGGAGGGATATTGGTGTGACGTGGGCAACACGGACGCCTACATGCGGGCCACCAAGGATCTCCTGAACGGCGATGTCAACCTCTTCGATACGCTGGGCACGGAACATGCGCCGGGGATCTGGGTGGGCCGGGATGTCTCCATCCACCCTGTGGCCCAACTGACGGGCCCCCTCTTCCTGGGTGCCGAAGTGCAGGTGCATGCCCAGGCCATCCTCCGCGGTCCTTCCGTGATCCGTCCCAACACCATCGTGGACAGCCATGCTCTGGTGGAGGAAAGCGTAATCTGGCGCAACTCCTACTTGGGGCCCGGCAGCCGGGTGCAAGGAGCCATCATCGGCCGACAGTGCAGTGTCCGGGCCCATTCGCATGTCAGCGAGGGATGTGTAGTGGGAGACGGCTGCATCCTGGAGGAGGGCACCATCCTCATGCCCCACGTGAAGCTGTGGCCCTACAAGCGCATTGCCCGTGCCAGCACCATTCGCGAAAACATCGTATGGGGCCGGCAAGGCCGGCAAGAACTATTCCGCGGCTTCACCATCTCGGGGCAGACCAACCTGGATCTGACTCCCGAAACCGCGGCCAAGATCGGCGTGGCCCTAGGTTCCAGTCTGCCCAAGAACGCCAACGTGGCCGTCAACAGTGACACGCACATGGCTTCGGGCATGATCAAGCGGGCCATCATCAGCGGTCTGCCCGGGGCGGGGGTCAACACCTTGGATCTGGGCAGCGTGGCCATGCCTGTGCTGCGTCACTTTGTACGGGGCAACAGCAGCGTGCAGGCGGGCTTGCACGTGCGCGTGAATCCGGACGATCCCCATCCCCAGTCCCTGAACGTGCAGATTCTGGAGGCGGACGGCAGCAATCTGGGCAAGGGCATGGAGCAGCGCATCCAGTCCATCTTCTTTCAAGAGGATCTGCGGCGGGTAGGCATGGAAGACATCGGCACCATCCGCGACGCCCACAATTACGTGGAGGCCTATGTCGAGGATTTCCTGACCAAGGTCTTCGCGGATCAACTGCACACCGTGCCCTTCAAGCTGGTGGTGGACTACTCCAACGGCATGGCCGCCGACGTCATGTCCATCCTTCTGGAACATTTGCAGATTGAAGTGATCCCGCTGAACAGTCTGCGCCGGGAAGACACCCCCCACATGGATCAGGGCCGTATCCAGCAGAGGCTGGGTGAACTGGCCGCCATCGTGAAGGCGGTAAACGCCCACGCGGGCGTGATGTTGGGAGTCACCGGCGAAGTGGTCCGGGTGGCGGATGATCAGGGCATGGTGCTCACCCCCTACCAGGCCGATGCGCTGTTTCTGGATCTGGCCCTTTTCAACCATCCGCACAGTCGAGTGGTCTATCCCGACAACATGCCGGCGCCGTACACGGCCATCGTCCGCGCCTATGAGGCGGAAGTGGTGCCCTGCAAAAGCGACATGCACAACCTCATGACGGCCGCGGCGGCCGGGAACGTGCTGGTGGCCCTAAATGGGCGCGGCCACTTCATTTTCCCCTTCTTCCATCCGGCTCCCGATCCCATGATGGCCTCGGTAAAGCTGTTGGAATATCTGGCGATTCGGCGCAAGCCGATCAGCCACATCATGGCGGCCATGCCCACCATCCAGCACCGGCGGGCGCTGGCGCCGGTGCCTTGGACTCAGCGGGGACGCGTCATGAACCGGCTCAATGAACAATACCAGGCGAAACGCATGGACACCTTGGAAGGCCTGAAAATCCGAACCGGGCCGGACGAATGGGTACAGCTGCAGCCCAGCGCCATGCATCCGGCCCTGGAAATCGCTTTGGACGCGCCCACCCAGTCCCGCACCCTGACCTTGCAGACCCGCTTTCAGGAGGAAATCCGCCATCTGGTGGATCAGGAGGAGACCGCGCCGCCGGCGGACCCTGCATGATGGAGTGGATCAGTTCCAGCCCGGCCCAGACCCAAGCTTGGGGACAACGGTTGGGCACTTGCTTGCGACCGGGCGACGTGCTGGCTCTACAGGGAGAGCTGGGAACCGGCAAGACCACCTTGGTCCAGGGCATTGCCCGCGGTCTGGGCATTGCCGCCCAGGTAACCAGCCCCACATTCGCGCTGGTCAGCGAATACGAGACTCCCGACGGGAATCTCATGCGTCATCTGGACTGTTATCGTCTACCCGAGGGGCAAGCCTGCGTGCAGACCCTTCACTTGGGCTGGCAGGACTGGCTGCAGATGGCCGACGACATCCTGATTGTGGAGTGGGGGGGGCGCATTGTCCCGCTGTTGCCGCAGACCCATCTGGAAGTGCGGCTGACTACGAGCGCGCCGGCGTCGGAGCGACGCCGGGTGTCCTTGCAGGCCCACGGCAATCCGGAGCCGGACTGGTGGCGAGCTACGCTGCGCCATCTCGCAGCTGTCTGAATAGATCCCGTTCCCGATCTGAAAGGTTGCGGGGCAGACGGACATGCACGGTTACCACCAGCTTGCCCTGCACTCTGGGATTCTTGACATCCGGCATGCCCTTGCCGGAGAGGGCCAGCCGGGATCCGGGCTGGATTCCCGCCGGGATCTTGAGTTTCACGGTGCCGTTCAGAGTGGACACCGGTACCTCTCCACCCAAGATTGCCGTGTACAGATCCACTGACACCTTGACCTGCAGGTCAAGGCCTTGGACCGTAAAGTGAGGGTGGGGGCTGATCTTGACCTTGAGATAGATGTCTCCGCCCGTGGGTTCCGCGGAGCCGCGCAAGCGAATGCGGGATCCAGTCTTGACCCCGGGCGGGATCTCTGCCTGAATGCGGCGGCCATCCGCGGCGTCAAGGATGCGGCGAGTACCGTGAAAGGCCTCTTCCAAGGTGATTTCCGCCTCCACCTCCCGCCGGGGTTGCGGGCGCGCCCTAGCATCCGTCGCATGAAAGCCGCTCCCGGGGACTCCGGATCCGAAGAGCTGGTCGAAGAAGCTGGAAAAGCCAAAGCTCCCCTGCCCTCCCGTCATGCGGGCAAAATCCTCCCGGGACATGCGTCGCTGTCCCCCAGGCGTTCCGCCCGCCCGCCACTGGCTCCAGTCGAAGTCCTGCGGATGGCCGCCGGATCGTTCAAATCGGTCCCAGTCCTTGCCAAACCGATCGTACTTTTGCCGCTTCGTCTTGTCCGAGAGCACGGCGTGCGCCTCGTTCACGGCCTTGAATCGCTCCTCGGCCCGCGGGTCTCCCTGGTTGGTGTCTGGATGGAACTCGCGTGCCAGCCGCCGAAAGGCGCGCTTGATCTCCTTTTCATCGGCGTTGCGGGAGACACCCAAGGTCTCATAGTAGTCTCGGTACTTCATGCCCAGCGGCCCTTGTGCGGAGAATCAACCCTTTTTCTCTTCCGAATACTCGCCTTCAATGACTTCCTCGTCGGCGTCGTCGGCCGTGGCGCTGTTGGGACTGTCGGCCGTGGTGGCTTCCTCCTGGGCCTGGGCTTGCTGAGCCAACGCCTGCGAGGCCTGTTGCAGGCGTTCCGTCAGTTCCTTTATCTTGTTGCCGTCATCGCCCTGCTGGGCCGTGCGCAACTCGGAGACGATGCCTTCGATGCGCTCCTTGTCCTCTGTCGACAGGTTGTCGCCCATATCCGACAGCACCTTCTCGACGCTGTAGATCAGGGATTCGGCGTTGTTGCGCAATTCCACCAGTTCCCGCAGCGTCCGATCCGACGTTTCGTTGTCCCGGGCTTCCCTGACCAAACGTTCCACCTCTTCTTCCGAGAGATTGGTGGAGGCCGAAATGGTGATGCTCTGCTTGTTGCCGGTGGCCTTGTCCTGGGCAGAGACGCTCAGGATGCCGTCGGCGTTGATATCAAACGACACTTCAATCTGCGGCGTGCCCCGGGCGGCGGTGGGAATGCCTTCCAGACGGAAATTTCCCAGCGACTTGTTTTGGTTGGCCATGGGCCGCTCGCCCTGCAGCACGTTCACGTCCACCATGGTCTGTCCATCCGCCGCGGTAGTGAAGATCTCCGTCTTGCTGGTGGGAATGGTGGTGTTGCGCGGGATCTGGATGGTGTTCACCGAGCCCATGGTCTCGATGCCCAAGCTCAACGGCGTGACATCCAGCAGCAGCAGATCCGAGACCTCGCCAGCCATGATGCCGGCCTGCAGCGCGGCGCCAATTGCCACCACCTCGTCCGGATTGACCCCGCGGTGAGGCTCCATGCTGGTAATGCGGGTCACCAGCTCCTGAATCATGGGCATCCGCGTGGATCCCCCCACCAGCACCACTTCGTCCAGATCCTGATCTGTGAGTCCGGCATCCTTGAGCGCGTTGGCAAAGGGCACCTTGCAACGCTCCACCAAACCCGCGGTCAGTTGTTCAAAGACACTGCGCGTGAGGGAAAACTGCAAATGCCGCGGGCCGTCACTGTCCGCCGTGATGAAAGGCAGGTTGATTTCGGTCTGCGGCGTGGTGGACAACTCGATCTTGGCCTTCTCCGCCGCCTCGCGCAGCCGTTGCAAGGCCTGCCTGTCCTTGCGCAGATCAATGCCCGCGTCCTTGACGAACTCGTCAATCAACCAGTCCACAATGACTTCATCCCAGTCGTCGCCACCCAGATTGGTGTCGCCGTTGGTGGACTTGACCTCGATCACGCCATCGCCCACTTCCAGCACGGAGACATCAAAGGTACCGCCACCCAGATCGAAGACCAGAATGGTTTCGTCGGATTTCTTGTCCAGGCCGTACGCCACGGCGGCGGCCGTGGGTTCGTTGATGATGCGCAGCACTTCCAAGCCGGCGATCTGGCCCGCGTCCTTGGTGGCCTGCCGCTGACTGTCGTTGAAATAGGCCGGCACCGTAATCACGGCTTGGGTCACGTCGTCGCTCAAGTAGGCTTCGGCGTCCCGCTTGAGCTTGGCCAGAATCATGGCGCTGATTTCCTGCGGCGAATATTGCTTGTCATTCACCGGAATATGGACGCGGGCATCCTGATTGGGCCCCGCCACGATGGAATAGGGCACGATTTCATTGATCTTTGCACTCTCCGCATCGTCATGACGGCGGCCCATCAGCCGCTTTACGGAGTAGACGGTGCTGGCCGGGTTGACCACGGCCTGCCGCTTGGCGGTGATCCCGACCAGGCGCTCTCCCTTGGAGGTAAAGGCCACCACGGAAGGGGTGGTGTAATTGCCTTCGGCATTTGCAATGACCTTGGGTTCGCCGCCTTCAATGACGGCCACCACGCTATTGGTGGTGCCCAAGTCGATTCCTATCACTTTGGCCATATTCCATTTCTCTCACTTTCTTGTCTGCAGGTGCTGCATGCCGAAGGACATGTACCTTGCCAATTGGCATTAGTATAGTCAAGAAGTGTTTTGTCTTCTTTTGCTTTACGTTAGAGATTCATTTGCGATTGCACCACAGACTTGAGACCCTTGCCTACAAGATTTCGTATCATAATTGAAGATACAGTGCGCTACAGATACCTGCACAAGAGTCAAGGACACGTTATCTCCATGAAAATCGCCAAGTTTGCAAGAATCACCAAACACATTCTGGTCTTGAGCTTGACAGCCTTCCTGTTGCAGGCTGTAATCGCTCCCGCCTTCGTCAGAGCCGCGGAATTTCAGGAAGGGGACAACTATGTGTTGTCGACCGACATGACCATTCCCGACGATCTCTTTGTGGCCGGAAATCATGTGGAGATTCTGGGAGACGTGGAGGGGGATCTGTTCGTCGCGGGCAACGTCATTGAGATCAAGGGTGTCGTGCGCGGCTCTGCCCACCTGATGGGAAACTACATTGCCGTGCATGGCGAGGTGAGCAGGGACGTTATGGCCTTGGGAAACCAAGTCTACGTGGACGGTACGGTAGGGCAGGACATACGGGTCCTGGCTGGCGGCGCCAATCGGGACTTTGCCGACATCACGACCTCGACCATGGAAATTTTCGGCAATATGCCCCTTGACTTCATCGAGGGCTTGCGCATAGAGCCAAGCGCGCAAGTAGGAGGCGACGTCCATGCCGGCATAGGGGGGACCGCCCACCTCGCCGGCGAGGTGGGCGGAGAAGTCGGTCTGTTTGCGGGAGATACCGTGACGTTCGCCGGCGAGGCGGCAAGGGATGTGGCTTTGCACTCTGCTGTCGCGGTGATTCTGGATCCTGCTTCGCAGGTAGGGGGGAAATTACAGTATACGGCGCCGGAGCCGGCTTTGAATGCGCCTGCCGCCGCCCAGTACCAAGAGCCAACGAACACCGGTGCCGATCAGGGCGACGGATTGGGCCGTTGGGCTTGGCGTACCTTGCTGACTCTGGGAGGCTTTGCGCTGGCGCTGGCGCTGAGCCGCACGACCGGACGCGACCAGTGGGAACGGATTGCCTTGATCGCCCGCACCCATCTAGGGGGTTCCATTCTGTGGGGCATTGTGTCCTTGCTGGCCATGCCGTTCCTGTTGCTGCTGTTGCCGGGCATTACGTGGGTGCTGTTTGGCACCCCACTCGCCATAGGCATCTTTGTCTTTCTGGCTGTGGGCTGGTTCCTCTGCTGGTCTCTCAGCCCCATTGTCAGCGGCCGCAACCTGGCGTCCTATCTCCAGCCCAACATGCCGGGGGAACAATCCACGTATGTGGGCGAGCTGCTGGGCGTATTGCTGATTGTGCTGATTGTGCGTCTCGGGACCATGCCTCAAGGACTGGTCGGACTGGGCACCCTACTGTCCATTTTGGGTGGCCTGATCTTGACTGTCAGCTACATATTGGCGGTGGGGGGCTGGATTCAATCCTGGATGCGGCCCAAGAAAGGAGCTACGGAGACCGAGGGCATGGCTCCGGTTGTAGCGGGCTCTGCCTAGAACCGGCTTGGATCCAGCAGACCCAGAGATTCCAGCAAGGGATGCAGGGCGGGTACGCGCGCATACTCGCCCTGATACGCCTTGTAGCCAAAATAAACGAGGGTGAAGATGGAGGCCACCCAACAAAAGGGCCCCAAGCAGATCAGGGCCAAGGTCAACAGCAGCCCGAACCAGAATATTGTCAGAAAGTACCCCAGAATCAGCAGAATCAGACAGATCCAGAAGCCACTGAGAGCCACGCCCAAGGCCAGGCTCTGCACGGCGTGATAGGTCTGGAAATGGGTGCGACGTCGGCTCAACAGCACCACAATGGGATAGACGAAGGGCAGAAACACCAGGGACACATAGCAAAGAAAAGCGACCAGGCGTTCGTTGTCGGCCACTGGTGGAGGTGAGAATAGGGTCTGGTGCATGGCCCGGTGACGCAGGTGGCTTGTGCTTGTCCAGGTAGGCTCCAAGGGGCTCGAAATGATCTTGGGTCAGCGACTGTACGCATGCAGGCCGATGCAGACAGGTCTTGCCACAACCTTGTTCTTCCAATCTACGTAACACTCCGGTTTGCGGTTGCATGAAAACCCTGAAATCCTTGCCTCGAGTCGTCTTCATGGGAACTCCGGACATAGCTGTGCCCACGCTGCAGGCGTTGGCCGCGGCGCAGCCGGGTCGCTGGAATTTGGTGGGCGTGGTCACGCAACCGGATCGTCCCCAAGGACGCAAGCGGACCCTGACGGCCAGTGCAGTCAAGATCGCGGCCCAAGACTTGTCCCTGCCCCTGCTGCAGCCAGAACGTTTCCGGACGGAACCGGATGCCGTGGAGGCGCTGGCTCACTGGGCCCCTGACGTGGTTGTGGTCATGGCCTTCGGCCAGATCCTGCCCCGTCAAGTGTTGGCCATTCCACCTTTGGGCTGTCTCAACATTCATTGCAGTCTGTTGCCGGCCCACCGCGGGGCATCTCCCATAGCCACCGCCATTCTGTGCGGAGACGAAACCACAGGATCCAGTGTCATGCTGATGGACGAGAGCCTAGATACCGGTCCCGTGCTGGCTCGGGCCTCCATGCCGATCCTTCCCGTCGACACCAACCTTTCGTTGGGCCGGAAAATGGCGGGACACGGCGCCAAACTGATCTTGGACACCTTGCCTCGGTGGCTGGCTGGCGAGATCCGAGCCACGCCGCAGAGAGATCTGCCTGGCACAGTGTCCACCTGCAGGATCTGGCGCAAGAAAAACGGGCTGTTGGACTGGCACAAACCCGCGGATTATCTGGAGCGGCTGCTGCGGGCCAGCGCCGGCTGGCCGGGGGCCTACACCTTCTGGCGGGGCCAGCCTCTCAAGATTCTGGCCGCCAGCTGTGATCTGAACCTGAATCTGGAGTTGCCGCCCGGGGGCATTTCCCTGATTCCGGCCGGGCTGGCCGTACAGACGGGTATCGGTTGTCTGTTGATTCAGCGCATGCAACTGGCAGGCCGCCAGCCATTGGACACCGCCGAAGTTCTACGAGGCGCAGGGCGTGAATTGCCGGGCAGCCACTTTACCTTGACTGCATCGGGCTAGAGGGGCCTGCGGGTGTGCTACCATGATTCGTTCTCCATCAACATCCATGGCAGACCATGCATGACCAGCATCTACCGTCTCTGTCCGGCTTGCGCTCAGGAAGTGGATCTCAAGGCGCTGCATTGTCCGCATTGCGCTTGTAACACGCAAGCCGACTACTGGCCGGCCCCGACGATATCAGCCTTGCAGAAGATAAGGGCGGCCTTGCCGGCCGTATTGGCCGTGGGAGTGGTGACGTTGCAGGTTGGCCTAGCTCTGGCCCGCAATCCCTTGGTACAAGGGCTGTGGAGGTTGGCGACTCGCCACAGCCCTCCACAGAGGCCGGACCGTGCAATGCGACCGCGGGAACGCAGAGGATCCCACATTCACATCCGTACCCAATGGTCCGTGGAAGGACCGGATGGTCGGCTGGAACGAGGACAAAAGGAAAGCGTCATCGAGAGCCACTGAAGCGTCTGTGCTTTGCAGGGACGGGAGTAAGGCTGCGGAGGCCCATAGCAAGCTTCAACCTATGCGGACCGGGAAGGCCGCGTGCCCAAGACCACGTCTATTTCCAGGTAATTGTTCTCCCTCAGAACCGTCATGGTAACCTCGTCGCCGGGCGAAGTGTACCGTTCGAGATAGACCATCAGTTCCCCAAAGGACCGGATTTCCTGTCCCTCCACGCCCACGATCAGGTCGCCTCCTTGCACCGAGGGACAGATCTGGCTGAACTGCGGATTCTGGATGCGGGCGTTGCCGGCCCGCAAGTTGCTGCGGCCCGCCGGTGAATTGTCTGTCGTGCTCACTATGTACACGCCGCGCACATCCTTGGGCAGAGACAACTGAGCCGTACAGATGGGACTCAAGGTAGTTCCTTGGATACCCAGATAGCTGTGTCTGTAGACTCCGTTGGCAATCAGCTCCGGCACTACGCGCTTGACGATGGAGGCGGATACGGCCATGCCAATGCCACTGGACACCCGATCCGGGGAAATCAACTGGGTAACCACCCCCACCACTTCCCCGTTGTCGTTGAAAAGCGGACCGCCGGAGTTGCCCGGGTTGATGGCAGCGTCAAACTGGATGCTGTCAGGGATCTGGAATCCCTGATTCAGACCAGGTATATTGCGGCCCATGGCACTGACAATGCCACTGGTCAAGGTCTGGATCTGGGAGAAGGGAGACCCGATGGCGGCTACACGCATGCCGACATGCAAGTCATCCACTTCGCCCATGGTGACGGGCCGCAGATCGTATCCTTCGGGATCTATCTGGATCACTGCCAGATCACTGTCCAGATCCATACCCTTGACTTTGGCCAACGAAGAGGTTTCGTCCGCGAAAGTCACCAGAATATCCTGTGCTCTTGCGACCACGTGTGCATTGGTCACGATGTGACCTTCGGTGTCCCACACGAATCCGGATCCTTCTCCGCCTCCCCTCAAAGGGTTGGCGGAACTCACCAGCCGGATGTTGACCACCGACGGATTGCCATGATTGAAAATATGTACCAGAGCCGCTGTCTCATAGTCCACTTCCATGGTCTCCATAGAGCCGGGATTGACAGTGAGAATCCGATTGCTGGCCTGCAGTTCCGGTTCAATGGGATCCGTGGTGGGCAGAAAGCGCAATCGCAGGTTCTCGAGGGTATCGGCCCCGACGGTGGTGGCCAGAATGACCACTATGAGAGCCGCGAAGGCCCACAGAGGAAACTGGCTGGACGATGGGTTGGGAGATTGCTTCATGGAAAGAATTCCTAGGCCGTAGATGTCAGTCCCGGCTTACACCGGTCAACAGGAAAGCGTAATAGGCCAGTGAGGACAGGGACTGCAACGTTGCGGCCACATACGTCAGAGCCGCTGCGTCCAGAACCTTGTTCACTCCTTCCAGCTCCTGTTGGATCAGGATGTTTTGATTCACCAGCAGCTGCTTGGCGCGCCGACTGGCATTGAATTCCACTGGCAACGTGACCAATGTAAAGATGGAAGTCATGGCAAAGAGGGCCATGCCAATCCAGGCCAGCGTGGGTTGCAGAACGAAACCAATGAAGAACAAGATGGGACCCAGCCAGCTGCCAAGCTGCACGGTCGGCACCAGCGCGGTGCGAAATCCCAAGGGAGCATAGTTGGCTTGGTCCTGTATCGCATGACCTGCCTCGTGGGCGGCGATACCCACCGCCGCGATGCTCCGATTGTGATACACCTCTCGGCTCAGTCCCAGCACCTTGGATCTGGGATTGTAGTGGTCAGAAAGAAAGCCGCGGGCCTCTTGCACCTGCACCTCATAGAGACCTTGCGAATCCAAGATGCGACGGGCCGCTTCTCCTCCAGTTAGACGGCCCAGATTGCCTACTTGGGAATACTTCCGAAAATTTGACTTGACCTTGCTTTGCGCCCAGAGGCCCAAAGCCAAGGCCGGCAGGGCGAAAACGAGATAGAGAGGATCAAAAAAGAACATAGTAATCTTTGCCAGTCCGCTACAGATCAAAGGATTAATTCAGATACCGCCACCCCAAATCTTATAGCAGAATCTCGGAATCCGATGTTAAGGATAGATTGGAGTTTCAGGTACAGACTGCAGTAGACCTTGCATTGGGCGCGGCGAAGGGCCACCTTGACAACCCAGAGACGAGGTCCCGTCGAGAAAGTGCACTGCACGCCCCAACTTGACAGCCGCTATCGGCTTTCCGTAGCCGGTTCAGCGGCAGGGTAGATGAATTCCACTCAAGCGGATGTCATCTGGCTTTCTGGAGCGTGACGCAACCACCAGTCCCGGAAACCCAACAGCCAGGTCAGACCGAGGTAGATAGGCACCGCCAACCCTATGCCAGCCCCTATCAACAGCCAGGGACGGAAGACGGAATCCTGTACCCAGCCCGAGGCAATCAACCGGTCTTGTGTATACCAGAGCCACGCCGCCATGCCTGCCGTAGCCAGAACCACCTGGCCCAATCCCGTCAAAAGGAGTCGATATTCGAGGTTGGGCAGCTTGCGGCGCAGCCAGGACAGCAACAGCAGCATTTCCAGGGTGGTAGCCACTCCATTGGCCAGCGCAGGTCCTCCGAATCCCAGAGAGCGGACCCACCAAACGCTGAATCCCATGTTCAACAAGGCAGTCAGAACTCCCGCAACGACGGGAGTGCGCGTGTCGTGGAAGGCATAGAAAACGCGTACTGTGATTTCCACTACTGCATAGGCCAGCAAACCCGGCAGGAAAAACTGCAGGGCATAGGCCACCTGTATCGTGCTCTCTGGCGTGAAGGACCCCCGTTCATACAACGCTTCGATCAAAGGCAGTCGCAGCAGGTACATGCCTGCTGCCGCCGGCAATGCCAAGAACATGACCAGACGTAGAGATCGTCTCAACGTATTCTGCAGGGTATTCCAATCCTGACTCTCCACTTGGGCCGCAAAGGTTGGGAAAGCGGCAATGGCCAGGGCCTGCCCGAAGAGACCAAAGGGCAGCAGCAACAGCCGAAAGCCATATTCCAGGGCGCTGACATTGCCCGGACTCAACTGGCTGACCAGATTGGTATTCACAATGAAGTTCAGATGAAAGAACGCCAGCCCTACCATGCGAGGCAGCATCAGCCTTGCCACATGTCGCAGACTTGCATCTCGCCAAGAGAGCACGAAGTCATAGCGCATCCCGTGTCGCACCATCGTTGGCAATTGGATCAGCAGGTGCAGAAAGGAGCCCACCACGGCTCCGGCCACCAGGCCGTATACGCCCCAGACATCGGTCAGGAAAAGGGCTCCGGCGATAATCGTCAGATTGCGCAGCGAAGGAACCAGGGCTGGCAGGGCAAAATGCTGCTTGGTGTTGAGTGCTGCCATGCACAGTCCGCTTGCGCCATATACCACGGTACCCAGCAACAACCAGCGCATCAGATGAGCCACCAGCAGTTGCTGGTCCGACGTGAAGCCCGGAACCAACAGGGTCCGCACCAGCCAAGGGGCCAACACAATGCAAATTGCGGCCAAGACTGTCAGAAGCAACGTTACGGCGTTGATGGCCTGACTAAAGAGACGCCAGGCCTTCGCTTCGTTCTGGCGCTGCAACAGCTGCGTAAAGGTCGGTAAAAAGGCGCTGCCCAAGGCTCCGCCCGCCACCACCTCGAAAATCATGTCCGGAATGCGAAAGGCCGCCTGATAGGCATCCAGCTGGGCAGACAGATCGAATTCTGCCAAAATGACCACATCACGCACCACGCCGGTTACGCGACTCAGAGCGAAGAACAGCATCACCTGCGTGGCAGCCCCCAGCAAGTCGGACACAGTCAGACTGAATTGGGATGAAGAGGCTGGGCCTGCGGCAGGCCTAAGAGACCTCGTCATGGGCTCAGCCCCCCCCCTTGTGGCAAGGGGGCGGGACGTGCGTCCCGACGAACCATCAGGTCGAGAAGGCCTTCGGAAACATTTCACTTGTCACGGGCTGTGACCTTGGGCTTGTCGGAAGCGGACCGCGCGGACTTTTTGTCGCTGTTAGATCCACTGGACTGAGGCTCGTCCTTCCTGTCACTGCCACCGTCCTTGTCCTTGCGCTTGACGTCCGGTTCGGCATCGTCCTCAGACCGGACTGCGCTTTTGTCGGACGTCTCCTTTTCACTCTTTGTCTCGGCCTCCTTGCGACTCTCGGTCAGATAGAAGCCGCCGCCCTTGAAGTGAATGGCCGGCGCACTCAATTTGCGACGCGTCCGCTCCGAACCGCAAGAGGGACAAACGGGTTCTTGGGAAACCGAGAAGGACAGGATTTGTTCAAAGCTGTCTTGGCAGTCCGCACAAAAGAATTCGTAGATGGGCATGGCGCAGAGGAGATTCAGGTTTGTCAGGGCAGTTTCAGTGAGAGGGCAGACCCGGAACTGGTGTTTTCCCCTGACCGGGCGGTTATAACTACTACTTTCATAAAATACAGCAAAATATTACATCTTATATGAGCCGATAGTATTAGTAGTAGGGGGCATAACTTCAAGGGATAACTGGCTTGGGTTTATCTGAAATCCAGCCATTTCAGCCGTAAGTATGCCCCCAAGCAACTAGGGATAAGTTTGCGAAAAACAAGGGATAACTAGTCCTTTAGGGGTGATAAGTCGGGATAACTTTTTTTTATCCCTTTCGTTATCCCGAGATAATTCCGACTTATCCCTAGTTTTCACGGAGAAGTTACCGGGCTGGTCTGTTGGCGCAAGTGGCAATGCTTGAACTTCTTTCCACTGCCGCAGGGACAGAGATCGTTGCGCCCCGGCGTCTTCTGACGCGTGACCATGCCAGGCGAGGCAGCCGATCCGTTCTGGCGATTCAGGCGCAAGTTGTCATAAATCCGCTGGGGAGTCTGTACAACCTGAAACTGCAAGGCCAAGGCATGGCGGGCGATCTGATCCCGCACTTCATGTTGCAGTTCCGTGTACATGTGATAGGCCTCTTGCTGATAGGCCACAATTGGCTTGATCTGAGCCAAGGCCCGTAGACCGATGCCCTCTCGCAGCCGATCCAGGTCCGTCAGATGGCGCATCCACAGGTTGTCCAGCACATTCAGAATCAAGTCCCGCAGCGCTTGTTCGATCAAGTGGAGATCTTGGTACTGCACCCACTTGGCCTGCATGACCTTCCCTGCGGCTTCCTGCAGCCATCGTGTGGTCTCGGTCTCGTCGAAGTGGCAGTCCTCGGGCAGATCCATCACCTGCAGCAACTGAGGCGACAGCAGCGTGGATATGGGAGGGAAAAAGTCTTTTATGTTTTTTGTTTCATCTTCCTCTTCAGCGGATCCAAACTGATTCTCCACTAACGCAGCCAGAGAGTCGTCAATGAAGTTCTGGATAATGGGTTGCACGCTGTTCGCACTCAGGAACCGGTTGCGCTGTTGGTAGATGGCCGTGCGCTGTTCGTTGTTAACTTCGTCAAACTGCAATACGTTCTTGCGGCTGTCAAAATAGAAGCCTTCCACCTTGACTTGGGCATTTTCAATCACGCGGTCAATGATGGAGTTCTCGATAGGGGCCTCTTCCAGCTTGAAACGGGTCATCAGGTTGCCCACCCGCTCGCCGCCGAAGCGCAACAACAGGTCGTCTTCCAGACTCAGGAAGAAGCGACTGCTGCCCGGATCGCCAAGTCGTCCTGCCCGGCCGCGCAACTGGTTGTCAATGCGCCGGGACTCGTGGCGTTCCGTACCCACTACGTGCAATCCACCCAGACTCAGGATTTCTTTCTTTTCCTGTTCCACTTCGCGACAGGTTTCGGTCAGGATCCGGATCCAAGGCTCATTTCTTTCGGCAGCAGAGTTTTCCCCACGGCCCAGCTGATCCAGCACATGATTCCAGTCCTGCTGCCGGATTGCCAGCAGATCCACATTCTGCTGGCGCAGTTTCTCGCGGGCCAGTCCTTCCGGATTGCCTCCCAGCAGAATGTCCACGCCGCGGCCTGCCATATTCGTGGCGATGGTCACGGCCCCGCGCCGACCGGCCTGGGCAATGATGATGGCTTCCCGTTCGTGATTCTTGGCGTTCAACACCTCATGCGGCACCTTGGCCCTCTGCAGCAGCTTGTGGAGCAGCTCGGAGGATTCAATGGAGACCGTGCCCACCAAAACAGGCCGGCCGGCTTGGTGCATGGCCTGGATTTCCTGTACTACCTGCTTGTACTTGGCGCTGCGCTGCCGAAAGACCACATCCGTGTGGTCTTCCCGAATCACCGGCTTGTGGGTGGGGATGGCCACCACATCCAGATCGTAGATGGTTCCCAGTTCTTCCTCTTCCGTTTTGGCGGTGCCGGTCATGCCAGACAACTTGTGATACATGCGAAAGAAATTCTGGAAGGTGATGCTGGCCAGCGTCATGGATTCCCGCTGCACGGTCACGTTTTCCTTGGCCTCGATGGCCTGGTGCAGCCCCTCGGAGAAACGACGGCCTTCCATCATGCGGCCCGTGAACTCGTCCACGATGACCACTTCCTTTTGCCGGACCAAGTAGTCCACATCCCGTTTATAGAGCACCTGGGCGCGCAGAGCGTTGTCCAAGTAGGGCAGCATCTCGGCGTTTTCGGTTCCGTACAGATTGTCCACACCCAGAATCCGCTCCACCTTTTCCAGACCTTCTTCCGTGAGGTGGACGGTCCTTTCCTTTTCCCGCACGGTAAAGTCCTGATTGGCCTGCAGCCGATGCACCACGGAGGAGAACTTCTGATAGAAATTGGAGCTTTCCCGGGCCACGCCGGAAATGATGAGGGGGGTCCGGGCTTCGTCAATGAGGATGTTGTCGGCCTCGTCCACGATGGCAAAGTGCAAGTCCCGCTGCACCTTGCTGTCCAGGCTGCGGGCCATGTTGTCCCGCAGAAAGTCAAAGCCAAACTCGTTGTTCGTCCCGTAGGTGATCTCGGCGGCGTACGCCTCTTTGCGGGCGATAGGGCGCAAAGACTGAAAGCGATCGTCCGAAGTCAGATGATCCGGGTCGAAAAGGAAACTGCCCGGGTCGTTGGATCCGCCCTGATTCTGAATCACGGCCACGGACAAGCCCAGCAGGTGGTAGATGGGTCCCATCCACTGCACTCCTACCTTCGAGAGATAATCGTTGGGAGTGACCAGATGCGCGCCGCGGCCGGTTAGGGCGTTGAGAAAGAGAGGGAGCGCGGCAACAAAGGTCTTGCCTTCGCCCGTGCGCATCTCGGCAATGGATCCTTGATGCAGTACCATGCCGCCCAACAGCTGCACGTCATACAGACGCTTGCCCAAGGTGCGCTTGCAGGCTTCGCGCACAGCGGCAAAGGCATCCACCAGCAGATCATCCAACACCCGCTTCTCGGCGGCCAGCAGGCGGGACTGCTCCTGCTTCCAAGCAGTCTGCAGCGCTATGAAGGTGTCGGGTCCGGCCGCGGTCATCTCCTGCTTGGCTAAGGCCAAGGCCTGTCGCACCTCTGTGGTTTCCGTCTGCAACTGATTCTTGAAATCCAAAGTCTTCCGGCGCAAGGCTTCGACACTGAGGGCTTCAAACTTCTTTTCACAGGCATTGACCTGCTCTACCAGTTCCGAAAAGCCTCTCAGGGTGCGATCGTCCGCGGTGCCAAATATACGACGATACAGTTTGCGAATCATGACCTGTTAGGGGATCCTTGGGGCAGATCCGATGGGACCGGCCGCGGTCTAGTAGTCCAGAAATTCTCCAACACTGCGCCCTTGGTGGATACGCGAAATGACCCCGGCGACAGTGCAGCCCAGATTCAGAATCGTGACCTTGGAGCACATGCGTTCCGGCGGAATGGCCAATGTATCCGTGACCACCACTTCGCGGTAGGGGCTGGCCATCAGGCGGGCGCGGGCGGGTGGGGAAAAGACCCCATGCGCGGCCGCGGCATACATCTCGCCGGATCCTCCACGATCCTTCAGGAAATGAGCCGCCTCGGTGATGGTGCCGCCGGTGTCAATCTCGTCGTCGATTACAATCACGTCCCGCCCCCGTACGTCGCCAACAATGGACAGCATATGCGGCCCGTTCCGGTGCCGGCGCTTTTCGATTATGGCCAAGGGCACATGCAGTTTTTCCGCTAGGTCCCGGGCGCGGCGCACCGCGCCCACATCCGGGGACACCACAGTGGTGCGTTCCAGATCCAGATTGCGAGACTCGAAGTAGCTGGCAATCAGGCCCATGGTGGAGATTTCGTCCACCGGCACGGAAAAGAAGCCCATGATCTGAGCCGCGTGCAGATCCACGGTCAGCACCCGGTCTACGCCGGCGGTCATCAGCAGATCCGCAACCAGCCGAGCCGTGATGGGAGAACGCGGAATGTCTTTCTTGTCCGAGCGCCCGTAGCCGTAATAGGGGATTACCGCCGTGATGCGGCCGGCACTGTCCCGGCGCAGGGTCTCCACAAAGATCAACAGCTCCATCAGGTTATCGTTAGTGGGCGCCGCCGTGGGTTGTATCAGAAACACGTCCTTTCCGCGCGCGCTGCTGGCCAATTGCACGAAGGTGTCCGAGTTGGGAAACTGAAAGACGCGGGCCGCGGCGGGCTCCATGCTCAGCTCCTGACAGACCGAATCGGTCAGGGCCGGATTGGCCGTGCCGCTGAAAATCACCAAATCTCCGTAGAGATTGGAGGAAATCTCGGATCTTTCTGGTTTCATGGGAGTTGCAGGGATGGGGAGCGAGGGAACGGCGCCTATCGCCACAGAGTGGCATCCAAGTATTCTTTCTGGTGCAAGGTCATGGTGGTGGGATCCATTTGCCAGAGGTGATCAAGCATTGTCTGTGAGTCTATCAGACCAAAGCGATGTTTTTCCACGAAATCCGATAAGGCCAGCCGCGCGGCCAGCGGACCAATGGCCTCTCGCAACTCGTACAGCAGCATGGCCCCCTTGCGATAGACCAGAATGCGATAGTCGCTGCCTGAGGCGTATTCCCGCACAGACAGGGACACGGGAGCGTTCCGACCGCTGTCCCTGATGTGTTGAACGGGAGATTCCCACTGTTGAATACGGTAGACTCTCGCCTTTTCGGATCCGTACATGCGCTCTTGATAGAGATAGGCGGCATAGCTGCTGAAGGCTTCGTCCAGCCAGGGTTCTTGCACCGGGTCGTTGTGCACCAGCTGCGACCACCACTGATGCGCTACGGAAAAGGCGATTTGATTCTCCAGGTTGTGTTGAAAGTCCCGATACAATTGCACCCCGATCAGGTTGAGTTGCGGATATTCCATGGAGCCATTGGCCAAAGGCGCCATGGCGATGGTCAGGGATGGATACGGATAGGGCCCGAACTCCTCGACATAGAAGCGCAGTGCGGTGACGGCGTAGTCGCGGGCGGAACGGCCTGAATTCCCCAGATCGGGCACCCAGTAGCTGATGACCTGCACTCCATTGACATCGAATGTCTCGCTCACGTAATCCGCGTGGGTCACGAGGACGAATTCGTGCACGGGGCCACTGACAAATCTGTGCCGCGTCAGATTCTGTGCCCGACAGGTCCAAGTGTTCCAGATCTCCTTGCATTGAACCTGTCTTTCCAAGGTGCATTCCTCCCACGGGTTCAGCAGGGGACATCCGTGCCGCAGTGATTCCTGCGAAACCGCAATGCCATTGGTCACGGGCGGATAGCCCTCGGGCATGTATAGGGTCACCGCAAAATAGGCGGTGTCGCTGAACACTATATCCCCCTGGGGTGGACCTTCGGCCATCCACCAAGAACCGGAGCCTGGAATGGGGCCCGGCAAATACGGGGCCAGAGTTGGATAGAAGAAGGGGACGGAATGAAAGCCCATCATCTCCCCGAAGCGCACATAGACACTGGAGATATCCGCGAAGACAGGCAGTTGCAAGGTCCAGCGCAATGTCACGGCAAAGGACTGATTCGGTTCGATCCAGAGATCGTGGGGCAACGGCAGAATGGCGGCCGATTCGTCCGCCTCCAGGTGGAAAGGCGTCGGGATTTGGTCCAAGGTGATTCCCTGGATCTCCATGTGGCCTCCCACGTGGTAGAGATTGGGGTACAACCGAAAGACGAGCTGGTGCCAGATGTCAGGGGAGTTGTTGACTCCCGTCACGCTCATACGCCCCGCCAGCTGACGTCGTGCCGGCTGGAACCACACTTCCAGATCGTACAGGGACAGTGGAGGCAGATCCTCCAGAAAGGGGACAAAATCCGGTCGCAAGGTAAGGACTTCCCGGGTGTCCGCCTGCGGAACTGCGGCCTGACAGGCAATCAACGTCCACAGGCCTATCCCCAAGAGCCCGACAGTCACGAAATATCGACTGCATCGGACTTTAACGCCTAAACCATTGCATTTATAATGCGCCATCTTGTGCTGCTTGGTGAAGAGAGTGCTGGATGCTGGACAAGAGACAATTCTATAGGGCCTTGCAGCGGGCCAAGCCCCAAATCGCACGCAATCTGTCCCATGGACGCAACCGGATCGTCTCGGCGGAAGGACTCCGCAAGCGGCTGCAGAGCCTTTCCTGCCGGCAGGCCGCCCGAGGCTTGGAGGCGCGGCCCGATGTGGCGTGGCCCGGGGCCCGACCCACGCTGGACATGGATGCGTGCACCGGTTTTCGCTTTCCCTTCACGCATGACTGGACCTCGGTGGAGGCTTCCCAAAGGTGGGCCCACCAGCAGTTGAAAGCCCAGCCGATTGTGGCGGTGGACGGCAGTCAACTGGAGTCTGAACGGGGTCTGTCCCTGAGCGTGGGGGCGGTGCAGATTGGATATCACTACAATGACCCTTTACAGCGCAAGCATGGCGAAGGGCAGGAACTTCAGATCGTGCTGCCGCCCCCCGATAGCGCCGTGTCCGAGTCGGAAAGAGAGGACACGGGATTGTCGTTGGCCGTAAATCAGACCCGGTTTGTAGGGGAATGCGAAATGATTCCGCGTCTGGTGGCGAAGGTGTCGAAATCTCCGGTCTGCTTCTACGACAACACCTTTGTCATCTCCTTTGCCCAAGCGATGCCCAAGGCGCACAGCCGGATTTACCTGCAGGCCGTGGAGGCGCTGCTGCAGGCCAGCAAGGCGGAGCAGTTTCCGGTTGTCGCCTATGTGGACACCAGCTACAGCCGGGATCTGGGACATATGCTGCAAACGCTGGGAGAGCCCGACCCGAAAGTTCCGGACGCAGTGATTTTGCAGGGTCTGTTGCGCAACTGGGGGGATCGGACGCCGTTCATGCAGTGCGCCCGGGCAGACGGCCTGAGTCAGAATCGAGATGAAACCTTTTATTATGCGGATGTGGGATTCGTGTACATGCGAACCTATCCGGCGGCTCCACCGGCCCGCATTGAAATTCCCATGTGGGTCTACGAAGCCAATCGTTTGGAAGAGATTCTGACCGTGGTGCGAGCGCAGTGCCTGCTTGGAACTCGCAACTACCCCTATGCTCTGGGGCAGGCCGATCGATTTGCGGTCCTGACTCTGAAGGACCGACGAGCCTTCTATCAAGGACTGCAGGGTTTTCTGCAGGAAGAAACGAATTTCAAGTTGCGGAGGCCTGCCAAGGCTCAGAGCAAGAGCACAACCCGTTTCAGAGCATAAGACCTGATCCGCGGCATCGGACAGCCAAATGCTGGATTTCCTGCGGATCTGACATCAATACGGCCATTGTGGACCCTGTATCTTCATGTCTTTTTGCGCTCTCATCTTTGCCCTGGGCTCCCGGTGGCCCGCCTTGGCATAGTGCGCAGGGGTCTGGCTTGCACTGCTATAATGCCTCGGCATAGCCATTCGGCACCACCAGTAGCCACTAATGAAATACCGACTTCAGTCGTTCCGGGCGGAGCTTGGAAGAGGTGGGGGAAGAGCCGGTTGAACGCCTCTCCCCCCAACTTGCCGCCTTTTTTTGAACGGACCACCCTGCATTCGCGTTGGGACACCCAATTCAAGCGGGGTGTTCTGGTTCTGGTTCTGGTCCTCTCCGTCTATTTGCTGTGGCTGGCCCGGCCCATTCTGCCCCTTCTGATTCTGGCCGCCATCCTCTCCTATATTCTTTCGCCAGTGGTCTCCTATCTGTGCCGTGATCGCCTGCCTCGAGGGCCGGTTACCTTCGCCTTTTACCTGTTGCTCCTAGGAGCCGTGGCTCTGGGAGGATATGCCACAGGTCCGCTGCTGGTCCAGCAGTATGAAACCGTCTTGGACATCGTCGTCAATCTGGCTACCTCGCTGTTGGGCAGTGCAAGCCAGATTCCGGATACTGTCCACATATTGGAATACCCTGTGGATCTGACTCCCGTGCAGCAATTGGTGGCCCCTTGGGTTAACGGCACCACGGAGGATTTCATTCCCATGCTGCAAGAGACTCTGTCCCGCCTGGATGCTGGCGCCGGAACGCCTACCACCTTCTTCCGAGGCACCTTGGACTTCGGTCTCGGCGTTCTCAACACCGGTGTGGCCCTGCTGCTCTCCTTCCTTTTCGTCTTTGTAGTCAGCCTGTACCTGACCAAGGACGGGCCGCGCATTCATGCCTTTTTTCTGGACAACTTTCCGACCCAGTACCATGCCGAGTGGGTCAGTCTCATCCAATGCATAGGCAATGTCTGGCATGCCTTTTTGTGGGGTCAGCTGCTTTTGTCTCTCACCATTGGCCTGATCACCTACCTTGTATTGACCATCTTGGGGGTACAGGGGGCTCTCATCTTTGCCCTGATCGCCGGAATCCTGGAAATCATCCCCAACCTAGGCCCCATCATTGCTACGGTGCCGCCTCTGCTGGTGGGCCTGTCGACCGGCAGCACCAACTTTGTGGAGATGAACCATCTCTTTTTTGGCATAGTGATCCTCCTTTCCTACTTCGTGGTGCAGCAGCTGGAGAACAGCGTCATTGTGCCCCGCATAATGGGGCATCTGATTCGCATTCATCCGGTTCTGATCATCTCCGGCGTGACCGTGGGCTATCTCTCCATCGGCGTCATCGGGGCCTTTCTAGCCCCCCCTCTCCTGGGCACGGCACGAGTTCTGGGCACCTATATCTTTGCCAAGTTGATGGACTATCCCGTAGATTTCCCGCACACGCGCTCCCGCCTGCCGCTGCGGGAATACGACATCACCATCCTCCTCCAAAAGGAAGGGAAAGAGATGTCCGCGGATCCGAATGTCACAGTCAAGACCTCTTCGGAGACGGAGACTGAAGTGTCATCCATGGCAGCCTCCGATTCCGTGCTGGATTCCCCTGCCGAACCTTAAAGAGGGTCTCTTGCTGCAATCAGACTGGACCCATGAGCGGCACGAGGAGAGACGGCGTTGGGAGCCAGCCTTCCCGAGACAGGCTTTGACCTGCGAAGGGAACGGCTCAATCCACTGACGGACTTGGCGGGACTTTCACGAACGGATTCCGGCAATCCGTGAATCTCTTCAAGACGCTGTTCGTCCGACTAGACCCCACAGTGGCGCGACGGGCGCGTTCCGGGACAGATCAGCCTGTCACAGGGGTTGCATCCAAGGGCCAACGGGCGTGGACATCTAGATCCAGACCCTCGATATGGGATGGAGCGCTCTGGGCTTGGAAATATGCGGCCGCGCCGATCATGGCGGCGTTGTCTGTGCACAAGTGTATGGGGGGAACGTGCAGGGTTGCTCCCAGTTCCTGACAGCGGCGGGTGGCTTCCTGTCGCAACTGCCGATTGGCACTGACCCCACCACACAGCCCGACGCCGACCGCGTTGTAGGTCTGCATGGCATCTGCGACTCGGTCCATGAGCACGCCTGCCACGCGGTCTTGAAAAGCGGCGGCCAGATCGCAGGTCACTGGATCCGCCGCCGCCGGATCCAAGCCGGCCCGTTGCGCCTCATGCAACATGAATGTCTTGAGGCCGGAGAAGCTGAAGTCAAAGCGATGGGCGGTGTCGTGCTGCAAGGGATAGGGCAGTTCGTGGCGGTTCGCCTGCCCCTGTGCCGCCGCTTTCTGAATGGCGGGCCCTCCGGGGAAACCCAGACCCAAAATCCGCGCCACCTTGTCAAAGGCCTCCCCCGCCGCGTCATCCAAGGTGCTGCCCAAGAGGTGAAACTGTCCCAAGGTCGGCATCAAGACAAGGTCCGTGTGCCCCCCGGACGCGATCAGGATGACCAGTGGAAACCGTATGTCGGGCACGGGCTCTCCGGGACTGGGCTGCAGCCATAGGCTGTAGACATGACCCGCCAGATGATTGACTCCCCAGAGCGGCAGGCCGCTGGCCAGGCACAGCCCCTTGGCCATGTTGACCCCGACCATTAGGCTGCCCACCAATCCCGGTCCACAGGTCACGGCCAAGGCATGGACTTGGGAGACGGATTTCAGGCCCGCCAATTCCAGTGCCTGTCGCACTACGCCGTCGATGCAAAGTACATGTTGGCGGCTGGCCATCTCGGGAAATATGCCGCCAAAGCGGGCGTGCAATTCCATCTGAGAGGCAACCACGTTGGAGAGAATCCGCCGTCCATCCACCACGACCGCGGCCGCGGTTTCATCGCAACTGGTTTCAATGGCCAGAATGCGCATCGGCGCCACCAGGACGGATTGCAGGGAAGCGAAAGGGCAGGGAGCGGCGCTAGGACCACGCCTCGTCTTCGGTGACGCGCCTTTGAAAACCCGTCCGGGGATGGGGCGCGTCCTGAATCACGGGCTCCGGCTCCCGGGCCTCCACCATGCGCCGGAGCAGACGCTCCCGCAACACGTTGGAGGTTGCGCGGTGGGATTCCAGACCGATCAGATTGGTCAGTTCATAGGGATCGCACTCTAGATCGTACAGCTCCGACTCCACATAGGTGTCGGCAGCCGGGACTTCGTTGCCGCGCAGGCCCGGAGCCTCCACACAGTACTTCCAGCGTTGGGTACGGACGGCGCGGGCCACCTGTGTCTCGCTGATCTGTATGAAGACCTCTTCCTGCCAGTTCGCTGTGGGATCCTTGACGATCGGCAGGATGGAATCTCCCTGCATCTGCCGCGGGATGGGAAGTCCGGCTGCATCCAAGAGCGTCGGCGGCAGATCCACCAAACTGACCAGTTTGTCCACGCGGCCTCGGTTTTGGAAGCCCGGGCCGGAAATGGCGGTAGGCACCCGCACCGAGGACTCGTGACAGGAACGCTTGTATTCGTTGTTGCGGGTCTTGAAGTGGCAACCATGGTCCGATGTGTACAGAATGATGGTATTGTCCAGCATGTCCAAGCTGCGCAAGGCGTCCCGCAACCGCCCCAATGCCTCGTCCAGCCTTTTTACCATGCCGTAGTAGCCACCTAGGTGCTGCTGGGTGGATCCGCCCAGCGCAGCCAGATCCGGGGGGGTCCAGCGGCCCGCGTACCGTTCCCGGTACCCTTCCGGCGGCGGATAGTCGTCCAGATGGTTCTGGTGATGCGGCTCTATATAGGAGAGAAACAGAAAGAACGGGTTGGCCTGATGGGCGTCGACGTAGCGGATGGCGGCATCCGTCTGCGCGTCCACGCGGTATCCTGGCAGCTTGACCGGCTGACCGTCATTGTCATACATGACGCAATCATAGGCGTCGGACGTGAATTCTAGGGCGTTGGATCCCAGCCAGTAGTCATAGCCACCGCGAGCATTTGCCGCCACCGGTCCCCTATCGCCCGGCGGTCCCAAATGCCACTTGCCGATATAGGCAGTGTCATGTCCGGCTGCCCGAAAGAAGTGGGCCAAGGTGCGCAGTTCCGGACTGAGTTGAATGCCGTTGCGCCAGCATCCGGTCTCCGTGGCGTACATGCCGGTCTGCAAACAGGAGCGGGCCGGACCACACACAGGCTGACAGGTGAAGGTTTGGGCCAGATGTGTACCGCTCTGCGCCATGGCATCGAAGTTGGGAGTGAGAGCCAGAGGATTGCCGTGCAAGCCGGAAGTGTCCCAGCGTTGCTGGTCCGTAAAGAAGACAATCACGTTGGGCCTGCGCATTGGGCGATCTCCGAGGCAAAAAGCGACAGCCACTGCAAAAAACGCTGTCTCACCCAATTGTACCGCCTGTCCATCCCGACACCCGACGTCCGGAATGGACAGGACTGCAGATGGCGTGTGTTTCCGGCAGGCGATGTGGGAAACAAGTCATGGATTGAATCGGTCGGTCCCGCATCGGCCACCATGGGGCAGTCATGGCATGATCGCGGATTCGTAGGAGGCCTTCCTTCTTGCTGCAAGCCAAAGTCCGGGAGCCGCCACAATCAGCGGGCCTCGCCGTTTCGGTATAATCAGATATCTGAATTTGAATACAATCAAGGAAATCTGCATGAACGGGTTGAAATGGATTTCGATCTTGGTGGTGGCAGGCGTTACTTTGCTGGCTCTGGTCGGCTGTGCCCCTTCCGTTCCAGGCGCTGCGCAGGCGCCCTCCGCCGCAGACGGCGTTGCCGGGACCGGGGAAATGATGGACGAAAAGGTGTTGACCATCCTGTATTGGCAGGCGGCATCATTGCCCGGGCCCTATCTTTCGGGGGGCACCAAGGATCAGGATGCGGGGGCCATTACGCTGGAGCCGTTGGCCAATTACGCGCCGGACGGCAACTTGGTGCCCAAGCTGGCCTTGGAAATCCCGACCCGTGAGAACGGCGGCGTAGTGGACAACGAGGGGGAATCGGAAGATGCCACTTCCATCACCTGGACCTTGAAGCCTGGCGTCAAATGGTCCGATGGCTCTGACTTGACCGCGGACGACGTGGTCTTCACGTGGGAGTATTGCACCCACCCCGACACCGGCTGTACCGCCGTGGATCTCTTTGACGGGGTGGAAAGCGTGGAAGCCGTGGACGGCCAGAATGTCAAGGTCACCTTTGCCGGCTTCACTCCCTACCCCTATCTGGCCTTTGTCACCGGTCAGGGCCCCATCATTCAACGGGCCCAGTTCGCAGACTGTGTGGGCAGCGCAGCCCAGGAATGCAATGAGCAGAACACCATGCCGCACGGCACCGGCCCCTATCGCTTGACGGACTTCAAGGTCAACGACGTGGCCGTGTACGAGCGCAACCCGCACTTTCATGGGGAGCCCGCCTACTTCGATCGGATTGTCTTCAAGGGGGGCGGGGACGCCGCGGCCGCGGCTCGGGCCGTATTGGAGACCGGCGAGGCGGACTACGCTTGGAATCTGCAGGTGGAACCGCAGGTACTGATTGACATGCAAGCCAAGGGCGGCGGCGAAATCATCAATGCCTTCGGGGGGTACGTGGAACGCATATTGGTCAATCAGACCAATCCGGATCCGGAACTGGGCAACGATCGTTCCGCCTACAAGGACGGTGCCAACCCGCATCCTTTCTTGGTGGGCACCCCGATCGCCAAGGCCATGTCCATGGCGATTGATCGGGCCACGATTTCCGAAACTCTGTACGGTTTCTCGGGCCAGCCGACCTGCAATGTAATTCCGGGCCCCTTCTTCTACGTTTCCACCGCCAACGACGACTGTCTGAATCAGGACATCGACGCCGCCAATGCCCTGCTGGAAGAGGCGGGGATTGTCGACAGCGATGGCGACGGGGTACGCGAGTACAACGGCATGCCGCTGTCGGTGCGATACCAGACATCCACCAATACGGTGCGCCAGAAGACCCAGGCCTTGGTCAAGCAGTGGTGGGGCCAGATTGGCATTGAGACCGAACTCCTGAATCATGACGCCAGTGTCTTCTTTGGCGGAGATCCCAACAGTCCGGATACCTACCAGAAATTCTTCACAGATGTCCAGATGTACACCACTGGCCCTTCCATCGATCCCCAGATCCATTTGGGCCAGTGGCAGTGCGCGTACATTCCGACTCCGGACAACGCCTGGGGCGGAGGCAACATTTCCCGCAACTGCGATCCGGCATATGATGAGCTCGTCGCGAAACTGGTGAAAACGCCCACCGGCCCGGAACGACAAGAAATCGTGAAGGCCCTGAACGACATGATGGTGCAGAACGGCGTCCTCATTCCCTTGGTGCACCGTGGTACAGTGTCCGCCAAGGCCAACGGACTGGAGAATATCCAGATCAACGGTTGGGACACCGAGATGTGGAACATTCAGGATTGGGCGCGCGCCGAATAGCGTGAATCCTGGGTGCAGAAACCATCTGGGCACGACAGGCTCGCCCGAACGTGCCCAGATGGTTTCTGCACCGAGACTCCGATCTCTGAAAATTGTGGTTCCAAAGGAGACTTTTCGCCGCTTCCTGCCGCATGGCCTGTGTGGTCCTACATGTCCCGTGAACCGTCGTGACATGGTTTGTACCTCCTCCGTACAGAGGGCGCGCTTGGCATCAGGTCCGATGGCCTGTGGAGTCAAGAGACAATATCGGGTTGCGCTCAAGGACATGCTTTGCATGCAGCGATCCTTGCCTGGAATCCCACAAGGGTTTCGTCACGCGACCTGTACCAAGGGCATCGGATTCCGGGCCCCTTGCCCATGATCCAATATCCCCCCATGACACAAGCCCCGCAGTCGCCTGCATCCTGCGCGCAGGGTTGAGGGGACGGAGAATCCAGATCCGTGAGCCATTATTTGTCTCGCCGGTTGATCACTGCCGTGCCCACGCTGCTGGTCATCAGCTTCGTGATTTTCGCGGTGTTGGACTTGGCGCCGGGCGATCCCACGGGTTCATTGCCAGAGACCATTCGCCCCGAAGTGCGGCAGATGATCCGGGAAGCCATGGGGTTGGACAAGCCCATGCACATCAAGTACTTGCTGTGGGTCCGCCAGTTCTTCGTCAATGAACCCCTGGGTCTGCTGGAGAACCTGTTGGGGATCTCCTTGGGAAACAGCGAAGGCCGACTGCGCGTCACCTCCTGGGGCAGCCGGGGTACGCCTGTCTTCGATCTGATCTGGGAACGACTGCCCCAGACCTTGTGGGTGGTGGGGCTGGCATATCTGGTCTCGGTGCTGATCGCCATTCCTATCGGCGTGATCTCCGCCGTGCGCCAATACTCTGTCTTCGATCAGGCCGGGACACTCTTTTCCCTGATTGGCTATTCAGTTCCCACCTTTTTCACGGGATTGGTGTTGATTATCATTTTCAGCGTGAATCTGCATTGGCTGCCTTCCATTTACGACACCAACCTAGTGGTGCGGGACTGGCCCAGCCTGATGCAGCAGCTGAAACAGATCGCCATGCCCGTGGCGGTGCTGGCTTTCTTTCAAACGGCCGCGATCACCCGCTTCACGCGCTCGTCCATGCTGGACAACCTGAATCAGGATTACGTACGCACAGTCCGGGCCAAGGGATTTCGCGAACGGTTCATTGTTGTGCAACATGTACTGCGCAACAGTCTGATCCCGGTGGTCACGCTGGTGGCCTTGGGCATCCCCTCCATTTTCGGGGGCGCTATCATTACGGAGCAGATTTTTCGGGTGAATGGGCTGGGCCAACTGTTGATTGGCTCCATTCAGGTCAATGACATCCCCATGGTCCAGACCGTGACCTTCATCTTTGCCGTCCTGATCGTGATGTTCAATCTGGTGGCCGACATCGTGTACGGCGTGCTGGATCCGCGTATTCGCTACACCTGATGACGCATGACCGCTGACGCCGCTCCTGTGTCGGCGATGGCTATCGCGGACGCGGATCTGGGTCCTCCGCGCACGTTGCTGCGGGATGTAATCTCCCGCTTTTTTCGCCATCGTCTGGCCGTGACGGGCCTGTTCCTGACCCTTCTAATCCTCTTGGGCATTCTGGTGGTGCCGATTTTCTACAGGGTCTCTCCGGAATACATCGACATCGCCAAGGCCAATCGGAATCCTTCTTGGGATTCACCCTTGGGGACCGACGATCTGGGCCGGGACACCTTGGCCCGCAATCTTTATGGAGGACGCATTTCGCTGGCGGTGGGCTTGGTGGCCATGCTGGTTTCCATATTTCTGGGTACTCTCGTCGGTCTGCTTTCCGGGTATTTCCGATGGTTGGACAATCCCCTGATGCGATTCACGGACATGATGCTGGCCTTGCCCAGCCTGCCATTGCTGATGGTCATCATCATGCTGTTCCGGGACGTGATGCGGCGTGCCTTCGGCCCTGAGTTGGGCATCTTTCTGCTCGTGGTGTATGTCATTGGAGCCTTGGGCTGGATGCCCACGGCCCGCGTGGTGCGCAGCGCTGTGCTCTCCATCAAGGAGAAGGAATTTGTCGAGGCAGCCGTGAGCACAGGGGTGCAACAGTATATGCTCTTGGGGCGACACATTTTGCCCAATGTGCTTTCCCCCATCATTGTCTCCGCCACTCTGGGGGTGGCCAGCGCCATCCTGACGGAATCGGCGCTGTCGTTCCTGGGGTTGGGTTTCCCGCCAGACGTGCCCACCTGGGGCCGACTGCTTTTCGAGAACAAGGATTTCATCACCTACAATCCTTGGCTGATCGTGTGGCCCGGTCTTTTCATCTCCATCTCCATTCTGAGCATCAACTTCATGGGGGACAGTCTGCGGGACGCTCTGGATCCGCGTCTGCGGACGTGACTTCGCGACCTAGGAGAGTTTGTCATGTCCGAAGTTTTGGCTCTGGGTCTGGATGTCTCCACCACGGCCACCAAGGCGGTGATCGTCGACGAGGCGGGCAGGGTGGTGGGGGCCGCGGCGCAGGAGTACGGGTTCGATACACCTCGGCCGCTCTGGTGCGAACAGGATCCGGCCTTGTTCTGGACTGGCACGAAGGCCAGCGTCGAGGCGGCTGTCGCCGCGGCCGGCATTGATGCCCGGGACATCTCCGCCCTTGGTCTGACGGGACAGATGCACGGTCTGGTGCTGCTGAATGGAGAGGGGGAGGTGCTGCGTCCCTGTATCTTATGGAATGACCAACGGACCGGCGATCAGTGCGCCACCATTCGGGAACGAGTGGGATTCGAACGCCTTCTGGCCTTGACCGGCAACGATGCCCTGACTGGATTTACAGCCCCCAAAATTCTGTGGGTGCAGGAGCGCGAGCCGGAACTGTGGGCCCAGACCCGTCACATTCTGCTGCCCAAGGACTATGTGCGCTGGCGGATGAGCGGCGAGTACATGACCGACGTGGCCGACGGCTCCGGTACGCTGCTGCTGGACCTGCGGCGGAGACAATGGTCCGCGGACATGCTGAAAGCGCTGGCAATCCCCAAGATCTACCTGCCTCAGGCAGTGGAGGGCACGGATGTCTCCGCGCATCTGTCGGCGGCGGCGGCACGGGAACTGGGCCTCAGGCCCGGCCTGCCCATAGCCGGTGGGGGAGGCGATCAGGCGGCCCAGGCCGTGGGCGTGGGCGCCGTGCAGGAAGGCGTGGCTGCCATCACCGTGGGCACCTCGGGGGTGGTCTTCGCGGCTCTGTCGGAGCCGCGGGTGGAACCTCAGGGCCGGTTGCACGCCTTTTGCCATGCCGTGCCCCACCGCTGGCATTTCATGGGCGTGATGCTGAGCGCGGCCGGCAGTCTGCGCTGGTTTCGGGATACATTCGCGCCAGGCCGGGATTTTGGAAGGCTGGTGGCGGAGGCCGAGCGGATTCCGGCGGGCTGCGAAGGCTTGACCTTTCTGCCCTACCTGACCGGGGAGCGCACCCCGCACCCCGACCCGCTGGCGCGGGGGGCGTTCGTAGGTCTGACCGTGCGGCACACCTTGCCGCACCTTACACGGGCGGTGCTGGAAGGGGTGGCCTGCGGGTTGAAGGATGGCTATGACCTGATGCGGGCCGCCGGATTGCCCGCCTTGGAAACGGTACGCATTTCGGGCGGTGGCGTACAGAGTCCGTTGTGGCGTCAGATCTTGGCGGACGCACTGGATCAGGAACTGGCCATGGTGGAAGAAGGGGAAGGGGCCGCGTTTGGGGCGGCCATTCTGGGCGGCGTGGCAGGCGGCATCTGGCCCGAGGTGGCAGGCGTCACCCAGCAGGTGGTGGAAGAGACCGGTCGGGTCGCCCCCGATACGGGTGGAACGGCGGTCATGGCCGAAGTCCATGCCCGGTTCCAGGATCTGTATCCATCTCTGGGTCCCTATGCCTTGGCGGTTGCCTAGACGGATCAGACGCAAGGGCGGGAAGACCGGGTTTCGTTGATCTTCGAGTGGAGTCCTCCTTCTAACAGCTCAGACGATCCGGCACATCCCTGTCCATGGATCCTCTGGCCATCAATCCCGCGTGTCGCGCATGACCCCCACTCAGGATCTTGTCGATCGGCTGCGATTCGACTCCGCGATCACCCATCAGACCGTGCACTGGGAGCGCCAGGTCTCCATGGAGGCCCAATGGGCGGCGTGGCCCGCCGACATCCATCCGGACTTGCAGCGGATGCTGATGCAGCGCGGCCACCATCGGCTCTACACTCATCAAAGGGAGGTCTGGGATTGGGTCAAGGGTGGCCAGGATGTCCTGATCACCACCCCGACCGCCAGCGGCAAGAGCCTGGCCTGTTACCTGCCGATCCTGGATCACCTGATCCGGAACCCGCGGGCCTGTGCGCTCTATTTGGCGCCGACCAAGGCCCTGGCGCAGGATCAATGTCGTGAATTGCAGCGCTGGGTCGCGGATCTGCCGACCACGGCTGGTCTGACCGCGGCCCAAGTGGAGACGTATGACGGAGACACGCCGCTGGAAACCCGGCGGGCCATCCGCACCCGGATGCGAGTCATGATCAGCAATCCGGACATGTTGAATCGCAGTGTGTTGCCCTATCACCAGCGCACCTGGAAGAAATTCCTGCACAATCTGGCCTTTGTTTTCGTGGATGAAGTCCACACCTATCGAGGGATCTTTGGCAGCCATGTGGCCAATGTCTTCCTGAGGCTGGAACGGCTGCTGGACTTGCATCAGCCTCACCAGAAAGCGCAATTTCTGGGAGCCAGCGCCACGGTGGCCAACGTGGCGGAGTTTTCTCGTATGCTGACAGGCCGTTGCATGCGCATCGTCTCGAGCAATGGCGCTCCGCTGGGGGAACGCCACATTCTCTTTTGCAATCCTCCGGTGCGGAACGAAGAAACGGGTTGGCGTGACACCTACGGGCTCGTGCAGAGGCTGGCGGATCTGTGCCGCCAGACAGGGGTGCAGTGCATTGTCTTTGCCCAGACGCGCAGGGAAGTGGAGCTGGTTCTCACGGATTTGCAGGCCCAGCACCCGGACCCCATGCAGGCCCAACAAGAGATTCGGGGATATCGCGGCGGATATCTGCCGACCTTGCGGCGCGAAATCGAAAGTGGGCTGCGCGACCGCTCGGTCAAGATCGTGGTCGCGACCAACGCTCTGGAATTGGGCGTCGATATCGGGTCTTTGGCCTGCGTGATCATGAAGGGGTATCCGGGCACCATCGCCAGCACGCGCCAGCAAATGGGGCGGGTGGGCCGCCGCCATGAGACTTCGGTGGCCATTCTGGTGGCCGGCGGGGATCCGGTGGACCAGTATCTGATGAGTTGTCCGGAGTTTCTCTTTGACGGTTCGCCAGAGCATGCCCTGATCAATCCTCGGCATCCGCATGTCCTGCTGGCGCACCTTGCCTGCGCCTTGGAAGAGCGGAGCGTTCGTTTCGGCCAGCAGCCCCCCGACCCATACGGCCGCGATGCATACATGGCGCGGGCCCTGACGTATCTGGCGCGGCGGAAGAAGGGCTATCTAAAGGGGGACACGTGGCTCTACATGGGGGAAGAGTACCCGGCCCGCCGGGTCCATCTCCGCAACATCGGCCCTGTGTATGACATTCTGGAAGACTTGGGGGAAGGCCGGTGGCGAACCATCGCCACGCTGGAATCCGAAGTGGCGCCCCGCTTCCTGCATCCGCATGCCATCTATATCCATGATGGCCAGAGGTACCGGGTGGAGCGCCTGGACACCAAGGAACACAAGGCCCAAGTCAAGGCGCTGCCTCGATCGGACCAGTTCACGGTCCCTGTCGCCCAGTCCGAGGTGCAAGTGCTGGACGTGACAAGGCAGGAATCCCGCGGGGGAGCCCTGGCCGGCTTCGGAGATGTCAGAGTTCGCTCGCAGGTCGTGGCCTACCGCCTGATGCGCCGTTTTCGGGACAGAGGCGGACGATGGTCCATCGAACAACTGTCCTTTTCCGAAGTGGACTGCCAGGAGCAGAGCCTGACCACCCAAGCCTACTGGATTCAGGTGCCCCGTCCGACTCAACTGCATCTGGAACAACGGAATCTGTGGCGGGACAGCCACAATGACTACGGTCCCCTCTGGCAGGAACGGCGGGCACAAGTGAGGGCGGAACGCGGCACCTTCTGCTCCCACTGTGGAAAACCCGAAGCGGCAGATCGGCAGCATGACGTGCATCACATTCGGCCCTTTCGTACCTTTGGCTATGTGCCCGGTCTGAATCGCAACGACCAGCTGGCCAATGCGCCGAGCAACCTGCGCATTTTGTGTCGAGACTGCCATCGCAGACTGGAGCCGTCGCAGCACCGAGGCCTGCGCGGGATTTCCGGACTGGGCGCCGCGCTACACGGCGTGGTCCCCTTCCACCTCATGTGCGATGCCCGGGACGTGGGCCTGTCCGAAATTCTGGCTCAGGGCCACGCCACGACTCCTGCCGTGGTCTCCGCGACGGACTTCAATGCCTCGCTGGCAACCGTTTTCCTGTACGAGAATTTTGTGGGCGGCATGGGGTTCAGCCCCAAGTTGTATGACATGCACGAGGAAGTTCTCCACCGCATTGAAAGGCGCATCCGCGCCTGCGAGTGTGAGCGAGGCTGTCCGGCGTGTGTGGGGCCCACGGAAACGGGAGAACTGGATCTTGCCACCTCGGATGCAACCCGTAAGACTCTGACCTTGAGTCTGGTGACGGCTCTGCGTACAAAGGCCGCGGGGCTGTCCGCCGCGGACATAGGGCCTGCGCATCCCGAACCCACCCCAATGGGAAGGAGTCTCGAGGCCTTGCCATAGGGATAATACAGAGACAGGCCCCACGGCTTGCCGTGGGGGCGGAGGGGCGAGCGGATTTCATGTCAGGACGTGTCGCCCACGCTTGACAGGACCATTTCGCCGCCCAACGGACGGGCGGAGCGGTCCAGGGAGCGATCTCCTGCTGGGACTCCCAGCACAGAAGGCAAGGATACGATCCACTCCATTGCCTGGATCTTGGGACAAGTCCTAGCCTCGGACAGCGCACTCCCCGCAATGCAGGCGGCTACGGGTAGAATGGGAATGCTGTCCATGCAAGGAATCTCATATTTGAAGGAGCGTTTTTGTTATGTCTTCGTCTCAGTCCGTCCAAGATTCCTTTGCGCCGGTTCTGCCGTTGGCCGAGGTGCAGGCCAACGGCCTGGTGTCCGCCACCGTGGGTCATCGTGTCATTGCCTTGGTATGGCATCAGAATCAGGTCTACGCGGTAGATAATCGCTGTCCGCACATGGGGTTCCCCATGGATCAGGGATCCTTGCGCAACGGCATCCTGACCTGCCACTGGCACCATGCCCGCTTTGATCTGCAGACGGGCGGCACCTTTGACTTGTGGGCCGACGACGTCCCCGCCTTTCCCGTGGAGATTCGAGACGACACGGTCTGGGTGGATGTGGAAACACTGGGAGATCTGGAATCCCAAGCCAAGGAGCGACTTCAGGCCGGTCTGGAGCGCAACCTTTCCCTAGTGATAGGCAAGTCCGCCATCTTTCTGGAAGAACGCGGCTGCACGCGAGAGCTGATTGAAGACGGTTTGCGCTTTGGGTGTCAGTATCGGCAGGAGGGATGGGGCCAGGGACTGACCATACTGGGCTGCATGGTGAACCTGCTGCCCAATCTGGATCGAGGGGATAGACCTCGGGCTCTCTTTCATGGGCTCTCGGCAGTGGCTGCCGAGACCGCCAGCGCTCCGTATCGCTACGTCGTGAAGCCGTTGCCGGACGGGGCGCAGAATCTGCCGCTGTTGCGCGATTGGTTCCGACAGTTCATTGAGGTCCGGGATGCCGAAGGAGCCGAACGCTGCCTGATTTCGGCCATTCAGGCCGGAGCGGAGGGTCCCTTTCTGATGGATATGCTCGGCTCGGCCGCGACCGATCGCCGCTACATAGACATCGGCCATCCCATGGACTTTACCAACAAGGCGTTCCAGATCTTGGATCACACGGGTTGGGCGGATGCGGAGCTGGTCCTCACCAGCTTGGTGCGGAGCATGGCCATGGCTCGCCGCATGGAAGAGTCCAATGCGTGGCGTTCTCCTATTGATCTGGTCGAGTTGCTGAACGAGGCGTTCCCGCGGCTGGAGGAGGTTCTCGAGCGCGGAGCCGCGCGGCGGAACGAATGGACGGGAGATCCCGAAATGGTGGAAACCCTCTTGGCGGCCGGGCCCCAGGATCTGATTGACCGCATGCTGGAAGCATTGCAAGAGGGCATGCCGCCGGTCGAGTTGGCCCTCCACGTGGTCTACGCCGCCGCCACGCGCATTGCTCGGTTCCATACCAGCAACGAGATTTCGGACTGGGACACGGCCCTGCATACCTTTACCTTTGCCAATGCCGTTCTGCAGGCATACCAGCGCGCTCCCGTTACCCCCTTGTTGCGGGGCGTGTTCGATGCCGCCATGAGCGTCTATTTGGATCGCTTTCTCAATATCCCCGCGGCGCGCATTCCCGTCGGTGACAAGAGCCGCCACATGCCGGATCAGGAGCTGATCAAGCTGGGCGATCTCCTGAATCGGCAATACCAAGTGACTCCGGCGGCCACACTGGTGGCGGAGTTTGCCGCCCAAGCCGCTGACCCGCGCACACTGCGGGCCCATCTGGGCCAATATCTGCTGCGTGAGGATCGGGATTTCCATACCATCCAATGCATTGAAGCGGCCTTCGCCCTCCACGACGAACTGCGGGCTGGCCAGGGAACCTGGCCCTGGCTGCAGCCGGATGTGCCCTTGATTGCCGCGGCGCGCTATTTGGCTGCGCATGCCCCGACCATGCGCAGTCAGGGCCAGACCTATGACATTGCGCTGCGTTTGCATCGCGGCGAGAAAATGTTTGAAGGCTGAGCGATCGGCCCCGCATCCGCCTCGCCTGAAATACGGGAAAGTATCTGACTGATGTGGCCTTTTCATGTTAGATTCTGAAAGTCTGAGAAGGGGCTGCGACCCTTTGAGCGCAAGGCGTTTGCCGCCCCGGCCGGGTGGCGGATCCGCAGACGTCACCCCTGTATCTACAACCAAAGGAAGGATGGGAAAGCATGAAGGTGCTCGTAACGGGGGCGGCTGGGCGGCTGGGCGGTTTTGTGATCCAGGAGTTGATTCACCGCGACTGTGAACCAGTCCTTTTTTCGCGTTCCGAACCCCAGCATGAATTCGACAACCTCCAATGGATTCAGGGGGATCTGGAACGTTACGACGACATCTTACGCGCCATGCGGGGCATTGACGCCGTGCAGCATTTGGGAGCGCGGCCCAATCCCACCGATCATCCGCGCATCCGATCCAAGACCCATGGTTTCGACGCTACCTTCAAGACCAACATGCTGGGCACCTACTACCTGATGCAGGCGGCGGTTGCGGAAGGGGTGGGTACCGTGGTCATGGCGGGTAGCAACTGTGCGCTGGGCCATGGATTTCGCATCAGCCACACCTCTTTCCCGGTCAAGTACCTGCCCATTGACGAAGCACATCCCACGGCCGTGGAAGACACATACAGCTACTCCAAGCTGGCGGGAGAGGAATTGCTGGCCAGTTACGCCCGGGCGTACGGCATCCGCACGTACGTGACTCGCATTTGTGGGATCTTTCCGCCGGAGCGCCGCGCCGAGCTGGCTCATAACGCCAAGCCCGCCAACGGCTGGAATGAAGGCTTGTGGTGCTGGATTGCCAGCGAAGACGTGGCTATCGCCCATTGCATGATTCAGGGTGCCGCGGATCGTCTGCCCATGCACGATGTCTATTTCCTGAACGCGGACGACACCGCCGCGCTGGAGCCTTCTCTGGAACTGGTGGAGGACTATCGCCCGGACCTGGAGCCCTTGGTGAATCGCCTGGACGGACACCAGTCCATGATCAGCGTGGACAAGCTGAAGAGGGCGGTGGGCTGGTGTCCGGGACCCTCCTGGCGCGAACTGCTCTAGTTCCGAAGTCAGCCATAAGCCTCGCCATCCAAGAAAGGGAGGGTGTGGGTTACCCGCCCGGATCGGAGGAAATGTTTCGTCAAGGGCCGACGCGATCCTTGGCACAGTGCACTCGATGCGCGAGGCGTTCGTTGTGCAGTCTCCCGCGGATGGATTGTTTCGTCGCGTCTTCCAAGCCCTTTCATTCAGGCCGGGGTGCAGGTTGCTGTCTGCGAATCCCACAGTTTTTCAAGGCACCGGTCTCCTGAGACACTCGAATCTGACCTAGGAAACCGTCCGCTACGGTGGAGGGTTGGAGCAGGAACCACGGCCCCGTCCTCTCCCGCATGTTGCAAGGCCTAGCACAGGTGACCGAGGACCTTTCCTCTAGAGGCCGGCCTCCCAACTTCATCCGACCGGGGCGCGTTTCGCCCACCCTGTTCGGTCCGACGTGGATCGACTTGTTACTCAGGTCGTGGCCTGGGAGCCCTCGCTCACTGCTCTCCTTCAATCTCCGCCACCAGCTGCATGCTGTGAATGGTATCCCGAATATCGGTCAAGGGCTGTCGCCCCGCCTGAATGCAATCGATGATGTGCCGGTGCATGGACAAGGTGCCATCGTAGGCCGCGGTGTCCTTCTTGGCCACCTGGGCAATGTCGTGTCCGGCCACTGCCTCCTGCCTGGAGTTGTCCAGCAGGAAGGTGACCTGCCCCGGGATGTCCATGTAGCAACCAATGCCTGCCGCGTGCAACTGCGCGCCCAGAATGCGTCCCCCGGAGGCGCGTGTCGCCAGAATCATGCCGGTGGCATCATTGTCGAACGCAATCAGAGCGTTATACACGTTCCAGTGGTCGCTGTCGAACTGGGATCGCTTGGCATGGACCTCCACCGGCTCGCCGCCGGCCATGAAACGCACCAGATCCACGATGTGGCAGATGTCGTTCCAAAGCGTGGTGGTGAAACCACCTGCCGCTTCCCCCAACAGCTGCTTGTGGAAGATGCCCGTGGCCAGCGAGACTGGTCCGCGTTGCTGCACGCGCGTCATGGACGCCTCGACGATCGCGGCGTGGCGCCGCTGGAATCCCACTGGACACCAGACGTGGTTGGCCACTGCCGCATCGCGGATCTGGGTCACTTCGTCCATGTTGGCGCCGGGGGGTTTTTCAATGAAGACATGCTTGCCGGCGTTCAGACAGTCCAGGACCGGGTCGAGGGCCCACTGTTCGTTCATGACACAATAGACCACATCTGGATCCGCCTTTTCCAGCATCTCCCTGTGGTGGGTGTAGACCTGCGGAAATCCATACTGGCTCACGACTAGATCCAGACGTTCCTCGTCCAGCTCGCAGACGCTGGTCATGGCGACTTCGGGCAGGCGCGCCACATTGGGGTAATGGGCTCCGCGGCTGCGCGGACCGGCCCCGACAAAGGCGGCCTTCAGGGGAGTATCCGACATGTTTTCCTTTCCTTCTGGTATTAAGACGCGACTACAACGAGGCCCGCAGGGCATTGACATAACGAACATCGCAGCGGGTCAAGTCAATGACTGAATCGACCGGTTCGCCCACATACTCTGCATGGAAACTGACCGGCCCCGTGAAATCCTGGGCCTCAAGGGCCGTCAGCACGCTGACCCAATCCACCAAGCCATGTCCCATGCGCACGCACCGGGACGCCCATACAGTGCGCCCTTCTCTTTGGGTCGGCACATGCTGCAAGTCCTTGAAGGCGCAAACTGCCAGATGCGAGCGCATGATGTCCAGCGCCATGTCAGGTGGTTCGCCACAGATGGAGAGATGGCCCGGATCCGCGAAGAGGGCTACATGGGCGGGATCGAGGTTCCTCACCAAGTGCATGGCGGCGCTGCCGTTGAGTCCCAAGGATCGGCCGGAATGGTTGTGGACCAGAGTGGCAACGCCATATTCTGCCGACAGCGCGGCGAACTGGACCAGCGCTTCACGAACGCGGTCAACCGTATCCCAATAGGGCTCCGCCGGGCTCCAATGCCAATAGCCTACCTTGATGTATGACACTCCCGCCGCCGCGCATCCCGCGAAGACAGGCCGAATCTCGGGCGCTTGAGGATCCGTGCAGCGGGTAGGCAGCGTGATCATGGGAATGGAGAGCCCTTCCTGCCGAAACAGGTCGGCTGCGGCAGGCAATGCAGATTCGGCATTCTGCGGAGTTACAGGATAGCCAGGACGAACACACAGGTCCGCCCCCTGCACCCCGGCCTTTTGCAAGGCATGCATAGTGCCCGGCAAGTCCAGTCCTTCCAAGTGCTTGGTAAACATCACATAGTGCATTGTGGGAGAGTTCCTTTGAAGCAGGCAGGGAAACCGAATTTTAACCTGCCTTGGGAAATCCGACTCATCCCGTCTCCACCCAGGACGATGTCCACAGGGAGACGCCGTTCCGGCCGGGACCCCGGCACGAATCCTGCACGGGCGGCGGCTTTCCGGAACTCTGCCCTCCGGCGGATGTCGTGACAGACGCAAGATCGAGCACCAAGGACGCAGTGCGACAGGCAAGACAGGGATCTATTCGGGGGTCGGACCGGCACAGGCTCTCCGCTCTGTTTCCCCGGGGACGGGAACAAGGGAGCTACCCCGGACGGGCTCCTCCGTGTTGATGCATTCCGGGTGAAGTTCCTTCTGAACCGTGTGAGGTCTGCAGACGGCCCCTGTCCCGGATCGGTTACGGGGTTGCCTGTCGAAAAGGCACGCTGGTCCTGTATGTGAGCGTGCGCCAGAGCCATTCCAAAGGGCCGAACCGGAACCGTGCCAACCACCAAGGCGAAATCCAGAGTTGAAACAGCCAGATGGCCAGCACAATGCCCATCTGGCCCGCGCGATTCACCTGCGCGTACAGCCCCAGCCCGTAGCCATAAAAGATGAATCCGCAGATGAGCGAGTGCAGGATGTAATGGGTAAAGGCCATGCGACCCACGGCAGTCAGGCGCGCTCTCAGGCTCGGCAGCCACTCGCGTCGCTCTGCCAGCATCACGGCGCCGATGTATCCCGCGCTCACCAGCAGACTGCCCCAGTAGTTGTATAAATAGCCAAGACCGAAGGAGACATGGTAAAAGTCCCAGCCCCGGTGCATCTTGTCCCAGAGGCCGCCGGCCACTGTCAGCCAGCCGCATCCCATCCCCAAGAGGGCCAGAGCGAGATAGAAGCGGTCCGACCGTTCCGCGGTCAACACGCCCCATTTCAAGGCTGCCATCCCCATTAGCATCAGGCCGCCGGCTCGCCAAAAGGCCCATCCCCCAAAGAGGAAGAGGAAAAAGTCGCCGAACTCCCAAAATCTGTACTGTATCTGCCCTGCATAGGGTCCCTGAAAGATTTCGATGCTGTGCGCAATGTATTCCGGATCTCCGTGGAAGTCTCTTTCCAGCTCCCTTACCAACTCCTCTGACCCCTCAGGAACGCCGAGCATGATGAACATATGGACACTGAGGAGGATCAGACCCAACGCCAACAGCATGGCCGGGGGATGTCTGCGGACGAGGAACGCGCCCATGCCGGTCAAGGCATACACCATCAGAATGTCGCCGTCCCACAGGAGGAAGTAGTGCAGCAGGCCAAACAGCAACAACCAGAGGGACCGGAATAGGAACAGGGCTCCCGCGGGCCGTCCCCTTTCCTCCCGGCGTAAAGTCAGCAACAGGATGCCGGCCCCGTACAGAGGCGAGAACAGGGTCATGAATTTCTGATCGGCCACTATGTGGGACAAGCTCCAGATCCACCGCTCCCCACCGACAAAGCTGCCATTCGCGGGATAGGCGGTGGGATTTTCAAGGACATAGGGGGCGGCAAAGAACGGGATGTTCATAATCAGAATGCCCAGCAGCGCAAATCCCCGCAAGGTGTCGATGCTCTGGATGCGCCGCCCTGTGGTTGCGACGAGTCGGGGTGGGGCGTGCGGTCCGCCACTGGTCTCTGCGTCGTGATTCATCTTGCATGCCACCTTGCATGGTCTTGATCCGTCAACGGAGAAGGCAAGTCTGCCCTGTCGCCGATGTCGAATCTCTGTGATCGTCCTTCCTTCTTGGTTTTCGCAGGTCTCCCCCCGTGCAGCATGAGACGCCATCTGGCTGCAGAAAGACCATGAAGTTCAATCCTGCTTTTTAGCCCCTCACAGATTGCTACAATCATGACAGGCACCTCAGAAAAAGATGATCCCGCGGGACTGCTGGAAGCGGTGTCCAATCTGTGCCTCGGGATCCGAAAGCGGATTGTGGTCTTGACAGGCCGCCACGGTACTCCTGGCCCCCGATGACCCTGTACGTGGTGAAGTTCCTCCATTTCTCTCTGGGCAGAGCAGTTTCCCGGTGTCCCATCCGCCGTTCTGGGGGACACCGAATATCGGGGGCTTTCCCATGTTCCGTCCGTTCCCGTGGCCATCCTGATTTGAACAACGAGATCGGGAATTCCGTTGGATTCCGCATACGGGTATTGCTTGAGGGACGTGGGCAGCCCATGGCATCCGCTCATTTCCTCGTGATCCGAGAAGAACACCACGATTGCGTACCGGCCCGGTTCGATCCCAGCTGTGCCGTATTCGGTCTCTTGGATTTGCTCAAGGAGAACCGCAGTCAGGTTTGATTCGACAATGCAGGGGTGGTCTAATGGGGACGCGTCACCCTTTGAGGCCTATCAACGCCACACCCGCGATGATATTGCGTTGGAACATGATAAAGACGCTGAGCAGAGGAATGCTGGCCAAGCTCGCGGCGGTCATGATCTTCTCCCATTCGGTGGTTGACTCGCCCCGGAAGAACGACAGTCCCACGGGCAGCGTGTAGTATTGCCGTTCACTGGCGATGATGAGGGGCCAGAGGTAGGCGTTCCAGTTCCCGATGAAATTGAAGATGGCCAAGGCGGCCATGGCAGACTTGGTAAGCGGGATTCCAATCCGAATCCAGATGCCGACTTCGCTCATGCCATCCATGCGTGCGGCATCCAGCAGTTCGTTGGGGACCCCGTTGAAGAACTGGCGCATGAGGAACACTCCGGCTGCTGTGATCACCCCGGGGAATGCAATGCCCCAATATTGAGCCAATCCCATGTTCCAGTGGAAGCGTACGCTCATGTCGAACCACGGGATGATCAGCATCTCGGTGGGCACCATCAGAGTGGCCAGAATGCCGATGAAAATCAGGGTTTTGCCTGGAAACTCGAACTTGCACAAGGTGTATCCGACCAGAGAGTCGAACAGCACGACGCAGCCAGTGGAGAATAGCGCGACCACCACGCTGTTGAAATACCAGCGCACGAAGTTGGAGGTGGCCAGAACCCTCTGATAATTGGCCAAGGTGGGCGACTTGGGCCACCAGGAGAATTCCACCAGTTCTGGAGCCGGCTTGAAGCTGGTGATCAGCATCCATAGAAAGGGGGTGACCATTGCCACGGCCCCTGCCGCAAGCAGGAGATAGACCATCCCCTGTATGCCCTGTGTGCGCAAGGCGAGGGCAGGGGATGCGGTTGTCGTACGGTTGCGGGGCAGCACGGTCGTCGCCGGGGGTCGTTACTATGGGCCTTGCGAGTATCTGCGTCTTCTGTGTCGGAGCGGGGACAGGGCCTAGTACTCGAATCGACGAGTCAGGAATCGCAGCTGCACCACGGTAATCAGCAAGATGACAAAGAACAGGATCACGGTCAGGGCCGCCGCGTAGCCCATGTCATAGCTGGAGAATCCCTTCCGATACACTTCCAGCACCACCGTAGTCGTGCTCTTCAAAGGACCGCCTGTGCCTTGGGGACTCATGTTCTGCACCAAGGCAAAGAGGCGGAGGAAGGAGATGGTGGAAAGCACGGTCAGGTAGACGATGACCGGATTCAGCAAGGGCAGCGTGATGTGGCGGAACAGGTGCCAGCCACTGGATCCATCGATGCGGGCGGCCTCGTAGTACAGGAAGGGAATCTGCTTGATGCCTGCCAAGTAGATGATGACGGAGTAGCCCAGAGTTTGCCAAACCGCGACGACCGTGATCGAGAGCAGAGCCTGTTGGGGGCTCTTGGTGAAGGGTTGTTCCGGAATGCGCAGGAGATCGAATAGCTGGGCCAGCAACCCGTTTTGGGGCAAGTACAGCCAGTTCCACACGAAGGCCACCGCCACCGCCGATGTCACGTAGGGGGCGAAATAGGCCACCCGGAACAGTGTGGAAAGGGCCCGGATGCGATCCAGCAGCAAGGCGATGGCCAAGGCCAGAATCATCTGGGCTGGAACGCCGTAGGCCACATAACGCAGCGTGTTGGCAAAGGCCGCACGTACATCGCTGCGCGGCTTGAGCAGGTCGTGCCAAAGCGCAGCGTAGTTTTCAAGGCCCACCCAGGGTCCCGCTCCCTTGAAGGTGTTCCAGTCGCGGAATGCAATGTTGAAGGACAGGAGGGCAGGGTACCAGCGAATGACGACAAAGAACACGAGGGCCACGCTGAGAAACGCGTAAGCCCACAGCACCTGTCTCTGGTGCAACGAGAGCTTCATCGGTGGATGTTGGGTTGACTGCGATACGGCAAGATGGGCCGCAACCTGCGTATGCGGCCCATCTCTTGGGACAGGGAATCCTGCGTTGGGGTATGGCTACCGACTGTAATGGGAGTCCAGGATTTCCTGCACGGTTTCCGCGGCTACATCGAGAGCCACGAGGGGTTCTTCACCTCCCAGCACGACCATGTCGTACGCATCAATGAGAGCCTGGCGTTGATCTGATTCATTCACGAAAAAGGTCGCCCGAGCATAGGCCAGACCGGCCGCGAAGGCCCCCAAACGGGGATCTGCCAACAGCTCCGGATTGGACCCGGCCTTCAGACGGGCAGGCAGTTCCCCCACCATCTCTACCCAGAGGGCACCGGCTTCATCCGATGTAATGAATTGCAGGAACTTGACGGCGGCCTCCATGCGAGCGGGGTCGCTGGCCCCCTTCTGGGTAATGCCATGCGTCCAGTAGCTGCCGAAGGTGCTCTGCATCCCATTGTGCGAGGGCAGCTCGATCACGCCGAAATTCATGTCAGGGGCATTGTTGGCGATAGTGCCCAGACGGAAGGACCCGTCTATGTGGAAACAGGCGCGTGATGCCAGAAAGGCCTGTGTACTGCCGTCAAACAGATCGCGGTCTCCGGTCTCCATTTGGGTCTTGAAACTCAAGAGGTAGTTCCATGCCTGCTGTCCCTCTTCTGAATTCCAGTTCACGATCTGGCCGTCTTCGGCATAGGGATCGCCTCCAAATTGACGCACCAACACCTCACGGAACCAATGGTGGTCCTGGGCTGCCAGATCCACCACGAAGCCCTGCACTTCATAATCTCCGTTGTCTGCCCGCACCGTGCAGGCGGCCGCCTGTGTGGCCAGATCCTCCAGGGTGGCAGGGGGAGCCTCGGGATCCAGGCCGGCTTTCGCCATCAGATCCTTGTTGTAGAACAGGGCCAAAGTCCGCACCGCGGTGGGCAAGGTGTAAAGAGTCCCGTCCACGAAACTGGCTTGCACCAGAGGACTGAACTCCGCGTCGACCATGGCCGCCGGGAAAGCCTCTTCAGGCAGAGGCACCAAGTATTCAGCATCCAGCCACACCGTCTGCCAACCATAGAACAGCGTGGCGATATCGGGCCCCACGCCGGCGGGCACACTGGCCGCAATCTTGTCCCGGTACTCGGCATAGGGCACATCTGAATTGTGGATGACCTTGATGTTGGGATTCTCGGCCTCGAACATTTCGATGAGGCGATTCATGGCCAAGACCCGGGCCTCGAAATTGTATTGCCAATATTCGATTTCGATGATCTCTGGCTCCGCCTCTGCCACGGGGGCCGAAGCGGCAGGCTCCGCAGGGGGAGCGCAGGCCACCAGTCCGAGCAAGACTATCAACACACTTCCAAAGTACAGCGCAACTTGCTTCATCTTCACCTTACTGTCTCCTTACGTGGCACGGATTTCCAAGGGCAAGCATAGAACTGGCTTCCCCTTATGCAATGTCAGGGGTCCGGTCGGGGTCGGGCAAGGGAATGTGCAACAGCCGGGCTGCATTTCCTCCAAATATCATTTGCAGATGTTCATCCGGCAGGCCCAGATCGACGCAATCCCGGAATTGATCCTGCAGGTAGCGCCGGGCGAACCCCCGCGGAAACCAGCTGGAGTCGGAACCAAAGATAATACGCGTGGGGCCCACAGTCTCGTAGAACTTGCGAAACAGGTACTTGATGGTCACGTCGCCCGGTACCCACCGAATCCACTGCAAACTGCCGCTGGTGTCCACGCAGACATTGGGGCAGGCCCAGCACAACTGCAGGGTTTCCCGTTCCCAGGCGCAACCGAAATGGGGAATGACAAATGTCACTTGGGGGAAATCCCGGGCAATGTCGTGCAGTTTGAAGGGATTGATGTTCTCGTGATAGGCAATGCCTCCGGGACCGCCCTGAATGCCGAAGTGGATCAGGACCGGAATTCCCATTTCCTGGCAAGCCTCCCACACTGGGTATAGCGCCTTGTCTTCTATGGGTCGGTTGATGCTGGGAGCCAGGAGCTTGTAGCCGCGCAATCCCAAGTCGCCTACTGCGCGACGCAATTCGGCAGCGGCATCAGCTCGAAAGGGATCATGGTGCGCAAATCCAATGAAGCGCTCCGGGAACCGCGCGCATATGTGGGCCAGGTTGTCATTGCCCCCGCCCGTTACGAAACCGAGGGCATGAATGCCGTTTGCCGCCAGCTCCTGTTGCCAGCGTTTGGCTTGAACGGCGTCGCCCGGATGGTCTGCAGCCGATTCCGGCACGGGAAAGTCCCACATGCGACGCCATTGCGCACTGTAGGGCCGGGACATCTCTTGTACAACGCGCCGCTTGTCCTCGTTGGCTGCGGATTTTGCGGCTGGGCTGCCTGCCATATCACCAAACCAAGGCAACTGCGAAGGAAAATGCACATGAAAGTCGACAATGTGAATGCCGTGATACACGATCTTTCCACCCAAATCTCAATCTCATCTCAAGCTGACGCGCTGCCTACATACTATAGCAACATATGCAACCATCCGAAGACGTTCTGGGCATGTGCCGATATGAGATCGAAAGGCTGCAAACTATCTCTTGGGATCGAACTAGGCGATCCCATGGAAGATGCCCGGATTGACCGGATGAAGCCCATCGGTGTCCAATACGGAACCGGACGACGGCCTTTCAGACAGTGGACCGGCAGCCCCTGCCGCTGCAAGGCCTCCTTCCATATTGTTCCGCACGCGCCGCGCGTGCGCGCGACAAAACAGAAGGCTTCATAGAGAAGGCCCTGTTTCTCCCGGAGGTTTTCGACCCAAGCGATCAGTTCCAGCAGAGCCTGTTTCCCAGAGCCAAAGCGCCGCAGTTCCGGCATAGGTCCATGAAACAGACTGCGGTAGCCTTGCGCGTGTCCCAACCGCCATCCAAATCGTCCACTTCCATGTCCTGCAGCACGGACACCACCGTCTTGAGGATCTCCTCCGGAGGTCCGATAGTTGATCCGCAACCGAAAACTGCGGCCCCTGACCCGGATATCGCAGCGGCTCAAGACCAATTGCCGGTCGTAAATGCGCTGGTGGGCGTCGCCCACCAGAAACAGGCGATTGGTCTCGGACGAGTCCTCCCCGCCGCGGGCCAGAGCATGGATCAGGCGAAAGGCCTCCTGTCCGAAATCCTGCGCTTCGTCCACCACCACGGAAACGTAGGGCAGCGACGCGGAACGCGTGGCAATGATTTGGCGCACGGTTCGATAGGCATCTTCTTTCTCTATCCACCCCGCGAGTCTGAGCTGCGCCCGGTAGGTCTCGAACACCAGCCAGATCCGCGCGCGCTGCGGGCGGGACAGGGGCGTGCCACGGCCTGTCCACGGGACTGAGAAGTCCTGAGACTGCAACGCCTGTTTCCACGGCTCCCGCAACCTTTCGTCTTCGGATTTGTACACAATGGTCTGGGGAAATTCTGCTGGCGCAGGAAACGATATACCCAGCTGTCCAGATGAATCACTTCCAGACATTGCAACTTGGCCTCGTCTGCAATCAGGGCTCTCAGATTTTGTTTCAAATCTGCCACCAACTTGGCGGTGAAGGTAAGAAACAGAATCCGATCTCGCTTCTTTACCACCTGATGGGACACCAGCCACTTGGCGCGATGCATGGTGCCGGTGCCCGCGCCGCCCAATACCCGTACCGGTCCGTTCCAGACACAATCCACCAGTCTGCGCTGCGAGAGATGCAGAAAGATGCACCATTTTTTTGGGGCGCGTCCAGCATCCGCTTCAGCTCCGCCTCGTCCTCCACAACCCAGAACTGGGCTTGCGTGCTGGGCCGTCTCAAGGCCGCGTCTAGGTTCTAGGGGTCGAATGTCTTCTCTTCCCGTTCCTCCTCTTCCTGCGACAGGGCAAGCTCGTCCAAGGTCTCCGCAAAGGAATATCCCGCCAGCAGCATGGTCATGGCGTCTTGCGCTTCCGGGGCAAACTAATCCTTTACCTGATCCCATTCCGTCTCTTTCCGTACGGAGCGTGCCACGGGGATCAGAGTTTCGGGAATGCCCAGATGCCGCAGCTGCCGATCCCGCAATCTGGCCAAAGGACCCGCCTCCTGCGGCGCCTCACTGACAGATTCGGTCTCAATCTGTGCCTCGAATATCTGGAGCGTGCCGGAACTCGGATTGACTTCACAACGATAGCGCCGCGCCCATGCATAGGCAGCATCGTGATTGTCCACATGCAACAACACCACGGAGCTGTTCTCGACTCCCTGGACCATAATGCCCCGTACTGGCGATCAATGCGCATGGAATACAGATTCCGGGTTCCCTGAATCCGCTCCCGGTGCTGGCCGAGGGCATTGGGATTCTGGTGGAACCGGGTGATAAACCCCTGTATCTTGGTCTGAACATGACGGGCAGCCGCCAGAGGCTGTCGAACACTGTCACTGACAGAACTATATGCTGCACTGAATTGCCCTGTGCCCTTCCCCCTATTGCAGCGCGGACAGCAAATCGCCTCTGTCCATATCAATTTCTTCCACCGGGAACAGATTCCAATTTTCATCCCGTAGATCTTGGCGAAGCGAATCTGGCAAGTTTTGCAGGAGGACGCCGATCCTGCGATCCGGCCATGCCATTTCCAGCTGGGCCACCACCCTGCCGTGCTGCAGCATATCTCAGCCCACTTCGGGGGCCGGGATCCCTGCCTGGCGGAGATGCAGGGCGATGGGCCGTGCACTCTGGTCAGATACCGCAGGGATTCGTCCCATGCGTCTCGAGGGACGAAAACGGAGGGCGGAGCCAACGGGAATCCACGGGAGCGGTTACGGGATTTCCGCGGCTTCCGTGGATTTGGCCTTAGTCGCCTGTATGCTCTGGATTTTCCTGTCTTCTCTGACACGCCAACGGATCTTCGGGATCGAATCCGGTCATAGTGGCCTTCGCGGTTTCCGCAGCGAACCTCGTTGCAAAGCGTGATCATTCCACATGGCGCCACCATCATGCGACTCAGTTTCCTGCAGGGGCGTTGTCTTTGCGACGAGCATTCAGCCGGGTCCCTCAATCCCTTGTTTGTTCAGTAGTTATAATTCCAAGCATATAAGCGAATGAATAAGGGAGCAGGGATGCCTCTGCATGATAGCCGGCACAAGAGGGTGCATTTGTGGCAGGAAGTGACCGAGGAGTGGATATACCACTTCTGTACCCTGCTGGATTTGGGTGGGGTGGAAAGTTCATCGGTGAAGATGCACAAGGTGGAGTATGTTACGCCGGAACTGACCCGGCGAATTTCCGATCACGCTTGGTCATTCCAGACGGACAAAGGGTTGAAGATGCTGTTTTTGGCGGAATTCCAGTCCAGCACCGATGCGATACTCATCCTGCGCCAAGCCACGTACGCCTTGAATCACCTGCTGGCGGGGTATGAATCCAGGATGTACCAGTTGAATCCCGTGTTGCCCCAACCCATACTGCTATCCCTGTACACCGGAGAGAATCGTTGGCAGCCCCCGTCCTTGGCCGAATTGTTCGGTGCCGGACCGGAATACAGGCTGCCCTTTCCCGCCTATCACTACGATATGCGTCACATGCCAGCGGAAAAGATCCCGGATAGCCCTCTTTTACGTACATTGTTTGACATCGAACGGATTGACGAGCCGCAGGGCAATGCCTATGCCACGGCCTTGCAGCCTTGGATTGCCGACGGCCCCTACACGGATTTGCAGAGAGCTTTCATTGATTTTGCAATTGCCACTTTGGCTCGGTGGACACTGGACAATCGTATGGGATGGACACCGGAGCAACTGGACCAAGAATGGGCCAACATCACCACCTTGGAGGAACTGACCGTGGCTGAAAGAATGGTACGCACGAAATTGGACGCCCTGCTGGAGGAGAGAGAAACAAGAGGCGAGGCAAGAGGTGAGGCAAGAGGCGAGGCAAGAGGCGAGGCAAGAGGCGAGGCAAGGGGTGCAGTGCGGGCACGTCGCGAGGACCTTCTGGATCTCATGGCCAATGTGAATTTGGCGCCCCAAGAGCTGGAACTGTGCCGTCGCGGTCTAGAACAAATGACTCTGGAACAGCTGCCAACCATTGGCGATGTCTTGAAGGTGATAATCGCGGCCGACGACGTCTCGGCTAAAATGCTACAAATGTGTCATCCTCCAGAATGACAGGAATCGGATGATTTCGGCAGTGGTCTGTACTAACGTCGCTATCGGAGGAGATTTTCGCTGATACAGGCGCTGGCCGCACGAGGACCTGGAGCCTAGACTGTGTACATAGGAGAAATTGACTGTAGCTGAAAGGAAGGGTACGTACGAAATTGGATGCCCTGCTGGAGCGCATGGTAGAGGCCATGTTGACAACTCTAGGATCTGGAATTGTGCCGCCCGAAGTCTGGAATCCATGACCTTGGAACAGATGCCCACTATCGGCGACTTCGCGCAGGCGACTATGGATTCATGTCTTCTTCGGATCAAAATGATGCGTTTGTTTAACTCATTTCTTCCGTTGATACATGGATAGCCGATTTCGTCAATAGTCCATGACACGAACAGTTCCAGGTGCAGAATCCTGGTTCAATGCTCAAGGAACATGCTCCGTTGCCTCGAATGTGCATTGAACGTACCCAGAATGGCCCAAGCACGGCTGTCAAGTCTTGGAGAGGCCTCTCTGGGCCAGAAGAGAAGACACTTTCAGGATGAAGGAATCTGGTTGAACAGGGTTCCCAGGAATCTTGTTTCGTCAGTTCCAAGTGTAGTCTCGCCAGCCTTCGTCGCGAACACGTAAAGCTGACTCGAACATGGTTTCCACCGTCCCCTGCGGCCGGTAACGGATCAGGCGCTTGGCTTTGGCTATGGCGTGGTCGTATCGGAACCAGACCGGCACGGTGACGGCCAAGGCTTCTTGGCCAGTCAGATCCGCCAGCAGCGGGGCCGCGTGGACATGATAGAAGGGCTCCGGGGCTCCACAATTGAAAGTCTCTCCAATGGCGGCCGGTTCTTCGACCGCGCACACCAGCATGTGGGCGATGTCCCGCGCGTCGTTGGGCTGATAGAGCCAGGATCGACCTTCCTGATCACGCACGCTGCAAGGCTGATCCTCCCCTTGCGCCTGTACCAGAATGTCATGCCACAGTTCAGTGCCGTCCGCCATGTACAGTTCCCCTGTAGGATTGGCTTGTCCAATCTGCAGAATCTGACAGACGCGGCGCACTGTGAACTGGCCCAAAATGGCGGCTCCCGACTGTACGTGACTGGGGCGCACAATCACGGTCCGCAGCCCGGTGTAGTTGGCGGCCATGTTCACGAACTCCTCGCCCATCAGCTTGGATAGGGAGTACTCGCTATCGGGTCTCTTGGGATGCTCTTCATCCACCGGGTGATATGCACAGGCCAGCTTTTCACCGTTGTTGGGGAAGACCCCGGACGAGCTGACATAGACCAGCCGGTCCAAGCGGTCCGCCCACTCGCCGCAGATCCGGGCTATCAGTCGGTTGATCTGAAGATTGTTGTCGAATTGCGGCCCTACAATGTTGGCCGTGTGAATGACCGCGTCCACGCCCTGCACGGCGGCCTGTACAAAGGATTCCTCCGTCAGATCCCCTTGTACCAGCTCGATGTCCAGCCCCTCCAGCCGATTCAGGCAGGGATCGTCCGGCAGAACCGTGCCCCGCACCTCATGGTTGTGGTCCAGCAGCTGGCGCACCAGACGGCACCCGACTTGGCCGGCGGCACCGGCGACCAGAATCTTCATGTGGCCTTTCTCCTCAGGTTGGATCTTGGATGTCGGCGTCGGCAAAGGGATATTCGTACCAGTTCAGCAACCCCCGGCGGGCCGCCGCCGCGGCAAAGAGCAGCAGGGAAGAATACGAGTCGGCGAATTGGCGGCCTCCGCCCCTGCCAGATATGACGGCGCCCCCGGTATCCACGAACTTGGCGGTGGGTTGCGTGTCCAAGCCCCGCGCGGTCAGCGCCGCAAACTGACGGACCCCAATCTGCAGATACGTCTCATTCTCGGTGATCAGGTAGGCGTGGGTCAAGGCTTCAAGAAAATGTGGCGTGGGGGCGGTATGGCCCAGGCTAGGCAACTCCTTGTAGAAGGTGATGCCATCCGGCCCCAAGGTGTGATGCAACAGATCGTTCACTACTTGAACGATCAGGGCTTTCACCTCCTGATTGTCGTCTAGAAGAAGGTAGCGGGCCAGCGAATTGACGGTGATGGAGGCCATGAAAGGCACCCGCGGCATGGCGTGACTCGTGTAGGGTGCCAGCAGCGCATTGAACTCCCGTTGCCAGATCACGAAGAGCTCGGTGATCCGGGTCGCCTCCCGTTTCCACGCGGCCGCCCCCGTGCCTAGGTACAACCCGACCAAGGCACGCAAGGCCCAGCCTCCTTCCCGTACGGCGGCGGCCCCCGGTTGTTGCATATGAGGCAAGGCCATGTGGCGCAGGATGTTGCGGCCAATGGATTCGGCGGCCTCCAAGCCCTCGCGGCGGCCCGTGAGAAAGTAGTAGTCCAAGAATCCTTCGGTCCATTCATGGGACGGAGTCACCGCGCCGGTCCCGTGATAGGCGGTGTGAATTTTCAGACCCCCTTCAATTAGGGGGTCCGCGTGCTTATGGCAGAAATCCACGTCCAGCCAGTGACGAGCGCACACCAGAGCCGAGTCCAGAAGGCGACGTTGGGCCGTAAGGCCGTAGTACAGAGCGCTCATGTGAGGCCGGTCATATTCATTGTTGACCCACACCGACTCGCCGTGGCCCCGGCCTTGGTCCGTGTACCCGGCGTCCGGCGCATCTCCGAAATGCATCATGCCCAAGGCCTGGGGCCGTGCCGCGTGCATTGCATTGAAGCGCGTCAGCAGTCTTTTGGGCACGGCCGCCGGAAAGAAATCCATGACCCACGGATTGTTTTCCCGATACCACGTGCGGGGCAGGGAAGGCACGTCCGGCATCTGAAACTGCAAGCTGCGCACCACAATGGGCTGCAGATCCGGTTCCGCCGCCTTCCGACTGTTTTTGGTCTGGGACTGCAGATCGCTGTGGTGGAAGTGGAAGAGCAGGCGATGGGTTTTGCCCATGCCCTGCAGAATGCGGGCCGGCTCTGCCCCTAGGGGATACAGGCCAGCCTCCATGCCTTCCGCATCCGCCTGCAGACTTTTGGGGTAGTGCTGATGTGCTTGGTAGTGGGAGAGAGCCAGCCCACCCTCGTCTGTCCGCCAGTCCACCCAGAAGTCTCCGTAGAAGGATTCTGTGAAGTGTTCGTTGGACTGATACAGCAGCGTCTCGGCATCGATCTGCAGGGCCACGGCGGACCGGGAGGTTTCAATGCGCGTGCGGTAGTAGCCTTCGCCCAGCGCGACTTGCCGGAATCCCAAGGCCGCGGCGGGATCGGGACGGAATCCCGTGCGCAAAGCGGTCAGATGCAGATCCGCGTCCCCTCCCATATGCACGAATTGGTGCTCCACTTCCACGTACGACTTGCCGGCATAGGCCGTGACACGGCCATGATAGGTCATGGCCGCAGGGCCGTCCGAACCCACGTGCCGACCTTTCAGGCAGATCACTGCGCGTAGAGGACCGGTCTCCACGACCTCCACCCGCTCCACTAGGGGGACGAGCGGGCCCCGGTGTTCGACCAGATGCATCTGAAAATCCCCTACCGTGCAGCCAGACCAGAATTTGCTGTCCTGGAGGGAGACGGCGTGCAGGGCGAAAGCGACTCCCTGCCGCACGGCAAAGGTTAAAGGGCCCGTGTGCACCTTCCATTCCGATCCGGTCCGGGACACCGAAACCTGCTCCTGCGGCGCTGTCGGCGCGGCAACCACATCCACTTCGAGACGAAGGTCCTTGGCCCGGTTTCCCGGTAGATCCACCTGAAAATGCACCAGGGACCAACGGACGGACCCGTCGGGCCAGGTTCCCAACGCCTGCGCCTGCACCGGCAGCGGGGTGTTGCCGTCGGCAATGCGCAGATGCAGCGGGTCTGGCAGTCGTCCCTGGGCCCAGGGAATGCTGACGGAGACCGGCTCCCGCAGGCGAGGATATTGAGAGAGCTTGGGAAAATGCAGCGGCGTCATAGCATGGGAGTGATGGGGTGGGGAATGGAGCCGTGGGACAGGTGGATTGGGAACGCGCTAGTACATCTTGGCATCGACCTTATGTTGCCATTCCACGAACACCGCCTGGGCTTCGACGGGCAACAACCGCTGTCCTGGAATGGAACGGCCCTCCACCGACAAGGGGATCTCGACATAAATGAAATTGTCACTGAACCCCACGGCCGCGGCGTCCGCCCGGGAATTGCCATAATACATGCGCTCCAGCCCGGCCCAATAGATGGCGCCTAGGCACATGGGACAGGGCTCGCAGCTGGTGTAGATTTCGCAGCCGATCAAGTGGAGAGAGCCCAAGATCTGGGCCGCGGCCCGAATGGCCACCATTTCGGCGTGGGCCGTGGGATCGCACTGCGCATGCACCTGATTGAAGCCTTCGGCGACTACGCGGTCGTCCCGCACGATCACCGCGCCAAAAGGACCTCCCTGTCCCGATGTCATGCCCTCGCGGGACAAGGCGATAGCACGTTGCATGTGGACAGAATTCATGAGAATGTCTCTTCTGGCAGGATGAACAGGCGTGGTGCGGGACGCATTGTCAGCTGCCCCGGTAGGTGGTATAGCTCCAGGGAGAGGTCAGCAGCGGCACGTGGTAGTGGGCATCCTCGGCCAGCCCGCAGCGCACGGGCACCTGATTCAGGAAGAGGGGCCGTGGCAGGTCCGGCAGCATCTGGGCAAAATAGGCGCCCACATGAAACACCAGTTCCCATTCTCCGGTCCGGAATTCGGATTCATCCAGCAACGGGGCCTGGCAGCGGCCATCCGCATTGGTCCAGGCGGTCTTGATCCGTGTCCTTTCCTTGCCCTCCCAACGGAAGAGATCGATCTGCATGCCGGCTCCGGGTCGTCCGCGGGCCGTGTCCAGCACATGTGTCGTCAGTCGGCCCATGATCAATGCCCATCGTCCGCGATGGCAGTGTGTCCGCCCGCAGGTATGTCCGGGCCCCGGTGCAAGGTGGCCTCGATGTCGCCGTGCGGCTCATCTGTGGGCAGGAACAGGCTCTGGGCCGTATCCCGCCCCAGAGCGGCCAGATCGATCGGGTTGTAGTGTATGTTGGGCATGGTCAACGTGATTTCCCCCACGTCCGGCACGGCGGCCAACACGGCCTCACCCATGCGGTACAGACTGTCCTGCACGGACATGCTGTAGGTGTTGGCGAAGACCTGCAGCAAGGCGCGGCGCACGGCCGCGGCCACCGCCGGATAGCGCTCCGGCGTCCGGACATGGTGCCAGGCGACCTGCATGCGGGTGCAGAGGACACGGTCCGTGGTCTCCGGCAGGGTGGTGTATTCGTCCCGCCAGAAATCGCTGAACCCGGACTCTGTGGTCTTCATGATCTGCAGATTGCGAATGCCGGACCGAATCGTCCGAGCGGATCGAGTCAGAGCCACCCGGCACCAAGGCTGGCTACCATCGCCCGGCAGGAAGCTGTGCGGATGGGGGCGGCCTTCGATTTCTATGCGCCGCCACGTGGTCTCCTCCAATTCCACCGTGGCATGGGAGACATGGGCATACCGATCCAGCAAGGTCTGGGCTATGGTCTCCGCGAAAGGCTCGTTGTCCGCCTGCAAGTGATCCAGCGCCAGTGCCTGTACCAAGTTCTTCATGCTGTCCGTGGCGACCACCGGCGCATTGTCGGCGGAAGTATAGGCCGCGGCGAAGTCCCCGTCCAGCATCACTCGGACCCGCACTTCGCGCACATCATGACGGTCCGCCTGCCGGTGCACCCGCAACAGGCGGATTTGGGCCTTGCCGTATTTCTGATGTACAAAAGGCATGAGGCTTGCAGGTTCTCCAACGCCCGGGGGGAATCGTGCTGTCCGATCCCCCTTGAGATCTCATTATATCCATTACCCGCGAGGTCCCTCCCATGTGCAATTCGCTGGCCGCCTTCAACCGCATGGAGGCAGGGGATCTCACCGCCTTGCTGAACCGCTGTTGCGGGTCTCGCCGCTGGGTACGGCGCATGGCCGCGGCCCGGCCCTTTGCCGATTGGTCCGCCATCACGGCCGCTGCCGACCGCATCTGGACGGAGCTGGCCCCGGCCGATTGGCAGGAGGCCTTTGCGCATCACCCCATGATAGGAGATGTGGAAGGTCTGCGGGCCCGATTCGCCCCGACCGCCACTTGGGCCCAGAGCGAACAGGGCCAAGTGCGGTTGGCCACGGAAGAGACGCTGCAAGGTCTGGCGGCCGGCAATCGGGCGTACCGGGAAAGATTCGGATACATCTTCATCGTGTGCGCCACCGGCAAGAGCGCGGCGGAGATGCTGTCTCTGTTGCAGGCTCGATTGCGCAATGATCCTGAACGGGAACTGATCATCGCGGCGGAGCAACAGCGGCAAATTACCCGCATCCGACTGGACAAGGCCCGCGAGGATCTGCAGGCGGGCGCGGCTTGACAGGCCTGCCCTGCCACTGAGAGGACTACGGAGTCCGGGAAACTGGGCGGCGGCCACCCGTCTGAGCGCGCAGGTGCTGGGCCGCGCCCGTGCCCTTGCCCAACAGAAACAACCCCATGCCCACCACGACGGCCAAGGCCATGGAAGGTACATAGGGCAGCAGTGTCGACAACAGGCCGACGCCCAGCATCAGGAGCAGGGCTGCAGTGCGCACCCACCAGCCTCCCACCAGCAGGAACGCGGCTGTCAGGAGCAGGCCGCTGACGGCCAACACTTCTGGGGAATCCTGCAGGTCCACACGATCCCCCAGCGCCGTCAATACTCCGAGGCCCGCCAGGGGGCGCAGGCTGGTGGGCAGCCATACCTGGCGCAAGTTGCGGATGCGGCCCCGGTGCAGTTTGTGCTGCAGGGCCAACGCGACCGGCATGCTCGTGACACATCCCCAATCGCGGGCAAAGCTGCCGATCAGCAGAATCGTCAACCCCGCCGCCACGACCCAAGTCAGGGTTGCGTCCATCCCGGGCCAGAGGACCATGCCCAGACCGACCATCTGCAGCCCTGCGATGTAGCGGCGAGTGACGCTCGGCGGCCAGTCCGCGCTCGGACGGCCCTGATGGTGCCGCCACCCGATTCCCAAGGCAAAGGCCGGACGCAGGCAGGCTGTGATCCAGAACCAGACCGGCAACGCAAAACTGGCGATGCCGACCCCCGCGGCAATCAGGACTCCCAACCCATCCGCCTCTATGTCCAAGGTCGCGCCCAGATGCGAAACCCGATCGCGGCGGCGCGCCACCCATCCGTCCAGTCCATCTAGGGCGACCGCGGTGGACCACAGGGCAATGGGGGCCCAATCCAGCGGGCTGCCCGGTGCCAGCGGTGGAATCAGACTGGCCAACAGCGTCAGCAAGCCTGTACGCGTCAGGGTCAACAGGTTGGCCGCGCCCAATGTCGACCAGATCCGATCCGGGGCGGCCGGCGGATGATTCTGGATCAGGCGGGGCCATGTGAAGCCCCAGATCAATCCCGTGGCCAGCGTGGCCAGCAGGATCCTCAGGAACCACTGATCGCCCCCCAGCAGAGACAGGACCCAAGCCCACAGTCCCAGACCCGCGGCATGGATCGCGATGGTCTGGCCTGCCTGCTTGCGCAGGGCAGGCAGCGGGTCCGCGGTCACGACAGGGGGCGGTCAGGCCCAAGTGGACAGGAACGGCAGATGGCCCGCGGCATCAGTCCTGCGTAGCCAGCGGCATGGGGACAAAAAACTCCTGCAGGCCCTCCGCATAGGGTGCCACAACATAGGGCAGCAGCGTAATCCACAGGCCGGTGGTTCCATTGCGAATAGTGGGATTCCAGGCGCTGATCGCCGTCAGATCCGGCAAGCCCTGGCGCACTGTCTCTTCGATCTGGGCTTCTGCTGCCTGATCCCACTGCTGCCTGCTCTGCCGATGTACAATCGCGGCTTGCACAATGGCTTCCATCGCCTCTTCCTCTTCCAGGACCAGAATGTCTTTCAGGACCAAGGGGGTACCCGTGGCATCAAAGGTCCAAGCCCCTACGTTCAGATTGCCGTGCGCACCCCCTGTGTACTCCCACAGCAGGAGCCGGCCCGTCTGCCAGCCGCCCGGAGCCCAATAGAGGTTGGCGTCTACCGTAAGCAGGTGAAAAGGCAGCAGATGCGTAAAGGGAACTTCACGGGCGAAGTCCAGAGCCAAGGCTGCGATTTCCCGCCTGTGATCCTCAATGAATCTCTGGGCTTCCGCCTCAATCGCCGGGACCAGCTCCAACAGGCCCGTCGGCGTTTGGAACTCGGTGACTTGCTCCAATACCGGCGTCGCTGGCAAGGGCTCCCACCGGAACAGCAGACTGTCCAGCAAGGGGGCCATCTCCGCGGTCGCAATGGGAGTGCCGGAAAAGAAGGAAAGGACCGGCAGGCCGGCGGGAGGGGGCACTGTGGGATCAGGTTCGATCACGACGTAGCGGTTGTTGATGAAGACGCTGTCCAGCCGGAACAGCTCCTGCATCTGGGCTCCATCCAGAATGTACGCGGTTTGAGGAAGCGGTGCGACGTCTCCATCCAGGTAGGGCAAATGGAGATTCTCCAGTTCAATGCGCTCATACTGGGCGGCCCGGGCCTGCAGCGCGGCAACATAGGAAGCCAGATCCAAGGGCATTTGCACCCACATGCCCAATACAAAGAGCTGACTCGTCGCGTCAGGCTCGCTCTGGCCGCCGGGACGGGGTCCTATGATGGCAAAGTCCCGTATCCACTGGAGGGGACCGGTCGTTTGCCAGTCCGGTTGGTCTCCCATCAAGTAGTCGTCAAACTGACCGGATACGACCTGATTCTGAAACAACGCGCGTTGGACCTGCTGTCCCAATTCCAGTTGCTCCGGACTGTGGATCCACTGGTCGGCCTGCACATCAAAGAGGGAGTAGCCCGCCGGGAGACAGGTCACGGCATAGCGCCGATCCAGCCACTGGCGCATGATGAATTCCAGAGGATCGGGAGGACAGGAAAGATCTTGGGCCTGGACAGGGGAGGCCGGGCGCGTCAAGCTCAGCAGCAGCGTCAAGATGGACAGGCACACCACAAAGGGCCTGAAGGAAGCGGACCTTCCAAGCGGGAAGAAGGAGCGGATCAGCATCAAGGTCTCCTCTGCGCTGCGGCAGTGTTCAGGTCGGACCTTGCGCCAGATGCACATTGAGGCGAGCTTCCAGAGCCGCGACAATACGATGCGGCACCTCGCCGCCCAGCCAACAGGCCGCCATTCCTTCATCAAACAAGTCACTGATTTCCTTGGTCCGCAGATTGGCCGGCCCCTGGAAGGCGGCCACGTGCGCCATGGCCTGGGCAAACACGGTGTGAGCTGATCGCTGCAGAGAGACATTCTGCCATACATCCGCACGGGCCCCCGGTACGCCGCCGTGCGTCGCCAGTTCTACGCCGGTGCTCTGATCCGTCAGGAACAGCAGCCAGTTCCAGGCTTCGGCCTGCACGGGCGATTGCCGCAGCAGGCACAGGGGCTCGATTTCCAGCATGGAACCCGACTGGCCGCCGGGGCCGGTGGGCAGGGGCACCACGCCAAACTCGAAGTTGTCCCTGATTTGCGTCTCGGCGATCCAAGCGCCCCAGTAGCCGTTCTGGGACAGGGCTACATTGCCCTGCTCGAAATAATACGCATCCCGCAAGTCCGGGGTGGGCATGGCACCGTCTGCATGCATGAGTGCATGCAGCAGCGTCAGTGTATTCAGGACCGATTCGCTTTGGAGCAAGGCCCGATTTCCGTAGTCGTTGTAGAACTCTCCGCCCAAGGATCGGATCAGGATCAGGATGTGCGACAACGTCAACCCCAGACTGACTCCATAAGCCGTTACGGATCCCGCCCTTTCCTGCGTGGCGGCCAGAGCCAGGCTGCGCAGATCGTCCCAGGTCCAGTCACCGTTCTGGGGCGGCGGAGTCTGCCCGGAGGCAGACAGCAGATCCAGGTTGACGTAGCAGCCCACGCGGCCTGGATGGCAGGCCCACGGCAATGCCATGGGCTGCCCCTGGAAGGTGGCAGCGTCCAGGGCGGACTGCAAATAGGGATTGCCGACGGATTCCAGTTGGGTCATCCTGGCGGTCAAGGAAGACAGCATGCCGGCTTGCGCCAGGAGATGAAAGCGGCCGTTGCCAAAGGGCAGCCAGAACGCGTCCGCGGCGGTGGCTGCCGCCATGCGCGCCGTCAGCTTGGGTATATATCCGACGGGATCGCTGATTTCCACCTGCAAGTCCACTTCCGGGTAGGATGTCTGGAAGTCGGCCGCGCGGGCGACCGCGGCATTGCCATACACTCCGCTCTGCACATGAAAATGTACTGTAGGCGTTTCCGCGATCGATCCGTCCGGAACAGAGGAAGTCCCGATTCCGGTCTCCGGGGCTGCCGGGAGCGTGCACGCTCCCAGACTGGCGGCCATGGTCCATTGCAGAAATCTGCGACGGCTCAGACCTCTGCGATGGTTCACGCGCCGGGGCGGGCGGGCAACCTCACGGTCCATGTCAGGCATGTACCAAGGACTGGCTAGCGCAAGAGAGAGAAGGCTCGTTCTTCACAGGTGATGCACTCCACCAGCGCGGAATGGCCCGCCCGGGTCTGGGCCGCGGCCCGCTGCAAGGCCGGCACGATCTGGTCCGGATCAGTGACCTTCTCGGTATAGGCGCCCAACGCGTCGGCTAGCTGGGCGTAGTCTCCAGACAAGAACTTGACGCCATATTTCTCGGTGGCGATGGGCAGATGCTTTTCGTAGCCGCCCATCGCGGAATTGTTCACCACCACCGTCAGAATGGGCACTTGAGAACGCACCGCGGTCTCAATGTCCATGCCGGCCATGCCCACGGCGGCATCGCCCATGAAATTGACTACCAGTTTTTCGGGCGCGGCCAGCTTGGCCCCTATCGCCAGGCCCAGGGAGTAGCCTAGCTGGGTGGACTTGCCCCATCCTATGTAGCTGCGCGGTGTCTGGGTCATGTAGAAGGGCGAAATCTGGTCCCGTGGATTGCCGGAATCGGCCGTGACGATGGTCTGGGCTACATCAAAGGCAATCTGCATGTCGTGGATGACCCGATATGGATTGATGGGCTGATCGGTGGAAGTCAGCTTGGGTTGCCACTCCGCGAGCCATTGCTGGCGAGCCGCTTTCAGACGCCGAGCCCGCTGTCGGTCCGGATCCAGGATCTTGCCCGTCCCCAGTCGCTGTTGCACCTCCTGCACCAACGCCTGCAGCGCCAGCTGCGCGTCGCCCAACAGGGCGCAGTCCGTCACATAGTCCTTGTTGAGATCCGCCTCGTCCAGGGCGGCGTGAATGAAGACCTTGCCATCGGGAATGGACGTGGTCAGAAACATGCGCGTGAAGCTGGTGCCAATCCCGAAGATGCAGTCCGCTTCCGCCAAGTAGGTCTTGAGGGGACCGGATCCCGTGTAGGTGCCCGTGCCCAAGGACAGATCATGGTCTTCCGCAAAGCCGCTCTTGCCTGCCAGCGTGGTCATGACAGGGGCTTGCAGCAGCTCGGCCAGTTGCGTCAGATCCGCCGAGGCCCCGGCCCTGAGGACGCCTTGACCGGCGTGTATCAAGGGCGTCTTGGCCTCGATTAGCAATTGCGCGGCCTTGCGCACGTCGGCGGGATCTGGCCCCGAACGGGTGGCAACGGGAGGAGTGTATTGCAGCGGCGCGGTCAATTCCGCCTGCCCCACGTCCGAAGGCACCTCCAGCATGACTGGCCCAGGCTTGCCGGTGCGCAACAGCGTGAAGGCGCGCCGCAACATTTCCGCTACCCGATCCGGGTGATTGATGCGACCCACCCACTTGGTCACATGTTGGTAGTTCCGCACGGCGTCGAACTCGGGTGGCACATCCAGCCGCCGACTGCCGGTTTGGCCGGGCAGACAAAGCACTGGGACCGAATCCGCAAAGGCCTGCGCCACCCCTGCGAAAGCGTTTTCAATGCCGGGTCCCGCCTGCATGGCACAGACACCGACGCGCTCATCCGGGGTCACGCGCGAAAAGCCGTCCGCAATGTTGATCACGGTCCGTTCGGTGCGCGCCATGATGGGGCGAATGCCTGCCTCCGCCGCATATTCAATGAGAGCGTTGGCGGGAAAGCAGCTCAGGAAATCCACCCGCTCCCGCTTCAGAATTTCCACTATGGCTTGATAGGCGTTCATGTGGCAACAGTCTCCAACTTCGGAATCAAGGCAGTCTCGGGAAGAAAGACGAAACGGCGCAGCCCGATGGGTCGCGTGCAACCGGACCGGTGGTTTCAACGTAGCTATTCTACAGGGTCGGGTGGTCGACGTCGTCTGCCAGCCCGCACTGTGCAGGGTTCATGTAACCGGAACCGCGCCATGCGGGATCGGGAAGGATTGCAATTTTGAAGGGTTGTCTGGTATTCATTGCCATCGTCATACTTGCGGTGCTGGGCCTGCGTCTCATATTTGGCACCCTCACCCTCATCGGAGGGTTTGTCGGTGCCGTGCTGGCCGTGGTCCCCGCTTGGATTTGGGCAATTGGCGCCATTGCCATCCTGATCTGGGCCGTGCAGAGTCGATCCGACTCATAGCCAAGGCAAGAGGTCGGCCTTGAGCTCCGGGCGCTTCGAATGCGGCCGAGACGCCGCGTGTCTGAGACTCCAGCAGCGCCAAGCAGCGATGTCGGGCAAGCCGTCCCTGTCCACTTCGGGTTCCTGCTCAATCGGGCGCATTCCAAGTCCCAAGCCTGCCAGATTTTTCCCAACCCGCCTGTAACGGGGCACTGCAGATGAGATGCATGCACGCCTATTGTGTTCCAGTGGCGGTTTCCGCACTGTCCTGAGGCACGTAACCCAATTGGGTCCGTGCGGATTCCAGATCCACCCAGCGATGTCGGTTGTCGGACACGCCATAGCAAATTTCAAAGCAGGGCCGCACTGTGGCCTGCAAGGCCAATTCCAGGATGTTCGTGACGTCGCGGTGACTGCACCAGAGCGAATCTGTCCACGGCATCAGGCTGCGATTTTCCTTGTTGACGGCGCCGATGCGCAGGCATACCGTACTGATTTCATGGGCGTCGGAGTAGGCCCGACAGAGGCCTTCGCCCCAGACCTTGCTGGCGGAATAGGGCTCGGTAGGACGGGGCAGATCCGTATGTCTGACCATGGGGATCGCAGCGGGGACATCGGCAAAACGTTGTTCGCGGATGGCCCGGTACGGTTCCTGATAATTGAAGTACCCCATCGAAGCCATGATCGAGCTGGCGTACACCAGACGCTTGATTCCAGCCTGTCGACAGGCCTCCAGCACATGGTACGTGCCGACCACATTGCTTTGCAGAATGTCCGGGAAGGGGGCGCCCGGGTCAGGCACGGCGCCAATGTGGAGCACCGCGTCCATTCCTTCCAACGCGCGCAGGATGGCCTCTGCATCGGACAAGTCCGCTAGCCGGAAGCGCGAGGGGGACAGATGCAGCAGGGCATGGGCATCGGCTCGATCCGAACGGATCATTCTCCTTCCGCTGCCGTATACGTCATAGAGATCGTCCTGAGCTGCCAGATGCGCGTAGATCAGATTGCCAATCAGTCCGTAGACGCCGGTCACGTGCACTTTCAGGGGTTGGTCCGACATTTGCGTAGTCCTCTTTTCCTTTTCAGATCAATGGCTTGCGCAAGCCGAGAACTTCAGAGCCCGTCTCCGCCTGCTTGCAAGCACTCTGCTGCCCATTCCTTGGCGTCCTGAGGCCGGGGGGCCCTATTGCAGGTGCAGCCGCAGCAACAGATCCTGAAACTGGATGTCCATGGTTTCGGCGTGCAGTTCGGTATGGGAATAAGGGCTGTCATAATGTGGAAAATCGGAGAGTGGCACGGCCACGCCATTGCGCTGAAACGGTCCGTCCCATCCCAACTCGAAGGTGTCGCCGCGCAGCGATTCGAAGGTCACCTGCAGGTCCTCCACGTCCAGACGCAGCCTGCGCACCTTGTCCCGGAATTTCCGGAAGGACCCATCCAGATCCTTGCGTCCCAGCTGCAAGATCCAGGCCGTGTGGGGGCCCGCTGCACGCAGTTCGCGTCGGGCATGGGAGCCATGCCGCACCATGCGCGCGCCCGTGGAGGCCCGCAGCGCCAGATAGGCTTCCCCAATCATGGCAAAGGCCCAGCCCGCCTGCAGGTAATAGGAGTCAAAGGCGTGGACGGGGAAGTAGGCGTGGGTGAAGTTCAGCCAGTCGTTTTCGCCTAGGTCATGCAGAGCGATCAGGACATCCTTGTATTGCGCCACCCGCGGCAGCCGCACATTGCCGTGCCAGAAATTGGGGCGGTGCGCTCCGTCCTCCTGCAGACAGGGAGGATGCGTGACGAAGACCACGGCGGACGGACCAAAGGTCGCCTGCCAGATGTGTTGCTGATAGCCGGGTTGCCCCGGCATGTAATCTTGGGCGGAGGCGAGCATGTAGTCTGGAGTCTTGTAGGTGACCTTGTTGATCTCCCACTCCCCGTCTTCCAGGTCGCACCATTCCTCGAGCATGCCGGCATGCCGTTCCCGGGACCAGATTTCCGCAGCCGGATCCCGGGCTAGGGCTTCAATCACCGGTGGCAGCCGGTAGTTTTCCGCGCAGGCCAGACTGACGACGCCCAGGATCTTGTTGTTCCAGATGCCCATGCCCCACAGCAGTCGGCCGAGACCGGATGTAGCCTCTTGAAAACCACTCTTGATCAGGGGCGCATAGCTGCGACCATGGGTGGAGCCAAACACCCCCTGAAAGGAATTCACGGCCAAGCCCAGAAACAGCTTGTCCAGCACGACCGTAGCCATTTCGTGCACTTCATCCGACAGGGCTAGATCCGCCAGATGCGTCAGGGCCAGCACGTCCTCTTCGAAATAGGTGTTGGAATCCCACTCTCTGAAGCCCCCGGCGGCGCGTTTGCGCAGCCACGAAAGGGCACGCTGTTCGCCCCGCCGCTGCATCTCCTCTCCGGTCGTCTGGCTGTTGCCGAAGATGTCCGTAGGGTATAGCTGCCCCGCCAGCGTCTCGCAACAATGAAACAGGATCTGGTGATTCTCGGACCAGAAGCACATGGCATCCTGACCCGGCTCGTCCCGCCAATACCGGAAGCCCAGAATGCAGGCTTGGGTCTCTGCCAGCACGGCGCGATCAAATTCGGGACGCTCGCCATGGCGCAGACAGGCGCCCAGCAGGCCTGTCAGATAAAAGTCGCTGCAGTCCGCGCGGCGTTCCACCATGGCCAGGCAGTCTCGCCATACTTCCCACTGGACCTGATCCCACAGATTCAGTTCCATCTTGGCGATTTCATGAAAGACATGACCTTTGCCCTGCGCCGCGTGGTGCAGGGCTTCACGGCGGCGTTGGGCATACGTGCCGTAGTGTGTCCGACTGTATTCCAGATTGCCGGCCAGGTATACTGGAAATTGTCGTTCCACGCGTCGGCCATGCACATAGAACTCCTGCAAGTCCGGCATGATCCGAATCAAGTATTCATCCTGGGGAAACTGATATACGCTGCCCAGTTGCACTTGGGACAGTGTGCGTCCCTCGGTTCTGTTTTCGGAATAGATTCGACCGTCCTGTCTCTCCAGCCGCAGGGACACGGCCCGTTCCAGGGGAGCCCCTTCCGGCCAGTGGATCTGCAGAGGATCGCGGCGTCCAAAGGTGTCCTGAAGCAGAAACGCCTCACGAAACACCCGTTCCAGATCCTCCCGGGAATCTTCCCACACGGGCGGGGTCGGCAATAGCCAACGCAGGGTGGGACAGTCTCGCAGTTGCAAGGCCATGGCCATGGGACTTTCCCGCACCGCGACACAGGCAAAACGCACAGTCAAGGCGTGTCGGCCTGGAGGCAGAGTCAGGTCAAAGGAGTGAGTCTGCGGTATTTGATGGGCGAAATGCGCCGTATGGAACACCGGTTGGCTGCCCAGCCATACATCGGCGGGGCCATTGGTGGTCAGGGCCGCGACGCCCTGCCAGCCCGACTCCGTCTCCAGCGCCGTGTAGGCCCAGACCTGCACGAAGTGCGGCGTGGCGTAAAAGCCGGTGCCATAGACAAAATGGTCTTCCGCACAGTGTTCGATCCGCCAGGTCGGCCTTGTGTCTTTGGACAGGGCCTGCGCGAACTGCAAGGGCGGATGGATCACCTCGGACTGGGCCGTGTGCAGCGCGCGGGCTACGGCCGGCTTGGGACTGTCAGGGGGAAAGAGACTCAGATCCACCGGTTGCGCCGCGGGGCCCGCGACCAGCCAGTCGTCAATGAATCCGTCGTGATCCGCGAACGTGTAGTCTCGCAGACAGGATGCGGGCGGCAGCTCCGCCTCACGCATAGAGCACGCACCGCACTTTGTGCCGACCATCCTCCAAGACATGATATCCCGGCACGTCCACGTTGCACACCCCTTCGATTGCATGGTGGCAGCGTGGATGGAAGGGACAGCCTGGGGGAATGGAATACGGATCCGGCACGGATCCGTGAATGGCGGCCAGCCGGCCGGTTATGCCGTGGGTGGATTTGCGCCCCAGCAGCGGGATGGAGTGCAGCAGCGCCTGCGTGTAGGGATGCTTGGGATTGTAGAAGATGGTCTCCACGTCGGCAGTCTCCACCACTTCCCCCAGATACATGACCACCACGTGATCCACCATCTGGGCGATCACGCCCAGATCATGGGTGATGAAGACGATAGCCATGCCGAACTCGTGCTGCAATTCCTTCATCAACCCCAGGATTTGGGCCTGGGTAGTCACATCCAGGGCCGTGGTCGGCTCGTCGGCGATCAAAAGGTCGGGCTGACAGGAGAGGGCCATGGCGATCATGGCCCTCTGCCGCATGCCGCCGGACAGCTCGTGCGGATAGCGATCCAGCACTGCTTCCGGCTGCGGCAGGTGCACACGTCGCAGCATGTCCAGGGAAATTGTCCGGGCTTCCTCCTTGGAGGCGCTCCGGTGGAGCGACACGGCCTCCATGATCTGGCTGCCAATGGTATGGACCGGGCTGAGAGAGGTCATGGGCTCCTGAAAGACCATGGAAATCTCGCCGCCGCGAATGGAGCGGGCCAAGGACCCCTTGGGATTCAGCTGGGCCATATCCACGGTTTCCTGACTGCTGCTGCCGGCCAGACCCCGGTGGAAGAGAATCTCGCCTTCCACCACCTTGCCGGGAGGCGGCACGATGGAAAGAATGGAGCGGGCCGTCACGGACTTGCCGCAACCGGATTCGCCGACCAGTCCCACGGTCTGGCCCTTCTGTATGGTGAAGTCGACCCCCTCCAAAGCCCGGACCACGCCCTGATCCAGGAAGAAGTGGGTCTTCAAGTCCTTGACTTCCAGCAGAATTGGGTCCTGCTTCGAGGCAATGTCTCTGACGGGAGCGGGCATGTCCATGGATGGATGCCTAGGCATAAGGGTCGGCGGCATCGCGGATGCCGTCGCCCAGGAAGTTGAAGGCCAGAACGGAGATCACCACCGCGGCGCCGGGCAGGAGCAGCCAAGGGGCCAACGCCACGGAGCGCACGTTCTGCGCTTCCTGCAACAGCACCCCCCAGCTGATGGCCGGTGCCCGCAGACCCAGACCGATGAAGCTCAAGCCGGTTTCGGACAGGATGATGCCCGGCACGGCCAAGGTCAGGGACGCGATGATGTGGCTCATGAATGAAGGCAGCATGTGGCGCAGGATGATGCGCATTTCGCTGGAACCCGAAAAGCGGGCCGCCATCACGAAATCCTCCTCTCGCAAGGACAGGAAGCGTCCACGCACCACGCGCGCCAAGCCGGTCCAGCCCACGAAGGCCAGCAGCACCGTCACCATGAAGTAGCGGGTGATGATGTCCATGTCGACCGGCAGTGCCGCCGCCAAGGCCATGATCAGTGGAATTTCGGGAATGGAACGAATGAATTCGATCAACCGTTGAATGGAGTTGTCCAACATGCCGCCGTAGTATCCCGAGATTCCCCCCAGGATGACACCTAGAATCAGGCTGATGATTACGCTGACCAAGCCAATGGTAAGGGAAACCCGGGCTCCGTAGCAGATGCGACTGAAGACGTCTCGGCCGTCCCGGTCCGTGCCGAGAACGAAGATGCCTTGTCCCTGCACGATGCCCAAGGAACGTTCCGTCTGCTCCGCATCGATGCCGAAGAGACGTAGCTTGGCTGGGAAAAGCCCCCACATCTTGTATTCCAGGCCTTCCACGAAGAATCGGACGGGATATTTCACGTCCGGGTTTTCGGTATAGATGCGGCGCAGCGTCTCGGGATCGCGCGTCTGATCCACTCCGTGGACGAAAGGCCGCTGGAACCGACCGTCGTCCACCCAGCGAATACGGGAGGGAGTAGCCAGCTGGTAGTCGAGAAAGTTGGCATCGGGATTGTAGGGAGCCACAAACTCGGAAAGGGCCGCCACCAGATACAACAGGATGAAGACAACACCGGAAACGACCGCCATGCGGTGCTTGATGAAACGCCACCACATGAGCTGGGCATAGGAGGCCACGAAAATCTTGTCATCCTCGATTTCCTCCAGATCAGCCAAGGGCAGGGGCTGGTTCTCGGCCGGGGCGCTGTCAATCCAGGCTGTGCGTTTTTCGGACACTGCGGCAAGCGCTACTGGAACAGGAGTTGGGGAAAAATCAGCCTTCCAGGCGGATACGTGGATCCACCAAGGCCAGCAGAACGTCGGAAATCAAGGTGCCCACCACGGTCAGCGCGCTGAGCAACAATAGGAAGGTCCCCGCCAGATACATATCCTGCGCGGTCAAGGCGCGCAGGAGCATGGGGCCAGTGGTCTGCAGACTCAACACCATGGCGACCAAGGTCGTGCCGGAGACCAGTGAGGCAAGCGACCAACCGACTGTGCTGAAAAAGGGATTCATGGCGACCCGTACCGGATACTTCCAGATCAAGCGCACTTCCCGCACGCCCTTGGCACGGGCGGTTTCTACATAGGGCTTGTTCAGTTCGTCCAGCAGATTGGCCCGCGTGATGCGGATGTTGCCCGCCGTGCTGGAAATGGCGACGATGAACATGGGGACCCAAATATGCTTGAGCATGTCCCATACCTTGGCCCAGTTCCAAGGGGCCAGCATGTATTCATCGGAGAAAAGGCCGCCCACATTCATACTGAATTGGCTGTGCGCCAGATACAGCACGATCAAGGCCACCAGAAATCCCGGTATGCCCAAGCCAATGAAGCTGAACGCGGTCATGGTGTAGTCGAGTGCCGAATATTGGCGTGTGGCGGAATAGACCCCGATCGGGATGGCGATGAACCAGCTGACCAAGAGTGCGGACATGGAAAGCACGACCGTCAGACCCAGCCGTTCCCAAATGAGTTCCTTGACTGGCTTTTGCCATTCCATCGACTGGCCCCAGTCCCCTCGGCGCACGATGCCGGAAATCCACTTCCAGTACTGAACGTAGACGGGTTGGCCCAAGCCATACCGTTTTTCCAAGGCGTCGAGTTCGGATTGATCCACAAAGTCGCCTTCCTGGGCCAGCTGGGCTGCATAGGAGGTAAGGAAGTCGCCAGGCGGCAACTGGATGATCGCAAAGGAAAGGATGGAAATGGCCAACAGCATCGGAACCATGTAGACGACCCGACGCAACACGTAGACGGCCATGGGTAAAAATCACTCGACGAAGGGGAAGGAATCCGAACGGAGAGATGGGACTTGTCCCACCCCTCCGTTCCATTGCATCAGCGCTGGACGCGCAAGAGTCCTAGGCTCCGTGATCAGCGGGGTTTTCCCAGTAATACGTTTCGGTGTGGAGCAAGTGCTCGTCTCCCGTGGTGTCATCCAGCGGGAAGCCGGGCTTGTAGCCCCGAAAACCATTCTTGACAATCACCAGGCTGGGCGACTCGCCCAGATACCCAATCATGGGCAGTTCCTCGGCCCAAATGGCCAAGACCTGCTGGAACAGTTCATTGCGTCGGTCGTCACTGGGCTCCACCGCAATCTGATCCTGCAGCTCCCAGATGTCCCAGATCCAGTGCCCTTCAGGCGGTTCCTCGGAGTTGGGATCCGTACCATCCGTGTTGCGATGGAGGCCCCAGGCCACGCCCCATGGCCGGTCAATCATGGTGCCTTCGAAAATCCAGGGAGCCACGATGGGCAGGACGGTGCGGTCGCCACCCCAGAAAGCCGCCTCGATCTCGTTGGCCCGGAAATGTTCCGTGTACAGAGAGCGCTCAAAGTACTGGTAGGTGGTCGTGATGCCCACGTCCGCAAAGTACTTGACAATCTGCAACACGGCGTCCTCGCCCTGCGTGCCCGGCTGCGCGGTGCCTTCAATGACAAAGCTGATGGGCTCGTTGGTACCGGGCCACAGCCGCTGACCCTCTGCATTTTTCGCATCGTACCCGGCACCGTCCAACAAGCTGTTGGCCATGTCCGGATCGTACTCGATGTAGGCGCTGGCCTGTTCCTTGTTGGCCTGCGGAGAACTGTTGAGTGGACTGTACTGCCTTGGGGTCAGCAGTCCGTCAAAGACCAGTTCGTTGAGGGTTGCCCGATCCACCGCCACGGACAGCGCCTTGCGCACGTCGGTGTTCTGGAACATCTCGCGCAGGCGAGGTTCCTTGGTGGTTTGGTTCAGCTGGATGGCCGTATGCCCCGAAGCGAAGCCGAGGAACACGGAATAGTCGCCCTCCGCCTCTTTTTCCTTGTAGAGCGTGAAGCTGTCCAACTGGACATGTCGCCCCTGGAAGTCAATTTCGCCGGCAATGATGCGCAGGTCGAAGACTTCGTTGTTTTCGAACAGACGGTGGTGTACATGGTCTACGTAGGGCAGCTGTTGGCCGTCTTGGTCCACGAGCGGGAAGTACGGATTGCGCTTCATGACAAAAAGCTCGTTGGACAGCTCGTTGTCCGCATGCCAAGGCCCCATGGACGGCAGGTCGGGGTTGAGATACCACCACTTGCGGTCCGCATAGTATTCGCTCCAGCTATTGAAGCCTGCCGCCTCGGTGTCCGCCTGCAGTTTTTCCTGGTCCTCGGTCAAGTCCCCATGGAATTGGCTCAGGTAGTGGCCCGGCAGGTAGATCCGGTTGGTCGTGCGCAAGGTCTCGTAGATGAAGAGCGGCTTGGGCTCGTTGAAGGTGTACTTGACGGTGTAGTCATCCACACGTTCCAGACCCATCACCTCTCCACCCGACATCCAGCGTGGATTGATGCCCGGCGTGATTTCCGTATTGTTGAGGTCGTTCTCGTACCAGTACTCGAAACTGGACGCGTCAAAGGGTGCACCATCGGACCATTTGGCCCCTTCGCGCAGATTAAAGGTCCATTCGGAGGCATCGTCGTTGATCGCCCAGGACTCGGCCAGGCGCGGCTGTACGTTCAAGTCCTGGTCATACCAGCCCAATCCGCGATCCTGCATCTTGGTGGGACCCCAGCGATCCGAGACGCCCTTGAAGCCACGGCGCACGATGCCGCCATAATTGCCGGCAGAGCCCTCGGCATTGGGCAACACGCCCGGGGCGCTGGGCAAACGGTCGTCGACAGGCGGCAGGGCACCGGAACTGACCATGTCGGACAACATGGGAGCCTCTTGGTATTGGCCTGTGACCGTGCTTTCGGCGGCGGATTCTGCCACCGTGTCGGCCGGCACGACCTCTTCCGGGGCGGGCTCACCTCCGGTACCGCAAGCAACAACAACCGCGCTCGCGGAAGCCACGGCGCCGAGCCGCATGAATTCGCGCCGCGAAAAAGCGTGCGTACGAGTTGGTTTCCTGGTCATGGAAGCACTCCCAAAGTATTTCGTAAAGGTACGGAGACAGATTCCGTTTGGTTCAAGCCAGCAAAAGCCAGATCCTTCGGATTCAGCAAGTATACAATATATGTGACTTGTGGCTTTGTGCTGGCCCTGAGCGGTTGAAGCAGCAGAAGCGATAAATGAGCTGAGCTCCCTTGCACAGGAGCCTGTACCGGGCCGTGCCCCCCCAAGGGATTGCAGTGGACATTCTGCCTTTGCTCTGCAGACGCCTCCAGGCCAAAGTGCAATTGCCTGTGAGTTCCGCATGCCGTTAAGGAGGCAAGCCGGAACGGGTTACCAGATCAGGGACCCGCCCGTTTGATAATCAGTGACCCGGGTTTCAAAGAAGTTCTTTTCCTTGCGCAGGTCCATGAGCTCTGACATCCACGGAAAGGGATTGGCGGGATTCGCGAAGACGGCGGACAGACCCAGCTGCTCGCACCGGCGGTTGACGATAAAGTGCATGTAGGTTTCACACTGCTGCGCGTTGAGTCCCAGAAAGCCCCGCGGCATGGTGTCCTGGCCATAGGCCACTTCCAGTTCACAGGCCTCCATCAGCATGCGTCGGATTTCCGACTGGAACGCATCGGTCCACAGGTGGGGATTCTCAATCTTGATCTGGTTGATCACGTCGATGCCGAAATTCAGGTGGACTGATTCGTCTCGCAGGATATACTGATACATCTCGGCGATGCCCACCATCTTGTTCCGGCGCCCCAATGACAGAATCTGGGCGAAGCCAGTGTAGAACCACATGCCCTCGAAGACGACGTAAAACGCGATCAGATCCCGCAGAAAAGCACGGTCCTGGGATGGGGTACCGGTGCGGAAATCGGGATCGGCGAAACTCTGGGTATACTGGAGGGCCCAAGCCGCCTTGTCGGTAATGGAAGGCACCTCTCGGTACATGTTGAAGAGCTCGCCCTCGTCCAGCCCCAGACTCTCGCAGATGTACTGGAAGCTGTGGGTGTGGATGGCTTCTTCAAAGGCCTGTCGCAGCAGGTATTGGCGACACTCCGGATTGGTCAAGTGGCGATAGATGGCCAGCACAATGTTATTGGCCACCAGCGATTCGGACGTCGCGAAAAAGCCGAGGTTGCGGCTGACCACCTGCCGCTCCGCGGCCGTGAGTCCCGTAGGGCTTTTCCAAAGGGCAATGTCCGCCTGCATGGCCACTTCGGTGGGCATCCAGTGGTTGTTGCAGCCCGCCAGATACTTTTCCCAAGCCCAATGGTATTTGAAGGGCAACAGCTGGTTGACATCCGCCCGGGCATTGATCATGGACTTGTCGTCCACCTGTACCCGGCGGGCATGGCGGTCTATTGCGCCCAGCCCCGTGCCCTCCGCCGATGGATTCGCCCGGGCTGGAACACTGCCGTTTAGGACAGGCGAATCTTGCTTCGCCGCAGGTTGAGGGACCTCTTTGTCCCATTCCAAAGCCATGGGTACTTCGCTTGTTCAAATCATAAGGGTATCAGAATACACAATGGAAGAACGAGATCGCAAAAATTTTCGGTCCCGTTGGGCCGGGAGACGGTCATGCTGCTGTAGCAACGGCTCCCGGCCGACTATCGGTCTGCAGCCGGCAACATCAAAGCGGCCTTCCCAGATAGGGGCTTCACCGGATACAAACTGACCGGTGCCGATCTAGTGGTGCCATACGTCGGAAGCGGAAGCAACGCAACCCACACTTCATCGGTGGTCAGCAAGGCATGATCTTTGAACTTGAAGTCCAAGCTGTCAAAACCGTACGGCCAGCGATGGTGGGGCAGGTCCTGATCGTCCATTGGCACAAGATACAGAAAGAAGGGATGCTCTGTTTCGGGCTGGTGGCCTGTCTTCTAGACGTACAGCAGCCACCGTCAGCGGACGTCCATTTGGACGTCAAAGTAGTTGGCGATGGCCGGCGGGTCGACTTCGGCCACGATGTCCCAATACGAGAACGGCTCAACGAGAAACACCACCCGGTTCTCTGGCGTCAGCAGGGGTCGGCTCTCTGCCCACTCGCGAGAGAGAAGAACAAAGTCGGCGAGGTCGGGACCTTGGCGCCAGCTGTTGGCCAGATAGAAATCCACTGCATAGGGTGCCTGCCCAAGCCGAACAAGGTTTCGTCTTAGGTAGGCTGGCACAGAAACGCTCCGGTCCCGCGTCAGGGATCGGATGACCTCGAAGTCCCGGACGAGAGACTCCTCCAGGGCCGCCGCGGCATCGTGACCAACACGACTCATCTGAAAGCTGGAGAGCACGAACACTAGCCACGCCATCGCCGCCAGTCCCATCATTGCCTCACGCGCTCTGGCCAGCCGGTGCACACACAGCAGCGCCAGCGTGAAGAACACCAGAGGAATGCCAATGTAGAACAGCGATTCAAAATCATGGTTGAAGGCACTGTTACGCATGGGCATCGCCCAGCCGAAACCAGCCAGCACCAGAGCCGCTGCCAGCAGCTTGAAGCGGACAAAGAACAACCCGACTAGACACGCGCCGAATACACTGACGCCGACAAAGATCAAAAAGGAGCTCTTCCATCCCATCTGGGTCCGTTCCCAGCCGGCATCGACGAAGTGGTTCGGCAGTGCAACGGGTAGCGACATGATGCCGATGCTGGCAAACTGTCCTTTCAGAAACGGACGCCAGGCCCGGTGCTCGGCAACACGTTGATTCCATTCTGAATCGGCCCCCAAGCGATACCGCATCGATTGCACCGTAGGCAATTCGTTCAACGGGATTTCACCCTCGTACGCCCAGTATTCACTGCCCAAGTTGAACCCCAGCAGCAACAGGCCGCACAGCAGCGTCCCAACTCCCAGTCTCAGATAGGAGCTGGTTGACACGACCGAACGCGCTGCAGCCATGAACGTACCCCCCCCCCTCACTGGAAAGGCGAGGCGGTGCAGTGTCAGCGACTTCTTGCTCTCTCACTATTTCCTTGACCATACCCAAGATCACAAAGGGCAAAAGCAGCGCAAATGTGTGCCAGCCCAGCCACAGGGCCACGCAGGACTTGCACAGCAATTGCCGAAAGCGATTTTCCTGGCAGAATACCACCGCGCCGTGAAAGGTCAGCAGCATGCCGAAAAGACTGGCGACCTCGGACGAAACCATATCGTTGTAGTAGAGACAGTAGGATGAGGAAAAGGCCAGTAGAGTCGCGCCCAGCGCCAGCCATCGCTGGGCAACGAGGCGGCAGAGGGATAGATAGGCCAGCGCCGCACCGCCCGCAAAGCCCAGCAGCATCAGCAGCCGGGCGGCATGGATCTGGGCCGACAGGCTGCTTGCAAAAGGCCACATGACCAGCTTGGTCAGGGCGTAGGAGCCGATCGGAAATCGATGGTATACCTGGTATCTAGCAGTCCCGTCAGTACGTAGCCAGCGAGAGGTGAACATCAGAAAATTGTGCTTCGGGGAAAGGTTGGCGGCCAACGCCAAGCTCTGTGAGGAGATGTAATTGTGATGTCCGGCACGGTAAAAACGATCTCGGTCGTGGCCGAACAGGAACACGGTCGACAGCGCCAGGAGGAGGAGCAGCGGCGGCAACCACGCCGAATTCGTCACAGGATGCAGCCACTGCAGAAGATTCATGTTGAAGGAGGGATTAAAGTTCTACCTAACCTCGATACCCAGACTGGGTTCGACGATGGCAAATCTCCAACTTTCCCGCTTGGTATTGTCTGGGCGCCTCGACTGGGCCAAATACCGCCCGCCACTTGTCCCGATCTCTGAAATCGGGTGTCGGCGGTTGAAACGAATATGTTCAAGGCGGCCCAACGGTTCGGATTTGTCTGATCTCCACATGACATTGCAAGCAGGCGTCAGGCGGGAATTCCCAAGCAAGGGGGGCATATGACTTGGCGTCAAGAACATGGCTCTGTAACTCGCATGGTCCCTGGCTCCGGGAATCGGGCCGCTCCCATTCCCGGAGGCGGCCCGCGATGATGACCGCCTTGGAATGCCGTCGGCATTCCGCTGCAGGGTGCAAGGATTGCGCGCCCTGCGCCCTTACTGACAGGCTTCGCAGGCTTCGTCGTCCAGATTGCAGATCAGCTCGGGATCCGAGAACGCGCCCGGCTCCACGGCAGTCTTGATATGGAGCAGGGATTGCGGTCCCTGCTCCACCGGCACGGCATTCAGGCGTCCGTCCGTGGTGGTCAAGGTGCTTTTCTCCACTTGGGTGGCGCTCTGTGTACGCAGGTAATAGGTGGTCTTGAGCCCCCGTTTCCAGGCCAGCCGGTACAGATCGTCCAAGACCTGTCCGCTAGTGCCGGTCACGTACAGATTCAGCGATTGGGATTGATCCAGCCACTTCTGTCGTCGCGCGCCGGCTTCAATCAACCAAGTCGGATCCATTTCGAAGGCCGTGGCATACAGATGTTTCAGGGCTACGGGCACCCGCCGGATCGGTCCCACGCTGCCGTCGTGGATTTTCAGGTCGCTGATCATGACGGAATCCCACAGATCCAAGGCCTTGAGATCCCGCACCAAATGCTCATTGATGACCGTGAAATCGCCTGACATGTTGGATTTTACGTACAGGTTGCGGAAGGTCGGTTCAATGGAAGGACTGACTCCGCAGATATTGGCGATGGTGGCCGTGGGTGCAATGGCCATCACGTTGGAATTCCGCATGCCGTCGTTCTGGACTTGTCGGCGCAACGTGGACCAGTCCATGGTGGAATTGCGATCCACCTCCAATTGTCGGTTGCGGGCCTGGTCCAGCAAGTCCAGCGAGTCGATGGGCAAGATGCCTTGGTCCCACAACGAACCCGCGAAGGTAGCGTAAGGGGTCCGTTCCCGGGCCAGCTCCGAAGAGGCCTGGATGGCATAGTAGGAGAGGGCCTCCATGCTCTGATCCGCGAATTCCACGGCTTGGCTGGATGCGTACGGGATTTTCATCTTGTACAGCACGTCCTGGAATCCCATCAGGCCCAGTCCGATGGGACGATGGCGCATGTTGCTGCGCCGAGTCTCCGGAATCGTGTAGAAGTTGATGTCTATGACGTTGTCCAGCATGCGGATGGCAGTTCGCACGGTGCGCTGCATCTTTTCCTTGTCCAAGGTCGGGGCCATGCCCACGTCCCGTCGGATGTGCCGGGCCAAATTCACGGATCCCAAGTTGCAGACCGCCACTTCCTTGACATTGGAGTTCAGGGTGATCTCGGTGCAGAGATTGGAGGAGTGCACCATGCCGTCGTGCTGCTGAGGAGAACGGACGTTGCAGGCGTCCTTGAAGGTGATCCAGGGATGGCCGGTCTCAAAGAGCATGGTCAGCATGCGTCGCCACAGATCCTGGGCCATGATGGTCTTGAAGACCTTGATGTGGCCAGCGGCGGCTTCCGCTTCGTAATGCAGATACCGCTCCCTGAACTTCAGTCCCGTCAGATCGTGCAGATCTGGAACCTCGTCCGGCGAGAACAAGGTCCAGGTGCTGTGGGACGCAACTCGTTCCATAAAGAGATCGGGGATCCAGCAGGCCGTGTTCATGTCATGGGTGCGCCGCCGGTCATCTCCGGTGTTCTTGCGCAGGTCCAGGAATTCGTTGATATCCACGTGCCAAGTTTCCAGGTAGGCGCAGACGGCCCCTTTCCGCTTTCCCCCCTGATTCACTGCGACTGCCGTATCGTTGGCGACCTTGAGAAAGGGAATGACTCCTTGCGACTCGCCATTGGTGCCCTTGATATGGGATCCGAGGCCGCGTACCTGAGACCAGTCGTTGCCCAGTCCACCCGAAAACTTGGAGAGCAGCGCATTGTCCTTGATGGCCTTGAAGATGCCCTCCAAGTCGTCGGAGACCGTGGATAGAAAACAGGAGGACAGCTGTGGATTGGGGGTGCCGGAGTTGAACAGTGTGGGCGTGGAGCACATGAAGTCGAAGGAGGACAACAGGTGATAGAACTCGATGGCCTTGGCATTGGGATCCTCTTCCGCCTGCGCCAGCCCCATGGCTACCCGCATGAAGAAGGCCTGTGGCAACTCGATGCGGGTGCCGCCGCTGTGCAAGAAATATCGGTCGTAGAGTGTTTGCAGGCCCAGGAACTGGAAGTTGGAATCCCGGTCGGGCACCAAGGCCTCGGCCAGGCGCGGCAAGTCGAAGTTGATCAGCGAGGGCTGGAGCAGATCCATCTCGATGCCCTTCTTCACATACAGCGGAAAATAGGTTCGATACAAGGCGCGGCCCGTAGCCGCGGTCGTGTCTTCGCTCAGGGGATGATCCGGTCCGCATACAAAAGGCAGCACTTCCGCCTTGAGTTGGCGCAATACCAATCGAGCGGTGACGTAGGAATAGCCCGGTTCGCTTTCCACCAGCGAGCGCGCAGCCATGATTTGGGCCGTGCGCAGGTCATCGATGGAAATGCCGTCGTACACGTCTTTGCGCAGGATCTCGCAAATGGGCATGGGGTCCACTCGCTCCAAACCCTGACAGACCACTTCCAGGGAGGCCTGCACCAAGTCCCAGTTCAAGTCCTCGAATGAATTGTCCGGCAGCCGCACTTGCAGAGGCCGCGGCTGATCCGGGACCTGGACTTTCTGTTCTCGCAGACGGGTGCGCTCTTCACGGTACAGGATATATTCGCGGGCCACTTCGTAGTACCCCGCTTTCATCAGGATGATTTCGACCTGATCCTGGATTTCTTCAATGTTGAGGTTGCGCCCCGTCCGCTTGATCAGTTGCTCTTCCACCTTTCCGGTCAGATCGTCCGCAGTCTGATTCAGGTCCTTGACTTCGCCGGCAGTGGCTTGAAACGCCTTCGAGAGGGCCACGCGAATGCGATCCCGGTCGAATGGCACCAGAGAGCCGTCACGCTTGACAACGGAAATGGCTTGGATTGGAGGATAGAGCGGTGTGTCCAGTGCAGGCCCACTGGGCATGGAAGTGACGGCGGCAATGGGGGACTCCATGGCAAAAATTATTGAGTTAATGAATAATTTGTCTTTTCAGATCGACAAAAACAAAATGCGGAACAATTCTTGTGGTGATTGGAAGGCCCCTCGCCTTGTGTTGCCTTCGGGTGTCCAGCCTCGACATGGCTAACGGTCCCATGGCAGGGAGCGGTCGCTTGGGAAGAGACCAAGGGCGGATGCGAGGAATCCGCATGTCCTTCATCATAGCGCTTTCGGTATCCCAGACAAGACGGTGCCTAGGGCAAAAGCCAAGCTTGGACGGCGTTGCCCGGAGGCTTGCGAGAAGAAACTTTCCCGAAGGCAAACGGCCATTCTACCGGCCTCTCGCGCCTACCGACAATTTTGGAATTCTCTGATTATTGGGATTCATGACCGGTCGGTCGAAATGGTCTAGCGGGCAACCTGTCCACAACGAAGTGTCTCCGGTGCGACGCCTAGCAGTCGAGTCTGCCTATCTCATCTTGACGGATACCGGATCCACCAAAATACTTTATAACAAATGTATCTATATTTCAAGAATAGCCATAAGGTAGAGGCCAAGGGAGAGCGGTGCACGGCGCCGGATGCACTTTTTCCTGCCGCGCCTGCCTGTATCGCGTTCCCGTTTGCCCGAGGTGGCATGGCGCGACGGTTGCCCATGTGCCATGTCAATGACAGACATCTCTGTAGAGAGAGTTATCTCCTAATATATGTTGCGAAAAAAGGGCCGGATTCAAGCTTGTGCGACAGTCTGCAATGGAGTTGCCGGATGTCAAGATGTCTTTCGTAGCTTTCGGGGGAAGTCTTGAATCAACGGAGCCGGGCAGTGTCCGACTCCGTTGCCTTTGTTGTCAGTCGTGTCCCGGTTTCTACTTCGCACCGATGGCGATCCTCTTGGGCTGCACCTCACTGGCCTTCGGCAGGTTAAGGGTCAGTACGCCATGGTCATACTCCGCGGTGACGCGATCCTCGTCCACCGTGGACGGCAGCGTGAAGCGCCGTTGCATCGAACCCGCGTGTCGCTCGCGCAGCCGATAGTGGGCCTCCTGCTGTGTCGTCTCGCTTTCGGTCTCGGCCTTGATGGTAAGCACTCCATCATGCACGGTGACATTGATGTCGGCGGCGGGAATGCCGGGGATCGAGGCCTTGACCAAGTAACGGCCCTCTTCCTCGGCCACATCGACCGGCATGGCAGCGACTTGCGCGGACCGGAATGTGGGGCCGGCAAATCGGCGGTAGGGATAAAGCGTCAATGGACTAAGCATGTTGTTGTCTTCCTTCTGTCTAGACTTGAACAATTCCATGCCCAGAGTGTAGACAGAAAGTGCAAGAGATCCGTTAGCGGTGCGTTTGCCCCTTGTTAGTGTTTGGGACAATCGCGGCTCCTTGTCCGATGACGGACAGCGTGGCCTGCATAGCTGCGTGAAACCGGCCCTGCTGGCCGCGGCCTGGGAAAGGGATGGCCTGCGGCTGGGGCAGGCTGATTCCGGCGTCGGCGAGAGGCTGCAGCAGCGTCTTGTAGACCGGTGTGGTGATCAGCACCACATACAAGGGCGCGGCTGCCTGGATTGCGGCCAAGGCCCGCTCCGTGTGGTTCCGGATCTGAAATTCTTTCCTCTGCGCGTCAATCGGATGCGGCACGGCTTCCAGCATCCAGTGGCCATCTCGCTGGAACCGTTCCAGCCAGGCCCCTTTTCGCTTGCGTTCCTGGGCGGTCTCGCCAAACTCCTCCGGATAGAGCGCCCGTGTAGTCTGTACCCAGAGCGTGTCGGCTCGGGAGATGTCTTCGAAGTAAAAATGTCGGTCTGGGGCCGCGGGCGGAGACTCGGCCATGAAGAGAATGCGAACTTCCGCGGGGCGATATTTTTGCGTGGCCGCCGCGCGGGCGGGCCCGGGATCTGTCATGGGAAAACCTCGGAATTGGGACAATGGCCGAACCCGGTCCAGGTACGGGGCGGCGGCGGACCGCAGGATCCAAGCCCGACGCCGCGAGCGCGTCAGACCTCCGCCGGTATCAGCCAGGGCGGCAGCGGCTGTCGCTCTTCGCTCAGGTGGCAGGCATAGAGGAAGCGGTAGACGTCGCTTACATAGTACTGGGGGTACGGCTTGTCCGGCAGCGATTCCAGGAAGCGATCATGGATGAGCTCGGCCTCCGCCTCCCCCAGCCCGGTCTCCACTTCATAGGGGAAGTAAATGGCCAGGTCCCGATCCGGCGGAAAGACAATTCGGGACACCCCGAACGACTGCGGATATCGATAGGCCGGGGACAGGCGTTCCATCAGGAAGGTGCCCATGGCCGCGGAGTGAATGTATCGCTGATGGCCGTACAGGAAGTTGACCGTCTCTTGGGCATCCTCCAGGGTCTCGCCCGGAAAGCCGAAGAAGAAGAAGGCGTGATTCCAAATGCCGGCCCGCGCGCTTTCCTTGAGAATGCGGCTCATGTGCACCAGCTGGGTTCCCTTGATCATGTGATCAATGATGGCTTGCGACGCGCTTTCCAGGCCAAACATCACCATGCGGCATCCGCCGGCTTGCATGGCCTCCAGCAAGGGCTGGTCTATGACCTTTTCAAAACGCACGCACCCACCCCAATGCAGGCTTGGGTCCTCCTGGGCCAGAATCGCGGAGAGACCGCGCAGATTGCGGGGCGTTATGGCCTCGTCGGCGAAAAAGACGCGGTTGGCCCCATAGCGCCGCTTGATTTCCAGCATTTGGTCCGCCAGCACGCGGGCGCGCAGCTGGCTGAATGTCTCCGCCTCGCCATACCCGACGTTGCAGAAGGCGCATTGCCCGAAGTAACAGCCCCGCGCTGTCATCAAGGGCAGAGCCAGTTCCGGGGCCAGATACCGGTCTAGGGGGAAGCCGTCGAAATCCGGCAGGGGCAGACTCTGGATCTTGGCCGGCTCCTGACGCGGCGTGACCCGAATCTCCGCCCCCGCGCGATACACCAGATTGGGGACGGTCCCGAGATCCGCTCCCGAGACCTGGGCGCAGGCCAGATGCAGGAGCGGTCCCTCGCCGTCGTACAGGACGGCGCTGTCTATGAGCTGGAACAGTGAGCGCACGTTCGGCAGCACGTCATGGAGCATGCTGATGTGGGGTCCGCCCACGGTGATGTGGCAGTTCAGATCCGTATCTTGGCGTATCAGATGGGCCAAGGTCAGGCCGGGCAGCGCCTGCGCCATGGTGGGAATGGAAATGCCCACCACGTCGGGCTTGAAATCCACGATGTCCGACAGCAGGATCCGGCGATAGATGTCTAGGAACATGTTGTGGCGCGGATCACCCACTCCCTGCAGCAGAAACTCGCTGCTGTCGACCGGGCCGGCGGCTTCGTAGCCCTGCAGATGCAAGGCTGCCGGATAGAAGGGCAGCGAGGCCAGATCCAGACACTGGGTCAAGGTCTGAAAGCTGGCGAAGCCGGTCGGTCCGTCATAGAAGGCAGGACTGCGAATCACGCTTTTGGCCTGTTCGACCCGACCGGCCAGATCGCGCCCATGATCCAGAGCCCAAGCCACTGTCTGCGGCGGGGGCTCTGGCCCTTGAGGCTCGGAATGCCCGCGCGGCCCGAACCGGAGTCGCACCAGCTCGATGCAGTCGGCAAGATGGGACTCGGTCAGGATCTCGTCAAAGACTTCGATGTTGAGGTCCCGCTGCATGACCTGCACCCCTTCCTGCCGCAGAAACGCGGTCAGGGAAGGCAAGGCCAAATGGGGCATGGTCGGCGTCCAGTTGGGGGGGAACAGCAGGCACACCCGCGGCGCGCGCGTCAACTGGGACACCCGCGGCAGGGGCGATGCAACGGGTGCCGCGGGGGTCAGGCCGAGGAGGACCGGCGAGGGCTGCTTTGCGCTCATGGGGGGAGGCCTTAGGCCTCCACACCGTGCAGAGTCAGGTCCGCGGCGTAATGGCAGCGAACGAAGTGGCCTGGAGCCACTTGCTCCAAAGGCGGCGTCTCCTTCTCGCAGCGATCGCTGTCGCTATAGATGCAGCGGGGGTGGAAATAGCAGCCAGAGGGGGGATTGGCCGGGTCGGCTACATCCCCTTCCAATATGACCGGTTCGGTCCGATCCCGCGGATCCGGCTTGGGCACGGCCCCCAGCAACGCCTCGGTATAGGGATGCTTGGGGTGCGTAAAGAGTTCCGTGGTATCCGCGTGCTCCACCAGCATGCCTACATACATGACTGCCACGCGATCGCTGATGTGCTCCACCACGCTCAGGTCGTGGGCCACGAAGAGATAGGTCAGGCCGAATTCCTCTTGCAGGTCCTGCAGCAGATTCAGGATTTGGGCCTGCACGGACACGTCCAGGGCGGAGACAGGTTCGTCCAGCACGATCAGTTGCGGATTCAGGGCCAGCGCCCGGGCGATGCCGATGCGCTGCCGTTGGCCGCCGCTGAAGGCGTGGGGATAGCGATTCAAGTACTCCGAGCGCAGGCCCACCACCTTCAGCAGCTCCGAGACCCGGTCTTCCAGTTCCTGGCCTTGGGCCACGTTGTTGACCAGCAGCGGCTCCCCCACGTTCTGCAAGAGATTCATGCGAGGGTTCAGGGAGGAGTAGGGGTCCTGAAACACCATTTGCATGTGGCGGCGCAGGCTCTTCACTTCGGACGTGGACAGCGCGGCCACGTCTGTGCGTTCGCCCTTCGCGGTTTGGAACCAGACTTCGCCTGCCGTGATGTCGTAGGCGCGCATGATGACGCGGCCGGTAGTGGTCTTGCCGCAGCCGCTTTCACCCACCAACCCCAAGGTCTCCCCTGGATTGATGTAGAAGCTGACGCCATCCACGGCCCGCACATGTCCCACCGTCTTGGAGAAGATGCCTTTCTTGATGGGAAAGTGCTTCTTGAGTTCCACCACTTCCAACAGCGGAGCGACATCAGACGCCGTCGCGGAACCGTTCTCGTTCAAAGTCAAGTCTCCAGAAATTGAGGCGGGTCCGATCCGAACTTCACTCGATCAGACGCAACCCCCATGATAGCGCAATCAAGAGAAGCAGCGGCGTTCCCACGTTACGGAAACGGCGGCCCAGTCCCCCCTTTTCAATGCCGTGGCGCAGGTAGCCTTCGCAGAGAAAGACGCAAAAGATCCAGATGGATCCGAGTATGAAGATGGACCATTGGCGCACAAAGCGCAAGCGCCAAGGATTGACCCGCATGAAGAAGATGTCGTGGACCAGGTTCTGCTGCAGCAGAAAGACCAGCCAAAGGCTCAGGGCCAGAAATGCCACCCAGCCGACATAGGCCAAGATTGTATTTCGAATCCTCGGGTTCATTCGATCCAGCTATCCACAGGGACAAAAATGGCTTGGTCGACAGAGATCTCCACCACAAGTCAAGTATAGTCTCTGGGTTGCGCATGGGTCGCAGCTTGTTGCCCCAATCAGGATTTGCGCATGGCACAGGCGCGGTCCAGACCAGGCGCAAGGCGCCCCTTGCATCAAGGATCGAAGGAAATCGTGGACGAGACGCGGCGTCGGCAGAATCGCAAATTGGGCTATGATGTTGGCCAAAGCGTGACAACACAATGGATTCCCGTGTCTGCATCTGAGGCCCATTCCCTGCCGCAACCCTCCCAAGGCGACGTTCTGGTCATAGGCGCCGGCGTAATTGGCGTCTGCGTCGCCCACTATCTGCTGGCCGCGGGCTATCGGCCGTTGATCGTGGACAAGGGCGGGATCGCGGCAGGGGCGTCCTATGCCAATGCCGGGATGATTGTGCCCAGCTCTTGGCGTTCGATAGCCCAACCCGGCATAGAGAAATCCTTGCTCCAGTGGATCACACAGCCCCACCGCCCGATCTACGCTCCATGGGGCACCCTGCTGCAACATTGTAGCTGGTGGCGCTCTTTCCTGCAGGCAGCGGATCCCGTTCGCCACGAACAGGCCGTGCGGACGCTGCAGCGGCTGGTAAGCGGCAGCGTGGATCTGTATCGACAGCTCGACGATGAATTGAATTTGGACTGTCAGTTCCGGGCGCAAGGCTCCCTCAGCCTGTTCCTGTCCCCTGAATCCCTGCGTCAGGGTGCCGCGCAGGCCATGGCGCACCGGGCGGGCGGCGGCGTCGCGGCGGTGTTGGACCGGAGATCGGTGCAGCGGCTGGTGCCGCAGGTCACCCGGAAAGTGGCGGGGGGCGTGCTATATCCTGCAGACGGTCAGGTGTCTCCCGGAGACTTTGTAAAAGGTCTGGCGCAGTCGGTAGCCCGCCGCGGCGCGGAATTTCGCCTGCATACGGAAGTTCTGGGATTCGAGACGGAGGGAGACCGCGTTACGGGCGCGTTGACTACACGGGGCGCCATGGCCTGCGATCAGGCGGTGCTGGCCACAGGGGCGTGGTCAGGCAGGCTGGGGCAGGCCATAGGGCTGTCCTTGCCGGTGCAGCCGGCCAAGGGCTACAGCTACACGTTGCCTCGCCCGGAAGGCTTTCCCGACATGGGGCTGACCTTGGGGGAACGCCACGTCTCCGTAAATCCGCTGGCGCAGACGGTGCGGGTCGCGGGCACCCTGGAATTCTCCGGCTTGGACGATCGGCTTTATGAGCAGCGGGTGCGGTTGTTGCATAACGCCACCCAAGAATATCTGGGGCTGGAATGCAGTCCCGCGGCGGTGGAGGTCTGGCGCGGCTGGCGCCCCATGACTCCGGATGGCGTGCCCATCATCCAGTGGAGTCCCCGCTACGCCAACCTGCTGCTGGCAATTGGTCACAACAAGATCGGCATGACCTTGGGGCCCATGACCGGGAAGCTGGTGGTCCGGGTCTTGCAGGGGCAAGCCACCGGTTTCGACGCCTTGGCCTTGGATCTGGAGCGGTTGCAGGTCGCGTCTCGGGACGATAGTCAGTTGCAAGCGACGGTCAAAGCCGTTCTGGACCTGATTTCGGGTAATATGGTCAGATGACTTGCCCTTTGGATCGGCAAGGTCTGAATTTTCCCCCTCGCAGTCCAGCTGCCAGCTGTCATGACCTGGAACAACTCTCTCCAGAATCTCACCGCTGTAGGCCTAGACGTATTGGTTGACGGTCTGCGTCCCCGTTTCCTGCCGCATCGGCTGCAGGAACAGCGTCGACACGATCGGGTCCCCCTGCTGCGAGCCGCCGAGCAGCAGATTGTGGAATACCACGGCGCACAGTCCCCTGCCTATCAATGGATTCAATGGTGTCTGCAGTTGCATTGTCTGCTGCAAAGCCGTGTCCAGCAGGACGACACCACCGAGGAAATGGCGATCGGCGATCTGGAGCGGATGCAGGATCTGGCGGAATTTCTGGAAGCCTTGGATACCAGCAGCGATATCCGAACGCTGCGCGACCAGATCCCCTTCCACAAGCCCGAAGCGACACTCTTTCAGTCGGCGAGCGGCGGTTTTGCGCAGCTGGCGGATTTGTTGCAAGCCGCGGCCACGGCGTTTCAGGAGCGCCTGACCCGTTTGACCGGCACGGAATTCGGTTCGATTCCCCACAGCCTGGATGAGCAAATGCGGCTGCTGGCGGACCAGGACTTTTTGACCGCATATCTCATCGATGGCAGTCATGACGATCGGGAACGGTGCATGATTCTGGCGCGCATGATCGGAGTCATCGACAGCATGCACCGGATGGAGGTTCCAGCTTCGGTCCACGCCATGAGCGCGGATGCCCAGCGGATCCAGCAACTGGCTGTGGCCGTGGGCGTTTCTCTGCAGGCACGGACAGGCACGTTCGCGTCTGTCCAGCAAAGTGAACCTGCCTTGGCGGTCCCAGCGGAATCAGAGACGACGGCCAGCACGTCGGGTCCCGACGACTCCCGTAACTTGGTGTTGAGCATTGAAGTGCCGGATCGGGAGATCAAGTCCGTGCCCGACCCGGCGCCACCGCTCGAACCGCCCTCGCCCCCTCCGGACGCCACGGTGGGAGACGCATCGGAGGAGGGGCCACCGCAGGAGGATTCCGGCGTGGGTCGGTTGTTGATCGGACTGGTCGCGGTGGTCTTGACGCTGGGCTTGCTGGCGCTGTTCACGGTGGGCAACTTCACGCCGAACGGTGATTTCAACGTTATCGAGAGTCTGCAGAGATGGCTGGTGGGGGTGGATCAGCCCGCGAGGGAGCCGGAGGCGCCGGTCTTGGCCGCGGCCATTCCTGTTCCGACCGCGGAATCGACTCCCGAGCCCACCGCCACGTTGGCTCCGACCCCCACCCTTACGCCCGAGCCCACCTTCACTCCCACGCCGACCCCCACGCCCGTGTCGATTCCGGACGACGTCGCCTACGCCACAGACGCTGCCAGCAAGTTCAAGTGGCCTCATCGGGCAGCCGTCACGGTTGGCGATCTGGAAGCCTGGACTGCAGTCACCTTGGTGCGACGGGTGCAGATGCCCGAATCCGGCGATGTCTGGCTGCAGCTCTTGGACGGCGCTTTCGTCGAGAGTCGCTACATTGAAAACATCCCGGATAGTCTGCCTTGGATGGACCTTGACGCAATGGGCATGCCCGACTTCGATGCGAACGCCGTAGAGCCAGCGGTGGAGAAGCCTGAGCCGGCTGCGCTCCCGGACATCGTGTTGCGGACCGGTCCAGGTGTCCAATATGAGGAAAAGGGCCGGCTGTCCGCGGATACGCCGCTTGAACCCATTGGCGTCAACGCCCAGGGGGACTGGGTTGTGCTGGCGACGCGCTATTGGGTTTCCAACGCCCGGATCCCGAATCTGCCGGATGGTCTACCGGTCACGACTGCCCCCTACGTGTCTGCGCAAGTGGCCAATGTGCGGCAAGGTCCGTCGCAGGACACAGAGTTGGTGCAGACCTTGGTCGAAGGTCAGACCATCGTGCTGGTGGCTCAGACGGCGGGCTCCAATCCGCCAGGGCCCTGGTACCGGCTGGACGGCGGATCCTGGATTTGGGGAGAGCTGGTGGAGGACGTGCCTGCGGATTTACCGCAGGAATAGACAGTCGCCGAAATCCGGATCCCACAAGACAAGGCTGCGACAGCAAAGGCAGGATTCTCATGGCAACGGACAGGGACACGGCTCCCTTTCCCAAGGTGGTGGTGGTAGGTGCCGGCAGCCTCTTCTTTGGGCGGCAGGCCATCTGGCAGATGGTGCACTCCTGTCATCTGCAGAACGGCGTGCTGGCTCTGGTGGACACGGATGCCGCGCGATTGGAGCAGTTGGCCACGCTGGCACAGATGGTCAAGACCGCCCAAGGCGTCGACTTGACCATCGAGGCCGCGACGGACTGGCGGAACTGTCTGCCGGGCGCGGACTTCGTGGTGCTCAGCTTCGCCCGCGAGACGGTGAAGTATCGCGGTATCGACTGCGCGCTGTCCGAGAAATATGGCGTGCGCATGTGCTCCGGGGACACCATTGGGCCGGGTGGTATTTTTCGGGCCATGCGCGAGTTTCCTCGTATTTTGGAATGCGTGGCAGACGTGGCCCGGCTTTGCCCGGAAGCCTGGGTGATCAACTACATCAACCCTTCGGCCGTGCATGGCATTGGCCTGATGCGCTATGCCCCCTCTGTGAAGAGCTTCGCGCTCTGTGACAGCCTGCATATGCCCCATATCAAAGGTCACATCGCGCACATGGCCGGACTGGGCGTGGAGGACCGATCCACCCTCAGCCCAGAAATGGATGCGGATTTTGACGTCCGCATTGCGGGGGTGAATCACTTCACGTGGCTGCTCAAGGCAGAGTATCGGGGAGCAGACAGGAGCCCCGACGTGGCAGCGTACCTACGGACCAAGGCCGCCGCGGAAAATCCCCTGGGGATGTCCACTGGACAATCCAAGGGCTGGCTCAACTTCACCATTGCCCACGAACTTTACGAGATATTCGGCTATGTGTCGGTGTGCGTTTCCCACACCAAGGAATATGTGCCCTATTACCAAGGCGCGGGGGTGACCCGGGGTGGCACCCCGCCGCTGGATATCTTTGATACCGAAGGCCGGTATGATCGGCATGAAGCGATGGGGTCCCAGATCGAGGGCTATCTGTCGGGAGCCACGCCCATCGCGCAATACACGCAGGAGGTCGGGCCGGACCATGCGACCGACATCATAGAAAGTATGGTGGGTCATCTGGAGAAGCCCTTCTATGTGAACACCGCCAATCGGGGTGCCGTGCCGAACATGGGGGACGACGCCTTTCTGGAACTGCTCTGTGACATTGACATGGAGGGGCCGACGCCGCGCCCGGTGGGCGACATGCCGCGCGGGCTACTGGGCCAACAGCAGGTCATTCTGGATACCCATGAACTGACTGCCGAGGCCGTGGCCCAATGCGACTACGGCCTGTTGCGCCGCGCCATGCTGACCGATCCCATCGTGAATTCCATTGCGGATGCCGATGCCATCCTGAAAGAGTTGCTGGAGCAGGAACGGGACGCGCTGCCCGACTGCTGGTATGCCTAGGCCGATTCCGGTTCTGGAGCTTTCCCGACAGTGCACAGGGAGTTAGTTGTTCATGTCCGATTTTCAACTGACCGCGGAGCAGCGGGAGCGGCTGTCGCGGATTTCCACGGCCACGTTGACCTCTGTTCTCATCAAGCGAGACATTCAACACAGTTTCATGCGGGACGTTTTTCCGCTGGCTCCGCATCTGCGGCTGGCCGGGACCGCCTTCACGCTGCGCTACATTCCCAGCCGCCAGGATCTGACGGACCGCAGATACGACAACAAGACCAATGTGCAACGCATCGCCATGGAGAGCATTGGGGAAGGCCAGGTTCTGGTCATTGACGCACGGGGCGTCACGGACGTGGGCACTATGGGGGACATTCTGGCCACGCGCATTCAGCGGCGCGGCGCGGCCGGCATCGTGACGGACGGAGGGCTCAGAGATACGCCGGCGTTGGCGGAAATGGGCTTTCCCATCTTTCTGGGTGGCGCCGCGGCACCGCCTTCGCATCTGATGCACCACCCGGTGGCCATCAATCAGCCGATCGGCTGTGGCGGCGTGGCGGTCCTGCCAGGCGATCTGATGGTGGGAGACGGCGAGGGGGTGGTGGTCGTGCCGCAGCAGATGGCCGCGACGGTGATCGCGGAGGCTTGGGAACAGGAGCGGCTGGAGGCTTGGGTGGTGACCCAGATCCAGGAGGGCAAGTCCATCAAAGGCTTGTACCCACCGGATGACGCGGCCCAGGCGCGTTTCGCGGCAGCCACCGACGACCGATCCTAGGAAACCCTTGCTCCTTTGCACAGAGGTGAACTCATGCTGCATGAACGTTTTGGCCTCCAGCGGCTGCAACGGTGGTTGCTGCCCCACCGGGACTGGCGCCCCTTTCCCAAGTGGCAGGATCGAGCCGGCTGGGCCGCCGTGCCCCAATCTCTGCAAGACCTGCTGCTGCAGGCCGGACAGGACAGGAAAGACTACGCGTATCCGGCCTTGCCTGCCACTCTGTTTCTGGACTACATGCGGACGGGGCGCCGCACTCCGTTTCAGAACGTGAACTATGCCCGCCGGTATGCCCTGGTGGATCTGACGCTGGCCGAGTGCGTGGAAGGCGCGGGCCGTTTCCTAGACGACATTGTCAATGGCATCTGGACCATCTGCGAAGAGACTTGGTGGGGCGTTCCAGCTCACATTCGTGTGCAAAAGGCCGGCAATACCTTGCCGGACAAGCATGAACCAACTGTGGATCTGTTCGCGGCCGAGACCGGAGCCATGCTGGCTTGGATCCATTATCTGCTGGGTGAGGAGCTGGATTCGGTGTCTCCCGTCGTGCGCCCGCGCATGACCCGGGAGATTGCCGAACGTATCCTGGACGTATGTCGAGATCGCATCGACTTGCCTTGGCAAGGCAATTGGGGCGGCCGCAGGGTGAACAACTGGAATCCCTGGATCTGCTCCAACTGGCTGACCTGTCTGTTGGTCTTGGAGGAAGATCCGCAGCGGCGGGCCGAGGATGTCCACCGTCTGCTGCAAACATTGGACCGATTTGTCGATCCGTATCCCCGCGATGGAGGCTGTGACGAGGGTCCCAACTACTGGGGTCGGGCCGGGCTGTCGCTCTACGACAACCTAGAGCTGCTGTACGGGGCCATGGGGGGAGAAGGGGATCTGTTTGAAGACGACTTGGTGCGGGAGATTGGCCGGTTCATATATCGGGCGCACATCGACGAGGACTATTACCTGAATTTCGCCGATTCATCCGCCGTGGTATCGCCCGAGGCGGTTCCGACCCTCAACTATGGCGTGCGCATTGCCGACCCGGAGCTGGAGGCATTCGGGGCATGGCTGGCACGTCGCCAGGACTTCTTGCGTGCGGGATTCGAGGACGGCACGGGCGTGAAGAAGCCCTCCAGTCTGGGGCGCGCCTTGGCGTCCTTGTTTCCCTTGCGGAATCTGGAGGAGGCCGCGGGCGCGCCCCCATTGTGCCGGGATGTGTGGTTGCCCGAAACCGAGATCATGTGCGCTCGAGACCGGAACGGCTCTGCCCAGGGATTCTATGTAGCGGTCAAGGGGGGGCACAACGAGGAGAGTCACAATCACAATGACGTGGGGACCTTTGTCGTCTATGCCGACGGCAAGCCCTTGTTGGTGGACATAGGCGTGGAGGAATATACGGCCAAGACCTTCGGGCCGGACCGGTATGACATCTGGACCATGCAGTCCGCTTTCCACAACCTGCTGCCTACCATAAATGGCGTGCAGCAGCGACCGGGCGCACAGTACAGAGCGGCAGACATGCAATATCGGACCGATGACGCTAGGGCCCAGGCCATATTGAACATGGCCCCCGCTTATGGCCCGGAAGCCGGTGTGGAAAAATGGAAGCGACACCTCGTCCTGACCCGTGGCGAGGAGGTGCACATTGAAGACACCTATCGGCTGAACAAGGCGCCCCAGAGTCTGACCCTGAGCGTGATCACTCCCTGCAAGGTTTCCTGGGAAACGGGAGAGGGGACAATTCGGCTGGACGAGAGGGAATTTGTGTCAGGCCGGATTTCCGGTTCCGGTCAGCTGCACTTTGACCCGGACCGCTTTGCCCCCCGCGTGGAAAGCCTGCCCATTGCCGATGAACGTATGGGGCCGGTGTGGGGCGCCGAGCTGTTTCGGATCACATTTCGTTGCATACGGCTGGAAGCCGAGGCCGTCTGCAAGTTTGCCGTGCGGCTTCAGGCTCCCGCTTCCTGAGACAGGGCCTGTGCTGTCCTGCCTGCCATGAAGAGATGGGCAGACATATCTGTGTCGGTCGGGTGGCGGCCAGGTCTGCCGCCGAGAAGGAACCAGGAGTACAGAGCAATGTCGTCCATGGACACAAGGAAAACGCCGTTTTCCATCCATGAAGAGTCTGTCAGATTTTCGCGCGCTCCGGATGGTCAAGGAAAATCGGGAGTGTCCTAGGTTTCGGAGAGTGAAACCACAACCCATGGAAGCCCCACAATCTGGAACTGCAGCGGATTTCGAATCCGGTCAGATCCTGGATTTCAGGGGGGATCCCGTCAAGATTCGCGCCCTGATCCACGCGCTCCGTTTGCGTCACGGCATTGTCCAGAATCCGGAGTTCGCGTCCGAGACAGCCTTGATCGATCCCTTGCCCCACCAGCAACTGGCCGTATATGAACACATGCTGACACAGGAACCCTTGCGTTTCCTGTTGGCGGACGATGCCGGCGCAGGCAAGACGATCATGACCGGCCTTTACCTGCGCACCCAGTTGTGGCGTCAGAGACTGCGCCGCATTCTGATAGTGTCCCCCGCAGGTCTTGTAGGCAACTGGCACAGCGAACTGGAGCGCCTGTTTCAACTGGATTTTCGCCTTGTCGAGGGAAGCAGTGTCAAGAAAGGCAATCCCTTTGTGGGACCGGAAGGCGATCGCCTGATTGTCAGCATCGATTCACTGGCCGGCCGCAATCTTTTTGCACACTTGCAATCCCGGGCGGTGGATCCCTACGAACTGTCGCTTTGCTGGCAGTCGGTCGCAGTCTCCTTGTGCAGGAGATTGCAGGGAACATCCGGGGATGACCGATCGTTTCTCGAGGATATCTTGATTCGCTGCACAGAGAGAGAGATGCACAAAAAGCCGGGGGCGGTCGACCGCCCCCGGCTTTGCTTCACTGGGAGTTTGGATTTGGTGCAGCCTATTCGGCCGAGGCCCTGGATTTAAGAAACTTGGGCAGTACCACCCACAGGGTAAACAAGGTAGTGAAACCAACCAGTGCGAGTGCCATTTCCATGATGTATATGCCTCCTGAATCCTTATGCATGGAATTCTAGAGGCAGGATCCACCTCAGGAAATGGCAATTCCCACGAAAGTGACGCCAACAGTTTGTGCGAATTGCACAGGATATGGAGGGTCCTTCGCCAAATCCGTGTCAATCCTGGGTTTCACGGTTCTTTTGGCCTATGCCTGGGGGACTTGGTAGCGTTCGGCTGCACAAATGGGGAAGCCGCGCCCTACCAAGGGTTCGCCATGCCCTGCCTCGAAGCCGGGTACCAGCGGATGCTGTGCCGCACGGTCGAGATTCACTCGCACCCCATCGGCCATGAAGATCAGGATGTGCGCCCGGCGTTGCCGATCCGTGACGTTGGGGGGAGTGGCATGGAAATTCTGGCAGTGGTGAAACATGCATTCACCGGCGGCCAGATCCACGGACGTGCCGCGTTCGGCGGGTTCGTGCCGCATCAGCTGGCGCGGGGATTCCGGAGGCGGTGCCGTGCCCCTTTCCTCTGCGGCCCGGCGCGCGGCCTGTTCCGCTTCGTAGGCGTCTAGGCCGAATCGCGGATCCTTGTGACTGCCCGGCGCCACGTGCATGCTGCCGTTGGCTGGTTCCACGTCATCCAGAGCCAGCCAGCAGGTGAGGATGTTGGGGTCCATCAGGGGCCATAGATAGAAGTCCTGATGAAAATGGAACAAGCCATTGTCGTGGGGCGGTTTGGAAATGATCTGGTCATGCCACAAGCGCACCGTGTCGGTCCCCAACAGGGCCTTGGCCACACTGGTAATGACAGGATGATGCAGCAGGTTCCGATAGTCCTCGTCCCGCTTCCACATGTTGACATATTGGGTGATGGCCCGCTGTTCCGTCATCCCTCCCGGGGCCTCTGCGCGGCGATGTCCGAATTTGAACTCCGGTTCGTCATCTCGGCCGCCCCGATTCTCTTCTTGGATGACTTGGTCCAGCTTGTCTCGGTAGAGTGTTACCTCCGACTGGTTCAGGACCCGTCCGTAGCGGAGGTATCCATGCTCTTGAAAGAAATCGATCTGGGACTGGTCAATCATGATGGCGTCTCTTTGCATTCAGGTCTCGTTGGATTGGAGGAATTCATGCACTCTCTTGCTGATCCAGGGCCTTCTGTGCAGTGTAGGTCTCATTCAGGATTCGGGCCACGGTTCCGAAGGGCAATCTCTCGATCTTGGTGAAGCGAATGCAGCTCTTGCCGCAATTCAGGGAACCGAATTCCCCTCGGTACTTCTCTACCAAGGTCATGTCCAGATAGAGACTCATATAGTTCTTCTGGGAGGCGTAGGCACAGAGCGGGTGTGACCCTACCCAGTATGTGGGCATCCCGTATTTCATGTTGACGACCAAATCGCCGGCCGTGGCTTCGACCAGTTCCCGCAGCCGCTGCATGGCTTCCCGCCGTTGGGCCGGAATTTTTGTCATGTATTCGTCTACGTCCGCAGCTTCAATCCGCATGGGCCGCGCTCAGGCAAGGGGAAGGGATTCGGGATCATTCTACAGTGCGCCGCTGGAGTTGGCGTACACAGGGTCCGATCAATACAGGTCCGGTCCGCGTGTATCGTCGTCGGGCGTCCGCGCGGGTCCGGTAACGGTTGCCACAAGAGGCCATGGGGTCTTGGGAATCTGATCTTCATTGTTGTACCCTGTCCCGCCGCGAATGAAGTCTCGGAATCTTTCCCGCCCGTGACATACACTGCGCCGGTCACGGACCAAGGTGTTGTGGAGCCAAGGGCATGATCAGGGCTTGCCCGCGCTTCAGTGCACTTCCATCATTTGGTCGGTAATCTTGAACCAGCGCACTTGGCCGCCATCAACCATACGTTGCGCGTCTCGGTCATTGTAGACACTGGCGATGACCGGTATGGCCTGCAGCGCCGTGCCCCGCTGCAGGAAATCCGCGTTGCGAATTGCCCGATCCGTGTCGCGTCTATCGGCCGTAAATGAAACTTCCACTGCCAAATAGCGATCTATACCATCCCCGTCGACAGCAACCATGATCAAGTCTGCTTGGAGGAAACTGGTGCGTTCACTACGGCTGAATTGGAGAGTCCGGATTATGGGCAAGAGTTCGTGCTGTTTCACGGTGCGTTGCCACTCAAGGTCCAGAAGGTCGGCGATGAGGGCTGCGTTGCGCTCCGTGGAAATCAAGGCGTGGCCGGCCTTGATTGATCCTATGTTCCGATCCATCCTGTCAAACCGCTGGTCCATCCTGTCAAACCGCTGGTCCATCTTGTCAAACCGCTGGTCCATCCTGTCAAACCGCTGGTCCATCTTGTCAAACCGCTGGTCCATCCTGTCAAACCGCTGGTCCATCCTGTCAAACCGCTGGTCCATCTTGTCAAACCGCTGGTCCATCCCGTCAAGCCGCTGGTCCATCCCGTCAAACCGCTGATTTACCTGCTGGTTGAATCGCAGCTGATCCGCGGCAAACTTGGCAAATCGCTCGGGCAGCTGAATCAGTTCGTCCGTCAGGACGTGATGCCGTACCGCTTGCCGGAACTCTTCATTTTCTTCAAGAAGTTGAATCAGATCGGTGGTGGTGTTGATAAGGGGCATGGTATCTCTCCTATCCCTATTCTACATCGTAATCAGGGAACAGGTGAGCTGTTTTAGCTGTGATGGAGGCACAGGGCCGGGGGATCCGCGCCCGGTGGTGGAGTGGTCTTGTGACGGACGGCTCTGTCCCTGCAGTTCGGGTTGCGGGGCGATTTTCCACCATTTCCAGTGTTTTCAGTCAAGCCAAGCAAGGGGCTTGGCGGAGTGTCACTCTTCCGTTGCCCACCCGGCAATACACAGTGGTCTTGGGAATTTCCAATGTGATGCACTTCGTCTTGGGAGACCTGATGACCGGGCATCAGGCAGCTACCGCATGGGGAAGATTGCATCTATCACGCGCAAGGCGGCGCTGGTTTCCGCCGCATCGTGTACACGCACCATATGCCCCCTCTGACCGACAATGACAGCGGCGGCGAGAGAGCCGGATCGCATCCGATGCGGGTCTGCGTCATCAAGCAGTTGTCGGAGGAAACCTTTGCGGGAGGGGCCCAACATGACGGGATACTTCCATGTCGGCCCAGCCCCAAAGTCTCCCATCAGGGTGGTGTTCTGCTGCAGGTTCTTGCCAAAGCCCAGGCCCGGATCCGTGACTTGCAGCCAGCGACACTGTCCGCGATCCCGGGCTGCAGTCAAAGAAGCCTCGAGATCCTGGCGGACTGCGACGACCGTGTCGCCTTGCGGCGAGAAAGGGGACAGGTTTCTTAGGAGCCTTGGATAGGCCGGATCCTGTATGCGCAAGCTGTTGTGCACGAAGATATGCGGGACGCCTGCGTGAACGACCAGGTTCAGCAGTTCTGGATCGAACCGGCCGGCCCAGACATCGTTGATCAGATCCGCGCCACATTGTAGAGCTGCCTGGGCCACGACACCTCGAAAAGTGTCGGCCGACAGAGGCAGATCCGTCACCTCCCGGGCCAAGGTCAAGGCCAAGGTCATCCTGCGGACTTCTTCGACCGCGGGAATCAGGGTGTGTTGCGGTCGCGAGGTCTGGGCCCCGATGTCGATGAGATCGGCTCCATCTTCTTCCAGCTGCGTGACCTGTTTCTGAAACGCCGCCTGGGAAGTCCTGTCTTCTGGGATCCGACCCGGAGCCAGCCGCGATTCGGGAGAGACGTTGAGAATGCCGACCACCCGCGTTTTCTCTTGCAACCGCCAAATCCGTTGTCCGAGAGGCAGTATCTGCCGCAAACGGGGGCGGTCCAGACTGCGCAATTCCGCCTGAAGTGTCAGGCCCGTCTGGGGATCGACGAAATCCGGGACCATGTCGCACAGGGGCTCCAGCACGAAGTCCCGCTGCGCGGCCTGATAGTGGGGCACTCGAATAAAGGGAAGTTCATTGAGGACGCAATCCCCAAAGAAGGCCAGATCAAGGTCAATGTTGCGCGGGCCATACCGTACCTGCTTGACCCGGCCCATGTCTGCTTCAATCCGCTGCAGGGCCCGCAACAGCTCCCGAGGACCCAACGGAGTGCGCAGTCGACACGCGGCATTGAGGAACCGGGGTTGATCTTCCCGCAGAACCGGATCGGTCTCATAGAGAAAGGAGGTGTCCAGAATCGTCCCGATGGCGCCCAGCGCCTGCACGGCCTGGTGCAGTTGGGCAGCCCGGTGTCCTAGATTGCTGCCCAAGGCTATCAGGGCTTCGGAGTCCCGCGCCATGTCGGCAGGGTCAATGCCGGAACCGGCGCAGGTCAAGGACAGGATCAGCGTGCATTGCGCTCCGGGATGTCGTCGGATTCCGGCCGATTCAATACGGGCCAGTGTCCGTAGAGATCTTCGCCGCGGCAATGTATCCCCTGCTGGTGCCAGTTCTTAAGGGCCTTCACGTCCGGGGACACGAAACGCATGGTGAGGCCGCACCGCCGCCGATCCGAAACGTTGGGCTGGGAGCCATGCAGCAGCCAGTCGGTATGCAGGGAGATCTGCCCCGCCTTCATTTCCAGGGAGACCGGCTCCCTCCCAAAGCGTTCCACGTTGCGCACGGTCTGGTTGAGCACATTGTTTTCGGATCGCTCGCTGCGGCTGAAGGCGATCTGTCCTTGCCGATGTGTGCCGGGAAAGACTTGCATGGCCCCGTTTTCCCTGTCCGCGTCGTCGATGGCCAGCCATACGGTGACAGTCTTGCTGGGGGACAGGGGCCAATAGGAAGCGTCCTGATGCCAAGCCACCGTCTTGCCGTCATGGGGCAGCTTGCAGAAGTAGTGGGTGGCCCAGCAGATTAGATTCTCGCCCAGCAGGTCCTGAACATAGTCCAAGATGCGGCCTTCGTGGCAGAGATCCCAAAGGGAGCGCAGGCGGCCCTGCCAACCGTTGATCGAATAGCTGTTCCAGCCTTTGGCCGCGGCTTCGGCCAAGATGCGGTCGAAGTACGCCCGATGCACCTTGATCTCCTCGGTATTGAAGACATCCAAGGGGCAAATGAACCCTTGTGCATTGAAAAACTGCACTTGGGCCGGCGTCAATGTCTGCGGTTCTGCCACGCCGAGCGGGAAGAACTCCTTGACCCGTTCCAGTTCGGGAAAAGCCTCGGTCAACCGATCTGTAGGTGCAGTCATTGCGGGTTTCCTTGCCTGTCTGGGGATTTCCGACTTGAACAGCGAGGAGGATGCCGATGGGCTCTCCGATTTCGCAGGCCGATCGGACCTGTCCACAGGCCCCGGCGGAACCCCCGGAAGAGAGGCCTGCCCGGGTCCGCCCATCTCTTGAATTGTATACAATGCCCTGAGTCCTGCACACACTCGATCGGGGCAACGGGAAGGGGGCTGCAGGCGCCCCTCCGCTTGCTGTTTCCAAGGAGTCGGCTCCATGCAGATCCAATGGTATGCGCATGCCTGTTTTCGGATTGCCTCCGGAGACTTCAGTATCGTCACGGATCCCTATACTCCGCACAAGGCGGGCTTTCGGGACATCGCCGATGGCGCGGACCTTGTGGTCCGCAGTTCGGACGACGATTCCGCCCACTGCAACGCGGCCATGTTTCCGGGTTCGGACGTCTTGACCATGACCCATGCCCCGGCGGAAGGCACGGTGTGGCGGGGAGTGCGCTTTACGCCCATTCCGGCGCGGGAGAGCCTGATCCACAAGGTGGAGCCAGGAGACAATGCCTTGTACCGCTTTGTACTGGAGGGGGTGGATGTCATCCACTTCGGAGACGTGGGCAATCCCCTGGAAGACTGGCAGCTGGAGAAGATGAAGGGCGTCGACGTGGCGCTGGTGCCCACCGGCGGCCCCCCGACCATGGAGCTGTCAGACCTGCACCAGGCCTTGGCAGTGATTCAACCCAAGGTGATCATTCCCATGCACTATGCCTTGCCGAACTGCAAGTTCCCGGCAATGCAGGAGGTGACGGCATTCACGGGAGGATATGCCCCCGACAGGGTGCGGGAATTCAAGGACAACAGGGTCGAAATCACCCCAGCGGCCCTGCCCGCGTCACCACAGATCTGGGTGCTGCACGCCACGCATACCACCTAGGGTCAGCAGGGCGCGCGGTCGGGATATGCCGTTCCCGAAGACACGCGTGCTTGGCCTCGGCCTACTGTCCCGCGAATGCCACCGCCAGGATTCTTGCCTGCCGAATCGCTGACCGCGTTTGGGCCTCTCAAAGAGCCATTTTCGGGATATTTGGAAGGAATGCAAATCCGGATCCAAAGCTCGGAGAAATGCGATTGCGCATCGTAAGGCCGTGGGCGCGAAAGATCGGTATCCAGCGGAACGACTTCGCCTTTCCCCGAGTTGCCTGTCTGTCCACAGATCAAGCCGCGGACATCCAAGACTCGCAATGCATTCTGCAATGACCGTGACTTGCATTCCCTCGAGACATGCATCAAGCGCGGTCTTGGCTTCGTAGATCTTGGTCCACGTTATTAGGGACGAATCACGACCGATTCGTCCGGCAAACCGCTTGGAACTTCCAGTTGTCGCAGCACGCCCGCATGGGAATGCTATGCAGTCGCGGCCCGATTGGACGAGGAGAGGGACTTGGACCTGTGCATTGCCATGACGCCAATTCTTTTGCCTGTCATCTTGAACCGGCCCGGCGTTCGCTAGTCGCGCGGTCGTTTTGGGGTTCGGATCACGAGGTGACACTGTGTCAAGGGTGGACTTGATAATACAATGGACAGGAAGAAACCGGACCCTGTGGGGGTCAGCCCGTGTGTCAATCATGCAGAGAGGCGTTGTACGACTCTTCGTGTGGGCGGCATGCCGCATGTGCCGCGGCTTCCCCTGCGCTTCCGAACGCGCCGGATCCAATTGATTTCGTTGGAGCCCGGTCCTGACAATCAGGTTTCAGAAATTCGCCATCACCAGGAATTTTGCAATGACCCAATTCCCGACCCGCTACGCCCTGGTGGGCACCGGAGGCCGTGGTCTCATGTATGTCCACGCCATCTGCGGCCGATTTGCGGCCCACGCCGATCTGGTGGGCCTGTGCGATCTGAGCGCCGCCCGCATGGCCTATTACAACGAGATCTTGGCGGACCAGTACGACAAGGTCCCGGTGGCCATCTACGCGGCCGCGGACTTCGACCGCATGGTGGCGGAGACCAAGCCGGACGTGGTGATCGTGACCAGCATGGACAGTACGCATCACCAATACATCGTGCGGGCCATGGAGCTGGGCTGTGATGCCATCACGGAAAAGCCCATGACCATTGACGCCCCCAAGGCCCAGGCCATCGTGGATGCCATAGCCAATACCGGGCGGAACCTGCGCGTCGCTTTCAACTACCGCTATGCCCCCATGGCCACCAAGTTGCGGGAGCTGATCATGGATGGGTCCATTGGCAAGCCGCTGCACGTGGATTTTTCCTGGGTGCTGGACACCAGTCACGGGGCGGATTACTTCCGCCGTTGGCACCGCGAAAAGGACAAGTCGGGCGGTCTGCTGGTCCACAAGTCCACGCACCACTTTGACTTGGTCAACTGGTGGATCGCCTCCTTTCCGGAGGAGGTGTTTGCCATGGGCAATCTGGGGTTCTACGGCCGGGACAATGCCTTGGCTCGGGGCGAGGTATATGAATACGATCGCTATACGGGCGCCGCGGCCGCGGCCGGCGATCCCTTTGCCCTGACCCTGGACCAGAATGAACATCTGACGCGGCTGTACTTGGAGGCGGAAGCGGACTCCGGCTATGTGCGGGACCGCAACGTGTTTGGCGCCAACATTTCCGCCGAGGACATCATGTCGGTCACGGCACGGTATCGCAATGGCGCCCTGCTGACCTATTCCCTGATTGCCTTCGCGCCGTGGGAGGGCTATCGTGTAGCCATCACGGGGGACCGCGGCCGCGTGGAGATGGATGTCAGCGAGACTATCGGCCGGACTTTCGTGGCGGGCGCGGAGGAAACCCTCGAGGACATGGCTGCCGCCCGGAAAACCATGGGCATGAAGGAGATTCGTCTCTATCCCATGATGGGCGTGCCGCGCCACGTGGACTTTGCCGAAGGAGTCGGGGGCCATGGCGGCGGCGACACGGTCATGCTGGAGCAGATTTTCGTGCCGGACCCGCCGGCAGACCCCTATCATCGCGGCGCCAGCCATGTGGATGGCGCGGCTTCCATCCTGCTGGGCATCGCGGCCAACGAATCCATGGCCACTGGCCGTCTGGTTCGCACGGCCGATCTTGTCACCCTTTAGGCAAGGCGCCATTCGGGCGCTGCATGACCACGATTTTTGTTTCAGAGACACCGCATATCCCCATGACCCTCAAGCGCCTGCCGGAAGACCGATACTTTGATCCTGCCCACCGCGAGATAGCCCTGCACCTGTATCGGCAGGTAAGGGATCTGCCCTTGGTCTGTCCCCACGGACACGTGGACCCGGCTCTGTTTGCCGACCCGGAGGCCCGCTTGGGCAATCCGGCAGAGCTGCTGATTATGCCGGACCACTATGTGTTTCGCATGCTCTATTCCCAAGGGATCTCCATGGAAGCCATGGGCATTCCCCGGGTGGACGGCGGCGCGGTAGAGACAGACCCGCGCCGGATCTGGCAGGTCTTTGCCGATCACTACCACCTCTTTCGCGGCACTCCCACCGGCATGTGGCTGGACCAGGAACTGGTCCAGATCTTCGGTGTGGAGGAGAAATTGACTGGAGCCACGGCCGCCATCATCTACGATCAGCTGGCAGCGGCCCTGGATCGTCCCGAATTCTCGCCGCGGCAACTCTTTGCACAATTCAACATCGAGGTCCTGGCGACTACCGATCCGGCCACTTCGGATCTGGCCGCCCATCGGGCCATCCGGGATTCAGGCTGGGAAGGTCGCATCGTGCCCACTTTCCGGCCCGACCAGGTCGTGAATCTGGCCCTGCCCACCTGGCGTGCCCATATCGACGAACTGAGTGCGGTCTCCGGTATTGACATCACTGGCTATCGCCGTTTCATTGAAGCCTTGGAAGTGCAGCGGGCACGCTTCCAGGAACTGGGAGCCACGGCTACGGATCATGCCGCCCTGACGCCGCGCACCGGTGCGCTGTCGGATGCCGAAGTCAACCGTATCTTCGACAAGGCCTTGTCCCAAGGCGGGTCCACAGAGGACGAACCGGCTTTCACGGCCCATATGTTGATGGAACTGGCTCGCATGAGCGTGGACGACGGTCTGGTCATGCAACTGCATCCCGGTTCCTTCCGCAACCACAACGACTGGCTGTTTGTCCGGCATGGCACAGACATGGGGGCGGACATTCCGATAGCCACGGAGTTCACGCGCAACCTGCGGCCCCTGTTGAATCGGTATGGCAACTCTGCTCGCTTCCGACTTATTGTCTTCATGCTGGACGAGTCCACTCTGTCCCGGGAATTGGCTCCCTTGGCCGGCCACTATCCGGCCCTGCGGTTGGGACCTCCCTGGTGGTTCTTCGACAGCTGGCACGGCATGACACGTTTCCGGGAATGGGTCAACGAAACCTGCGGTCTCTATAACACTTGTGGCTTCAACGACGACACCCGTGCCTATGCCTCCATTCCCATCCGTCACGATCTGGCGCGGCGCGTGGATGCCAACTGGGTTGCGGGCCTGCTGGCACGGCATGTCATAGACGAAGAGGACGCCGCGGCCATGATGCAGGCGGCCAGTCACGATCTGGCGGTCGCCGCGTACAATCTCTGATGTTTGGCCGAGCCTCTTTTCCTTGGGATCGGAAGAGGCGTCATGACCCAATCCGGGCACGGCGGAGCTGCAGGCTGACAGGCTCATCGAGAGCCGATTCATCTGGGGTGCAATGCGGTTTCACTTCGGGTATTTGACATTGCCCGCGTGCAGGCGTCACAATTGATGTTAATTTTTCATATCAATTGTGTATTCGGAGATGTGGAATGCATACAGGATTGTCCCCGTATGGTCGCGCGATCGCACGTCCTGCAGTGGGACTGGTTCTTGTGGCAGTGATGTTGATCAGCATCGCGTGCACGGTCTATCCGGCAGCGGAGAAGACTCGCTCGCTCGTGGTCTATTCGGGACGCAACGAGAACCTGGTCGGCCCGCTGCTGGATCAATTCGCGGAAGAGACCGGCATTGCCGTGCAAGTTCGATATGGCAGCACGGCGGGCATGGCCGCCACGATTTTGGAAGAGGGAGCCAATTCGCCCGCGGATGTCTATTACGGGCAGGATGCCGGCGCCTTGGGGACGCTGTCCCGCGCGGGGCGCTTCCTTGCGCTGCCGGCGGATGCGCTGTCGCGAGTGGCCCCGGAGTATGTCAGTGACGACAACACTTGGGTGGGCACGAGCCTGCGGGCACGGGCGCTGGTCTACAATACCGACGAACTGACCGAGGCGGACCTGCCGGATGACATCTGGGCCCTGACCGCCGAAGAGTGGCGCGGCCGCGTGGGCTGGGCGCCGACCAACGGCAGCTTCCAGAGCTTCGTGACTGCCCTGCGCGTGCTGCAAGGAGAAGAGCAGGCCAAGGCTTGGCTGGAAGCCATGGTGGCCAACGACGTGCAGGTGTATCCCAAGAACACGCCCATTGTGGCCGCGACCGGAGCGGGCGAAATCTCGGTGGGGTTAGTGAACCACTATTATCTGTTGCGCTTCAAGGCGGAAAATCCGGATTTCTCGGCGGCAAACCACCACTTCAGCACCGCCGGCCCCGGTTCCATGGTCAATGTAGCGGGAGTGGGGATCATGGATAGCTGCGCTCACTGTGACGAAGCAGAGGAATTTGTCCGCTTTCTGCTGTCGGAAGAAGTGCAGGCCTACTTCCTGGAGACCACCCACGAATACCCGGTAATCGAAGGCGATTTTGCATTTCAGAGTGCCGCGGTGCCATTGGCCGACTTCGATACTCCGGACATTGATCTCAATGATCTGGAAACTCTGGATGAAACCTTGGATCTGCTGCGAGCGGTGGGAGCCCTAGAGTAATTCCCGGCAGTGTTGCTCTGATTCCCGAAATCGCGGGAGTCAGGGCCTACAGGGGTGGGTGTCGCATGCAGGGGACGGCTGCCTCTCCCTGTATTCTGCTCTAGGAACGTTCGAACTCCGCCATCTTCTCCTCTGGTCCTGGCGAGGGACTGCCGAAGCCCGGCTTGAATCCCACCGTGGGGTTGCCAAGGCCCGGACATATCGTTGATCCCAAAGTGCATAGTGTCGCCGCGGCTCCCGCAGACCGCGCCGACAATCCGACAAGCAGACGGATGGGCATCCTTGCAATTTGTGCAAGAAATCCATAGAAAAGCTTTATACTGTTCCATGGGACATGATGCCCCGCTGGCATGACCTTCCTCACTCGTTCTGTACTACACCACCTGCAGGCGCGCACCGGTACGCAGAACCTCCCTTTTCCCCTGCTGCTGGCCTGTCTGGCCGCAAGCCTGCTCTTGCTCTGGCCTCTCGTCTATCTGGTTGTCCGGGCCGGCGAGGTGGATCGCGCGACATGGCAAAGTTTGCTGTTTGGACGCACGGCTCTCATTCTGGGGCGCAGTCTGGGACTGGTAGTCGCCGTCAATGTCGGCGCTTGGCTGCTGGCCCTGCCGCTCGCCTGGATTCTGGTCTACGGCGACATCCGACGGCGGCGGCTCTGGACCGTGCTGGTCGCCACGCCGTTGGTGGTGCCCAGCTATATCGGGGCCTATGTGCTGATAGCCATGTACGGGCCGCGCGGCCTACTGCAACAGTGGCTGGAGCCTTTGGGGGTGGAACGTATCCCGTCGCTGTACGGTTTCCCCGGGGCTGTGGTGGCCTTGGTGCTTTTCACCTATCCCTATCTCTTTCTCGGTCTCCGCTCCGCACTGCTCAGGGTGGACCAATCCTGGATCGACGCGTCCCGCACGCTGGGCTACGGCAAGCGGCAGACGTTTCGCCACATATTGCTGCCGGCCGTGCGGCCGGCTCTGGCTGCGGGCTCCGTATTGGTCAGCCTATATGTGCTGAGTGATTTCGGAGCGGTTTCGCTGTTGCGGTACACCACCTTCACGCGCGCCATCTATGTCTGGTATCAGTCCAGCTTGGATGTGCGGCCGCCCGCCCTGCTGACCCTGCTGCTGGTCTGTCTCACCGGTGGGTTGCTGTTTGTGGAGCTGGGCTTGCGGGGTCGATACCGGATGCGAAACACCCACGCGGGCAGTGCGCGCGCGCCGAATCCCGTGCCGCTGGGCAGGTTGAAAATCCCTGCCTATCTGCTGTTGGGCAGTGTCGTCTTCATGGGGCTGGCAAGTCCTGTATTGGTGTCGCTGCTGTGGCTGTGGCGCGGCATCGCGGCCGCGGAGTCCTTCAATCCCGTGCTGCAAGCGATCGGCAACAGCCTGTACGCGGCCCTGCTGGCGGCGGCGGTGGCGGTGGCCTTGGCCTTGCCCTTGGGGTATGTGGCGGAGCGTTTCCCGTCGCTGTATTCTCGTCTGACCGCCAGTTCCGCGTACATCGGATTTGGCATGCCGGGCATCGCCGTGGCCCTCAGTCTGGTTTTCTTCGGCGCCCGCCACGCGCCTTGGGTCTATCAGACCCTGTTTCTGTTGACGTTGGGCTACACGGTGCGCTTCGCCGCGTTGGCCGTGGGGCCTATTCGGGCCCAGCTGGCGCAAACCAACCCGCGCATGGAGGAAGCCGGGCGGTTGCTGGGCTTGGGCGCGACGGGAGTCTTTGCCCGGATTACGGCGCCGGCCTTGCGAGGCAGCATGTTGACCGGGGCGGCCTTGGTGTACTTGAGCGCCATGAAGGAACTGCCTGTGACGCTCATCCTGAGTCCGACGGGCTTTGCCACCTTGGCCACTCGCATCTGGTCTGCCACGGAAGAGGCGTTCTTTGCCCGCGCCGCCGCGCCGGCGCTGATTCTGCTGCTGTTGTCGGCCGTGGGCATTGCCCTGTTATTTTCGGCGGAAGAGCTGTGATTTCCCCCTCCGGGCTCGGCACCGCGGGCCATTTTCTGGAAATTCAGGATGTCAGCAAGTGCTTTGGTGACACGCCGTGCGTCAAGATTGGACGCCTGTATGTCGCCGAGGGGGAGGTGCTGGCCCTGCTGGGGCCCTCGGGCTGCGGCAAGACCACCACATTGCGCCTGATTGCCGGACTTGAGATTCCGGACGGAGGCCGTATCTCGCTGGCAGGCCAGGAGGTCAATGGCGCGCAGATCTTTGTGCCGCCGGAGAGACGCAACCTAGGCCTGGTTTTTCAGGATTACGCGCTCTTTCCGCATCTGACGGTGGCCCAGAACATTCGCTTTGGGTTGCAGAAGATCAAGGGCGATGCCGATGTACGGGTGCAGGAGATGCTGATTTTGACCCGGCTCTCGAAGCTCTCCCATCGCTTTCCGCATGAATTGTCCGGCGGGGAACAACAACGCACGGCTTTGGCTCGTTGCCTGGCGCCTTATCCGGACATGTTGTTGCTGGACGAGCCGTTCAGCAGTCTGGACGCCTCCCTGCGCAAGGACCTGCGGGCCGAGGTCCGGGACATTCTGCGCGCGACCCAGATCACGACCATTTTGGTGACCCATGATCAGGAAGAGGCCCTCAGCATGAGCGACCGTCTAGCCGTGATGCTGCACGGTTCGGTGCAACAGGTGGGGACACCGCGCGAATTGTACTGGTCTCCTCTCCACGAGGCCATTGCCCGCTTTATGGGCGATGTCAATCTGCTGCCGGGCCGAGCTTGTGGACGCGAGGTAGAGTGTGTACTGGGACGGCTGCCCATTCAGCAACAGGGGGAGGGCCCTGTCCAGGTAATGCTGCGTCCTGAAACCCTGCATGTCAATGTCAGTGCGGAAGGCCGACCGGGCCGAGTCCTAGACATTGAGTTTTATGGTCACGACCAGATATTGATCATCGCCCTGGATACCGGAGAGCAGTTGCTGGCCCGGCGCGATGCCATCCAGCCCTTCCTGCCTGGGCAGCAGGTGGCCGTGCAACCCGTGGGGGTGTTCCCGATCTTTCCCGCGCCCTGATCGGAGAGGCTTGTCAAGCGCTGCACGGGCCACTTGAATCAGGCGGCGGGGACGGCCTCCAAGGACTGAAACTGGCTGGTGTACAGCTGATGGTAGGCGCCGCGACACTGCAGCAGTTCGTCGTGGGTGCCGCGTTCGACGATGGCTCCATCCTGCAGCATCAGCACGCAATCGGCATTGCGGATGGTGGAAAGTCGGTGGGCCACGACAAAGCAGGTGCGGCGCTGCATCAGCTGTTCCAGGGCGGCTTGGATCTGGCGCTCGGTACGGGTGTCCACGCTGGAGGTGGCCTCGTCCAGGATCAGGATGCGGGGATCGGCCAGCATGGCCCGCGCAATGGACAGCAGTTGACGCTGTCCTTGGCTGAGGCCGGAACCTCGTTCCCCCAACAAGGTCTGGTACCCCTCCGGCTGCGATTGCACGAAATCGTGCACCTGGGCCAGATGGGCCGCCGCGATCACCTCTTCATCGGTCGCGTCTGTGCGGCTGAAGCGAATGTTGTTCATGATGGTTTCGTTGAAGAGGAAGGTGTCCTGCAGCACGATCCCGATGTGCTCCCGCAACGACTTCTTGGTCAGGGCACGCACATCGTGGCCATCGATGGAAATGGAACCTTCTTCGGGATCGTAGAAGCGCGGGATCAGGTTGAGGATGGTGCTCTTGCCCGCTCCCGTGGGGCCTACGATGGCAATGGTCTCGCCGGGCCGGGCGGTGAGCGAAACGTGATTGAGGACCCGTTCACCCTGCACGTAGCTGTGGCAGACATTCCGCAATTCCACGTGGCCGTGCATGCGGGTCAGGACATGGGCGTTTGGGGCCTCCACAATCTCGGGGGATTCGTCCAGCAGCTCGAAAATCCGTTCCGAGCCGGCGATGGCACTCTGGATATTGGACCAGACCACGGCGATTTGCCCCACCGGCTGGTTGAGCCGCTGCATCAGGTTGATGTAGGTGATGATGATGCCCAGCGTCAAGGCCGAGCCGCCCATGTTCACCTGCTCCAGCAGCAGCCAGCCCCCGCCGACCGTGACGATGGCCAGACCTACGTAGCCCAAGGCCTCCAAGGAGGGGGCCAGTGCGGCGGTATAGCTGACGGCTCCGATATTGGCGTCCCGATTGGCTGCATTGACCTCCTTGAAGGAATCCGAGGTGGCCCCTTCCCGCACAAAGGCCTGCAGCTCGCGGATGCCCGCGATGTTCTCCTGCAGGTCGGCGTTGATGTTGCCGATTTCCCGCCGTGCCTTGCGGAATTCGCGGCGGGCCTTGGCCGAGAGGAACTTGGCGATGAAATACATGAGCGGGACCACGGCCAGCGACATGAGGCCGAAGAGCAAGTTGAGGGTCAACATCTGCACCGCGATCCAGATCACGCTGATGATGGACAACACCACGCTGACCATCATGAAGTTAAGGTTTTGCTGCAACGTGTCCAGATCGTTAGTCAGCCGGCTCATGATATCGCCGGTGTCGTGGCGGTTGTAGTAGCCCATGGAAAGGGAGTGCAAATGGGCAAAGAGCGACCGCCGGAGCCGCAGAACCACGCGGTTGCCGGCGGCCGCCATGGTGTAGAAGCCAAGAGACCGAGACAGCGAGGACAGGATGAAGATGGTGGTAGTCCAGATAATGAGGCCCCCTAGCCCGCGCACCAGCTGCGTCTGACTCCAGCCCTGTGTGTTGCCTCCGGCAAAGCGGCAATTCTCGGCCGCGGCGGTCAGGACGGTGTCCTCGGCGCCCACGGCCGGCGTGACGTAGCAGTCGATGGCCTGGCCGATCAGGGTGGCGGTGTAGGCCTGACTGCCCGCCACTCCGCAGACCAGCAGGAAGGACATCAGCACATAGGGCCAGTAGGGTGCGAAGTATTTGCTCAGCCGCCACAAGGTGCTGCCCACCGATCGGGCCGACGAGGTCTCCCGGTCCAGCATGTAGCGAGAATCGATGAACATGGGCGGTTTCTACCTGGTGTTGGTCAGCGGCGCCATGCCGTTGGCCAAGGGCGGGGCGGCGTGCAGACTGTCGCTGGCATCGTCCACGAGTTGGCTGGAGAAGATTTCGGCGTACAGTTCGTGGGTGGCGATGAGTTCTTCATGCGTACCCTGTCCCACCAGTCGGCCTTTGTCCAGGACCAGGATCTGGGAGGCGTTGCGCACCGTGCTGATGCGCTGCGCAATCACGAAGCTGGTGCGTCCCTGCATCAGCCGGTCCAGAGCCTGCTGAATGCGTCGCTCGGTCTGCAAGTCCACACTGCTGGTGGAGTCGTCCAGGATCAGGATGCGCGGGTCGAGGAGCAGGGCCCGGGCGATGGCCACGCGCTGCTTCTGGCCCCCGCTCAAGGAGGTGCCCCGTTCGGCCACATCGGTGTCGTAGCCATTGGGCAGGTCCACAATGAAGTCATGCGCGGCCGCGGCCTGGGCGGCGGCTTCGATCTCCGCCTGCGACGCGTGGGGACGGCCAAAGGCGATGTTCTCGCGCACGGTGCCGCTGAACAGCACGGTCTCCTGCAGCACGATCCCAATTTGGCCGCGCAGGGAATCCAGCAGCACGTCCCGAATGTCATGGCCGTCTATCGCAATGTTGCCTTGGGATACATCGTAGAAGCGCGGCAGCAGATTGATGATGGTGGACTTGCCGCTGCCGGTCGCGCCCAGAATGGCCACGACGTCTCCGGCCTGTGCAGCAAAGGAGATGTTCTTGAGGATGGCCTCTCCACTGCCGAAATACTGGAACGTCACATCCTGAAATTCGACCCGACCCCGGATGGCGGGCAGTGCACGGGCCCCGGGCCGGTTCTTGACTTCCACGTCGGCGTCGAGAATCTCGAATATGCGCTGGGCCGAGGCGCTGGCCTGGGCCGCCTGCGCGATGATGAAGCCGAACTGTCCGATGGGAATGAAGATGTAGGTGACGTACAGGGAGAACTTGGACCACTGTCCCAGCGAAAGCTCGTTGGCGATGAGCATGCGGCCGCCAAAATAGGTGATAGCCACCAAGGAGAGATTGGCGACCAGAAACAGGAACGGAAACATGAAGCTCATGAACCGGGACACCTTCAGCGCGAAGGTCATGTATTCATGGGAGGCTCCGTCAAACCGCCGTTGCTCCGTCGCCTCCCGGACATAGGTCTTGACCACCTGGATGCCGGCCATGTTTTCCTGCAGGATGGAATTGAGCTTGGCCAGTTTCATCTGCAGATTCATGAAGAGGCTCTGCGCGCCCATGCCGAACCCCATGAAAACCAGGATGGCCACGGGCAGAATGGGAACCACCACCAGCGCCAGTCGCCAATTGGTGACGAAGAGAATGGTGAGCGTGCTCACCATGAGTACCAAGGCCTGTCCGGACAGCAGCAGCCCCTGGGATATGAAGATGCGCACCTTTTCCACGTCATCCGTGGCCCGCACCATCAGTTCGCCCGTGCGCTGCCGATCATGGTACGAGAAGCTGAGGCGGCTAATCTGGTGGAACAGCTCGTTGCGGAAGTCGTAGGCGGCATATTGGCCCATCTTTTCGGAAACGAAGGCCTGACTGAACGCGAAGAAGCCGCGCGCGATGGAGAAGAGCAGAATCAGAATGGAAACCTGAATCAGCAGTTGCAGAGGCGAATCCAGCGTGGTCTGCAGACGGGAGAGATCGATACCCAGCTCAACAGCTCGGTCGGCTCGGTCGGCAGCGGAAAGCCCTTCCAACTCCCGGACCGCCAAGGTGCGCATCACGATGTCCAGAACCTGCTGGATGAACTGGGGTACGGCCAGCTGGGCGGAGGTGCCGACCAGCATGCTGCCCACCGCCATGAAGAGAAAACGCCGGTACTTGAAGGAATAGCCCAGCGCCTTGCGCAGGCTGGTCATGTCCATTCTGGGGCGACCTTGGCCCGGGCCGCGGGGCGCGCCGCCCCCGGTCGAACGGGATCGAACGGCGGGACTTCCTGGCCCCGGCCCTTGTCCATTGGGTCGGGCGTCGTTTGAGGAACGTGTCACGGGGGCGTAAGGGCGGGACTCACTGGTCCCGGCTGGAGGCGTAGCCACACAAAGAATGCCTGTGCAAAGAGGGCAAGGCACTTGCAGGAAGTCTGTCCTGAAGTGTGCCAGTATATCACCGCGATGGCAGGACTATCTTGGGAACATCGTCCTGAAGCCCTGCCCACGCCCGGAAACAGGCGCCGATCCTTGCAGTGCGTGGCACAGGGTGATCGAGACACCCCAACGCACAAGGCGCAGGGGACGGCCCGGACTGCCGAGCAGAGGGGTTTGTTCGGACGTGCGGCGGAAGGGCTCCCGTATGCTGGGGGCGTGGTGTGCCGTACAGGGCTTGCCGCGCGATAATGGGGCCGATACTGAATGCCATCCAGGTGAAAACATGAGTGATCTGAGTCCAGATCTGCGGCGGGAGCTGCAGATCTTGTATGACGTTTCCGCGAGTCAGGTGCAGGCATTCCAAGAGAACGGGCATGTTCAGCTGTCTGGCGTGTTTTCGGCGGAGCTGCTGGCACAGGTGGGACCTCGCATTGCCAGGATTGTCGGGAATCACCGGACCCGACAGCCGGATCTGCAGAAACGTGACACCTATGGCAAGGCGTTTCTGCAGATTGGCAGTCTGTGGCGACAGGATGATCAGATCGGAGCCTTTTGTCTGGCTCCACGCCTGGGCGCCATTGCCGCCGCCTTGCTGCAAGTCAGGGGAATCCGCCTGTACCACGACCAAGCTCTCTTCAAGGAGCCGGGAGGGGGTTGACACCTTGGCATGCCGATCAACATTACTGGCCGCTCAGCAACGACAACTCCATTACCGCCTGGATCCCGCTGCAGGACGTGCCGCTGGAAATGGGTCCCTTGGCCTTTTGTCGCGGCTCGCAACGCATCCACGCGAATCGCCATCTGGCGATCAGCGATGAAAGCGAAGTTCGGATCGGGCAGTCGCTGCAGGACTATCCGGTGGATGTCTCTCCCTACAAGCTGGGGGATGTCAGCTTTCACCGGGGCTGGACCTTCCACCGGGCGGGGCCCAATCAGACCCAGGACATGCGGGGCGTCATGACCGTGATCATGATGGAAGACGGCATCCGCGTCGCGCAGCCCCAGCGCCAAGCGCAGGAGAACGACTGGAAGAGCTTCATGCCCGGCATCGCGATCGGGGAGGTGGCTGCCTCTCCCTTGAATCCCGTGATATACCGGAAGGACGCCTAAAAAGATCGCGCACAAGGCAAGCCAGAGGCACTCGCCTTGGACTGCCCTATCCCGTTCATTGTGCAGACAGCCTCAAGACTGCAGGGGGATCCCCCTGCCCGCCACTCTCGCGGCTAGGGCCGCTGCCGCACTTCCGCCAGGGCGTGGGTCAGAGCGGTGGACAGGTCAACCGACCCTCGGGCCTGCCAGCACAGGCGATCCGCCTTGTCCCGCTGCAACCCCTGCACCAAGATGTTGTTCAAGGTGCAGGCTGTAATCTGACTGGAGGTAGCCTGCTGGCACCACACCGTAGCCACGGTAACATAGCCCGCGGCAGTCAATACAGTGCGCGCAGACTGAATCTTGGAGATGCGGGTGCCATCCAGACGACTGGTGACTTCGCCCACCACCAGCACGGGGACAGGGGCGCCTTGCTTCCGCACCTCGAACAGCAGGTCGCACCGCTCCACGTCGACTGCCTCCTCGGGGATATTCAAGGTTTGGGCTATCTGAGGCCATGCGGCCGGGCCCAGTCGGTCATGCCACCACAACCGACTGAGAACCGGGAGGGCAGCCTCGTGCCTAAGTGTATCCACACAGGCTTGCACTTCATCCTGCGCCGCCTCTTCCAAGGCCCGGCCGACTTCATTGCCACTGATTTTTTGGTCCAGCTTGCGGCTCAGCTCCCGCTGGCCTTTGGAGAGGGTGCCCGCGACATCCTCCAGCCGATTTTCCACCTTTCCCAGTCGGCTTTCCACCTTTCCCAGTCGGCTTTCCACCTTTCCCAGCCGGTGTTCCATGCTTTCCTGCCGGTGTTCCATGCTTTCCTGCCGGCGTTCCATGCTTTCCTGCCGGTGTTCCATGCTTTCCTGCCGGCGTTCCATGCTTTCCTGTCGGCGTTCCATGTCCTCAAATCGGGCGTTCACACCCTTGAACTGGGTATCCACCTTGGCAAAGCCCGTGTCTACCTTTTGGGCCAGAGCTTCCAGCGCGTCGGCAATCTTCAATTCGTTGTCGGGATTGTCAGGAGAGGCCATGGGGATATTGATTTTCTCTCTACAGTCGATACAGGGTTTCGCTTGATTTCGGCGGGGCCGCGGTTGTGGCAATTGGGACTGGCTCTTCTGCAGGACCAGACATAAATACAAGTGTATCATTTTCCTGTTCTTCTGCAGCAACGGCCAAGACAGTATGCAGCCTATTGTGGACCAACCTTTGAAGTTGCCCAGTTTTGCCTTCCCAATCCCCGTGAGACAGATTGTCATGGCATTTCCTTGCCACAATCCCGACAGCGATGCCCACTTTGCTCTGCTACAGGGGAGTGCAGACACGCCTTGGGGAGTAGGCCTTCCAAGATGTATGTAGGCTCATGGAGTGGAGTACACTGATTGACAATGCTCCAGTGAACCATGCCTGCAATCTGTCATGAAAGCAACACACTTTGGCTGTGGCCCGGCAGCCAACCACAGCGAGAGGAAGGCAATCCATTACCTGAAGAGTCGACTGCAGGGGGCGCCAGGCAACGACCACTGGATTCTGTTGTCGAATTTGAGCTTCTCGGTCACCCATCGGCTGCAATCGGACGAGATCGATCTCGTTGTCATTGGCCCGCCAGGCATGCGGGTCATTGAGGTCAAGCACTGGAGTGGGGATGGATAAACAGAAACCCGGTCTTGGTGGAACAGGAGGCCGACCGGGTTACCCACAAGGCTCGCAAGATTGGAACCGCCATGCGAAAAGTCCTCCCGGATCTTCCATTCGTGCAGGGCGTGTCCCTTCTGACCTCATCTCCAGCCAAGCTCAATGCCCTGTCCATCACAAGCGTGCGAGGAATCAACCTTCATGCATTGGCGGACTGGAAGAACGCGATTGGATTCGATGCGCATACAGTCCTGACACCGCAGCAGATAGCCGTGTTGAGCCGCAAGCTGGAGCCGAAGAGCGCCATTGCCTTGGACGGATCGTTGCGACGGCTCGCAGACTACATCAACCTGGAGTTGCAGACACCTAGAGAGGGGACGTTTCATCGCGTCTACAAAGGCGTGCATCCAACCCGCCAGGATCGAGTGGCGCTGCATCTCTACGATCTGTCGTCAGAAACCCCGGGGAGCGAGGCGCTGGCCCGGCGTGAGTTTCATGCTCTGCATTTGCTTCGGAAATACGCTTGGGATCCTCGAATCTTGGATTCGTATCAAAGTGCGCCAGGGTATGCGGGCGAGATGAACTTTTTCACCATGGTGGATCCCGCTGCACCTTCCATTGGAAAGCGCAGCTCCGATGTCGCCTGGAACACCGTAGGCCCGTTTGGACTTTTCACAAAAAGCCGTGCAGGCTCTTGGCGAACTGCATGAGGCAAGGCCCGATGGCGCGTATATGGCGCATCGAAATCTTGCGCCGGACAATATCCTCGTTTCTCATGACAATTCGCCCATTCTCATGGGGTTCGAGTGCACGAAGATATCAGCAGATCTGACTGTCGCCGGCATTGGCCCCCGGCAGGAGATTGGATGGCGCCAGAGGTGCAGACCCAAGGATTGGGAGCGGCAGATCACCGCTCCGACATCTATTCGCTTTGCACTTGTCTGCTGCGTCTTTTCCAATCTCGAGAAGACAGCGTCGCCGGACAGATCAGGACAATACTGCATGCCGCACTGGCGGCCTTGCGGGATGATTCCGTATCGGGCCCGTCCCCCGCACGACTGCCGGCCCAGTATTGGACGGACGGTCATGAGGTGGATTTCCGTGACCGAAGATATCGCATCGTTTCCATCTTGGGATCGGGTGGCATCGGGACCGTGTTCAAGGTAGTGGAAACAGATCGGCAGTTCAAGGAAGTGCTGAGCGCCTACGTCGCCAAAGTTGGTCACGACGCAGAGATCGGCCAGCGGATTTTGCGTTCCTACTACCCTGGTGCGCTCCCACTTGGGACGGCATGCGGCACTGTCCACTATATTCGAGGTCACTTCCGCGTGGCACGCGAACGAATTCATTGCCCTGCTGACGTGGGTGGAAGACGCGTCTCTGCACGACTTCATCGGGGTCTTTCCTCTTCTGGCCGAGGAACACGGGGATGTCTCTGGAGAAACGCTGGCGTTGAGGTGGTTGCAGAGCATGTGCCAGGCGTTGGACATCCTTCATCGCAATGGTCTGGTTCATGGCGATGTGAGTCCGCGCAACATGATCGTCTCGGATCGAGATCTTGTTCTCACCGACTATGACTGCGTGAGCAAGATCGGGCAAGCCGTGGCGGCTCCGGGAACGTTCTTGTATTGTCCGCCTTGGCCGGCACGGCGCCATTCCGTCTGCGCCATTTGCACGGATTGTGCGATTGGGTGATTACTTTGGACCGCAATGCCGGTGTCGAGTATTTCGACTCGCCGCGGGACAACCCGGAAATCTATGAAGCCTATGTGATTGACTTCGTACCGGAACGTGAGGATCTCGGTTGTTTGCAATTGATAACCTCGACCAGCAATTTGGAGGAGGTATATAGTCTGCTGGGCGATGCACTCGATCAGATGGGCCTTGATCGCAGCGAACGCAACGCGAAATTCCTGGCTGAGCATCTGAAGGCGCTTAGCGGACGCTTGGCCATTCGATTGACCGGTCGGAAAGAGACAGTGACATCGGAACTGGTGGCCTTGGCGTTGTGTCACGCAAGGCAGCGAGTGTTGGGCCTCGCTAGAGCAGGGCGTTCTCATCCCTGTGGATGACATGGATGGCACATCGCGCTCAGACTTCATTATGTAGCGGCATTGCCGCGCACTGGACTGCATTTCCGTTTCATTGAAGTGAAGTACCGCAGGCACCTCCGATCGGTACGTCAACCAGCGTTTCTGTCCGCCGTGCGGAAACAGGTCGATGCGCTCCGTACTTCGACGCGCCAAGCTGGCGCGTATATTGCGCTTCAAATAGATCGGATGATAGAGCGGGGCGGAGGCTACAATTTCCAGACGTCAGAGGGGCCCGCGGGTGGGTATTCTGCCCGGAGTATCTCGATCCCGAGCCCGTGGAGATCTCGCCTGCAGAGCGAGATGTCGCGGTCTATCTGTTCGGCCCCGGGCAGTTGCCTGCCTTGGGTTTCCGCCAAGCGCCTTCTCCTTGGTGCCATCCGGAGGAGAGACATGCACAGGAGGAAAGTTCTGCACCACCGCAGTTCGAAAATCAAAATATGGGGGAACGCAACAGTCTAGTCGCCTCGGACACAACGTACAAGCAGACGGATGGCGCCGAAGTTGGATTGGGGAGCCCTGTGGAGAGCGTCCCGGCGATCTGCGTCGGGACGAATGCTGCTGCGGGCACGGCAGTCAACTGGAGTCTGACTGTAAAGGGCAATCCGCATCTGCTGGTCGCGGGTTGCCTGGCATGGGCAAGACCACCCTCCTGTTGCACCTGTGCAGGCAGATGGTGGCGGCGCACGTATGGCCGATCGTCTTTTCGTACCATCAGGACATTGACAGCGGCTTGGCACAGCTAGGGGGTTCAGTCCACTTCATGGACGCGGACGGCTTGGATTTCAATCCCTTGCAGGTCGAGGATCGGACTTCGGCTTCGGCCTATCTTGATGTCGCGGGTGCAGTGAGAGACATCTTCATGGCGATTTTCCCTGAACTGGGCAACCTGCAGGGAGAGCAGATCCGCACCGCCATTCGAAGCAGCTTTCTGGAATTGGGTTGGGACCATCGCGGCGCGAATCCGTCAACTCTGCAGGAACCCGAATTCAGGCGTTTTATGGAAATCCTGCAGAGTGACCCCAAGACCAGTCCCGGTTTGCGCCCGCGCTTGGAAGAGCTCTCGGACTATGGCTTCTTCGATATCAAGGAGGAGCAGGGAGATCTTTGGCAAAGCGCGCAGCCCATTGTCATTCGTGTTCACTCAACGCAGAACGAGAACCTGCAAAGGGCTCTCACTTCACTTGTTTTTTTATGGTCTCTACAATGCGATGTTCCGTCGAGGCATCCAGGATCGGATTGCCCATGCCATTGTCTTTGACGAGGCTCATAGAGCGGCGGGGCTCAAGCTCATTCCCACCATGGCCAAGGAATGCCGAAAGTATGGCATTTCCCTGGTCGTCGTCTCACAGGAGGCCAAGGACTTCCATGCCTCTCTCTCTTCTCGGCCATGGCAAATTACATAGTCCTGCGGCTTACCGATGCGGACGCGAAGGCCTTGGTCAGAAATGTGGCCGAATCCCGACAAGAAAAAGGTCTGATCGACAGGGTAAAGCGGATGGAGCGGTTCCGCGCGCTGTATTTTCGAGAAGGAAGAGGCAAGCCAACTCTTGTCCGGCTTGCCAGGGCCTTTCCCTGTCACAGATGTAGAGGGAGGGCCTTGTCTCTCTGTCCCGTACTCCATCGCTTCCATCTGGATATGCCAGCGCCCAGCCCCGGTTGAAACCCTTCGGCGTCCCGTTTGCCCCGATTTCGGCTTCCTGGCGACGCACAGGAACTGCTCCAAACAATTGTCCCCCTGCGCTGTAGTGGGGGCTGCCGCGTATCCTGCCTCTCGTGCCCTAGGTCATGGGACCCTTTGTGGCAGCAACGCACGCGCCCCCTTACCGCCTAGGGGATTGCGATGGCCGACGATATACCGCTCGCTCGTGATATCGCGTGCAGGGCCGCAAGCTGTCGTCCAATGGCAGAGGGACTGTGGGCGCGGACGAGATCCCCACATGTCTTGCCCCAGACTTGTAGTGGATGCTGGACGAACCTTTGAAAGGCAAGGACAGCGCGAAACATCTGCAGCCCAGCCCAGGACTGATCCCGCAATGGGTGAGGACCAAAAGACTGCGCGTTCCTTTCGATATGCCCGTTCGCCATGGATGAAGGATGCTGGTGGCGCCGTTCTCGTCGTGAGCGAGTTGGATCGGGATCGAATCCCGTCGGGGAATACACAAATCCCGAATTGGCCCCATCCTGACAGGGTATCCGCGAGGCGGATTGCCCCTCTGCTCCCCCACTCTAGGCACATTGCTCAAATGTCCGGGAAGCACCTTGGTCGGCCGGCCGACGACGAGGGATCAAGTATATCCACGATGCAGACCCAAGGTGGGGAGGAGATGTCAGCCGTTGTCGGCATCCTCTGTGCGACGCCATAGGCTGCGGATGCGATTCAGCAACGACTGGACGCGTGTGAGGTCCTCTGCCGCGGACGCCTTTGCACTGTAGCGCGCCTTGTAGAAGGATTCGGTAGCCCCCTCGACATCGAGGGGTTCGGCAACGGGTGCAGGTTCCGTCGCCGTTTCCGTGCTGGATTCCGCAGTGGTCTGCGCTTCCGTGGCGGCTTTGGCGGCGCTGGCTTGGGTCAGGGCCGCGGCCAGACGCGGAGCGTAGCGCCGCGGGGTCTCGGCGGCTCGGCGACCCGCTCCCTGCGCGGCTGCCGCGTCCAAAATGGACAGGTAGGCGAACTGCACCTGTTCGTCCAAATTCATGCGATGTCGGGCCTGTCGTTCCGCACGGGACCGGACCATGGTTTCCGTACCGGTGATTCGGTTCACGACATCGGCCACCACGCGCCATCCCGCATCGACCGTGCGCCGGAACAGTCCCAGCAACATCGCAAGGCGCGCCTTGAGCCAGCTCCAGTCGAAGCCTCGGGTCGCCAGCAGGTGGTAGCCGCCAATCAGGGCCGCCAGGGCCACTAGGGACCAGAAGACGAGCGTGGGCACATAGCTGAAGTCGACGCCGGCCTCTTGAATCTCCTCCTCCACCTGGAGAGCCTGGGGCACCTCGAGCGGCTGCAGGGTCAGGGCTTCTTCCCCGCCCGATTTTTCGGAGACAAACAGACTGATCAGCCAGCCAAAGGCGCGCAACAGGAGAAACGCGAAGGCCTGCACAAGTTGCCAGATGGCCATGATGATCCGGAACAGCAGGATGGTGTCGCCCATGGGCACCAGACTGGTGACAAGCGCCACCAGGACCACGCCGCCGACCACATAGAGCATCCAGTTCCGGAAGCGACTCTCTTCCACCGCCAGCCCGTCCAGGGCCCAACGCGCCCGCAAGGCCACCAGGTGCGCCTGTCCGATGACGAAAAACCCGGCCAGGAAGTACACAATCGTGGACACAATGGCCCGCGGATGTATGTTCTGCGCGTGAATGGTGAGCAACGCATTGCCGTCGGCAGGCCGCACCTGACTGCCGGCCACCAGGATGATGACCAGAATGCCGATGCCGATCCACACCCCGACGAAGCGGTCCAGCAGGGCGCGCCGATCGCTGCGCAGCGTGTTTTCCACGGTGTCGGAAAGCCGACCGTAGGCACGGGATATGTGGCTGACTTCATCGGGTTGCAGCGAGAGCGCCAGCAGGGCGCGATTCAGGAATTCGGCCGCAAGCCAGATCACCAGCGTCAGCAGCCCCCCCGCCACGAAGGCGCCGTCCAATATGGTCGGCAGCGGATCGCTCAGCAGCGTGCCCAGTGGAGGCATGCTGCCACTGACCCACCAGAGGCCCAGGCGCAGCAGCAGAATCCAGCCGACCGGTTCGACGATCCGAAACCGGAGGCGTTCCGTCACCTCTCTTTGGGCGCCCCAGGTCAGGGCGCCCATGATACAGCCCGTCAGCGCGGCGAGGGCGCTGCACAGGATGATGACATTGGCCATGGACGTGGTGAACGAGGGGATCAGGACCACAAAGACATAGGTGGCCGCGGTCACCACGCACCCGAGCATCAAGGTGAGCAGCAGGGGACGCAACAGGGATCGCTGCCACTGCCGGTCGAACTCGACAGTGGTCCCCTTGAGATCCGGTGGATGGATGTCCTCCACCGAAATGGTGGAGGCGGAACGGTCAGATCGGCTCATAGGCCAACTCCAACAGATTCTGGTTGCGCTCGATGAGCAACACGGCAAGGCCCAACGATTCCCCCTGTGCCTTCAGGGTCGTCAAGCCTTCGTGCGGTACGAGCACCATGACCACCACGTTGATTCCCTTGCGGTAGCGGCTGTGCAAAAGCCAAAGCAGATCTCCGTTGAGCACGGGCACCAGCACAATCAGCGTGGTGCCCCAGACCAGATCAAAGGTGTGCGTCCCCAGCCAATCGGCAAATTCCTCTTCCTCTTCCGCCACCTGCACGCGTGCGAGCGCCTCCAGCAGCGCGGTCAGGTGGGCGCGTCCCGTCGCCGAGGGCATCACCTGCATCGGTTCCTCGGTGAGTGCGTCCCGGCCATTGGTGCGCAGGCCCACCCCCTGTTGGCGTTCGCTCAAGTGACTGGCCAGCGAGGCCGCAATCACGACGGCCCATTCACTGTGGCTGACAACGCCGTGCGTGCCGTAGGCGCGGGCATCCAGATCAATGGCGATCACCACTTCGTAGGCAATGGCCGGATCATACTTCTTGGTCTGCGTGCGCCCTTCGCGGGCCGTCGCCTTCCAGTGCACGTGTTTCAACTCGTCCCCGTACATGTACGGTCGCACCCCGGCAAGGCGCGTGGAGTCCTCGAAAATCTTGCGCCGGGTGCCGAGAGATCCAAACAGCATGCGGCTCTGCAGACCTATCTTCTCCAGGGGCAGCACCTTGGGAAAGACAATCAGGGTGTCGGTGGCGACTTCCACGAAGCCGCTTTCGGCGAACCCGAACAGATCGCCGGTGGCCAACGTAAGCGGCCCCACGCGGAAGTAGCCCCGCTGGCGACAGGACAGCTCATATATGAAGTTGACGGCGGAGCGGCCCCGCAGGGACAGCACCGTCTGGTAGCGGTTGCGGCTGCGCAGTTCGGCCGGGATCGCCTCGTGAGCCTTGATCCAGGGCACAGGCAGGATGCTCAGGTTGTCTATACGCACCGACCCGGTGGTCATTTCGCCGCTGAAGGCGTGGGAGGGGGTGAAGCGCGCGACGCGCACCCAGCGGGTATGGTACTTGGCCCACAGCAGACTCAGACCCCAGACCCCTCCCGTCACGTAGATCAGGTAGTACACCCAGTCCAGACGCAGGAGGATGGCAATTACCAGAAAGGCAATCAGCCAGATGGTGTAGTCACGCATGAAGGGACATCCGGGGGTGGCATGGCGGGGACGGACCTCATGGCGTTACACCGTCGCCTCGTGCGGCAGTTCCAGATCCAAGGGCGTCGAGTCGAGAATCTCGCTGACCACCTGCTCGGCCGTGCGCCCCCGCAAGGCGCTGTCCGCCTTCATGATGCAGCGATGCGGCAGGACATAGGGGATCAGCTCCTGGATATCGTCCGGTTGGACATGGTCGCGGCCCTGCACCGCCGCCTTGGCCTGCGCTCCCCGGTACAGGGACAGCGTGCTGCGTGGACTGGCGCCCAGCTCCAGTTCGCCGTGATGGCGGGTGGCATGCACCAGACCCACGATATAGCGCTTGAGGCTCTCCTCCACATGCACGTTCCAGACCATCCGGCCCAGTTCCGGCAGGCGGGAGCCGTCCACGGCGCTGGTCAGGGTTTCGATCGGGTGCCGCTTGCCCAGATTCTCCATCATGGTCAGCTCATGGTCGAAGTCCAGATAGCCCAGCTGGAACTTGAAGAGGAACCGGTCCAGCTGCGCCTCGGGCAGCGGAAACGTGCCTTCGTACTCGATGGGGTTCTGGGTCGCCAACACCATAAAGGGACGACTTAGGGCGCGCGTGACGCCCTCGACCGTGATCTGGCTCTCGCCCATGCACTCCAGCAAGGCGGCCTGCGCCCTGGGGGTGGCCCTGTTGATCTCGTCCGCCAGCAGGATCTGCGTGAAGGCGGGACCTTCGATGAACTGGAAGGAACGGGTTTCCTGATTGAAGATCGAGACGCCGGTGATGTCGCTGGGCAGCAGGTCGGGTGTGCACTGCAGGCGGCGGAAGTCGATGTTCAGGGCGATGGCCAGGGAGCGGGCCAGCATCGTCTTGCCGACTCCGGGCACATCCTCCAGCAACACATGCCCTTCGTAAAGCAACGCGATCACAAGCAGCTCCACGGCTTTGTCGTTGCCGACAATCACTTGGCCGACGGTTCTCTTGACCTCGTCGGCAAATTCCTTCACCTGTTCCATGAACGCTTCCTTTGCTTGCGTGCCGGCGGGGGCGGGATGTCAAGAACCGAGCCAAGCTGGCCCGGCGGGGAGTCGGACTGCACGATTCGGTCTCATGTCGGCTCTCTTGGTTCCGTGGCCCGAGGCGCGTTCGCCTGAACCACGTATCCCAGGTTCAATCCCTGGAGAGGATGCCGCCGCGACAAATTGTGCCATGATTCCCTGCCATACCCTGATCCTGGAATGCAGGTTGACATGCTCGCCGGCGTGGATTTCCCGGTATCCTGTCCCTGTAGCGATCGGGGCCTTTGGGGAGCGTGAACTCCGGTCTGCACAGGAGTTGTGACGATCGACAGCGTGCAAGGTGGAGTCCCGCGCCTGCGCATTGCCGGTGATTCGGAATGACATGCTGTGCCGACACTCTGGTGCAGGGATCCCTGCGCCCTAGACAGAGGCGGGCCATTCCTCTCCTCTGATCCCACATGGAACCGAGAATACGCATCTGTCAATGGCAGGACGGCGGCTCAATCCGTTTCGGACAGGTGTACAATGCGAGGCACGGTTTGACGTTGACCTTGACCTGAGTGAACGGATATCCCCGGTTTGGCCTGCATCGCCCCTTCTGCAGTGTATCCTCTCCTTAGTCGCGGACCGTTCCCAGCAGACCGCACTGTACGGTTGAGTCTCCGAATAGCGTCTCGAACCCAAGCCCCATGAGTCACAACGTCAACCCCAGCGCCATTGTCAATGCACCCCGGGCCATGGGCCCCGGTTGGTTGATCCGTCTTGTGTACTTCATATTCATTGGATCTTGGCTCAGCGGACTGTGCATTGTGGCATCCTACGTGTGCATGGTAACCATAGTGGGCATTCCGCTGGGAGTGGTCATGCTGAATCGATTGCCCTACCTGACCACGTTGCGATCCCGTTCCCTGGAAGTGCACGTATTGTCCAGGGAAACCATGGTGATTGACTTCCGGCACGGGGTGCCACAACGAAACTGGTGGGTGCGGGCGATCTGGTTTGTGTTGGTCGGGTGGTGGCTGACAGCCGCTTTTCTGGCGCTGGCCTGGATCGGAACGGTGTTGACTTTCGGCTGGGGCGCGCTTTTTCTCTACAATCCTGTCCCTGCCCTGCTCACCTTGCATCGCAACTAGAGACCCGACCGCCACTTGACAGGGAGCGACAATCGCCATTGCCTCGTGCCGTGGGGGGATCCACGGCGCCATGATGGAGGGCGGTGGTTCCCGTCCCCCGTGCAGACGCGACCGGCCCGATGGCAGAGGTCCTCCGCGGTCACGACCGGTCGCGCCTATACCCGCACGATGGGGAAGTGTATGGCTTCCGCGAAGGCTTCCAAGGCCGGGCCGTGATCACCCACGCCCAAGGCGATGTGATGGGAGGGGCCCTGTTGGCACCAGGCATCGATGAACTCGTGCAAAGGCCTCGCGATTTGCACTCGGGCGTTGGGATTGCCGATGTTCAGAATGGCGCCCGGTATGATTTCCCCGATCGTGTAGAGGAGCTTGAAGGTGTCGCCCGCGCCGAACTGGGTCAGGTTGAGCAACGTGACCGGACCCTCCGGCATGTCGAAGTCGATGCCCAGCCCGTGGCCCGACTTGCCGTGGTGCACATCCAGATGCATCAGCCGGGGCTTGCCCTGCGCCACGTTGATGTTGCTCGGGCCGTCGTGTCCCATGAGAATCGAGTTCTCGTCGAAGTCCATGGCGAAGAATTCGACGAACATGCCCCCACCACCCAGCAGGTCCAGAATCTTCATGGCCATGGCGGTCTTGACATCGCCCTCAGTCACGCCGGGCCGCCCCAGCGCGGCCAGCCGCGACACCGCCAGTCCGGACTGGGCGCGCAACTGAGTCATCAACTCCCTTTCACCCCACCAGTAGTAGCCAAAGGCCGCAATGTCGTACTTGTGGACAATGGTGTCGAACGCCACCGCCACCTGGGCCGAGAAACGCATGTGCTCCCGGGTCACGGATCGATCGACCTCGTACATCGTGTGGAGCTGACGGAACATTTCCTCCATCTGGTCCGCGGTCACCTGTCGGAAGGCATTCTCGAACTCCTCGATCTCGGGCCGTACCAGCATGCGGCCCGTGGCGCGCAGCAGCCGGGTTTCGTCGATGGGCATGTCGCTCATGCCGGGGTAGACCTGTCCGATCAGTCCCATGTGCATGTGGCGCAGGGCACGCGCCGCGGCCACTCCGGCGCAATCGGCCCGCAGCTCCCGCTGCAGCCGCACATCGTCGAAGGGACCGGTGCGCACCCGGAAGCGGCGTCCGGCATTGACCAGGGCGCCGGCCAGCTCCGGGACGCAGCAAACGCCTTCATGGTGCAGGTAATCGGTCGTGTCCGCCTGCGCATAGTCGTATGATCGGTCCTCGTGGGCATTGAGAATGCGGATCGGGACATCGAGGGTCTGCAAGGCAGGCAGCATGTCCATGCTGGGCGTGTAGCCAAGGGGGAAGACCAGCACCATGTCCACTTCTTCCTGTGCGAACAGGGTGCCGGCGGCCCGCGCTTTCTCGGGCATGTCCACCAATTCAGGCGCCACGATGTCGGCCATGGGCTCCAGCAGGGAGTGGAGCCTGCCGTACATGCTCAGCCCCATCTGCTTCAGGCGGGGAAATTGCTTCCAGTAATAGTGATGGCCCGTGGGCAGCAGGCCCAGGCGGGCCCGCGGGTACGGTCTCATGGGGTGGAACTCCTGGGTCTGTCACGCGTGAACTGCGGTATGCCGACGATCCGATCATCAGGGCGGCGCCCGCCTACGGCAGAAGAGCCGATCCATCGTCTTTCCGTGCCTCTGCGCTGGGCCATCAATCGAGATTCTACGGCTTGGATGGCTGCTTCAGGTCGTGTCGGACCGACTTCCCGGACGAAGTCGTGAAACGTCAAGGATCGTGCGGGAATGTGAATCCCTATACTGTACGCAACCGGCCCGTGGCCAAGGATCGGCACCGGGCAATGTGGCGATAGAACTGGAGACAGGACACCGTGTCCATTGTCTGCTTGGCATGATCCAGCAACAGGGCAATCTGGAGGGCTTGGCGGTCGATGCGGTAGATGGACCAAGGATGGAACACCGGGAGATAATAGAGGAGTTTCTGCTGTGTGCAATGGTCGATGCCCGGCGCGTAGGCTTCATACACCCCGCGTGCATCACGAGGCATCGTGGCAGGGTGTCCCCAAGGCAGGATCGGCGGCCAATGGACGAGCCCCGGCTGTCCGGTCAGGATGTTGTCATGCCAAGCATGCGAGGGGGTTTCGAGAAGTTCGGAAAATCCTTCCTGAGCATACCAGAAAGGCAGGTTGAGTGGAGCGGGCATCGTGCCGTGGGGACCGGCTCCTACGCTGCGTACATACCGGTAGCCGGCGTCCCACAGGATGGACAGGATACGAGGATGTCCTGCGAACCCGCAGGTATATCCGCCGGGCGCCGTCAGGCCGACCACCGGGCGCCCGAAGGTGTCCTCAATCAGTTTCTTGGCATCGACCAGCTCGTGGCGCAAGGCCGCGGCGTCGCCGCGCTGATCCAGTTCGATCAGGTTGGGGTGCGTAAAGGAGTGGCATTGGATCTCAAAGAGAGGATGGTCGAGCAGGCCGCGCAATTCCGGTCCGGCCAATTCCAGCATCTTGGCGACCAGAAAAAAGGTGGCCGGGACCTCCCGCTCTCGATGTGCATTGGCCACCGCCTGCACACCGGCCAGAAATTCGCGGATGCGGCTGGGGGAATAGTCAAACCCGCGCGCGGGATCCTCCCACCAGGGGTATACCGCTTCCGTGTCATAGGCCGCTACGTAGAAAGACATGGTTTCGGTTTGTGATTCGCGTCCTGATCAAGCTTGGCTCGGACATCGGGGCGCGCCATGGCGGCAGCTCCGGATCCTGTCCGAATCGTACAGGCAGATGACGGCAGGACCAAGGCCGGGATGCGGGCCATCCCCGCTCCATCACGTTTTGCCAGGTCAATCCCGATCGTGTCGGCCATGATAGAGTGGTTCGGAAAATTCCCGCGGGAGAATCGAGAGACGGTCTGTGTGCATATGGCTCTGGGCCTGTAGTTCGCTGGCATTCTAGGCTTTAGGCGTAATCAAGGTATCCAGCCGATTCTGCCCCCATTGTCAGGCAGGAGTCTCATGTCAGCCAAACCCAATCTGCTGCTCGTGTTGGATGATCAGCATCGTTTCGATTTTCTGGGACTTGAGTGGTCGTGCGTCGCTACGCCGCACTTGGATGCATTGGCGGCCCAAGGTACGCGCTTTACCCATTGCTGCGTCAACGCGCCGGTGTGTGCGCCTTCGCGGATTTCGTTGGCCACAGGTCTGCATCCATGGCGGCTGGGGGGCTTGGACAACCACTGCTATCTCCCGCGGCATATTCCCACCTACTATCAGCGTCTGCGCGCGCAGGGCTATGCGGTGGCGTCCGCAGGCAAGCTGGATCTGGCCAAGCCTGCACCGTACAACGGGCTCCATGGCAGACGGCCCTGCAACTTCCAATGGGGATTCACGGATCCCTTGGAAATAGAGGGCAAGATGCATGCGGGGCGTGTCACTCGGCCGGCGGGGCCCTATGGCTTTCACCTTGCGGAACAGGGACTGTTTGCCCGGTTCCGGGAGGACTATGCGCGTCGCAGCCAAGGAGGCTGGATTCAGGGTGTATCCCATGATTCGGTCTTGCCGGAAGAGGCACATTCCGACAGCTGGATCGGCCAGCGGGCCCTGTCATGGTTGGAGAACGTGGCCACGGAGGATCCTTGGCATCTCTTCGTGTCGTTTGTCGGTCCGCACGATCCCTTCGATCCTCCCACCCACTGGGCCGAGCGCTTCCGCCACAGCCCGATGCCGGCTCCGATTGCAGGCGACCCGCAAGACAAGCCTATCTGGGTGCAGCGCCGCCGGTATGCCATGACCGCGGCGGAGATCGAGCATACGCGCCGACAGTATACGGCCAACATCGCCCTGATCGATCACTGGATAGGCCGGATGAGAGCCATGCTGGAGGCGCGCGGCATGGCAGACAACACCTATGTCGTGTTCGCGTCGGACCATGGAGAAATGCTGGGGGATCACCAACTCTATACCAAAGGCGTGGCTTATGAAGGGGCCTTGCGTGTGCCCTTGATTTTGGCCGGCCCCCATATTCCCGCTGGTGGTGTCAACCATACGCTGGTGGAATTGGCGGATGTCAATCCCACCCTCTGCGAAATGGCGGGCGTACCCTATACCGCCAGTGAACTGGAGACGCTGGACGCGCGTTCCATCATGCCCAGCGTGATGGACACCTCTCGTACACATCGTTCCAATGTCATGGCCCAGCTCCGGAATTTTGCGGCCCTACGCACCGAGGCCCACAAGCTGATTGACAATTACAACGATCGCACGGAGCTGTACGATTTGGTGCAGGATCCGGGAGAATGCCACAACCTCGCGGAGGAGAACCCGCAACTGGTGGCCGATCTGAAAGATCGGATGCAGGCTCGCAGAGTGGAAGGCGCCTGGCATCGCTGGTGATGTCAGACTGGTGTGGGGTCAACTAGGGATCGGCTGCAGCGGGTTCAAGGGCGCCGCCAAGACCGGTCCGTTGTGCTCAACCTGTGTAGGCAGACCGGCCCCGCGCGGGCGCGACAATCACTGCAGATCGGGACCAGGGATCCGATTCCACGACACGGGTGTCGCCTTTCCTGCATAGGTGGGAATCAGGTCCTTGATCTTGGCTTGCGCGGATGCGGGCCATGCACGGACGCTGTTCATGGACTGGGCCATGTAGGCCTTGAGAGGATCGGAATATCGCTCAAACGGATGAAACCAAAGAGTGACGACCGTGCGCCATGAGTCTGAATCGTTGGCGTAGGCGCCGTGCAACAGGCGCGCATCCCCTATCACCAAATCGCCCGCCCTCACGGGCACGGCCTCGTCTTCCGGGATGGGCTGAAAGGCGGGATGGGTGGGATCCGTGGCACGGCTGATTTCTTCCGCATGGGCTTCCGGCGCTGTGTCGTGCATGGGATGTCGGCGTCGGTGGGAGCCGCTTAGGACTCGCAGGCAGCCATTGGTGGGGGACGTGTCTACCAGATAGTACATGAGAAAAATCTGCAGCGTGGGCGCGGTGTAACTGACCCGGTCGTCCCAGCCTCCCCAATCCTGATGCCAGAAGAGCGGTGGAGAATGGGGCGGCTTGCTGATGACATAGCCTGAGGTGAATCGCGGATCCGCAATGCCCAGGTTGGCCAGTGTGGCGAGAGCTGGCGGCCAGTCCACCAAGGCCGCGAAGAAGGGATCGTCAAAGATACTGATCATGCTGCCCGTGGACTTGCGGGCCGCAAAGTGTGCCGCTGATTGGGTGCCGATCAGTCTTGCCGTCGTATCTCGGACCTGTTGCAGTATGGGAGTGGACAGCACGCCGGGAATGGTGACAAAGCCCTTCTCTTCCAGCTGCCACCTAGGATTGGGTGTGCGCATCATGATCCATGACGCATGTCCGATGCATCGTCGTTACGCAAGGTGATTCGTTCCATGGTGCCGCGATCTCCACTGCCGCTCGTCCCGCCGTGTCAATGGCATCCCGCATGTCTTCGGTGGATACGCGGGTATCTCTGTCGGACGGAACAGAACCAAGAAGCCCCGTTCCTGCGCACCTGCCGGGCCAAGGCTCTGTCCCGACATGCAGTCGCTGGCCGCGGCTGCAAGAGGGCGGTCTGGGCGGAGGGACTGCGACTGCGCACAGGCTTGGTTCCTCCGCCTGGCACCAGAGCGGGCCAGCCTAAATGGCCTCGTCGTCCACTTCACCCGTGCGAATGCGAATGGCCCCTTCCACCGGCAATACGAAGATCTTGCCGTCGCCCACATTGCCGGTGGCGGCCGCGATGCGAATGACTTCGCATGCACGTTCGGCCCGATCGGCGACCACAAACACTTCGATCTTCAGGCGTTGCAGCATGTCGGTCTCCACGCCAATGGAACCGCGGCCGCTGAGCACCCTCGTCCGTTGCTGGCCGTGCCCCGTCACTTGGGATGCGGTCAAGCCACGGATGCCAGCGTCATGCAAGGCGCTCTTGACATCTTCCAGCTTTTCCGGTCGAATTATGGCTTCAATTTTCTTCACAGCATTCCCACACCTTTAGAGCCGATAGGCCAAGAGTGGCAAAAGCGACTCCAGTCTGGAGTATATTCTAATTGGTATAGCCCCGCTCGCCATGTTCGGAAATGTCAAGACCCACCGACTCCTCCTCGGCGGTGGAGCGTACCCCTATGACCAGATCCACGACCTTGAAAATGATCCAAGTCATGCCAAAAGCGTAAATCCAAGTCACCACGGTGGCGATGACCTGCGTCACGAATTGGCCGGAATTGCCGTTCAGCAAGCCACCGTCGGCCAGCGTAGTGGAAGCGAAGATGCCCACGGCCAAGGCTCCCCAGGTGCCAGACATCCCGTGGATCGCCCAGACGTCCAGCGAATCGTCCAACTTGTAGTGAATCCGGAGTTCCGCGGCGAAGAAGGACACAAGGGCGGCCACCATGCCGATGGCGAGAGCCGGCACGACATCGACGAAACCGGCGCCCGGCGTGATGGCCACGAGACCGGCCACAGCTCCGGAAGCCGCCCCTAGCGCGCTGGGCTTCTTGACCACGATCCAGCTCAGGAGCATCCAAGTCAGGGCTCCGGCGGCCGCGGCGGTGTTGGTGGTGACGAGCGCGTTGACCGCGATGCCATCCGCGGCCAAGGCGGAGCCCCCGTTAAATCCGAACCAGCCAAACCAGAGCAGTCCGGTGCCTAGTAGCACGAACATCAGGCTGTGCGGTTCCATGGGGACACGGCCGTATCCCGCGCGGCGCCCGATGATCAGGACCGCGGCCAGCGCGCCCACGCCCGACGACATGTGCACCACGTTGCCGCCGGCAAAGTCCAGGGGAGCCGGATTCAGCGCCGTGTGCAGCCAGCCACCGCCCCAGACCCAATGGGCGATCGGCGAGTAGACCAAAGTGGACCAGAAGACGACAAACACCAGGAAGGCCTTGAACTTGATCCGTTCGGCGAAGGCGCCGGCCAGCAAGGCCGGGGTGATCGCGGCGAACATGCCTTGGAACATCATGAACAGCAAGGCGGGAATGCCCGATCCTTCCTGCGGTTCCAGACCTACGCCGCGCAGGCCAAAGTGCTGCAGATCCCCGATGATGCCCCCGAGGCTGGTGGAGCTGAAAGCCAGCGAATAGCCCCAGAGAATCCAGATCACGCCCACGATTCCCATGCAAATGAAACAGTGCATGACCGTGGCCAAGACATTCTTGACGCGGACAAGACCGCCATAGAAAAGCCCAAGCCCTGGAATCATCAGCATGACCAGCGCCGTCGAGACCATAATCCAGGCCGTATTCGCACCGTTCATGGTTGTCGCCCTCTCTCTCTTCCCTGTACCCATAGCGGTTTCCGCCATGAGGGTCACCGCATTCCGATACTTGTGTATTGTTTACTAACTGCAACAGGTTTCCTTGGTCATGTTTCACAAATAAAGACGAGCGGGTATGGGCATTGTTGACAATCGAATGTGTGCAATGCGCAGCTGGTACAGAGTTGAAACAGGATGCGGCCCAAGGTGGGCAGCGATGCGGATTCACGCTCTTGTCTTGCGTCGCGTGGGGCACACGGCAAGAGCGTCCCAGAGACTCTGCAGGACGGCGGCGGGGAGCGGCTTGGGCTTTCCCGCGTCAGACCCGCTTGATCGGGGACAGGCGGTCCGCTGGCGACATTGACGCCAGACCAGGCCGAGTCACCTCGCCATTTGGGTGGACAGTGACTTCTCCCGTACAATCCAGACGTATTTTGCCAATGGCAAGGGTGTACTGTGGCCGATGTCCAGTACTCAAGGGGGGAAGCCAGTGAGAGTCTGGCGCTGTCCCCCAACGGTAAGGCACGCAATGGCCAAGCCCGACCACCCCGCCTGTGCCTGTGGTTCGGTCCGACCTCCGGGGTTGGCGCCTTCGTGGAACGAGGTTGACGAGGCAGAAGACCTCTGAAGCCTGCCTAGGGCAGGTTTTCGTTTCCTGGGGCATGGCTGCGACCGGATCGTCCGTGTCTGTTCGAGGAAACAGAGATGTCATTCCCGCGTATCCGCACCTTGATGATGGCCTGCAGCGTGGTCTGGGCCATTCTGCTTTCCGGCTGCGCGCTCCCGGCGCCTGCCGTGCCCCCGATTCGTGACGAGGATTGTGTGCAAGCCTACGATCCCGACACGGACTACTTCCCCCACAAGACCGCCATAGAGTACGCGGAGGGCTTTACCCTTGCCTACCACCGCAACTACAAAGTGTTGGAGGTTCTGTCCCCGTGGCCCGGCGCGGAGACCTCCGAGACCTATCTGCTGGTGCAGTGCGGCACGCCGCGTCCTGCGGGATTTGAGGACGGGGTCCACACCATTGAAGTGCCGGTGGATTCGCTGGTGGCGCTGTCCACTACCTATCTGCCCCATCTGGAAACACTGGATGCACTGGAGGTGCTGGTAGGGCTGGAAAACGACGCCTGGGTCTATTCCGAGGACATCCGCGCCAGGGTTCGGGAGGGCAAGGTGCGAGTGGTAGGTGGAGGAGCTACCGTGGATCTGGAGGCCATGTTGGTCCTAAAGCCGGATCTGACCCTTGCCTACAGCCTGGGGTTTCCTGACAGCGACGTCCATCCCGCGCTGCGGGCCGCGGATCAAAGCGTGTTCCTGAGCACGGAATTTCGGGAACCCTCCCCGCTGGGCCGCGCCGAGTGGATCAAGGCCACGGCGGCCTTCTTGAATCGCGAGGCGGAGGCGGAGACCTACTTCAACGAGATGGCCCACACGTACCATACATTGGTGGACCGGGTGCCGGACGAGGCGGCAAGGCCCACCGTTTTTGTCAACACGCCTTGGGAAGGGGTGTGGTATATGGCAGGAGGCAACAGCTATGTCGCCAACTTCCTGACCGATGCCGGCGCCATCTATCTGTGGAGCGAAGACGAGTCCACCGAGGCCTTGTTTCTGGACTATGAAGAGGTCTTTGCCCAGGCGCAGGATGCGGATTACTGGCTCAATGTCGGCGGGTATCCTGATCGGATGGCCCTGGCTGTCGTGGATCCCCGCTTCACGGAGTTTGCCGCTTATCAGGCCGGGAATCTCTACAACCCCGATCTACGCATCTCGGACACGGGGGCCAACGACATGTTCGAGGGAGCCGTCGTGCGCCCCCACTGGGTACTGGCGGACCTGATTGCGATCCTTTACCCCCACCTGCTGCCCGAGCATGAGTTTGTGTATTATCGGCGACTGAGCGAATGAGCGGACGGATCCGCAAGGGAATACCTACCGCCGCCGCGCCGGTACTGGGCCTTTGGCTCTTGGCCGGGCTGGCAGTCTTGGCCTTGGCGGCCAGCGTCTTCCTCGGCTCCCTGCGCATCCCGTGGGCGGACGTCGGGCGCGTTCTGATCGGAGTCGAGCCGTCTCGGGAAGTGTGGCGGGACGTGATTGTCCTTGTGCGGGCGCCCAAGACCCTGACCGCCGTGCTGGCGGGCGCGGCGCTGGCGGTAGCGGGATTGCAGATGCAGACCCTGTTCCTGAATCCCCTGGCGGGACCCTTTGTACTGGGCGTCAATGCCGGGGCCAGTTTGGGCGTGGCGCTGGTGGTCCTGCTCTCGGGATCTGCCATCCTGCAGACGAGTGGTTCCTTGGTCTTTCTGAACCAGGCGGGGACGGTGGGCGCGGCGGTGCTGGGGGCCGCGGCGGTGCTGCTGTTGGTCGTGCTGCTGGCCCGGCGCACCAGCGTGGTGTCCCTGATCGTGCTGGGGCTGATGGTCAGCTACGCCGTCGGCGCCATGGTCAGCCTGCTCATGTACTACAGCCTGCCACGGAATGTGCAGGCGTTCATTTCCTGGTCCTTTGGCTCCTTTGGAGGCGTGACTTGGCAGGATCTGGGAATCTATGGGCCCGTGGTGTTGGGCGGCCTGCTGCTTTCCTTCCTCTCCATCCGGCCTCTGAATGCCTTGCTGCTGGGAGAGGCGTATGCCCATTCCTTGGGCGTCAACGTATTGCACGCCCGTTGGCTGATTCTGGTCGGGGCCTCCGTGCTGGCCGGAACCGTCACGGCCTACGCGGGCCCCATTACCTTCATTGGGGTGGCCACGCCACATCTGTGTCGTACGTGGCTGCACACCTCCAATCATCAGTGGCTGGTCCCGGCCTGCATCCTGCTAGGCGGGACTCTGGCCTTGGTGGCGGACCTGATCGCCCAGGCACCCGGCTTGCCCATGGCGCTGCCCCTCAACGCCGTGACGGCCCTGATGGGGGCGCCGGTGGTGATTTGGGCCCTGTTGCGTCGCCAAGACACCTTGACTCCATTTGCCGCCTGAGGATCTCCGTTCGTGGTGCCTGTCGTCTCGCTCTCCCATCTGGACATCGGCTTTGCCACGCACCCTGCGCCCTTGCTGCGGGACTTCTCCGCGGAGCTGCGGTCCCGGGAACTGGTGTGTCTGATGGGCCCCAACGGCGCAGGAAAGACCACGCTGCTGCGTACCTTGCTGGGTCTGCATCTGCCCTTGCGCGGGACTGTGTTCATTGCCGGTCGGGAGCTGGCTTCCCTGAGCCGGCGGTTTCTGGCGCAGCGTGTCAGCGTTGTGCTACCCGGTCGGATTGCGGCCGGACAACTGAGGGCGGAGGAACTCGTGGCCTTGGGTCGCCTGCCCTACACCCGTTGGCATGGCCGATATTCCGCGCGGGATCGGGAGATGGCGCTGGAGGCCTTGGATCGGGTGGAGGCGTTGGAATTCCGGCATCGGCGCGTGGCCGAACTGAGCGATGGAGAACGGCAACGGGTGCTGATTGCCCGAGCCTTGGCGCAAGACACGTCGCTGCTGCTCATGGACGAGCCCACCGCGTTTCTGGACATGACCCACCGCATTCACATCACCCGGCTGCTACGGCGGCTGGCGCAGGAAGGCAAGGCCATCCTGATGACCACGCATGATCTGGATCTGGCCTTGCACTATGGAGATCGCCTCTGGCTCTGGGATCCGGCCGGGCGCCAGATGCGCATGGGGGCGCCCGAGGACCTCATGCTGTCCGGTGCGCTGTCCAAGGTGTTCGCGGCTAGGGACATCCAGTTTGATCCCGCTACGGGCTTCCTGCAACGGCCTGCGCCCGCCGGACCTGCCATTCATGTGACCGGCAACCCGATGGCTGTCACATGGGCTGGCCGGGCCTTGAACCGCAAGGGATTTGCCGTCACGGTCCGGCCCGAGGCCACACCCGTGAGTCTCCGGTACCAAGACGACTCTGGCAGCTGGCGCCTCACGGATGCCCAAGGAGAAGAGTTTGTCTGCACCGAACTGGCCGGTGTACTTGATCTGCTGCCGGCTGTGGCCGGATCACTGACTGCGGGTGACGATGAGAGCTGAAGGGCATTCCTGCCATGGGCAGCCCTCGTGCCATTTCAGGAGACAGGGCCGCGGGAAATTCACCGCCAGTCGATGAGGGTGGGGATCCCAAAACAAGGCGCAAGCCGTCGGGGAGGGCCTTGTTTCTCGCTTGACAGGCACAAGCGCATCATGATAATAAGGTGGTCTCATCTTTGACTTGGACAAATTGGTGTCAAGGCGGGGTTCGTGCCTTGCCCGCGTTGGCCGCGCTCCTTGGCGTGGGGCTGTGTGCATCTGCGCCCCGTAGGCGAAGCGACGAGCAAGGTGAGTTCGGCCGCTGTCCTTGTTTCGCTGCAGCAAAGGAGATTTCAGCCATGGCGAAATTCTTGCAATTGATGTTGATGTCCGGATTGGCCTTCCTGCTTCTGGCCGCTTGCGGCCAAGCGGAAGCGCCGATGCCAGAATCTGCGCCTGCGGACGGCGCTCCATCCGCGCCCACTAGTCCGGGAGGGTTCAACGAAGCGCCAATGCTGGCCGCGAGAGTGGCCGCAGGTGCCTTGCCCCCCGTGGATGAACGCCTGCCGGTGGACCCCCTGGTGATAGAGCCCTACAGCGAAATTGGTCAATACGGCGGTACTTGGCACCGCTTTGACACGTCATCCACTGGCTCCCATTTCGTGATGGCCATGTACGCTTACTCGCCTGTGCACTGGGTACAGGACGGTTTGGACAAGCGGCCCGGCCTGGCCAAGGGGTGGGACCACAATGACGACAAGACGGAATGGACGCTGTACCTGCGCGAAGGCACGAAGTGGTCCGACGGCGACAGTTTCACGGCCGACGACTTCATGTTCTGGTGGAATGACATGGTACTCAACGAGGAGCACTCCGATGTCCCGCCCGATTACATGAAGTCCGCCGCCGCGGTCACCGCAGTGACGAAAGTGGATGACTATACCCTCCACTTCGCCTTCTCGGACCCATCCCCCCTGTTTCTGGACCGCCTGGCCATGTGGCCCAACGGCACCATTCCCGGCAACGAGAAGCTGTTCGTTCCCGAGCACTACCTGCGGCAATTCCATCCCGACTATTCGGATGAGGAAACCTTTGAGATATTGGACGAGAATCTGAATTGGCCCAGCAACCCGGACGCGCCGGTGTTGAATCCCTGGATGCCCGTCCAGTACGATCCCGGCACCCGCCTGTTGCTGGATCGGAATCCCTACTACTACGCGGTGGACCCGGCCGGCAACCAGCTGCCCTACATTGACACCGTGGACATGACATACGTCGAGAACCTGGAAGTGTCCAAACTGCGGGTCATCGCCGGGGAGCAGGAGATTTGCGGACGACCCTGCCGCTATCAACCCCTGAGCGAACTCTCCGTCTTCCGCGATGCCGAGGCGAGCGTGGGCTTCAAGACCTATCTTTGGGATCAAGGCGGCGGCGCGTCCTTCCTCCTCTATCCCAACTGGACCCATCGAGATCCGCAAAAGCGGGCCCTGTACCGCAACCGGGATTTCCGGCTTGGCCTTTCGCACGCCATCGACCGGGTGAAAATCCAGAAGATCGTGTATTTCGGCACGGGCGAATTGACGACGGGCACGATGAGTCCGAAGGCGATTGAATTCACGGCCAACGACACAGGGCAGGATCTCTATCGCCAATGGCGTGACTTGGGGGTGCAGTTCGACTTGGATCTGGCCAATCAACTGCTGGATGCCGCCGGGGCGGTCGACGCGGATGGCGACGGCTTCCGCGACTTGCCCAGCGGCGACGCATTGACCTTGCGGATTGACTGTTCTGCCGGCGGTCTGGAAAACAAGGCCAACGCCCAGAACGTTGAAATTGTCAAGGAGGGATGGGAAGCCGTAGGCCTGAAAGTGCAGGTCAACGCCGTGCCTGACGAACAACTGGTAGTCATGCAGGACAATTCTGAAATCGACATTCGCAGTTGCTGGGGCTTGGGCGACGGTCCCAACTTCTTGGTCTTTCCCAATTGGGTCATACCGATAGACAACAATCGCTGGGCCCCCCTGTACGGAGCTTGGTACAAAGTGATTGGCACCGAGAAGGAAGGCATGGAACTGGATCAGGATCCGCTGGATCGCAATCCTCCCCGCGAGGAGCCTGGCGAAGGCGATCCGGTATGGCGCCTCTGGGAGCTTTACAACGCAGCCCGGATCGAGCCTGATGACGCCGCGCGCTTGGCCTTGAGCCAAGACATCATCCGTGTGCATGTGGAAGATGGGCCTTTCGTCATCGGCACCGTGGCCAACACTCCCTCCATCGTCGGACATTTGGACACCGTGGGCAACTTCCCCTCCTACGAGCAACTGGGATTGGGCGGCTTTACAGGCCCTTGGATCATGGTGTATTTCGGAGCCGTGTATCCGGAACAGATGTATTTCAAGCGGTAACTCCGTTTCACGCACGGCCAGGGCGGATCTGGGGCGCCTTGTCTCCATGGCTGACCCCCGGCCGTGCGTGTGCCAACGCGACCGACAGGATCTGGGCCGTCTGAGGTCGGCCGGCTCCCGATGGCAGCGGTTTGCGTTGTGCATGCCCCCTGACCCCGGCTCGCCCTAGACGATGCTCGCCTATTTCCTGCGCCGCGTGGTCTATATGATCACGACCTTGATCATGATCTCGTTCACGGGCTTCTTCATCATCAACTTACCGCCCGGCAGCTACATCGACGTGTTTCAGGCCCAGCGCCAACTGCAGGGCACGCATACGGCAGAAGCCGAACTGGAGGCCCTCGAACGCCGTTACGGCTTGGACAAACCCATCTATGTGCAATACTTGATTTGGGCCCGGGGGTTCCTGCGCGGGGATTTTGGACGCTCGTTTCAATACAACCGGGAAGTCAAGGAACTGATCTGGGAGCGCTTGGGTTTCACGGTGGCCATCGCCACCGGATCCCTCCTTTTCATTTGGTTGGTGGCCATACCCATAGGCGTCTATACGGCCACCCATCAGTACTCGTGGGGGGACAATCTGGCCACCTTCGTCGGCATGGCCGGGCTGTCCATCCCGGATTTCATGCTGGCACTCGTATTGATGGTCGTCATGCAGAAGGTGTTCGGTTTCACCGTGGGCGGCCTCTTTTCCCGGGAGTACATCGATGCCCCTTGGAGTTTGGGGAAACTGGTGGATTTGCTGAAACATCTTTGGGTACCTGTCGTCGTGGTGGGCACATCCGGCACGGCGGGGCTGATGCGCATCATGCGGGGCAATCTGCTGGACATTCTCAACATGCAATATGTCCAGGCCGCGCGGGCGCGGGGCTTGCGCGAAGCTACCGTCGTGATCAAGCACGCCGTCCGCAATGCCCTGCATCCGCTGGTCATGCTGCTGGGCTTGAGCCTGCCATCCATCATCTCCGGATCCTTGATCGTGTCCATTGTGCTGGGCCTGCCTACCACGGGACCCCTGTACTTCAATGCCCTGCGCCAACAGGACATGTATCTCGCCGGCACCTTCCTCATGTTTTTGGCTTTCATGCTGGTCCTGGGCAATTTCCTGGCGGACATGCTGCTGAGCCTCATCGATCCGCGCATCCGGTATGAAGAATAGGCGATGCCATGGCCGAACAGATTCTGCCTGACCCCATCTCTCCGGATACCGCGGTATCCGGAGAGATGGGGCAGCTTCCCCTGTGGCGCCTGATAGGGAGGCGTTTTCTGCGCAATCGCCTAGCCGTGGGCGGTGGAGGTGTATTACTGTGCCTCTACGCCATAATCTTGTTAGCCGAATTCATGACTCCGTACGATCACTTGCTGTCCAATGAAGACTTTGTGGCGCGGGCGCCACAGCTCCTCCGCCTCGTCGATGCGGAAGGCAACTTTCATTGGCGCCCATTCGTCTATGGCACCACCACCGTGCTGGACACGCACAATCTGGATTGGGTGCATGAAGACGACACGACCCAGATCTATCCCTTGCAGCTGTTCGTCAAGGGCCAACCCTACAAGCTGTGGGGGTTGATTCCCGCCGACCGTCACCTGTATGGCGTCGCGGAACCCGGTACGGTGTTCCTCTTGGGCACGGATCGTCTGGGACGGGACTTGTTATCCCGCATTGTCTTCGGGGGTCGCATTTCCATGACCGTGGGTTTGTTGGGTGTAGCCCTGACCATTGTGCTAGGCGCGTTGACAGGCACTGCGTCCGGCTATTTCGGGGGCATCGTGGATACCGTGATCCAGCGCAGCATTGAGCTGCTCATGTCGTTCCCCAGCATTGCGCTGTGGGCGGCCTTGGCGGCGGCCTTGCCGGCGGATATCACCATCGTCGGTCGTTTCTTCCTGATTAGTGTCATTCTGTCCCTGATCGGGTGGACCAGCCTGTCCCGACAGGTGCGGGCCAAAGTCCTGGCGTTCCGGGAAATGGAGTTCACAGCGGCGGCGACGGCGGCCGGCGCCACCCACCTGCGCATCATTCTGGTGCACATGCTGCCCAACACCTTGAGCCACATCATCGTGATCGCGACTCTGGCCATTCCCGGCATGATTTTGGCCGAAACGGCCCTCAGCTTTCTGGGACTGGGCATCTTGCCGCCCGCGGTCAGTTGGGGCACCCTGCTGCGGGATGCCCAAACAGTCGGCGTGGTGATCAAGAAGCCGTGGCTCATGCTGCCCGGCGCATGCGTCATCATGACAGTGCTCAGCTTCAACTTCCTAGGCGACGGCATTCGAGACGCCGTCGATCCCTTCGCCCTCTGATTCTCCGGCATGACCGCGCAGACTCCCATGGTGGATTCCCCAGACATCATCCTGCGCATTGCAGGGTTGCATGCGCACTTCCATACGGAAAGCGGCGTGATCCGGGCCTTGGACGGCGTGGATCTTGCGCTCGAGCGCGGTCAGGTGCTGGGCCTCGTAGGCGAAAGCGGATGTGGCAAGAGTGTAACGGCCCAATGCATCCTGAACATGATGCCCAGCCGCGGGCGCATCGAAGGGGGCGACATCTACTACTATCCCCGCGCACACGGCACGACGGACGCCATCGAAATTGCGCGGCTGGCCCCCACGAGTCGGGCCATGCGCCGGCTGCGCGGCAACGAGATTGCCATGATTTTTCAGGAGCCGATGACCTCGCTGGATCCGCTGTACACGGCAGGCAGTCAGGTGATGGAAGCCATTACCTTGCATCAGGCAGTCGGCAAGGTAGAAGCCCGGGAGCTGGCCGTCCACGCCCTGGACCGCGTGAAGCTGCCCGAGCCCCAGCGCGTCTTCGCCAGCTATCCGCACCAATTGAGCGGCGGGCAGCGCCAACGTGTCATGATTGCCATCGCCCTAAGCTGCAATCCTGCCCTGCTGATTGCCGACGAGCCAACAACGGCACTGGACGTGACCACGCAGGCCCAAATCCTGGACTTGATGCAGGCGTTGCAAGAAGAGACCCATATGAGCATCATCTTCATTACGCATGATTTGGGCGTGGTGGCCGAAATGTGCGACGAGGTCGCGGTCATGTATCTGGGCAAGGTGGTGGAGCAAACCGATGTCGACACCGCGTTCTACGCCCCCAAGCACCCCTACACGCAGGCTCTGCTGCGTTCCATGCCCAGGTTGGACGCGCCGGAATGCCATCGCCTCTCCGTGATTTCCGGCCATGTTCCGGATCCGTCCATGATCCCCGTCGGGTGCGCGTTCCATCCGCGCTGCCCTGACTTCATGCCCGCCGTGTGCAACACCCGCGAACCCCCGCTCATGGCAGTGACCTCCAGCCAGCATGTACGGTGCTTTCTCTACGCGGACGACATCGGCAAACCCGAAGCCAGCCTCCTAGTCCCATGACCACCTCCTTGGCCGCCGCGTCCGCAGTCCCGCCCCAGCAGGATCGGTCCGTGGGAGACACGGAGCCTGAGTTTCTGCTGCAGGTCCGGCATCTCAAAATGCACTTTCCCGTCAAGAGGGGGTTTCTGCGACGCACCGCGGGATTCATCAAGGCGGTGGACGACATCTCCTTTGAGGTTCAACGGGGCGTCATCTTCGGACTGGTGGGCGAGAGCGGCTGTGGCAAGAGCACCACGGGCCGTTGCATTGTGCGATTGCTGAAAGCCACGGCGGGGGAAGTCATCTTCCAGGCTCCGGGGATGGCGCCCGTCCACGTGGAAAATCTGGATCATGATGCGCTGCGGGCGCTGCGCCGGCATATGCAGATTGTTTTCCAAGACCCGTATGCCTCTCTCAATCCGCGGCTGACCTTGCAGCAGATCGTGTCGGAGCCATTGGTCATCAACCGGATCTGCCATGGGCAGGAGTTGCAGGATCGGGTGGCCGCCCTGTTGCGGGACGTGGGTCTCAGTCCGGAATACATGAATCGGTATCCGCACGCCTTCAGTGGTGGTCAGCGCCAACGCATCAGCTTGGCGCGCGCGCTGGCCCTCAATCCCGAATTCATCGTGGCCGACGAGCCCGTCTCCGCCTTGGATGTCTCTGTGCAGGCGCAGATCCTGAACCTGATCAAGGAATTGCAAGAGACGTTCAATCTGACCTTTCTCTTCATCGCCCATAACATGAGCGTCATCAAGCACGTGTGCGATTCCGTGGCAGTCATGTACGTAGGCCAAATCGTGGAAATGGCGGCCACACGGAATCTCTTTGCCCAGCCTCTGCATCCCTATACGGAGGCCCTGTTAATGGCGATCCCGGCGCCGGACCCGCGGCGCCGGACCCAGCGGATCGTGTTGGAGGGCGACGTACCCAATCCCGCCGACCCGCCATCGGGATGCTACTTTCATTCCCGTTGCGCATACGTCCAAGATGTCTGCCTTGCGGAATCCCCTCCCCTGGCAGAACACAGGCCGGGACACTTCGCCCGGTGCCACTTCGCCATGGAACTGACCTTGCAAGGCATACCGGCTTGAGTTCACGCGGTAGACCCGAGGAAGTCAATGCCCGCCTGGCGTATCGACATGCGGCGAGCGCTCTTGGAGCCGGCAGATCGGTGTCCGTGGACTAGGCTTAGGCTATGCCATGCCAGAGTGCATGCTGTTCAGACCGTCTTCTCGGTTCGCCATGGGGAAAGCGGCAGGTTCATCGTGTAGGGGGAGGGGTCTGACAGGGACGCTGCCGCGGAGTGTCGGACTCCGTGTAGGAGGAAACAGGGGGGATATCCATGACGAGATCGGGGTTGTCCCAGTCGGACTCGCACAGCCCCTGCCAGAGATCGCGGATACGTTCCAGCGCCTCGTGGTAGTCCGGCGCCTCGGTCACGGCATTGCCCGGAAACATGCGCGCCAGGTATTCCTCGAACATGCAGGCGCAGTGGGGGTCGCGAGACAGCGTGTCGAGATTGTCCCACAACCCCTCCATCAAGTCCGACGTTGCGGATTCTGACTGGCTTTGCCGCACCATGAAAGGGTAGTCTGCGGGGTGTGCAGCCCCTTCTATCCATCGCCCCAGATCCACTATATGTCGCATGTCGGCCATATCCGCACCAGGTCGCATCACGGCCACGGCATGCAACTTGCCCGCCATGATGGCCCAGCGAGGCATACAAGGCAAATGGGTTATGACCCGATTGCGCAGCAGGGGCTCATGGGCGGGGTTCACATAGACAGGATGGCGTGTCCAGGGCACCCGTCCGGGTGTAAAGGCAATGTCGATTTTCATGCTCACGGATGCGGACGCGTAGCGCGAATTGCATTGCACCTCCAGACGCTGCACAGGGTCCCATTTTCTATAGCGAGACGCGATCTTGTCAAGCCGTCCTCCAGGCAGATGCGGCAACAGATGCCGCCGCACCATCGTCTCCACATGCGCATGGACTGCCCGTTTGACAGATTCAGAGGTGTGGGGCATGTCCTCGTCCCCTTGGAATCTCAGATCGATGTCCTCGGAGAAACGGGATGAGAGGCGCCACGCCTTGGTCAAGCAGGTGCCTCCGGTAAACAGAAGCAGGCCCTGCGCGGGCTGCGGGGTGGATCCCAACACGCGCAGGGCGTGATTGACCCGGAAATCCTGCTCTAGGCGTACCGGCAGCGCTCCCATGCGGTATGCCGCGTGTCGAAATCCCTCCGGGTCCGCGCTGGGTTCGGGCACGCTGTCAGAGGGATCTGCAGGCATGGTACGCTCCTGATTATAGACGGTATGTACCCGGCACCGGCCCCAGTGCAGCAGCAAGGGTACGGGCCGGTCCACGCCAATATCCTCAAAGGACGGCATGCCCCACACACCTTCCTTGCCCTGGGTTGCATGGTAAAGGCGATAGTCCCGCTCTTGGGGACTGATCACAATGTTCACCCCTTCCCGGCGCAGCAGGGACTCTGCCATCTCTTTCAGCGGGGCGGGTGGCAAAACGGTCTCCGTACCGTCCTGGGCGACATGGGCCTCCAAGGGAAACCAGATGTCTCGCCCTGGGGATCCGATCCGTTGGGTATCCGCCAGCGTCACCAGGGCCTGGCCCACTTCCGATGCAGATCCCAGTGTATCCAGTTCCGCCCGGCGACACAATCGCTCCACCGGTGATCGCCTTGCCATGTAGGCCAAGATACGCTCTGCCATCGGGGACAGAGACTCGGATGTCATGGTGTTGTCCTTGGAAACCCTTGCTCTGTATTGCCAACCATGTCCCCTGCATCTCTCCCGTGAAGACTGGTCTGCAACGTCTGTCCGCTGTTCCTCCTGTACGTGAGGTCTGGCCATTGTAGACCAGACGGGCATTCCCCCGCGGCTGCGCCGCCTCGCGCATCATGTACCTTATGGAGAGTGAGATCATGGAGTGGAACGACCAGCCCACCACGACCCTGACAGAACAGGGCAGAGTGGAATGGCATATGATTCCATGCCACGCGGACACAACCCCACGCGGAAGTGTGAAGGATTCCCCAACCCCCCACTTCAGACCTGTGCAGTGCCCCTGTAGTTTCGTTTCCTGGAGACCCCTTAATGCGAAATCCAGATCAATACATAGGCCAAAAGCATGATCTCGATGTCCACCTTTCTATGTGGAGTAGATACCCGTTTAACGACAAACTACAGATCAATGGCTCCACGTTTTATGACTACGAAAATGTGAATCATGTATTCAGTGGACATGCCAGCCAATGGCATTTCGGCAGACCCCTAGAGGGTGACACGGCACGCATTGTCGGGGTGTTCACGGGTTATGACTATGAGTTCATAGGTGATTTTGGTATATGGTCGTCCGAACTCATTCTTTTCTATCATGTTTGCGAGATGATAAGCCTGACGCCGCGTGAGTGACACGCTACACTACAACCCGCAACCCAAGGCCCCGTCCACTGGACGGGGCCTTTCTGAGTCAACTGGGCAAAGCGCGACACGTCCAGATAGGGGCGGGGCATCCTACAACGGGCCGAACTGGACAACGTGCGGCTTGGATATTGGCTCGCAAACCACTGTGGACAATCCAGTCGAGTCATGCGCCGCCCCCCCAAGGAGGTGGCAATTCTGGATATGCGGAAAACTGCGGTCCTCCTTCCTGCGCCGCACCGCTTCGTCCAGTGAGATGCTCCATCCACTTCTGTATCTGCATACCGCAGGGCCAACGATGTCCTTGGAAAAAACCGGAATGTGTCTTTGACCAAGGCGTTCCGCGGACGCAAGCGGATGCCCCGGATCCCCGTGTACACAGATGAATGGAGATCGGTCAGTGGCCCCGGTTTCCCTGATTCCCGGCCAGGATGAACGGGAGCGTTGGCGCGTGCAACCCGCCGGGTATGCTATGGAGAGGAACCATTTGCTGATCATGGATACGATTGCTGGCATTGAGACGTTTCCGCTGCGGATTCCCCGTTCCGTGCCCTATCTGGGACGGCTGGAGGAGGGGGGGCAGCCCAACGCCCAGGGTCTGTATATACGGCCGGGAAATCGCACCTACTACAGCATTCACGACCATACGGTGTTGATCAAGCTGACCACCCGGTCGGGCCGTGTCGGCTGGGGCGAGTGCTTCGGCGTCGTGGCCCCCGAAATCGTGGCCACGATTGTGGAATCGCTGGGCGAACCCATGATTGTGGGGCGCAGTCCGCATCAGGTGACCACGATCTTCGATGACCTGTACGACAGTCTGCGCGTGCGCGGATATTTCGGCGGCTTCTGGCTGGACGCGATCGCCGGCCTAGACATGGCCTTGTGGGACCTGCGCGGCAAGATGCTGGATCTGCCGGTGTCTCTGTTACTGGGCGGACAGCGCGCCGCGCAGCTCTCGGCCTATGTATCCGGCTTGCCGGAGTCCCGGCTCCAGGACCGTGCGGCCTTGGCGCAGGATTGGATGCGGCGGGGCTTTCACGCGGTCAAGTTCGCCGCCGCGGTGGCGCAGGAAGGCGAGTTGGCTGAAATCCAGGCCTTGCGCCTGGCTCTCGGATCTGAACCCCAGATTCTGGCGGACCTGCACTGGCGCTATACGGGACAGGAAGCCGTGGCGCTCATTTCCGCCATGGAGCCGTATGGGTTGGCCGTGGCGGAAGCTCCGGTCGCTCCGGAGGATATCGCCGGTCTGCGGCACGTGGCCCGCAGCGTGAAGACTCCCATCGCGATCGGAGAGGAGCTGCGGACCGTGCACGAATATCTGCCGCGCTTCCAGGCTCAGTGCATGTCGATCATCCAGCCGGAAATGCTACATATGGGGATCACCAGCTTCCATCGGGTGTGTCTGCTGGCCGATGCCTTCCATTGTCGGGTCATGCCGCACGCGACCGTGGGCATTGGCATTGGCCAGGCCGCCAGCCTGCACGTGTCCGCGGCCCTGCGCAACTTCGCCATGCATGAGTACCAACACTCGATCTTCGACCGGAACCTGAAGTTGGTGCATACTCAGATGACCTGCGAGAAAGGGTGTTTCCATCTGCCGCAAGGATCCGGTCTTGGCGTGGAACCCCGCGACGAGGCATTCGATTACATCGTGACCGGGCCGTGAAGCGGCGCGGGCGGGCCGGTCTGTGTGTCCTTACTTCGGCTCCATCTTCTTGTGGGCCTACACGCTCTGTGAACCCTGTGGAGGGCTACCCAAAACAGAGTTCAATGGAACCCGCGAAACACTTGGCGACGATGCCACTGGAGGAAACGCGGATCGGGAAGGTTCCGGGATTCCAAGGGTATCTTGATCGACTGACCTTCGAATCTCTTGAACCAGAGATGCCAGGCATCGCCGTGACCTTGCAACTCCGAGGATATCAGCAACTCCAATTGATTTCCCAGACCGATGCCCCCACGGTCAAAAGCCTTGTGATGAATGGCACAGAGCGCCAAGCCGTTGGGAACTTCGTCTGGGCCATCGCTGGAATGCCAGAGAATATGAGCGGCGTCCAGTCCCATTGACTGGCTCCGCAGATGAATGGCGTATCCGCAAACGGCGCATCTGTTTTCGTATGCCAGGATGACTTTGGGACGAAAGCCGGGATCTCGCGATCGGGTTTTCAAGCGCATGCTTTCTTCGCCTTTCCCGGCGGTGATCAGTGCACCGTCAAGATGCACCGCTTCCAGAAGATCTGCGTGGAGGCTCTCCGGGAAATTGCTGTGAAGCAGATACTGCACCGCTCCCCACAGCACAAGAGGATGGAAAATCAGGAACTCGTGCATTTCGGCCGGAATTCCGCCCACGACCTGGCTTTGTCGTACCCGACTGGGCCGCAACTGTTTGGATGCGTCATAGTGACAATCCTCCAAGCCGTGAATTTCCCACAGCCCATCTCTCTCTAGGCGTTGAAATGGCTGTGCCGGATTTCGTGGTCTCGAGGGAGGCCCGAACTCAATCAAGAGGTGTTGTAGTTCCCGCTCTATGTCTCTGTACAAGCGCAAGCGCGGCTTCCCTGGTTGGCAGTTTCCCAAAGCCAAGAGCAGCAAGAGCGGCTTGTGCGGGGCGCGGCCCCATCCGCTCCTCCCCATGTTCATGTTTTTCAATCGTCCCAGGAATTCTTCGGTTGTCATGTGCGGTTCCAGGGGATGCCATATGCACGATCAGGGTCTGGCATGATCCGATTCCCTAGGGTTTTCCCTCCTCGGATCAGCGCCGACTGTATTGTAAACAGTATGAGTTATGGACAGAATTCTGTCTCTCGAACAGGGCGTACGCATCCCCACGGCCGCCGGGACATCGCGCGGGCCAATCGGGTCCTGGCCTCCTCGTCGACAGACGTCACGCGCGGAAATGGACGGGCAATATCCCGATTCCGGTTTGAATTCCAACCGTCAATGACACGATAATACGGGTTGTAAGTCGCGAGACTCGCGGCATACGCTTCAGGCCTGATCCACAACGTCTTGCTCCGCTCTGCACTCCTCGGCTTGCGACCCGCTGGCCGATGCCTCCGCCGGCCTAGCTCATCTGGATTTTCCCTTAGGCTTGGCCCGGCAGGTCCGCGTGGCGGATCTTGGGGCGCGTCCGCCTGGAACTCCACCGCGGTGTAGACGACGTTGTCAATGTTGATGCTGTCACGCAATCTGCGCGCTGCCATCTTGGGGTTTGGACGATCCGTGAATCCGGATGCCAGACGGCTGATGGTGGGTACCATGATCCTGTCAGCTCTGATGATGGGAGTGGGTAGCGTAACCCGCGCGCTCTTTGTCCTGCGACTGGGTCTGGGCACCGAGTTCTTCGGCACCTTCAATGCCTTTGGAGCCTTGGGCTATATGGGATTGGCCGTGCCCGCCGGAATGCTCAGCAGCCGCATCGGCCTCAAGAATTCCATGCTTCTGGGGACCGGGGTTTTCGTCGTGGGGTTCGTGGGCGGCAGCCTGGTGGAGAGCCTGCCTCCGGCCTACTGGGCAGCCTTTGCCTTGGCCCTGCAATTGGTTCTGGCGGCCGGCTTCGCGATGTTTTCGGTGAACGCCTCGCCGGCCATCATGTCCACCACTCGGCCGGACAACCGCTCCAAGATCTATGGGGCCGTTAGCGCGGCCCGCAACTTCGGGACGCTGGTGGGCATGCTGGTGGGGGGATTTCTGCCCACGATCCTGGCCCGCAGCATGAATCTCTCGCTTGACACCACGGCCCCCTATCGTCTGGCCATGCTGATCTGTGCGGTGATCGTTCTGCCCGGCATCTACGCCATCATGCGTTTCAATGAGGACCAGCAGCCGCGGACGCAGCACAAATTCGACAACCGGAACGTGTTTCCCATCATGCCGGTGGGCCTGATTTTGGTGTATGTCATCTTCAGCCAGGGAGCCGTAGCGGTGTGCCACTCCTTCTGCAATGCCTATATGGACGAGGAGTTGCGCCTCAGTTCCAGTGCCATCGGCATCCTGGGCGCCTTGGGCCAGCTGTGCGCGGTGATCGTGCCTTTCACCGTGCCTCGCCTGAGTCGGCACATGAACAATGGCAATCTGCTGGCCTTGGCTTCCATGGGCACCGCGTTGATGGTATTGCCCCTGGCCCTGATCGAAAATTGGGCCGGGGTGGGCCTGGGGCGTCTGGGCATCATGTCCTTGGCGGCGATCTGGATGCCGGTGGTGCAGATCTACCAGATGGAGATGGTGCAGCGGGAATGGCGGCCATTGGCCTTTGCCTTTCTGTCTGTGGCCTTGGGCCTCAACTACGGTACCCTCAGCTACTTCGGAGGCCGAGTGATCACCCAGTGGGGGTATCCCACGCTGTTCCTGATCTGCGCGGGCCTGACGGTGATGGGCAGCATCGTGCTCTTCATTGTGCAACGGTTGCCCTTGATGCAGCCCAAGTACGCCAACTGAACCGCCATTTGACCCTGCCTGCATCGTCCCCGGTATTCGGTCTGCGGTGGCGTCTCTGAAGCCTAGGCATACCAATTGACAGACAGGTCGGCAGCCTTATTACATGGGGTGGTTTTACAATACAGAGGGCAAACGGGCTATGCGGCCCGCCTTTTCGCCACAGTTACACAGGACAAAGGAACATGAACGAACTGCAGGGCAAAATCTGCGTCATTACGGGTGCGGGTACGGGTATAGGCAAAGGCATTGCACGCCGCTTTGCCAAGGCCGGCGGCACATTGGTACTGGCTTCGCGCAAAGAGGCCAATCTGAACGACACGGCCCAAGAGGTTCGCGCGCTAGGCGCAGAGGTGATGATCAAGGTCACCGATGTGACCGATGAAACCGCGGTTCTGGATCTGTTTGCGGCAGTAGATGCGCAGTACGGGCGCGTGGACATCTTGATCAACAATTCGGGGGTCTTTGACAATGGACCCATCCATGAATTGAGCCTGGAGACTTGGCAGAAGGTGGTAGATGTCAACCTGACCGGGCCCTTCCTATGCGCCCGCTCCGCCTTCAAGAGCATGTTGAAAACCGGCGGTGGCCGCATCGTGAATATAGGCAGCATTTCGGCGCAGATGTGCCGGCCCAATGCTTCCCCCTACAATTCCACCAAGCACGGCTTGGTGGGTTTGACGAAGTCCATTGCGCTGGAAGGACGCGACCACAACATCGTAGGCAGTATGTTGCATCCGGGCAACATACTGACGGAACGGCGCGCGGCCAGTGACAAGCCGACGGATCAGGAGTCGATGATGACTGTGGATGAACTGGCCGAGACGGCTTTGGTGATGGTCATGCTGCCGCTGCACGTGAATGTACTGGAAACCATCGTGCTGCCCACTACGCAGGCGTACATAGGCCGCGGGTGACATAATTCACCCAGACGGGTATATGCCTGTTGCCATCGTTGAAGTCACGCCTACTAGACAGGGCTGCATCTACAATGGGGAATGCTCGCGCCGTGGTGGCGCAGCAGGCGTCGACCTCTTCAAAAGAGTTGGAAGACTTCGCTTGACGTCCAGTGCTCCCGTCGGGGCGGACTGTCATTGAGGGTAACTAATAAGCGGATGTTTGCGGGACATCAATTCCCCCACCGGTCTTGCGCTCAGCTGTCGTCTGGAACGATTCCCATGCCTGTCCAAGGCCCTGCGAACGTGGAGAGTGCAATGCAGCCTCAAGCCTGGGCCACGGGACCTTGGCCGTGGCCCAGGCGGATGGATGGCAGACGCTGGGTTATGTGCGGGCAGTGGATCATCGTGACTGCTATCAGGAAATCGTCAATGGCGCGCCTGGCTTAATCGAGCCGGGCACGCTGGTGTGCCGTCTTGCCGCGGAAGAAGGGATGGACATAGGGACATGGGGATGGGAGACATTCAACAGCTCCAACTCTTGTTGTTATCGTTTGCAATCCGATGAAGGGGAAACCTACCGGTTCAAGGGCATTCTGATGGGACCCCCTGATCCCGCTATGGGTCCGCATGGAGATCGTGTCTGCATAAAAACAAGTGGTCCCGTATGCCAGGAGTGAAGATGGCGAGAGTGGCACATAGCTCGCATCCGAGCCCACAGGAGGCATATCTCCCTGTCGGATTCATCGTGTCCTCTCTGGACGACTGTGCCAGAGCGATCCACTATAACTGTAGATGTACATAGTCGGCTTTGCGATTCTCCACGCGCCGGCGGTTGTCGGATATACAGAAAGCGTATCCCAGTTACTGGATCTTCGATCACAATCGCCGTCGCTGGCTCTTGAATGCACAATCCCATCCGATGAATCACCGTCCGTCATGGGTCTAGACCCACCCGATTCGGGTTCCCCCTGTCGCGGATCGTCTGTTCTCCTTCCTGCGCGAACTGATCCGGCAGCATGACACACGAGAGACTATAGATTGGGAGCCATGGCAGGCCGTCAGCCGCTGTCTGCACGACGAGGAGCTTGACGCATGCTGGAGCCATGCAAAAAGTCAAAGGTGGCTCCACACAGCTCGATCCATTGGGTGTCAAGGGATGAGGGGATCTGTGGCTTCAACCCCACCATTGAGGCGGCTGGCTATGAGCCATACTGGATCGAATTGGATCATTGTTTGGGCAAGAAAGACCGCATCTTGGCCGCGATCCGCCAGTTCCGTTTTGAGGTTCATGCTACCCTTGCTGGCTGGCTGTGAGGTTGCGTTCATACCCCTTCCCCAGTGTGCTACCGTAGAGGCAGTCACGGGTGCCCCATCCCTATGGGACACCCGCGGCCGACAAACCCGTGAAGAGATCTGGGACGTTGCGTAGAGGTGCGGAATGGCTCAGGGCCCACATTTCCCCGCATCACCGCGGAGAATCACGATGAGTGCCAAGGTAAAGATGATCAACCAAGACGCGTATCAAGACCTAACCGCTGCCGGGATGGCAGTCGCCAGCCATATTCCGGACTGGTCGCAGTTCGCTACCAAGCGGGACATGAGCCAGCTGCGGCAGGACATGAAGCAGCTGGAAAGCCGACTCATCCGCTGGATGGTGGGAATTTTCCTGACATTCCTGGCATTGCTGGGGAGGCTGATCACACTGTCCCTGAACATCTACGGCATGCTCGGCTAGCCTGTCCGCGGGGCTCTGGCCACAGGCTGATTCCATACTCTCTCTATACAGGGCTGGGTTGATATTGGATGCAGTGGGCACGGTCCTGGATCGAGAGCCAGATGGCTCCGAACTGTTGCCATCTCGTTTGCAGCACAGCGCCACTGAAGCTGGTGGTGTGTCAGACAGTGACCCGTTCTTTGTAGTCTTTCCACCAATCCAGATCCCCAGAGTCAAGCCCCCAAGGATGGGGAACGGAAAGGAATGACATAGGCCGCCGAATGCTGCCGTGTATCGTTTGCATTGGACACTGTAAAAACCGTGTGTTCCCTCACAGCATGTTGCCGGAAATCAGCTGCCCAGTAGTGGGCCAACAGTGCAATAGGGGGATTACCTACCATACGACCGACCCTGCAGTCTGCGTACGCGCAGGATTTTTCCTCTTGGCGCAACCCCAAACTGCAGGGCGCACCCTGTGCCGATGGACTTGGTCCCCTGCCACCTATGACCTTGCCCTCTTTTCGCGATAAGAGCCTGCTGCAATCGGCACTGGTCCTGATCACGCTGCAGACTGTAGCCGCCTGGTGGACCGCCTGATCCGGATACGCCTGCAACATCCGCCCGCCCGGCAGCCGGACTGGTCGCAGTTCGCCACCAAACAGGACATGATCCCTGTCAGGGTTTCCTCTTACCATAAATGAGAGTAATGTCGCTTTCGTGGATATAACACTCACGAGATGGAGCCAGCAGGGTCATCTCACTATGAGCGGTACTTGCGCGGATTTCAATTGCGACGACTTCATCGCTTTTCTGATCATAGCCGGGAACGCAGAAGATCTGCGTTCCCGGAACATTTTCTAGTGGAGCGGTCAGAATCGTACCTTGGCCATACGATTACAGGAGATGGACGATTTGTCAGTCAGGACGGGACATCGCAAGGGCACATGTATATTTGAAAAGAGACAATGGTCTTGTGATAACGCAGAAGCCGAAGTCGGATTTATCTCTAGATTCTAGGTGCCGACAATGATTAGGCGGCTGGGGGCGGGGCGACGTTGGCTGAGCTGATCATGCACTGGTCCACATGCTCAATCCCATGCATTCATAGGGACACACAAATGTATGAGGAAGGTAAAGCGGAAGCTTGGCAAGATCCCACCAGCCAGATTGAGCCCATGTGCATGTGGGCGTATCGCCTGCTTCAGGACGATCAACATGAGGAAGTAGAGTTTCCGAAAGCAAGGCATAGCTATCCCTCGATTTTTCTGCCAGCTATTAGGGGCATTGCATTCCTCACACAGGGTATCTATGTCGTTCGTCGGCTACCGAATTCCTGTGGTTCTGATGGCCATCAGAGAGGTTTGGCCAAGATCAGTTTTTCCAGCACTTGCTCTCAGTCAGCGAATGTAAACTGACACTCGTCAAGGTTCAATTTGGGGTTGCCATAGTATGCTCCTGCGCGCCCCGTCAAGGAGTGCACTCGCGTCCCTACCTTGATGCCCTTCCCAGTGAATTTCTCGTATGCAATCTCCTCGCACTCAATCTCCAAGGACTCGGCGCCGGGGAGCGGATAGATCACATCAAATCCACGGTTGCGGGTACGCGATACGATCCCGACCCCTGCAAGTTCAATGACATTTTGGGTGAACCTGGCCAATGCCGCGTAGTAGTCCGTATTGTAAGCGGTTGTCAACTCCGAAGGTGTGACGACTATTGTTGGTGTCTCCACCACCGGCAGGTCATCCGATACATTGTCCTTCGTCCCCGGTTCGTGCCACTGACACTCGTCAAGGTCCAATTGGGGACTGCTGCTGTATCTTCCTGCACGCCCCGTCAGGGAGTGCATTTGCGTCCCTACCTTGATGCCCTTCCTGGTGAATTCCTCGTATGCAATCTCCTCGCACTCAATCTCCAAGGACTCGGCGCCGGGGAGCGGATAGATCACATCAAATCCACGGTTGCGGGTACGCGATACGATCCCGACCCCTGCAAGTTCAATGACATTTTGGGTGAACCTGGCCAATGCCGCGTAGTAGTCCGTATTGTAAGCGGTTGTCAACTCCGAAGGTGTGACAACTATTGTTGGTGTCTCCACCACCGGCAGGTCATCCGGTACATTGTCCTTCGTCCCCGGTTCGTGCCACTGACACTCGTCAAGGTCCAATTGGGGACTGCTGCTGTATCTTCCTGCACGCCCCGTCAGGGAGTGCATTTGCGTCCCTACCTTGATGCCCTTCCTGGTGAATTCCTCGTATGCAATCTCCTCGCACTCAATCTCCAAGGACTCGGCGCCGGGGAGCGGATAGATCACATCAAATCCACGGTTGCGGGTACGCGATACGATCCCGACCCCTGCAAGTTCAATGACATTTTGGGTGAACCTGGCCAATGCCGCGTAGTAGTCCGTATTGTAAGCGGTTGTCAACTCCGAAGGTGTGACGACTATTGTTGGTGTCTCCACCACCGGCAGGTCATCCGGTACATTGTCCACCAGAAATGCCGCAATCCAAGCTCCGCGGGCTAACCACAGCCAGTCGCCAGCCAGATTACGCCCCACTACTTCCAGTGCCGTGCCCTGCGCTACCCTGCCTGCAATGTCATAGGTTGTGCCCGGTCCTCCACGCAGCCGAGAAGTGCTATTGGCTGTTGCTGGAGAGAATGCCTCGCCCTCTGGCTCGTGTATTGGAACTTGAATGATCTGACCTACATAGATGTTGTAGTTGCCGGTAAGCTGTGGATTCAAGGTTTGCAACTGCTCGACTGTCGTGTCATGGTCCTGAGCAATCGTCATCAATGTATCACCCACACGAATAATGTAGGAGGTTGTATCTTCCGCCTGAGCTATCGACCCTGCAACACTGAGCATCAACCCCAGCGTTGCCATTGACCCGAGTAGAAAGCGTACAGCCAATCCCCTCTTCTTTTCGTTCATCGGGTCATCTCCATTCACAAGACCTGAGCAAACCACAGATGCATCTAGATATATTGCTTTGCTTCGGCAGACCTAATCCACGAACCGTAACACGCGGTTGACGTCAACCGGTCCGTGCTTAACAATGAGCATACCATCTGATTGTCATAATGTACTTTCGGTGGAAAAATGATTGTCTGCAAAAGGCGTAGGCACTGCAGATCTGCCCTGTCCTTGCTGTCTTCAAACATAAAACTGCCGATCTCCGCTCCGATATGATCAATCCCCAAACTCAACTCTTGTGTATTTTTAACGCTTGATTGCTCTCGGGTCTGAAGCAACATTCCACGACAGGATCGCGGAAGGTACGAATACTTTGCAGGACGATATAGTGGATTGGTTGCTAGTGAACGTGGCTATGAATTGGTGCTGACTCCAAGATGCAGGGAAGGTAGATAGCAGGATACCCAAAGATACGCAGAACCCAAGCGATCGCCCCCTCCATATAGCCTTCTCTGTAGCAGGCCTGAGTCAGGCAAAAATTCACTGTCACATTTGAATTGCAACCGTAACAGTTGTCGGCTGCAATCGGTCTCCGACAAGCAAGGCCGGATACCGCTGCAGGCACCGGCGTGTCCGTCCGTGCGATGATCCACTGCTGCACGGACAGAGAGAGTTCTGGCCCGCGCTGGATTCGTTAACTGGCCCTCATCGCAACTCGTTCTTGCAACAGGACGCCAGCATCCTGTGAAGTCAAGCCACTCTCTCCTTTTTGCATTCCTTTCACACGGTGCAGGTGTATCGCATGGATTTTGAATTACGCTCGAAGGCTGCTATCCGTACAACCGTTGCCTCGCGTGATTAGGGTCAAGGGTACAACTTCAACTAGAGGCGCCCGGTATGCCGCGTGCCGATATCTGGCAGATTCGTTCCTTATACAGTGATTTCAACTGCGGAACTCTCGGTAAATTAGAAAAAGTAGGCGCGGTCCTCGCGGGCAGAGACATAGATGCCCTCCAGCAACTCGTTGAGGTTGCGGCCATCGTCGATGGTAATGGTCATCTCCTCGTCGCGCAGGATCGCCGCGATCCATTGATCCATGGGCATGGGCAGCGCCGCGGGCATGGAGCCGGGACTGACCTGCAGGGCCCCGCTGAGATGGGTTCCGTCAATGTGGTCGGTGCCGCGGATTTCCATGAGACCGGTACTGGTCTCCCAGCCTAGGAAACCCTTGGTGCCGTAGATCTCGACGTGATTCGGACCGGCATGCTGTACCCAGGAGACATCCAGAATGCCCAGCGCCCCCGAGGCGAATTCCACCACGGCCGCGGCCTGGTCGTCAATGTCGTAGGCTCCCGAGAAATTCTGCACACGGGCCACCACGCTCCGAGGCTGTCCCATGAACCAACGCATGACGTCTACCGTATGACAGCCCAAGTCAAAGAGGGAGCCACCGCCCGCCTGCTCCGCGTCGCCAAACCAGAGGGTGCCGCCCTTGAACCATTGGCCCAAGGCAGCGCTGTGGGCAATGCGGGCGCGCATCATGGTCAGGTCTCCCAGCCATCCCGCGTCCAGCGCCCGCTGGGCGTACAGGGTCTGAGGCAAGGTGCGACTGGGCAGGGATATCATGAACTTGACTCCGCTGGCCTTGACTTCCCGGGTGACTTCCTCGGCCTCCGCCAAGGTCACGGTAAGGGCCTTCTCCGTGAAGATGTGCTTACCGGCCTGGGCGGCGGCTATCAGCACGTCCCGGTGTGTGTTGGTGGTGGCATTGACCACCACCGCGTCGACATCATCCCGCTTCAGGACCCTTTCCAGGTCGTTGTCGTAGGGCAGGTGCAGCTGGGCGGCAGCGGCTTGGCCGCGTGAATCCATGTCGTCCCAGATGCAGGCGATTTCGGCTTCCGGATGCTTGCGGATGTGAGCGGCGTAGCCGCCGGCGTGCACATGGGCGAAACTGAGCATGGCGATGCGCAACATGGGACAATCCTTGACGTGACATGGGAGTTCGACGACCTGACCGCACGGTGCCAAATCCGTTTCATTATCCTGCAAGAACCGCAGGACAGCCAATCTCGCTGCGGAAATGCCAAGCGATCTCTTCCGGCGCGCCGGCGCGGATTCAAGTACACTTACAAGACATACCCTTCTGCTAGGTTGACCCGGCCAGTGCCCTTTGCAAAAGAGCTGTACATGGCTGTGGCGATCGGTGCGACCAGGACCCCAATGCCCCATGAAGATCACGGAATTCAGTTTTCAGGAATTTACCTATACATCGTGCACGGTGCGGGATTCGGAAGGGCATGGCCATCCGGGACCGGCCCACCAAGCCAAGCAGACCCTGATGACCATCAAGACGGACACGGACTTGGAAGGGCATTGTATGGGCGGAGTCAACCCGACCGTGATCCAGGCCCATGTGGCTCCCTATCTGATCGGCGAGGATCCGCTGTATCGGGAACGGATCTGGCAATCCCTGAAGGAGCGGCAGCGGCTGCACATTGGCGTGCTGTCGGATCGTGTTCTGGCCACTGTGGACTTGGCCTTGTGGGATTTGGCGGGCAAGCAGGCCAACCTGCCGGTGCACCGCCTGATCGGTGCCTCCCGGGATGAAGTGCCGGCCTACGCCAGCACCATGTGCGGCGATGATCTGGAGGGCGGACTGGACACGCCGGAGGCCTATGGTCTCTTTGCCTCTTGGTGCCTGGAACGCGGGTACCCGGCCTTCAAGCTGCATACTTGGCAGCCTCCCTACGAGGGGGCCCCCAGCGTGAAACGGGATCTGGAGGCCTGCGCCGCGGTGCGGGAGGTCTACGGACCGGAAGCCCATCTGATGCTGGATCCGTATCACTACTACTCCCGTCTGGAGGCCCTGTCCCTGGCCAAGGGGCTCGAGGAGCTGGATTACTTCTGGATGGAAGAGCCCATGGACGAAAACAGCATGTCGTCGTATGTGTGGCTCTGCGAACAGACGGCGCTGCCCATCTGCGGGCCGGAAACGGCGGAGGGCAAGATGCATGTGCGCGCGGAGTGGATCAAGGCGGGGGCCTGTGATCTGGTGCGCGGAGGCATTGGAGACGTGGGCGGCATCACACCCCTATTGAAAATCGCACATCTGGCGGAGTCCTTTGGCATGCGGATGGAGGTGCATGGCGGCGGCGTCGGTAATCTGCACGTGCTCTGCGCCATGGGCATGCCGGGCCAATACTACGAGCGGGGCTTGCTGCATCCCTTCATAGACTATGACGAACTGGACCCATGGCTCTTGGAACCGGCGGACCCCATGGACGACCGCGGCAACGTGCGGGTCTCGGACAGGCCCGGTCTGGGCCTGCACTTGGATCATGGCTACATTGAAGGTCACACCGTATAGGAGTGGACAGGCAGGAGGCAAGGCCATGCAGATCGCGATTCAGGAGCGCATGCTGCCGGGCACATCCCTGGCGGCTCGAATGGACGCCGCGGAACGGCTGGGCGTTGAAGGGGTGGAGCTCTGGGGCGCCGCGGACCTCCACACTCGCGTGGCGGAATACGAAATGGCCTTGCAGGGCCGCTCTGTCTCTGTCTCTTCCGTCTGTGGCCAGGCCCATTTTGACTGGCTGGACCCGGATCCGGCCAAACGGGCCGTCAGTCTGGAAGAGACGCGGCGCAACCTGGAGTTCTGCGGGCATTTCGGGGCCGTGGGCCAGATTGTGCCGCCGATATTTGGCCCGCCGCGCTTGCCGGACTTGTCGCCCCTGCATTCGGCCGAAGAGCTGGAACGACAACTGCTGGCCGAAATCGTGCGCGACATGGCTCCCTACGCGCACGAGCGCGGCGTCTTGCTGCTGTTGGAGCCGCTGAATCGGTATGAGCAGCATCTGCTGCGTCGGCAGCAGGATGGCGTGGACATCATTGAGAGAGCGGGCGCGCCGGCGGGGGTGGCCCTGCTCAGCGACTTCTTTCACATGCACATTGAAGAGACCGACACGCCCCAAGCCTTGCGTGCGGTCGGCAAGTACGTGGGGCATGTACACGTGGCGGACAACACGCGTCAAGAGCCGGGTACCGGCGATATCGACTGGCGCGCCGGGTTGCAGGCGCTCAAGGACATTGGATTCAGCGGATACCTGGCTTTTGAAAGCGACGTGTCCGGTCCGGATCCGCTGCAGTCTCTGCAGAAGTCGGTGCATTTCCTGCGAGAGACTTGGGCTGCACTGGAGCCACAGAACGCGGCTCCAGCCCGGCCTCGAGTCTAGCTGCCCAACGCGGCCCTGGCCTTGACCGCCCGACGCCGGGCATGCAGGATGGGTTCGGTATAGCCGTTGGGCAGGCGGGCGCCTTCGAAGACCAGATCCTGAGCTGCCTGAAAGGCCTGACTGTCCTCCAGATTGGGAGTCATGGGGACGTATCCCTCTGCGCCCGCGTTCTGTGCATCCACGACCGCGGCCATGCGGGCGAAGGCGCGGCGCACTTGCTCGGGGGCCACTATCCCGTGCAACAGCCAGTTGGCGACATGCTGGCTGGAAATGCGCAGGGTGGCCCGATCCTCCATGAGGCCGACGCCATCGATGTCGGGTACCTTGGAGCAGCCAATGCCCTGATTCACCCAGCGCACCACATAGCCCAGGATGCCTTGGACGTTATTGTCCAGCTCCTGCTGGATTTCGGTGGCCGACGGCCTGTTTTCTTCCATCAAGGGCGGCAGCAGGATGGCGTCCAGGGACACCGGTGGCTGCGCCGTCAGCTCTCGCTGCCGCTGGCCTACATCCACCAGGTGGTAGTGCAGCGCGTGCAGGGTGGCCGCAGTGGGCGAGGGCACCCAGGCCGTGGAGGCGCCGGCTTGGGGATGGTTCATCTTGGTATTCAGCATGGCGCCCAGTGCATCCGGCATGGTCCACATGCCCTTGCCGATTTGGGCGCGACCCGCGAAGCCGGCGCGCAGACCCTGATCCACGTTCCAATCCTCGTACCGGGAGAGCCAAGGCTGTGTACGGATGTCGGACTTGCGCAGCATGGGCCCGGCTCGCATGGCCGTGTGCAGTTCGTCCCCGGTGCGATCCAGAAAGCCTGTATTGATGAAAACGACGCGGTCCCGCGCCTCCTGAATGGCGTTGCCTAGGTTGACGGTGGTGCGCCGCTCCTCGTCCATGATGCCCAGCTTGATGGTGTTGGGTTCCAGTCCCAAGGCGGTTTCCACCGCGGCGAAGAGGTCCAGCGTGAGCCGCACCTCGCCACTGCCGTGCAACTTGGGCTTGACTACATAGACACTGCCTGTTCGGGAATTGCGGACGGGGCCGGTCCGGCGCAGATCGTGCAGGGCGGCCAAGGTGGCGACCATGGCATCCAGGAATCCTTCTGGCACGGCCTGTCCGGTATCCGTGGTGACGGCATCCGTGTACATGTGCAGGCCCACATGCCGGACCAGCAACAGACTGCGGCCGGGCAGGGTCAGCTCCGAGCCGTCCGGGGCCGTGTAGTGGCGATCCGGGGCCAGGCGACGGGTGAAGGGGCTGCGGTTCTTTTCGAAAGTGGTTTCCAGATCCCCCTTTAGAAGGTGGCACCAGTTGTGGTAGACCCGCACCTTGTCCTCGGTATCGACCGCTGCCACTGAATCCTCGAAATCCTGAATGGTGGTGACAGCGGCCTCCATGACAATGTCCTTCAGACCCGCGGGATGGGCTTGGCCGATAGGATGCTGGCGGTCGAAGTGCAATTCCACATGCAGGTGGTTGTGGACCAGCAACGCCAAGGTCAGTTCCGTTTCCTCTTGGCGATGCCCCACGTATTGGGCTGGATCCTGCAGCTGCACGGTCTGGCCGGATTCGAGCCTGCATGCCAGCGTGGAGCCTTGAGGAGTGTCGTGCAGGCGATAGGCGGTGACATCGCCGTGGCTCCCTGTCGACAGGGGGAAGATGCGGTCCAGCATGCGTTCCGACCACTGAATGACCGCGGCTCCGCGGACCGGATTATAGGCGTCGCTGGCTTCTCGGCCCTTGTCCTCGGAAATGACATCCGTACCATACAGGGCGTCGTACAGGCTGCCCCAGCGGGCGTTGGCCGCGTTGAGTGCGTAGCGGGCATTGTCGACTGGAACGACCAGCTGCGGCCCGGCCTGCACCGAGATTTCCAGGTCCACATGGGCCGTGCCCATCTGCGCGACCGGCAGCTCGGGCTCCAAATAACCGATTTCCTGCAGAAATTCCTTTTGTTCCGCCGGCGTGCGCACGCCGGGACGCTGGCCATACCATTGGTCTATGCGGTTCTGCAGTTCGTTGCGCTGCTCCAGTAGCTGTCTGTTGCGGGGCCCAAGATCCTGCACGATCCGGGCCAGCGCCGCCCAGAAGGAATTCGAGTCCACACCCGTGCCCGGTGCAATGTCGTCGTGCACCAGTTTGAAGAGGCGTTCATCCACGCGCAGGCCGTGTAGTGGAATTCGGTTGTTCATGTGTAACGATGTCCTTAAGGTTGAACAGCATCGGCTTCGATCCAGCCCATGGGACTGGCCATATGGCGCTTGGCTCTGCCGGAATTGCACCGATTCGAATGTCAAGGAAAGTACTGCAATTATAAAGGGGCTCAGTGATCTGTTCTGATGTCTGCAAGCGCTGGCGCTAGGCAAATCCAGAATCCGGTGCCGCAACTGTGAAAAGCTGGATTCATGGAAGACAGGTCCAACTGTCCGCCGCCATGCCCATCCGGCTTCATGCAGATCCTTGTCACCCGATGAGGAGTGTTGCAATCTTGCTCAGAATTTCGTGGTTCTGGTTGGGGTGTCCAGCACCTATGTAGATGTGGCAAGGAGATGCGAACCAAGCATCGGTGTGTACAGCCGGGCATGGCTCATTCAGCTGGCTCGGCACACTTTGGTGCCAGCATTCATTGCCCGGCTGGGATCGCCGGATCACCCCATAGTGACCAGCGTGCAGCATTGAAGGTATCTGGTTTCCTTCGTGGAGCTCTGCTGTAGACTTTATGTACCTCTCTATTCGGTGCGAGGCGTGACTAGGGTTGAAATGCACGGAGATTCAGGATGTCGAAAACCGTTTATCTAGCTAATCCCTATGGATTTTCCCCTCAATGGATGACAGCCTTGCTTCCACCGATAGTGTCTGCGTTGGAGGAGCTTGGGTTGGAAGTATGGGAACCTTTCAGTCGCAACAATCAGGTTGACTTTCAGCAGGCGGGTTGGGCGTATCGGATAGGCCAGGCGGACTATCGTGATGTGGCTGAGTCGGATGCCATCTTTGCCGTTGTCAACGGCGTCCCTCCAGACGAGGGAGTGATGGTGGAACTGGGGATGGCAATTGCGCTGAAGAAGCCTACTTTCCTATTTCGAGACGACTTTCGCAATACGTCCGACAGCGAAGAGTATCCTCTGAATCTGATGCTGTTCACTGGACTGCCTAAAGAAGGCTGGCAAGACTACTACTATACATCAATGGAGGAACTGGCTGCGCCGGAGAAGGCACTGGCTCGATGGGCCAGGCATTCGTAGCCGATACCGGAGGACAGGAGGGTTCTTGACCCGCCGTGAGATCGCCCCTGAGCAAGGTTCTGCTGGTTGTGCATCGGATCGTTCAGTCTGGTCCGATGGGTATGTGCCACGACATTGACTGATCCTCAATGCCGCTCTTGGTCAATCCCTTGGCTGGCTGGCCAAGCGTGATTTGTGCAGGTCCAGACTCTCAAGTCGGTCTTCCAGAGCACTTGTCCTCCGCGAGTCTCGCGTAAAATCCAAGTGTAGGGAAAGGGCAGCATGTTGTTCGGAAGTGCGCAGCGCAAAAGAGATCAAGATGTTCTCGATCGGCCTGCGACTCCGTTGTGCGGCACCGGAAACGCGCAAGGCGATCCGAACTGGATTCGTCCAAATGGATGCCGATTTTTGCAGCGCTCACCTTCCCGTCAACGTTATGGCTGTCAGCGCTGATCTCCCGTCTCTTGATTGTATGACAGCCCTTGGAGCATTGAGGTCAAGGACGTAGCGGAACGGCATGAGACCCTCCAGCCTGTGAGCCAAGTCTGACTGTGGATTGATGGTGTTGCTTGTATGGCAGGCTGAGGATACCAGCAGCGGTTAGTCCAAGAGACCGGGACAGTGCGCTTACTGGGACAATGGCGTTTGGGCACGCATCAGAAGGACTCCTGGATCGCAGGGCAATGTGAACAGGCTGAAAGAAAGCGCAGCGGATTCGATGTGAAATTTTGGGCCAGTGGGTCAGAACAGCGGCTTTTGGATCTCGTGGGGAATCGGGAAAACTCCAATGATCACAAATGGGTTTGGAGCGACGTTGTGAAACCGCAGGGTTGTGCCAAGAAAGAAATGAAGATCCGTCTTCTGAAATTCATCAAAATATTTGTTTCGGACCTTTGCCAAGGCCGCTGGCTCATCTTCCGCTGTCTTCAGGCAATTCCAGTACAGCTGCCTGTCTCCCAGTCCAGCACTCGGAGCTGTCTCGCCTTCCCGTTTGCATCCTCAAAACGATAGGAAAAGTGGTAGGGAAGCTTCGGTATGTTGCGAAAGGTTTCCTGCCAACTGTTGTCTGCAAAAAGATCGGGCTGGTTTGACAGATTGCGTATCTTTTGGAGTTGAAGGGGATTCCATTCCTTGTCTTCTTCTGGCGTACAGACGAAATCAATCAGCTTGCCGGGCTTGAAAACAGCCATTGAAATTTTATTGGCTTTGGCGTCTGCAATAAGTTCATCCATGTCATCGTAGACTCTTGACCTTTCCAGGAACCACTGACGACGTGCACTCCAATGGTCCGCTGTACCTATGTGGTTCACGGGTTTGAGTTCTTGAAGATCGACAGGGTTGAAGGAATCAGGGCGAGGATCGCTTTTGCTCCGTCTAAGCTGGCATTCTATCCAGTCGTATTTTCTGTACCGTTCTTCTTCATGAAGTCGACGGAAAGGCACTGGATATATGCGGACCCATGTGCCGTCTTCTCTGATGCCGGCAGTGCAGACGAGCTCTCCGTATTTAGTGGACAGAGTTGGATAGGTTTTGACTGCAACCAGAATGCGCTCTTTCTGCATGGCGCTCACAGATGACTCACGGTATAGATCTGTTCTTTCGGCTTTTTCGGAATGCTTTCGAGCGCTGTCGCGATGCAGTGTCGGTGGCATTGAGAAGGATCAAGCTCGTAGCAGGTAAGCGCCACAGTCTCACCGGCACAAAGCCAAGCCTGGATTTCGGCAAGGGCGCTGCCTTGGCTTTCCAGGATTCTCTTCGTGTATGTCCTGAACAAAGATCTGAATTCCTTCTGTGTTTCAAGTCCCCGCCGATCTTGGGATTCAATGCCCAGCTCGGGAAAATGTTCGTAGCGCAAGTCCAGCTTGCTGCAGGTCTGAACGAGCATGGACTTTGAAAACCCGTATTTGCGGCTAATCGGATTGTGGCGCACATCACACAGAATTGTGACATTCGAGCGCAGCAGGAGATTGAGGTAGCCTTCCAGCGTTCTGCTTTCGTAGCCTATGGTGAGCAGCGATGGTCCTGCTGCATAGGGCTTTGCCCTCCTAATCCTCTGCAGCGCGGCAGGTTCGTTCTTGAGGAGGTCCTCGGTCTTTTCACTCCGGGTAGCGTAGTAGGGAAAACGACGATACGTTTCCTTGATGAGCCTGTTGCCTCGCTTCCCTTTGTATCGGCAAGCGAATTTGTGCACTGTCCTGTTTTGATACGCGGCCCCAATGCGCCTGCCTTTCTCCGTGAGATGCCAACGCTCGCTTTCATGCAGCAGTCCGTGTCTGCGGAGACGGCACAAATCCGCGTCGCACGTGAACGAAAAGGCACCAAACCTGTAGGGAATGAATTCGTGCCAAACAGTGTCTGTCGGAGCGGAGACAGATTGTTCTTGGCTGTAAAGGAAGAGCAATTTCTGAAAATCGGTTCTTCCAACAGGGTCTCCAAGGGCATGAAGCAGAGCCAGCATACGCAGCTGCCGTTTGAACAGCCTAGGTCTTGGCGACAATCCTGTCGTTTGGACTGAAGTACTCATTTCTGCATGCAACAGCTTGGTTCACGTAGCCCTTGGCATGTTCTGCGGCTGGACTTCGCAAATCAGCTGCTCGGCGCCTCCGTCTTGTGCAGCAAATCTCCCAATATCCATCCAACACGGCAATCAAGTATCTATTGTAGATTGTGCATGCATTGTTTCAAAGAAAATGGAGGGAAATCTCACTGCGGCGCTAGGCAGCATCACAGGTCTTGCCTGATGTTGCCTGCGCGAGTGTCAAGCAGGAACGCCAACACACTTGACACCCATTACCCATTCGCCGACGTCCCAGATGGAAGAATTTCAGAAGAGCGCCCCCCTTGAAGGATGATGGGGCAAGCGCTCGCATCGTCATTGTGTTGTGGCGCACCGTGGCGAGCCCCTCTGCGGCTAGGGTCTGTCCAATGAGTTCAGCAAACTGAAAAGGGCCTATGGACGAAGTTCTCCCACTGAAACGCACACTTCTTGTAGCTACAGGCAATCCAGGCAAAGTGGAGACTCTGCGTCGCTTGCTGCAGGGCCTGTCTTTCAACTTGGTCGGTTTGGAATCGGTGTCCAATGTCCAGACCGTGGCAGAGACAGGCGGGACCTTCGAAGAGAATTCCGGTCTGAAGGCCTGTGGCTATGCAGACCAGTCGGGTCTGCTGGCGCTGGCGGATGACAGCGGTTTGGAAGTCGCGGCCTTGGATGGCGAACCCGGCGTCTACAGCGCCAGATACGGAGGAGCGGGACTGACCGACGCCGAACGCTGTCTGCACTTGTTGCGCAACATGGAGCATGTCCCTCCAAGACGGCGCCAAGCTCAATTTGTCTGCGTAGTGTCCATAGCCCATCCCCAATCAGGCATCTGCGGGGTATTCCGGGGTGTCAGCAAAGGGCATCTGCTGACCGAGATGCGCGGCAACTTGGGTTTTGGCTACGATCCCCTTTTCGTGCCGGAAGGCGACACTCGCTCCTATGCTGAGCTGGGTCCGAGAGGCAAGGACCAGCTGGGCCACCGGTACAAGGCCATGCAGGCCGCGCGCGGCCTGTTGAGGGAGCTGGCTCAAGCGCCAGATGCATGAACTGTTCTCTTCCTCCGGCCATGGAAACCCTGCCGCTGTCCTGCCCTGCTGGTTACTTGCCTAGGCGTCGCATGGCTTCTGCAACTACATCGGCCGGAAGCGGTCCCTTGGCTGCAGCCTCTGCATTCTCTCTGAGATGGTTCGGATTCGTAGTGCCCACGATGGTCGAATGCATATGCGGGTGCGCCAAGGTCAGACGCAGCAGGAATGCAGTCTGGGAGTCTCCACCGCCCCGCAGATCGTCCAGCTTGGCCTTCTCAAAGCGTTCCCATTGTGATGCTGACCCTGTGCCTAACGATGGCGCTCCCAAGGCCACGCCACCGCGGATGATGGTGCCTGCATTCTGCTCCGCCACCTTGGTGATCCACTCTTCATGCTCCCGCTCCAAGCCGGAATAGGGAATCTGAAACACGTCAAACACGTCCCATTCCAAGAAGGTGGGCAGATGCGGCAGGGTGGAAGAGACACCTATCCACCGCACTTTGCCCTGCTGCCGCATGTCTTCCAGAGCCTGCACCAGCTCCCCTGTTTCACAATCCTCAACCGACGGGTTGTGCAGCTGCATTATGTCCACAGAGTCCACGCGCATGCGCTCGAGACTTTCATGCAGGCCGCGGAAAAGGTTCTCCCGAGTCCAGAGGTGGCCCCAGTTGCCTTCAGGCGTGCAACCGCATTTGGTGGCTAGTATGTATTCGTCCCGCCGATGCCGGATGTACCTGCCGATCATTTCTTCGCTGTTGCCGTAGTCGTTGGCCGTGTCAATGAGGGTGATCCCCGCGTCCAGCACGGCATTGAGCATATCGCCGATTTGATTGTCAGTCAGTGCACGGCGATGCGCGGCGCCGTAGCCTAGGCGGGTGACTTCAAGCCCGGTGCGACCCAATACCGCGGTTTCCAAGTTGGCTGGTGAGGTGGACATGGCAACTCCTTGTCAGTTCAAGGCCGGTGAAAGGCCAAGAGGGGATTGCAGACCGGAGCGCCGATCTCGGGCTCAGGACCTCTTCGGCAGCGGATCGAAATCTATGCCAATCGCTGCACTGGCCCTTGCGCGGTTCTTGCCTTGTCATGAACGACATGACTTGATCCCGATCGGCACCGATCCGCCGTCCGTGCTTTGCATTCGGCATTCCGGCTTGGCCAAGGCCCAAGATACAGCATGTCTGAAGCAATGGCAATATGAGGCAAGAGATCAGGTTGATAGTCCTCCGCGCGGACAGCCGCCATTTCAGCCGTCTTGCTCGGTTTCTCTGCAGATGTAGGCCGGGGATGGAGAGAAGCCATGCTTCGGTTTTCCTGTGGTGTCAAAAAGACAGCATCGGCAGTAAGGAGATTGACTTGGATCGCCAATCCCAGCCAACATTCAGACTTCCTGCGAAGCTGATACCGGTCAAAGCGCTCTGTTGCAAATCCAGAACCGGAAGGCATGCTGTTCCGCTGTGCATGTAGCCGATTGATTCTGTGAACCTCTGCACGCCAGAGCGTGTGCTAGGCCGCCTCTGCAAGCATCTTGAGTACTCGCTCTGGACGGAAAGGGTGTCACGGAGGCGCACACCTGCCGCCATGTGGATGGCGTTGGCGATGGCGGCGGGCACTGGACACATGGCCGTTTCGCCAGCCCCCATGACAGGGTACCCTTCGCGACGGATCAGATTAGGTGTGAATCTGCGGAGCCGCGGGCAACCGCATGATGGGATATGTGTCCCAGTCCTTGGATGTCACCCCTTGCCGATCGAATGCCACTTCTTCATGCAGAGTCCAGCTGGCGGCCTGATTCAGGCCGACTTCCAGTTGGGCGCTCAATCCGTCCGGGTTCACGATCTGACCCGCATCTGCGGCGATGAACGCTTCTTGCAGTTGCACTGCACCGGTCTTGACATCCACGGACAAAGTCACCCCGATTGCCGCATAGGTCTGTTGATCCTTGTATCTGGCGTAGGAAATGCCCCAGCCCCAGCCGGGGGCGGCGTGTGCTCGGGCCGCCGCCATCTTTTCGGCCAGCAGCTGGATTACGGCCCGGCCGCGGGCATCGTCCAAGTGGCGCAGCCGGAAGGCAAAGGGATCTTCGTCCGCCAGAGCGGCCAGTTCATCCATCATCGCTTCAATGGCGAAAATGTTGGGGAAAGCCCCTAGAGAGCGCATGGCAGAGATGCGCAGCAGCTGTTCTGGCAGGTATTGGACTACAGTGACCTGCTCGGGAATGCGATACTGAGGGGTGCCGTTGCGGTGCAGGCCCATCTGTCGGCCGACGCGGGCTGCGGGCTGATGCCGTGGCCAAGGATCCTCCAGCTGCCAGGCTGCCAAGAGTGTGGATGTGCCGTCATCCGTCGCATGGGGTCTGCTCGAGTGCGTGTACCCGCGGATCTCCTGCCGCCAAGTCGCCAAATCTCCCTTCGCATCCAGCGCCGCCGAGACATCCATGAGCATGGCCGTGCCATAAGGCTCATGGATGTACTCGTCTTCCCGGGTCCACAGCATCCGCACGGGGCGGTCTGGATAGCGTATGGCCAGCAGACAGGCATCCAAGGCTGCATCGTCCGCGCCATTCTGCCCATAGCAGCCAGGGCCTTCGGCATGGATGCCCCGCAATTTGGCCAAGGGCCATTGCAGGACTTGGGCCAGAGCGTCCCCCAAGGCAAATACCCCTTGGCTGTGGGACCAGACTGTAAGTTGGCCGCCGTCGTCCAAATGGGCAATCGCACAGGAGGTTCCCAGTGAGGCATGCATCTGATACGGACGGACGAAGCGCTCCCGTGCCTGCAAGGGATGCGTCCATTCCTCTTGGGGCGGGACAGGATCTGCAATGGGCACGCCATCCACCACCTGAAAGTCTTGGGACTGTGCCTGGTCCATCGCAGTCTGGAGATGCTCGGCGCCGGGCAAAGTGTCAGGAGTCTCCCAGGTGCAGGACTCGGACAGCAGGTGCAACGCGGCGTGCGCATTGTCCTCGCGCTGGCTCACTACAGCCAGAAACTGCCCGTCTTCCACAATGTCGGCAGGTTCCGGCAGGGCTTTCAGGACGGACGGATCGTATCCGGTGCGCTTGGCATCCGCGTATGGACCTCGGACCACCCGGGCGTGCAGCATGCGCGGCATGTCCATGTCACGCAGGAAGCTGGAGTGGCCCTAGACCTTGACCTGCTGGCCGCCGGATTCGTGCATGACCAAGCCAGCCCGAACCGTCAGATCTTCCCACGGCACGTTCCATTCCTCGGCTCCAGCAGCAGAACATGGTGGTGCACTTCAGCAGCTGCCTGCCGCAGTGCTCCTCCAGAGACTTCCAGAGACAAGCTGCCGGCGGTGGCGCCTTCGTCCGGCGAGCGGGCTGTGTCCGCCGTATGGATGCGCACCTGATCCATGTGCATATCCAGCTCCTCGGCCACCACCTGAGACAGCGCGGTGACGATGCCTTGGCCCAACTCTACTTTGCCGGTGAAGAAATCCACGGTGCCGTCGTCTTGGCATCGCATCCAGTCGTCCAGGTCGGGGTGTCTCTGGAGCGACTGGGGCAACGGCCGCGGCGAGGAACCTGGGCCCGAGGCGGAGGGCTCCTTGGGTGCGATCACCTCGTATACAGGACGGCCCGGGATCTGGCGGGCAGCTCTTTGGACGGCCCGCACGATGCGCGGATACACGCCGCAGCGATAGAGATTGCGCTGCAGAGCCGCGTGAATGTCAGCTAGAGACGGGCTAGGATTCTGATTCAGCAGCGCGGATCCGGCCATGAGCATCCCGACTACGCAGTATCCGCACTGAATCGCCTGCTCCTTGACGAAGGCCTCCTGCAACGGACTGATCTGCCGCTCCAGCTCCGCAATGTAAACCACGTCTTCATGCGGGTCGAAGTAAATGGTGTCCGGTTTGGCCAGATCCTGCCACTGGGTCAGGAAGTTGCCTTCCAGATCTTCGATCTGGATGCGGCGATTTTCGCGATCGCAAACCCAGACCCGTTCGTACCGATCGATGCGGACGCAGTGGGACAGAGAAAACTGGCCGGCTGATCCCCCCAAGCGCCCCAGGAGTGCAGGAGCTCCCCGGTGCTAGAATAACGATGCACCCGTGCATTGCCGTACCCGTCCGAGATGTACAGATCCCCGTTGGGAGCGATGTCCAGATCCGTGTCTGGCCTACAGCGAGCAGATCTGAGGCCCCTTTGTCAGCCCAAGGTGTGTGCAGAACGCCCAATCGGGATTGGAGCCGATGGGACAGCAACGGTTTGGGTTGAATGGGAGTTGCACTTCCCGGTGCCGGCAGGACAAACAGGATGAATCAAGGCTGCGTTTTTTCGCTCGTCAGAAGTCTCGCAAGCGTACCGGAACGCGCGGCGAATGGACCGACGGCAAGGCTCAAGACAGGGCTGCCGCGGCCTAGCCTTCTTTTCCAGTCAGATTCAAGGGCCAAGTTCTGCCGGAGCCTGGAAAATTTCATGTGCGCGAACACGCGGAAACACTGACTCGCTATGGAGACCGCGCTGAAAAATCTCGCTTGGCTGGCTGCATCCCCAGTCCAAGTCAGCCGGGAAGTGAGCATCGCGGGGATTCCCGGTCTTTTCTTTGTATCCACACGGCACCACTGGCGCCTTGGAGGATGCTCGTTAACATCCACATCAACTGCGCACATCTGAGATCCGAATCTGGACTGCTGCCTTCTGCAGCTGTTGCTGCGGCTGAACTGGATTGGTTCCTGATCACCCCGCCGGAGGAAAGGTTTTCGCAATGTCCTGCACGGCAGGGTGGTCGCTCAGGAACAGGCCCCTGCTTAGTCAGTGTCAATGCCGAACCGGAGATTTCGTTGTACCATTTCCGGGATATGCGCTGCATTCAGATGGGAGGGAATGCAACCTGTTTCGCGGCAAGTTTCTCCCGCTGTCTCAGACCTGTCCTCGATCTGGGCCCCCACTGCCGATTGCCCTTCCCCCTGCCAAGGGCTCGGCCGTATCGGGCACAGCCCCTTCCTGCTATTCTGTGCCGCTGTCGGCGTCTTCTCTTCTGCGGATCGGTTTCCTGGTCTGCTTGGCGCGGACGCAGACCCGTCCCCGCGGAACCCATAGCCGGATCCGGTACGAGGTCTCTCCTTGCCGCCAAACCGGGTAGGGGCGACAGAGCCAGCAGGATCCGACGCGGCACTGGGCTCAGTCGGCACAGAACGGCAGAGGCGCCGCTGTCTCGGTCTGATAGATTCTGATTTTTTGGCCTCGCCAGCCTGCAGGTAGACAACCCGTCAATGGGTTGCCGCTCAGATCCAGATCCTGCAGGGCGATGAGCTGGGCCAGTTCCGGCGGGATCTCCCCCGCCAACTGATTGTAACTCAGATCCAGCCGTTGCAGCTGTGCGAGCTGGGCCAGCTCCGGCGGCAGGGCCGTCAGCCGGTTGCCGCTCAGATCCAGCGTAGTCAAGCGATCCTGATGGGCCAGATCCTGCAGCTGTGCGAGTTGGGCTAGCTCCGGCGGCAGGGCCGTCAGCCGGTTGCCGCTCAGATCCAGATCCTGCAGGGCGATGAGCTGGGCCAGTTCCGGCGGCAGGGCCGTCAACCGGTTGCCGCTCAGATCCAGTGCGGTCAAGCGGGTAAGCTGGGCCAGCTCCGGCGGCAGGGCCGTCAGCCGGTTGCCGCTCAGATCCAGTGCGGTCAAGCGGGTAAGCTGGACCAACTCCGGCGGCAGGACCGTTAGCTGGTTGCCGCTCAGATCCAGATCCCGCAGGGCGATGAGCTGGGCCAGCTCCGGCGGCAAGGCTGTCAGTCGATTGCCGCTCAGATCCAGTGCAGTCAAGCGGGTAAGCTGGGCCAGCTCCGGCGGCAGGGCCGTCAGCCGGTTACCGCTCAGATCCAGTGCGGTCAAGCGGGTAAGCTGGGCCAGCTCCGGCGGCAGCGCAGTCAACTGGTTGTCATGCAGATCCAGTGCGGTCAAGCGGGTAAGCTGGGCCAGCTCCGGCGGCAGGGCCGTCAGCCGGTTACCGCTCAGATCCAGTACGTGCAGCTGAGCCAACTGGGCCAGCTCCGGCGGCAGCGCAGTCAACTGGTTGTCATGCAGATCCAGCCGCCGCAGCCTCTCCAGCTGAGCCAGTGCAGGTGGAATCTCCGTCAACCGGTTGCCGCTCAGATCCAGTGTGGTCAAGCGAGTGATCTGGCCCAGCGCGGACGGCAACGCAGTCAACTGGTTGTCATGCAGATCCAGCCGCAGCAGCCTCTCCAGCTGGCCCAGCGCGGACGGCAACGCAGTCAACTGGTTGCCATGCAGATCCAGCCACAGCAGCCTCTCCAACTGGGCCAGTGCGGGTGGGATCTCAGTCAGCCGGTTGCCGCTCAGATCCAGTGCGGCCAAGTGAACCAGCTGGGCCAGTGCGGGTGGGATCTCAGTCAGCCGGTTGCCGGTCAGGTCCAGATCCCGCAGGACGATGAGCTGGGCCAGCGCGGGCGGCAGGGCTGTCAGTTGGTTGTCATGCAGATCCAGCCGCTCTAGCCTCTCCAGCTGGGCCAGTGCGGGTGGGATCTCAGTCAGCCGGTTGCCGCTCAGATCCAGTGTGGTCAAGCGGGTGAGCTGGCCCAGTGCGGGCGGGATCTCCGTCAGTTGGTTGTCATGCAGATCCAGCCACTCTAGCCTCTCCAGCTGGGCCAGTGCGAGTGGGATCTCAGTCAGCCGGTTGCCGCTCAGATCCAGTGTGGTCAAGCGGGTGAGCTGGCCCAGCGCGGGCGGGATCTCCGTCAATTGGCTGTCATTCAGACTCAGCCACTGCAGCTGTGCGAGCTGGCCCAACTCGGGCGGGATCTTCGTCAACTGGCTGTCATTCAGACTCAGCCGCTGCAGCTGGGTGAGCTGGCCCAACTCGGGCGGGATTTCCCCCGTCAGCCGGTTGCCGCTCAAACCCAGACCTTCCAGCTGCTCCAGCTGGCCCAGTTCGGGCGGAATCTCCGTCAATGCACTCTCCCCCATCCAAGGAATATCCGGCAGATACAATTCGGTCACCCGCGCTGCCAAGTCCAAGGATATCCTCTTTACGACCGGATGCTTCCACACTTGGCCGGGCCAGGTCTCTTCCAGGATCTCCATCACCGCGTGGTCGTTGGCGGCCGGGGTGGTGCCCCAAAGCGTGGTCAGAGCGTAGGACAGATAGCCCACCCCGTCCAAGCCAGGGTCGTTCACGTAGCGGACTCTCCCGTCCGGATCTACCTGCAGGCGGAAGCGGACTCGGCCGGGCCGGGCCGGATCCGGGGCCCCATCCGACAGCATCGGCTGCCCCTCCGCCTGCCGAATCACGGGGAAGGGTGGGCGGAAGGCCGGCGGCAGCGTGAATAGGGGTGGCTGCGGCTGCTGCCGCGCCCAGTGCTGCACGGGGGAGCGGGTGGTGGCCAAGGTGGCCTTCACGCAGGCGATGCCGGCGTGCTGCAGGGCGTAGCGGCCGGCGTGATGTTCGGTCAGGTTGGCGTAGACTCCCTCCACCGGATCGCGGCCGCTGTCCTCCGAACAGACATCCATGCGGACAAAGGCCGACGGGAGGGTGCCAGAGGCTTGGACTGGCCGGGCGGCGGTCAGCAGCAGTGCCCCCAGCGCCAGCGTCTGCACGGCGGCGCGTGCCACCCGCACGGAAACGAAACGGACAGACATGCGGCGGCTCCTTCAGGGGTCAGGGGCCCAAGCAAGACCCCGACCCATTGTGCCACAGGGCCGCCGGCCTCTTGTGAGCAGTCCGGGATATCGGCTTGCCATGCGACAGACCTGCACGGACGGATCAGTACCAGGGCGGGCCTGCAGGCCAAGGGGTCTCTCCGGTGCCCGGCGGCGCTGGGCTCAGTTGGCACAGAACGGCACAGGCGCCAACAGAAGAGGCCCCGCTGTCTTGGTCTGATAGATTCTGATTTTTTGGCCTCGCCAGTCTGCGGGCAGACAGCCCGTCAACGGGTTGCCCTCCAGATACACAGCGACCGGCTTACGCTGGGTCAGTTCAAGCGGCAGGATCGTCAACCGGCTGTCATTCAGAACCAGCTTGGTCGAGCGGGCCAGCTGGCTCAGCTCCGGCGGCAATGCCGTCAGCCGATTGTGCCCCAGATGCAGATATCTCAGCCGTGAGCCCTGGGCCAACGCGGGCGAGATCTCCGTCAGCCGGTTGTGAGACAGAAACAAAAACTCCAGCCGCTGCAGCTGGCTCAGCTCCGGCGGCAGGGCCGTCAACTGGTTGTGGCTCAGATCCAGCTGCTGCAGCTGTGCGAGCTGGGCCAGCTCCGGCGGCAGGGCCGTCAACTGGTTGTGGCTTAGATCCAGCCGCTGCAGCTGTGCGAGCTGGGCCAGATCCGACGGCAGGGCCGTCAACTGGTTGTGGCTCAGATCCAGCCGCTGCAGCTGGCTCAGCTCCGGCGGCAGGGTTGTCAGCCGGTTGTGAGACAGAAACAAAAACTCCAGTCGCTGCAGCTGGTCCAGCTCCGGCGGGAGGGCCATCAACTGATTGTGGCTTAGATCCAGATTTTGCAGCTGACCCAGCTGGCCCAGCTTCGGCGGGAGGGCTATCAACTGATTGTGGCTTAGATCCAGATTTTGCAGCTGACCCAGCTGACCCAGCTCCGGCGGGAGGGCCGTCAGCCGGTTGTAATACAGACTCAGCCGCTGCAGCTGTGCGAGCTGGCCTAGCTCCGGCGGGATCTTCCCCGTCAACTGGTTGTAACTCAGATCCAGCCGCTGCAGCTGTGCGAGCTGGCCCAGCTCCGGCGGGATCTTCCCCGTCAACTGGTTGTAACTCAGATCCAGCCACTGCAGCTGTGCGAGCTGGCCCAGCTCCGGCGGGATCTCCTCTGTCCCTTCACTCCACCAGAGTGCCAATGTATCCCCGCGCAGATGCAATCCAGTCACCCGCTCGGCCGAATCCAAGTATATCCTGCCGACCGGATGCAGCCACATTTGGTCGGGCCAGGTCGCTTTCAGGATCCCCACCACCGCGTGGTCGTTGGCGGCCGGGGTGGTACCCCAAAGCGTGGTCAGGGCGTAGGCCAAGTAGCTCACCCCATCTAGGCCGGAGTCGTCCAGGTAGCGCACCGTCCCGTCCGGCTCCGCCTGCAGGCGGAAGCGCACCGTCCCGGGCCGGGCCGGATCTGGGGTCCCGTCCGACAGCACCGGCTGCCCTGTTGCCTGCCGGATCACAGGGAAGGGGGGCCGGAATTCGGGCGGCAGCGTGAACAGCGGCTGCGGCTGCTGTCGCGCCCAGTGCTGCACAGGGGAGCGGGCAGTGGCCAAGGTGGCCCTCACGCAGGCGGAGCCGGTGTGCTGCAGGGTGTAGCGGCCGGCGTGATGTTCGGCCAAGTTGGCGTAGACCCCCTCCGCCGGGGCGCGGCCGACCTCTTCCCAGCAGCCTGCCATACGGACAAAGACCTCCGGGGTGGCGGCGGCCTGGAGCGGCCGGGCGGCAGTCAGCAGCAGCACGGCGGCAACTGCCACCGGCACGGAAACGGAAAGGACAGACATGTGGCGGCTCCTACCGGTGCCAGAGGCTCGGGGCCGAGCCGCCTGCATCATACTTCAGACTCGCTACGCCGCGTATACGCGGCCGCTACGCGGCGGGTATGGCCAAGCGCTGCACACGATGGCAGATTGTATGCAGTTCCCGCCCACCGGGATCCACCGTTCATGCAGGCCCCCAATGCGCCTGCTAGGAGAGTTTCCCTCATGACCGTTACCGGTACCCACCACGGCCTGAGCGTTTTGACCGCAGCCCCTCCCGCGCAGCGGCTGCTCAGACCCGTTGCAGAGCCTGTCTCCAACTGCTTCAATGACGCCACCTCCGGGGATAAATATGCCCATTCGTCCGGTCACGAGGGCATCGACTTCGAGTGCGTCGTAGGCACGGAAGTGAAAGCCATGTACGGCGGGGAGGTGATCGAAATGAGCAAAAACAATAACTCTCTCTATGGTCTGTACGTAAAAATCCAGTCCTATACGAATGCGGAGCACAGCTCCGGTTTCGAGCATCTGTATGCGCACCTGAACTCCGTGTCCGTGAAATGTGGCGGTATAGTAGCCAAGGGTACCGTGATAGGCCTGTCTGGTGACACAGGCACGAAGGATCCCCATCTGCATGTACATCTCCAACCCTTCGATGCGAACGGCAATGAGCCCTGCCCTTGGGAGCATGATCCCCCTCGTGACTACAATCGCTCGAACAGTGTGATTTCTCCTGTGGCCACCCATATCTCCGGCTGCGTGAATTTCGCCTGTTTTCTGCCTCCTGACGATGCGCTGCCAGACATTGCCGAACACGGCAAGCTGCTGAGTGCCCGAGATGCCCATGCCTGTATCCCGGTATACTGGGAAATTGTATCGCGCGACGATGACGATAAGGGTACGTTGTTGTCTGAAACCGATTTGGCTGACGAAAGCAACCGTGCAGGGACCATCAATGGCTCCGGGATCGGCTGCTACGCCATCCAGGAAACGAAAGAGCTTGGCGGATCCACCTGGCACCGGATCCAGTTCACTACAGAAGAGAATGGCTGGGTACCGGACACAGGGAAAGTCGGCGTAAATAGACACTGTCCAGACCGGAAATTCAACGAGGTGGGTCCAGTGGTGTGGGTCCAGGTGCAGGACAGCTCCGCACCCGTGCCACCGGCGCAGGAGATCGTGCCTCGGGTGTCCGGTGCGGGTGTCAACGTGCGCTCGGCCCCCTTCATCCCCGCTGACTCCTCATCGAACGTGCAGGGTCCGCTGACGGCCGGTGCAAGCTACCGCGTGCAGGGAACCAATCGGGCGTTTGACTGTGCGCCGCTGCCGACCACTAGGCAATACAGTGATGCAGAGCGCTGGTGGCAGATCGACTGGAACGGTACCCAAGGCTGGGTGCGCAGCGACGTGGTGCAGGAGCACTGCGTGACCCGCCGTGTCCCCCTGACCTGGCCTCCCGCGCCTACGGCGCTGAAGTACGATTTGGTCACCCCCGACCGACTGGTGCTGGGCTGGCAGGCGCCGAAGGTGGCCGGGATCACGGGCTACCAGATCTGGAGCCACCATGTACCGGCGCCGCTCGTGATCGCAGTGCATGACACCGGCAGTACCGAGCCCGCTTGGACGATCTATGGCCCGTTGCCCTTCCGTATGTATTACCAGGTGGCGACACGCACCGCCCACGGCGTGGGCCCACTCTCGGCGCTGCTGACGGTGGTGCCGCCCGCCATAGAGGCCCCGGCCCCTGGTCCAATCCTGAACCCAACGGCCACGTCCTGACCCTGCCCTGAACTCCGTTCCCCCGACAAGGTGCCGACTCTCGGGGTCGGCGCCCCTCCGGGACGTCTCGCAGACTGCAGGGGGAAAGTGCACGCGGCTCAGAATCATGGAACAGGAGTCTGACCAGTCCGATTTCGCCCGAGCGGAACCGCAGAGACAGGGGCGGGGTCCTACACAGCGACGTCCTGTTCCCTGTTGCTCCCCGCCGAGCGTGACCTGCCTTGGCCGCCAAAACTTGGTTTGACTGTACATCTCAGGTTTGTGCTTGCGGATTCTCGATAACCTCTGCCGTATTCTCGATCAGGGCAACAGAGCGACGAAACGTTGCTGGACCACACACCACCGGACGAAGGCTCTTGCTGATTGATCTCGGCTCCGGGATGCCGCCCTGCTTCAAGACTGCCTTCAGACGCAATGGACCCAATCGGCTGGATTGGACTGGCTGCATTTGCATTGCCGCTCTCAGGCTCTCGGTGCGATGATCTGCAAGATCGCTGTACGACATAATTCCTGTCGCTGCCGAAGAGAAGCCATTGAACGTGGCGGCGATGGTTGCGTCTAGTCGGATGGTACTGCGGCTCACAACCCGGCCGTTTTCCCCCGATGCTCTGCAAGAGGAAGTCCGCTCGATCAGCGGGCAGTATATCTGTCCTGCACACCTGCAGATTTGGCGGATTGAACGCATATGCATGTTGTTGCCGACCACCGACCTCATCTGGACATACACTACGGCGAGTGCAGAAGACAGTGGCGTCTCCTAAACGGGACAAGGGGCTAAAAGGGCTGCAGGCCAATTGGGGAAAAACAGCATCTGATGAACAATATATATTGCATGTGGATGTCCGAAATGCAGATGAGGCAAGGGTCTCTGGATGCAAGGAAGAATTCAGACGCAGGTACCTGTCGGGGCCGACCCTGCACTTGAAGACGGGTTAGAGGAAAGCCCTCTGTACAGGAACCTTCGAGCGAACCCGGTCGCCTTAGCGAAAACCGGACTGTCCCTTGGCAAGGAATCACAGGGATTCCATTTCCCCTGCTCTCACAAGAGCGATAGGGCATTGCCCTCAATGCATTAGGCTCTCTGAAATACCCCGGAGCGGTGACCAGCCTGCGCCCGGCTGACACATCCTGAAATGCCGCGACTCGAGATAAGGAATACCGAATTCTGCCAAGCTTTGGTACGCTCTGCCTACTCACAGGCCAGAGGGCAGTTTAGAACCTGAAGTCCGATTCCTTCGCAGTCCAAGGAGCAAATCCGCTTCCAACTGCACTTGGCGGTCAATGATAAGGGGGGAGTTACTAACCTTTGCCTCACTTTAGGCAACGTGGATAACCGCAAGTCCCTGCCTCCCCTGACCTGGAGCTGCTGGTCAAACTTTTGGATGACAAAAGCTCTATCGCCCAAGAGCTGTGCGTCGAATGGGGTCTCCGGCTGATCGCTTGCTCCGGTCCTACAAGAAAAACAAGCTCATGCCGCTCGTGGACAAACTGTGACTTCCACAATACACTCTCACCGAGTCGATCCAAGCTCAGCTCAAGATCGCGGTGGCAGGTGTGTTGCACCTGCCACCGGAGCCCGGTGAACTTCTTGGTGGACCTGGTGTCGGGGTTGATTGTCTACTGCCATCAGCCTAGGAAGCCGACGCTCCGAGTGGGACGCTGTCTCCCTGAGACCTCGTCTTATCCACAAAATTTACGTCACATAAACAGAAAACTGTGAATTTGACATCCCTGGCAGGCACTCACGGTGTAGACGAGAGGCCTGACATGTCTTGTCTGCGTGCAGAACGGGGCGACGGTGAAGGACGAATATTCGCTTAGCGTGCCACTTCAATGAACCACGCGCTCAACAGTCCTCCTGCTATTGGGTCGGGCGCCGTGCTTTCCGCTGCAATGCCATTTTATAGAGGCATAAAACCGGCCTCAACGACACCTTCATCATCGATCACCAAAATGGATCGTTGCGAAGTTCATAGTGTTTGATGACGGCCAGTGCGGCATTAGGTCTTGCCCAGTTCAACGCTGTCGGCAAGGGGATGCCGCCGTTGTACCGCTGATATTCCTGACGCCATCCATCCGGAAGATCCCCTACGAGCGCCATCTGGTGCTCTCGGTGAGGTGGTGGTCCCCTGGCTGCCGGTTACTGTCGAGCTGTGCGTTGATCCTGTCTTTGAACAGTTCGTGGAGCGTCCTGAAGTAAATGAACTCAGGGGTATAGTCCTTCCCGAGACGATTGAGGGCTTTCAGCACTTGCTGCTTGACATCGTAGGTCGGTTGCTCGTCTGTCCACGGGTCATTGAACCAGTCGTGTAGATCCGCAAGCAACGCAGCCTCAGAGACGGTGAGGTTGATGTCCAAGTTGGGTCTGTCGCTGCCTCCGAGGCTGTTCTTGGTGAGGTTGGATCTGCCAACGACACCCCCGTTCTCGGTAAGATCCAACTTGCGTTGGAGGAAGTTTGGACTGCCTGACGGAGCGGAGAGCACGGTGTTGCTCTTCTTTGTCGCCCGGATCAAGGTCGTCCATCGATCTGGTAGATTTTGAGAATGGAAGATGACGTGCTGGAACCCAAGTCTGTGCAGGTTGACGCGAGCAAAGCGGGATGGTAGGTCGATCGGTCTTGAATCGTCATCCCGCTTTGCGTGCTCACCGGGAGCCTTTTCCGTACTGACAGGAGGTAATCTACGCGGCGGAATGTCTGTGGCCTTGGTCTTGGTGCTTCCACCGAGTATCGAAGGTATATGCTTCTTTCTGGGATCTATGTCATTATCATCTTCTCGATCGTCGTGCAGGGATTGATTGTCGAGCAAGCAGTGCGCTCTGCTGTCACGCGCTGGCTTATCTGCATCCGCTGTTTGTACCCTAGCGGATTTGGACTTCCAAGCTGTCCATCAGGGAGAAGCAGGCAATGTGGTAGATCGTCAGATGGCCTGAGGCAGAAACACCAGCCTCCAAGCCAATCCCTCTGCCAATTCAAGCCAACAGATGACTGAGACTCGCTGGAGAAGTAGGGGGCAGCCATCTGTGGTGGCGGGACAAGTCCATACCATGGAGTTGACGACTGCTTCTCTCTGGGTTGTTCCAGCCGAAGCTGATTTGCCTATAGGGCAAGCTGCCTTTGGTCAGGTATATTGATTGAGGCGAGTCTCCTTGGCTTCTGTTCTCCCCAAGATACTTTGCCTTGCAAATCGGAGGAAGCGACGTATTTTGTTCAGATATCGGAAAACGGAGACAGTCACATGGACCTGGAGTCTTTCAAAGCTACATTGGAACGGGATGAGCCTCCTACAGACTTGGGAGTTCCCCTTGAAGCTCTCTGGTGGATTGGCAAAGGACAGTGGAAAACTGCCCACGAACTTCTGCAAGACCAACCAGATAGCAACGGATCTGCCTGGGTCCATGCTTGGCTGCACCGCGAAGAGGGGGATATTCCCAATGCCAAGTACTGGTACAACCGCGCCGGCCAGACACTTGTTTCCATTCCCTTGCAGGAAGAATGGGATGACATCGCGCAGAACCTGTTGGGAAAGTTCCTCTGAAATTGCTTTCGGATCCTTGCCCAACAGGAACTGAGCGGTCGGGTCAAACGGCGCTTTACCGAAACCAATCGGTGCCGCACCCTGTGCTCGACGTTTCCCTTGATTTTCTTCAGATCGGAAATCGTGCTCCCTGCTTCAAGTCCATTTCCTTATAGAATTGGACGCAAGATGCACTTTCAGTACGACATCGTCTCCGAGCCTAGACATGCTGGACACTGTTTGCACACCCTACGATGACCGGGCCCGGCAGGTGGCGCTGGCAGTGCAGCAGGCTACCGGTATCAACCGCATTCTGCTATTCGGATCTCGGGCACGGGGTGACTACAGCCCGGCTTCAGACATAGATTTGCTGGTGGTGCATCTAGAGAACCGTGCCGTGGCAGAAGCCTGTCAGCAGACGGCCCAACAGGACCGTCCAGAATCTCTACAACAACACCATCAGCCCGGATGTGGTCATGATTTCACCAGCGCTCTTTGCCAGCGTGCAATTTGGCCTCAACCACATTGCTGCCAAGGCTGTCAAGGATGGAGTTACACCCATGGGATGCGCTTACCATCCCTCGCCTGGAGAACGTCCCCCGTCAGATCCCTTCAAGTTGGAATCCATGGAACGCGCCCTGCACGCGCGGGGAGAGTTCAGGACTCTGCAGAGGCTCGTGCGGAAGGGCGAAGTGGAGTGTTACGATTCTCGGGTTGAATTCAATCTGGCTTTCGGCAGAGCCGCGCAAGGCGCGCTGGAGCATGCACTGAAGGCCTTGATAGCCTGTACGCGTGCAGAATACGCCCGGATTTCATGATCTTGTTGCGCTGCAAACTCTTGCCATGGAGAGCATGCCGGAGTTTCAAGATCTGAAATCTCCCCTGAAAGTTCTTTCTCCCTTCGCCAGCGGCGCCATCTATGGCACATCCGGGTTGGAACAGGACTTCGAGGATCTGTTTGCCCTGGTGCAAGTGGATGTGAAACAGGTCTTTGACCTGATCCGGATACAGGGAAGCTTTGACCCATGGCAGGTACATCTGTCCGACTTCAAGTATTGACCAGTCCTCGCCTCAACGCAGTTTCATGTGCACCCAATTCCATGCGGGAAGCCGGCTTTGGCAACTTGCCGGAGAAAACAGGGACAGTCTGCCACCGGCAGGCAAACGTGAATCGGATTGAATTGAAAATGTGCATTGTGCCGTATAGCCGTGGACAATGCCGGGAATGTCAGTCTTGACGAGCCAACTGCAAGGCTTCTTTCATAAACGCCTCAAAGGAAACTCATGAATGATCAGCTGCGAGGCATTCTGCCTCCCATGGTGACTCCCTTCGACCACAACGAGGAGGTGGATACTCGCGCACTGGCAGCGGATGTGGACTTTCTGCTGGACGCGGGCGTCCAGGGAGTTACCGTCGGGGGCAGCACTGGCGCAGGACATACCCTCAGTACCGACGAGGTGCGTTTGGTCGCAGGTACGGCCATAGAGGCAGCCGCAGGCCGCGGTTCTGTAATTGCAGGGGTTGTCACCGACAGTACCCGTCAGGCGGCGGCCAGAGCAGAACCGCTTGTCCCATGGCAGGATACTCCTTGGCAAGGGAGCAGGCGAAATACAAGGATACTCTGATTCATGCAGGGAGGAGGCCAGTTTTGGGCAGGCAGCAGGATGCGGGACAAGCGGACGAGTGTCGGGAAGCCTTTGTCTGGGCTACCAACGCAGCCGCTTTTTCTGTACAATTTGCTAGGAGGGAGGCGTCGTCGCCCGATCTGACACATAGTCGAAGAAGACCCAAAAACCGAGTGCCATACGGGCCGCGCTGGTCTGCAACGTCCCGCGTAGGCAGATAGTGCGTCACGCCGAACCAGGAGAACATGGCAGGTCTTGCGGGGTCCTCCAGACCGGCGTGCCCTAAGGACGTCATACAGATCCTCTTAATTCAAATCGGCCGCGACATAGCGGGTGTTGCGGGGCCGTGGAATGTGGGCCGTGGCCATCCTGCGGAGCTTTTCCGTTTGGGTTGACGGCCAGTCCAATTCATAAATGGCAGGGCAGCCCAGCAGATCGTGCCGACGCATGGCGAATGTGTTGTAGTCTGCTCCCAATATCACGTACTGGTCTATATCGGCCGCCATGCCGCAAGCAATCTGTTCCTTTCCAAACACGGCCCGCAACACGACGCAGGGGCTGGCGGGACCACTTTGGCCAAGCTCCGTTCACGGCAAGGTTGCGCACGAGGCGGGTGGCCATTAGGGCTCCCCAGGTGGGGCCCATAAAGTGAATGGCCAGATCGTCCCTGTACGGACTGCTTCTGGTATTTGTAGACATCCGCGCGCATCGCCGCCACGAGTTCAGCGGTCCGGCTCGGTTTCTCATGCAATATGGGCAGAGGAGAGGTCATCTTGGATTTCCTTGCGGCATGGAAAAGAGGCGACAGCGACGATTCCGTACAGGAGACCTGTACGGATCTCTGTCATGGACCAGACCTCGGGCTTGGGGCTCCGACACTTGGGGTCGTGACCGATTGTGACTTCAACGCCAAGCCGACATGCCCTTAGGACCTGGGGCCCATCCATGCGACAGCAGCGGTGGGCTGCGGCGCTGGACTAGACTGTCCCCGCCAGAGCCGCGAGCACCCGTTCGGGGCGAAAGGGAATTTGGCGGAGGCGCACCCCCGCGGCTCGGAAGATGGCGTTGGCGATGGCCGCAGGCACGGGACACATGGCAGCTTCGCCCGCCCCCATGACCGGATAGCCTGTGCGGCGGATCAAGTAGGTGTGAATCCGCGGAGCGGCCGCGATGCGCATGATGGGATAGGAGTCCCAATCACAGGAGGTCACGCCCTGCCGGTTAAAGGCCACCTCTTCATACAAGGTCCAGCTGGCCGCCTGCACCAGGCCCCCTTCCAATTGAGCGCTGAGGCCGTCCGGATTCACGATCTGACCCGCATCGGCTGCGATGAATGCTTCCTGCAGTTGCACATGGCCGGTCCTGGCGTCCACAGCCAGGACCACACCTACGGCAGCATAGGTCTGCTGGTCCTTGTACCGGGCATAGGAGATGCCCCAGCCTTGGCCGGGCGTGGCGTCAGCCTGCGCGCGGGCCTCCGCCATTGGGCCTTCCAGCAACTGGATTACGGCCCGGCCGCGGGCATCGTCCAGATGGTGCAATCGGAAGGAAAAGGAATCCTCCCCGGCCAAGGCGGCCAGTTCGTCCATGGTGGATTCAATGGCGAAGACATTGGCGAAGGCTCCCAGAGACCGCATGGAGGAAACCCGCAGCAGTTGCTCCGGCAGGTATTGCTTGACCGTGATGTTCTCGGGAATGCGATATTGCGGGGCGCCGTTGCGATGCAGGCCCACGTGACGTCCGACGCTGGCCGGAGGACGATGCCGCGGCCAAGGGTCCGCCAGCTGCCAAGCCGCCATGAGGGTGGCGGTGCCATCCGTCGTGGTCTGCGGTCGGCCCGAGTGAGTGTACCCGCGAATCTCCTGCCGCCAGGCCGCCAAATCGCCTTGCGCGTCCAGGGCCGCCGAAACATCCATGAGCATGGCCGTGCCATACGGCTCGTAGATGTGCTCGTCTTCCCGGGTCCATAGGACCCGCACCGGCCGTGTCGGATAGCGCCGGGCCAGCAGGCAGGCGTCTAGGGCCACATCGTCTGCTCCGTTGTGTCCGTAGCATCCGGGGCCTTCCACGTGGATGACCCGCAGCTTGGCGCGCGGCCAGTGCAGGATCTGGGCCAAGGCATCTCGCAAGGCGAATATCCCCTGACTGTGGGACCAGACCGTCAGCTGATCTCCCTCCCGCAGGGCAATGGCGCAGGAAGGTCCCAGCGCGGCATGCATCTGGTATGGACGCGCAAAGCGCGCCCGCACTTGATGGGGGTGGGACCATGGCTCCCGGGACGGAACGGGATGCGCCAAGGGCACGCCGTCCACTACCTGAAAGTCTTGGGAATCCGCCTGATCCATGGCGGCATGGAGATGCCGGGTCCCCGGCAAGGTCTCGGGGGTCTCCCAGGTACAGGACGCGCCCAGCAGGGCCCCCGCGGCGTGGACGTTGTCTTCGCGCGCGCTCACCACCGCCAGAAACTGTCCGTCTTCCACAATGTCGACCGGCTCCGGCAGCGGGTCCAGCGCGGAGGATTGATACCCCGTGCGTCGGGCGTGGGCGTAGGGGCCCCGGATCACCCGGGCGTGCAGCATTCCCGGCAGGTCCATGTCCTGCAGAAAACTGGCCTGCCCCTGCACCTTGGCATGCAGGTCCAGCCGGGTCACGGGTTGTCCCACCAGCCGATATTGGCTGGGAGGCTTGGGCGCGATCACGCCCGAAGCCTGAACGCCCAAGGGCTGGCCTTGCAGCAACTCCCAGTAGCTGGTCTGCTGGTGGCTGGCCTCGTGCGTGATCCGGCCTTCCTGCACCGTCAGGTTCTCCCACGACACATTCCACTCCTCGGCGGCCAACAGCAGCAGATGGTGGCGCGCCTCTGCGGCGGCCTGACGCAGAGCGCCCCCAGAGACCTCCAGTGACATGCTGCCGGCCGTGGCGCCTTCGTCTGGCGGGCGGGCCGTGTCGGCCGTGTGAATGCGCACTTGATCCAGCCGCACATCCAGCTCTTCGGCCACCACCTGCGACAGCGCGGTGACGATGCCTTGGCCCAGTTCCACCTTGCCGGTGAAAAAATTCACGATGCCCTCGTCGTGGAAGTGCATCCAGTCGTCTAGGTCGGGGTGTCTCTGCAAGGACTGGGGAAGCGGCCGCGGTGGGGACTCCGGTATGGGCGGGGACGGCTCCTTAGGTTCGATCAACTCGTACACGGCCCCGTCCGGAATCTGGCCTGCGGCCCTTTGGATGGCTCGCACGACGCGCGGATACACCCCGCAGCGACAGAGATTGCGCTGCAGGGCTGCGTGGATGTCCGCCAGGGAGGGGTGGGGGTTTTGATGCAGCAGTGCGGTACCGGCCGTGAGCATTCCGGCCACACAGTATCCGCATTGAATCGCCTGCTCCTGGACAAAGGCTTCCTGCAGGGGGCTGAGTCGGCCTGCGGTAGCCAGCCCTTCGACCGTGACCAGATCCTTGCCGACAGCCTCCTGCACCTGCATGCGGCAGGAGGGCAGGGCTTCACCATCCAGGATGACACGACAGGCTCCACATTGCTCGAGGCCGCAGGCGTCCTTGGCTCCCTTGAGATGCAGATCCTCCCGCAGCGCCTGCAGCAGGGAAGTGCGCGGCATGGCCTCGATCGTGCAGGTCTGGCCGTTGACGGTCAGATCCAAGGGTTGGCGGTCCATGTCCACGGAGATTCTTGGCGTCGGGATCTACTGACGAATGAATTTCTGCAAGCGTCCGTCGGCTTGCACTTCGCCCACATACAGGTCACCCTGCGAGTCGGCCCAGATACCGTGAGGGAAGGCCAGGAATTCCCCCGGTCTCCGACTTGCCTGGCGGCCTCCCCACTGGGACAGCAATTGCTGGTCAAAGGAGTAGATGCTGATCTGCTGCTCCAGTTCCGCAATGTAGACCACATCTTCATGCGGGTGGAAGTAGATGGTGTCCGGTTTGGCCAGATCCTGCCACTGGGTCAGGAAGTTGCCCTCCAGATCGAAAATCTGGATACGGCGATTTTCGCGATCGCACACCCAGACCCGCTCGTATCGATCGATGCGGACACAGTGGGACAACGAGAACTGGCCTGGTTGATCCCCCCAGCCGCCCCAGGAATGCAGGAGCTCTCCCGTGCTGGAATACCGATGCACCCGTGCGTTGCCGTACCCGTCCGAGATGTACAAATCCCCGTTGGGCGCGATGTCCAGATCCGTGGGCAAATTGAAGGGCGCTCCGTCCTGCTGCCCTGGGGCGCCGGGCGTCCCGATGGTCAGCAAGAGCGTCCCGTCGCTGGTGAACTTGCGGACACAATGCGTATTGCGCTCGGTACAGTAGATGAAGTCGTGTTGGTCGATGTAGATCCCGTGGGCATCCGCCAGCACGCCTTCGCCCCAAGAAGTCAGGAATTTGCCTTCGCGGTCAAACACCGCCATGGGATGTTCAGAGCGGGAATAGACATAGACTCGATCCAGTGAATCACAGGCGACGGCCGGGATCCAGCCAAAGCTGTAGTCCTGCGGGGGCTGCAACCAGCCTTCCTGCACTTCATACCGGTAGTCTCCGTAACCATATGTCATGGCTGCCTCTCTAGGTATTGTGGAGGGAAATCCGGCAGGATGACGTGGGCCGGAGTTCCTGGTTTTCCTGGGTGGACGACAAGGGTATTGTAGGCGAGAGGACCGCGTCTGACCTACCACGATGCCGCATGGACTTCTTGTTCATTCATCTTGGCCGGAAACGCCGGGATGATCGCGCACCATGGAGGGCCCATCGGATTCTCCAATGGGCCCTCATGCGCCGATTGCGCTCGTTTGGAGATCGGGACCAATCCTGCGGCTAGGGCGTCCAGTCCACTTCGTCGCCTACCTGGATCCGCCCCCCGTCCAGGACATCGCCCCAGACTCCGCCGCGCCACATGAGGGCCATCTTCGTGCGCAGTCCGTCGCAGGCCCGATCCATCATATGGCAGGGTTGGGTTTCTCCGCGCACCTTGATGCGGACAGGGCCCACCTGCAGCACCTTGGACGCCGTGTCCAGCAACTGCACTCCGCTGATCATCAGATTGGCCCGCCGCACCGACGGGTCTAGATCCTGTCCCATCTGCGAACACAACAGTTCCCAGGTTTCCTTTTCAATAAGGGTGATCTGTCGGCCGCGACCGAAGTCCGCGTTGTCCTTGATGCCCTGCCCCTGCACTAGGGAAGCGGTCGAGACCTTCTGCATGGGGCCGCCCTGGGCCGTCTTGAGCCAGATGCCTTCCAGTTTGCCTGCGGCCATTTCGTGTCTGCCTTGTTGTCGTTCCTTCCTGGCGAACGCCCCAAAGGGGGCCGCTCAGGCGGCCCATTCTAGCATTATGCCGAGTGTGGACAGCCGGGCAGCCTTGAGTTCCGCATAGGCCGCGGGCGCGTCTTCCCACGAGAACGTATGGGAGACAAGGGAATCCACCTGCAGCCGGCCGGTGGCCAAACAGCGCAGGGCCAGCGCTTCATCCTCCCACAGGGGCCACAAGCCTGGTCTGCGATCCTGTGCGGGCCGCACGGAATTGTGGGCTCCAATCAAGGTCAGGCCGGTCTTGTGCACGTCCCGGTAGAAATTGACATCCGGCGTGTTGCCGCGGGTGCTGCCCAGCAATATCAGCCGACCGCAGGGTGCAATGATGTCGAAGGCGGAAGTCACGGCCGCGGGATAACCGGTGGCATCCACCACCACCTGCGGCTTGGAGCCGCTACACAACTTCTGGATCTGGACTATGTAGTCTCCGGTCATGGGCAGGGCCGCGTCCGCGCCCAGTCGCTCTGCCAAGGGCAGGCGCGTGTCCTGCACATCCAGGGTCAGGGCGGGCAGGGCGCCATTGAGGCGGGCCCACTGCAGGGCCAGCAGTCCCACGATGCCGGCGCCCAATATGGCCACGCCTTCTCCCAGCTCGATACGCGCCTTGCGTATGCCCTGCAGGGCGATGGCGCCCAGATGGAAAAAGGTGGCGGAGCGGCTGTCCAGATTGTCGGGCAGCAAGTGGCACCGGGCGGCCGCCACGGCCGCCAACCTCTGATGCTGGATGGGAGTGGCGACGCGTTGGCCGACCTGCCAAGCGTGCGTATCGGCGCCGCACTCGACAATTTCCGCGACCGCGCTGTAGCCCGCGCCCATGGGATATTGTTGGCTGGTGTTTTCCATGCCCATGAGAAATGCCCTCTCCGTGCCGGGACTGATCAGGGAATGGAGGGTGCGGACAAGAAGCTGATCCGGTCGACAGAGGGGTAGGGCGGTGGGCGTCAGTTCCACCTTCCCGGGCGCTGCAAATCGTACTTGGGTGTTCATTCCGATTTTCCTTGAGGCTGGATCTTGACTGTCGCCAACGTCGTTATGGGATACTGCACGCGCCAAGACCTGATTCCATCGGTGCACGGTGCAGTCGGTCAGTTGCCGCCGTGTCCTGACGCTGCCTTGACACGTCTGAATTCTATCCTTGCCACACGCTGTCGCCTGATGGCCGCGCCCGTCTTTGATCATCGCTACGTGCGTCGCACCCGTGAGATGCTGTTCCAGCTGTCTCTGGTGACACTGGTCGGAGTGCTGGTGCGCTTTTCCGGTCTGGCACAACACGCCATCCACTTGGACGAAGCCATCAGCGTGGAGTTCGTCACGCGCAATTCCCTGCCGGAACTGGCGGCCTTTGTTCGGCAATGGGACGTACATCCACCCCTCTACTACCAGACGCTGTTGCTTTGGACCAGGGTTCTGGGCACGGATCTCGTGGATCTGCGTCTGCTTTCGGCATTGCTGGGGGCATTGACCGTGCCTGCCGTCTATGTGTTCACATTGCTGCTGACCCGCCGCCGCACCGCATTTTTGGCCGCGCTGCTCTTTGCTCTGTCGCCCTTCCAACTGCAAGTGGCCCAGGACACCCGCATGTATGCGCTGCTCACTTTCTGGGCGGTACTGGCCGGCATTTGCCTGGTCAGCGTTCTGAAGCAGGCGGAACTGGAGGACGCGCGGCCCTTCTGGTGGGGCATGGTCCTGCTGCAAGGTCTGGCCTTGCACACCCATAGCGCGGGCGGCCTGTATCTGACCGTCTCCTTCAATGCCGCCCTGTTGTGGTTGCTGTGGCGGCGGCGGAGTCTGACATGCACGGAGTTTCCCGGGGTCGGCAGTCGGGGTCTGGGATTCAACTGGGGCGTCTCCCAAGTCATGGTATTCCTGTTGTGGCTGCCTGGGTTTGGATCCTTTCTGACCCAGGCCCGGCGGGTGGGGGAGGAATTTTGGATTCAGCCCACGGGCGGCTGGGAAATCTGGAGCGCGATCTCGCGCATGGCCTTCGCCTATCTGCCGATCTCGCAACAGGCATTGGCGGCACCTGTGGCCATTCTGCTGCTTCTGGCCGTGTTGGGCGTGGTGCGGATGCGGCGGTGGCCGGTACCGTTGACATTGGCCGCGGCGATGTTTCTGACCCCCATGGCCGTGGCCTTGAGCGTGGATTGGTTCCGGCCCCTGTGGCATGCCCGCAGCTTCAACTACATCTGTATTCCGCTGTATCTGCTCGCAGCGGCAGGGATAACCGGACCTCTGCAAAGTGCGCACAAGGAGGGCTCGGCCTTGGGTCCTGGGACAGGGTGGCAGGAGAGACTGCAACCGGCGGTCCAAGTGACTCTGGTCATAGCCATGGCCCTGCTGCAGATCTGGGGCAATATAGAATATTACGCCCATGGAGAACGGGAAGCTTGGCGGGACGCCGCCGCCGCCGTGGCCCATCAGTCCGAGCCCGGGGACGCGGTGGTGTTTCAGGCGGGCTGGGTGCAGTTGCCCTTCATGTACCACTACAGCCGCATGCGGGGGCACACATTGACGGAATGGCCCTGGCCCGAGGCCGTCTTCAGCGGCACGGTCGCGGAGCCGCGCATGACCCCAGAGAATGTACTGACGGCGCTGGCCCCGCTGGTGGACGGGGATCGGGTCTGGCTGGTCTACTCCCATGACTGGTACACGGACCCGGACGGACTTGCCCTCGCGGCTCTGGATCGGCAACGGCCTGTCCTGGGAGAATGGAGCTTCCGCAGCATTCGGGTATTTCTCTTCGGGCCTGCGTAGAATGTAGGCGGGGCATGGAGTTGTTCCCGTCCACCGTCGTGGGCTTCATCATCCGAGGCGCGTCGCTATCATGTCATCGCAATCTGTACGGGAACAGTTCGGGGCCAATGCCCATTTCTATGTCACGCACGAAACGCATGCCAAGGGAGCCAGCCTGCAGCGTCTGGTGGAGGTGGTGCCTTTCGAGGCAAGTTGGCAGGTCTTGGACGTGGCTACGGGAGCTGGCCATACGGCCTTCGCTCTGGCTCCGCACGTGGCTGGGGTGATCGCCACGGACATTACGCCCGAAATGCTGGACCTGACTCAGGTCGGGGCGGCGGCACGCGGTCTGGGGAACATACAGGTGGACACCGCGGCCGCGGAGGATCTGGCGTATCCCGCTGCCCACTTTGATTGCATCACCTGTCGCATCGCCGCCCACCACTTCGAAAGCATTCCCCGCTTTCTGGTCGGGTGCGGACGGATCCTGAAGCCTCAAGGATATCTGGTCATCATTGACAATGTCACTCCGGAAGGCGTGGCAGGAGACTTTGTCAACGCGTACGAGAAGTTGCGCGATCCCAGCCACGGCCAGTGCCTGAGCGTGAATCAGTGGCGGGGCCTCTTGGCTGACCATGGATTTGCCGTGTCCCACCTTGAGATTCTGGGCAAGCGCTTGCAGTTCGACCCCTGGGCCAGTCGTCACGACGAAACCGTGCAGGGATATTTGCGGGCCTTGCTGGATTTGGCGCCCGGCCCGGTCCGCGGCTTTTTGCAGCCGCGCCGGGAAGACGGCCATCTGACCTTTGGACTGCAAGAGGGCTTTGTGGTGGCCCGCCAGCGGGCCGTGTCCCCCGCTGGCGGAAGACCGTGATAGCATTGGTCCAGCCGTGACTGCAGGCAATCTGGATCGGGTGGAATTCCCACGCGACATCGGGAATCTGGGCCGCGCGATCCCCTTTGCGGCGGCTGTCCATGTTCGATTTTGCAATGCGCTCAACGGAGACTTCCAGGAATGGACGCTGAACTGACCCATGACCCCTCTGACATGGAGATCTATCTCTTCGACCTGCGCGGTTATCTGCATTTGCCGGGCGCGCTGTCTCGGGAAGAGGTCGCCGAGCTGAATGCCACCCTTGATGCCCTGCCGCCCATCGGACAAGGGGATTGGTACGGCTATATTCACGGGCACAAATATGGAGAGACCGACGGCCTGAATTTGCAGCAGATCTACGAAGCCGGCGAACCGTTCGAGACGCTGATCGATCACCCTGCCTGGATCGACAAGGTGCGGCACTTCGTGGGCGGGGCCGGCACCTTTGACTACAATCATGGGGATCTCTTCATCGACGAGAATTTCGCCAACTTCCGGGAGCCGGGAGAGGCGATCGGGCTGCACTCGGGCGGTCACACGGGCGTGAAACGCACCCAGTTCCGCTTCTTCAATGGCCAGTTTCACTGCGGCCAGATCAATATCCTGATGGCCCTGACGGATATCGGGCCGGGCGACGGGGCCACCATGGTGGTGCCCGGCAGCCACAAGTCCCATTTCGCCCATCCGCAGTTCGAGAAGCACAAGATGCAGAAGGACGCGTCGGTGGACGAGGTGGCAGGGGCCGTGGAGCTGTTCATGCAGGCCGGCGACGTGTTGCTCTTCGTGGATGCTCTGGCCCACGGATCTGCCAAGCGCGTCACTCCGGATTGCCGTCGCATTGTAGTGTACCGGTACGGTCCCTCCTGGGGCATGTTCCGGCACGGCTATGAGGCTTCCCCGGAACTGGTGGCTCGGTTGACCCCGGCTCGCCGCTCCATTGTGAAGCCGCACACGCTGCTGCCGCGCGAGCCGAATCTGCTGCACGCCTAGGCAACGCCCTGCCGCTGCAACGGCAACATCCCGGATCTGTGGCGTCGCGCTCGTCTCTGGAGGCCAACAGTCCATGCCCGTGCTGTGGGGATCCCTGCGGCAAGGGCGGTCCTGTATCATTCGTGGAAATCAAGGAAAAGTTCCATGAAACTGACTGCACAACAGATACGCTTTTTCGAAACATTCGGCTATGTGACGCTACCCGGTCTCATGGAGGCGGAAATCGACTGGATCATTGAGGATTTCGAAGACATTTTCGCCCATGGCGAACGACCTCACGACGGTACGCAACGTTCCTGTATCGTGCCGTTCATTGACCAAAGGGAGAGGCTCTGTACCCTGATCGATCATCCGGCCATTCACGGCCTGATCACAAGCCTGTTGGGAGAGGACTTCAACTATCTGGGCGGCGACGGCAATTTCTATACAGGAGACACCCCCTGGCACAGCGATGGCCATCATGTGGTGGGCAAGTATCTGAAAGTGGCGTTCTACCTGGATCCCCTGACCGCGCACACGGGAAGCCTGCGGGCAATCCCTGGCACCCATGTCGTTGCACACAAGGAGTGGGAGGCCCGGCGCGCCCGTGACGCGGAGGATCTTTGGGGTGTATCCTCAGAGCAGGTCCCCCATGTCGCCTTGGAGACAAGGCCGGGAGACCTAGTGGCTTTCAACCACAACCTGATGCATGCCTCCTTTGGCGGAGACGCCTACAGACGCATGTTTACGATCAACTGCTGTTCCCATTGCACCACCGACGCCGAGATTCAGGATCTTGAGGCCTTTGTAGCCTCTGGAGCTCGATTCTGGAAGGAACAAATACATGGCGATCTGATGCGCAGTTCAGCCTCCCCACAGCGCATGAAGCACTTGAGGCAGGTCATGGCCCACGAATCTCATCTGCCTGCCTTGGCCGCCAAGGCCCGTGCCGAGATGACGGAACCGGCGCGGGGATAGAGCCCCAGAGCCCCTGCCTGCGCTGGGAATGCGAACCGGCTCTGACCTCGAGTCACGCGGCCAAGGAACGGGCGTGCGAGAGCCTAGGGGCGGAATTGGCCCGGTCCCGTACGCGGCGCGGTACCTTGCCCTTCGGGGCACCGGAACTCTCGGGCTAGGGACGCTGTGCCCCTACAGCTTCCACATACAAGGCGTACAGAGACTGACTCGCCGCCATGAAGAGACGTGTCCGTTGGGGACCGCCGAAACAGACATTGGCACAGATTTCGGGCAGATGAACGCGTCCCAACAGTTCCGCTTCGGGACTGTATACCTGGACACCGTCGTGCCCTTCCCCGGCCCAGCCCGAACTGGTCCAGATATTGCCGTCCATGTCCGCCCGGAATCCATCCGCGGTGGAAGGTTTCATGTCGACAAAGACTCCGGCATCCTTGACCGTGCCGCCATTCACGTGCAGTTTGCGGATGTGGGCCGGGCCGTCCGGGTCGTGAGAAGAGCCGGTGTCGCTGATGTACAGAATGGACTCGTCCGGAGAGAAGCAGAGGCCATTGGGTTTGTCAAAATCGTCCGCGACCACGGTCATCTGGCCCGTGCCGGGATTCAGTCGATACACGTTGGGATTGAGTTCCATAGGAGCGCGCTGGCCTTCATAGCGGAAGAGGATGCCATACCCCGGATCCGTGAACCAGATGCTGCCGTCCGACTTCACCACCACGTCATTGGGGGCGTTGAGAGGCTTGCCTTGGAAAGAGTCGGCCAACACCGTGATGGAACCGTCATGCTCGGTGCGGGTGACACGGCGGGTGAAGTGCTCGCAGGAGACGAGGCGACCTTGCCGATCCCGGGTATGGCCGTTGGCGTTGTGGGAATTCCGGCGATACACCGAGGTCTGGCCGGTGTTGCCGTCCCAGCAAAGAATGCGGTTGTTGGGAATGTCGCTGAAGAGCAGACAGTTGCGATCACCAAACCAGATTGGGCCTTCCGCCCAGCGGGCGCCGGTATGGAGCCGTTCCACGGCGGCGTTGCCGTTGATGTAGGCCTTGAAGCGAGGGTCGATCACCTCCACGGCAGGGTCGGGATAGCGGACTATATCGCAGTCCCAATCGCGGGCGGCGACAACGGCGCCTCTTTCCTGACTGTTCATATGACAAGGGCTCCAATGACTGGCATGGATGGACAGGGGCGCGCCGTCTGACAGAGTGCCGTTGGGCGGTGTGGATCGTCTCCATTTTACAGGGTGGAGGGGCGGTGAAACGACATGGATCGGCATCGGTCAAGCCACGATGCACGATCCTGTCGTCTGGTTCCCTTTGCAGTCGCTGGGTCAGCCGGTGTTGCGCTAGGATGAATGGAGGCCCGGCGTATCCCGTCAATGGACCCTGGAATGACAAACAAGGAGAGCGACATCTACATGACCACGGAACTGGTCCAGGACCTGGAAGAGAGATTTCTGCGCTATGTGCAAATCGACACGGAGGCCGACGAGACTTCTTCGACCGTGCCCAGTACGCGCAAACAGCTGGACTTGCTCGAGCTGCTGGCGACAGAGCTGCAGGAGATGGGAGCTGCGGAGGTCTGCATAACCGACTATGCCACGGTTCTGGCCACAGTGCCGGCCACGGACTCCAACCCGAACATCCCCGCCATCGCCTTTCTGGGCCACGTGGATACCGCTCCGGCCTTTTCCGGCAAGGACGTAAAGCCACGGGTGCATCGACAGTGGGACGGGACCCCCATCCTCTATCCTGACGACTCGACCTTGATCCTGGATCCGGCCGTGTCCCCCAATCTGATCCGGAAGATTGGCCATGACCTCATAACGGCCAGCGGAGCCTCCCTCTTGGGAGCCGACGACAAGGCAGGGGTGGCGATTGTCATGAGCATGGCCCGGCACCTGCTGCATCATCCGGAGATTCCGCATGGGCGCATTCGGCTCTGTTTTACGCCGGACGAGGAGATTGGGCGCGGAGTGGAGTACCTGACCCCGGAAGATTTGGATGCCCAGTGGGCCTACACCTTGGACGGGGGAGATACAGGGGAGCTTTCCAGCGAGACCTTCGCCGCGGACAAGGCCGTAGTTCGTTTCCAGGGCGTGGCAATCCATCCGGGCACAGCCTTTCATGCCATGGTCAATGCATCTACGCTGGCTGCCCAGTTCATGGGTCTGTTGCCAGCCCACACTCGAACCCCGGAGACGACCAAGGATCGGGACGGGTTCATTCATATGTATCGGATGCAGGGCACTGTAGCCGAAGCCGAGCTGCATTTCATTCTGCGAGACTTTGCGGAAGAGAAGTTGCGGGAGCATGGTTGCATTCTGACTCGGCTGGCGGAAATCATGCAGCTGGCCGAGCCACGGGCCCGCATTTCCTGTGAGATTGTCCCTCAGTATCGCAACATGCGGCAATGGCTGGAGAGAGACATGACCCCGGTGACGATGGCCCGGCAAGCCATGCAGGACGTGGGCATCAAACCAGTGGACGAACCCATACGCGGTGGCACCGACGGTTCCATGCTGACGGCCAAGGGCGTGCCTACCCCCAACCTGTTCACCGGCATGCACGAAGTGCATGGACCGTTGGAGTGGGTGACCTTGCAGGACATGGAATTGGCCGCCAAGGTGTGTCTGCGGCTCTCCGAGAATTGCACAGCGGCAGGTGCGTAGCTGCTGCCTGCAAAGTCTGCGACAAAGATGCAGGTTGTATCGTCCAGGATCTGGAAAGAAAGCAACTTCCTTTCCATCCGAACACTGTTTTCATTGAGGGTACCAGATCTCCAGACAGGGCATCTCCGACTTCGTGTCTGCGCTGCCTGCGCGCGTTGCATTGAAGAAAAGATCATGTATTGGGTCGGGCGCCGTGCTTTCCGCTGCAATGCCATTTTTATAGAGGAATAACTATCGACTTCAACGATGCCTTCATCGTCGATCACCAAACTAGGGACGCGCTCGTTACGAAGTGCATAGTAGCTGGGATGGCGGCCAGTGCGACAGGGACGCGCCAAGTCAGTTCCACTTGGTTTCCGCTCATACGCACCGTCCCGGGTGGGGCAGCGTGGCCCGTGCTCCCTGCTGCCGGGACGGCGCCTGCGTGTTGTCAGGCGGCAGAAAACAGGCATGGTTCATGCAGCCGCCAATCCGGCGGGCCTCCAGCGTGATGGATTCCAATCCTTTTTTCCCTACCTGGACCTGCTGGGCTGGATCGTACTCCTCGGTTGCTGCGCGATTGGCGCCAAAGGCCCGGAGGTGCCACATGCAGATATGCAATTTGCGTGCCGGTAGCGACGGCACAGCCGATCGTGCCTCCCTTGGCTACGGACTCCCCTGGATCGACCTTGACATCAACGGATTTCAGATGAGCGTACGTATGCTCAAAGCCGGTGCCGGCGTCGGTGTCCGTACAGGAGCAGAGTCAAGGGAGTGTTTGACAGGAAGGCTGAAATGCCTAAAAGTACTTATGGCGATCTCAACAGGATTTTCCAGTAAGTGCCCCCACCATTGTGGATTCTGGGCCTCACTCAGGGTATGCAGGGGGATACTGATCAAGATGTATGGAATCTCGGTGGTTCACCAGCCTTGGTTGGTGGGTTCTGGCTACAGGGAATGTGGATAGGCGACATTGTGTTTGGGCGACGAGAGGCAAGCTGAGTCTCTTCACGAGCACAGCCTATTGCAGAATCGGATTTCGATTTTCTGAATCCAGATCGGGACAAACAAATGAAGATCCCCTCTCTGATGTCGTTTCTGATGTGGGTAATAGGCATCTGACTGCCGTCTCCAAGCACGGACTTCGTCCTTGGGGTTGCGCGTTCTGCTCTGCCTGCGGCTGGCTTGGTGGAAAATGAAAATGGCAGTCCAGTACAAGGCCCTGCAGGGCTGTCTGACTCTGGCTATGGGTCTGATTTGATTTTTGGCGATCTGAACAGTCGGCCTGAAATCACGGGTTTCGTCTCGTTTGCAACGGAAGCTGAGAAATATTTATGGCTTTTTCAAACACTGCAAGAACAGGAAGGTTAGTTGTGCTCTCTTGGCGGAAACTAATTATGACTTCGGTTTGGATTATAGCCGGTGCATTGGAAATATATTACGGAGTTGAAGCAACTATCCACGTTTGGGATTTGCCCGATAGTTATATTCATGAGAACGATGCATTCCTTATTCAGGTTGACATGCTTTACACGCTCAAGAGCTTATTCGAGTTGCTGGTGACTTTCATCAAGATGCTGGTGACTTTCCTGGTGGCCTTCTCTGCGGATCGCATTCTCCACGTTTGGTTTGGCCAAGCAACCGTCTCAAAAACTTGATTCATCTCCAGCTGGTCTTGCGGAGCACACGCGGAGTCCTTGGCCTATAGACAACTAGACGCCGGCACATCCTTTGTCCAACGTCGAGAAGACAGCATGTTGGAGTGTTGTCAGCCACGGCAGAGCTCGTTTCTGCCATGGCGAAGAATCCTCTGCTTCGCGGATACAGATTAGGTTCGGACATCGCTTGGCCGAACCCATGCCGTATTCCAGACATGCAAGACACTAACTGTCGCCCGAGCCGAGACGAGCCTTTTCTGCAGGTATTGCAGCAAAAAGGAGCAACAAGGATTCCGGGCCGGACTGTCTCTATTTGTAGCTTCTGGCCGCAAGAGCGGCACAACGCGGACCCCAGTCGGAATCGTCCTTCACTAATGTCATGCACAAAATTGGGCAGTTCAAGCTTGAAACGTGTCAATTTTGCGCTTGCGCACCTTTCTTGTTCTACTCTTGGCCAAGTTGATATGTCTTGGTTTCTTTTTTCCGCCTTCAAAAGCGGACAGGGAATACGCGGGCAGATTGAAGGTGCAGGTCACTAGGCAGACGGCGATCAGGAATCATCTAATATCGTCCGGAGAGAAATTGCCGGCGAGCACGAACCAAGCAAGGCCGAAGGCGAAGTCGCCCAGCGAGGGAACCGAGTTGCGTGACTAGGACATGCAGCAAAACAGGATGGGGCAGAGACAGATAGCGGTTCAGATCGCCCTCTGCAACAATCTTGGTGCTTCGAATGCGTTTCCCAAATAGAATCATGATGAGTCCAAGGCTAGTTCCCACGACGGTAAACAGCAAGATCATGTCGTGCAAAGTCCAACCGTGCATTTCCTTGAAACGATCGAAGAACAGTGTCCAAAAGAGGAAATGGATTCCATTGTTGAGAATCATGCCGCCCGGCGATCTGGATGACAAACGAAACCCGGTATTCCATGGCCGACAGTAGATTGATACGCTACGGTTGGCTAAGGAAGCCTAGCCATGTAACGCGCTTCATGGCTATCCGCCGTTGATGGTCAAGCGGCGCAGGGCTCGTCGCGACAGGAAGCGGAAGAAGAATCCCAAGACTGCCAGCCAACCCAGCTGCAAGGCCAGTGTCGTGAGCATCCGGTTGGGCGCAGGATCCACAAAGAGGCGTATATGATGAAATCAAGGGAAAACGGCTTGGCCAGATTCCCCAGCCATGTCGGATAGAAGTCTAGGGGTGGCAGCGAGCCGCCCAGAATGAAGTTGATCTTCTGGTAGATCCAGCGGAAATCGCTGATGTCTTCCGTTCAAAAGACGGCCCACCCAATAAGATCCTCGAAACAGAATTCCAGATCCCAAGCCAGAATCAGGGTCGCCATGGCCGGTACAATTCAGAACTAGTGACCATCGCCCAGATCCCGACTCCGCCTGCAACAAGATTCAAGACGGCGCGGAAGACGACTTGGCCATCAGGAGATGCCAGAGAGTGTCTTTGAGGGTCATCCCTGCAATCCGGAATCCGGTCTACGTCCTGATTCGTAAAGACAACATCATATTGTCAAAAACCAGCTGTCCAGCGCTGATTGCAATGAATCATTCGCACAGAGCTTCGATGTCTCCGGCATCATGGGAAAGCCAAGAGGCCACTGCCCTCCTCCTCTCGCATGTACACTGCCTGCTACTTTGCAGCGCATGCGTTGCCCTAGTGACAGCTTGCGGACTGGAATGTGCAAGAGGCATTGCAGTTCAAAGATAGCGACCTGAAATTCCACCGGGCGTCGGGTGGCCGTGGCATCCAGGCCATCGACAGCTCCATACACGCGATAGGATGACATCGCACAGAACTTGCTGGGAAGCCCCTCTGAAATTGCTTTCGGATCCTTGCTCAACAGGAAGTGAACGACCGGGTCAGACTGCGCTTTGCCGAAACCAATCAATGCCGCACCCTGTGCTCGGTGTTGCCCTTGATTTTCTTCGGATCGGAAATCGCGCTCCCTGCTTCAAGTCCATTTCCTTATAGAATTGGATGCAAGATGCACTTTCAGTACGACATCGTCTCCGAGCCCAGACATGCTGGACACTGTTTGCACCCCCTACGATGACCGGACCCGGCTGGTGGCACTGTCAGTGCCGCAGGCCACCGGTATCAACTGCATTCTGCTGTTCGGATCCCGGGCACAGGGTGACTACGGCCCGGCTTCAGACATAGATTCGCTGGTGGTGCATCCAGAGGACCGTGCCGTGGCAGACCTCTTCAAGTTGGAATCCATGGAACGCGCCCTGCACGCGCGGGGAGAGTTCAGGACTCTGCAGAGGCTCGTGCAGAAGGGAGAAATGGAGCGCTACGATTCTCGGATTGAATTCAATCTGGCTTTTGGCAGAGCCGCGCAAGGCGCGCTGGAGCATGCACTGAAGGCCTTGATAGCCTCCACGCGCGCAGAATACGCTCGGATTCATGATCTTGTTGCGCTGCAAACTCTTGCCATGGAGAGCATGCCGGAGTTTCAAGGTCTGAAATCCCCTGAAAGTTCTTTCTTCCTTCGCCGGCGGCGCCATCTACGGCACACCCGGGTTGGAACAGGACATCGAGGATCTGTTTGCTCTGGTGCAAGCAGATGTGAAACATGTCGTTGACCTGATCCGGATACAGGGAAACTTTGACCCATGGCAGGTACATCTGTCCGACTTCAAGTATTGACCAGCCCTCGCCTCAACACAGTTTCATGTGCACCCAAAATTCCAAATTCCATGCGGGAAGCCGACTTTGGCAACTTGCCGGAGAAAACAGGGACAGTCTGCCGCTGGCAGGCAAACGCGAATCGGATTGAATCGAAAAATGTGCGTTGTGCCACATATCAGTGGACAATGCCAGTCGGTCTTGACGAACCATCAACTGCAAGGCTTCTTTCATAAACACCTCAAAGGAAACTCATGAATAATCTGCTGCGAGGCATTCTGCCTCCGATGGTTACGCCTTTCGACCGCAATGAGGAAGTGGATGTCCGCGCCCTCGCGGCCGACGTGGACTACCTGTTGAGCTCGGGGGTCCAGGGGGTTACCGTGGGCGGCAGCACGGGCGAGGGACACACCCTCAGTACCGACGAAGTGCGGCGGGTGGTGGGAACGGCCATAGAGGCGGTCGCCGGGCGCGGGCCGGTCGTGGCGGGAGTCATCACGGACAGTACCCGGCAGACGGTGGCCCGCGCCAAGGCGTTGGCAGATCTGGATGTGGCAGCCTTGCAGATCACACCCGTGCATTACCTGTTCAATCCCACGCCGGACATGCATGTGCGCCACTTCGCCGCCATCGCGGAAGCCGTGGATCTGCCCATCCTGATCTACAACGTGGTGCCTCACGTATACTTGGCCCCGGACCTGCTGGTACGGATTCTGAGGGAAGTGCCCGGCGTAGCAGGGGTCAAGCAAAGCGCGGAAGACATGAAGCTGCTGGCGGATCTTCTGTTGTGGACCGAGCCGCAGGACATCGTCATGTCCGCTGTGGATGCCTTGCTGTATCCCTCCTTCTGTTTGGGGGCCAAGGGCGCCATAGCGGCGATTCTGGCCGCCGCGCCGCGCACTTGCGTGCATCTATGGGAAGCCGTGCAGGCGGGGGATCATGCCACGGGGCTGAAACTGCACAAACAGCTGTTGCCCCTCTGGAATGCGATTGTCGGAGACAATCTGCCCGCCAATGTGCGGACCGCCATGCGCCTGCAGGACCGGGACGGAGGAAGGCCCCGGGCTCCCATGCCAGAGTCCTCGCCGGCGCAGGTGGTCGCCATAGAAGAGGCGCTAGCCGGCGTAACGGCCGAAGCGCAGGGCATGTTGGCGTAGCGCCGCGGTCGCGGTCAAGCTATATCTGGAACCGGCTGCGGCTGTCTAGGGCCAATCCGCAGTCGCGCGTTGGGGTGTGCATAGACGCTGTAGGCCAGCCAAGTTGGGTCTCCGGTCTGGCGGATGACCTCGCGCGCGCCGTGCAATGCCTGTGCCACCGTGTCCCCTTCCAACAGCAAGGCATAGAAGTGGCGGGCGAATCGTCTGGCCGATTCGTCCGTGACCGTCCACAGCGGGCCCATGAAAAGACCGGCGCCGGATCCCACCAGACGGTTCGCCCACCCACCCAGCTGGGTCAGGGCAAGGCCTTGGCGTCCCGTGTGGCAGGCATTCAAGACAAACCCCGGTCGCCGCTGAAACAGGTGCCCTTGCACTTCGGGTCCGATCAGGGAGCTGGGGGTGAAGGGTTGATTTCCGTCCAACCGCAGCGCGGAATCCAGATCGGAATTCGCCGCCGCAAATTCGCCGTGCGAGGCCAAATGAAACCAGTCGTAGTCTCCGGATTCCAGGAGCGCCGTGACCTGTGCCAAGGTGTTGGCCGGTGGGCTGGTGTCGCACACGCCGGCCTGCTGCATCAGCGCCTTCAAGTCCGATCCTTCGCGGGAGACCGCCGACAGGTTGGCTTGGCTAGGGCCCACAAAGGCAAAACGTTCGAGATCCAGGTGGGCCGGCGGTCCCGGTAGACCGCTACCCTCCTGATCTCGGTGGAGCCAACGGGTCATCCGCATGGAGAGACACCAGGGAGTTTCGTCTTCCCAGGTCTCTCCCTGATAGCCGTAGGGCCAGGTCAGCTCCCACGGAATGAAGGGCTCGTCGGTAATCACCAGGAAGGACTTGGTGCGCCATTCGGCCCGTTCCAGAGCGTAGCGTTCCTGCAAGGCCTGGGGTATCAGATCGTTCCACAGGCTGTGGCCCAGCTTGCGCACCGCCTGCCGCATGTTCTCCATGGCCGCGGCATCCGACTTCTTCAGATCAAAAAGGTCCGTAAGGTCCGAGAGCCGACGATACAGGCTGTCATAGTAGGTCTGCGGATCCCCCCGCAGAGTCAAGGGCGGGCAACTCTGCGCCAACCGGGAATCGCAGTAGAGATTCAGCAACAGCCGGGGCTGTGTCTGTGACGTGTCGTAGTTGACAAACAGGGTCAGATCCGGTGATTCGGCACTGACGTCCAAGGTCAAGCTCTGGGCTTCCATGGTGTATTGACGCGCCTGCTCGGGTATCCGATCGGACACCTCGACCTGCATGGAGAGAGTGCCGAGAGGGGTGCCTTCCTGTAGACAGTGGATCGTGATGTACGTGCGCCCCGTAGTCTGAGGCTGCAGCTCGAACTCCGCTTCGGCGGGACCCAGTTCCGGTCCCGCCCAGAGGGTCTGTACATGGGATCCCAGATTGTCAAAGCCTGGGGAGGTAATCCAGGCCAGCACGGGCAACTCCTTCTGCAGGGACAGCGTCATGTGAGGTACGACACCCTCCTGGGATGTCGGCGAGAGGCGCACTTTCACCTTGACCATGGGATCTCCGATCCAAACGCGGTCGGGACATTCCATTTCCAGGATGCGGGAAACCAAGGAGGAAGAAGGGGAATCCGCCTCCGATGTCTCGTCGAGGACCGGGGTTGTCATGAACGAGGCGCTACGCGTGGCGGGGGCCGTGGAAGGGAGCTGCAGGTGTTCCTCCAGCAGCTGCAACAGCATGCCATCATAGTAAAAGGGGCCTGGGTCGGTCGGCTTCGTCTGGGCCGTCAGCCGCAGATACTGGACCATGTGTCGGGCCAGGTGGCGACCTCGTTCCATGAGCGAGGCGGAGCCGTGCAACCTGTGGACCGAGTCCAGTAGCGACTGGGTCATCCGTTCGGGCGCGCAAAGTTGCCAAAGTGACAGGATGGGGCCGGGTAGGGCTTGGTCCCATAGCGACTGCGCCGAGACATGGGATGAGGGGGTCGAATTCGACGATCGTGTGCGGGGCGCGGCTTCCGCGGCCGCCTGTCCATTCCATACGGTGAAATCATGCCAGTGGTTCCGGATTTCCTGGGCGAAGCCGGGAAAGGCGTCGATTTCGGATTGCAGCCATGATTCCAAGGGGATGCGGTGTGTCCAAGGGTCCGCTTGGAAGTCTCGCCACAGCATCCGGGCATTTGGCTGCCCTTGGCACCGGTTGCCCAAAGCGTCAAGCAGATGGCTGTCAAACGCCGAAGGATGACCTTGGACCACCAGACGCGCCGCTTCATGCGTGATCCGGGACAGAGGCAGAGACGAGGAGAGGTTCGACAAGGTATGATTGCGATGACAGGGCGGTCTTCCCAATCCCACAAGGGTTTGGGCCAAGAGTGGATTGGCCTTTACACTCTTGCATACGTCCCGTTCCAGGGGCGCGAAGACCCGGCTCAATGTAGGACGAATGGCAGGCATCATGGTTACTCTTTCCGTTTGTATCGAGATGTTTTGGCCAGACTTGGATGCGGCCGAGAAGATCCGGCGCGTCGGTCAGACCAATGTCGGGGCCTATGAATTCTGGACGTACAGCAACAAGGACCTTGCGGCCTTGGCCGCGGCCCAGGCCGAGGCGGGCCTCACCTGCGCGGGGCTGCTGTTGGAACCGCCTTTCAGCCTGGTGGCCCGGGAATCCGAACGGGCGCTGGTGGATGGTGTCAAGGCGTCGGTGCAGGTGGCGCAGCGGCTGGGCGCGCCGGGCCTGATTCTGACCACGGGCAACGTGCTGGCGGACGAGAGTTGGGACGCCACCTTCCGCAGAGCACGGCGGCGGCTCCGCACTCTGGCGGCCGTTTGTGCCGATGTGGGAATCAAGATCTATCTGGAGCCCCTGAATCCGCTGGTGGATCATCAGGGCTACTGGTTGACCACGATGGCCCAAGCCGCGGATCTGGTGGCCGAGGTGGACAACCCAGCCCTGACCATTCTGTACGATCTGTATCACCAGCAAATCACCGAAGGCAATCTGATCGACAACCTGCGGACCTACTTGCCTCTGGTGGGGCATATCCACGCCGCCGGTGTGCCGGGCCGCCATGAACTGGTGGGCGGGGAAAACGATTACGGGGCGCTGTTGGCCGAGATCGATCGGCTCGGTTACGAAGGGTATGTGGGGCTGGAATTCCAGCCTACTCTCAGGGACGAGGACGCCATAGCCCAGGCGGCCGCGCTGGCCCAAGCCAATCCGGGACGGCCGGATTGAGATCGAAGATCTGACGTTGCGCCGTCGACCTCGGTGTGGAGGGAAATGCAGGTCTTGACGGTGTCCATGCAGGTCTGCAGTGGCGGTTGCATACCCTTGGCGATCGAGGTCCCAAGACGGAACATGCAATGCAACCCGTGTCTTCGCCCCGTATATGGCGAAGGTTGGGACAAGCCCCGTGACATGGCTTTTGCCCCGAGGGTCAGTGGGTACAAGTGTTCGGCGTACGACTGCCTGTCAACCCAAAACCGTCTCACAAGAAATTGCAGGGACTGCGTCGCAGCTGTGTCCCGTCGCCAGAAAACGACCGAGTGTATACATTGGCTTTGTCCCGTCCATCCATGAAGTCCTTCCATGTCACACAACCCCCAAGGATCCATACTCTCCCAAAATGTGCTGGAACGTTTTCGTGCGCTGGTCCGCATTCCCGCCCCATCCGGTCGAGAACATCACGTCGCGGCCACCATCTGCGATCAGCTGCAGCAGATGGGTCTGTCACCCGCAACGGATGCGGGGGGCAATGTCACAGTGGAGATGGCCGGGCAGGATCCGAAGCTGCCGCGGTGGTGCTATGCCGCGCATATGGATGAAATCGCGCTGGTGGTGACCCGGATCCGCACATCGGGAGATCTGGACGTGGCCCGATCCGGAAGCCTCTATCCCTGGAAATTGGGGGAAGGTCCGGTGGAGATACTGGGGGATGAACGTGCGGTGTTGGGAGTTCTCAGCATGGGATCCATGCACATTCCCTTGAGTCAGCGCAACCCCGTAGGGTGGGAAGGCGTCTGGGTCACCACGGGCATGACCGCAGCGGAGCTGCAGGCAGCTGGAGTGCGGGCAGGCTCTCCGGCGGTGCCCCACGCTTCCCGGCGCGGCCCCTTTGTGTTCGGCAGTCCCGACGATCCCATGGCGGCGGCCTGGTCCTTTGACGATCGTCTGGGATGCGCCTTGCTCTTGGAGGTTCTGGCCCAACTGCAGGCTGCCGGCGAGACACCGCGCCGCCGGAGTCTCTTCGCCTTTACGCACAGCGAAGAAGTCGGTGGTTTGGGGATCATGCATCTGGCCCGCAAGGTGGAGCCCGAAGCCTTGATCGCCATCGATCTGGCGCCGATGTCGCCGAACACTCCCTTGGTCTTGGACAGTCGTCCGGCGATTTGGAGCAAGGATTCCCATGCGCACTATGATCATGATCTGATGCGGGAGCTCATGGCCGCGGGCCGCGAAGTGGGCGTAGAGTTGCAAACTACGGTCTATGAACAGGCGGCCAGCGACGCTTCCATCGCCTTTAACGTGGGTGCGGTGGATCGAGCCTTGTGTTTCGGTTGGGCCTGCGGCAACAGCCATGGCTTCGAGACTCTGCGGGTGGGCGTCTTGGACAACACCCTCCGGACCTTGCGCAGGTTTGTCACGACACGCTAGCGTCCTGCGGCGCAGGGGTCGCCAGAGCCTGGTCGCGTACGCTCCTTGTGCCGCGGCGGCACAGAATTTCGCAGCATGGAAAATCAAGAGCCTCCCTGTACAGCAAGGGAGGCGTCGCCTCACGTCACACGGGACGATGGGCACCTTGGTGAATCCGCCTCATCAAGGCACTGTAGTTTTTGCCGGGGGCAATTTGCCCCAGCACCACTGCCCGGTCGGCGCCGGTGCATCCGGGCAGATTACCCGGCCTGCCGTGGATTGTCTCGTACCCCAGAACGGCAAATGAAAGGGCCTCCTTGGCATCGCCCGCTCTCTCCTGACCTGACAGAACCGTCACGGGGATGGATGACAGCTGGGTCTGCAACATGCGGATCAAGGTCTTGTTGTGGCCTCCGCCCCCGCCTACGTAGACACGATCCGTCGGGCCGGACAGATGATCGTGAATGGCATGGGCAATGGAATGGGCGGTCAAGGCGGTCACTGTGGCCAGACGGTCGGAAGAGGCGAGACGGCGATCCTCCGCCTCCCGCCAGAGACGTGCCCCACAGGCCGCGCCGAAATATTCGCGTCCGGTGGTCTTGGGAGGGGACATCCTGCCATAGGGATCGTCCATCAAGGTCCGTAGCCAAGCATGGTTCACCCGACCCGTGGCCGCCCCACGGCCATCCTCGTCGTAGGACTGCCTCCCGCCTGTGATCCGCTCGGCGAAGAAATCGATGAGCAAATTGCCGGGACCGGTATCAAAGGCAATGGCATTCTCGGCCCTGGCGCCCGCGGGGAGATACGTGAGGTTGGCGATGCCACCGATGTTCAGGATGACGCGGGCTTCCTTCGGGTGACGCCACAACAACCAGTCCACGTAACTGACCAAGGGAGCTCCCTGCCCGCCTGCGGCGACATCGGCCGTACGAAAATTGCCCACGGTGGTGACACCGGTGGCGTGGGCTATCATCGAGGGATCACCTATCTGCAAGGTGGCGGGACGATAGATCTCGCTGCCCACCGCATGGTGGAGGGTCTGGCCATGGGAGGCTATGAGATCCAGATCTTTGGGTCCGACGTCGGCGACCCGGAGAGTCGTCAGGGCAGACTCCGCCAGCCAATCCCCGATCTCGAAGTTCAAGGCGTTGATCTGATCGACTCGGCCGGTCTCGGGATGGCAGGCCCGCGCAATGCGTTTGCGCTGGGACAGGGTGAACGGAAACGAGGAGAATGAATCCAGCTGGACCGACAAGTCGGGAGGTTGCCCCGTAATGCGTGTCAATGCGCAATCCATGCCATCCAGAGAGGTACCTGACATGAGACCCAGAATCAACATGTGCACTTACACCCCTTGATCTCCTGGACTCGCAGAATTCTTTTCCAGCATTTGGCAACGTGCCAAGAGCAGGTCTGCATCGCAGCCCGCGATGCAGGGAATCCATTCTCCCATGGGCTTCATGTCAATGCAACGGCAACCCCGTTTCCTAGGCCATGCATGATCAATCACGCCAAACCCTGACTGGATCCAGATGACATGCCCATCGATGATTGGCCCGCTGGTCAAGGATCTTCTGGCCTCTTGGCACAACCAGAGCCGATCGGGGTGAAGAGAAATGCGGTGCAATCAACTCCACTTTCTCAGAAATCATGGGGATGACTTTCCCATTTGTGAGCATTGGGTTCCTTACGGGGAAGCACAATGTTCTGCTCAGATGGTCCTGACAGATTTGGCCCAGATTCAGGGCAGTCGGAGCAAGGCACGTCTTGCGAAAGAGAGACCTGCACAAAGCCGATCTCCGCGCAAGTGCCCTGTCACGGTGCCAAAAGGATATTGCTGAAACATCGCCTTCAGGTTCTTTCAAGGCGGATTCAAGGCAGCTGGATAGTCTCTGTTGTGTCCGGCGGATCCAGCAGAAATCTCCAAGCCGAAAGCACCTTGAGCAGTCCCTCGGGTACCTAAGGTTTGGTCCTCTTCGTTATGCGTGACAATGGCATCTGTTGGCGATGACAGCCCGTTCTTGACAGAGATGCCGGAGCCTAGGGAAGACATCAGGGCGTGGTCTACACCGTAAATTTTCTTCGGATTGGCATTGGGCAGCGACGGATGAAAAAGATGCACGGCGAAAAGGAAGTATGCATCTTCGAACCAGTTCAGATAATTGGATAATGAAAAAGGGAGCGTCAGGATCCAGGTCAGGCGGGACTACGCTGACTCCCATGCAGAAAGAACATGCAAACGCAGTTTGCGTATCTAGGCGTCCCTCTCTTGGAACTGCGCAAACCGCACTGCAAGCGATTCTGGTCTTGGGCGCTGCGAGGATTTCTGCGGCAAAGCTATCTGCCGACCTGCCAAATTCTCGAAACTGCTCTTCACAAAGGCATTGCCCCCCGCCATATGCAGACGGCGAGCAATATGGATGCGGTAATCCGGATCTATGCCAATCAAGTGAGCATCAAAAGCAGCATGGTGTAGTTGCGACAGACACAGGCCATTTTGCACGACAGGCTCTCCGCCTTCGGCATCCGGAATGATATGAGCCGCAACAATCAGCTCTGGACTTTTGATGCGTGTCAGGGCGCATTGCTTGCCGTATGCACCCAACACGTTCTTCCTGAATTGCGCTTGGTGCAGTCTGGCTTTCGACAGCCTTTGTGTGTAGCCTTGTTGTTCCACGGCAGGCGCTATCAGATCCCGCGGATCAGTGCTAGGCAGGCCCATGGCAATGTCGGCGCTTCCAGCGCGCTCATGCCATTCCGCAACATAGACCGGGAAGTGTGAGACATAGAGTGCAGGAGCGATTCCTTGCAAGTAAATCAAAGGGGTTTGTTCCAAGTGTGCCTTGTGCAAGAGCCGACTCATGGGTTTCCCGGGATCCTTGTCTTGCATGTCGTAGGTCAAAGGGCCTTCCTCAGAAGCTTCCTGGACCTGGTCTGCATAGCGGGGGGCTCGATCCCCGCGGGGAATGCTGGTTCTGATGCTCAAACTGAAATCCTGGCGCCAGCGCATGCCAAGGAATGGATTCCTGATACTGGCTGGAGAGACGTGCCAGTGCCTTGGCTGCGGCCAAGCGAATGGCGAGATCGGTTTTGGAGCCTTCCACAGCGGGATTTTACCAGGCGGAAGGCAAGAGGCATGCCGCAATGGAAGGTCGGAAAGGGACACATGGAATTTCGCACGATGTGGGTCTTGCCTTGCTGAAGCCCTTTGTAAAAAGCAGTGGAGATGAAGACCTCTGGCTGCAAGCGGGATCTGCTCGCAGAATACTGCAGGGCACAGTGAACGAATAGTCCATCCCTGTGTCAAGAGGTCCTAACACCTTGCGCGACAGAATTGGGCAATTCGGATCAGGGAAATCATCCTCGGGATGACTCGTCAGTGCATCCACCTGTAGTCAAGGAAGTAAAATCTTGCTACGGATCAGGTCAGATCAACGCAATGCCTTCAACCGAACAGCAGTTTCGGATTCCGGGAGGTAAACATAGGGATAACGCTGCCAATATTCCAAGGCCGTTCTCAATCGAATATGGCTGCATGTATGGGTTTTTTGGATTTGATCGTAGACCCATAAGACGCCATGTACACAAAGATGATTCTGCACGGCAATGCGACGGAGATTCCAATCTCCTGTTATGAGTACGGCATCCGGAAGACTTCGTGTTGCACTCCGACAAAGACAATCCAAGGCAGAGATGCAGGGATGCTGGGTCTTGATAGCTATTGCCATATCCACTTCTGCAGGCGGCAAATCATGGGTGATCAGGTGGTCATCGGCATCCAGCTGGTCCCATTCGCTGTCTGCGAAATCCATCACCTCCTCATATCGAATGGGCAGAGGAACAAGCAACTGAAAAGGCAATTGCACTAGAAAAGCCAGAAACCCCTCTTCTTTAAGTCAAAGAGAGTACTGGCATCCAAAACAAGTACATGATTCATCTGTGCAAGCCTTGCTTAATATCCTTTGAGCCGCCCGAACAGTGGAATCAGTTCTTCTCCCAATGCCTGCCAAACCAGATTTCGGTAGCGCAGGGGCTTCTCTCTCAGAACTCCTTGTGCCAAGGGTATGGGATCCGGTGCACTGGCACGCCACCCGCGTGCATTGGTCGAGAATTCAAGGATAGAATTCCGTGTAAAGGATCTCGTCAATGATGGTGCCCTCGTCGTGTTGCGCGAGAAAGCTCTAGGGATCGGATGCGGCGCACGGTTTTCATGTAGAGTGGTGAAATGGCGATTCTCAACCTGCCTGCCCGGCGAAACTTGGTGTATCCATGGACATTGTCAGTGAACTCTCGTGTATCACCTTCAACAGCACAACACCTAATTGTTTCAAATGGGATCCGCGCGCAGGATGCAGCAGGGTACGGTAAACGAGTGGTCCGCAGCTACGTCGAAAGCGGTCTTGACATCTGTACCGGCACCCTCAAAGAGCTGGTGCAAGGCATCGATGCGCGCCGGCGCAGTGGCCATGCGTTTCACCCATGGCCCGAATTCCAAACGCAGTGACCAATGATGTACCATTTGCGATCGGAAGCCGGCGGACCGGCACATCTCTTGCCATTGCGGTGCCGTGTGATCTCGTACGTGGGAAGGATCCCGCAGAATTTCAGCTGCCTGCAGAAAGGTGTCCAAGACCGGTGCCTCGGAGGCCATCACGTCAGAAAGCAGAAGGTACCCGTCTGGCTTTAGCGCCCGTCGAAAACTGCGCAATACTTTGTGAGGGTTCGGCCAGTGGTGGGCGGAATAGCGGGTCACGATGCGGTCAAAGACAGTCTTGGGGGGATCCAAGTCTTCCAGATTGCCGAGCTGGAACTCCACATTGAAGAGATTCCGGGCCGCTGCCGCCTCTTGAGCTACCTCTAGCATGGATGGAGTAAAGTCCACTGCCGTCACGGATCCCGCGTAGGGTGCCAGTTGGAGGGTCACGGGTCCCGGACCGCAGCCTGCGTCCAGCACCGTCTCTTGGCCCGACAATTGGGCCAATTTCAGCAACATCGGCAGATCTTCCCCTTGGGAGTGAACTTTGCTGACCGCATAATTTCGAGCCACAGCGGCAAACTGTTCCCGAACCAACTGCCCTGTGGTGTCTTGGAGATCAGCCATGGGGGTCCTTATACACAGCACATGGTCCTTGGAACAATGTAAAAATACAAGTCTGGATGTTACGGCATGTCTTGGGGACAGCCGCTAGGGTGGGTTTCCCATGGTTGTACCGGCTCTTGAGCGGGCATGGCTTGCTTGCAGTTCTGCTTGGCAGAGAAGAGCCACTGCCCTGATTGTCAAGGACTACAGAGGCATTCGTCCCTGTCAACGCGCACGACACCCCGTTTTGCAACCGTTCAGACGTCTTCATGCCCCCAAGGCAGTACGACACCGGTCTTTTGCCATGATTGCCAGCTGCTTGTCATAACCAAACTGGCACGGACAAATGCTAGAATCCGGGTTGATCCAGTGGCTTTCGACCTTGCCTGCGGAGGACTGTGGACAGGAGAGCTCCTGGGTGCATTGTACATAACCAAAAATACACTGACACTGAAGGGCGTGACATATGGACAGCCTTGAACAGGCCTTTGACCATGCCGAAGGGGCCGCTGCATCTTTGCTGAAAACCGCAATGGATATGGTCAAGCGGGCCCGAAGGATGCAGAAAGCCGCCAAGGAGGGGAACATAGCGGCCTTGAAGAAAATCCAGGTGGAAATCGATATCGCCATGCAGGACCTGCAGCGGGATGCGTCTGGTGCCAAGGAATCGTGGGCGTTTTCGGAAGAAGAGGAGAAGGAATATCTCCAGAATGGCTATGATGAAGAATTGCTCCAAATTGCCGCCGAGCAGGACTTGACGGTCTACCCGCGCGATGGACAGCTGATCTCCTATCCCTCCGTAGTGCAGATTCGGCCCAACGAGCGGGCAGTCCGGATCGATCGCAAAAAGGTCTCCGGACTCCGGCCGTCCAGCCTAGTGGCACTCCTGATTCAAAATCAGCGCAAGGAGGCACGGTACAAGGCAACATCATTCCTTGAGGCGTTGCACAAGGTATATGAGGAATTGACCAAGGTGGAAATCAAAGGCCGTCTGGTATCGAGCAGTCAAGGACCCGTGGTGCATCTGGTCCGCGTCTACGGGCTGTTTACCTCGCTGCCGGGCAGCCGACGCGAATATTCTCACACGGACTTTGCCCGAGACCTTTTCATACTGGATCAGAGCGGCGAGACGAAGACAAAGAAGGGTTATACAGTGTCTTTCCCTTCATCCACGGGCACACGGTCGATCCGGGATGTATTTTCCTTTGTTGGTCCGGACGGACAGGACATCAAATACTACGGTGTACAGTTTGCCAAGGTGGACCCATGACAAACACCATTTCGTTTTCCCGATGGCTAAAGGTAATTGACCAAGAGTATCTGAGAGACTTCATCCGGAACGGTGGCGCTGCCGTCAAAGTTGCTGTGACATCGGATGATCTGCGGCCAGAGCTAATCGCTGCCGTGAACGACCGGGGCCAGAAGCAAAACTATGTCTGCATTGAATTCAACGCGGCGACGCGACGCGCCCATATGCCACAGGACATCTTCTTTGAAATGGCAGAGCAGATAGATTGGCGTCTACTGGCTCGGTGCCAGATTTTGCATCTGGCGCAAGAATCCGGTCTGAATGTGGACAGGGTGGATGCAGCCAAAACAGGCAACATCTACGATGCCATCGGCCAAGTCAACGAATTGGAGAGAAATTCGGTATTCAGAGACTTGAGACCCTATCTGGAATCCCGCATCGTGCGGAACACCCGCATGGCCAAGGATTTTCGTGTTGCCATGACACATCTCTGCATTCACGAAAACTTGGTGGACGATCGTTATTATGCAGGGGAGCCGTTACTGGAATGGCTGACTGGCAGGAACACACGGCTCGGCAATGTGCGTCATTTTTCCATTTATACTCCCATCAACCGCAACACGGCCCGCTACTTCATTGAATCGGCCTTTTACTGGATCCACCATGTGGGTTATGCCGGCACAATCCTGCAATTTGACATTGCACGTGTCACCGTGCCTCGCCGCACCAAGGACGGACGGTACTATACCCGTGCCATGGCTATGGAACACTACGAGGTGCTGCGGGAATTCATCGACGATGCAGACCGGCTGACCAGCGCCTTGCTGGTGGTGGCAGCCGGTCAGGATTTCCTGCAAGATGCCGCGGACCACAGATCCCGTGGCTACGGTATATATCTGGCACTGCAAACCCGCATTATGGACGATGTGCGCGATCGCAATCTGGTCAATCCCGTGGCATCTCTGGTGCGCCTTGTGCCACAAGAGGCAAATTTATGATCATGCTCCCTGACAAGACCTGTACCCTTGCCTATCGCCGGGCCTTGGAAGCCTTGCGCAGTGGGGTGCCAAACAATCCTGCAGTCAATATTCTGGGTTGTGAGCAGCCCCAGATCCAAAGCCCATTTGTTGAGATGCTGGAGCAGGCTGCCGCGCAAGACAGCTCGCGGCCTATTTCCTCGGGTCTGATGGTGTCCGGTGGATTTGGATCCGGCAAATCTCATTTGCTGACTCATTTGGAACACTTGGCCTTGGAACAGGGATTCGTGTGCAGCAAAGTGACAGTCAGCAAAGAGACGCCGCTGTACGATTTGGGCAAGGTATTCAAGTCGGCCGTAGACAGTGGCCGGATGCCTGACAAGTCGGGCATGCTGATTGAGGAGCTGGGCCATGCGTTGAAACCGGATACAGAGAAATATGTCGATTTCTTCCGATGGGCCGACAATACCGCAGCGAACGGACTCAGTCCCATGTTCCCGGCGACTCTGCAGATTTATGAACGATCGCATGATTTTGAATTGAATCGCGAGATCGAATGTTTCTGGGCTGGCGACAAGATCAGGATGGCCCATGTCAAGGCAGGATTGCGCCAGATAGGCCAGCAACACAACTATACCTTCCGTGCTCCCCGAGTATCCGATCTGCCGCCGCAGCACTTGCGTTTCTTCACCCATCTGATCAAGGCCGCTGGCTACCCGGGCTGGGTGGTGCTGCTGGACGAAATTGAGTTGGTGGCATCGTATTCTCTTCTGCAGCGCGGCCGGTCCTATGCCGAACTGACGCGCTGGTGCGGCCAGGGATCCGAGTCTTATCCCGGGTTGGTGTCAGTCGGCACCGTAACCGACGACTTTGCTGCCGTTGTCATTGATCCGGCAGGCAAAAAGAAAGACCGCGACTACGTGGAGCCGAAACTGCGTGAACGCAACGCGCATCTGGTGCGCGACGCATTGATCGGCATGGAATTGCTGGAAAGGGACTGCGTGTCCTTGAATCCTCCCGCCGAGACCGAAGTTCGGGAGATAGTGGAGAAACTGCGGCAGATTTACAGCGAGGCCTATGATTGGCAGGCACCCTCTCTGCCACAGGACGAGACACCTACGGCCGGATATCAAAATCGTATGCGCTACAAGATCCGTACTGCCATCAACCAGTGGGATTTGATGCGACACTATCCCGACGACAGGCTGCACGCGGAAGGCGATGAATTCATCCATTCGTACAATGAGGACCGAGACTTGGAACGCGCATCCCGAGATGACACTCCGTAAATAACGTTCTCTAATTGTGCAGTCCCAAGTGGGAATGCCATGCCTGATCTTGTCGATGTTCCAAACAGCCTCATGCCGGTCAGCAGAGTTGGCTGGCTGAAATTGGTGCACGAAGAAGACAGCCAAGGCATTCGGGCCGCATTGTTCCAGACATCGGAACACACCGAACCGCAAGACTTTTGTTTTGCGCGCATGGAGTGCAGTGGATCAGGAGATAGATTCAATCCCCGTATGCTGCGACATCTCACGGTATCCCTGCTGCGGAACACCGCAGTTCCACCGCGGCTGTTGTTTGGCTTGGCCGACGAAATCCCGCCGGGACTGTGGACCGACGGCTTGGGCCTGCAGGTGTTGTGTTGCCGCGTCCACTTGGCCAGAATGTCGGCCCGCTCCCGAAATGGACCGCGACCCCAAGACGCCAAGCAACCACAAATGCTGTGGGAAACTGAAAGGCCCAGCGAAACATCCGAGGTTCAACGGCTGCTTCACGCCATTCAGGAGCGCGCTGAACCATTTGAGCCGTTCCAGCGTGTGGCCGCGGGCTTGGCGGAAGTGTTTGACGCTGCGGATGCCCCATGGGTGACGGCAGTAGCGGGATTTGTCTCCGTAACCTGTCTGCAGGCGACCGACTTGGAATCGGACCGAACGCCCTTGGCCGCGCGGCTGCGCAGCATCTTGGCTCCGCCTGCCGAAGAATACCCGCTGACATGGCCTGGCGCCCTGATGCCTTTTCAGCAAGAGGGTGTCCAGACATTTCTGAAAAATCGGTGTCTGTTGCTCGCAGACGACATGGGGCTGGGCAAGACCATTCAGGTCATCGCGGCTTTGCGCATACTGCGACATCAGGGCAACATTGCCTCATGCTTGGTAGTGGCCCCGGCCAGCATTCTGGATCAGTGGCGTCATGAAATTGCCAAGTGGGCTCCCGAGTTCTCCGCCATCATCATCCGCGGGCCCAAATCCGAACGTCACTGGCAATGGCAGCTGCGAAGAGATGTCACGATGGTCAGTTACGACATGCTGCGCTCGGAGCATGGTGACAGGCAGTCTCCGGCTTTTCGCCACTCTTGGGATGTAGTGGTGGCCGATGAGGCCCAGCGCATCAAGAATCGCAACGAAACCAGTCGGGTTCTAAAGGGCCTGCGGCGCACGCGCTCTTGGGCCCTGACTGGCACACCCATCGAGAATCATGAGGAAGAGTTAGCCTCGATCCTGGAATTTGTCGACCACGACGGCATTGGCATGCCACCGCGATACAGGCCCGGAGCCGTGTTGCGGGCGCGCCACCGCCAGTTGCAGCTGCGCCGCAAGAAAGGCGAGGTGCTGGACGATCTGCCGCCCAAACAGATCACCATGGTACCCATTGAACTGACGCGTCGTCAACGTCACAGCTACGACCGGGCTGAGCAGGAAGGCATTGTCTTTCTCAAGTCGCTGGGAACCGAAGTTGGCGTTCGACATGTGCTGGAGCTGATAACGCGCCTGAAGCAGATCTGTAACGCCGACCTCCAGACCGGCGAGTCCTGCAAGCTGGCGGACATCGCGGATCGTCTGGGCCAGCTGACGGCTCAGGGACACAAGGCCTTGATTTTTTCGCAGTACACCAGCGACATGTCAGGCGTAGCTGCGGCAGGCCGCTATCTGCAGCAATTCCATCCCTTGACCTTGACCGGTGAAGTGCCGGTGGCGGATCGAGCGGCCATCATAGAGCGGTTCAAGACGGATGATAGACACAAGGCGCTGATCCTGTCACTGCGGGTCGGTGGTCTGGGTCTGAACCTGCAGGAGGCATCCTATGTGTTTCATTTGGATCGTTGGTGGAACCCCGCTGTGGAGCGGCAAGCCGAGGACCGCACCCATCGCATGGGGCAGGCAGTCAAGGTGAACGTGATCAAGTATTCCTGCATTGACACGATCGAGCAGCGCGTAGACGAAGTGTTGGTGCAGAAACAGAAACTGTTCGATCAGCTCGTGGATGACGTGACGCTCAACCTTTCCGCCAAATTGAGTCAGCAAGAACTGTTCGGGCTGTTTGGTCTGTAGGGACTGGGCAGAAGACTGGAACACTGTGGAACAGGGCTGTCAATCTGTGCCGAAAACGCGTACCGCGGCCGGTGTCCACAACACCCGTATCCATTCCAGCAGAGAAACAAAGCAGTTCTCTGTACCCAGTTTCCGATCAGCTTGTCAAATCCGGTGATGGCTGTAGATACGCCAAGGACAGGCAAGAGGGCCGGATCGATGAAACTGAGGCTGATGTCGGTGCCATGGTCCTTGAAGTCCCGGTGGCGGCTCTGATGAAAGTGGATCGGAATCGTCAGGATTTCAATCAAGGCCAAACCGGCGGCCCGGACAGAGCGCCAAGGTGCAGTTCCTGATCTGCACGGATCTGTCTTTCCTCTGAACCTGTTCTTTCGGCTTCGGGCGGTCGGCTCTCCGGCACAATGCATCTGCCTGTGGGAAGATAAGGCATCTGACTTGTCCACCCTTTTACCTTCCCAAGAGTGCATGTCTCATCACGAACCGCTAGGCATTACCGAAATCACTCGGCGCATCAAGGGTCTGCTGACCCGGGATCCCCACTTGCAGGACATTTGGATTCAAGGCGAGGTCTCCAGCTGTACCGTGGCCCGCAGTGGACACATCTACTACGCCTTGAAGGACCAAGGCGCCCAGATCAGCTGCGTGATGTGGGCCAGCGCCGCACGGCGCCAGAAATGGCTGCCCGAGGTCGGAGATGAAGTGCGGGTTTACGGCAAGATCGATGTCTACGCGCCGCGTGGCGGCTACCAGTTCATTTCCACCCAACTGGAGCCGGAAGGTCGCGGTTCGCTCTACGCGGAGTTCGAGAGACTCCGTGCCCGCATGCAGGCAGAGGGTCTCTTTGACCGGCCTCGGAAATCCATCCCGGCCTATCCGCGTCGCCTGGGCGTAGTCACCAGTTCAGAAGCCGACGCGTGGCGCGATGTACAGAAGACGCTGCGGGAACGATGGCCCCAGGTGGAGGTAGTCCTTTTTCCCTCTCTTGTGCAGGGCCGGGAGGCGCCTGTCCGGCTGATGCAGGCCTTGGCGGATACCATCCTGTACCATACCCGCGAGAAGCCTCTGGATACGGTGATCCTCGTGCGCGGCGGAGGTTCTGCCGAAGACCTGTGGGCTTTCAACGACGAGGCACTGGTGTACACGGTGGTTCGTCATCCCTTGCCTGTCGTCACGGGGGTGGGACATGAGACCGACACGACCCTGGTGGATTTCGTTTCCGATCAGCGCGCCGCAACACCCACTGCCGCGGCCGCGGCCGCGACGCCGGACCGTCGGGAAGTGATCCACTGGCTGCACCAGGTGCGGGAGCGCCTGCGGCAGCCACTCGGCCACAGGCTGAGTTTCGAGAAGAGTCGCTGGGACCAAATGTCCATCCGTCTGTCCAACGTGCATCCCCTGCAGGTTCTGCGCCAGAAGGTTCAGGAACTGGATCAGATGGAGATGCGTCTGCAGCAGACATGGCAACTGCACCAAGATCGTCGCCGTGCTACCTTGGCCAACGTGAAGACCCGGCTGGAGGCCCTGAGCCCCTTTGCCGTGCTGGAACGGGGCTACAGCGTAGTGCGCACCGTGGATGGCCGGGTGATCACGGCGCCGGACCAGGCCTTGCCGGGGGAACCGCTCCAGGTGGACAGCCAGGGCGGAGCCTATCCGGTAATCCGACAGCAGGGCTGATGTAGCGCTTTGCATACATTCACAATGGGAACTTCACAACGGCAAGGAAAAATTGGGATCTTTGCTCGCGGATGGATGCCGGATCAACCCTATAATTGGGTATCATTCCATGGTTGCGATTTTGCCTTGTAGGAGGATTCCATGATTCGTCTGTTGCCGCGTCCTGTTTTGTGGTTGATGTCGGTGTTGATGGTCATGGGGCTCGGCGCGGCCTGCACGGCCGCACCGATGGCAAGTCCCGCCGCCGCGCCCGAAACCACGGTCATTGATGTGTACATTGAATCGGATACCAACATATCCGATTGGTGGAGCAACTCCATCAAGCCGGACTTCGAGACCACCCACCCCGGTTACGAACTGAACATTATCCACACCGGATCTGGCGGTGGGGGCAACGGTCCCATCGCGGACCGGGCCATGGCCGCCCTTGAGACCGAGGCCGATCCCGGTTCGGATTACTTCGAGACCTTCAACCCCTTGCGCCCCATCGGCGGTTTGGACGCGGGCTTGTGGCAGGAGATTGCCGAAACCAATGTGCCCAACTTGGCGAATGTCATTGACTCGGCCATGGGCAGCAGCACCGGCTTTGACATTCCCTATCGCGGTTCGCAAGTGCTCCTAGCCTACAACGAGGACCGATTGCTCAAGATACTCAAGGAGGGGGGCCACATAGGCGCAGATGACGAGGCAGTGCCCGCGGAATTTGTGCCTTCCACCTGGCCGGAACTCATAGACTGGGTCTGTGCCTTCCCCGGCGAATTCATCTATCCCCGTCCCGACACCACCGGTGCCGGCAGAGAGTTTGTGACGCGGGCCGTGTTTCAGGCCAACGGACTGGATCCCTCGATTTTCTCCACGGCCGCCTACGCGGCCGCCTACGGATCGGAGGAGTTGACAGCGGAACAGATCGCGGAGATCAATGACACGTACTTCGCCGGCGCTTGGGATCAATTGAACGAGATCGAGCCCTGTCTCTATGACAACGGCGCCTACCCCTCCGGCTCTTCGGCGGAAACGCGCCTGCTGGTGGATGATCTGGTGACAATGATTACCATCTGGTCGGATCAGGCCCTGCAGGCCCAGGGTCTTGGCCTGCTGCCTCCCAATACCCGTTTCATTCAGCTGGAGGACCTGCCCATGGTCGGTGGCTATGCTACCTCCGTCATCCCCTCCAACGCCCGGGATCTGGAGGGAGCCTTGCTTCTGGCCAACTACCTACTTTCTCCGGCCGCGCAGGAATCCGTCGTGCGGGTGATCGGCGGATTTCCGGCCATCAGCTGGGATCTGCTGCCCAGTGAACTGCAGGAAGACTTCAATGACGTGATCACGGACACAGTGCCTTCCTTCAGTGGTTCCTGGCGGGCCGCCATGTTCGATGGCTGGTACACGCATGTGGCCCCGGATGTAGAGCGGGAATAGGACTCGTCCCGGCGTGGCCTCTTCGGGATCCAAGACTTTTCTCAAGGGACGGGCCGCTGAAGGCGGCCCGTCCTCATGGCGGCAGATGGCCTTGGGCTATCTGCTGGTCGCGTTGCCGCTGGTGGTGATGCTGACTCTTATCCTCTATCCGGCTTCGCTCTCCGTCTTTGACACCCTGACAGCGCCCACGCCATCGGGCGGGCTGCGGTTCTCGGGAGACGACTACCGCGAGTTCTTTGCCACGCCGCTGGCCGTGACCAATTTGATCTTCAGTCTGCGCATTGCCGTGATCACGGTGACGGTTCTGATGTTGCTGGGTCTGCCCATATCCCTGTTCCTGCGCTTTACGCAGGGACGGTTGAGCGACATGATCCAGATACTGGCCATGTTTCCCCTCTTTGTGCCAGGCATCATCGCCGCGTACGCGCTGATTCGCTTCTTGGGCAACAACGGCTGGCTGGACCGATTCCTGCATCTGCTCTTCGGGTACGAGGGTTTCGTCTCCCCCTATCTCCGTCCTGCCGGCATTGTGGTGGGCCTGGCATGGGAGGGCATCTCGGTGACTGTGCTGATCCTGACCGCCGGGCTGGCCCAAATACCGGATCCCTTGCTGGAGACGGCGCAAGATGTAGGCGCCAATCGCCTGCAGATATTCTGGCGCATCGTGATCCCGCTTCTGCAGCGGCCCCTGCTGATCGCGCTGACGTTGAATTTCCTGACCGTCTTCGGGGCCTTCACCATTCCCTATCTGCTGGGGCCGGCTTCCCCGGAAATGATGGGAGTCTACATGCGGCGCACCTTCTACGACGCCAACCTACCCAGCCGTGCGCAGGTGCAGGCCGTGATCACCTTTTTAATCAGTGGCGTGGTCAGCCTGCTCTATGTGCGCTCCGTGGTGCGTCAGCGGGTGGCGGAAGGCATCTGATGGCAGCCCTCCGCACCTTGGATTCGCTGTGGGCTCGCAGCTGGCGGTTCATGTGGCGGCAGCCTTGGTTAGGTCTGGTGATGGCCGGGGCCCTGTTTCTCTTCATCATGGGGCCGATGCTGAATGTCTTTCTGTGGGCCTTTACCCAACGTTGGAACTACCCGTCCCTGCTGCCTACCACCTGGGGCGTCCAGTACTGGCCAGACACGTTTCGCAGGGCGGACATAGCCACCGGCTTCGTCACCAGCGTCTGGATTTCGCTGACCGTGACAGTCCTGTCCGCCGTGATCTGTCTGCCTGCGGCCTATGCCTTCGCCCGGATGCGCTTTCCCGGACGGACCCTCTTCCTGCTTTCCTTTCTGGCCACCAATGCCTTTCCCCGCTTTGGGTTGTACATCACCATCGCCGTGATCTTCTTTCGGCTGCAACTGGTGGGCACGGTAGCCGGTGTGGTTCTCATTCAATTGGTGAACACCTTGCTCTTCATGATCTGGATACCGACGGCGGCGTTTCAGGGTGTGGACCGCGCCTTGGAGGAAGCGGCGCTGGATGTGGGGGCTTCTCCTGTGCGGGTCTTCGGACAGATTACACTGCCCCTCGTGGCGCCGGCCCTAGCCGCGGCCCTGCTCCTGACCTTTGTGGGCGCCTTCTACGAGACCCAGGGCGCGCTGCTGATCGGAGTGCCGGAGGTCCGCACGCTGCCGGTGGTGATGATTTCCCTGATCAACAACCAAGTCATTGTGCAGTACGGGGCCATTCTCTCGGTCATGTTGTGGGCGCCTTCCCTACTTCTGCTCCTGACCGCCAATCGATTCCTGCGCGGCGACACTCTGGCCTCCGGCTTTGGGGTCTGAGGTCGCCTCGGAAGGAGCAAGGCATGGCTACTCTATCCCTGCACGGTTTGACCAAGCGCTTCGGCTCGGTGGCGGCCGTGCGGGAGATTGACTTGGAAGTGCAGGATGGCGAATTCCTGTGCCTGCTGGGGCCGTCCGGCTGTGGCAAGACCACGGCCTTGCGCTTGATAGCCGGGTTTGAAGTTCCCGGCGGCGGTGACATTCGCATCGAGGACGAGTCGATATTGGGACTGGGTCCCAGCCAGCGGCCGACGGCGATGGTGTTTCAGCAATATACGCTGTGGCCGCACATGACGGTGTTTCAGAACATCGCCTATGGCCTGCGCCTGCGTCGCCAGGGCCGCGAAGAGGTCCAGCGGAAAGTGACGGCCGGCCTGGAACTGGTCAATCTGCCCGGCTACGAGGAGCGGTATCCGACTCAGCTGTCGGGTGGACAGCAACAGCGCGTTTCCCTGGCCCGGGCCTTGGTGTTGGAACCCAAGATCTTGCTGTTGGACGAACCCTTCAGCAGCCTGGATGCCGCATTGCGTCTGCGCCTGCGGGAAGAGCTGCTGCGCATTCAGCGACGGCTCCGAATCACAACCATTTTCGTGACGCACGATCAAGAGGAGGCCTTGAGTCTGGCGGACCGGATTGCCCTGATGCGGGGCGGCCAGATTGAGCAGCTGGATGCTCCCAGCCGCATGTATGCTTGGCCGCGCACCTTGTTCGCGGCGGAATTCATCGGCGCCATGAATCTGCTGCCCGCCCGCTGGAACGGCCCACAACTGCAGGTGGGGACCTTGTCCCTGCCCCAGACGCCTGCAGCCAGACACGACATGGAACCGACCGTGGCCATTCGACCCGAGGACTTTGACATCAGCCTGGAGAGCGACGGTGACGGCTGGCCTGGCGTGGTGGAGCAGGCAATGGACATGGGCCATTATCGAAAACTGCTGGTGACCCCGGCGAAGGCGCCATCGTCATTCACGGTGTATGCCGCCAAGTCCCTGCCCGTCAAGGAAGGAGTCGCGGTCTCGGTGCAACCAGTCCGGTATCTGATTTATGCTGGGGACGAGGCGCCGCAGGAAGTGACTCTGGGAAATGACTCGTCCAATTGACAGACGGTGGCCATTGCCATTCTGGCCACGGGGCCTGATGGGTCTGCGGCGCCTGTGTTGCCTAGTTGTCCGGGATCCCTTCCATACAGCTCATCAAGCCGGGCGCCCATGTGGGCAGACAGGGCCATGATTTCTGCCTTATGCCCGTCTGTCGTTTACGTCCAAGTGCAAGCCGGATGGCTTCGTGGCAGTCCAAATCTGTGCTCCAAGGATGTGAGCGACGTTCCTTGAGAGTTCCCACATACCAGCTTGCCGGAGGATCGTGGAGCATAGGTCGGCGCCGCGGCCCTGTCCATCTTGTGGGGTTGCCATTTGCCCGCCGCGGCCGTTGTCAAAACACAAACACAGGTTCAATGTCCCTGTTAACGGATATCCCGCGGCAGCGGCGGTTCCTGTCGTAGCCGTCTGCCCTGCAGATCCGTCAGCGTGGGCAGTTCCACGTTGGCGGCAGCCAGCCGAGTCCAGAAGTCAGTGGCAGCTTCATCCCCCCACTCCATTCTGACGTAGTCTGTCAGCGTATCCAGTCTGCCCCTCTGGACACCTTCCTGGATGCCCCTCTGGACACCTTCCTGGATGCCCTTCTGGACACCTTCCTGGACCAAATCCTGCACGGTAATCATAGCCTGCTCCAATGCTGTAAAGTGCAAACGAGAAATATCCGCAATGGCCTTGCGGCTGGTTGGCCAACTGCGCAGAAAATTCTGCATGCCAGTGGCGATCCAGACCGCAAAGGCATCCCCCAATTCACTGCTGGCAGCCGGCAGGTGGGGTTTTAGCCATTGTTGCACAATCTCCATGATCTTACTGTAGGCGGCCACCGCAGAGGGACTGCCGGGACTACTCGCGCGCAAGGCCCATTGCAGGCGCTCCAAGGCGATTACGATGGTCATCAGGTTGTCTGTGGGCAATCCGAAAGCGGCGTCCGTGGGGAAAGGGTAGTCATGGATGTCAATGAGCGGTCCAGTTTTGTCGCGGGATAACAGGTTACTGCTGTCGGTTCGGTACAGGGTCCATGTCCCAAAGTGTTGGGGGCCGGCTCCGAACACGAGTGGATAGACGCGGAGGTTCCCCCGGTCCGCATCCGGGAGGGTGGACAGGGCATTGTCCATATATCTATACATCCGCTCCGTCATATGCAAGTCGCTTCCGGACTGGTGTTCCAGAACCAGCAGCACCCGTCCAGAGTCTCCTTCCAAGAGCCAGACCAGATCCGAATGCCGCCGCTGCAGACGGGGATCATGCTCCGCATCCACATGGTGCACTTCGGTCGACAGCGATGTGGTCGGCCTATATCCTTGCAGTTCCGGCAGGAAGTACACCAGCAAATCCTCGATCACCGCGAGGTGCCGGAACAGAGACTTGAAGGTACTGTCGTGCGACAGAGGCGGCGGAGAGATTTTAGACAGGTTGTGACTCTGGGATTGGCAAGAGGCCGTACACGTTCTTCATTCTATTTTAACAATATAAGAATGTATTATTGTATATTTAAAATAGATGCACAACAAACAGGGACAGGATACGAGCATCTGATTTCCTTGGCTGGATTCCAGACCATGCTGCAGCTTCAAGGGTTCCGCGCAGATGGACAAGGGGCCGTGCGGATTTGCTCTCAGGGTCTCTGCGCCGCCGGGTATATCTCTAGAGCTGGTTTGTCCTTGATCATGACGCCCCCCATTTGGATCCTTTGGGTGCACAGATATACGCATATAGGCCAAACGAGCCCGACGTATCTCCATTGGCTTCGCCACCCGATCCTGTCTGCACCTAGAGGCCCAAAGGTGCAAACGCTTGCAACGTCGTCTCTGACCGGTGCTCATACTCTCCGCTTCGCGACTGTCCGAAACTTGAAATCCTTTCGTCATGATCAAAAAAGCGTACAAAATATCAATTCCATGCAGGGCGTCGCACTCCTCTTTCCGCAGATGGCAAGACAAACGCTACGAGCTGGCGCAAGCGGTGGCGGCTGTCAGCGGTCATGGCGATGTGGGAAATCGGAGTGCAATGCGGAAGGGGAAATCGACAGAAGTGTTTCTCCCCAACCGTAATCGAACCAATGAACAGGGACGTCATATGCATCATGGTCACAATCGGTCTTGTTTTCTGCTTGACTATGGTATTGCCTGCCATGGCCTCCGTACGACTCATCTTTACAGGACCATAGGCAGGGGTCGGATCGGTGACTCGCGTGATTCGTTTCGGCAAGCTGGGTCTCGATTGGCATGCAGTGCTTGCAGCGTCTGATTTCTTGGGCCAACTCGCCGACAAGCGTCTTGACTGGAAGCGCCTTGTTCGGGATCGAGCCCTTACTTGATCATCGACAGCTTGCAGAGGACGCCCTGAATGCAATGAGGTGAGCCGCGCTCCCGTTCTGTCTGGGTGTCGGCCGCGGGAACGGTGCATGCATACCTCCCAAGGCGCAAGCTGGCCATGCATCGTTGGAATCTGTTGTCTTGCCGCTTTGGGAGGCGGCTTGAGATTCCCCGCGGAGCGTGGCACGGCAAGAAAACGCCGCTCTGGATGCATTGCCTTGCTCTGATTGTACAGAGCCGGAAACTCCTGCTCGATAGCACAATCAGGGGTCGCAACTGGGTTTGGGATCTCCATCGGGGCCAGCTCTTGTTTGCGCTCCAGACAGAACATGAGATGGACAAGCCGGATGCGGTCTGCACCTCTGCGGCCAGCAGACCCAATTCTGGCCGCTTGCGCTCTTCTGAGTGAATGCCGCGGGGAACTCAAGGGTATGCTTCTGTTGTAGAAACAGGAATTCGCTTGTTCAAAGCCGTTTGGGCAAGGGACCAAAGGTTGCTATCGTTAGTCAGATTGGACCTTTCCGAATTCATTGCATTTCGTATCAGGAGATTCACATGAGGACAAATCTTTCACGTCGCGCTTTCTTGCAGACGGTCGTGGGCTTGGGCGCCGCGGGGATGGTGGCGGCTTGTGGAGTGGGCGACTCTGGAGCCGGAGCGGGCGCCGATCCAGAATCTGCCGACTTGAGCGTCTGGGTCTGGTGGCCCAGCCCTGTCCCTTCGCTGTTGGAAATGGGCCAGACCTTCATGGAAGCCACCCCGTCGGTCTCGGTGTCCGTGGAAGCGCCGTCCGATTATTGGACCAAGATTCAGACCGCCATTGCCGGAGGGGCTGGCCCCGACATCTTTTTCATGAACAACGTCAACTACTGGTCGTGGGCCGCCCGCGAGGTTCTATTCGACATGACCGAACGGGCGTCTTTTGATCAGGACATGCAGGACAACATCGCCAATTCCTGGAAGGAAGCCGTTGACTTCTATCACTACAAGGGCAGGCAGTTCGGCATGCCCTATATGTACACCTCAATCGTGCTCTATTACAACGAGGACTACATTGACAGCAAGGGACTGGCCCAACCTGCCGACATCGAGGATGAAATGGACTGGAACAAGTTCCGGGAATATGGACTGGCTCTCCACGAGACTTCGGGGGATGACACCGCGATGTGGGGTCTCTATGCCACGGGCGGCATAGAGACCGGCTGGCTTAACTTCGTGCGCGCCAACGGCGGCGATTTCCTGAACATTGACAATTCTGCATGCATCATTGACTCCCCCGAGTCCGTGGAGGCATGGAATTACTTGGTGAACCTGCACCACGAGGATGGCATTTCACCCAGTCCCGAGGCGTTGCAGGCCGAAGGAGCGAACAGCCTGTTTCAGACCGGTAAAATCGCGATGTATCCGTCGGGCAATTGGGAAATGTCCTTCCTCAACGAGCAATTGAAGGATTTCAGCTACAACATTTCGTTGCTGCCCTTCTCGCCCGCCACAGAAGAAAGGGGAGGCACGACCAACATTGTCGGGATTGTCATCAACAACAACACCCCGACCCCAGACCAGTCTTGGGCCTTGACGACCCACCTGCTATCCAAGGATTCGCAAGACAGGCTGGCCAAGGCCAATGTGTTGGCTCCCGTGCGCCACGACTCGGCCGAGCTGTACTACAATCCGGATCTGGGACCCGCCAACCGCAAAGCCGCCTTTGCAATGCAGCGGTGGACCACTGCCCTGCCCACACACGAGGTGGTGACCTGGGGTGAAATGATGCAGCCAACCACAGAATGGCAGATCGAGATATTCGAAGGGCGCGTCAGTGTGGAGGAAGGATTGAAGAATATGGCGGCCAGCGTCAATGCCCTTTTCTGAGCCTCTCGCCTCTTGGTCGACCACGGCCGATGCCATCGCCTTGGGCTTTGAGGGCCCAATGGAAGACACTGCACTCCACCATTGATCGATCGGGATGACCAAAATGCAAGGCTTGGGCTTTCTCGTGCCATAGGGAACAACATACTTGCCAGGATTCCGCGGCGCCCATGTCGCGGAAGGGGTGGATCGGCGGACCGGATCGATTTGCCGTCATTGGTAGAGATTCCATGGGAAACGTGTACGCAACCCGGAACAGGCGCCTTTATACCCTTTGGGGCCAGATTCGACCTCACGTTGCGGGTTGGCTCTGTGCTTCGCCCTGGATTCTCGGATTTCTGATTTTCACGCTTGGGCCCATGATCTGGTCCATTTATTACAGCTTCACCGAGTACCCTCTCATTCGGGCCCCGGTCTGGATCGGATGGGAAAACTATCGCGTCATGTTACGGGAGGACAAGTTTTTTTACAATTCGCTCAGAGTGACGACCGTGTACGCTATGGTCGGGGTTCCGCTCCATCTGGTGTCCGGGTTTCTGATGGCGCTGTTGCTGAACCAGAAAATCCGCTTCATATCCATGTGGCGCACCATCTATTTCCTGCCTTCCGTTGTGTCCGGCGTGGCTGTGGCCATCCTGTGGCAATGGATATTCAACTCCGACTTCGGCTTGGCAAATTGGCTGTTGGGCCTGGTGGGCATCGAAGGGCCTAGCTGGCTTCTCAGTCCGACCTGGGCGTTGCCCGCCCTGATCATCATGAGTCTCTGGAGTGTCGGCGGCAGCATGGTCATCTTCATTGCGGGTCTGCAGGGAGTGCCACAGTCCTTGTACGAAGCGGCTGAAATGGACGGGGCCCATGCTGTGTACCGGTTCTGGCACGTCACGGTGCCCATGGTCTCGCCGGTCATACTCTTCAACCTGATCATCGGGTTGATTGCGGCTCTTCAAACCTTTACGCAGGCATTCATCATGACCGCGGGAGGCCCAAGGCAGGCGACTCATTTCTTCATGCTGCATCTCTACAACAACGCGTTCCAATGGCTGAAAATGGGATATGCCGCGGCGTTGGCTTGGGTGCTCTTTGTGTACATCCTCTTGGTTACCCTCTTCATCCTCCGCTCCTCTTCTCTGTGGGTTTTTTACGCCGGCGAGATCAAGGGACGTTGAGGTTTCTCATGGGAATCCAAGCTGTCAGGGGAAAGGGACGGGGCCCCTGGGGTTCGGTCGGCCCGTTCACCATGCGGACACTCCTGTATGGAATCATGAGTCTGGGCGCGTTTCTGTTCCTGATACCGTTTGTCTGGATGATTTCCACGGCCTTGAAGGAGGCAGGCGATGTCATGAAGTTTCCGCCGGAATGGATTCCACAGCCAATTCTGTGGGGGAATTTCAAGGAGGCGTTCACCCAAGAGTACGCGCCCTTTGGTGTCTTTTTCAAAAACACGCTGATCATCACCATTGCGGCCGTGTTGGGGCAGTTACTGTCCGCCAGTCTGGTGGGTTTCAGTTTCGCCCGGCTCCGTTGGTGGGGGCGCGACTACCTGTTTCTCGTTGTCCTGGGCACGATGATGCTCCCGTATCAGGTGACACTGGTGCCGATTTTCGTGCTGATGAAGCACTTGGGATGGATCGACACGCTGCTGCCCCTGATTGTGCCCTTCTATTTGGGCGGCGGGGCCTTCTATGTCTTCCTCTTTCGGCAATTCATGATGACCATTCCTCTGGAATTGGATGACGCCGCCCGCATTGACGGCTGCGGCGCGATGCGGCTCTATGGCCGTATCGTCTTGCCCCTGTCGGGTCCGGCCTTGGCCACGGCCGCCATCTTTTCGTTTCTCGCGCACTGGAATGACTTCATCGGTCCTCTGATATATCTCAACAGTGTGTCCAACTACACCGTGTCCCTAGGCCTGCGCATCCTGCAGGGCTATGGTGGCTATGGCATCCAGCGCTGGAACCTGTTGATGGCGGCCTCCCTGTTTGTCATGCTGCCGGTTCTGCTGCTCTTTTTCTTCTCGCAAAAATACTTCATACAGGGCATCGTGACCTATGGGGTCAAGGGATAGGCACTGTTTTGGCCCTTTTGCACAATATGCTGCAGGGCACCACCTTGAAACGAGACCCCATCCGCAAGCAATCCGTCGCTTTCTTCTGCAGTCCGCTTGGGCCTCATCAATCGGAAAACGGGGACCGCTGGACTGAGATTGTTCCAGCTGGGGCTGGCAGCAGAGGTGCATGCTGCGGTGGCGGCTTGGCGCCGCGCGGGAAGCGATGTGGAATGACCAAGAAGAGAACTGTGTTGCAACACGGCTGCTCAATATTGAAATCGGCGGAATACGCCCTTGGCCATGGACGTCGATCGTATGCAGGATATGAGTCCGGAATGCGGCTATTCCGGGGTGGAGGATCGGCATCCATATGCAAGGTGTTGAGATCCATCCGCGAGCGAGTCGAGATATCAGACTGGTCGGTTTTGATTCTGCCCACGAGGGCAACGGCTGCCAGATGTATCTGGCGGATATCTCCAGCTTGCTGACCGGAACTTGAACTGCCGCAGTGTCGGAGACCGAACGAGCCGTCGGTTTCGGTAGCCTCGGAACTCTCGCTGCCACCCATATCGCTGGGTGTGGAGGAGGGGTCCTTGTCCGGTGCTGCCATGCCCCACATAGTCTCATGCGGCTGAGCCCGACATCCCGCAATTATGCCGTCAGCAGGACTGGTCAGGAGCAGGCAGACACGGAGCGGATCCCGCGTCAGGGGACCACCGCAATCAGGTCGAGGCAGACCTCCGTCACCTGCCTACTGCAGTGTCGGCCAAATAGAGTGTCAGGAATGTTTGTATTTGTCCAGCACTGGGATTGCGAGCGCTCTGCGAAACAGGACGAAAAACTTTGACTCCAATCCCCTTTGATGATAGAAAAGGTTTCCCGTCTGGGTACAGTACAATGCACGCCCTATGCTTTAAGGAGGGATTGGGAATGTCCCATCTAAGTCGTCGACAGTTTTTGGTTGGATCCGGTGGCATGGCCGTCTTGGCCTTGGCCGCCTGTGTGGCAGAAGTGCCGGATGCGGCGGCGCCAGACGCGGCCGTGATGCCCGAGGCCTTGGAGGTGGACCTGTGGCACGGTCTGGGCGGCGCCGATGGCAAGACCTTCACCGAACTGGTGGGTCAGTACATGGATGAAATGGGTTCCGTCACGGTCAACGAGGAGCTTCTCACGTGGGACATTTTCTATCAGAAAGTGCCTTCCTCCGTGATTGCGGGCAACCCTCCCGACATGATCATCACCCATGAGTGGGCGATCGGACAGTGGGGCCCTCGAAACGTGTTGCGCCCGGCAGATGATTTCTACGATTCCATGGGTGTTCCGCGTGACGACTTCATTCCCGCCGTGTTCGAAAACATCCACTGGGAAGGTTCGCCCTTGGGTGTGCTGCTGGATACCCATGGGTCCGGTGGCTATGTCAACGTGGAGCTGCTGGAGGCCGCGGGGCTGAATCCGGACACCCCGCCGACCAATAGGATCGAATTTCTGGAACAGATGTCCCAATTGACACTGGACTCGGCCGGCCGCAATCCTACTGATAGCGATTTCGACCCCGAGGATATTGTGCAGCATGCCTTCCATTCCCATTTCTGGCGCCGGTGGGCCATGCTGGAAGCCATGTGGCAGAATGGCGGAAATACGCTCAACGAAGAGGGCACCCAGTCCACGATCGATTCGGAGCCCGTGCGTGAAGCGTTGGATTTCTGGCACCAGATGGTTCATGTACATCACCTGCACGCGGTGCCCGTTGGCTACAGCATGACGGATTCATTCCAGAATGGAGCGCTGGCGCTGGCGATCGCCGGCTCTTGGTGGTTGAACTTTGTCCGGGACAGCGACTTGGAGAGCACGACGGTGTTCTGGCGGGTCCCGCAATACGGGCTGGTGCAACCGCAGGCCTGGATGAGCGCGCACGTGATGGGAATCCCCAGTGGTACCGACGAAGACGGGACTGCGGCCGCTTCGGATTTCATTGTTTGGCTCTCCAATCACGGATTGGATTGGGCGCGTTCCGGCCAGCCGCCGGCCCGCATTTCCTTGCAGAACTCGCCGACGCTGCAGGATCACTGGCATACGGGCAACTTCGGTTCCCAGTTTCAGAGCATTGGACGGACGGAGCAACAGCACGGCAACATCACCGAAATCCAAAACGCCTACCAACAGGAGTTTGAAGCGGTCATCACCAACGTGAAGACGCTGGATGAAGGGGTTGGCGAGGCCCACACTCGTGTTCAAGAGATTCTGGATCGCGGTTCCGCCTGAATCCAAGATCCATGCCGGATCGCCACGCTGCCGGACTGCCCAGTCCGGCAGCGCGGTTTCCCTGCACAACACTGATATCCCATGACATCGGCACCGGATGCCCAACCCGTGGCAAAGCCCATGCCGCGGTGGCGCAAGCTGCTGCCCAACTACCTGTTCCTGGTTCCGTACTTTCTCTTTTTCCTGCTGTTCTTGGCGGGGCCTGATGTATACGGGTTCTATATCAGCCTTTTCAACTGGGACATTCTGCTGCCTGACAAGCCCTTTCTGGGATTTGGGAACTATCGCGAACTGTACCAGGACAGCCTATGGTGGCTGTCCCTGAGGAACACCATTCTGTTCGCTACGCTGACGGTGAGCGGCAACCTAGTCTTGGGGCTGTTTGCGAGCATCCTGATCCGTCAGCGGCCGCCCGGCTATCAGTTCTTGCGGTTTCTGTTCTATACCCCGGTGGTGCTGTCGGTGGCGGTCATGGCCGTCATTCTGGCTCGGGTGTTCAATACCGAGTTCGGATTGCTCAACTACTATGTCAGTCTGCTGGGACTGCAACCCCAAAGCTGGTTGGGCACCCAGAGATATGTCATTCCCATCCTGTCGGTGGCGACCGTGTGGTGGGGATTTGGCTTCCCGTTTCTGGTCTTCTTGGCCGGTCTGCTCAACATTCCCATTCCGATTTACGAAGCGGCGCGGATTGACGGGGTGAATCGCTGGCAGTCCTTTACCCGCATTACCATGCCTCTGTTGAAGCCCGTCACCTTGTTTATTGTGGTTACGCAGTTCATTGCTCATTTCAAGGTGTTTGGCCAAATGTGGATCATGACCTTGGGGGGGCCTGGCAACTCTTCGTATTCGGTCGTCATGTACCTGTACGATGTGGGCTGGCGGTTCTTTCGGATGGGCTACGCGTCCGCCCTGGCCTTTTCCCTGGCGGTCATAATCCTGATTGTGACCCTGATCAATTTCCGTTTCCTGGGCGGCCGGATCGAATATTGAATGCGACATGGCAGAGTCCTTGGAACACCCGTCCTCTCTCCTGATTCCTTTCTGGCAGCGTCAGACGGTGCGGAACCGGGTCGATTCCGTGATCATCCTGATTCTGTTGATTCCTTTGGCGTTCATCACCTTCATGCCCTTGGTCTACATGTTTTCCCAAGCCTTTACGCCCGAGGCGGAGGTGCGAAACTGGCCCGTGGAATACATTCCCCGCAACCCTACGCTGGATTCATTCAGGTTGTTGGTGACCTGGCCCAATCTCCCCATCATGCGCTGGATGCTCAACAGTTTCATCGTCAGCATTTCCGTCACCGCCCTAGTGTTGATCATCAACAGCCTGACGGCCTACGCATTCAGCCGGCTGGAATTTCCCGGTCGGGATTTCCTCTTCATCCTCGTGCTCGGCACCTTGATGATTCCCGGTGAAGTCACCCTCATTCCCACCTTCATCATCATGCGCAATCTGGAGTGGCTGGATACCTACAATGCATTGATCTGGCCCGCAGGGGCGGGCGTGTTCGGCATATTCCTGCTGCGTCAATTTTTTCAGTCCATTCCGAAGGAACTGGAAGATGCCTCCATCATCGATGGATGCGGCAAGTTCGGCACCTATTGGCGCATCATTCTGCCGCTGTCGAAGTCCGCGTTGATTGCGCTGGGCATATTCACTTTCCTAGGCAGCTGGAACGACCTGTTCTGGCCCTTGATCGCGCTTAATTCCAACGAGATGCGGACGCTGCCCGTGGGCCTCTCCATATTGCAGCACGAGGGCTACACCATGCAGGGGCTTTCCATGGCCGCTGCCGCGCTGACTACTCTGCCAGTCCTGATCCTGTATGCGATATTCCAACGCCACATCATTGAAGGTGTTATGGTGACTGGCCTGACGGGTCGCTAGTCTATCGGCGCCTGTTCACAGGATTTTCTCAATGTTGATCCAGGTCGGACAGCCCTCTGACGCAGCTGCCACCGGCGCGGCGGGCGACTGTTGGACCGCACAGGACGGATGCCCCAGTTGCAAGCGGTTGAAGTCTAGGCGCTGGAAGCGGAAATTTGTCGATTGCGGGATGGCCAGCCGGGTGCCAACGATATTTCCTGCACACTGTTTTGTACCCTGGTGGAATCAAGCCATGACGCACTGCATGGAAGCTGCAGGGAAGGAAATGGCCTCTTCCGTGACGTTGCCTCCCAGGCCGGCTGGATCCGGCGGGGGAATTGGGTCGCGTATCGTGCGCGGTGCCGCTGTCGCGTGCAGTGGATCGGATTGATCCGCGCGGAAGTCGCCGAAAGCCGGCGACTGGATTGCGACATACGCCTATGCACATGAACCCGATCGCATTGCCCCAGGCAACGCCCCTGCCCGCGATTCCAGGCTGGGCCCGTCGCCAGCGGGAACTGATCGACCTGATGCAGGCTTCGGTGGAGCCCTTTTTGCAACGGTACGTGGAGGACGACAGACTGATCTGGGGGGATACCTATCCGCCAACCCGCGATGGCGCGGATGACTTTTACGAAGCGGCGCAGAATTGGCCGCTGCTCCACTTGCTGGCGGGCAACGCGGAATTGCGGGAGCGAAGCCAAGGGCTGTGGGACGGCATTACGCGCCAGCTGACGGAACTGGGACCGATCTACAAGGAGTATGAGCGTGGCTATGACCAGTTCCATCAGAGCGAGAGCTATATCTACTTCTATTTCCTGTGCTTGGCCCAGCCGGCGCATGCCCGCAATCGCAACCGGGCCTGTCGCTTCGCTGGTCTGTATCTCAATGAAGATCCCGAAGCGCCCAACTATGACTCGCATCGGCGGCTGATCCGGGCGCCGCACAATGGCAGCGGAGGTCCACGATGGGGACTCAACGATGCCGATCCCCCCGTTTATGCCTACAGTCCTGGTATGGCGCGATACGGGCTGCCGTATTCCGATCTGCCTGGCATCCACTCGTTTGAGGACCTGCGCGATCCCGAGAAGGCAGAACGCATGGGCCAGGCCATGCAGAGTCGGATGGGACGGGGCGACGTGGCGGCCAACCTAGGGGTCACGTCACTGATGGCCAACGCCTTTCTGCTGACCGGCGGCGAGAAATATCGCAGTTGGATTCTCGACTATCTGGCGGTTTGGCAGGAACGCGCCCAGATGCAAGGCGGTCTGATTCCAGACAACGTAGGTCTGTCTGGACAGGTCGGGGAGTATCTGGGAGGACGCTGGTATGGAGGACTTTATGGCTGGACTTGGCCGCATGGGTACTACAACATCGGACAGGCCGTGACGGTGGCAGGTCAGAACGCCACACTCCTGAGCGGCGACACGGCCTGGCTGGAGCTGGCCCGCACCCAGTACGACCGCATGATGGATCTCGGGCAACGCCGGAAGCCGGATCCCATGCACATGAGCCTGCACCGCCCTTGGACCCACGAGCTGCCGGGCCGTGCATCGGACTCCCTGTTCTTGATTCCCTATCGCATCGACGACAACGGCTGGTTCGACTGGCAACCCATGGGGTCCATGCATCCCTTTGCCATCTGGAACGTTTCCGGCGCCGAGGAGGATATGGCGCGGATCCGGCGGCTGCAAGACGCGGAACGGGAAGAAGACTGGTCCGAGGTCTCCTCCTATCGTGGGAAAGAGGATTCAGGTCATGAAAGGCCTTGGTTGGCGTTTCTGGATGGTCTCAATCCGGACTATCCCGAGCGGATCCTGGACGTGGCGCTCGCACAGGTCCGACAACGCCTGCGCATGATTGAAGCGGACTCCGAGGATCTGTGGTCAGTGGGCATTCATCACTGGCAGGAACACAATCCTGTCACCACGGAAGCGCTGGTCCAATTGACGCTTGGGGCTCCCCAACCGCTGTATAACGGCGGTCTGCTGCATGCGCCGGTACGACACCACGATCCGGATACCGGTCAGCCTGGCTTGCCACCGGAGGTGGCCGTGTTAGTCACTGGGCGCAGCGCCACATCCGTGTCCCTCATGGCAGTCAATGCGGGCAGGGACCGGACACGGCGCCTGACAGTGCAGGCAGGCGCATACGGTGAACATGCCTTCACCCGCGCGCTCGTGCACGCGGCCGAGGGGCAGTCGGAATCCGGGTCCGTGCCCGGTTCGTGGCCTGCGCGTGAGGTGACGCTGACGTTGCCGCCCGAACACGGTCTGCATTGTACCCTTGGCCTGCAGCGATTTCGGCATACGCCACGCTGCGCGGCGGACCTTTCCGTCGTCTGAGGACGGGGACCTCCAGCGGGCCCGGGTTCTTTTCCCTCGCCGCGCTCTGAGTGTTCCGGCCTGTTTTCCAGGGATCTGCCATCGACCCTGTCGCTGCCCTGCCCGACAATAGACCTTGCGCCAACCCGCTTCCATGTAAACTTAACGACTTGGATGTTCTTGACGCTCGCCAGTCTTCAGGTCTCATTGCCATGTCATCTTCCGCCAGTGCGACGCCGGTGCGAGCCATCACGCGGGGTCCCGCGTTTCACTGGTTTGCCTACTATGACAAACACCAGTTTGATCCCTCGGGCCGGTATGTGTTGGGCATGGCGGTGGACTTCGAAAACCGCAAGCCTGTGGCCACGGATAGGGTACGGGTTGGCTTCGTTGACTTGAAGGATGGCGATCGCTGGACGGAACTGGGCACCAGCTGTAGTTGGGGCTGGCAGCAAGGCTGCATGTTGCAGTGGCGGCCCGGATCGGATCACGAGGTCATGTGGAATGATCGGGAAGGAGATCGGTTCATCACGCGGCAGGTCAACATCGAGACCGGGGCCCGCCAAACCTGGCCCTGGCCTTTCTATGCCTTGAGTCCGAATGGGCGATACGGGGTGGGCGTGGACTTTGAACGCATTCAGGACATGCGACCTGGCTATGGATATCCTGGCATGCCGGATGCCCGCGGGGATGCGCTGGCCCCGGACGACCGCGGCGCCTACCTGCTGGATTGGGAAACCGGCACGCGAGAACTCGTGGTCAGCATTGCCCAGGCGCAGGCAGTGCCTTCCGTGAACCCGGTCCATGGCACGGGCAAGCACTACTTCAACCATCTGCTTTTCAGTCCGGACGGCAGCCGTTTCATTTTTCTCAACCGCTGGCGTCGCCTGGCAGGAGGCGAAGCCGTCGGTCCGCTGCACACGCGCATGTTCACTGTGGCACGGACCGGTTGCGACATGCACCTTGTGGACGACTCTGGACATATGTCGCACTTCGTGTGGCGGGATCCGGAACACATTTTGGGTTGGACCCATCACCCCTCGCACGGGAATGCCTTCTATCTGTTCCGAGATCGGTCCGCAGAGGTGAAGGCGGTGGGCCTGGGCAAAATGCGGGTCAATGGGCACTGTACCTATTTGGCTGACCGGCCCGTAGTGCTGAACGACACGTATCCTCTGGCGGAGCGTGTCCAGGAACTGTACTTGTATGATGTGGAGCGAGATCGCCGCACCGATTTGGGCGGCTTTCCGTCTCCCCCCACGTATGATGGAGAATGGCGCGTGGATCTGCACCCCCGCTCCAGCCGCGACGGCAGTCAGGTCTGCTTCGATTCCGCCCACGGCGGCAATGGGCGCCAAATGTATCTGGTGGATATTTCATCATTGCAGACATCGCTTTCGGACCACTTCGCGGCCACGTTCTCTTCTGGATCTGCATAGCCGTCCTGTATGCCGGGCAGCGCATGGTACGCCTAGCTCCTGCAGGATCCCGCCAGGAGCCCTTGGATCTGGCTGCCTATGTAACGCTGGCGTTGCTGGTCCTGATTCCCACTGTCTGGCACAATCGCCAGGCCATTCGGATAGCGGCGCCGGATGTGGCGGGCGGATCGGTGGATCGGCGGCGGGTCCCGCCCAAGCCGTACGGGCCCTTGGCCTGGGCCACGGCTGCGGTCGCGTTGGGCCATTTCGATATCTTCGCCACGCTCCCGAAACTCAGGGATTGGCTGATGCTGGCCCTGCTCCTGACGCTGGGGGCCGTAGGCATCGTCTATGCACAGGCCGACCCGCGTTGGCGCAATCCGCTGCCTGCCGTGCAACTCCGCTCTTGGGGCGTCGGTCTGCTTTTCTTCCTAGGCGCCTTCTTCTTTCGCATTCTGTTCCCAGGGCCGACGGAGCCAAGCTGGGAGCAGGTCTCCACCTTGCCGAGCCTAACCGGCACACTGTACAGGATCTTGGGCGTGGAGCGAGCCATTCTGGTCCCGATCACCCTGAGTTGTTTGCTGCCAGTGGCCGTATGGTGGATTGGCCGGGGTCTGGTCGGTCCGCGCATCGCATTGGCGGCAGGGCTGTGGGCGGTCCTGCAGCCCTATGCCATTTGGTCCTCCGAATTCGCGACTTCCCTGGGGATGTCTCCCTTGCTCCTGCTTCTCTTGGTGGCCGCGTCTCGCTATGCGTGGCGAACGGGGCAGGTGGGAGGCTGGCTCTGGGCGGGGCTACTGTGGGGATTGCTGTGGGTGGAAAGCGGCCACGCGCGTTTTCTGCTGCTTTGCTGGGGGGCGATTCCCAGCCTGTGGCTGCTGTGGATGTTTGGTTCGGGTCGTGAGTGGCGGCTGCCGCGCGCGCGGGGGGCGTGGGCCGTGGCGGGATTGGTCACCGGCCTTTTCCTGTGGGGCGCACCTTGGAGCAGTCTGGTTTCCCTGGACATCGGCGCGCACCATTGGGCCTGGAGTCCGCATCTGCCACAACTGATGTCCTTCTGGTTCCAGCCGCATGCGCTGGCACTGCCTTTCGCCATGACCCTTTTCCTGCCGTTGGACGGCATCCTGGCGCTGCTCGGTTGGGGCGTATGCATTGCCGCTTGGCGACGCACCCCAGTCTTGGCTCTGGCGGCTCTAGGTTGGCTGGTGGCTTGGCTGTGGCCCATCCCCGACTCTGACCAGATGCTGAAGATCGCACATGTAACCTTGGGACTGTCCTTGCTGCTGATCGTGGTCGGGATCGGGCTCCTGACCCGGTTGGTGCAAGAGCTGCTGCGGGAAACGCCGTCTCGGGTACAGGCCGCCTTGCCTTGGACCGCGGCCCTGTTGCTGGCGATTCAATTTCCAGGTGGCGTACTCGGTGAAAACCTGGCTCTGAATCTGGTACATGGCCTGAGAGGCGTGGACGAGGCGGAGCGAGACCCGATCGTTTCGCTCCAACTTGTGCCGCTGGCCGCAGATCCGGCGGAGTGGGCCACCACTCCGGTCTGGCGCAGCGAGGGGGTTTGTGCCGCGGTGGATGCCGACCCGCGCGGGATCGCCATTGACGTCGCGGGTAACCAAGTATGGGTGTCTGGAGGCCCACCGGGCTTTCTGATCTCGCTAGACCTGGAAACCGGAGAATGGACCGGGCTTCACCATGCTGCCGGCCTGCATGAACCTGCCGACATCCTGCTGCGCGGTACGGACGAAATGTACCTGATTGATGCCGTCAACAATCAGGTCATGCGATTTTGGCCCGACTCCGGAACCTCGACCGGCGTCAATCCTCCCAGTTTGCTTTCTTGGCCGCGCGGTTTCGGAGAAGGCCCGGATGACGGTTTTTGGGTGGCCGATACCGCCCACAGCCGCATTGTCCATCTGGACGCGCAGGGCAGATATCAAGGCGATTTGCAGGACACGCCCGGATTCCGACACGTAGTGCAGCCTACCGACGTGTTGGCCGTGGGGGACAAGATCTGGATCGTGGATCCGGAGGACGCGATTCTGATGGAGATGACCGAAGGGCTGATCGTGAACGGGGTGAGCAAGGGCTGGACCCTGAACGGGCCGCATCTTGCAGCCCTGTCCGACGACACGTTTCTGATGTCGGATCCGGTCGCGGGCGCCATCCTGCATCTGGCCTCGAACGGAACCCTCCTGTCCCGCTTGGTCCTGCCTGCGGATCTGCGATTTCCGGTGGCGTTGGATATCGTGGTCTCCGGGGACAACTGGCTGTTGGCCGTGACGGAAAACACGCGTTGTCAGACTTGGCTGCTGGAGCTGGACCGCCATGGATAGCCTCCTTGTAGTTTCCACAAGGGCCTGGGTTGCGGCATTGTGGCTGGTGACGCTGGTCTTGGCCGGCTGCAAGCCGCCGCTCCTGCATGATCTGCAGCTTTGGGACGAGGAATGTCAGTTCCTGACGGATCAGTCCCGCTTGATCCCCAGCCTGGATTCCCTGCAGACGCCGGAAATCCAGGCCCGCCGGGCCGCCCTAGCCCGGCGTCTGCTCGTGGCGGTGCCCCGGGCCAATCCACTGGCCCTGGCCTTGGATCTGCATCCTGAGCTGAAAGCCGGAGCGGACGCGGACTTTACGCCGCGCCCCTATGCCAAGGGGGAGATCGAAAGCTTCTGGGTAGGCACTCCACAGCCCGGCGGCGGTCGGCACCTGGAGGCCCGCTTGATCCGTGTTTCCGACGTCAGCTATACCTGGGTGGAAGCCGAGGCGGATCACCAGGATGCCTATCTGGCGAATCTGGCCGCTCGCTTTGACGAAGAGGTATACAAACCTTCGCAATGGCTGTATGGGTTCGAGAATTCCGAGGGATTTGACCAGGATCCGCGAGTGCATCTGCTCTTCGCCACCAAGCTCGGGAAGGTGTTGGGGTACTTCAACAGCAGCACGACGGTCTCCAAGGCCGTCCTGCCCTTGTCCAACGAAAAGGACCTGCTGTTTCTGAATCTGGACTACATCGGGGACGAGGAGCGGGACTTGGACGTACTGGCACACGAGCTGCAGCATCTGATCCACTGGTTTCACGATCCCAGCGAACGCGGCTTTCTCAATGAAGGTCTCAGCGAGCTGGCGCCGCCCCTGCTCTTTGCCAAGATGAACGATCGGCTGGTCAACAACATCGCGGCCTATGCTCACGATCCGAACCTGCAGCTGAACTCCTGGAGTCTCGAGGACAATGCCAGCATGCGGCACTATGGAGCAGGCGGAGCCTTCGCCCTATATCTGACGGAGACGTTCGGTCCCCAGATACTCTCGCAGATTGTGCACGAGCCGTTGCCAGGCATCGGCGGCCTGACCCAATTGCTGACGGATCGCGGCTGTCCCTTCACCTTTGACGATCTCTATGCCGACTTTGTGGTGGCTAACCTGGTTCAGACGCCCCAGGAACTGGGTGCCGCGGCTCGCCTAGGATATCTTTCCCTAGACACGCGCTGGCCCGGTCCGGCGTCCGATTCCGCCTTTGTCCCGCATTACCGCTTTCGGGACCAGCAGGGTGTGAAGGGAACCCTGCTTCCCTACGCTACACAGTACATTGACGTAACGGGAGTTACACGAGAGAAAACTCTGCATCTGTTCTTTCAGGGCCAGTCTGCGGTTCCCTTCGCGACTCCGGAATTTGCTCCGCCGCTGATGTGGAGCAATCGGATGAACGGCAGCGCCGTGCGCTTGACGCGCACCTTTGACCTGACGGAGCTGGTGCCAGGTGTCGAGGTGAGGCTGGACACGACCATGTGGTGGGATATTGAAAAGAATTGGGACTACGGGTATGTGACGGTCAGTCGGGATGGGCGGGACTGGGACTTGCTGGAAAGCCCGGTTACAGGAACTGCGGATCCCAACGGCGTCGCCCTTGGTCCAGGCTTGACCGGTCAGCCTGGACATGGCGCGGTCGATTCGGAGATGCAGAGGGTTTCTTGGGACGTGAGCGAATATGCGGGCCAGATGCTGCACGTGCGCTTTGATTACGTCACCGACGGGGCCGTGACAGCGCAAGGCTGGCAGATAGGCCAAGTGGCCATCGAGGCCATTGGCTTCCAGGAAGACTTCAGCGGCACATTGGAGGACTGGCACAATGAGGGTTGGATTCAGGTACGGGAGCGCCTGCCTATTGTCTGGTTGGTGCAGGCTGTGCATCTGGGGGACAAGGGTTCCACACTGCTGGCCTGGAAACGCCTCGTGGCCGCCCCCGACGGCTCCCTGGCGCTGACGCTGCCCGCGCCTGCGGCCGCGGAGGACATGTACTTGCTGGTGACCCCGCTGGCCCCATTGGTGTCTACCCAGGCCGAATACGAGATTCAGCTGCGAGAAAGTTCGCACCCTTGAACCGATTCGCAATATTCCCAAGGAGCGTCTTGATGTCCAAATTGAATGTAGGGTACGTGGGTTGTGGCTTCATGGCCCAGAACGTGCATCTTCCCAACCTGCGCGATTCCCCACAATGCAACCTGCGGGGCTTGGCGGAGGTGCGGACGGATCTGGGGCGCAAGGTCCAGGCGAAATTCGACATTGCCAAGTTCCATGCCAGCCACCAGGAAATGGTGCGGGACGACAGCTATGACGCCTTTGCGGTGTCCGTGGGTTTTGTCACGCAGGGTCGGATCGCTCGGGATCTGCTACGCAGTGGTCGGCCGGTTTTCATGGAAAAGCCCCTGTCGCTGACCGTGCGACAGGCGGAAGGGATTGTGGAGGCCGCCCAAACTCCGGGTGCACGCCTGATGGTGGGATACATGAAACGATACGATGCGGGCAATCAGTTGGTGCGATCCAAGGTCCAGGCATTGCGGGAGTCGGGAGAACTGGGGCCTGTCACCTACGTGCGTGCCCATGGTTTCTGCGGCGACTGGATTGGGGGCATGGACACTACCATGGAGGACAGCGCCGAGCCCTTGCCCATTGAAGACAGGGAGGTTCCAGCGTGGTTGCCGCCGCCGAAGAAGGCGGCCTATGTCACCTACCTGCAGCAGTATGTGCACAACCTGAACCTGATCCGGTATTTGCTGGACGCGGGAGACGACGCCCATGTCACCGCGGTGGATCTGGACGATGACGGTTTTCAAGGAATTGCCTGCCTGCGGGTGAAAGGGGTGCGCGCAGTCTTGGAATCTGGGGGGCTGCGGCACCATAGCTGGGAGGAGCACACCCAAATCTACTTCCGGGACGGCTGGATTCACACTTGGGCCCCGCCCCTGCTGCACGAGAATCTGCCCGCGAAAGTGGAAGTTTACTACGGCGGCGAATCGCATCGGTACGAGCAACCCCTGCCGAAGGACCGTTGGTCTTGGGCCTATCGCCGGGAAATGGAAGCCTATCTGCGGGCCGTGCAGACGGGCGAGGAGTTTCTGACCCCTGGCGCAGATGCTCTGACTGATGTGCGTCTAGTGGAGGAGATCTTGCACCGCAAGTGGGGTTGACGATTTCGGGCTATGGCCTTTGCCATAACCGTAAAGGTCATGGCCAGACTGTGGAAGTCGACAAGAGACGACATGAAACAAGGCACATGCAGGATGAGGGCCAAAGAGTCTTCAAGGTGGCGCTCAATGTACCTTGGACTTGAGGGCGAACTCCTTCAGGTTTGGAGCAGACGATGCTTTCCATTCATTGGAGACCAGTACGGATAAATGAAGGCTCACATCTCGGTCTCCATGATGTCCAAGCGCAAGGAGGCCAACATCTCTCCCAACGGCGCCGACAGGTCGGTTTTTTCCCGGGAACGCAGGATTTCCTCACTGCCTTTCGAGGTGCCCAAGGGGCTGAAGCTCAATTGTCGCAACAAGATGGATGGCCTACGGTTTTTGAAACTCTTGCCCGATAAAGCGGTTCCTGTTGTTTTCTTTGACCCGCAGTACAGAGGCATCCTGGACAAAATGAAGTACGGGAATGAAGGAAAGACCCGAGGGAAGGAACGAAGCGAACTGCCGCAAATGACCGAAGATGTAATTCAGGCCTTTCTGAGAGAAACGAACAGGGTATTGATGCCTTCCGGCCATCTCTTTTTGTGGGTTGACAAGTTTCATGTTTGCCAAGGGCTTTCCCCGTGGTTGGCACATACCGACTTCCATTTGGTTGACATGATCGTATGGAACAAGAAACGATTGGGCATGGGATACCGAACGCGTCGCGTTAGCGAATATTTGGTGGTGCTGCAGACAAAGCCCAAAAGAGCCAAGGGCGTATGGCAGCTGCATGACATCCCGGACGTTTGGGACGAGAAACTGCCAGACAAAAAAGCACATGTTCATGCAAAGCCGGTGGGCCTCCAGTCAAGCCTTGTTAAGTCAGTGAGTTCCGAAGGTGACATTATTGTGGATCCGGCTGCAGGCTCCTTCTCTGTCATGTTGGCGGCCCACGAAGTTGGACGGCATTTCCTAGGATGTGATATCAATGGCTAGGATGGCAGAATGCAAATCTCCAGCTCCTGACAGTCGACCTGATTCGCAAGAAATCAAGGAACGGTCGGAAGGTTCCTGTCGCGAGGGCTTGATTGAAAAAAAGTCGCCTTGTTTGTCATGGCTGCAATATCATCAGCGCCCATTGCCACGGAAGTCGCGCGATCGGCTGGGTCGCGATCCAATGCAAAAAGTCATGTCGTGCGTGCTGCAGACCTGATTCGAAGATCCGGGATGGGAGAGGGGAGGAGATCTCCCCCGGCAAGTGGAGGTTGACTTTGAGGCTGGGCCATTGACTCCGCTCTGGTACAAATCTATACTGGATCTTGCATCCGTGCCGCTGTGCCCCCGTGGTGGAATTGGTATACACAGCAGGTTGAGGGCCTGTGCCCGTAGGGGCATGTCTGTTCGAGTCAGACCGGGGGCACCAGGGATGCGGGTGCAAGCTAGCATGACCTTGATGGGATTCGGGGCTATTCGTCCAAGGGCGAATAGCCGATCGGGTGGACGTTTGGGGTTGCTTGCAGCCAGACACGAGGAAACCTGAACATGGACAATCGCATTCTGTCCGAGAAAGAGGCCCGCGCAAAGCGGGATCAGTTGATGCGGGAAGGCTACTGCGTAGTGCCGAGCATCCTGAACGGCAAGGCGTTGCAGCGCGTTCAGAGTTTCACCAACGAGTTTTTGGACACCCATCCGGTCCTGGACCGGTTTCGTTTTCAGGGCAGCGACTTTCCCGTCATCAACGAAAAGGCCGTCAACAACATCCTGAGCGGCAGGACGCGGTTGGGCGAAGATCTGGAACGACGGCCGCACTTCTCCACGATGACGGATGAACTACTGGAGCACCCGGATCAGGCCCAGGCGTGTGCGGAACTGGGGCTGGAGAGGATGTCGCACGGCAATGCCTTCCTGATCCTGAGCAAGCCAGCTCACGGTCCCGCCCTCTACTGGCATCAGGACAACATGGAATGGAATCATCCCAAGTCCGGGCTGCCTTGGCCTTCCAAGATCTTCCTTTCCTATTACACGGTGGATACCACTCCGTTCAACGGCTGTCTGCGAGTCATTCCCGGCACCCATCTGAAGCGTATTGAACTGCATGATCTCTTGCCCGACGCCCATGGCATGGAATTGCAGAATGTCGACACCACGGAGATACACCGGGCGTTTACGGATCATCCGGACGCCGTGGATGTGGCTGTGGCGGCCGGTGATCTGGTGATAGCCGACGGCAGGGTGCTGCATGGAGCCCATCCGAACCGTTCCGATGCACGTAGGCCCTTGCTGTTGCAATGGTGGGATGTGTTCCCCTTCCCGACCGTGCCCACTTGGTGGGAAGGGGAACTGCCTGTCGAACTGAGCATGGAGCTGGAAGAGGAATATGTGGGCACGCGGGAGCCGACAGCGTTCTTGAAGGCGTAGCGTGGACTCGCGTCCATGGCGCGGTTCAAGTCCACGAGATCCACGGCGATTTCACGGAGTTGACGCGCACTGGGTTCGAAAAGGCCCCCTGCAATACAGAGGTTCTCGATCGACCGACGCGGGGCAAGTTGCGCCTTGGCGGCTCGGGAGAGACAGCAAGGCTGGGCATGCGACGGGCGCCAGAGGCCATGGATGCCATGTGCTCTTGGGCTTGCCCAAGAGCGGGGAAAGACGTGCAAACGGCTTGGGAGGTGGGCCATCCCGAGCAGGGCAGGATGCATGGAGGAGATCTGCCTCGCGGCCAACCTGGCCGAGGCAGACGTGACGCGTCTGGATCACGAAGGACGCACCTATACCATTTGCCGGCTGCGAGGAGACGGTGGGCCATCGAGTATCCTCTGCACAATAGCCGTTTCCAGGTCACGCGTGGATGTGTCCTGCGCGTGCCTTCTTGTAGCCGTCAGGACGGGTTGCGGGAGAGGGCTCTTGCGATCCAGTCTAGACGCTCTGCTTGCTTGGAATATCGACCCGAAAACCGTTTTGGAGTTGGGTTTGGCAATGCTGGACATGGATGTCTTGCCTTCCATGTCCCAACTGCTCCTGACACAAGGGAATCTGCACCAGATCAGGACGCTGACTGACGATCGGGACTCCAAAAATCGACAAGAGCGGGGTTGGCGCTCCACCTCCGCACCGTGTCACGGGGATCCTGTGCCAGTCTTGAGGTACTGAATGACATTGTCGGATCCGGAGAATTGGATTCCTTGCGTGGTTTCAGGCTTCGGATTTTCCCTTTCGCTTAATCTCGGCACCCTGTCCCAGACCACAGGAGCGGCCATGCCGTACATGGGGAAGTGCAAGGAGGAGGGCAAGACGGGACAGCTTCCGCTTCCTGTTGGAGGAGGAAGAAAGATCCTCTTGGATTCTGGGGTGGCGTCATTGCACCACGTGCACTTTCACGGATCCGGTCCGCTTGTTCGCCGAGACGTTGAAGGCTTCCTCTATCTCCGACAACGGGTAACGATGGGTCACTATCTTGCGCGCATCCAGACGACCTGACGCGATCAGATCGATGGCGGCATCGAAATCCGTGACCATGCCACTGTAGGCGTAGCAAAGGGACCCCGTCACCACAGGCTCCTTTGCCATGATCTTGGCCAGGTCTACCTTCAAGGGCTCGTGATAGCCCCCCACCAACACCACGGCGCCACGCTTGCGAACAATTTCCAGAGCGTCATCAAAGGCTTGGGCGCTGCCAATGGTCTCGATCACCGCATCCAGACCATAGCCATTGGTGCAATCAGAGACGTACTCCTTCACATCCTGCGAGCCTACCCTGACCACATGGTCGGCGCCGAAGGCTTGGGCCACCTCGGCCTGCTGATCGTACTTGACCGTAATCAGGACTTCCTTGACTCCAATGGCTTTGGCCACGGCAAGGCAGTAAAGACCGATGGTGCCCCCGCCGATCACACCCACGCGATCGCTATAGGTGGCGCCGGATTGGGCCAAGGCCCGGACGCAGACCGCCAGCGGTTCCACCAAGGCCCCTTCCTCAAAGCTCATGGAGTTCGGCAGCGGGAAGACCGTGGAGGCATGCGCCGTGGTGAACTCGGCAAATCCTCCGTGTCCTCCCTGCCAGCTGATGGTCCGGTCCTGGCAATGGTTGTACAATCCCTTGCGGCAGTACAAACACCGGCCGCAGTTCGAGGTGACTTCCACGGCGACCTTGTCGCCAACGGCAATACCCTCGACCCCCTCCCCGATTTTGGCTACCCGCCCACAGGTTTCATGACCTTGGGCCACTTCCCGGGACGGCGGCCAATGGCCCCAGTAGTTATGCAGGTCGCTGCCGCAGATGCCCGTCACTTGGGTGTCTATCAGGATGAAACCGGGTGCAGGGTCGATCTTGTCCACATCCTGCAGGGCAATGGCTTCCAATCCCTGATATATGGCTGCTTTCATATGTGTCTCCGAGGCTGTGGAAGTGGAAAAGGATGCAGGTTTCGGATGTCAGACCACGGCCAAGGCGGGTACATCCGGCAGGTTGAAGTTTGCCAGCTCCGCTCTCAGACGTGCGGACTGTGTTGCGGTCAAGGGCTGATTGGGAGCGCGCGGGCCACCGCAATCAACGCCCAGCCGTGTTGAGAGAGCCTCCTTGGCCGTGGCATGAAAACGGTGCGGGAAGCTGCGCAGAAAACTGGTCAAGGCGGTCGCCCGTGTCTGGGCGGCTTGGGCCCCCGCGGTGTCGCCTGCCTGAAAAGCTTCCAGAATCGCCACCCATAGCGCAGGGGCTACATTGGGCGGTCCATCGACGCAGCCTGTGGCTCCCAGGGAGAGTGCGGGCAGAAAATGGACGCTGTTGCCTATCAAGACGTCCAATCCCATTGCCGCGAAGGTTTCCACCAAGGGCAGATTGGGCGCGGAGTGCTTCAGGCCCTGCAGCTGCGGTACCTGGGCTTGAATGGCCTGCATCAGATCCAAGGTGATCTCCTGATTTGTCATTTGTGGCACGTTGTAGCAGAAGAAAGGCAGGTCCGCGGCGGCCGCCACGATGCGGTAGTGTTCCACGATGCTCGCCAGATCCTGCAGGTAAAAGAAGGGCGGAACGCAGCAGATGGCCTCGACTCCGACCTTGGCTGCATGTTCCGCCATCTTGGCGGCGTGCGGGTAGAGGGGGCGCCTACGTGGTGGATGTTCCGAATGCGGCCTTGATTCTGATCGACCGCGATCTCAGCGATCCGCATGTTCTCGGCATCATCTAGCAGGACGCTTTCCCCTGTGCCGCCTGCCACCCAGAAGCCCTTGGCCCCGTCCTGAATGTTGAATTCCATGACTTGACGGAGGGCCGTTTCGTGAATCTTCCCGTCGGCAGCCATAGGGGTGATCAAGGCCGGAAAAACTCCTTTGAACCTGTACATGTTGGGCTCCTGTTATGGCCAGACGTGTCATCGGACCGCGGGTTTATGCATAAGTGGCAATGTGCGCATGCCGCACCAGATCCCAGTCAATCTCGTAGCCCAGACCCGGTTCGGTAGGGGCATGCACCATGCCCTGATCATTGATTTCGATGTCCTGGACCAGACCAAAGACATTGGCTCCCGTACAGGGGAAGAACTCGTAGAATTCGCAGTTGGGCACGGCCATGGTCACGTGCAGATTGGCCACGTTGTTGAGGCTGTTGCCGCCGTGGTGAATCTCGCAGCGCATGTTGAAGCCTTCCGCCAGGTGGCAAAGGCGCACCAAGGGCGTGATCCCTCCGGTCACGGCTACATCTCCGCGCAGGATGTCCGTGGCGTTTTGCATAATCCATGGAGCCATGCCGTAGAAGCGGCCCGGAGCGAACTCCGTGCACATGACAGGAATGTCCAGCTTCTGATTCAGCTTGACATAGTTGTAGATGTCCTCTTCCGCCAGCGGGTCCTCGTACCAGTAGTACCCCAGTTCCTCCATGGCCCGGCCTACGCGGACCGCGTCCGCATACGAATAGGCCCACATGGCATCCAGCATCAGCGTCATGTCATCGCCCACGGCCGCGCGCACGGCCGTGCAGATCTCGATGTCCGCATCCGGGACGCCATGCGGATGCAGCTTGTGGGCGGTCCAGCCGTTTTCCTGGAAGCGCACGGCCTCTTCCACATATTCGGCCACGGTCTCGTGATGCGCTGTGCTGGAATAGGCCGGGACTTGGCTCTTGCAAGTTCCCAGGAGCCGATGGATGGGCTGTCCTGCGATCTGGCCGTTGATGTCCCACAGACAGATGTCGATCGCGCCAATCACGTTGGTGGAAACCGCACGATTCAGCTTCCACATTTCCCACCAGAGGGCACCGATATCCTGCGGGTCGCGGCCCAGCAGCAACGGGCGAACGAACTGGATCAGGCCCGAAGCGTAATGATTGGCCCCGACTCGGGAGGAACCCAGGAAGGCGTGGCCCGCGACGCCTTCATCGGTCTCCACCGTCACCACACCCTGTTCCACCTGGCCAAAGCGAGCGCCCACTCCCGTCTTCCAAGGCGCGCAATCCCATTGGAAGGTGTCAACTTTGACATGTGTGATCTGCATGAGGCAAGGCCTTGTTTAGAGAAGGGCAAAAGGCGTCGGGGTCGGGGTGAAGCGCTGGTACTGGTCCTCGCCCCGCACCAGCAGCGCCTGCCAGTTCTTTCCATGGGAATTGTCCTCGATCTGGGCAACGTGGGTAGGTACGTAGCGCAAGGTCAGTCCGCAGCGGCGGCGTGTGGATTGATTGGGCAAGGATCCGTGAATCAGCGTGCCGTCGTGAATGGACATCTGTCCCGCCGCCAATTCCAGATCCACTGCTGTCTGGGCTTGGGCCGCGGAGACCGTGACCTCCTGGTTGACGCTCAGCAGATTCCCTTTCTGGCAGGCCGTGCCATGTTGCAGCAGGCCCAAGTCATGACTGCCGGGGATGACCTGCATGCAGCCGTTTTCCACGTCGCTGTCATCCACGGCATACCAAGCGGTCACCGCCAGCGGCGGTTCCAGACCCCAAAAGGTTACGTCCTGATGCCAGGCAACGAAGGATTCGCGCAGGGCTCCTTCCCCGTACTTGTTGAAAAAGTGGGTGGCCAGCAGCAGGATGTTCGGTCCAATCAGATCCTCGATGCAGTCCAGGATGGCGGGATGCGTGGCCAGCTGCCAAATGAACCGCTCTTCGAAATGGCAGTCGATCAGTCCGATCTGGGCCTTCTCCTTGCCGACTCGTCGTTCCAGTCGATCGAATGCGGCGCCGTAGTGGGCGGCCTCCGCTCCGAGCAGAACCGGGATGGCGTTCAGGTATCCCTGCTGCTTGTATCGTTCAACCTGGGCTGTGCTCAACCCCATGTCGTCCCTCCTGATGTATGGATGGCTGCGTCTGAATTCTATACCGGCAGCGTAAGATTGCGGGACAGCCCGCAATCTTTGATTTCCCGCCTTGTCGCTACTTGTCCGAGAGGGCCGGCGTGGCATGCCGTCGACGCGGCCAATATGGTAGAGTCGCAGAAACCCCAGCAATGGGACATCAGAAGAATCAGGAGAACCTAAACATGCAACGGCGTGTCCTTTCTCGGCGCACTTTCTTGAAGTTGAGCGGCGTCAGCGCCGCGACCGTGGCGCTGGCGGCCTGTGCAGCTCCGGTCGCGGCTCCCGGTGGCGGTGGCGCGGCCGCAGAGCCCGTGACAGTGAACTTCGCGGCTTGGGCGGGCAATACCGACATTCCCGCATGGGAGGAGTTGGAACGTGTCTATGAAGAGCAGAACCCGGATGTGGACGTGGTGACCGCCCCCAGTGGCACGGGTGCAGACTACTATACCGCCCTGCAAACCAGCGTGGCGGGCGGCGAACCGCCCCATGTGGCCTCCTTTCAGGGATGGGAATGGCAACCCTATGCCGACGCCGAACGCCTCGCCGCGTTGGATGACTACATTGCCGCCTTCGATTTCACGGGGCCGTATCCAGACGATATCCAGAGCATTTCAGACAGCACCTTGCGCAATGGCAATCGCTATCTGATTCCCCTGCAGGTGGGTGTGATGCTCATGTTCTACGCGCGCGCCCCCTTTGACGAGGCCGGCATGGAATATCCCTCCGACGACTGGACTTGGGACGACTTTGTGGCCACGGCCGAGGCCCTGACGGACACCGCCGGCGACAGCAAGATGTACGGCTACCAGCCCAACGGCATCTGGCCGCGCGACATCCATTGGATTCGCAACACAGGCAAGCAGGAATTCGACGAGCTGGTGGATCCGGTCACCGCCATGTTTGACCAACCCGAGATCATCGACATCGTGCAGCAGGTGGCCCAAGACTTTCAGTACAAGCTGGGTATCAGTCCGACTCCCGCGGATCTCTCGGGGGGCACCAACACCATTGACACCGGCAACGCCGCCATGAAGTACGAAGGCGCCTGGTTCATGCCCAACCTGAATTCTCCGGACCTGCGGGAGGCGGGTGCGGAAATTGAATTTGACGTGGCCTTGATGCCCCAGGTGGCCGACGCCAACCGCCCGCATCGCGGCTGGGCCGAGGGAGTGAGCGTCATGGTCACGGACAACGTGGACGCGGCCTGGGGCTACGCCAGCTTCATGGGCGGCGAAGAAGGCCAGAAGATCTACTCCACCTTTACGGGGCGATTGCCCAACACGGCGGAGCTGATTTCCAGCTTCTGGATTCCAACCATCGAGGAACGCTTTGGCGTAACCAACGGCCAGGCCTTCGTGGAAGCCGTGCAGCGCACCGAAGTGGATGTGATTGGTGGTGTCTCCCGCGGTCAGATGTGGAACGAAGTGGTCAAGCCAATGGGCTGGGATCCCCTGCTGAACAACACGGCAACGGCAGCCGAAGTATTGCCTGAGGTCACCAAAGGTGTACAGGCTTTGCTGGATGCCTACTGGTCTGGCTGATTCACAGTGCAACCCGGTGGGAGCCGCGGCACGGCCGCGGCTCCTGTGGGCCCCGTCCGAGGCTCCATCCCACCGAGGCATGACATGATCAATGTCCCGCAACTGCGTGCGACGCTGGCTTCGCCGCGGGCTCGCAAGGATTGGCTGCTTGGATATCTTTTTGCCAGCCCCTTTGTCATAGGCTTCTGTCTCTTTGTGGCCTATCCCATGCTGCACTCGGCGTATCTGGTCGCGTTCGAATGGGATCCCCTGCGCACCCCGGAATTCGTGGGGTTCGACAACGTAGTCAAGCTGTTTTCCGATCCCAAGGTCAACAAGAGCCTCTACAACAGCTTCTTCTACACCGCGATTGCAGTGCCGCTGCAGCTGTGCATCTCTTTTTCCCTGGCCTTGGCCCTGACGCAGCCGCTGGTCTTTCGGGATTTCTATCGCGCCGCCTTCTACTTGCCCATCATTGTGCCGTTGGTCGCCAGCGCAGTGGTCTGGCAACGAGTCTTTCACCCAGAATACGGAATTCTGAATGAAGCCCTGGGCTGGATCGGCATCGAACCCCAGAAATGGCTCTTTGAACCGGGCCTGGCCAAACCGGCCTTCATCTTCATGTCCTTCTGGGCCATTGGACGACAAATGGTGATCTTCATCGCGGGTCTCGGCAACATTCCCGATTCCCTGAAAGAAGCCGCCAGTCTGGATGGAGCCAATGCGGCCAATCGCCTGTGGCACCTGATTTTGCCTCTGATGACGCCCTTGATCTTCTACAACATGGTCATAGCCACCGTGAACTCTTTCCAAGCGTTCATTCCGGCCATGATCATGACGGATGGTGGCCCCGAGGACGCCACCTTGTTCGTGGTCCTCAACATCTACCGGAATGCCTTTCAGTACGGACGCATGGGATATGCTTCGACCATGGCCTGGGAGCTGTTTCTGCTGATAGTGGGCTTTACGATCATGCAGTTCGTGGTTTCCCGACGCTGGGTGTATTACGAGACCGGTTCCAACAACGCATGACGACACACAAGCAAGTGGCGGCAGGTCTGCAGGCCTATCTGAATCCTTGGAGTTCCAATACAGACGTCCGGCGCACCTTCAAGGACTATCTGTTTTTGGCCATCCTGCAGATTGCGATGACGCTGCTGGCCGCCACCTTTCTGGTGCCTACCATCTGGATGGTCTCTTCCTCCCTGAAGGTCTCGACCGAGGTCTTTGCCCACCCCATTGTGTGGTGGCCGGCGGAACCCTATTGGCGCAATTACGTGAATGCCTTTCAGGGGCACTTGCCGCTGGGTCTTTTTATGCAGAATACGGTGGTCATTGTCTTCTTCGCGGTGGTCGGGACCTTGTTCTCCTCCTCGCTGGTGGCCTACTCCTTTGCTCGGATTCCCTGGCCGGGTCGCAACTTCTGGTTTGGACTGCTGCTGGGAACCATGATGCTGCCGGACATCGTCACCATGATTCCGCGTTTTATCCTTTTCCGCACCCTAGGCTGGTACGACACCTTTCTGCCCCTGATTGTTCCCTATTGGGGCGCGGTCATGGCGCTGTACGTGTTTCTGATTCGACAATTCTTTCTGGGCATTCCCATGGAACTGGAGGACGCGGCCTACATTGACGGCGCCAGTCGGATCCGCATTCTGACACAGATATTGATGCCGCTTTCCCGACCTGTCATGGCCACGGTGGCCGTGTTTGCCCTGCTGCAGCACTACAATGATTTCATGAACCCGCTGATCTATCTGCGCACCATGAACAAGTTTCCGATGGCTCTGGGCGTAAAGCTGTTCAACGATTTCGAGGTGCAGCAATGGGAGGTGATCTTCGCCGTCAGCACTGTGATGTTGGTGCCCATTCTGGCCCTGTTCCTGGTGGCCCAGCGGTTCTTTGTGCAAGGCATCACCATGACCGGTTTCGGGGGGCGCTAAGGTCTCGATCCGGCAGAGAATTCTGGGGTGCAGCGGATCCGAAAACGATGAGGTTGTAGAGATTCGGAAAACCATGTTCCTTGTGCTGACCACAAGACAAGGCAGTCCTGATACTTGAATTTTGGTCCGCGAAAAAAGTACAATAGGGGAACTGCGCTGTCTTTTCCCGCTGCCATCGATGCCCCTCGCTGCCATGAAAAACATGCTCCATTTGACATGGGAAGAGTTTTCCGTCCTCTGGGGGCGTTCCATTAATCACCCCCCCCCCCCCCCTAAACTTGCGCTAGATATCAAGTTTTCAGGGGGACGTTGTCCTTCCCTGTTTGGGTGCGCGATTGCGCGGGCACAAAAGTACGGAAGGCCCTCCGCGGATCTTGGGCACCGCCTCGGATTTGACGGACTGCTCCACCGTTTGCCCCGCGCGCTGACCATTCGGGGCGGGTTTTCTCGCTATTCCCGCTCGCGGCAGCAGAGCCGCCAATCCAAGGTAGGAGCCTATGGCTAAACGCCAGGAGGCCCAATGGCGCTTTGCCCCTACAGGCGGCGGGATCAGGCACGGCTACAACAACGCGGGCGCCGAGCACTTCCGGTCGGCGCCTGAGGAGAAGCTCATCCGTGAAATTATCCAGAATGCGCTGGATGCGGCATGCCCGGCCGCGCAGGGTCCTGTGGAAGTTGACATCTTCCCCTGTGAAGTCGACCCTAAGGATCTCGGCGCCCAGGGCTTGAAGAAACACTTGTTGTCCTGTCGTCAGGTCATGCAAGAAAAGGGGCAGTCCGTCGGGGCGAGCGCCTACGCCAAGAGCTTGAAAATCCTGCGCAAGTCCAGCGTTCCCGCCTTGGCGATCCTAGATAGAAACACCACTGGACTCACGGGTTCCAAGTGGGACAGCCTGATCTTTGAGGAAGGCATTCCCGCGAAGGAAAGCGAAGGGGTATCGGGCGGTTCGTTTGGCATTGGCAAGAACGCCCCCTACAACGCCGCGGAGCTGCACGCGGTCATCTACAGCACCTTGTATAGCAACAACCGGGAAGGGCGCGTGGCAAAGATGGCCGGACGCGCGGTATTGGTCAGCCACCCCTGCTCCAAAGACGGGACAATGTTGCAGAACATCGGTTTCCTCACGGATTCCGATGGAGAGGCGGTCTGGGGCCAGGACATTCCCCAGCCCTTTCGTTTGCGACACACTGGCACGGGGCTGTGGATCTTGGGCTTTCGACCCGGCACAGGATGGCAGGCGAACGCCATCAAGGCCACGGTCGACAATTTCTTCCCTGCCATTCACCACCGCAAATTGGTGGTACATATCAGGGACGCGCCGGATGTGGAGCCTGTGACCATCCGCCATGACACGATTGAGGAATTGTTCGATACAGGCACGCGAAAATCAGACAGTCTCTATTTCTTCCGGGCGATACGCCAAGTCGCAGTCGGCACCACCAACCCCACAGGAATCCTTGGGTCCCTTGACGTCTATGTCTGCCAAGACGAGCAGGCCCCCAACCGGGTGGCCTATGTCAATCGGCGTGGCATGCTGATTACCGCCACCAAGGAACGCCGCAAGAGCAATCCCTTCCATCCTGCACGTGGCGCGTCCACGGGCTGGTCCAACTATGCCGCGGTGATCATTGCCGCCAATGACGCGACCGATCGCCAGATTCGCAAGATGGAAAATCCGGCTCACGACGAGATATCGGTGGGCAGGTTGCCCCATGGCGATCCGAAGAAGATCAAGGATGCCATGTACGACGCCGGCAATCAGATCACGGACATTCTGAACCGGAGACTCGGGAGTCAGGAAGAGATTGCGCGCAGCAACCTGAGGGAGTTGGCAAGTCTCTTCCCTGATTTTGACCCCGATGTTCCGGGCAACCGCGAACTTGTCACGCGCATCATTCAACCCCCATCGACTTCCCACAGTACCCGTCCCCTCACAACAGACGAGGATCCAGAGGCCAACAATACCTCACTGATTAGTGATCCGGCAGGCGAAGAGATAGGTTTCGGGGGTGGGGGCGGAACCGGTGGGGGCGGAACCGGTGGAGGCGGAACCGGTGGAGGCGGAAGGCAGAGTAGCCTCCGGAAATCGGCGCCGCAGACCATTCAGGAGATGGTCATTATGCGCACCGGGGCTGATGAACTGAAATTGGCGCTTTCCATGAAACCGGGACAAAACGGGAAGGCGTACATCACGCTGCACCCTGGCGGCGAGGAGTTTCGGTATGCCAATCGCATTCCCATCCGAAGCGTCCGGACCTCGTCCGCCAAGGTGTCGGAAGCCAACAATGTGCTGACGGTGACTCCCCCTGCAAACCATCAGGGTCACATCACGATTGTCCTAGGCATTGATCCGGATATCCCCGCTTCCGGATACAGGTTCTACGAACGCAAGGACCCATGAGTCACCGCAATCACAGGGTCTTTCCGCATCCGGTGCTCAGCTCCCAGCGTCAAGACTACGGGGCGGATTGCCGATTTGGAGCCGTTGTCGGGAGCCCCATATTGACGTCGCACGGGGACATCAACATCTCCATCGCCTACCAAGTCGACTGCCCTTCCCTGTTGGGCTACATCGAGGAGGGTCGGGCCAACTGTGTTTCCTTGGTGGAATGTTCCGCCACCTATCGCAGGCGCCAATATGCAGTAGGGGGCGTACAGGAAATTCTGGAGCTCGACGAGGCGGAATTGCCGGACACATTTCAGATCACGCCCTACATTGCCGCCGTCGAGGACATCCCCCGCTTTTGGGCTGAGGAATTCAGCTCCATCACCAAGGACTTGGTTTCCCCAGGCATCGCGTTGCAGGCCGGAGCCATTTTGGCTGTCGGGGACGTGATTGAAGTCGAGGTGGAGGGCGAAGCCAATTCCATTTTTGACTTGGCATCCGATTCTGAAGTGCCGACAGGCACCTTCGTCACCTCCCTGCAAGGGGAACGAATCGCCATCAATCTGCACCGGGATGATCTCCAGCGAATCCACCAGCTGCGGAAGAATCCCGTTCATGCGAATCTTCTGCGGCAGGCCCTATACCTGCACTCCCTGAGTGAGGCGCTGCGTGGGCTGGAAGATCATGGGAATAAAAGATGGGCCGTTGCATTGCGCCGCAAGCTGAAAGAACACGACATAGAGGTGGAAGGAGATGAGATATCCGACGGAGCCGAAAAATATGCCCAGTTGATCTTTCAGAAGCCGCTGGGTTTCCTGCTGGATACATTGCAACCGGTGATTCCCCATGAATGATTTTCTGCCGGTGTATCGCCTTTCCGACAGCGCTTTCCGGACATTGATCAACGAAGCCCGCAACCGCCCAACTTTGTGGACCGATCCCAACACGGACTTCGCTGCGGTCTTGGCCACCAACGGGATTGCAGACATTCTGGAATCGATGGCAGACGTAAGGGCGCGCACGCCGATTCGGCTCGCACAGCCGGCAGATGGAGCGCCTCGGCAGGCGGATCGGCAGGCCTTGGACTTCTACTACAACCTGCAGGGCATGACCCCGGCCAAGGCTGCGGATCCCAATCTATGGGCCTGGTTCAACCACTTTGCCCTGCACGGATATGGCATGGCCCGGTGGCCGCGCAGGGAACCCGCCAATTTGACCCAGCACATACTGCTGCATTGGCTGACCGAAACCCGCGGCAACATCTATGAATCCAATATCGCCGGTCGAACCTGGTGGCTTGCCGACACTTGCATCAAGGCTGACCGACATGGCGGAGGGGCCTTCAATGCCGCCCAGGCGCTCGAGCTGTTCAGTGACATGGCCGAACGATACCACTATGCGATGCGATTCGGATTCATGCGCAATCCGTGGGTGACTGCCGAATACGTCCGCACTCTGCTCCATGAGGCCAAGGGCATCAACAGCAAGGGCATCAGAACCTGGATTCAGCATATCAACCATGAAGCCGGGGTCAGGCTCATTGACAGTCTGAACACCGAGCAACTGCGCCAGCTCTTTGTTGACACGGCTGATTCCGTGATGCGCGATCCGCAATTCGTGACGGACCGTCAATATCTGAAAGGGGTCAAGGCCCTGAAAGTCCTCAGTCTGGGCGCCGGCACACAATCCACGGTTCTGGCCCTGATGGCCGAACAGGGCTATGAAGACATGCCGCGTCCGGACTTTGCCATCTTCGCCGACACGGGATGGGAGCCCCCTGAGGTCTACGCTCATTTGGAGTGGCTAAAAAGCCAGCTGTCCTACGAGGTCGTCACGGTGACGGCCGGGAACATCAAGGAGGATTTGCTGCAGGGCCAGAATCCCCGCGGGCACAAATTCCTGGATATCCCCACCTTTCTGACTTTGCCGGACGGCAAGGCTGCCATCGCCAAGAGACAATGCACCAGCGACTACAAGCTGGATCCCATACGCAAGGAACTGCGCAGGCGCCTGGGACTGAAGGCCGGCCGGCGGGCTCCCAAGGAAAAGCAGGTCGAGATGTGGCTGGGCATCAGCAAGGACGAAGAGGTGCGCCAGAAGCCCAGCCGCGACGAGTGGATCACCAACCGCTGGCCTCTGGTGGAGAAGGGATACAGCCGAGGTCAACTTCATCAATGGTTTCGGGATCGATATCCGGACCGCCACCTGCCGCGCAGCGCCTGCATCGGCTGCCCGTACCACAGCAACAGCGAGTGGAAACATCTCAAGGAACACGATCCGGACTCGTTCGACGAGGCCGTGAGCGTGGATTGGGCATTGCGTCAACAGCCTCATCTGCAAGCGCTGAGCAAGGGGCAGGCTTTCCTGCATCGCAGTCGCACACCTTTGGAGGAAGTGGATTTCAGCGATATCCAGGACTACACCGAAGCCATGTTGGAAGAATGCGAGGGGCTCTGTGGCATCTAGGCGTTGATCCATTGCTTGGGACAGCCGTACCAGAGGACACCATCAAGATGGATGCCAATATCAAGAGCGTGAAGAGCCTTTTCAGCGGACCGATTTCCTATCGCATACCTCCCTTCCAGAGACCCTACTGTTGGCACCGGCAACGGCAGTGGGAGCCGCTGTGGGAGGATATCAAGCGGTTGGCGGAAAGACATAGTGCAGGAGAGATAACGCCCCATTTCATGGGGGCGATCGTGTTGCAGCAGCTGCCTTTCTCCACTGGCGAAGTCACGAAGCGGCTTGTCATCGACGGACAGCAGCGATTGGTCACGATCCAACTGCTCTTGAAGGCCACCGAATTGGAGTTCAAGACTGTGCACGAGGACAACAGAGTCATGCGGATTGGCGGAATGACCCAAAACGACTCGTTTCACTCGGGTAATGACGATGATAATCTGGTCAAGATCCGGCAAAGTCACAAAGGGGACCGGCAGGCCTTTCAAGGCATCATGAATCAGAGTGGGAACGAAGACGGCACTCCACTGAACGAAGCGTTCAAATTCTTCCGCCAGAGCGTTGAAAGGTGGTTGCAGGAGGATCCGCTGTTGCGGGCCAAGAACGAGCGGGCAGAAAGGTTGGAAGCGGCTTTGTCAGAGCATCTGAAGTTTGTGTCGGTGGATCTGGACGACGGCGAGGAACCCTACACCATTTTTTCGACCCTCAATGAACGAGGCGAAATTCTGGCTTCCTCCGACCTGATCAGGAATATGCTGATGCAACAGGCCAAAGTGGGAGAAGACGAAGAGAAGGCGGGGAAAATTTGGGGAATTTTCGAGAGAGACAGCTGGTGGCTTGGACGAACCCCCGAGACCAACCTGAAGCGAACCCAGGCCGACCGCTTCTTTGACCACTGGCTCACCGTCCATACCCATGGCACTACAAGACCGCCGGATCGCCTGACCGCCGACTTCAATCGTTTTCTGATACGGGCCTGCAAGGACATGCAGCAAGGCATCGAAGGCATTGTTGGCGATCTGAATCACAGTGCGGAAATCTATAGGCAAATCCAAAGGGCTCAGCTGGCGGACACATCGTCATCGGAGTCTCTGCAACGCATGCACGACTTGAGCATTGGCGCCCCCATGTCTCTGATGCTTTGGCTTTTTGCCCATGAATCCCTGTCTCTTGAAACCAAGAGGTCGGTTTCCCAGATTGTCGAGAGTTATATTGTCAGGCGGAAATTGATGAAGTGGCCATCCAATGGTCTTGTCGATATGTTTGCGGCCCTCGTGAAAAAGATGCAAGACGTCCGTGAGGAGGATCTGGCTTCCACCACGGTCGAGCATCTCTTTGCACAGTCCAACACTCTGCGCTGGCCGAACGACGAGGAAATTGAAATCCAGTTGATTTCACAACCCATGTTGAAACAGAAGGCTGCGCAAAAGTCCATTTTGGTGGCGGTGGAGCGGCATCTGCGATCTGGGAAGGCGGAACCTCTGGGCGACATGAGTCAATTGACCTTGGAACATGTCATGCCGAAAGGCTGGAAGAAGGAGGATTGGCCTCTGTCCATTCATGGGGGAATCGAGACAAGCAGGCGGGAACTCGTCGAGAGTCGAAACCGCAAAATTGACTTCATTGGCAATTTGACCCTGATCACCCGCAGGCTCAATTCCAGCACCGGAAACAGGTCTTGGTCGGAAAAGAAACCGGAGCTGGATGAACACAGCAGCCTGATTCTCAACAAAAGACTGTTGGAAGCGGCGCCGCAGGTCTGGGATGAACGCGCCATTGAGACGAGGAGCAGGGAATTGGCTCGCATTGTGCTTGTAGTCTGGCCGCGTGTTGATGAATACAGGGTGCAGCTGGAATCGAATTGAGACTTGACCAAGGTCCCTCGTCTCAAGGAGCCCGGCCGCTGGGTCTTTTCATGCGGCATACAGCGGTCATTGTCTTTTTCGCGGTAGTCGGGCCTTGTTCTCATCCTTGCCATGGGCCTGTTCCCTAGGCTGGATCGGCATTTCGAATCGAAATGCCGATGTCGCTTTCCCGCTCCATCATGGCCATGGCAGCCATAGTTGCCCTGCTGTCAGCCTTGCAATCCGGGTACCAATTGGCATCTCAAAAGCTCCTCGTACAAGGCGCCATGACTGCTGCGGACGCCAGATTTCGACCCTTGATTGTGATCCAGCGGATTTAAATCAGGGCTGCAATCCCCAGCATTCCCTTAGGGCAGAGGGCGCCAGGGAGTGAAAAGGCACGGTGGCTTCAGCATGCAAGAGGCTTTCCTTGCCTTTCTGCGTAGCTTGAAAATGGGCCGGATATCCATCGGTTTTACCGGGACCGTAACGAGTTTGAAGAGTTGACCAACGAAATTGTCAAATATGTCTACAATGCGCAATGTTTGCCCATGCTTCCGTTGCCGACCCAATGTCCGAATCTTTGGCTGGGAACAAGATCGGGCATTGAGGTCTTGTTCTACCCAATTGTCAGTCGCATCTTCAGCCTAGGCAAGAACGCAAGTTTCAAGGAAGGGAACGAAGGGTGGATATACCCCCTCCCCCTTGGTTTCCGCAACTGCGACAATCAAACACCTCGTGTCAGCGATCGCTGTTCAGCATGAGAGACTGCATGGGATGCACAGATTCCTTCAGGGCAGTCCCTGGTTGCTCTACGCGACGAGGACGTTCAGAAGGCGCGCCAATGGCAGAATCTGTTCGACTACCTGTGAGTTGAATCCGTTGACTTGGGCCATGGAGAGGAATTCTGTCGCAGAGAGTCTCACAATGCCGCCTCCCAAGACCGATTCAGGAGTGCATGCGGAATCATCCGATTCCAGTCTGGGTCCAACCGGCAGTCTCGTGGTCTGTCGCGCGTCAGATGGCAGGGCTGCTTGCAGCACAGATTGTCCGACAAGGCAGACCTGTCTCACGGATATATGATTCATGTGGGCAGGATTGGAAACACCCAAGCCAGAGGAGCGAACAAGGAATCATGACGGATTTTGTCTGGAGTATTGACGATGCGGGATCCGGGGGGCACAAAATGGTGGAGTCCCTGCGTCGGACCACGGAGTTCTTCGATTCGCGGGGGATCAAGTCAACATGGTTCACCGTACCCAAGGCGGGTGGCAATCCGCTGTCTCCCACATGGAAAGAGGCGCTTCTTGCAGCCAAGGATGCGGGACATGACCTACAGCTTCACGGCCTTACCCATGCAGACTGCTACGAATTTGGGCCTCCGGCTTGGCCGGCCACCATAATTCGTCCTGAACTTCGGTCCGAATACGAAGACGGGCAGGACGAGCTGATCAAGCGGTATACCGTAGCCAACCTGCGGGCTCGCATAGAGGAGGGCATGGATATTTTCGAGCGTGAGCTGGGAGTCCAGCCCACAGTGTTTCGGGCGCCCTGCGGCGCCATCTCCAAGCCCATGTTTGCCGCCCTGCGCGAGGTCGGTCTCAAGTTTCATACGTGTCGATACATAAGCGGCGCCGGTTACGCCCATCTGCCTCACAACAGCGGCAAGATCGAACAGGAGTGGGTCGATGAAATTCCTCCGCGGCCCTTTCGCTGGTATCACGGCATTGTCGAGGCCCCAATTGTCAATGAATATACTTGGCGGGGAGCCGGCCGGTTCAGCGACGAATTCATTGCGTTGGCTAGGCAAGACTTGACCTTGGCCCGCGCAGCAAGCCCGGTGGTCATCATTTTGATGCATACGCACGGCATTGCCGACGACTACGACCACGCATTCCGCCTGATTGATGCTGTCGTGGAGCATGTTGGCTGCATGGCAGGCTCCCAGTTTGCCACCTTGGGCGAACTGGTCTCCACCGGCACCCTGTTGCATGCCGCGGTAGACGAGGGGACGGATTTCTTGACCGTATGACGCGCGGCGCTCGGGGCAGGCGCCCGAAATACCGTTCGCGTTCTCTTCGGCGATGGAACAACAAAAAGCCTGACGGGAGCCTGGGTGTTGCGGGATCTGTTCTGTTTCATCCTCAATGGCGAGTTTGCGGTTCCAGAGCAGCTGGTGGGCATAGCTCTATTGTGATGTCGGTTTAGACAATGGTAGCCATCCTGTTAAGATTGGGATCTCTCGATCGAGGGCCGAGTTTGTACATGAAGAAAAAGTCCCTAGGACTCAGGAGGCGGCAATGTCGCACGAAGCTGATCGCACCCTTGTCTCTCGACGCACTTTCCTGAAGCGATCTGCCTTCATTGGCAGCGTGGCGGGCATGGCAGCGATTGCAGGCTGTGCCGCTCCGACAACATCCCAGGAAGCAGGAGACAGCGCCGATCCTGCCGCCGCCGCTTGGGAAGTCGTCTATTGGAAGCCGCCCCATAGCGCGAAGGCCGCAGAGGTCTGGGAGCCCCTGCTGCAGCGGTTCATGGAAGCCAACGAAGGCATCACCGTGGATCATCAGGTCATACCTTGGGGCAACGTAGACGAACAGTTTACGGCCGCTTTTGCAGGTGGCGAGCCGCCCGATGTGTTCTATCTGCCCGACGAGTGGTATCCCAAGTATGTAAATCAAGGCCAGATTTTGGACCTGACCGACAGAATCATCGACTGGGAAGACAACTACATCGAATCGGCCTGGAACATTGCCACCTACAAGGGAAGCACTTGGGGAGCTCCCTTCCTGGGTGTGGTGCAGGGCTGGCTCTGCAACAAGACTCTTTTTGCAGACAAGGGACTGGACATTCCAACCAATTGGGAAGAATTCCGAAACGTTGCCATGGAAATGACCGACACTGATGCAGGCACCTACGGAGTCAATGTTCCGGCCAGTTCGACCAACTGGGTTGTCATGATCCCGCTTCTCGCTGCAGGAGGAGCCCAGCTGCTGAGCGATGATCTGACCGAAGTGACCGCCAATACAGAGGGTGGCCAGGCCGCCTTCCGCGCATTGCTCGAAGAGATCACGTTTATGGACCAGTCAAGCATTCCGATTGGCTTCACCGCGGATCAGCGCAGAGACTTGGGATTCAGCGGCAATATCGGAATGACTTGGGTGGAAAATTCGGGCATAAAAGCGCAGTGGCGCGCGGAAGCTCCAGACTTGGACTTGGATATCATTCCGATGCTGCAGTTGACGGATGACGGGAAGGACGCCAGTTGGGCCAATGTGGGCTTCATGTTCATGGCTTCCAGTTCGGCGGAAAACGATGGCGCATTCACTTTCCTGGAATATCTGTCCACGGATGAGATTCAGGTGGATTATGTGCAGAAGAGCGTGGATCTGCTTCCGCTGAAGAAGAACATTGCACCGCTTGATGACGTCGATCCCATTGTGGCCGAAATGGTTTCCTGGCTCGACCTTGGCTACGGAGTTGGCACACAGATCAGCATCCGCTGGCGCGATGCCACCAACTCGCTGGTCCAGGAATCCCATGCGGTAATGAGTGGCATAAAGACCGCCGAGCAAGCTCTGTCCGATGTAGAGGCCACTGTCAATCCTGTTTTGGACGGCCAGTAGTTCCGATCGCTTCCCCCGGCTTGCCGCCACGGATTTTGTATGTTCCGTTGCAACGCCCCTTGTATGCATGAAACATACAAGGGGCGTTTGTTTGCAGGTTCTCGGTTTTACGACAAGGCAAGTTTCCTTCTCTTTCTGGCCTCGAGGATCTGGGGAGGCCTTGGCCGCGCATGGGCGTCGCTGCCCTGTCGTCTCCAAGTACAAGGTGCACCAGAATCGACTTGACTTGGACCGACTGACGGCGTAGTGAGATCAATTGACAATCGAGCATTGGCGATCTCCCAAGCGTTCCCTGCAGGTAGGCAATTGCCTTGAAGACAGCAGTTGGTACATTCGAGATCTTGCGTTTTTGCATCCGGACATAATGTTGTATCAAAAGAGATCCCGGTTCTGTCCTTCTTCTTGGGTCCGGGCCGCAGCTCTTGCAGCTGTACCCGTGGCCGGCCACGGGTTTCGGACCCCAAAAGTGCAGACAGGCATCGCGCTGCCGCGGGCGTCTTGAGACCGCGCTGTTCTTCCAAGGTTGCTACAAATGGGAATCGCTTCCCCCGTCCAGACTGACCCAGAGAGTCAGATCGCGAAAATCAGCGGTCGGATCACGACCCGCAAGGTCAAGGAGACATTGTTGTGGTACGGGCTGCTTTCGCCCAGCCTCATTGTCATTTTTGGCTTTTCCACGGTTCCCTTGCTCTGGAGTCTGTATTACTCCTTGACCAAGGGCAGCATGTTGGGCCCCAAGACCTTTGTAGGTCTGGAAAACTACGTTCGCGCTGCCCGCCATCCCATCTTTCTGCTTACCTTGAAGAACACCGCCTACTACGCGATACTCACGGTTCCCACGGTCATCTTCCTGGCCATAGTCGTCGCCATCATTGTGTTTCAGATTCCCAAGGGACAAGGCTTTTTCCGCGGCACCTTCTATTTCCCCTTGATTACGCCGGTGGTAATTGCCGCGAATATCTGGGCGTACCTTGTGAATCGCGATTTCGGACCGATAAACCACATTCTGGGCTGGTTTGGCGTTCCGGCCCTAGATTGGCTGGGCAGTCCGACATACGCCATTCCGGCCATTGTCATGATGGAAATCTGGCGAGGTTTTGGGTTTTACGTAATCATTCTCTTTGCCGCACTCCAATCCATTCCCCGCGAAATGTATGAAGCCGCCCGCATTGACGGGGCTCAGTTCTGGCGGATCATTGGGAGCATTACCCTGCCGCTGCTGCGCCCGGCGCTGGGATTTTGCTTCATCATGGCCACCATATTCAATTTCCAGTTGTTTGATGCCGTTTATGTGCTGACCAAAGGCGGACCGGCCTGGTCCACCGCCACAGTGAGCTGGTACGTATACCAGCAGGCCTTTGAATCGGACAATATTGGCTTTGCCAGCACTATGGGCATAGTGCTTCTGGTCGTAATCCTGACTCTCTCGCTGATCCAGTTGCGCTTCTTCAGAAGCGATATCGAGTTTTAGCGAGAGGCGGTGTGCCACATGCCGAGTCCTTGGCGACGTCTGGCAAGAGACAGGTGCGGCAGTCAATTCGGGATTCGGGACGAGTCGAGTTTCAGGTGCAGATGATGGCTGCGAGCTTCGGCAGCATGCGCTCCAAGCGTGCAACCAGAATTTGGCAGACCGCTTTCTATGCCATCGTGATCGCCCTGTCAGTTGCGACTGTCGTGCCCTTTCTGTTCATGGCATCGACCGCGTTCACCAAGTCGTTCACCATGATGACGTATCCTCCTTCGCTGATTCCCGAGAATCCCTCGCTGGACAATTTCTACGAGATTGTCTTCGTTTTTCAGAAAGGCCTGTTTCCGCGGTGGTTCTTCAACACGGTCTTTACCACTGTCCTCATAACCGGGGGCAGTCTCCTGATGAATACATTGTCAGGGTACATATTCGCCAAGAAGAGCTTTTACGGCCGAGATCTGCTTTTTACCCTGCTATTGGCTACCATGATGGTGCCTGTGGCCGTGGTCTTGATCCCTTCGTTCCAAATTATCCGTGTCTTCAAGTTGTTCAATACCTATTGGGCTCTCATCATTCCGGCCTTGGCCACGCCCTTTGGCATTTTCATGATGCGGCAATTCATTAGCAGCCTGCCTACCGAGCTCATAGAGGTGGCCAAGATTGATGGCGGCAGTGAACTCCGTATTTTCTGGTCCATCATCATTCCTCTGTCTACGCCGGGGATGGCCGCTCTCGGCATATTCACAGTCATGAACGCGTGGAATGCATTTCTTTGGCCGCTCATAGTCCTGCGAGCCAACGAAATGCGTACCCTCGTCGTCGGGTTGGCCACTGTGCAGAGCGAGTTCAATATCAACTACGGGCTGGTCATGGCCGGCTCCGTTTTGACCGTTCTGCCCCTCCTCGTCATCTATCTGGCGTTCCAGCCCTACTTCATTGAGGGTTTGCGCATGGGATATGGCAAATAGGCCAATCCGCAAAGGGACCGGATCCGTACTGCACCGGCCGTTGATCCGTCTCTGGCGTCCTGGGCAACCTGTCTCGGCGTGGAGCGGAAGGAATTCAGAGATCGTGGATTTGCGAAGGATGCATTGCCTCTAGGCAGGCGCCGGCAGCCGAATTCTCGCGAGCCCGTGCCCTGCACCGCAGAACCTTGGCGCCAAGAAAATGAAGTGGAGAGGAATATCCGAATGACTCGATTTATTGCTGCCTATGACACGGAATTCGCGGGCGAATGTCTCTCGGCCTGTAGATCCATAAGGGATGTCCATGCCGAATTTGATTTTTTCGCCACCTTTTTCATCGTGGGAAAACGATTGGAAGAGGAAGGGAGAGAGTATCGAGACCTGCTTGGCGATGTTCCCTCATTTGAAATAGCGTCGCACACGTATTCTCACAGAATGCTGCGTGACCACCCCTTTTGCGGACGCGCGCCCGGCAAGGAAGCGCGGTTGCGGGAACTCCCCGGACACGGCTGGCACGAGAATCTGCTGAAGGGCCACAATCTGACCGACCGTATACAACGCATACTCGCCTGGCCTCCTCAATTTCCCGAAGCCATTCCCCTAGGCCCAGTCGCGACGCCAGAGGAAGAATTTGCCATCCATCGCATTTTTGTCACCCGGGCAGTAGAGCTTGGCTTGCCATATGTTTCGTTGATTTGGCATCCATGGTCCTTGCAACGCTTTGATCCTGAAATGAGAATGTTGAGGTTGTTATTCGCCTTTGTACAAGAAAGTGGTCTGGAATCCACCACTTATGAAAGGGAGTGGCAGCGGGCTGCACAGATCCGATCAGTGGTTTAGCCTGCCATTTCCGCTATTCCATTTATGCAAGGCGCTCTCTGTTCGCGGTACAACCAAGCCGCACACTCCGGCAGAGCGACACTGGAGCGGCAGTTTTCGCGCGGGGATACTCGTCCCCGCTGACGTTGGTCATGCCCAATGGGTCTTCTGAGTGGTCAGGCGCCGGAGCGCCGTTGTCTAGGTGAGGTTGATTTCATTCTGATGGCCACCAGGCAACAGGTTGCTCAGGCATTGGCGGCAACCGCCACCTGTAGCGATCTGAACGCAACGCGATGTCGTTCCTCTGCCATCATCCTGCCGACTTTGGAATATGGGCAAGTGCAGATATCAGAATTATGACATGCAATCGGCAGTTCATTGCTACGGTGGGCATGTCCGCGAGAACATGCCCACCTTCGCCATGTTGCTGAATGTCGCTGAAATTTTGGATGCAATCCGCAACGACCCAAGGGTACGGGATGCACTGCGTCAAGAATTGCTCAGTCAGGATCTGCTGGAATTGCCTGAGCGGTTTGCCGAATATATGGCCAGTACGAACGCGCGGCTGGACGGGCTGACGGAAATTCTTGCTCAGTTCATGGCCTCCACCAACCAAAGGCTGGAATTGCTGGAAGAGGGCTAGATCGAGCTGCGCGCTGGGCAACAACGCATGGAAACCGACGTCAGGCGTATTGACGGGCGCCTAGACAACGGATTCGCTACCAATTACGAGATGAAAGTGGCGACCAACATCGGCAGCATTGCAGGCCAGCACCTGCGCTTGCGCAGGACCGATATCTTGAAATCCGTCAATTTTCCTTGTTCACAGGAGCTCGTCGATCTGGTTGACGAAGCGGAAGATACAGGACGCATCACCGAGCGGGCCAACCACGACCTCTGGCTGCTGGACCCAATCTTCCCCGGAACGCACCGAGAAGACAACCAGCTTGTGTACGTAGCGGCTGAAGTGTCCACCACAGTCGGCGACGATGACATCAAGCGGGCAACCGAGAGGGGATCGGCGCTCGCAACGGTGATATCTGCCGGAATTGGTTCCAAAATTGAATCCAGACAAAGGCAATTGGCGGAAATCCAGCGGCGTAACCATCGTGACAAGTCCGGTCAATTGACTGAGTTGCCGGAATCGGCAGGCATTCAAACGGAGCCTCCACCTGTCGCAAGGGCCTAGGACTATGTGCCGTAGGGTGGCGTCATTTGCAGATAGACGAGGATACAGCCGCCAATCCTCGTCGAGGACCTGCGCAGGACTCCCCACCCAACAATTACAACCCCTGCCTCTTGTGTGGAGAGGCAGAGGCAGGATCCGGCTGCACCCGCCTTTGCCGCCGAGGCGAAGTGTAGGCGCCTTGATCATTGCAGCGCCAAGGACTAGACAACCCCTGCCTTTCGCATGGCTTCCAATGTTTCATAACAGGCGGCTAACGGATGATAATCCGTCTTGGCGGCCGGACTCTTGAGATCATCGTATTTCTGATTGTCAGCGTTCAAGACGCGGTGCCAAGCGCCATGTTCATGATCGACAAAGTGGCGGTCGGAAAACTCCCATACCTTGTCATACCATACCCAGTAGCGGGCATCGTGGGTTCTGAGTGCCAGAAGGGCCGCGGCAGCGAAAGTCTCGGCCAGAACCCAGTAGTAGCGATCGGTGTCCAGAATGCGCCCATCGGGCGCAAACGTGTAATGCATGCCTCTGCGTTGGTGGTCCCAAGTCTTTCCCACGGCAATGTCAAAGAGATTGCGGGCACGCTCCAACATCCAGTCTTCCGAACGGTAGCGTTCGAGGATCAGCAGCAGCTTGGCCCATTCCGTAAAGTGGCCCGGAAGGTATCCATAGGGCTTGAAGAGATTTTGGGGATCATCCTTGTTGAATTCCCAATCATGAGTCCAATCGGTATGGTAGTGCTCCCAGATCAGACCATCCGCCCGGTCGGCCAGATCGACACAAATGCGCTGTGCCAATAGATAGGCGCGGTCCAGACACCGGATTGCGCCCGTGGCTTCGTACGCCGACAACATGGCTTCGCACATGTGCATGTTGGGATTTTGGCCACGGTAGGGTGCAATCGCCTGCCAGTCCCCGGCTGCAATCTCGTCCACATAAAGTTGTGCATCCGGATCCCAGAAGCGAGTCTCGAGCAAGTCATAGATGTCGGAGACCAAGGCGGACGCGTCCGCGACACCGGCTTTGGTTGCACCGGCCGCGGCCAACAGCGCAAAGGCATGACCATAGCAGTGACGCGTGCCATCTTCTACGGCCCGACCTTGTAAAATCCAGGCAAAGCCACCATCAGGTTGACGGTGTGTCTCTTGCAGGAAACGCAATCCATGTGATGCCGCCTTTCGGTACGTCGGCTCGTCCAGGATCAGAGAGGCCAAAGAATAGTTGTACACAAAGCGGCACGTTCCTACCAGATGCTTTGTTGTGCGATCGAAGACCGAGCCGTCATCGCGCAGTTGGTTTATGTATCCTCCCAGTTCCTTGTCGATGCAGACCGGATGGTAGAACGACATAATGCTGCGAATGTGATCGCGCAAGAACGCAGCGTCGCGAAAGGACATATCTGATTGCTCCCCAATGCTTGGGCTGCAACGATACATGTCCAGCAAGCAGCGCTGCAAAACGTCACCGCCAGATGGTTCTCGATCAAACAGGACAAGGGCCCATTGTGCAGGGTCTCGGCCACAAGCAGTCTCTAGGCAGAGATGTAATGGACGATCGGGCAGGCTTGACGGATGGCGCCCCATCGGTTGTGGAGAAGGCTGTCGCCAGACATGATTGACGATTGGGGGCTTGTGCCTTCCCTGCTTGCAGACTCTGCAGAGCATCTGGTTCCAGCCGCCAGCATGACGGGACAGCCAATCCCCCAGAAAAAGCCACGGGAGAAAATATGACGACGAGGACGGATCCACAGGCATTGGCATTGCATGGCGGGCCCCAAGCACACCCTCAAGTTGAAGGCAGGTCCCAACCCAAAATAGGGGTTGAGGAATTCATGTCTATCGCCGAACGGTTTGGATTTTCGGGAACAGTGCAGGAAGAAATTCGCGCCGTAATTTCCAATGCGGATCTGGGACCGGGACCCAATCTGGCCAAATATGCGACCCCTTACCCAGCGCAAACGAAGGGAGAGGCGTTTGAACGTCTGGCGCGCCACACGTTTGGCACAGAATACGCTTTGGGAGTCAGTTCAGGCACGGCGGCTCTGCACAGCGCCTTCGTAGCGGCTGGCGTGGGACCCGGCGCCGAGGTTATCTGTCCGGCCATTGGGTTCTATGCCACGGCCGCGGCTGTTGTGCATTCAAAAGGGGTTCCTATCTTCTGCGATGTTGATTCCTCCTTGGGAATTGACCCAACTCAAATTGAATCGCTGATTACAAGTCGTACAGTCGCCATAGCGCCCACGCACGTCATGGGCAGCGTTTGTGATATCGAGGCGGTCGTGGAAATCGCTGGACAGCACAACCTGAAGGTCGTTGAAGACTGTGCACAGTCTCCCGGCGCCCGGTTCAAGGGCCAGTATGTGGGCACGTTCGGACACATGGGCTGCTTCAGCATTTCCTGTTACAAGATAATCGGAGGGGGCGAGGGCGGCTTGGTCATTACCAACGAGGAAAGACTGTGGGAACGGGTCAACCAGCTTGCCGAATGTGGTGGCCTGTGGCGAAAAGACCGGTTCGCTCCGCCTCGCTACGAGGGAGAACTGTTTTCTGGGACCAACTATCGGATGTCCGAGCTGGAGGCCGCCGTTGACGTGGTCCAGCTGGGAAAGCTGAGTGACGTAGTCCAGCGCTTCCATGACGTCAAGATGCAAATTCTGGAATCTCTGAAGACGTATAGAGAAATCGAACCACAGAAACTCAATGATCCCTCCGGTGAAGTAGGCTATCTGCTGCGGTTCTTTCCCGCTACCCTTGGACTGGGGGAACAAATTGTCACGGCGCTCAAGGCAGAGGGCGTTGCCTGCAGCATGCGAGGCCGCAATTCTCGACCTGATTGGCATGTATATTCGAATATGTTTCCCATTACGACCAGAACGGGCACGACCCCAAGTGACCGTCCCTTTGATGACCGGGTCCATCTCGGAAGGGGTGGTCGCATCGAATACGCTCGAGGCGTCTGTCCCGTGGCCGACGATCTCTTTGACCGGAATGTCTCCGTGCACCTTGACCAATGGTATTCGCAATTGGACTGCACTCAGATTGCCGCGGGGATCAACAAGGTTCTTTCGGCTTTCTGCACGGAAGACAGCAGGGCAACTCCGTGGATCTGAATATCCTACCGATGTGCATCTGGCCGATTTCCTTTACCACCTCTTTCGATCCTGGCCCGTTGCAGGGCAGGGGTGTCAGCATTTTGGCACTGTCATGAATCTGGGTTGTACAGAGTCCCCGCACACTCGCCTGGGCCCCGTTGGCACCGCCCAACTGGTCTTCCGTCAGGGTATATTGGGCTGCCCACAGTCTTTGTCATCGTGATCGTCATTTGCTGCCACTTCCTGGAATCCGCCCCACAGCCCAAGGACAAGATGTGCATGTCTCTCTCGCCGCAGGAAATAAAGACGTTTCAGGACAGCGGATTCCTCTACAAGGCAGGCTTGGCCTGTCCCACTGAAATCCAGGCCATCAAGCAGGAGTGTTGGGATGTGCATCGGAAGATGCAGGACGATCCTCCCGCGGGAGTGCACGTTTCCTGGGAGGATGAAGACAGGCGCGCACTGGTGCGCCAACTGATGCACAGTGAATTGGTCAGCCCCACCCTGAACGCCTTGCTGCGGAGCCCGAAGACTCTGGATATGATCCAAGACCTGATTGGCCCGGACATCTCCCTGTTCCACTGCAAGCTCTTGCCCAAGTCCAAGGGATCCGGCGCGGAAGTACCGTGGCACCAAGACTATGCATACTGGCGGCAAGATACCAATCGCCCCCTGATGGTCAACTGCATGTTGGCCCTGGACCCGGCAGATCGCGACAATGGCTGCATCGAGTTCATTCCGGGCAGCCACAAGTGGGGGCTGCAGGAGCACGAACGCCACCAGGAGGCCTTTGGCCTGTTTCTGCCGGGCCGCTACTACCCTAGGGCGGAGGCGAAGCCTGTGCCCATGGTCCCGGGAGATGCACTCTTCTTCACCTCGTTGGTCATTCACGGCTCGGCGCCCAATCGGTCCCCGCGGGACCGCTGGGCCAACACCATCGCATACAATGTGACCGGCAACGGGGAAGGACAGGATCGGGAAATCCTGCGGGGTCGAGGTCAGGTGTAGAGCTGTCTGACAACGGGCCGGCAGTTGCCCGCGAACCGGCCCGTCTGCGCCGGCTCGGATCCCATGATTAGGAATGGCGCAGGGGCAAGCAACGCCAAGACAGGCAGAAGCTAACGCCGCGGTTCCGGGTGAAACCGAGTCCCCAAGACACTCCGACGGTTCTGTACCCATTGGGAAAGCAAGGTCGCACCCAGCGGGGGTTCGTCCGAGCTCAGCCAATCGGAAGCCAACCCTTCCAGTTCATCCTGGGACAGAATAGTGTCCCGCAATACCTGCCCTGCCACCTGATACAGGCCCAGACATAGGGGAGTGGGTAGATGCATGATGTGCAGCGGCCGGCCGGTCAGCCAAATGCCCATACGCTGCACCAGTTCGGCAAAGGGATACTGCTCCGGTCCGCAGGCATCCCGTACCATGGAGTCGGCACCTGCTCCGCAGATGCACATGGCGGTGGCCATGTCCCGCACGTGGATGGGCCGGATCCGATAGCCTGCGGGGCTGGGCAGGAAGAAGATGGGGAAATGCCGCGCGGCGTAGGCGATGTTGTTGAGCAGGATGTCATTGGCGCCGAAGAAGCAGGAAGGGCGCAGAATGGCATAGGACAGGCCACTCTGCCGGATGCAGGCCTCCACCGCGGCCTTGCCGCGGAAATAGGACAGATGACTGTCGGCCTGTGGGTTGGTGATGCTGACATGGACCACCCGCCGTACTCCGGCTGCGCAGGCTGCATTGATCAGGATGCGGGACTGCGCCACAGCCTCCGCGTGCGAGGTCCACGGTCCGCGATGCCCAATGGGTGGGCGGGTGTGCCGGACCCAGAAGGTGTTGTACAACGTGTCGACCCCGCGCAAGGCCGCGGTCAGGGCAGGCAGATCCCACGTCAAAGGATGTGCGTCCACCGCACCCTTGAATGGATCATCGGCGGGAATCCGGCGAGAGGTCAGGGAACGCACCGACTGGCCCTGCGTCAACAGGGCGCGTGCGACATGGTGTCCCAGATAAGACCAAGCTCCTGTGACGGCCGAGACTTGCATGAATTTCCCCCTTGGCTACCTCTGTTTGGCAGGCTGTAGTGTCACTATACACGTTTGACGGGGCGAGGTCGGGCGCAATTGCCTCAATGCCCTGGGGCACGAGGGGCAGGGCGCTGGACAGGCCTTTATTTCCGCAGCTTTCCGCCGTTCTCGTCGGTGTACAAGGCTTGGCCATTCCCGAGGATATGCGCCACCCGTTCCGATTGTCCCGAGGCGGCTGATCGATAGCAGGCATCCAGAGTGGCCTGGATCCGAAAGGCGCGGTGCAGATCGGTGGCAGGGGGCGAACCAGTCCGGATCGCACGGCAGAAGTCGGCCATCACGCCCGAATGCAGATCAGGCGGTTGATCCGGATGTTTCTGTATTAGGGTCCGCACCTGACCGAATGCAGGATGTGTCCGCCAGAGCACATCGGAAGCCCCGCGGGTAGGCGCCATGTGCAATTCCAGACTGCCCTTGTCGCCCGTGATGCGCAACGCCGATCGGTGCGGCCCGGGCAGGTACTCTCCTCGCTCGTAGGCAATGGGCACTCCGTTGGTGCACTCGATCCAGGCGCACACATGGGTTTCCCCATCTGAATCCGGCGCGACAAAGTCCGTTAGATCCGGACTTAGGGATCGCATATGGGCCTTGACCGTGCGGGGCATCAGCACGTCAGGCCACAGCCCCCACAGGTAATCGAAGTCATAACTGCCCCAATTCATCAGAATCCCGCCTCCATTCAGTCGACTTTGCAGTCGCCATGCCGGTGGCGGCACATCGGGACGGGGTGGGGTCTGGACCAAGGCCTGGAAACTGATGCTGTGCAGTTCGCCCAGCGCCTCTTCCGCCAGAATCTGGCGAATGGCCGGAAAAGTCGGCACACAGCGAAAGCGGGCTGAACATCCCGCCACCACGGTCCCCGAGGTCTTCCCGGCCAAGATCCGGCGCACTTCGCCTGCGTGCAGGGCCGTGGGCTTTTCCAGCAGGAGGTGTCGTCCCGCTGCCAGGATCCGTTCCGCCAACGGCAGGCGGTTCACAGGCGGGATTGCCAATATCACGGCCTCGACTTCATCGAGGGCCAGCAGCTCCCCGATATCCGCGCAGACTCGCGGTACATTCCACGCGGACGCCAAGGCGTGAGCCCGTTTCAGATTCAGATCCAGCACGGCCTCAACGCGGGCACAATTCAATCCCGCTGCGGACCGCACGTGACACGTGCCGATAACGCCGCAGCCCACTATCCCCAAGCCAACAGGAGAAGTCATGGGGAGTTCTGGCTGTAGGCGAGAAAATTTTCCATTTTCATCGGGCATTGACAGGCTGACATGGATTGGGACCGTGTACGTTAAGGACCAGTGCAGCGGACGCTGCACGTTGTTTTAGGTGTCCTCTCCGTCTGTCGGTTGCGCTTCAGTCCCCTCCCAATCATCAAGGCCGACCAGACGCCGTCCCAGCGGAGTCAGGTGGGCGGGGTTGGGTGGCTCCTCATCGATTCGTCGGGGATCTGCAGGGAACGGCCCTCTTTGTCGATACCCCATGGGCAGGCGATTCCGCCAGGTTCGCACCAAATCCGTCCGATGATCTTCGTCTTGGGGATCTGCGCTGCGCATGGCGATGTATTGGGCCAGACGCGGCCTATCCGTCAAGTTGGGCCCGTTGCCATGGAGAAGCGCCGTATGCCAAATCACCAGATCACCGATCTCGCCCGGTATCGGCGTCACTTCCAGATCCCCCAGATCCGGATTTCGGGGGTTGGCGCCGGCCGGCTGACGGGCCAGGATTTCGTTCACTCGCCGATGCGATCCCGGCACGCATTGGAATCCGCCCTGCTCGGCTGTGGTACGAGCCAAGCAGAGCGCTCCCTGCACCATCAGGGGAATGGGCCAGGTGTAGGGGTCGAAGTCCCAATGAATGAATCCCTCATAGGCATGTCGCTTCTGCACGGGCGGGTTCATGTTGACCCGGTCCACGGCTCTAAGCCAAAGGCGGGGATTCCCGAACAGCTCGCGGTAGGCCTCGTATATGCGCGGATGCTGTCGGGTGTCCCAAAGCGCCTGATGATGGTATAGCTCCACCATGCCGGCCTTGGAGTGCCAGGGTGGCAGGTCATACCAGCCTGTGGGATTGTGGGGATCCATGTCCAGGAATTCCCATAGCGCCTCCACCACGGCCTCGCAGAGAAGGGCAGGGACAGCCTCCCGCAACACGATATACCCGTTCTCCTCCCAACTGTTCAGCTCCGCCTGTGTGAAAACGCTCATGTTTGCTTCCTGCTTCCCTGTTTGTCCTGACTGCCACGCCGCAGGGCCGGACCTTCGTCCGGCGGCGTGGGAACGCCGAGCCCAAGACACGATCCGCGCGTTCCTGGAATCTTAGGGCATTGCGCCAAGTATCGGAATGAAGCGGCAGAGAGGACCGGGCTCTGCACCGAGACCTGTCAAGCATGGAGTATACAGAGGCTGCAAGTGTCATCCGGGATCATTGTCCTTCAGAGGACGGGACAGTCTATGCCGCCGCCCTGTGTGCAGCGGTCGACCCGGAGGATGATCGCCTCCCGGCCACTGCGGACGAATTCGGGGCGCCGCATCGCTTTGCCCATCCCCAGGGCCTGCTCGATCATTCCGCCCATTGAACGGGGAGCAGTCTCCTGTCAGGCACAATCTCCAGCCTTGCTCGAACAAGGCTGGGCAGGGCTCAGGCTCCCTTGACTGATTTATGATTGAGCCAGTGGAAAGCCTGTACCCTCGTTGAACCGCATACCATGAACTACCACACCGCAACGCGCTTCAGGACCATCGGTCAGCTTCGGCAGGCGTTGAGGGAGGGATCGGAGACTGTCGTCCATCTTTGCCAGTTCTATGCAGACCTCATTGCTGCGCCCACTGTGGATGGCTCCGCATTGAACGCCGTGCTGGGTCTCGATCCTGCGTGGCGCAATCGGGCCGAAGCCCTTGACGATCTGGTCGCTGATTCGGAGTTGCCTCTGGTGGGCATGCCCATTCTCGTCAAGGACAATATCCTTGCGCAGGGGACGGTCCCGACCACCTGTGGCTCTCTGGCCCTGCAGCATTGGCGACCCGGCGTGGATGCGCCCTTGGTCCAGGGCCTGCGGAAGGCCGGGGCTCTGATTCTGGGCAAGGCCAATCTGTCCGAGTGGGCCAACTTCCGATCTTTCCACTCCTCCAGCGGCTGGAGTAGCGTAGGGGGACAAACCCGTAATCCGCATGTCCTGAACCGGGATCCCAGTGGCTCCAGCAGCGGCTCCGCGGTGGCTCTCAGCGCGGGTCTTTGCGCCGCCGCCATCGGCACCGAAACCGACGGTTCCATCTGTTCTCCCGCATCTTGCAACGGCATTGTCGGGGTCAAGCCCACGGTCGGCTTGGTCAGCCGTACCGGGATCATCCCTATCTCCCATCGCCAGGATACGGCCGGTCCCATGGCTCGGTCGGTGCGCGACGCAGCCCTCTTGCTGTCCGCCATGGCAGGGCCGGACCTCCAAGATCCCGCGACTCGGAACATTCCCGAGGGCTTCCACTTTAATTTGGTGGAAAATCTGGGCGCATCCAGCCTGGAAGGCGTGCGTATCGGGTGTCTGGCATTTCCCGATTGGATGCTCTCCCAGTCTGCACCGTTGTACCGGATGGCCCACGATCTCCTGCGCGACCTGCGCGCAGACCTCTGTCCAGATCTGACAATGACGGGGACAGGCTGGGGTCCGCAGGAGCAACTGGCCCTGAAGACCGAGTTCAAGGCAGGCCTCAACGAGTTCTTCCGGATCCAGGCTGTGGAGCCCCCTGTGCAATCTCTGGCAGATCTCATTGCATTCAATCGGTGCAATGCGGATCAGGTGATGCCAATCTTCGGGCAGGAAATATTGCTGCAGTCGCAGGCAACGGATCCCTTGGATCCCCAGTACGCGCAGGCGGTGGCCGATCTGGCCCGTCTGACCCGAGACGAATGTCTGCTCAAACTCATGGACGGACATCGCTTGGATCTCATTGTGGCCCCCACGGCCAATCCAGCCGGCGTTGTGGACCATGTGTGGGGTTCAAGGAGCACGGCAAGTTTCTGTTCACCGGCCGCCGTGGCCGGCTTTCCGCATGTCACGGTGCCCATGGGCGCCGTGCGACATCTACCCGTTGGCCTGTCGTTTGTCGGTCGTCCCTTCAGCGATCCTCTTCTGCTGCAGGTGGCCGACTGTTTTGAAGGGGCCTTGGGGTTGTCGTTGGAACCCCAATTCATGCCTTCCCTGGAGGCATAGGGGCACATTCCAAAGTCTTGGCAGAGCGCCTGCCACATCCATATGGGCCCAATTCACGCCGCATGGCGACCGAAACAAGGTCTGCTCATCCTGGTTCGGCTTTCAGATGCTCAGATGCGTGAAAGAGCGACACGCATTGTCTTGGCCGCGCGGGGCAAGCCGTTGAAATCCATGTCCTTCCCCATGAAAGAGTCGCGGAGCGCCAAGCCTTCCTACCGAAAGCGGCAGGAAGGAGTAAAATCAAACGGGATACAAATCCTGCCTTTTCCGGAGTCTGTCGCATGAGTGCACCGATTCGATCTGATCATGTCTCCCAAGTTCCCTTCTTTTCCTTCCCGGAAACCTTGAAGGCGCAGCGGGAAGCCCTCAATTCCAACCCGCTGGTGCAGCGTTTCGCTGAATCCCGACAGAAGATGGCCTCCGACCCGCATCGGCCTCTCTACCACTTCGTCAGTCCGGAACATCGCCTCAACGATCCCAACGGGCTCTGCTTCTGGCAAGGTCGTTGGCATCTCTTTTACCAAGGTTATCCGCCAGAGGATCCGCGACAGCACTGGGGTCACGCGGTCAGCGCCGACTTGATCCACTGGCGGGATCTGCCTTACGCGATTTATCCCCATCCGGAGCACGCTGTCTTCTCTGGGGCCACCCTGGTGGAAGAGGACCGGGTCATTGCCATCTATCACGGCACCCAGGTGGGCAACATGGTGGCCCTGTCGGAAGACCCCTTGCTTCTCAATTGGGAGAAGCTCACAGGGCAGGCCGTCATTCCCATTGCCGGCCCCAACGGGGCGGAGCTGCCGTACCGGGTCTTTGATCCCTGCATCTGGCAGAAGGGAGATCACTACTATTCGCTTTCCGGTGGGACATTGCCTCACCCCACCAACGAACGACGGACCCGGGCCGACTTCCTGCTCAAGTCCTCGGACCTGGTGCACTGGGAATATCTGCACCCCTTTGTGGAGGGCGACACCTTCACGCGGGTTGGCGACGACGGGGCCTGCCCATACTTCTGGCCCATCGGCGACCGACACATGCTGCTTTTCTTCAGCCATATGAGCGGCGGCCAGGCCTTGCTCGGGGACTATGACGAGGAACGCGACAAATTTGTGGCCACTTCTCATCATGAATTCAACTTCGGGCCCTACGGCCCGGGGGGCGTGCACGCCCCTTCCGCGACGCCGGATGGCAAGGGCGGCCTGATCGTGATCTTCAACATGAATCCGGCCAAGCCCACGTCCGGCTGGGACCAAGTCATGACCTTGCCGCGCCGAGTCACGTTGCAGGGCACGGAGGGTCTGGACAGGGACGCGCTCTGTCAGGAACCGGCAGGCGACGTGGCTTCCCTGCGGGGTGCACACGTGCAAGTTGGCGCACTGGTCCTGCCGGCCAATGAGGAAGTGGTATTGGAGGGCGTGACTGGCAACGTCCTGGAAATAAAGGCCGAAATTGAGACAGGTGATTCCCCTCTGGTCGAACTGAATGTGCTGCGTTCACCCGGCAAGGAGGAATACACTCGCATCGCCTTCTACCGGGAGCGAGGATTCCGCAACTGGGAACGGTATCAGGGCTGGGAAGACGAGCGGCTGCGGGCTGCCAAGGACAGCCTTGTCACGATTGACAACTCCTATTCTTCACAGGCGGCCGATGTGCAGTCCCGGGCCCCCGAGACGGCCCCCGTCTTCCTCTCCACGGAGGAAACCCTGAAATTGCAGGTGTTTGTCGACCGCAGCGTAGTGGAGGTCTTCGTCAACGGCCGACAGTGCGTGGCCGTGCGGGTGTATCCAGATCGGTCGGACAGTGTGGGGGTTTCCCTGCGGGCGCAGGGTTGTCCGGCCCACGTCAAGAGCTTGGATGTCTGGCAGCTGCACAGCATTTATGCATAGGAAAACATCGGAGTGCGGAAGCGTCGCCATCGAGGATCCGACAGATTTGGCGCAAGGCACTTGGATGATTTTGCATCTGGCGATACAATGAGGGGCAGGCCAGTGCCACATGGAATCCGCCAGAACTCTCGATTCGGCGTCTTGTGCGGATCCGCGGCCAATGTCGCACCGGATGGTACGGACTGGAACCACTTCCACAGCATCGAACAGCCATGGAAATAAAAGGTGATGTTCCGCTGGAATATGCACAGAGAGATATTTGGGATGCCTTTATGGACCCGGATTTCGTGGCCCAGATCATTCCAGGCTGCGACTCTCTGGTTCCGACGGCGGAACCCGATTCCTACAGAGCCGATCTCAAGATCAAGATTGGCCCCATCCAAGGCAGATTCAAGGCCGAAGTGGTCCAGTACGACATGATGCCTATGGATCGATTCAGCTTGCGGATCAAGGCCAGTGGACCGGCGGGCTTCATGGATGGCATGGGCACGGTGGATTTGACGCCGGACGGCGACCGCACAGTCCTGAAATATGTCGGCGAGGTCAATGTGGGCGGACGGATCGCGCGCGTGGGGCAACGCTTGGTCGCCACTGCCGCCCGCGCCATGATCAACCGGGGTCTTGACGGTTTCCAGAGTCGCTTGGATGAAGTGCTCCGCAACCGGGGAGAAACTGTCTGAAGGGCGCGCAGGTTCAAGGCGTTGGCGAATTGGCCAGTCCACCCTGTGCCTGAAAGACAGATAAGGACAACACAATGGAAGGGAGACGCAGTATGGGTGTAAACGTGACCATGAACATCAATGGCAAGGCGCACAGCGTTGACACGGAGCCGCGGATGTTGCTGGTGGACTTCATTCGGGAGAAAATCGGACTTACCGGCACCAACATCGGGTGTGACACCACGCAGTGCGGTGCCTGCACCGTACATATGGATGGGATGGCGGTGAAGTCCTGTACTGTGCTGGCCGTGCAGGCGGATGGATCGGATGTGGCCACCATCGAGGGTCTCGCCACGGATGGCGTCCTGCATCCCATGCAGCAGGCCTTTTGGGACGAACACGGCTTGCAGTGTGGGTATTGCACGCCTGGCATGATCATGGCGGCCACCAAGCTGGTGGAGGGCAATCCGGATATCAGTGACGAAGAGATCCGCCATGGCCTGGAAGGCAACATCTGCCGCTGTACCGGATATCAGAACATTGTCAAGGCGGTCAAGGTGGCGGCGCAAGCCGCGTAAGGCCGTGGAGGAGTTGAATATGTCCAGATTCGTTGGCAAGAGTTTCAAGAGGGTCGAGGATCCCCGTTTCCTGCAGGGGCAGGGATCGTATGTAGCCAATCTGCAGCGCCCCGGCATGGCCTATGTGGCCATCTTGCGCAGCCCCCACGCCCATGCAAGGATTGTAGGCATTGATGCGTCCGCCGCGGAGGCCCTGGATGGCGTGATTGCCGTATACAAGGGACAGGATCTGATCGACGGTGGCGTCGGTCCACTGCCCTGCGGCTGGGTGGTGCCGGAGCTGAAGATCCCGGAACGCTGGCCCATCGTCCCGGACTGTGTCCGGCATGTAGGGGACGGCGTGGCCGTGGTGGTGGCGGACAGCCCCTATGTCGCCGAGGACGCCCTCGAACTGATCGAGGTCGATTACGAGCCGCTGCCAGTATCCTTGGGGGCACGGGCCACGACCGAGTACAGGGCGACACAGATCCATGACGGGATCCCCAACAACACCGCCTATACCTGGGCGCTGGGGGATGAACAGGCCATGCGCAAGGCGTTTGCCGAGGCCGCGCATGTCGTGGAGTTGGACTTGATCAATCAACGGCTGATTCCCAACGCCATGGAACCCCGCGCCTGCATGGCCGAGTGGGATGCCGCGATGGAGGAGATGACGGTATGGACCACCAGTCAGAATCCCCATCCCATTCGGTTGCTGCTCTCGGCCTTCACGTTGGGCATACCGGAAAACAAGCTGCGGGTGATTTCCCCTGACGTCGGAGGCGGCTTCGGCAGCAAGATCTTCCACTATCCCGAGGAAGTCGTTGTGCCTTGGGTGGCGCGGGCCATCCAGCGTCCCGCCAAATGGGTCTCGACCCGCTCCGAAGCCTTCATGACGGATTCTCAAGGGCGGGACCATGTGACGAATGTCAAGATGGCCATGCAGCGGGACGGCGTTATCACGGGTCTGCATGTCCAGACCTGGGCCGATCAAGGGGCCTATCTTTCCACCTTCGCCCCGCTGATTCCCACGGCCCTTTCCATCACCCTGTTCTCGGGTCTCTACAAGATACCCGGCATCTGGGGCGAGATGAAAGGCACCCTGACCAATACCGTGCCCGTGGATGCCTATCGGGGCGCCGGAAGGCCGGAGGCTTCCTATCTGTTGGAGCGCATCGTGGAGCTGGGGGCCAAGAAGATGGGTATGGATCCCATTGCCTTCCGGCGCCTGAACCTGATTCCCGCGGAGGAATTCCCCTATCAGACGCCCGTGGCCTTTCAATACGACAGCGGCAACTATCAGGGACTTTTCGACAAGCTGGAAGAGCTCTCGGATTATGGCCAGTTGCGTGCGGAACAGCAGGTCCAGAGGGCCGCGGGCAAGCTCTGGGGCGTTGGGGTCTCCGGCTGCATCGAGGCCAGTGGTCCGGCTCCCTCCGCGGTGGCTGGCAGTCTGGGCAGCGCCGTGGGACTCTGGGAAAGCGGAACCGTGCGGGTGCATCCCTCAGGCAAGGTGACCGCCTTGACGGGGTCCCATGCCCATGGGCAAGGTCACGAAACCACCTTCGCCCAGGTCGTGGCGGAGGAGCTGAATATTGAAATCGAGGATGTCGAGATTATCCACGGCGATACGGGACGCATTCCCTTTGGCATGGGCACCTACGGCAGCCGCAGCGCAGCCGTAGGGGGCAGTGCGCTGGTGCGCAGCGCCGAGCGCGTGCGGGAAAAGATGATCAAGATCGCGGCCCATCAGATGGAATCCCGGCCCGAGGACGTGTACTTCGACGACGAGACCCGCACCATCCGGGTACAGGGCGCCACCGACGAGGGCATGACCTTCGGCGCCGTGGCCATGGCGGCCTATACGGCCCACGATCTGCCACCGGACATTGAACCGGGCCTGGACGAAACGGCTTTCTTTGATCCGTCCAATTTCACCTTCCCCAACAGCGCCCACCTGGCCGTGGTCTCCATTGACCGCGAAACTGGGGAAATCACCTTGGAGAAGTATGTGGGCGTGGACGATGTGGGCAAGGTCATCAACCCGTTGATCGTGGATGGCCAGCTGGTGGGCGGCGTGGCCCAAGGCGTGGGCCAAGCTCTGTGGGAGCACGGTATATATGGCGAGGACGGCCAGCTGTTGACCGGTTCCATGCTGGACTACGCCATGCCCCGGGCGGATCGATTTCCCACGATTCAAACGGGCCGCATCGAGACCCCCTCCCCCACCAATCCTCTGGGGGTCAAGGGGGCGGGCGAAATGGGTACCATTGCCGGCACGGTCACCGTGGCCAACGCCGTGATGGATGCCTTGGCGCCCTTGGGGGTGGATCATGTCGAGATGCCCTTTACCTCGGAGAAGATCTGGCAGACCATTCAGTCGCACAGTGACAGCTAGGCGATCCATTAGGGAGATAGTGTCATGTATCCTGCAAATTTCAACTATGTCCGAGCCGGTTCGGTGGCTGAGGCCCTGTCCCTGATCGAAAGCGAGGAGGATGCCAAGTTCCTGGCGGGCGGCCACTCGTTGATACCCACCATGAAGCTGCGCCTAGCGGAGCCATCCACCTTGGTTGACATTGGTCGTATCGAAGATCTCCGTGGCATATCCTACGGCTCGGGGGATGAACCGGACTGCATCGGTTCCTTGACCAGTCATGCCACGATTGCCACTTCCCAATTGCCTTGCGCCTTGGTAGAGGCGGCGCGCGGAATTGGAGATCCGCAGGTGCGCAATCGAGGGACCATTGGCGGCAACATCGCACACGCTGATCCGGCTTCCGACTTGCCCACGGTACTCACGGCCTTGGAGGCGACCATTCGAGTTGCAGGTCCCGAGGGGACTCGCAACATTGAGGCAGGGGATTTCTTTACCGGTCTCTTTGAGACTGGGTTGAAAGACAATGAACTGATCACGGTGATTTCAGTGCCTCGTGAAGAGTCTGGCGCCGGCTCTGCCTATGCCAAGCTGTTCAATCCGGCTTCCCGCTATGCTGTGGTGGGCGCCAGCGCTGTCGTCACGCTTGACGCCGGCAAGATTGTTCGAGCCCGTGTGGCAGTGGGGGGGCTGACTGCGACGGCAGTGCGGTGCGGCGCCGTGGAAGCTGCCTTGGAAGGCAATTCCTCTTCGGCAGATGCCATTAAGGAGGCCTCCTCCCAAGTTGCTGCCGACGTAGTGGATGACATTCTGGAAGATGTGCATGCCAGCGCGGAATACCGTCTAGGGATTATTCCCGTATTTGTGGCTAGGGCTGTGCAGTCCGCCTGCAGCCGCGCCGCCTGATTCCCGAAGAGCCAACGGTCGTCCTTACAGGGATCTGCCAAGAAGGCCGCTGTACCCAAACACTTCGGGGAGCGGGCCCTCCCGCTTCTTGCGAGCCAAGCTGACTGATGATGCCCCTGCTTCTGCAGGTCCACTTGTAGCTGCTTGGGATAAACTCGATGCATCCGTTCTCTTGATTGGCTGGATCCAGATCCAGCATGCAGTTGACTATCAGCTCTTGGACTATGTCCGGTATCTTCGGGTCGGCAAATTCGTCACTATCCGCTCTTGTACCGGCTGCACAGCAAAGAAGGTTTCAGGGTAGGGCTGATCAGCTGGCGCACCAACTCCCGCCTGTCTGCATCTTCCCAAGAGATATGGACTCTCACGGGGGGCTGTGCGAAACATGCAGACATTCCGATGTATTGGTGGTGGTCATGAATGCGATTCATCTTGCAGGTTGACCCATACAGGGGTCCAACACGAGGTCACCACCGGGATTGCTCCAGGACAGGATGTAATCCTAGGCTAGTTTCTCGGGCAATACGACGGGATGGCAGAAAGCGATCTTGTCCCGTGTGAAACTCCCTAGACCTACGGCAAGGTGCGAGGGGATGTCAAACGCGCTCTGCGGCAGGCGCCGACTGGCAGCTGCATTGCTCCATCGGCTGGGACACGACTGGATCCCTGCACGAGGCAACGAGTCGTTCTGCAGAGCGTCCAATGCGATCCATCTCGGTACTTTCCTTGCAAGCGCGGAATGAAAATGCCACGGCGCTGGGAATTCTCTGAATCCGGGTTCAGACGTGCCACAGCCAGATTCCTGACCTGATTCAGATTGCACCACGCTCTCTTTTCCTTTCCAACAGGAGATCGGGATCACCTTTGTCTGCAGGCCGGGATTTGTGCAAAGCAAGAGAAACCTTGCCCCCTCGCCCAAGGATGATCTTCGCTTTTTCCCCTTCCTTGGCGCCAAGCAACCGCAGGGAATCAGACACATATCCTATGGAAATTCCCGTAGTGGACGACAAGTCCCAAATGACAGACAAGTCCCGTGCACCAGGCGCATTGATCACCGGAACCTTGATCTTTCCGCCTGGTTCGCAACCAAGGGCATGGGCAATTTCCATCGGCACGCCTGTGATGCTGTATCCTCTGAAATGCCGCTCCTCAACGCGAAACAGCCAGAAGGGACTGCCATTCTCGTCATGGCCATCTGCAACGTCTGCCAACGGCCTGTATGCGAAGGACGATGTATCTGCGAATCTGACGAAGCCGTCTTGCACCGCGAAGCGCGCAGTGTGCATGTAGGCCATCACGCTGTTTTCCTTGATTCCGAATTTGGCAGGCAGTTCCTGCAGCAGTCTTTCAACGGAAGTGGATCCGTTGTCTTCCTTGATTCTTTGCGCTATGGAGGCGGGGATTCCTTGATAGACATCGTCCACCCAGTCAGCCAGCCCCCATCTGTCAGCTCCTGCCCTGACGACGCTCTTGAAACTGCTCAAATAGGAGGAGACCCTCTGTTCCGACAGACCACACATATCGGCGATCTCTTTCCTTGCGGCAGGTCTGCCGATGGCAACGAGTGCGGCCTTGGCGCGTACCCGATTGGAATCTCGCAGCGCCAAGACGCCGAAGTGGTTGAAAAAGCCGCACCGGACAAGCAGTTGGTCCCAGTATGGGAGCCAACTGGCGTCACTCAAGCCTTTTTTGAGTTCTTCTTCGTCTACCAAGTTGACTTCATCGGCCAACGTTCGAGCCTTCCGCTTCAGCTCACCCACTACCTGCATTGCTTCTGGACTGAAGTGCAAGCCGGCTCCTGCCGAATAAGCCAGACGATCCTGCACGGTATGCACGATCAGGCCCACGCCCTCGGCCGACGCCTCTGGGCCGAGAGCATGCAATGTCCTGTGGAAATCGTTCGCCAACACAACAGGGCCAAGCTGTCTCTTGACGATGCTGGCAAGTACCGCAAGCTCCAGACCTAGATCAGTGTCAATCCTGTGCTTGACAGCTTTCTGAAGCTGTCTGACACGTTCCCGAGTCAGGCCAAGCTGCACGCCGACACCTTCCAAGGTCCAAGGCTTGCTGGCCAAGATTCTCCAGTGCAGGACAGCCCTTTCCTTGGCGTTGAGACTGGCCAGAATTGCCTCTGCCTTGGATGACACCAGGGATTTCAGGCTGGAATATTCGACGGTCAATGCCGCCAGCGAAAGAGCCTTGGTTTCGTTTTCTCGCTCGAACGTTCTTATCAGATCCAGAAATTCCGGGTTCAGAACATCAGTCACATCAGCCCAAAGTCCAAACTCGGCTCCTGCTGACAAGACAGGTCCAAGGATTCTGCCTAATTCGGTCCATGCCATGGCTCCTTGGCACGAGGCAACATTTTGTACGTTCATGGCGTTGCTGTCCATGTGGGCGCGAGGGTGGCTTTCCATGAGACGGCCGGTATTTGTCTCCATCTAACGTTGACAAGGGCGTGCATGGCAAGAGTGCAATTGGGTCGGGCAGAGGCCAATCCAAGATCGGGTCGACTGATGCAGGGCATGCATTGGATCGATCCGCCCCACCAGCCTTGACGCTCAAGCAAGAGACAATGCAGGATACACTTCCGTTCCATAGTGGCCGGTCCCGCTCCTCTTGGGCTTGGGCAGCCGTGCACCGCGGGCCACAACGTGCCCGTCGAATCCCAAGACCGGTGCGTATTGGGGCGGAGTCCAGCCATCAGACTGTTCTCCCCATCTTGCCAATCGCCTTTTTCACAACTTAATTGTGTCATGAATACATGGAGATTGCAGGCTCCCCCTTCATCTCTTCGCTTGCGGACTTTTCCCTAGCCACCAAGAGCGAAAGAAAGGTCTGTGCCGGCGGCGCCACCGTGTCAAAGACGCTGTTGTCCATCTGTTTCAGGAACGGTATGGTCTTCCCGCCGAGCAAGAGCGTGTAATAGATCAGCGTTGCAGCTTGGGACAGTCAGGTCAAGGGCTAGGCAAGGATTCCTGCGTCGGCCTTGAAGAATCCCGCAATCATGTAGAGGAAGGGAGCACAGTCAGGATCACGTCCACATCCAGTGCCACATAGAACATAGACCAGGATTGTGTCCAGAGGACCTCTCGAGCCCGCATCACGCGCTCTGGAGGTCTTGTCGTCACTACAGCCGTCTTAATATCTCCATCTTCCCGGAGCATGTCTAGGACCCGGATCAGGATGATAACGGTCAGTGTAATGCCAGCTAATAGAGACCGTAATTAGGCGCTGTTGAACAGAGCTGTCTGAAAGAGTCGGTCCTGGAAAAGTTCCAAGGAATTCTGGATGCCCACCCATTCCGAGTGATTTGGATCTCTCGCTGCCGGAAACGGCGTCTGCGGAGAGGCAGATGAGTTCGTTCAAGCGCATGTTGGCGCCTGCTTGAAGTCAAAAATCGATATTGCACAGAGCAGACAATGAGCGGCCGTCTGTGCAACGCAGTCAATCTTGCCTTGCTACATCCCTTTGATAGGGGTCCGATTGTTGTACAAAGTCGAGTCAAGATATCGGTGAAACGCCCTTGAACTTCAACAACAGCCGCCGGCCGAATGCAAGCAGCGGATAGCCAAGCCATGCCGTGCCAAGTGTGCTGAACAGGAGACGGTTCACCAAGCTGAACATGCCGTGCTTCCTGGAGAACAGCGCCAGCACATGCAGGGCGTCGCTGCCAAAATAGTAACGCCCGTGTATTTTCAGCACCATGCCATTGTTCAAGTTGTAAGGTAGGTTTCTTATCTCTTCGAGCAGCGGGCTGTCCTCTCGGGCATTAACCAAGTGGAGCTCGCCGATGACGGTTTGCACATCCAGGTAGAGGGCGTAGTTCTTGCACATGGGACATGCGCCGTCATACACCAGCCAAGCCTGCTCCGCGCCACTGTTTGGACGTTTCATAATCCGAAAGGAAACACTTGGTATGGAAGCACCGGAATTATAGGTGACGCAAGCCTCTGTCACGCAACCCAGCAGAATCCTGATCCTACCGTCCTGTGTGAACAGCGCCAGTTTGCTGTGCCATATCTTCCCAAAGTCGATCAGGGAGCAATTGATCTGACGTGTACCTAACTGTCCCGTATGTGGCGCGCAACTACTTTGGCCTGCTCCTGGTTCTCCACGAACCGGTCTGCGGGTACGGGTTGCAGCACATTGAGGTGATGCAAAGTCGTGATGGGCTGCTGTCAAGACCCATCACGATGACAACCACGTGTACTCTGCGGCGGCGATATCAATCATATGTTCAACTACCAGAGCGGCGCTGTCATCCATCCAGACGGTGTCCGAGAAGTCCGGGATCACGAGGCCGTGATCCCGGATATCCAGGTCGATCATGTTGATCGGCCTAGCCGAAGAGACAGCCGTGAAACTTCCTCTGAGCGCGACTGGACCCATGCTCGCACTGAACGGATCCATGTAGATCAGGAGTGCGTCAGGCACAAGGCAAGGAGAATGTTGTACAGTCCAAGAAAAATTTCCGACGATGTTTTCTTGCCAGTCTACCTATGCCGTGATGTCAATGGCTTCTACCATCAGTGCGAACTTGCATGGCAGCGCCCTGTGTCTCGCCCGTTCCCAGAAACGGGTCCGGCACGATCATGACGCCTCTGATTTACTTCCCCAAGCCGCTTTCGGGACCTCAAGAGCCACTACATGTCTGATATCAGCGCGCGCACCGAGTCCCCAAGTCTCAATTGCATCGACTCGACATCCCCGTGGGCAGTGTAGCAGTGTAGTGCCTTTCATCAGGTCTTTGTTGAAATTGTCCGATCCCAGAGTTCGGCCTTGATGGAGGAGTGAATTCCAGTGGCGCCTAATAAGCAGGCGCGTGACGAACCTGCGCTTTCGTCCCGGCAATGTGGACGATTGCATGCCTACCCTCCACGGGCTTCTCCGTTGCTGCAGTGTCTAGCATCCAACTTATGCTCGTGGATGTTACCCGCTTTGATGCCCTAGGTGACATCTTGACCGTTGGCAAATCGACCTAAACCGAATCGTACTGAAGCTTGAAATTTGCTTCCGTTTAGCGCTGTGGCATGGAGTGCATGGGATGGTTCAGGAGTTTCTTGTGGTGCAGTGGACGCTGCAGGATAGAGCTGCAACCTGTCCAAAATGTCATGGGCATCAAGTCCTGGCATATACACGCTGATGTTTCTCGGATGCTGTCTTCCCATTCAGCAGTCCATTTACTTCCATGGGAATCCATCGCTTCAGACTGACTCAAGGGATGGACAGCACAAAGGCTTTGGAATTCCGCCCGCCCCTTGTTTTCGTTCGGTGGCATGTACTGGCCTACTACTGCCTAGAGGCATGGGAAAAGATTGTGCTGGCTTGGCACAACATGAGAGATGAAGCAGGATCAGATGGAGCTTGGCTGCCGTCGTGGTTGGCAGCTCTTCATTATGTCCCATCAAATGCCACAAGGGCAATAGCGCGTCTAGCGTCTCTTCATTGATTGGAGTATCCTTTGCACAAATGACGCCCCAGATCGATACTCTGGGTTGTGTGATCTGTGTTTCGGTGACTGGATGCTCGCCTGCTGCCTGTCTGAAGCAATACAGGTTCTTGTGGGACTAGGACCAGTCCACTGGGAGGCCATGGACATCAACCCCACAGTCGCAAGCGAACTTGCGCTCCATTCTCGGTTGGGTCCTGAACGGACCGCCCAGCGCCTGTCACTCTGCAGGTTGCCCTTTGCTTCTTCCCCGATTTTGAGCAAAGTGGAGGCTTTGACATGACGATCGAATCCGTGCAGGCCATGGCCTTGGCGTACCCGGAGCCTCATTCGCGGAATGCGAAACGTCACCTCACCTTGGTGCGCATTGTGGACAGTTCGGGCCATGTAGGCTGGGGAGAGGGCATCTCACAATTTCCCGAAGCCACCCGGGCCACGGTCGCCCTCATCGAGAGTGGACTGTCGGAACTGGTCGTGGGGCGCGATGCCATGCAGATTCGCGGTCTGTGGCAGGCCTTGGTGGACAGGGCATTCTGGTATGGGACGGAGGGCATCGCCGCGTTTGCCATCAGCGCCATCGACATGGCCCTGTGGGACTTGAAGGGACACGTGCTGGATCAACCTGTTGCTTCGCTGTTGGGCGGCAGGGTGTCCAACAGGGTTCCGGCCATGGCCTCCATCGTCTTTGACATGGACGATGCGGCCTGGACCGTGGACCAGTTCAAGCTCTTTCAACAGCGGGGCTACCGCTATGTGAAGGCGGGATGGGGCATGGCGCCCGATTCGCTCTTTGGCATGTGTCGGGATCGCGACGAGAGCATGGTGGCGCGTATCCGAGAGGCCATTGGGTTCGAGCAAGAGTTGGTTGTGGATGTTCCTGGACACTATCGGTTGTGGAACCTACCAACGGCCCTGGCCCGATTCAAGGATCTCGAGCCCTATCGTCTGCGTTGGATCGAACAACCGCTGCCTCCCCACGATCTTGAGGCACACGCCCGGTTGCGCGGCGCCGTGGCCACGCCCATCGGGACTGGCGAAGATGAGTGGAATGTGGAGAGTTACCGGCGCCTGATCCATTCTGGAGGGGTCGACGTGGTGCAGATCGATCCGGGTCGATGTCTGGGCATCACCGGTGGCCGTCAAGTGATTGATCTGATTGAGGCGGCCAATCTGGAGGTCAGCGCCCATACATGGAGCAGCGCCTTGAGCACGGCTGCTAGCTTGCACCTCATGGTCACCACCCACCATGCCGTGGCCTTGGACTTCAAGCCGCATCCCTCGCCCATGCAACACGAATTGGTAACGGATCCTTGGATTCAGGTGGATGGCTGGCTGACCTTGCGCGATCGGCCCGGCCTAGGCGTGGAGGTCAACGCGGAGGCGGTGGCCAAATACCAAGTTCGTTAAAGGTCCCTGCACAATGTCTGACAGGGGCCTTGGGGGGCGCGGCAAGAGGACCTTGGTGGCCCTCTCAAGTGTCTCGTGGCTGCCCTCTGCGTCTACACCGTGCACGCCGCCTGATACGACCGAATTTTAGATATAATTATAGCAATTCAATTGTGAAAACGAAAGACGTGGTGCGCACATGCCCCTGCAAACAGGGCGCGGGGACGTTGACCCAGTTTCGCAACGCCGCGCGAATTCGCTGGCTTTCCCGTGAAGCGAGGCGTCGCGCCTGACCTGGTGACAGTCTGACCGGATACGGCAATGGACACTCATTCCAAGCTGGCGAGAGCGTGTCACAGAATGTTGCGCGTTCAATCCTGCCACATGCTGCTGCTTCGGCCTGGGCAGCTTCGATCTCGGCACGTGTCAATTCGTCCCCCGCGATAGCGGCAGGCCAAGGATGGATGGCCCTCATACCCAATACCCAAATCGTCGACGAATCTTCCGCACCGGTCCCGTATCGCGCACAGGCCATTGACCAGGCGGGTCGTCTTCGCAGGGGCCCATCTGTCCCAATCAACAATGGGAGTGTTCCCAAGCCCCTAGGCATAACGGCATCGAGAAGGATGTCGGCGCCGTACCGTAGGGCAATCGGTCATGGCCGCCAAGCCGCTCCGGCTTCGGTGTGGACAGGGCAGGGATCGCCCTCCATTCAGCGCCCGGCGATGCCGGACATCTGGATACCCGAGGTAAAGTATTGCTGCGCGGTGAAAAAGAGCGCCAGCAACGGAGCGATCATTACGGTAGAGGCTGCCATCATCAGATTCCAGCTGGTGGAATAGAGATCCTTGAAGCTCTGCAGCCCGATGGCCATGGTCCACTTTTCAGGCGACTGCAGATAGATCAGGGGCGTAAAGAAATCGTTCCAGTTGTAGATGATGGAGAAGATGGCCACCGTGGCCAACACCGGAGTGGAGAGCGGCAGCAGAATACGCCAGTAGATCAGGAAGTTGGATGCGCCGTCCACGCGCGCGGCTTCGTCGAGTTCCAGCGGCAGGGTCATGAAGAACTGCCGAAACAGGAAGATGGAGAAGGCTCCGCCACCCAGCCAGTTGGGCACCACCAGCGGCTTGAAGGTGTCGATCCAGTCCAGCGCGCGAAAGAGAATGAAGGTGGGAATCAGAGTCACGATCCCGGGCAGCATGATGGTGGACAGCACCACTCCGAAAAGCGGGCCCCGCAGCGGAAAGCGCAGCCGGGCGAAGGCAAAGGCGGCCAAGGAGGCCGTAAGCAAGGTGCCTGCGGTGGAGGCCAAGGTCACGTACAGGGTGTTCCAGAAGTACCGGGCGAAATCCACGGCTCGGAAGGCTTCGGGATAGTTGGAGAACACAATGGGCTGTGGAATCCACTTGGGAGGCATCAGGAAGGTTTGGGCTCCCGTCTTGAAAGAGGTGGAAACCAGCCAGAGCAGGGGCAGCGCCAGCGCCAGAGCGATGCAGGACAGCACTGCATACCAGAACAGCTGGTATGCGATTGTCTGGATCTGGCGTCGCCGTCGGGATCGGGCCAGAACCGCGGCGTGGGGGGTGACAGTCACTTTCGCAGGTCTCCTTCATAGAAGACCCAGCGATCCGAGACCCGGAACTGAATGGCCGTGAAGATCAGGATGATGAGAAACAGAGCCCAAGCCATGGCCGAGGCATAGCCCATGCGGAAATTCTCGAAGGCCATTCGAAAGAGATAGAGGAGATAGAAAAGGGTGCTGTAGTTGGGGCCGCCCTCGGTCATGATAAAGGCTTGGGTGAAGACCTGAAAGGCTCCGATGATGGCGATGATTAGGTTGAAAAACAGTGCAGGCGTAAGGAGAGGGAGCGTAATTCGCCAAAAGCGGCCCCAGGCGGAGGCCCCGTCCATTTCCGCGGCCTCATAGAACGTGGCGGGAATCCCCTTCAGACCCGCCAGCAGGATCACCATCTGGCCGCCGATGGTCCACCAGGACATGATGATGAAGGCGGGCTTGGCCAAACGCGGGTCCTGCAGCCAGAAGAGCGGCGGCAGCCCCACGAGGTCCAAGGCCGCGTTGGCCAGTCCCCATTGTGGATGGAAGATCCAGAGCCACAGAATGGCGTTGGCGACCGCCGGGGTGAGGGACGGCACATAAAACAGGGTTCGGTACAGGCGTATGCCGCGTAGGTTGATATTGACCGCGAGGGCGGCCAGCAGGGCCAGGAACAGGTGCAGAGGCACCCCCAAAAACACGTAGTAGGCCGTGTTCCAGAGGGAAAGCCATAGGCGGTCGTCCTGGGCGATCTTCACGTACTGGTCGAATCCCACAAACCGGGAGGGTGTCACGATCTCCCAGCGTGTGAAGGAGATGAAGAGTGAGGCCAGCATGGGGCCGGCCAGAAAGATCAAGAAGCCCAGAATCCAAGGCAGGATGAACAGATAGGCATCCCGCTGTTCCGCCCACAACAACGAGCGGCGGCGGGTACGAAGCCGCATCCACCAGCTCATGGCGCCTGCCCGAGGCGTCACGGGGCCGCCACCGGCCGCGGAGCGCCGCATATCAAGACCACCATTCTGGAGGCTGTCTCAACAACGCGACAAGCCTCCAGAATGAACCCGGTCATTGCCGGACGCGCTACACGCTGGGCACAAAGGCAATGAATTCGTTGACGCGATCCGCGATGTTGTCCAGCGTGGCTTGGGTATCCGCGGCCTCGACGCCATAAATGGAATCCAGAGCTGGTTGCACCTCGCGATGCACGCTGATCCAGTCTCCCGCCACCGGTTCGGGGCGGCCATAGTCAAAGGCGTCCAGCATCACCTGGGCGCTGGGCGGCAACACGGCCGTGGACAGATAGTTGTCTGAACCGGCCACGGCTTTCAGGGACGGAATGTTAAGGCCCGTACTCACCCAATGCTCGAAGGCGGAGATAGAGGCAAAGGTCTGGAACCAGGTCCAGGCCTCGTCCGGGTGCTCTGTCCCGGACCACATGCTGTGGCCCGCCGAGGCTACCCGAGTGGTTTCGATATCAGAGTCGTCTTTGGGCAGGTGGGCGATGTCCCACTCGAACTCCGCCGGCGCCACGTTGGAAAAGACCGAGAATTGCGGGAACATGCCGATACGGCCGGTGGTGAAGAGATCGCCGGTGCTGAACCCTCCCTTTTCCACGCCAGAGACATGCACGCCCGCCTCATGCCAGCCCTTGACGGTGTTCACTGCGGCGACCGAGACTGCTTCGTTCATGGCATACGCCGTGCGCTCCGCATTCAGCACATCGCCGCCTTTCTGCCACATCTTGATCCAGGTGTTGCGGTTCAGATTCCAGTCGGCGGTGCCGAAGCTCCTTTCCGTTCCTTCGCCAGAGGTCATGGCCATGGCCGCGGCCTCGAAGTCGGTCCAGGTCCAACCGTCCGCCGGATCCGACACACCGGCCTCGGCGATCAGCTCCTTGTTGTAGATCAGGACGGTGCTGGTGGTTTCCCGCGGGAAGCCAATCTGCTTGCCGGCTATCTGAAAGTCCAGCCACGCGGCGCGCAAGAAGGTGTCTTCGCCAATGGAGCTGCTGTCCAGAAAGGGAGTCAGGTCCATTTGGATGTTTCGCTTGGCCTGCCCCGCGTTGGTGTAGGAATGCGCCCAGTAGGTGTCCGGACCGTCGCCGGCGGCAATCAAGGTCAGCAGCTTGATCTGAATTTCAATGGCTCCGCCCGGTTCCCAGATGGGCTGGATCTGGATGTGGGGATTCTCGGCCTCGAAGGTTTCAATCAGCGGCTCATAGCGCAGGAAGGAGGTGTCGCCTCCGCCCTGGGTCAGGAAACTGATGTCGACTGGAGCCATGGTTGCCTCGCCATCTCCCGTCGCGGGCACGACCGCGGTGCAGGCGGCCAAGGATGCGGCTCCCAAGGAGAAAGCCGACAGTTTGAGAAACGCGCGACGATTGACGGCATGACGGGAACCTGCAATCTGGCTGTTCATAAAAGTCCTCTTGATTTGTCAGAAACCATGGCCTAGTCTAGCAAAGAACGGGATTTGAGTGCAGACACAGGGAGTCAAGTCTCATTCTGGGTCACAAGCCATGGCACGGGCATCCCGTGGCTTGTACATTGCATTGGGCGACAGGGTTCGGCCCTTACAAAACGAGGCCGTGCCGATGCCATATGCAACGTCCTTGGCGCCCCTTTTCGCGCTTGAGGAATCTCCTTGAGGCTGGCCATTGCGCGTGGGGCCTGAGTCCTCGGGTCTGGAGGCTGCGGTACGGTTGGCTGACGCAGGGCAATGGCCTAGGCAGGGGGTTGGGGGGTTGGGTGCATTGAATCGATGCCGTGGAGGGTTTGCGTCGTCCCGTGGACAAGAGCGGCGGATGACCTAACTGTCATTCGCCCCCAAGCTGTCGCTGTCGGCAAGAAATCGGAGTTGCTGGCAATCCGTACAGGTAGCGGGCATTCTCGCTCATGATTCGATTCTGCATGCGTTTCGGCAACAGCCGAGCCGTGAAGTCAGGCATGTCGTTGTCCCAGTGAGGAAAGTCAGTGGCGAACATCAACATCCGCTCGGCTGGAAACATTTCCAGCATCTGGTGCAAGTGGGAGATGGGTTCGGGCTCTTCAATGGGCTGCGTGGTCAGATATACATGGTCGAAGACATATTCGCTGGGGAGTCTTTCCAGCCAAGGGGTAGTCTGGCGCAATGCCTTCCAGTTCTTGTCCAGTCGCCACAAAATGGGCGGCAGCCAGGAAATTCCGCCTTCAATAAGGACAAACTTCAGATCCGGGTACTTGACAAACACCCCTTCTGTGACCATGCTCACCAAGTGACATATGTAGCTGCCGACCAGGTCCGTATGCCACTCCAGGTAGTTGGTGGGATATCCCACCCCCGTGGGGGGGCCGGATATGCCCACACCCTCCGAACCCGGGTGTATGGCAATGGGCTTGCCCACTTCGGCACAGGCTTCGTAGATGGGATGAAAATACGCTTGCCCCATGGGCATCCGGGCTCCGGAGACCATGAGCACCTGCGGCATGCGGTCAATGTCCCCCAGCCGGCGGATCTCCGCCGCTGCAGCCACCGGATCATTGGGCGCCACCGTAATCGAGGCGTACATCCGCTCATCCTCGGGCAGCCATTCCTCCACCACGGCGTCGTTGGAGGCCGTAACCACGGCGGCGGCGTAGTAGGGATCCGTGCCTAGGCCCAGATGCAGGGCCGCTCCCGTGAAGTTGAGGATGCCGTATTCAAGGTGATGCTTGTCGAAGAAGTGGGAACCCAACAGGTGGGGGTCCTCCTCAATGCGTTCGCCCTTGAAGACGGCATCCGCGCGCATGACTCCATTGGGATTCCAGTAGCCCAGCGAGCCGGGACCGCGATTGCCTTGGGAGAAACGCAAGCGGAAGGGTTGGGCCAGCCGCGCCTCGACGCAGTGTGCCTTGACGACCGTGTGAATATCAGTGTCAATGACGGAGATGGACATGAGGGGCGGTTCCTAAGGCTTGGATCGCGGGCGCATCAGGACGTACAAGTCATTGCCTTCCACTTCCACGGCGAATCCGGCCAGCCGGCGGCGGTCCGTAAGGCAAGTTCCATCCGGCAGGGAAAATTCCCAGCCATGCCAGGGACAGACCAGGATTTCATTGTCCCGTCCCCACTGAAAGGTGCCGGGCGCCGAGGGCAAGGTGGTGCCTCGCACTGCGCCGGTGCAGATGGGGGCGCCCTCGTGCGGGCAGTGATTGAGGTAGGCTCGAAAGCCCTCGGGCACGCGGAAAATGCCTATGGAACGGGAATTGACCTCCACCTGCAGGCAGGTCCCCGCGGGCACTTGGTCGGTGGTGCCTACCTTGTATCGTTGCAATCTCCGTGAAGGGGTCATAGGCGGCGCGGGAAGCAAGCGCGGAGTTTCAGGTCTCGGACTGATCTCGAAGAGCCGGAATTCCGCCACGAGACATCAGGCCCAATGGGTAAAGAAGCGCTTCCAGTTCTCATGGATGATCATGTCTTGCAACTCCACAGGCACACGCGGCAGACGTGTGCCTTCCACCATGTCATTGACTTGGCGCAATCCCGCGATGGCCCCGGCCACCGTGTCGAAGGGAAAGTCGGTGCCAAACAGGATTTTGTGGCCCACTCCATATTCTACGGCGGTCACCAAGGTCTGCCAGTACCGCCAGGACCGGAAGTGAATGGCCGACATGTCCGTATACAGATTGGGCGCCTTGCGAATGAGTACGATGGTATCCGTCTCCCACGGATGACCAATATGCGCCAGAATCATTTTCAGGTCCGGAAACTGCAGGGCAATGTCCTCCAATTGCAGCGGCAGACTCCAGCGGATGCGAGCCTTCTGGGGAAATGTGGTGCCTTGATGCCACAGGATCGGCAATCCCAGCTCTTGGCACTTGCGGTACAAGGGATAGTGACGGTGATCCATGGGATCGAAGAGCTGATAGGCGGGAGCTAGTTTCAACCCTTTCAATCCCAAATCAAAAATACAGTGTTCCAGATGCTCCATGCAGTCCGCCCGGTTGGGATCCACCGAGGCCCAGCCTTCGATCTTCTCGGGATGTTGTCGGGCGTAGTTGGCAATGACCTCGTTAGGCACGTCGAAACCTGTGGCGGGAGCCTGCATGCCAAAGACGACGACCTTGTCGGCCTCCGCGGAGGCCGCCCAATGCTTTTCCGGTCTGGCGTCGAAGAGGTCCTGATCCGGTATCTCCTTGCCTAGGGTGGCGGTGGTCAGTTCCATGTTGGCCTGCCAAGTTCTGACCGCGTCGGCCCGGAATTCCTCTGACAGGTGATCCGGAGACCACATAAGGTGCGAATGGCAATCGACAATCATGGTTTGCTGTTCCTTGACACTGGGTTGGGTGCGGTCCGTTGCAAGTCGGGATGGGCCCATCGTCACCGTGATGGCAGGTCTTCGGCTGTTCGCCTAGGCGCCGAAGTCCTCGAATCTGCCGCGAAACCCATGGGTTCCAAATTGCCGTGTCGATTTGCGCCTGTCAAGCGCGGGACCTCCGGCAAGCGCATGCGATGACACAGAAAGACACTCCCATTATGGACCCTTGGCCCGATTCACCGGCAATCCGTTTTCGGCGTCCATGGCCTCATGGGGGGATGAAACTGCAGACCAGGATTGCCTCGGCGTCAGGTGCGGCATTGGAGCAGAGCCATCTACCATGACAAGGGGCTGGATCCACAGGGAAGGTTCAATGGATAGCAATTCCAGCATGCGAGTAAAACACTTCCCTACGAGATGGACTGGTATGGGCCTCTGGATTCCAACGGCTGCCGCAATCGCAAGATGTCTCAACCGGAGCCCTGAAGTTGCAAATCGCCCCATCTCTAAGGTGACGATTTTCTCAAACTCCCCAGCCCGAGACGTGGTACTTGAATTTGTCAGGGTACGCATATACAAAATGATTTCATCGTCACTTTCTGTCCCTAGGCACACTGGAAACTGTATATTCAGGCTGTATGGCGGCCCTTTGCCCGCGCCGTTGCAGCGAGATCCAAAGGCGTACGCGGTTCGGAGCCTCGGTCTCCATGTGCTGTTTGTTTACTTTGCTGTGATTGAATTGACAAAGGATGTCACGAAAGGCATCTTGCCAGAATGGAAAAGGCGCGCCTCTGAATCATTTGCGCTCGCGACCAGAGCAGGCGCATTGAGTCCACTGCATCCATGCTGCCTCTAGGAGAAATATCTTGCCTGTCTCGTTGCCCCTGCTGTCAAACTAATCTGGATCCGAGAATCCAATCGTGGATCTTGGTGATTCCACAAGTTGGTCATGGTGAGTCGAGAAACAGTATCGCCCCTTTGCATTCCAACAGACCTTCCCCATGTCCAAGACTTCGACTATAGGCAGGAAAGTTGAAGACCGGTAAATACAAGAAAGGTCCTGAAATGGCTGGGTACCTGGAATGTCTTGTTGTCTGGCGGCGAGTACCAAATGAGAGTTTCGTTATGGCACGCTGGATAGGGACCTTGCGAGTCGGGCAGACACGGCGCCAAGACTTACCACCACAAAAATCAACTGTCAGGGGATGACGTTTTCAAGGACCGCAGAAATTCGACAAGATCATGGACTTCGGTGGAGGGATTGGATTCATCTGTCTCCTTTGCCTCTTTTGCAGCCTAGGTGGCATGCCTTACGGCCTTCTCCAAGCAATCATGGAGTCTCCCAAACCGTCCTTGCATTCCCTTGGCGCAGTTAGGTAGATGCTGGCACAATTCGCTTGTACAGGCATTGCAGGGACTCTTGGATTCTGATGCTGCAAAAGGTTGCCGGCGGTAGCAAAAGTGCAAGAGAAGCCAACATTCGAAACAAGGCCAGGATCGAGCAAGGCATAGATCATTCGTGGCGGCATCGTCCTCGGCTTTCGTGAAGCTGGTGTGGGCGTCTCGGTCAAAGACACAATGGATTCGGTCACACTTCTCCTCCTGTCGTTTTTCCGCCTGGTACCGTCTCTTCGCCTCTCGTACCAGTGTTGTAGGGGCGGAGCCTCCGTGGATCACCTCGACTGTGCTCAGTTTGTAGCGATCCAAGAGATCCCTGAAATTAGGTCACCTTGGTTTCTCCCCTTCTCAGAGAATGAGAACGCGAGCGTATGGTTTGCGCACTGGCGTTTTCCTCTTCTGATTCTTGTGGTAGAGACGTGGTGAATGCCGCGCCATAGTTCAAAGGGAACGAGAGGATATCTTGGATTGAATATAGAGTAGAGCTCCGTAGCGCCCTGCCAGATTAGGCGCGCTCGAGGTTTTCCAAGTTCTTTCGAGGTCGGAAATCCGTCAAAGGGTACAGACGGGTTTCCTGATACTCATTGCTCTCACAAAACCAGATTTGATCTCTGCGGAATTGGTCCTGACTCAAGATGATGGTGTCATGGGTTGAAAAGATCAGTTGGGCCCCGTTTGTGTTCGCGGCTGGATCATGGAAGCGATCCACGAGAAAAGCGACCAACTTGGGATGAAGACTGTTGTCCAGTTCATCGATCACAATGACATGGCCGTTTCTTAAGCTTTCAAGTCAGGGGCCTACGAGTGAAAAGAACTTTCGGATACCTTCTGATTCCGCGTCTCAATCCAGTTCCGTGGAGTGGTCAAGGCCAGTGTCATGTCTCAGAAAAAAATCCACAATCGTTTTGCCTGCCATCTCCCCTATCATGTTTTTCTGCAGTTCCAAGGGTCAGTCAGAGGGGAGACTGTCAGGTGCAAAGTCTCTTTCTTCAATAGGAATGTCTTTAATTTCCAGATCCGCGACCTGTAGATAATCAATGACTTCTTGCGCCTGTCATCTTTGCAATAAGCTACTGCAAGTTCACGGGACCAGCCGCGGGGTCCCGCTAATCGCATTGTATGGCGGAACCAGTGATACAGTGCACACCACTTTCGAAGTGGTGTATTTGTCCTCGCTGTCGGAATCAAACTTGAAAGGTGTTGTGATGAGTTTCGCAGGACCCTGGCTGGAATCGCTCACGATTCTTCTCATCACCGTCAGGGCCTCTATCAGATTCGATTTCCCGGCCACATTGGCGCCAAAGATCGCTGCCGTGCGCACCAAGGGGCGGGACGCCCTCTTGGGGCCAATTTGGGTACCATCAAGGTGTGTTGCCCATGATCTTTCATGGGATCAAGACAAGGCGTGCAAATCGGAACAGAGGCCCAATGCCAGATATTCCTGCTGGCACGTGAGCATTGGGGCGCTGATCGTCTCGTTGCCGCTGTTCGGACGCTTGAATGCGCAGTCCGGTGGGCTACGCCTTTTGGAATCACGGGCGGCTTCCCTGTACATTACCCGTGATGGCACATGACCCCAACGGGATGTCCTTGGCCTCTCCGACAACAAGGAACGAAATCGCATGTTTTTGGGATGCTTTCAGAGCAATCGTCCTCTGCACCAGATGGAATTCAGTCGTTTTGCCCAAGCGGCGGCGGACTTGGGCTATGCCAGTGTCGACGTGCCCGCCCTGAATGATCAGGCCGTGACCATGTGCAAGGACCTAGGGCTGAAGATCTTCGCTTCGGGGGCTGTCATTCCCCCTGATCTGAGCAGGGACGATGAGCGGCAGGCCGCCATCACGGCACAGATGAACGAGGCGATTGCCTGGGCCCATCGGCATGGCATAGAGGTGATCACCCATCTGATCGGCAAGGACATGACGCTGTCGGGCGACGACAACATTGCGGTCTTCAAGACGATATACACCCCTTTGGCCGCCTTGGCCGAATCCCGGAACGTGAAAGTTGCCTTTGAAAACTGGCCCCGGAACGGCACTATGTTGGCCACCACGCCAGAGATGTGGGACGCCATGTTTGAAGCGGTGCCTTCACCGGCACTGGGTCTCTGCTATGACCCGTCTCATTTCCACTGGCAGGGAATTGACTGCATTCAACCCATCCGGGACTTCGGGGCACGCATTTACCATGCGCACGCCAAGGACACAGAGATGCTGTCTGATGGTCAAAACGCCTATGGCCTCTACGGACGACAGCTGAGTCGCACGCCCCATGCCCAATGGTGGCGATACCGCTTGCCTGGATACGGGGCAGTGGACTGGTTCCGATACTTGGATGAACTGTTTCAGACGGGCTACAACCAAGCTCTAAGCGTGGAGCACGAAGACCCGCTGTGGACTCAGTCGGAAGCAAGCGCGCTGCGCGGCTTGCAGCTGTCTCGGCAGTTTCTGGCTCCGTTTTTGGTATAGGCAGGGAGCCTCGGATGCGGTTTGGGGATCAATGATTGCGATGGCGGGTTCTGGATTCTGAAAGTGGCCAGCTCTCCCATCTGCGGCAGCAGGGCCGCGTAGTCGATGTCCCAGCCTGCACGGGATGGAGTGTCTGCAGGATTTCCGGGAGCCGCCGTTGGTCATGCAAGGGCGCTCCGTCCACTCCGCGAGCCTGCCGCGTTCCCGGTCTCGATGCAGCCGTGGTTCATGCTGGAATTGCTCACGGGGCGTGCCGCGGGATGGGCTTGGCAACCTGAATCCAAGACCCCGTTAGGCAATGGCCAGGAAATTGAAGATCACCGAATTGGCCGGACTGAAAACGTCCAGTTTTCGTATCCAGGCATGGGGCAGATCCGCTACCCCGTGGGCCGCGCCATACAGCTGGCCCGTCAAGGCCGCGACTACATGGCTGTTGTCAATCTGGTTGGCTCCGATCATCAACGCGTCGGCAAAGGACCGGCCGCTCAAGGCACAGTAGAGTCCCGTGGCCAGCGCCTCGGCGGCCTGCTTGCCCGAACCCAGCCGATGAGTGAAATACAAGGGATTGGCTACATTGCCTTGGGCCAGTTTCAAGGCCAGCGCAAGCTTCTGAACCACATCTGCGGCCTCGGGGTGGGCCGCCAGGCCGCCACAGACCGTCCGACCTGAATCTTGGAGACAGCGCCCCTGATTCGCCTCGTGGACCAGTCCCGCCATGGCCGCGGCGCTCCAGCGCTCTTCCGGATGGCCGTGCGTGATGGCCGTGACCTCAGCGGCCGTCTGCATCGTGCGGGCCAGATCCCATCCCGGCACCAGTCCCAGAGGGGCGACCCGTGCCAGCCCTCCGCAATCACGCGTCTGATTCAGGGGATTCAACAAGGTGCCCTCTCCCCCTGTGGCTAGGCTGGACAGAGAGGCGGCGCTGGGGTTCCGCTTGACCTGCATCTCCCGGTAAAGACACAAGTCGCCATGGCGCGCCGCGCCGGGCTGTCGTTCCTGTGTCTGCATCCAATCGAGATAGGCCAGACGAATTCGGGCCACGACATCCGCGCTGTTCGTCAAGTCGACCTCGCCCAGTCCTTCCAGCGTGAACAGCGACATCTGGGTGGCATGAGACACAGGCAAATCCAGAGTGCGCACCTGCTGCGGTTCGAAGTACACTTGGCCGGTTTCGTCCCGGACCTCATGCCATTCAGCCAGATCCTGGTCATATCCCAGGCCATCGCCGACCGCCCCGCCCAGCAAGCAGCCCAGGACACGGTTTTCCCACTCCCACTTTCGCCTTGGACCGTTCAGCGCCTCAAGATAGGCGATTCGGTGGATATTGGCCGGCAGATCTGTCTGCACTCTCTCGACGTTGGCCATTGCGTCGGCAGAGGAGATCCCCAGTTCGGTAAGGATGCGGGCGGCCACCGTGCCCGTGCGCCCGAACCCGGCCCGACAGTGGATGGCGACCTTGCTTCCCTCACGCAACCGATGCAGGATGCGGTGACCGGCATAGGGCCAATGCACTTCGAACCAGTCGTCGGGCAGAGAGTGGTGTTCGATCGGCAGATGGATCCATTCCATGCCCAAGGCTTCCGCGCGTGCACCCATCCGGGTTACATTGAGCAGCTCGAACTCGTAGTCCTCCAGCAAGGACACCAAAGTCACGGCGCCCCAGTCCTGCACTGCCTGGAGATGCAGGCCGAGCCGCCGCTCCGAGACCGGAGGATCGTCGGGATGCAGCAGGATGCCCGGGCACAGGGTCAGGCCCAGAATGCCGTTGCCGGCCGGCAGATCAGTGATATGCACAAGTACGCGGAAAACACCTCAAGTCAAGGCCTGCGCTGGACAAGCTTGCCAGTATACCCGCTGTTCTCCCTTTGCCTGCCTGTTTATCAGTCAAGCCCAAACCGGATTTTGCTGCGGGGCTGGGGAATCCAAGTCGCCCATCTACGCTCCGCCGCTCATCTTCTTGAGGCTCCCGATGAACCAATACAGCGTAAAGATGCCCGCGAAACCGATGAGCAGGGCGGGCACCAGAGGCAAGGACAGGGGCAGTTGCAGAGACGCCCAAGCCAGTGCCAGGCCGCTGATCAGCACCACCGCCAGGCGACGCAGATGCCGCATGACAAATCCTTCCAGGTCCGCGCCGTCCACCAAGCTTTCCACAAGCGAGGAGAGGTAGTGCAAGTCCCAGCTGCCGAGCAGCAGCACCTGGCAGAATAACCCAGGGGTCACGGCTTCCTGCGCGATGACTCCCGCTCCGTTGACCAGGCACAATCCAATGAAACAGGGCGAGACCAGGGCCGGTCGGCACTGCCACAGAGCCAGCAGCCATACCAATCCCAACACGCCGGCCAGCGCCGCGACAGGCCACAGGTCCACTTGCAGCAGCTGGGGGACCAGCAGGCCGCAGGCCGCCAAGAGCAGACCGCCGCCAAGGTATCGAGGAAAAAGTAACAGGGACATAGGATTGCAACGCGCGCCGGCCATCCGCATTGTACAATCCCTGGCTTATACTGGGATGGATTGCACTGGCGTGCGATCGGCGGTCCGTTCAACTTTTTCGCACACTCCAAGGGCCACGCTTATGAACAAGAGAGTGCTGTATACCGTGCGCAGCATCGATGAAAAGGATGCCGAGGTGCGGATGTTGCGGCAGGTGGGATGCACCATTCACGTGCATGCCGCCTTGCAGGCTCCCGAGGCACAGGAGGATATCGCGCAGGCGAGTGGCCTGATTGTAGGGTTGCACCGGATCGACGGCGCGCTTCTGGACCGCATGCCTAGGCTGAAGGTGATCGCGCGCATGGGCGTAGGGTACGACAACATCGACTTGGAGGCGGCTACGGCTCGCGGCGTGCAGGTGACCTACGTCCCGGATTACGGGGTGCATGAAGTCTCCACCCATGCCATCACCATGCTGCTGGTCATGGCGCGCAACATGCCGACGCTGCTGGCGGCCAGTGCCGCCGGCCGCTGGGACTATGGGGCCATGGGCACCATGCACCGCATTCAGGATCAGACCTTGGGAGTGGCCGGCTTCGGGCGCATCGGACGCGAGACCGCACTCAAGGGCAAGGGGCTGGGCATGACTGTGATCGTGCACGACCCGATCGTGCCGGCGGCCGAGATTGCCGCGCACGGTTTGGAGGCGGTGGATTTTCCCACGTGGCTGCGACGCTCGGACTACGTTTCGTTGCATGTGCCGGCGTCGCCGGCCACTCGGCACATGCTTGACGCCGCGGCCCTGCAGCGGATGAAGCGGACCGCCCGCATCATCAACACGGCGCGCGGTCCCCTGATCGACGAAGATGCGCTGCTGGTCGCGCTCCGGGCCGGAGAGATAGACGCGGCGGCCCTGGATGTGTTCCAGACGGAACCGCCACCCCCCGATCATCCGCTGCTGCACGAACCCAATGTATATGTGACTCCGCATGCCGCCTGGTATTCCGAGGCTGCCAAGCAGGATATGCGGACGCGCTGTGCCCAAGACGTAATCAACGTGCTTGAGGGTCGGCCACCGATCTACCCCCTGAACGAAGTGTAGGGTCCGCCGGGCGGCAGGCCGTCCATTTCCGCTCTGGAGCTGTCATGAACATGCAGGCCATCTATGTCACCGAAGACAGAAAGTTCCATGTAGGCGAATTTCCCCTGCGCGCGCCCGTGGGAGACGAGGTGCTCATTCAGACTTGCTTTTCCGGCATCAGCGTGGGCACGGAATTCACGGCGGTGCGCGGGACGCGCCACTACGGAGCATTCCCTTTTGTGCTCGGCTATCAGGGCACCGGGGTCATAGTCGATCGGGGCCCGGACGCGCAGCGCTTCCAGGAAGGGGACGCGGTGTACTTTCGCTCCAATGCCATGGATCTCTTTCTGGGAGATACCCCGGTGGCGAACCGGAGCGGAGCTTGGGCCTCCCATGTCATACACTCGGAGAAACAACGTGTAGAGCTACTGCCCGCCGGGGTAGACGGGGCCACCGGGGCCATGTTTGTCATGCCTGCCGTGGGACTGAATGCCGTGGACATGGCCGGGGTGCGCATGGGCGACCATGTCGCCATGCAGGGGGTGGGACTGATTGGTCTGGGTGCCTTGGCGGCCTGCTTCCTGCGCGGGGCCAAGCCCATCGCCATCGACACAGTCCCCCGTCGGCTGGCGCTGGCACGGGAGTTTGGGGCCGTGGCCACCATCAACCCCGTCACGGAAGACATGCCGGCACGCGTGCGAGAACTCACGGACGGGCGCGGCGTGGATGTCGCCATTGAAGGGACCGGGGTCCGCTCCCTGATAGACCAAGCCATCGCCCTGACGCGGCGCGAGGGCAAGTTCATTTTTCTGGCGGTGTATGGGGAGACCCCCTTGGAGCTGCTGTACATGCCGGCCCATCACCGGCGCATACGGGCGTTCTTTCCCTGCGATGACGGACAGGAGCCGTGTCGTGAAGCGGTCCTGCACCAGATGGCCTTGGGAGTCCTGCCGTGGCACAAGACCATTTCACATCGTGTCGAGGTGGATGAGATGCCGAACTTCTGCGCCCGGGTGCTGGCCGGGGATGTCCCGGATCTGTTGGGCGCCGTGATTGACTGGCAGGCGCCCAACGCCTTGTAACGCCTGTCTGGGCACGGGGATCAGGCCGAGTCTTGCGGGCCCACGCGCGGCAATTGCAAGATGGGGTAGTGGGCGTTCAGCAAGGTCTCGTCGGCAGTGCGCCTGATGCAATCCCACATCAACCGCGTCATCTCGGTGGCCTTCTGGCCGTGACGGTCGCTCCCGCCTGCCAGCAAATTGGTCGTCTCAAAGGGATCTTCCGCCAGATTGTACAGTTCGTCCCGCGCGAAGCCATTAAACACGAACTTCCAGTCGCCCTCCCACACGATGCGCTGGGTCAGCTGATACCGCGTGCCCTCATATTCGGCATAGCCCCGGGTGGGCACGTGCCGGGCGCCGTGGGGGTTCGCCAAGAGTTCGGCAAAGGAAGCGGAGTCCGCGCCACTCTCTATGGGCATGCCCATCAGCTCCAACAAGGTGGGGTGCAGATCATGCAAGCCGACGCGTGCCGCCGACGTGGTTCCAGGCTCAATGCCTGGCCCGGCCATCAGCAGGGGAATATTGTAGATCTCTTCGGCGGCCGTGAAGTTTTTGCAGTAGAGGCCGTGCGCCCCCAGCAATTCTCCATGATCGGAGGTCAGCGCCACGATGGTGTTGTCCAGCTGTCCGGCCGCTTCAATCCTGTCCATGAGGCGGCCAAAGAGCTGGTCAATCTCCGTGATGGACGCGTAATAGCAGGCCGCCGCCTCTCGATGCTGCCGTTCGGTCCAGTTGGCCCACGCCCCTTGGGCACGGCGGTAGACTTCCGGGCGACCCTCCAAATCGTCCTGCAGCGAAGGCGACAGGGGGATGTCGGCAGGATCGTACAGGGCATAGGCCTCGGCGCCACAGATGAAAGGGTCGTGAGGTTCCAGCACGCTGACGCACAAGGCCCAAGGTCCCGGATAGGTCAGAGAGGTCAGCAAAAACTCTTCGGCTTCCTTGACATGGACCCCGACCATGCGCTTCTCCGGGGGCACATCGGTAACGCCATAGAAACGGGTTGGGGGGAAGCCGGGGATGGCGTCCACGAAACCTTCGGTGGTCCAGGCCCCTTCCGCCAGACGACGGCGGGTTTCGGAACGGGACCATTGGATGGTGGCGTGCTCCTCCGTCATGGCGGCGTTCCAGCCATACCGGGCCAGTTCGTGGGTGCGTTCCACATGCCACTTGCCGAAGTAGCCCGTGGCATAGCCCGCGGCCTGCAAGTACTGGGCCCAATGACGGACAGGGCGCAAGTTGGCCCGATCCTCTCTGACGGTATGGGTGACGGTCCATACGTTGTGGTTGTGTGGCAGCAAGCCGGTCATCAGGCTGGCCCGGGCGGGCGAGCAGATGGCGTTGGGGGTATAGGCGTGAGTCAGGTGCACGCCGCGGGCCCGCAGGCGGTCGAAGTTGGGAGTCTGACAGATGTGGTCTGGATGCAGGACGCGGCCCTGCATCTGATCCGTCATCAGAAAGAGCAGGTTGGGAGGGGACGATGCAGGTCGGGCCATGCAGGTGACAGAGGCCTTCCGTTTCTCCAAATCGGACAGGTGGACTACAGGAAAGCGGGCAGCAGGTAAATGATGACAGTAACGACCACGACAATGCCGACGATCCAAGCTACCCGGAGAATGGCCTTTCCCAGTTCTTCCTTCCCGGCGCTGATGCGAAGATAGTGTTCGGAGATCAGCGCGGCCACCAGCCACATCAGGCCCAGTCCCACGAATCCGAACCTCTGCACCGCGCTAATGGTCCAGCGGGACGCACCCAGCGCTTGCAGAATGCCCGAAATGGCAGGCGGTGCATAGAGCAGGGGCAATGTGAGACAGGCTCCCGCGATCAGCCATACGACGTAGGCGAGAAAGTACAGTCTGTTCGCCACCAACCAGTTGCGCGTGCTGTCCAGTGCAGACACGGGAACTCCTCAAATCATCGGGCATGGAAGGCAGACAGCCCTCATGCAGGCACCCGGCATTGACCCCTGGCCATCCAAGCTTGTCTGTAGCCTGACGGTCTCTTGGGCGCTGCCCATTGTATTGCATATGCCGTGATTCGGGGACATGGTGCGGGCAAAGGAAACAATCCGCTGCCACTGACGAAGTTCTTGTCGCTGCCGTACTTGGTTCCATCTGAACCTCGGAGTTTTGTCTGAAGATGGCCGCTTCGTGATTGTTGTCTTGGGACTGTGGTCGGCGTGAAACAGTCCGGGGAATTGCGGCTGGAGGGGGGGGTGTTCCTCTTCACTGTCTTGCGGAATAGGCATGGCCATTGCGCACCACATCGGAAATACGGGACTGGCATGGTGTTCGCCCTGTACCGCAACGGCGAACACCCCCGATCACCCCTGTAATATCCGCTTGTCCATTGCGAGACGGACAATGTACCCATAACCGGGCCAGATCAGATGACGGCGTCGGGAATGTCACCCAGCGGGTATGGCGTGGTGGGTTGAGACGCATGTTCGCGCGGCTTGACCGTTCCGGATGACATGCACAACTCCTTGTATGGCTCCCTTAGCCATGGGCACGGGCACTGCATTTCCCGCTTGTTTGCGGACTTGACTGTCGCTGTCCATGATTTCAAACGAATTGGGAAATCCCTGCAATCGCAGCATTTCCCGGGGCGTCAGTCGTCGTTCCCCATCGACCAGCAAATAGTTGTAGGAGGCCCCTGCCCTCAACGCGCAGGACCAAGGATGGCTGGAGACATTTCCCCCCTTGTTTTCGTGCCAAATCGATGGCTTGATGTTGGAAGTGTGACAAGCCTGACGTTTCTGGCGGATGCGAGGCGAGGCATAGTGACGTGGGTGGGGGTTGGATTCCAACAGATCGGACAGCGGTGTCATGGGGATTTTGGCAACGGGCCACGGAAAAAGGAGGAAGGGCATCCGTGTTGCCACAATGATGGTCCGGTCCCGCTTCTGCGGCAGTCCGAAGTCCCGTGCATTCAGTACCCGGCAATCCACGGTGTAGCCTTCCTGCTCCAGTCCTTCCTGGATTTGACGCAGAACCATACCGCCATGGATGCTGACCAGCTGACGCACGTTTTCCAGCACGATGCCGAGAGGTCGCTTGCATCGGATGACACGCAGGATTTCCCCAAACAAGTTGCCGCGTGGATCAGCCAGTCCTTTCCGCTTGCCGATGATGGAAAAGGGCTGGCAGGGGAATCCTGCAAACAACAGCTCATGATCGGGAATGTCCTGACCTTGGATGAGCGTGATGTCCCCCGCTGGCTCCAGACCCAAATTGTGCCGATAGACTTTTCGTGCGGCCGCGTCAATGTCACAGGCGAACACGCAGTGCAGCCCCAAGTCGGCCGCAGCCAGGTGAAAGCCGCCAATGCCACAGAACAGATCCACAAAGCGGAATGGGGCGTCTGGGTCTCTGCCTTGGCTACTGCATCGCCGATGCCACTCCACTTGGGCCGCATGATGCTGCCGATCCATCTCCAGGTTGCGGCAGATATGGTCATAGCCACTGGAGTTGGCCAATCCCATGTCCCTGCCTGCCTGTTGCAGGGATTGGCCTGTGGGCACTCGATCCAGCGTCTTGGCCCCAATGTCCGGTGTAGCCGGCAACCTGCCGGACCGTCCCTTCTTGCCCACCATGGATCTGCCTCTCATGCCGTTGCAAAATGATGCAATGGCATTATTGCGCAGAAATTCGAGGCGCGGAAAAAGCGGTGAATGCACTGATGGTTCATTCGTGACAAGCGGATGCACAAGCAGAGCATCGTCGCGATGGGAGACGTCGAAACACCCATCCACGAGATCTGCGACATGGCAACTCTCCCTGTCCAGCAATGGAGGACCAAGGACATCCATGTTGCGCCTGTTCCCTCCGTCCCAGGCCGACCCCAGGCCCACCTCGGACGCGCCGGCCATGGTGTTCGGAAACGTGGGTCAGCGTTGAATTCCGTTCAGATCCAAGTCTCCGGCAAAGTGGCACGCGGCCCGATGATCCGGCCCGATATCCTGCAGAGGCGGCTCTTCGGTCCGGCAGATGTCCTCTGCATACCGACACCGGGGGTGAAAGTGACATCCTGAAGGTGGATGGGCTGGGTCGGGCACGTCGCCCTCCAGCACGATGCGTTGCGAACGGAAACGCGGGTCCGGCCGCGGCACGGCGGACATCAGGGCTTCGGTGTAGGGGTGTCGCGGAGCCAGGAAGACGGAACGGGTGTCGGCCACTTCCACCAGTTTGCCCACGTACATGACCGCTACGCGGTCGCAGGCATACTTGATCACGCTGAGGTCGTGAGAGATGAAGAGGTAGGTCAAGTCCAGCTCGTCTTGCAGATCCTGCAGCAGATTCAGCACTTGCGAGCGAATGGAGACATCCAGGGCCGACACGGCTTCATCGGCCACCACCAGACGGGGATTCAGGGCTAGGGCCCGGGCAATGCCGATGCGCTGCCTTTCGCCCCCGCTGAAGGCGTGGGGGTATCGACTGCTGTATTCAGGCCGCAGGCCCACGGTGGAGAGCAGCGCGGCGACCCGCTCCTCCAGTTCGGAGCCAGAGAGGTCAAAGTTGACTCTCAGACTCTCCCCGACAATCTCCAGCACTGTCAGGCGCGGATTCAGGGAAGAGAATGGATCCTGGAATATGAGCCGGATTTCCTGGTGGTAGCGAGCCAGTTCCCGCCTGGACAGGCCCGCCAAGTCCACGACGGGGCCCTCCCGCGGGTGATATAGCATGGCGCCGTCCGTGGGGTCTAGGACGCGTAGAATGCAGCGGCCTGTGGTGGTCTTGCCACAACCTGATTCCCCCACCAACCCTAGGGTTTCCCCTTCTTCGATTTCGAAGGAAATGTCGTCTACCGCCTTGACATGGGCCGTGTCTCGCTGCAAGAAGCCGGTGCGGATCGGAAAGTGCATTTTCAGGTTGCGCACTTCCAGCAAGGGAGGGGTTCCGTTCATGCCCGCGTCGCCTCTTCCTCGTAGAGCAGGCAGCGTACGGTCCGGTTTCCGGACAACATGTAGACCGGCGGGTTTTCCCGGTCGCAACGGCCCTCCCGCATTTCATCGCAACGGGGATTGAAGGGACAGCCGGTGGGACGGTGAAAGGGATCGGGCACGATGCCTCGAATCGAATCCAGACGGCTTTCGTCTTCGAAGTCAAAACGCGGAATGCTGCGCAGCAGAGCTCGGGTATAGGGATGCTTGGGATCGTGGAAGATCTCGTCCACTGTGCCCTGCTCGGCGATCTGGCCCAGATACATGACAACCACGTCGTCCGCCATCTCGGCGACCACGCCCAGATCATGGGTGATCAAGATCACGCCCATCCGGAATTCCGCCTGCAATTCCCTGAGCAAGGCCATGATCTGGGCTTGCGTGGTTACGTCTAGGGCCGTGGTGGGTTCGTCCGCAATCAGCAGCCGAGGGCTGCAGGAAAGGGCCATGGCGATCATGACGCGCTGGCGCATGCCCCCACTCAACTCAAAGGTGTAGGCGTCGTAGTTCCGCTCCGCACGGGGAATGCCCACGCGTTGCAGCATCTCGATGCCCCGCGTGCGAGCTTCCCGGGGCGTTACGCGCAGATGCAGCTCCAACGCTTCGGAGATCTGGTTGCCCACCGTGTGAATGGGACTCAGAGAAGTCATCGGCTCTTGAAACACCATGGCGATGTCCCGACCCCGGATGTTCCTGAGCTGCCTGCTGGCAGGACCCATGGCCGCCAGATCCAACGCGTGCACGGCTCCCTCCAGACTGTGGTCATGAAACAGGATCTGGCCGGACACAATCCGGCCCGGCGCATCGACAACCTGCAGGATGGACTGGGCCGTCACGCTCTTGCCGCAGCCGCTTTCCCCTACAATGCACAGAGTGCGCTCGCGGTAGACATCGAAGTCCACTCCGTCCACGGCCTTGACCACCCCTTCATCCAGCGGAAAGTGCACGCGCAGGTCCGAGACCTGCAGCAGGGGTTCGCGTGCGGGGGGCATGTCGGATCAGCGGGCGTACGGATCCGCCGCATCGCGGAGGCCGTCTCCCAGGAAGTTAAGGGCCAGGATGGCCACGAACACGGCGCTCCCCGTGGTGAACAGCAGCCAAGGGGCGGTAGCCACCGTCCGGATGTTCTGTCCCTCCTTGAGCAGCACGCCCCAGCTCACAATCGGCGGACGCAGGCCCAATCCCAAGAAGCTCAAGGCCGTCTCGGCCAGAATCATGTTGGGAATGGCCAGAGTCAGGGACGCGATGATATGGCTCATGAAGGAGGGCACCATATGGTGCATGATGATCCGCAGTTCCTTCACTCCGTCCAGCCGGGCGGCCACCACGAAATCCTCGGTCCTCAGACTCAGAAAGCGGCCGCGGACCACGCGGGCCAATTCAGTCCAGCCAATGAAGGAGAGAATAATGGTGATGCCGAAGTAGACTCGTAGCGGGGGCCAGTCCGTAGGCAATGCCGCGGCCAGCCCCATCCACAGCGGAATGGTGGGCACCGAACGAATGAATTCAATGATCCGTTGAATGACGCTGTCAAGCGCGCCGCCGTAGTAGCCGGAAAGGCCGCCGAGCACAACTCCCAGCATCAGACTGACGGCCACTCCCACCAGTCCAATGGACATGGAGATGCGGGTACCATACAGGAGTCGCGTGAACATGTCCCGGCCCAACACATCGGCGCCCATGATGAAAAAGGGAGCTTCCGGATCCTCCAGGCCGAAGAGATGCCGATCCGTGTCAATGAAGCCCAGCAACTTGTAGGGAGCGCCGCGCACCATCGGCTTCAGGTACAGCTTGGTTTCCTCATCCGGCACAAAGACCCGGCGCAGGGCTTCCTGCTCTATTTCCACCTTGTAGGCGTAGACAAAGGGGCGCAACTGGCGCTCGCCCGCCGAAGTGCGGTCAAGGAGATGAATGCGTTGCGGCGGCGCATAGGTGAAATCGCCGCGGAAGTGTTCCGGGATGGTGGGGGCCAGAAAACCGGCGAAGACGGCGATCAGGTAAATCAACAGCACGATCACGCTAGAGGTCATCGCCAGCCGGTGGCGGCGAAAACGCCACCACATGAGCTGCCACTGCGTGGCAACAAAGACGGTGTCCTGTTGCAGGTGGAGAGCCGGCGCCACAGCCATTGCGCGTGCGGGTCAACTCTCGAAGCGGATGCGTGGATCCAGCCAGGCCAGCAAGATGTCAGAGACCAAGGTGCCGATTACCGTCAACAGGCCCAGCAGCAGAATGAAGCTGCCGGCCAGATACATGTCTTGGGCGACCAGGGCCCGCAGCAGCAAGGGCCCGGTGGTGGGTAGGCTCAGGACCACCGAGACGATTGCGGACCCGGAGACCAACAAGGGCAACGTCCAGCCAATGGTGCTGACAAAGGGATTCAGGGCGACGCGCACCGGATATTTCAAGAGCAGCCGGACTTCGGGCAGGCCCTTGGCCCGGGCAGTTTTGACATACGGCTTGCGCAATTCGTCCAGGAGATTGGCCCGCATCAACCGGATCAGGCCGGCCGTGCCGGCCGTGCCCAAGATGATCATGGGAATCCACAGGTGGCCCATCAGGTCCTGGACCCGGGCCAAGCTCCACGGCACTTCCACGAATTCCGGGGAAAAGAGGCCGCCTACGCTCTGATTGAAGACCTTGAAGGCGATGTACATCAGAACCAGGGCCAGCAGGAAATTGGGTATTGCCAGCCCGATGAAGCCCACTCCCGTGAAGAAGTAGTCGCCAATGGAGTACTGGCGCACCGCGGAGTAGATGCCCACCGGAAAGGCCACGGCCCACGTGAAAACCAGAGTGGCCAACGCCAGAATCACGGTCAGGCCCAAGCGGGACCAGACCAGTTCCCGGACAGGCAGCTCCCACTCGAAGGACATGCCGAAATCGCCCCGGCTGACGATGCCCCAGATCCATTTCAGATATTGCACATGCATCGGCTGATCCAGTCCGTAGCGGCTCTCGAGAGCCGCGATGGCCTCCTCCTCGACCAAGTCTCCCGCCGCCGACAGCTGGGCGATGGTGGTGGTCAGGTAGTCGCCCGGCGGCAATTGGATAATCAGGAAGGCGATGACCGAGATCCCAAACACCGTGGGAATCATCAACACCAGACGGTGGGCGATGTAGCGCAGCATGATCAGGCGGCGAAGTGCCAGGGCGGGTTAACCCGCCCTGGCGGCTGGTGGGTCAAGGGCACGGCGACGCGATTATTGCTCGATGTAGTACTGTTCCGGATTGGTTTGGGCCGGCGCGGCGGACACATGCCATTGCCACAGAGTCTCCGGCACGTTCTTGAAGTTGTTCTTCACGATGCCATAGCCCTTGTAGTATTTCGTAACGCCAAAGACCCAGAAGTTCTCGGCCGCGATGTCCAGCAAGGCATTCATGATCCGATCCTGCTCCGCCAGATCCACGGTGACTTGCAGCTCTTCGTACAGCTTCTGCTGCTCGACGGCGGCGGGCGGTGGTTCCACCCCCTTGCTGCCCTCGCTGCGCCAGTAGTCCGCCCAAGCCACGCCAAAGAGCGACTCGGTGCTGAAGGGGAAATAGCTGCGGGGATCCATGACCAAGGCAATGCCGTCGGCCCCGGTCCACACCGCCACGTCATATTCGTAGGCGGCCTTGCGTTCATAGAAGAGGGAGCGTTCCAGCACCTGGACATTGGTCTCGATGCCCACTTCGGCCCAGTAGGAGCTGACCAGCTCCATAATCTCGGCCCAGGGTTCGAAGGCGGCGATGACATTCACGTCAAAGCTGATCTTTTCCCCATCGGGGCGCAGACGCACGCCATCGGTTCCCCTAGCATAGCCCAGATTGTCCAGCAGCGCGTTGGCCTGGTCCGGATCGTACTCGGTGTACTGATAGGCCAATTGCTCGTTGTACCAAGGAGACTCCGCCAAGGGCGCGGGCTGGCGGGGCTCGCCGTCCCCTACATAGAGGATGTCGATGATTTCCTGTCGATTCATGGCCATCGAGAGGGCAATGCGGAAATCCTTCTCCAGGAAGACACTGCGCAGGGCCTCGTCCGGGTGGGCCAGATTCAGGCCGATGGACACCGGAGTTTCCCACGCATACTCCACCGTGAAGAAATCGTAGTCTCCCTCTTCCTTGCCGTCAAAGAAGGCGGCCTTGTTGCCCGGGGTGGCGATGTGTCGATCCTGCATGTCCACATCCCCGGCCATGGCCCGCAGGACCTGGACTTCGACGCTCTCCACGATGGGATACACTAGACGGTCAATGTAGGGCAGCTGATTGCCTTCCGGATCCACTTTCCAATAGTACGGATTGCGATCCGCCACCAGCTGGGTTGCCGAGGAAGCGGGGGTAGTCAAGGTCCATGCCCAGACCACCGGCATATCCACGCCGTTGAGCAGGTTGCGCTTGTTTTGGTACAGATCCACCCAGTCGCTCAGACCCAATTCCGTGACCATGGTCGCCACGCCCTCCGCGTTCAAATCTCCATGGAACTGCGCCATGTAGTGTTCGGGCTCGAAGGGATACTGAGAACCCAGCTGTCGCAGGAAGAGGCCATGAGGCGCTCCAAAACTGAACTTGACGGTATAGTCGTCGATCTTTTCGACAACGCCCACCGTGCCGCCCGGCCGCATCCACAGGGGTTTCACCGGCTGCAGTTCGTCGTTCAGCAGGTAATGCTCATACCAGAAAATGACATCGTCAGCCGTGAGGGCTTCGCCATCCGACCACTTCATGCCTTCCCGCAGGAAGAAGATGAATTCGGTGCCGGCGTCATTGACCGTTACCGCCTCGGCGACGTTGGGAATGGTGGTGGTCAAATCCGGGGTCCAGCGCATCATGGGCTCATAGGCCATGGTGCGGCGCACCCACGGCGCGTCCGCCTGTCCCAGTAGCCCCGATCGCCAGGTGCCCCCATACTGTCCAATGGATTCGGTGACCGGCACCACCATCGGATTGACGGGCAATCTCTCTGCCAGCGGCGGCAATTCACCGGCTGCCACCATGGCGGCCAGCGCCGGTGCTTCCTTGCCGGGGGCTTCGGCCGCGGCCTCTGCGGCGGCCTCCACCGGCCTCTCTTCGGCCGTGTCGGCCGGCGCGCCAGTGCCACAGGCCGCAAGGGCCAGCGCCAACCCGCAGGCCAACCCGCTCCACCATAACGAGTGCACTCTCAATTTCCTCATGACTAATCTCCCTCACAATGAACGGCATTAAGACTAAGGCGTCACAACAATGCGGACGGAATCCAAGTTGTCAGTTGTCACAGAGCAAAAGCGGCCAGGCAACCCGCAGGTTGACCAGTGCAGACCATCAGGACATTAGGTCAGCCCCTAGCCTTGGTTTGCCATGGGCGAAAACAGAGATGACCTAACTTTAGCGCCGAAGGGAAGCTTTGCCCAACCCGTTTTCAGGAGCGTCCGGTTTTGTAACCACCTGATGCGGGTGGCTCTGTGCTCTTGTACAGCCTATGCGCCAGCCAACCCAATCCACCCGGCGCCGGGTGCGGAATTTGGACGGGAGCGCGCTTCCCGGCGCCACCGGCGCGTTCCGCCTTCCGTGGATCCCAAGACTTCCCTTGTGGACTTTCATGGACCGGGCCACAAAGACGATGGGCGAGCGAGCCGGGAAACCGTAAAGGGTGAATGTCCCGCTGGCTGTCAGGGGCAGCCAGCCTCAAAGCACAATTCAGACTGAAGGAAGATCGGACCGCTGCCAGATGCCGCGCGACTGCGTTGCGAGACAGCACGGCCTGGATGTTCGGTTAGGCTTCCGGTGCGGCGTCCGCGTCTGCCACCGCGGGCAGCGGATTGCCCCGCTCGATTCGCACTGAGCCGAAGAGACAAAGACCCTGCAGCTTGAGTCGGCGCGCGGCTTCTGGAGAATTGTGGCCCAGACCAGAGGTCTCTCCCAACAGCGTCACCAGCGAGCTGTCTATGGCCCAGTCCGCGGGCACTGTGAGAGAGGTTTCCCCGAAGGCATTGAAGACATTCAGGACGACTTGGTCATAGGCCAGTTTCGCATCCTCCAAGTCCAGTTCAGTGGATCCGAAAAGGGTTACGATGGCCCCTTGACGCAGCTGTGAATCCACTTCCTTGTGCTTGGTGGATCCCAAAAGGGTGTACAAATTCATGGGCGGAGAATTTCCTGTGGGGCTTGAAGGGATATCGGCTACTTTACATCATCAGTACGCAGCAGGGTGGCGTGGAGTTGCATTTTGCAGGGGCATGTGCGCACCACGTCTTTCGTGTTCACAATTGGATTGCTATAATTATATCTAAAATAGCGACATGGATCGATGTGTCCAGGATTTGCGAATTGCCCGACTCTTTGTCCTAGGCGTCGCCCTGAACTGATACGATTAGAGAGACGGGCCCTAGGCCCCAAGTTATTTTACCGTCTTCAGCAAAGGCAGGCATTCCGCATGAGTCAAACGATCAGCACTGGTGGCTCCCGCCGCATTGGGACAGTCCTTGTGATCATTATTCTGGCGGCCCTTTTCTTCTGGCTTGGCGGATCTCGGTTTGCCTATATATTGCAGCGCGTAGAGGAACAGGAGGTCGGCATCAAGTTTCGCAGCGGTCGTATTCAGGATATCGTGGGGCCCGGTGTATACACCGATGTCGGCCTGTTCGTGGAGTTGAAGAAAGTGTCCTCCTCCGCCGTGCCCTTCAGCGTCACGGATCCCGAAATCATTACCAGCGACAAGCAGCGCATCGGCGTGGCGGTGGCGGGCGACATCTTCCGCCCGCGTCTGGGCCAGTCGGATCTGCTGCAAAATCTGTGGGCGCAGTACAACCATCTGTATCAAAATGATCAGGCGTTGCAGGAACACATTGTGCAGCGCGCCCAGCAGGCCATGAAGGTTTGTGTGGGAAACCGCACTTTCAACGATGCCGTGATCGGTTCCGCCCGCGATGAACTGCGGTCCTGCATCGACCAGGAACTGAACAAGCTGGCCCAGAACGTGGGTCTGGTGGTGGAAAACGTCGCGGTGCCGGAGGTGATCATCGCCCCCGAAGCCCAGGCGCGCTTGGATGAAATCGTGCAGAGTCGCTTGCAGACCGAAAAGGCCGCCCAGGACGAACTGAGAGCCAAAGCGCAGGCGGCGGCGGAACAGGCCCTGCAGGAGGGTCAGATTCGGGTGGAGCAGAGTCGGCTGCAGGAAGAGACTCGGCAAAAGGTGCTGCTGGCGCAGTTGGAAGAAGAGCGGCTGGCGGCGCAGCAGAAGGTGATCCAGGCGGAACGGCAAAATGAACTGGCCCGCGTGGAGGCGGAGAAGGCCGTGATCGAAGCGCAGAAGGTCAATGAACTGGTGTTTGCCCAATTGGATCTGGAAGTGCAAGGGATCCGGGCTCAAGCCGCGGAACAGTCTGCGCGGGCGGATACCGCGGTGCAGAGATCCTTGGCCGAACTGTACAACCAGAGCCCAGGTCTGCTGAGTTTCCATATCGCGCAGGAGAACGCGACGGCTCTGGCCAATACCGAGAAACTGCTGATTACCCCCGAGGGCACGACTCCCACCCTGGTCATTCCAGGCGAGTCGATCCAGTCCGTGGTGGATGTCGGCGCCGCGGACTCCCAGTAGGCGATTGCGGTCCACCGCGGTTACGCAGGGGGCACCGCGGCCAGTTCTTGGCGGCTGACCGGCACCACCCGGATTTCCGGCGACAGGAAGCAGAGAGACACCTTGGGATACTGTCCCAGCAGTTTGTCGATGGCTTGGGCATAGGTGGCCAGGCTGCCGAGGTAGCGTTGCATGATGACAGGAAGGGTCGCTGCGGTGACCCTTTCTGTTTTCCAGTCCACAATGTGCCACTGGCCCTCTCGGTCTTGGTACAACAGGTCGATGCGACGATGCTTGGCGTGGTCATTCTCCCTCAGGGCCACGGGTACCTCCCAGTGCTTGACCGGGGCGGCATCGATTGCGCGGGCGAAAGGTGAATTCCGCAACGTGTTCAGATAGGCCAGCACGTCTGATTTGGCCTGGGCGTCTGCAAGGTCCGCCTGATGCAGCCGAGAGGCCACCAGGTCCTGCAATTCATCGGGGGATCGGGGATACCAGACGTTCCACTGGGTAATGAAGTCATGGGTGAAGGTCCCGATCCGCTGTTGCCGGGTATCGGGATCGATCTCCCGAAAATCCTCCGCCTTGGACGCCAAGGGCAGGGACAGCGCCGTGAGCTCGATCCCTGTCGGGGTCCCTATCCCGATCCCTGTCCTGTCCTCTCGATTTGTCCGCCGATCCAGCTCTCCGGCCTGATAGCCTGCGCAGCGCACCTGGAACTCGGTGGCGCCATCGCGGCGCGTGACGGTGTGGGACCGGTCCATCGCAAAGAGTTCATCTTGCAGGTCGTAGGCTTCCAGAACTTCGGACAGCCAGTGCAGCGCATAGCCCTGATCCGTTCTTGCGCAGGGGCCAATGGGATCCTTGGAGGTGTGCACCCCCGTCAGCACCAGTCGCTCGGCGGCGCGTGTACAGGCCACGTAGAGGATTCTTTTCGTCTCCACATAGCGCATCCGGCGTTCTTTGTGCATGGCGGCCCAGTAGCTGCGCGGTTTGCGAGTGCCTCCCCACTCGTCCCGCAACTGGCATACCATGCCGAACTCTGGATCAAAGAGCAACATGGGCGTCTCCACGGCATTGTTGCCACCCAGCTTGCGGTTCAGCTGGGGCACAAAGACCACCGGGAACTCCAGTCCCTTGGACTTGTGGATGGTCATGATCTGGACTCGTCCTCCGGCATGGGCCAATCCTTCCTCTTCCGCATGTTGGTAGGGGATGCCCCGACTCGTGCATCTCCTCAGCAGTTCGCCCAAGGGCCGACGCTCCGTGCGCAGGTGAGTCTGGAACGCCTTGATCTCCTCCAAATGCCGTGTTCCGCGGTACCGGTCCTTGTCAGCCATGCAGATTTCCAGCAGTCCGGTTTTCTCCAGTATCCGGTGCAGCAAGGATTCCGGGGACAAGGTATGGACCCAAGGATACAGATCCGCCAAGATTTGCGCGGCTTGTGCCAGGCGCGCCGCCTGTTCGACGTCCACTGGCGTCTCCATTTCCGCGAAGCGGTGCAGAGGCAGCTCTGTGGCGCGCCGCCGGGTCAGGAGCCAATACAGAGTTTCATCGTCGATCCCAAACAATGGAGAACGCAAGGCCACCGCCAAGTGGAAATCGTCCGCGGGCCGGTGCAAATGTCTTAGCAAGGCGAGCAAGGCCCGGACCGGCAACCGGGACTGCAGAGGAACTTCGGCGACTACCTGATATGGAATTCGGGCGTCTCGCAATACGGTTTCAAAGATCTCGACATCCCTGCCGGAACGCAGCAATATGGCGGCGTCCCGCCATTGGAACGCCGGGTTCGCGTGACGGCCGGACTGCTGGCCGTCACGGACAGCCATACCTTTCTCCTTCATCTGGATCAATCGGTTGGCTATGACCCGCACTTCATCTTGTTTCAGATCGAATCCGGACAAATTGGCGCCCTGTTTCCGCACAACATGCAGCTCCACTGCAACGGCTTGGGCTTGCAACGGCTTGATGTCGGAGGACAGGGGCAGGGGCTTGGCTTCGAAGCGCGCGAACTCTTCCCCCAAGACTGGGGTCAGGACATGGTGGAAGAGACGATTGGTGGCGGCTACCAGATGCTTCTGTGTGCGGAAGGAGGAATCCAGGGTGGTGGCGGCATGGCCGGTCTTTTGCCGCAGCTGCACCGCCAGTCCGGCAAAAGCCGTGACTTGGGCCTGCCGGAATCGGTAAATGCTTTGCTTGGTGTCGCCCACCACAAACAGCCGCCCCGCCCTTGCGATGGGCGCCAGCGTGTCAATGATTTGTTGTTGGACCGGGTTGATGTCCTGGTGCTCGTCCACCAGCACCTGGCGAATGCCGGAGACAAAGCGGCCTACCCGGGATTCAGGCGCCTTTCGGCCTTCCTGCAAGAGCTGCAAGGCCCTGATTTCCAAATCGTCGTAGTCTAGACCCAGGTGGGCTTGCTTCAGTCGGGTGTAATGGGTCAGGGCCTTGTCCCACAACTGCAGCCAGACTTGCACCACCCGAGCCGCCTCGGGCGCGCGGGGGTCCGCTTGGGAACTGAATTCCTGCCCCTGCAGAAAACGCAGGGCAGCGCGCACGTTGCCCACATGCCGACGGGCTAATGCCAAGGCCTCTGCGGAACGCCACTTGTCCTTGGCTCCCTTTTGTTTTCGTTTCATGCTTGCCCAGGCGAGGACTTCCGTTGCCGCGGTCCAGTTTCGATCCCGCAGGGCTTGGACAGCCTGGAGGGAAGGATCCATTTGTTGCCCCAGCTTGTCCTCGGCATCCCAGACCGGTAGCTGGTCTGGTCCGCTGATTCGTTCCAGCCAAGCCATGGATTCCATCAGCTCGGGATATGTCGCTTCGTATTGCTGCCAGACGGAATCCATCTCCTCCTCCACCAAAATCCGCCAATGGCTCTGCAGACTTTCCGCGGTGACGGCCTTCTGGTCGATCATGTAGTGCAAGGTGCTGCGTCGGGTGAAAGCGTGGCGCAGGGTATGTTGCAGGTCCGCCCGCGTATAGCGGGGCAGGGCTTCCAGCCACTTCTCTTCCTCCCTGGCCATGTCCGCGAAAGTCAGGTTGATGGCCTGCTCCTGCAAATTTTGCCCCTCGTCTTCCGCTATCACCGTAAAGTCCGGATCAATTCCCGCTTCGACGGCGTATTGCCGCAGCACGCGTTCACAGAAACTGTGGACCGTGGATATCTGCAGCTGGGACAGCTCTGCGGCGCGCCTGCGCCAGACCGAGTCTGTCGCCTGCCGCTGGCCCTCGTTGACTTCCCGCAAGATGCGCGCCCGCATTTCCTGGGCGGCCATTTTGGTGAAGGTCAGGGCCACAAGGGAAGAGACGGGCCAGTCCCTGTGTTCCAGAATGTACAGAAAACGGCGCACCAAGACGTAGGTCTTGCCAGTGCCGGCGCTGGCCAGAACCAGGAGATTGCGGTCGAGGGTGGAGATGGCCTCTTGCTGGGCCGCGGTATGGGAAAACGAACTCATCGGACAAAAGCCCGTTCCGCCTTGCGACGGCTCTGTGGAGACGGCTGGCAGAATTCCGCCAGTGCACACCATTCCGTACATCTATCGTTGGTCTCGACGAATTTGGAGGGAGCGGCTGGAAATCGGCCAAACCGCATGTCATCCTGTTGACGGCAAAGGGCGGCCATCACCTCGGAAACAAAACGCGGGGATTCTGCAGTCCAGTCGATCTGGTTCTGAAGCGCGCCCTTTTCCGTGTTATGCAGCATGCGAAATCCGCTGGTGACTACAGGCCCCCAGCCCTGCTGATTCACCACTAGGGCATACAGCACTGTCTGCGTATTCAGGGCCGCGTTCATGTCTTTTTCACTGTAGGTCTTGGATCGGCTCTTGTAGTCAACGACCCGTAGCTGTCCCGTCTCGGATCGATCTATGCGGTCCACGATGCCATGCAATGGCAGAATCCAATCGTCGCCCTTGTGCCGGAGTGTCACCTCTGCCGGATTCCGGTCGCCGAATCTCCATTCCAACTGAAAGGGTCGCCATTCGGTATCGGCCAAGTCCAGCTGGAGGGCCCGCAGGACCAGATTCTCGATCTGGCGGAGATCGAACTTGTCTAGGGCATAGGGTTGCAGAAGATATCGATCCTGCAAATTCGCCCAGGCTTCCCGGATGCACTCCCGGGCTTTCGCGAAGATTGAGTCGGCATTGGCCTCACTCAGTTCGATCTGACTGTTCCGCGCCCAACGCCACAGCCGGTTCAGAATGTCGTGCAGGACCAGACCTCGGGTCATGAAATCCAGTTCGGTAGCAGCCTGCGTTTCCGGTTGCAGTTCCAGTATGCGCTTGGCCAGAAACCCCATTGGGCAGCGGGCATAGTCCTGCAGAGAGGAGGCGCTCCAGATGGTGTCCCGATCGAACCGGCGCTGCAATTCGCTGCGGATGGCCCGGTGGGCAAGGTGTCCTTCAAAGGGGCCGACTGGGCCCCGGGAGGAGAGCCGGGATGTCACGATGGAGGCCATCTCTTGGGCGCGGCGCAGGATCCCTTGCAGTCTTTCCGAGGATGTGTCCCTCTGTTGATCCTGCAGAGCAGTGGCCAGTTCCATCAAGGAGGCCGCTTCGGTACACGGCGGAATCAAGGAACGAGACAGGGATCGCGGTTCAGTCGCGGGAACCCAGAAGGCGGAGGCGGTGATGTCCCGCATTTCCCCATCCGAGGTAGATCTGCTCAGATGGACGTGCGCGGTGCAGTTGGCTATCAGCTGGGTCCACCGGAGCGAAGCCTGCCTTGCGTCGTACAAGGGCAGGGGCAGGGGCGATTCCTGCCGTTCTTGCAGAGAATACAAGGGGCCGGCATTTGGAATTCGGGGTAGAACTCCTTCGTTCAGGCCCAAGACATACAGGTAGGGCGCAGGCTGGCTCCAGCCGTCGGCAAAGGATGTGACCTGGACGGCGCGGGAGAGCTCGTGAATCTGCAGTTTCCGATCCTGCAAGGTGTCCCAGAACCAGGTTCGCACATCGGTCCAGGCAGACGCTGTCTGCGGAGCCATGTCCGATTTCAGGGCTTGGATGGCCTTTCGAATTTGGATCCAGACTCCCTGCCCCAGAATTCGCTCCTGCAAGTCGTTGCAGTCCGGCAGGACGAGGTGCAATGACCCCTCCCCCTCTTCGGGCAGCAGATTGGCGATCCAGTCCAAACAGGCATGCGCGCTTTTGCTCTCGGGCGGGCGGCAGGCGGCGAAGAAGGCCCTTGACTTGGTGCGCAGGGAGGCGACCCGCTCAGGTGACAGGCCGTCTGGCCCGGCCCGGCTTGCTCCCCAGTCGAGGGCTGTCTCCCATTGCACCAGACCTTCGACAACTTGGCCCCGCTGCGTTATCTGCCGTAGATCCCGCAAGTCTGCCGGGCCCAAAAAGGCCTGGTGCACGAAGGGAGATGCCAGAACATCCCAGCAGAGATGCCAAGGGAAATCGGAGGCGAGATGCAGTAGTTGCCACAAGGTCTGGGCCAAGGGATGCAAGGCCACGGATCGGGCCAAGGCCAGAGGCACGCCATATTCTTCCGCACAGGAATTCAGCAGAGGCTCGTAGGTGGCAAGGTCGGGAAGACAGATCGTGAAGTCACGCAAGGGAATCGCCGTGTCCAGATGTTGCCGCTTGATCTGGCGCAGCACATGTCGCACTTCGTGCTCAGGTGTCGGGGCCTCTACATGCATCACTGTGGTCTGGCCTATCTGGCCTGATTCCAGAACCGGCTCGGGGCAAGTCAGCCCCAGTGCAGATGCGGTTTTCGCAGCCAGATGCCAGGTGGACCGATCTGTCCCGGCGGGATAGTGGATCTCGAACCGGTCCGCTTTCTTGCGGATCACGTCCAAGAAGCGCGCCTCCAGCGTGCTGAACCAGTCGTGACCGGCTATACCCACATAGGCCGGCGGACCGAGAGTGGTCCATATCTCCTCTGCCCGGTGGCAGACCTGGGTCATCACGCCGGCGCTATCGCAGAGATCCTCCATGGCCAGAATCGCCTCGTATTGGTCATACAGATAGGCCAGCTCTCTATCCCTTTTCTGACCTGTCCGCACCGCTTCGGCCTGGAACGCGGCAACCGAGATCTCGGCCTGCTTGAGTTCCTGGATCAACGCGTCCACGTGCCGGGCTAGGTTGGGCGTCTGGGAAGGGGGTGGCAGGACTTTCAGCCGCCGCTCCGCGTGGGCCTGCTCCATGAGGTGCGCCAAACGCCGCGTCCGCCGCCTTGAATCCAAGAGTGGTGGGGAATGGCCCGTGGATCGCAGCAAAGCATACGCCAGCTGGCCGAGGGTCACGACATGCACGTTCAGCGAGCTGGTCGCTTGGAGGCGCCAGACGCGGGCGAGAGAACCGGGCATGACCAGCCAGACCAAGGCCAGTGGTTCAATGGCCTGCAGATGTTCCCTGAACCGCGTGAACGCGGTGTGGGTGTCGGGTGTCAAGAGGAAGACGCTGTTGGACATGGGGCTCCCCTCTCTTAGGGTTCCGGCACGGTGTTTTCCTTGCAACGGATGGCGAAGAGACAGCGTCCGCCGCCGCACATTGCCCCTTCCGCCTGGACGACACATTTCCGCACTGTACCCAGAAGCGTCAAGGCAGCAGAGGCAATTCCTGGACCGCATACCGTTTCCTCAGCTCTTTGTGACCGGCCAATGTGGGACGGGGCTTGCGGTCTGTCCTTCATGTCTCTTGCAATCCGAGATCCTTGCAGCACACACGAAATCCCGGTCACGGATGATCGGTGTTTTGCACGCACTGTATCAACCACTGCAATCGTAAGGGAAGATCTCCGGGATTGCGAAGAGTGATCCTTTTTGCGAGCCATGCAGCAGGTTGCATGTTGGTGGTTCGCTTAGGTCCGCTGGCGCAGTGCGAGTTGATTGATGTCGGGAATTGCGATGTTGCAGGTCAGGTTGGTCGTCCACGATACCGTGCGCAGCCTGGCTGAAGCGAGTACGTCGGCTGGAGAGGTTGCCACCTTGGCGTGTCAAAATCCTGAGCCGACTTGTCAAGATGTCCAAGCTACATGATGTTGGTGACACCGGGGTCCGTGCCTCGTTGGGCGCAGATGACGCGGGCCTCGCGGCGGGCCGATCTGCCGGGGCGGCTTCCGGGAACCTTCATGTTGCCAGGAACTGCGACGACAGGCTCGCTGGCATGATTCCTGGCTATGTCATTCTTTCACTTTCGTGACAAAGATGGAGCTGAGATGGACATAGAGGCGTGCAGGCTGCAATGGGTGCGGAGGGCAAGACCGTACGGCTTAAAGAAGCAAGGGAACCGGTCTTGGGGGAGTGGGAGCCGCGCGTCCTCAGCGGTGGACAGGCAAGGTGGCTAGGCGGACTCCGCCTAGCCTGCACGCGACAGACGCTGGAGTCTATGAGTCCATACGTCGGAGGCAAACTGCGCGAAGAGCGCATCTGCATCGTGAGGTCCCGGGCTGGCCTCCGGATGGTATTGCACACAGAAGACGGGTCTGTTGGTCAACCGCAGCCCTTCCACGGTTCCGTCATTCAGGTTCCAGTGGGTGACTTCCACGTTGGATGGCAGTTCTTGGAAACGGATGCTGTAATTATGATTCTGAGACGTGATTTCCACGTGGCTCTGGCCCGAACCGCTCACTGGCTGATTGCCGCCATGATGTCCGAACTTGAGCTTGTAGGTATCGGCGCCCAGCGCCCGGGCGATGATCTGGTGGCCTAGGCAGATGCCAAACAAGGGCGTTTCACCTTGCAGCAGGGTCTGCACCGTCTGGGTGGCATAGGGCAGGGCGCTGGGATCTCCCGGACCGTTGCTGAGAAAATACCCGTCGGGGCGCAGGGCTGCCGCCTCGGCAGCGGAGGTGTGGGCTGGAACCACCTGCACTCGCAGGCCATGGCTGGTGAGCCGGCGCAGGATGTTGAACTTGATGCCAAAGTCGTAGGCCACGACCAGCGGCGAGCCCTCTTGGGTAGCGGCAAGGCCGCCTGCCGTCGCTTTCTGTACAGCCGGCGGAGACCAGGCGGGAGGCGTGGCTGTGTCCCAAAAGTAGGATGAGTGACACGTCACTTCCTGGACCAGGTCCAAATCCGCCAAGCCCGACCATTGGACCGCCATGGCTTGCAACTCCTCTGGCGTGTGGGCCCCGTCGGTGCAGAGGGCCGCGTGGGTCACGCCATGTTCTCGGATCTGTCGTGTGAGCAAGCGGGTGTCTATGTCGCTGATACCCGGAATGCCATGTTCCTGCAACCACGTGGGCAGGGCCGCGTGCGCCCGCCAATTGGAGACTACACGGCTGATCTCCCGCACCAGCAGCGCTGTAATCTGTGGCCCTGCGCTTTCCAGATCCTCCCGATTGATTCCCGTGTTGCCAATGTGCGGCGTAGTCATGCACACCATTTGGCCGTGGTAGGAAGGATCGGTGATCACCTCTTGGTATCCGGTCAGACAGGTATTGAAGACCACCTCTCCCACCACGGTGGTTTGGGCGCCAAAGGTCTCTCCCCAAAATACGGAGCCGTCGCTCAACACCAAGCAGGCAGGTTTCTTGGTCATGCCGGCGCCGAAGTCAGGTAGTCCTGCAGGCTACGCACGCCCACTGTGTGATCCCGCAGCGATTCAATGCCCTCCAAGGCCGCCCGTCCAGCGGACATCGTGGTAATCAACGGGATGCTCAGGCGTGTCGCCAAGGCGCGGATGTGAGCGCCGTCACTCTGGCTCCGGCTGGTATAGGGCGTGTTGACAATCAATTGGATGTGGCCTGTCCGCATGGCGTCCAGGACATTGTTCCCTGCTTCGCGGGCCTTGCGCACTTCCTGCACCGGAATGTCGGCGGCGCTCAGGGTTTGGGCCGTGCCGTGGGTGGCATACAAGGCAAAGCCCAGCCGGTGGAAGTTCCGGGCCAGATCCACGGCCTCGGCCTTGTCGTGATCCCCCACCGTAACCAAGATGCCTCCCGCCAGGGGCAGGGCTGCGCCCGCCTGCGCCTGACTCTTGGCGAAGGCATGCCCGAAGCGCGCCGCGTGGCCCATGACCTCTCCTGTGGAACGCATCTCGGGCCCTAGCAAGGTATCGAAGCCCGCGAACTTTTTCCAAGGTAAAACGGCCTCCTTGACAAAGAATCCCTGCAACGAGGGTTCGGCGGTCAGCCCCTGTGACTCCAGGGATTCGCCCGCAATGACCTTGGCCGCGATCTTGGCCAAGGGCACTCCGGTGGCCTTGCTCACATAGGGAATGGTCCGACTCGCGCGCGGATTCACCTCGATCACGTAGGCCGTGTCGTCCTGGATAGCGTACTGGATGTTCATCAAGCCCCGCACATGCAGGGCTGTCCCCAGCGCGTGCGTGTGACGGCGCAGCATGTCCAGAGTTTCCGCCTTGATGTTGCAGGGCGGCAGTACGCAGGCGCTGTCTCCGCTATGCACTCCGGCCTTCTCGATATGCTGCATGATGCCGCCAATGACCACCCGGTCGCCGTCGCAGATGGCATCCACGTCCACTTCCAGGGCATTCTCGAGGAACTGGTCCACAAAGACCGGGCGCTGAGCCGAGACCAGCGCTGCCTGCTCCATGTAGTTTTGCAGTTCCGCCTCCGCATGCACAATGGCCATGGCCCGGCCACCCAGAACGTACGAGGGTCGGACTACCACCGGATATCCGATTTCCGCAATGACCTGCAGGGCCTCCGTCATGTTGTGGGCTACGCCGTGGGCCGGCGTTGGAATGCCTAAGTGCGTCAGCAAGGATCCAAAGCGGCTGCGGTCCTCCGCCAGATCAATGTTGGCGGGGGAAGTGCCCAAAATCCGCACGCCGCTGGCTTCCAGATCGGCGGCCAGATTGAGCGGGGTCTGGCCGCCAAACTGCACGATCACGCCGGCCAGCTTGCCCGTGCGGGCTTCGCGTTCCACGATGTGCAGCACATCTTCATGGGTGAGTGGCTCGAAGTAGAGGCGGGAACTGGTGTCATAGTCCGTGCTGACCGTTTCCGGGTTGCAGTTGACCATGATGGTCTCGTAGTGCAGCTCCTGCAGGGCGAAGCTAGCGTGCACACAGCAGTAGTCGAATTCAATGCCTTGGCCGATGCGGTTGGGGCCGCCCCCCAGAATGATGATCTTGGGCAGGTCGCTGGGCAGGGCCTCGTCCCCTGCGTCATAGCTGCTGTAGAGATAGGGTGTCACGGCCTGGAATTCCGCGGCACAGGTATCCACTTGATGAAAGGTGGGGTGGATGCCGGTAGCCCAGCGAGTGGCCCGCACGTCGGCTTCCGTGATGGCTTCGGTGTGGGAGTGGTGCGTGTTGCGATTGATCAGATCCGCCAGCTGCGCATCGCTGCAACCCAGCCGCTTGGCTTGGCGGAGGGTGTGGCCATCCAGCGCGGTGAGCGACGTGGTGAAGGCATGGATCTGCATCAGCTGGTCCACAAACCAGGGATCGTATTGGGTCAGTTCGCAGATGCACTCCGCGTTCCAGCCGCGGCGCAGCGCCGAGTAGACTCCGTACAGGCGATCCCGGTTGGGCACCCGCAGCGTCTGGGACAGCTCGGCATCGGACAGCGTCTCGGGATCATCCCGCTCCAAGGGGCCCCAGCCGGAACGTCCGATTTCCAGACTGCGAATGCCTTTCTGCAAGGCGGCCTTGAAGGTCCGCCCAATGGACATGGCTTCCCCCACCGACTTCATCTGGGGCCCGAGTTCCGCGTCCACACCGCGGAACTTCTCGAAGGCCCAGCGAGGAATCTTGACCACCACATAGTCGATGGAGGGTTCAAAGGCCGCGACAGTGCGCCGCGTGATGTCATTGGTCAGTTCGTCCAGGTTGTACCCTACGGCCACTAGGGCGGCACATTTGGCGATAGGGAATCCCGTGGCCTTGGAAGCCAAGGCGCTGGAGCGCGAGACGCGGGGATTCATCTCGATCACCACTACGCGGCCCGTCTGGGGATGCACGGCGAACTGGACATTGGATCCACCGGTTTCGACGCCCACGGCGCGCATGACCAGACGCGCCTGATTGCGCAGTCGCTGCAGCTCCTTGTCCGTCAAGGTCTGGGCGGGCGCGACTGTAATGCTGTCTCCGGTGTGGACTCCCATCGCATCCAGATTCTCGATGGAACAGACCACCACAAAGTTGTCCGCGCCATCCCGCATGACCTCGAGCTCGAATTCCTTCCAGCCAATCAGCGACTCTTCCACCAGAACGCTATGGACCGGACTTTCCGAGAGGCCCCAGGAGACCTTGGTCTCGAACTCGTCCGGCGTGAAGACCGTACCCGCGCCGCTGCCGCCCAAGGTGAAGCTGGGCCGAATGAAGATGGGGAACTCCAAGGTCCGGGCGTGCTCCTGTGCTTCGGCCAAGGAGTGGGCAATATGGGAGCGCGGGGATTCCAGGCCGTACCGGGCAATGGCTTGCTTGAACTGTGCACGGTCTTCCGCGATCTGCATGGCCTCCAGACCGGCCCCGATCAGTTCGACGCCGAACTCCTGCAGGATACCGGCTTCCGCCAGTTCCACGGCCAGATTGAGCGCCGTCTGTCCTCCCACGGTGGGCAGCAGCGCCTCCGGTCGTTCCTTGCTGATGATCTTGCGGAGAAATTCGCAGGTAAGGGGCTCCACGTAGGTGGCGTCCGCAAATTCCGGATCCGTCATGATCGTGGCCGGATTGGAGTTCACCAGCACGACCCGATAGCCAACTTGCCTCAGGGCCTTGCAGGCTTGCACCCCGGAGTAATCGAATTCGCATGCCTGCCCTATCACGATAGGGCCCGCCCCGATGATGAGGATAGTCTCGATGTCGGTGCGTTGCGACATGAATCCCGATTCAATGCGCAGGCCAAGGCAGCCGCTATCGTAACACAGGATAAGGAGTCCCAGGGTTGGATTTCGAGTGGATCCGGTACGTGTCCATTTCATCAAGATGCGACAATCGGGGCAGACCCGAATTCCCGCCACCGGGTTTTGTCGGTACAAACGGCCTGCAGCCAAGAGAGACCTCCGTGAGTGTCCCAGGATCTATGTGGGCCGCTTCCCTCTAGAGCTGTCTGTACGGTAGGTGGGAAGGAAATTCCCAAATAGGGCCTTGAGTTTCCGCTCGCCTCAAGGCGGGATCTGCTGCCATATCCGATTGGGAGGCCCTTTGCGGCCCCACGGCGAAAATGGCCGCGCTCCAATTCCAGTTCGGAATCAACGGGTTTTGGGGTTCTTGCAAATTTCCGCAGCCACCATTCCCACCGTACAGGGAAACCTAGCGTCATTCACTGCAACTTAAGGCAGGTTGTCTGGATTCTGTCCCGTGACCGCAATGCATCTTGCTGTGCGGCTGTCTACACAAAGAGGTCCCTGACTGGAGTGTGACCTCTGGTTTGGTGTTGTCTCAAGTCAGGAATAAGGGAGTTCAACAGCCGCAACAGGGCAACTCGCCGAAGATCCCGTTGCAGGACTGTCGGGAACGCGTTGGATCACAGATGCACGGGATAAGGAGATGACATGCCTGTCACACCGGAGCAAGCTGCGCAATTCGTGAATCAGGGATACATTCAGGTGCCTGGGACCGTGCCCGACGTGAAGGTGCGGAAGGCCTTGCAGGCGATCAAGCATCCCATTGGAACAGTGGGCAAGATAGGGGCTGATGCGGCGGCCCTTCGGAAAGATAGGTTCTGTTGCGAGTTGCGGACTTCGAAGCTGCTATTGGAACTCTTGCATGGTACGCGGGTGCGAAAACTGGCCGAAGGTCTCTTGGGGCGAGACAGGGCACAGCTGTTGCAGGAGATGCAGGTCGACCCTATTTTCCCCTTGTCCACAGGCGCAGAGTCGCCAGCCTTGTCGGGGCATTTGGACGCCGCGGCGCTGGCACAAACGGGACGGCAGTAGGGAGCTATGTCCGTCACTTCACCCTGATGGTGGTGATCTGTTTGGTGGACGTGCCCGGCCCCTTGCATGGAAACTTCACGGTTTGGTCCGGATCCCACGTGGAAACCCGGGATTTCTTTCACCAGCACGGCCATGAAATTCTGGCGCAGGAAGGTCCCGCCATTCCACTTACGGGCGCGCATTTGAGGATCGCCGGGCAAGCAGGAGACGTGATCTTGGCGCATCATCTGCTGCAGCACGTCGGAGGCCCCAACACTTCGCCTCGGGTACACCATGCTGTAATCGGGCGCATGGCTCACGTGGATGTGGCCCGGCTGGGTTATGGTGGCTTTACGGAAATGTGGGCGGAAGTTCCAAGGAATCTTGCAGCTCACTGTATCCAAGTAGACTCCGTTGCAGTCGGGCGTATCTCCCGTCCCGCGTCCATGGGCACTGTCCCGGTCGGGATGATTCTCCAAGTCTTGCTTGCCACCTCCATGTCGGCGGCGAGACAGGCCTCCTTCCGGCAGAGGATCCTGTATCGCCATCGCATGGGTTTCTCGCAGAGGACAGCAGGCCATCTGCACGGCTGACCGACTGCAACGGGCTTGCCTGTGAGATGGTTTTCATTGAAATAAGTATCCACTACCATATATACTCGGTATGCCCAGTATGAGAACGCCACGGGCTCTTTGCGGATTCGGCGGGGTCCATCTCCGCATAAAGTAGAATTGGAGTGGAGAACGCACTTCGACTTGGGGACACTGCAAGTGCATTGGTGCATCGTGGCGCGCAGCGCTCCAGCCAGAATTAAGTTCATCGCGAGGGATTCTGTTTATGAAACGCTTTAACTTGGGGTTGGCCTCCCTCTTGTTGCTGACCCTCCTGCTGACAGGCTGTGCCAATCGTCCTTCTTGGCAGACCACGGAAGACTCCGGTGCGGAATTGGCCATGGAGCTTCCTGCCTTGGTGTTGCAGATCGACGAGTCGGGAGCAGTGACCAACGATCTGCTGGACTCGTTGGTTTCCCCCGCCTTGGACGCCATGTTCAGCGCCGAGCTCGCGGGCAGGTTCCAGACCGCCAACATTCAGCATCTGCAGATTGACAAGCATGCAGCGGGCATAGCGATTTGGCTCAATGGCCAACCCATGTTTGGCTCCAGTCGGTATGAAGACGCGGCTCTGGGCGAGACATTGGATGTCCTTGCCCTCCTTTTGGGCGAAACCGTGGGCGATCCGGATTCCGCCTTGACACAGGTCAAGGCGTTGTTGCCGTTTCTGGACAGCTTGGCGGCAGGTCTGATCCTGGAGTTTCCCATGCAGAGTGGCGCAACGCCCATCCCTTACGCGGTCACCTCTGATTTTCTGATGACCAGCGAAGAGGAGCTGGCGGCCATTGAAGCCGAAGCCCAGGAGCAGGGCGTGGCCGTGATCCCCATCTCAGTGGCGGAGGACGGGACGGTAGCCTCGGAGAACGTCATGCTAAGCTTGCTCCTGAGCATGTTGCCGGCGGAAATGGAAGCCAAGGTACCGGCGGGCATGCTGGACACAGTGTCCGAGACCGGCATCACCCAGTTGGCCATCAAGACCCGGGCCTCGGGCCTCACCATTGGCGTCAACGGCTCTGATCTGCCCCTTTTGCTGTGGAACAATGGCGAACTGGACAACCTAGTTGCCTTGCTCAAGGACGAGGCGGCTTTCCACGCTCTGCTGCCCGATCAGGACATGGAGTCCATGTCCCCGATCTTCGACACGCTGCTTCCCGTGCTGACCTCGGCCAACTTTGATCTGGTATTGGATTTCTCTTCGTAGGATCTGTATCCGGGCAAGCGACCCGGCCCTTGAGGATATGGCAGACCCCTGCTGGCTTCAATGCCAAGGGTCTTGGTTGGATCTCTACAGGCCGGATATCGTACAGCCGACCTGTAGAGCCGGGAAATTGCGATCCCTTGAGATTAGGGATAGGCTAGCCACAGGGATTTCGGAAAGTGGCGTTTGTGCGGCTCTTTCCCTGTGTCCGGGCAGGACCGGCGACCGCTACAGGGGATCGTGCACCTCCCAAGTTCGCGAGGGGCATGCAACTCAAATGGAAATGGCCGTCGAGACCGACGCGTTCCTGACTTCTTCCGCGTCAACCTCTCGTTCCCGGTGCGCCGAGAGATAAATTCCTTCCGAGATCAACATGCAGTTAAGGGCGATTTGGGCTGCAGGCAAGAGCTCCACGCGCCCTTGCAGCGCGGCAATCCAATGTGATTGGGGATCGGCCCAGGTGTCTCCGGCCTGATGTACGAACTGTCGTCGGAAATCCTGTAGCTGCAAGTCTGGTGTGCTGTCCATGGCCAGATCGCCATGAGTATGGAACCAGCCAAACGGTTCCAGGCGAACGCCCCCTTGATCGCCCAAAAGATATGAACCCTCCAGACTGTCAAGATGCATGGCCCAAGCTTCCGTAATGTCCAGAATGATGCCTCCTGCTAGGCGCACCATGCCCAAGGCCAGCTCTTCCACATCGTAGCCGCTCTCCTGGCGGCGGTGTTCGTCCATGGGCAGCCTCTGATACGTCTGGCCGGAGATGCGCAGAGGAGGCGGGTTGTCCATCAACCAGAGCAACTGGCAAATATGGTACACCCCCATGTCAAAGAGCGCTCCTCCGCCGGAGTTGTGCCTTTGCACAAAAGTGGGAGACCCATACCCATCCACGTAGGGCCGTCCCATGCGCCGGAAGCCGGTGGAACGACCGTGGTAGATGTGGCCCAATCGCCCCTCGTCGATCAGCTGGCGGGCAGCGATGGTTTCCGGGGTGAAATACAGTCGATTCTGTATGCACAGCTTGCGATCGGCAGCCTCCGCGGCCTGCAACATGGTCTGGGCGTCCACCCAACTGCCGGCCATGGGCTTTTCACAGAATACATGCTTCCCGTGCTCCAGCGCGGCGACTGTGGCGGGCATATGGAAATTGTTGTGCAAACAGACATCTACAGCCGCAATGTCATCGCGGGCAAGTAGTGCACGAAAGTCCGTGTAACGTGCAGCCACGCCGTATTGATCTGCCACCCTGTCCAACTCGGCGAGATTGATATCCGACAGAGCCACCAGCTCTGCGTTGGTCTGGTCTGCATAGTGTGCGATGTGACTTTTGCCGATCTGGCCACAACCTATGACACCCACGCGTACGGGATCGGATTGAGTTGACATGGGCAGTACCTCTTGATTGACTGGTTGAGAGGTGGCAACGGGAGCTGTCATCCGCGGGATAGGCCTTGGCCTTGGGATGCAGACCGGAAGATGCCGTGGCCTGACTTGCCCGGTGGCGTCCAGGCCAAGCGCAATGATACCCGCGAACCTCCAGTCTCCTCTATGCACGGCATGGTCTCGTCCGAACCCATGCCATGCAGCCATGACCGCGGCAGACTACCACTTGCCGCCGCCTGTGGTCTGCCTGAAGCAAAGGAAATCAGGCTGCCTGCCGAGACAGCAGCGTGGGGCGCCCAGGCCATGGCAATATTCGGCATGTCAGGTTCGGGTGCGGATTCGCAGCCCGAGCATCGGGATCGCGACGGAAGCCATCAATACTCTCTTTGCATTTCGCCCACCGGAATTTCGATTAGGGTGTGGGCCTCTGCCTGCAGAGCATGGTGCAGGAGATCGGCCAAATCGTCCGCGGAATGCGCGCGGTGGCCGCGGGCCCCGAAGGTGCGGGCCAGAGCGGCAAAGTCCGGATTGTGCAGACGCGTGCCGATCACTCGTTCGTCAAATTGTTCACGCTGAGCTCGCAGGACATTGCCGTACGCGTTGTCATTGAACACCAGAGCCACGGAATGGATGCGGTGCTGCACGGCCGTCGCCAGCCCATGGACTCCGTACAGGAATCCGCCGTCTCCCGTGATGGCCACCACCGGGCGCTCGGGACAGGCCAGCTTGGCCCCCAGAGACATGGGATAGGCCGCCCCCAGGGTAATCTGGGAAGAGGACGTCAGGAACTGTCCGTTCGGAGGCACAGGCAAATAGCCGCGACTGTAGTAGCCCATCTGATTCATGCCCTGAACGAAGACAGTGTCGTCGGGCGCGGCGCGGCGGATGGCCTGGATGAAGTTCCACTGCGGTTGCAACTGGGTCTCGGGCGCGAATCTTTGGGCCTTGATGGCTTGGACTGCAGTCCGGTCCGCCCCGATGTCCGCTTGAGGCCGAGTGGTCCGCGGCACCAGCAGAGGGTGGAGCGCTTCCAGGGTCGCGCGGGCGTCTCCCTGCAGATGGTGGCAATCCGGTGGGGATCGCTCTAGGTCGGGGTCATCTACATCGATTCGGATCATGGGCATGCGCAGATGAGACAGATCCTGTCCCGTGCCGATGACAATCAGCAAGTCTCGCCGTTCCAGCCACTCCCGCAGCGGAGGAAATCGCATTTCCGGCGTACCCAGCCCGAGTGGATCGGTCTCGGAGAAAACGGATTTGCCCCGGCGGCTGGTCACCACTGGAATCTGCAGGGCCTGCGCCAGTGCGCGGAATGACGGCACGGCCCCAGCGCGCAGGACGCCCGAACCGACCCACAGCACAGGACGCCGAGCCCGCTGCACCTGGGCCACAATGTCAGACAGGCCCGGTGCGGCCGATCGAGACACCGCCGGCGCAGCGGCAGGCAACGTGACATCGGCGACATCCTCCAAGACGGAAGAGGGCACCACCAGACCCACCGGACGCGGGCGTCCGGTCAACATCCGGGTCCAGGCCTCCTCCACCACCCCCGGAATCTCGGCTGCCGTATCCACTTGGGCGGTCCACTTGGTCATCGTGTCAAGCGCCATTCTCTCCAATTGCCGGGCGCGCAACAGAGGGTGGGAGTTAACGCTGGTAATGGCAAGCAGTGGTGTGGAATTGGCGAAGGCCGAGGCCAGGCCCGCCCCCGCATACAACAGGCCTGGTCCTGGCACCACCAAGGCCACGGCGGGCCGCCCGGAAACTTGGGTATGGGCGTCCGCCATAAAGGTGGCTTCTTGTTCATGACGCACCGAGACATAGCGAAGGGAAGGATGTCGCCACAGCGCGTCTACAGCCTCGTACTGGCCAGCGCCGGGAACGCCGAACACCGTGTTGGCTCCCATTCGGGCCAGGGAATTCATCAGGGTCTGGCCGCCGTTGAGATACGGCATGGAATCAGTCTCCTTCGGCAGTCCCGGAGGGGACCAGCCCGCGGAAGTTGTGGATACGATGCAGGGTTGTCAAGTTGGTGTCATGCGGGTTGATGCTGTCTACGGAGGTGCGCGACAGAGTCCACAGAATCTACATCGCATGCGCCCGCAGCGAAGCGTAACTGGACGCCTTCAGCGGTTCGAATCATGACAATGCATCCTACTTGCAGCCACTGGCTACGTTCTCACTATACAGTAAGGTCAAGGGCCGACGTTCATTGCCTAGGAGAACCGGCCTGGGTGCGTGACAGGAAGGAATTCCGGTCGTGCCAGAAATCCGTTTGCAAATTGGTGACGGTCCCGAATCAGATCGCTGACTACATCGTGCACTATCTGGAATTCGCACTCCGGCACTCCGTTGTGGTCCATGACGCGGTGGATGGCGGCGATGCTGCCGGTGAAATTTCCGTCCATGCAAGTGCGCAGGATGTTGTGAATTTCGCCGCGGACACAGATCCCATTGCCTTCGATCCGGCAGTCTTCCATTACCTGCCTGCCCATATGCAGCGGGTATGCGTCAAATCCAAATGCAATACCAAGGGAATTCCCGGAAATTTAAGGAGATGATTGGGCATGCGCCAGCTCCGTCTTTCATCCTCACTGGCTGCCATGTGCAGCTGATCGGGAATGGCTTCTGTCAGAGGTACAGGTTGAAAGTGCTCCCAGCTGACCAGCAAGCGAGCCAAGCCATTAGAAATCAGATAATGCATGTCTGTGTAGTGGAGATGGTGATCCGGGGATTCCATCAGTCTGGGCCCAAAGATCGGCAGGCAGCTCTCGTCTCTCAGAATATCTGGTCACTCTCAGGCCACCGATTTCTAGATGGGCGCCAATCACCCGCAGCGTGGACTTGGCGGTGTTCGTACCTTGAACCTTCTCCACTGTCGCGTAGTACCGCACCTTGAACTCAGTTGCCAAGCGCAAACTGGCACTCGTCGAGGTCCACCCTTGAGCTGTAAGACGCCCCTACGCGACCCATCACGGAGTTCAGGCGGGACCCCACCTGCAAGTCTTGGTTGGTGAATTCTGCGCGGCAGACAACTTCAAAATCTCTCTCGGTAGCGGAGAGCGGATAGATAACCGTAAACTCGGTGGGGTAGATTTCGCTTACAATTCCGTCGCCCACGAGCTCGATGCGGTTTCCCGCAAACCTGGCCAATGCGTCGTAGCGGTCCGTCGAGTATGCCGCCTGCAGCTCTGCTGGCGTAATGACGGTGGGAGACGTCGAGGTTGAAGTTGGCGCCGCTGTCGGCGCAAACTGGCACTCGTCGAGGTCCACCCTTGAGCTGTAAGACGCCCCTACGCGACCCATCACGGAGTTCAGGCGGGACCCCACCTGCAAGTCTTGGTTGGTGAATTCTGCGCGGCAGACAACTTCAAAATCTCTCTCGATAGCGGAGAGCGGATAGATAACCGTAAACTCGGTGGGGTAGATTTCACTTACAATTCCGTCGCCCACGAGCTCGATGCGGTTTCCCGCAAACCTGGCCAATGCGTCGTAGCGGTCCGTCGAGTATGCCGCCTGCAGCTCTGCTGACGTAATGACGGTGGGAGACGTCGAGGTTGAAGTTGGCGTCGCTGTCGGCGCAAACTGGCACTCGTCGAGGTCCACCCTTGAGCTGTAAGACGCCCCTACGCGACCCATCACGGAGTTCAGGCGGGACCCCACCTGCAAGTCTTGGTTGGTGAATTCTGCGCGACAGACAACTTCAAAATCTCTCTCGGTAGCGGAGAGCGGATAGATAACCGTAAACTCGGTGGGGTAGATTTCGCTTACAATTCCGTCGCCCACGAGCTCGATGCGGTTTCCTGCAAACCTGGCCAATGCGTCGTAGCGGTCCGTCGAGTATGCCGCCTGCAGCTCTGCTGACGTAATGACGGTGGGAGACGTCGAGGTTGAAGTTGGCGTCGCTGTCGGCGCAAACTGGCACTCGTCGAGGTCCACCCTTGAGCTGTAAGACGCCCCTACGCGACCCATCACGGAGTTCAGGCGGGACCCCACCTGCAAGTCTTGGTTGGTGAATTCTGCGCGACAGACAACTTCAAAATCTCTCTCGATAGCGGAGAGCGGATAGATAACCGTAAACTCGGTGGGGTAGATTTCGCTTACAATTCCGTCGCCCACGAGCTCGATGCGGTTTCCCGCAAACCTGGCCAATGCGTCGTAGCGGTCCATCGAGTATGCCGCCTGCAGCTCTACCGGAGTGGTAACGATGGACGCAACCGGTAGTGTGTCCGGTACATTCTCTACTAGGAACGCCGCAATCCACGCCCCGCGAGCCAACTTCAGCCAGTCTCCAGCAGAATTTTGTCCCACGATATCCTCTAGCACAGTTCCTTGCACTACACTGCCCACAATCGTAGAGGCGGTGCTCGGTCCTGTACGCAGATTGACCACGGGGGCATTGACTGTCAGCTTGGGCCGTGTCGCAGGTGGGACAGGCAGCTCACCAAGGGATGCAGGTGTCACCGGAAGGCACAAATTCATGCCTGGAAGCAATTCATCCGTAAGTGTCCTACGGTTGACCAACGCCAAAATGTCAGCGTCCACGTTATGGGCCGTGGCAATGGAACCCCATGTATCACCTAATCTGACGACATACCCTAAACATGAAGCAGCCGCCGAACTGGGTGGTGTCTTTGCCGGAACCTGAATGGAGGTGCCAACGTAGATTACCTTGGGGTTTTTCATCTCCGGGTTCAACTCCAAGAGATGGGCAACCGTTGTTTCATGGTCTCTGGCGACTTTGCTCAACGTGTCTCCCACTCGGATGACATAGGTATAGGTAGCCGTATCGGCGGCCCAAGAGACAGAACCCAGTTTTAGGATCAGCCCCAGAGCAACTATCAGCCAGATCGGAAATCTTCTGCCCACTGCCATTCTCTTTCCGTTCATTGAGTTGTTTCCCTGTCCAATCAACCATACCAAACCGTGTCTACATCATTCAGGGCATACATTTGTTCCAGAGACGCTACAAGTATATCCAAGGTCTCCCTGCACGGAATCCTTGACTAACAACCGTAAATGTTATTGTGTGATGTCATGGACTAACACTGGCCTGAGGCATTGATTGCAATTGTTGCTGCGGTGTCTTTGTGGCCCTCGTAGTGTCAAGGAAGGATGGACACTCCGTCTTGGATTGCACGTGCGATCGGGTACCGTATCTAGACGCGATCCCGCCTCGTGCAACTAGTAATGATGATTGTCCTAGGCTCAAATGCATTGAATTCGGAATCTGCTCTACCAGTTGGGAGGCCACATCCAAAGAGCGCGGCAGAGGCTGCCAGTCCATGTCCAATGGGGAGGCTACACGACTTCAAGAGCTTCTACACCTTCCAGCGCTGTGCAAGAATTGCTGAATGTCACTGGAAATTGGAGACTGCCAACAGATCTCTGCAGGGTTTGCACTTCTACAAACGAGGATCTAGAGGACTGTGGTCAGCATGAGTCTCACTGTCATCCGGCAGGAATTGCGCAAACAGGTTGGTTTCAGAGTCCTAGCGGCTGTTTGTCAGTCAGATTATGTCAGAGGCATGATGAAGCCAGCATAGACATCGCAGTGCATCCTGCCAATATTCAGGACTGAGACAGGGCCAAGGCAGTTTGGGAACTGATGATGACGGTTTTGCCCGTGCTCTTCTGCCTGGTCCAGAAGTACGATACCCAATGCATTGCGGCGAGCGGAACAAGGTGGAACTCGGACACCGACTCCGTCTTGCTCGGCCCGAATGCAATCCTTCCATCGGGTCAGAACGGAGAGATTGTCACGCTGACAAGGGTGCAAGGTTGTCTTGTCTCGGGGAACTGGCGCCGGCAAGGAAGCGCACACGGAGTGGATCGAACAGGACTCGAACCTGTAACCAAGGAGTTATGAGCTCCCTGCTCTGCCATTGAGCTATCGATCCGCACAAGCGGGCAGCGGGAATCGAACCCGCACCTTCTGCTTGGAAGGCAGAGGCTCTACCGTTGAGCTATGCCCGCCGACAATCGTCTATCAAGGCCTCAAGGGCCTTGTATGCAGACCAAGTCGGGGAGAAAGGATTTGAACCTTCGACCCCAGCGTCCCAAACGCTGTGCGCTAACCAAGCTGCGCTACTCCCCGCCAACCGGTGCAATGGACATTATACTGCATGATCCCTTGCCGTTGGGTTCGGGATTTCCATCCCCACTGGCCTGTGGACCCCTTATAATGCAGCCTTGCATCGGTTGCCCGTGCGGTCGGCCAGACCAAGATGGAAATGCATAGACACTCGCTGGAATTGCTGGAATATCCCAAGGTCTTGGACCAGTTGGCGCGGCATTGCGCCTTCCAAGGGGGCCAGGCACGGGCCAGACAGCTGCAACCCAGCGCGGACCTGTCCACGATTCAGGCCAGTCTCGCCCTGACGGAAGAGGCCTGCGCGTTTCTGGCTCAACAGCCAGATCCCAGCTTCGGTGGCATCAAGGACGTTACGGGCCTCACGGCTCGTGCGCTCCGGCGTGTCCAGCTGCAGCCCCCGGACCTGTACGACATTCACCTGCTGCTGGACAGGACCCTGACCTTGCAGCGCACCTTTGTCCACAAGGCGGACACATATCCCGGTCTGGCGCAACTGGCGGCCTTGCTGCAGCCTTGTCGAGACCTGTCCGCCGAAATTGCCCGCTGCATTCACGAGCAGGGCGAGGTCAAGAGTCAGGCCAGCGCCGCATTGAGCCGCATCCGGTCTGATCTGCGCAGAGAACAGGACAGGTTGGTGCGGCTGCTGGAAAGGCTGACCTCCAATCCCACGCTCAAGCCCTATCTGCAAGACAACCTGGTCACCCAACGACAGGGTCGCTACGTGATCCCCATTCGTACGGAATACAAGAGCAAGCTGTCCGGCATCGTGCACGACCAGTCGGCCAGCGGGGCCACCACGTTCATTGAGCCGTTGGGGGTGGTGGAACAAAACAATGCCGTGCGTTCCCTTGAATTGGCGGAGCGTAAGGAAGTGAGTCGCATTCTCGGCCTGCTTTCCGAGACCGTGGCCACCGCTCACGCCGAAATCGAGCTGAACGTCTCTGTCCTTGGTGACTTGGACTTTGTGTTGGCCAAGGCCCGCTACGCTTATGTCGTAGGTGGCGTATGCCCCGAGATGGTGGAGCCACGACCCCAATACAATGGAGATATGGACGGAGACCGGCGGATTGGGCATCCGGGGTCCTTGATCTGGCTGCGGCAAGCCCGTCATCCCCTGCTGCCCAAGGAAGAGGCAGTGCCTCTCGACCTGGAACTCGGACCGGAGCCTGGGCCTACAGGCGTGCCTCCGTGCCAGGCGGTGATCATCACGGGGCCCAACACCGGCGGCAAGACCGTGGCCCTGAAGACCGTGGGCCTGATGACACTTATGGCACAGGCCGGCCTGTTGATTCCCGCTGGGTCCGGCAGTCGCCTTTCCGTCTTCGACAACGTGTATGCGGACATCGGGGATGAACAGAGCATTGAACAGAGCCTCAGCACCTTCAGCAGTCATCTGACCAACATTGTCGCCATTCTGGACAAGGCCACCATGGACAGCCTGGTGATTTTGGATGAAGTGGGGGCCGGTACCGATCCGGAAGAAGGGGCTGCCTTGGCCACCGCGCTGCTTGAGCGCCTGCGGCGGTGCGGCGTGACGACACTGGCTTCCACGCACTACAGCGAAATCAAGCTCTATGCCCATGGCACGGCTGGGGTCTGCAACGCGGCCATGGAATTCGACGTGGAGACGCTGCAGCCCACCTACAAGCTACAGATGGGCCTGCCCGGACGCTCCAATGCCCTGACCATCGCACGCCATTTGGGCTTGTCGGAGACCGTGATACGTCTGGCCGAGACCCACATCAAGGCCGACGTGTCGGATGCCAATTCCATGCTGGAGGACATACGTCTGGCTCGCCAACGCGCCCGGGAACTGCAGGACGCCGCCCACCAGGAACGAAAGCGGGCACGCCAGGCCCAGAGCGAGTTGGCACAACGTCTGGCTCACGTGGAAGAGGAACGTCAACTGATCTTGGAGACGGCCCGCGTGGAGATGGCCCAGTTAATGGCGCGGACCCAACAGGATCTCAAGGACCTGCGCAAGCAAGCGGCGGCGGACTTCACGACCGAATCTCGCGTGAAAAAGCAGCGCACCGTGGATGCGGCGCAGACGCGGCTGGCCGCCATGGCGTCTGTGGCGCCGGATCAGGTCGCGCCGGAATCCGTGCCGATCGGTCCGATAGCACGCGGGGACACGGTGTGGATCAGGCCTCTGCAGGCTACTGGCACGGTGGTGTCGGAACCGGTCTCGGGTCAGCCGGTGGAAGTGCAAGCGGGGCCGATGCGCCTGAAGACCAGCCTGGAATCACTGGAATTGCGTCAGAGGGCGACCGCCCAGCAGGAAGCCAAGATCCATTTCACCCAAGCGCCCCGCGCCGAGGTCGCCCTGGAGCTGGATGTTCGCGGGGCCCGGGTAGAACCGGGAGTGGCCGAGGTGGATCGCTATCTGCAGGAAGCGTACTTCAGCCGCATGCCTTGGGTGCGCATCATTCATGGCAAAGGCACCGGTCGGTTGCGGACGGCCGTGCGCCAGATGATGAACCGGCATCCGCATGTAGCCAAGACCCGGCCTGGCGATATCGAGGAAGGCGGCGAGGGCGTGACCGTGGCCACGCTAGGCTATGACTGAATTGGTGCGGACGGGTTGCCGCCCTCGCCCCGCTTTCCGGGGAGAGGGTCACTGGCGGAGGCCGTGTTGGGTTTCCGCGCACAGTGGGCCTTCCCTGTCGGCGTGGTCCTGCAATTCGTTGGCCCAGCGCCCCCGTCCCCACAGCCAGCGCCAAGATGTCTGACACCATCACAGCCTCCGCCAGTGTACGCGAGCATCGGAAACGAGCCGAGAGCTACAGGGCGGTGGCCATCGCCATCCTCACCGTCAGTGACACCCGCACGCCGGACACGGACCGCAGCGGACAGCTGATCAGACAATTGTCCGAGGCCGCGGGCCACCGGATTGTGGAGTATGCCCTGGTCAAGGACGAACCGGTCCAGATCCTCGAATCCCTGGAGACCTTCGGTTCCTCCGCGGCGCAGGCCATTCTCACCAATGGCGGCACCGGCATCAGCCGGCGAGATCAGACCTGTGACCTAATTGCCGGACTCCTGGAAAAGACCTTGCCTGGCTACGGTGAATTGTTGCGCATGTTGAGCTTTGCCGAAGTGGGAGCCGCGGCCCAGCTGTCCCGGGCGATAGCCGGTATCTACCGAGGCAAGATCGTCTATTGCATGCCCGGTTCCTCCAATGCCGTGCGGTTGGCTATGCAGAAGTTGATCCTTCCGGAGCTGCGGCATCTGATTTCGGAACTCCATCGTTGAGCGCCTCCGTGGACCGGAACGGCAGGCCATAGACATTGTCCACGATGTAGAGAGGGCGGCCCTTGACCTGGTCATAGATGCGGCCGAGATAGGCCCCTATGACGCCGACGCTGATCAACTGCACACCGCCCAGCAACAGCACGCTGATCAACGTGGTGGCCTGTCCTTCCAGGACATTGTGGTTCCCCGACAGACGCAGGACGGTCGCCAGCACGGCTCCGATCAGGGCGATCGCGGACAGCAGAAACCCCAGGTAGCTCACTATGTACAAGGGTTGGTAGCTGAAGCTTGTGACTGCGTCCAAGGCGTACCGCAGCATCATGCGCAGCGGATACTTGGTCTCGCCGGCGTAGCGGCTCGGTCTCTCGAAGCAAATTCCTTTCTGCCGGAAACCGACCCAGGAACTCAGGCCCCTGAGAAAGCGATGGTGTTCGCGCATGAGGCGTATTTCCTGCACTATGCGTCGGTCCATGAGGCGGAATTCGCCGGTATCCAGCGGAATGTCCACTTTCATCAGAGCGCGCATGAACAGGTAGAAAAACCGGGACGTGGCTTTCTTGAAGAAGGTCTCCCCGCGACGGGACTTGCGCACGGCATAGACCATGTGGAAGCCCTGCTGCCACTCCTGGATCATTTCCCGCATCAGTTCCGGTGGATCCTGCAGATCCGCATCCATGACGATCACCGCTTCGCCTTGGGCGAAGTCCAGACCGGCGCTGATGGCAATTTGCTGCCCATAGTTGCGGCTGAGATTGACGATCTTGACGCGGTCGTCCCGCTGATTCAACCTCTGCAGCAACTCCATGGTGCCATCAGTGCTGCCGTCGTTGACACAGATCAGTTCCCAGGCGGCGCCGATGTCCGCGGATATCTGCTGCCAAGCATGGGTCAGCTTGGCATACAATGCCTCGATCACCGCCTCCTCGTTGAAGAATGGTATGACCACCGACAGAAACATGGAGGAAGACCTACAATACAAGGAACGAGTGGATCAAGGGAGGTACGGACTCTCTCTTTATTGATTGTAGGGGCACGCGCAGCGCGATTACAACCGTCTCTGAGTGCCTAGCTTATAGTAGCCTACACCGAGAGGGTGAAGACGATCTGTAACGGCTGCCCGATTCCCGCGTGAATGCCTGATTGGTTTTGTCGCGCGCTCCCGCGGAGCGTATATCGGCTTGGTTCCATCATGATTGCAAGTTTCTTGAAGATGGCAGGATTGGCTGCAAGTCTGCAGATCGGCCTGCGGTTGCATTGGTTTCAACAGCCGCGCCCCTTTCCCCGGGTGCTGGCCCCACTGCTGCAGCAGCGGGCCCGGTTGCGGTATCTGGACCTGGAGCGGTTGTTGGATCTGTGTGGGGTGACCCCCGACATGACGGTCTTGGAGGTCGGCTGCGGGACCGGCGTGGCCACCGCGGCACTGGCCCGTAGAATGACGGGCAGCGGACGGGTGATAGCCTTGGACATGCAGGAATCCTTGCTGCACCAAGCTCAGTCCCGCGTGGAAGCGACAGGTTGCGCGGACAAGGTGACGTTCCATTGGGCCACGCCGGAAACCGCGCCGCTGGCCCTGCACACTTCCGATCTGATCCTGCTGGGCTCCGTGTTGGGCGAAATCCCGGAGATTCACGATTTTCTGACCCGTCTTTTTGAAGTGGCCAAACCCAAGAGTCGCCTAGTGGTATATGAGGAAGCTCTCCATCCCGGTTTCGTCTCCTCCGGCATGGCTCGGATGCATCTGCATGCAGCCGGATTCCGGCAAGGGGGTCTGATCCGCAAGTTCACACACTACATCGGTGTCTACTACAAGGACGAAGTAGCCTTTGATCCCAACCTGCAACCAGGCGCTTCGATCCCAAGAGCCTGACACAACCATGGAAATTCCCGTATTTCCCCTGAACAACGTGCTGTTTCCCGGCATGGTGCTGTCGCTGCATATCTTCGAGGAGCGGTACAAGCTGATGATCAACAGCTGTCTGCAGGAGCATCAGCCCTTTGGCGTGGCGCTAATCAGGGAAGGCAACGAGGTCGATGGACCCGCCATCCCCTTTGACGTGGGCACCATGGCCGCGATCAAGAGCGCCAATGTACTTGAGAACGACAAGTTGAACATAGTGGCGGTGGGCTTGAATCGCTTCAAGATAGAAAGACTGGTCACCACCCATGCCTATCTCAGCGCGGAGGTCTCCGAGTTCCCCATTCGGGAAGGTCGGCAGGGCGCGGCGGCGGCCATGGCCCGTCAAGTGCGGCCAGCTTTCCTGAAATATGTGGAACTGCTGGACAAGGCGATCAACCTCCGCCTGAAGCTGGACGAGGTGCCGGAAGATCCACAGACGGTGGCGGCCCTGGTGGCCATTGCCATGCAGATTGAGCTGCGGGACAAGCAGCGCATCATCGAAAAGGAACTGGTGGAGGACATGCTGAAACTGGAGATCGGCATCTTGGCCCGGGAGCATCTAATTCTGAATTTCGTGATAGACACCAAGGACGAGGCCGACGACTTCAGTTTTGGGCCTACCGGCCAGTTCCACCCCAATTGAGGTGCCGGGAATCCCATGCAAAATGCACAAAGGCCAATCCTACCGGCCTGAACGGGTTGCTGGAGCGTTTGCGGGCAGGCCGCTTCGTCATTCCCGACTTTCAGCGCGAGTGCGAGCGGCAATCACCGACAAAGCGGGGCGGAACGGGGAATTACCCTCGGTGATCGCAATGGCAAGCGGCATCCTCGTGGGGTTTTCTGCCAATGCATTCCCGATTTCCACCGGATTGGCCTCTGTCCCACACGCCGGCGGCATTGCCGATCAGGGCCAGTGGATGCCGTGAGACAGTCCATCCTGAAGGTGAATCTTGACTTCATGGCGTACTCTCCGTTTTTGTGGGCCCCAAAGCGGGACCGGGTGGCCCGTGCTATACTGGACTCCCGACGTGCGGGGGATTAGCTCAGATGGCTAGAGCGCTACCTTGACATGGTAGAGGTCGCTGGTTCAAGTCCAGTATCTCCCACTCAAGCCGCACAAAGTTGAGGGCTTTCGCGCTGCGTTCGGATTGACAGAGATTTCCGTCTGGAGTGTCCGTGACTTGCAGGGTGTTGTTATATCTGTTGGCGTGTAAAAGTTCTCCAATGGGCCGCTTGGAGGTTCCTTGCCGTGGCCTCAATGTCAAGGAATATCGCGTCGTTCCCTCTTGCCTTTGCTAGACTGGTGGCAACAAGTGTCGAGCCGCCGCGGCGGCCCGGTTTTGGCCGTCGGGTGCGTTCAGCGGAAACCCGTGCTTTCTTGGGAAGGCGATCACGGTCTCAATACGCAGATCGGGTCGAGTAGACGGACCCGAGCAGGTCAGAGAGCCAGGTCCTAGGCTGCAAGACCGGCCCTGCTCTCCGTTGAACACCCCCCGAGAGTGGATGCGTCAACGCCCTGTTGCCAGTAGCGTGTCCCGGTGGACTCGCCGTTATCGAGGTGGAACGCGAGTGGCATCGGCTGTCCGATGCAATGCGGGTGGAACCGCGGAGCCATGCTTCGTCCTGTGGGATGAGGACATGGCTTTTTTGATTCTGGGAGCTGCAGGGCAGCGGGAGGCTATCGAGTGGACAACCAATCGAAACGCAGTTCGGAAGACAGGCTGTACAGGCTGTGGCACAGCTGCGCCCATGTCATGGCGCAGGCCGTGCTGGAGATATACCCGGACGCCAAGCTGGCCATTGGCCCGCCCATTCAGGACGGCTTCTACTACGACTTTGATCTGGGACAGGACGCGGAAGGCAAGATCCTGACGTTTCTGCCGGAGGATCTGGCCAGAATTGAACAGGGCATGCGCCGCATCATCGGCGGTCGGCACCCCTTTGTCTACCAGGAAGTGTCCGCTGCGGAAGCCAAGGCGCGGTTTGCTCGCCAGCCGTACAAGCTGGAGCTGATTGCCGGGCTGGAAGCCGGCGAGGTGGACGAATATGGGGTGGAGGTGGAAGAGGCGCCCGTGATTAGCACCTACACGCAGGACACTTTCGAGGATCTGTGCCGCGGCCCGCACGTGGAGCACACCGGCCAGATTCCCGTGGAGGGGTTGAAGCTGATGAGCGTGGCTGGCGCCTACTGGCGGGGAGACGAGCAGCGCCCCATGCTGCAGCGGATCTACGGTACGGCCTGGCCGAATCGCAAGGGCCTGAAAAAGCATCTGCAGATGCTGGAGGAAGCCAAGAAGCGGGACCACCGACGACTGGGTCAGGAACTGGAGATTTTTCTCTTCGATGAGGAGGTGGGACCGGGACTGCCGCTGTGGCAGCCCAACGGCACCAAGATCATCGAGGAGCTGGAAAGACTGGCCCATGAAACCGAGGTGGCGGCCGGGTACCAGCATGTGCGGACTCCCCACATCACCAAGGAAAATCTTTTTCTGCGCAGCGGTCATCTGCCCTACTACGCGGATGACATGTTCCCGCCCATGGAGATGGACGGCGCCCGGTATTACATCAAGCCCATGAACTGCCCCATGCATCACAAGATCTTTGCGGGGCGTTCGCGCAGCTACCGGGAGCTGCCCCTGCGCCTGTCCGAATATGGCACCTGCTATCGCTACGAGAAGAGCGGCGAACTGTTTGGACTGATGCGCGTGCGTTCCATGCAAATGAACGACGCTCACATCTACTGCAGCGAAGCGCAGTTCGAGGCGGAATTCCTGGGGGTTGTCGATCTCTATCGGCAGTATTTCGAGATCTTTGGCATTGAGCAGTATCAGATGCGGCTCAGCACCCATCATCCCAAGGGCCTGGGCAGTAAGTATGTGGACAATGCCCAGCTCTGGATCCGGACCGAGGAGATGGTGCGCTCCGCGCTGCGCAACGGTCATGTGCCCTTCGTGGAGACCCGGGACGAGGCAGCCTTCTATGGCCCCAAGATTGATGTGCAGATCTGGAGTGCCATTGGTCGGGAATTCACGTTGGCCACCAATCAGGTGGATTTTGCGCAGCCGCCTCGCTTCGATCTGAGTTTCACCAATGCAGAGGGGCATCCGGAGACTCCACTGTGCATCCATCGGGCTCCTCTGGGCACTCACGAACGTATGATTGGCTTCCTGATCGAGCACTTTGGCGGCAATTTCCCGGCGTGGCTGGCCCCGGAGCAGGTGCGGATCATTCCCATTACGGACGCCCACAGAGAATCGAGCGAGAATCTGGCCCAGGCCTGCCGGGACCTACGAATAAGGGCTGTGGTGGATGCCTCGGCGCAACGGATGAACGCCAAGATCCGCCAGGCCCAGTTGCACAAGGTACCCTACATGGTGGTGATTGGAGATCGGGAGCAGGCCGACGACACCGTGGCCCTGCGCCTGCGCTCGGGTCCACGGCGACAGGGAGTGCCGCGTCAGGAATTTCTGCGCCAGGTGCAGGATTGCATTGTCCAGCGTGCCTTGGATCTGTAATGCAGGTCTGGCATGGGCCTGGAGGGGGAGGTGGAACTTCGGACTGGGAATTGATTACTTTGAGGAGGAAATGATAGACTTGCCTTCCCGACAATGAGGGTGGTCGCACATCGGTCGCGACTGGAGTTTTGCAATTCAGGGGTGTTGAGCCATAAGAAAAGGCCGACGAAGAAATCAAAGAAGCCCCCAGATTGTCGTTCCCGAAGTTCGTGTCAACGAGCAGATCGTGGTTCGGGAAGTGCGGGTGATTGGTAGTGATGGCGAACAGAAAGGGGTCATGCCTCTTGAGAACGCGCGTGCCATGGCCCGTCAGGAGAATTTGGATCTGGTCGAGGTGTCGCGATCTGCCAAGCCCCCTGTGTGTCGCGTCATGGACCACGGGAAGTACATGTTTGAGCGTCAAAAGCGTGAGAAGGACAAGCGGAAGTCACAGGTGCGCACGGGGGTGAAGGAAATTCGCCTCAGTCCGCGCACCGGGGACCATGACGTGGGGATCGCCTTGGGCAAGATCCGCAAGTTCATTGCCGACGGATCCAAGGTAAAGGTACGGGTGCGTTTTCGCGGCCGTGAACGCTTCAATCCGGCTGTGGGCTTGGATTTGTTGCGCCGCATTGCCGGGGAAGCTACGGAATTCTCCCAAATCGATGCCGAGCCCATGCCGGAAGGCAACACCATTATCATGACGCTGAGTCCGACGTCCATGAAGAAAAGCCCTCCCAGGGCGGTCACCACCGTCAGAGGTTGATTGCATGCCCAAGATGAAGACCCACAAGGGTGCCGCGGCTCGCTTCCGCATCACCCGGAATGGCAAGGTGATACGCCGCACGCAAGGTGGCGGTCATCTGCGCCGCAACAAGCACTCGCGCATGCGCCGGATCTATCGCAGGAATGTGGTGGGCGAGGTGACCAGCATGCGCAAGATGGTGAAGCAAGTGGCCGGTGTAGTGGATGCCAGCTAAGTCTGACGTCCCAATCTCCCATCGCTAACATTGGCAGAGGAAAGCAATGCCCCGATCAAGACCCAAGGTCTATGCCCGCCGCCGTCACAAGAAGGTGCTCAAATCCACCAAGGGCCAGTTTGGTGGTCGGTCCCGGCTTTTTCGCACTGCGAACGAGGCGCGGTTGCACGCGCTGCACTATGCATATCGGGACCGCCGGACCCGCAAGCGGGAGATGCGCAAGCTCTGGGTGATGCGCATCAACGCCGCGGCCCGGAACAATGGTTTGAGCTACAGCCGCTTCATGCACGGCTTGTCGCTGGCAGAGGTGGACGTGGACCGCAAGGTCTTGGCGGACATTGCGGTGCAGGACGGTCCGGCCTTTGCGCAATTGGTGGAAGTGGCCCGCGCCCAGTTGGTCTGATTCTGCCCAAGTCTCTACCTGACATACCACATATGCAAGCGGGAGCGTGGCCACGCTCCCGCTTTTTGCTTTTTGTGCTTGGAGCAGGCAAGTCTCGCTCGCGGGCCCTGCCCTCCAGAGAGTTCGTGTCACTTCCCCTACATCAGATCGGGGCTGGTCCACGAGGCGCCTGTACCGTGTGAATCCATGGCTCAGCGCCAAATCGTCTGGTGGAGGGGCTTGTGTCCGCTGTCGGATTCCGACGAACGTCCTGGGGAACGCTCGGTGGCGAGATTGATCACCGAGTGTCTACCTCCTCGGACGCCAGCGCTGGCGGCGGAGACGCGATCTGCCCGTTGACCGTGTCTTGCTTCCAGTGCACGTTACGGACAAGGCAAGGCTATTGAGAAGTCGGGTCAAAGGCCTGCCGGTTGTCAGGCCCAATCCTTTCTGTTATCCGTTGCGCATTCTATGGCAAATCATGCTGCCGCTGATCAGACCGGCTCTGACCACACTGGCCATCGTGGTCTTCACAGGTACCTGGAACAGTTTTCTCTTCCTCTCGTCAAGACAAATACAGGTCCTTAGGCATTACAATGTTGCAGGGTCAATGCAGCCAAGGCAGCGTAGCGGTAGCGGTCATCATGGTTGGCCTTTCTCCTGCTGCAGCGACGCATGATCGAAAGCATCGGGTTCACTGGAGGCATAATAGCCGCGCAATTGACCATCCAGAACGCAAGATATCAGGTGACGGTACATCAGGAGGACGATCGAGCGTGGCTGCAGATCGGCGTCAAGGTCGGTCCGGCCTGGGAGACGGTGGTGGTTACGGGAGCTTGGGACGCCACCACCATCTGGAATCCGGATCGGATTCTGAAATGTGAAGATCCGGACGTGGCCTTCCGGGATCCAGCTGATTCGGAATTCACGATGGAGGTGGCCACCTATCGGTGGGCAGAGCGGCAGGGTTCGCAACTGGCGCTGCAAGGAACGTTTGGCTCCCACGCCCTGACGACCTATGTTTCGGTGACGCCGCACCAGGGTGTCAGGTTTGTCACCCAGCTGGAGCTCACGACAGAGACGCAACTGGCTCGTTGTTTCAACCACTTGTACTTCGCCCCGCAGGGCAAGTTGGCCCGCTCCTGCGATCCCTTGGATTTCGCCTGGCTGCCCGGATTGCACAAGAAGGCCAGCCATGTCTGTGCGGATCACTTCTTCCGCGCCCCCTTGGTCGTGGTGGTGGCCCGAGGCCGCTACGCGGCCCTGATACCGGATCTGGACATTTTCAGTGTGACCCGGGACCTGCCCCATGCATTGGACCTGCGGGTGACCGACACCTTGCTGGAAGGACCGCGTCTCTCCTATGGCCTGTGCGCCAGCGAAGTCGATGGACATGTGTACTTCGATCACCGACCCGCTGCGGCTCCGACGCTGCCCGCCGGGGAACTCATGTATGCCTTCAATCTGCATGTGGGGCGCTGTGCCGCGCCGGCGGAAGTGACTCGGCATCTGAGCGCCGCTCTGTGGCAGCAGTACGGACGGCCCCTCATGGCGGCTCCGCAGCCGCAGGTCTTGCCTTTTGCGGTGTACGGCGATCGGTACACCTTTCGACATGAACTGCCTGCCAGTGTGCGCTATGCGCAGGTGGCCGGCGACGAAGGAGCCGGCATCGAGAACAAGAGGCGGCACGGGGCCAACTTCCACGCCTGGGAAAACGACATGCACGTGGGATATGGCCTCCGGCATTACGGGCAGCGACGGAACAGTCCGACATTGCGGCGCATTGCGGACGGGATACTGCATCTGATGCGCGCCGCGCCGCGCCGGCAGGGGGCCTTTCCCTGCATCTACAACTTTGACGAGGCCCAATATGAGGGCACGCTTTTCTGGACGGCGCGCAGTGTGGATGCGCGGCATGGGTATGACACTGGGGCCATGTCCGTCACCATGTGGTGGCTTTTGAAATGGATTGACGACTTTCCCGAACTGGATGCGCCGGCCCTACTGAATCTGGCGGCGGAGTATTGTACGCTGCTGATGGATCTGCAGCTGATCTCCGGGGCCATACCTACCTATCTGCAATCGGATCTTGCATCGGCGGCACAGCTCAAGGAAAGTGCCACGACGGCCATCAGCGGCGCCGTGCTGGCTCAGTGCGCCTTTCTGCTCAAGCAGCCGGAGTATACGCGGGCGGCGATCCGGGCCGGTCACTATATCGAGAATCAGGTTCTGCCCGGCTTGCGCTTCAACGATTTTGAAACCTTCTACTCCTGCAGTCCCAAACCGCTGCATGCCATGGATTACTGGTCGGGGATTTGTCCCCACAACAATCTGTCTATGCAATGGGCCTGCGACATGTATCTGGCCCTGTACCGTCGCACCAAGGAGATCACCTGGTTGGAATCCGGAGAATTCCTGCTCAGTGTGCTGTCGCTGTATCAGCAGGTCTGGAATCCCAGTCATCTGCCAGGACACCTGTTTGGGGGGTTCGGCGTGATGAACACCGATGGGGAATGGAATGACGGTCGTCAAGCCCGCTTCTCCACCACCTATGCGGATTACTACGCCGTGACCGGCGAGCCGGAATACATGGAACGCGCCATAGCCGCCTGTCGGTCGTCCTTTGCCTTGATGGACATTGCCGAAAATCACGCCAATCACATCAACAGCGTGGAAATGCCGCATCTGGGTGCAGGGCAAGGATATGCCCCTGAGAACATCCATCACCGAGGGCGAGACACCGGCTATGGCTGGAGCGGCATGAATTGGAGCTCCGCCGGCGGTCTGGCCGCCAGCGCCTATCTGGAACGCCGCTGGGGCGCCGTCTATCTGGATGTGGCTGCGCGGCAGGCCTTTGCCATAGATGGCGTGACGGTCCAGGTTGCAACCTGGACCGAGGATGCAGTCAGTCTGAACATCGCGTCGGCATTGCGCGACTTGCCGCTGCCCTATCGGGAGGCCCGGGAGATCACCTTGCGGGCAGGAGGATGGGAACGACTGGATCGGGACCCAGCAGATCTGAACCTGACTCTCAATGGGGAGGGGCCCTTCGCATGGACTCCGGAGCTGCAGGAGGATGGGCTGCGCTGTCAATTGCCGGCGTAGAGTCGAGAGGCAGTTTCTGGCCATATGGGATCAATCCATGACACGTCGCCGACTGTGAAACACAAGACAGGGGCAACCGCCCAGATCCAGGACGGTGCACGGGAGGCGCGCGGTCGGTCTGCCCACCACATTCTTCTCATGCCGAGAGATACGGGCAGAGCCTGTAGGGGCGTGGTCATTCCTATCACTAGGAGACCCATGCTGATTCACTATTGGCAGAGCCTATAGGGGCGTGGTCATTCCTGCATCGCAGCGGCTCGACATGGCGCGGCCCCGTGTTTGAATCCTCCTGCACCGCCAAGAGGGAGGAGTGTACGGTGGGTTCCGAAACCGCCGTGAGGGACCGCCTACTGTGCGGGGGCAGGCAGAGCACATCACGCGCGCTTTCGATCTCGCCGGATCGGGCAATGAAGTGGATTTCGGATTTCAGGTGCAGGTTCAGAGGGACAGTGACTGCAAGGCGGAATGTTGGCTGAAGTCGTGGAACGTTTTGTCCAATCCGGTTCAGCGCGCCTTTGGACCTGCGCCTCGGGGCAGGGCACACCGCTTCTTCTGTTCAATGGCGGTCCCGGATGCAGCGACTATTTGGCTCCGGTCGCGTCCATGATGGCCGATCGGTGCCGCGTGGTCCGCTTTGAGCCACGTGGCTGTGGACGCTCCGATTGGGATGGTCTCTACACGGTCGATACCCTGATCGACGACGCTGCAGCGATTCTGCGTGCATATGCCGTGGAAACCTGTATCGTGGCCGGTCACAGTTTCGGTTCCAACGTGGCCTTGGCGTATGCCTTGCGCCATCCTGCCCAGGTGATGGGGCTGGTTGCCATTGCGGGAGGCCAACTCGTCAATGATCGTTCCTGGAGTGAGATCTATCGCCGCAATCTCAAGGAAGTAGGCGAGGATCGGGGAGGCATGATGTTTGACGCCGATGCACGTGTCAACGCAGAGGGCAACCGCAGTTGGCGATCCTTCATCCGGCGGCCCAGTCTGTTTCGAGATGTCGCCGCACTGCCCATCTTCGCAACGTTTGTCACCGCCGCCAACGACATTCGTCCCAACTGGCCGATTCAGCAGTTGGCGGCGCTACTGCCGAATGGACATTGTGTGGAAATCGAAGGCGCTGCACACTATGCTTGGCTGACCCACGCGGCAGAGCTTCGTCATGAATTGTGTCTGGCAATCGACCGGATTCAAAGCCGGTGACCCCAAGGCGCCGACATTGGGATCGATCTCTGTGATCCGTACAATAGGGAAGACACCTCGCCGACAGGCCTGATCTGGTCTGTGGCCCTGATTGAGAATTCCGAGATTTCACCGATGACAGACAAGTACTCCCTCCCGGCACATAGGGGCTGGGTTCCGCAATGGACCGCGCTCTGTTATCCCTTGGGCCGGGCTGCCACGGGCCGAGTGGCTCACATTTATGATGCCGGCAAGGCTTTGTGGCTGAGCTATGTACGTGTGTTGGCCGCGGTTCTACCGCCGTTGGCGGTGATCAACCTGTGGGGGCTGCCTCGGTGTTGGTGGCTCTGGATCCGCCCCTGTGGGTCGTTGCTGGTGTCACAGCCAGCTTGGGGGTGGCTGTGGTCTTGACCTTGGGTCCGGTTGGGTGGGCGCTCATGTCCATGGTGTTGCTGCCTTTCATAACCGCGGTGCTGATGCACCGCGGTTATGAAAGGGAAAAGGTACAAGCGGAGAATCCGAGGTTCCCCTCATGACCCGCCTGGTCATTCTGGGAGGATTCCTGGGGGCAGGAAAGACCACCGTGCTGCTGCAGGCCGCTCGTCGCCTGATCCACCGCGGGTACAAGGTGGGATATGTCACCAATGATCAGGGCGCACAGCTGGTGGATACTGCGATGGCAGCCGCGACTGACATACCTGTGGTGGAGATCGCCGGAGGCTGTTTTTGCTGTCGGTACTCGGAGCTGACCACCGCCCTGCAGACCCTGCAGACGCAGGTCGCCCCGGACATCATCTTGGCGGAGCCGGTGGGCAGCTGCACGGATCTGGTCGCTACCGTCATCAAGCCATTGGCTCTGCAAGGCGGCTATGACTTCGCTCCGCTCTCCATACTGGCGGACAGCACCGCGGCCCCGCAGGCCTTGGGACCGACCGTAGGATATCTGCAGGCCAAGCAATGGGAAGAAGCACAGCTGATTCTACTCAACAAGATCGACATGGCTGCCCCGCGGCAGTTGGCCAGGTGGGAACAGGAGATCCAGAGTCAGCGGCCCGACTGTCCCATCTACCGCATGTCGGGGCAGTCAGGAGACGGCCTGGATACATGGCTGGAAGTGGTTCTGGGACGCCAGAGCACGGATCCGACGTCCTTGATCATCGACTACGATCTGTATGCCCAGGCGGAGGAGCGTCTGGGCTGGCTCAATGCATGCGGGCAGGTCCGCGCCAATCAGCTCAGTGACATGGGCTTCTGGGTGGAAGAGCTGGCTCGTCAAATGGCCTCGGGCTTGCGCGATCAGGGCTTGGCGGTGGCCCATCTGAAAATCCTGGCGCTGGATGGGGCCACCGTCTGCAAGGGCAGCTTGGTAGGGCAAGTCTGGACTTGGGATCGGCCGGCTGGACCTGCCCATGTCTCCCACGGCTGGGAGTTTGTGCTGAATCTGCGGGCAGTGGCTGCGCCTGCATCCTTGGAAGAGGGACTGTGGAAAAGTCTGGCCCAGAATCAGGCGATGCATGGCGCCCGCTACTACATCACTCATCTGGAAGCCTTCGTTCCCCTGGCGCCCAAGCCGGTACACCGTGTGGCCTGAGGCAGGCAGTCTTCGTCGATTCTGGCTTTGCGCAAGCAGAATCCTGTTGACAACATCCGGAATGTACCAGGCCGTGGCAGCTCTCCAATGTCGGTCAAGAGCATGGTATGCAGAATCGGGGTTGAAACCCCGATTCAAGGACGGACAGCCTTGGCAGTTGACATAAAGGAACGATGCAATGCCGATTGGCTGTTGGATCTGTCCAGGCTCCACTTACGGCAATCGGACCGCGCTTCGTTCCTCCACCGTTGCTTTCCGCATTGTCTGGAGAGACACCTTTCGCCATAGGCTGTGCCACGCCGCCATGAGGGACAGGGACACGTTGCACCATGGCCTTCTCGTCAGTCATGTGGCTGAGGTGGCATCCGGTTTTGACAGGGAAGAGTACAATGAAGCCTGCTTCCCCAGCCTCTGGTCCCGATGTTTCGAGTGAACTGTTGGCAGCGGCCTCTGGGACGCGTCTCATTCTTGGATGGAGCCAGTCATGGACAGATTTCTCTATCAGGAAGAGCGCACCCCACCACATCCGCTTTCCCGTGGGAGGCATTGGAGCTGGTGGTATGGGCTTGGCCGGGAATGGTCATCTCGTCGATTGGGAGATCTACAATCGACCTAACAAGGGCAGCATGAATGGCTTTTCGCACTTTGCCGTGCGCGTGGAGGAGGGTGCAATAGTGCTTGATCCCGCGTGCTTCAAGGGGATCTGCCACCCTACATGGACCAGTTGGGCCGCGTTCAGTTTTGAGGACACGGCTTTGGCCCGGGACGGGCGGCTCTGAAAGTCTTCAGCCCTTTCATTCCACTCAAGGAAGGCGAATGCAGCCCGCCCGCCACACTTTGCAGTGGATCTGACCTACGCCGTGCTGGATGTACTGTCCAACCCGTTGCCCGCGCCCAACGTCAAGAGCCGAGGCGGTCCTGCCGAGATGGGGGAAGGCATGCACCTGTCTGCGGCAGGGCAGAACGAATTGGCCCTCGACTACGGGGTCCTGTCTCTGGGCACGGATCAGTCGGAATCCCGGCGCTGCGGCCAGCAGCCAGGATTGCTGGTTTCGCGGCCAGTGGTTTGACAGTCTAGAGATGTATCGGCAGGAACTAGAGACCGTCGGCACCTTGTCCGCCAATCTGTCCGATCTCAAGACCCCGGTGGTACAACGCTTGGAGGATGGGACCCTCTATGGCCTTGAAGGAGCTCATGTTGCTGCTGGTTGTTACGAAGGCTCCTGCACTCCTGTTTGGAAATGTCAGCAGACCGTGCCCTTTTTCTTCCCGCGGCTGGAAAGGTCCATGTACACCGCGGACTATCAATGCAATCTGCGCTCGGATGGCGGCATGCCGTTCCGGTTGCAGTTGCCACTGGGGTTCTCCCCTGTCGGTGGACAGCCGGCAGCGATCCTGCGCCGCCCGGGCAGTTCGGCGGCGTCATGAAAGCATATCGGAATTGGAAAATCTGCGGTGATACGGACTGGCTGCGGCAACTCTGGCCGCCTATGCGCTGCTCAATGCCTTTGCCGACTTCCAGTTCGACATGGTGCAGGGATGGATGGAATTGGGACCGGAAGTCCGTTTACCGATGCCTCTGGTCCTTGGATTCGGGCTGGGGCGTGTTTGCCGTGGAAGGAAGAGAGGTATCCTTGCGGATCAGACAGGGCGGTTTTGGTCTTGTCGGGGGTGCGGCTGGACTTCCTGTCATCCGTGGGGTGGTACGCGGGAGCGATGTGGTTCCTGACCGGGAGTTCGATCCTGAAGACCACCTGACCTTCGCGGAGCCCCTGACCGTGACGCCGGACGCGTCCTTGATTTGCATAGTGTCTGGGTGCTGAAGTGCAGTCAAGAGTTTCCCTGACGGAAGAAGTGATAGGAAGATGAACCATGGACTACAAAGTGTTGGTGGACATGCCCCTTGCCAAGGCGATGATGCAGACGTTGCGGGACCGCGGTTGCGACACCACCCTGTGGGTGCCGCATGGCGTCACTCCCGGCATTTCCGAAATGGAGGGTTTTTACGTCTATGGCCACGATCAGGTGAATGGAGCGGTGATGGACCAGATGCCCAAACTGCGGGTGATATCCAACATGGGCGTAGGCGTGGATCACATCGTGATTGCCGATGCCCACGCGCGTGGCATCCCTGTGGGCAATACGCCTGGCTTCGTGGACGGGGCAACCGCGGACATGGCCTTTCTGCTGCTGCTGGCGATTGCCCGCAACCTGAAGCTGGGCATAGACTACGCACGCGGCTCGAATTTTCAGCGTTTTGATCCGTCCCTGCTGCATGGCTCCGAGGTGCATGGCCAGACTCTGGGCATCTTGGGTATGGGGGCCATTGGCAGCGAGGTAGCCCGGCGGGCCGGTGGCTTCAACATGACAGTGCTGTATCACAACCGCCACCGCGTGGATGGAGACAGGGAGACGGCCCTGAAGGCCACCTATGTCTCCAAGTCCGAGTTGCTGGCGCAGTCGGATTTCGTGTTGCTGGCCATGCCTTTGACTCCCGAGACCGCCCGCTGCATGGGCCATGCGGAATTCCAGGCCATGCAGCCCACGGCCTTCGTGGTCAATATCGCACGCGGTGGTTTGGTGGATCACGATGGCCTGCTGCGGGCCTTGGAGGAGGGGCAGATCGCCGGAGCCGCGCTGGATGTGACCGAGCCGGAGCCCTTGCCTAGGGACCACCCCTTGGTGCATCACGAGAGGGTCATCATTACGCCCCATCTGGGATCGGCCTCGCGCCAGACGCGGATCGGTATGTTTGACCGTTCCGTGGACAATCTGATGGCTGGGCTGGCAGGACGACCCTTGCTGAACGAGGTGTCGCTATAATGCCGTTGGCAGGGATGTGCTACAGTCGGGAGAGTGCATGGAGCTTGGGATGTTCTGCATGCCGATCGGTCTTCCCTTCTCCCATTCAAAAGAGCCTAGATCCCCAATCGGCACCACGGACCATAGCCACACGCAACGGGAGAAAACCATGTTGAGCCGAGTGAAGGGAATATTTCGGGCCCAGAACCTGTACGGGTTGTGGGCTGTCATGATGTTGGGCTTGGGCTTGGTCGCTTGTCAGATGCCTGCTGCCGTGCCTCTAGCCACTCCGGTGGCAGAGACAGGAGAAATGGCAGAAACCCCAGAAGAGGATTTGGCCTCTGCAGAGAGGAGATCGGATAGGGGGGAAGCCGCCCCGGCAGAATTGCGGAATTTTGCCATCGTCAGCGAGAGATCGGAAGTGCGTTTTGTCATCGAAGAGACCTTGGCTGGCGTGCCTACCACGGTGGTGGGCGTAACGTCGGCGGTGACAGGCGCGTTGCGGACCAGCCCCGATCAAGTCGGCACTTCCGAGTTCACGCCCGTCGTGATTGATGCGACTACCTTCGTTACAGACAGTGACCGGCGCAACAGGGCGATTCGCAACTTTGTGTTGTACACGGATCTCTACCCTGAAATCGTCTTTGTTCCTGTTCGTTTGGACGGCGCTCCGGACCGCGTGGCGGTGGGTGAGGAGTTCATGCTGGAACTCGCGGGGCCGTTGCAGCTGCTGGATACGCAGGCAGACGTGACGTTCACGGTCACGGCGGTGTTCACTTCGGACACAGAACTGACAGGAACGGGCTCCGCTACCATTCTCTTGGAAGACCACGGCATCAACGTGCCTCGTCCTCCTTTGGTCTCCTGGGTGGACGACAAGATGACACTGGAAATGGACTTTCACGCTGTGGCGGAATAGGGTGCAGTTGCTGGAAAGTCTGGCGGGACGGATGACAGGCGCAACATTGCCCTGATGGGCTCTCTTCAGGATATACTGGACGGGAATCGGATAGGGCTTCGCATCGGGGCGAGATGCTTGTCTGCAGTTGTCTCCCTTCGTGCTTCGTAGCTTGGGACCAGACCCAATCAGCGCCTCATGTCAAACGCAGCCGAGACAGTCAAACTCCTTTATCCCCCCAACATCTTGCAGGGATCACGCCTTGTCCTGCGCAAGTCCAGCGTGGTGGATGCGGAAGACATCTTCGACAATTACACGCAGGATGATCTGGTAACCCAGTTCTTGCCGTGGAAGCCCCATCAGGACATTCACGCCACCCGCCGCTTCCTGCAGAAATGCAATGAACAGTGGCGAGACGGCCAGAACTTTTCCTTTGGCATTCTGCACCGGGATGTCGAGCAGGTGATCGGCATGATTTCAATGCGGCCCAAGGGACATGTCGTGGATATAGGGTACGTGCTGGCCCACGCCTATTGGGGGCAGGGCCTTATGACTGAGGCCTTGACCTTGCTCAGCGACTGGTGTCTGGAGCAGCCGGAATTCTGGCGGGTGGAAGCCTACTGCGATGTAGACAACAAGGCCTCGGCCCGCGTGATGGAACGGTCGGGTATGGTGCGGGAAGGGTGCCTGCGCCATTACATGGCCTATTCCGGCCGCGAAGCGGCCCCCAAGGACGCCTTTCTCTACGCACGCGTGAAAAGCCGCGGCTAATGTAGCGGCCGGTTGCGCCTGAGGCACGGCGGAGATGCAGGAACCATGCGCCCCACCGTGCGGACATACGGCACAGGCGCTTTCCAGAAAGGCGAGGGTTCACGCTACTCCGGGCCTGAGCAGGCCATGGTGGCGCCAACTGAAGCGTCTAAGTCCAGCCTCTGATCCCTAGAGCAGGGGCAAGCCGCGGATGCCTCGCCTTGGGCCCCTGCATGTTGAGGGAAAGGGACGCGTACAAAGAGCCGCGCAGACAGGCGAGATTTCTGAGTGGCGATGATGGGGCCAACAGGAGGGTATGAGGCGCGGAGGAAGAGCCGGGACGAGGGCCGTCAGGCGCGTAGAAACGTCCTCGGTTGCCGTGATGGCCATTCACTCCATTCTCCATACGCAAGGCGCGGCAGCGCCGTGGTGCCGCCCTGTCGCCTCCAGTCAGGCGTAGGTCAGTTTGGATCCAAAGAAGGGGTCCGTGTCCCGACTCGCCTCGTCCCGATATTGCTTGCGATACAGATCGTAGTAGTAGCCGCGGGCCCGGATCAGATTGGCATGATTACCCATCTCGGAAATGCCGCCATTGCGAATCACCAGAATCTTGTCCGCGTTGCGGATGGTGGAGAGACGGTGGGCAATCACGAAACTGGTTGTGGAAGACAGCAGAGTCTGCATGGCCGCCTGAATCTTGGCTTCCGTGAGGGTGTCCACGGAGCTTGTGGCTTCATCCATGATGAAGATGTCCGGGTGCGCCAAGACTGCCCGGGCCATGCTGATCAGCTGTTTCTGTCCCACGGACAACAGGGCGCCGCCTTCCCCGACATCCGTATCGTAGCCTTGGGGGAAGTGGCGGATAAACTCGTCCGCGCCCACCAGTTCCGCGGCTTCCCGCACCTCGGCGTCCGTGGCCTCTAGACGGCCATACCGTAGATTCTCCGTCAGGCTACCCGAGAAAAGGTACGGCGTTTGCAGTACCATGCCGATACGGCTGTGCAGCGCGTGCAGGGTCATGGAACGCACTTCCTGACCGGCAATTTCAATGAGGCCGGTCTGGGGTTCATAAAAACGGCACAGCAGATTCACCACCGTGCTCTTGCCGGCTCCCGTGGGACCTACCAAGGCCACGGTCTCGCCCTCTTCGACATGCAGCGTGAAGTTCGTGAGCACCGGATTGGAAGGTTCGTAGGCAAAGTGAATGTGCTTGAACTCGATGTCTCCCCGCAGCGAGACTTGAGTCTTGGCTCCCGGTTGATCCTGGATCTCCGGAATGGAGTCGATCAGGGCGAAGATACGCTCGCCGGAGGCCACGGCCTGCTGAATCTGGGCGTAGACCCGGGCCATCTCCTGGATGGGGAAGAGCATCCAGAAGAGGTACTGGATAAAGGCTTGGATGGCCCCCACTGTCATGAATCCCTGGGCGTACTGCTGGCCACCCACATAAATCACGGCGCTGACGGCTACCGCCGCGATCACTTGGATCACGGGCAGGAACAAGGCGGAGAGCCAAGCCGCCTTGTAGCTGGCGCTGTACATCTCTGTGGCCAGACCACTGAACTCTGTCAGGTTGGCTTGTTCCCGTCCCAGCGACTTGGTGACGCGCACCCCTTGGATGCTCTCGGCATACGAGCCCGTGATGCGTGAATTGAGTCGTCGCACCTCCCGCCACTGACCCAAAATGTGCTTCTGAAAGAGCAAGGCCGCGCCTACCATCACAGGCACGATGAACAGCATGACCAGAGCCAGCCGCCAGTTCAGCCACATCATGAAGCCCAGGAACACCACCACCGAGGTGGCTCCCCAGAAGAAGTCCAGGAATCCGAAGGAGACCAGTTCCGAGACGCGGCGCGAATCGGATGTGGCGCGGGCCATGATCCAGCCTACAGGCGTCTTGTCGTAGTAGGAAAGAGACAGTTCCTGCAAGCGTCCGAACATGGCCTTGCGCAGGTCATAGTTGATGGCCTGTCCCACGGAGCCGGCACAGAAGATAAACAGAGCCACGAATCCTGCCAGAGCCACGCTGACCAGGCCCCACAAAATCAACAGCTGTTGGACATGGGCGAAATCGCCGGGTATCACCCCTTCGTCCAAGATGCGCTTGCCCAGATAAATGTGGATGCCTTCCATGGCGACGAGGCCGATCACCCCCACGACGTAGCCCGCTACATAGCCCCGGTAATTCAAGACCAGTTTCAATAGCCGCATCAGCGCGGGGCCGCTGAAGGATGCGGAGAACTCCTCCTCTTCGACGTATAGGCCAGCGCTCATCCACTGTCCCTCTGCACTTGCAGGCCTGGGGCCAGGCCATTGGGCGGCGGGGGTTTCCCTGCCGCCGCCAGTTCCTCGGTGAGTTCCGCTTCAATGCTCGTCTGCAGCTGGAAGACCTGTCGGTACAGGCCGGCTTGGGCTGCCAACTCGGCGTGGGCGCCCGCTTGCACGATGCGCCCGCCGTCCATCACCAGGATCTTGTCCGCCGTGGCAATGGAGGAGATGCGATGGGCGATGATGAACGTGGTTCGCCCTTGCATCAGCTGTTGCAAGGCATCGCGAATAAACCGCTCGGTCTCCGCGTCAACTGCACTGGTGGCGTCATCCAAAATCAGGATCTTGGGATCCTTGAGTATGGTGCGGGCGATCGCCAGCCGTTGCCGCTGGCCTCCCGACAGGGTTACGCCCTGTTCGCCCACGATAGTGTCGTATCCCTTGGGAAACGACATGACGCTGTCATGAATGTTGGCGGCCCGCGCCGCATTCTGGATCTCCTCTTCCGACACCTCCTGTGCGGCCCCGTACCGAATGTTTTCCCGAATCGTACGGCCGAAGAGAAAAGGATCCTGCTGTACGATGCCGATATGGCGGCGCAGCGCGGCCCGAGGGTAGCGGGTCAAATCCACGCCGTCCAGATAGATGTGTCCGGCGGAGGCGTCATAGAAGCGGAGCAGCAGATTCATGACCGAAGTCTTGCCGGAGCCCGTCGAGCCTAAAATGGCCACGATCTGGCCCGGCGCCGCCGTGAACGAGATGTCATGCAGCACGGCCGGCGGGCGCCGCCCCTCTGCGGTGTCGGAGGCCGGGACGTCGTAGGCAAAGGACACATTTTCATATCGAATGTCGCCCTGCAATGGGCTCTCCGGTACGTGATCCCCTGCATGCAGTGGCTCCCGCCGTTCTTCAATGATAGTGCGGATCCGGTCCAGAGACACTAGGGACTGGGTGGAGAGCGCGAAGATGCGGCCCAGGTGGCGAATGGGACCAATCATCAGGCTGAGCAAGGAAACGAAGGCCAAGTAGGTCCCCACCGAGATTTCTCCCTGGACGGCCATCCAGGAGCCCAGCATCAGCGATCCCACCATTTGTGTTGCCAGCAACAGATCCATGCTGGGCCAGTAGATGTTGTGGAAACGCACCATGCGACGGCCGCGATGGCGCAGGGTTGCGTTGGCGGCTTCAAAGCGACCAATCTCGTGTCGCTCGCGGGCAAAGGCCCGGACCACCCGTGCGCCGTACAGGTTCTCCTGCAGCAGGGAAGAGAGGCGAGCCTCCTGATCCTGAAAGTCGAAGAAAATCTGCGCGAGATGGCGCCAGAAACGGGTGGACACGAAGACGGAGATCGGGATTACGACGGCCGAGACCAACGCGAGCCTGGCGTGCAGGTCAAACATGGCCAAGAAGGCCATGGAGGAGATGGTGAAGATCCGCCCTACACCCGTGAAATGCTCCGCCAGCAACCGGCGCACCTCCTCCACATCGGAACTGGAACGCTGGATCAGGTCGCCCGACTGCATGTGGTCATGGCGGGCAAAGGGCAAATGCTGCAAATGGTCGTAGAGGAAGACCCGCAACCGGCGCACGGCTCCTTCCGCGGTGCGAGCGGCCTGACGACTCCCCCAGAAGGTGCAGGTGCCGGCCACGCCGGCCAGACCCAGGAAAGCCAGCCCGTACCAGTGCAGGTCCTTGAAATTCTGGGCCAGCAGCACGTCGTCCGTAAAACGGCGGATGACCGTGGCGAACTGGGAACGGGCGAAACCGGATATCGCCAGCGCCGCCAGTGCGGCCAGGTAAATGACGCGATACCCGGCAATGAATCGGTACAGCGCCTTGGCTTGCGACACGCCCCGAATCCGACGCAGATCGAAGTCTTGGAGGCGAAGTGAACGGGGGAAGGAGATGGTCATGGGAATTCATGCATTGCCGCGCGCCAGAGTCTAGTCTCTTTTGTTCCTTTTGCCATGTAATTGTGCGGGGAAAACGGCGGATTGGCAGGCGAATTTTTTCATCCTGCGTTCCTGCCTGCAGTGTTGGTATGATTCCGCGTCGGGGATGGCGTCCCGCGGGTTGCTTGCAGTTCCGCTGCGACGGCCCGAAACGAGCTTGGGCCAAGGTACAGGCTCCCGGCCGAATCGAGATCGTTGTAAGGGCTTTTTGACGACATGTCCAATCTCACCTCCCCCCTGCCCCAGCGGAGCGCTCAGAAATGGAGTTTTTCTTGGCGGGCCCTGTTCAAGGGACGGCGCTGGATCTGGACGGTCCTAATGATCTGCGTTGTTTGCATGGACTTGGGGCTGGCCCGCTGGCAATTTCAACGGTATCAGCTGCGGCGCATGGAGCAGCAGCGGCTGACGCAGCAAGTGAGACGGGACACGATGGTTCTGCCCTTGTCCCGCGCGGAAGCCGAATCGGTGGACGATGTACTGTATCGGCAGGCCGTGGTCACCGGCGTCTTTGATTTCAAGAATCAGTTTGCCTGGGTAGGGCCCAAGGATCGCATGGGTGCCGGTCCACATCTGGTAACCCCTTTGCGGCTGTCAGATGGCACGGTGACGCTGGTGGATCGAGGCTGGTTGCCGCGGGGATACAACACTCCTGACCGCTGGTCCGAATTCAACAAGCAACCTGCGGCCCCGATGGAAGGCATCCTCCTGCCGGGATCCCCGGTCCCGGATCCGGAATTTCTGGCCCGGCAAGCGCGTCCCGTGCTTTTCTGGTCCAAAATGGACTTGCCAGAAATCGAGGCCCAGATGCCCTATGATCTGAAGCCCTATTATCTGCATCTGGAACCTGCGGCGACGGCCGGGCGTGACGCACCCATCACATATCCCGTCAAGACCTGGTACACCCTGCGCACCCCACCCAGCATGCATGCCGGCTACGTGGTGCAGTGGGTGATGGCCGCCTTGGCCACCGCCTTGTTCTATCTTCTGATCATTCGATTTCTGGAACGGCGCACACTACGCAAGGCCGCCGAGATCTCCACCTAAAGGCAAGGACATGTTAGACATCCCCATCTTTGCAGTGATTCTGATCATGGCGTTGGGTTTCGGGATCGTACTGTTTCTGATCAAGATCACCCTGCCGCGCATCTTTCGCAACGTGCTGGATCATTACGGTCGGCGGTTGGAACTGGCGGAGCAGATCATGAATACAAGGCGGGCTCCCCAGGAATGGATGGCCCGGCATGCCAAACAGCTGGAGGCGGCGGACGCGACCCAAAGGGAACGGATTCAAGGCCGCGCCGTGCGCCTGAGTGTCAAGAGGCTGGGAGCGGTCATCAACTTCCTCCGGAACGCCAACATTTTTGATTCTCCCGAAACCAAGCGTACCGTGCTCAATGAGCTGGTGCGGGTCCGGCGGGAATGGCAGGAACATGGTTGGTCGCACGTTGAACCGGATCCCCACTATGTACTCCTGCGGAACCGTCCCGAGGAGAGTGACGAGGCCGAGCAGGCGGAATCAAGAGCCATCTAACGCCTTGCGCTTTCTGCCGATAGGGACGAATGCCTTGTCTTTTGTAGCAAACGATTGATTCGGGCAAGGGAAGAGGTCCGCGCCCCCTTCCCCACTCACGGTTTCGGGCCTGTAGTGCGCCCGACGGAGCGATGCGGGCCCGTACTCGCCGGTTTCTCTGTGCAGGGTCGGATTTGTCCGATGCCTCACAGGACGGCGGTAGAGGATGACAGCCTTACCCTCTGCCGCTTTCCTTGTCCCCGCTGTGCTCGCCACCATTCTCACTGGAGCCGGCTACGCCGTCTTCTCCTCCACCCCCTTCCGATCCATGTTCGCTGCGGCCCACTTCGGCATGGGGAGTCCATCCGTCAAACTCCTCGGCGGTGGCTGGCAATCGCACTGTGATTGACTGACCGGGCGCCAGATCCGCCGGGAGGGTGGGGCCGAGTTCCATGCCATTTGACAGGTGAACTTCCACCCGTACCTGTGACAAGACGCCATCGGTGGTATTTTCCACGACGCCGACGAAGACATTTTCGGACTCGTTGTAGTCCAAAACGAGTCGGGCACCGTTGCGGATCGTGTCATAGGTTTCATGCAGCGTCAGACGATGGCCCGACTCTTCCCCTCCGCTTTCCTTGGTCTGGCCATTGTGGACTTCTTCTCCTCTTGAGCCATGCTCGCCGCTGCCTGTGTCTTCCACAACACAGCCGCCTATTCCGGTCACCGTCATGACAGCCACCATCGCCAATGTCATCATCATGCCTCGCTTGGGGGGCATAATGTCATCTCCTCTGGAACGCGTGGGGCCTCCGAGTCTTGCGAACAGGCCGGAATTCCGGCCTGTGTTTTGAGTCAACCGTTGCAACATAGTGATACTCATTCCTTGATGTGTTTTGAGACGACATCACTGTGGACATTCTCTCCGATCATTGTCAGGAAACTATGAATGGAATCCAAGGAGATTGTGCAGAAGGCCCATGCACTGTCGCGACACTGTCGTTTGATCTCTCCATGCCATGTCAATCCACAGGGCAGGGCCTCCAGCAGGGTCTGTCGCGTTGCACCGCCCTCACACTGGACTGTGTAGACTTGTAGGCTTGACGCACGGTATGCGACAGGGGAGCAACAGGGCGTTTTCGCGGGTATAGGAGGAAATGGCAATCCCGTTGGAAGGGACGTGTGCCGTTGGAACGTTGACGGCGTTGCACAACGAGAGGGACGACGCGGCTCATGGGATAGCTCTGGCCTGATGATCGATTTCCATCAACCCTTTCCGGGCTCCGCGGAGATCCCCTGCAGTGCAACCGGCGCGGGAAAGACATGTTGTGGCTTGTCTTTGTCCAAGGCGCGCGCCTGTGTGCCAAGACCCTGTTTGGACAGGATGGGGACAGAAGGCAAACTGCATGTAGCACGCACGCGGATCTCCTGACAACGACGGCAATCTCGTCACGGTGTGCCCCGCGCATGGGAGGATCCCCTGAAACGCTCTTTTGTTTCCAGCCCGTTTGCACAGGTCGAGACCACCAAGTGGGCCATATGGTTGTTGATGTTGCTCTCTGCCGCCTTGGCCAGCGCCGCGCCGCGCATGGCGCTGGGCGTCCTGCTTCCCGAAATTGTGCAGGATCTGGATTTGAGTCTGGTCCAGGTGGGGTTGATCTGGGGCACGGAAACCCTGACAGGAATCGTTGCCTCCGTGCTGGGCGGCAGTCTCAGCGACCGCTATGGGGCACGGGCATCGCTTGTGACGGGATGTGCACTGGCAGGTTTTTTTGGTGTGATCCGTGGTTTCGCGCCCAATTTCGGTTTTCTGCTGGCAACTTCATTTCTGATCGGTCCCTTTGCCGCCCTGATTCCCATCAATCTGCACAAGGCGGGAGCCCAAGTGTTCCCGCGGAGCCAGCTGGCCATTGCCAATGGTGGTGTATCCGTGGGCATGGCCTTGGGTTTCGTGACGGGAGCCTTCACGGCAGCCACCTATCTGTCACCGGCCTTGGGAGGATGGAGCCAGGTCATGCGGCTGACGGGGATGGTCAGCATGCTGTTGGGTCTGATATGGGCGTTGCTGCCGCGTTGGACTGGAGTGGCCTACACGGCGGCCCGAGCGGCCCGAACCAGCATGCAGGCAAGCATTCTCCATGTATGGGGTATCCGCGATGTTCGTGTCATCAGTTTCGCGGTGCTGGGGTATGGCGCCTGCGTGGAAGGGATGTTGGGGTTTCTGCCGCTGTATCTGCGGGATGTCGGCTGGGTGGCAGATCGGGCCGATCTGGCTTTGACCACCTTTCACATTGCCAGCATGGTGGCCACGATTCCCCTGACTCTGTTGTCGGATCGCTGGCGCAACCGTCAAGGCTTCTTGGTGTTGGGCTCTTGCCTGTTGGCCATCGCCACCGCGCTGGTGCCCCTCCTGCCTGGCGCCACGCTGTTCGTCGCCATGCTGGTGGGAGGACTGATGCGAGACGCCTTCATGAGCATCTTCATAACCCGTCTTATGGAGAGCAAGGGGGTCGGTCCCCAATATGCAGGTGGGGCCTTGGGACTGGCCATGATGGGACTGCGCCTCGGTGGCGCTCTGTCTCCTCCCATCGGCAATGCCTTGGCCGTGGTCTGGCTGGGCGCACCGTTCCTGTTCTGGACCCTGTTTTGCGTCCTGCCCATTCTCGTCTTCGTCAGGCTGCCGGATCTCCAGCCGGAGAAACCGGCCCTGTCGTCCATGGGATAAACCCGGTAAGGCCACAGTGTTGAGGGGACAAGTCTGCCGGGACTTGCCGCCTTCAATCTGCAGAGTCGGTCCGATGCGCCGTTGGGATGTCATATGTCCCGCGCCAGATCCAAAGCGCCCAGCCTGCGGCCAGGCCCAGAAAACAGGCCATCAGGATCAAAAATGTGCCGGTCAGGCCCAAACGCGGATTCTCCGTGACCACGGCCGGCAGAACAACCCCCAGAATCCCCATGAGATTGAAGAGGAAATATTCGAGGGACAGCATGTGATCACGCAGATGCAATGGCGTAAGACTGAGCAGCAACTGGGTGGAGAACGTCCAGATAAGCACGGCCCCCACGGAACGCAGGGCCACCCCCACCAGCAAGATGCCAAAGGCCGGCACGGGTGCTTGCAGGGCCATACCCACGGCCACCACCAGATAGGCAAAGGTGATGGCATGACGCATTCTGCGATGATCATTGCCGGTGAACAGGCGGATGACAAGGGGGCTGAAAAAGCTCACCAGCCCGCCCACTGAAAAGATGTAGCCCAACAGGAGGGGACCGGGGCCAATGTGCGGATATCGCTGACTGAGCAGAATCTGCAGAATTTGGGTCGGCGTAAAGCTGAACACCGTGACCGCCGTCTTCTTGGTGGCAAGCCACAGGAAATCCTTGTGCAGGCGCAGAAAGCGCAGCAGCGTGGCATATGACGTGCGCGTATCGGATGGGGCAGAGGCAGACCCCTGCCCGCGGCGCATGGATTCGGAAGCCGGCTGGTATTGCAGCCTCAGCAGGCACAAGGCGGACAGCACAAAGGTGGCCGCGTCTATGACAAACGAGACTTCCGTTCCCAGGAGTGTGGTCACCACGCCACCCAGAGCTGTGCCCAAGGCGATCATGCCTGTCCAGCTGAGAGAGCTCAAGGTGTTGGCCGCACCCAACTCTGCCTCGTTTGCCACTAGATTCGGGAGAATGGCGGTGCGAATCGGAAAGAAAATCCCGCCCAGAAACCCTTGCAGTCCGATAAGTAGATAAAACAGCCACAGGAGATCCGGAGTCCGTATCAGCAGCAAGCCCAGTACCAGGAGACACCGCATCAGGTCCGACACGATGAGGAGCGTGCGACGCCGCACCCGGGTGACCATCAGAGGTACCAAGGGGGCGCCGAGCACAGGCGTCAGAGTGCGAATCCCGATCAGAAGACTGATCGTGAATCCGGACGGCGCCAGTCTCGTCACCACTTCCGTCGCCGCAATGAAATTGAACCAATCGCCAAAGAGACTTATGACCAGGGAAAGTAGCAGATAGCGAACGTTGGCATTGTGCCGCAACAACGTCGCATATTGAATCAAGTTGTTCTTGATGAGACTCGCTCCCTCGCTCCCTTGCCCCTGCGGTCAGGCCCAAGGAAGAAGAACGAAGTGCGTGGCCTTGCCTTGGGGCAGGGCCGAAATGGGCCTCGGGGCTACACCTTGATCGCCCCTGAGGTCAGGCCTTCCACAAACCAGCGGCTGGTAAAGAGGAACAGTATCACCAAGGGCACGGACCCAATCAGGAGACCCGCCATCAGGAATCCGTAGCGGGTGAAGTTCTCGACCTGGTAGGACCACAGGCCGGGGGTCAGGGTCTGGCGTTCCAACTGGGAGATCGTGAGGGCCGGCCAGATAAGATTGTTCCAGGTGCCCAGGATATTAAGAATGGCCGTGACGCCCAGCATGGACTTGGACATGGGCAGGGCGATCTTGTAATACCCCTGCCATTCGCTGGCGCCGTCAATGCGCGCGGCATCGAACAGTTCCTTGGGTAGGCTCTGCAGGTAGGTCCGCAGGATGAATATGGCGAAGACTTGGCCGCTGGCCACCCAAGGCAGGATCAGGGACCAACGGGTGTTGAGGAGAGACAGATTCTTGACCAGCACGAAGGAGGGAATCAGGGTCAGGGTGGCGGGCACCATCATCAGGGCCAGCACCAGATAGAAGAGGAATTCGCGACCCGGGTAGCGCAGAATGGCGAAGGAATAGGCGGCCAGGGAGCCCAGGGCCAGCACCCCAATCACGGTCAGGCCCGAGGCAAACACGCTGTTGAACAGGAACATTCTGACGATTTCCCATGCCGACACGTAATTGCGCCAATGCAAGGGCAGCGTAGGCAGAAACGGCACGCGCGCGAATTGCGGAATGGTTTTGAACGAGATGAAGAATGCCATCACCAGCGGCAACAGCGACAGTCCGCACAGGATGGCGAGCGCCAACGCGCGCCAGATATCCGGGGCGCGGAAGCGGCGGGTTGAAGGGTGGGCAGTCACCGGGACGTCATACCTAGAATTCCTGGGTCGAGATGTACTTCATGTTGATCAGCGTCAACACCAAGGTCAGCAAGAACAGGACGACGCCTATGGCAGAGGCGTACCCCATCTTGTTGATGCTGAAGGCATTCCAGAACATCCACATGCCCGGGACCATCGTCTTGTTGATGGGGCCGCCCTGCGTCATGGCAAAGACTGCCGTGAATTCCTGCACTCCCCACATGATGGTCAACACGACGAGCAACTTGATCTGGCCCGTGATCAGAGGGAATTCCATGGACCACAGAATGCGCCAGTTGTTCGCCCCATCGATGCGGGCGCTCTCGATCACTTCCGATGGAATCACCTGCAACCCCGCCAGCAGAATGAGAATGGCGACGCCGTCCACCCAAGGAAAATTGCGCAACATCACCGCGTACAGGGCCGTGTTGGGATCGGCCAGCCAGGCACGGGTCCACTGCTCCAGTCCCGTGGCAATCAGCAGCATGTTGAGTGGGCCCACCGTGGCGTCGTAAATGAATTTCCAGAGCATCAGCAGGACTATGCCGGGAATGACGACCGGCAGGATGGTCAGGAAGCGGAAGAAGAATTTCAGTCGGTAGCTGATCATCCGATGCAGGAGAATGGCCACGAACAGGGACACGAAGATGGTGGAGAGCACATACCATAGGGACAGCTGTAGCATGTTGCCCATGGACTGCTGAAACACCTTGTCCTTGGTGAAGAGCTTGACAAAGTTACCCGCTCCCACCCAGTCCGCGTCCAGCCCCGGCGCCCAGTCGAACAGGGAACGGTACAGGCCCAGAAAGGCCGGATAGTACATGAAAACGGCCAGCATGATCATGGTGGGCGCCAGCATCAGGTACCCCATGCGCCCTTGCCAGATCCGTTGACTCAGCGCGGTGCGGCGGGATGGATGCAGAGAGGTCATGCGAACGTGAGGGAAATGATGCGGGCCAGGAAGCGGGGAAAGGCGCACGACGACGCCTTCCCCGCGGGTGCGAACTCAGCAGGTTAGGCCTTCGCGTTCGATGAAGCGCTCGGCATAGGCGTCGAAGGATTCGGTGATGGCCGCGACGGCATCGTCCTGCGAAAGATGGTCCAGCAGATAGGCCCGCCAGGCCTGGCCAATCGGTTCCGCCGCTTCGGCGTCCAGCTTGACCTCTTCGTAAATGAACATCTGGGTTTCCCCGATCTGCGTGGTGAGCAGATCGAAGGGTTCCTGGAATCGCGGGTCCACAGGCACGTTCTTGACGTTGGGCATCGTCGTGCCGATTTCGGACTGGATACTGTAGAGATTGTCCGGCACGGAGATGAACTGCATGAGATCCACGGCTTGCGCCAGGACGCCGTCCTTCTCCGCCCGCGTGGCAATGGCCATCTGATCGCCCACGGGACCGCCAATTGGCCAGGCCGGAGTCGGGGGATCCGTCACGAAGCTGGAGGAATCAGAGGTGAGCAGGGGCGCGAAGAAGGTGTCCCACTCGAAGTCCACCAAGGGATCCGTCAGCAGACGCGGGAAGGACCAAGTGCCGTTCTCCATGATGGGTTCCTTCTTGGTGAGAAATTTGGCGTGGGAATCGGTCGCTCGGGTGGTCCAATCCTGCGGCCGGTACGACACATTCATTTTCCAGAGCCGCAGCCACTCCCGATACTGGTCCGAATCGGGCACGTAGATCTGATTCTCGATGGCGCAGGCCACTTCCTCGTAGCTGGCATTGTCGCGGTCGGGATTGACCAGCGGCTCGATATCTCGCGCGAACACCATGCCGCCCAATTGCAGACGATACCAGTGGTCGGTGTCGGAAATGGATCCGGTCCAGCCGCCGTACGCCCGTACGCCTTCGTCCAGGAAGGCTTGGCAGACATCCAGGAACTCAGCGTAGGTGGAAGGACTGCTCAGGCCCAATTCCTCGAACCAGTCCACGTTGTAATAGAAGAATGTGGTGATGAGTCCGAAGACCAGGTTGTGATAGCCATCTCGCATCAGGGTTTCCCGGGTGGGGATGGGGAAGAACTGGTCCACCCAGCGCGCGCTGCCGGCTTCTCCCGACGGGATGTGAGGGTTGGGGGCTTCCATAAAGGGAGTCAGTTCCTGCCACCAGCTCTTGTCCAGATCATCCTTGACATGCCAGTGGGCCTGAGGCGTAATGTGAGGAATGGTGCCGGCATTCTGCTGGGCCACGGTCCACTCCCTGAATCCCATGCCTTGGGGTACGCGGATCCATTCCACGGCCGTGTTGGGCGCGACATCCTGATAGGCTTCCAGGACCTGCAGAATGTTGTCATGCGGAATGGGGTTGTCCTCGCCGCGTTCTTGGGACTGGGTGGGGGTCCAACCTCCCCAGTAGGCTGTCAGCTCTGCCACTTCAGCGGCGTCCCCATCACCCCCTGGCGCCGGGGCCAGGGCACATGCGGCCAAGGTGCCAGACAGGGACGCCATGCCGGCCAATTGCAAAAAAGCGCGACGCGAAACATTCATGCTCTCACTTGCTTCCTGTTTTGAGAGGACAGCGCATCGCCGCGGGCGATGCCTCCTGAAACTGTATCATCAACCTCTGGATTTGCGGAAGTGGTGCATTTGGTTCATGCCGCTCGCAAGGTCGCCCCTTATTCCTGCAACGGGTTCGGTGTGCGGGATCATCCCGTACTCGGCAGTCCAGGCCCCTGCGAAGACACACACGAGCGGAGCGGACATTCTGAAATTCTTCGATTTTCAAGGTGGCTGGACCTTGTGGTTCTGCGATCCATTGCCTGTCGCCCGCCATTGAACGGCGGAAAGAGTCCACCTTGCACTCCGGCGCCCACGCATCCAACGGGATCTTGGCTTGGAACAAGGAGTGTGAGAATATCTTGAGCGACAGCTTCTGCTTGGCCGTGCGTCCCTGGCGGGAAACTCGGCGTCGCCGGCCGAGCCTTGCAAGGAATCCCAAGTTCTGATGAACCCGCGTAGGAATGTCAAGCAATTCCCGTGGCCTCCACGGTCTCGCCTTTCCCGCCAGGGGCCTTGCATGCCGCTCTTTGCTCCAATACAGATAGAGTCTTGCCAAGAGACCCCATACCACTGCAGGCCACTCATGTCCTTGGTGCATCGTCCCCGCGCACAAACAGGCTGGGTCGGGAGGCAATTTCCGCAAATGGCCTGGCCGCATTTTCCCAGTGAGACATTCCCATGACGATTCCCCGCCCTGAGCATCCCCGGCCGGACTTTTGCCGTGATCCTTGGATCAATCTGAACGGTGTCTGGCGCTTCAAGTTTGACGAGAAACTGGTAGGCGAAGGCCTGCGCTGGCAGCAGACCGGAGCCGTGTCTCTCGACGGTAACACCATTGTGGTGCCGTTCCCTTGGGAAAGCGCGCTGTCAGGACAGGGCCGTACAGACTTCAAGGGGGCCGGCTGGTACGAGCGGGACATCGCCATTCCCGCGGAGTGGGAAGGCCTGGATCCAATCCTGCACTTTGGCGCCGTGGACTGGGAGGCGCGTGTCTGGGTCGATGGTCGGCTGGTGGCCGAACACGCCAACGGCTATCTGCCGTTTTCCTGCAATCTGCGGGAGGTGGCGGCTCCGGGGGAAACCGTGCGTCTGACTGTACGCGCCTTTGACATTGCAGACGCTTCCACGTTGGTAGGCAAGCAGGTGCCGCGGTGGTATACGCACAGCAGCGGCATTTGGCAGACTGTTTGGCTAGAGGGGCGCCATGCCAGCCACATCCAAGATCTGCCGATCGCTCCCGACTTGGATCGCATGCAGGCTCGCGTCCGTCCAACCTGGAAGGCGCCGGTCGGCAGCAAGGCGAGACTGGAGCTCAGTTCGCCGCAAGGGCTGTTTGACCCTGTCAGTTGGGAACAGGAGGTGGAAGCGAATGGCGGATATGCCGAGGTGGACATACCCCTACCGGATGCCGTTCTGTGGACCCCAGATACCCCCTGTCTCTATGAGGTGGTGGGCACGCTGTTCTTGGAAGGCCTAGGGGCAGTGGATCGGGTCTCCACCTATTTTGGCATGCGCAGCGTGGGACGCGCACGGTGGGGCGACAACCTCCATGAATATCTCACCCTGAATGGCAAGCCCATCTACCTGCGGGGGGCGCTGGATCAAGCCTTCCATCCGGAGGGGCTTCATACCTACCCTTCCGACGCGGCCATCAGACGAGACATGGAACTGGCCAAGGAAGCAGGGCTCAACATGCTGCGCTGCCACATCAAGATCAACGAACCGCGCTATTACTACTGGGCCGACAAGTTGGGCATCCTTATTCATTACGACATGCCCAGTCCGGACTTGGACTCGCCGCGCATGCGCCGGATTTGCGAGGAAACCGTGCCGGCCATGATACGCCGGGATTTCAACCACCCGTCCATCATGCTCTGGATTCTCTTCAATGAAACGTGGGGGTTGGCCAATCAGGACACCCGGGAAGGCCAGGAATGGGTGCGCCAGATCTTCCGGCAGGCTCGGCGACTGGATCACACCAGGCTGGTGGAGGACAATTCACCCTGCAATTACGACCACGTGGAAACCGACGTGAATTCCTGGCATTTCTATATCAATGACTATGCCAAGGCCCGCACCCACGTGCAGCAGGTGGTGGACAAGACGTTTCCCGGTTCGGCTTTCAACTATATCGGGGAAGGCAACGTGCAAGGCGCCGAGCCCCTGATGAACAGCGAGTATGGGGGCATCAGCGCCGCCATGGGGGACATGGACATTGCCTGGTGTTTCAAGTATCTGACTACGGACCTGCGCCGCCATGCCAAAATCTGCGGCTATGTCTACACGGAACTGACCGACATTGAATGGGAGCACAATGGCTTCTACAAATACGACCGCGCGCGCAAGCTCTATGGCTATGAAGACTTCGTAGCGGGAATGACACTGGCGGATCTCAATGCTCCGCTCTTCGTCGGATTGGATTGTCCCCCATGCCAGACGTTGGCGCCGGGATCCGATTTTTCCGCTCCCGTCTTCGTGTCCCATTGGGACGCCGCGCTGTCCCAAGTTCATCTGGACTGGCAGGTGACACTGGTGAATCGCCTCGGCGAAACGCAGACGGGGCCCCGCGGTCGCTGCAGGGTGACGCCTCAGCAATATGATGTGACGACCTTGGCGGACCCACTTGTCTTCCCTGTGGGTCAAGAGGAAGGATTGGCTACCCTAGCCCTGCGTCTGATGGATCCCATGGGTCGCTGTGTGCATCGCAACTACGTGAATCTGGAAATCTCCGGCGGCCTCTCACCACGGGTGGAAGCCGCTGCGCACGGCGTCGTGGCGCGGTTTGGGCCGGCCGACTTTCAGGACTGCAGCTGGCCCATTCCCGGGACGTCTCCGGAGGGCAGCAAGACCGGAGGGCAGGGTCCAGGGGCCTTGGACTATGCAGTGCGGATTCCGGATGGCGTGGACTTGGACCGCCTGTCCCGTTTGGAATTGAAGCTGGAGCTGGGTTCCCGCGCACACATGGGGGAAAAGCTCTCGTGGCCCCCGCGCAACTGGCGACAGCATACGCCGCAAACCATGGAAAAGCGGTTTCCGACGCAGGTGGACGTGTATTTGGGAGGCGTCAAGGTACGGAGAATACAGCTAGAGGACGATCCGGCTGATGCCCGCGGGGTGTTGAGCCATCACTATGGGTTTGAACCGGGCTCCTACGGCTACCTGCAACGCGTCGTGGTAACGGGACAGGAGCTAAGGGATGTAGCGCGTTCCCTGCAGAATCGCCTCCTGTCTGTTCGTCTGGATTCTCGATCTGCGGGTTCCGCGCGCGGCTTCTCGGTCTATGGGGAAAGGGCCGGCAGGTATCCTGTGGATCCCACCTTGATCTTCAGTTGACTTGCCCCGACTGGCCATGCCCAAGACCACCTATGAGGACATCTATGCCATGGTGCGGCAGGTGCCAAGAGGGCAGGTGGCGACCTATGGGCAGATTGCCCTGCTGGTAGGCCGCTGCACCCCGCGCATGGTGGGGTATGCCATGGCGGGTCTGGACTTCGATTCGGACGTGCCATGGCATCGGGTGATCAACCGGCTGGGACGCATCAGCCCCCGTGCTGGTGACGGGGCAGAGCTGCAGCGGGAGCTGCTGCGCCGGGAGGGGGTGGGCTTTGATGCGGAAGGGGCGATCCCCTTGCCAAAATATCGCTGGTCAGGCCCTTGGGGCGCGGAGCGAGACTCGGCGACATAGAATCCCCAAGAGGGATCAGGGCCTATGGCAGTGCGCAAGCAGGAAAGGAGTGTTCCATGAAAGCCATTGTTGTTCAGAGTGATCAGCCCGGTCACCCCTTGGTGTGGACCGGGGTGCCGGATCCCGAGTATGCGCCTGACGAAGTCTTGGTGGAAGTGCGGGCCACGGCTCTGAACCGGGCCGACCTGATGCAGCGGGCCGGCAACTATCCTCCCCCACCCGGGGCTTCACCCTACATGGGGCTGGAAATGGCGGGTGTCATCGGGGCGGTGGGCACCGCGGTCTCCCACTGGCAGGTGGGCGATCGAGTCTATGCCTTGCTCACGGGCGGGGGGTACGCGGAACGCGTCAATGTGCCCGCGGCCATGCTCTGGCCCATGCCGGACGAGTGGGATTTCGGCTATGCAGGGAGCATTCCCGAAGTCTTTCTCACGGCCTATCTGAATCTCTTCATGGAAGCCGGTCTCCAGGTGGGGGACACCGTGTTGATACACGGCGGAGCCAGCGGCGTGGGTACCGCGGGGATTCAAATGGCCCATCATGCCGGCTGCACCGTGCTGGTGACCGCGGGAACGGAGGAAAAGACGGCACGCTGTCGGGAATTGGGGGCGGACTTGGCGGTGAACTACAAGACAGGGGACTTTGTGGAGGAGATTCGCGATTTCACCGACGGGGCCGGCGTGGATGTCATCATGGACATGGTGGGCGCGTCATACCTGGAACGGAATCTGAGTCTGCTCAAGGTGTATGGCCGGCTGGTGATCATCGCGTTACTCGGTGGCGCCACCGCGGCCATCAACCTGGGACAGCTGATGCGGCCGCGTCTGCGCCTGATCGGGTCGGTCTTGCGCCCGCGCGATATCACGGAAAAGGTAGATATCATGCAGAATTTCCAGAGGCGGTTTGGAGCGCATCTGCGGGACGGACGCATTCAGCCAATCATTGACTCCGTCTATCCCATCGAGGAGGCCAACGAGGCTCAGGCCCGCATGGCGGCCAATCTGAACATCGGCAAGATCGTGATGCGGACGCGCTAACCGCTCTTCCGAGCGGAACAGGGAACGGAATGGGCCCCTTGGGACTCGAACCCAAAACCCACGGCTTAAAAGGCCGTTGCTCTGCCAATTGAGCCAGAGGCCCATGTCCCGCTGACGATCCGGGAATATAGCACAGGGACAGGCTGCAGGGATCAATTTGCATGACAGCTGCCGGGCAGTCGCACTGGGGATTTGCAAGCCTCTCGGGACATCTCCGGCACGAAACATGCGTCTGAAAAGGGTAGCGGATTGCCACGCTGGAAGCTTGGTTCCAGGGCGCGCCGAAACAAGTCGAAACGTCGTCGGGGAGTACAATGCACACTGGCAAAAAAGTATGTATCATGGGAGGTCTGACCGTGGAATCCAAAGCAGAATCGGTGTATAGCTCATTGGGGGTACGCCCGGCAATCAATGCCGCGGGTCCGCGTACCGTGATGGGAGGATCCCGAGTCTCTCCCGCCGTGCAGGCCGCGGCCGATATGGCCAATCGCCATTTCGTGGTGATGGAAGATCTGCAGCGTCGCACGGGGGAACTGGTGGCGGAAAGGCTGGGGTCCGAAATGGGCTTGGTGACCCCCGGGTGTGCCGCGGCCATGACGTTGTCTGTCGCTGCGCTCATGACCGGTACAGACCCGGAGAAGATCGCCCAGATTCCCGACACCACTGGCATGAAGGACGAGATCATCATTCAAAAGTGCCAGCGATACAACTATGACAGAGCGCTGACCCTCTGCGGGGCCAAGTTGGTCGAGGTAGGAGATGAAAACGGGGCCACAGAGGCGGACGTTGAAGCCGCGATCAATGACCAGACGTTGGCGATACACTATCTGGCCGTGGAATTCCACCGTCAATCCTTGACCTTCGAGGCATTGCGGGACATTGCCCATGGTCACGACCTGCCTCTGATCGTGGATGCCGCCTGCGTGGTCTACCCGTTGGAGCAGATGCGTCACTACCCGTCCAACGGCGCGGATCTGGTTTGCTACGGAGCCAAGTACTTCGGCTCGTTCCATGGCACTGGACTGCTCGTGGGCAAGAGAAAATATCTGGAGGCGGCCCACCAGCATACCTTTGTGAGTTTCGAGGTCAAGAAGAACAGGGCTTTTGGTCGGCCCTTGAAACTGGACCGGCAGGATGTCGTGGCCACCATGACCGCCTTGGAGGAATGGTGGGCGATGGATCACGAAGAGCGGCTCGCGGAACTGGAGGCGCGGGGACAAATTGTGATGGGGGCAGTGGCAGACATGCCTTTTGTATCCACCACGTGGGCTACGGTACCCAGTACTGTACTGCAACGCGTAGAGCTGCAAGTCGGTGCGGACAGCCCTAAGACATTGGAGGGAATTCAAGCGGAGCTGAAACATGGGGACATCTCGATCGAGACCATCATCATCGACGACGCCTTGCATCTGGTCATGAATCAGTTGTATGAAGGAGAAGCTGAGATTATCGCCGCGCGGCTGCAGGAGATCCTGATTGCCTAGTCAGGACAGGGCAGTGTATTGCCGAGAGAGTGGAGAAAGCAGGTTGTTCCAAGAGTCCCGGTTAAAAGGGAGTGACAACGGAGGCTGGCCGCAGACGTTGTCCGGGGAGACCCATGTCCTGTCCTTGGCGAGCGACGTAACTGTGGCATACGGTGGCCCGTGGCCCAAGACAGTGCTGGCCGGATCATCCCCGCGTAGGCAGGGAACTCTGATCTCTCCCCTTGTCGGAGTAGTATGCTTCTAGGGGTACAGCCTCGGAGTGTGTCGAAATACGGAAGAAGCTTGGGGGAAAGCGTCTACAGGAACGGCATGTATCTGATGGCACACTGCTTGAGCTCTCAGAGACAGTGCCTCCACCCGTATTTCGCCCGCGGCGGCACGATCTGGCCGCCCCGCGCCATCAAGGACTGCAGGCGGTAGCGGGCGGAATTGGCAGCAACTCAGGCCAGCCGGTTACCATGGCAGTCCATCATGACCACTTGGGCGTCGCGGAGCAAAAGGGTTGCGCCGCCCAGTGCCCCACCGGATCATCCCCGACCGCGGCGTCTCCCGGCTGCATTTGGGTCGGATTCCGCAGTTGTACCCTATCTGAGTCAGAATCGTGCCGTTGACGCGGCCCGTCGCGGCAAAGACGGTTTCGCCGACCTGCAGATCCCTGATGTAGTCTCCCGCGACCACGGGGAAAGGCAAGGGATCCTCCGCTCTGAAGGCAGTGTCTCCGGCGATGTACTCACCGCGCAGATAGGCTTCCGCACCGTTGCTGATCCAGGTCACGGTCACGTGCACCCACCACGTCGTCCGGTCTGTGTAGATTTAAGATAGACTTGACACGCCGTGCAACGCGATATCCTTAGGCTACATGGAGTCATGTGGGCTTCCAACTCGCCTACAGACCCGACCATGGGCCACCCGTTGAAAGCAAGCCCCCAGACCGCCAGGAAACCAAGCCGATGATGGCCAAGCTGCTGTGGCTGGCGGCCGCGGGCGCCATGGGCACGGTCTCGCGCTTTGCCCTTGTGGAAACGGTGCAGCGTGTCTGGCCGCATAACTGGCCGGTCGGCATCCTGACCGTCAACACCCTGGGTTGCTTTCTGGCCGCGGTCATCGTGTCGGGCACGAAGAGCGGCTGGGCACTGTCCCCCACGGCCGCTGGGGTTGCGCTTGCCGGTTTCATGGGGGCTTTCACCACCTATTCCGCGTTCATGGTGGAAACCGGAGATATCCTGCACGAATCCGGTTGGCCATGGGCTGCCGTCTATGTTGCGGCCCATGTGCTGTTGGGTGTCACGGCCTTTGGGCTGGGCTGGTGGATTTTCCGATAGGCCGGCGGAGGCAATGGCATGGGTGGCTTCTACCGATTCCTGACGACTCCCATCGTGGAGACGCAAGGCCAGGTTCTGAATCTGGTGGATCTGCTGATTACGATCGGCGTCTTCCTGGTCTTTTACTTGCTGGCCCGCGTGGTATCGCACCATTTGCAGAATATCCTGCCCAAGGCGGGCATCGCAGGCTCGGCGCGGCGGCTGGTGAACTCCGTGGTCAGCTTCGCCCTGTTGTTCGCCGGGGTGTACACCGCCCTAACCTACATCGGCGTCAATCTGTCCGTGATGCTGGTGCCGCTGGGCGCCGTCAGCATTGGCCTGGGACTCGGATTGCAGACCTTGGCCAGCAACTATGTGGCGGGCGTGGTGATACTCGTGGAAAAGACCTTCAAGGACGGAGATCTGATCGACGTGGATGGCGTGCGGGGCAGCGTGCTCGAGACCGGGCTGCGGGCCACCGTGGTCAAGACCTTCAACAATACCGAGGTCATTATTCCCAATTCTATCCTGATCTCGCAGCGGCTAGAGAACTGGACCAAGACGGACACCGTAATCCGTGTGGATGCCATCGTGGGTGTGGCCTACGGCTCCAACATGCAACAGGTGCACGCTATCTTGCAGGATCAAATCGCCCGTCACGCCGATGTGTTGGACGATCCGCCACCGCGCACCTTCCTGACGGAATTCGCGGATTCCGCCGTGAATTTTCGGTTCCTGTTCTATGTGGGCGACCCCGCGCACCGCTTGAGTTCCTTGAGCGACATTTTGGAGGGCATCCACCGCGAATTCGAAAGGCAGGGTGTGGAAATCCCCTTCCCCCAAAGGGACATTTGGATGCGTTCCGCCCAACAGTCCGCCATGGCGGATGGCCAGGTCCCCACGCCGCCGGACGCCACCTTGGATTGATGCATCTGGCCTTGGCCCCGTTCCCACAGGACGAATCTAGCGGGCGTTGGCCACAGCCGGCATCAGGCGCGCACGCAGAGCGGGGCCACGCAGGGCCACCAACAGAGTGATGGCCTCGACCAGAAAGCCGCTGAGCAGAGCCAGCACGCCCATGGTGGCTCCTGCCAATCCCAACAACGGCAGGATCAGCAAGGACAGGATGACCGCGACCTGGCGCAAGAGGGCGCTGGGCAGCATGGAGGGGGTGCGTCGCTCCACCAGCCCTATCCCCTGCAGATAGGACCGCAAGGTGACGGCGACAGCGAAGAAGGTGAACAAGCGCAGCGGAGTGCCGGCCCGCTCGGCCAAGTCCGGGGCTATGGCCATCAATGAAAGCAGGATCCATTCCCGCAGCGGAGTCCAGTAGAGCGTCATGGAAATGAGGATGGAAAGCAGCCCCATGCTCAGGTTGAAGCGGCCCAAGGCCCGAAACCGGGGATCCTCCTGGAGGAAGGAGGCGGCTAGGTTGCGGGTTTCGTTCACCCAGCGATAGGGCCATTGGCCCAAGGCATAGACCACGGCAATCACCGCCAGGTTCAATTCGCCCGCCGGCTGGCGGGCAATGAAGAGGTTGATAAGGGGGCGGCTGAATTCCTGCATCAAGACCATGCCCGCCAGCGGCCAGAAGAAGCGAAAGATGGCAGGCAGAGTCAGATGGGAAGGAGTGCCCTGTCTGTGTGGCGGGGTCTGCCAAATCCGCTGTCGATGACGCAGGATGCCCACGGCGACGACTCCCAGTTCCGCCAGTTGCCAGGCATACAGGGCCGCGACAGGCAGCAAGATCGGCTGGGCATGCAGGGGCGGATGTTGCAGGAAGAGCAAGGTCACGATCGCGACTGCGCCAAAACCAGTGACGGAGGCAAAGCTGACGTACTGGGTCTGGTGGTTGCGGATCAAGGACCCCATCATGACATGGGTGACACCCTTGAGGAGCGGATGCGCCAACAGCCACACCAGCAAGGTGCGCACAAGCCGACTGGTGTCCGGACTGATGCGATGAACTTGCAGCAGGAAGGCCCGACCTGGTTCGGTAAGGGCCAACAGGGCCTGAATGGCGGTGACCACCCCTGCCACGATCAATATGAAGTGCAAAGCTCGCCAAAAGGACTGTTTGCGTTCCACCAGCACCAGACTCATCTGCTTGGAATAGACGAGTGGCCCGGTCAGGAAGGTGCTGATGCCCCACGCCAAGCCAAAGGCGGCCAGGGATTCTACCGGCATGGGCAGCCGGGCCAGTCCTGCCGCGATCCACTGGATGGCGGTCTCCTGCACGAAGATCGTGATGATCAGGGGCAGCAGAAAAAGGGCGAAGCGCAAATAGATTCGGGTGCGCAATATGCGGGCTAGGGAGCGCATGGCAGGTGTTCAGTTATAGTTATATCAGCATTCGCGCGGGGAAGAGAGGCTCTCCTCCCCGCGCATCCTCGCATGTTGCCAGAACGCCATGCCCGTACCTGTCATGCCTCTGACCACGCCGCCCGGCAGCCATTGGTTTGGCTACTATGACAAATGGCAGTTCAATGCCAAGGACAACTTGGCGCTGGGCATGCGATCCCGCTTCGACTTGCGCCCTCCCACCCCGGCGGACGCGATAGAACTGGGCGTCATCGAGCTGGAGGAGCCAGGCACGCCTTGGCGTTCCTTGGGCCGTACCCGGGCCTGGAACTGGCAGGCCGGCTGCATGTTGCAATGGCTGCCGGGTGATCGGGACGTGTGCATCTGGAACGAAATTGTGGAGGGACGGTTTCGTGCCCGCGTCCTGGATCTACAAGACGGCGTCAGTCGCACCTTGCCGCGCCCTGTCTTCACCTTGCATCCGGATGGCCGGACGGCCTTGACTCTTGACTTCCATCGTTTGGAGGATTTGCGACCGGGTTACGGCTACTATGGTTCCCAAGACCCGAATTTCGATGTGTTGGCGCCAGCCGACGCCGGCATCTGGCGCATGGACCTGATCACGGGCGCCAGCAGGCGGATCGTGAGTTTGGCGGAGATGGCCGCGATTCCGTGGCCCGGCGGCGACATCTCCGGAGCCAAGCACTATTTCAACGTCTTGATCTGCAATCCGTCAGGCAGTCGCTTTCTTTTCTTGCACCGATGGCGGGAGCAAAACGGTCCCTTCATGACGCGTCTGGTGACGGCGGACATGGATGGCTCCCAGGTGCGGGTGGTGGATCATTCCGGCTACACATCGCATTTGATATGGCGGGATGATCGCACCATCCTGGCTTGGTCCCGGACGCCGGACGCCGGAGCGGGCTTCTACCTGTTTTCGGACGGCGAGGGGCAGCCGCAGCCTCTGGGGCACACGGCAATGCCCCGGAACGGGCACTGCACCTGCCTGCCCGGGGCAGACTGGATATTGAACGATACCTATCCGCAGGGCCCCCGGCGGCTGCAGGAACTGTATCTTTTCCATGTTCCGACAGCCACCCGTTGGGATTTGGGAGCCTTTCCCGCGCCGGCGGCCTTTCGCGACGAGGTGCGCTGCGACTTGCATCCGCGCAGCAACCACAAAGGCACACAGGTCATCGTCGATTCCGCCCATGGCGGGCAGGGTCGTCAGATGTATCTTCTGGATATCTCCGATGTGAGGGCGGAGATGGAGTGCAGGGATTCCTTCACTCCGCAAGAGATTCCTTGCACCGTACCAAGGTGCGGGTAAGGGCGGGCGAAGTGCCGCAACAACCGCCCACCACACGGACTCCGGCTTCTATCCAGGCAGAGATCACTTGCGCGACAGACAGACTGGCGAGGGGCCTTTCCGCGGCAGGCACGCGATGCAATTCCCCGTTGGGGTACGCCACGCGCAGGCCGTGCTCTTTGACACGGCCTGCCTGCAGCAGCGAGGCTACCCGATGGGGTTGCACGCAGTTGACCCCAACCCATATGTGGCTGTGGGCCGCACAGAGCTGTACGCAGTCACGCATTGGATCGCCGGAGCTGGTGTGTCGGCCATCCTGACTGGTGAAGGACAACCAGGCCGGTTTTTCCGGGATGCCCGCCAGCAGATCCGCCAGGACCTCTCCCTCGGCCAGACTGGGAATCGATTCGCAGGCCAGAATGTCCGCGTCCGAACGGGCCAGGATCTCGACTTGGGGCGCGTGGAATTCATACAGCGCCGCCCGGTCCACATCATACATCCCCGTGTATTCGGATCGGTCGGCCAGGTAGGCCCCATAGGGACCAAGGGCGGCGGCAATCCAGGGAGTCTGACGGCCCCCTGCCGCCCGATGTATCTCGATGGCCCGCGCCGCCACGATCACGCCGGATTCCAGGCCCTGGGTCGCTTGGGATCGGCTGAGTCCCGCCGCGACCAGCCCGGACAGGGACGCCTGATAGGTTGCGGTAGTCAGAATGTCGGCTCCTGCCTGGGCGTAGGCCAAGTGGATATCCTGGACCGCGCGCGGGAATTCCAGCAAGGCCCGGGCAGACCACAGAGGATGACCGGCCACGGGAATCCCCAGCCGATCCAGCTCTGTGCCCATGGCTCCATCCAGCACCAGGAATGGGCTTTCCGCCCGCAGATCTAACCAAGAAGGGGACATGGGGCTTTGATCCGAAGTGACAAGGGTGGGCGGAAGACCTGGCCCCGGCAGGCAAGGGTCAAGCCCGTGTCCGACAGGCTGGTAGCCCCGGGGGGAGGGAGTTGAAGTCGGGCGAGACGCTGCGACTGACAGACTTGAGGCAGACGGGGCGTCTCATGTCCCGGGCCAAGCCATCCGGTGACGCAGAACGCAATGGTCATGGCCGGCGGAGCAAGAGGCGCGGTCCGGGAACGACGAAAGAAGGAGGTTTGGTTCATGTTCCTGTACATGACGATTCACTTCCCGTGCCCAGATTCCAAGCATCTCATTTTCGCATGCAACATGGCGCAGACGGAACGACGAAGGCAGGGCCACATGGCACTCGGTGGCCGACACTCAGGCCGCTGGATGCCAGCCTGGTCCAGTTAAGGGAACTCGGGTGCAAGGTCCGAAAAATGCCAAGACCAGGTTGTCTTGCAGAACATCCTGTTGACTTGATTCGATGCCGATGTTACCCTAACTGCCATGCGGCATAAGGCCCACTAGCTCAATTTGGCAGAGCAACTGACTCTTAATCAGTGGGTTCGGGGTTCGAGTCCCTGGTGGGTCATTACGTATGTGTCCGCATGGTGCACGACCAGATTAGCCGCGAGAATTCTCTCTCCCGAAACTTGACGTCGACGGAATCCGGGACTGTCTTGCTCTGTCACCGCCTTGCTATGCACACGGAAGGGTCGCCTGCGACGGGCAGAGGGTCGCCGGCCCCGAGGTATAGTGCTTCTTGGTGAGGGAAAACAACCACTTAAAGACAACCCAGTGAATCAGCATGCACAAGCGTTGCGTCCTCGCTTCCGGGGTGTGACGCTGTACAACCACGCGGAAGGCATCCTGTCCTTCTGGCATCCCATGGACTGGCACATGCAGGAGTCCGCGGAACCGGAGATAGGGGTGACCTTGTGGCCCAGTCCCGAAGACCCTCTGACCCATATCTTGGTGGATGTGAAGGATCTGCAGAATCCGCTGTCGGAGGGAGAACCCGCGGTTCTCGAGGAGGGAATCCGAGAGGGTTTGTCCACCTTGGAGGACTGTGTCGTGCAGTCATGGCGGTCTCTGACCCGTGAGGAAGCCAGCGACTGGGGGGTGGAGTGGCATTGCACCTTTCAGTTGCATGACGCTCTCTGTGTGCGGCAGGCCCGCATGTTTACCCAAGGAAATTTTCTGTATGCCGTCACATTCCAAGGATCATCTCCAGGGAACTTCGATTTCTGGAAAGGCATGTTCGAATTCATCATGTTGACGGTGGCGGCCAGCCATTTTTCGGTGCCCGACTGGGCTGTCAGCAAAGGCGTGCAACTGGATGATCCCTATCTGCACTGATGGCGGGACCTCAGGGTGAAACCAAGGGATACAACGTATTTTTCCAACATGAGCCGAAGGGGATTTGGTATGAGTGGCAGGTTGAGCATGGATCGTCGAGGGTTTTTGAAGCTGACCGCCGCCACGTCGGCGGCAGTGATCATTACAGCCTGCGGCGCCGCGCCGGCAGCGCCCGCCGCGCCGGCGGATACAAGCACGATGGAAGACAGTGGGCCTGTAAGCGTCGGGGCGGAGTACAACGAGGCGCCCATGCTGGCCGAACGGGTCGCGGCCGGAGAGCTGCCCCCGGTGGCGGATCGGCTGCCGCCCAATCCCGAAGTGGTGACGCCCCTGGAGGAAGTCGGAGTCTACGGCGGGCAGTCCGTCGTGGCCATCGGCAATGCCAATCAGCTCTTTGGGGATCCCCAGGCGGTAATGGGCACGGAACTGATTCTGCGGATCGACAGCGACTTCAGCAGCATCACGGGCGGCCTGGCCGAAAGCTGGGAATTCTTGGAAGGAGGCACGGTGCAGATGCTCTATCTACGGCAGGGTCTCAAATGGTCCGATGGCGCGGAGTTCACGGCCGATGACTTCCTGTTTGCCTGGCACGACCTGTGGCTCAACGAGCAGTTCGCGCCCGGCGGCCCCCCCGGTGACTGGCAGACAGGCGGCGGCGACGACCGCCAGCCCTTGGTCATGGAGAAGGTAGACCAGTTCACCCTCAAGCTGACCTTTGCCAAGCCTTATCCGCTGATCGTGCTGAATCAGGGCTTCTATCCCGGTGCGCAGGGGGGCTTATGGCAACCCGCCCATTACGCCAAGCAGTTTCATCCGGATTATGCGGCGGCGGAGGCCTTGGCAGGCATGATCTCCGAGGCGGGGTTCGAGACCTGGGATCAGCTGCTGCGAGATCGCTGTCGTGTGGGTTCCACCATTCCGGCACAGGTGGGGCTGCCGGGCATGACGGCCTTTGTCAGAGTGGATGACGCGGCGGATCACCATACCTACGAACGAAATCCCTACTATTGGAAGGTGGACACGGAAGGCAATCAGCTGCCCTACATCGACTCCACTCTGATTCACATTATCTCCGATCGTGAGGTCTCCCTGGCCAAGCTGATTGCCGGTGAGCTGACATTCGCCGGACGGCAGGCGCAACTCAAGGACATGGAACTGTATGGGCAGAGCCGCGAAGCGGCGAACCTCAAGATCAAGATGTGGAATTCCACTTTCCCCGGCAAGACCGTGATTGTCCCCAACCATACCGTGCCGGATCCCAACCTGCGCGTCTTCTTCCAAAACAAGGATGTGCGGCATGCCCTGTCCATCGCCTTGGACCGGGCCGACATCAACAATGCGGTCTATTTTGGCTTGGGCGAACCCCGGCAGTGGGCGGCTTGGCCCACCTCCAAGTACTACCAGGACGGGGATGAATCCCACTGGAGTCAACATGATCCGGACATGGCCAATCAGCTGCTGGACGCGGCGGGATATGGCGAGCGGGACAACGATGGATTCCGTTTGCACCCCGATGGCAGCCGCGTCACCTGGACCTGTCACCTGGATACGGAGCAGGCCGACGTGGTCAACGTCTTCGAGCTGGCGGCGGAACACTGGCGGGCCGTGGATCTGGAGGTGGTGCTGAATCCCATCAACCGCGCCCTGCTGAACGAATTGGTGGCGGCCAACGAAGTCTCGATGTCCGGCTGGGAGGGGGACATTTCCGACATCACCTGGGTCTGGAATTCGCGGCTCAATCACCCCAGCCACGGCAACGTGCGTTGGGGACGCGCCTGGGAGCTGTGGCTGAACGGCGATACGGAGAACGAATTCGCCGAGGAGCCGTCGGACGAAATCAAGTGGGTGGACACCACTTGGCAGGAGATGATCAACGCCCTGACCGATGCGGAGCATGTGGCCAAGGCCCGTGCGCTGTGGACGTGGTTCCATGACTATCTGCCGGGCTTCGGCACCGTGGGCATTCCCAAGCCGGTCGTCATGAAGGCGAACTTCACCAACTTCCCCGACAATGGTGTGTGGGGCTTCTCCGTCATCCGCGCGGTCCCGGTTCATCCGGAACAGTTTTTCTTCAGGCCCTAGCCCATCTTGGGGCAGGCACGGCCTGCTCTGAAGTGGGGGGCGCCCCTTGGGAGCGCCCCCCACTCCTTCTTGGCTGCAGGCGGGTGCGTGTCGCCCCAGAACGCCCGTAGATCATGCGCACCTTTCTGTTGCGGCGAATTCTGCAGCTGATCCCGACGCTATTTCTCATTTCCATCGTCAGTTTCGTCATCATCCAGTTGCCTCCGGGCGACTATCTCACCACCTACGTGGCCAATCTGGCAGCCGCCGGTGAAATCGTGTCGGAGGAGGAACTGGCGGGTCTGTACAAGCAATACGGTCTGGACCAATCGATTTACGTCCAATACTGGAGGTGGATCACCAAGTTCCTGCGCGGGGACATGGGGCAGTCCTTTTACTGGGATCGGCCGGTCAACGAGTTGATTGGCGAGCGCATCGCCCTGACGATGCTGCTCTCCTTCCTGTCCCTGCTCTTCGCCTATGCCATTGCGATTCCCATTGGAGTCTATTCAGCAGTCCGCCAATACAGCGTCGCCGACTATGCCTTTACCTTGCTGGGTTTCATTGGGTTGGCCACGCCCAACTTTCTGCTGGCTCTGATCCTGATGTTCATCGGTATCAAGTATTTCGGCGCCGGCGCCGGCGGTCTGTTTTCGCCCGAATACCTGGATGCGCCGTGGAGTGTGGGTCGGTTCTGGGACATGCTGCAGCACATGGTGCTGCCCATCCTGATCGTGGGCACGGCGGGCACCGCGTCCACCATACGCGTGATGCGGGCCACCACCTTGGATGAACTGGGGCGGCCCTATGTGGAGACAGGGCGGGCCAAGGGTCTCAAGGAACGCAAGTTGTTGTTGCGCTATCCCGTGCGCGTGGCCCTCAATCCCATTCTGAGCACCGTGGGCTGGCTGCTGCCGGAGATTGTGTCCGGGGCCGTGATAGTAGCCTTGGTCCTGAACTTGCCTACCACGGGACCACTGTTGCTGGGCGCCCTGCGCTCTCAGGACATGTTTCTGGCAGCCAGCATGATCATGATTCTGAGCTCCCTGACGCTGGTAGGCACGCTGGTGTCCGATGTGCTGCTGGCTTGGGTGGATCCGCGCATTCGGTACGGATAGCGGGAATCTCCGATGGCCGTTTCTGCCTCTTCCCCCTTGTCGTCCGCGCCGACGGTCGCGGAGCTGGATTTTCTGGAAAGCGGCTCTCCAGGTGGGGACGGAGGTCCGTTCCTGACTCCGCGCCAGCTGATGTGGCTGCGCTTCAAGCGCAACCGCATGGCCCTGTGGGGCGCTGGGCTGCTGCTTGGCCTGTATCTGTTGACCGTCTTTGCCCCTGTGGTGTCCCCCTACATGGCTCAGACCCGGTTTCCGGATCATCTGTATCTGCCGCCGCGCAAGATTCATTTTCGCGAAGCGGGGGGCGGAGTTTTCCGGAGCCCTTTCGTCTACGCCGTGAAGCTGGAGGTGGACATGGAGAGCTTTCGGCGGGTCTTTGTAGAGGACACGGCGGTTTCCACGCCGGTGCGTTTCTGGACCAAGGGCGATGCCTATGAGCTGTGGGGCTTCATTCCCATGGATCGCCACCTGTTGGGCATCGACCAGCCGGGGGAATATGGGCCGCTGTTTCTGCTGGGAGGCGACAAGTTCGGGCGCGACCTGTTGGCGCGCATCCTGCAGGGCGCCCGCATTTCCTTGACTCTGGGGCTGGCAGGGGTGGTCATTGTGCTGGTGATAGGGTTGTTCCTGGAGGGATGTCCGGGCTTCTGGGCGGAGTGGTAGACAACATCGTGCAACGCATCATCGAATTTGTGCGCTCGATTCCCACCATTCCCCTATGGATGGGACTGGCCGCCGCCCTGCCTCCGGAAATGGCGCCGGTGAACCGTTATTTTGCGATCACCGTGATTGTCTCCTTCGTGGGTTGGACATCCCTGGCGCGCGTGGTGCGCGGCAAGTTTCTCGCCACCCGGGAAGAGGATTTCATCATGGCGGCGCGCGCGGCCAGCGCTACCGAGTTCTATCTGATCTGGGCCCATCTCGTTCCCTCCTTCATGAGCTACGTGCTTGTGCACCTCACCTTGGCCATTCCCAACATGATTCTGGCCGAGACTGCCCTCAGTTACCTGGGATTGGGGTTGCGTTCGCCGGCTATCTCCTGGGGCGTGTTGCTCGGCGATGCCCAGCAACTGGTGGAAATCGCCATACACCCTTGGATTCTGTGGCCCGCCGCGTTCGTGGTGCTGACCGTGCTGGCCTTCAACTTTGTCGGGGACGGCTTGCGGGACGCCGCCGACCCGTACGCGCAGGCAGGGTCCGGCCGATGACCCGCGCATTGCTGTCCGTCAGGGATTTGCAGACTCACTTCTTCACGGCGGAAGGCGTGGTGCGGGCGGTGGATGGCGTCTCCTTCGATCTGGACGTCGGCAAGGTCAAGGGCATTGTGGGCGAAAGCGGATGCGGCAAAAGTGTCATGGCCCGTTCCATCCTGCGCATGGTGCAGCCTCCGGGGAAGACCGTGGCCGGGGAGATCTGGTACACCGCGGCCCAGGCCAATGCGGCTGCGGACCTGCTGACTCTGGCCGAATCCGGGTCGGACATGCGGTCTGTCCGCGGGGGCGAGATTGGCATGATCTTTCAGGAGCCGCGAGCGGCTCTGAGTCCCATCCACACCATCGGCAGCCAGATTGTGGAGAATGTGCGGTTGCATCGGGATGTCACGGAAGTGGAGGCCCGGGAGCTGGCGGAACATATGCTGGAGCGGGTGCGCATTCCCCGACCGGATCTGCGGATGGCCAACTATCCGCATCAGCTCAGCGGAGGCATGTGCCAACGGGTCATGATCGCCATGGCCCTCTCCTGTCAGCCGCGGCTGTTGATCGCCGACGAACCCACGACCGCCTTGGACGTGACCACCGAGGCCCAGATTTTGGGGTTGCTGGAAGAGTTGGACCTGAGCATGATGTTCATCACTCACGACCTAGGCGTCGTGGCCGAGATCGCGGACGAAGTGGTGGTCATGTACCTCGGACGCGTGGTGGAGCAGGGCACGGTGGAACAGATCTTCTACAGCCCCCAACATCCCTACACCCGCGACTTGCTCGCTTCTCTGCCCCGCATGGAGAAAAGACAGGATTGGTTGACCACCATGCGGGGTTCGGTGCCGGATCCGTACAACCAGCCCCCGGGTTGTCCTTTTCACCCGCGCTGCTCTGAATTCAGGCCCGGGCTCTGTGACGTGCAGACGCCATCGGCCATCGCGCTGGAAGGTGGCAGACAGGTGCGCTGCCTGTTGTTTGAAGCCGAAGTCCAATCCGAGATCCATGGCGCCGCCTGAATCCACGGAAGTCTTGCAGCCCATCCTGAAGGTGGAGGAGCTGCGCATGCATTTCCCTGTTTCCCAGGGATTTCTGGGACGCGTGTCCCATCACGTCAAGGCCGTGGATGGCGTCAGTTTCGAGCTGACCCGCGGCGAGACTTTGGGTCTGGTAGGGGAAAGCGGCTGTGGCAAGACCACGCTGGGGCGCATGTTAATGCGCCTCTACACTCCCACCGCGGGGCAGATCTGGTTTCGGCCTGACGCGGATTCCGCGCCCTATCCCTTGGCGACCATGTCGCAGAGCGAGCTGCGGGCCGTGCGCCATCACTTCCAGATGATCTTCCAGGACCCCCATTCCTCGCTCAATCCGCGCCAGAATGTCATGGACATTGTGAGCGAACCCGTGCGGCTGCAGGGTCGGAGCCACCGACAGGACATGCAGGAACGGGTACTGGAGATGATGCGCTTGGTGGGGTTGCGTCCCGAATTTGCGACTCGCTTTCCCCATGCCTTCAGCGGCGGCCAGCGCCAGCGCATCGGCATAGCCCGCGCCTTGATCCTGCATCCGGCCCTGGTGATTGCCGATGAACCGGTCTCGGCCCTAGACGTGTCAGTACAGGCCCAGATTCTGAACCTGCTCAAGTACCTGCAGCGACAATTGGATCTGACCTATCTCTTCATTGCCCATGACCTGAGCGTGGTCAAGCACATTTGCAGCCGCGTGGCGGTCATGTATGTAGGCAAACTAGTGGAAGTGGCAGCTGTGGACCGCGTCTTCGCCCGTCCGCGCCACCCCTATACGGAAGCCTTGTTGTCCGCAGTCCACAGCCCAGATCCGGACCGGGAAGCACAGCGCACGCGCATTGTGCTGGAAGGGGATGTGGCAGATCCGGTTCATCCGCCTTCCGGCTGTCACTTTCATCCCCGGTGTCGGCATGTGCAGGATATTTGCCGCACGGCGGAACCGATGCTGCAGGAAGTGGAGCCGGGCCATCGCGTGGCATGCCATTTTGCCGCGGATCTGGAACTGATCGGAGCCAAGATTTAATTCGCTCTGTAGCCTATGCTGTTATAAGATTTCTTCCCCCTTGGGTCCGCCTAGGTCGAAATCTGACGGCGGCTGGCTCACACTCTTGGCCAAGGACGCCTCTTGCTATATGGCTGAAACCAAATCCGAAACCCATTCCACCTCCCGGAGGAAATCCGCGGGCCCCAAGGCCCCTGCACCGAGCGCTGGCCAAAAGGCCGCGGTGCAGGAAGGGGCGACGCAGGAACCTGAAGTTGACAACGATTCCATTTCCATGGAATGGGGCCGGCAAAAGCTGGATTCGGAGTTGCAACGTACCCAGGAGGAACTGGATCATCTGCGAGCCGCGATGTACAGCGAGATCGATATAGACCCGGAGGAAGGGGACGTGGAAGTGTCCGAGCGTCTCAAGAATGTGACGCTCATCGCCATGCTGGAAAGGCGCGAAACCGCCTTGCGGGATGCCTTGTCTTCCATCCTGGCAGGCAACTACGGGATTTGCAACCGGTGCCAGCAGCCCATTGGCAAGGAGCGCCTGGAAGCGCGCCCGGATGCCAAGTTCTGTGTAGGGTGTCAGACAGAGATTGAACGCGCCGCCCGCCGGCTGGCCTAAGGGCCGAAAAGCGCCGCCTGCCCGTGCCTATCCACGTCTCTACCCATCCCTTGATCTTGCACAAGGTTACGTTGTTGCGGGATGTAAACACGGAACCGGAAAAATTTTGCAAGGTACTGGCCGAAATCTCCACCTTGCTTGCCTATGAAGTTACCCGAGACCTGCCGCTCACGACGCGGCCGGTGACGTCTCCGCTGACCCATGTGCCCCGGAGTACATGGGTCACGACCCAGCTTGCATGGGTGCCCATTCTACGGGCGGGCCTAGGCATGGTGCAGGGAGCCCGGAATGCCGTTCCCCACGCGCAAGTCTGGCATCTGGGAATCAGGCGTCAGGAAGAGACACTGCAGCCCGTCTGCTACCTGGAGCCCAGGCCCAAGCCGGTGGACATCTGTATTGTGCTGGATCCCATGCTGGCTACCGGCGGCACCGCGGCCGCGGCCCTGACCTTGCTCAAAGAGCTGCAGGTGCCTGACATTCGGTACTCCTGCGTGTTGGCAGCCCCGGAAGGCATCCGCCATCTCAACGAAGTCCATCCGGATGTGGAACCCTTTATCGGTGTCGTGGACGAGAGATTGACGGATGAACGGGATGCTGCCCCCATGGGGTTCATCTGGCCCGGCATGGGGGATGCCGGCGATCGACAATTTGGTACCGGTGATTGACTCTCTGCAGGTGTCACCTTCGTTGCCTTGCCGATCCCGGTGACACGGCGCTCGATCCGTCACAAATCTGAATTGGAAAGAACTCCCGTCTGTCTTGCGTAGGCGACGGGGCCTCGGGATTCCATGCCGTCAAGCCTGATCCGCCAAGCTTGCAGGGGTCGTCTGTTTCAGAGTCAAATGGGCCTGTCCCTCCGCATGGTAGCTGCTGCGGACCAGGGGGCCGCTTTCCACCCAGCGAAAACCTCTGCCTTCCCCTTCAACCTTGAGGCGGTCGAACTCCTGGGGGGTGTAATACCGTTGGATGGGCAGATGAAATCGACTGGGTTGGAGATACTGGCCCAGCGTCACAATCTCCACGTCATGCGACCGCATATCGTCCATGACCTCCAGGATCTCGTCCCAAGCTTCCCCTAGGCCCAGCATGATGCCGGACTTGCTCAGACTGTCCGGATTCAACGCCTTGGCCCGCTGCAAGACCGCGAGGCTTTGCCGGTAGCGGGCCTGGGGCCGTACCTGCCGGTACAGGCGGGGCACTGTCTCGATGTTGTGATTCAGGATATCGGGCCGCGCGGCCATTACCTTCTGCAAGGCGGGTTCGGATCCCTTGAAATCCGGAATCAGGACTTCAAGGGTGCAATTCGGCGTCAGCTGGCGGATCCAGTGGATGGATTCCGCGAAGATCCAGGCCCCACCGTCGGGCAGCTCGTCCCGGTTGACGCTGGTCAGCACCGCATGGCGCAGCTGCATGGCGTGCACGCTTTGGGCTACCCGGCGCGGTTCATCCGGATCCAACGCTCTGGGATGGCCTGTCTTGATCTTGCAAAAGCCGCAGCTGCGCGTGCAAGTGTCGCCCATAAGCAGGAAGGTGGCCGTGCCGCGACTCCAACATTCGGCTAGATTGGGACACAGGGCCTCTTCGCAGACCGTGTGCAGCCGCTGGCCACGAAACAGAGCCGTCAACTCTGCATGCTTGGGGCCACCGGCCGCCTTGACACGCAGCCAAGGCGGCCGGCGCCCCGGGATCAAGGAGCTTGAATCCCCCTTGCCCTGGGACGATTCCAAGGAGATCCGGATCGGCGACGCGTCAGGCACGTTCAAATTCGCTCTTGAGAAATTGTTGCAGGTTGCGTTTCCGGGTCGTGCGACAGGAGCCGCAGGGCCTGAGTACAGGCTGCCAGCAGGATCCAGTACAGGGCCGACATGTGAGGATATAGGAGATTCACATAGAAGTGGTCAAAAAGTCCCGTGAGGCCCAAGGCCAAAACTGCACCTCCGAGACCCAGTATATAGGGTTCCATGGTTTGACCGCGCAGCCGCTGGCCCAAAATTTGACTGAATCGCAGGAGAGGCTGGCCCCAGAGCCATAGGAAAAGCAGCATGGCGGGTAGCCCCATGGTGGTGGCCACAGTGAGCAGGACCATGCTGGAGGCTCCTTCGGCAAACTCCAGTGACGGGGTGCCGAAAAACCCCAGCCCGGTCCACGGATAGGCTTCCAGGATGTGGAGGGCGTTGCGGTACTCTTCCAAGCGCATGAGAGTGGCCTGATCTTGACGCAGGATCCCGTCTGCCAACCGCTGGACGTACGCCTGGGTCTGCGGCAGCAGCAGGATCAGGAGACCTCCCAGCATGCCCATGGGAATCAAGGCGCGGTATCGCACTATGGCCAGAAAGGCCGCCACGCCGCAGAATGCCAGCAGCGCGTTCCGGCTATAGGTCAGATAGATGGCGGCACAGAGAATCAGCAAGGCGGCTCCTGCACTCAGACGCCCCCTCACGGTTCCGCTGCCAAAGACGAACGGCAGCAGGCAGCAAGCCGCCAGCGCCGACATGGCCCCTAGGAGGTTGGGATCCACGGCCACTCCGATGGCGCGCAGGGTACCCCTAGGATCATCGTTGATGTAGCGCAAGGCGACTGCTCCGGCAGGATAGTCAAAGACGACCAGACTCCCCAGCCCGCTCTGCGCCATCTCCGGGGGCAGAAAGTAGAACAGCAAGCCCAGCAAGGCGCCCGCGGTGCCACATCCGGCCAGCGTCAGAACCATGAATCGAATCTGGACAGGGTGGCGGATCAATTGCAGCGTCAGGGCAAACAGCCCCAGGTTGAGCAGATACTCTCCTACCTTGCGCAATTCAAACAGGGCAGGACGGGCGAAATTCAGCCCCCAAAAGCCCGTGGCCCCTACCAGCAAGCCAAATATCAGAACCAAGCCCGTGGTATAGGGGGGAAGAGGCTGCAGATTTGCGCCCCGAATCCAACGAACCAGCCAGCCTGCATAGACCACCAGCACGACCAGATTGAGAAAGGTGGGCTTCAGCCCAAAATCCAGGGGCACCACGGCGAAGGGCAACAAGAAGGAAACTGCGAAGATGCCCCCAAGGCCTGCATCCGGACTTCGCCAAGCCAGATACAGAAGGCATCCCAGCAATGCCAGTCCCATCACCACCAGAGCGTTGGTGGCGACCGTCAGGCCTATGCCTATAGCCAAAACGAACAGCACCAGAGATATTGCAAGCCCGGGCGAAATCCACCCCTGAATCCATGGGAGTTCGGTTGTATGGGACATGCACTCAATCCCTAGGCGTAATCCATGTCACCGCCTCACCCTGGATTCGCCATCGCGTTGTGCGCCGCCGGCTTCCAGAGTTCCAGAAAACCTTTCATCTGTTCATAGCGGATTCCGGCCATCTCCCGGGCCGGTTCCGTGTTCATGCTGTCCACTGTGCGGTCGATCCAGGAAGCGACATAAGTGTAAATTTGGTCTCGCCGTTCCCCCAATGTGCGCCCTTGGGCGTGGGGTCCGCAAAGCAGCATGGCAATTTGTGGCACCCCCAGTTTGGTGAGCTTGTCCGCATCCCACAGGATGGCGGTGTCCACAGGGGTGAGCGGGGCGGCCCCGGGACGCCGAAACAGTCCCGCATGGTGGCGAATGGCATGGCTCACGGCGGGAATTTTCTCCTTGTCAAAGGAAGTGTGCGCCAGAAATTCCGCGGCGGCCTCGGCACCCCGCACCCCATGGTTGGGCTCCACCTTGCAGATGTCATGGAGCCAGGCCGCCGCGGTGGCTATCTCCCGGTCGGCATGCAGCAGTTGGGCCAGATGTTGGGCTTCCAGCGTCACTTGCTGGACATGCTCCCAGCGAAAGCGATACTGCACCTGACAGCCAGTCTCTCTGCGCCATGCCGCTTCTTCCTCGGCCCAAGCCTTTTCATCGGCCAGTTGCCGACACTGGGTTTCCCAGTCTGTTGCCATTGGCACTCCTGTGTTGGGGGAAAGATGGCGGTCAAAGCTGACAGCATTCATCACCATAACGCCAACGGTCTGAAACTGTCACTATCTCCTGATGGTCTCGAGAACGTCCCGCAGAACAGTCTTTGGGTGAACTGAGTCGCTGAACCGGGACATTGCCGATCTCCCTGTTGCGAGCAACCAGAGAGCGATGACGAAACGAGAGCGAGGATGACACTGCATGGAAACTGGGTCGGGCGAAGCCGAGGTGGCAACACCTCGGATGGTAGGAGTTGCATGTCCGGATTGTACCGACTTGCTTTGCGAGAGGCGAGGGTTGCCGCGGAGATCATTGATACGGCAGCCGTCAATTTCTTGGAGGCGGCCATCGTGCTGGCAAGCCGCAGTGGTGCATGAACGTAATGCGTTTCGGGAAGCGACGGCGATTGCGCTGGTATCGCCCTACCCCTCGACTCTGAGGCTTGGCGCAGATTCGGCAAGGGCAAGTGCCTGGCGGGATTGAAATTGGGGAACCACTTTATTCGGCGCACTGGCAAAATCCACCTAGGAATCCCTTCTGTGCAAAGGACAGGAGTTCACACGGACCGACACTGACGGGAAGGGCTGCGCGCAGGGAGGCATCTCCCATCTTGACATTAGTCCTGCAGCAGGGTCGAGATGCAGGCAAGCCGATCGGCGGTCAGCAGCTCCGGCGCCAGGTCGGACAGGCCATTGAGACTCAGGCCTTCCTCTATGGCAAAGGGTATCAACATCATCATTTGCGGCACTTGCGCCGCCTCTCCCAATCCGGCAAACAATGCCTCGCGCTTGTGCGCCATGATCAGGGGCATTGGAGTGTCCAGCGTAAGATCGGCCGCGGCGTCTGGCCGGGCCGGCCAATCCGCTTCCAACGGTATTTCACCCGTGAGACGAATGTCGCGGGATGAGGCTCCAAGGTGCACCTGGTATGTGCCTGCCGCCGCCTTCCAGCCTTTGGTCTGGACATCGAAGAAAGCGAGATCGCGCGGGGAAATCCGAAATTCCACACGAGATTGGGCACCTGGCTCCAATGGCACTCGCCGGAAGCCCTTCAGCTCTCTTGGCGGGTGGGCGTTGGAGGGAATCTGGGGTCCCACATACAGCTGGACCACTTCGTCCCCCTTGCGGGACCCGACGTTCTGGACGTCCAGGGTGATCTGAAACCCGTTTGGGACGCCGTCTTCCACAGGCTCTATCTGCAGATTCGAGTAGACAAAGGATGTGTATGACAAACCGTGTCCAAAGGGAAACAGCGGCTCCACGTCCTTGAAGTCGTAGTGCCGGTAGCCGACAAACACCCCTTCTCCATAGCGGACTTGCCCACCCTGTCCCGGGTAGTTCGTGAAGGCGGGGGTGTCTTCCAGCCGCTTGGGAAAGGTAATGGGCAGTCGGCCTGCCGGACTGTCCTCTCCCCACAACAGGGCTGTGATCGCGTTGCCGTACTCCTGACCGGGGTACCAAACATGCAGGACCGCGGCTACCTCGTCGATCCAGGGCATGGTCACCGGAGCGCCGGCATTGACGATGACGACAGTGCGGGGATTTTGAGCCGCCACCGCCGATACCAGTTCATTCTGACGACCGGGGAGATCCATATGCGGGCGATCATGGCCTTCCGATTCCCAATCCGCGTTCAACCCGACAAAAACGAGCGCCGTCTGGGCCTTGCGGGCGGCTTGAGCGGCCTGTTCCACGGCGTTGTCAGCCAAGGGCGGCGCCACGCCCAGACGCACGGCGCCGAAAGGCCGGCCCGCGGTCACCGCAAATTCCAGCGTGAGTTCGTGGGGCTGGCCCGCCTCCAGGATTGTCGAGTGGATCTTTTCCACGGATCCCATGCCAAAGTAGGAGCTGCCGGGCACGAATTCCTCCCAGTTGTTGAGCACAGGCGCACTATCCAGTTGCAAGCGCGCCAAACCGGCATTGGTCAGGCCGAATCGATGCTCTCCGGATGCCGTGGCCCTGAAGGGTATCGTCACGCGCGCCGCGAAATTGGGTTCCACTCCCTCAGGCAACGCCCCAAACCAGAAGATCTCCGACGAGACGCGCATTTCCTGAGCCACCGGGTCCCCCGCGAATGTCCGGTTGTTGAAATACTCGACTTGGACGCGGGCCTCCCCAGCACGGGCGCCCATCGCTTCCGGTTCGAGGAGTGGGGCCTGCAGGTGATTGTGACAGCCCCTCTCATAGTGGATTTCCGTATCTTCCGGCACAGTCTGTTGCAGGGCGTCCATGGGATGCACCACATAGGGGGGATTGACAAAGGCGCTGCCGCCCCCCATGATGGCGCCGGTACGGGCGGCAGGACCTAGCACGGCCAGAGACGACAACGCACCTTGGTCAAGAGGCAGAATATCCCCCTCGTTCTTCAGGAGGACAAAGGACTCTCGGGCCGCTTGCCGAATCAGGGCACGCGCAGCGGGCCGATCCGGATATGGCTTTTCCTGGGGGCCGTCACCATCCAGAACGCCAGTGCGTTCCGCTAGGCGCAGATATCGGCGCACCTTGTCGTTCAGCTCTGCCTCACTCAATTCTCCGGCCTGAATCCGTGAGGCCAGTTGCGATCCAAACATAAGGGCAGGCCCCGGCATTTCCAGATCTAGGCCGCCGACATAGCAACGTGTGGTGGACTTGGCGGCAAACCAGTCTGTCATGACCAGACCGTCAAACCCCCATTCTTCCTTGAGAATCCGTTTGAGCAAGTCGACACTCTCCGAGGCATAGACGCCGTTGACCCGATTGTAGGCGGACATAATGGCCCAGCTTCCCCCTTCGCCAATGGCCATTTCGAAGGGGGCAAGATAGATTTCGCGCAAGGTCCTTTCGTCCACCACCACATCGATGGCTGCACGCTGATATTCGGAATCATTGCAGACATAGTGCTTGACGCAGGCGGCCACGCCTTGGGATTGCAGGCCTTGTATGTAGGCAACCGCCATCTGGCCTGCAAGGTAGGGGTCTTCGGAAAAGCACTCGAAGTTGCGCCCGTTCAAGGGAGAGCGATGGATGTTGACTGTGGGGGCCAACAGCACGGAAGCCCCCTTGCCTTGGGTTTCCAGTCCCAATTCCGTTCCGACTCTGCGGATCAAGTCCGTGTTCCACGTGGCCGCCAGCGCTGTGCCACAAGGAAAGCAGGCCGAAGATCCCGCCAATCCTCTGGCCCCGTTGGGGCCATCAGTCACGCGCATGGCGGGAATGCCTTGATGTGGCAGCCCCGGTATGGACCACAGATCGTCACCGCCGGTCAGGGTGGCCTTTTCTTCCAGAGACAGTTGGGACAGGAGTCGTGCAATACGTTCAGACATGGATTCACCAGGAAAGGGCAAGGGTTGTGGGACCAACAGGCGGATCGATAAAATACAACGGGCGAGAGACATGGTGCCGGAATCGAAACCCGAATCGACCATGGCCTTGGGAAGTCGGCGAATTCTCTGGACAAGGGGCCATCGGGGCTGTGCCAGAAAGAGCGTCCTTGGAACATTCTGCACGGCTTCCCCAAGTGTACGATCCCCTTGCTGCCTTGTCGATGATTTCGATCTCCCGCGCGCGTTGGGCGTTGGAAGGGTCAGGCGCTCAAGGTGCGCCAATCGGCGGATCCGTACCGTCATGACTTTCCTGCTATGTGCCAGTTGGCGGGGCGTCCGTGATCTGTCTACGTGCACGCCGGTCTTTCTTGCTCTTGAATCAAGGCCATTACAATCTTCGCAAGGCCAAAAAATGGGAAGACTTTGGAACGTGAAGATCGCCAAGATGCGCGGTGAATGAGAAATTCGTTCCCGGAAGCCACCGCGGACAGGAGACGCAATAATGTTTGGCATCCGACCGAAGCAGCACGCTTGGATGGGGCAGTTTCACTTGGAAGAGGCGGCGCTTGACGCATGGCTGGAGACCAAGCAGGAAGACAACTGCATCGGATCCGCGGAAATCAGCCGCCGCTCTGGCATATTCCGGGAACGGGGCGACGTGAACCCGATGAACGACGCTATCGCTACCGGAGCGATGACCAAGTTAGCCGACGAGAGGCGAATGCGGTAGTGTCAGCAGAATGACATCCAGCGCGGCGGTTGGGAACTCTCGCTCCGTGAGTTAAGAATCTCGTTGCCTTCCTGGCAGGTTCTTTCGCAATTTCCTGACAGAATCAGGAATCAGGGGGATCAAGTGCAGCGAAGGGCCAACGCCCACAACAGAGAGGAAAAATGATGCCTCGCCATTTGCTGGTAGTGGATGACAATCGGCAGATCCGCGATCTGCTAAAGCAATACTTGACCGGTCAGGGCTTCTCGGTCGCTACGGCCCAAGATGGCAAGCAGGCTCTGACCTGTGTATCCGGACATCCTCCAGATCTGGTGCTGCTGGACATCATGATGCCGGTCATGGATGGGTTTGAGTTTATGCGCCGGTTGCGTCTCCGGAACGACATTCCCGTCATCTTCCTGACGGCCCGCATGGAGGAAATGGATTTGCTCACGGGGTTCCAGCTGGGCGCGGACGACTATCTGACCAAGCCTTTCAGCATGAGCGAGCTGATGGCGCGTGTGACTGCCGTGCTGCGGCGCGGCGGAATGGCCAACGAGACGGAGCAGGTCGGTGACATTCGCATTGATAGGGCCCGCCGCCAGACCACGGTGCAAAATCGGGAGGTACGATTGACCCGCTCGGAATTTGCACTGCTGGCGGCACTGATGCAGGCCAGGGGCCGGGTCCTGTCTCGTCTCCAGCTGCTGGAATCCATGTTTGGCGACGTATATGCGGACCACGACGGATTCGAACGCACGGTGGACGTGCACATCAAGAATCTGCGGGCCAAAATCGATCGCCCTGAAAGAGGCGCCAGCTATATCGCCACGGTCTATGGGATAGGCTACCGGTTGCAGGATCAGCCCGGACAAATCCCCTGATGTTTGTGCATTCCTTGACGGGCAAGCTGAGTCTGGCCTTTACGGGTTTCGGCCTAGGGGTGATTCTGTTGGCCGGATCCTTCGGCATCTGGAATACCGCCGACGAATTCAATCGGCGGAAATTTCAGCAGGAGGAACTTCCGGAACTGGTCCGGCAGCTGGTGGTCTATTACGAGGATCATGATGAATCCTGGGAGACCCATGACGAAGATCCGCCCTTGCCGTCCTATGCCGTGCTGCTGGACATTGACCAGCAGCCGGTCGACGCGCTGCCCAAGCAGCTGGGCAGGAAAAGAGCTTGGCTGCGTCGGAGTCGGAATTTCGGGGACGTGGCCATTGCCAAGGACGGCCAGGTCGTGGGGTTTCTGCGAGTGCGGCATCCACCACCTGTCCAGAACATTGAAGATGTCACCGGCGCCGCCCAGTCTCCCATGGCCTGGCTGGGCTTTGGGGCCATTCTCTTGACGGCGGGAGTGTCGGGCACCTTGATGAGCCGTCGCATGACCCGCCCCCTGCAGGAACTCACGGAGGCCACGCGGGCCGTGGCCGCGGGAGATCTGGAATACCAGGTCCCCGTACGCTCCCAAGATGAATTTGGAACTCTGGCCCAAGCCTTCAACTCCATGAATCGAAAGCTGAAGACCAGTCAGCAGCAGAAGCGACGCATGACCCAGGACATCGTGCACGACTTGGCGCAGCCCATCCTGGTGATCCGGGGCTTGGTCGAATCGATGCAGGAAGGGATTGTCCCCAAGTCGGCGGAGAATCTGCAGGTCGTGCGGCAGGAAGCGGATCGTCTGGACGCCCTCGCGCGGGACTTGCATTTTCTGGAACAAGCGGATTCCCGACGCCTGCGCCTGAATCCGGAGTGGGTGGCCCCCCGGGATCTGGCGAATCGGTTTCGCACCATGTATCAGGAGCCGGCTCGTCGCGTCGGGATCGATCTGCAAGTGACGGTCTCGGCCAACCTGCCCTTGGTCCATGTGGATACCGAGCGTTTCATGCAAGCGCTGAGCAATCTGGCGACCAATGCCTTTCAGCACGGGGCTGCCGGAGACACTGTGACGCTCACCGCGGCCGTCCACGAACAGGAAGTTCGCTTTATCCTGACGGACAATGGCCCTGGAGTGTTGGAGACCGATTTGCCTCATATATTCGATCGTTTCTATCGTGCGGATGGATCCCGCAATCCGGTCAGCGGGGGCTCCGGCATTGGGTTGGCCATTGTCAAGTCCCTGATAGAGGCTCTGGCTGGCCGGGTATGGGCCGAGGCGGCAGAGCCCCATGGCCTGCGCATGGTGCTGAGCCTGCCTGTGGGTTCCGTGAACGAGCGAGAAAAGGCGTTGGATTCCAATGTCTAGGAGACGTGTTCGCATATGTGTCGAATGTCTAGGCCGGAGCCTGGATCATGACGCCTTGAACTTCCAGTCAACAAGGCACATGCGTTGAACCCAACCTGGATAGGTGGCCGATTCGGCCATGCGCCGTTTCCTGACCAAGTGGATTTCTCTGGCGTGCATCCACTGCGGCGCCACAACAACAATGGCATTCCTTCGCCTTTGCTCGATCCCTGGAGGTCCGGAACAACCCCGGCGTGCCCGTCTGCCCCTTCACCTTCGTAGTGTGCATGTTCTGCCCGAGGGGAATGGGGAAAGGCACGTACCTTCATGGGTGTTGTCTATCATGGACTGCCATTCCTGCGCGAGGAGCATGCAGATGAAAATCAAGGAAGTACAGGCGACATATCCCCGTTGGGTCCGACCCGCTTCGGATGCTTGGCAGTCACATTTCTGGCAGATTGTGGTGCGGGTGGTGTCTGATACGGGGCACGTTGGCTGGGGCTATGGTGGCGGAGGTCCACCGGCGGTGCAGATCGTCAACCAGCATTTGAGTCGTTTTCTGGTCGGCCGGGGCATGGACAGCGCGGATGACATTCGCGTCATATGGCAGTTGCTGTATCGCGCCTCTCTGCCCTACGGACGCGGGGGCATCGCCATGATGGCTCTTGGCGGCGTGGATCTTGCACTCTGGGATCTGTTGGGCCAGTCCACGGGCATGCCGGTGTATGAAATTCTCGGTGGCCCACAGACGGATGCTGTGGAAGCCTACGCCACCGGCACCCAATGTCAACGCTACCGGGATCTCGGTTACAAGCATATGAAGCTTCCCGTGAAATGGCAGACCCCCTCCGATTATGCACGGACAGAGGAGCTGGTGGCGGAGGCTAGAGAGACGCTTGGACCGGAGGGAAAAGTGATGGTGGACTGTTACATGTCTTGGAATACCGATACCGCGCTCGCCATGAGACGGAGGCTGGATGCCTACCGCATATTTTGGTTCGAGGACATGCTTACTCCCGACCATCATGTGGAACTGGCGGAGCTCAGGCCGAAAATGGCTCCTGTCCTGTCCGCCGGAGGTGAGCATGAGTTCACGGCAGCGGGGTTTGCAGCCTTGGCCGCGGCCGGATCGCTGGATATCTGGCAGCCCGACATAACGTGGTGCGGAGGTCTGACGGGAGCGCGGGCCATCTTGGACATCGCGGAGGATTGCGGCACGCCTGTCTGTCTGCACAGAGGAGGCGAAGTCTGGGGATTGCACCTGATCGTGGCTTCGGACTGCATGAATTTGGCGGAAATCATCCAGGTGGAACGGGAAGCCAATTCTCGCCGCTGCTGGCTGGGGGAACCCGAGGTCAGAGACGGGTGTTTGATTCCGCACGATCGACCGGGGTTCGGCGTTGTCCCCAACCCACATCTGCTGTGACGGTTCTCGTCTGGTTCGCCCTGTGCCCGGTTCTCTGTCACGATGTGGGTCAGGTCGACGTCGGTTTGGCGGACAAGGCAGTCTTGTAGACGTCCGGCCAGTGGCCCAGGGAGGCCGCTTGGGACGGAGAGTCATGAGAGGCGTTCACTTCGTTGCAGTATGCCGCGACCAGAATGCCAAGTCACCTGAAGCCACCCGCTTGGGGCTGGTGCCGACCTTGACATCCTGCACAAAGATTTCGTTCTCTCCGGCCGCGCTGTAGGCGGCAAAGGCAATCATGCGTGAATCGGCGGACCAGAGGGTGTGACTGAGCGCGTACTGATCCGAAAAGGGCAGGTAGCGCTGCAAGAAATCCGGCGTAACCATGACCGATGCCAGATCGCGAATGCCTGTCTCCTCGTCCCAGACCCGCAGGGAGAAACTGCCGATGGCGCCCTCCACGTCCACTTCCCAGAACAGGAGGCTGGCGCCGTCGGGAGACCAGAAGGCGGCCATCACAGGCAAGGGAGTGACTTGTTCCACAGTGTCCTGATCCAGAAAATACATATGCAATGGACCAAAGGCATTGACTGTCATGTTGTCCTTGGTTTCCACAACAGCCAGGCGGGTTCCCAGCGGGTTCGGGTAGAGAGCCAGATGGGAGCCCTGGTACCAGGTCAGGATTTTCTCGGTGGCGGTTTTCAGATTGGCTTGTACCAGCGTGGCTACACCATCGCGCAGATCACCATATACCACCTCATCGGAACCTGCCAGCCAGACAGGAGCGCCGAAACCGACCGCCTGAGCCGTCAGCAGTTTCGGATCCTCGATCGAGCCGACCCAGACCGTATTCATGTCCCGGTGCACCATCAAGCTGTCTCCGTCCGGCGCCCAAGAGTAGTAGAAAGGCTGGCCTGTATCCCACAGATGCATCCGCTCTGCATCGGCATCCCGACTGTCCATGTCAATGATGTTGAGGGCTATTGTGGGAGCGCCCTCCACCACCCAGTTGCCCAGCAGGGACAGTCGGTCACCCATGGGATTCCAGTACATATAGAAAGGCGGAAATGGGGTCTTCGCCTGAGTCTGGACATCCCCCGCCGTATCGGTCACCATAATCTGGCCCCGGAAGGTGGACCTCTGAATCTCGGAACGTACCCAGGCCAGCTGCCCGGAGGTGGGCGCCCAGACAGGTTGGCCATAGAGCACGGTGGGGCTCGCATCGGCAGTGAGTTGAGTCCGGCTCCCGCTCTCCGGATTCAGGATGGCCAAGTTTCCGTCGGCTTCCCGCACTACCAGCAGGTTTGCCGGGGCCAGGTTCTCCTCCGCAGGGGGAGGTGGTACCACGAAGGTGAGCGGCTCCCCCTGCAGCGGGGCGGAGCAGCCTGTCAGGCAGCAGATCGCAAGCAAGACCCAACCCAGAGCCCGGCGCGGCCGTAGTCTCCTGTAATTCAGCATGGGGCCAATGTCTCTCTTGCCCTGCATGTCAGTCTCCTTAATTGAATGCAGCCGTTGCACACTGCGGATGCGTACGGACACGGACGGATAGTATGCCTGCCTCTATGTCCGGTGCAGGGTCGAGAATCGCCATTTGCAGGGTGGGCGCGCGGGTGTCCACTGGAGCCCGTACACCTCTCCCATTCAGATTGCGACGAACATGGCAGCCACCGGCAGAGCCTTGCCTAGCGGCCGCCTGGGCCTCTCCCCCGACTCCATTGTCTGCACTCCCGCCGCCCTGTGAGATCAACGCGGGGCTATGGGTCTGGAAGTACATGCATCGGTCTTGAAGGGGAGAGGTCCACTCCCAGGATGCTTGTCCTGTGTACAGGGATGGCTCCATTGGATTTCGGGCGTCCTTTATGTGCCGGTGGGGTTGCGAGGATCCCCAGATTTTGCACGGGAGGTCAAAAGCGCTTGTGCTACAATCGGTTGTTGGTCGGATTCCCGATGCCAGTGGCGGCCCAAGGAGTGAAGCGACATCATGCATGCCACGCGACAGCGAATTCTGGAGATCCTGCAGGAGCAGGGTCGTGGCATTGCCGCGGATCTGGCCCACTGGCTGGACATCAAACCGCCTTCGCTGCGCTATCACCTATTGGCCTTGGAGGAAAGCGGTTACATCCAAAGGGTGTCATCGCCCGCATCGGGCGATGTAGGACGTCCCGCGGTGCATTACGCCTTGACCCCGGAAGGCAGGCGGGAGGTGCAGCGCTGCACTCCATGGCTGGTGGAAGGCCTGTTGCGCCAGCTTCGCTCTCTGTCGTCCCCCGACAAGATGACGCGCCTGTTTCAGCACATGGGCCAACAGCTGGCCCGTGATTTCGAATCGCAGGATCTGGCCGCAATGCCGTCGGTGGAACGTTTCCAGCGCGCCAGTCAAACTCTCTCGGCTCATGGATACGGGGCCACAGTGGTCCAGAAGCAGGTTGACGGCGAGTCTCTCCTGTCCCTGCAGACTCACAGCTGCCCCTATGGAGATCTGCCGCGGGAATATCGGGAGCTGTGCCAAATGGATCTGGCTCTGGTCAGCGAGCTGGTGGGACAACCGTGTTCCCATGACCAAGTGTTGGCGCATGACGATGACTGTTGCACCTTTCATGTGACGGGACTCGGCGCGACCCGCATTGAATTGGCCTGAGGGGCCGTTTCTCCTCCCCCAATCGTGCCACCGGTGTCCTCGGACACACCCGTACCTGCCGCCATGTCCGCCATCGTTGACTTCACTCCCCGGGGCCGGATCACCATGGACCCGGCACCGAGCTATGTGCCCGGCGCCGCCCTCACGGATAGCTTCGGACGCACCTTGCACTATCTGCGCATCTCCTTGACCGACACCTGCAATCTGCGCTGTGTCTACTGCATGCCGGAAAACATGCAGTTCATGCCCAAGGCCTACCTGTTGACGGATGATGAAATCTTGGAACTGGCGGCAGTGGCAGTCAGTCTAGGCGTGACCCGCATTCGCCTGACAGGCGGCGAACCCACTGTCCGGCCTGGTGTGGTGAGGCTGGTGCGCCGGTTGGCGGCGCTGCCAGGACTGCAGGACTTGGCCATGACCACCAATGCCCTTATGTTGGATCAATTGGCGGCTCCACTCAAGGAAGCTGGCCTCAATCGGGTCAATGTCAGTTTGGACACCTTGGACGCAGAGAAATTTCATGCCCTGACCCGCTGGGGCCAGGTGGCGGATGTCTGGCGCGGCGTGGACGCGGTGGTGGCCGCAGGTCTGACCCCACTCAAGTTCAATGCCGTGATCGTGCGCGGCTTCAATGATGGGCAGGACATGCTGGATCTGGCGGCCTTGACTCTGGAGCACGATTGGGAAGTGCGCTTCATCGAGATGATGCCTTTCGATGCCGTGACCGATTTTCAGCAATCCAACGTGGTGCCTTTCCGCGAGATGCAGGAAAACATCGAAAGCCACTTTGGTCCGCTGGAGGAGGTGGGATACGACTATATAGACCCCAGCCGGCCGTACCGCATCGCTGGCGCCAAGGGCTCTTTGGGTTTCATCAACAGCGTGACGGAGCCTTTCTGCCAAGGCTGCGCACGCCTGCGCCTCACTGCGGATGGCAAATTGCGCTTGTGTCTGCTCAAGGAGGATGAAGTGGACCTGATTACGCCTCTGCGGGCGGGCAGTTCCCGGGCCGAGATGCGGCGCATCATGTGGGAGGGGGCCTTCCACAAGCCTTGGGGGCATGATCTGGCGCTGGGAGCCTTTGCGGAGAACCGGGCCATGAACCAGCTGGGCGGCTGACAGGCAGCCCGGATCGGACGCCTTGGGGAAATGGAGGGTCGGTACCCGGGTACCGACCCGTTGCATCCGCCGCGGTGTCTCGACTCACGCTATAATGGCAGAGAACTGAAGTTGTTGAATGGATTGGATGGAGGAGGATTGACTTGATTACCTTAACTGAGACTGCAGCGGGTCGCCTGCAACAGGTCATGGACGAAAAGGGCATGGCCAGCTCGCACGGACTGCGCGTTTTCGTCAAAGGCGGCGGCTGTGGTGGAATGCAGTACGGCATGACCTTTGAAGAAATGGGGCGGGATGGAGACGAAGTCTCCGAGCAGCATGGCATGACCGTGTATGTGGACCCGACCAGCTCTTTCTATGTGGACGGGGCCCATATTGACTATGTGGACTCCCTCATGGGGGGCGGTTTCCATATTGAGAACCCCAATGCCGTCAGCACTTGCGGGTGCGGCAGCAGCTTCCGGACGGAGGAGGGGCAAGGCCAAGAGGGTGGCGGAGCCGGGTGCGGCCAGTAGCGCACCGTTCCCTGACCTTTCCACGGGCCGCGGCGGATCCTATGGCCTATGGCTGAACCGGCCCGCTTGCGTGTCTACACCATCTCGGAGGCAAGGCGCGCCTTGCCGCGCGTGAAGGCCTTCATGGACAGCATGCAGGAGGCGCGCCGCCAGATCATGGAGCTGCGGCCCTTGGTATGGCCGGTCTTGCGCGAGAGCGCCACCAATGGTGGCAATGCGCACGTCACGGATCTCACCGAGCAGTTTGCCCGCTTGACCTCGGCTGTGCGCCACATCGTGGCCATGGGGATCCTGGTCAAGGACGTGGATGTCGGTCTGGTGGACTTCCTGTCCCTGCGACGGGGGCGGCGGGTATACTTGTGCTGGCAGCATGGGGAAGAGGACGTGGCTTACTGGCACGACACGGACGCGGGGTTCTCGGAACGCCAGCCCATCATCGAGACGGATTTCGATGACGCGCCGGAGGATCCCTTCATAGCCAACTGAACAGAGAAGACATTTTCATGCCCAATGATTTCAACGCCCCCGAGGTAATCCCGTCGGAAGTCGCCCGGCGCATGGCCAACCAAGAGGATTTCCAGTTCGTGGACGTACGCGAAGCGGAAGAACTGGAGATTGCGTCTCTTCCCGGTGCGCTGCACATGCCCCTCAGCGTCTTGCGCGATCAAGGCGAAGCCGGCATTCCGGCGGAACTGCAGGACAAGGATGTGGATGCCGTGCTTTTTTGCAAGATGGGCGGACGCAGCGCCAAGATCACGGCTTGGCTCATGGAACGGGGCTACACCAATGTGAAATCCATGGCAGGCGGGACCAACGGCTGGGCGAGAGACGTGGATTCGTCGGTCCAGATCTATTAGTCGCTACTCCGCATTTTCGGATAGCGTTTCGGCCATCAGTCCAGCCGGGATTCGCCGGGAGTCTGCCAGCAGTCTCCCCAGAAATTGCATGTTCTTGAGATCCGAAGCGCGTTCGACGGTCTTGGGTGTCTCCAGCAGCAGTGGCGTCTCAAACCAGCGGTGGTCGTTGAGAATGCAGGCGAAGGGCGATGCACCCAGTTCCCCTGTGCCCAGATGCTGGTGTCTGTCCAGATGACTGCCCAGCGCCCCTTGGCTGTCGTTCAGATGCCAGCAACCCACGGTGGCCAGATCGAAGTCCCTGTCGCATTGTGCCATGAAGTCGGCGTAGCCTTCCGCAGTGCGCAGATCAAAGCCCGCGGCGAACGCGTGGCAGGTATCTAGGCAGACACCTGTTGTGGCCTCTCCTTCCAGTTGTCCTAGCAGACGCCCCAGTTCCGCGGGACTGCGCCCAATCACGGTGCCTTGGCCGGCCATGATTTCAAAGAGCAGACGGGTGTCGGCCAGTTCGGGATGTTCACCATATGTGGCGCGCACGGCTTCCGCGATCCGCTGCATGCCTGCCTCCGGGCCCGCGCCCTTGTGAGCTCCCGGGTGCAGAACCACCTGCGGGATGCCCAGCTGCTGGGCGCGTTGCAACTCGTCTCGCAGACTCAGGCGACTCCGGGTCTGGAGGGGTTGCTCCTCGGCTGCCAGATTGATAAGGTAGCTGGCATGGGATACGGCCGCCATCAGATCGGACGCCGCGAAGCGCTCGCGCCAGGCGGTGATGGCCGTCTCCGTAAGTGGCTTGTCCTGCCAGCGCCGGTTGTTCTTAGTAAAGATCTGCACCGCGGTCATATGCAGGTCGAGGGCTCGGTCCACGGCTTGATGCAGGCCGCCCGACACGGACAGGTGGGCGCCAATTTGGGCGGGGCGAGGCGGCATCGACGGGTCCTTGTGGTTGTAGGCGGCAAACGGGAGAATCGTAGGCCTCATGGTGATTCTGGCGATTGACACTTCTACCAGTCTAGCCCAAGTCAGCCTGTTTGACACGGATACTCTCAATCCCCTGTATGCTCTTGCTTGGCAATCTTTCCGGGCCCAGACGCGGGAATTGGCCGGCGTCATTCAACAGGCTTGGCATCAAGGTGCACAGTCGGTGACGGACATGGATCTGGTAGCCGTCTGCACAGGGCCCGGCAGCTATACAGGAGTCCGGATCGGTCTCAGTGTGGCAAAAGGCCTGGCCGCCGGCGCCGCTCGGCCCTTGCCGTTGATGGGCTTGCCGGCGCCGACGCCAATGCTGTATTCCTTGTGGCAGCTGACGCGACACTTGGATTGCCAGGCAAACCTGATCGCCGTGCTGCCGGCGGGACGGGGCCATTACCATTGGACTGTCCTGGAGCATCGGACTCCATGGCGGTATCCGGTGGCACAAGACCATCATGGGGGCACGGCACAGGCCTTGGAGACGTTTCTGCGAGACCTGAAACCCACTGCAGATACCGAAGTCTGGATTGGAGGGGAGTTGTCTGCTCCGCTGCAGGCCACGGTGGCGGAGTTGGCGCATGCACGATATTGGGATGCCTTGGATCGACAGCCTTCCGCGACCCAGTTGGCGCGCTTGGCGTGGCATCGGTGGCAAACGGACCAGGACTGGCATCTGCCGCGCCATTTGGCCCCCATCTACCCACGGAACCCCTGATGGCCGTGCCGCAGGAGGCAGCCCCTCCTTTGACCATCCACTTTGCCCCCATGGCGCGGCGGGATCTGGCTGCAGTTTCACAGGTGGATCGGGAGTGTTTCGATCCTCCCATGAGTCTGTCGCAGATCCAGCGATTGTGGTATCGGAAGCAGCGGTTCAATTGGCGGGTGTTGCGCGTCAAGAATGAAATGGACTTTCCCCTCCCCAGTTCCTTGGTCGTGGCCTACGCCTGCTATGTCGACCACGGCAGCCAGGCGCATCTGCTCAAACTGGGGTGCCTGGCCGCTGTGCGCGGTTTGGGACTGGGCCGCTGGCTGCTGCTGCAGGTCTTGCGGGAAATGACAAGGTCCGGCGTATTGGAAGTCCTGTTGGAAGTGCGGGAATCGAATTTCGTGGCGCGTCGTCTCTATTTTCAACACGGATTCCGGGAGGACGGCATGCAACCGGGCGGATATCCCGACGGCGAAGATGCCGTGTTGATGTCCATTTCCCAGCTGCAGGGACAGACTGTACAGCAGGCGTTGCGTCAACAACACCAATGTGTACGGATCGCCCAGACGGCGGGCAGCTATACCTTGGAGGATCGACATGGCGGATTCTGATCGGCAGGTTGCCTTGGCCGAACTGGAGGTCGAGGTCAGGGCCTGTACCGCATGCGGTCTCTGTCAGGAGCGCACGCATGCCGTGCCCGGTGAGGGGGACTTGAACTCCGTGGTCTTGTTTGTCGGTGAGGGGCCCGGGCAGGATGAAGATCAGCAGGGTCGGCCCTTTGTCGGCCGCAGCGGACAGCTGCTGACGAAGATGCTGCGCGCAGTGGAGATCGACAGGGAAAGCGTCTATATCACCAACATAGTGAAGTGTCGGCCGCCAGACAATCGCGATCCCTTGCCGGGCGAGATTGAATCCTGCCGTGATTTTCTGGACCGGCAGATTGTCCTGATCAATCCCCGAATCATTGTGACCTTGGGGCGTTTCAGCATGCAACGCTGGCTGCCTCGGGAGAAGATCACCCGTATTCAAGGCAAGGTACGCAACATCGGGCGAGGTCGCTGCATTGTTCCGCTGTTTCATCCGGCGGCGGTCTTGCGTAACCCCAACTGGATGCTTGAATACCAAAAGGCTTTCGGTCGACTCCCCAGCCTTGTCCAGAGAGCCCTGCAAGCCAATGAACGCGCGCGGAGAGGCGATGCCTTGCCAGCTGGCGTCCCGCATCCCGGGGATCCGGATTACCGGGATCCAGCGGACCCCTTGCCGCTGACCCAACAAACCCTGTTTTAACGCTGCAACGACATGAAGGCGGAGCGCCTTGCAGGCGAAATCCGGGTTCCGCTCCCGCGTGGAGGCAGCGTGGACACCGAATCCACCCCCTTGACAACCATGGCGTCCCTAGCCAGCAGACACGGTGGTGGCCGCCCCATCATGAAAAGAGAGAAATCACGACAATGAATGTACAGATGAAAGAGCGACAGGAGCTTGCCCCCACCACGAATACGGGCGTGTTGCGCTTGGTTCCCCTGGGAGGCTTGGGCACCATCGGCAAGAACATGATGCTGGTGGAATTCGAGGATGACATCTTGGTCGTGGATGCGGGCAGCATGTTCCCGACCGCCGAGGAACCCGGAGTGAGCCTGATTATTCCGGACATGGAGTATCTGTTGGACAACCGGGATCGGGTGCGGGCCATTGTGCTGACCCATGGCCACGAAGATCACATCGGCGCCCTGCCGTTTCTGCTTAACGACTTCGGGCTGAAGGTCCCCATCTACGGGGCGGACCTGACCATGGGCGTGGTGCGCCACAAGTTGCAGGATCAGAGAGTGTCCAGCGAGGATCTGGATCTGTTGCGGGTGGTAGACGTGGAGAGCCGCTTGCAGCTGGGCTGCTTCGAAGTGGAGTTCTTTCAGGTCAACCACAGCTTTCCCAGCAGCATGGGCGCGTCCATCAAGACTCCGGTGGGACGCCTCATCCATACCGGGGACTTCAAGTTCGACGAACGCCCCATCGTGGACGATCCGGTCAATGAAGAGCGGCTGGCCCGTTGGGGTGAAGAGGGTGTGTTGCTGTTGATGGCAGACAGCACCAATGCCGAGGAAGTCAGTCCCACCAACAGTGAGGCTACCATTGAAGACAATCTGCAGAAGCTCTTCGAAGAGGCCTCCGGGCGCATCTTTGTCTCCACCTTTGCCAGCAACGTGAGCCGGCTGCAGCAGGTCATCACGCTGGCCCGGCGCAATGGGCGCAGAGTGGGGTGGGTGGGCCGCTCCATGTTCACCTACGGCAACAACGCCGTGCAGCTCAACTACCTGGACTTCAACAAGCAGGAGATGCTTTCCACCAAGGAGATCAACAATCTGCCGGGTCAGGAGGTGTGCGTCCTCATCACCGGCAGCCAGGGCGAGCCCATGAGCGCCTTGAATCGCCTCAGTCAGGAGACGCACCGAGATCATGACATACGGCCCACGGACACTGTGATTGTCTCGGCGAGCCCCATTCCCGGCAACGAGGTGGCCTTCTACGGCATGATCAACCGGCTGTTCCGGCTGGGGGCCGAAGTCCTCTATCATTGCCTGGTTGACATTCATGTCTCTGGCCACGGCAGCCAGCGAGAGAACCAGAGAATGCTGTCGTTGTTGCGGCCTCGCTACTTTGTGCCAGTCCATGGCGAGTATCGGCACTTGCTGCTCAATGCACGCAATGCGCATCGGGTCGGTATGCACGAGGATGACATCTTCGTGCTGGAAGACGGAGAGGTGCTGTCCTTGGAGCGCACAGGGGGTCCAGGCAGCGACGGTCTGCCCGAGACTCGGGCTTGGTACGACGAACATGTGTCCGCGACTCAGATCCTGGTTGACGGCCACGTCATCAGCGACAGCGCGCAGATCATCAAGGAACGGCATTGGCTCAAGGAAGGCGGGGTGGTGAGCTGCGTGATTGGCTATGATCCACGCAATCGCCGGATGCTGGGACAGCCCCTCATCCATACCCGAGGGTTTCTGTATCCCGAAGAGGAGAGCGAGTTCCACGGTCCGGCACACCAGCTGGTCACCAAGTTGTTCCACAAATTGACGGCCCGCGGCGTACGAACCAGCCCGAAGGACATAGAGCAGGATGTGCGAAGAGCGCTCCAACGCTTTTGCCGGAGTGAATTCGGACGGCGCCCGGTGGTTATGTCCAAGCTGCTGACCCTGAAGTAGCTGCCTGCCCTACTGTGCGCGTTGTCATCCTTTGTACAATGAAAGAGGGGACATGTCGCGCGTGTCCCACTTGTATCCTTGAGCCACCGTGGATCACGGTGGCGGTCCCGCGCGGCTTGGTCCAGCCCAGTGTATGCAGATGGCCCGACGTAAAGCATCCAAAGTGGCTCCTTCGCTCCAGTTGCTGCAGAACTCCCTGCTGAACGCGAGGTTCAATGGAGCCGTCCTAGTTCTGGTCTCGACGCTGACTCTGCTGAGTCTGATGTCCGGCAATCAAGGCCGACTGACCTCCTTCTGGCTTGATCTGTTGCAACGCGGCTTTGGGGCTGCCGTCTGGGGCATTCCCTTTGTCTTGGGCTTTCTCGGCTTCTGGATCATTATCCGCTCCGTGGAGCAGATGCCGGGACTGGACTGGCGCAAGCCATGGGGCTTTCTGCTGCTCTATCTCTGCTTTGTGGTGGCCATGACCCTAGCGCCGGGAGATCCGTTTCTCGAAACGGCGCGACTGCTGTCACCCCTCACCGATTCGGCCGGCGGCTGGGTGGGCCGCATGCTGGGAGCGCAGTTGCAGGGCTTGCTGGGTCCGCTGGGCGCTTGGCTGATTCTGACGGTGTTGACCGTTGTAAGCCTTTACATGATGCAGAAGTCCTTGGTGTTGCAGGGACTGGCCGCGGTGCAGCGCATGATGCTGGGCTTCTGGGATCTGCTGGGCCGTGTACCTCAGGGAGACTACCGCCTCAAGCCGTGGCCGGCGGCAACCCGGGCCTACCTCTGGCTGCGTTCCTGGCATGTGGATCTGGGCCCTTGGCGGGAACGATATCGGCGTTGGGAGATCCGGTACATCGCCATCCTGCAGCGGACCCGCCACCGCCCTCCGCAGCAAGCGGATCCCTTGCCCTTGCCGGTGCAACCGCAGGTGGCGCCGCAGGCAGTCGTCTCTCCCGCTCCAGTTCCGCCGCGCGCCGCCGTGAATCCGCTCTCCCCCGTGATCGGTACCGTGACCGTGGCCGATCACTGGCAGATGCCCGTGCTGAAACACATGCTGGAAGATCACGAGCGGGTGGCGGAATCGGATGAGCATGTTCGTCAGACCGGCACGCTGCTGCAGGAAACGTTGGGTTTGTTCGGGGTGCCCGCCACGTTCGAGGGCGCATACAAGGGTCCATCGGTCACCCAGTACCTGATCAAGCCTGGCTACATCCAGCGGTTGGACAACAAGGGCCGTCCGCATCGGACCAAGGTCAAGGTGAACAAGATTACCAGCCTGAGCAATGATCTGGCCTTGGCCGTGGCGGCCCAGTCCGTACGGATTGAGGCGCCCATTCCCGGCACCAGCTACGTGGGCGTCGAAATTTCCAATACCCGCAGCAACTCGGTCAGTCTCAAGGAACTCTTCCTGAGCGAACAGTTCCAATCCATGGATGCGGATCTGCCCTTGGCCTTGGGGGAGGACGTGAAGGGGCAGCCCGTGGTGTCGGACTTGGCCAAGATGCCACATCTGTTGATTGCCGGAGCGACCGGGACCGGCAAGTCGGTCTGCATCAACGCCATCATTTCCACACTGCTGCTGTCCCACTCCCCGGATACGCTGCGGTTGCTGATGGTGGATCCCAAGATGGTGGAATTGAGCGAGTACAACGATATTCCCCATCTGATCAAGAAGGTGGTCATCGACGTGGAGGAAGCGGAGCGGGCTCTGGACTGGTGTGTCCAGGAGATGGACCAGCGGTATCACAAGCTGAATCGGGCCAAGTGCCGCGACCTCAAGCGGTACAATGCGCTCTGCGGGCGGCAGGGAGAACGCCCGCTGCCCTACATCGTGGTCATCATCGATGAAATGGCGGACCTGATGATGATGGCTCCGCAAGAGGTGGAGCGTTCCATCTGCCGCTTAGCCCAGATGGCCCGGGCCGTGGGCATTCACCTTATCATAGCCACCCAGAGGCCTTCGGTGGACGTGATTACCGGTCTGATCAAGGCCAATTTCCCCGCCCGGATTGCCTTTGCCGTGTCCAGCCAGACGGACAGCCGGGTCATCATCGATGGTCCGGGAGCCGAGCGATTGCTGGGCAAGGGGGACATGCTCTTTGTCTCCCCCGATGCCACGCGGTCCGGACGCGTGCAAGGCACCTGGGTCAGTGACGTGGAGATACACCGGGTGGTGGAATATTGGAAGAAGGAACAGCAGCAGAAGGAGGAAGTCCACGCGACCCAGGCAGCGGTGCAGGAATGGCTGACGCAACAGGACGCCGGAGACCATACAGAAAGCGTCGACGCCTCGGGCATGGTGGACCCGGGCGCGGGGTGGGAAACGCAGCTCTCGGAGGAAGGGCGGGCCGATCGGAAGGAAGCGGCACAGCCCCGGCCCGCGTCCGCACCATCCGAATCAACCGCCGCTGAAAGGATGGGACTGGATGCGACGGCGGCGGAGCCCAAGGTCACCGAGCTGTCCGCATCCAGGTTGGCAGGCAAGCCGGTCTTGCCTGCGCCATCGGAAGTTCTACCTGATTCCCCGTTGCCGGTCGCTCCCTTGAGGGCAGAGGATCGGCCGGAGGCGAATCCGGGACAGGGCATGGATTTTTATCAAGGAGCGCTGGACATCGCCGAGACGGGTACGACGCTGTCCGTTTCCATTTTGCAGCGGCGGCTCAAGATTGGCCGCAACAAGGCGTTGGCCTTGATCGATCAGATGCTGGCAGCGAGCGCGATCGAAGAGGATCTGTTGGACAGCCAGACCTTCATGGCTCTGGTCCGGTACCGCGACGCCCGGCGGTAGGCAAGGGCCCCGTGGCCCAAGGAGCGCGCGGGGCTACGGAGAGACCTGTCACGTGTCCGCGGGGGAATTCTCCGCGTCGGCGGGTGGGGTCGGCGGGTCTTCCAGCGAAAGGGGTTCCTGCATGAACTGGCGCAGGATGTTGGATACCTGTCCTTGGTACTTGTGATTCATGATCACGTTGGCGGATGACTTGCGCATCACGCGTTCCGGGATGGTGCCTCGGAAATGCTGCGTGAAGAAGCCCTCGTCCGAGGCCCCCAGCATCAGCAGGTCCGCGTTGCGGGAAGCCGCCAGAATGGCATCCTCGATCTCAGCGCCCTCGATGACCGCGAACGTGGTTTCTACGCCCGCGGCTTCCGCCATCTGCAGCGAGTTCTGGCGTACGAGGGGCACATTTTCCTTGTCGTCCTGCGAAGTGACGGCGTAAATGGTGCGCACTTGTACCGGGACCGGCAGGTCCTCTTCGCCCTGCGCGGCGCGCGCGGCATCCAAGGCGGCGTAGTGCTCCACTATCATGTGCGTGATTTCAAAGGTCATGCGCAGATTGGCCCCTTGTCCGCGGCTGGGGATCACGATGCGCCGTGGCCGTTGCCAGCGGCTGTTGAAATGCGCCACCACAATATCGCAGGGTGGGTTGCTGCCAATGAGATCGATGACGGATCCAAAGGCGTGCTTGCCGCCGACCTGGGCTCCGGGCCAGCCGAACAGGATCAACTCGGAATGGTACCGCTGGGCAATGGCGTTGATGGACTGGCCCACGTTCCGCCCCACCAACGTCAGTTCTCGATGCGTCAGTTCCAGACGCTTGGCATGGCGCACGGCATTTTGGGTCAGGTCCCGGTCAATCAGGTCCAGGTAGTCTTGTGGCACGGCCAGTTCCATGCTGGGCAACTTGGCGACATGCAAGGCAAACAGCTCCGACCGGGAATGCTGGGCGAAGATGGCTCCCAGCATGCCCAGACTGCTGGCCATGTACCGATCTTTCACGGGCACGAGCACGGTGCGCAGGTCCTCCGAAGCGGCCTCCAGACGCAGGGCGGTCCGGTTTTCCGACAACACCCGGTTTGGATCCACCTCCCACTTGGTGCGGTTGGGCACGTTGACGAACAGATACACGGTCAGTCCCGCGATCATCCAGGCAATGGCCGTGCCCCAAGCCAGCAGGCTGAGGCTGACCAGAGAGAGGGCCAGCAGGCAGCAGATGCCGATGCCAATCCAAGGGGTATAGGGTACACCGGGCAGTTTGAAGCTGCGTTTCAAGTCCGGCCGGCGCCGGCGCAGGCTGACTACCGAGTAGCAGACCATCATGAAAAGCAGCAGGAACATGATGCTGGTGCTGGCCGCTACATCCTCAATCGGCAAGGCCACGGACATCACCACTACCAGCAATCCGCTCATCAGCACCGCCAGATACGGAGTGAAATTGCGGGGATTGATCCGACCGAAGATGGGCGGCAGGTTGCCGTCCCGGCCCATGGCGAAACTCACGCGGCTCGAACCATACAACGTGGCGTTCAGGGCGCTGGTGGTACTGGCCAGACCCGCCAGCAACAACATGAAACGGCCGCCGCGGGGGAAGATCTGCGCCGCTACCTCGACCATGCCCAGCTCTCCCAGCTGGCCTAGGTAGGCATAGACTGGAATCGAGGAGTCCGGGGACTTGATGCCCGCCAGCACCACAAAGGCGGTCAGCAGGTAGATGGTGACCGAGATCGCAATGCTGAGGCCGATGGCCAACGGGATGCTGCGAGCCGGATTCTTGACCTCCTCGCCACTCTGGGTGATGATCTCGAATCCTTCGAAGGCAATAAAGGTCAGGCCCATGGCTACAAAGACCCCCCACATGCCAAAGGGCAGAAAGGGCGTGAAGGAGTCGTTCATGACGGCGGCGCCCGCGCCTTCGCCGAAGATGGAAGCGATGCCGAAGCCCGCTAGCAGCAGCAGGATCAGGATCTTGATGCTGGTGACTATATTGCCTACCAGTCCAGTTTCCGAGGAACCGCGGAAATTGATGTAGGTGAAGCCTATCGCCATCGCCACGCCCAGCCCGACCTGGGTCCAATGCACTAGCGGACAGGTACGTTCGCCATTTCCCGAGCAGTAGTCCATGAGGTCAAGCCCCCACAGAGCCATAAGTTCCACCGCGAAGGAGCCGAACACCAAGGCGTATAGAGCGCATGCCAGAGACTGGGCAAACCAACTCATCCAGCCGGACAGAAAGCCAAAGAGATCGTTCATGCCCTGCTTGATCCACAGGTAGCCGCCACCGGCAGCCGGGAAGGAACCTCCCAGTTCGGCGTAGCTGCCGCCTATGATGAGTGCGATGCAGCCATTGAGGAAGAAGGCCAGCAGCAGTCCGGGGCCAGCATGTCCTGCCGCGAAGGCGGTCAAAGCGAAGATGCCGGCGCCAATCATGGCGCCCACCCCAATCATGGTGATGGCGCCCACGCCCAGATCTCGGGTCAGAGCCACCCGATGCTTGGAGGAGGCCGAAGGTTCAGTCATGGCATGGGAATCGTGCGTGAAATGCCATGTACAGCGGCGGTACGGCTGGGAAGTTGCGCTTGGGTCTCTGCCGGGTTCGGTGCATGACTAATCTTGACAGCATCATGGCCGAAAGACTTTCGTTGAGGGGCGAGGTACCCCTCAAAGGAGGATTGGGGCCTGCTTGTGCATCTGTACCGACCGCACCGGTGCATACCGCGAGCGCTAGATTTCGATGGGAACCCCTACGGCGTTGCCCCATTCCGTCCAGGAGCCATCGTAGTTGCGGACCCGCTCGTATCCCAACAGGTACGTCAGGACAAACCAGGTATGGCTGCTGCGTTCACCGATGCGGCAGTAGGTGATGATGTCGTCCGTCGCACTGAATTCCTGCTCTCCTTCATAGATGTCCCGCAGTTCGCTGGCGCTCTTGAAGGTGCCGTTCGTGTTGGCGGCGCGGGCCCAAGGGATGTTCTTGGCGTGAGGAATATGCCCCCCCCGCAAGCTCCCCTCTTGAGGATAGTCCGGCATGTGCAGCAGCTCGCCCCAGTATTCGGCGGGACTGCGGACATCCACCAAGGGCAAGCCGGCCTGCGTATGGCACAGCACTTCGTCTCGCAGGGCCCGAATATTCTGGACGGGGGGTTCGGGCAGCTTGTAGTCGGATCGTTGGCTCATGAACGGTTCTCGGGTAATTTCGCGTCCCTCTTCCAGCCACTTCTGGCGCCCGCCATCCATCACGTGCAGATTCTGCACCCCCATCAGCTGCAGCACCCAAAAGGCATAGCAAGCCCACCAATTGTTTTTGTCTCCGTACAGGACAATGGTGGATTCGTTCTCGATCCCTAGGAGGCGAAAGAGTTCCGTGAGCTTTTCCCGCGAAACAAAGTCACGGACCACCTCATCGTTCAGGTCACGCATCCAGTTCAATTCCACGGCACCCGGAATGTGACCCACTTCATAGAGGGATGGATCTTCGTTGCTTTCCAGCAGTACCACCTTGGGATCCTTGAGATGCGCCGCGACCCAATCCGTGTCCTTCAGCACCTCGGGATGTGCATAGCCTTTGTCCATAAATGGCGATTTCCTCCAGCCCTTTCACCGTTGCCGGGATTGCCCCACATTTGGAACATGGCCTTGCAACCCCTGGGCATTTTTGTCTGGGCCTACCCTAGCCCTGTGTCTATTCTACCTGTATGGTACATTGGATTGTGGACTCTGCAGGATCTTGTCGGCCAACGGAAACCCTTGATTGCTCCCGGCAAGAAGTAGGAAAGGGGACGGGATGCCCGCAGGCGGAGTGGATCGTCGGCCGTACGAGAATCGCCCAGTTCCACATGGGTTGTCAAGTCCACTCCCGAGCGGTTTTCTGTCCAGAGCGCCTCTGGCATGCAGCGCCATGGACCGACAAGCGCCAATTACAAGATCCCTCCCCTTCCGAAAGGGAGCCCTGCGGATGGGTCACACCATTATTTCCCGATCAAGACTCGTGGGCCAGTTGTCCGTAGAGATGCATCGGGTACAGGGAGGCCACGAACATCGCCAAGGGCATGGTGATCAGCAGACCAACGCCCAAGGCTATCACGCCGAGGAGCCCGAGTAGCATCAGGCCGATTGTCACGGCAAAATACGCCACCACCGCCAAGAGGACCGAACCAATGTGGTCCAAGGTCCAGCGGATCAAGTCTCCAAACTGGAGACCGTCCGAAATTGTGCTTTGGTCCTGTGCCATGCGGATGGAATAGGCTGGGCTCACCAAGACTACCAGTAGCGAGCACAGGCCGCCCAGTGGACTGCCCACGGCTTCGGACAGTGTTCCCGAGGCTACAAGGAGCGAAAACGTGGCGCTCGGTATGGACCAGACCAGCGCGACCACGAACAATCGGAATCCCCGTTCCAGATCTTCCCGGTTCTGCCCCCATTCGGGCAGAGGATGCTCCTCTCCGTTCTGGACATTGCGGAGGAGGCGCAAGCCATATCCCGCAAGGATCATCCAACCCACTATGCCCACCAGAACGGGAGTCAGCAGCAAGGAAATCAGAACGGTAATCATGCCTCTGATCAGCTTGCCTGACCGGTTTGGGTCATCGGATCGGTAAAAATCTCGAAATGGAAGTCCGTATTGCACCACGCGATGGTTCTCCTTCAAAGAGATGGAATATCGTCATTGTAGATGCTTCCTGCCCGATCGCTTCATCGCCCTGCCACAAGAGCACGGAGTTTTGGGCAATCGTCGTGATGATGTGGCCAGTGATGGCGGAGGGGTGAGTCAGGGCCTGAACCGCCGCGATTCAGACATCCCCATTGTCCGAGTGGGGTTCTCCCAGCAGCAGGTGGCGCCATGCCTCCGGTGTGGAGACCAACCGATCCAAGGTCTCGTCACTTGGCCAAGTGGACGGGACAGCCGTGGCCCAATGTTGCAGCACTGCGTCGGCGGCGCCGGGCGCCGCCGCATCCAGCATGCGGTGCAGCATGCGACTCCATGTTTTCAGTTCTCCCTCAATTCTGCCCTCAGTCCTGCCCTTGCTTCTGGCCTGCATGAGAGGTATGTCCGCTACCCGGACCCATTTTCCCTGTTCTTCATGCCAACATTGAATGTCATCCTCAACCCAGCGCAGAGACGCATCCAGCACCATGCTGTCCCTGCCTCCATCAGCGCCAGCGGCGATGGGACGATAGGCCTGCAGGATGTGAGGGGCGCCGTCTGCCGCATCCAGCGAGAATCCCTGAAGGGGGTCCCACTGTTGCTCGTCCACGATCCAGTACTCCCGGATCCCCATGCTGGCATACGCGAACATCTTCTTGTGCCAATCGTTGTCACGCTGACTCCGGTCCGAGTGAGAGGCCACCTCCACCGCCAACAGAGGCGTCCCATCTCGGTCATATCGATAGGATGCGTGCGATCGAGGCGGTGGTGGCCCAGTCCATACCGCCAGGTCCGGTTGCAAGGTGGAGGTATGCCGTACAGAGGCAAAGAAGCTGCCGGGAATCCCCATGATATTCACTTCCCGACTGACGTGGAGTGTCGCAGCAGACATCTGGATCAGAAGATTCAGGGCGCGGTCTACGTGATTCAAGGCTTCCGAATGTCCGTACGTGGGCGACATCATCCCCACCCCCAACACCACATAGTCCGGGTCCGTGGTATGTGTTTCCGTGTACTGGTACAGGTCGGGTCGATAGTCATAGTCCGGGATGTAATGGGGCAACGCGCGGATGTGCTGCAAGACGTCTGCGGAGGGTCGCTTCTGCAGATCCGAGTGGAGTCGGCGAGAGATGCGGGGCAAAGGGGTGTGGATTTCAAGCTGCGACTGCGACATGGCGAGGATGCGGACCGGAAGGATGTTGACACCGTCAGTGTACTACGTGTGGCAAAAGTGCCTTGGCGCCGGCAAGCGGGTGCGTGAAGCCGTCCCCCGCCAGTTCCTCTGTGCCGTGCCGGTTGGCATCTCTCCACAGATCCGGGAAAGGCGTCTCGAATTGCCCGACAGAAGTCGGTCGAGCAAATGCATACAGGCCGCCGAAAGGCGGCCTGTATTGTCTTGTGGGACGGACCTGTGAACTTACGCCGGAGTGGGAGAGTCCGGGTCGATCAGCACCCGGTCCTTGAGTTCGGTCCAGAAATCGGAAGGAATGTCCATCACCATATTGGCCAGGTTCTGTTGCACTTCCTCCACGGACTTCATGCCCGGGATGACCGCAGCCACCGCGGAGTGGCCCAGCGGGAACTGCAGGGCGGCTGCCTGCAGCGTGATGCCATGCCGGATGCACATGGCCTCCATGCCCTTGACCTTCTGCAGAATCCGTGCCGGCGGCTCTTGATAGTTGTAGTGGGAGCCCTCAATGGCACCCGTGGCCAGTATGCCCGAGTTGTAGGGCCCGCCAATGATGATGCTGATGCCCTTCTCCTGGCACATGGGCAGAAATTCGGACAAGGGACCCTGTTCCAACAGGGTATAGCGTCCGGCCAGCAGAAAACAGTCAAACTGCCCGGCTTCAGCGAACTGGGCCAACATTTGCCACTGGTTCATGCCCAGACCAATGGCCTTGACCAGTCCCTGGTCCCGCATGTTAGACAGAATGGGATAGGCATTCTCCATGGCCTCGGCAAAGTGGCTGTATTCAGCTTGGAAGGCTTCTCCGGTTTCCGTGCTCTTGCCTTCGTCCGGGTCATGCATGAGCAGGATGTCGATGTACTCCAACTGCAGCCGTTCCAGACTGCCTTCGATCGAGTCCCGAATGCCTTGGGCCGAATAGTCCATGGCGATCTTGGCCTTGGCCGAGCCGGGAAACAGCGAGTCCTCTTTCTCTCCAGCGACCAAGGGCTGCAGCCGCCAGCCCACTTTGGAGGAAACGAAGAAACTGTCCCGGGGCACGCCCTGAAAAGCCCGGCCCAAGCGGGTTTCACTCAGTCCTTGGCCGTACAGCGGCGCGGTGTCAAAGTAATTCAATCCGGCCTTGATGGCCTTCTGCACTACCTCGGCGCCTTGTTCGTCGGTAATGGCCTCGTACATGTTGCCGAAGCCCGTGCCGCCCACGCTCAGCGTGGAGACTTCGATATCAGTGCTGCCGAGTCGTCTTTTTGCAAAATGCTGGGTCATACCGAACCTCTAATTGGGCTATTCTCAGGGGGCAGATTGTGCTCCGGCCAAGCCTGTTCTGCAGAAGGTGGTCTCTTGTCCCAAACCCACTGCAACGTTCGCCGGATACAGATGCTCAGAAGGTCCTTGTTCCAAGTGTAAATGGCAATCTTGCGGTCTGGCTGGACACGCGCTCTGCATCCAGTTCCCTCTGACAGCTCGGCACATCGGGCTATCAGCGATTTTCCGAAACCTTTAGGCAGCTAATTATACCCTGCTCTCTGTACACTCGCCGGATAGCTTGCTACGGGCCGCCGCCCATCTCCCGTGAAACCGTGTTCACTACGACGCAAGCTGTCCGCGGGTCTTGGCTCCCCGTACGGTGCAGGATGGGCTCTCCCGCCATGAGAGTTTCCCGGATCATGGCTGATTCTTGGCGTTTACGTCTGCTGAGGATGGACTTGTTCAGTCAACGCCGCGGGATGCTCAAGTCAGTGGTCAGCATGTCGCTTAATCCCCAATGCGTAAGTGCCTGATCCGCGTTTCAGCTGGATGCGATCCCAGAATTCATGTGTTTTCTCATGGACCGGGCTGACCAACTCTTTGCCGCGCTGAAGGTGGCTGCCGGTTCTGTGTCACGAGGTGACAGGTTCGTGATTGCAACTGCACAGCTGCTCACCAATGCAGGCCGGGATCTTCTTGACTATGACGAGATTCTGGACCAACTTGTATCATTGCGCGGCGAGGTCATGGACACCGCCTAGGCACAGATATGACGCCGGTCTAGCGGCGCAAGCGAAAATGTCTCCTAACCGTGTTGCGCTCTGTGTCATCGCGGGCAAGGTCCACCTGATGGCTTGGACTTTGGGCTGTGGCTACAGGATTTCCGGCAGACTGCGGCGCATGATCTGGTAGTTCTCCAAGGCCCTGCCGGCTCCCAGAGCCACACAGGCCAAGGGATTGTCCGCCACATAGCAGGGCACTCCCAGCTGCTGGGTCAGCCGCTCGGCCAGGAAGCGCAGCTGAGCCCCACCACCGGTCAATACAATGCCGCGATCGATGATGTCCGAAGCCAGTTCCGGCGGAGTCTGTTCCAAAGTGGATCGAATGGTGGTGATGATGGCGCTGAGGGGGTCTTCGATGGCCTCCGTGACCTCGCTGCTGGTCAGGGGCGTGGTGCGAGGCAGTCCGTTCACCTGGTCCCGGCCCTTCACCTCTATGCTGGAGTCGTATTCCATGGGCAGAGCGCTGCCCAGGTTGATCTTCACTTCCTCGGAGGTCTGTTCCCCAATCAAGAGGCTGTACTTCTTGCGCACATAGTTGGCAATGGCTTCGTCGATGCGGTTTCCGCCGGTGCGGATGCTGCTCCATACCACGATGTCGTACATGGAGACCACCGCGGCCTCGGTGGTGCCGCCTCCGAAATCGACCACCATGTTGCCTGTGGGAGTGCCAATGGGCATACCGGCGCCGTATGCGGCGGCCAGAGGTTCTGGAATCAGGTAGGCGGCTCCGGCTCCGGCCTGCATGGCCGCATCGTGCACCGCGCGCTCTTCCACGCTGGTCACTCCCTTCGGAGTCGAAATCATGACCCGCGGCTTGAAGAGGGGACGACGACCGGTCACGCTGCGGATGAAGAAACGCAGCATGGCCTCCGTCACGTCAAACTTGGCAATGACGCCGTTCTGCAAAGGCCGCTCCACCTGGATGCTGTCCGGATTGCGGCCCAGCATGTCGTAGGCCTCGTACCCGACGGCGACCATTTGGTTGCCGCGCACGGCGACCACCGAAGGCTCCTGCTTGACAATGCCTTGGCCAGTGACATACACCAGTACGTTGACAGTGCCTAGGTCAATGCCGATTTGCTTTTGTAGCATGGGGAGCGACGATTTGCAATGAAGGGCGGATGGACGGTGAAAGGATGACCTCTTGTCTGCGATCAGACAAGAGGGACGGGAATGCAAGACACAGATCCAAGGTCCCGGATCTGCACCTATCCAGTTGGATCATCAGGGCCACTGGCAGCACAGGCCAAGATGCCAGTGGTTCAAGCGACGGGCGAAGAGGAGCGTCGCCGTTTTCTGCGCTCCGCCACCCGCAGACGGGTTTGACTGCGTCGCAGAGCGGCCAGATGTACCGGCGAGGGCACGGGGCCGTCGGCTGCCTGCAACGCTTGTTCCGCTTGCTGCCGTGCTTCCTCGGCCCGGATCTCGTCGATTTCCTCGCTCCGTTCCGCCGTGTCGGCCAGAATGGTCACCTTGTCGGGCCGAACCTCGGCCAGACCTCCGCCTACGGCCAGCGCTTCGATTTCCTCACCGTTCAAGGTAAGCACAATCTCTCCTGCAGCCAAGGTGGTGAGCAGCGGCACATGGCCCTTCATCACCCCCATCTGACCCGCGGCGCCGGGCAGGAGCACCATGTCGGCCTGCTGCGACAGCAGCAGGCGTTCCGGCGTGACAATTTCGACCAAAAGAGGCATGGTATGGCAATCCCCCGGTTCGGGACCTAGTTCTCGGCCCTGAGGGAGACGGCCTTTTGTTGGGCTTCCTCAATGGTTCCCACCATGTAGAAGGCCTGTTCCGGCAAGTCGTCGTGATCTCCTTCCAGAATCTGGCTGAAGCCGTCAAGGGTCTCCTCAATCTTGACAAACCGGCCTTCAATGCCCGTGAAGGCCTCGGCCACAAACATGGGCTGGGTGAGAAACCGCTGAATCTTGCGTGCTCGGGAGACGGCCAGCTTGTCGTCTTCGCTGAGTTCCTCCACGCCCAGAATGGCGATGATGTCCTGCAAATCCCGATAGCGCTGCAGAATCTGCTGAATGCCGCGGGCTACTGCGTAGTGCTTCTCGCCCAGAATGATCGGGTCCAGAATGCGGCTGGTGGAGCCCAGAGGATCCACCGCTGGGAAGAGGGCCTGGTCGGCCAAGGAACGTTCCAGCGTAATGGTCGCGTCCAAATGGGCGAAGGTGGTCGCGGGCGCCGGATCGGTGTAGTCGTCGGCCGGCACGTAGACCGCCTGCATCGAGGTGATGGAACCGGTGTGCGTAGAGGTGATGCGTTCCTGCAGTTCCCCCATGTCCGTGCCCAGGGTAGGGGCGTAGCCCACGGCGCTGGGCAGGCGCCCCAGCAGCGCGGAGACTTCGGATCCGGCTTGCACGAAACGGAAAATGTTGTCAATGAAGAGCAGCACGTCCCGGCCTTCGTCCCGAAAATATTCGGCCATGGTCACGCCGGTCAAGCCTACGCGCAAACGGGCTCCGGGCGGCTCGTTCATCTGTCCGAAAACCAGCGTGGTGGAGTCGATCACCCCTGAATCCCGCATTTCGTGCCACAGGTCGTTGCCTTCCCGGCTGCGTTCTCCTACCCCTGCAAAGACGGAGTAGCCACTGTGGAACTCCGCCACGTTGTGAATGAGTTCCTGGATCACCACGGTCTTGCCCACGCCGGCGCCGCCGAAAATGCCGGTCTTGCCGCCCTTGGTGAAGGGGGCGATCAGATCCACCACCTTGAGTCCGGTCTCGAAGACCTCCGCCTTGGTGGAACGGTCGGAAAAGGGTGGAGGCTGGCGGTGAATGGGATAGTAGGCCGCGGCTTCCACCGGTTCATCGGAGTCGATGGGCTGGCCCGTCACGTTGAAGATGCGGCCCAGCGTACCGGGTCCGACCGGCACGGAAATGGGCTCGCCCTGCGAGGTGACCGGCATGCCGCGGCGCAATCCGTCAGTGGAACCCATGGACACGGTGCGCACTGAATTGCCGCCCAAGTGCTGCTGCACCTCGCACACCAATTCTTCGCCTTCGTCCATGGGGACGAAGATCGCGTCATGGATCTCCGGGAGGTCGCCGTCGGGAAAAGCGCAGTCGACCACAGGGCCGATGACGCGCGTGACAGTGCCCTTGATGTCTGAGGCCATCTAGCTGGTTCTCCTGTTTCTGCTGGGGCCCGGGCTATGCAGCATGGGCTTGTTCCAAGGCGGCGGTGCCGCCCACAATATCCATTAGTTCGCTGGTGATGCCTTCCTGGCGGGCCTTGTTGAAGCGCAGCGTCAGGTCTTCCAGCAAGTCGTCGGCGGCTTCCGTGGCATTGCGCATCGCCACCATGCGCGCCGAGTATTCGCTGGCCAGCGACTCGTATACCGCCCGGACAATTTGGATCTCGGTGAATTCCAGTATGGCCCGCTCCAGCACCGTCTCGGCATCGGGCTCGAAGACATAGTCAGGGGCCATGGACACGGACGGCGTGGCCGGCACCACAGGCAGCAGCTGCACAGAGACCGGATTCTGCACCAGGGTGTTCACGAAATCCGTGTAGACCAGTTGCACCTTGTCGAATGCACCTTCCCGATAATCGTCAATCAGCAGGCGTGTCACCGGCGCCAGATCGGCGCGCGACGGTGCGTCCGGCAAGCCGTGGAATTCGCCATGCACCACGGGATCGTATCGGTTGAACCAGTCCCGGCCCTTGCGGCCGATGGTCACTGCACAGGCTTCGGAGCCCGTGGCGCGCGCCGCCGCGATTTCCTGGGCTCCCAGCCGAATTACATTGGCATTGAATCCGCCGGCCAGACCGCGGTCGCCTGAGATCAACACCACGCAGATCTTCTTGACATCCCGGCCTTGCAAGAGGGAATTGAGATTGCTTTCCACTACGGGCAGGCGGGCCATGTAGTGCAGCACGTCAAAGGCCTTTTCCGCGAAGGGACGGGTGGCCAGCACCATCTGCTGGGCTCGGCGCATGCGCGATGCGGCCACGGCCTCCATGGCGCGCGTCACTTGCTTGATGTTCGCGACGGACTTGATGCGGCGCTGGATTTCGCGGGTGTTGGCCATGATCCTGCCTCGGCGTCTATGCCGGAGTCCAGGTGCGGGTGTAGTCGGCCACAGCGGTCTGCAAGGCCGCTTCCGTGTCGTCGCTCAGATCCAGGGAATCCCGAATGGCCGCGGCGATGTTGGCATGGCTGGTTTCGATGAACTCGTGCAGACCCGTTTCCCATTGCTTTACCTGGGCCACCGGTACGTCGTCTAGGTAGCCGTTGTTGACCGCCCAGAGGGAGAGCACCTGGTTGGTGAGGGTGAGAGGTTGGTACTGGGTCTGTTTCAGCACTTCCTGTATGCGCTGGCCTCGATTCAGCTGGGTCTGCGTGGCGGCGTCCAGTTCGCTGCCGAACTGGGCGAAGGCCGCCAGCTCCCGATACTGGGAGAATTCCAGCTTCAGACGTCCGGCCACGGACTTCATGGCCTTGGTCTGCGCGGAGGAGCCGACGCGGCTTACGGACAGACCCACGTTCATGGCGGGTCGCACCCCAGCGTAGAAGAGGTCGCCTTCCAAGAATATCTGGCCGTCCGTGATGGAAATCACATTGGTCGGAATGTAGGCCGACACATCGTTGGCCTGGGTTTCAATCACGGGCAGGGCCGTGAGCGAGCCGCCGCCTTCGCTGTCGGACATGCAGGCCGCACGCTCGAGCAGACGGCTGTGCAGATAGAAGACGTCGCCCGGAAACGCCTCGCGTCCGGGCGGGCGGCGCAGGAGCAGGGAGACTTGGCGATAGGCTTGGGCGTGCTTGGACAGGTCGTCATAGATGATCAGGGCGTGTCGGCCCTGTTCCATGAACTCCTCGCCGATGGCGCATCCGGCATAGGGCGCGATGAATTGCAGGGCCGCCGGATCCGCCGCCGCGGCGGAGACCACAATCGTGTGCTCCATAGCGCCGTTTTGTTCCAGGATGCCCACCACCTGCGCCACCGTGGACTGCTTCTGGCCGATGGCCACGTAGATGCAGGTCAGGTCCTTGCCCTTTTGATTGATGATCGTGTCAATGGCGATGGCCGTCTTGCCGGTCTGGCGGTCGCCGATGATCAGTTCCCGCTGTCCCCGGCCAATGGGAATCAGGGAGTCAATGCAGGTCAGACCGGTCTCCACCGGAGTCTCGACCGACTTGCGCGTGACCACGCCCGGGGCGATCCGCTCCACCCGGCGAATGTTGCTGGTGTCGATGGGACCCTTGTTGTCGATAGGCTGTCCCACCGCGTTGATGACACGGCCCAGCAGCGCGTCGCCCACGGGCACGGACGCAATGCGACCGGTGCTTTGCACCAAGTCGCCTTCCTCGATGTCGACGTACTCGCCCATGATGATGACACCGACATTGTCCGTCTCCAGGTTCAGGACCATGCCGAGTGTGCCGTTGCGCGTGAATTCGACCAGTTCACTGGCCATGGCTTGCTCCAAGCCCTTGACGATGGCGATGCCATCGCCCACTTCCTCCACCTCGCCCACGTCCACGCGGGTGGGCGCAGGCTTGAAGGCCATGATGCGGTCTTTCAACGACTGCGTCAGGTTCACGTCCATTACTGCCATGCTGTTGTGCTTCCTTTGTGCCGGCGGCTGTCGGGAACGGGGAACGACTTCACACCGATGCCATCACCTGGTCCCGCAAGGCCTGCAGACTACTGGATACGGAGAGATCGGTCAGGTTGTCGCCGACGCGGATGCGCAGTCCGCCGATGATGCTGGCATCCACCAGGAACTGAATGTCCAGATCCTGGCCGTGTTCCGCGGTCAGTTTCTGGCGCAAGGTCTCCTGTTGGGCTTCGAGCAGCGCCACTGCACTGGTGACCTGGGCCTTGGTCGGTCCCGAGGCGCCGGCGAGTCGGGATTGCAGGGCCGCGGCAATCTCAGGCAGCAGATCCAACTGATCTTCCGTAGCCAGCATGGTTACAAGATTGACCAGCGCCGGATCGATGTCCGCGGGCAGGGACTGCCGTAGGGCGGCGTGCAATTGCGCCTCGTCCTGGCGTGCCACGCGCACCTCGGTGCGCAGGGCCTTGCCGTCTGCCAGCCGCCGGGACAGATCTCGCAGTTGGGTCTGCCAGATTTCCAGCTTGGCGGCCAGAAAGGCATTGGCAAACTCCGGAGCCGTGGTCGTTGCGGCCATGACTCAACTCCGCTTGCCGTCGGCCATCAAGGACGCGATGAACTGCTCCTGGTCCACGGGGTTCTGCAGTTCGCGCTCCAGAATGCGCTCCGCGCCCAACATGGCCAGTTCCGCTATTTGACGCTGCGCGTCGTGCAAGACGGCTTCCTTCTGGGCTTCCGCCTCCTGTTGTGCCCGCTGTCGGATCTCCGTGGCGTCCTCTTCGGCCCGGGTACGAATCGACTGGGTCGCATGGTCCGCGTCGCGGGTGGCCGTAGCCCGAATCTGTTGCGCTTCGTTGCGGGCCTCCTCCAGGATCTTCTGCTTGGTCCGCTCCGCTTCCGCGGCGGCGACCTTGGCTACTTCCGCTTGCTTGATGCCTTCCGCGATCCGCTCTCGGCGCGCGATCAAGGTGCGACGCAGGGGATTGTAGAGCAATGAGGTCAGCAACAGCATGATGACCACGAAGTTGACCACTTGGGATATGAATCCCATGCCGTTGATGCCCAAGGTGTTTAAAGCATCCATTTGTTACCTCCACCGGTTCAGGGACAGGACATGCCCTAGGCCTAGCCGAACTTGATCAGCAGTGAAATGACCAGACCATAAATGGCAATGGCCTCTGCAAAGGCGATGGTGATGAACATGTTCTGCTGCACAATGCCGACGGCCTCGGGATTGCGCCCCATGGCTTCCACGGCCTTGGCCCCGATCAGGCCTACGCCGATACCGGGCCCGATGGCCCCGAGGCCAATGGCCAGCGCCGAACCAATTTCCTTTGCGGCATCAAGTTCCATCGTTGCACTCCTTGGTGATCCTGACTACTCTACTAACTTGCGAATAAAGGCTTGAGAGAACGCGGGCATTGGCATGCAGACTGCGGCCGCCTAGTGATGATCTCCGCCGTGGCTGATGGTCGCGGCATGGAAGAAGATAAGGGCCAGCATCATGAACACGGCGGCTTGGATGAAACCGACGAAGATCTCGAAACCGTAGAAAAAGGATGGCACGATGAAGGGAATCAAGAAGGCCATGACCGCCAGCAGCACTTCTCCGGCGAAAATGTTGCCGAAGAGCCGGAAGGAGAAACTAATGATCTTGGTAAACTCCGAAATCAGTTCCAGAAAGCCTACCAAACCGTTGATGGCGCCAATGAAGCCGCGCCCGAAAGCGAAGAACTTCCGCAGGTAGCGGATGCCCAGATCCTTGAGGCCGAAGAACTGGACCATGACCATGGTGATGATCGCCAAGGCAAAGGTCATGTTGAGGTCGGTGCTGGGAGCCCGCAGCAGAGGCTTGGTGGAGGCGTGCTCGTCTTCGGCTTCCGCCTGGAAGAGGGCCAGGAACCGGGACGGACTGGCTTCCACCACCGTGGCGACGACGGGGCTCTGCGCGTGATCCCCCGCGGGCACGGACCAAGGGGACTGGATCGTGTTGACCCCGGGAATGAGACCGACATAGTTGCTGACAATGACCAGCAAGAAGATAGTGGCGACCCAGGGGAAGAAGCGCTTGGTGTTCTCGCCCGCAATTCCTTCCACCACGCTCAAGAGCCCCCCCATGAACCATTCCATGAAGTTCGTGAAGCCCTTGGGCACGTCCCGACGCAAGCCGTTACGGACCACAAGGGCCATCAGGATGAGCAGTGCATCCACGATGAACGTGGTCAGAAAAGTATTGGTGAACCAGTCTGGGCCCCCGTACCAGATCTTTTCCGGGGCTAGGGAGACATGCAATTCCGGCCTTTCCAGAAATGTGCTGAGCACCAGCAGGGCCACGGCGCCCAGCAGGGGCAAAAGCACCTTCGGTTTCCTGAAGAAGGGAGTCTTGGGAGGAGCACTGGCATCTGCTGCAACCGTCATGGGATCACCCTGGCTGAGAACTGGTGGAGGTGGAGTCGGAAGAACGCGCGGCGGAGTCGGGTTCGGGCGCAACGGCCTCAATGACGCGTTCCATCTCGTATTTGCCTTGACGCACCACAAAGAAGGCGGAAATGGGCAGCGAAAGGATGCCCATCGAGACCGTTATCCAAGGAGACGTCTCAATCAGGAGATCCAGGCAAACGCCAATCACCAACGGCATGATCAATGTGACCAGCAGGACCAAGGTCATGCGCCCTACATTCACGCGCGTATTTGCCATTACGGTCCGACTCACTCAAGGTCCTCCGCAGACAGGGACAAACGTAGGCTGCCCCTTGCCAAACCATCGAGCAGTCTAACACTCGCAGATCTCGATTCCCAAAACGTGAAGCCTTGCAATATCTGTGTGGCACGTGGACTACCCTGCCGACCCCGAGCTCAAACTGGCCAGCAAGGCGGCCAACACCAGCAGCAGGGCCACCGCCAGCAACGGCCAGTGGGCTCGCACCGCGGCGCTCCAGTCGGGATCCGTGCCGTGTGCCACCGAGGGCGCGGGACTCTCCAGCAACTCCTGCCGCAAGGCCGCCACGGAAGGGGGACGGCGGCTGGGATGCATGGCCATGGCATGAAAGACGGCGGATTCGGTGCGCGCCGAAATGGCCCGGCCAGGTTGCCGCAGGGAGGGCAGCTGGCCGGCCTCCAGAAAACGGGTCTTGGCATCCGGCGGGATCTGGCCGGCCAGCAGGTGATAGAGCGTCGCCCCCAGACTGTAGATGTCGGTCGCCGGATCCGTGGAGCCAACATCCCCGCCGAACCGCTCAATGGGGGTATAGGCCATGGTACCGCGGCCCTGCACCACCGTGATGGTCTTTTGATCTTCGAGTTGCACGAGTTGCACCAATCCGAAGTCCACTAACTTCAGGAGTCCGGACGGAGTTAGAATGATGTTGGCGGGCTTGATGTCGCCGTGCAAGATGGCGGGGGACTGGCCGTGCAGGTAGGCCAAGGCGTCTAGGAGCTGGCGGCTCCACTCCAGCACCTGCGCTTCCGGCAGGCCGGCCGCGGACTCTTCCAGCTGGGTCTGGCGCAGGACCTCGCTCAGGCTGGGCCCGACCACAAAATCCATAACCAGATATTCTTGGTTTGCCCAGGAAAAGACATCGCTGACCTTGGGCAGATTGGGGTGATCCAGGCGGGCGAGGATGGTGGCCTCTCGATGAAACTGATCCAAGATGGATTGGTGAATTTCCGGTGAAGTGTAGTCCCCTGGAGCCGGCAGCACTTCCTTGATGGCGCACAGGCGTCCGGGAAGAAGCAGATCGTGGGCCTTGTAGACGGCGCCCATTCCCCCTTGTCCCACCAAGGCTTCAATGCGATACCGGTCCCGCAGAACGGTGTCGGAGGGAAGCAGAAATTCCATGGCCGTGGCACCCAAGGCAAAGATGTGGCGGATCGGCAAGGCCTCAAGACAGGCCCTGGTGTCCCAGGGCCGCGGTCTGGGTGGAGCACAGGATCTCGCCTGGGAGTCTGTATAGCATGCAAACTCCCTGAAGATGACCGAGAAATCTGGAGAGACAGTGGGATAATACCCTCGTCTGCCGCCGTGAGTCTTGTCTCGGACACAGGACGCCCCACGGTAGGTAGGGGACATTGGACCATGAGCATGTTGCAATTCGACCATTCTGTATGAGCGACGCCGCGGAACGAGAGGGACAGGAGGAGAGGCAGGATCGGCAGGCCCTGCTCTTGCAGTGGCTGGGCGCCGCCGACAGCCGCAAGTGGACGCTGCAACCGGACCGCTCGGTCACCATTGGCCGTGATGCAGACTGTGACATTCTGCTGGATCACCGTCTGGTCAGCCGCAACCATGCCAAGATTTTCTGGCGGGACGGCGCCTACTTCATCCGCGATCTCGCCAGCAAGAACGGGACCCATGTCAACGGGCAGCCTCTGATGCATGAGAAGCGTCTGCAGGATGGAGACGAAGTGCAGGTGGCCCTGCGTTTCAAGCTGGCCTTCGCCAGCGAGGATGCCACCACGGACTTGGCGTGGGAGACGGCTGTCCGAGGCATTGAACTCAGCCCGGAATCCCGGGTCGTTACGATCAGGGGACGACTGGTGGATCCACCACTGAGCTCCATGCAGTTCCGACTTCTGCATCTGCTCTGGCAGGCAGGCGGCGGGGTGGTGACCCGAGATGAAATCAAGCGGTCCGTGTGGCCGGAGGACATGCCCTCCGGCATCAGCCGACAGTCCATCGATGCGCTGATGCGCCGTCTGCGGGAAACCCTCGCGCTGAGCGACCCGCATACCGAGTACATCGTCACGGTGCGCGGACACGGGTACCGGCTGCAGCGAAGTTGACGACAGTGGATTTCCCGGGTTTGCGCCGGCAGGGATTCTGGCACTGCGACGAGCCGTTGGGGCTGTACGTCCACATTCCTTTCTGTGTTCGCAAATGCACGTACTGCGACTTCAACACCTATGCTGGATTGCAGCCTCTGATTCCTGCCACAGTGGACGCTCTGTGCCTGGAAATTGATCGGTGGGGCGCTCTGACGCAACACCCGCCGGTGGACACCATATTCTGGGGCGGCGGCACTCCCACCATTCTCACGGCAGCCCAGCTGCACCAGCTGCGAGATGCCCTGCATGCCTCCTTTGCGATCTTGCCCGACTGCGAAATCACCAGCGAAGCCAACCCGAATGTGGCGGATCAGAGCCGCTTTGCCGCGCTGGTGGAATGCGGGATCAACCGTGTCAGTCTGGGAGCCCAGAGCTTCCAGGCAGCGGAACTGGAATTGCTGGGCCGCTGGCATGACGCGGCGGCCATTGACGCGGCGGTCGTCGCCGCCCGCGCGGCGGGGTTCACCCGCATCAACCTAGACCTGATGCATGGCCTGCCCGAGCAGACACTGGAGGCTTGGACCGCCAATCTGGAGGCCGCGCTGGAACTGCAGGTGGAGCATCACAGCCTGTATGCTCTGACAGTCGAAGAGGGCACTCCCTTGGCTCGCCGTGTAGCCGCAGGGGCGACGCCCGTCCCGGATCCGGATCTGGCCGCCCTGCAGTTTCAGCATGCTCAGGCGCGGATGGCGGAAGCCGGGTTTGTGCAGTATGAGATAGCCAACTGGGCGCGGGGCACGCCGGAGACTGGCCCGGGCGCGGCAGTCTGCCGACACAACCGCCGCTATTGGCGCAACCAGAACTATCTGGGCTTCGGCCCGGGAGCCCACAGCCACTGGCGGGGAGGTGGGGAGGCGGAGACCCTGCGGGAATACCGGTGGTGGAATCTGGACTCGGTGCCGGGGTACAATCGGGCGTTGCGGCACGCGGCCAGCCCCATTGGGAAAGCGGAGGAGATTGCCGAGGATCTGGGTCGGGCCGAGACCTTGATGTTAGGCCTGCGCCTTCTCCAGGAAGGCGCGCCCTACGATCGGTTTCAGGAAAGGCATGGCCAAGATCCGCGGCAAATCTATGCCGCCGAGCTGCAACGTCTCCGGGAACGGGATCTGCTTCATGTGGAATCGGATCGGTTGCGGCTGACCCGGACGGGTATCATGTTCCACAATTATGTCAGCCGACAGTTCCTGCCGGACTGAGAGGAGATGGAGAGCGCAATTGGATGTCACGGCCCTGTACCCGGGCAAGTTTGATCCCTTTCACAATGGTCACTTGGACATTGCGCGGCGGGCCGTAGCCCTCTATCGGCGGTTGGTGGTGGCCGTGTATGCCTCGCCGATTTCCAGCGCACTCTTTGGCGCGGAGGAACGGGCGGAGCTGGTACGGGCCGGAGTCGGCCCTTTGGAGCGGGTCCAGGTTGTTACCTACCACGGCCTGACCGTGGATGCGGCTCGGGCACAGGGGGCGCAGGTCATTGTGCGGGGCCTCCGCAACATTGCCGACTATGAATACGAGAGGCAGGTGGGCATGGCCAACCGCCAGATGGCTCCTGAGACGGAGCATTGCCTAATGATGACTTCGGCCGAGTACGCCTTTCTCAGCGCCACTATTCTGAAGGAAGTGGCGGAGCTGCAGGGCGACGTGGCCCAGTGGGCGCCAGCGCCTACCGTGGCCGCTCTGCAGGCTCGATTTGCCCAGAATGGATGTGGTTCGGAGGAGGGGCGGAATCCGGATGTACGGACCCGGATGGCTCATCAGGGGTGAAGAGATCGCTTGCGCCGAGTGGTAGAATGGCCGGACCCTTGGCTTTGGAACATTGCATTGCAGCTCATACATCAGGTATGCCATGGAGATTCTCAGCCTCATCAACGAATTGAACGACATGATCTCGGACGGACGTCCCATGCCGATGACTTCCTCTGTCTTGGTGGACAAGGAGCGGTCGTTGGATGTGCTGGCCAAGATGCGGATCAACGTCCCCAGCGCCATCAAGGAAGGGGAACGCATGATCTTGGAGCGGGACCGCATCATTGCGGAGGCCCGCAGCCATGCGGAAGACATCCTGGCGCAAGCCAACGAGAAGGCCAAGGAGCTGGTGTCCCAAGAGGAGATCATGCGCCAGGCCAAGACTGAACAGGAAGAGGTGCTGGAACAGACCCGCCAGCAGGTGGCCCACATGCGCTTCGACGCGGAACAATATCAGCTGAACGTTCTGCGGGATCTTTCACAGTTGATGCACAGGATCCTGAACGAGGTGGAGATGGGGGTCTCCGAGCTGGAGAATCGTACACAGGGCCTCAACTGAAATCGGGTCGTGGGTGTTCCGAGGTGCCGTGCGTGGCATGAAATCCCGGCCCCTAGGACAGGCAAGAGGACGTCGGACATGCAGTTCAACGCGGCACATTGTTTGAAGCAAGAGGTCGGCTGGGCCCGCGACTTCGAATTGCACGATGATATTTCCCAGTTGTACGACGAGATCACCCCCGTGGCGCTCCTGACGGGTACGGTGCGTTGCATGCGCATCCACAGTGGAATTCTGGTCACCGGCGCCTGCCGCACCGTGCTGGATGTGGCCTGCAGCCGTTGTCTGGAACCGATCCACTATCCGGTGGAGTTTCAGTTGGAGGAAACCTTCCGTCCCTTGAAGGATGTGCAGAGTGGCAAGTTCCTGCGACCTGAGGAGTACCAGGGGCAGACCGAAACCATGTTTGACGAGGCCCTGCTGATCGATGACCGCTATGTGCTGGATCTGAGAGAGGTGGTGCGGCAGCATCTGTGGATCCTGGTTTCGCAGAATCCCGTTTGCGCCTTCGCCGACCCCAACGAGTGCGATCATTTTCGGCAAAGCCGGCAGACATTGGCACAGGTCAATGGCAAGATTTTGGATCCAGAGGCTTCTCCATCAGAAAATATGGATCCGCGGTGGGCGGCCCTGCGCCCTCTGTTGGACGCAACGCACCCCTCGGCGGTCAAATCCGAGGGCGGATCGCTCCCTGACGGGAACCAGTAAGGACTGAGAAACCCATGGCCCCTCAACCGAAACGCCGCATCAGCCGTACCCGCGCCCGCAAGAAGCGCTCTCACCACGCGTTGGGACGAATCCGTTTCCAAATCTGCCCCAACCCGCAGTGCGATGCCTACGTGTTGCCCTATCAGGGCTGCATGGAGTGCGGGGAATACCGCGGCCGCAAGTTCATTGAGGAAGCCGAGGGCGAAGACGAGGCCTAGGCCCGCCGGATTTGGCGGGGCAGGTCACTCTCGACCTGTGACGCAGACCGACCTTTCCCATGCCCATGCCTTTCATTCCCGGCTCCCGGACGGAGGGGTTGGCATACCTGTTCCCGGGCCAAGGCAGTCAGACCGTGGGCATGGGAGTCGCTCTAAGCGAGTTCTCGACCGCCGCCCGTGAGACCTGGGCCGAAGCCGACAGTGTGCTGGCAATGCCGCTCAGTCGCCTGTGTGCGGAGGGGTCGGGCGCGGATCTGGCGGATACCGTCAATACCCAGCCGGCCCTGCTGGCGGTGTCCATAGCCGCGTGGCGCGCCGCCACCGAGCTGCTGGGACAGTTGCCGACGCCGGTGGGCATGGCGGGGCACAGCATGGGGGAGTTCTCGGCACTGGTGGCCGCGGAGGCGATCACCTTTGCCGATGGACTGCGTCTGGTACGGGAACGCGGCCGCCTGATGAAGGAGATGGGCGATAGGTGTCCGGGACGCATGGCCGCGGTGTTGGGCATGAAGGCACAGGACCTACGCGTCTTGTGTGCCCAAGTGGCCGCGGAGACCCGGACGGTGGTGCAGGTGGCCAATGACAATCACCCGACACAGCAGGTCATCAGCGGCACCCTACAGGGCGTGGAAGAAGTGTCCCGGCAGGCCCGGAGTCAGGGAGCGCAGCGAGTGTTGCCGCTGGCCGTGAGCATTGCCGCTCACAGTCCCCTGATGGCGCCTGCCAGCCCCCGCTGGCAGGCAACGCTGAACCAGATCTCCATCTCGCCCGCGCGGGTGCCGGTCATTGGCAACACCACAGCGCAGCCGTTGGCCGATCCCGAGGCCATCCGGACGGAGCTAGGCGCCCAGCTGGAAGGGGGCGTGCTGTGGCGTGATTCGATGTGCACGCTGCAGGGCATGGGAGCCACGGCGGCGGTCGAATTTGGCAGCGGCAGCGTGCTGACCGGCATCCAACGGAAGATAGACCGGAAGATGCCTTGCTTCCCCCTCCAAAACGGGGAGGATCTTCAGCGCTGGCAGTCATGGTTGCGGACTCAGTCCTAGATTGTCTTGGCATCGGCGGCGGCCGGGCTGGGACGAACGGAATTCTCCGTCTTGCCTGTGCTACAATCTGGCCCTTACTCCTACGCATGACGCGACGGCTTTTTCGCCCTTTTGCAGCATGGACTTGACCGGCCAGATTGCCTTGGTGACAGGAAGCAGCCGGGGGATTGGCGCGGCCATCGCCTGCGCGTTGGCCGCTCGGGGCAGCATCGTGGCTCTGAACTATCGGAGCGATGAAGTCGGGGTCTTGGCCACAGCCTCCAGGGTCGAGGCGGCCGGTGGCCGTTGTATGTTGGCGCAAGGCGATGTATCGGACGGGACTGCAGCCATGGCATTGGTCAAAGAGGTGTTGAGGCAGCATGGGCAGATTGACATTCTGGTCAACAATGCCGGGCTTACCCGGGATGGCTTGCTGATGACCATGAAGGAAGAGGACTGGCATGCGACCATCCGAACGAATCTGAACAGCATGTATTACGTCACCAAGCCAGCGCTGCGGAGCATGTTGCGCCGCAGGGCGGGTCGGATCATCAACATCACCAGCGTGGTGGGACTGCTGGGCCAGTCCGGGCAGACGAACTACGCGGCCAGCAAAGCGGGCATCTTGGGCTTTACCAAGAGTCTGGCCCGGGAAGTGGGCAGCCGCGGCATTACGGTCAACGCGGTGGCTCCCGGTTTTATCCCCACCGCGCTGACAGAGGCGCTGCCTCAGCCACACATGGACCAGATCATGGCCGAGACTCCATTGGGCCGCATGGGCACACCCGAAGAGGTGGCGCATGCCGTGGCTTTTCTGGCCTCGCCGCAGGCCGCGTTCATCACGGGACAGACGCTCTCCGTTGATGGCGGCCTGTCCATGCGTTGAGTTCCAAGGGGTCGCAAGCACATTTCATGAGTCAGATGGGACCCCGCAAGGTCCGTTACGAGATCGATCCAAGCCGCAACCGCAAATTGGTCGACAGCAGTGCCCTGCCCACCCACACCACCGTCATATCGGTAAACGGAAAGAATGCCTACGAAGGTCGGCGCAGCCACTATCGTGCAGTCGCCTTGCAGTGCCTGTACGAGCAGGAGACCTCCGAGCATACGCCCAGTCAGGTGATGCTGCAGCGGTTCCAAAGTTTGCAGGAGGCCGGCATCGCGGTTTCGGTGGAAGGCCAGAGGTATGTACGCCAGTTGGTGGCGGGAGTCATGGAAGACAGGTTGCATCTGGATGCCTGCATCGAGCAAGTGGCCCGGCGGTTTCCGGTGGACACATTGCCCTGCATAGACCGCAACATTCTCCGCCTGGCTCTCTGCGAAGTGAAGCGCCAGGAATTCGACACGCCTATCAAGGTAGTGATCTCGGAGGCCATCAGGCTGGCCGAGTGCTACGGGTCGGATGTCAGTCCGCGCTTCGTGCATGGCGTACTGGGCGCGGCCTTGAAGGTGCACGCCGCCGAGGCGCCGGAACCTGCGTCCTGAACGATCATGGGTTTCAACAACAGCTTCTCCTTGATGGGGATCGGCATTCCGGAGTTGGTTTTCATTGTGATGCTGGCTCTGGTGGTGCTGGGGCCGGAACGGTTGCCCTCGGTCGCCAAGGATCTGATCCGAGCCTTCTTCAAGGTGCGCAATCTCTCCAAGGATCTGACAGGTCAGCTGGAGGCGGAACTGGGGGTGGCGGAGATCAAGGATCTAAAAGGCATCAAGACCGGCAAGCTCATTGAAGACTGGGCCAATGACGAACTCGACTTGGATTTCGACCAAGATGACAAGGACCGACAGACTGCGGCTCAAGGAAAGGCCAAGAAGCCCGCAACCCAGCCCAAGGCCTCGCAGCAGGACAGGACGCCCGTGGCGCGCCAACCCGACGCGGCCACGAAGAGGCCGAAACCGGAATCTGAACGCATGGAGATACCTGCCGTTTCCAATGGGACCGCCGGCAGCCAGAAGGTGGAATCACACAATGTGATTGGCTCCGTCCATGCGGTTGGCGTGCATCCGGGAATCCCGAACCGGGACATGAACGGAACTGCCGCGTCGGAGCCTGTCGACTCGCCCGGGATCCACAACGCAAACGAGGTGACCGCAGCTTTGATCTCCCTCTCCCGCGGACCGGGTAGTTTTCAGGGGATGATGGCCAATAGCATGGTGGACTCCCCGATGACGGTCGGTTCGGACAGTGCAGCCTCCAAGGTGAAAGGTGGATGGCAGGATACCATGGAGAGAAGGAGACTGTTGCGTATCCGGCACCAGGGCCGCCCCAAGGGAGCGCATCGGAAGCGGCTCCATCTCCGAATCCAGCGGAGCCGACAGAGGAAGCAAAGTCTTACATTCCGTTCTCGAGCGCGATAGAATTCGGTCTTGAACCCGGAACCACGGACGCGTTCCGTCGGGAAAATGGCTCGAGGCGTTTCGTTTTGTGGACGAATGTGCGTTGCCCAAGGGGTGGGTAGGCAGACTCTGCCACCCGATCCTCCGCAACTCTCCGCGGCCCGGATCCTGAACCGCACTTCTCCGAATCTGACATGACCGCGACCGAACTGCAAGCGCCAGGCGAGGTGGACGAACAGGATTCACGCATGAGCCTGATGGATCACCTGCGGGAACTGCGGGTGCGCATCATGTGGATTTTGGGAGCTTTGGTCGCGGGCACATTGGTGAGCATGCTCATAGCCGAACGCGTGATTCTGAAAATTGTGCAGGACTGGGACGTGACCTTGCAGGCCATCACCCCCTTTGAAACCATCGCCACCTTTTTCCGCATCAGCTTTACACTGGGGACCGCGGTCGCTACGCCGCTGATTGTGTATCAGATCGTGGCCTTCATCCTGCCCGGGCTGTATCCCCACGAGAAACGGGGCCTGATGATGATCATGCCGGGCATCTTCCTGCTGTTTCTGGCCGGGACGTCCTTTGCGTACTTTGTGATGCTGCCGGTGGCCGTCAACTTCCTGCAGCTCTTTTGGGACGATGTCATTGCGGCCAACTGGAGCGCGCGCGAGTTCGTCAATTTTGTCATTCGCATCGTGTTCTGGATCGGCACGTTCTTTGAATTGCCGTTGATCATGGCCTTCTTGGCGCGCATTGGCATTGTCACCGGACCCCGTCTGCTGAGTTGGTGGCGGTATGCGATCGTGGTCAGCGCCATCGTCGCGGCCATCATTACGCCTACCATCGATCCGGTCAACATGGCTCTCGCGTTGGCCCCGTTGATTCTGCTATATTTCATGGGGGTGGGATTGGCCTATATACTGTACCGTCCGCGGGTGCCGCGCGACTTCACGGAGGACAATCAAGAATAATTGCCATGAACCGTAGCCAGCTAATCGCCAAGAAGAATCAAGTGGGCAGGCAGCTTGTGCTGGCGCGACGGGAGATCGATCGCTTGAACATGGGGCAGGGCGAGCCCGTGTTTCGGAGACGCAGAAAGCAGATTCGCAGTCTGGAAGACAAGATCGAACGTCTCATGTCCGAGGAAGCGACTCTGCGCCTTCAAATCGACAAGACCGCTCCAGAAGAGACTGCACAAGACTAGTCTTCGGTTCGGGCGCCATCCAGTTCTATCCCCTCGGGGGAAGGCCGACTGCAGCATCTCGCCAAACCCCGGAAAGGCAAGCAGGTCGGTCTTGGGGCGGCGTGTCTGCCCGGGGCTGACGTCCCGTAGTGGGTTATAGTCCTTGATTCATGATCCTGGAGAGCCGATTTCATGCCCTGAAATTGCAGCGCCAGCATCATGGCGCGCCGGGACCGGCTTCTCTGTCTCTGCCTCCGCTGGGGCGCAACCATACTGTGTGCAAGGGTCAAGAGGAGGCACACTGCCAAGATGATATAGGCGTGAACCTGCCTCGAGTTTGAGTCGATGGTGTTCATTCCAATGAAACTTCTCAGCCAATTGCGATGCCGGGACTCTGACCAGCGAAGGCAACAGGTGAATTGAGAGGAAGGAATATTGGAGAATGGTTCCAGGCGGAGTCGGTCTGACCCAATCGAGAGACGCGGCCGGAAGGTAGGCGAGTAGAGGCGCTGAAGTTCCCGTCACGGGCTTTTCAAGTCTTGATTGGACAACCCTAGGGTTGTCGGGCCCGTTGGATTAGGTCTCGGTGACGGCGGCAGGACAGGGACTGGCGTGAATATAAGGGGCGGATTGTGGTAGAGGCCAAAGAGCCGCATCAGGAGATGCGGCTCTCCAGACGGGATAATCTTGGTTCCCGGTCTGGTCCGACCTCCGTTGCCATTGCAGGGTGGGAAGACCTATGCGGGAGGCTCCACGGTCCTGTCGCGACCATGAAAACGACGGGAGTGGCCGTGGCCGTGCCGTTTTCCTTGCATCAATTTCTCGGCGTCCTCTTGTGCCATGACGCCATTGTCCACTGCCTCGTCGACGAGCTGTTGCAAGGCATTCCGGGTGGCAGTGTGGAATGAATCCGGGTCGATATTCAGGGATGCCAGACCCTTTCTGCCTTGCGACTGAACCACTTCCAGCTCTTCCAAGGTCACGCCGAGGTGCGTGGCCACGAGTTGCTTCAGTTGATCCTTGTCAATGAATTCCCATGCCGGAAAGCCTCTGCCATGCCGGAGATTCATCTCGTCGTCGCCGGCGTCCCAGCCTTTGTGATGTCGCCACAGGCCCTGTGCAAAGACTTGATCGCCGCCCTTGGACGTCTGTCCCGTGACAGCCAAGGTTCCGCTTACACTGACCAGTACCAGAAGTACCGCGATCGAAATGGCGATTGTGATTCTGTGCGTGTTCTTCATGAGGGGTTTCCTTGCATGTGCTATGTTCGGATTGACTCTGTATCAAGGAAGATAGTCTCCCAATGTGTACAAAATGTGAGGGATCCGTTAAGCAACATGGCAGGATTCCATCGCGCTGGGTCAGAATCCCCTGCTTGGCGCCAGAGGAACGGACTGCCCCGGGCCGTGCGTCGCCTGATCCGCCAAGGCATCCTCCAGTCTCTGGTTCTGGGCCACTCTGTAATAGGGGATGCGAGCCGCTAACAGACTGTTCCAGACGGGTTTCATGGAGACAGTGGAATCAAAGGAGGCGCTGTCTATGACGATGGCCAAGCCATTGATTCCCTTAAGCCGCAATTCGCCCATCGCCTGCACCCAACGCGGATCCGAGTCCGAGGTGATCACGATCAGGGTTTCGTTGCGACTCATGCCAAAGCCATCCGTGAGAATGAAGTTGGCCAGCGGCACCTCGCCCTCGGCATCCATCACGGAAAGCGTCTCCAGAATCTTGTTGAGCTGTCGCTCGCCTCTTTCCATGGGCAGGAACTCCCGTGTCTGTCCATACGTGGCAAAGCCGATGGCTCGGCCCCGCTGCATGAAATAGCGCAGCACGCTGGCGGCGGTGGAGATGCCGTACTCCGTGGTGGTAGGTGGGAGTTGGAGATCCTGAGGTCTGCGCGTCACTTCCCGTCGGGGCAGGGGCAGCCGGTTGAAATTCACGGGCTCCAGCTGCCAGGGCAGGGCGATTTCCGCGTCCCGATGCAGATCCAGAAAGACCCATACATGGCCGCTCTTGTCCAGTTCGAATTCCTTGGCGATCAGACGTCCCGTACGCGCCGTGGTGATCCAGTGGATGCGATTTTGACTGTCCCCCGGCGCGTAGTCCCGAACGCTGGCGGCGTTCGTGGTGGTCATGTGGGTGCGCTGACGCACTCTTTCATCCCCTGCCATGTCCGCCACGGCGGGAGAAAAATGGGGTAGGTCCACGATGGCGGGGTAGACTAGGACAAAGTGGGAGGCCGCGAAGAGCCTCTCTTGCGGGAAAAGTCCCAGGGGATCGCTGCTTCGCACGTGCATGGGACCCAACTGGTAGCGGCCCCGTGCATGGCACAGAGTCCGGACCTGCCACCGCCTGCGACTGTGGCGTTGCAAGTTGCTGACCACACGACTGGCCTCGTGAAACGGCAGCGTGGAGTGATCGTGCAGCTCCACCCAGAGCTTGGGCAGGCGGCCTTGATTGGACAGTTCGAAGACTTCGTCCACGCGCTGTCCGATCTGGCTTTGCGTGGCGGATGCGTACCGTCTGACAGCAATGCCCCGTATGCTTGCCTGTGCCCAGACATAGCTGAGGATGGTGATCCCGCTGGTCAGATAGGCCAGATTGTAGAAAAAGCGGCTGCCCGTATGGAAGGCCAGCAGCCAGCACAGCCCCACAGCCAACAGAAGGAGCAGCAGTCTTTGATTCATGCCGCGCGCGACATGGTGCCGGCATCGGCGCCCGGCACCGGCACCGAATTCAGAAGATCCTGGATGATCTGGGTGGAATTGGCCCCTCTGATGCGTGCCGCCGGACTGGTAATGAGACGGTGGGCCAGCGCCGGTTCGGCCAGGAACTTGATGTCGTCGGGAATGACGTAGTCCCGTCCTTCCATCGCGGCCCAGGCCCGGGCTGTCTTGAAGAGAGCCAGGCTGCCACGCGGGCTGGCTCCCAGATACAGGTCCGGATACTCGCGGGTGGCCAGTACCAAGGACACGATGTAGTCCCGCACCAGATCGTTGGCGTACACCTCGGCCACCTCCTCTTGCGCGACTTGCAGGTCTTCCACCGAGACCACTTGCGCCAGGGCGCCGATGGGATGCCGCTCTTTTTGCAGGGTGAGGATTTCCAGCTCCTGCTGCTTGACGGGATATCCCAGTTGAATGCGCAGCATGAAACGATCTACCTGGGCTTCGGGCAAGGGAAACGTGCCCTCGAATTCAATGGGATTCTGCGTGGCCAGCACGGTGAAGGGCTGAGGCAGGGCGTAGGTGTGGGTGTCCACCGTCACCTGGCCCTCCTCCATGGCCTCCAGTAGCGCGGACTGGGTCTTGGGCGTGGCGCGGTTGATCTCGTCGGTCAGAACGATCTGGGCCATGATGGGGCCAGGTCGATACTCGAACTCCAGCGTCTTTTGGTTGAAGATGCTGACGCCGGTAATGTCGCTGGGCAACATGTCGGGCGTGAACTGCACCCGATTGAAGGAACAGCCAATGCTGCGGGCGACAGCCCGGGCCAGCATGGTCTTGCCCACGCCGGGCACGTCCTCGATCATAACGTGGCCCTTGCAAAGCAGGGCCAGCAGGACCAGCTTGATCTGGGTATCCTTGCCTACGATGACCCGCCGCGTATTTTCTAGGACGCGCGCCGTGAATGCCTGTATTTTTTCCATGAATTCCTTCCCTTCCAGGGAGAGTGGATTGCCTTCTTGCACCGGGCCCCGTGCCATGACCGGGCCCCGTGTCAAGGAGTATTATCTACAAAGCCGAGGTCGATTGTCGTGTATCTGCCGAAGCCTTGGGGAAGAGAAGGCGCGGCTTCCGTGACAGCCATGGTCCGCCATGCACGCTGTCCGGCCCTTCTTGGTATATGACTCGGCCTTGTGCTTAAATGGAATTCGGGCAACGCTGGCCTGCAATTGCTGCGAGGGAGCCATGGCTCTGCAGATCTATAACACGTTGAGCCGCGCAATCGAAGACTTCGAACCCCTGGAAGCGGGCAAGGTCAAGATGTATGTGTGCGGCCCCACCGTGTATGCGGATGCGCATATCGGGCACGCCATGAGCGCCATTGTCTTTGACATGATTCGGCGCTACCTGCACTACCGGGATTATGACGTCACCTACGTTACGAACTTCACCGACGTGGACGACAAGATCATTGACCGCGCCCATGAGACCGGCCAGGATCCGTTCCGTCTGGCCGAACACTACACCCAGAAGTACCTGGATCACCTGCGGGACCTGAATGTACAGGCGGCGGACGAATATACGCGCGTCACGGACGAGATTCCCAACATCATCTCCGACATTCAGGAGCTGGGGGAGACCGGCCATGCCTACGAAGTGAATGGCAGCGTCTATTTCCGGGTCCAGAGCGATGCGGACTATGGCAAGTTGAGCCAGCGCAGGCTTGAGGACGCGCGCACGGGCCCGCGCTTGGAGGGAGAGGATATCAAGGAGGACGCCGCGGACTTCGCCCTGTGGAAAAGGGCCAAGGCAGGGGAGCCTTCCTGGGAAAGTCCCTGGGGGCCGGGTCGGCCGGGCTGGCACATTGAATGCACGTCCATGTGCCGTCATCATCTGGGGGCCTCGATAGACATCCATGGCGGGGGCAACGATCTCATCTTCCCGCATCACGAAAACGAAATCGCGCAGAGCGAAAGTCTGACTGGAAAACCTTTTGCCACCTACTGGGTGCATAACGGCATGATGCAGCTGGCCGGCACCAAGATGAGCAAGTCCCTAGGCAACCTGATCTCGATTCAGGAGTTTCTGGACCAGCATGACGCCGACGCGCTGCGCATGGTGGTGTTTCAGGGGCACTACCGCAAGCCCGTGCAATTCTCCCCGGAGATCGTGCATGCGGCCCAGCGCGGCCTAGACCGTATGCGACAGGCCCTGCAACCGGCGTCCGACGGTCAGGTCACCGGCGAGGCTGCGGAAACGCTGCGACAGGCCACGGAGGAAGCGCGCATCTCCTTTTGCGGCTACATGGACAACGACTTCAATACCAGCGCGGCCATTGCTGTCGTCTTCGACCTGGTCCGGGCCATCAATACGGCACGCACCCGGAATGTGGCTGGACTTTTCTTTGATACGGCGCAGGACACTGTGCGGGAACTGATGGAGGTGTTGGGGTTCGTGCTGCCCACCCCTGTCCAGACCATGGGGGACGTGACGGATCTTTCGACGCAGCTGGTGGAAGTGCTGATAGACACCCGGGCCCGCTTGCGGAACTCCAAGCAATGGGAGTTGGCGGACCAGTTGCGGGACCGCCTGCGGGAATTGGGCATCGACCTGGAAGACGGTCCCCAAGGCACCACTTGGCAGTCTGTACGCCCTACATGACTGAAACCGAAACCCTGATCGGCGTTCATGCCGTGCAGGAAGCGCTGGTGGCCGGTCGCAGACGCTGTCATATCCTCTGGATCAAGTATATGGAGGCTCTGAAACCCCCGCACAGGCATCTCTTGGCTCTAGCGCGGCGGCGACACGTGGACGTGCGCCGCGGCGACGACATCCGGATCTTTCGGAACTTGGAACGATCCGGCGCGCATCATCAGGGCTGTGCCCTAGAGGCGAGTCCCTTGCCGCTGGCCGACTGGGACGAGGTGTGGACGTGCGCCGATGTCCGCGGCGAGCCCCCGCTGCTGCTGGTGGCCGACCACATTCAGGATCCCCAAAATCTGGGCGCCCTGATGAGGACGGCGGAGAACTGTGGAGTGCATGGGGTGATCATGCCCAAGGACAGGGCTTGCCCCCTGTCGCCGGCGGTCAGTCAGGCCAGCGCCGGGGGTCTGGAGCACATGCGGATCGTGCGGGTCGTCAATCTGGCGCGGACACTCAAGCAACTGCAGGCACGCCACGTCTGGGTGGGGGGGTTGGAATCCGGCGATTCGACCGCCCAGGACATTGATGCGGTGGATCTGGATCGCCCTCTGGCGCTGGTGGTGGGCAATGAGGGGGCCGGCCTGTCCGCCAATGTGCGCAAGAGCTGCGATTTCCTGTTGCGACTGCGCATGTGGGGGCGCATTGACAGCTTCAATGTCGCCAATGCGGCTTCGATATCCCTGTATCTGGCCCGCCAGGCCCGGCAAGGCCCACAGGAGACCTGACCCGCTGGATGACCGCATTGCGGCTGGTTGGCGCGAGTTGGATCAGGGCGGACCGACATCTACAGCCGCCTGTCCGCCTTAAGTCCGCGCGTTATATTATGGCGAACCTGAGAAGAGTGGATATCTGCCGACAGCGTTATGGTCCACTGCCAGACGAAATGCAATCTTTCTGCTCCAACCTCCGGGCCGACCTCAGATTCGGCCCGTTCCTGTGCTACACTTCCCGGCGGATTGGCCGGTAAAGTACAACGGTCTGGAGAGGTGTTGCGAATAGTGTCTGTACGCAAACTCAGTCTGATGGGCTCTTGCTTGGTGACTCTCTTGGTGGCGGGCCTGATCGCGTCCTGCGCTCCCAATCCCACGGCCCAGCTCATTTCCCCGTTTATGGTGGCAGCGTCCGAAGAAGGCATCACCCTCGTGGTGCGCATCGTCCCCAAGCTGTCGGAATTGACGGAGGAAGAGGTCTTCGCCGGCGTGCCGGAAGATGTAGTGACAGCCATTCAAACCGGAGATTCCGTCAACGGCATGGAAATCTCGGAACTGCAAGGTTGTGCCGGCTGTCATTCCCTGCAGGAGGACGAAGTCCTGTCCGGCCCTAGTTGGTATGACATAGCCAATACCGCCGTGGGGCGCGTGGAAGGCGAGAGCCCGGCGCTGTACCTCTATCGCAGCATCACGCAGCCCAATGCCTTCGTTGTGAGACGGTTTGACGCCAACGTGATGCCTGAGGACTTCAACGAGAAGCTGAGCACGGCGGAGATCGGAGACCTGATGGCATTTCTGCTGGAGCAGAACGAGGAATAGAGTCTCCTCGGACAGGGCGGCTCCGCAAGCCACTCCTGCATCTGTGATATTCTGGTCCCCGGCTTGTACGATCTCTCTCCATAGTTCCTGCAGAGGAGCATTCCCGGCACGCGTCCCCCAGCATTCGGTACCATGGCATCTTCGCCTCCGGTTGCCCCTAGGCACGTTCCCAGGCGGTGTCCACATTGCGGCACCCGCGTGCCACAGGATGCGGAGACCTGCTTTATGTGCGGGCAGTCGATGCACGCCCGCGGCGTGCGACGGCCCCGTCTGCATTGGCCCAGCCTGTCCACTGTGGTCATCGTGCTGCTGACGAGCATCGTGGGTTGGCAGCTGCTACGGCCCCGCAGCGGTCCGGTGGCGGTGGAACCAGCCACGGAACTTCCCATGCCCCCAACACTGGCTCCGCCGACACCGGCACCTACCGCCGTGCCCACGGCCACCCCGTGGCCGACCGCGACTCCGATTCCCCCTACGCCGCAGCCATACCGGCATGAAGTGATTGCCAATGAGTCGCTGTGGTCGATCGCCGCGCTCTACGATGTGGATCTGGATGAACTGCGCGCCCTCAATGATCTGGATTCGGACTTTCTGAGTACCGGTCAGCTGCTGCTGATTCCCGGCGTGAAGGAGTCCGTCTCCGTGGTCCAGGAGGATCTCGACGACATCGTCTCCACGGTCAACTTCACCTATGAAGTGCAGGTAGGGGACAACATCATCAGCCTCGCCTTGCGCTTTGGAACCACGCCGGACGAAATCTTCGTGGCCAACGGCCTGTCCCGGGATGTGGTGATTCACAAAGGCGACGTGCTGGTCATTCCCATTCCGCAGCTGACCCGGGAGGTGCTGGTCTCCAGCGACCGTGCACCTCGCACCAGCAATTCCATCTATCCCGGCCCGAGACTGTTGAGTCCCGCGGATGGGGCTCTGGTCTCGCGCCGCAACACAATTCTCTTCCACTGGCTGAGCGTGGACATATTGGCTCCAAACGAGTGGTATGTGCTGCGCATCTGGCCGCGCACGGGGGATGGACTGGGCCTGCCCACCGTATGGACCAAGGCCAACAGCCACCTTCTGGACTCGGTCTATGCTCCAGAGGAAGGAGGCAATCAGGAATTTCAGTGGCAAGTGACAGTGGTGCGGGTGATGGCTCCGTCCATCCAGAGCGCGCCGCGTGAACTGCAGTCCGCCAGTCTTTCCAGTGAGATTAGGCAATTCACCTGGCAATGATGCCGGCGCCGCGCATCCACTGCCGCACCCCGACAGGAGCCAAGCCCTTTATGTTGCAATCATTCTTCCCTCGCCCCTGGACCTTGCCAGTCTTGCTGCTGACAGGCTTGGCTCTGGTCGCCTGTCAAGTGCCGCCGTCCACAGCCGCAACACGGACGGCCACGCCGCCGGCGCAGATTGTGTATGCCATGTATCAGGAGCCAGAACATTTGAATCCCTTGCTGGCATCCCAGACCGTAGCCAGTGAGGTCGGGTCCTTGGTCGTCGAAGGCGTGCTGGGGTTGGATCCGGAAGGCCAGAATTACCCGGAACTGGCGCGTGTCGTGCCCTCCGTGGAGAACGGGGGCGTATCCGCCACCGGCCTGACGCTCGACTATGTGTTGCGGGATGACGTGCTGTGGTCCGACGGCGAGCCCTTGACCTGCGATGATCTGCTCTTCACCTATGAGGCGGCCACTGATCCAGACAGCGGCGCCGTGCGTCGTACCGGCTGGGATCGGATTGACAGCGTGACTTGCATGGACGATTTCCACGCCGTCATTCAGTTCGCCGAGTTTTACGCCCCGTTTCTGGGTCTCTTCCATGCCGTTCTGCCGCGCCATGCCACTGGGGCGCCGGCGGAGATGACACAGTGGGCCTACAACCGGCTGCCGGTGGGCACCGGGCCCTTCCGACTGGTGGAATGGGTCTCCGGCGATCACATTCTGCTGGCAGCCAATCCCCGGTACCGGGATTATCCTGCCCATCCGCGGGTGGATCAGGTGGTGGTACGCATCGTACCCAGTCGGGAGGTGGGCAAGGCGCTGTTGCGCAGCCGCGAAATTCACATTCTGCGCGACCTGACCGAAGGGGATACACCGGAGTTCGCTGATCTGGATACGGTCCAGGTGCACGGCCGACCCAGCCCCCGCACGGAGCGGCTGCTGTTGAATCTGGCCGATCCGGCCGTGCCCGCCACCGCGGATCCCCTCAATCATCCCCATCCGTTGCTGGGTGACGTGCGGGTGCGCCAGGCCTTGGAGCTGGCGATAGACAAGCAATGGATTGTGGACAACCTGCTGTATGGCGCCACCGAGGTGGCCACCAGCGAGATCGGGCTGGGGTGGGCTGCCTGCAACATTGCGGCCTCCACGTACGATCCCGTGCAGGCGCAAGCCTTGTTGACCGAGGCCGGTTTCATCGACGGTGACGGCGATGGGGTGCGTGAATGCACAGGTTGCGTCCACGCGGCGGAGGGCGTGCCGTTGCGTCTCAAGATACAGACCACGTCTGGCAATCGACTGCGGGAGGACACTCAGGTGCTGCTGACCGAGATGCTGGCTGAGGTAGGGGTGGATCTCTACATCGAGAACGTGCCCAGTTCGGAGCTGTTTGGCAGTTGGTCCAGCGGAGCCTTTCGCAAGCACGGCAACTTCGACATCCTGATGTACACCACCACGGACGGGATTGACCCGCACCGGCAGATGGCCTCCTATTTTCACAGTGCCAGCATGCCCACGGAAGCCAATGGAGGTGTCGGCAACAACTACAGCCGCTGGATCGATCCCGCCGCGGACGCGGCTCTGGATCTGGCGGGATCCACGCCCGACAGGGCGGTGCGCGTGGATGCATACCAGGAGGTCTGTCAACTTGTTGACACCGAATTGCCCCACATCTACCTATATGAGCGCGGCGATTTGCATGGCGTTCTCGCCAGCGTTACCGGCTTTCAGGTCAATCCTTGGGGCAACGAGACCTGGAACGCCGAGGAGTGGGCCCTGAACTGAATACGGCGGGCACCGTGCATGCCTATGTAATCCGTCGTCTGTTGCAGGCGCTGCCGTTGTTGCTGCTGATCAGCCTGTTGACGTTCCTGTTGGCGGAGGCAACTCCAGGCGGGCCGCTGGCGGCCTACGCCGAAGATCCTGACCTGGCGCCGGAGGATCTGGCACGTCTGGAGGCACAGTTGGGGCTGGCGGAGCCGATGTGGCAGCGGTACGGTCACTGGCTTTCGCGCATGGCGCATGGCGACTGGGGTTACAGTCTTGTGACGCACCGACCTGTGGTGCAGGAAATCGGGGAACGGTTGCCCCGCACCTTGCTCCTGATGGGACTCTCCCTGGTCCTTACGCTGGCCTTGGCCCTGCCGCTGGGCATCTTGGCCGCGGTGCGCCAATATTCCCTGTCAGATCACTTGATTACACTGGGAGCCTTTGTCGGGCAGGCCGTGCCCGTCTTCTGGTTGGGCTTGTTGTTGATCACGGTCTTCAATGTATGGCTCCACCATCCGGTCAGCCCGTCCCTGGGCTTTGCCTGGGTTCATCTGTGGAACTGTGCGGACTGCGCTCCGTTGCTGCCGGGTGGCGGCATGGCGCCCTTTGGCGGAGTCGGGGTGCAACTGGGCGCGCGCCTGCGGCATTTGCTGTTGCCTGTGGCCATGTTGACGCTGGTCAGCGTCGGCACCTACCTGCGGTTCATGCGCGGCCAGATGCTGGAGGTGTTGCACATGGACTATATGCGGACGGCGCGGGCCAAGGGGCTGCCGAAACGCAGCATGTTGGCGCCCCATGCAGTCAAGAACGCGTTGCTGCCGGTGGTTACCGTCCTGGCCCTGGACCTGCCGGGGATCTTTGGCGGGGCCCTGTTTACGGAGATTCTCTTCTCGTGGCCCGGCATGGGGCGGCTTTTCTACCGGTCCGCGCAGCGCGTGGACTTTCCCCTGCTGATGGGCATTGTACTGGTCAATGCCGCCCTGATCGTCTTCTGCAACTTGGTTGCGGATATCCTCTACGCCTACCTGGATCCACGGGTCCGGTACAACTAGCCGACGACCATCATGAGCGTACAGGTAGCAGGGCACATCCAGGCCACGCAGTCCCGGCACGTCGGGACGGTGCATGGCCCGGCCGTGGCCGGGGCCACGGTGTTGGCGCTGATTGTGATTGGCTGCACCACCGTATCCTGGTGGTCTCCCTATCACAGCGAGAAATCCAATCTGCCGGAGCGTTATCTGGCTCCTTCCTGGCACCATCCCATGGGTACGGATGGTCTAGGCCGGGATCTGCTGACACGGGTGCTGTATGGAGGCCGCATTTCCCTGACCGTGGGCCTCCTGACCACGGCTTTGGGAGTGGCCTTGGGCGTTAGTCTGGGTTCTTTGGCCGGTCTGCAGGGGGAGTGGGCGGACAACCTGATCATGCGGGTGGCGGATGTCTTTCTGGCCTTGCCGCGCATCATTGTGTTGATTCTGATGGCCGTCGTACTCCGCCAGATGGATCTGCCCTTGCTGCAGCAAGGCGGCGGCGTGATCGGCATTGTGATGATTCTGGGCCTGCTTTCCTGGATGGGAGTGGCCCGGCAGGTGCGGTCCCAGTTATTGGTGTTGAAGGAAGGAGACTTTGCGTTGGCGGCCCGGGCCGTGGGTGTGGCGCCCATCGCCGTACTGTGGCACCACCTGCTGCCCAATGCTTGGACTCCCGTCATCGTCGCGGCCACGCTGCGCATTGCCGGCGCGGTGATGGCCGAGTCGGGCCTGAGTTTTCTGGGTTTCGGCGTGCAACCGCCCACTCCCACGTGGGGCAACATCCTGACCAACGGGCAGGACGAGCTACTGAAGGGCCACTTCTGGCTGGCGCTGTTTCCGGGGCTGATGATCTTCCTGACGGTGATTGCCATCAATTTTCTGGGAGACGGTCTGCGGGACGCTCTGGATCCCCGAAGGAGCCCGAGTGGCGGATAAGGACCCAAGATCCAGAGCAAGTCACCGTGGCGGCAAGACTCCCTCCCAACATCGGCGCGGCGACTCGATGGGCTTTGCACTGTATCTAGATCTAGCGGACCGCTCCCGGCTTGGTGGCCCAGTGATGCAGTTTCTCCACGGCGCGACCCCAACGCGGGGCCAGACAGCCCATGGCGGCGGGGGGCTGCGGAACCGGCGCGGACGGTGGGGACACAGGATCTGGAGACTTGAGGCGGGGGGCCCGCAGCGACTGTAAGGCTATGTCCGCCTGTAGCAGTCCTGCGCCTTGGGCCGTGACCGGCAAATTCAAGGGGGCGCTGTGCAGTTGCAGGATGGCCTTGATTTCCGAGGCGGTCAGCTGCGGCGCGATCTCCCGCATCAAGGCTGCCAAGCCGGCCACCAGCGGGGCGGCCATGCTGGTGCCGCTCATGCTCGTATAGGCGTGATTTAGGATGGTTCCGATGTGAGTGTCCCGCGCCCGGGCCGCGACTACCTCGAAGCCCGGGGCCACCAGGTCCGGCTTGATCAAGCCTTGGGCGGTCGGGCCGCGGCTGCTGAAGGTAGTCACCTGATCCGACAAGTCGGTGGCTCCGACCGTAATCACCCGGGGAGCGGATCCAGGGCTGCCAATGGTGCGCGGAAAGGGGCCAGCGTTGCCGGCGGCCACCGTTACCACAATGTTGGCCTCCACCAGATTGGCGCACAGGCGACTGAGGGGATCCACTCCGTGGACGCTGACTTCCGCCCCGACGGACAGATTGATGACCTGCGCGCCCGAGGCAGCCAACCACTCAATGCCGAGCATGACCTTGCTCATGTGGCCGGATCCGCCCTGATGCAGGACACGGGCGGCCAGAATGCGGGCCAGCGGCGCCGCGCCGGCGTACCGACCGTCACTGGCCGCCCCCGACCCGCAGGCTACCGAGGCGACATGCGTGCCATGCCCGTCCGGATCCGGCGGTCCGCCCTCTTCCAGAAAGTCCCGAAATCCTTCGATGCGACCTGCGAAGTCAGGATGGTCCCGGTCCAAGCCGGTGTCCGCGATCCCGATTCGGATGCCGTCTCCATAGACCCCGAAGTCGGCCCAGGCGCGAGAGATCCCGACATGCCGCACAGAGTTGTCCACACAGGCGCTGCACAGTGCATCCAGCCAGACGGCTTGCAGGCTGCCTTGTCGGGCTGCATGTTCCACCTCGGTACGCCGCATCCGGGCCGCCGCGAAATGGAGATAGCGTCCGTCTCCTTCCACTACATGCTGAAAGGTGGCGGCCCGGGTGGTCTGCCTATGGAAATGGGCTTGCGCATCCGCATCGGGGAAGAGCACTATTACGGGCACGGTATCCGCCCGCGTGGTGGCCGCCGTCTCGAATATTCTGGGATCAACAAAGGGGGCGGACGTGTCCATGCGGGGCCAGCTTCAATGATGGGCGCCGCCCCCGCGATGCGGCGGGGGCTTGAACCAGACAGGGCATGAAATGGGATTCTAGCGCCCGGGGGCCCGCCTTGTCGGGCTGTTGGTTCCAGCGATGGGTGAAAGCCGAGACGGCTGCGGCCAAGTACAATGAAACCGCCGTCGAATCCCGACACGACTACAGGGGCGCGCAAAGATGCAACAGGCTTTCAGAGGGAAGGTGGTGGTTCTGACGGGGGCCACGTCCGGCATTGGTCGGTCCATGAGTCTGCAGTTGGCCCGGTCCGGAGCGCAACTGGTGCTGGCTGCCCGATCCGAGAGCCGCCTGGAGGATGTGCAGCGGGATTGCCAGGCCGAAGGCGGATTTGCAGTGACGCAGATCACGGACGTGACCTCGGAGGCGAGCTGCCAGCGGTTGATGGAGAGGACGGTCTCCGATCTGGGCGGCATCGATGTTCTGATCAACAACGCAGGCCAGTCCATGCTGGCTCGCGTGGACGAAATGGCGGATCTGTCACTGGCGCGGCGCATGATGGAAGTCAACTATTTCGGCGGTGTCAACTGCACCTTCCACGCTCTGCCGCATCTGAAGAGGAGCAAGGGGCGCCTAGGCGTGATCGCCAGCCTCACGGGGCGGGTGCCCGTGCCCACGCGCGCGGCGTATGCCGCGGCCAAGATTGCCTCGGCGCGTTTTCACGAATCGCTGCGCATTGAACTGGCGGACACCGGAGTCAGCGTGACCGTGGTTTTTCCGGACTTTGTGGCGACCGAGATCCGGGCGCGCTCCTTGGGTGGAGACAACAATCCGCTGGGATCCAGTCCCTTCGCCGAGGGACACATGATGACGTCCGCGCAGTGTGCCGAGAAGGCTCTGCAAGCCATTGCCAGACGCAGCCGAGGGCCTATTCTGTCCTTGCGGGGCAATGCCGCGGTGATTGCCAAGGCCCTGATTCCAGGGGTTGTGGATACAATCGCGCGTCGGGCCATCCGCAAGGGCAAATAGGGATTATGTCGCCACGCTGCGCTCTATGGGACGTGCCGGATCCGTAATCCAATGACTCCAGGACCCTATGTAGTTGCGGGGCAACCCCAGTCCCGCATACACGGAAGCCAGGATGACGTGGCAGGAGCTGACTCCCGAACCGCAATAGGCAATGGTTTGTTCCGTGGCCCGAGAGCCAAGGACCCGTTCCAGCCGCGCCTTCAGTTCCTCTGGCGACCGGAAGCTACCTTCCGCGTTCAGGGTATCTCCGTGAGGCAGGTTGGCAGCGCCGGGAATGTGTCCGGCCGGCTGGTCCATCGGATCCGCATGGCCCGCAAAGCGGTGGGCCGAACGGCAGTCCACCATGCCCCAGTCCCCTGATCCGAGTGTGGCCCTGACCTCTTCTGCCGTCACGGTCAGGTGTTGGTTCACCTTCGCTTGGAAGTCGCCTTGCGCGGGGGATGGCGTCACGGTGTCCCTGGGATAGCCCAACTGGGTCCACTGCGTGAACCCGCCATCCAGGACGGATTGATGGGAGTGGCCCACCCAATGCAACATCCACCACAGACGACTGGCGAAGGGTCCCCGACCGTCATCGTAGGCAATCACATGGGTATCTTGGCTGATTCCCCAGCGACGGAGCGTGGCGGCAAAGTCCTCCGGATCCGGGAGCGGATGGCGTCCGGTGTGCCCGGGCGTCACCGGGTCGCTCAAGTCTCGGTCCAAATGGGCATAGCGGGCTCCTGGCACGTGTCCCGCCTGGTAGTTCCGGCGACCGGCCTCTGTGTCCTTGAGGTCAAAGCGACAGTCCATCCAGCAGAGACGGGAAGGATCCGAAATCGTGAGGTCATGAGCCGTCGCGGCGGAGATGAGAGGCGATTCGATCATGGGGATGGTCCTCCTTATGTTTTTGTGCGGAGATGGCGTTTTCATAATAGGCGCTGCTGCAGCCTGTCAGAAGAGAGGAAGCACCAAGAGTGCGTCGGATATCCTGTCCAGACGCTGCATCAGGGCCGCGCGCGGAACCCATTCTGTTGCCTTTTCCCGCGGCGCGCCAAGAGCGGTTTGCAGTGACGAGGCCGATCCCTCCGTCAAGACCCGGTGCGCGCCGCCTAGGATTGTCCTTGCCCTGTGTCCGCCCACTGTGTGCGCAGAAATTCCATGCTGGGACCGATCTCCGCTTCCAGGTCGCCCCAGCGGCACTCCACGGAAATCATGCCATCATAGTTGGCCTTGGTGACCTCCTCCACAAACTCCTTGTAAGGGTAGGAGCCGGATCCTGGATAGAGCCGTCCCGTGTCCGCGACATGAATGTGGCGCAGCCAGGGTCCGTACTGCGCAATGGCGTCCAGAGGCTCATGGTCTTCATCCATGTGATAGAAGTCGGCCAGCACCATCACGTTGGGATGCGCCACGCGCTCGGCATAAAAGACGCCTTCCCCCACGGAATTCACGATGTTGGATTCCTTGCCGTTGAGGGGTTCGATGGCAATGGTGATATTGTGCTGCGCGGCCCAGTGCCCCGCCAGATGCAGAAACCGGATTACCTGGTCCTTGGCCAGATCCCGATCGAAACCCTCGGGCACATGGCGCGAGTACCCGCTGCCCCAGACCACAATCCGCGCGCCTACGGTGGCCGCCCGCCGGAGGGCCGTGCTGACATACGCCGCCACCTGGTCCCATTGCACGTCCGGGCCGGTGACCTTGAGGTCTGCCGGGATGAAGCCGCTGAAGGCCTGAATCGGGAGAGAGGCCGCCTCGAATGCAGCCATCTGGCTCTTGACCTGATCATCGTCGTCCGGCAAGGCCGGTCGCAACTCGGCCACGCCACACTCAAGGTAGTCGCAGCCTTGCGCCGATGCGATGGGGTGGGCAGTGATCGGAGAGCAGATGCCAAATTCAATCATGGCAATTCCTTGTTGGGTTGATGGGGCCAAAGCAAGAGGAAGCGTATGCACATGGTACCGAGAAGGCCCAAGTCAGACCAAATGCCGAACGATCGACTATGTCGCGGCAGATGAGGCCGGAGCCGGTCTGCCGGAACGGCCCTTCCGGCGTCTATTGCGATAGTTCACGATGGAACGGCGCAGGACGGGCGCCCGCAGCAACAGCATGATGGCGATCAGCTCCAGGCGGACATATCCGTTGGTGAGCAGCTGCCCCCCTATTTGGGCAAGATTCCCATCCAGCAGCAGGGTCAGTAGATTCGGACGCTTGTCAATCCAGATGTAGTGCAGGGCGGCCAAAATCACGATGACGTACATCAACTTGTGCAGACGAGTCCAATTCTTGCGCAGTCGTTTCTGCCAGCCCTGGGTTGAAGTGATGCCCAGGGGCACCATGAACAGAAAGGCCAGGAACCCCGCCCGGTACACGTTTCGCCCGAAGATGTCGCTGAATATGCCTTCCCAGAAAAACGCGTGAAAGAGTGTGATGAAAATGACGAAATGGAGGGAGATCGCGACCAGACCATATACCCCCAAGGGGCGCCGGATGCGGGCCAGGGGCGACCATCCCGTGAGAGTGATCAGAGGCGTGCAGGCCAGGGACAGCATGATCAGATTCAAGCCTGTCTCCCCGGTCTCCTTGGTGAGCCAGTCCACCTCGTCCACGGGGGCGTCCACGAAGAACTCCACCGCATGGAACAGGAAGTACACCAAGACGCCCCCATGGACGACCAGCGTGAGCCAGTGGATGCGGCGCCTCTTCATCCAAGAGTAGACCATGTTCATGGCAACGATTTTTCAGTGTCTGTTGAGTCCCCATTGCATGTCTGGGGGTCCAAGGTCAGACGCGTTTCCTAGAAATTGACTCTCAGGTCCATGCCTTCGTACAGCGACGCCACCTGCTCCTCATAGCCATTGAAGGGCAAGGTGTCTCGCTGACCTCGTTCTCCGATGCGGCGCTCGCGGGCCTGGGACCACCGAGGGTGGTTCACCTGCGGATTCACGTTGGAGTAGAATCCGTACTCGTTGGGAGCGGCGCTCATCCACAGAGACGTGGGCATTTCTTCCACCAAGTCGATCTTGACGATCGACTTGATGCTCTTGAAGCCGTATTTCCAGGGCACTACAATGCGTACCGGCGCTCCGTTCTGCGGCGGCAGGTTCTCGCCGTACAGGCCCGTACCGATCAAGGTCAAGGGATGCATGGCTTCGTCCATGCGCAGTCCTTCCACATAGGGCCAATTGTAGCCCCCCCTCTGTCCGGGCAGGTTGTCGGGATCGTAGAGGGTCTCGAAGCGCACATACTGGGCTCCGGACTGTGGCTTGACTTGCTCCAGCAGGGCGCTGAGCGGGAATCCCCGCCAAGGGATGACCATGGACCAGGCTTCCACGCAACGCAGGCGGTACACCCGATCTTCCTGGGGAAAGCCGTAGATGTCCTCCAGAGCGTAGGTCTTGGGATTGTCCACCAGACCGCCCACCTCCACCGCCCACGGAGAGATGGCAAAATCCTTGGCCATGGGAGCCACCCGGCCCTTGTCCACGGTGAACTCGTAGAAATTGTTGTAGTTGGTGATGTCCTTGAACTCGTTGACCCCATCGCCCAGTTCATCCGTGAGTGAACCGTAGAACGCGCCCGCCGCGGCGACTTGTTCCGTCGCTGGAACGACAGCCTCCACCTCTGCTGCGGGCATGTTGCATGCGCCGACCAGGACTCCGCCGACCAGCGTGCCCGCGGCCTGCATGAAGCGGCGACGATTCAGGTACAGACGCTTGGGGGTGATTTCCGAATCGGGAATGGAGGGAATGGCGTTTATGATCTTCTTCCTCGTGCTGGCTGTTTGAACGCTATGGGGACAGGCACAGGCCAAAAACGGCCAAAGTCCGGTGGCCAATGATATAGGGCGGGTGGAACGGGGCATTGTGGGCAAATCACAATTGGAACCCTTCTCGCTCCTTGACCCTGCCATCTGGAATGGTCAGGCTTGGCCATTCTAGCATAGGGGATTCTACGGGATTCCGTGGAGGGTTGCAGGGTCTTTGGTTGGGGTTTGTCCCGCGGGTATAATTCCGATTGAGTTCCCATTCCGCTCCCCTGTTGTCTCTATGGCGCCGCACGGCGGGGCCATACCTGTCTGCAGACTTGGCCATGAAGCCAACAATGTGATTTCCGAGGAGGAAACCCGATGCGCTTTTCTAGGATTTGGATGCCGGTCCTGTTGTTGGCCCTTGTAGTGGCAGCCTGTGGCGTTCCGGCAGCTCCGGCTGAGGTCCCCGTGGAGGAGATGGAAGAACCCATGGCCACGGGCAAATATCGCCAGTCTCCCTATCTGGACGCCCGCGTAGCCTCCGGGGATCTGGCGCCGGTGGTGGACAGACTGCCCATCAATCCTCTGGTGGTGGTGCCGGGCGTGATTTCCAAGGTGGAGGATCTGCCGGAACTGGAAATCGGGGAATACGGCGGGATCATGCGCTTTGCCCATGGCAATCCGGACTGGAATCCCGACGTCTTCATCATGCTCAACGAAAATGTGCTGGCTGCCCCGGGCATCACGGTGGAGGGCATCTACGGCAATGTCGTGGAAAGCTATGCCGCGAACGAGGACAACACGGTTTTCGAGTTTCAACTGCGGGAAGGTCTGAAGTGGTCCGACGGCCAGCCCGTGACGACCGGGGACGTGGCCTTTACCTTTGACGACTACTGGAACAACGACAAGCTGAGCCCGGGCTATCCCTCCAAGTTCAAGTCGGCGGGAAACCCCCAGGGGGAACCCATGAATCTGGAGATTCTGGACGACTACGCCTTCCGCATCTCCTTCGCGGACAGCTATGGTGGCTTCCTGCGGGAATTGAGCATCAAGGGTTGGCAGGGCTACACGGACATCTTCAAGCCGGCCCACTATCTCAAGGATTTCCACAGCGACTATACGGATCAGGCGACTGTGGATCAGATGGCACAGGACCGCAACCTGGAGGATGAAAAGGCCCTGTTTGCCGCCATTGACTGTCGCAACTGGAACATTCCCAACGCCCGGTGCGTGGGCTTCCCGGCCATGTGGCCTTGGATCAACGTCACCGAAGGCGAAGGCCTGATGAAGTTCGTGCGCAACCCCTATTACTTCAAGGTGGATGCGGCGGGCAACCAACTGCCGTACATCGACGAGGTGTGGTCCGTGTTGGTGGGCGACACCGACGGAGTCAACTTGAAGGTCTTCGCCGACGAAGTCGACATGCTGCGGGAAGACACGGCGTTGCTGAAGCTGCCCCTCTATCAGGAAGCCAAGGACAAGGGATACATCGATTTCCGAATCATGGACAACCATGTCGATCCCACCTCCTTCTATCTCAACTATACGCACCCGGACGAGACTTGGCGGGCCGTGGTCAACACCTTGGAGTTCCGCCAGGCGCTGGCCCTGTCCATCAACAATGCGGAAATCATCGAGAATATCTACTACGGATTTGGCAGCATGCCGGAACTGTCTCCTGGCGCCTACGATCCGGAACGAGCCAACGCCTTGCTGGATGCCATGGGCATGGATGCCCGGGACGACAAGGGCTGGCGGCTGGCTCCCAATGGCGAGCCGTTCGTGATTCCGTTGGAGCACGCGGATCACGCGCCGGACATCGGTCCGGTTGCCGAGCTTCTGATCGAGTACTTCAATGACGTGGGCCTCAATGCGTCGCTCAAGAAGCTGGAGAATTCCCTGTGGAGCAACCGACTCAACGCCAACGAGCTTTATTCCACCATTATCTGGAATGTGCAGCCGATGTGGCCGGAAGGCACTTGGACGGACTATTTGCCGGGCAACACCTGGGCTCCCGCCTGGAAGATCTGGATGGACACCAATGGCGCGGAGGGTGAAGAGCCGCCTGCCCCTGTACAGCGCATCATCGAGTTGCAGCAAGGCCGCGTACAGGCCATTCCGGGTTCGCCCGAGGACGTTGCCTTGTACGCCGAGATTCAGAAGATTCTGCGAGACAACATCTACTTCTTTGCCATTGCAGAGAAAGTGGGGTACGTGCTGGTGACGGACGCCGCCATGCGCAATGTGCCCATTCAGGGCCAAGCCATCGCCGGCAACAACAGCGGCGAGCAGATGTTTTACGCTTCCGGCAACTAGGCGGATCGCACCCGACGCTGGATAGACAAGGATAAAGGGCACGGGGATGTCTTGGATTTCTCCGTGCCCCTGCCCGCAAGCAAGAGGAATATCGTGAACAGTCATATCACCCAGGATCAAGTGGATTTCTATCAGGAGAACGGCTTTGTCGTGATCGACGACTTTCTGGATCCGCAGGAACTGGAGACTTGGCGCGGCGCCATAGCCGAGGCCGTGGCCCATCGCAAACAGCGCAAGCTGGCGGCGGCGGGCGTGGACGAGGACGACGAAAAGTGGCAGGCCGGCGAGTCGTTCTACGACTATGTCTTCGTGCAGCGCATCAACCTGTGGCAGGACAACCCCAAGGTCAAGGAACTGATGCTCAATCGGGACATTGGATACATGGCTACTACCTTGGCTCAGACCGAAGGGATGCGAATCTGGCATGACCAGGCCCTGATCAAGCAGCCTTGGGCCAATGCCACGGCCTGGCATCTGGACAATCCGTATTGGTCCTTTTACTCCCGAGATGCCGTCAGCATCTGGATCGCGCTGGATGACGCCACCTACAGCAATGGCTGCCTGTATTTTCTGAAGGAGTCGCACCGGGTCACGACCTACGACAACGTGGGCATTGGCCAGAACATGGCGGACATCTTCAAGGTGTATCCCGGTTTGGCGGAGACCGAGTCCGCCGCCGCCCCCATGAAGGCCGGGTCCTGTTCCTTTCACAACGGACTGATTGTGCACGGGGCCGGAGCCAACATGACCTCGGGCTGGCGGCGTGCCATGACCTGCGGCTTTATGCCGTACGGCAGCACGTTCAACGGCATCCAGAACATTCTCACCGACGAACAGTGCGCGCGGTATCAGGTGGGGGACGAGATAGACGACAGTGCGCAGAATCCGGTTGTCTATCACAAAGACAGCTCTTTGATCACAATCTGAACGGCTTGGGCCGTCCTGCAGCAAGGAGAGGGCCATGGGCCTGATGCATTTAAAGACCGATACGGCCGCTCCGGATTTCGCGACGGTCAACGAGAAGGGCGAAGCCATCTCTCTGACGGATTTCCAGGACCGGAATCTGGTGCTTTACTTCTATCCCAGGGACGATACGCCAGGCTGCACTACGCAGGCCTGTTCCCTGCGAGACAATTTCGCGGCCTTGGAAGCGGCCAACGCCGCTGTGCTGGGAGTCAGTCCCGACGACGAAAAGTCCCATGCCAAGTTCATTGAAAAGTATGAACTCCCCTTCTCTCTGCTGGCGGACAAGGACAAGGCCCTGTGCAAGGCCTACGGCGTGTGGGGCGAACGCAAGTTCATGGGCAAGAAGTTCATGGGTGTGCACCGCAGCCTGTTCGTCATTGATGGCCAGGGCCAGCTGATTTCCGTGCATTACGGCATTTCCCCCAAAGACAGTGTGTCCACGGCCCTGCAGGCCTTGCAAGACATGGACTGAGATTTGGGTGTGAAAAGATCGTGCTAGGCGGTGTAGAGCGGAGCGAATGCCGTTGATGATTGCCCATGGAATGATCTGGGCGCGCGACTCTCCCGGAGCATCAAGGGATTCCAGCTTCTGTCACGAGACGTCCGTATGAGCACGAGGATGGATGCGGGGCCTCTTGGATCCAGGAGTCTCCCTCTCTGGGGAGTGTAGCGTCTATCCGAATCTTGAGGCGACACAGGCGCAAGCCACATTATGCCCTGCGTGCCGGACGCTTGGTGGCAGACTTGGCCTCGTTCAACGCCTATGGTCATGTTGCCGGCACGTCTCCCCTCAAGTGGCGATTGGCATCAAGCACGACTGTACGCGTCATGGAATTGCGGCCTAGGGCGTCTTTGGGGCCTTAGTCTTTTGGGATGCAAAGCGACCGACAACGACGCAGTTGCTGGCCCGTCTTGACCTAGGGTTGTTGGCCGCGAAAGTAGGGGTATCGCTTCCCATCTGGTCGGAGACTCCGCAGGACACGCCTCTCTTCGCTGTGTGATTTGGGTTGGCGGTGACGTTTCCGAGAGTTGTCCCTATCCGGATCGGCCACGGGAACCGCCTTAGCAAACGATACGCGTCCCAAGACCGGTGGCGTGTCTAGGTCTGTGCTGTGCAAACAGTTCCTTGCCGATCCGGAAATGCATGGACGGACAGTACGGTTCTCTGTGTGCCTGTATCCCCTCCATATCCGTCTGCAATGGTGGTTTCCCATGACCCTGCACCCCCCCCCCCGCCTGTCTCGTTGTAGAATGGCCGCGGGCCCGCCCCGCCGCCCCGAGACCGAGAGGCAGACGTACGTAAGGGAGATGACCTTGTCCTGTCCAGCGGCGTCTGAGGAAAGGCGCTAGAATCGAGACTGCCGCGATGTGATTGCCCGTGTCATCCGGAGACAGCCTTGGGCAGACACTCGTGCCTAGTGCGCTGCGCCCCATTGCACCAAATCCCAACATCTCTCCCCTCTGGCAAATTTGGCAAACGCTGATTGATCATGAACAAAACCTTGATTGATTTGGCGATTCCCCTGGATGAGGTCCTGCATTCCACACCGGCCGAATCGGTGTTCGCGGCCAATCTGGCGGATGCCGTAGCCGGCTCCGCTCCATTGGTGTACAGCGATCCGGAGAAATTCTTCCAGCGCACTCACCCCTCGTTGGGTTTGGTAGATCTTCTGCGCGTTGCCTTGGGACGCTTGTCAGGTGTGCGCCCGGATGAACCTCCCGTCATACGGGTGGACACCAATCTGGGTGGGGGCAAGACACACAATCTCATTGCCCTGTGCCACGCCTGTCGCGGGGGCATTCCGCCAGGCCGCGAGGAAGTCTTTCTGGGGGCAGATGGGAAAGATCTCTTGAGAACAGCGTCCGATATTCGCCTCGGCATCTTTGTGGGTACCGACGCGGGCGTTTCCCGCAGTGACAAAACGCTGTGGGGCCGATTGAGCCAGCAGATCGGTGGAGACATCGGCTACGCGCTCCTGCAAGCGGATGACGAGGGGCGTACCGCGCCGGGCGCCGAGAAGTTGAAGACACTGTTGGGTGATGGTTCAAATCTCGTCGTGATTGACGAGATCGCGCACTACCTGGAGAAGGCGAAGGGGATCAAGGTCGGAGAAACCACATTGGCCCGGCAAACCCTGACTTTCATCATGTCACTGTGCGAGGCCGCCGCTCAATCGCCTCGTACGGTGGTCGTGATCACAACCACCCAGGACTCCCGGGTTTTCCAGGACGGCACCGAGGAGACGCTCGGCATGCTGTCGGAATTGACAGGTATCACGGGCCGCCAGGCACGCCTGATTCAGCCTTCGGTGGAGGCCGACATTCCCAGGATGCTCGCGAGTCGTCTCTTTGCCCAGCTGGACACGAGTGCAGTGTCGGCGATTGTGCGCAGCTACCAAGATGTCTTGCAGCAAGCGGAACCCATTGTGGGGGGCTTGCCGCAGGAACTGCACTCTGTACAGTTTGGGCGGCGGATGGCGGAAACCTGGCCCTTTCACCCCGACCTGATTGCCCTGCTGGACAAGCGCTTGTCCACAAACCCGCATTTCCAGAGAACTCGTGGAGCGTTGCGTCTCCTGGCCCGGGCCGTGCGCTTGATATGGACCGGCACCGAGCGGCCCCTGGTCATTCATCCCCACCATTTGGATCTGTCTGACGACCAGATAATCCGACCCCAGCTGACCCATGCCTTGCAGCGGCCGGCCATGGATCAGGTGGCCCGGGCCGATGTGGCCGACAGGCACGGTACAGCGCGGGCCAGTCAGATTGACGGTGCCCAAGGCAGGCACTACGCTCGACGGGTCGGCACCGTCTGCTTCCTGGAATCGCTGACCCAGACGGCAAACTACCCCACGCAGGGAGCCATTCTTGGCTCCGCTCTGATCCCCGGAGACGACCCTAACCGGATGCTGGCCGCTTGGGAACGTCTGTGTACGGATGCCTGGTATCTTCATGAAGAGCGGGGCGGGTATCTCTTCAAGACGGAGCCTTCCCTGACCAAGATGATTCAGGACCAGATGGATGCCACCGCCACCACCAAGGCTCGGTCCGCCGCCCTGGCTCTGTTGGAAGAGATGTTCAGTACGCGACACGCCAGCATTGGGGGCGGTGTTTTCACGGTGCACCACATGTACAAAAACGAGAAGGCCCCGGACCACAAGGAGAGCATGGGGCTGTGCCTGTTCAATTGGACGGATTTTCCCGGTCAACAGGGCGTGCAGGACGCGGAAAAGACCCCCGAGATTGTATTTCGCACCTGGAGTCACACGGATACGGGAGGATTGCGCAGCTATCGGAACCGATTGGTGTTCGTGGCGCCCGATGCCACCTACTTCTCCGACATGGAGCAGGCGATCAAGCGCCGGCTGGCTCTCGACACCCTAGTGGGTCAAGTCACCTTGACGGACAGCCTGAGCGACGAGGCCAAGAGGAATCTGCAATCGCTGTGTCAAGAACAGCAGCTCGGGGCGCGCGTGGCGGTGGCCAATGTCATGAGTCTGGTCTGGTATCCGAAGAACAACCACGAATTGGGCCTGATTCGCATGTCGGTCGATTCGACGGCCCGCGCGAAGCGCAATCAGGTGGACGTGATTTACGAGGAACTGGACAAGCAGGACAAGTGGATGGCGGCCACCAGTCCCGACATGGATCCGGCCGTCCTGCGCCAACAAATGGGGTTGCGTCTGCAAGGTGGATGCACTCTGGACGAGATCGAGAACCTCATGGCCCGGAGCGGCGAATCCCGCATTCTTCTGGACAAGGGAAAACTGCTGAATCTGATCCGGAACGGCGTGCGGCGACGGGAGTGGGAGTTCAAGTCGGCCGAGGATATGTGGATCACGGTGGAACAGGGGGAAATCGACTGCATTGCGGCGTTGCCTGACGCCTCCATCCACCCGGTGGGCACGGCTCCGAAGCCACCCGATGGTCCCGTTGCGCCTCCGCCACCCCCTCCGTCTTCCAACGTTTTCAAGAGTCTCGGCAGTCCAGGCAGTGCACTGGAAAACGTCGCGGACGATGCGCAGGGCGCTGAATTTGCCTCGGCAACGGAATTGACACTCCAATGGGGGGCAGAGGGAAAGGAGGCGTTGGCCTGCCTGACACGCACTTTTCAGCTTCTGGCCCGGGCCCGCTCTTTTTTCCATGCGTCTGTAACGGTGGCATTGAGTCTGGAGACGATGCAGGCTGGCCGCCACGCCAGCCTGTGTTTCAAGGGATCGGAGTCCCTGGCAGCGCCATTGGAGGAATCCGCCAAGAACATGCTGCGTGGAGGCGAGGGCTCGACCTGCGAGGCGGAGATTGCATTGTGTTTCCAAGTTCCGGTCTCGTTGGAGGGAGCTTGGCGGCAGCAACTGCACACCGCAGTGCAAGGCGCCAATGTTTCGCACTGCACCCTGCAGCTGACGGCGTCGAAGGATTGAATTCCGAGGTACAATGCCCATCATTCAGTACCGACTGATCACCACGCGGGGCCCTGACGGGGTCATCGCCGCGTTTGAAATTCATGACGGCCTGGCCCGGACGCAGAGAGTGGATTCCTGGCAGGCTCACGCTGCCACCGATGGGATAGTCCAGATTCTGGCTTCGGGGCAGCCACCGCGCTCTCTGGCCCAGAACGCGCCGCTGGTCCTGGACGAACACCTGGGCGCCCATGTCTTGTTGGTCCTGAAGGCCATCAGGCCTATCCGACGATATGAAACGGCCTGTCAGGTGGTGCAGGGCATCGCCTGCATGTCCCGCCAAGAGGCGATGTACTGGTTTGCCCACTCCACGCATACGGGTGGATTGCCCGCCCTGAGGACACTGCTTGCACCATGAAACCCAAACCCCTGATTACGCAATGGTTCCCGGCTGCCACGGTCGGAGCCGAATCGCTCCGGGACGTGTCGGCAGGGCAGCAGCCACCGCCGAACCGCCTGCACGTCTGGTAGGCCCGACGACCCTTGACAACCGCCCGCGCGGCCATATTGGCCACGCTGCTGCCTACATGGAACGAGGAGAGCTCCCATGAATCGGATTCGTTGCCTGGCCACTCAGTGGATGCCGACGGCGGCTCTGGGAGCCGAGTCGCTGCGCGAACGGGCGGCATCCAGCGCCCTGCCTCCCCTGTACTTTCTCCACGTATGGTGGGCGAGACGACCGCTGATTCTGGCGCGGGCGGCCGTGCTGGCGAGTCTGCTTCCCGCGTGGAATACAGCACAAACGAGCGGGGGGGGGGGCAGTCAGGACTTACTGATCCAGCACTTCGGGACCGAGGAAAAATACCGACAGTGGTTTCTGGAAGTGCTGGGGATCAAGGGGGATCCCGTTGCAGCGCGGAAGCGGATTGCTGAGGCCCGATCGAAGGGTGTCAGGTTCAAACAAGATCCTTATGGTTACAAAAGAGCATTCACCGTTTCTCCATCCCAAGAGGTGGCTAAACAACTGAGAGTGTTTACCGAGAGCCATATAGCGGCACCCCCCGTCGTCTTGGATCTCTTCGGTGGCGGTGGATCCATCTCCTTTGAGGCAGCCCGATATGGTTGTCGTGCATTTACCTCGGAACTGAATCCTGTGGCGGCCGCCATCCTTCACGGAACAGTCAAGATTCCATTTGAGGAAGGCGCGAGATTTCTGTCCGTGCTGGATAACTGGGGAAAGATTTGGATTGGTCGGATCTCCAAGCACTTGGCTGGTTTCTTCGTCCATGAAGATGGTGAGGTCATCAAGGATTTTATCTGGGCCCACACGGTACCCTGCCCCTCGACCGGACACCTGACACCCTTGCTGCCCAATCATTGGCTGGCGCGTACTGCCAAACAGCGAGAAGCCGTGGCCTTGCATCCCGATGCCACCACGGGTCGGATAGGCATTTCAATCCTGAAAGAGGCCACGCAGGAACAGGGGGATCGCCAGACGTACAAGAGGGGTGTAGCCACAAGCGTCTTTACGGATGAATCTTTCGATGGCGGGTACATATCCAAGAAAGCGCAGGAAGGCGAGATGGGACACCTGCTCCTAGCCGTCGCCTACCGGCCTCCCAATGGAAGGGGCACGCAGTTCCGGGCTCCTGTGGCCGAAGATCTCGAGGCGGTCCAGAAAGCCGAAGCCTATGTCCGGGATCACTGGGACGAGTGGGATGCCCAAGGTCTGATCCCCACGGAAGCCGTGCCTGAAGGCAACAAGACCAAGGAACCATTGCGATATGGGATGAAAAGTTGGGCCAGTATCTTCACGCCTCGCCAGTTGCTGACCGCGGTGATTGCCTTGGAGGAACTGCACCGTGTACTGGACGAAGCGCGGTCCGAGCTGGATACGGACCAAGTCAAGGCCCTAAACCTGTATTTGGCCTTCGCGCTGGACAAGGTGGTGAATTACAACAGTCGCATGTCGCGTTGGCATCCACCTCGAATGCTCATTGCCCCAGTATTCGATCGCCATGACTTTGCCTTCAAGTGGACCTACGCGGAAATGGAAGGGGTGGATGCCTGCCGGTGGGGCTTGCAGCAGGTGATGGACTGCTACCGAGATCTGGCTAAGCTGGCTGCAACTCTAGAAGGATCGGCCGACAATCCGTCCCTGATGGGAGAGGAGGTTCATATCCTGCCTGGCGAGCCGACGCTGGCCTCCGCCACGGCCCTGCCTTATCCTGACCGGTCGGTTGACGCCATCGTCACGGATCCCCCGTACTACGACAACGTCATGTATGCGGAGCTGTCGGACTACTTCTATATCTGGCTGAAGCGCAGCCTGAAACCGCATTGGCCCGAGCTGTGTGGGCAATACTTGTCGGACAAGGACAACGAAGCGGTCGCCAACCGAGCCCGTTTCACGGATCTGGCCACACACACCGGGCGCGGCAAGAAGCCACCAGGAGCCAAGACAGCGCAAGATCTGGCCGCGGAGAACTACGAAACGCTGATGGCGGACGCTTTCGCGGAAGCGCACAGAGTCCTGCGCGACGATGGGGCCATGACCGTGATGTTCACCCACAAGAAAGTGGACGCCTGGAATGCCTTGGCCAAGGCTTTGCTGGATGCTGGATTCCAGATTGCGTCCTCTTGGCCCGTCACGACGGAGTCGGCCCATTCCCTGCACCAGAAAGGCAACAACTCGGCGAATTCCACTATTCTCCTTACCTGCCTGAAGCGCAGGGAGACGTCAGCCAAGACGGCCTTCTGGCAGGAGATACAGGACGAACTGCGCCACGCGGCGCGCCAGGCGGCCATCCAGTACGCCCGGGATGGTTTGGTGGGAGTGGACGTGACGCTGGCGGCTTTCGGTCCCGCTCTGGCTGTGCTGTCCGAGAAGTGGCCGGTCTATACGGGAGAACTGGATTCCCAAGGCCAGCGTCAGCAAATCTCTCCCGAACAGGTGCTGGACTTGGCGCGGCAGGAGGTAGCTCTCGCCAAACTGGAAGGACTCGCGCCCGCAGGCAACCTCGCGGAGTTCGATCCTCCTACCAACTGGTGGCTGCTGGCTTGGCATGATTTCGGGGCTCCGAAGTTTCCGGCCGGCGAAGCCATCAAGCTGTCCCAGGCCACGCATATGGATTTGGATGTGGACCTGCGCAAAGGGTATCGGCTGGTGGCCACGCGGAGCGGGACCGCGGAAATCCTGTCTCCCATGCGCAGGTGGGAAAGCAATTGCTTTGCCTTCGGTCTTGGGATTTCGTACGAAACCTGGATCGACCGCCTGCATGCCCTGATGGTGGCCTATGAACAGGACGGATTGCAGGTGGCCCGTGCTTGGCTTGCGCAGACCAATCTGGCCGAAAATGATCGGTTTCGGTCCCTGCTGGAAGCGGCGCTGCGGGCGATTCCCCGCACCAAGGACACCGCGGACGAGATCCTGATCCCCGAGGCGCGGACGCTGGAGGGCATCCGCGCCACGCTGTTTCCCCAAGTGGCGGCCCCGCCGGAGCCGGAGGAGGAGGCCACACAACCGGATCTCTACGCGGAATCCTGACCGTGCGCTTGCGAGATCTGAATCTGCGCGTGAACTACGGGCTCGGAGACAATCTGCTCACCGAGTTCTACATACCCGCCCTGAGCTGTGCAGTGCAATATGACCGCGCGGCGGCCTATTTCAATTCCCATGCTCTGGCAGGCGCCGCTGCCGGACTGGCGCGTTTCATTCAGGGTGGAGGCGCCATTCGGCTCTTGGCCAGCGCCAGCAATTGGGATGCACGAGACGTTCAAGTCTTGCGGGGACGCCATCGGATACCGGACGGTCTGGCCGCCCGGCTGGGCACCGCCTTGGTTCCGGAGAATGAAGTTCAGGCGGATCGACTTTCGGTTCTGGCCTGGCTTGTGCGTGAAGGCAGACTCGAGGCCAAGATAGTCATTGGGCCTGTGGAGGAACTCTATCACCAGAAGTTCGGTGTCCTGCACGATGCCACCGGGGATGGCGTGGCGTTTGCTGGTTCGGCCAACGAGACGACAAGCGGTTGGACGCGGAATGCGGAAAACCTGCGTACGGACTGCACTTGGAAGGACGCAAGTCAGCAGGAAAGCTTCCAGTTTCAAGCGCAGCAATTTGATGAAATATGGAACAACGTGCACAATTTCAAGGCGTTCCCCTTTCCCGACGCCTTCACGCGGCAACTCCTTAGGCTGGCCCCCGATTCGCCACCTCTGCATGTGGACTTGCCGCCATTGCCGCCCAAGGCCGCACCCGCCGTCACTTTCTTCCCCCACCAAGAAAAGGGCATTGCATATCTGGTGGATGCGTTTCCTCAATCGCGTCTTCTGGCAGACGAAGTGGGATTGGGCAAGACCATTACGGCCGGCGGAGCGCTGATGCGCCTTCAAGCCGATGGGCAGTGCCAACGCACCCTGATCCTGGCCCCGGCCAATGTCTGTGTACAGTGGCAGGAGGAGCTGGCGCAGAAATTCGGACGCGATTGCCCCCGATTGGGATCCCAGGCCGTCCACTCGGCAGACGGCGGCAGTCGTGTTCTGGGCAGCTCCAATCCGTTCGCCGACCATGACTGGCTCATTGCTTCCAGTCACTTGGTGCGCCGCCCACAGTGGCGGCAGCGATTGGAGGCGTCTCATCCCTACGATCTGATCATTCTGGACGAAGCCCATCATGCCCGGCGTTTTGCTCCGGGCAGTGATCTGAAGCGGGGTGCCCAGCGGCGCTCCAACCAGTTGCAGCAGCTGCTCAACGAGGTCCTGGTTTCACGCGCCCGCTGTTTGTGGCTGCTGACGGCCACCCCCGTACAGTTGCATCTGGTGGAGCTCTTTGACCTGCTGCATGCCCTGTGCCCGAAGGCGGACGCCGCGACTTCCGCGCTGCGGTCCTGGTCTGAATTCGAGGCGTTTTATACATCTCTGGCAAATCCGACTACAAAGCGGGATTGGGAGGTTCTGGGCCGCGGCGTGGGCTCGCCCCTGCAAGCGGTCCAAGGGACCTTGCCGGAGGCACTGCCTCCGGCGGTGCGCAAGTGGTTGACAGACTTCGGCAGAAACGGTCGCGATCCCCATGCGGATGCCTCGCATCTGTGCACGGCAGGGCATCGCGATCTTTTGCTGCGGTGCATTCAGGCGCGTTCCCCCGGCGGTCGCTATATGTTGCGCCGCACGCGCCGGCAGACGGACACTGCCAGTGACTTCGCCCAGCGTGCGCCGCGGAAAATCGGGATTGAATTCGCCATGCCCGCGGAAGAAAGACTGTACACAGAGTTGGACGACTTCATTCTGCGTCTCTTGCGAAAAAAGAGAAAACAACCCAGAGGTTTCGGTTTCATGCTTGCCACCTACCGCAAGCGCCTGACGTCAAGTTGGCAAGCCGTGCACCTGACCATTGAACGGGCCCTGCGAAAAGAGGAGATGCCCACCGCCGAGATCGCATTGATGGAATTGGGCTTCGACCCGTCCGAGTCCGAAGGCGGCGGCTTGGCTACGGAGACCTATGCGGGCTTCTCGGACACGGAATGGAGGGAACTGCGAAGTTTTGCCGGTCGTGTGAAGCGAATGGCCGAGAGGGAGGACGATCCGAAGATCCGGCGTCTTCTGTCAGATATCGCAGACTGTCGCGCACGGGGGAAATCGGTTCTGCTCTTTACCCAGTTTGCCGACACCTTGCACGCCCTGCGTCCGTGTCTGCTGGGACCCTATCGCGCACAGGTGGCCTGTTACACGGGGTCCGGGGGTCAGGTGTGGCGGGACGGGGCATGGGCGCCGGAATCCAGAGAGGGGTTGACGCGGTCCTTCGCGGAGGGGCGCGTGACCATTCTGCTGTGCACCGACGCGGCCAGCGAAGGCCTGAATCTGCAGCGGGCCAGCGCCCTGATCAACTATGATCTGCCTTGGAATCCCATGCGTCTGGAGCAGCGGATTGGACGCATGGACCGCATCAACCAACAAGCCCGCGTCTTGGACATCCTCAACTATGTGCTGCGCGGCACCATCGAGGATCACGTGTACGACGTGCTCGCGACCCGCATCAAGGTGTTCGAGAGTGCTGTAGGCGCCACGCAGCCGATACTGGGGCAGGTGGAAGAGGTCTTGACCCGCTCCGCCCCCGATGAAGCCGCGCGGGCGTTGGAAAGGATCTGGGATCAACAGGGCCCTGAGGGACGGGTCATGGCCACGGCGTTGGTCTGAGGAAGGGAAGATTCCGCTGGGTCGAACGGATTGCAGGAACTTCGAACTAGGAAGTTTCGGCGCGTGGTTTTCTTGCCCGTCGGATCCTGTGGAACCTTGCACAGGTATGAGACAGGGGATTCGAGACAGGGTTGCAGCGCAGGAGGTCCGAGTCCATGTATATCGACTTGGGACGCCTTGTTGCACTGACAGAGCCACGCCCCCGATTGTGCAAAAACGGGGCGAGCGGACAGGGAGCATCGCACCTCGGACCGCGACATCCCAGGCAGATGTCCAAGGGAATCGCGCCACGAAGGTCGTCAGTCTAGTAAAGTATTAGGAAGCCCGCACGGAGTCTGACGGGCAGCGCTGGCTTCGGCAGAGGCCTTTCGGATTCGATTTTTCACTGCAAAGGACAAGCCCCGATGTTGGATACGGCCCCATCGTTCCTGTATGTTGGCACCTATACCGAGGCCCTGCCTCACGTCTCCCCCACCGCCAAGGGCATTTACGCGTTCGCGCGGGCCAATGCAGACAGCGAACTGGAATACATCGACTGGTTCAAGGCCGTGCCCAATCCCTCGTTCCTGGCGTTTCATCCCGCGGCGGACTTGCTGTTCTCCGTGGCCGAAGTGGATGACGCGGAAGACGGCGGGTCCGTGGCCGCCTATGCCATAGACAAGACCACCGGTCGCCTGCGCATGCTAGATACGCATTCGTCCATGGGATCCTGGCCTTGTCACCTCACAGTGGACCCGGCTGGAAAGCACATTTTGACCGCCAACTATCTGAACGGCTCGTTGGGAGTCATTCCCGTGGCCGCGGACGGGACTTGGCAGGAAGGGGCCCAACGGGTCCAGCACAAGGGGTCCAGCGTGAACCCGGAACGCCAGGAGGGACCCCATGCCCATTCGATCAACCTGGATCCTTCAGGCCAGTTCGCCATTGCGCCGGATTTGGGCATTGACCAGGCCAAGGTCTACCGTTTCGATAGTCAGGCCGGCGCCTTGACGGAGGTCAGCAGCCTTGCGGTGACGCCCGGTTCCGGGCCGCGGCACTTTGATTTCCACCCCGATGGGCAGTGGGCCTATCTCCTGAACGAGTTGTCGGCCACCATCACGGTCTGCGACTGGGATGGCGCCACTGGCACATTGACCGAAGTGCAGACCATTGACACGCTACCCGCGGACTGGGACGGGCACGTTAGCACCGCGGACATTCACGTGCACCCCTCCGGCAAGTGGGTGTACAACTCGAATCGGGGTCATGACTCCATCACCATGTTCGCCGTGGATCCTGCCAATGGTCGGTTGACTCTGCTGGGGCAGGAATCCACGCAGGGCAAGACTCCCCGCAACTTCACCCTGGATCCCGAGGGTCGCAAGCTATATGCCGCCAACCAGGACTCGGATACCGTGGTGGTCTTTGACATTGATCCGGAGACGGGCCTGCTGCATGCCACGGGCGAAGTCGTATCGGTCCCCAATCCGGTGTGTCTCAGGTTCCTGACTGTCTGAATTCCGCGCAAGAGAAGAAGAGGAGAGAAACCATTATGGATACTGCACGTCCCAATGTAGTGCTCGTGCTGGCGGACCAATGGCGAGCGCAGGCGTGCGGCTACGCGGGCAATGGCCAGGTGCAGACCCCCAACATAGATCAGTTCGCGGCCCGCAGCCACAATTTCTCCCGTGCCCTTTCCGGCATTCCGGTCTGCACGCCGGCCCGGGGCTGTCTGCTCACGGGGCAGTACGCTCTTTCCCATGGTCTCTTTCTGAACGACGTGCATTTGGCCGACGACGTAGAGAGCATGGGCAAGATTTTTCGGCGCTATGACTATGACACAGCCTATATCGGCAAATGGCACGTGGATGGCCGCGGGCGGGATGCAGTCATTCCGCCGGAGAGCCGTCAGGGATTCGAATATTGGAAGACGCTGGAATGCACGCACGACTACAATCATTCCATCTACTACGATCAGGATGCGACCGAGCCTACGCGGTGGGAGGGCTATGACGCGGCGGCCCAGACCCGGGACGCCTGCGCGTACATCGAGAGGCGCAAGACCGACAGACCGTTTCTGCTGTGTCTTTCCTGGGGGCCGCCCCACGCGCCGTATGAAACGGCGCCGGAGGCCTACCGCGCGCGGTACGATGCAGCCGCCCTGCGACTGCGGCCCAACGTGACCCCGGAGATGGACGCGCAGGCCCGGGAGTGGATCGCGGGCTACTACGCCCACTGCACGGCGCTGGATGACTGCTTCGCCGAACTGCTGACCTGCCTGGACGAGGCCGGCCTTGCGGATGACACCATCGTGTTGTTCTTCTCGGATCACGGAGACATGTTGGGCTCCCAGGGGGAAACCAAGAAGCAGCGACCTTGGGAGGAGTCCATTCGGGTGCCTTTTCTGCTGCGGTATCCCCGAGGTCTGGGCACGGCCGGAGCCGTGCGGGAAGCCCCCATCGATACGGTGGACGTGTTGCCCACCCTGATGGATCTGTGCGGCATGGAACCGTCGGATTCAACGCAAGGGCTGAACTACGGTCCCTACCTGCGAGGCGGGGACGATCCGTCCGGAGGCCAAGCCTTGGTGATGTGCATCCATCCCTTTGGCCAGTTCACGGTGCAGGACGGAGGCCGCGAGTATCGGGGCCTTGTCACCGGTCGGTATACCTATGTGGAATCGCTCGAAGGACCTTGGCTGCTGTACGACAACCAGACGGATCCCTATCAGTTGGAGAATCGGGTGAATCAGCCGGCCACCGCGGCCCTACAGGCTCAATTGCATGCGGATCTGCATGCCCTGCTGCAGACCCGCGGTGACGATTTTCGGCCCGGCCAGGACTATGTTGCGCAGTGGGGGTACACGATTGACGAAACCGGCACCGTACCCTATCACTTCAAGTACGGGGTGAGCTCCTGAACCGCCCAAAGCCATTCAATCCGGATCTACGCCTGGGTCTTGGGTCCCTCCTGTTTGCCACCACAGGCCGTCCTGTTTCTGGATGGCCCGCGGGTGTGTCTTGACGCGTCCCGGCGTGCCGCCGCGGGACAGACCTTGAAGCGAACTTTCCGGGGCCGTCAGATGTCCCTCTTTTCGCATTCGGCGAAATGCGGGCGTCTGGTGGATCATGTCGTTGCATTGAATCCCCCCCCCACTGCCGGCCGGTGCAGGTAGACGCAAGAGGAGACTTCCCGGATGGACCGACTCAGAGGCATTTTTCCCGTCGTGCAGACTCCTTTCACCCACAGCCAGCAACTGGATGTGGCCAGCCTGGAAAGAGAGGTGCAATTCTGTCTGCGGGCCGGAGCCCACGGCTTGGTGTACCCCGTGCTGGCCAGCGAGTTTCAGGTCGTCACGGAGGCCGAGCGCCGCTTGGGGGTGGAAACCGTGCTGCGGGCCGCGGAGGACCGGCTCCCGGTTGTGGTGGGCGTCGCGGACACCAGCGTGCAAGGAGCGGTGATGCATGCCCGCCACGCGGCGGCACAGGGCGCTGCCGCCGTGATCGCGTTGCCACCCTATATCGGCGTTCCCAATTTGGAGGAGGCCACGGCCTATTACACCGCCATAGCCGCCGCTGCAGAGGACCTGCCGGTCTTTATTCAGGACGCCCCGCCAGGCCTGCCCGTGTCATGCATCCTGCAACTGCTGCAGGATATCGAGAACGTACGCTATGTCAAGGAGGAGAACGAACCCAGCGCACACAATATTTCCGCCTTGCTGTCCCGGCTGGACGACGAGTGTTGGGGAGTCTTCGGTGGGGCTTGGTGTCGCTGGATGATGTCGGAGATGGCACGCGGAGCCCATGGGTTCATGCCTTCCGTGGAAATCGTGGATGGGCACGTGCAGGTCTGGAACCTCTATCAAGCCGGCGAACATGAGAAGGCCCGGGTCCTGTACAACCGGCTTTTGCCTTTCATCAACCTGGGTTTTTGCCTAGGTCTGCGCATGATCAAGGAAGCCTTGGTCCTACGCGGCATTCTGGACACGGCCGAAATGCGTCGGCCCGGCGTGACGCGCCTGGACGCGCAGGACCGACGGGAACTGGAAATCATTGTCGATGGCTTGTCGGATATCCTGCTGCCTCGGGTATAGATCGCTTGCCTTGCCCGAGGAGACCCATCCAACTCCCCGTGGCGCCGAAAAATTCGGTTGACGCCATTGGGTGGCCAGGTCGAGAGAGGACGCGCGGCGTTTGGCACAGCGCTGTGGAGAATCTGACGGACATTCCAGACATTGGACGACGGCGCGGGGCCCGCGGACTGGCTTATAATGGCCTGACCGAATTCCATCCCAACTTGCAGGCGGCGCTGGAGCCATCCCAACCGACCTGAGTGGAGAGACCCCATGTTGTCCCAAGCAGATATCAACTCGTATCATGAGAATGGCTACCTGGTCGTCAACAATGTATTGAGTGACGATGAGGTCGTGGAATTGCGCAGAGTCACAGATGACTTTGTGGAACGGTCCCGTACCATTTCCACACACACGGATGTCTTCGATCTGGAGCCCGGACACACGGCGGCGGAACCGCGCCTGCGTCGGCTCAAGTCTCCGGTGCAGCAGCACAAAATCTATGATCGCATCATGCGTCACGACGGCATTCTGGGAATTGTGGAGGACCTGTTGGGTCCCGGAGTGCGCACCAACGGGGACAAGTTGAACATGAAGTCGCCCGAATATGGCAGCCCCATCGAGTGGCATCAGGATTGGGCGTTCTACCCCCACACCAATGACGACTTGCTGGCCGTGGGGGTGTGCATGGACGACTGTCTGGTGGAAAACGGCTGCATGCTGGCTATTCCCGGCAGCCACCGGGGTCCCATTCTGGACCACAATCAGGATGGCCACTTCTGTGGCGCGGTGACCGAGGAAGTCAAGGATGCCGACCAGGCCGTGCCCTTGGAGGTCTTGGCCGGTGGCATTTCCCTGCATCACGTACGCACTCTGCATGCATCTGCCTTGAACACCTCCCCGCACCCACGTCGGCTGCTGCTGTTCCAAATGTGCGCCTTGGATGCTTGGCCCCTGTTGGGTTTTGGAGATTGGGACGCCTTCAATTCCAATATACTGCGTGGGGAACCCACCAACAGGGCGCGGGTGACCGACGTGCCCGTGCGAATGCCCTTGCCACCCTCCCTGAAGACCGGCTCCATTTACGAAATGCAGACCGTCTTGGAAGAGCCTGTCTTTGGGCAGGTCCGATAGCCGCTGTGCAACCACTGGACAGTTGGATATGTCATGCGGGCCTGATCAGGCCCGTGCACCCTTGCTCTGGTCCCATTGACCCACAGGATTTGCCATGGACGACAAGCTGAGAGTTGGAGTGTTGAGTCACGCGCATGGGCATGTGGGCATGTACTGCCAGATTCTGCGGGAGTGCGACGATGCGGAAGTGGTGGCTTGCTGGGACGACAATCCCGCGCGCGGTCAGGCCGCCGCCACGCAATACGGATTCGAGTATCGGGACACACCGCAGGCTATTGTGGAGGATGCCCGCATCGACGCGGTGATGATTGGAATAGAGACCAGTCGCCACGCCGACATGGTGGAACTGGCCGCGGGCGCCGGCAAGCACATTCTGCTGCAGAAGCCCATGGCGACCACGCTGGCAGACTGTGATCGCATCGTCAAGGCGGTCAACGAGTCGGGGATCAAGTTCAGCATGGCCTTTCAGATGCGACAGGATCCGGCCAACATCGCCATCAAGCGGCTGTTGGAGCAGGGAGTGGTGGGCAACGTCTCCGTGATTCGTCGCCGACACTGCATCGGCGTGTTGCTCAACGAGGGCTTTGTTCACAGTCCATCCCGCTGGCACTTCGACCCCGAGGCCAACATCGGCATGTTTTTTGACGATGCCAGCCATCCGGCGGACTGGTTCTATTGGCTGTTGGGCAAGCCCACCAGTGTCATCGCCGAGATCGACCGTGTCGTGACGCCCCTGGACACGGACGACACCGGCATCGCGGTGTATCGCTTCGGCCAGGGCGAGATGGGTTTTCTTTTCAATTCCTCGGTCACGGTGGCCGGAGTCAACACCACCGAAATCTACGGTGACGAAGGCACTATCATCCAGGATTTCGACGACGGGCCGTCCGTGTCCGCGCCGAGGTCTCCGGACGCGGTGGCCCTGCGTTATATCCGTCAAGGGGACACCGCGTGGACAGTGATACCCGTGGACATTCCGGAAACGCACGGGGCTCGCATCGGAAACGTGCCTCGCCCTTGGATTGATTACGTGCGCGGTCTCACCCACGAGACCATTTCCGCCGAGGACGGTCGCGTCTCCGTGGAAATGGTGTTGGGCGCATATCGGTCCGCTCGGATCGGGCAAAGAGTCCTCTTTCCCCTGTAGCCCGGCCGCGGGCAGAACCGGAATCAAGCCGCCATGACGATGCCGGCGTCGATGTTCAGGGACTGTCCGGTCATGGTGGCAGAGCCGTCGCTGGCCAGATAGACCGCCAGAGGAGCCACCTCTTCAGGCACGAGACGCCGGCCCAGACCGGTCATTTTTCGTTCCTGCTCCTTGAAGGACACGCCAGCCCGCTTGGCGTCAAACGCGATGCGACCGTCGTTCAGTTTGGAAACCACGGGACCCGGACAGATGGAATTGGCCGTGATGCCGTGGGCCACGTTCTCGGCCGCAACCGTCTTGGTCAACCCCAACAGTCCATGCTTGCTGGCTGTGTAGGCGCAACCGTAGGTGGAAGGCACCTTGCCGTTGATGGAGGCGACATTGATGATGCGCCCATACCGTCGCTCCTTCATCTCTGGCAGCGCCTTGCGCATGAACAGATAGGGCACGGTCAGATTGACGTGCATCATCAGATTCCAGAAGGCGTCGTCATAGTCCGAGACCAGCATGGGCTGCTGGCTGGAGCCGATCCCCGCGTTGTTGACCAAGATGTCTAGGGGACCCAGACGGGTCTTGACGAAATCCAGCACGTTGTCCACGGCGCCTGCTTGGTCCAGGCTTTGCACGATGGTGTGACAGACGCCACCGGCGTCTGCAATCTCCACTTTGAGTGACTCCAGCTCCGTCGCATTGCGTGCGGTCGCGACGAGGGCGGCGCCCTCGTGCGCGAAGGCCAAGGCGATGGCCCGGCCAATCCCTTTGGACGCTCCCGTCACGAGCGCGTTTTTACCTTGCAACAGCATGGGGTTGCTCTCCGAAATTACTGGCACTGTAGTTTATAATCTCACAGATGTTGGCTTGGAAGCCAGATGTCCCGGGTCCGAAGACGGATTCCGCCTTGGCTGGCGCTGTCCGGCGCTGTCGTTATTATTTGCACGCGCGTTCCCAAAGGTCAGGTAGCCGATTAGCAAGAGAAAGGGAAGGCCTCCGATTCCGGTGGTCTTGGAAGCGGGTGTGCGTGCAGAGCTGCAACGGATTCGCGATGGCGGTGAAACTCTCCCTTTGCTCAAGCGGAGGTGCGCGGCGATCCTGATGGCAGATCAGGGTTTGTCCACCAGCGACATCGCCCGCCGCATTGACGCCAATGCCAGCCAAGTCAGCGTGTGGCGTCGCCGGTTTGTGGATATGGGACATGAAGGGTTGATCAGTCCCCGGCTCCATGCCAAATTGAAGCGGCAAAGTGGGTCGGGAATGGCCAGAAATGGAACCCAGCGGTCTGCCCAGGTGCACAGAATCCGTCAACGCGGCGCGGTGGCCCAGGTTCGCCTGTCTGCGCCACAACGGCAGGAATTGCTGAACTGGGCGCGGGCTCCTCTGATCGAAAATCGTCTGGCGCAACGGGCCCGGGCTGTTTTGCAAGCCGACGACGGCTTTTCGGCGCCTGAAATCAGCAACCGGATTATGATGTCCTCGGTGCAGGTGCTGCAGTGGTGCCAACGCTATCTGGATGAAGGACTGGAAGGATTGAAGGACCGGCCGCGTTCCGGTCGCCCCGCCCGCGCTCTGGGAAACACTGTGCAACGGATCCGGGAGCTGGTGCGTGCAGGGCCACCGTGTGGACGGTCCCGCTGGACAGGGGCTCTGTTGGCCGAGACATTGGGCTTGTCGGACCACTTGGTGCGCAAGGCCTTGAAGAACGGGAACATCGACCTGTACACGGCTGGAGCGCGGCCAAAGCTGGCCGCGTCTGATCTGTCGGAGCCGCAGGATGGCGCTTGGCCTGAATCCGGTCGCCACGGGATTGCCTGATCCATGATTGTGGTTTGTGCCCGGGTAGAGGCCGCCCTTCTTGCCGCGGGCTGTCGCGGAGGTGCACGGTGCTCTTGCTGACTGCCGCGGACGTGGCCCAATGTCTGCCCATGCCGGACGCCATAGCCATCCTGCGGGAAGCCTTCGCGGGGTGGCAGGCGGGAAAGGGCCGGATGCCGCAACGGGTGCAGCTGGACATGCCGGACGGTCAGGGCATTACGCTGTGCATGCCCGCGTTTCTGCAGGGATCCCATGCGGCCCGCACCGCGGTCAAGGTGGTATCGGTGTACCCCTCTAACCGGAGTCGTGACTTGCCGGCGCTCCATGGATTGGTGCTGCTTCTGGAATCCGAGACGGGGCGTCTCCTGGCGGGCATGGAGGGCGGAGCCGTCACCGCAATTCGTACGGGGGCGGTATCTGGTTTGGCCATGGATCTTTTGGCACGGCAGGATGCGCAGCGTGTAGCCCTCTTTGGGGTCGGAGTGCAGGCGCGCACGACCTTGGAGGCGGTCTGTGTCGTCAGGGCGATTTCCTTGGTCAAGATCTTTGGTCCTACGCCACGGAACGTCGACACCTTCATCACGGAAATGGCTCCCAAGCTGCCGGAGGTGGAACTCCAGGCGGCCGACACGCCCAGGTCCGCCATGGCGGGCAGCGACATTGTCTGCACGGCTACCACCTCGGCCACTCCAGTGTTCTTGCCCGAGCATGTAGAGCCCGGCATGCATATCAATGCCGTAGGAGTCTTCGAACCCCGCAAGCGGGAACTGCCCGGGGAAACCGTGGTGCGATCTCGCTTCTATGTGGATGACGTGGCAGCGGCCCTTGAGGAAGCCGGAGACTTGATGGTGCCCCTGAACGCGGGCTTGGTGTCCGCGGCGCACATCGCGGGCACCTTGGGGCAATTGGCGCTGGGCGAAGTCGCGGGCCGCCGAACCCAGACGGAGATTACGATCTTCAAGTCCGTGGGGCTGGCCATTCAGGACGTGGCTGCCGCTGACGCTGTCTATGCTCGTGCCTTGGCCACCGGCATGGGACAGGAGGTGAATCTATAGTTAGGACGCCGATGTCCGTGCGTCATTCATTTGTGCAGAGTGCAACAGAAACCGCCTGCAAGTTCGTGGGGATTGCTAACTTCTGGGATTTTCGTCCGCTTCTACAATTCGGGCCATAGAGTTACCGAGGAGAAGGCAGCATGGAAATCGCACTCGCACTGGTCGGCTTCACCACCCTTTTTACCCTGTGGGTTGTTCTGCCAAAGTTCCTCCAGTCCCGGAGCAATGCCGAATAGGCAGTGGCCGACATCCACGCAAGAAGTCAAGACCGAGGGTGCATGCACCCTCGGTCTTTTGATTCCAGGCCCCTTCCCAAGCCTTGCGGGACCCTATCGCGGACACACCCAACCCAAGGGCAAGATCAAGACCGACCCCCTGCAGGGGTCAAGGACCCGCTGCATGGATTTCATTCAAGGGGTCGGGTGCGGTTTTGGGCCCATGCCGAGACATGGGCCACGTCGGACGCGGACAGATCCAAGACTCCTGATTTGCTCCTGGCAGCGGCGGATGGGGCGATTCTTGCGGGAATTGACACAATGACTGATTTTCCGGCTGGATTGACCTTCGTGCTACGATCGAGTCATCCCAAACCCTTGCAGCGGATGCACCATGTACTTGGCGCACGCTGAATCGAGATCAGTCAGGAGGAAAACCATGACCAAGCTAACGCGACGACATTTTCTCAAGGTCGGCGCTTTCGTCGTGACCGGAGCGGCTCTGGTCGCTTGCGTACCGGCTGAACCTTCGGTCGAAATGCCTGCGTCAGGCAGCGGCGACATGGCGCAGAGAGAGATTACCTATCTCATCCGTTCCGACATCGGCATCAAGATCCAAGAATGGACCGATGAGGCGATCGCAGATTTTGCCACGGTGGAGCCCGCGATTGCGGTCGAGACCATTGGTGTGCCCTGGGGAGACTACAATGCCAAGTTGCTGGCCCTGTATGCAGCCGGCGACCCACCGGAAATCTCCGCCAACTACGCGGCGGGCTTCCCTACCTTCTATGCCAACGACGCCATTGTGGCCCTAGACGAACTGGTCTCGGAGAACAATGTGGACCTTTCGGTGATCGAGCAGGCGGCCTTGGATGCCGTGACGCGCCAAGGACAGCTCTGGGCCTTGCCCTTGGCTCATTTGCCGACCGTGGTGTACTACAACCTGGATATGCTGGAGGAAATGGGGGCACGCGTGCCGCCGATTGACTGGGGAGACACCAGCTGGACCACGGATGCCATGCTCGAATCCGCCGTCGCGGCGGCCATGGACATGGATGATCCCACCAAGGCCCAATACGGCATGATGTTCGGTACGGGTCAGTTGGGGGTCTTTGAATGGCTCTGGGGTGCGGATCCCTTCAACGATGTCGGTGGCCCGGAGCACACGCAAGCCTATAAGGATGGTATCGTCACCGAGACCTTCTACGATTCGGAGACCATGAACACCTTCATTGGCTGGGTCTACGACACCATCTATGGCGACGCTCCCGTGTCGCCGCGGCCGTCCGACACCGACGCCATCCAGCAACTGGTGGGATGGCCCATGATGAGCGGGCGGATCGGGATGGCAATCAACGGCGCCTGGTCCGTGACCAACTTCGCCGCGGTCGAACCTTCTTGGCGCTGGGGCATCGGCGCGTTCCCATACGGACCGGCCGAAGTCAATACGTCCCCTCTGTTCAACGACTCCTGGATGCTGGGCAAGGGTGCAGCCGAGCAGGAGGCTGGCTTTACGTTCCTGAAGTATCTGGCGATGGACAAGGGGGCGGAACTGTACGCCCAGATCACCGGATTCTTTCCTGCCAACAAGAACAACTATCCCATCTATTTCGACAGCATCATGAACATTCCGAACTTCGCGCACAGCCGCGAAGACGCAGAGACGGTGATGCTGGACGCCTTCAAGTACGGGCATGTCACTCCGGGCAAGACGCTGGACAGCTATCCGGAATGGAATGGAACCTTCAATCAAACCATTGGTCCGATCTGGAATACGGAAGTGAGCGTGGCCGAAGGCTTGCAGAATGTGCAGGCCCAATTTGCCAGCGTCATCGAATCCAAGTCCTGATCGCCTAGGCGGGCGATGCACATGTCTGTCTTGAATCCTGCCGACGGAGAGGCAAGGCGGGGGTTGTCTCTCCGTTGGCGGGAAGCGCTGAATTTCTATGCCTTTCTGACTCCTTGGATCTTGGGGTTTCTGGTCTTCACGGCCATTCCCATCGTGGCCTCGCTCCTGCTGGGGTTTACCAAGTACAACGCCATTCAGCCCCCGGATTTCGTGGGGTTGCGCAACTTCCGCTTCCTGCTCGACGACCAGATCTTCTGGAAGTCGTTGCGTGTGACCCTGACCTATACCGTGGTGTTTGTGCCGTTGCAGCTGGCGTTTTCCCTGATTCTGGCGCTGTTGCTGAACGTGCGCGTGCCATCCATGAGCACGATTCGGACGGTGTACTACCTGCCTTCCATTTTGCCCACGGTGGTGACTGGACTCGTCTGGATCTGGCTCTTCAATGTGGATTTCGGTCTGATCAACTTTTTCCTTTTCAAGATAGCCGGCATTCGTGGCCCCAACTGGCTGGGAAGTGAACGCTGGGTCATGTCCGCCGTCATTATGTCGGGACTGTGGGGCTTGGGAGGCGGAGTGATCATCTTCCTGGCGGCGTTGCAGAACGTGCCGGGAGAGTTGTACGAAGCGGCGGAACTGGATGGCGCCAGCCTGTGGGGTCGCTTCTGGAATGTCACCATTCCCATGATCAGTCCGGTGATTCTCTACAACCTGATGATTGCCATGATTCTGTCTCTGCAGGTGTTCACCCGGATTTATGTGCTCACCCGCGGCGGCCCCAACTACGGTTCCTATTTCTACAATTTGTACGTGTATGAAAACGCGTTCAGCTTCTTCAAGCTGGGCTTGGCCTCCGCCCAGGCGTGGATCCTGTTTGTCTTGATTCTGCTCATGACAGTGGTGGCCTTGCGCACGTCGGGACGCTGGGTGCACTACACGGGAGGAGTCTGACGGCATGACCGCCAGCGTCCAGGCCCCTGCCCGACGGCGCATGGGACGGCGCGCACGCACGCGCTTGTACAAGGCGATTGCCTTGGCACTGTTGTTGCCGGGGCTGGTATGGGTGTTGATGCCGACGGTATGGATGTTCTCCGCGGCGTTTTCGCGCCTAGAGCAGATCATGCGGTTTCCGCCCGATCTGTGGCCGGATCCCTGGGTTTTCTCGAATTTCTACGAAGGCTTTGCCTTCCTGCCGTTTGGACGGTATTTCCTGAATTCGACCCAGATTGCGGCCCTGCGGGTGTTTGGCCAAGTACTGGCCGCATCTTTGGCTGGATACGCCTTCGCGCGTATGCAAGCCCCTGGCAAGAGCATCCTGTTTGTATTGGTGTTGTCGACCCTGATGCTGCCTTATACGGTCACCATGATTCCCCAATACATTATTTTTCAGCGCCTAGGATGGATTGACACCTATTTGCCTCTTGTCGTGCCTCATTTCGACGGTGGTGCGTTTTTCATATTTCTGTTTCGTCAATTTTTCCGGTCCATTCCCGACGAGCTGTCCGAGGCCGCCCGGCTTGATGGGTGCAGTTATCTGGGCATTTACTGGCGCATGATGCTGCCGCTGTCCATGCCGGTTATTGCCGCCTCCGCCATTCTCATTTTTCAGAATTCGTGGCAGGAATTGCTGCAGCCGCTTATCTTTCTGCATGACAATGACAAGTACACCATTCCGTTGGGACTGGCCACCTTTCGGTCCAGCTATGGTTCCAGCCCTTGGCATTTGATCATGGCCGTGTCCATCGGAGCGGCGTTGCCGCCCATACTGCTCTTTTTTGTGGGACAGAAATTCCTGCTGACGGGAATTGTGGTTTCGGACAAATAGCCACTGCACAGGGCATCGCAACAGTGGGCTTGGACTGCATTCAGTGGGTTCAACCTCCAACAGAATTGCGGAAGCCGCGCCTTCTAGGGTTGACACGGGCATTTTCGGGACTGATAGCCAAGTCTGACCACGGACGCAGTCCAGATGTACACTCATAGTGCCATCGGTTGGCAACGATTGCATCAAGGCCACTCTTTGCACGTCTGCAGCGTCACCCACGACGGGGGATAGCGCAGAAGATGCAGATGCCTGTACCATCGGGGTCAGCAGGCACGGTCCAGACAGTCGATCCAAGAGATCGGGACCTGAGCTGCCATGATCCGCCGGCTTGGCATGACGCCGACAGAGCACACTGAATCACTAGGGATACCGATTGGGCCGACTGGGATCCACAGCCCGTACCTGCACAGTTCCTGTGCCATGTCCTGTCCAGCGGTTCACACCCGCCCTGTCTGTACCTAGGCCAACAGAGAGGTACAACTGTACGCCACGTCTCATTCCTGCTCCTCTCCCTTGGGAGACCATCCGACTTGCCGCGTTACACGGCGGCATGCGGGAGGGGCCCTCCAAGTATGGGTACCATGCCCTAAATTGATCACAGGTCTTGTCAGTGTTGCGACATAAGGGCATCCGCGGGTCTCGCGTGTGTTTGCTCTGTACCGCTTCCGGCTGTGCTTCTTGGCACACAGATCAGCATACGCTGACGCGATGCCACCAATTCGTTGGTCCAGGAGTCCCATGCGGTTTGGACTATCACTCTTGGCTGCCTTAGGACAGAGCAAAATTCGGATCCAGATGCAGGACCTGGTTGCAGTCGGCGAGAGGGCCTCGACCGTAGGCGGCTGATCGGCCACGCGCAGCGCCAGAGCCTGCTGCATAGGGTCGGCGGCGTCCCCGTCAGCGCGTACTCCCCAAGCTGGAGATGTCCATGCCGGGCAAGACAGGTGGGAACTGTGGTTTGCGCCATCGGCTTGTCTGCGCCTCCCTGATGATCTTGGTCCTTGGGCCGGTCTGAACCAAAATGCGGGAGACGCCACGCGACATGAGGATGCCGTAGGCAATGATTTTTGACAGTATTTTCAACTGTATAGTAAAGTTGTTGTTGACCTTATGGAAAATCAGCAACATCGGATAGAGGTCCAAGGACTGTGGAAAGTTTTTGGGAATCAGCCCGAACGGGCCACTGAATCTCTGCACGTCGTCAAAAGTCGAAAAGAGATTCAGGAGGAACTGAATCTTGTCGTTGGGCTGCGCGATGTGACATTCAACGTAGACCCAGGCGAGGTTTTTGTTGTCATGGGACTCTCGGGCAGTGGGAAGTCCACTCTGGTTCGCTGTCTGACTAGGTTGATTGAACCCACCATGGGACATGTTCGTTTTAATGGAGAGCATGTCCTCGCCTATGAACAGGAAGATCTGATCCAGTTCCGCCGCCGGAAGGTGGCAATGGTGTTTCAGAATTACGGGCTGCTGCCGCACCGCCGAGTCTTGGACAATGTCGCCTATGGACTGGAAGTCCAAGGGCTGGACGAGGAAACGAGATACCAACGGGCAAAGGAAGCGATAGAGACTGTCGGTCTCCTCGGTTGGGAAGACTACTACCCGCGGGAAATGAGCGGAGGCATGAAGCAGAGGGTGGGACTGGCTCGGGCGCTTGCCGTCAATGCCAATGTGCTGCTGATGGACGAACCGTTCAGTGGACTGGATCCTCTGATCCGCCGGGAAATGCAGGATCTGCTGATTACTCTGCAGTCCGAGCTAGACAAGACCATTGTGTTCATTACCCACGATCTGGACGAAGCCCTGAAGGTCGGGGACCGAATCGCCATCATGCGCGATGGAGAAATCATTCAGCTGGGTTCGCCCGAGGAGATTGTCTCGCAGCCCGCGGATGACTACGTTGCAGAGTTTGTGCAGGATGTCTCCAAAGCCAAGGTCATACGAGTCAAGGCGATAATGCAAGAGGCCCCTGCGGTCATTCACGAGCAGCGAGGACCGCAAGCGGCTCTGCGGACAATGCAAGAGCGGAACTTCGACTGGCTCTTCCTGCTGAACCAGAACGGCAACCTGCGCGGAGTCTTGGACAGGGACAGAGTCGCTGCCGTGTCTTCCGAGCGGGTTGACGGCTTGCAGCATGCACCGGTAGAAAAAGCTCTGACCATAAGTCCTGATGACAGCATAGAAGACATCGTACCCAAGGCAGCCCAAACCGAACTGCCCTTGGCTGTAGTTGATGGCCAAGGGCTGCTCGTAGGGGAAGTGAGCCGGAATGCATTGCTCTTGAGCTTGGTCAACGGAAACACAGGAGAGCGGCCAACAGACACAGAGCGGTCAAAATGGGTTGCAGCCGAACCGGACACGTTAGCCGAGACTGCATCTGGAAAGTCAAGCGGGGCGGTCGCAGCAGATCTGTTTCATCATCTTCAGTTCTATGTCTGGAGTTCGATCGCACTGTTGGCTACTCTCGCGGTATGTCTCGTTGTCTGGCAGCCAGGCATGAAGTTTCCCGTTGAGTGGGGCAGGTCCATCGGCGTCAAAGTGGATGAGTGGGTACGCTGGTTGATGCTCAACGGCTCATGGTTTTTTGACGGCATCAAGAGCGCCATTACCAAGGTTCTGATCACCATTGAAGACATCCTGCTGTGGATACCTTGGCCGGTGGTTATTCTTGGGGTTGTACTGATGGCCTGGAAGGTATCAAAGCGCGGCATGGCTATATTTGCCGGCTTTTCCATGTTGCTCGTAGGTCTTATGGGTAGACTGCCAGGCGGCACCGGCACACTGTGGGAAGGGACCATGGAAACTATGGCTCTCATAGTGGTTGCGGTCAGCATTTCTCTGCTTGTCGGAATTCCGCTCGGCATCATCGGGTCCCGGAGCGCCTTCTGGGATACAGCCATGCGTCCGCTGCTGGATGGCATGCAGACCATGCCCAGTTTCGTCTATCTTGTGCCAGGCATTCTCTTCTTTGGACTGGGGAACGTGCCAGCGGTCATTGCTACAGTGATTTATGCTGTGCCCCCGGTCATTCGACTGACCAATCTGGGAATTAGACAGGTATCGGTCGATGCTGTGGAAGCTGCCAGATCGTTTGGCACGACGTCGTTGCAGCTGCTTACCAAGGTCCAGGTGCCCTTGGCTTTGCCTACCATCATGGCAGGTATCAATCAAACTACAATGTTGGCTCTCTCGATGGTGGTGGTGGCATCGCTGGTAGGCGCCGGAGGTTTGGGCGAAGCGGTGCTGAGAGCGCTCGGCAGACAGGAAGCAGGAAACAGTGCAATCGCTGGCCTCAGCATTGTAGTCATGGCCATCATCATCGATCGAATCACTCAAGCGGCGGCGCGGGAGCGTCAGCGGGTATTGATGGAAACCCAAGACTGATGATCTTGCCCCCCCCCCTCTGGACAGCTGACCTCGGAAGACGCAGAGGATTTTGTCGGAGAATTCAGCAGAGACGCAAACAGCGTTCTCTGCTGTGATTTTTGTCAAACAACACAGGAATTAGGAGAGGTAATGCATGAATAACTGGCATAAAGTAAAGACACTGGTTCTGACAGCAGTTTCGCTGATACTGCTAGTGTTTACTGTCTCGTGCGAGAATCCAGGGGATGTTTTCAGTAGCGTCCCATCGGATGGTGCCACATCGACTGTGGACGTCGAAACCGAAGTGGCAAAGGAGACGATTGTCTTCTCGGACCTTAACTGGACAAGCGCACAGGTCCAGAATCGCATCGCGCAGTACATCCTCGAACACGGTTATGGATATCCTACTGATGTCATTCTGGGGGCCACGCTGCCTAATTTCCAAGGTTTGCAGAAGGGTGATATCCATGTAAGCATGGAAATCTGGCTGCCCAATCAGGATCTTGGCTGGGAAAAGGCTGTTGAGATAGGAGACGTGGTGGGAGTAGGCACTAGTCTGGTTGGCGATTGGCAGAGTACCTTTGTCATTCCTCGATATATTGCAGAAGCCCATCCTGATCTCCAAACTCCCCAAGATCTGCTCAAACCTGAATATCAGGAACTGTTCTCTACGCCTGACAGCAGAGGTAAAGCCCGACTTGTCGCCTGCGTTATCGGATGGTCCTGCGAAATGGTCAATGCCCAGCAGATAGAGTCCTATGGTCTGTTGGAGGCCCTGCACGTGATCAATCCTGGATCCCAGGAAGCCATGTTTGCTGAACTCTATGGTGCCTATGAAAAGCAGGACCCGTGGCTCGGATACATGTGGGGCACGGGTGACCCCGCGCTTAAGCTGGATCTCGTGCGCCTTGAAGAACCTCCTTTTACATCAGAATGCTGGGATAGCGACAAAGCCTGCGCCTTCGATGATTCACAGGTGTTGATAGCGGTTCACAAGAGCCTTCCGGAACGGGCTCCAGACGTGATCGAGATGCTGGAGAACTGGGAATTCTCCATTGATGTGTATGGGAATGTTTTCAAGTGGATGGATGCAAATCCTGGCAGCGAAGCCTCAGAGGCTGCGTTGTGGTTCCTCAACAATCAAAAAGTCTGGGAGACTTGGGTTACCCCCGAGGCCGCCGCAGCCGTCAATGCCGCACTGACAGCCGAGTCCTAAACGCCTGGGGTTCTTGGGGGGTGCATACACCCCCCAAGAACCCTCTTTCATCAGGAAAGGAGCCGTCTTTTGCAGTATCCGGGACTTCGCGCTGGTCCCTTCTCCCGTGGGAGTGACACAGACCGCACCGGTTGACTAGGATGCACCTGCGCCAGAATCATGGATTTTGGCGGATAGACCGTGGAGTTTCTACAGGACATGGAAGACAGTACGAGCAAGTATGCAAACACTGAATCCTGGCAGACGCCAGGATTCAGTGGATAGGTGTACATACAATTCATGGACTTTGGGCAGCCTCCGATCCTGACATAGTTGGGCCACCTGCAGCCACTGCATAACCCCGCCCAAAGTAACCAAGTCCAGTTTGGGAAAAGGCACTTGGCTCAGCTCCAGTGTCAGCTTGAATTCGTGCAAGGAATGCAGGTTTCCCCCGTAGCTACAGGAAGACCGCCTTCTCTGGCTATGCGTCCGGGATAACTCTTCCAGCCAATACACGTCCCAAGGAGCCAGAGCCTAGGGCTGCAGCAATGGCTTTGTCTAGGTCCCACTGTATGTTTGCATCCACCATCAGAGGAAAGCCCTGCTTCAGGAAGCCGTCTTGTTTGTCGCAGCAGATCGTCCAATGTGAACTGCATGTCAATACGGCCGGCATCTGCAGCCAAAGGGCCGCTGGCTGCCCATCCAGCAACCGATACCAAGGTGCGGATGCGGTCCCTTGCCCAGAAGGCCCCAGAGGGCAATGTCCATCGTAGCCAATACAAAGGAAACCAGGCCGCCGCGACCTACAAAGTGGACGTGCCACCACATCTGGCGCCACAGGGTCTTGATGGACGTTGGCTCGGTCTTCGCAAGAAAAGGAGTCAGATCGTCTCACAGCAGACTGTAAATGGCTGAACCGCCAATGTTTCCCACTACATAGCTGTTGTAACCCAGCCCTTCGCAGGGCCATGTTGAGACTAAAAGGGGCGATCTCTGTCCATGCGTGGAGTCGGAGAGAACTTGGGGCAAGGGAATGCTGTAGTGGTCCAGCCTGATTCGCTGCAGTCGTGGCGGTACCAGCGGTACCAGACCGGACCAATTGAATGATGACATGCCTGTGCATTCCTCCTTACAAGGGTGAAAAGGTCCGCAAGCCGTATTCAAAACGTTCCAAGCTGGCCAGCAGAATTTGGCCTGTAGGCAGTTGACCGCGCTGACGCGCCAATATCAGAACTGTTCCTTGTCGGCGCAGACTGGCTTCCGAGAAAGTAATCAGCATCAGCCGCTGGTACAAGTCTAGGCTCTTTTCCCATTTGGGAAGGTAGCGGCTGCCCACATCCCGTTGCACTTCCACTGGAAAGACCCGGTCCTGAAAGAAAGCCAACAGATCTGGCTCGCTGCGGGGCCCGAACGGATCTTTGGCGCTCTGGGGACAGGGAGGAGGGGCATCATCCGTGGGGATGTTCATGTACCGCAGGTGATCCCGGGCTTCCAGAATTGCCAATGCATGGCGAGGGGAAATGTGCTGGTGCATGATCCAGTCCAGTTCTGAGGGTTTCGGATCACATTGGGCATGCCGGCGGTACCATTGCTTGCCCTCTGAGGTGAGTTCGATCAGGTCGCGGGCGCGCCCCCTGCCCCAATGCCAGCGCAAGGGCACTCCTTCTAGATGCACAATTCGTACCAAGCCACGTGCGCGCAAGGCCTGCCACAGGTTCCGACTGACCCTGTTGGGACTGAAAGGGTTTCCGGCTTGGGTCCTTTGCATGACTCGCCAGGGTCGAATGAAACCCGTCTCGCCCAAGTGCCGCAGCAGGAAATCCCCTCTCTCGACTGGAAACCGAGATGGATCTACAACATCCATGTGGATTTCAGTCCTATGTGCAATCAATAAAAGCACTTTTGTGCATTTTATCCATTATATATAGAAATGGCAACGATGGTGTCGTCTGTATTGCCTGTCAGATTGATGCGGCAGATCTTAGAACTCGTGTCAGGAATGGAAATGCATCGCCCCGTACAGTCTTGGTGGCCAAGTGTCGGCATCTGGTGCATAGTGTTGTGATGGGCTTCCCGCTTCACGGCTGTCCTCGACAACTTTGCGGTTCCTATCCAGTGTATCGGCGTTGGCGCTGATACCAAGTGATCGAGGCCGAATCAGTATCTGGAGATTGTTGCTTGGCTTCTTGGCAGGAACCGAGAAATGGGATCTGGTACTGGCAGGACTGAATGACTTCCGACAGCCCGCCATAGCCCCAATCAAGGGAATGGCCCGCAATGATTGTGTCACGGGCGGACAGCGGGCCGCAGCGCAGAAAAGCCTCAACGGGATCGGACAAGGTACCGGCGAAAGCCACTCAGCCAGTGGCCAGACAACGAGGTCCCCGGCTTGTCTTGAGGCCAAGGATCCGGTGTCTTCGCGTCCCAGACAGATCGCCCCTCCCAAGGTGGCCATTTTCAAGGCTTCCCGGGTTTGCATGGCTTCAGGATGCCTCTCGCAAGGCGCTTCCTATTTCGAGCTACAGAGAGGCACAGTCCGAGAAAGCCGAGTCATCACAACCTATTCCGACAGAAATCCCCGTGTCGCGGAGTTCCTGTATTGGAACCAGTCTCCAGCGCTTGGTGCAAACTGGGGCAATAGATGACGCCGAATCCCCAGCGGGCCATCTTGTCAATTGCGGATCTCGGGCATGCTGTAGACAGGGCTGAATTTGCCATACGTTCATGCAAACCCCGGCCTTTCAGCTCTGCATCGACCACTTGGACACCATCCTTGGACGGGATTCACTCCATGAAGATTGCGTATTTGGAAACGGGGACAGAAGTGCCGTTTACGTCACCCCACAATAGGATCGTGTAGACCCCGGGGCCAAGGGCTGTCACAATCTGAGAAACATCGGCCTGTACGGAAAAGCCGTTCTGGTCTACCTGCCAGATGTCTGGCGTGATCTGCAGTCTGGGGTAGGTTACTGCCTTGGACTTCCATTGTTGGGCCCCGTGCATCAAGTCTCTAGCTTGGTTGTGGGTTTGTGGCGGTTGAGACTGTGGATCGGATTCATACGGGGTAAGGCAACTGGTGTGACTCCAAGAGGCGCCGTCCGAATCGTACATATAGAGGGGAGGCAGAGGCACCAAGATGGAAGCTATGGGGGCTCCTGAGCAGTAACTGGCAGTCCGAAAGAGTTGCCCGCGGCTTAAAGAATAGGGCGGAGGCCAATATGAAATGAGAATTCCTTCCGCAGGGCCTGTGCGCGACAGAATAGCTCCGTTATGCAAATGGCCTTGCATGAGGAGCTGACCCTCCTTGATGGTGGGGGGAGTGTCGTAGGCAACATATTCCCCTTCGAAGAGCTGCACTATGGTCAGAATGCGGCAGTCATGCGAAATGCCCAGATTCAGAGTGGTGTGTTCCGGACGCAGAATGTTGCTGCGATGGCCTGGACTTTCCATAAGGCCGTCCAGAGTACTCTCCAGCCACTCTGTGGGTTCATAGGGAATGCATTCAGGTCCCACGATGTTGCCTATAAAGGCCACGTTTTCCGCGCTGTAGGCCTCCCCGCCTGCCAAGGTGTATCGCATGTCCGGGGTTAGGCCAGCTAAGTTCCAATGGGACAGATATTGATGTTGAGCCATCTCATCTGCGTGGCTCTGAGCGGCCGCATTGTCTCCCAGAAAAACCGGTGAAAGACCTTCCCGGGCCCGGGCGTGGTTGACATGATTCAGTGCCTGCAAACGCAGGACCGCCATTTCGGCAGTGGGATTCAGATCAGCTGCAGGCGGTCTGACTGTGGGCAGTGCAACGGACCAAGGCGCTGAGGGGGGTGTCGGAACTTCTGATACCAATATTGCCCTATCTGTGGTATCAAGCGTTCTGTCTGCTTCAGGAGTGGCTACTAGGGACGCGAATATCCAATTGCCGCTTTCCAGATGTAACCACTCTCCGTCTTCACTCCCAGCTACATAGGCCACCAGATGACCATGAGGCAAGACCGTTGCAATTTCGTGTTCCAGACTTGGGCCAGTGCGAATATTGGCGCCATGTTCTGCTATGACAGTACCTAGGTAGACCACGACCTGTTCCTGCACAGCCTCTGCTTCTGTTTCCTCCGAGACCACAGCGTCAGGTTTCTCATCTGTGGATTCCATGTCCAAAATGTCACGTGCGAAAGTGTGCTCCAAAGCTCGCTGGTCTTCGGGGCTGCAGTCCTCCAGTACAGGACTAAACAGTACGACCTGCGAGATCAGCGGACTGACAGCCAGGCGGACTGCCCCATTGATCGCGTCCTGCACCCAGAGAGGCAGACTTCCGTCTTGCAGGATTTGCGCGGCAGCGTCTTGGATGCCTCCGGTCACTGATCCGATATCTGACCACAGGAATTGGTCTTGCTCTACATGTACAGCCAGCCAGTTGCTATTGGAGCGGCGGTCCACCAGAAAGTACATGGCAGGTATTCCCTGGATTTCGGCGTAGGAACTGAAAAACCGGACCTGACGGCAGATTGGCTGGGTGATCGGTGTGACTGGGGAAAACAAGCCGCGTTGGATGTAGGGGTACACAAGAACCCCAATGATGAAAAGCAGTGCCCATAGAGCACAACCGCAACCCGAGCAACAGGAAGTTCCACGTTTGGTCGGCTTGATTTTCTGGACAAAATTCCGCTGTAGCCTTGCTGGACGTTCGTTCTGGTACATTGCTTCAGCCCAGTCTAAGCCACATCGGACTGAAATCGACTTGGTTTTTGCAAATGGTCAGCGCTTTCAAGTCCGCTGCTTTACGGTATGAAAAACCTTGCCGGAATCAGTGTTGCAACTGACTGTGAGGAATTTTGCGCGCTGCCAACCTAATCGCCAACGAAGCGATTCCATTATGCCATGGCGTTGACCGCCCAATTGCTTCAGGGAAGCAGCTTGGCTTGCCTCAAGTCCTCTAACGGATATAGTCAAAAGACAGCACGACGAAACACGAGGCCCTTCTGGGTATTCCAGCAGTGCAAGCATGTTTTCCATTTCCTGTTCTTGAGGATATGAGCAAGCAGGGCTGGCGGCAGTTTCGCTGCCTCCGAATAGGGCACCCTAGATTGGCCTCCGTCCGAGCTGGTTCTCGTTGTCTTCAAGAGCTACATCGACGATATTGCCAATCGTTTCATTCAAGGGGACCACGATGCAGTAAGGCCCTCACCTTTGTCGCCAGACGAGCACATTGATGGCTATGCATCCCCAAAGGCAGTATCGTATCTGGATTCATGTCCGCGGTATCAGCCTGTGTCCTGTGTCGGTTGTTTTCCAGGGCCGTATACGCTCTTTGGATGCGCCCGAGCCGTATGCCGCCTGTACCGACTGGCTGACATGGAACTGCCCTCCAATATCCCCAAGGACAAGGACCAGCGATACAGTCTGGACAAGATCTCCAACTACTATGGAAAGATTTCCCATCTGGACAGGAGGGTGGGGGAGGTTCTGCAGGCGCTACAGAGGCGCGGCCGAACTGACAATGCCTTGGTCATTTTTGCTGTCGATCACGGTGAGTATCTTGGTAGCCACGGTCGCTTTGGGAAAGGCAGTTTCCACGAGGAATCCGCACGCATTCCCTTGATCCTGCGCTGGCCAAGCAAGTTTCGAAATGGTCAGTCTTCCCAATCCCTGATCAGTTGGCTGGACATTTATGCCACCATCGTCCAGGCAGCTTGGGGCGAACAGGCCCAGCTGGAGATGGGCAAATCGCTGGGGCCGTTGAGCCGGGATTCCCAATTTGCTGTTCATCAGGCAGTGTTTTCCGAAGTCGGCTCGGCCCGCGGGTTTGGCTATACATGGTGCACAGGGAGAAACACAAGTGGTTCATCCACAATGAAGTGGAGTCTTGGTTTGATCTCTCTGCAGATTCCTACGAATTGCAGGATTTGGCCTTGGAGTCGGAACATCAAGAAATCCGAAGGGACATGAAGGACTGTTTGCTCGATTTCCTCATGACTTTGCAGGTCAATGAAGCCCGCCGGCTATCAGCCTCTGTTTGTACGAATGGAACTGCAGACAGCCGGAAAATCCAATCCACTCTCCTGTTTTGACCCGGCAGCTCTGCCGAATTCATGGCTTGTAGTCTGTCATTTCCGAATTCGACAGATTTCCGATGACTGTTGCACGTACCCCCGTCCGTTCTGGAGCACATTCTTTTGCAACCATGGGCACCTTAGATTCCTTCCAATGTCTGAAATATCCTGTAACCAAGATTCAATTCGAGGCGCCCCGCAAAGTGGCAGTGGTCACAAAGGCCATGGACTTCGCTTTGGAAGCTTTGGAAGCCCATGATGTCTTGCCCAAGACACGATCCAGCATTGTAAGTACAGATACGGAGTTGTCCAAGCTGGTCGGTCTGCAGAGAGTCGACTATCCCTTCGACCTTGGCAATCGAGCTGTGGGGGAGGTTGTGGCTGTCGGGAGCGAGATTCAATGTCGCGATGGGGGATGGGGTTTTCAGTTATACGCCTCACTGGAGCCATACCCTGACCCATCGTTTGCGAGTCAAAATTCCGGATGAGACAGATGATTTGCACGCCCCTTTTGTGAGCATGACTGCCGTTGGCATGACTGTGGTGCAGGTGGGCGAAGTTGAGCTTGGGGACTGGGTGGTGGGTATGGGTCTTGGTCGGACACCTGACTGTCCATCTGTGCCAAAGGGCAGAGGCCTAGGTCACTGCCGATCTGAGTGGGGCTCGCCTGTAGCTGGCAAGCTGCTGTGGGTTAGGCAATCCCCCATATATGCAAGTCAGGGGAGTGTCCGGGAGCAGGTTCTAGTCGCTACCCAAGGACGTGACCCCGATGTAGAGATTGAGGCTTCGGGTACCCCTGAAGGAGCCGCGCTGGCCGTGATTCTCACTGGCCAGCAGGGAGAAGCAAACGTGATGATCTTGGGATCTCCACGTCGCAGTCTGGACACCGATTTAATCTCTTTTCTGAATTGGGTTCATCTCTGGAAGGGCGGAACAGTGAATTTGAAGGGCATCCATGAGTGGCGTTTGCTGGCGCCTTTGTCAAGCATTCCATGGAACGCAACATGAATATTGTATTGGACCTGATAGCGCACCGGTGACTGACCCTGAATCCTCCGATTTCCAGGGTTGCGAACCCAAGACAGGCTGCGGAGGCATTCGCTGATATGGGAACACATCCAGATACCACGGTCGAAGTTCTTTTTGACTGGAGAGCGAACCTGACATTCGAATCATAGATCCGCCAAGCTGTCGTTGGCGAGTGGGATCCCCGTCAATTCACGAACTGAATTTTATGCAGTGGCCGGCTGGCCACTTTCTTGGTCAATACGGTGTCTTTCTGGCAACAGTTCCTTGGGAAGATGCCTATGTCGCAGATCAAAGCGGAAATTTGGGCTGTACCTGTACCGTACAGCTTGGAACTGTCGAAACCTGTACTACCGACGTACCGACGGGACGGATGTGGCGGACTGCCAACTGACCAACTGATTCAGGCCAGGCATCGGGCAGCTTCAGCAGCAGTGCATTCGTGCCAGTGGACGCAGCCTCAACATGCCCGGTACTTGCACCACTAGTTCTGGGGACATAATCTCTCATCTCCGCAGTGTTCCGCAACTGCACCACAGCGGTGGACGGATTAGGTGAATCTCCCCTCTCTGCAACTGCACACGTGACGCTGCTGGCGAGGCGCGCCTAGGGTACAGAGCGTGCTCGCTACGGGGCTGTGACGGGGGGGGGATGTGTACCTCTGCTGCACCAGACCGAAACTCAAGCCACTTGTCTCGGACCACAGCACAATCTCAAACGGGAAGGCCGAAGCTATTCTGCGCGAGACAGGACTTCAGCGAACCGCAGGGCGAGATCGAGGCGCTCACTGTCCAGTGTGTGCCCTCTCAAGACTTCAGAGGAAGGAAAGTCTGTCTGCGGCTTCTTTGGTATTGTTGTCCGGCCAGCAAATTGCAAGCGGCGATTGTCCCAACTCTCTCAAACTGACTCCGCGGCTCCTAGACCGCTGGCTTTGCCTGACAGGACTGGCACACTCCGTAAATTTCCAGCAAGTGGCTGGAGGACTGAAAGCCGTATCTCCCTGCAACCAGTTTTTCCAGCCCCGAGGCGGCGCACTCGTCAAAGTCCAGGATGATATTGCAACGTACACAGATGGCATGGTGATGTGGCTGGTCGTTGCGAATGTACTGCGGCTGGGATTCGCCCATGTACAAAGGCCGCACTAGGCCCAAGCGCGTAAAGAGTGTCAGATTGCGGTAGAGAGAGGCCAAGTTGAGACGGGCATGCTGCCGGCGCGCCACTTCCAGGATCTGGGTGGGATTCAGGTGGCTCGCCTGATTGGACAGGGCGGCCAAGATAGCGCGGCGGGAGGCCGTCAGCCGATGTCCGTGGGCTTCCAATACATCATGTCCCCACAGGGAAGAGGGTGGATTTTCAGAGGACATGGCGGATGCACTCCCACAGGTTGGCGCTAGTAGTAGGTAAGCTGAGGGGTTCCTGGATCCACCGCGAACGCCAAGGCATCGAAATTCTGCTGCATCAACCGGAAGCGCAGATCAGCGGCGGCCGGATCATGCCACAGATTGTGGAATTCCCACGGGTCTGTCTCCAGATCAAAGAGTTCCCCGATCGCAAACCCATGATAATTTACCAACTTGTGCCGGGTGGTGCGGATCATGGTGGCATAGGAGCCTTCCCCACCGGCCTTGCCGGTGGTCGAGGCATTCAGCGCGCTGTAATACTCGGACCGCACAAAATCCCGATGGTGGTCCGTGGACGCCATGCCCGTCAGGAGCGGAATCAGGCTGCGGCCTTGCATCGCGTGGGCTGGGGCCACTTCGGCAAGGTCGAGCAAGGTGGGGGCGATATCCGTCAGTTCCACCAGCGCGCTGCGCACCACGCCCGCCTCGATATGTCCGGGCCAAGACCAGATCAAGGGAACCCGCACTAGGCCTTCATAGAAACGACACCCCTTCAGGACCAGCCCGTGGTCCCCCAGCATCTCGCCATGATCCGAGGTGAAGAGGACAAGGGTGTTTTCACGCTGACCGGTCTCCTCCAGCGTATCCAGCAGGCGGCCCACGTTGTCGTCAATCAATTCAATCATGGCGTAATAGGCCGCCTGCAGTTCATGGGCCTTGCAGTCCGCGGGCCTTTGGGCTTGGGTCTGGAAGTCTATGTCGGCCAACTTCGCCTGAGCTGCCAGATCGCTTTCGGCGAAGTGAGGGCCCGGCAGGGCGGCCGGATCGAAATGGGCCAGATAGTCCGCGGGTGGGTCGAAGGGGGCATGCGGATCGAACAGGTTGATGCACATCATCCAAGGGCCGGCGTGCTCCGCGCGCAGGAAGTCCACCGCCACATCCGTGCAGAAGGTGGTCTGGTGATACTGGGCGGGCACGGCTTCCGTGGCCGCCTCCAATCGCCCCAGATCCTGGCCCTTGCTTTTCACCCACTGGGCATAGGCATGATCTGCTTCGTCCCAGTCGTTGCGGGGGGAATGACTCCAAGCGAAGACGCGATAGCCATCGTCCCGGGGTCTGGGCTCGCGGCGTCGGTGCGCCCCGGCCAGATGCAGCTTGCCGGAGAGGCCACAGTCGTAGCCGCCGCCGTCCCGCAAGGTCTTGGGGAGCAGCTCGGCGCCTTCTGCCCATACGTCATTGCCGTTGCGACACCCGTGCACGGTGCTGGGATAGAGGCCCGTCAGGAAACTGGACCGACTGGGAGTGCAGATGGGGCTCTGGCAGAAAGCATGTGTGAACGCCATCCCCTCCTGACACAATCTATCTAGATTGGGAGTCTTGACATAAGGGTTGCCCAAGGCCCCAATGGTGTCCCAGCGTTGCTGGTCCGCGCAAATCCAGAGAATGTGGGGAGCGGTCATGGGCGTTGCGTGCACCTGCACAACTACAGGGCAGCCCCCAAGGCAATCTTGATCACCGTGTCGCCATTGAGCCGGTAGTCCCCGTTCAAAGCCTGAAAGCCTTCCTTGGCTTGTTCCAAGGGCAGAATGTGGCTCACCATCTCGGCGTAACAGAATTCCAGCTTCTCCAGGATGGGCATGGCGCGTACAAAATGCTCGTTGTCACTGCCCCAGATGGCTTCTAGTCGGCAGTTGCGCACCATCAGGGACTGGTTGATGTTGAATTCCAAGGTGCCCATGTCCACAAAGTGCCCCACTTCCACAAAGGTACCGCCCTTGCGCAGATAGCTCAGGCCTTCCGGGGTGGCGGGCAGGAAACCGGCGCATTCAAATACCCGGTCTGCGCCCTGCCCCTTGGTGGTCTCCGCCCGCACCAGCGCCGTGCGCTCCTCGGCCGAAGTCACCTGTTCAATGTCGATGACAACATCCGCCCCGTACTTGCGCGCCAATTCCAGTCTCGCGGCCGGACCTCCCACCACGACAATCCTGCCCGCTCCACTGACTTTGGCACAGATGGTGGTGACTAGGCCAATCGCCCCGGATCCTTGTACCACCACCGTGTCCCCGAACTCGATCTGGCCCCGCATGACGGCGTGCACCCCTACCGTGAAGGGCTCCGTCAAGACCGCCACTTCCGGGGGCAGCGAGGTCTTGATGAATTGTGTGCCGCGCTTGCCCAGGTAGATGTAGTCGGCGAAGCCCCCCACAAAGTGAGGGGTGGCATCTGGTTCGTAGTAGAAACCGTAGGCTCCCTCGCCGCCGTCCGTGCCCGGTCGAAAGATGACGCGATCCCCTTCCCGCACCTTGCGGCCCAAGTAATCCACGGTCACATCCTTGCCCATATGGGTGATGATGCCTACATTTTCGTGCCCCAACACGGTTTCACGGTCAAAGCCGTTCTGCCAGTTGTGCAGATCCGTGCCGCAGATGCCCGCCAGTTCCTGCTTGAGGACCAACGCGGTGGGATGGGGATCCGGCACATCGTATTCCCGGACCGCGAACTCCTGATTCTTGGCTATGATCAATCGGCCGCTGGGCATGGCTTTGTCCTTCGAGTTGGGGCGAGCAGTCCTTGTGTCACGGCGCGTTCGTCACTGGTCAAGGCGATCTTGATCACATCGGCCCCGTCCAGTCGATAGGTGTTGTGCAATGCTTCGAAGCCATCCCGCACCCGTTCCAGAGGCAAGATATGGCTTACCATCTCGCCGATGGGCCATTCCAGCTGCTCCAACAGCGAGAGACCACGCACAAAGTGCGGGAAGCGACTACCCCAGATACCTTCCAGGCGCAGGTTGGGAAGAAGGAAGTGACGGGCGGGGTTGACCGGAATGTCGCCAATGTCAACGAAGTGGCCGCATTCAATGAATTTGCCATCCTGTTTTACATATGCCAAGCCTTCGGGCACCGCTGGTAGAGAACCGGCGCATTCAAAGACCACGTCGGCCCCTTTCCCCCGGCGGGTGTGAGCCAGCACCGCGGCCTTGCGGGCCGCGGGGTTCGGGTAGGCAGCGATATCCACGGTGATATGGGCTCCCAGGCGCCGCGCTAGTTCCAGTCGGCCTACCGGGCCGCCGATGACAATGATCTGGGACGCTCCGCTGAGGCGGGCACAGATCAGGGTCATGAGGCCAATCGCTCCGGCGCCTTGCACGATCACCGAATCGCCCAGCTGCATCTCGGCACGCATTACGGCGTGTGTGCCAATCGCGAAGGGTTCCGCCAAGACTGCGGTGCGGACATCCGCCGTGGTCTTGAGGATGCAGGTCTCGGGATCGCCAAGGCTGATGTAGTCCGCGAACCCGCCGGAGAAGGGAAACTCTGGACTTCGATAGCCGTAGGCCGTGCCCGAGTTGCGTGGGTGGTAGACCACGCGGTCTCCCTCCTTGAGCGGTTCACCTTGAAAGTCCCGCCGCATGTCCCGACCCAGCGCGACGATCGTGCCCGTGCTCTCATGGCCAAGCAGGGTGGGTTCGGGCAGGCTCTGTTGCCACTTGTGCAGGTCCGTGCCGCAGATGCCGCCCAGCTCCTGTTTGAGCACCACGCCATGGGGCTCCGGATCCGGAACGATGGCCTCCTGTATGGAGAAGTCTTGGCCGTGGGCCACGACCGCGCGTCCTGTCAGATTCATGGCTGGTTTGTCTTGCAGGGATGGATTGCAGTGGAATAAGGCCCGAGGCCGGTCTGGCACTAGGATTCAACGGCTGTCGCCATCTCCACCAATTCTACCGCGTCGCTTGCGGGAGCGCAGTTTGGCAATGTTGGCGCGGGCCACATCGCTCAGATCTAGATCCAGCTGCGTGCAGATCTGTGTCAGGTACCAAAGTACATCCCCTAGTTCGGATTTCAGGGCTTCACGGTCTTCGTCGGAGATGACTCCGCCCTTGTCCCGGAAAATCTTCTTGATCTTGCCCGCGAACTCGCCTGCCTCGTTGGTCAGACCCAGAGTGGGATATACGATGGGGTGATTTGTCTCGATTGGTCCCCAAGTATCCGCAGATCGCTCTTGGTACCATGCGAAATCGGATTGAGACAAAGAATGGTGGGGAGAGGCAGGACGGGTGGCGGGCATGAGATTGTCAAGGTTTGAGGTGGGTCTCGATGAGAGATCCATTGTCGCCGAATTCTATATTCCGGCTGTGGATCCCCCCAAAGATGGACAGACTTGGGCAAGACACTGCCCCTATGTCAAGAGCGTCCTCGCCAATCGTTGGAAATCGGTTTCAAGGCCATGAGGGACATGATCATGTTCACCAACAAGAGGCTGTTTATGATGGATATACAAGGCATGACCGGCAAGAAACAGGAATTCCCTCCATATCTCTACAGCATGGTCACCAAGTGCGGCGTCAAGACCGTCGGACGTCTTGACTTGGATGTGGACTGGAAGATCTGGACACGCAGCGAACAGGAACCTATCGAAAAATCTTGGCCGTAGGATGGAAGAACCGGTGATCCAGCCTCCCAATCCGTGGCGGGAAAAGCCGCTGCGCCGCCGCGTGGACAAAAGAAGGACATCCTGATCGCCTGTCCTGTAGACGCGCTCGGGATGCAGGGTCCAAGGTTGGCCATCCCAATTTCCAAGGGAACGCCAAACAGCCCGGAAAACATAGGAAACCGCTTCGTGGTCGATGTAGTCCGGGAAGACAGGTCTGTTCGCGGTAGGCAACCCGCTAGGCAGACGAGATCGCAAAATGGGCGGACACACATCCCTGCATTGCAATGTTTTGGGTCGGTATTGCACCGCGCATTGTAGGATAATCAACTGTCCCGATATCTTGAGGATGGTTGAAGCCCAGGTATCCATGGCAGGGAGTGTAATTGCATTGGCGCCGGTGGGGCTGACGCATTGGAAGAAGACAAAAAGCGAGGAATGATATGCAGTACGAGATCAAGGGCGACGTAATGCAGTCGGTGGAAGTCACACTGGTGCAGGGACAGAGTGTGCGCACGGAATCAGGTGGCATGGCTTGGATCCGGGGGGATGTGCACATGGAAACCAAAATGCCGGGTGGCCTGATGGGTGGCCTGATGCGCAAGGTGTCCGGTGAATCCTTCTTATGACCACCTATACAGCGCAGAGCAATATGGCCAAGGTGACCTTCACGCCCTACGCTCCCGGCAAAATCGTGCCCTTTGATCTGACGGGCGGTGGCGAGGTAATCATGCAGAGGAATGCCTTCATGGTGGCGGATGTCGCCATTGATCTGAACATTGCCTTCCAACGCAAGTTGGGGGCGGGGTTCTTTGGCGGCGAAGGCTTCATCATGCAGCGTATTTCCGGCGAGGGGCTGGCCTTCGCCGAGATCCCGGGCGAAGTGGAGATGGTGGAATTGGCTCCCGGGGAAACCATCAAGGTAGATCCCGGGCACGTGGCTGTATATGAAACCACTGTGAATTTCGATATCACGCGCATCAAGGGCGCGGCCAACGTTCTCTTCGGCGGGGAAGGGCTTTTTATCGCCTCCTTGACTGGACCGGGAAAGGTGTGGCTGCAGACTCTAACCCTGCCGGACTTGGCCTCCCGTCTGGCTCCGTTGATGCCTTCCAAGGGAGGGTAGCTGCACCGCGGCCTCGTACCGACCCTCCGTACGATCACCACGCTTTCGATTTGATTTTATGCCAAGCAAGGACGATTCATGAGTAATACATATGCCCTAAGTGGTTGGGACTTGACGGAACTGCTGCCGGACACCACAGAGGAAACCCTTGCCGCCCGGCTGGCGGATCTGGAACAGGAAGTGTCGGCCTTCGAAGCCCGGCGGGACCAGCTGACCGATTTCGCCGCGACCGTGTCCAACGGATCTGGTTCGGACCTGGATTTGGTGCCCTTTATGCAGGCGATTGAACGCATTTCGGAACGGATGTATGTGCTGGGCGCCTATGGCAGTCTCTGGTTCTCCGCCGATACGCAGTCGGAAGAGTCCCTGCGCTACGAGGGATACATGCAGCAGGAGCTGACCCGATTGCAGAATCGAATCCTGTTTTTTGACCTTTGGTGGAAGGCCCTCGACGATGAACGGGCCGAAGCTCTGCTGCCCGACGCGGAGCTCTACCCAGACTACCATTATTCCCTCAAGAGCGATCGCCGCTACAAGCCTTTCACCTTGTCCGAGGAAGCCGAGCAGATCATCAACTCCAAAGATGCGAATGGCATGAGTTCGTTGATCACCGTCTATTCCATGTTGACCAATCGGTTGGAGTTCACGCTGGAAATAGATGGAGCCAAGCAGACCCTGACCCGTGAAGAGCTGATGACGCATGTATATTCACCCGATGCAGACATACGGGAAGCCGCCTATCGAGAACTGCTGCAAGTCTACGAACCGGAAAACAGTATGCTGGCTCACATCTACATGAGTCGGGTGCGGGACTGGCATAGTGAAAACGTGCAGTTGCGGAACTATGCGTCTCCGATTGCGGTCAAGAATATGGGCAACAACATTCCGGACGCCGCAGTCGAAACGCTCCTGCAGGTGTGTCAGGACAACGCAGACCTGTTTCAGGACTATTTCGCTCTGAAGGCGAAGTGGCTGGACATGGAGAAGCTGCGGCGCTTTGACATCTACGCTCCCCTCTCCATCTCGGACAAGGAGATTGCCTATCCCCAGGCAGTGGACATGGTGTTGGATACGGTCAAGTCCTTCGATCCCGCAGTGGCCGCCAAGGCGGAGCGCGTTTTTTCCCAAGGCCATATCGACGGTGAAATCCGCAAGGGCAAGCGAGCCGGAGCCTTCTGTGCCACTGTCTTACCGTCCATGACCCCTTGGATCCTGATGAACTACACAGGGCGCGTTCGGGATGTCGCCACGCTAGCCCACGAATTGGGCCATGCCATTCACAGTCTGTTGGCTGATGATCACTCTCTGTTGACCCAGCACGCGCCGTTGCCGCTGGCGGAGACTGCATCGGTGTTCACTGAAATGCTGCTTACGGAACGGCTCCTGGCGGCGGAGTCGGACCCCATGGTGCGCCGAGAATTGCTGGCGACGGCCGTAGATGACATGTATGCCACCGTAATGAGGCAGGCCTATTTCGTCTTGTTCGAAAAGGCCGCCCATGCAGCGGTGTTGAAGAATGCATCGCCCGCGGACCTCAGTGCCATCTATCTCGGCCAATTAAGGCAACAGATGGGCGACAGCGTGGAAGTGGATGAAATCTTTCAGCACGAATGGCTGATGATCCCCCATATCTACCATACGCCTTTCTATTGCTATGCCTACAGCTTTGGACAGTTGCTGGTGCTGGCGTTATATCGGCGCTATCAGCAGGAAGGGAACGCTTTCAAGCCGGGATACCTGAAACTGCTGGCCACGGGTGGCTCACAGGACCCCGCCATTGCCTTGGGGGCCATGGGCATCGATATTGCCGACTCCAACTTCTGGCAAGGCGGATTTGATGTAGGCCGGAATATGATTGACGAGATGAAGGCCTTGGCGATCTAGCGGTGCGGCCCATTCTCCTCTCTGTACCATAGGATCCCCAGCTCGAATGGTCCACTCGGCCCGGACGTGATCCGCATCGCCGGGCAGGCAAGACCATTGTCGGATGTCTTGGTCATGCTCCTTCGGGTACTACCGGGGGTCCTCATCGGTCGGCGTCCAAATCCTCCGCGGGTCGTGTTCCCCGTTGCGGCGGGTTGATGGGGACCAAGCAGCACGCCTTCAATGCGGGCTTGTCCGTTCAGCCAAGCCATGCATCACGTCCATTGTCGCGTCGGTCTTCCGCTCCAAGGCATCAAACCGGGCAGTCATGTCTTGCTTCATCTCGGCGAACCGGATATCCGAATCTTGTTTCATCTCGGTAAACCGCCGGATTGTCTCAGACCGCGTGTTCCACATTAGAGCCAGTATGGCAATGCCCAATCCGATGATGGCAATGAAATCTTGATCCATGTCCATATTTGCCCCCTACCGAGCAAACCTTCGACAGGCAAAAAAGTATGGCACAAGGCACTGCACATTGACAATGGTGATCGAAATCCCCGTCAAGACACACGAGGCGTCGGTGGTTTTGTTGATGCAAAGGACATGCAGAGTGGAGAGGCGGGGCCCTTTCTCGCGTGCTTACGGATTGAGGCTAGGTACAGGGCGATTTGGCGTCGCGGGTCAGTTCATGGAGGGCCAGGGAAGCCACCGCCGGAGTCGGCCGTTCCGTGCACCGCACCATGGTGGCATTCTCCTGATCCACAAGAGGGCCATCGCGGCTTCCGCGGCCTTGAAACTGGCTTTCTGCATGCTGGAGCCGCGGCCAATCCCCACCACCTTGTCCTGGACTGAGACTTGCACCACGGATTTTCGGTCGGAGCCAGAGCCATATGCCATTATGCGGTCGTAATGCGGCCTGACTTGCCGAGTGGCTTGCACCAGTTCCTGCAACGCGCTTTTGGCATCGCGAGTCAGTCCATAGGTAGCCAAGGAGATCACCGCCGGAGCCAGCCAGCGTTCCATGAACCGCACTACGGTGGCCTCCCCCTGATCCAGCTGAATGGCCCCCACCAAGGCTTCAAAGGTGTTGGCCAGAACCTTGCGGTTGTCCTGCACGTTGGTCTGCTTTCCACTCTTGCCTACGATCAGGTGCGATCCTAGGTCCAGGTCCTTGGCCCATGAGGAGAGCGAGGCGCCCCGAATCAGCTGGGCTCGCATCTGGGTCAGTTCTCCTTCTCGGCATTGGGGGAAGTCTCGATATAGCCGTTCACTGACCACTTTTGTCAGAACGGCGTCGCCAAGATACTCTAGGCGTTCATTGTCCAGCAGCGGAATGGCCCAGACCAATTCGTTGACAAAGCCGCGATTGACAAAAGCCTGGAACAGCAGCAGGGGTTCATTGAAGTGCAGATCTTGCGCCGCGGCGAAGGCCAGTAGCGAGGGGACACGTTCCGCGTACGCCGGATGGCGGCGCAGGACTTCAGGGTTGGGTGCCGTTCGGCCAAGGGTCATGAAGCATGCACAAGTGGAGTGATGGCTCTAGTGGCAAACTGAATCTTGCGGCCCGAGTGTAGCAAACTTCTGGGCGATCCGCGCCGTGCAGGTCACGTACATCGCCATGCTCTCGACTATACTCCAGCCGCCGGCACAGCCCTTGGCGTGAGGACAAGGTCCTCACGCAACTCCGCTGTGCCGGCAACGTCAGAAGCTCCTTGGACCATGGAAAAGCTTGTCGCTCTTGAGTGTGAAACCGACGTTCAGGGTGGGCGTCCAGACGCAGACGAGTACGGCCGGTCGACTCTTCCGTTGGGGAGACACAACAGCCCGACGGGCATGCCCGATCCTGCCAGGTCTTGGGGCCGCGTCATAGGCATGGCACTGAGTCTGTTGCTCCTTTTTCCCAATGGAGTTCAGGCCCAAGTGACAGAACCACTCCCCTTGGGTCCGGATCTGCGAGAGCAACATGCTGTGGCTGATCTGGTGGATTATCTCATGGCGCACATGACGGCGGCAGACAAAGTCGGCCAACTCTTTGTGGTTCCCGTTGCAGGCACGGAAATCGCTCCCGCGGACGATGTGTTGGAACTGATACATGTCTACCGGGTGGGAGGCGTGATACTCAGCGAACGGAATCAGAATTGGGACAACCGCTCCGGGACGGACACCCCTAGGCAGGTAGCCCGCCTGACTGGCCAACTGCAGGCCGCGGCCCTTGGCTATTTTGTGCCATCGGACGCTGTGCTGAGGTTGTCGACAGACAAGGAGCCGGTCACTACTGTCCCGGCGCTTTCCGACTTGCCATCTGCCTTGGGTATACCCCTGTGGATTGGCGCGGCAATGCGCGAGGAAGGGCAGCTGCAACCATCCCTGCGCAATGGCTTTACACCCCAGCCCAGCCAGATGGCCTTGGGAGCCACCTGGGATCCAACCTTTGCTCGCGCCATGGGCACCATTTTGGGTCAGGAATTGCAGGCGGTGGGTATCAATCTGTTGCTGGGTCCGGATCTGGACATCATAGGTCCAGATCCGCCCTTGTCTGCGCATCTGTCCACTACCGCCGCGTTTGGGGGCGACAGCTGGTGGGCGGGGCAGAATGGCCGAGCCTTCATTCAGGGAGTTCAGGATGGCAGCAATCGACGCTTGCTGGCCTTTGCCCGACATTTTCCGGGACAGGGAGCCCGGGACCGCTTACCCGATCAAGAACTGGCCACCATTCAGGGCAATCTGGAAGATCTGCGTCGGGGTGCACTGGTTCCTTTTGCGCAGGCTGCTCACATGGTGGTCAGGGAGCCTGACATGTGGCCGGTCGGCACGGCCCATGGATTTGTGACCAGCCACGTCCGGTACAGTGGGTTCCTGCGTGCCCGGGAACGCACACCTCCCATCAGTCTATCGACACAACTGGGTGAAATGTTGGCCTTGGAAGAGTTTCAGGACTGGCGCCAGCAGGGCGGCCTGTTGCTCAGCGATGCCTTGGGAGTACGGGCCATCCGCCGATACTATGATCCTTCTGGCGCTTCCTTTCTTGCACAGCGCATAGCCAATGACGCCTTTCAGGCCGGAAATGATCTTCTGTGGCTGGATCAGTATGAAGATGGCGCCGATACTGTAGCCATTCGAGAAACGGTAGAGTTTTTCCAAACCCAGTATCGGGAGAAACCGGATTTCGCCTTGGCCGTGGACGAGTCGGTGCGCCATATCCTGCAGGCCAAGCTGCAGATTTTTCCGCTCCGCGCCCTCTCGGTTTCCGCAGCATCCCTAGAAGCGGAGAGCCATGTCACGACAGCCGCGGGCTGGGTGCCCGGTCCAGCCGTCAGGGAAGAAGAAACGAATTGGGTAGGGTTCCATCTTCAGGATGTCGTGGCGACCGAGGCGGACCTGGCTGCATTTGCCTCCGAGAGTATGGCTTTCAAGCGCGATGTGGTGACACGCGTCGCCCAAGCGGCGGTCACCCTGCTGCATTCCAATTGGAGCCTGGCAGGCGATCGGTTGCCAACCGCCCCTAGCGTGAACGACCGGCTGGTCATCTTTACAGACAGCCGTCTACAAGCCGCATGTCTCCTGTGTTCGGCGGAATCCATTCTGGGGCCAGAGATGGCCGAGCAATCCATCTTGCGTCTCTTCGGACCGGAAGCCACGCGGCAGATGGCGCCCAATCGGCTTGCCAGTTTCACTCTGTCCCAGCTCCTTGACGTGCTGAACCAGGCGGCGGATGGGAGCTCACGTCTGCGGGTGGACAGAGCTCTCAACAACGCGGACTGGATCATTTTTGCCATGCTGAATGTAGATGTGGAAGAACACCCATCCAGCGACGCGGTCTCCCAGTTTCTGCGACAACGCGGGGATCTGGCCGCGGAAAAACGACTTGTAGTCCTGGCGTTTGATGCCCCCTTCGCACTGGACGGAACGGACATCAGCAAGCTGACGGCCTATATTGGAGCGTACAGTCCCGCGGCGGCGTTTGTGGACGCCGCGGTGCGGGCTCTGTTTCGGGATCTGGAATTTCAGGGGGCTCCGCCGGTAAGCGTGCCCGGGACCCGCTACAGCAGTCTGATAGAACGACTGGAGCCCGATCCCGATCAGGTGATTCCCCTGACTCTGTCCGACGAGAAGCGCAGCGACTTCGCCCTGGATCGGTTTGATGTCCATCTGGGGGATACGATTGTCATCAAGGCGGGCCCCATTGTGGACCGCAACGGACATCCCGTGCCCGATGGCACTCCAGTCCAGTTTTTCCTGAAGTATTCCGGATCTGGTCTCAACCTGTGGACAGAACCCGTACCGTCGGAAAACGGCTATGGCATGATCGAGGTCCTGTTGGATCGGCCTGAGATCCTGGAAGTGGCCGCCGGCAGCATAGACAGTCGCACCAGCGTAACGCTGCAGATCAATGTCGGTGCAGAGAAATCGGCGCTGATTACGTCCGTGGAACCCGATATGCCTCTGTCCACCGCACCTGATCCGACAGTGCAGGTTCAGGTGCCGAATCCAGGTTCCCGCCCTGATTCGGTCTCGTGGTTCGCCTTGGCAATCGGCCAGTTTCTCTCCTCTTTCCTGCTGCTGGGCGTCTGCTTGGCGACCTATTGCCTAGTAGTCCGCACGCGCATGACATCCGATACCATGATGTTTCGAATGTTGTGGGCCAGTGTCGCGGGTGCCATGGTCTACCTGATCTACGGAATTGCGGGCGAGCCAATCCTTGGGGGAGCAGTGCCAAGTTCCTTGTATTCGTGGATGGCTGCACCTGTGACGGTATTGTCATCCTTGCTGATTCTGACTGTGTTGCATCGCAGGACATAGCCGTCTCCCGATGATCTCCTTCCACATTTCCATAAGGAATGACGTCAAGACCGGTCTCAATTTGCGTACCGGATCGGCAGGCCGCGGAGCCGAGTTGCCCATGCGGCAGTGCATGGATTACAGTACGCTGCATGTTGCGGCTCCACTTGGGAACTGCCAAGCATTGGGTCATGGAGAATCCCAAGGCTGTTTGCAACCATGTTGCCACACGCAGACTTGTCCTGAATCAAGTTCGATTCTGTTACGGCGCAACAGGGGCAATATTGCGATACAACTTCCTACAACATCGTGCTCGAAGACTGTAAATTGGACAATGGGATCTGCGCACGCCTTTCCCGTTTGCCAAGACTGCCTTTGCCATGTCCCAGGGACCTGCCATTCTGCTCATCTTCCATGATGACATGGGGTTCTCGAATCTCGGTTGCTATGGCGGCGAGGTTGCCCCCCTTGGATTCGTTGGCTATGGATGGATTGCGCTATAGCCAGCTCTATAGCGCCGCGCGGTGCTGCCCTTCGCATGGATCATTGCTGACCGACCGGGCGTAGCAGGCGGATATTGGTCACATGATGGGAAGCCATGGGATCGATGGGTATCTTGGGCGACAAGGCAGTGACCTTGGCCGAAGTCCTCAGGCAAAGTGGCTACGCCACCTGCATGTCGGGCAAGTGGCATGTTACGCGTCGTGTAGAGGCCCAAAACTGGCCCTACCAGCGCGGATTCGATAAATTCTTTGGAATTGTCCTGTCCACCGGGGCCGTCAATTATTGGCAGCCCCGGACCCGGAATAACGTGCACGTTGAACCTCAAGGGGAGGACTTCGTCTTCATGAAGGCGATTTCCGATCCGCATGGAAGCAATGGGCCTTCTGCATGCCGATTGAGACTTAAGCCCCGTGATCCTAGGGTTGGGCCCTAGGGAGAGGATCCGCACAAGGAATGGCAGACTTGGTGCATGGAAGTCTTACAGCCCAACTCGATCGCATAGATCAAGGTATAGGCCGGATTCTGGCAGCCTTGCAGGAAACAGGTCAGCTCGAGAACACCTTCATCCTCTTTCTGACGGACAACGGAGGCTGCACCGAAGAACTGGGACCCCACTTGCGGCAACAGACTGGACATAGACCCCGGGACCCGAGGACACCCATGCCAGCTACGGGGCGCCGTGGGCCAATCTTTCCAGCACTCCTTTCCGGTTGTACAAGCGCTGGGCGCACGAGGGCGGAATCGCCACGACCTTGATTGTGTATTGGAAGGGCATCGAGGGCCAATGCGAACGGAAATACCAGCCCCCAGCTGCAGGACATTATGGCCGCCGACAAGTGCTCAACCTCATTCAACGGACAGGACATAATCCCTTTGGAAGGCTTTAGATTGTCACCTACTTTCTGAAAAGAACCCACGAAATGGGACATCTTAACTATTGGGGGCCTGAGCCGCAGTTTTCTTCTGGAGGCAAACCCGCCCCGTCCAAACCGATCCAGACAGGTTGTCTCGAGGGTCAGCCGAGCGCCGACTTGCCTGCAGTTGGCGTTCCGCAGACCCTGCAATTGTCCCGGACGCTTTGAACGCCCATGGCAGGGATACGGGGCGTTTGGCTGCAATGAGTCGCTTGGATACATGGCCTGATCAAGGCGACCACAATGAGAATTTCGGTCCTCAACGCCGACGCCGTGCGGGCAGGTCATTGTAGTATTATCAGAGGCAGCGAGCGTCGCGGGAGAAGCGTGCTGTTGGCGCATGCTCCATGCATGGTTTTCATGGCCCTTGGCGTTCCGAGGCTCACGCTGTTGCGTGTTTGACTGGGTTTTGTTGTCCGGTTTTCGTTCACTGGAGGCGATCATGGAAAGAAGAAAGTTCGTGGGGGTGGCGGCGCTGGCCACCGCGGCGGCCACCGCATCGGCCTGTGCCCTGTCTGCTACGGAGATTACGACCGCGGTATCGGATGAGCCTTCGCTGCCGGAGATATCGTGGCAAATGGCCACCAGTTGGCCTCCGTTGCTGGATACCATCTTTGGTGGAGCCACGACCTTTGCCGATGTGGTCAGCGTCCTTACCAGCGGTAAATTCTTGATTGACGTGCGGGCCGCCGGCGAGTTGGCACCAGGGCTGGAAGTACTGAATGTGGTGGAACAGGGAGCCGTGCAATGTGGCCACACGGCCTCGTATTACTACACAGGCAAGAGTCCTGTGACCGCCTTTGGCACCGCCTTGCCCTTTGGTTTGACGAACCGCCAGAACAATGCCTGGTTTTACCAGGGTGGTGGCTTGGATCTGCTCCAGGAGTTCTACGCGGAGCGATTTGGCGTAATCCAGTTTCCAGCGGGCAATACCGGAGTCCAGATGGGCGGCTGGTTCAATAAGGAAATCAATTCGATCGCGGACTTGGAAGGTTTGAAGATGCGCATTCCTGGACTGGGCGGTCAGGTCATGGATCGCCTCGGTGTCACCGTGCAGGTGCTGCCCGGAGGCGAAATCTTTCAGGCGTTGCAGACGGGCGCGATTGACGCCGCCGAGTGGGTCGGGCCCTACGACGATATGAAGCTGAATTTTCAGCAGGCCGCCCAGTACTATTACTATCCGGGCTGGTGGGAGCCGGCCGCATCCTTGGAGGTCCAGATCAATTTGGACGAGTGGAATGCCCTGCCCGAGGAATACCAGGAAGTGGTGCGTTGCGCGGCCACCATGGCCAACATGAACATGATGGCCACGTATGACGCCAAGAATCCGCCGGCCCTGCAGCTGCTGCGACAGGAAGAGGATGTCCAGTTGCTGCCGTTCCCGGACGATGTCCTGCAGGCAGCGGAAGCCGAGGCTTTCGGCATGTATGAAGAGACCGCCGCGGCCGATCCGGATTTCAGTGCAATCTTCGCTTCTTGGAGCCAGTTCCGATCTGAAATCCAGGCTTGGCATGGACTGGCGGAAGCGGCCATGGTCAGCTACCAGACACTGATGGCGTAGACGGCGCCGTCCGGCGTTTCCCCTGATCTCGTCCCGATGCGGGAGCCCACGATTGCTGCACCGTGGAACGCGGGGACAGACAGAATCGCAGAACCCGGCTTGGAAGCCGGGTTCTGCGCGTCATGTCATGGCCCAAATTGGCGGATTAGGCCATGGTCTGTACCAGCCACTGCACTGTTTGCGGAAAGACAATCACGATGATCAGAGCAAGGCCCTGCAGCGCCATGAAAGGCAGTGCACCCTTGTGAATGTCAATGACCTTGACTTCCTTGGGAGCCACGGATTGGAGATAGAACAGGGAAAATCCCACCGGCGGAGAGATAAAGGCCATGTTCAGATTGATGGCCATCATGACGCCGAACCACACCAGGTCCACTCCTAGAGCTTGGGCGGCCGGCACGAACAGGGGCATGGCGATAAAGCTGATCTCGATGAATTCCAGATTGATGCCCAGCAGGAAAATAGCGATGTTGGCCACAATGATGAACCCCCAGAATCCGCCCGGCAAGTTCGTCAGCAGCCCTTGCACCAGGTCCTGTCCGCCCAGACGGTCGAACACCAAGCCAAAGAAAGTGGAACAAAACAGGATCATAATCACCAGCGACGTGATGTTGGCGGTGGAGCGGGCCGCCTGTTTGAGAACCTGCCAAGTAAGGGTACGGTTGAACAAGGAAAGCAGACAGGCGCCGAAGGCCCCTACTGCACCCGCCTCCGTCGGAGTGGCCAGACCCAGAAAAATGCTGCCCAGCACGGAGAAAATCAATAGGAGGGGCGGCACGACTGCCACTAGGATGCGCTTGAGCAGGGCATATCCCCGCAAGGTGCGTGCCTCCGGGGGCAGCGGCGGCGCCAGTTCCGGCTTGAGAAACGCCACCACGACGATGTAGAGGGCATAGAGGCCTGCCAGAATCAGGCCGGGAATGAGCGCCCCCAGAAACAGATCGCCGACTCCCACCCCAATCTGATCGCTGAGCACTACCAGCACCAAGCTGGGAGGCAGCAGCTGAGCCATGGTGCCGGACGAGGTGATAATGCCGGTGGCAAGTTGATGGTTGTATCCATACCGGAGCATGATGGGCAGGGACAACAGCCCCATGACGATTACGGTGGCGGCCACCACCCCGGTGGCCGCCGCGAGCAAGGTGCCCACTAGGACCACGGCCAAGGCCAGCCCTCCGGGTATGGGTCCCAACAGCTGACCCACGGTTTCCAGCAGCAACTCCGCCAGCCCGGATTTTTCAAATACTGCGCCCATGAACACAAAGAAAATGATGGCCAGCAACGTGAAGTCGGACATGGTGCCAAACCAGCGGTTGGGCAAGAGCCGCAACCAGCGCAAGTCGAACACGCCCAGCGCCAAGCCGATCACCAGAAACAGAAAGGCCGTGCCGGCAAAGGAGTAGGCCACGGGGTAACCGTAGACAATCAACATGAAAAAGATGGCGAACATGACTAGGGCAAGCCATTCAAATCCCATGGTCTCCTCCTCTGACAAATTTGGAATCTGGACCGCTGGATCATTCCAGTCGCAAGGGCGCTTCGCCCTCCTGCAGGACTTTGGGCACTGCTCCTTCGTCGCTGCGCAACACCATCCACAACTTGATCTGCTCCGCCAACACCTGCAGGGCCAGCAAGGAGAAGGCCAACAGAATGAACGATTTTATGGGGGCGCGGTTCAGGCCATCCGGATCCGGCGAGATTTCGCCGCAATACTGGCCCCGCAGATCCAGAAAGTCCACGAAATAGAATATGGATTGGAGCAGGGGTGCAGGTCCATCCTGAGCGAAACACCAAAGGCCGGAAGCGGAACGGCCCCAACTGGTCAACAACGGATTCCAGCTGACAATGATACCGATGATACAGAACGGCAGAATCATGATAAAGTTCAACCAGAAATCCAAGGCGGCCCGTCGCTTGCGCGACCACTTGGAGTAAATGAAGTCGACACGCACATTGATGCCGTGTTGCATGATGTAGGCGAAGCCCAGAAAAAACACCAGCGAAAACAGGTACCACTGCATTTCGATGAAGAGGTTGGATGACAGTTGCAACTCAAGGTACCGACCCAGGAAGCGGGCAGCCACGTTGTAGACTCCGATCACGACAGTGACCAATACTAGGTACACGGCGCTTTCTCCCACGACGTGGGAGATTCTGTCAACGGTCTGTACGAAAAAGGACATGGGGCTGCACGATATGGCCGGCTCAGTGGAGTTGCGCCCCTTGATTATGCCAAGAGTTGGATTGATCCTGTGCATTGCAAGAAGGGGCGGCGGAGGTGTCTTGTATTCCCCAATGCCAAATGCAAAAGAGCTGCCTGCAAGACAAGGCATGCAATTGCGCCGCCCCGGCTGCCAGATCCATTGTGGTGGTTCCACCGCTGACATAGTGGGAAGGGGCACGGGACCATGACCTCCGCGGCGGTATACAACGGAAGCCTAGGGGCGGCGCAGCTTGTTTTCATGAAACGGAGGCAGGGATTTGGGCTCAAGGCATTGTGTCTGTGGACGGTACCCCCGATATATGGGAGCAGGAGGTGAAAACTTGTATGCAGACCCCGAGATGTGCCCCCACAACGCTCTTTGTCGTCGACACGATTTGCCACGACATAGGGAATTTGCCGATGCATGTGGCGGGGGGAATTCTGAGGTTGCTCCAAAAGCTCTGTGCCGATCCGGAGAATGCCTCTGCAGCGTTCAAGCCGCTTCCAGGATTTTCCAAGGCGTACTCCTGGGACATGGGCAGGGGATGGAAGGCACGCATATTGGCCGAACCGGCCTCTCAAGCATTTCTCGTCACTCACGTTATGCCGAGCCATCAGCCGTTCACGGGGAATTTTCATACGCCCACGGTCCGACGCCCGGCGATCGCCTTCCATCCGAATGCGCCATCGCTGGCGATAACTAGCCAAGTATGCGAAGACATTCAGAGGCATGAGGCGCAATGGGCGGTCAAGGTGCTCAACCTGATGGTCAAGTTCTATGCAAATCCGGCGGCAGGGTCGCATGATCACAAGTCCTTGTACTACAGCCAGGACTTCTACGTCATTCGGTTGGATGGCGGCAACCGCGGGGTGACTCTCAAGCCCAACTTCCCCAGGCCTGTGGAACTCGTCCATGTAGGGCTCCATGACTCTGTAGAGAATTGGATCAGGAGGCGAAAGGCGGCGGAGCTTGCCATACCGGGTACCATCCAGATGTATCCCAGACTGGCTCGCTCGATCCCTACATCCCGGCGCGGGGTCACGACCCGGATCAAGGCGGCTCACAAGAGGCTGCGTCTCAAGGACAGCACGCTGTGGAAACTCGGTATTCCCAACAACCTCTTCAAGACCGTGCGCAGTCTACGGGGACCGGCAGACTTGGCAAAGGTCCGGGGCCTGTTTCCTCCACAGGCTCTGCATGCCATAGAAGGCCGCATGGCGGAACGGACTGTGGGCGCCATTCAGCGGGACTGGCAGGCTTTGCATCCACTCCGATTGGGACTCCCCTCGCCTGCGAAGGAGGTACAGAATCCGGTCAGTCCCCGCTATTCATTTGAAGTCTCTCTGGCAAGTCCAAAGAGCGAATCCAAGGAGACAGTACAGTTCATGGCGAAGGAAAAGGATACATCCCAGACAGAAGGCGGAGATTTGAAGAACTTGAAGGCGGTTGATCTCCTGCAGGCTTCTTCCGCGCCGCAACCTTTCGCCATCGAAGGTCTGGAGGGGCAGATTTATTTGCTGAAGTTGCCTTGCAGAGATCTGGAGAAGCTGGCTGCCTTGGCCGCCGAATGCCGCAAGAGCACGGACTTTACGGTCTGTATGAAACTGGTTTGCCATACAGTGGGGGTTTGTGCCGTGGACAAGACCGGCAAGGCTCTGTTTGAAAAGACCAAACAGGTGGGAGGCATGGAGCTGGAGCTGGCGCTCAAAATCTTCCAGGCCGCGGCTGTGTTGAATGGCATGGACTCCAAAAAGGTTCAGGCAATTTCGATGACCTTATGCAAGTTTTCATAGGGCATGGCGGCTGCAGCCGCTACAGGGAGCGATCTCTGGCAATCTCTCCAACCGGTATTCCTTATGCCAGTGCATGAACTTACGGCTGAATCAAGCCTTCCACCGCGGCTCGGGCCTGGATCAAGGCTTCCGTATAAAGGGCTGTGTCCACGCTGTAGGACACCACGTTGAACCCCAAGTCCATCCAAGCCTTGCATTGTGCCGGATAGTTGGGCTGGATTCCGGCGCCAAGCCCATGCCTGGCACAGCAGTCCACCACGGCTTCCAAGGCATCCAGAAATGTGGAGTGGTCGAATTCTCCCGGTATGCCAAGAGACTGAGAAAGATCCGACTGTCCCACCCACAAGACATCTACCCCCGGCACCGAGGCGATGGCATCCAGTTCGTCCAAGGCAGCACGGCTTTCGATCTGGCAGATGATCGCAGTCTGGGCGTTGAGACGGTCCATCTGTTCCCGGACGTCTCCAGATTCGTAGGCCGTGACCGATCCGCCTAGGCCCAGACCCCTGCGGCCCAAGGGCGCGTACTTGGCCGCCTGCACCACTTGGCATGCCATTTCGGCATTCATCACGTTCGGCATCATGATGCCTTGCGCCCCTGTATCCAGCGTGCGCGGAATCATGGGAAAGGCAAGCTGGGGCACTCGGACAATGGGTGTCACCGAAGTAGCCCGGTACCACGAGACAAGATCCGCAATTTGGTTTGGGGAAAAGGCTCCGTGCTCTGTATCCAGCAGCACGAAATCCAAGTCTGCCAGTTCGGTCATGCGGGCGATGCCGCGGGTGCCAAACTCCCAGATCATGTGACCTACCGGTATTGTCTCAGCTTGGAGTTTGGAAAGTAGGCGATTGGGATTCATGAAAACTCCTTGGAACCGATGAATCACACAGGGGAGATGCTGTCTGGATCTTGCCTTGCTTCATGATCTGCGACAAACAGGAAATCGCTTGTCGCAGCTCGGTTCAATTCATGAGACACCGCGGATCCCATTCGGGCCAAGGGGGTCGGAAAGCGCATTGGAGGCAACGCGGCGGAACCGGAAGCATGAACGGAACCGAGTGGTCTTGTGCTGCCGCCTGGCGTGATGTATCCGCGTGGCAGCGCCAGGATTTCCTTCAGATTTGGCTGCCTCCCATTGGCCCGATCGGAAAGGGAGACTTGAATCTCGGACGGACGGGACCAGCCGACGAGTCCTGACCCGTCTGCATGCAAGGTGACCCGCGCGAACCCATCCCCAGCCCTCTTATTGCCCGCGAGCCGCCTGCGCTTGCCGCACGATTTCTTGGATCTGGTCGAAATGTGAATGCTCGTGGACGTGGCCCAATATGAAGCGCGCCGTGGCATTGGCCACAGGACCACCCGGCCAAACCTCGCAGGAATTTGCAAGATCAGGCTTGAGGGGCCATACCTGCAGTGTCGCCAAGCGCAGGCGGCGACTTTCCTCCAAAGTGTCCCGGCATTGCTGCACAGTGTGCAGGGTCGTCCAGTGAGGTTCATGGCGAGAACGGCCATGATTGGGTACACCCCGTGCCAGTTCGCTGGCCAGAAAGGCCGCCTCTTCCGACGAAGCGCAACAGTGCACAACCACGTGTGCCAGCGTCCAAGCCAGATCCTTTTCCGCTGCGGACGCCGCTTCCGGATCGTTGGCTTCATCGTCGCTGGGTTCAAAGATGATATCGGCATTGGTGCATTCGGCAATCATCGCCAATTGCGCATCGATCATCTCGTTCACCATCTGCCGCAAATCGTCGTGTGTCTGCCCGGCGGCGATTTCATCCAGATTGAATTGGGCTGTATTGAATTGCGCATAATCAATCATCTTGCAAGCTCCGTCGATTTTAATTTCGTGTCGGCATCTTGGTTTGTTGCTTATCCGGCCCCGGCCCCCAGCGACATCGGTCAAGCAAGTCCGGGTTTTTCCTAATGTCTCTGAAAGGGGCGATGGGATTCTGTCAATTCCCGGCCAACACGGCGGTGGATAAGGCTTGTACGTCTTTCCGCTTGCGCCGGTTCCTATGATAAACGACCTTCTGATTTTTCTGGGTTGATGTCAAGGCGCGATCGCATTGGACGCTGGCAATCTTGCCCAATCGGCATGGGGATCCACCGGGGATGAACTGCAAGATTTGCGACATGGAATCCATGTCGCAAATTCGGCGCTCTTGGCCCGCAAAGACCCTCTCCATGATCTGGGCGCCGAGATTGTTGCTCTGTCCAGGCGGGCGACTGCATGCGGCTCCTTGCTGTTGATCTCCATTGCGGATTTTGTGGTCAAGAGGGGGCCCCTGCAGCAATGCATACTCCGCGTCAGCTCTTGGCGCAACGCCACTGCTGCAGTGGGTGTCATGAATCAGCGAGGCCGGGACCCCGCGCGTTCCTCCCGGTATCGGCAAGGCTTCAGTACGTTGCAGATGTCAATGCAGGGGCCGCCTCTCGACGGGATGTCCTTCGGCCGGCCCTGTCCCCCTGCAAATCACCGCCAACCCATTTCCAGCAAGCCCGTATCCATTGGTCTGCTGTGCGGCCTGCTGGATCCAGAGCCGTCCTTCCCTGTGAAACACCTGGGAGCGACGGATCTGCGCAAGAGTTCAACGGAAGGGCGAATCCGCGGCGTTGTCTGCTGCAAGGCAGGTGAGATCCTCGAAGACAGGGAGAGGAAGGCGTGGTTTCAGGAAGCGGGATACAGTCATGTAGCTTGCGCCTTCTGCAACTGGGTCTGCAGATGACCTGCTGCCTGGTCACGGGAAATGGCAACCTGTATCCCCGTGACCAAGTCCTTGATCGCGACCTGGGCTGCCGCGACTTCGTCGGAACCTGCGATCAGCACATATCGAATGCCGTGTTTCTCCGCGTAGCGAAACTGTCGTCGCAGATTGCCCACCTCGGGAAACAGGTCCGTGCGAATCTGCGCCTTCCGCAAATCATGGGCCATGCCGTGCAGATAGGGGGCGCAGTCCTGATCCATTTGCGCGACTAGCACCTGTGGCCCTCGGTTCAGGTCGTCCGGGAACATGTCTCGTTCCTCCATGATCAGAAGAATCCGCTCCAGCCCCAGACTGAAACCGCACGCGGGGATGCGCTTGCCTGTGAACAGACTCAACAGTTCATCGTAGCGACCGCCTCCCCCGCCGGAACTGGTCAAGTCGGGAAACTGGATCTCGTAGATGGGACCCGTGTAATATCCCATGCCGCGGGCCAGGAATGGATCCAGACGCAGACGGCTCTGACAAGGACCCTCGGCCAACAGCAGGGCCAGGGTCTGCAGCTCCGTTACGCCCTGCAGCCCTTCCGGGTGTTGCGCCAACATGTCCGCCAATCGGGTCGCCTGCGTTGCCATTGGGGTTTCCGTCTCCAGATCCGACATGAACCGTGACAGAGCCGTGACGCTGGCGGAGGAAATTCCTCGGCGCTGCAGTTCTTGCTGTACCCCTTCGATTCCTATTTTGTCGGCCTTGTCTATCGCCACCAGTGCCGTCGCATGCAGATCGGAAGGGACATGGGCCGTGTCCAGCAGGCCTTTCAATACGGATCGGTGGTTGATTCGCATCCGATATGCATCCGTGTCCGAGAAGCCCAAGGCGTTCAGCGCCGCAGCCCCGGCACTGATCACTTCCGCCTCCGCGTCCAGGCTGGCGAGACCCACCACGTCCACGTCGCATTGCATGAATTCGCGGTAGCGGCCCCGCGCGGGCCGCTCCGCGCGATACACCGGCTGAATCTGGTACCGTTTGAAGACCGGCAGAAAATCCTGCTGATGCCCGGCCATCAGCCGGGCCAAGGGCACAGTCAGATCATAGCGCAATCCGATGTCGGCCAGCTCCGTCCCGTCCACGGCCTTTTCCAGCTTCTGGCCCCGTTTCAGGACCTTGTACATCAAGAACTCCCCTTCCTCCCCATATTTGCCTTGAAGGGTGGAAAGCCTTTCCATGGTCGGAGTCTCTATGGGGAGAAATCCGAACAGCTGGAAGGTGTGCTTGACGATATTGATCGCGTAATCCCGGCGGGCCACGTCGCGCGGCAACAGATCCCGCATCCCGGACACAGGATCTACAGACAACTTCAATTTGGCCATTTCTCGTTTCCTTGGATGTGCAATCCGGTCGCCAGCACCTGCCGGTAGGCGCGCACGCGTTGGCGACGCAAGGAAATCTTGTGCCCCAGCAGCAATTTGGCGCCCTCCCACAGCAAGTTGAGGTGGAATTCCCCCAGCAGGTACCTCCGCAGGATCTCGGCCCAGGTTCGTCCAAAAAACTTGCGGTAATACCGTATCTTGCTGATGTTGAAGTTGATGTGGGTGAAGGCCGGCACCTGGGCCGAACTGCGTCCGCCGTAGTGTCGAATGCGGGCCTGCGGGCAATACCAGGTGGTCCAGCCCGCTGCCTGCAGCCGCCGACAAAGATCCATCTCTTCGCTGTACATGAAGAAGGCTTCGTCAAAGCCTTCCACATCCGTGAAAGTGGCGCGGCGCATCATCAGGGCGGCGCCTTCCAGCCAGTCCACGCGCTGGGGGAATGTCGCGGGCCAATCGTGGCAGTGATACCGTCGTGCCCAAGGATTGCGGGACCAGATGCGACCCAGCCATGTGCTCTCCAGAAATCCCGTGAGCGGAGTGGGGAAGGCGCGTCGCGAAGCCTGCAGACTGCCATCCGCCCTGTACAGGGCCGGGCCCACCAGACCGGCTCGGGGCAGGGACAGAAGAGCGTCGTGCAAGAGGTGCAGCGCGCCTGCTGAGACCATCGTGTCGGGATTCAGGAAGAAGAGAATATCGCCTCGACTGGACGCCGCTCCCAAGTTGTTGCCTTGGGTGAAGCCCACGTTGGTGTCCGCGGGCAGGAAACGCACCCAGGGAAACAGCGCAGGCGCCAGATCTGGTGTGGCATCGCCACTGTTCCCATCGACCAGCACCAGTTCAAAACACAAGGGCTGTGCCCATCCGGCTGCAGGTTGCAGGATCCGCACCTGCGGATCGGCCGTGGGATAGCTGATCCGCTCCAGCCGTTCCAAGGCGGCACGCACCAGATCCCATACGTTCCAAGAGACGGTGACGATGGAGACTGCGGGCCCGGGAGGCATGAATACCCTCTACAGCGTCGTCTGTCCCGATGGCGTGGCCAGCGGCGGCAGGTGCGGGGGCAGGGGTTGCAGAATGGTCCGCGCCTGATCGTTGAGACGATTCAACAGGGCATTGGAAAAATTGTAGTTGAAACGGGTCCGCAGGTAGCGCGGAGAATACCGGTAAACGACCACCCGCCGGTAGCCCGGATTGGTGCGCTCCGCAGATCCGTGCGTAATGCAGTCCGCGAAGAAGAGCACGTCTCCGGCCTTGAGGTAGACCTCCCGGGCGCCATAGGCGGTGCCCGCCGCTTCCCTTTCGTCATGGGCGGCCACAATGCCCTTGCCGTCCCGCTTCAACCGGGGATGGACTTCCGTGGCGCGATGGCTGCCCGGGACTAAGGCTGTGGGCCCGTCCCCTGGCCCAATGTCCTCCAGGGCCATCAATACATTGATTTGCCCCACCATCCACTCTCCGGTGTTTTCCTGCCGGAACGTGAAATAGAAAAGCGGCGCATGCCCACCGGAGTGGATATAGAGATAGCCGCCTGGCCCGCGCACGTTCAGGAAATTCTCGTGAATGGACAGTCCGTTGACCGGATTTACGTACTTGGTCACCAACGGCAGCCAGCGGGGATGGTCGATCAATCTTTCGAAGACTGGTCCGCCCTCCACGATGTGCTGGAAATTGACGCCGTCGTCCGGCCCGTAGCTATGGGTCTCCACGTTGCCCAGCCAGGAACTGGCCACGTTTTCCGTGTCGGGTTCGGGATGCTTGACACTGGCCCAACGGTCGTCCACCCACTGGTTCATTTCGGCCAGGTCCTCCGGGGAGATGGCCTGTGCCAGAATCAGATATCCGTGCAGGTCGAACATGTAATCGACCAGTTCCGGATCTGTATGTGCGGTTACAAGTGGCTTGTAATTCGTGTCTGACATTCCCGAATCCTCTGCAAAAGCGCGCACGAGCATCTGCGCAAGTCTACCGCCTCAGGTTTTCCAGACAGATATTTTCGGGCTCTCGGTTGGTCCTGTGGACTTGATGCCAGGAGATCGATCGCCAGGACGGTGGCGGGAGCTGCCTTGCCAAAACAGGTCAGAATGCATGAGGACAGTATCTGGACTGAAGCGGAAAGTGCGCCGGAAGACCGGCTTGACCGTGGATTGCCGACTGTGCATGGAAGACATGCAGGATTCCGACTCGCCGCCGCCTTAATCTTTGTGGCCGGCCTAGGAACCCAGGCCAATGCAAACTTGAAGTGTCTCCAAGCAGCATTGGATTTCTTGTGCTTTGGCCTGATGCACCTCTGTTTTTCTGCACGGAAGGTATGCGGAAAGCTCTCTCCGGAATCTGAATCTCGGCATTGCCTTGCTTCTGCCCTAGGACCCCGACATGGTCCGATGACTTCGATATCGTGAATTGGCGCGCTTGCACGCGGGTCTGGTCCATTAGGCGGCCAGCGGAGACCCAGACTGTCTCCACCGATGGGTACATCTGGGTTTCCGCACAAGCAAGGGAGGCTGTCTCTTGCTTGCGTTCAATGGGCTTGACAAATAACACTGCATAGTGAATAGTGAAGGAGACTCTCACTCTGACAACTCGGAATTGCTCCTCGTGCAGGCGGCTTGATTGGCCCGTGGCGTCGGCAATCCCGATTGTACTGCATGGTTCGACAGGAAGGTGCCCTCATGCAATCCCGCAAATTGAGCAGACGTCATTTTCTGCAAACTTCCGCCCTGTTCACCACGGGCGCTCTGCTGGCGGCCTGTGCGGGTGTGCCCGCGCAACCGGCGGCTGTCCCCGGAGCCCCTGGCGATGCCGAGCCGGCGAAAGAGATCGTGGAGGTGGAATTCACCGTCTGGGGATCGTGGGATGAGACCTATGGCCTCCTGATGGAACATCTTTATGCGGATGCCAACATGGAAGTCACGGTCGGATCTGCGCCCTTCCCCCAGTACCATGATCGGCTCCTGACTCGATTTGCGTCGGGTGATCTGCCCGAAGTGGCCATGATCGTGGACTTTGACTTCGCCCGTTTCCAAAACCGCGGATTCCTGAACGATCTGACGGCGTACGTGGAGGCACATCCCACTTGGGATGTCAGTGCACCGGGATTCAATCACTTCTATCCTGTCATCACGGATTTCTTCAAGTCGGAAGGCAAACCTTTCGCCATTCCCGCGGAAGTCAACCCTATGGGAATCGGGTTCAACATCGACATGTTTGCAGAGGCGGATATCCCCACCCCTTACGAGCAGTGGCAGAACGATGCATGGAACTGGGACACCTTCGTGGAAACGGCCAAGGCCATGATGCAGGGCGAAGATGAAGAGAAGATTTACGGTTGGACCTCCGGCCCGATTCGGATCTGGGACATCTCCAATCGAATTTGGCAGAATGGCGGCGATGTGTTCAACGAAGACAAGACGGAAGTCGTCGTCAACGAACCCGCTGCTGCAGAGGCGATTCAATGGATCTTCGACCTGTATCTGGTGCACAAGCTGGGGCCGGCCAATCTGCGCTCCAGCGATGCCAGTTCAGGGGGCCTTTTCAGTCAGGGCCGCTTGGCCATGCGCGATGTCGGTACTTGGACTCGCAAGGGCATGGAAGGGGCCGATATCAATTGGGGAGTCGTGCCCCAGCCCCAGTCCCAGGAGTTTGCGACCTGGACCGGCGGCTTCTCCTATGCCATCCCCAAAGGCATAGAGAACATGGATGAGGCTTGGCAGGTGATTCAGGACACGGCTTCGCTGGAAGGGGCCCAATTCTTGTTGCGCAACGGCGGGGCCGGGAGTTCTGTCATCGCGGCGATGGAATCGGATGCCTTTGTATTTGAACCGCCCAAGCATTCCGAGACCTTTCTGGAAATGCTGAAGACCGCGCACCCCCAGCCATTTATTCGGCAGAATCAGGAATTCTTGGAAATCTGGGATCGCGAAATGGACTTGGTGGCCATTGGCAACAAGACGGCCCAAGCCGCCACGGAAACCATAAAGTTGGAAGTGGACCCCCTTTTGGTGACGTAAGCACAAGATCTCGGACATGCATGGCGAGAAGCGAGTTGGGACATGACGCTTCCGGCTCCGGCTCCTCTGTCTCCGGGGCCTCAACGCACAGTCCAGAGGAGCCTTGGGTCCGCCATGCCTTGGCGCTCCTGCCTTTCCTTGGCACATTGAATGACATCTGCGCAAGAAGACCGGATCCCTGGGTCCGTAGCGCTCCATGGCAGAAGGAGACTGCGTCATCAGCATCTGTTTGTGGCGCTGCTGTTTCTGGCCCCTAGCCTCCTCGGCTTGTTTTTGCTACAGGTGTTCCCTATTGGTACGGCCTTGGTCTTGGGAGTTTCCGAGTGGAACATCATCGATCCCATGAGGTTTGTGGGTCTCAGGAACTTCAGAGACGTACTGACCGACTCCACCTTTTTTCGTTCCCTGAAGGCTACCCTGTATCTGACGGCTGGACTGGAGGTGCTCAATACGGCGCTGGGATTGGCGACGGCCATGCTGCTCCGACATGCGCTGCGTGGGATTGGCCTGTATCGCACGATCTATTTCCTGCCTCTGATTACTACCTGGGCGGCTGTGGCCATTGCCTGGCGGTACATGTACAGTCTGGATGGACCGATCAATGCCGCGTTGGCCCCTTTGGGCATAGATCCCGTCCCGTGGCTTTCCCGCCCGGAATGGGCCATGCCGGCCGTCATCATTACCATTACCTGGAAGACCTTGGCTTGGAAAACCATCATTCTCTTGGCCGGATTGCAGTCCATTCCTGCCGTGTATTACGAAGCGTCCAGTATCGACGGAGCTCAGCAGAGGCAACAATTCTTCAGGATCACCTTGCCCTTGCTGTCGCCGGCGCTGTTTTTTGCCTTGATCATCGGCATCATCAATACGCTGCAGTTGTTTGATCCCATTTTCATCATGACGGATGGTGGACCAGCCGATGCCACTCGAACCTTGAGCTACTACATCTACGCACGGGGCTTCCAGTCCTTGCGCATGGGATATGCCGCAGCCCTTTCGTGGGTGCTGTTTGCCTTCATCTTTCTCTTTACCTCGTTCCAGTGGATACTGCAAAAGCGCTGGGTGTTTTATCAATAAGGGCGTCCCGTATCCGTTGCCGTTCCGGGCCCGACGTGACTCGCACTCGATCTGTTGGCCGATGCGTCCCTGCCCCTAGGAGCTGTGCCTAGCTCAGAACTGCCATCTTTGGGGCGGAGGAGACCAATGCAACTCACGCGCGGCCAATTCGCCAGAGTACATACAGTCCTTTTTCTGGGCGCGATGATCATGGCGCTGCCCTTTCTGTGGATGATATCCGCCTCCCTGCAAACCTTGATCGAGGTGGAGTCATTTCCGCCGGTTTGGATTCCCGCCGTGCCACAGTGGTCCAACTATGCGACGGCCATGTTTGACTACAACATTGGCCGATCGTTGCTTAACAGCACAATCGTGACCTTGGTGTCGGTGATCGGCCAATTGATCATCTGTTCCTTGTCCGCCTATGCCTTTTCCCGATTGCGCTTTCCGGGACGGGACGGGATTTTTCTGATCTACCTCGCCACCATGATGATTCCCCACTACGTAACCATTATTCCCCTGTACACCATAGTCTTTTCCGCGGGACTGATTGACACCTTCACCGCCTTGATTGTGCCTGGCCTCTTCAGTCCGTTTGGCACATTCTTGTTGCGCCAGTTTTTCAACCAGATTCCTGTCAGCCTAGACGAGGCTACGCTCATAGACGGCGGCAATCACTGGCACATCTATTGGCACGTGATTATGCCCCTCGCCCGGTCCGGATTGGGCGCGCTCGGCATATTCAGTTTTCTGGGTATCTGGAACACCCTGTTCTGGCCGGTCCTGGTAATCAATTCCAAGGAACTGTTCACGCTGCCCTTGGCCTTGGCCATGGCGCAGGGCCAGTTCGTGAGTCTGATTCATGTGCAGATGGCGGGCGCCGTCATTGCCTGTCTCCCGGTCATTGTTGTTTTTCTGATGTTGCAAAAACAGTTTGTTTCCAGCATTGCCTTAAGTGGCATGAAGCAATGAATGCCCAATATATGGACGACTTCGGGGCAATGCAGCTAGGACGCTTCGGCTGTAGAGCTCCCCTCTGTAGCTTCATGTATCCAGACTGGTGGCAGGCTCAGCCATGGCGCCAACGCCATGGCCTCGGACTTGTCCAGACGCGACATGGAATGAGAAAGGTGGACCAAAGCGCCTGCACGATCGTTTTCCCTCGAACTCAGGGAGGCCTTTCGGCGACCTGTACCCTGCACCAAGAAGGAACAACCCTAACATGAGTCATGTCTTTGCATTGGATGGCAGATGGCAAGTGATTTTTGATCACCAGAATAGAGGTCGCATCCTCAACTGGCAATACAAGGAAAACTTTTACGGCTACCACGACATTGAGCAGGTCACTGTGCCGGCTTGTCTGGAGGAATTTAGGCAGGACTACGAGGGGGTGGCTTGGTATGGCAAGACTTTCAAGCTACCTGAAGGGTGGCGTGGAAAGACCGTACGCCTTTGTTTCGAGGCAGTCAATTACCGGGCCGAAGTCTGGGTCAACGGCAGGGCCGCTGGCCACCATGAAGGAGGCTATATCGGATTTTCCTTTGAAATGGACGACCTTTTGTACATGGACAAGGCCAATTTCATTGCCGTGCGGGTCATTACCCCCCTGATCACGCGCGATGTGATCATTGATGGACTGGGCAGGGATGACATGCCTCATTGGCGGGGCGCCATCGCGGGCGGAATCTGGCAGTCCGTTTCCCTTGTGGCGACGGATTGTGTCTATATCGATGATGTGTTTGTCAGCGGCAACATCGAATCCGGCGCCGTTTCCGTGGAGGCTGCCATTCATAACGCCAGCCTTCAATCGTGCCAAGTCGTATTGCATTGGGATGTCGCGTCATGCCAGGACGAAGCATCCGTGGTCTCGGAATCGGAAAGTCTTTGGCTGAGGCCCGGCACCAGCCAATGGCTGCGGAAATTCCACGTTGCGGACTTTCAGCTCTGGCAGCTGGATGCCCCCCGGCTTTATCGGCTGACCACCATAGTTCAGCTCCAAGAGGCGGTGTCCGATGAGGTGGAAACACGGTTTGGCTTTCGTGAATTCACCGTGAAGGACAAGCATTTCTATCTCAATGGCGAGAAAGTCCTCCTCAAGACCACCTTCAATGAAGCCTTCTATCCCCATTCACTGGCGTATCCCCGAGATCTGGAATTGCTCAAGCAGGAATTCCGGCTGATCAAGGAAGGCAACATCAACATGATCCGTCCATGGCGCAAGCCTCAGCCGACGGTGGTCTATGACTTGGCGGATGAAATGGGCATTCTGTTCGTGGGGGCCCTGCCGGTGGAGTGCATGGACCATTGGCCACAGATCACACCTTATACCCAGCGCCGCATCGAGAACGAAGTCACCGAGATGGTCCTGCGGGATCGCAATCATCCTTCCATAGTCATGTGGGAAATGTTCAACGAAATTCTGCGCGATGACCTCAAGAGGCTGCGGCACCGAACTTCCTTGAAAGCTCGTGAGCTGGATGAAACACGAATCATCATGGACGAGGCGGGTGGCTTCGCCGGGGTCTGTAGCCTGTATCTGCCAGGCCTGTACGAACCCACTTTGATCAACGATGTGCACGACTATCCTGGTGCGCCCCTTGATCAGGCCAGCTATGACAACCTGTTGATTCTGGGCAAGACCAAATCGGAACTCGCGGCCATGGGGCGGACCGGTTTGGGAAGTCATACGCGCAGTCACATTGAGCCCGGTCTCCTGACCAACATTTCCGAATTGGGCTACGGCAGCATCCCCGACTTGGAGGCCAACATGGCCCGCTATCGGGACGAGGGCAATCCCCTCACCCCGGACTACCGCATACATGAGCGACTGTACGAATCCTACAGACTGGCGCTGATGCAATCTGGAACCGATCGTATCTTCCCCGCGTTCCGGGATTTCGTGGCGGCCTGTCAGGAAATTCACTATACGAGCAACAGGCTGATGGCGGAAGCCTGCCGCATCAATCCCGACATTGCCGGCATCGGCATTCATGCCCTCAATGACGGCGACTGGATTGTGGGAGCAGGTCTCATCGACAATTTCCGCAATCCCAAACGAGCCTACTACGCCATTCAGGAAGTCTTCGCAGATCGCTATATTGCCGTCCGCCCGAGTCAACAGAACCTCTATGCCGGACAAGATCTGTACATAACGCTCACTTCGGTCAACGACAAGGAAGCGCTTGCCGGGACCCTGTCTGTGAGAGTGACGGCCCGGGCCGGTCGAGAGCTGATCAAGGTCCAGGTCCCATCTCTCTTGCCCGAGGGAATTGTCGACTTGGATGTATATGGTGTTTCCCCCCACGATATTACGGGACTTTGCCAGATCGAGGTTGCCTTTACCTCGGGACCCGCCAATGCCATACGGGGCCACTCCAGTTTCTTTGTGCTCGACCCAACCAAGTCGACTCTGCCCCAACAGGTAGTTGCGGTCATCGAATGGGACGGAACCTTGGGGGCTTATCTCCATGAAATGGGAGTGGAATTCCAAGCATTTGCCGTGGGGACATCGGACACATGTCCGGTCTTGGTGAATTTGCGGGGATGGGATGGGGAATCACTTTCAGTCTGTGCCGAGCTGGCAGACTGGGTGCAGGGTGGCGGCACAGCTATATTCCTGGGTGTCCTACCCGCCGCCTCTGCAATGCAGGCGACGAGGTCATTGCGCCGCATGTGGAGACACGTGGCAAAGGATGTGATCTGGCCTTTCGACGTGACCTACTTCAACGCCAAGGGCACTTGGGCGCCCTGCAGTCATGTCGTCAAGAATCATCCGATTTACGATGGACTGCCCACGAACTGCCTGATGGGACAGGAGTATCGCAATGTCGTTTCGAGGTGGTCCATGGCCACGCCGACAACCGACTGGATCAGCGGCACCATCACTTACGACTGGCATGCGGGGTTGAAGCACAAGCAGAACTACACTGGTGTCTCCGCGGCCATGCATGGCGCCGACCTGACTCTCGTGCCTCATGGCAAGGGCCGTTACATTCTCTGTACGCACCGGATTGTGGAGAATCTGGGCCAGGACCCTGTGGCCGATCGACTGTTCAGCAACTTGCTGCACTGGGTTGCATCCTAGGCAGACATCCAAGGGACCATGAAACGAATGGAGCGGAAAGGATATGAACGGTTCAGCCCAAGTCAGTGATGACCAGCTTTTCGAGGTGTGCGCACGTTTCCAGCGCATGGGGGAAGGCAAGGCCATTTTCTACTGTAAGCCGCCCGAATGGGCCGCCGCCGCCCATGCGATCGTAGTGGGGAACACCATCCACTACCTATGGGGGAGACGCCAAAGAGGCAACCATTGGGTATTGATGCACAGTACGGCACCAGCGGACAATCCCGACCAAGTCAAGCATGATGCGCGGAATCCCGTCTTGCGGCCTTCCCGAGATGGCTTTGACGATTTCACGACAGAATATCCTTTTCCATTCTGGAATCCTGCCGATGGCAAATACTACGCGTATTATCTGGGTCGACAGAAGCGGCCGCCCAAACAGACGGGCCTGTTGGTGACCGATGGCGATTTCGGTCACTGGACGCGCGTTCGCTCGAATCCCGTGATCGCGGCGGACACCCCATACGAGCGGAATGGTTCGTCACATCCCTCGGTGGCCGTGGTGGGGGATACCATCCATATTGTCTATACGGGGGAATCAGGGCAGCTGCCTGTGATCTGCCATGCCACTGCACCAATCCATGATCCCGCGGCGGTGACCAAAGACCCGGCCAATCCTGTTTTCAGAGGCAGTGGTCAGCCTTGGGACAGCAAAGGGGTGCGCGAGGCGGAAGTTTTCAGGGGACCCCAGTTTTTTCATCTCCTGTACGGGGGATCTGATGGTGCTGCTTGGCAGATTGGGCATGTGCGAACTCGCGATTTCCGCCACTTTGAATCCAGTCCCCACAATCCCGTATTTACACTGTCGGAGGATCGCAGGCGGTGGGACTGTGATGGGATCCTGACACCTCAGGTCTTCCACAGCGTCGGTTCCTACTACTTGCTCTATGCGGGTCTGAAGGGAACGGAGTGGCAATCGGGCTTGGCGAAGGCAGATGCATTCTAGCTCTTGGATAGACAATGTCCGCACCTTGCCGACCGTGGATGGGGATGGCCGCCCGCCTTTTTGGTCTATCCTCCACAGACGTCTCTGCCTAGAGGTGGCGCTGCCGCGCACCTATAGCAGTCGGGTGAGAATTGTCTCGCTCTGTTCGTGCAGCGCTTGGCGATAGTCCGACTGCGGAAAGAGTTGCAGGCAGGCCTGGGCCTTGGTGACATGGCGTTGGGCCAGATCATAGGCGCCTTCAATGGCGCCGGACTGACAGGTTGCGGCCACAAAGTCTTGTACCGCCTGTGTCCAGACTTCCGGCGCGCGAAACCGATAGGAATTCGCTTCCTTCAAGCGTTCCAGCACTGGCCGCCGCTCCGGCTGCCGGTCCAGATACAGAAAGAAAGGCAAGGTGCAGTAGCCATTCAGCAGATCGCAACCTGCGGGCTTGCCCAGCGCCTCCGGGTCGCTGATATAGTCCAGGATGTCATCCACAATCTGAAAGGCCAATCCGAAGTGGTGGCCAAACCGGCGCAGGGCCCGGATCCGCACGTCGCTGAAACCCGCCAGAAAACCCGCGCTCTCCGTGGCGATGCGGAAGATGCTGGATGTCTTCCAGGCAATGCGCTTGAAGTACTGGAGACGACTTGTATCCAGATCATGCTTGGCTTTCAGCTGCTCTATCTCTCCTTTCACCAGAATCTCCAGCGAGTCGCTAAAAATCTGATTCACGCGGGCATGGCCTGTGCGCGCGCTGTAATACGCGGCTTGCGCGAACATGTAGTTGCCTGCCAACACCGAGGCCCCCGCCGACCAGGTGGTGTTGAGTGTGGGGGCTCCGCGTCGAAGAGTGGCCTCGTCTATCACGTCGTCATGCACCAGCGTGGAGGTGTGCAGCATCTCTACAGCCCCGCCCAACGCAATCACGGAATCTGGAACCGGGGTCTTGGGTTCCCGCAGCAGACTGGCGCTGAGCAGGGCCAAAGTGGGCCGCAACCGCTTGCCGCCGCGATCCAGAATCTTGAGATAGGCCTCGCGCAAGGGCGGCAACTCCGTTACGGCCGTCTGGCGCATCATCTCCTCCACTGCGTCCAGTTCGGGCCGAATCAGGGCGTAGCGGGCCATTACCCGCTGGCCCGCTGTGGCATAGGTTCTGGGCATGAGACTGTCAGACCGACGGCCAACCAAAGAGGCGCTGGGCATTGGCCGTGGTCCGCACCGCCACTTCCGCGGCCGTGGCACCTATCAATTCCGCGATGCGTTTGCAGATCAAGGGGATGCGCGTCGGAGCATTGCGCTGGCCCCGATAGGGATGAGGACTGAGATAGGGCGCATCCGTCTCCAGGATCAGGCCAGCCAATCCCAGCCGCGGCACCAAGGCATGCAGATCACGAGCATTCTTGAAAGTCACTGCTCCTCCCAGACCCAAAAGAAAGTTCAGTGCCCGGGCCCGGCCTGCATCCTCTGCATTGCCGCTGAAGGCATGCAAGACTCCCGCAAAGGGGCGCGTGGCCAAGGGCGATCCCGTATAGGCGCCTCCGTGGATCCATTCTTCCAGGCACTGCAGCACATCCGGCATGGCTGCGCGGCAATGGATCACTACAGGCAGATTGAGCTGGGCGGCCAATGCCAGCTGCGCCTGAAACACATCTTTCTGCTGTGCGCGCGGAGCCCGGTCCCAATGATAGTCCAGCCCGATTTCGCCCAGAGCCACCACCTTGGACTCCCGGGCCATCTCCGCCAGTTGCGACAGATAATCCACCGGCGCCAAATGGCTGTGATTGGGATGTACGCCTACCGTGGCATACACCGCGGCATGAGAGCGCGCCAGCGTCAGTCCAGTCCGGCTGTCATCCAAAGTGGTCCCGACATTGACAAAGCGCCGTACATCCAGAGTCTGGGCTTTCGCCAGCACAGCAGGCCGGTCGGCGTTGAATTCGGCGGCTGTCAGGTGGCAATGGGTGTCAACCAGCGCTGGAGGAGACAAGACGGTGGGCATTCAAGAAACCGGATCCTGCGGTCTAGACGCCGGCCAAGGCCTCGCCTTCGGCCAAGATGGACTGTGTAAGGTCGGGATCGGCAATCTCCGTATAGATACGGATCAGGGACTCTGTACCGGAGAACCGGATCAGCACCCAGCCACCATCTTCCAATTTGAATTTGTACCCGTCCGTTGTCTGCAGTGCGATTACCTTGCGCCCCCCCAAGGTTAGCCCCTGGATATCAATGGCATCCAGCAGGGCCATGGCCTCCCGCTTCTGACGGTCTCCGGTCAGAGCCACGTCCCGCCGGGCATAGTGGTGGGGTCCCACCAACGCGAAAAGATCGTCCAGCACCTGCGAAGGTTTCTTCCCTGTGCGCACCAACAGATCCAGCAAATACAGATTGGCCAGAATGCCGTCCCGCTCCGGCACGTGTCCACGGAAGGCATAGCCCCCGCTTTCCTCGCCTCCTATCAGAGCATCCGCAAGGCGCATGGTCGGAGCCACGAACTTGAATCCGACTCCAGTTTCAAGCAGATCCACGCCGTAGTGCGCACCCAGCCGGTCCAGCATGGAGGAGGTACTCAGGGTCTTGACGATGGGGCCGCGGTCGCCGCGCACTTCCAGGAAGTAATAGGCGAGCAGGCCATAGACTCGCAACTGATCCACGAAGGCCGCGTTCTCGTCCGCGAACCCGCAGCGATCCGCATCGCCATCAAGGAAAAGGGTGCAGTCGACTCCCAGCGCGCGCGCGCTGGCCAAGCCCGCGTCCACATTGGGCGGAATGGGTTCCGGCCTCTGCATTTCGGGAAAGGCGGGATTTCGCTCTGCGTGAATCTCGGTCAGCTGGATGTTGCCCCCGTCCAAGATGCGGGACAGCCAGCCACTGCCGTTGCCCCACATCACGTCTACCAGTACCTGCAGGGGCGCGGCCTTGATGGGGGCCGTATCGATCAGAGACTCCAACTGGGCCATATAGGCCGGCACCGGATCCAGCCAGCGAATGGAGCCTTTCCGGAGAGCCTGGGCCAAGGGCGTGTGGAATACATGGGAAGGACTGTCTACCGCAGGAATGAACGCCTCGATGGAACTCAGTCCCTCGGGAGGAATGGCCCCACCATATTGATCCCGCACCTTGAATCCGCTGTCGGCGGGCGGATTGTGACTGGCCGTAATGTTGATGCCCCCCACGCCCTGTACGTGCGGGATGCTAAAGGAGATTGCCGGTGTAGGCGTAGCCTGGTCCATCAGATGGACCGTGTATCCGTTGCCTGCCAGCACCTCGGCCGCGGCCGCGGCGAAGGACTCGCTCAGAAATCTGCGGTCATAGCCCACGACCGTGGGATGTCCTTCCCCGTGGGTGCGCTTGAGATATGTGGCAAAGCCTTGGGCACAGCGACGCAGATTGGCGAATGTATAGTCGTCTGCAATACGTCCACGCCAGCCGTCAGTTCCGAAGTGAATTTCTGACATGGCGGATTACCTGATTGGAAAGCTGGGAAAGAAAAAGGGAGACCGGGTTTGTTCCGCTCACGGCGAATCGTAACACAATGATAAGGTGCCCATCCCTTCCGTTGCGGGCGCGCCCAAGGCCCCGCCGAGCAGGATTTCCTGTATGCGGCACCCCTGCCGTTGGCCGAGACCCTCCGTTTTCCTGACGCACATGAAACATCGGATATCCAGGCATTGTCCGAAACCCGAAATATCGCCCTAAGTTGGTAAAATAGGAGTTGTATTGGAATTGTCAGCCGTCGAGGTAGACCGTGGAAATTACCTGGTATGGTGCCAACTGCGTGGCTCTTCGTGAAGAGGGCATCACTGTCCTCTATGATCCGTTCCAAACCGATGTGGACTCGAACGGACAGGCTCGGCTGTGGGACCATGCCGTTGCGCCTGCGCTGCGGAAACCGGGTTTCCCTGTAGACATTCTGGTCAGTAGCTTGCACCATGGCCGAGACACTTTCACGGCCATTCCCGGAGAACCCGTGGTGGTCTCTGTCCCGGGCCAGTTCGAATCCGGTGGCGTCTTCATTCATTCCCTGTCCTGTGACTTGGCCAAGCCCGAGGCGGATTCTGCGGTACATGCTGACCCCGTCGGTACCGGTTGTCTAGTGCACTTCTTTGACTTTGGCCAGACCGGAGTCATGCACATGGGCCATCCCGGGGCGGAGTTCCGTCCTGGGCACAAACGGTTGGTCGAGGGCCTTATTGCCTTGAAGACCGACATTCTCATATTGCCCATGGGTACGGATCTGCAGCGAGACTTGGATTGGGCCCTGAAGTTGTGCAAGGATCTGGAGCCACGCATCTGCATTCCCGTGCAATACGATCCGGACCTTCGCGCGGAGATGGTCCCAGCTCTGCAGTCCATGGGTTCCTTGAACGAGGAGCCCCAGAAGCGGTATCGGTCCACCCGCAAGGATGCCGGATCCGATGGATCTTCTGTAGTCATGCTGACGGTCTCTCCCATTAGCAAGCCGTAAGCATAGCCATTGAAACTCCCGGCAGACTGCCATCCCGCTTCCCTCGTCTGCCTAGCGTGGTCTCCGGAACAGACTGCGCAAGGACAACTCCAGCCACCTGCGCCAAAAGGGGCCCTGCATTTGGCGCCAAGCGTGTTCGACATGGACATGGGCCCGCATCTGCATGGCTCTGGAGGACCGGGTGCCGTACTGCAGTCGCATGTAGGACTCGCATACGGCGTTGAATTCCGTGGCCAGATGCGGCCAGGCCTTGGCTAGAATTCGGCCCCGCTCCAATGGCGTGTCACAGGTTTGCAATGGCAGTTGCAAGCGCAAGCCCCAGCGCATCAGGCGGCGATAGACTTGCCCCACCCTATCCTCCAGTGTATCTCGGATCAAGCGTCCGGTGCGCCACCGCCAGATTCCCCCGATCAAAGCCGCGGCGGCCAGCGCGCCAACTATCCAGACGCGCCAATCGGTCGGCGCTGCCACCGGTGCCGCCGAAGGATCAAAGGCATCGTCGACACTGGATTCGCTGAAAGGGTTCTCTGGATTCAGACCTTGGTCAAGCAGGTCCTGGGGGTTGTCCGGCAAGGGATTGGCTGTCCTTGCGCGATCCAGATCGGGATCTGCCGGGGGTCCACCTGCTGCGCGGAGGAGCACGCTCTCGCCTGCGGTGGGCTCGAATTCGATCCAGCCGAATCCTGAGAAGTAGACCTCAACCCATGTGTGGGCATCCTCTTGCCTGACCAGGAAATCCTGTGTCTCGGACTGGAATTCTCCTTCTGCGTAGCCCGTGGCCAGTCGGGCCGGAATGCCCAGCATCCGCAGCATCATCACCATAGCGGTGGCGTAGTAGTCGCAATAGCCCCGCTGCAAGTCAAAGAGAAAGTGGCTGACGGGATCCACTCCGGGTGGCGCGCCCTGGATATCCTCGTCATACGGAATGCGGCGCAAGGCCGTTTCCAGGGCCTTGACTTTCGCATAGCGCATTTCGGCGCCCGCCGTGAGCGTGGCGGCGAGTTGTCCCACGGCTGGGTCCACGGAAACAGGAACCTGCAGGTAGCGATTGCGAATGTCTTCCGGGACATGGGGACTGGCATTCTCCAAGTCCCAGACTGTGGCCGTGGTGAGAGAACTCAACACTTGATACGGCTCATTGGGCAGCAACGGGATCTGGGACAGTACATACTGTAGCTCCCAAGTGTCCACCTGTACGGTCGGATTCGATGATTCCGGTTGCAGCAGCGAATCCGTGCCTGTCGAATCTGGTATCACCTCATAGCTGGCGACGGTCGGCACTGTCATTTGCACGATGTCGGGGGCGGCCAACACTACAAACCCCAAATCCTGCAAGGGTGTAATCTGCTGTACCAACCGGGTACGATGGGCCCAACCGGGTGCGAGGACTGCAGCCTCCGACTGCAGGCTGGTGCGCGCCTGTGAGCTGTTCTCCCACCGACGGCCGTCAAAGACATCGTAGACATTGGCTCGCCAATAGCGGCCTGCGGCCGCGGTCACGCGCATCACGGGCTCGTCCGAGGAGACTCGCGCTCCGCCCAAGGTCAGCGTGGAACGAAAGGAAGCCTCCCCCGCGTGCTGCCGCTGGTTCACCCCTTGATTCCAAGCGGCAATCTGGTCGGTGGCCTCCTCCCAGACCCGGCTGATGGGAGTCAACACATCGTCCAAGGTGGGGGAAAGGCCCAACCGGGGAATGCTCCAGGCCCCGCCCACGACCAGCACGCTGAAGAGCAGTCCACTTTGCATGAAGTCGAGGAATATGTCTGGGCTAAAGCGAATGCGGGTGCTGCGCCAGCGCCACTGCAGGGAAATCAGGTTGGCGCTGATCAGAATCAGGACTCCGACAAGCAGGAAGAAGATGAAAAGCCCGTTGACCGGTTCGGGAGCATAGTAGGTGTTGACGCCGGTCACCACTCCCGCCATAAGCATGATCCGCCATGAGAGATTGAAGCGCAGCAAGGTCCAAGTGCCGAAGTACGCAATCCACCACAGATAAAAGGAGAGATTGAACAGGAAGGAGAGGTTGTTGCCGGCAAAGTTCTGAATCACCACTTTCTGGGCCCAATCCCACCACAGATCCGCCAGTAGATAGGCTCGGCTCTGCGTGACATTGAAGCCCTGCAGCAGCAAGCTTCGCACCTCCTCCTCTGGAATCTGGCCAGAGACCAACAGGACCGTCCAGCACAGTCCCGCCAGCAGTCCAAAGCCCAACATGGGCAGCGCAGAGAACCGGGCATAGGTGACCAGCAGGCCGCAGCCGATCGCCCCGACCACAACCCCCATGAAGACCCCGGTCCCTTCTTCGGTCCAGCCGGCCGCCACAAAGTTCAAGGCCATGGTCAAGTACAGCAGGCATACCAATATAGGGTGCACCCAGTTGTCTTTGACATAGATCGCGGGCAGATTCGAGGGCGGCTCCACGGGCCGGGTGACGGAGATCTGCACGGGCTATGCCACGATGGGATCGGGCCGGGCCGGGCGCCTGCGGGATCCGGGTCGGTCGGGTTGCAGCAGGCGGTGCAATCTCGTGGCAAAGGCCAGCAGCAGCGTCAGCAGACCGAATCCCAGACCCACGAGACGGGGCATGTGCAGAGCATGGCGGGTTATGCGGGCCTGCAGACGCGGAGCGTCCACCGTAACCGCCCAGACATCGGAGACCGGTGCGGCCTTTGCCGCGTTCGGCTGCAAGGCGACCAGGACGACCGTGTTGGCGGTCAAATCGCGCCATGCCTGCGCGGATTTGACATAATTGAATTGGCGAATGGCGTCTTCCGGCCCATCGGCCCCCACGCTGGCCTCCTCGATCGCATCCTGCTCCAAGGTTTGGGCCTTGGCGTCCCACAGGCGATAGGAATCCTCCAAGTCCAGCGTGTAATTGTAGATCAGGTCCTGTGACAGCAACTGGTTGCGGATGGTTTTCTGTGACCAGGGAGTTCGCAGGATCTGCTGCAGCGGCGCCCAGTCGGCTTCGGTCCCCAGCAGCATGGCCAGCCGCTGTGCCTGTTCCGCATCGGAAGCTCGCAGGTGCATCTGCAGGACCCGACGGGATGGAACTTCATTGGCATGCTCCTGCATGCTCCAGGTCAACTGCAGAGTGTCACCCGCTTGGGCCGTGCGGTGCTCCAGCTCTGCCAACTTCTCGGGCAGGCGCGCAAGATGAGCCGGATCGACCGATCCCTCCATGGTCACGGCCAGGGAGACGGGACTGGTCATGACTGCGATCAGCCAGCTTTGGAAGAGAGAGACCGCTTCCGGCGGCGGCATCTGGCGGGCGGCCTCGAGAGGGGAGCCCACTAAGGTGGCGGCTTCCTCCGCGGCGCCGATGTGCAGGAGCGCAAGGGCTTGCTGCAGGCTGGCATTGCGGCGCATCGCTTCAATTCGATCCGGCGCGATCCAGCCAGGAGGCAGTTTTTCCACCTCTTCCAGCGTAGCCTTGACCTGTACCCAGTCCTCGCGCTGCAAGGCCCGGGCAATCCGCATTTCCAGCCCGTCCACCAACCAGCGGGTCAGGTCCTGACGTTGTATCGCATATTCCCTGGGCAGGAAATTAAGCCCCCGCCGCGCGTGATGCAGCACCAGTTCCAGATAGGAGGCGGATCCAGGCAACAGGCCCTCCAAGAGCTGGGATCGGTAGAGCTGGGCCAAGCTGTAGTGGGCTTGCCCTGGGTCCTGTGCCATGGCCTGCGTCAACGCCGCCAAGGCTTGGTCGTAGAAGGCCTGGCGTTCGCGCGCAGCCGGCTCGGGGCTAACGCGGTACAGGATCTGATATTGTCGACCGAGAGCCATTTGATCGCCCGTCGCTTCCGCCTGTCGAATCCGGTTCCACACGGCCTTGTGCATGAAGCGGGCTTGCAGGAGCCCGGGCCAGATGTGCTCGAAGTGCCAACGCACTTCCCCACTCAAGAGATCATATGGGGCAGGTGTCACCTTCTGCATCGTGCGGGGGGATAGCTCGTTGTCGACATGGACGCTGAGGCGCATGCTCTCCGGCGGGGCGTCCCAGACCCGCAAGGGAGCGCTGTTGTAGGTCACTTCCGGGAAATACCGGCCGGTGGCCTGGACTGTATAGTGCAGGTCCAGACTCGTGCGTTCATCGGGGTCCAAGGCAATCAGGACCTGGTACTGCCCATTGTCCAGAGGCTCCAAGGGCAAGGCGATGTCGTTCTTGAAGATCTGAATCCGTTGCAGCTGCCCGTGCTGGGGCGTTCCGATGGCGCCTGCGGCGGAATGCAGAGCAAGATCCACGATACGGGAGTCGTCGGTCGTGTTGTGCAGCCAGTACGTGGAGACGATGTCATAGCGGGCGGTAAGGTCGGGATTTTGGGTGATCTCCACTTCCACTACGTGGGTCAGAAAGTCGATTCCCCGGCTGTCCGCGGGCGTGAGGTACAGATGGAAGGCTCCGGGATCCAAAGGGAGGTTTTGGGCCAGGGCAACGGTGCCCCAACACAGCCAGAGGGCCATTGCAATTCCCAGTCCATCTCCCAGTCTCCAAGTTCGGAACCGTCTGCGTCTGTGCCCACCGGTTTCGCCTGCGTTCGGAGAACCCCTTTGCAATTGAAGGCGGATTCTGTTAATTTGTCCTTTCACTATTCTCTCTGTCTTGGGGCAGGCACAGGCTGGGCGCAACGCCAATTCTATGCTACAGGTTGCCGTGACTTCATGTTCAAATTGCTGATGAGCTGGGACATCAAGCCCGGACTTGAAAGGACCTACGACAACTTCATAGTGAAAAAATTCGTTCCGGGTCTTGCGGACATGGGATTGGAACCCAGCGAGATCTGGTATTCCCTGTGGGGCGCGGGGTCGCAGATGCTGATGGGCTGTACCACTGCAGATCAGGATCACCTGCAGCGCATGCTCGACGAAGATACGTGGGATGCGCTGCAGCATGAACTCCAGGATTTGGTCCACAACTACAAGGCCAAGGTAGTCAAGGACAACAAGCTTTACTTCCAATTGTAAGAAATCTCTGTAAGTCCGGGCCTTTTCCCCGCTACAGTATGTGCAGAATCCAGGGAGACTTCGCTCGGTCTCCGGTGTGCCGCGTCTTGTTGCCGAATGCGGATCTGCCGTCTGGCCTGTGTTCATGTTCGTGCAATCAGAAGGAAGTCCAATACATGAGTCAGTCGCGAAAGGATCAGATTGGGCCTGCAGTTCGTCGGCCACTTTGCCGCGGGGTTGTACTCTCGACCTGCATTCTCGGCCTGCTGCTTCTGGCTGCCTGTACCGTGGATCAGAGCGCGCTGCTGTTGCCCGGAGCCTTGCCGGAACCGCCCGCGCCGACGCCACTGCCAGAACAAGAGGCCGCGGAGGGCACCAAGACGGGCGAGAACCGTGCGGAACTGGAAACCGGCTTTACAGCGGACGGATATCCCTATATGGGGTCTGCAGAGGCTCCCATTGTTGTGATCGAGTTTTCCGACTTCCATTGTCCCTATTGTCAGCGGCACAACCAGGAAACCCTGCCGCGCTATGTCACGGAATTCGTGCGTACCGGCATAGTGCAATATGTCGCCAAGGACTTGCCTCTGGAATCACTGCATCCGCAGGCCCGCGGCGCCCACCGGGCGGCCTGGTGCGTGGCCTTACAAAGCACAGAGGCCTTCTGGTGGATGCATGAACAGTTGTATGCCACGCAATCCCAGCACGTCCGATCGCAGGATGCCCCCGCCTTCTACCGCATGTTGGCCGAGAAGTACAACTCGGAATCGACGGCCGTCTCCCCCTTGGACGTGGAGGCCTGGGCCACCTGCCACTTGGATTTGCACAACGAAGTCGCTGTCCGCATGGATGCCGCGATTCAGGAGGCCCGGGTGGCTGGATTCAACGGCACTCCGACATTTGTCATGTTCTATCGAGATACGCCTGCGCGGATCCTGCCGGTGCCCGGGGCTCTGCCCTATGAGGATCTGGCCCGCGTTACCCGGAATCTGGGCGAGTTTCTGGACAACATGGAGACGAAAGCCGCCCGCGTGGACAAGTTGCCGTACTGGATTACCGACGAGGGACTGGCTCCTGCAGGTTTGTGGCTGCAGGATGGGGACGACGAGGCGGTGCTGGAAGGCGTAACCAATGCCGGCGATCATTTCCTGGGTTCTCCCTTTGCAGAAGTGGTGGTCTTTGAATTCAGTGACTTTGAATGCCCCTACTGTCGGCAGCACCACAGGGAAACACGCCCCTTTCTGGAAGCGGACTATGTGACCCCGCACAAGGTCATGTGGGTGTACAAGCACTTTCCCCTGGATATTCATGTCTATGCACCGTACGCGGCGGAAGCGGCTCTCTGCGCGGGCGAACAGGGCCGCTTCTGGCCGATGCATAACATGCTCTTTGATTCCCCGAGTGACTGGGCCCACGCGGATTATGACGGGGCCTTGCTGAACTACGGTTCGTTGTTGGCCCGCAATGCACCGAACCTGATTCAGATAGGCATTCCCGAGCAGTTCCGCCGAGGTGCCGAGGTGCCCTTGGACGCGAACTGGCTGACCCAGTGGGACCACGCCAAGGCCGCCTCCTTTGACGAGGCGGCCTACGCGGATTGTTTGGCCGGAAGTCACTACGAGGATATGGTTGCCCAAGGAATGTCCGATGTTTCAGACATTATCAGGGGTACGCCGACATTCCTGATCTGGCACCGCCGGTATGGCGCATTGGCGCAACCCATCGTGGGATCATTGGAAAAGGACTCCTTCAGCAGCGTTTTTGACCAAATTTTCACGCAACTGGCGGCGCTGGAAGACGCCAGGGCGGAATAGCAAGGCATAGTTGGGGGAGGGAATAATCCAATGGAGTTCCTGAAGCGGACTTCTGTATGGATCGGCGTATGCATCTTGCTGCTGGCATTGGGAGCTTGTGCCAATAGGCCGGAAGCTCCCGTGGAAGCCGAAAGTGTCGCCGAGACGGAACAACTGGACGGGGCGGTCGACGCCATGGATTCTGCGGAGGAGTATGTGGCCGGGAAGCTGGAGACCGAGGCGGACGAAACGACCGCGGGCGCGGAGTCTGCCGACGGAGTCGGGTTGGTCCCTGCCGTTGAGGATTGGACGCAACGCTTTGTGGTGGAAGGCCAATACATCTATGTAGGCAATCCGAAGGCCCCTGTCACCATTCTGGATGTCAGCGACTTTCTATGAGGATCGTGCGCTGCGCACGTGCTGCGCATAGAACCTCGGCTCAAGTCCGAATTCGTTAGTTCCGGCCAAGTCCGGCTTGGTTTCCATCATGTTTTGGATCACGGTCAGGCCAGTGAATTGGCCAGCATGTCCATAGAGTGCGCCGGAGACCAGGATCCCGCTCAGTATTGGCATATGCACGATCTGCTGTTCAGCAGTCAGGACAAGCTGTTTCGGGCGGGCAAGGCCACATACAATGAATTTGCCCTCCAGATCGGATTGGATGTAATGGCGTTCGGTTCCTGTATGGCCGATGACACGCATCTGGCCAAGGTGCAGGCCATGAACGACGAGCGAATGACCGCCTGGGCCATTCGGCGCCGACCTTCCTTTGTCATAAACGGCAAGGTGTATGCAGGCGGCATTCCGTTCAATGCCTTTGAAGTGGCCATCCAGGAAGCCTTGGGCTAGCAACCTTGGGAGACTCACTTGCCTGAGTGGGACACTTGGACTCTCTCGAATCCCGTTGTCTGCAGTGAAGGGCCCCGGTACCGGGGCCCTTCGTGATTCGTTGGTCCTACAGGATCAGGCCAGTCGATTCACCGGAAGGAATGCTGCCGTGCCTCAGGCCCTTTTTCATCTTGGGAGCAGAGCGGCAATCGATCCGGCGTTGGCGCGTCTTGCCCGGAGCGGACAGCCAATCCTGGTCTGCCGAGGGGTATACGCGAGGCTCAATCCGCTTCGATCCTTGGCCACCTGCCGCGACTACGGCGTTTTCTGCGCTCTCGGGCGGTTGGTGGCAGTGCCGCGGCAAATGTTCTCGGAATCACCGCACAGGTGCCGGTGCGATCAGGTAACTGGCGGCCATGACGTATCGAATCCCACCATGCATGTTGCTTAAATTGCTGGGGATTTCACCATGGGACCTGCAGTGGCAATGCCTCCATGTACATTGACACCTGTCAAACACCACCATGGCGCGGTGGGATCGCCCACTTCGCTGATCGGGCATTGTGGAGAGACAGGGGCCGTGCCTTGGGGTGGATCTTTGCATGTACGGGACCACTTGGTTTCAGCTATGATTCTCTGCTGTCCCTCTCTGTTCCAGTGTGTCACGTTACGCTGCCCCTTCAGATTTCCATGAACCGTTCAGATGCCAAAAACGCGGAAGAGCAGAAAGAGGGGATCAGGCTGTCCCTGTTCGATCGTCTCCGCCGTCAAGCGCCGGACCAGCCCCCGGAAGACTCGGCAATCTCTGTGGCGCGTCGGGTAGCCATCCCCTTTCTGTCGCGCCTGCTGACAGACACTGGCACCCAAATCTGGTTTCCCTTCCTCCCCTTCCTGGCTAGCGGCATGGGCATGACGGCGACTCAGCTGAGCCGCTTGCTGGGTGTGCGTAATCTATGTGGCAGTCTGGCGCCGGTATGGGGCGCGCTGGCAGATCGGCATGGCTATCTCAAGTTCCTGCGGCTTGAATTGCTGGCCGCGATCATCGGGTACATGATCCTGACGCTCAGCGCGACTCCCGCCCTGTACAGCCTGGGCGTGATCATCGTCGGGATTGCCACTTTGGCGTTCGTACCCACCATGGTGGCCTGGGTCAGTACCCGTTTTCCTTACCGGCAGCGCGGGCGCGCGTTGGGCATGCTGGAATACGCGTGGGCGGTTTCCGGCATTGCATGTGTCCCTCTGGCAGGCATGTTGTTGGAGACGTACAGCTGGAAGACTCCATTCTGGATGCTGGCGGGAGGATTGGCCGTCATGTACCTCCTGTTTCAAGGATTGCCCGGTTCTCCGGTCCGTGGTATTCCGGCGGCCGCGGGACCGGCCTCTCAGGCTGGGCGGTGGGATGTGTCCGGCCTGTTGCAGTCTCTGTGGACTTGGATTGCATCAATCCCGCCTCTGGCCTGGAGCGTGATCGGCTTCGGATTTGTCTTGTCGCTGACCCTGTTCAACCTGCTCTTTGTCTTCGGGGGCTGGCTGACCGAGGAATATCGGTTGACTCCGATCCAGCTGGGGGGTGTGGTAATGGGGATGGGGCTCGCGGACCTGGTAGGCAGCGTAACGGCGAGTCTGTTCATGGATCGTCTGGGCAAGGTGCGCTCGCTGCAGGCAGGTGGCGTCATTGTTGCAGTGGCCTTTGGTCTTCTGTCCGTCACCGACTTTCATTTCATCGCGACCATGGCCAATTTGGTGTTGCTCCGCTGTGGCCTAGAATTCACCATCGTGTCCCTACTGGCCTATGCCAGCGAGATCATGCCGACCCGCCGCGGCTTCATGATGGCCTTCCTTTCCTCCGGGATGTTTGCGGGCTCGGGCGTGTCGGGTGTGCTGGGGCCGGCCTTGTATCAGATGGGCGGCATTACCAGCACCGGTCTCTCTTCCATGCTGTTGATGGGTCTCTGTATCGCCATCTGTAAACTTTGGTTTTCCGAACTGCACACACACGATGTTCAGGTGGCTTGATGGCACCGGAGAGAGTTGGGGGAATTGCGGAACCCGTCATCCGCGGCACGACCCACCACGATCCTACAGGAGTCGCTGGAGCATCGCCTGCTCTTGGTGCTGGGTCTTGGATGTGGCTTTCTCGCGGCCCGGCCCGGAAGACACCCCCGATTTTCCGTAACGGATCGCGGTCACCCTTGACGAGGGAGTTCTCGCTGAGTATATAATTGCCTTCGATACGCCGTATGACTATGCAGATACGCTTCGGACATCAGGATCTGGCATTTCCCTCCTCGGAATTGGGAGAGCTGCGATCCAGCTACGTGGACGAAAACATGTCCGTCTTGCAGGCGCGCCTGCAAGCGGATGGATATCTGCTGCTCAGGCGGCTGATAGACCCGGCCAAGATTCTGGCGGGCCGCGAAGCCGTCCTTGCCTACATGGAAGCGCGAGGCGCCCTTACGCCCGATACGCCCATTCTGGAAGGGGTCATGCCGCGGGATGCCCGGCATGTGCGCCTCATGGGCAATGGGGAGATCACGTACCATCCGGATGTGCAGCAGGCGCTGGAAAGCGAAGAGCTCTTTGCCTTCTTCCACCAGTACTTCGCCGCGGAGCCTGCAACCTTCGCCTACAAGTGGCTGCGGGCCGTCGGCAACGAGCAGTACACCGGCGCCCATTATGATTTCGTCTATATGGGCCGCGGCTCGGGGAATCTGCATACCGTCTGGATTCCCTTCGGGGACACCCCCGTGGAGCACGGCACGCTGTGCCTGTGCGAAGGATCCAACCACCTGCCGGAATTTGCCCGGGTGCGGGACACCTATGGTCGCATGGATGTGGATCGGGACGGGGTGGATGGCTGGTTTACCCGGGAACCCATGGACATCGTCTCACAGTTCGGTGGCCGCTGGATGACCACCCACTACAAGATGGGCGATGTCGTTCTTTTTGGCATGCACACCATGCATGCCTCCACCACCAATCTTACGAAGCGGTATCGTCTCAGCTGCGATGTGCGGTTTCAGCCTGCCCACGATCCAATGGATGAACGCTGGGCCCAAGGAGGGCCAGGCCACAAGGTCCTGGGCTCCGGCGCGGTCTTGCGCACCATGGCCGACATGCGCGCGGCGTGGAGAATCTGACAGTACACTCCGGGCCGGCAGGCGACACGCCTGCCGCGTCATACAGTGCCCGGATCGGGACGCCCGGCCGGTTTGGGCGCCCGTGCCGCGTGGCGCCGTCCGATGTGACAATTCTCGTGGTCTGAAGCCCCATGAGTGACACCCGGCGGGTGCGCTATGTACCCAACGCGCTGCGGAGCGAATTCCAGTTGCGCCAGCGGGAGTATCTGCTGCGCCTTAGCCGCGCCATGACCTCGCGTCTCGATCTGGTCAGTCTGGTCGAATTGATCCTGGACAATGCCGTGGAGCTGATGAACTGCTCCGAGGGCCTCATTGCCATCTGGCCCACTCCCGACAGCTATGTACGCCAGCAAAGGCGTCCCTTGGTCTGTGGATATGGACTGCCTGAATCCTTGGATCTCTTCGATCCTCTGACCGAAGTGCTGCCAATACATCTGGTGCCCAGGCCGGAGAACCTGTCTGCCCTTGTGGATTCTGAGGATGAGTATGTTGCGGTCATGGCCGAAGACGAAATGCGCCGGCGCCTCCTGCAGGTGCGAGACCAACTGCAGCGGAAAGGCCTTCGACTCAGTCCGGAAACCTTGTGGGCCCCGCTGCATGTCGGCAATTCCTTGATCGGAGTCATGTTCCTCTTTCGGCGTCGCAACGCCTTTTCCCCCCTGGATCGCCAAGTCCTGCACGGTTTTGTCAATCAGGCCTCCATTGCCGTCCGCAACGCCCGCATGTATCGGGAACTGGAGGAACAGCAGCAACGGCTGGAGGCTGTCATTGAGAACAGCACGGTGGGGGTCATGATGCTGGATCAGGATCGGTACGTGGTAAGCCTCAATCAGACCTTGGCGGATCTGATGGGCCTGGCGCCCGAGAACGCCTTGCACAAACGGTGCAACGAAGTGCTGGACCTGCACAACGTGAGCGGGTTCGATTTTTGTCAGAGCAGCGAGGCGGTGGATTTGCCCAGCGCGGATTCCATCCAGTGTGAAGGGGAGATCCGGCGGCCCGGGGCCAAGACTCGCACTGTCACCGTTACCTACACACCCCTGCGAGATTATCAGGACAATTTGCTCAATGTCATTGTCAACGTGACGGACATCACCCGCTTCAAGGAGGAAGAGGAGCAAAAGACCACGTTTGTCTCGGCCATCAGCCATGACCTCAAGACTCCCGTCACCGTGATCAAGGGGAACGTGGAGCTGCTGCAGCGGCCGGATGCCACTTGGCGGCCGGAAGAGTCCCAGGAAATGCTGAAGATCATCGCGGACGAGTCAGATCGCCTGGAGGGCATGATCAACGACCTGCTGGATGTAAGCAGGGCGGCCGCGGGCGCTCTGCGGCTGGAGAGATTTCCCGTGGAACTTTCCTGTCTGCTGGCCTCTGTGGTCCAAGGCGCGGATTTGCAGACGGAGCGGCATCGGTTCATTTTGGACTTCCCGCCGGAACCGCTGCCGGTCGTCCAGGTGGATGAAGACAAGCTGCGTCAAGTCTTCGCCAACCTGGTGGGGAACGCCATCAAGTACGCTCCGGCAGGTGGCGACATTCGCGTGGGGGCATGGCTGGAAGAACCCGCGGATCCGGGGGATTTGGCCCGCGTGGTGGTCTATGTGGCGGATCAGGGCATAGGCATACCCGAAAGCGAGCTGGACAAGATTTACCAGAGCTTCTATCGTGTGGACCGCGGTTCCAACCGCAGCACTTCGGGCACGGGGTTGGGACTCTTTCTGGCCAAGTCCATCGTGGATGCCCATGATGGAGAATTGTGGGCGCGCAGCGCCTTGGGAGAAGGCACGACCTTCTTTGTGGCCCTGCCAGTCAGTCCGGATGCCTTTTGAAAGGTGTGCAAGCACGGTTACGTCTTCTTCCTTGGCCGCTATGTTCGGAGTTGAGCCGCAGGAGGGCACCAGTGGGCCTTCGATGGGAAGAGGGTCATCGACCATGCAGTGACGAGAGCAATAGGCTAAGGGCGCTAGGCTGGACGCGGCAATCGAGACGAATTTCGCACTCTCCACAGCTATGCCGGACACTTTGTTGTCGAGGCAGGTGTCAACGGGGAGATATGTTTGGGGGTGGCGATGATGCCAATACGAACTCACAATTATGAGGTGTATGCCATTCTCTGGATTACTGAAGCCTGTGAATCTCGTATATCAACATTTCTGTTTCGCAAGTGTGGTCTCAGGTGCAGCGTGATCCGACGGCACCTCCACTTGACCGTATACTATGCACGAGGATCCCTCCGGGGCTGGTTGAGGGGAGTTGGCCTGTTTGCATCAACGCCAATGCGGATGAAACACGCTTTATGGTATTGGCCCCTGGCGGGGAGAGGCCCCGTCCAGAGCTTGAACCAGGTCAACGTTCAATAGGTCTTCGTCTCACAAGGCGTAATCGGGCGATTGCCGAGATCCAACAATTGCGAAAAAGCGTCTATCAGCTAGAACCCGATAAGATAGTTGGAAGTCGCAAGCCTACTACGGCGTGGACAAATTGTTTTGGCGCTCGCCATTACCAGCCACACATTGGTTTGCTCCGACCCGGTAGTCGGATTGGATCTGATTCGACGGAAATCGGCAAGAAATTTCGTTCAGAGATTGATCAGATTGAATTCGACAGATTTCAGATCCGAACCAAGCACAAAGGGGAGAAAAAGTAGTGTTGGTGCAAGGAGGACTCTCTTCACCAGCGCTACCAGCGTTACGGAATACAGGAGCACCGCCTAGGCTGCTGGACGCCTTGTACATCAGGGCTGCATGACTGGAGAAACTTGTCTAGAGCGAGATCAAGAAGGTCATCTGTGATTCCGGCGTTATCGTGGACCGACAACTTCCCGTGGCGCGCTTTCCATTGGCCCGCTTCCATGAATTCCGTGCGCGTGCCGGTTGCGCACGATGGCATAAAAGGGGAAGAGGACCAAGGGGGCGGGTGCAACTTGTCGATTCCAGGCCACGTGGTCTTGCCCCGCGAGGGGTGACAAGCGAAGTCTGTACGCGGCTTGTCTAGGATGAAGCGCGACCGAATAGTATACTGAAGGTGCCCCGCGCCTTCGGTCGTGATCTTCGTGGAGGCCTTGGCCTCCGTTCCAACCTGCTTCGCGCCGATCGAGGATCCGCTGGATTCGCATTTCCTGACACGGCCCCAACGTCCATTTCCGGTCATGCCGCGTTTCATCGCCCGTTTCTTTGGTTCCTCCCGAGAGGCACAGAGCAATCTCTCGCTTTCCTTGATGGCGTCGCCTGGTGTCCTGTTGCTGTTCGTGTTCGCCTATTTGCCCATGGTGGGGATTGTCATTGCCTTCAAGGACTATCGATTCGACGCCGGCATTCTGGACAGCGCCTGGGTAGGATTGGAGAATTTCAAGTTCCTCTTCGGCACAGATGCCGCTTGGCGTATCACGCGCAACACGCTGCTCATGAACACGTTGTTTATCATCGTCTCGACGGCGGGATCCCTGTTGGTGGCCCTGCTCATGAACGAGGTGTATACCAGCCGGATGAGCAAGTATTATCAGACCGCCCTGTTCTTTCCCTACTTCATTTCCTGGGTCATCGTCAGCTATTTTCTCTTTGCGCTGCTCAATGGCAATACCGGCTTGATGAAAAAGGTGGTGGAGACACTGGGGTTCGAGACGATCCGCTGGTATCGTGCTCCCGGTTACTGGCCTGTCATACTGACTTTGGCGCACCTCTGGAACGGTCTGGGATTTGGCAGCCTCATCTATCTGGCAGGCATTCTGGGCATTTCGCCCGAACTGTTCGAGGCGGCTCGCATAGATGGCGCCGGCAAGCTGGCCCAAATCCGGTTTGTCACCCTGCCCCTGCTCTATCCCCTGATTATCATTCTGGTGCTGTTGGCTATTGGACGCATTTTCCATGCCGACTTCGGTCTCTTCTTTTTCCTCCCGCGTGATACGCCCGTGCTGTATCGCACCACAGACGTCATCGACACTTTCGTCTACCGCTCCTTGGTCGAGTTGGGAGACATCGGCATGGCGGCCGCGGCCGGTTTCTACCAATCGACCGTGGGGTTCGGCATGGTGGTGCTGGCCAACTGGATCGTGCGTCGCATCAACGTGGATTACTCCCTGTTCTAACGAGCCGCAACATGGGCGTGGAGCTGCTGCAAAAAACGGCGCAAGCGGTCCCGGATCGGGACCGAACGAGAACCCGGTGGGAGGGTAGCCAGGTGATGGCGCACGCGATTCTGCTCCTGATCACGCTGGTGTGCCTGATTCCCATGGTCTTGGTGATTTCCGTCTCGTTCTCCGACGAGGTGCGTATCGCCAAGGAGGGGTACAAGCTGTTCCCGGTCGGGTTTTCCACGTTCGCATACACCTACATCCTGAAGCAACCCCAGCAGATCCTGCAATCCTATGGGATCACCTTTCTCGTCACCCTGTTGGGCACGGGGGTGGGGCTCACCATTTCCTCGCTGTTGGCTTGGCCGCTGGCGCGCCGGGATTTCAAGCTACGAGGCATCCTCTCTTTCTATGTCTTCTTCACCTTGCTGTTCAACGGCGGCATGGTGCCCTTCTATATCCTCGTCACCCGCTATCTGGGCCTGAAAGACAACATCCTGGTGCTCGTGCTGCCCTATCTGGTCACCGCGTGGTTTGTCCTCATCCTGCGCACTTCCTTCGCACAGTTGCCGGGGGAAATCCTGGACGCCGCCCGCATTGACGGATCGGGAGAGTGGCGTATGTTTTTCCAGATCGTCGCGCCCCTGTCAAAACCGGCGCTGGCCACGATCTCCCTGTTCTACGTGCTGCGCTATTGGAACGACTGGTTCTTGGCTCTGCTGTTCATTGACGACAGTGGGCTGTATCCCTTGCAATATCTGCTGTACGTGCTCATGCGCAACATCCAGTTTATGGCGTCCAATCCGCAAACCACCGGCATGCCCATCCCAACGCAATCCGCGCGGATGGCGATGGCCGTACTGGCCTTTGGACCGGCGCTGTTCACCTTTCTGCTGCTGCAGAAGTATTTCGTGCGCGGCATCGCCGTTGGTGGCTTGAAAGGCTGAAGGGCCCTTGTGTTTCGAGTTCGCTTTTGTCAAAGGAGAAAGAGAAATGAAGCGAATAGCGTCCTTGTTGTTGATTCTGATGGTCGCGGTCTTGCTTTTGATCGCGTGTCTTGCCCCGTCCGCGGACACGGGTATGGCGGAAGAGAGTGACGCGGCGGCATCTTCGGTCGCGGATCTGACGCCAATCACCTACACATATGGCAGCCGGGGCGTTCCCGTCGACCTGCAGAAGGTCAATGACGCCATGAACGTGATTCTCAACGAGAAGATCGGTGTCCAGCTCACGTTGGAACCCATTGATTTCGGGGCCTACAACGAAAAGATGCAGCTGCGGCTGGCCGCGGGCGAGGAGTGCGACGTCATCTTCACGGCCCCTTGGATCAACAGCTATTCCAACAATATCGCCAACGGGGTGCTTCATCCCCTAGACGATCTGTTGCTGGAACATGCCCCTGGGCTGTGGGCCAGCATGCCGCCCACCACGTGGGAAGCCGCTCGCGTCAAGGGAAACATTTATGGAGTCATCAACCAGCAGATATTTCCCAAGCCTTGGGGTGTCCATCCGCGCAAGGATCTCATGGACAAGTACGGATTCAGCTTGGACAGCGTGGAAAAATTCGAGGACATGGAGCCTTGGCTGGCGGATGTGCGTGATGGCGAGGGCATCACGCCGGTGTTCGCCAATGACGACTCGGGCACTTCCCTGTGGCGGTCCCAGTATTGGGGCTATGATCCCATTGACGACGGGATCCGCGTGATCGCGGTGCAGGCCGATGACGAGTCCATGACGGTAGTCAACTCCTTTGGCACCGCCGAATTCCAGGCGGCCTCGAATCTGGCCCGCCGCTGGATCGCCGAGGGATTCTTCCCTGCGGAACCGGCTCCACAGAGCGACGCCCGGGCCGCGTTCCGGGCTGGCCTGTTTGCCATGGGCTATCACGTGGAAAAGCCAGGCAACGATGTAGAGGCCCAAGTGGCGTATGGCTACGAGTTCCTGTCCAAGAACCTGACCAATCCCCTGATATTGGATACGGCTGGAGCCACCGCCACGCTCAACGCCATCTGCGCCACATCACGGAATCCGGCCAAGGCCATGCAGGTCTTGGAGGAGTTCAACACCAATGTCGAGTTGTACAACCTGTTTGCGCGCGGCATCCAAGGGGAGCATTGGGTCTGGGCTGACGAGGCCAATCAGGTCATCGCCTATCCCGAAGGCGTCACGGCGGAGACCAGCTCCTACAATCCCAATACGGATTGGATGTTCGGCAATCAGTTCAACGCCTACTACCGCGACCACAAGCAGGTGGGGGCATGGGAAGCCACGAAGATCATGAACGACACGGCCATGCCCTCTGTCGCGCTCGGCTTTGTGGTGGACCGCGAACCCATCACCACGGAGATTGCCCAGGTGGTGGCCGTCTGGGAGGAACATGTACAACCCGTGGAATGGGGCTGGAACGAATACGCCGAAAAGGCGCCGGAAGTCCTGGAGATGCTGGACGAAGCCGGGGCACAGGTCATCATTGACGAAGTACAGCGGCAGCTCAACGAGTGGGCCTTGGAAAACAAGCGCTAGCGGCCAAGTCCCAGCCATCCCGCCCCAATGTCATGGGCAGGGGTCCGATCGGCAAGTCGGACCCCTGCTTGACGCTCTTCCCTCGATAGTTACGGCTACACTATGCGGATTGCGGATTCCGTGTAGCGTTGCAACTGACCAAAACGGGTCCCATCATGGGCCAGCAAGAAAGATTTGCAATCCACTTGACCCAAGAGACCTCTCCACTTGTCTCCGCCGTGTTGCTGGCGGCTGGAGAATCCCGACGCATGGGCCAGATGAAGGCTCTCTTGGACTGGCAGGGGATGCCTCTGATTGTGCATCAGGTGCGCACTCTGCTGCAGGCGGGGGCCAGTGACGTAGTGGCGGTGCTGGGACACCAGGCACAGGAGTTACAGTCCGTTCTGGCGCAGTGGAAACTGTCTGAAGAGGGTTCGCGTTTTCGCTGGGTCGTGAACGAAGACTACCGTAGTGGCAAAATTGCTTCCCTGCAAGCCGGGCTGCAGGGTGTGCGGGATTCCCGAAAAGCGGGTCCCATTCTGATTCTCAACGTGGATCAACCGCGCAGCGTCAAGACCATTGACCAAGTGCTGCATGCACATGCATTGGGAGTGCGCCGGGGTGTGCTCTTTACGATTCCCACCTGCGGCGGCAGGGGAGGACACCCCATCGTTTTGGAACGAGGATTGATACCGGAAACGCTGGCGCTCCCTCGTGACTCAATGGGCCTGAGACTTGTCCGTGCAAGGCACTGGGCACAGGTACAGAGGGTGGAACTGGGCAACGGAGAACTATTGTGGGATGTGAACACACCCACGGAATATCGGGGGGCATTGGCGGCCCAGTCCAACCGCTGACGGGCCAGAGACACGGGTATAACTCCCTCCATTCGGGCGCTGGGCCGAGACTACTGGATGGATTTCCATGCCTCCCGTGCCATCTTGACACTCAAGGGCATGGCCGTCGCCGCGGCCTCCTGTCCTTCCATCTCTATGGATACATAGCCGGAGAAACCGGCATCCCGCAGCAACCGAAAGACGCGGGCATAGTCCAGGTCCAGACTGTACCAAGAACCGCCCCCCGGATAGGTCTTCATGTGAGTCAGTTGCACATGGGGGGCGATTTGCCGCATGGCCCCGTACATGTCGTCCTCGAACAGGAAGTTTCCCATGTCTAGGATGGCCCCCAGCCAAGGGGAATCGAGGGTCTCAATGATCCGGTTCATGTCCTGGGCGAACGTGGTCAGACCCCAGTGGTTTTCCAACAGGAGCGTGACCCCACTCCGCGCGGCGTGATCCAGACATTGGGAAATGCAGTCGCAAACCCAGGCGAACCCTTCCTCTTGCGTATGGCCTGCCCAAGGCTCTACCCAACCGCGTGCCTGCACCAAGTCGTCAAAACTTCCTTCCTTGCGCCAGCTGCCGGAATTCACGCGGATGGAGGGAATGCCCATGGCGTGCGCCAGATCGATGCAATGGAGCGTGTGAGCCACGTTCCGCTGCCGCTCTTCCGGATCCGCCCACAGAAAATCCTGGTGAATGGACAGGTTGTACAGGCTCAGCCCCAATTGGAAGGCGCGCCGCTTGAGCCCTTGCAGGTAGTCGTTGCGCTCGCTCTCCAACTGCTGGTGCAGAATCTCCACTCCATGCAGCCCCAGCTCGTGGGCCGCCTCCAGCACCGGATCGATGGGAAACCGTTCCGGTGTAAAGTGCCAGTAGGAATAGGTGGAGACGCCCAGACGCAATTCCATGTCTTCAATCTTCCTTTCTCTTTCTTGGACAGGGCGGCAACGAAACGGGAAGATTGGTCCGCGCCGATTGGTAGGCAGCCAAGGCCACGCGCAGGGCTTGCATTCCATCGTAACCGGAGATGGAAGGCTCCCGTCCAGACCGAATCATGTCAACGAAGTCTTGAATCAGGCCCAGATCCGGACTGGCGCCCCAAGGTTGCATATGCGTGCGTCCCGTATCTTCACTGGTCAGGGTCAGGGCTTGCCCAAAGGCATCCACTGCCAGAACGCCTTCCGCCCCCACTATGTCCAGAGTCACATTGCCCCAGATCCGATATCCGGGTGGACGTGACCAACTGGTGTCCAGAGTGCCATAGATGCCGTTGGCCAGTTGGAAGGAAAGCAGTCCTGTGTCGTCAATGCCCAGTCCCGGGTGCAACAGGCTCTGGCCGATCTCCGCATAGACCTCTGTCACTTCAGTGTCCCAGAACCAGCGCAACAGATCAATGACATGCACGGTGTGGTCCATCACGGCTCCGCCACCCGATAGGGCAGCGTTCACAAACCAGCCACCGGGCATGGAACCCTGATTGGTGCAGGCGGCACTGTATACGACACCTAGGTCTCCTTGGTCCAGAATGCGTTTGGCCTCGACAATGGCCGGGGCGAAACGCACGGGGAAGGCAATCTGCAGACGTGCGTCGGTGCGCTGACAAATCTCCAACATGGCCAGCCCATCCGACTCCGTAGTGGCTATGGGCTTCTCACAAAGAATGCAAGGCACGTGGGGCGCCGCCATCTCCACGTGTTGACGATGGTGTGCGTTGGTAGAGCAGATGATCACCCCGTCCAGATCTCGGATCAACAGCGATTTCAGATCGGTATGTATGGAAACGTCAAACTGGCGCGCGACCCGTTCCAAGACACCCGGCTCGGCATCCCAGACGCCTGCGACTTCCACGTCGGGGATCCGTTGCAGACATTTCAGATAGGAGAAAGCGTGGTCATGGGCCAAGCTGCAGAGTCCGATGCGGACCGTCGTCATCCTACCTCCTGAATTTCGCCATATGCACCGGTCGGCCCGTACGGATGGAGTGCAGCGCGGCCTCGGCAATCTTGACGGCCATCAAGCCATCGACAGGTGACACACGGAAGGGCTCCCCCGATTCAAGACACTGGACAAAGTGAGACAGTTCCGCATGCCAAGGATGATCCTGACCAGGGTAGGGGGTCAACTTGCGGACTCCGCCCGTACCCACCGTGGCCATTTCCAAAGGATCCTTGTCTCGGGAATCCCATTCCACGATGCCTTGGGTCCCCGCTATTTCCAGGTGAGTGCGCGAAAGTCCCTGCTTGTGTGCCCAACTGGCCTCGATGTGTCCAATCGCACCGGATGCGAAGCGCAGCACGATCAGGGCATGGTCGGTCTGCGGAATGCCGGCGTCCCAGAGTCCACGGGCAAAGACTCGCTCCACTTCACCAAGGCACCACCGTTGATAGTCGATATCATGGATGGCCACGTCCAAGACCACCCCCCCGCTCCGCGGTAAATCCCCGTATGGCTGTGCCGCCTCATGGTGACCGCCCCCCGGAAAGCCAAAGGCCCGCACCGTCCGGATAGTAGCCGGCTTTCCCAACTGGCCCGAGAGCAACGTCTCCCGGGCAGCCACGAACTGGGGGAAGAAGCGCACGACGTGAGCCACGAACAGCCTGACTTCGGCATTTTTGCAGTATGCCACGATTTCCTCACAGTCAGCGACCGTGCGGGCCAGGGGTTTCTCGCACACAATGGCCTTGCCCCGATCTGCCGCGGCCCACACCACATCCCTGTGGTGTTGGACACTGGTGCAGATATCCACGATATCGCAGTCCGCCAACAGGTCTTCCAGAGAGTCAAAGATGGCGCCGCCCCATGTCTGGGCGGCCCGCAGGGCGGCGGCGGGCACCACGTCGAACCAGCCCTGCAGCCGGACCGGCAAGTCGGACCAGCACTGGCCGTGTATCTGGGCAATGTTGCCCGCCCCTACAATCCCGACCTTCCACATCATTGCCATGCCTGACTGCGGGCAGACGCTCTGTCCCGATCCCTTATCCCTTGAGGCCGGTCATGGCCACGCCTTCGATGAAGTTGCGTTGCATAAGCAGGAAGATGATCAATACCGGCAGGAACATCACGGCGGCTCCCGCCATTTGCAGATGTGTCTGAGAAATGTACTGTTCGGTAAAGCGGGACATGGCGATGGGCAACGTCCATTTCTCTTTGCTGTTAAGAACGATCAAGGGCCACAGGAAGTCGTCCCAGGCGGCGAGAAAGGTGAAGATGGTCAGGGCCGCAATGGCCGGCTTGCTCAGCGGCAGCATGATACGGGCGTAGATGAAGGGTTCTGGAGCCCCGTCAATCCGGGCCGCCTCCAGCAGCGACTTGGGTATGCCCAGCATGAACTGACGCATCAGAAAGATCCCGAAAGGCGTTACCAAGGCCGGTACGATCAATCCCGCGTAGGTGTTCACGATGCCCATCCGCGCCATCATGATGAAGAGCGGAATCATGATGACCTGGAACGGGATCATCAAGGTGGACAGAATTACGATGAAGATCACGGTCCGTCCCGGAAATTCATAGCGGGCGAAGGCAAATCCAGCCATGGTGCTGGTCAGAAGTTGCGCCACCGTGATGGTGATCGCGATGAAGGCGCTGTTCAGGGCGAAGCGCCAGAAGCCTATCTCGAACCAGACTTCCCGAAAATTGGCTATGGAATATTTCTGGGGTGCAAACCACACCGGCGGCACCTTGATGACTTCCGACAGAGGCATCAGGGAGGCGGACAGCATCCAAACCAACGGCAGGAGCATCCACACTCCCCCCGCCAGCAACACCACCAGCCCGGCAAATCTACCTGCGAGGGCCCAAGTGGACGATGCGACCTGGGTCTCGCGGGACGGGGCGGTTACAGCCATGGCGTCGGTCTATCCATATTCGAACTCGCGCTGTGTCAGTCGCAACTGCACCAACGTGATGGTCAGAATGAGGGCAAACAGGATGAAGGCCAAAGTGGCGCCGTACCCTAGGTTGGTGTAACGGAAGGCGGTGGCGTAAATGTGGTACACCATGACGCGGGTCGAGTTGATGGGTCCCCCTGCCTCCCCGGACTGGGTGGTCATGATCACGGCCGGCGTGAATACCTGCAGGGATCCAATCACGCCCGTCACGGTGACAAAGACCACAGTGGGGTTCAACAGCGGAAACGTGATGTGCCGAAAGCCTTGCCAATGATTGGCCCCGTCAATCTTGGCGGCGTCGTACAGTTCCCGCGGGATGCCCTGCAGCCCCGCCAGGAAGATCACCATGCTGAAACCCAGGCCCTTCCAGATGGCCACGATCATGATCGCCGGCAAGGCCCAGCGGGGAGAGCCCAGCCATTTGGGACCTTCAATCTGAAACCAGGCGAGAAATTCGTTGACCAGTCCCCAACGGGGCTCGAACATCCAGATCCAGACAAAGGAGACGGCCACCCAGGAAGTAATGACCGGAATGAAGTAGATTGTGCGCAGGGTGGTGCGCAGCGGCAGCCGGTCCTGATTCATGATCAGGGCCAACCCCAAGGCCAGACCCATCCCTATGGGCACCACCCCTATAGTGTAGTAGAGCGTGTTGCGCAGACTCTGGAGGGTCAACGAGTCTCGAAAGGCCTCCACATAGTTTGTGAAGCCAATCAGGGGGAAGTCGCGCGGGATCAGACTCCAGTCGTGCAGGCTGATGTAGAACGCGAAAAGAATGGGAAACACGATCAGGGCCAGCAGAAAGAAAAGGGCCGGTCCCAGGAAGGTGTAGGCCCACAGGATTTCCCGCCGCTGCAGGCGACTGATGGGGATTCTTGCCATACCAAATCAGGCGGTGCGCTTCCCACCGTTTCCGTGCAGGGACGGATTCACCGTTTCCGTCCCTGCATTGCTCTCTGTGCCGTGGCAAATCGCTAGATCGTGTGAGCCGCGATCACGCCGTTCAGGTTTTCCACCATGGTATCAAAGGATGTGGCGGGATCCTCGCCGCCAATGACGACACGGTCGCGGCCATCCCCCAATTCCTTAACCCACTCGGCCCAGCCGACCCATTCCCATGGGGTGGCATATTCTAGCGAGTCGAGGCAGATCTCGGCGTTGGCGTTGGGCCGGAACTGCGCGTCTTGGCCCAGACCCTGGATACTGGGCAGGTCGCCTGCCACGTCATTCCATATGATTTGTGCATCCTGGTTGGTGCAGTGGTGCACCCATTGCCAGCCGACTTCCGCGTCCGGCACCCATTTGCCTACCACCCACATCCAATGGGAGCCGGCAGTGTAGAGCTCCTGTCCCGCGGAGCGGACAGGGAACGGCACGATGGTGTATTCCAGGTCCGGGGCCTGTTGAGCCAGAGACCCGCGGCTGACCGGATGCCCGATTTGGCTGGCGGCCCGTCCCAAGGCAAATCGATCCTGACCCTGCAGGAACGAGTTGTCGTCAGCGGTGCCGGAGAGATCGCAGAACCATGTAAAGGTCTGCAGGATTTCCGGATGGTCATGCCACACCAATTGGTTGGTGCTTTCATCCACCCAGAGCTGCCCATCTCGCTCCCGCTGCAGAAACTGCTGGTACAGAATGGTTTGGAAGGCGCTGTAGTAGTTAGTGTTGATGCCGATCTGATCGTCATCGCCTCCATCCAGCTTGGTCAAGGCCACGGCTTGGTCATACATGTCGCTCAAGTCCGCGTATGGCTGCGTGGGATCAAGATCTGCGGCTTCATACAGGGCATTGTTGCGATACATTACCAGAGTCTGCACATCCAGGGGCAAGCCGTAATATTCGCCGCCCTTGGCGCCGCGGGCGACGGTCCAAGGCAGATAGCTCTCCGCGATCTGGCTGGGGGTGATGACGGACTCGGATACGGGCAGGAGACTGTCGCCGGCAATGTACTCCTCGACCAGTCCCATAGGGATCTGGAAGATATCGGGGGCGGAGCCGGATCCGCCGGCGATGCCGGCGGCCAGCTTGCCCCAGTATTCGGCCCATGGAATCGACTGGAAGTCGATGGTCACGTTGGGGTTGTCCCCTTCGAAATTCTCCTTGAACGCCTCTACCGCCGCCGCACGTCCCGCGGAATGGTGCTGCCAATGGCTCAGGACTACGTCCTCCACGACAGTGGCGCCTGGCGCGGCCGGTGCCGGCGCCACGGCGCAGGCCGCCGCCGTAAGGGCCGCTGCGCTCGCGGCCCCGGAAAGAGCCAGAAAACGTCTGCGACTAATTCCCTTCTCAAGCATGTGATTTACTCCTGTGACAAAAAATCCAACAATCGACTTGGCGCGGAGGCCAAGGGTCAAGCCAACGTGCTGCGCACCGTGCGAGCGGCCACAGCCCAAGCATAGGGCGGATCGTCATGATGCACGGATCGATAGGTCGGAATCCAGACCCACCGATCCGTGCCCGCCGTGTTGGCATGGCTGGCATGCAACGTCAAGTCGTGGAACACGATGGCGCCCCCCGCGTCCACCGGGACGCTGACGGCACGTTTGTCCTGGGCCTGCCCGGACTCCAACCGATGTCCGAAACCCTTGCCGTCGGCGACATCGGCGTGTTCCACTTCCTCGAGATGAGAGCCCGGCACGATCTTGAGACACCCGTTTTGCATGGTTGCATCGTCTAGGGCGACCCAGAGGGAAATCTTGTGGCTGCCCTGCCAGTATGGATAGTCCTGGTGCCATGGACTGCCGGAGTCCGCGTCATGGTCCTTGAAGACGGCTTTGTCACTGAGGAACTCGATATCCGGCCCTAGAAGGGGGTCCAGCAAATCCAGGATACGGGAGTCGGCCACTGCTTGGCGAAAGCGAGGACTGCGATGGGCGACGCCCACGTACACCCCCACGTTCATCATGGCCTGCCAGTCTGCGCCCGCCTCTTGCCGCTCCTTGCGCACTTCCTCTACGACAGCTTGAATCTCGCCTTTCAGGCGGGCGGTTTCCTGGACATCAAAGAGATGCGGCACGATCAAGTAGCCGTCTTTCTGGAAACGTCGCGCAATTTCAAGATCGGATTGCATCTGTTCCATCCGCTTGACCGGGAGGCTTCTCCAGAACTTTATTCACTGCACAAGGCAGCATCCAAGACATGACGGAACGGAATAGTCCCTCGGCACCAGTCCAAGACCTTGACTCGGAACCCTGAGACGGATTTCTTCCGCCCTTGGGTCTTCGAGATGCGCTTTCCATTTTTTGTACGCTGAAGCAGCCCCATTTTAACAGATGCATGCCTTGACATATTGATCGTCCGCTTGGCGTTGGGTCCTGCACGGAGGAGAGGGCGGGCAGAAGTGAGGACCTAAGCATGGATTCGGACTTGGGGTCAAGGAAATCCGGGTGAATGTATTGACCCTTGTCCTTCACATACGTTAATGTGTCAGCCATGAAAGGTAAATAGAAAGTTTTTAGATTGTCAAGTGCGAGGATGGCCTTGGGAGCCGCGAGAGGCAGGGAGGAAACAAGTATGGAACGATGGCAGCATGTGTGGGTTGGACTCGAAACAGCTGACGAGGCCCCTTTCACTCCTGTCCAGGTTCAAAAATTATTTTTTCTCTTGGACCGAAAGGACACGAAGCCTCCTCGGGTGTGGTTCTCCTTGGTGGATGATAGAAGTGCTTCCCATGGTTTCCTGACAGGCGTCGCTCCCTTTTTCCGATGAAGGTATATCTCACTCAGACAGGCTGTCGCCTTAACTACGGTGAAAATCACCTGCTGGCCCGTCAGTTGCGACGGGTCGGGCACACGGTCGTGAGCGACCCGTTGCAGGCACAGGTGATCGTGGTGAACACTTGTGCCGTCACCGCCACCGCAGGACAGAAATCTCGGCATCTGATCCGAGCTCAGCACAAGGCGAATCCGCAAGCCCGCATCGTGGCTACCGGCTGCTACACTTCCTTGGAGCCTGAAGTGGTGGAGAAACTGCCCGGGGTGTGGAAGGTGGCCGTCAACGACGACAAGGATCTGCTGGCCACTCTCTTGGAGGAGTGGAGCAACGAATTTCCCGATCTGCAATCTCTGGAACAGGTGCACCCCACAGCGTCACCCATATCGTCGGATCCGCATGCGCGCACACGAGCCTTTGTCAAAATCCAGGATGGCTGCCATCTCAAATGTACTTTCTGCGTGGTCACGGTAGCCCGCGGAGACAGTCGCAGCAAGGCCCCGCATCAGATAATTCGGGAAATTCAAGAGCTGAGCCGGGACGGCTTTCAGGAAGCTGTGCTTACGGGGGTGCATCTGGGCAGCTATGGTGCTGTCGACGCTGAGGACCGGTTCGTGGGATTGCCCCAATTGGTGCGTCGCATTCTGACAGAGACCGAGATACCGCGTCTGCGTCTTAGCAGCCTGGAGCCATGGAATGTGGATGAAAGGTTGTTCCACTGCTGGGAGAAGTGGCCTGACCGTCTCTGTCCCCACTTGCACCTGCCCCTGCAAGCGGGTACGGACCGCTTGCTCAAGCGCATGGGCCGACGCTGCACGACCGAATCCTTTGCCCATCTGGTGGAATTGGCCCGCCAGCACATTCCCGGATTGACTGTCACCACAGACATCATCGTGGGATTCCCGGGGGAATCCAATGGCGAATTTGCCGAAAGCCTGAAGTTTGTGGCGGAAATGCAATTTGTAGATGTCCATGTCTTTCCCTTCAGCTCCCGGCCAGGAACACGGGCGGCCACGCTCCCGGACCAGCTGTCCAAGTCGGTCAAGAAGGACAGGCTCAGGCAAGTGCAAACCGTGGTCGAGGCCACTGGACAGAAAATCCGACAGGGTTTCCTGCACTCCGTGCGTCCTGTCCTGTGGGAGGGCAAAGGACAGGAGCTGGCCGATGCGGAAGGGTATCTGTGGAACGGCTACACCGACAACTACCTTAGGGTGGAAACAGTCACATACACACCGGAACTCCTGACCAATCGGATTTCTCAAGTGCGGCTCAAGACATTGGTGGGCCAAGTCTTGGACGGCGAAATTCAACCTGCCGCCCTATAACATCCCCTGTAGCTAGTTCAAGGCCTTGTGCTACGATTCGCAGACGGATTTGCTCCAGAGGTTGAAGAAAGGAAATAGGCGCGCATAATGTCGGCTGTGCTCGTCACGGGTTCCAGTGGTTTCATTGGCCAGGCCTTGACGGCGCGACTCAAGGACGATCATGAGGTAGTTTGTCTGTCCCGAGCCGAGACTCCTGTGGAGGGCGTGACAACGTTCCGCGGAGACTTTACACGGCCTGATGTGCTGTCTCGGTTGGATGGCGTGCCAATCGACACTGTGGTTCATCTGGCCGCTGTAACGGGAGGTTGCCTGGAGGAAGACGGCATCCGCGTCAACGTGAGCGGGACCCATGCCCTGCTTCGCTACCTGATCGACCGAGGCGGATGCAAGTTCGTTCTGGCCAGTTCCATTGCCCTGATCGGCATACAGAATCGACTGTTCCGCCCGCTACAGGTGCCTATCCCGGATGAACATCCCTGTCTGGATCGGGATGGCTATGGGCTCTCCAAGTACCTGATGGAGGAAGTGACCCGGTACCTCGCGCGACAGAATCCTGAATTGGACATAGTCAACATTCGATTGGCGGCCATTGTCCGGGACGAGGTGCGTCTGGACCCTGTTTCGGCGGGAGATCCCTTGCGGGATTGGGCCTTGGCTAGCCTTTCCCGCATGTATCTTGGCGATGCCGTGGAGTGCTTCGTCCGCGCGGTGGAATCCCCTTTCAAGGCTGGACTGCGCATCATGAATGCAGTGGCCCCCACGGCCTGCACCCATGATCCGGTGCCTGAGGTATTGAAGGCTTGGTATGGAGTCGACGCCGATCGGCTGGATTTTTCGCACTATGAACGACCGGGACATGAACGCGATCCCGTTTATGACATTCGTCGCATAGAGGCTGAAATCGGCTTTGTACCACAGCGTCCCACTGTCTAGCGTCCACTGTCTCTTTCGTCTTGATCACCCGATTGTGCCGATTGCAGGGGCGTATTGGGAAAAGTTGGATACAAGACCAAGATTCTCAAGACGAGGTTTTCTGGCTCCTGGGCATGGGGCCTGTCCCTTGGCGCCCGTCCGCTTGCCCTTTCCCGAACGGGAGCAGAGCTTCGTACACTGCCTGACGATTCTCCTGAATTCCCTTTCAGGCGTCAGAACTCCCCTCTTGGATCTGATCGGCCGCAGGGGCCGGATCGATTCCTGTCAGGCTTGGCCGCGCCCTTGGTCTTCAACCCCTAGGGGATAGATTCTTCAAGTTCGTTTCCCTGGAACTGGAGTGCCTTCGAGATTGACGGCTGCACCTGCTGCGCATATACTGGGGCGTGACGGTGCCCCTTCCCAAGCCGACGCGGGTCACCTTAGGACATTTTCGTTCATGTGGAGTTGGGACGACTTCCTGTGGCCCCTGCCAATTGTCAGTTCCCGGGAGATGAAGACCTTGGGCTTGGCCTAATATCCTGGGACAGGATACGGTCTGCTGGAATCCGCTGATGGCGGGAGCCACGCTCTCGCTGCTGCCCGTCCGTTCATCCTTAAATTCTGCGCCCAACGCTATTCTTCGGGGAAGGCATTGCCTTGAAGGGCCGTAGGGACTAGCCCCACAAAGGTCCTTTTGTCAAGGGGACATATGGCCATACAGGCTCTCATCGCAACCCAGGACCGCCGTTTTACGTTGGAATCCTTCGGCGAACCCGATTTGACCCCTGACCAAGTGCGGATTCAGACCCTCTATTCCGGGGTCAGCGTGGGTACAGAGTTCATGGTCATTCAAGGGTGTCTGGACTGGGGAGCCTTTCCGGTCTGCACTGGCTATCAGGCCACGGGACGGGTGGTGGAGACAGGCAGCGCGGTGGACCGTTTCACAATCGGGGACGTCGTCTATTACCGGCGCAATTTCGTCGAGTTCGAGTGGCAGGGTCAGATCGTGAATTCCTGTGCCGGCACTCATGCCAGCCAGGCGGTGGTGCCTCAGGATCAAGAGCTTGAGATCCTGCCGGACGGTGTCTCCCCGGAAGTGGGCAGCATGTTTGTCATGCCCGCCGTAGGCTACAACGCCGTCAACATGGCCGGAGTGCAAATGGGCGATCGAGTCGTCATCCAGGGATTGGGCCCGATTGGGATCGGAGCCATGCTGGCGGCCCGTCTGCGCGGGGCCGTTGTCATTGGAGTGGATCTGAATGAAACCCGGATGCGTCTGGCTCGCGAACTGGGCGCTGATCATCTTGTGGACGCGCGAACCGGCAATGTGCAGGATGCCATCCTGGCGTTCCAGCCGGAGGGCGGCGATGTGGTGTTCGAGGCGACCGGCATTCCCCGCAACCTGGACTCCGCGCTGGCCTTGTGCCGTACCTTCGGCAAGTTTGTCTATCTGGGCAATCTGGGCAGCGCGCCGGTGACCTTCAACTTCATGGTGCCGCATGCGAAACAGCTGACCACATATTTTCCCTGCAACGACGGCCTCCAGCCCTGCCGGGAGGCCGTCCTGCGCAATATTGCCTCGGGTGCCCTGCCTTGGAGCAAGACCATCAGTCATTCCGTGAATGCGGAAGACATGCCAGAGCTATACGCCGCGATCGACGAGAAGGCCGTGCCGGAGCTGACGGGAGCCGTAGTCAAATGGAGTTGAAGAAGATGCGTCTGTTTGTGATATTTTCTGCTGTCGACAAGTCCACCCTGCCGCGGCTAGGGCGGCGCGCAAGCCTGCTGCTGTGTCTGCTGTTGCTCAGCGGCTGCACCGCACCCCTGCTGCTGCCCGCCACCGCCTCGGGGGAGGTGGCGAGCCGGCTGGACGTGTTGCCGTACCAGGTGGCGGCCCCGTGCCTGAATCGCTTCGTCGAACACAAGTTGGACTTCACCACCAACGTGAACGAAGATCCGGTGCACCTCTTCGCCAGCAACGGATCCGGTCTGGCCGTCAATGATCTGGACCGGGATGGTCGCCTGGATTTGGTCTTGGCCAATCTGGATGGCCCCAACGCCGTGCTGTGGAATGAAGGCGCATGGACTTTCCGTCGCGAGGACCTGCCGGCGCGTCATACCCGGTCCGTCAGCGTCGTGGATCTGGACGGCGACGGATGGCTTGACATCACTTTTGCGCTGCGCCGTTTCCTGCCCGTGGCATTGTACAACCGGCCCGATGGTCAAGGGGGGCGCACCTTCTCGCGTCAGGTGCTTTCCTTGTTCCCGGACCGCACCTATGTCATGGCTTGGGCCGATGTTGACAATGACCACGATCTGGACGCGGTGGTGGCCACCTATGACGCCGAGCGGCAGAAGGAAGAGGGCATCATGGCGCCGAGCGGCGGCGTTTTCGTGATGAGCCAAAATGGTCTTTCGGGAAAGTTCACCCGCGCATTTCTCTCGCACAAGGCGCAGGCTCTGGCGATCCTGCTGGAAGACTTCAATGCGGACGGCCGCTTTGACATTTTGGTCGGACAGGATTTCGAGCTACCGGATCAGACTTGGCTCCGTACCGACTCGGGTTGGGAAGAACAGCGAGTCTTCCCACAAGTCACCCGCAACACCATGAGCTTTGCCTCCGGGGATCTGGACAATGACGGCGATCTGGAGATTTTTGCCGCAGACATGAAGCCGTTTCGGACGGACGAGGCCACCATGGCGCAATGGATGCCACTCATGGAGGACATGGATTTCGAGGTGACCGGTGGTCAGGTCATGCACAACGTGCTGCAGGTCATGGGGGCGGCCGGCCGCTACGAAGATCAGGCGGAAAGATCGGCTCTTGAAGCCACCGGCTGGACTTGGTCCGCCCAATTCGGGGATCTGGACAATGATGGCCTGTTGGATCTCTATGTAGTCAACGGCATGCAGTCCCAAGAGATGTTTTCACATCTTGAAAATGCGGAGCTGGTCGAAGAAAATCTGGTGTTTCGCAATGCCGGGGAGGAGGGCTTCCAGTGGATGCCGGACTGGGGTCTGGGCAGTACGGATGGCGGCCGCAGCATGGTCATGGCCGACTTGGACACGGACGGTGATCTGGACATCGTGGTCAACAATCTGCTGGATCCCGCCGTCGTCTTTGAAAACCGGCTCTGTACCGGTTCATCGCTGGGCGCGGAATTGCATTGGCCGGGACAGGGCAACACTTTTGCGCTCGGCGCCAAGGTAGTGCTGCATACGGATCGGGGCACTCTGTCCCGCAGCGTGCGATCCAACAGCGGCTATCTCTCGGGTGAACCCACCCGCCTCCATTTTGGCTTGCCGGCAGAGGCGACCCTGGAAAGTCTGGAGGTATATTGGCCGGATGGACAGGTCACACGCCTGACCGGACTTTCACCCCAGGTCCTGCTGCGCGTGACACGCCTGGAATAACTAGACGCAGTGGTCCGACCACCACCATACATCGCCCCCGAAGGCATGGGGCCGAGGGCTATGCCGGGTCGGAGGTCTCCTCCATATTGACGGCGGGCAGCACGATGGAAAAGGTGCTGCCCATGTCTGGTTGACTGGAAATATGAATGTCGCCTCCGAGCTGCCGGACCAGACCGCGGGCCAGACTGAGGCCCAACCCCCAATTGTTCTGCCCCGGATTGGCTGTCTGGTCCACCCGGAAGTAGGGGTCAAAGATGGATTCGTGATGTTCTGGATCTATGCCGGGACCTGTGTCCTTGATATAGATGCGCACCCATTGGCCCGCTTGGTTGGCTCCGACGACGATGTCTTTCCCTCGATGGGTGTAGTTGATGGCGTTGACCACGATCTCCAACAGCACATCGTTCTTGAAATAGGTCCGATCGAGGACCACGACGCAGTGTTCTTCCAAGGGTTCCACGCGCAAGCGGATTTGTTTTTGGCGTGCTGTCGACTGCAGAGCCGAGACGGTCTCTTCCAATAGAGGGCCCACCTCCACCCTTTCCAGTTTCAGGTCAATGGAGGAGGTTTCCGAATATAGGGCCACCAAGGTGCGGTTGCTCATGTCCAGCATTTCCATCACATTCTGTCGCATGTCGTCCAGAGTCTCCGCGATGACCGGATCCTCCACCTGTCGTTTCAGGCGATGGTCCAGGGTCTCTATGTCCAGCTCCAGCGCGCCCAATGCATTGCGCAGTTCGTGACTCAGGTTGGATGCCATATCCTGTTTGCTCTTCAGGTTCCGGCCCAGCCGCCGTTGCATGCCTTGAAAGGCCTCCGTCAATTCCATGACTTCCTGAATGCCTCGCACGTTTTCCACATCCAAGGGCAGGGTGGCCTCCGCCGTATTCTGGATGCGGCTGATGGACTGGGTGATCCGGGACAGGGGGGAGGTGAAAAAGCGCGACACGGTGTAGGTGGCCAGACTTACGGTCAGAAAACAGCCTAGGCTGCTGGTCCAGAAAAGGGCCCTCAGACGCGTCTGCACCTCTTCCAGAAAGTCATTGGACTGAATCACTTCGATGAGGCCAATCACTCGCGGCTGTGAGGACTGGGCTTCATTGGGCGTGGCCGATTCCGGAGCGTACACCGGCACCAGGGCGATCCAGACGGTCTCCGGACGGCACTGGGCGCAGGTGTAATGGGGATTGGTGGCCGTGCTGTCCGGGTCAGGTTGGCTATAGCAAAACTCGGCCTCGAAAGTGAAGTGTTCCGGTTGCCGCGGGGCCGCTTCCATATCCCTGCGAATCACGGCGGTGGCCCACCGATTTCTCCTGTCCTGATAGTCGGGGTCCAAGATATTGCAGGGCAGCATGGCGGTCACCCGTATGCTCGTGGCTACCGTCTGCAACTGTTGGCCTTCGTCATAGAGGAGCACGCGCACGAAACTGTCCGGCTCGGCCAGAAAGAAAATGTTGCCCAGTGTCAGGGAAGGCAGCGAGGTTGCCTCGAGAAACTCCGTCGTCTGTCGGGAAATGGCCGTGGCTTCCCGCGTCAGACGCGCCCGAAACCCCAGTTCCACTAAGCGGTAGGAGATGAGGGTGGTGGCAAAAAGCGTCAATACCACCAGCAGCAATACCAGCGTGGTGTTGACCAGAGTCAGATATTGGCCTAGACGCACTCCCAAGGCCTCCCCACGATGGCGCAGAATGGCCGCGTCTCTGTCAGATGGAGACGGCTGTCCATGATGGAGGGCATGATGTCGCGCTTCCCACAGCCCGACCGGTACGGCTTGAAGCGGGTTAGGCGGACATGGCCTCGGGCTGTTCCGTTGGCGCCACTAGCTTATATCCTTTGGTGCGGACTGTCTGGATCAGGGACTCGCTCTCGGTGTTCTGCCCCAGCTTTTTCCGCAAGTAGCAGATGTGGGCACGGATGGTCTGCTTGTTGGTCTGGTCAAAGAGCTGGCTGGACTCGCCTTCGGCTTCACAGAGCACGGTATAGAACCTTTCCAAGGACACCACCTTGTTGCAGTTTTCCATCAGCAGACCGAGATAGCGGCCTTCCACCGGAGTCAGATTGACATCCTGACCGCGGTTGATGGCCCGGTTGTCGTCTCGATAGAGCACCAGGTCCAATTGGGGGACCTGCAGCGTTTCGTTCTCTACGGTGTGTTCCTTGCGCATCGCCTGCCGTTCTTCAATCAGCCGTTTGACTTGGGCCAGCATGCGGGCCTGCCCGTCACCCTTGCGATGGAAATGGTGCGCCCCCAGTCCCAGAGCCTCAATGTAGGTCTCCTCAGTTTGCTCATCCGTGGCCGGTTGTCCCGAGACGACAATCACGTCAGGGTCGCGCGGGCCGTGAGGCAATCTTGCCAGCAGATCCATGCCGCTAATGCCAGGAAGTTTCAGATCCAAGATGACAATCTGCGGACGATGGAGTCGAATCATGCGTTCGCCCTCCTCGGCGCTGTCGCAACTGATGACCATTGCGTCGTCCAGATGACTCTCCAGAAACCGCTGGGCCGATTTGCGGAAAAACCGGTCGTCGTCAATTACAACTAGTTTGGTATGCATGGCCTTTGCCCGTGAATTTTTCCTTGTCTCGACAACAGGAACAGAAGGCATCGATTCTCCGCGACGTCCTCGCTGACTGGCCTACTGCAGAGATCTGATGGCCCCTTGTGAATTCATGTCTCGCCTTGCCATTGCTGCCCCGAGGCCGAGGAATGCGTCTGCGCCGGATTTCGGCGGTTAGCCTTTCTCTGATTCGATGTCCCTCAATTGTATCTAGTTTGTGAATGGCGCGGAGGTCTTCGCCCCCAAGATCCCCAATGCAAATATAACGCAAACAGTTGGCCGCAGTGGTTAGGACGGCGGAGACCGATGTCAGGGCTTGACGGAGGCAATCCGCCAAGGCCGGGCCGGTTGCCCCCTTTGGGTTGCATTCGCTCATATGCCGCTCATCTCTCTTTGGCCGCGATCGAATGGTGACAACCTGGATTCGGATCGCACCGGACTTTGCCTTGGTGGATGTGGAGACCGCCAACGGCAGGCAAGTCAGCATCTGCCATGTGGAGGCGGGCACAAGCACGGATCGCTGGCAAACCCTGATCGCCTTTCGAGCGCGGGTGGATGGCGCTCCTGTCTGGCCCGATGTCTTTCCGGAAGTGCAACAATGGCTGTCAGGGTTGGTGGTCAGTTCTGGCCTCCTTCGACAAGGCCGCGTTGCAGAAAGCTTGTCAGAGTTATGGTCTCCGTCCCCTGCAGTACGTGGAGTGGAGGGACAGCGCCACGCTGGTGCGACGTACCTGGCCGGACCGATATTTCCGGCGGGCTATGCCCTCCACAAGTTGGCGGCCGACTTCGACCTTGGAACTCCGTCATCATGATGCGCTGGCGGATGCCGTCTGTGCGGCCAAAATCGTGATCAAGGACTCAAGGCCGACGCAGCCGATCCCCTTACATATTACACACATCCACTAGTCGCCAGGATGGGCCGCTCGGCACCCAAGTGCTGGTTTTCACGGGCCGCCTGTCTCTGTCCCGTAGAGCGGCGGCCCGGCTAGTCGTTTCGCTGGGTGGCAGCGTGGGCATACGGGTCACTCCTCGTGCCACGGCCTTGGTTGTGGCGCCAAGGCCGGGGGCCTCCATGGGGCCGAAAGGAGCGCTAGGCCTTGAGACTGGTGGCGCAAGGGCATGGCATCCGCTTGCTGTCGGAGTCCGAATTCCGCGCTTGGGTGGGCCTGGATCCCACTTGACCGTCTCTGCCGCGGACACTCCGCGGTCAGGGTGTGGCCGCCACTCTGCATTAGAATCCCGACAGAGGAAAAACTTGCAGGTGTGGCCTGCAGTCACTCGTCCATGTCCCTGACCACTGCACCGGAGTAGAAGAGTTCCATGCCCCCCCAAGTACGCATCGAGGAAGACAGCCTGGGACCGGTCGAGTTGCCTGCCAAGGCTCTGTATGGCGCCCAGACTCAGAGAGCCCTGGACAATTTTGCCCTCAGTCCGTACCGCTTTCCGGCGAGCTTTGTGCGCGCCTTGGGCTGGATCAAGCAGGCTGCAGCCTTGGCCAACGGGGATTTGGGATTGCTGGCCTTGGACAAGGCTCAGGCTATCTCGGCGGCGGCGGCGGCGGTAGCGGCCAACCGGCACGATGCTGAATTTCCCTTGGATATTTTCCAAACCGGATCCGGCACTAGTACCAACATGAATGCCAATGAAGTCATCGCTGCCTTGGCCCGCGGCGCCATGGGGGAGACCGTTCACCCCAACGACGATGTCAATATGAGCCAGAGCAGCAATGACGTGATTCCCAGCGCACTGCATGTTAGCGTGGCGTGGACCATTCACCAGGATCTGTTGCCTGCCCTGAACTGTCTGGCCGACACCATTGCCCGCAAGATTGAATTGTACGGTGATATCACCAAGACAGGCCGCACCCATCTCATGGATGCCATCCCCGTTACGCTGGGCCAGGAAATGGGAGGCTGGTTGGCCCAAGTAACCGCCAATCGAGATCGCTTGCAAGCCGCCTTGCCGGGACTCCAGGCGCTGGCGCTGGGTGGAACGGCGGTAGGCACGGGTCTCAATGCTCATCCTGAGTTCAGCCGACGGGCACTGGCGCATCTCTCCCGTCTGACGGGTCTCGATTTTACGCAGGCCGGAAATCTCTTTGCCGGCATGGCCGCGCAGGATGTCATCGTGGACGTGAGTGGCCACTTGCGCACTGTCGCGGTATCTCTGACCAAGATTTGCAACGATCTGCGCTGGATGAACAGCGGTCCCATTGCCGGGCTGGGCGAGATCTCCCTGCCGGCACTGCAACCGGGCAGCAGCATCATGCCGGGCAAGATCAACCCGGTCATTCCCGAAGCGGTGCTGATGGCCTGTGCCCAAGTGATGGGCAACGACGTGGCCGTGGGGCAGGCGGGGGCCACCGGCATCTTTCAGCTCAACGTCACTCTGCCCTTGCTGGCTCACAATCTTCTGGAAAGCGTGGCTTTGCTGAGCAATGCCAGCCGTAGCCTGGCCGCGCGGGCCATAGCGGGATTCACGGTCAACGAAGAGCGAATTCGGGCTGCACTGGAGCGCAATCCCATACTGGTGACAGCCCTCAACCCCGTCATTGGATACGCGCTGGGAGCCAAGATTGCCAAGCGGGCCTACGCGGAAAATCGCGCGCTCAAGGACGTGGCCCTGGAATTGACCGATCTGTCTGCGGAGGAACTGGACCGGCTGCTGGACCCAACGGTCCTGACCAGGGGTGGCATACCCGTAACCTGACTCAGCGCAGGAACAGGGCCGGGTTCAGAGACCGGTTGTCTTTCCGGATTTCCAGATGCAGATGTGGCCCCGTACTGTTGCCCGAGTTGCCTATGGCGCCCACAATCTGGCCCTGTCGCACGCCGTTCCCCTTGCGCACGGAAAACGTGGACAGGTGGGCATAGAGAGATGTGAAGCCATTGCCGTGGTCTATGACCACCAGATTTCCGTACCCGTGATTCCAGCCAAAGTTCGCATAGGCCACCACGCCATGGTCCACTGCGTGCACGGGAGCGCCGCTTAATCCGACGTAGTCAAGCGCCCGGTGATTGGTCCAGTATCCCTGACTGATGTACGTGTTAGTCACAGGCACCTGAAAGACACCGGATCCAATGAAGGCGGGGGGCACATGGTCTGCACCGTAGGTAATAAAGGATTTTTCGGGCGGCGGCGGGCGGATGCCGCCCGGAATGAACAGCTCTTGGCCCGGGAATATGACGTTGCTCTTCAGTTCATTGGGGACAAAGCCGAGAATGATGTCAAGTTCCACTTCGTACAGCTGGGAAATTGCGGAGAGCGTGTCTCCGGGATCCACCTTGTGCAATGCGCCGTCCACGGGTGGAATGGTGAGTTGGTCACCCACCGACAGATGGGCCGTGGATTCATTGATCCGCGGATTGGTCCAGAGGAGGGTCTCCGCCTTCAGACCCAGTTGTTGTGACAGCCCCCACACGGTGTCCCCCGGCCGGACAGTGTAGTTGCGCATGCCGCTGGCTCCGGTGAATTGCGCAGCGACGTTCGGGGCTTGGAGACGCGCTGTGTCCGCGAGGCGTTCGCCGTATGGAGACGGCACCTGAATGGGGCGACTGATCCGGGCGGCCAAGCCTTGGCCTTGCGGCACCTCTACCAGCGCCGTGATGTCAATCAGCTCCTGGTCCCGGGGACTGAAGTTGCCGATTGTGCGAGTGGACAATGCATCCAGCATGTCAATGTTGATCCAGCCCAGAACCACTGTCATCACAATCAAAAAGACGAAGGTGATGGTCAGGAAGGACTGGTGCCGACGCAGGCGCTCCACCCATATACGGGGCGCGTGGCGCGGTTGAAAGCCAAGCTCTCCCATGTCTGAAGCGAGGCGGGTGTGCATGTGCATTGTGTCGCGTGCAATGGACATCTGAACGGGTTTCCATTGCGGTGGGGGACCATCGTATCACGACACAGCGGCGCGCGCGGCCCTGATCCGCCGATGCATATCGGCGGTCGGTCCTGCAGGCTGGCCTAGACGGTGAGCTTGTCCAGGAATTCGGTGTTGTTGGAGGATTTGCTGAGTCTTTCCAATATGGGCAGGATCGCCTCTTGGCTGCCGCCGACCGCGTCAATCATGCGCCGCAGGGTATAGACCTTGGTCAGGACTTCCGGATCCAGCAGTTTCTCCTCGGCCCGGGTGCCGCTGCGTTCCACATCTATGGCGGGAAAGATGCGGCGTTCGGCCAGACGGCGGTCAAGGTGCAGCTCCATGTTGCCTGTCCCCTTGAACTCCTCGTAAATCATGTCGTCCATGCGACTTCCCGTATCCACCAGCGTAGTCGCCAGAATGGTCAAGGACCCGCCTTCTTCAATGTTGCGGGCCGTGCCGAAGATCTTCTTGGGGGGATATAGGGCCGCCGGATCAATGCCGCCCGACAGGGTTCTGCCAGAAGGTGGCACGGCTAGATTGTAGGCGCGGGACAACCGGGTAATGCTGTCCAGCAGAATGACGACATCCTGCCTGAATTCCACGAGGCGCCGCGCGCGTTCCAGCGCCATTTCGGACACGGCCACATGGTTGTGGACAGGTTCGTCAAACGTGCTGCTGAAGACCTCGCCCTGCACGGACCGTTCCATATCCGTCACTTCCTCGGGCCGTTCGCCGATCAGGAGGACTATCAGATGCGTATCCTCATGGTTGGCCGTAATGCCGTTGGCAATGCGCTTCAAGATGGTGGTCTTGCCCGCCATGGGAGGGGACACGATCAGGCCGCGCTGGCCGCGGCCAATCGGACACAACATGTCGATGAGCCGGGTCGCCAGGATGCTGGGGGAGGTTTCCAAGTACAGTTGTTCCTCCGGGAAAATCGGGGTCAGCCGTTCAAATCGGGGCCGCAGCTTGGCTTCGCTGGGTTCCTTGTCGTTGACGGTCTCGACTTTCAGCAGGCCGTTGTACCGTTCAGAGGTCTTGGGTTTCCGGAACTGGCCAATGACCATGTCGCCTGTGCGCAGTCCAAAACGCCGAATCTGACTTTGACTGACATAGACGTCATCCTGTCCCGGCAACAGGTGATCCGTGCGCAGGAACCCGACTCCGTCGGACATGATTTCCAATACTCCGCCGCCAAACAGGCTGCCCCGGGCTTCCGCCGCGTTCTGCAGGATGTTGAGAATCAGCTCCTTTCTTTTCAGGCGGTGTGCGCGCTTGACGTGATGCTCCTGCGCCAAGGACAGCAGTTCCTCGTTGCTCTGATTCTTGAGGGCGACAAAGGAAAGCTGGGGTTGTCCTTTGTGCGATTTGGTTCTAGCCATGAAAGTGCATTACTCCAATTGCGGATACATGACATCTCGGTTCCAACAGGCCACAGGCAGACGCGTGCAAGCTTCACAAGATCTAGGCAAATTCAGTGTCCCGAGACGGGCCCCTGCGCGATCCATCAGGCTTCGCTGCCACGGAAACCAAGCACTCAACGGACTGAGAGGGAACACCCGACCGTGCTAACGAGTCGTTGTCTATGTAACCAAACGCTAACGCAATGGAACAAGGTCCGGTACCTGTGCAGATCCCACTCTTTCGGATCCCTAGGCTATGTACAGAACTGGAGTCCGGGTTATGCAGTCGCTTTGCACTGGATGCTGCGGATTGGATTGGGTGTGCTTGCTCTGTATCAATGGGCAAGGATCCGATCCCTGCCTGGCTTTGCCAAGCCACCCTGGGCCACCTTGGCAACCCAGACGTGTCTCAAACCAAGATGCCGCAAAGGCGAAATCCGCAGAATCCGAAATCAGTTCACAAAGTCTGCTCTGAGGTTTGAATATACAGCAGGGACAAAAAGGGGAAGAGGGGCTCCCACCAATCGAATTCTAGCAGGTTGAAACGCGGGTTTCAAACAAGTTGACGGGACGCCGACCCATTCGCATGCGTGTATCCATCAAGAAGAACCGTGCCGCATCCCAGATTCTGCAACGCCGCTTTCCCGTGGCGAAGCTGTCGGCAGACCTCAGAGTTCGGTTGCACCAGACGAGTGCAGAGGTGCTTTGTCTTGGGACTGAGGGGGCGGCGCTGCACGAACAGGGTATGGTGGAAGGAGATCTCTGGACTGGACAGTGGCTTGAGTCTTTGCGAAGACAATCATCCTTCCGGGCTTGATTCAGGCAAAGCGCTGCTCGGGATGAGTGTCCCGCAGGGATCCCACCCAGGGTCCAATGGGCTGTGGAGGCAGGTCATATTGGCATTCCCCCTCTTCGTAGATCTCGAAGCCGCGTTTTTGATAGTTGCTCAAGGCATTGGGATGGTCCAGCTCACAGGTGTGCAACCACACCCGCTGCGGATTCAAATCCCAAGCGCAGGCTATGGCCTTGGAGATGAAGTAGCCTCCCAATCCTGTACGTTGAAAACGGCGGAGTAGCCCGAAGCTGGCAATCTCCACCTCCTGCCTAGCTTGGTGCAGCTCAAAGAAGCCGGCGGGTGTGCCGTCCTTGTACAAGACCCAAGTATGGAAATCCGGGTCCGCGATCAGATCCATCCACTGATCATAGGACCAGCCCAGCCGGTCTATCCAATACCAGTCTCCGCCCACAGCCGTGTAGAGAAAGCGGCTGAACTCCGGACTGGGCGTTTGGGCCTTATGCAGATGGACATCGGTCGGCTTCGTCTGTTGTACAGGTTGCCATTGGGCGCGGCTTTGCATATGCAAATAATAGCGACGGGCGATGACGCGCATGGATCGATACTCGACAGAAATGTGCATGGACAGTTCAGCTGCAGGGCAACAGATGCTTCTGCAGCTTGCCCATCGCGTTGCGAGGCAAGGCCGGCACGACATGGATCGCCGTGGGCACCTTGAAACTTGCCAGGTGCTGACGGCAGAAAGTCGTCACGGCCTCTGGGTCGCAGGAATCGGGCGCCACCACGAAGGCCAGCGGCGTTTCGCCCCATTCGGGATGGGGATGGCCCACCACCGCGGCTTCCTCGATGTCGGGGCATTGCAGCAGAACTTCCTCTACCTCCCGGGGATACACGTTGAAGCCTCCCGACAGAATGCACTCATGGCTGCGGCCCAGCAATGTCAGGTAGCCTGTGTCCGGATCGAAACGGCCCATGTCGCCGGTCCGGAACCAACGGTGTCCCAGATCATCTTGGACAAAGGCGCGGGCGGTTTGTTCTGGAGCATTCCAATAGGCGGAAATCACGTTGCTGCCGCGCACTTGCAAATGACCCTCTTGGCCCCAAGGCAGTTCCTGGTCTTGGTCATCCACGATGCGCCCGGAAACGCCCGGCAACGGCAGCCCTACGGTGCTGGGCATTCTGGTTCCGGCTAGGGGATTGCTGTAATTCATGCCCGTTTCCGTCATGCCATATCTTTCCAGTATGACATGTCCTGTCAGCCTCTGAAATCTTTTGTGATCCTCCGCGGCCAGAGGTGCGCTGCCGGAGCAGAAGAGTCGTATGTGGCTCAGGTCGGGCGCCGCGGTTTCCTCCATGAAACGGATGAGACGGAAGTACATGGTAGGCACCGCGAAAAAGAGGGTGGTTCTCGGGTCCTGCAACTGTTGCAGGACCGTTTGAGCCTTGAAGGTCCGGTGCAGATTGACCGACGCGCCTGCCGTCAGGGCACACAGCAGGCCCACTTCCAAGCCATGCACGTGAAACAACGGCAGCGTCAGCAGCAACCCATCGCCTGCTTGCCAACCCCAAGCGGCCACCAAGCTCGTGACCGTAGCCACCAGATTGTTGTGCGAGATCATGGCCCCCTTGCTGCGTCCCGTGGTGCCCGAGGTGTACATGATCAGGGCGGTGTCGTCGCTGCCCACCACAGGGGTCGGGGGGGACTCATCGTGGACGAGCGGAGCCTGATCCAAGGACAGCGTTGTCACTCGCTCCAGCAACGGCCCCAAACCCATGTCCCGGAGCCTGTGCCTGTTGCACTCCTCGAACAGCAATGCCTGGGGAGTGCAATCGGCCAGAATGAATTCCATTTCCCGCTGCCGATAGCGTGGATTCACGGGCACGACAATGGCGCCGAGTTGCCACAGGGCCATCAGGGCGACGATGTAGGCGCCGGAATTTTCGGCCCAGATCACGACGCGGTCGTATTGGGTCACGCCGTGGCGCGTCAGGTGTTGGCCCATGGCGAGGGCCTCTTCCTGCAGCTGCGCATAGGTCCAAGACCTTCCTGTGTCCTGAAATGTCAGCGCTTGCTTGTGCGGCTGCTGGCTGCGGCGCACGGCGAGCAAGGTGTTCAGATTCATGGGATTGAACCGAGGACGGATGTTGGGATCCGGAAAGGGAATTCATGGAGCAGTATACTCGGGAGAGGTCAATGCGCGGCCCCCTAGGAACAGGAACATCTGAATCGACACTCCCCGCCGGACCATCTTGTCCTACGACCCGGACCATGTCCAACACAATCTGCAGGGTCATCCCGAGCATGCAGGTCGGCTCAAATCGACGCTGGAGCTGCTGCGGCGCACGGGACTGCATGCGCAATGCATGTGTCTTCCTCCTCGCCCTGCGACCCGGCAACAGGTGGATTTGGTCCACGATCCCGGAATCTGGACCTGGCTGCGGACCCCGGTGCAACTCGACCAGGTGGCGTGGCTGGATATCGACACTTATCTGAATGCATGCAGTGGGCAGGTGTCGCTGCGGGCCGCGGGCGCGGCCCTGCAGGTAACCGAGGCGGTCTGGACCGGGCGCGCCGACAATGGCATGGCGTTGATCAGGCCCCCTGGACATCATGCCTCCGCCGCAAGGGCCATGGGCTTTTGCCTGCTTAACAACGTGGCTCTTGCGGCTCGCTGGGTGCAGTTCCATTGGGGAGTGGAGCGCATCCTGATTCTGGATTTTGACGTGCATCATGGCAACGGCACCCAAGACATTTTCTATACAGATCCGAAGGTGCTTTTTGTCAGCCTGCACCAACATCCCCTGTTTCCCATGACTGGCGCCCTGTCGGAAATCGGCGCCGGACCCGGGTTGGGGGCCAACTGCAATCTGCCCCTGCCGGCGGGCGCGGGAGATGCCGGTGTGCACCAGCTCCTGGATAGGGTTGTCTGTCCGTTGGTCCGGGACTTCAAGCCGCAACTGGTGCTGGTTTCCGCTGGGTTCGACGGTCATTGGCGGGATCCTCTGGCCCACTTGAATCTGTCCCTGCGCGGTTATGCCGACCTCGTCCGCACGCTGCTGGACTTGGCCGAGGAAACCGCGCAAGGAAAGTTGGTGGTGGTTCTGGAGGGAGGCTATGAACTGCAGGTGCTGAGCCATGGTATACACAATACACTGCGGCTGCTCTTGGGCCAGCGGGAACTTCTGGATCCCTTTGGACCCTCGGAGATGGCGGAATCGGATACGACGGAGTTGCTTGTGGCCGCCGCTCAGCAATGGGGCTATGCCTGATGGACGCTGCATCCCCGGATTCCCGCGGCCCGGAACGGCCCGGCGTTGAGATGGTCCCGCTTGCCTACTGGATGAACTGCGTGGATGACCATTTGGCCACCGGCAATCTGGAGGCCGCGCGGGTGGCTTTGCGGGGCCTGATGGCGCAGCGGCCCTGGCATCTGGCGGCGTATGAAAGAGCTCTTGTCCTTACCTGGGACCGCCAGAATCTGGATGAGTGCCAGTCCTTCGCGCTGCGCCTGTTGCAGGCCGATCCCCTGCATGTGTCGGCCTACCGCACGATGGCCTGTCTGGGAGACCTGAAGGGGGACGCAGGCCAAGGGCAGGCCATGCAGTATTGGCAGCGCCTGTGGCAGATGTATCCCTTTGTCACGGAGTACCGATCCCAATGGCAGGCCATGCATGGCGACTTGATGTTGGACTTGCCGGCGCTGGGCTTTACCCATTTGCATAGCCGACACTGGCCCGAGGCGGCGCGGGTCTTTACGGAGTTGACCGACCGATACCCTGAAAGGGAAGACTGGTATGTAGCCTGGCTGATCTGCGCCTGGCGCAACTATCGGCGTTCCGAAGTGCTGACCGCCGGCCGGACCCTGGTGCAGCACAACCGGTTTTTATTGGCCGGCTGGTATATTCTGGCACTGGTGGGAGACGAAACGGATCAGGCTATAGCCAGCACCTACATTTCCCTGCTGGACCCGGATGGTTCCTTGGCACAAACAATGGTGGGTCTGGGATTTGTGCCTGTCGAAAGTACAGTGCCACAATTGGAAGTGCCTAGCACCCACAGGATGCTGCGGCGCAGCCTTTTTTTGGAGGAGAGCCCATCGGCATGAATGAGAGAACCTTTGTGATTGTGAAGCCGGATGCGGTACAGCGAGGCCTGGTGGGAGAAATTCTGTCCCGCTTTGAACGGCGCGGCCTCAAGCTGGTAAATCTGCGCATGCTGCAAGTTGCCGCGGAACTGGCTCGGCGGCACTATGCGGTCCATGCCGACAAACCGTTCTTCGCAGGCTTGATCGAGTTTCTTTGCAGCGCGCCAGTGGTCATTTTGATGCTGGAGGCCCCCAACGCAATTCGGATGGTGCGCCGCATGGTCGGGGCCACCAATCCGGTGGAGGCCGCGGCCGGATCCATTCGCGCGGATCTCGGCACGGATATCGGCCGCAATCTGGTACATGCCAGTGACGGACCGGAAACGGCCGCCAGCGAAATCGCCTTGTGGTTCGGCGATGACGCACTCGCATGGGATCAGACTGTGCACGAGTGGATTGTGGAAGGACCCTCGACCAACCCGCCGGGAAATGGACAGGAGAGAGGTGATGGATAGTCTGACGCTGGGCAGGGAACTAGTGAATCTGCTGGAAGAGAAGCAGGTCACGGATGTGGTTCTGCTGGACATCCGGGAGCAGACGGCCATTGCTGACTACTTTTTAATTGGCACCGTGTTGAACGATCGGCACGCCCGGGCGATCGAAGACGACATTCTGACCGATTTCAACCGCACGAAGAAAATCAAGCCACAGGGGGTGGAAGGCCGACCCGCGGACGGTAGTGGCTGGCATCTTTTGGACTACGGCGACGTGGTGCTGCACCTGTTCACCCAGGAAGGACGCGCCCACTACGACCTAGAGGAACTTTGGCAGGATGCCAAGGTGGTGGTCAAGCTGCTGTAGCGCCCGGCGCTCAGGTAGGGCTGGTAACCGCGAGGGCGCCCGTGGCATATGATGTGATCAGCTTTGACGTCATGCCGAGAAACAGGCCATGTTCCACAACGCCCGCGCGTACGGACAGCGCCATGGCAATGTCCGTCGGGGTGGGTATCGGTCCGAAATGGGCATCCAGGATCAGGTTGCCCTGATCGGTGTGATATAGGGTTCCGTCCGGGTGGCGGCGAGCCGTGACGACGCGGGCCCCCAGTTCCTGCATGAAGTCCCGCTGCGAAGTCCAGCCAAACGCCATGACTTCCACGGGCACGGCCCACCGTTGCCCCAGCATATCCGCATGCTTGTATTCGTCCACCACGATGACCAGTTCCGCACTGGCCTGAGCCAATATCTTTTCCCGTGTCAAGAGACCGCCGCCGCCTTTGATCAGGTCAAATTGGGGAGAGACCTCGTCGGCTCCATCCACGCAGACGTCAATGTGCGGATGACGCTCCAGGTCTGTGAGCGGCACGCCGTGGGTCTGGGCGAAAGCTCCTACCACGGGTGCGCTGGGTATGCCTACGATGTTCCGGAGCCGACCGTTTTGCAAAGCCTGCCCGAGCTGGGCCACAAACAGGGCCGCGGTGCTGCCACCACCCAAGCCCACCACCATTCCTGGCTCTATGAAGTCCAGGGCCGCCGCGGCGGCCTGCAGCTTGAGTTCGTTCCGAGTGGACATGGCAGGAATTCTGTCCGGAGATAAAGGCGGCCTCAGGGAGCCATAAGAAATTGCCCCATTTCGTGACCCGTGCGTTCTGGGGCCTCCAGACTGGGGAAATGACCACACTGGGCAAGGTACACGATGCGGGTCTGCGTCCGGTCCAGATGGTGCCCGAGCCGTTCCACCTGACTGTAGTGGACATAGGGGTTGTTCTCCCCGTACAGAATGAGATTGGGCGTGTCTACGCCGCGCAGCATCTGGGGGTGATCCCAGAACAACAACTGGGGACTGCCCCAATGCACCCACTGCCGTAATGTGACCTTGCCGGCAGGGGACCCAAAAGCTCTGCGGGATCCGGCCAGGGCGGTCTGCAAGGCGGGAGTGGGGCGGGATCTCTGACCATAGAAGTGTTGCAGCGACTGCTCGAAGTGGGCTCCGGTCATGAGGGCCCCAGTCAGGGGACGTCGCCACCAAATCAGGCCTTGGGGCAGTTTCTGGTCCGGATAGAGGGAGGGACTCAGGAATACGCTGCGAGCCACGGCATAGGGATATCGATGCAGGTACCGCAGGAGGACCAAGTTGCCTAGATCTTGGGCCGCCAGCTGCAGTCGCGGCAATGCCAGCTGCAGCCGCAAGGCCTCCAGCGCCTCGACTAGGAAGTCAAAGTCTAGCCCTGTACCCTCTGCTTGCACCCGCGTCAATGACCACAGATCCAAGGCCAGTATGCGCAAATGGGGTGGCAAGCTAGGCAACAGAGGGCACCAGAACTCCTTGGTGGCCAAGAATCCGTGGAGCAGCACGAGAGGAGGCAAAGGGCTGTCGGTCGGTCCGGCGGTCAGCAGTGCAACCTCGCCCAGATGAGTGGAAAGCTTCTCTTCGACAATGTCCATGGGAAACCGGGAGCCGTGTCTACGCGGCCATGGACGTCATCGGCAGGGAGTGTCGGACCTGGTCGATCGCCAAGTCCTGCCGCTGGCGGTCCAGATACAGTGACACATGGGTATAGCCCACGTTTTGCAGGGCATCCAAGGCCTGTGGGAAGTGATCACCGACCCGTTGGGCCACGTGGGCGTCGGCGCCGATCACGACCGTGATATCCCGCTCCCGCATCATGGCCAGCTGGGCTTGGCCGGGATTGTATTCCCTGATCTTCTTGAAGAGACCCGATGTGTTGAATTCCATGGAGACGCCGGTTCGGGCAATGCGGTCCAGACTGCGGCCGATGTCATCCTCCACAACACTGAAGTTCCAGTTCCCAGGATGGCAGTTCTTGACCAGATCCGGATGTGACAGGCAGTCAAAGAGACCGGTCTCGGCGGCCTCGGCCAGATGATTGAAGTACGTACGCTGAAATTCCCGTACGTTGTCGGTCCAGAAGGCCTCTTGATAGTAGGCGGCCTGGGGATGCACCGAGCCCAGAATGTAGGAATAGTCCTGTGCCGCGTGGAGCCGTTGCAACCACGGCACGAATTGGGGCAGGTAGTCGCTTTCCAGACCCAGACGAACATCCAGCCGGCCTTGAAAACGCGTCTGTGTCTCTTGGATCATGTGTACATAGGTGTCTACTTGGTCGGCGGTCATGCGGGATTCGGCATTGATGCGATCCGGCAGTGGACAGTGGCAGGTGACCGTCATGCCTTTCAGGTTGCGCTCCACGGCCACGGCCGCATACTCGTCCGGAGCGCCACGGGCGTGCTTGCACAGCTCGGTATGCATGTGGGATTCGTACATGCAGGGATCGGTGGGGGGGCAAGTCATGGGTTGTCCTGCTGAATGCGGATTGGGGCCAAGGGGCCTGCCTTGGGATTCTAAGGGAAATCCGGCAAGTCTGGCCAAATCGGTTCTGCATGCGCGGTGCGGGTCCTATGGCCATTGCAGGAGCACCCCGGTATAGGCGTCCTTCCGGTGCAACAGGCCTTGGTAGGCTGCTTTGATGTCCTGCGGCGGCATGCGGTGGGAGATCAGCGGTTCCAGTTGTACACGTCCCTCTCGTATCCAGTCGAAAATCATGCGCTGCTTCTCAAACTGGGAGATCTCCGTGTTGATGGTCGGATACATGGGATACTGCCATTCCAAAGCCCCAAGTACCCGAATGGAACGGTAGTGGACTTCTCCCAGGAAGTCGGTCAGGTTGCCCTGCACGGGCGCGCGTGGAGTCCCCAGAATGACGAGCTGTCCCATGGTGCGGGTGGCCTGGAGGGCTTGCATGCAGACCGCGCTGTGTCCTACGGCATCCACGCCGATGTCGGCTCCGGAGCCGTCCGTGAGATCCATGATCTGGTCCTGCACCTCGGCATCCGTGCCGCCCATAACAGTGGGAATGCCCACCGCGGTGGCCAGAGTTCGACGCTCGGGGACCGGGTCCACGCCGATCACGCGGCAACCCCGAGCCCGGAACAGTTGGCAAGCCAGATTGCCGACCAGCCCCAGTCCGAATACGGCCACGGTGGGAGCTCCATGCAGGGTGGCCACCAAGAGGGAGGTGGCCGCCACGCCCGCCATGCGCGAGGCTGCCGCGATGTCGGGGGCCATGTCATCCGGGACTGGATAGACAAGGCGTTCCTGCCCATACTTGGCCCAGGACTCGTGGTGGGCATAGGTGAAGATCCGATCGCCCACCGCGGCCCGCGTCACCGCGGAGCCCACCTCCTTGACGATGCCAACATTGGCATAGCCAGAACGCCAGGGATAAAAGCACCAAGAGCCCGGCTGGCGAGTTTTCGGCTCCACACCGGTGTAGTTGGCCAGCTCCGTGCCGGCGCTGATGAAGGTCCATTCGGTTTCAATCAACAGTTGGTCCGGGGTCAGGTCTGCGGGATCCATCTCCTCTGTTTCTAGGCGCACCACATTCTGGGCCGCGACATTGACAAAGAAATTTTGCATGGCCATTCCGCTCCCTTGGTTGCTATACGCGTTCCACAATGCCCGCCGCCCCCATGCCGCCGCCCACGCACATCGTGATCAGTCCGACTTCCAGGTCGCGGGCGGCCAATTCATAAATCATCTGTACGGTCAGTTTCGCGCCGGTCGCCCCGAGCGGATGACCCAGAGCCACTGCGCCGCCATTCACGTTCGTGATTGCCTCGTCCAGTTGCAAGAGGCGGATCACCGCCAAGGCTTGCGCGGCAAAGGCCTCGTTCAACTCGATCAGGTCCACATCCGCCAGTGTCATGCCCGCGCGCTGCAGGGCCTTGGGGACGGCTTCCACGGGCCCCAGGCCCATGAACGCCGGGTCCACGCCTGCAACGGCAAAGCTGCGGAAGCGTGCCAAGGGTGGAATGCCATCGGCCCGCGCCGCCGCGGCGCTCATCAGCATTACGGTGGCGGCGCCGTCACTGGTCTGACTGCTGTTGCCGGCTGTCACGGTCCCCCGCGCGTGAAACACGGGGCGCAGGGCCGCTAGACTTTGCAGGGAGGTGTCCCACCGAATGCCCTCGTCTTGGGAGAAGGTGAATCGCCGCTCGGACATCAGGGAACCGGCCCCACGTGTGACCGCCACTTCCAGAGGCACGATCTGCTCGGCAAAGCGTCCGTCCGTCGTGGCCCGGGCCGCGCGCCGATGACTGCGCAACGCATATGCATCTTGATCCTCCCGGGAAATTGCGTGTTTCCGCACGAGATTCTCGGCCGTCAGTCCCATGCTGAGATAGGCGTCGGGGAATTCCCGCATGAGGGTGGGATTGACCATGACCCGCTGTGGGGTCATGGGCACCCGGGACAGACTCTCCACGCCGCCCGCCACAAGGACGTCCCCCATCCCTGCCATGATCTGCTGGGCAGCCGCGGCGATGGTCTGCAGGCCGCTGGCACATTGCCGGTTGACGGTCTGGGCGCTGACGGAGAGAGGCAGGCCCGCCCGCAAGGCGGCAATGCGGCCCACGTTCAATCCCTGTTCGGCCTCCGGAAAGGCGCAGCCGATGCCTATGTCTTCAATGCGCTCCGGTTCCATGCCGGAGCGATCCACCACGGCGCGAAGGGTGGTGGCCAACATGTCTTCGGGGCGTACGGAGCGCAGCTGACCCCGGGGGGCGCGGCCCACCGCCGTGCGCACGGCCGAGACGATTACAGCATCTTGCATGTCAGGGAATCCTGCCACTGCGATCAGTTGGCCAGAGGTTTGCCGGTGGCCAGCATGTGCCGTATGCGGGCCTGAGTCTTTGCCTGGCCCAGCAGGGAAAGGATGGCCTCGCGCTCCAGATTCAGGAAATATTGTTCGTCCATCCACGCAGGCGTGTCCAGCCCGCCGCCGCTGAGTACATGGGCCAGTTGGGAGGCGATATGGTGGTCATGGTCCGTCAGGTATTGACCCTCTCGCATGATATGCAGGGTGGACTCCAGATTTGCCTGCAGATCCTTGCCACCGGCATAGACGTTTTCCTTGGTGATCGGGGGACGGTACCCTTCTTGCTGCAAGGCGTGCAATGTCATCTCGGCCCGGGCCAGAACCTGGCTGGACCGGCCGACGATGATGTCCTGCGCGGTCAGCAACCCCATGTGACGGGCCTGTTCCGCCTGACGCGAGACGCGAGCCTGACCCAGCATCTGCATTAGGGTCTGCAGCGTGCGTTCCGGATTTTGCCATTCCCAGCGTCCGTCCACGTCCATGTAGCGGCGCACCATCTCCTTGCAACCGCCCCAGCCTGGGATCAGACCCACACTGGCTTCCACCAGTCCCAATCGGGCGTCCCGATATGCCACGGCCCTATCCGCGGCCAGCACCACTTCCACGCCTCCGCCCAATGCCAGTCCGCGCAGGGCGACGACCACCGGCTTGGGAGCTTCGCGCAGGGCCTGCAGCGTGATCTGTCCCATTGCAATGCGCCTTTCCAGTTCCGGCCAGTTCCGTCTCTCGATTTCCTGCAGCAGAAACCGCAGATTGGCGCCCGCCGAGAAGATGTCGTCGTCGTTGGTGACGATGAGCCCGGCTGCGGAGCCGTGCAACCTCTCTAGAGCCGCCTGACAGAGGGCCAGGACCTGATCGTCAATGGTATTGAGCTTGGAGTGGATTTCCAGGAACAGGACTTGGTCTTTCCCCCGCTTCAGAGAGGCCGATTCATTGGTGGCCAGCAGCTCGGCTTCGGCCAGCGTGTCTTGGAAGTGATGGAAACTGTCCTCCGGCGGGATGGACGCGAACTGTCCGTCAAAGGCTGCGGCCTGGCGGTGCACCCCGGAGCCTCGATGGAACTGGCGAGTTGCATGCGGCTGCAGCGCTTCTACCCATTCCGGACAGGCAATGCCCCGCGCCGCCATCTCCTTGAGACTGGCCTTGTGGCCAATGGCGTCCCAAACCGCAAAGGGCCCCAGTTTCCATCCGAAACCCCAATGCATGACGCGATCGATATCGTAGATCGAATGGGCTACTTCAGAGGCAATGTCGGCCAGATACCCCAAGGATCGGCCGAGGATGGCCCAACCAAAATCCTGAAAGGGGGACGCTTCATACAGCAAGGCGGGCAGCCTTGCCGTCAAAGGCAGGGCCCACAGTTGCCGCAGGCGATCGTGCTCTGTACCCGTGGGGGTGCGGTAGCGGATTGTGCCTTGTTGGATCGCCTCCAAGTCCAGTTCCCGAAAGGACTTGTGCCCGTTTGCCGCCGTGACGGTCTTATAAAACCCCTGGCCGTTCTTGCGTCCCAAGTGTCCCGCCTCGGTCAAGGTGTGCAACGCGTGGCGGGTACTCCCCCGGGCCGCGGACTGGAGCGCTGTATCGGCAGGCAGCAGATCCGCCCCGTTGGCACAGACTTGCTCCATGATGTCCAGACCCACCAAATCGGCCAGACGGAAGGTGGCAGTCTTGGGGCGTCCCAACAAGGGTCCAGTCAATGCATCCACTTCCCCCACCGAGAGGCCTTGGGCGAGAGCCTCGTTGATGGTGGTCTGCTGGTAGTAGGCGAAGAAACGATTGCCGATAAAGTATGGCGTGTCCTTGCACACCACCACTTCGCGGCCCAGGCGCCACTGAGCGAAATCCTTGAATGCACGCAGCAGTTCGGGATTTGTGTGGGGACCGGGGATCAGTTCCAGGAGGGGCAAATAGCGGGGCGGATTGAAGAAGTGCGTTCCAAAGCAACGGCGGGTGAATCCGATGTCCAATCCCTCGGTCAGCCGGTGAATAGGCAAGCCGGAGGTGTTGGAGGAAACGAAGGTAGCAGCGGGACAGCAGGCGGCAATGCGGATCCAAAGCGCACGCTTGAGAGCCATGTCCTCTGTAATAGTTTCCAGTACCCAGTCGCTCTGACCCAGCGCCATCTCAAAATCATCTTCCAAATTCCCCGGCTCAATCCGTTTCAGGCATGATTCATCATAGAGACGAGGGGGACGCAACGCTTGCATCCGTTCCAACCCCGCCCAAGCCAACTGATTGCGTTGCCGCGGATTCGGCGTGCCACCTTTCTGGGCTGTTCCACTGGGAAGGTCCAGCAAGTGCACTCGCAGGCCAGCGTCACTGAGCAGCGCGGCCAATGCAGCCCCCATGGCGCCAGCGCCCAGTATGGTTGCGGTTTGTACAGTCAGCGCCACGTGTATACCTTGCATTGCACCAATCTGGCCAGCAAGATCAGGCGGTGGCGGTACATTCCCGTCAATTCCGGGTGGAGGCTTCGGGGAGAGCCACAGTGCAGCCCTGTCAAGTGTATGGAGCAAGCCAGAGCCTTGTACGGCTGTCTGCGCAAGGCATGCCTTCCCCCATTGTAAAGGCTGTGCAGCTTCATGAAATTACCGTGGACATGGGTCAGATTGTCCCCATCTTGATCGGGAGGACACTGCGTTGTGGATCCATGACGGTCCAGCCGCGCGCAACACAGGGTCATTGTCCGGAATGAGGTTGGCAGTCCTTGCGATACAAAAGGCTGGCCGGAATAGCTTGGAAACCCAAAGCCAGATTGATCTGGAACATGGGATTGTTCTCCTCGTTATCGGTTTGCACCACTTTGACGCCTCTCTCCTGAGCGTGGGCTATGGCCCGCAGCTTCAGGGCCGTGGCCACCCCCTTGCGCCGCGCCAAACGCAACACCCCGGTCAGACCGGTGTGGGCTTTTTCGGAGTCGTCGCTGGTAATGTCCAAGCTGGTCACGCCCAACCATGCATCGTCCTTTACGGCAATCCAGTAGGTAGAGGGATCAAACTCCGGATGTTCGAGATGTTGCTTGGCAAACTGCTCGAAAGGAGGAGGCACGAAGGGATCCCCCGCCGGCACGTCGGCCATGATCTCCATGTCCAGCTCGTAATAGCGTTGTGCCCAATCGGGATACTCCCTCTGCAATTTCGCCAAGGTCTTGATGTCAAACCCCTGTGCGCGAACCAGGTCCGCCTTGGGCAGGAAAGGAACCGGGTCAAAGTCTGCCAACTGCAATTGTGACAAAGGTTCTCGCAACTTCAGCCGGTAGCCGCGTTTCTCCAGAAAGTGGACGCTGTCTTCATAGTGCTCCCGGGTGAAGGAGAACAAAAAGTGCACGTCGTCATGGTGCTGGTTCAACTGCGACACGCAGTGGTCGTACAGGCGAGCGCCTATGCCTTGTCGGCGCGCGTCGGGATCGACCGCCACCTGGATTCTGTAGCTTCCGGGGCGGGCTCTGGACAGTTCCTTGGCATGGGATGCACTCCCCACCATTGTGCCATTCTGCATGGCTACCCAATGTTTCCAATGGGCCGCTTCCGGAGCGTTGCTCAACCAATGTCTTTCCGATGCAACTGAGGAAACCTCGTCGGTGTAGATCCGGTTGTTCATCGCTACATAGGCCTCCAGATCCATGTCAGCCAGTTCCAGCTTGCGGATATGTATAGTCATGAATGACCACTCCAAAGGGGTGTAAGGATTAGGCAATTGGCCATTGCTCGGCAGATGTCTCCTTGGCGCTGCTCCGGATGACAGTCACGGGCGCAAAGAAAATGTTGGTACTATGGAACTATAAGGCCCCAGAGTCAAGAAAAGAGGGACGTTTTGCCACGAGTTGTGTGACCAGCATACAGATAAGGAGCGAATCCGACTGCAGCAACAATCCACCCAAAGCAGCCGGACGCCTGTAGGTCAAGAGAGAAAATTCACGGCGTCTGTCGACGAATGCAGCTCTTTCCTCAATCTTCCCGCGTCAAGCCCGATGCAAGGGAGATCGACCTGAAAATCCGGAATCCGGTACGGCCGGTCGGCGTTATGTTCAGGTATGACGACACGAACGCCGCGCCATCCCCGTGCATGCGGCACCAAGCCCTCTCCAGACCGAATCCGATACAACAGGATCAAGGCATGGCTATTCTTCCAGCAAGTGCTCTCTTGTCATGCGGTACCAGTACACCGAACCATCGTTTACCAGGGAGTCAAGGTCGCGATCGTTGCGCAGGCTGGCTATGACTGCATGTACAGGATACCCTGTAAACCGGTTCAGAATCTTGGCGTTGCGCAAGGCCCGGTCGGTATCTCGTCTGTCAGCGGTATAGGATGCTTCCACGGCAATGTAGTGCGTGGCGCCATGCTTGTCTTCTGCCTTGATGACTAGATCGGCGTTGTAAAAGCTGCGTCGGTCTCCTTCAGGAATGTCCCTGGCGTTGTGGTCCCGCACCATTTTCATTCGTGCCTCCCTGGAAACGGTGCCGGTGCACTGGTATCCCATGGCATAGGGGATGTCGGCAAAATGTCTCTTGACAACGCGCTCGACGCGTTCGCCCTTAAGTTCGCCGATGGAAGTCTCAAGACGACGATTTGTCTCCCGTTGTTCCTGATTGAACTGCCGCTGCTCAACGACGAAGGTCTCCAAGCGCTTGTTGATTTTGCGTTGTTCCTGGTTGAACTGCCGCTGCTCAACGACGAAGGCCTCCAAGCGCTTGTTGATTTTGCGCTGCTCCTCAATAAACGCGTTGGTGCTCTCAACAAACTTGTCTATCCGGGCCATAAGGTTGGCTACTATCTCAGGCAACTCCAACAGCTCTGGGCTGAGCACTCTATGCCGAATCGCCTGCAGAAATTCCGGATTGTCGTCAAGAACTTCGAGAAGGTCTTTGGTAGTTGCAATTGACCTGTCGATGGCCATCATGTTTCCCCGTCGTTTCCGGAAGCGGCAGCGGAATTCCTCTTGCAGAATGCACGATCTTCAGCCTCAAAAGTCTATACCATGGCAGTAGTGTACATATCGTCCCAAAGACCTGCAGAGTCAAGCTGGTCAGGAAGAGGACTGCAAGACGGGACATCCTGGGAAATGGCGGAGGCGCGCCGTTTGTCTCGTCTTGATTCCCACGGCAGCAGGGTCCGGACCGCATTGCATGTTTGTGCCCGTCTTGCTGCCGACCGAAAAGCAAGCGCTGCAAGGCATCTTGGGATTGGGCCTAGAACGATAGCGGTATGGGGCTGAAGCGCACGATGGAATACACCACCACCACGATCAGGAGCCACCGCATCCAGTATTTGGCTTGCTCGTTCTCCACCATAAAGCGCGCCGCCAGCCACGCTCCTACGCTTTGTCCCACGGCCAGAGTCAGGCCAATCTCCCACCACAGGCGAATGCCTTGGGCCAGGAAGATCCCTAGGGCCACGAGGGTGAAAGCTAGTACGGCCACCAGCTTGACCTTGTTGGCCTGCACCAGCGCGTATTGCGCCGTCAGGACCAGACCGGAGAGTATGAAGAGCCCTACGCCAGCCTGAATGAACCCTCCGTATGCGCCAATCAACAGAAAGAGCGGAATCCGGCGCCATGCAATGACGCCGGCCCTGGGCACTTCGGTATGACTGCGCAGCCACTGTTCCGGCTTGAGCAGGATGGTGCTCAGGACCACCACCAGCATACCGGCAATGGCCCAATTCATGACTTCTTCCTTGAGGTCTGCCGCCAAGATGGCCCCGCCCACGCCGCCTGCCGCCATGGCGCTCGTATACCAAAGGTCGGTGGCCGACAAATTCAGCGACTTTCTCCGTTGCAAGGTGAAGAGTGCCGCCACGTTTTGAACGACCACGCCGATTCGGTTGGTGGCGTTGGCCTCATGGGCCGGAACACCCAAGTAGACCAGAATAGGCAGTGTGATGGCGGAACCCGACCCTGCCAAGGTGTTGACAATCCCTGCCATGATGCCGGCGGCAATGGCCAGGCCGATAGTGAGGATATCCAGGTTGGCCATGTTGGACCGGGCCTTGTGCTCGAACTCCTGGCCGAGTCAAAAGGTGGGTGCCAGTTGCGCCAGCCTTTCCACGAATTTCTCCAACTCGACGTCGCGGGATGCGAAACTGATGCGCAGGTGCCCTTCCCCCGCCGCTCCAAAGGCGATGCCCGGTGTGGTGGCGACATGGGCCTCGTCAAGAAGATGGGAGGCCAGCTCCGCGCTGGTGCGCTGGGTGTGGGGAAAGTGCATGAAAAGATAAAAGGCCCCTTGGGGTGGGAAGCACTCAACGCCTTCGATTTCGTCCAAGGCGTCCAGCAGGAAGCGCCGACGACGGGCATACACCTCCAGCATGTCAGCGACACACTGTTGCGGTCCGTCCAAGGCGGCGACCCCGGCGGCCATCGTGAAACTGGCGGCCGAAGTGACGGAATTGGTCATGTAGCTGCGTCCCAGGCGGATGGCGTCTGGGGGCCCCATGAGCCAAGCGAGACGCCAGCCCGTCATGGCATACGCCTTGCTGAATCCGTTGATGACAAAGGTCCGCTCCGCCATTTCCGGATAGGAGGCCGGAGAAATGTGTTCGTGCCCTGAATAGATTATATGCTCGTAAATTTCGTCACTCAGCAGATAGATGTCGTGCTCTATGACGGCATCGACCAGGATCCGCATGCTGGCCGGAGTCATGACGTAGCCTGTGGGGTTGTTGGGGGAATTGACCATGATCATGCGGGTACGGGGCGTGACATGGGCTTCCAACAACGCCCGGTGCAGCGCAAACCCCTGTGTAGCGGGCAGCGCGAGATGCACGGGTATACCGCCCACGATCTCTACCATGGGCTTGTAGCTGACCCAGGCCGGATCCAGGATCAGGACTTCGTCTCCCGGATTGATGACGGTCATCAAAGCCACATACAGGGCCCATTTGCCGCCGGGGGTGACGATGAGGTTGTCGGGTGAGGTATAGACTCCGTTCTCACGCTGGAGCTTGGCGGCAATGGCCTCCAGCAGCTCGGGCGTGCCATGCGACGGAGGGTAGTGCGTATCCCCTTCACGAATCGCCTTGAAGGCCGTTTCCTGGACATGCAGCGGAGTGTCAAAATCCGGTTCGCCTCCCGCGAGATTCACGACGTCAATGCCGGCTCGGGCCATTTCCCGGCCTTTCTGCATCATGGTGGCTGTGGGAGAGGGCGGAATGTCTGCGAGCAGACGGCTTAGGGAACGCATGACAATCTCCGCTAGGTCGTGGCGGCCCGATAAGACCGACAAAAATACGAGATGGTCTCCACAGTCAACCCCGCGACATTGATGCGTCCTGTGGGCATGAAGTAGATGCTGTCCCGCCGGCGCATAATCTCGTTGACTTCCGGCGTGATACCTGTGAGGGCGAACAGGCCGTACTGGCGTACCAAGAAGGAAAAATCGGTGTCCGTTCCCAGGTCCTGTAAAGATGCGGCCAGCAAACGCCGCATCTCGTTGATGCGTTCTCGCATGGCCTGGAGTTCGCCCTCCCATTGCATGCGGAGTTCCGGCTGTCCCAGTATGTGTTCCACGACCTGGGCTCCGTGACTGGGCGGGGAAGACCAAAGGGTACGGGCCATGACTTTCAACTGACTCAGGAGGCGGCGGGCCTCTGCCGCCTCGAATCCTAGGAGCGAGAGAGCGCCCACTCGCTCCCTGTACACTCCGAAGTTCTTCGAAAAGGAATTGCAGACCAGCAGCGGCAGATCGGCTTCCGCGACTGTGCGCAGACCCGCGGCATCCTGATCCAGTCCTCGGGCAAATCCCTGGTAGGCCATGTCGACAAGCGGCAGGAATTCCCGTGCCTGCGCCAGATTGGCAATCTCGCGCCAAGTGTCCCGATCCGGGTCGGCACCGGTGGGATTGTGGCAACAGCCATGCAGTATGACCACATCCCCGGCTGGAACCTGCGCCAAGGCAGCCAGAAAGGGATCGGTGTCCAGACTTTGGGTTGCCGAGTTGTAATAGGGATAGGAGTGGCAGGCGATGCCGGCTTGCGTGCACAGCTGGCCATGGTTGGCCCAAGTGGGATCGCTGATCCAGACGGCGGCGGTGGGCAGCTGTCGGGAAATCAGTTCAAGGGCCAAACGCAGGGCTCCCGTGCCACCTGGAGTCTGCAGAGTCACGCTGGCCGGAGAATCCACCAGACTGCCGTGGCAGCCCAAGAGCAGGCCTCGGGTCAGCGCGCTGAATTCGGCGGAGCCCTCGATGGGCAGGTAGTTCTTGGTCTGCTCTTCGGTCAGGATCTGCCGTTCCGCTTCCTTGACCGTACGCTGCACGGGAATGTTTCCGGAGGCGTCCTTGTACACCCCTACCCCCAGATTCAGTTTCTGGGGATTGGGATCCATGTTGCACGCCGTAGTCAGATGGTAAATGGCATCGGGGGGCGCAGCGGATACATGGGAGAAGAGAGACATGACTTGTTGGGCCTTGCAGGTTCTCAGACCACTACGGAAACAAAATCAAAGGCATCTACGTCAACCAGACCTTGGTCTGTAATCTTGAGCGAAGGCACGACCTCCAGGCCCATGAAGCTCAGGGACATCAAGGGATCGTGCAGGCGTCCGCCCAGATCGGTGGATGCCTGCTGCAGGGTGCGGTATTGTGCATGCACTTCAAGCAGGGGCGCCTCAGACATCAGGCCCGCCACGGGCAAGGGCATTTGGGCCAGCACCGCATCGCCATGGCATATGGCGATGCCGCCTCCCATGTTCGCCACGGCCCGTACGGCGGTGTGCATGGAAGCGTCGTCCGCGCCGATGACCACGAGATTGTGATGATCGTGGGCGATGGATCCCGCCAAGGCGCCGCGTTGCAACCCGAAGCCGGAAATGAAGGCGGTGGTCATGGATCCGTTGTGGCCATGCCGTTCGATCACGGCAATCTTCAATATGTCCGCGGTCGGGTTCGTCTGGACTCGGCCGTTCAGGACCGGCAGGCTGCACTGACGGTGCTCCGTCACGATTTGATTTTCGATGGAGCCAATCACGCGCACGGTGGCCTGCGATCCCGAAGCCGCCACGTCAAAGTTCACGGTCTCCCACTGTCCGTGCAAGGACTGCGCCACCGAAGTCGGCATGACCACTGCGGGGATCGGGCGCGGGTCCCGCTCCGTTCCCGGCTGCAGAACCACTCGTCCCGCAGACAGCACCCAGACGGGGGACAGGTCGTTGGCTTCGTCCCAAACCACTAGGTCCGCTCTGCGACCCGGTGCAATGGCTCCACGGTCCGACAAGCCAAACCACTCCGCGGGGTTCAGCGTGGCCATGCAGAAGGCGTCTTCCAAGGCCATGCCGTGAGCTCGGGCGCGTCGGATCAGGTAGTCCACGCTGCCTTCGGTCAGCAGATCCGCGGGAATGCGATCATCGGTGCAAAAGCAGAACCGCCGCATGGTGCGATCAGTGACCAAGGGCAACAGGGCGTCCAGATCGCGGGTAATGGTGCCTTCCCGGATCAGGATGTACATGCCCTTGGCCAGCTTTTCCGCCGCTTCCACCGGATTGGTGCATTCATGGTCGCTGCCAATGCCGGTGGTCAGGTAGGCATTGAGCTCCAGTCCTCCGAGATGCGGGGCGTGGCCGTCGACGCGGGTGTCGCCGAAGGCCTGCAAGATGGAGAGGCACTTGGGGTCCTCGAAAATCACCCCAGGGTAGTTCATCATCTCGGCCAGCCCCCAGACCAGACCTGCGGCATGCAGGTCTTGCAGGTCTTCGGCATCCAGATCCGCGCCACTGGTCTCCAAATGAGAGGCGGGCACACAGGAAGGGGCCATCAGCTTCACGTCCAGATCCAGCCCTTGGCTGCAGGTGTGCATGTAGCGAATGCCATCGATCCCCGATACGTTGGCTATCTCATGGGGGTCCGCCATGACGGTGGTCACGCCCCGGGCGGCCACGATCTGGCTGAAATGTCGCGGCGTGCACAGACTGCTTTCAATGTGAACATGGGCGTCGATCAGGCCGGGTGTGACCAGCAGTCCCTGGCAGTCGATGGTGTCAGGCCCAGCATAGTCGGGAGAGACACCGGCGATGTGTCCGGCGGCAATCGCTACATTGCCCTCTTCAATGGTCCCGGTGAAGACATTCAGAAGGCGGCAGTTGACCAAGACCAAGTCAGGGCGCTCGGCGCCGCGGGCCACGCGTATGAGACGTCTCATGTGTTGCGGGGAATTGTGTTCCGACATGTCCGATCAAGGGGCAAGCCCATCTGCAGCCCAGTCCGGTGCATCTCAGGCCACCGGACCTATGCGCCACATTCTATCGCGGGGATGCCTTGAATCTCCATAAACTACAGGCCCGCCAGGATCCCGTGGATCTCCCGGCTCACTGGCGAATTTGCCGTCTGAACCGATCCGTACGGAGTGGCCGTTCCAGAATCGAGGAGACAAATCGACGAAGCAGCCCTTCGCATTCTCTGAGACTTGCGGCGGCGAACTTGAAACTTGTGACCAAGGCCCAGTTGCTGCGCTGCAAAAAGCGCAAGGTCTTGAACTCATCCAAGGGGAGGCGTTCCGCTCTCTCTACGGCGGGGCCGCACTGCGCGCACAATATGCCTCCGTGCTGCAGGTGGAAATAGCAGGCTTGGGGTTGCGCCTCCCGCTGACATTCCGTGCAATGCTGCAACTCCATTTGGAAGCCCGTCAGGGTCAGTATCTGCAGCGCATACCAACACGAGAGGAGAGTCAAGGGAGGCTGCGTGCCTTTCATGGTCTGCAACGTGAAATGCAGCAGGTCAAAGAGGTGTTGACTCTGTCCGGCCGGATCCTGGGGTTGAGTCAAGGAATCGAGCAGTTCACAGGCGTAGCTGGCGTGGACTATCCTTTCCAGGGAGTTTCGGCATTGGGGAAACGCGTCCCTGATCTGGGCTTCCATCACCTCGGGGAGCCATTTGGAACGCCGGAGCGACACCCCGGCAAGCATGAAGGGTTCTACATGTCCCGCCTTGCGGCTCTTCGCCTTGCGGACCCCGCGGGCCAGCACATCCATTTTGCCCAGATCTGCCGTAAACACGGTCAGGATCAGGTTCGCTTCCCCATGTTTCCGACTCTTGAGGATCAGGGCTTCGCCATTGTACTGGTAGCAGGGCAGTGTCATAGTCGGGAGAGGAAGAGTTCTAGGAACCCGGCATGTCGCTGGATCCTGGGTATCTGCTATTAGATATCCTGCCAAGATCGAATGAAACGAGCCCGTCCCTACAACAGGGTGCGCTGCGAGAGACACATCAACATCCCCGAGGCTTCCCTGCCTCTAGGCGGCGCGCTCATTTGTTTCCGGAGCCTACCTTACCTTTTTGACAAAGTTAGCCGATCAACAAGGCTACACTAACGATCGACAGTCCTCCATCTCCGCCCCGCTACATCCCACCCGTTCCAACATCCGCGTCAGCCATGTGCACAGTGAGTTGCAAGGCCAACTTGATGTCCAACGGGCAGACTGAAATGCATGCCCCAACGTCCGGAGGTAGCGTGTAGCACGAGATTATGCTTCGTCCACCCAATTCTAGCGTTGAATCCAGCCCAAGACGTCTCACGCAGTCCAACACAATGGCCCGGAGCGGCGGGGGCCGTTGGAAGCCGCGACAGTTCGCCGGGCACCGGGCACAGCGGGAAACCCAAGACCGACAAGAACCCCTGCCGCCCAGGCAGGCCGGACCGCGCCATCCAGACCGAGGCCGCGCCCGGCTACTCGTCAGCTAGGTTGCACTCTCTTCTCCAGAGCCTGTACTGGCCGGTTCTGATTCCGGCGATGTCGTAGGCCGAGAGGTCGCGTGTAACAACGCACAGCCCCCGGACCGGAACCCTTCAGAATCTTCGAATCTGAAATCGAGGTTGTCAAAACCGACCTACCGGCGATGCTCGGGTAGGTCGGCAGAGTCAACTGGGGTGACATGCAGGAAGAACGGCGGTGCAATGTCATCGGTGCCGCAATTGTCTTGGGCGTAGGCCAGTCGGTTTCCGCTCTCGTCCAGGTACACGCTGAAGATGGAACGGATGACGGTGCGAGCCCGCGGCTTGTGCAGGTTGGGACACTTCATGTCCAGCATATACTGGACCACGGCGTTGAGGCTCTTCGCCGCGTCGGGATGGGTGTAGCCAAGGTCGCGCGCCCAGGGTCGGAGATGTCCAGAAGGTCTCGAGGAATACATCCAGGTTCACGTCCTTCAGCCCCTGCCGCCTCAGATGGGTATCCCTCAGCCGGTGGTGGCGAAGCGCTATGCCGTCGTGTGGGCGAAGTGCTTGATGCCCTCCCAAGGCAATAGTCACTCTGGAGGATACGGTTTCATCGAAGACCTGATGCTGCAGCGTGGCCTTCATGTGTGACATCTCGCCGGTTGCCTTCGTTCCGGCCGCGCCAAATTCCCACAGTTCGAAGTGGCTTCCCACGTAAGACTCCCTGTCCTTGGCGTATGGATGCCCAAACGTGAAGCGAAGGCCCCCACACAACTGTTGCCACGCGTGCATGACCTTCTCGCCGTGCCGCCGCACGTCATGCAAGAATGGCACCAATTTTTCCCATGGAGATTGTGCGGCAGGGGCGCATTGAGTTGTTTTGCATCTCCATGCATCCCATTGAATTTCCAGTTCTGGCAGAAGCCAGACATATAATTTCAGGTTGAATTGAACATAGACGGGTATTCCGTCTGACGGCGCTGTGCCTAGCTCCTTCTGTTCCTTGCAGGGAATCGGCCATGTATATGCCAGAGGCAGAGCGGCGCGTTCCCCCAGTCCATTGAGCAGGAAGAGGAATTGATTTCATGTCGGACCAGAATCCAATTGAGTATACGCATCCGGAAACGGTCGTGCTGCACGCAGGATACCGTTCTGATCCCGCGACCGGCGCCGTAGCGGTTCCCATCTACCAGACGACTTCCTACCAGTTCGAGAACACGCAGCACGCGGAAAATCTCTTCGCGCTGAAGGAACTCGGGAATATCTATACGCGCATCATGAATCCGACCTGCGATGTGCTTGAAAAAAGGATTGCGGCTCTGGATGGCGGAGTGGGCGCCTTGGCGCTTTCCTCAGGCCAGGCGGCATCCGCCTTCGCGATCCAGAACATTGCCCGATCCGGGGACAACATTGTGAGCTCCACCGATCTCTACGGTGGTACCTGGAATCTCTTTGCCAACACCTTGGAGACCTGTGGCATTGAGGTGCGGTTTGTGGACCCTGCGGACCCAGAGAATTTCCGGCGCGCCAGCGACGACCAGACACGAGCCTATTATGCGGAATCCCTGCCCAATCCCAAGCTGCAGGCATTTCCCATTTCCGAAGTGGCGGCTATTGGCGAAGACTTGGGAATCCCGCTGATCGTGGACAACACGGCTTCGCCCATCATCTGCAAGCCCTTTGCCCATGGCGCGCATATCATTGTGTATTCCAGCACCAAGTACATTGGCGGACACGGCAATTCCATTGGCGGCCTGCTCGTTGACGGCGGAAAGTTCGACTGGGAAAAGCATGCACAACGATTCCCCATGCTGTCCGAGCCGGATCCCAGCTATCATGGCGCCATCTGGATCGAGGCTGTCAAGCCGCTGGGCCCCATCGCCTATATCCTCAAGGCACGGGTTACCTTGCTACGCGATCTGGGGTCTTGCATGAGTCCCTTCAACGCGTTTCTCTTCCTGCAGGGCTTGGAGAGTCTGCCCTTGCGCATGGAGCGGCATTGCGAGAACGCGCAGGCAGTGGCCAATTTCCTGGGCCAGCGCACCGGCATCACCAAGGTGCATTATCCGTCCTGCACCACAGGAGAGGAGAGGCGCCGCGCCGACACCTATATGGGTGGCAAGCACTACGGTGCCTTGGTAGGGTTTGAATTGACCGGTGGCCGAGAAGCCGGGCGCAAATTCATCGATGCGCTGCAGATGCTGTATCACGTGGCCAATATCGGGGACGCTCGGACTCTTGCCATTCATCCCGCCACCACGACTCACAGTCAGCTGTCGGGCGAGGAGCAGGAAGCCACCGGTATCAACGAGAACTATGTGCGTCTGTCCATTGGCATCGAGCACATCGACGACATCATTGCCGACATCGATCAGGCGCTGACCGCTGCATTGCAGCAAAGGTTGACATAGGTTTCAGAGTCTGCGCCGACTCCGTCCCTGCAAGGATGGCCTGCTTGGTCATCGCGGGAAGGGGCCCCATCTGTCAAGGCACGGGACCTTTCCATGGAAGGACGTGAAATCCCCAACACACGTCGGGGACTGGGTTGCCGCCTGCCGTTCGATCCGGACGACAGGCGGCAACCGGACTGTCTATGTCACCTTGTCCACTATGCGACCTGTGTCCTTGTCCATCAGGATCAGCTTGACCCGGCCATCCGGCATGGTTTCCCGCTTGACAATGTTCATGCCTTCGTGTTCCTCTGCGTGGAGCGCAATGGCTTTCACCTCGCCTCCCCGCCAGTCCAAGTCCACGGGAGTCCAAGTCCTTGAGGCCGCGGACCGGTAGCAGGCGTCCATGATGCAGTTTACGACATATCCGTCGTAGAAGGTTTCGGTAGGGGGTCGGCCCTTTTCCAGACTGTCGAACATGTCCGTGAACATGTCGGTATACCCCAGTTCCACGAGTTCATCCCCGACGGGAAAGAGCCAGCCACTGTCCACTTCGGATTTCTCGGCTATATATCCCTTGCCTGCACCGGTCGTGAACATCTCGAATCCGGTGCGCAGGAAGTGATTCAGCCAGATCGTGCCTTCCGTGCCGGAGACCTCGTCTCTCAGGTCCATGCCGCCGCGGAAAGTCCAGTTCACCTCGAACTGGCCGATCGCGCCGCTCGCGAAGCGAATCCAGACTAGGGCCGTGTCCTCGGCCTTGATGGGATGCACCATGGTATCGTGCCAGCACATCACCTCCAGAGGACGATTGTCCTTGCCCACATAGCTGCGAATGATCTCGATGCAGTGGCATCCCAGATCGATGATGGCCCCGCCGCCGGCCTTCTCCGCGTCAAAGAACCAAGCGCTGTGCGGTCCGGGATGGGTCTCCCGTGAGCGGGCGACCAGCACATCCCCGATCGCGCCATCCTTGACCGATTGAATGGCCTTGAGCGCCTTGGGAGCATAGACCAGATCTTCCAAGTAGCCCGCAAACACGCCGGCCTCTTCCACAATGTCCAGGATTTCCTTGCCTTCCACGCCGGTGCGGGCCAGAGGCTTCGTGCAGAGCACTGCCTTGCCGGCCGCGGCCACCTTCTGAATGGCGTCCCGGTGCAAAAAGTTGGGCAGGCCAATCACCACTGCGGTCACGTCCGGATGGTGAATCGCTTCATCCATGTCCGTGGTGAAATGGGGCACGCCCCATTCCTGAGCCGCTTGCCGGGCCCTGGCTTCCGATCGGGAGTACACCATGACCACGTTGTCTCGGTTGCGTTGGCCGTTCAAGGCCAGGGTATAGAACATGCCAATCAAGCCGGTTCCCAATACAGCCACTTTCTGCATCTTGCATCTCTCCACGTATGAACTGGTATCCAAGAATGAGGGAATCGCCGCCTCGGGGGCGCAGGACAGAGCCATTGTAGCCCAGCCAAGAGCTGTCGGGAGCCGCACGACCGGCTCCCGCACGCGGTATTTAGTTGCTGTTGGCGGCTTGGGGCGTCGGCGCGCTGAATTCCATGCCCTTGGGCGTAATCCGCAGTATGAGAAGGCAGAATGCGTACAGCGTGGCGCCGATCAAAGTGTAATACCAGATTACCTGGGGGCCCACCGTGGCGGTTTCAAAGAGACGGCCAATCACCAAGGGCATGGTCAGGGCGCCAACGGACGCGCCCACGAACATGAGGGACGTGGCCCGGCCCACGGCAGTCAGGTATTGCGGCGCCAGCGCCAGCGAAAGGGGAAACAGCGTCGCCTCGCCGATCCCGCACAGGAGGACCGCGATCCAGACGACGGGCAGAGAGGGAGACAGCGCCAACAGGATCGTGACAGTGCCGATGATCAGTCCAAGGGCTGCCTGCAACACGGTCTGACTGGAGAACCGCAACAGCAGAAACGCTGCGACCAGCCGGGTACAGGTGACCGCCGTGTAGAAGGTGGAGGTCACCCCGCCGGCCACTTGGGCCGTACTCAGTTCCGTGCGCAGCAAGTAGGTGAAGACAAAGCCTCCGATCACCATTTCCATCGTGCCTGCCAGAAAGAGCATGGCCATGAAGACAAGCAGGGGACGCAACGGCAACGGGGCGGCCTGTACCTTGGTAGCCTGCAGGGGCGCCGGACTGGGCAACCGCACATAGAGCAATGCATTGGCGGCCACGAACATCGCTATCAGGGCAAAGGGGGCCAGCAGGGCACCTGTGCGCAACTGCAGTTGCACGATGATCAGCGGCGTCACCATGGCTCCGAAGCCCCAGATGAAGTGCAGTCCCGTGAGGAAGGGCGTGACCTTCTCTTTCAACTGCCACACGAGCAGGACGTTGCTGCCTACATCCTGCCAGGCCGTAAAGAACCCGGCCACAAACAGCACAAGGAGCAGCAAGGTGAACTTCGGTGTCAGGGCCAGGGTCAGCATGGAGAGGGCCATGACCAGCAGGGCGACCTGAATTACGCCATGAGGGCGCAGCCGTTCCAAGGCCCGGCCCGTAGCGAAAGACCCCAGCATGAATCCCAAGGCCTTGGCGGAAAATAGGCCACTGGCTACGTCCAGAGACACCCCCGTGCGCTCAGCTAGAAAGGGCAGTGCGGGACCCAACGCGGGGGATACCATGCCCAGGGCGATGTAGGAAAGGTAATAGGCGGAGACCACGCGGAACGAGCGCGCCGACAGGCCCAGCCGAGCGCGCAGCGAGTTCAGCATGACAATTGCATCCGGGCCAACCTGTCCTCGGGCCCAGCTACTCTGGACTGCCTTGGGTTGCGGGGCCCATGGTCTCTGGGGACCAAGTCACCCCGCCTTGGGGCGCGTTGACTGCGGGCGAAGCCCCAGACCGCAGATGCAATGCAGGCCCGTGACCTGAACGGTAAGCCGATCATCTCCAGCGGCAGTCATGGAAAAGTGGAAGGATCCAGGGACAGGGCCACCGGTTCCATGGACATGAGGCCGGTTGACGGTATGCCTTTGGAAACGGGTTCTCTCTGCATGCCGGGTGTTTCAGGGGCTGCCTGCCGGTTGCGGATCGGGAACGGCGTACCGCCCGCCTTGGGGAGTGAAAACCAGAATGAGCAGCAGTGCCGCAAACAGGAGAGCCGCGCCGCCCGTGCTGTACCAGATTACTTCCGGCCCCGGGAAAGAGGATTCAAAGAGATGGCCTAGTATCCAAGGCATGGATACAAATCCAATGGAGGCTCCCAAGAACATGAAAGAGGTGACGCGCCCTTCCGCGGGCAGATATTGCGGCGCGATGGAAAGCGTAAGCGGAAACATGGCCGCCTGTCCCATGCCACACAGGGCGACTCCGATCCAGACTACGCTCAAGGCTTTGGGCAGCGCCAGCGCCAAGATACAAGATCCGATGACCAAGGCCAAAGCCCAGCTCAGAAGGACCCGATTGGAAAATCGGAGCAGGAGGAAGGCCAGCAGCAGGCGCGTACCCGTAAGGGCGGCGTAGAAGCTGGAGTTTACCCATCCGGCCTGCTGTTCGTTGCCCAACCCGCTTTCGTAGATATAGGTGAAGATGAAACCGGCCAGGGACAATTCCATGACTCCGGCCAAAAACAACATCGCCATCAAGGTGATCAGCGGCCGCACCGCCAACGGGGTCGCCACGGCGGGTCGAGTGTGAATGGGCGGCGGGGTAGGCAGGCGCAGATACAGCGTCATGCAGACCGCCAACAGGGCGGCGATGACCGCGAAAGGCGCCACTAGGGATCCTGTGAGGCGATTCAAGGGCACGACGATGAAGGGGGCCAGCAAGGCTCCCAAGCCCCATATGAAGTGCAGTCCGGTCATGAAGGAAGGCGCTCTGTCCTTCATCTGCCACACAATCAGGATGTTGCCGCCAACGTCCACCGTGCCGACAAAGAGGCCGGCTACAAAGAGAAAGGCCAGTGTCACGCCGAAGTCGGGGGAAAGCGGCGCCGCCAATATGGCCATGGCCGCCAGCACCAGCGCAATCTGCAACATGCCGTGGGCCCGCACGCGTTCCAGAAAACGGCCTACCCCGAAGGATCCGATCAGGAATCCGAAAGCCTTGGCGGAAAACATGCCGCTGGCCACCTCGATACTGACTCCCGTCCGCTCCGCCAGGAAAGGCAAGGCGGGACCCAAGGACGCCGTGACGGCGCCTAAGGCCATAAAGGTGAGGAAGTAGGCGATGACCACCCGGAAGGACCGTGGGGTCAAGTTCATCCGGGCAAGAAGGATATGGGACAGTGTGGGTTGATCCTTGCCGGTCGCTTCGTCCGTGCTCCCGATGCCGGTGGCGCGCGTTCCCATGCGTCAGCAGAACTTCGCATGGGCTGAATTGGCTAGAACGTGGAGGTCACTTCCTGGGCTACGCCAGTCTCCGCCGACTGATACGCCTTGTCAAAGACCTCGATCACGTGTCTGGCATGCTCCGCCGTGGAGGGGGTCGGCTTGTCGAACAGCAGCAGGTCCACCAGTTGCATGATGTCTTCGAAGACATGAGCTTCCTCCATGCCGCGATGGGCCCCGACCACATGGGGCAGGGAACCGTTCAGATCCCATTTTCGATCCAGTTCCGCGCCGGGATAGTCAATGGGCGCGCCATTGAAGGTAGACCCCAGCACCGTTCCTTGCGTGCCGAAAATGGCAATGCGGCCCAATGTCGGCAGGGACCCCGCGGCGGTACCGTACACCAACCCCCACAGGTTTTCCCCGAAGTCGGCCACAATCAACGTGTTGTCGTCCATGTCGGTAAGCAGCTTCCGACCCCTGAATTCCCGTTCCTTGATGCGCACCCCGGAAAAGGCAGTCACTCTTTTGACTGGCCCCAGAATTCCGGTTGTGGCATGCAGCCCATACACGGTCATGTCGTAGAGCGGCCCACCGCCGGGCTTGCGGTAGTACCAGGCGGGGTTGATGTTGGAGAGGGGATCATTTCCCTGGCGCACCCTTTCATTCTCGTGATAAGTGCTGAATGCCGATCCCGTAACCGTCCAGGTCAGCGTGCCTAGGGCGCCCCGGGCAATCATCTCCCGCACTTCCTGATGGACCGGGCGCAGCATCTCTCCCGGACAGGCCACGATTTTGACGTTTCGGGCCGCCGCGGCGGCGATCAAGGTGTCGGCCTCGGCCTTGGTGGTGGTCATGGTCTTGTTGAAGTGCAGATGCAGATCCTTCTCCACGGCCTGCATGCCTTGTTGAAAATGCAAGCCGATAGGCGACGCGAGGGTTACCGCGTCCACGGTCCCCGAATCCAGCAGCTCCTCGTAGGTTTCAAAGTGGTGGGGAATGGAAAATCGCTCGGAAGCCGCCTGGGCCCGACCGGGCTCCGGATCGCAGACCGCGGTCATGCGAACCCGGTCATGTACGTCTTCCAAGGCCAAGTGGGGCATGATGCCCCTGACCGAGATGCTACCTGCACCTACTATGCCGATTCTGACTTGTTCCGACACAATGCGATTCCCTCCTGCCGGTCGAATGCGATCCCCTCGTCAGGATGATGACGACAAATCATCGACTCAAGGCATCTTAGGGTAACATTATGTGTTGTCTTGGCGCTTGTTTTTGCGATGGTGCACTGGGAGAATTTTTGACAAAGGATCACTCTGGAAGCAAACTGCACTGGAGTCAGGGTAGAGCAGGCTAGGGACATCTCCCACGTCAGACAGAGGTAGGTACATGAAACTGGAGCATTCCGCGATCAATGTGAAAGACGCCAAGGTGGTGGCCCATTGGTGGAGCGAACATCTGGGCCTTCGGATTGTAATGGCCCAGGACATCCCCCCCTACATGCACTTTCTGGCGGACGAAGACGGAGCCATGATGGAGATCTATACCATGATGGAGGCGGGAGTGCCGGATTGGACAGCCATGGATCCCCGCAATCTTCATTTTGCCTTCAGCACCTTGGACGCGGCGGCGGATCGAGATCGGCTGGTGGCAGCCGGAGCCGCCGTGGTTTCGGAGTCCGTGACTCCGGCCGGGGACGACCTTGTGTTCCTGCGGGATCCTTATGGCACACCCTTCCAGCTGGTAAGACGCCAGACGCCGTTGTTGTAAAGACCCGCCGCCAGGCAGGTTTCCAGGACAGTGAGAGTTTCATGCGTGTCGTAGTGACCGGTGCCGTCGGCAAGATCGCCGGACAGGTGCTGCCGGCTTTGCGGGACCGGTACGAACTTGTGCTGCTGGACGTGAAGCACGCCAATCGGGACGGCGACACCGTGTCCGGCATTGCGATCGCGGACCTGACCCAGACGGATCGGGACTTGTACCGACAGCATTTTCGGGGCGCGGACCGGGTCGTGCATTTTGGTTTCGTGCGCTCGGACGGGGCGGATCCCGACACCTGCTTCCAAGCGGAACTGGCCAATGTGCAGATGGCCTACAACGTCATGCAGGTGGCATGGGAGGAGGGCGTGGAGCGCGTAGTCATGGCCAGCTCCAATCACGCGGCGGACTACTATGAGCCGCTAATCCTGGATGGAAAGTGGGACTTCGTGAATCCCGCGGATCGGGCCCTCTCGGACAACTACTACGGCTGGGCCAAGGAAAGCTACGAACACTTGGGTCGGGTTTTCGCCTGCGGCGCCATGAATGGGACGCGGCTGGAGAATGTCCAGATCCGGATTGGCGGACCGCGGGAAGATGACTTGAAACGATTGGATCCCGGCGATCTCCGGGCCATGCGGCGGGCGTTGGCCGTGTATGTCAGCGATCGTGACTTGCAGCAGTTGTTCGTCAAGAGTCTGGAATATCCGCACATCCATGACGCCCATGGTGTACCCTTTCAGATCTTCTATGGCATCAGCGACAACTCCCGGGCCTTCTGGAGCCTGGAGAACGCCCGCCGTGTAATTGGCTACGCACCTCAGGACAATAGCGAATGCAAATTTGCGGATCAGATAGCCATACATGTCCGCGCAGCGCGGACTGCCGTTACATCCGACTGACACCATCAATCAAGGGCAGCACTGCATGTTTTTTGAACTGCGCACCTATCGCACAAAGCCGGGCAAGCTAGACCAGTGGGCCAAGGTCATGGATGAGAGAATCATCCCTTTCCAGATCTCCCGTGGTATGGTTGTGGTCGGCAGCTTTATCGGAGAGGAAGAGAACAACCTCTATGTCTGGATCCGGCGCTTTGAAAGCGAGGAGGAACGGACCCAGCTGTACAAGGCCGTCTACGAAGATCGCGTCTGGCTGACCGAGCTCAAGCCCTTGGCGGATGGGTTGCTTGACCGCAAGTTGGGCATTGATGTCAAGCGCATCGTGCCTTCCCCCAAGTCAGTGATTCAATAGGTGTTCAATATGGAACAGCGTCCATGGTGCCAAACCGGTTGGCGCATTGCCAGTAGGGGAGTCGTCCTCGCCTTGTTGGGGTTGCTGGGGGCATGTTCCTTCTCTCTGTTGCCCGAGGGCCGTTCGGAGCAGATCGCGGCCAATGAACCCACTCCGACTCCCATCCCGACCCGCATCGTTCCCCTCAAGCCTACCTATACGGTAATGGAGGGGGAGATAATCAAGGATCTGGTCTTCAACGGGCGGATTGCGCCCGTGAGGGAGGAAGGGCTCTTTTTCCGCACCAGCGGACGTCTCCTAGCAGTCTATTTTGACCGCAACGATCTGGTGCAGCAGGGCGACTTGATCGCCGAACTTGAAGTGGAGGGACTGGGGCAGGCGCGCCAAGGCGCCCAATTGGACCTGCAGCGGGCCCAGGCCCAGCTGGATCAGGCCCAGAACGATATCGACTTCCAGATCCACATGGCACAGATTGACTTGGACATTGCGGAACTGATACTGATGGAAACCATCCGGTCTGAATCCGCTGAATCGGTGGCGATTGCAGTGCAGCGCAAGAATGTGGAACGAGCGCAACTCAGCTTGGACGACGTTGGACGGGAAATTGATCCCATTCTGGTCAACAACGTGGAACAGGCCCGGTTGGATCTGGAACGCATCAATGACCAGGTGGCCAATGCCCAGATTGTCGCTCCCTTCGACGGCATGATTCTGTCGTTGTCACTGTCCGTGGGACGCAACGTGGAAGAATTTCGGCCGGTCGTGGTGCTGGCCGATCCGGACAATCTGGAAGTCTCGGCGGACCTGATCAGCAACCAGCTGCAGGATCTGGAAGAGAACATGAACGTGAACGTGCTGCTGCTGGGCCGCCCGGGCGACCCCATCGTGGGCAGCATTCGTCGCCTGCCCTATCCCTATGGCAGTGGCGGCGGCGGCACGACTGTGGATGAGCTGGACAAGTCCACTCGGATCAGCCTTGCGGTGCCGGCGGCGGAGGCGGGCCTGCGGCTGGGCGATCTGGTGCGCGTGTCGGCGGAACTGGAACGCAAAGAGCAGGTGCTGTGGTTGCCGCCGCAGGCTATCCGTGTCTTTGACGGCCGCCGCTTTGTCGTGCAGGTGCGCGACGATGTGGAACAGCGGGTCGACGTGAAGGTCGGCATTGACACCATTGAACGGGTGGAAATCGTGGAAGGACTGGCTGCCGGCGACGTGGTGATAGGTCCTTAGGATCCCTTTGTCTTTTCCCTCCCTGAATCCCCTGCGTTTGCTGTGGGCCTGATCAACCGATATACCGCCATCGTGACCGTGGCGCTCAAGCGCCTGTTCGCACAGCGCGGACTGGCCTTGGCAATCATGATTGGGCTGGTGGTCTCGATTTCCTTGATCATGAGCATTCCGCTCTATGCCGATGCGGTCTACTATCGCATCCTGCAGGACGAGCTGCAAACCCCGGAGACCACGGGGGGCATCCAACGTCCGCCTTTCGCCTACATGTTCCGCTATGTGGGATCCACCTACGGGGCCAAGGAATGGGAAGACCTGCAACCCGTGGATACGTACCTGACCGGTCCGGCCGTGGCGGACCTGGGGTTGCCCCATGTGCGCACCGTGCGCCATTTCAAGACCGACAATGTGCGGTTGTTTCCCGCCGACGATGTGGTCTACTCCGATATCACGGACCCATTGGAATGGGTCAGCTTTGGCTTCGTGACCGACATTGAGGCCGAAATCGACATTGTCGAGGGACGTTTCCCGGAGTCAACGACGTCTGGCAACATCGACACTCCGGTGGAAGTGCTGGTTTCCGCCACGATGGCCAATGAAATCGGCATCCGGAGCGGCGAGAATTTCATGACCTTCCGCCGCGCCCGCACGGACGAAGGCGTGCGGACCATTCAAGTGCCCATTGCGGTGACCGGCATTTGGGAGCCCAAGGACATCGCCGCGCCCTTCTGGTTCTACAACCCCAACACCTTTGAGACGGTCATGCTCGTGCCCGAGCAGACCTATGTCAGCCGTATCGCCCCCTCCTATGTCCAGGATGTTTATCTGGGCCTCTGGTACTTGATCATGGACGGGAGTGACATCACCACGGCGTCGGTCGGGCCTCTGGTGGCCAATACGGTCGAAGTGGAACAGGTCACGGCCGGCCTGCTGGCCAATACCCGGCTGGGTGTCTCGCCAACCGATGCCCTGCGCCGGTATCAGCAGGCCTCGGGTCTGCTGACCGTGTTGCTGTATGCCTTCAGCGTGCCTATCATGGGGCTGCTGTTGGCCTTCATCGGTCTGGTGGTGGGACTGTCGGTGACCCGTCAACGCAACGAGGTGGCAGTGCTGCGCAGCCGTGGGGCCACTTCCCTGCAGGTGGTGGGCATCTCCTTTCTGGAAGCGATGGCGCTGGCCGGGGTTGCGCTGGGCATCGCCTACTATGGCAGCCAGTTCGTGGCGGAGGTCATCGGCTCCACGCAGACGTTCCTGAACTTCTCGCAGATCTCCGACTTGCGCCTGGTCTTCAATGCCAACACCTGGCGCGTGGGGGCGATAGCCGTGGGCGTGACGCTGTTTGCCCAGTTGCTGCCGACCATTGGCGCGTCCCGCCATACCATCGTGACCTACAAGCGAGAGCAGGCACGGACTCTGCAGGCTCCCTGGTGGCAACGCTCCTTCCTGGATTTCCTGCTCCTTGTCCCCGCGGTCTATGGCATCTATCTGCTGCGCCAGCAAGGCAGCATCTCGACTCCCGGGCCGCTGACTGGAGCCACGTTGTTCGAGAACCCGCTACTCTTTCTGGTGCCGGCCTTGGGCCTTTTTGCCTTGACCCTGGTGTCGTTGCGATTCCTGCCCTACTTTATGGAAGCCCTGTCCTGGCTGGTGTCCCGGATGGGTGGGGTGGGCATGCTGCTGGCGATGCGGCATCTGGCCCGCAACCGCAGCATCTATACCGCGCCCATGGTGCTGCTGGTGCTGACCCTGGGCCTCTCCACCTTCACCACTACGCTGGCGCAGGCCTTGGACAATCACCTCTATGACGGGATTTATTACAATGTAGGCGCGGATGCGCGCCTGATTGAATTGGGATACTTGCCGGAAGCCGGTGGGCCGGGCGGATTTGGCGGCGGCGGAGCTCCCGCCGCGGATACGAATCAGCCTGCCGCCTGGACTTTCGTGCCAGTGTCCGAGCATCTGCGGGCCGAGGAGATTCAAGGGGCTACGCGCGTGGCGGATTTCGAGGCTCAGGTGCAGTTGCAAGGGGACTGGCGGACGGTACAGTACCGGGGCGTGGATCGTCTGGATTTTCCCCGCGTGGCCTTCTGGCGGCGGGATTTCGCCCCGGCTACCCTGGGTGCCCTGATGAACTCGCTGGCGCTGGAAAACAGTGGCGTCCTGATGAACCGGGAGTTCATGCGGCGCAACACCATCGAGGTGGGAGACACAGTACGCATGCGGTTCGTGCGCTATGGCCTGCGGGGCGAAACGGACATGAAGGTGCTGGGCGAGATTTTCTACTTTCCCGGCTGGTATCCCGAAGAGGGTCCCATTGTCATCGGCAATCTGGATTATCTGTTTGAACTCATGGGAGGCCAATTCCCCTACGATGTACTGGTGCGCACTGTTCCGGGAACCGACTTCGAGAAGGTGCAGCGCGAATTGTATGCCTATGACATCAATGTCATGAACGTATATTCGGCCCGGCAAAGAATTGCCAAGGAGCAGTCCCTGCCTCAACGCCAAGGCCTCTTTGGAGTGCTGTCCGTGGGGTTCATCGCCTCTGGCATTCTGACCATTCTGGGCTTTTTGCTTTACACCCTGTTTTCCTTCCGACGGCGTTTTGTGGAATTGGGCACCTTGCGGGCCATCGGGCTTTCCCGGAGACAAATGACCATGTTTCTGGCTTGGGAACTGGCGTTCCTGATTGGGGTGGGGATGGGCGTAGGCACCTTGCTGGGCACTTCCATGAGCACTGCCTTCATTCCCTATCTGCAGGTGGGGACGTCGCCAGAAGCCCTCACGCCTCCCTATACCGTGGACATTGCCTGGGAAGCGATTTCACGGGTTTATGCCCTCTTTGGACTGCTTTTTGTCACTGCCCTGGTCGCTCTGGTCACCTCGCTGCTCCGCATGCGTATCTTCCAGGCCATCAAGTTGGGTGAGACCGTCTAGCTCGGAGCGCCAACATGGCCGAAATCCCCGGACCGTATATCAGTTGCGATGGACTCGTCAAGATCTATCAGATGGCAGGTCTGGAAATCGTCGCGCTGCAAGGTTTGAATCTCTCGGTGGAGAAAGGGGAGCTGATGGGCATTGTCGGGGTGTCCGGCAGCGGCAAGTCCACCCTCATGAGCATTCTGGGCGGCTTGGATCGTCCTACGGCCGGCAAGGTCAGTGTAGGTCACTTCGATCTGCTCAAGATGACGGATCGCAACCTCAACCGCTATCGACGGGAGCAAGTGGGTTTCGTTTGGCAGCAGAGCGCTCGCAACTTGGTGCCCTACCTGAGCGCGCAGGCCAATGTCATTCTGCCCATGACGCTAGCGGGCACCGCCGGCCGCCTCAAGCGCGAGCGAGCCCGATTCCTGTTGGAGAGGGTAGGTCTGGCGGATCGCATGCAGCATCACTTGCGGGAGCTGTCCGGTGGCGAGCAGCAGCGCGTGGCCATCGCCGTGTCACTGGCCAACAATCCCCTGTTGCTGCTGGCGGATGAACCAACCGGCGAAGTGGACACGGCAACCGCGGGCTTGATCTACGACACCATTGCGCACTTGAATCAGGAATTCAATCTCACGACCATGATCGTGAGTCATGACCCGGGCATTGCCCATCATGTGGCGCGTGTGGTTTCGATCCGGGACGGCATGCTGTCCAGCGAAACCCGGCGACGGACCAGTGACACGGCCCATGGGGAATCCGACGCGGCGGGAGCCGCGAACAAAGTCGATTTTGACGAACTAGTCATTTTGGATACCGCGGGGCGGCTGCAGCTGCCCAAGGAGCTGCTGGAGCGATTCGACATCCGGGGCCGGGCCACCATTGACTTCACCGACGACGGCATTATCATCAAGCCGGTCGACCGGAACCGCATTGACGCTCCGGAATTGGAGGCCCACGAACAGCAGGAAGTCCAGTTCCGGGAAGAGGCGCTGCAGGAGAACCGGCGGCGCTTCGGCTTGTTTCGCCGCCGCCGCCAACGGCAGGAAACGGAACGGCAGGCCGCAAGAGAGGCTGGAGATTGACACAGAGGCGGGCGGGCCCCGCACACGAGGGGGTGGAGATCACATGGCGCACGATGCCAATGCCATTGTGACGGAAGAATTGACCCGTGTCTACCGCATGGGGGGAGAGGACATTCCCGCCTTGCGGGGGGTGAACATGAAGGTGCCCACGGGTGCCTTCATATCCTTGAAAGGCCGTTCCGGTAGTGGCAAGACCACGCTCCTCAACTGCGTGGGGGGATTGGATCGGCCCTCCTCCGGGAGCATCAGCATCTTTGGCGAGGAACTAGGCGACTGGACCGAGCGCAAGCTGACGCGCTGGCGGCGGCACAACGTGGGCTTTGTCTTTCAGTCCTTTGGGTTGATGCCATCGCTGTCCGCGTACGAGAACGTGGAATTGATGCTGCGCATGTCCGGCGTCAGAGGGCGGGAGCGCCGTGAGCATACGGTGCATTGTCTGGATCAGGTCGGCTTGACAAAGTGGATGCACCATCGACCCTTTGAAATGTCCGGCGGACAGCAGCAGCGGGTGGCTATCGCTCGCTCGCTGGCGAATTCGCCCAACCTGATCCTGGCCGACGAGCCCACCGGCGAGCTGGACTCGCAGACCGCCCACGAAATTCTGAGTCTCTTCCAGACCATCGTGCAGGAGCAGGGCGTGACCGTACTGATGGTCACCCACGATGTCATTTCGGACGAGTATGTGGATGACTATCTATATCTGCGAGACGGTTCCATAGTCTCGTCGGTGGAAATGGAGGCCGTTCCCGCCGGCAAGGTCTCATTGGAGGAGGCCAATGAGGCGCCGGATTCTCCATCGGCTGTCGCGGATGCCCCGGTGGAGCCGCCGGGCGTCTAGCGCCGCTTTGGGGTTTTTCGGTCTCCTGTACTGCCCTGACTGCGGTTGCTTTCGATGTTAGCCCTCTTTGACTTCCGGCGGACGGTCTGGTTGCCGACCCGCCTGCAGGAAGGCAGGCATCTTAATTCAGCCTTTGGGCTGGTTTTCAGCACTCCTTTTCCGTGCCCTGAACTATTTCCCGGGGCCGAAGGGCCTGCCGATGTGCATGTCCACTATGGGCCGGTGCCCCCGGTCGTGCAGCCCAGCTTCAACGGCACCTACAACCAGATCCAGTTTGGCGACGATACCTTCCTGCACAACAAGACCGGGGTGGTGCGCACCCTCTCCCGGGCCGGCAGGGAGATTCAGATGCAGCGCATCCCCTTTGTGGATGACGACGAGGTGCGGTATGTCTTTCTGACCATTGTGATGACGGCCCTGCTGCTGCAACGCGGCATTCTGCCCATGCATGCCAGCGCCATCGCGACTCCCAAGGGCACCTTTCTGTTTGTAGGTCGATCCGGGGTCGGCAAGTCCACGCTGGCGGCGGAACTGGTGCGCCGCAACTACCTGATGCAGGGGGATGACATCACCCCGATCGATCTGACATCCGGATCGCATCCCCAGGTGGTCGCGGGCTTTCCCCAGCTGAAGCTGTGCTTGGATGCGGCGGCGCATCTGGAACAACCTACGCAGCACGTGCCCCGGGTGCGGCCCAAGGAAGCCAAGCTCAGTGTCCTCAAGCACAGCCAGTTTCAGCGCGCTCCAGCAGATTTGGGGGGCATTGTGCTGCTTGAACCGGCCACAGTGGATGAAGTCGAAATCCGGACTTTGCAGAGCCAGGAAAAGTTGCAAACATTGATAGAATACACATTCAATCAGTCCTTCTTGGACGGGATGAACCGTCGGACGGCGCATTTCCAGCAAGTGGTGGCGGTGGGCAATGCCGTGGATGTGTTCGCGGTGCGCAGGCCGCAGGCCGGGTTTCGGCTCCAGGATCTGGCCGATTGCATCGAAACGGAGCTGTTTACGTGACGTTAGGCATTTCCCAGCCCCAGCCAAAAATCACATTGGACACACGCGTCCAGCAGGCGCCCGGTCCCATAGTGACCCCTATGGATGACAGTCTAGCCATGTTCTATCAGGAGGCCCAAGCCTACATTACGCTGGAAGAGGTCGCCAAGGACATCTGGAATCGCATCGCGCGCCCCATTCTGGTGGGGGAATTGTGCCAGGACCTGCTTGCCGTGTATGATGACATTGAGGAAACGGACTGCCAACAACAGGTGATCGAGTTCTTGACCGACTTGCAGACCGATGGCCTCGTCCAAGTCGTTTCGTGATTCCCGATGGGGCATGCGCTGGCGTGCATACCGCGGTTGGCCCAAGAGCCGGCGCGGTTTGGTGCTGGAGGCCTACTGCCTATTGGGCCTGTGCCGTTTCCTGATTCGGTACGTTCCCTTCCGCTTGACGGCTGCGCGGTGGTTGGGCTGGTTCATGGCGGAGACTGTCAGGTCATTGCCACCGACGGCCGCGGCGACGGCCGCGGATGTAGGCTGGATTGTGGAGCGTCTGGCCGACCACACTCCTTGGGAAAGCGCCTGTCTGCCACAGGCCATGGCCGCGCAGCACATGCTGAAACGGCGTGGCATCGGCAGCACTCTCTATCTGGGCCTGGCTCGGTCAGATCGACGCCCAACCGGACACGAAGCCCATGCTTGGCTGCGCTGTGGCGAGGTCGTTGTGACTGGCGAAGGTGAAATGGGGGATTTCCAGTCCGTGGCCTGCTATGCCCAAGATGCCCTTGGCGTATATCGGGAGCCGAACTGGTTGAAATGGCTGACTCGGATCTGGGTGGATCCCGCTATGCATAGAGGATCACGGCCCTATTTGACTCCAGAGCGAGAGATTTCCTGATGCAGGAATTGGTCGCGAAAATACGTTCGGAGGGTGTGGATCTGGGTCGCAACATCCTGAAGGTGGATGGATTTATCAATCATCAGCTGGAACCGCGGCTGACGGCGCAAATCGGGGTGCATTTGGCCCGTGGCCTGCTGGAGGCCGGCGTGCGCGGCGTCACCAAAGTGGTTACGGCCGAGGTCAGTGGCATTGCCTTCGCGGTGCAGACCGGCATTGCCTTGGATGTGGCGGCCATTTTTGCCCGCAAGACTCGCCCCGTCACCATGCCGGAGCGTGCCTACCGACGGGTGGTGACCAGTCCCACCAAGGGGACGGAGGTGGAGCTGGCGCTGAACCCGGAGCACATTTGCGCGATGGATCGTGTGGCGCTGGTGGACGACTTTCTGGCTTCGGGCCAGACGCTGGTGGCCTTGCACGAGTTGGTGCGTCAATCCGGAGCCGAAATTGTCGGCATTGGCTGCGTAATTGAAAAAACCTATCAACAGGGTCGGGCTCTGTTGGCGCCGTACAATGTACCTGTCGTGACGCTGGCTCACGTTCAGGCCATGGAAGCAGGCCGGATCTTGGTAGAAAGTGGACTGAACGGTCAGCGTTGAGTCCTCCTCGTCTTGAGCTTCCACCGGATTGGAGCCCTTCCCATGCTATACCAGATCTATAAGGCTCCCACCTCGCTGGAGGAGGCTCTGCGACTGAAAAGCGACTTGGGAGATCGGGCCCGCCTCTGCGCGGGCGGCACGGACCTGCTCTTGGAACTGGAGCGCCATCCCTCAAGCGATCTGACATTGCTGGACCTGACTCGCATCCCGGGCCAGGCTGAAATCATCGCGCACGCCGACGGGACCTTTGCATTGGGGCCGTTGGTCACGCACAACCAATGTGTCGCTCATGCCGGATTGCGGGAAAGGGCATTTCCCTTGGTGCGCGCCTGTTGGGAAGTGGGATCGCCTCCTCTCCGCAACCGGGCGACCGTGGTCGGCAACTTGGTCTCCGCCAGTCCCGCCAATGATTCGATTGTGCCGCTGTCCTTGCTGAACACGGAGGTGAGAGTGGCCAGCCTGCGCCGCGGCGAACGGATCCTGCCCTTGTCGGAGTTCATTGTCGGCTACAGGACCACGGCGCTGGAGCCTGATGAACTGGTCACGGGCATCACGCTGCAGGGTTTGAGGGAAACCGAGCGCGGCACATTCATCAAGCTGGGGTTACGTCATGCCCAGGCGATCTCGGTGGTGAGCGTGGCGGTCGTGATTGCGACCGAGGACGGCAGCGCCGACTTCCCTCTGACCGAATTGCGGATTGGCATGGGAGCCGTAGATGCCACCATTGTCAGGGCCGCCGCCGCGGAGACCTTTGGCCAGAACCACCTGTTGGATGAGGCCACGATCTCGCAAATCGGGGCCTTGGCGGCTGCGGAGGCCTCCCCCCGCGATGACGTGCGCGGCGGTGCCGACTATCGGTCGGCCATGGTCTCCACGCTGGTGCAGAGAGCCTTGCATTCTTTGGCCGCCGGGAAAGAAAGAGAGGGCTGGGCCGACAGGCAGGTCATGCTATGGGGTCCACAGAGCGGGACCTATTCTTCGGCCGGCGCCGCGTTGGAGCCACCGCTGGAGGCCATTGTCAATGGTGCGCGGGTGGCCTTGGCGCCAGGCCGAATTCTGCTTCACAGCCTGCGCGCGGCGGGCTGCCACGAGATCAAGGAGGGATGTGCCGAAGGGGAGTGCGGGTCCTGTACCGTGTTTTTGGACGAAAAGGCGGTCTTGTCCTGCATGATTCCGGCGGAGAGAGCCGCTGGCTGTGCAGTGGAAACGGCGGCAGGCCTACCGGCCGGAGAGAAGAGCCTCAGCCCTTTGCAACAGGCCTTTGTGGATTGTGGGAGCGTGCAGTGCGGATTTTGCATTCCGGGCTTCATTATGAGCGGCACCAAGCTTCTGCAGGAAATTCCGCAGCCCACTCTGGCCCAGGTGCAGGAGGCCTATATGGGCAACTTGTGTCGCTGCACGGGATATGCCAAGATTCTGGAAGCGACGTTGGCCGCGGCGGGCGGCCCGCGCACCTCATAGGCCCGATTTCGTCATGCGCGCCATAGGCAGCAGCGTTCCGCGCATAGATGCCCCACCCAAGACTACCGGGATAGCCCGGTACAGTGGGGACGTTCCGGTGGCCGCGTACAAATGGGCCCACGTGGTCTTCGCCGACGTGCCTCACGCCCGCATCCAAGCCTTGGATGTGGCGGCCGCGGCCGCCGTGCCCGGCGTGGTTGCCGTCCTGACGGACGCGGATGTACCGTGCAACCGCTATGGGATCATCGTGCCGGATCAGCCGGTTTTCTGTGGCCTCAATTCCACGGAGGCGGCCCGCACGGTGCGCTGGGTAGGGGACAAGTTGTGCCTCATCGTGGCCGACACGAAGGAAATTGCCGTGACGGCCGCGGCCAAGGTGGAGGTACGGTATGAGTCCTTGCCAGTTGTTTCCGATCCGCAGGCGAGCCTGCGACCCGAAGCCCCGTATATTCATGACTATCCCGACTACCCCGGGGACTTTGGAGTCTCGGACAAGAACGTGTTGCGGAAAATTCGGATTCGCAAGGGGAATGCGGCGGAAGGACTGGCGCGGGCTGACGTGGTGGTGTCAGATGTCTTTGCCACCCAGGCGCAGGAGCATGCCTACATGGAACCGGAGGCCGGCTCCGCTTGGATGGAGCCGGACGGCCGGGTCGCGGTGCATACGGGCGGTCAATGGATGCACGACGATCGCAAGCAGATTGCCCACGTGCTGAATATGGAAGAGGAAAAAATTCGAGTTTCCTACGCCGCCATCGGCGGGGCCTTTGGTGGCAAGGAGGATGTGCACCTGCAGGTGCTCTTGGCGTTGGCGACCTTCCGCACGGGATACCCGGTGCAGGGGGCTTGGTCGCGGCCGGAGAGCATAAAGTACAGCCACAAGAGACACGCCTTCTGGCTGGACTGTCGGCTGGGAGCGCAACGGGATGGCAGTCTCACGGCTCTGCAGGCCACGATCTACAGCGACGCGGGCCCTTATGCCAGCACGTCCCACAAGGTGCTGGGCAACGCCATCCTGTCGCTGGGGGGCTCCTATCACATTCCGCATGCACATGTAGAGGGCGCGGCGGTTTTCACCAACAACGTCATGGCCGGCGCCTTTCGCGGGTTTGGCAGCCCGCAAGCGGCTCTGGCCATCGAGACTCTGATGAACCGGTTGGCCGTCGAACTTGCCATGGATCCGCTGGAGCTGCGCCGCCGCAATGCTTGGCAGGAAGGGGCGTTGACCCTCACCCAGTGTCCCGTGCCTCCGGGCTGCATGGCCCGGGAAGTGCTGGCGGCGGCCGAGCGGAAGTGCAAGGAGCTGGATGCCCAGGCTGTCGCCCCCATTGACCTGCACGCCAATCATGGATCCTTGCCCAGCTCCATCCGGCGCGTCGCATATGGGCGTGGAGTGGCCATGGCCAACAAAAATGTGGGGATTGGACAGGGGAACATAGACCAGTGCCATGCTTGGCTGGAACTGCACGGTGAGGGAGATATCGAGGAAGTGTGGCTGGGCACGGCCGGAGCCGACTGCGGACAGGGCGCGCACACAGTATTCCGGCAAATCGCCGCGGAGCAGTTGGGCGTGGCGCTGGAGCAAATTCGGTTGAAACTGCGCTCCACCGACGATGCGGAGTCCAGTGGCAGCGCTTCCGCATCGCGCCTGACCTACTACACCGGAGCCGCCATCGCGGGGGCCGCGCGGCAGGCTCTCCAGGCTTGGGAGGAGGAAGAGCGTCCGGCCCGCGGCGAACATACCTTCGTCACGCGCTTCACGACATCCTTCGATTCAGAGACCGGCGCCGGCAACACCGTGGTGGATTTGGGATACTGTGCACAGATTGCGGACATCTCCGTGGATCTGGATACGGGGCACATTGCCGTGCATCGCCTGATCAGCGCCAACGATGTAGGGCGGGCCGTGAACCCGCAGCAGATCGAAGGTCAGGTGGAAGGGGCCGTGGCCCAGGGCATCGGCTGGACGCTGTACGAAGAGGTCCAGCAAGCGGATGGCCGAATTCTCAATCCCACCTTTAGCACCTATCTCATTCCTGGAGTCAAGGATGTGCCGCAACAGGTAGTGTCGGTAATTGTGGAGGGAGGCGCTCCCAACAACCCCCTGAACGTCAAGGGCATGGCCGAGATGGCCTTGGTGCCCGTGGCGCCTGCCATTGTGGCCGCGCTGCACGATGCGACTGGGGTCTGGATGACAGACCTGCCTCTGACCCCCGAGAATGTATGGCGTGCCTTGCAGGCGGTGGAACCCATATAGCAAGGCGGGGAATGGGGTCAATGGGGCCAGACAGGCTGAGGCAACTGTGGATACGCTTGATCTTGTCTACGCGGATCTCATTCACTGCGCACCGTGCAAAGATCAGGTGCGCGCCACCATGCCCATGCAGAGGATGGGCACAAAGGACTGGCCGCGTGCACAAATCACCGGGGCCCATGCACGTCTGCAGTCATGATCCGGGCCACTTGTCACCGTGACAAGCGACCCAATGGCCCGATCTGCGTGACGAGAAGCCAGCTCAACCTGCCATGGCGATGCAGCCGGCAGATGTAGGCGAAACCCTTTTCTACCCGACATGTCGTTCTGACCGGTCTAGGAACCATGATGGAAAACCGGATCCGCAACTACATTGCCTAGGCAGTTGGAAAACAGGTGATAGATGCCGGATTGCTCCACGAAAGTGTGGAAGGGGTTGTTTTCGTAGATCCAGTCGTTGCGTTTCTGTTCCCACTCTCGAAATTCGGAGGCGCCGAATGCGTACTGGGCAAGATTTTCCTGAATCGTGCAGAGTTCCACCAGCCAAGCAGATGGCTCCTCTCCCCTTTCCCCATCGGATTGGTACGCTGGATGGCACACGTCCATTCCACCGCGCGGAGCCTTGGGGCGGCAGCATGCACGATTACGGTGTGTAGGCCTTAGCCCTTGGACACAAATGCGGGCTTCATACATGGAACTGAAGCCCGCCTCCCAGGGGATCATGAAGAACGTCCCGACACGCGGCGAACACACCTTTGCCACACGCTTTGTAACGCATAACGCTCTTCCACCCGGGGATCGGTGCAGGCGCCACTGTGGACTGGATACCAGAACACAGTGCCGTGTATTGTCTGATCAGCGCCAATGATGTGGAGCGATTCCGTACACACGCAAGTAGGGCGAAGGCTAGATGGAGGGGCTGTATCGCCTGTCAGTAGTGGCTGCGCTGCCCGATGCGACCGGTGGCAGGCAACCGCTTGAATTGGTGGTAGAACAAAGAGAGCCGGGGTATGCGCATGACTTGCATTTCTTCTTGCTGCGTATTGGGCGCTTGATTTCGCATGATCCGCAAGGCTGCTGTGTGTCTGTCTGAGAAAGGGCGGCCTGCTGCGCCTGTCTGCTATCATCGGCTAAGTCGCACGGCATGCAGCATGGCAGAAACAGCGCTTCGTGATGCTGTCCGAGAAAAGCAAAGAACAATCCGCCTTGAAGGCAATCATCCAGCCAAGGGAGACTTTTGATCCTTCTTTTGCATTTTGTGCTGTCAAAGGGCATGGCACGCCTGTGGCTGTGGTGTCTGTGCTTGGGATTGGCGTGGCCATCAGTACCGCTCATGGCCCAGTCGGGCACAGATCTTCCGTCTGTGACAGGCGTCTACAGCAACCTGTCGGAACACTGGCAGGGGCAATATCAGCTGAGCCGCGGGGATTTCACGGTTACGGCCAAGGTGTCGACTCTGCGTTCGCCAGTGCAATACCATGCGCGGCATCAGCCTGCGTCGCTGTTTGAGGTGCCAGCCGCGTTCCGGCCCGCGACAGAGATTGCGTGGGAGGTGGAAGGATGGCATGTATTAGCCGATGGGAGACCGCATCCAACACGCACGGCTCCGCAACACTTCCATCTGATCCTCAAGCCCACGGGGCAGGTGTTCTACAAGGACACTGCGCAGTTGGATGATGTGGGATATCTGCGCTATGAGGTTGACATGGTATGGCCTCTGGCCCATGTGCAATCGCAGGTTTGCCTACGAACGGCGTCTGTGCAGACAGCCATACTGGAAACATTAAATTCCGCATTGCAAGCGGCACAGAGCCGAATGCGGTGTCATACCTGTTCTTACGGAATGATTCAAGAAATGCTTCCGGCGAATACATTGTCGGCTTGCGTGGCTGTGACGTGGGAGGATCTGGCCTCTTTCCGAACTCTGGAGACGGGAACGGTTCGATCCGACGATCTGGCGGGAATGAGTGGTTTGGAGGAGTTGGATTTCATTTTGGCGGAGGACGAAAAACTGGACACCATACTGGCACAGGTTCCGCGTCTTCGGACACTGCGCTTGCAAACCACTGCGCTGGACGTGTTTGCCAATGACGCTCTGGCCCCCGTTTCGCGATTGCAGGAGCTGGTCTGGCATATCGTGCCCCCTCCGGCATCCCAAGATGCACCCGCGGAAATGCCGGCCGGTTTCTTGGCATACACTCCTCGACTGACCCATCTGACCCTTCAGGCTGACACCCTAACGTCCCTACCGGCGGAATTCTCCGATTCAGCGCTTCAGTTGACTCACTTGACCCTTCAGGCTGCGCACTTGACGTCCCTGCCGGCCGATTTTCTTTCCTATGCCCCTTATCTGCAGGAGCTGACCATCAGCGGCAACCTTGCCGCGCTGCCCTCCGGTTTTCTGAGCCGCGCACCTCGGTTGACCCGGCTGACGCTGGATGGGAATCTGCCCTCTGCCTGGCCCGAGGGATTCCTGGCATTTGCGCCGCAGCTTACCCATCTGACCATAGGAGTCAACAGGTTGGAAACATCGCTGGCAGAGGTTCTGGTCCAACTCCCGCGACTTGAGCGGCTGTCACTGGATGGTTCACAGTGGTCAAGTGTTCCAGTGGATCTTCTGGCTTCTGTTCCACAGTTGTCCGAGTTCGATTTTACTCTGGATCGGCAGATGATGCCACAGAACCTCTTGGAGCCTGTTCCCCAACTTGCAAAACTGACCTTGCGAGTCGAATCGACCACGTTGCCTGAACGTTTCCTGGCCTTCACTCCGCACTTGAAAGTCCTGAGGTTGTCATCTGGCCTTTTGACGGCATTGCCGTCTGACTTCTTGCGTCGCGCACCCAATCTGCAACGCGTTCAGCTGGATATCTGGAAGTTGCGGGATCTTCCAGAGAGCTTTCTGGCCCACGCTCCGCAGCTGGAGGATCTGGTCCTCCAAGCTTTCGTCTTGCGTGAATTGCCCGATGGATTTCTCTCTCACTCCGCCCACTTGGCCAAGGTGCACTTGGACGTCCCTGCCCTGCCCGCCTTGCCGGAACAATTTCTGGTCCATGCTGCGCAGCTGGAGGATCTGGTCCTCCAAGCTTTCGTCTTGCGTGAATTGCCCGATGGATTTCTCTCTCACTCCGCCCACTTGGCCAAGGTGCACTTGGACGTCCCTGCCCTGCCCGCCTTGCCGGAACAATTTCTGGTCCATGCTGCGCAGCTGGAGGATCTGGTCCTCCAAGCTTTCGTCTTGCGTGAACTGCCCGATGGATTTCTCTCTCACTCCGCCCACTTGGCCAAGGTGCACTTGGACGTCCCTGCCCTGCCCGCCTTGCCGGAACAATTTCTGGTCCAGACTCCGCGGCTGAGAAGTTTGGATCTGAAAGTCTACAGTCTGGAAACCCTGCCGGCAGACTTCTTGTCCCATACGCCCCAATTGACTGAAATGACGCTGCATACGGTCGAATTGTACCCGCTTCCGATGGATCCCCTCTCCGTCAGGCCTGGCTTCAGGCTGGCCCCCATCTGGTGGTTTGCCCGCGCCAATCCAGCCAGTCTGATGGAGTTGCCAGTAGGCTTCCTGGCACAGGTTCCCCAATTGCAGAAACTTGATCTGGTCTTGCACAACCTGACGGAGCTGCCAGAAGATTTCTTGTTCCAAGTGCCTCGACTGGAACATATGATCTTGGAGACACCCAATCTGAGAATGCTGCCTGTCAAATTTCTGGTTGATGTGCCGCAACTGACGACTCTAATTCAAAATACAGGTCCTCTGGAAGCCTTGCCCACGGATTTCCTGTCTCGCACCCCGCGTTTGATTTCTCTCTATCTGCCTCTCCACGACATGACAACAGTGCCAGTGGATTTCTTGGCTTGGACTCCGCAGTTGGCTGAAATTTTCCTGTACGCTCCTGCCCTGAAGGTCGTGCCGGACGGTTTTCTGGCTCAGGCAGCCCGTCTGTCCCAGGTGGATTTGGACTTGTCCAGTCTGACGACAATTTCGCCAGGATTCCTGTCCGCGGTGCCTTTTTTGACGGAAATATGGCTGAGCGTGGACCACTTGGAGGCGTTGCCTGACTTGTTTCTTGCGCAGGCTCCCCAGCTGGAAAGGATTATTCTGGAGACTGCCGTAGACACATTGATTCCCGATCAGGTTGGGCAGCATTTGAGGGATCATGGTGTCTGGTTTGAGGTTGCAGTGCCTGTGGCCAACCTGCGTTCCGCGCCCAGTACAAAGAATGGACAAATCTTGCAGCAGTTGGAACAGGGTCGAATCGTTGAATCTCAGGGTCGAGATACGGATGCCGAGGGCGCAACTTGGGTAAATGTCAGAATGTTGGGCGATATATCGTATGTTTATGGTTGGATCCGCAGTGATCTCATAGAACCCATATACCACCGCTGACCTAGGCGCCGCCGGTTCATTTCCGTACCGGTGACGGTACAGACGACCCCATGATCCTGCTGGCCCATGGGGTCGGTATCGGTGCTCTTGATTTTTTGGAGCTGCACAATGCATCGCCTGATCAGTGCCAACAATGTAAGGCAAAAGTCGTGTCCACAGCTGATTGAACGCCAGGTAGGAGAGGCTGCAGCCTTAAGGAATCGGGTGGACTCTGCACGAAGAAGTCCAGCAAGTAGACCACCCTTCTCGACTTCACTTTCAGCGCCTGATCTCGTCCTTGGCGTCAGGGATATGCCCGGCAAAGGCTGTGCGCCAGTGGCAGAGTGAAAGAACGGATGCGCATGGGCTCCCAGCTGGAGGAAGAAAGAAGAGCTGTTTTGTTGCCATGTCCAGAGCCAAGGCATCACTGGTTCTTTCCTCTGCTCAAAGCTATGGGTGGTTTGTCAACGCTTTCTGGGGGAGGTGGGAGTGTAGGTCCGACAAGGCCTCTGCATGACAATTGGGACAGGGATTGAGTTCCAGATGTTGGTGCAGATCCAGGCAAAGGACCATGCAGGATCGGATCCATACTTGGGCTTGGTCTCTGAGAATCCAAGCCAAAGACGGCTGATGCCTGTCATGGATCCGCGGAGCCGAGAGGCGGCCTTCGCACAAACCGGCACAACCGTCTGCATCGGATGATGGGGTGGCCGCCAGCCATGGATGGCAAAGAGCGCAGGTTGTGAATCTGAATCCGCTGGAAAAGGCAGGCAGTCTCCGCGGCGGACGCGGAAAAGGTGTAAAATGGCTGGATCTATCTATTTTGTGATCCAGCCGGGTCTTGGATTGGCGCGGCCGTTCCCCACTTCAATCATGCAGGCATACGGTGGCAAGCCATGGAAAACCACTCTCTCCAAGACATCCCTCGTCGGGTAGTCATTACCGGCATGGGGGCCTTGACGCCCTTGGGCCTGTCGGTCAAGGAAACTTGGCGCAATCTGCTGGACGGCAACTCCGGAATCGCCCAGCTGACTCGCTTTGATCCCCAGCACATCAAGTCCCAGATTGCAGGCGAGCTGAAAGGCTTTGATCCCTTGAACTTCATGTCGCGCAAGGAAGCGCGCAGCATGGACACGTATTCCAAGTATGGGGTGGCCGCTACGCAGGAGGCGCTGGAGGATGCACACCTGATCCTCGACAAGGAGGACATCACCCGGGTCGGCGTGATCATCTCCAGCTGCGTCGGTGGGATCGAGGATTACACCAATACGGTGATAAATCTGGTCAGGAAAGGATTGAGCCGGGTTTCTCCTTTCATGATTCCCAAAATGCTGGTGGACAGTCTGGCCTCCCGCATAGCCGTGCGATATGGCATTCAAGGCCCTACCATGGGGGTCACCACGGCCTGTTCCACCGGGCTTTCCGCCATCTGTCAGGCCTACGAGATGGTCAAGTTCGGTTCTGCAGACATTGCCATTTGCGGCAGCTCCGAAGCGGCCATCGTGTCGCCGATGGTGGCGGGCTTTGAGGCCATGGGGGTGCTCAGCAAGCGCAACGAGACGCCCGAAGAGGCGGCCAAGCCCTTTGACAAGGAACGAGATGGCTTCGTCATTGGCGAAGGCTGCGGCATTATGGTCATGGAGACCTTGCAGCACGCCGTGGCCCGGGGAGCCCGCATCTATGCGGAGGTGGCCGGGTCCGGCATGGGCAACGATGGGGGCGACATGGTGTCCATGCCAGACGATGGGATCGGCATTCAGAATGCCATGCGCATGGCCCTGATGCGAGCCAAGGACATGCTGGGCATCGAATCGAACGATGTGATGTACGTCAATCCGCATGGGTCGGGCACTCCCATGAACGACAAGGTGGAGACCCACGCCCTCAAGTCCATCTTCGGCGAGCATGCCTATCGCATGGCGATCAGCAGCAGCAAGAGCATGATGGGCCATCTGATGGGAGCGGCCGGAGCCGTGGAATCGATCGTGGCGATCAAGGCAGTGGAGGAGGATCGGATTCCGCCCACGCGCAACCTGCATCATCCCGACGAAATCTGCGACCTGGATTACACCCCCAATACGGCCGTGTCGCGCACAGTGGACGTGGCCATGAACAACAGCATTGGTCTTGGGGGCAACAACTCCAGTATGATTTTCCGCAAGTTTGATCTATAGCCAATCGGATGTTCTTTCGTCCGACTGGGTGACAAGCAAGACCGGATAGCCTGTGACCGCAACTCTGAACGGATCCAAGCCCCCAACGGAAGACAAGCCGATGCCGGATCCCATGCGGAATGGTTTCGGACGGGGCCCGGCCTCCATTCTGTCGCCGCCTACGCCATGGCGCCGACGGGGGGGAAGACCGACCAAGACCTATGCCCAGATCGTGGGCTGGGGGTATAAAGTTCCGGATCGGATTGTCACCAACCACGACTTGGAAAAAATCGTGGACACCTCTGACGAGTGGATCCGGAACAACACCGGGATTGAGAATCGGCATGTGGTTACGGACGACAACGAAACCTCGGCTACCTTGGGGACCCAGGCGGCCCGCCGGGCCCTGAATCTGGCCAAGGTGCCCCCGGGCAAGATTGACCTGATTATCTGTGCGACCAGTACGCCGACCTATGTCTTTCCGGCCACAGCCAGCCTGATTCAGGACAAGTTGGGAGCCATGCACGCCGGCGCCTATGATCTGAGTGCGGCCTGCTCCGGGTTCGTCTATGCCTTGAGCATGGCGCGCGCGGCCATCATGGCCGGCGACGCCACCTATGTTCTGGTGATTGGCGCGGAGGTGATGAGCCGCTTCGTGGACTGGACAGACCGCTCCACGTGCATTCTCTTTGGCGACGGGGCCGGCGCCGTGCTGCTGGCCGCCAGCGTTGTGCCGGGCGGCATTGGAGCCTGCGAACTGGGCAGTGATGGATCCGGCGGTGATCTGCTCTCCTTGCCCGCAGGTGGCAGTGCTCGACCCGCGTCCATGGAAACGGTCCAGGCGGGGGATCACTTTATCCGTATGGACGGTCCGGCCGTCTTTCGCTTTGCCACCAAGGTGATGGCCGATGTCACCCGAAAGGTCATTGAAAAGCAGGGCTGGTCCTTGGATGAAGTGGACTTGGTCATTCCGCACCAAGCCAATCGGCGCATCATTCAGAACAGCGTAATCAAGCAACTGAAGATCCCGGAAGAAAAGGTGTTCATCAATATCGGCCAATATGGCAACACCAGCACGGCCACCATTCCCATAGCCATCTGCGAGGCCATGGAACAGGGTCGGATTGCCGCCAACCAGAATCTGGTGCTGGTGGGCTTTGGCGGAGGTCTGAGCTGGGGGGCCTGCGCCTTGAAGTGGACGGTTTCCACCGAGGAGATCCATAGCCCATGGTGGGAAGGGGCGCGGCAAGGGGCAGCCTATCAGGCTGGGGCTGCCCGCAGTCTATGGCGGCGTACGGCGCGTCGCTTCAAGATGGGAACCGCCTAGTTCGTCTTGGTCCGGGTGCAGTCGATAGATGGCACCATAACAGGATTGTGCTTGGTGTCTGTGTCCATGCCTTGCTCCCCGCCTCCTTGGGTCAGGAAACGGATGAACTAACTTGACTTGTTCCAAAAGTTTTGCCCGGCCACGGTACGCGATGCGGGCCGATACAAATTCCAGTTGATTGAGATGTCCTTATGAATCCCTTTGGAATCACACGCAGTCGTCTGACCCGCACCCACGCCTTCATCACGCCCGGCAATCATTTGCAGGCTCCCTTGGCAGGCTGGACCGACACGCAAGGCGTCATTCTGATCTCCCCGCCGATGGGGGCGCGCTTCACCCAGTTCGTGGCGCTGATGGACGCGGGCGCCACGGCGGGCCGCCCGCTGGCCGGTATCGAGAGATTTGTCTTTGTCGAGGAAGGACAGGCGAGTCTGCAGGTGCACGGGACCACGCACGAGATGAATCCCGGCGGGTATGCCTATCTGCCGCCGGACACCGTACATGCCTTGTACAGTCAGGTCGGTTGTCGGCTTACGCTGTTCGAGCGGAGGTTTCTGCCCCTGACGGGGAGTGAAACAGCACCCGAAGTGGTGATCAGCATGGAACAGGCAGTGCCCGGGGATCCGCTGTTTGGAGATGAAGGAGTCATGGTGCAGCCCTTGCTGCCTCTCACTCCAGAGTACGACATGGCGGTCAATCTGCTCACCTTTGTGCCGGGAGCTACCTTGCCTCTGGTGGAGGTGCATGTCATGGAGCACGGCCTGCTTATGTTGCAGGGACAGGGCATTTACCGATTGAACGATGACTGGTACACCACCTTGGCTGGCGATGTAATCTGGATGGCGTCTCACTGTCCGCAGTGGTTTGCCGCGGTGGGCAAGGTGTCAGCCCGGTATCTGCTATACAAGGATGTGGGACGGGACCCCCTTGCAGACACATCGCAGCCACGTTGACCGTTCTCTCTGACGTGGCCTCGCTGCATATCCAGCCCGCTCCATTCTTGGGGCGCTGGGCTATATCTGCACTGCATTCATGGCACAGCGGTAGCGGTTGCCCGTAATCCTGATGTTCAGCCTCGCGGAGAAAACAGGACCGCGGGTATGGTGGCCAACTCAAGGACTTCTCTACCGAGAACACGGTGGCCGGGGCGCAACGACTGACTGGACTTTGCCGGGAGTTGACGGATGCCAAGAGGCACGCCCGCGTTGATCCCTTGCCTTGGCGTTGCGGATCGGTCTAGGTCCATTTGTATCGAGCCGGTTGCTCCTTGGGCAGGTTTGTCAGGTCCGTGGGGCTTCCGGCTTCCGGCGTGAGTCCCGCTTTCTCAATGATGAGACTTGCCAACTCGCTGCGGTACCGGGTGTCTTCGCGCTTCATCGTCCCTGGATCCAGTTCGTCGCCCGCGTTGTAGTACACCTGTAGATAGACGTTTTCATAAGTAGGGTCGAACCGGCGCACCCAAATCTCCAATTTCTCGATTTTGGACCACTCCCAGACTTTTGTGCGGGCCCAGAGTCGGAAAGGATTGCGAATCACCAGGGCATCGTCTCGCACAATGAAGAGCTCGAACATTTCCAGCAGATTGGTGAAAAGAAGCAACACGCCCCAAGCCAGGAAGGTCCAGGCCGTGGCCTCGGCAAAGAAGGTGTCGGTCAGGTTCATGGTAAAGGCTATGCTCCCTCCCGCAATCAGGCCCACGGCCGCTACCACGTTGCGCCGGAAGCCGACAAAATGCAGTTCGCCATCGACTTCTTGAGGGGGAGATTCATATGTTGCGCGTGAAGCGACAGCCTCGCTGGACATATCGGTTTCGTGTTCCGTCATGCTGACCTCTGTACTCCATTATAACGATTGTATGGCTTCCCGCGGATTCTTCGGCAGCCTTGCTTGCAACGCTCATCGGATATGCGACCACAGACCTTGCCCCCGCGGGGCCTGCCCCTTCTCAACTGGGATGCAAGGCTGCATTGGACGTGCAACCCATGACTACCGATGCCGAGGCCTGAACTTCAGAATGTCTCACGGGCCGGTACACCGAGCTCCATGGATCAAGCCTCCGCGCTCGTATCCGTGCGCAGGCATGGGTGCCGCGACCGCATGGGTCCAAGGACGGATACCGGCATCCAGTTTCACCGCGCCCCTTGCCTAGAGCGAGTTTCCCCTTGCAGCAGGGCGGTGGCTGGGACCCTTGTCCAGCGCCTGTTTGAGGCAGATGGCCAAGGAAGGGATGGCCTATCTCGACAATGCTACATGGCAAAACCTTCCAACTGGATTTCCGCGGCGCGATGGCATTTGACATAACGTTCATTCGGCATGGCCTGCAGTTCCGGTTCCACGGTTCGGCAAATCTCTTCCACATAGGGGCAGCGCGGGTGAAAGTGGCACCCTGCGGGTGGCTGGGCAGGGTTGGCCACCTCGCCCGCCAGCAGGGTGCGATGGCCCCGGTATTCGGGATCGGGATGGGGCACCGCCCCCAACAGGGCTTCGGTGTAAGGATGCAGAGGTTGACGGAACAGATCTTCCGTCTCGGCGATTTCCACCAGCTTGCCGACATACATCACGGCCACGCGGTCACAGATATGGGCGACCACGTTGAGCTGATGAGCCACGAAGAGATAGGTCAGGCCGAATGACTCCTGCAGATCTTGCAGCAGGTTCAGGGTCTGGGCCTGAATAGACACGTCCAGAGCCGAAACCGGTTCGTCGCAGACCACAAATTGCGGATTCAGGGCCAAGGCCCGCGCGATCCCGATGCGCTGCCGCTGGCCGCCGCTGAAGGCGTGAGGATACCGGGAGATGTATTCCGGGCGCAGTCCCACCTGATCCAGCAGTTCCGCTACCCGGCTGGTGCGCTGCTTCAGGTCCTTGACTCCGTTGTTGAGCAGCGGTTCCCCAATGATCTCCAACAAGGTCATGCGGGGATTGAGAGAGGAAAAGGGATCCTGAAAGACCATCTGGGTATGCCTGCGAAAGATCCGCAGGGCCGCGGCATCAAGCCGCGCCACGTCCACCCAGCCCATTTCCCGGTCGTTGTACAGAATTTCCCCGCGAGTGGGCTCGATTGCGCGCAGCACCGTGCGCCCCGTAGTGGTTTTGCCGCAACCGCTTTCCCCGACCAATCCAAAGGTTTCCCCTTGGCGCAGGGTGAATTCCACCTTGTCTACGGCCTTGACGAGGCCCACGGCGCGACGCAGCCACCCCGCGTGAAGGGGGAAGTGCTTGCACAGGTCTCGGACTCGCAACAGGTCTTCACCAGAACCTCTGTCAGGCGCGGCGGCCACGTGGTCCGCCAGCTTCCCGGGTGCGCTGTCCATTCGCGGTCCTCAGTCGGCGTAGAGATGACAGGCCACGAGATGGTCCGTCGTCTGGCCCACCGTCGGTGGCAGAGTGACATCGCAGATCCCGGGCAGGAAATCGGGGCAGCGCGGATGGAATGGGCAGCCGGGAGGCACGTCCAGGGGATTGGGCACATTGCCCTCGATGGCGGCCAACCGCTTGCCCGTACGCTTTTGAATGCGTGGGATGGATTCCAGCAGGGCTTGCAGATACGGATGCTTTGGATTCTGGAATATCTCCCGTACAGGGGCCTTTTCCACGACACGCCCTAGGTACATGACAGCCACCTCGTCGGCCATTTCGGCGATCACGCCCAAGTCATGCGTGATGAACATGATGGCCATGTGCAACTCGTCCTGCATCCGTCGCATCAGGGCCAGGATTTGGGCCTCGGTCGTGACATCCAAGGCCGTGGTCGGCTCGTCCGCGATCAGCAGCCCGGGTTCCAGCATGAGGGCCATGGCGATCATGGCCCTCTGCCGCATGCCACCGCTCAACTGATGGGGATAGGAACGAAAGTTCTGGACCGGATTGGCAATGCCGACACGGGTCATGAGCTCCAAGGCCCTGGCTTCGGCCTTGGCCTTGGCTTCCGGCAGATGCAGCGTAAGGGCCTCCATTAACTGGTTGCCAATCGTGTGCACGGGACTGAACGAGGTCATCGGCTCCTGAAAGATCATGCCGATCCGGGATCCCCGAATGTCCCGCATGAGAGGATCGTCCGGCCTGAGATCCGAAATGCATATGGGATCCTCCTTGTCCCCGTCCTGACCGTGCAGGAGGATCCGGCCGTGTACAATTCGACCCGGCTTGGGCACGATCTGCAGAATGGATTGGGCGGTTACACTTTTGCCGCACCCGCTTTCCCCTACCACTCCCAGCGTACATCCCTTGGCCAAGGTCAGGGTGGCTCCATTGACAGCTTTGACGATGCCCTCCCTAAGATGAAAGTGCGTTTCCAGATCTTGAATTTCCAAGAGTGGCCCTGGATTCATGGAACCGCCCCCTCCCCCTTGCGCAGAAGCGACGCTCGGCATCCCGCCAGAACGGCGCGCGTCAGAAGGCATAGGGATCGGCGGCATCGCGCAGCCCGTCGCCAGTGAAATTGAAGGCCAGCACCACGACCACGACGAAGAAGCCTGGCCAGAGTAGCCAAGGGGCCAAGGCCAAGGCGCGCAAATTCTGGGCTCCCTGCAACAATACGCCCCAGCTGACAATCGGAGGCTGCAAGCCCAGTCCCAGAAAGCTCAGAGCGGTCTCGCTGAGGATCATGGAGGGAATGGCCAGCGTAATGCTGGCGATCAGGTGACTGGTGAAGGAAGGTGCCATGTGCCGCAGGATAATCCGCAGGCGGCTGGCGTTGGCCAGTCGGGCTGCCAGGATGAAATCCTCTTCGCGCAGGGACAGAAAGCGCCCCCGGACCACGCGTGCGATGCCGGTCCAACCAATGAGGGACAGGATGACCGTAATGCCAAAGTAGATGCGCAGGGCACTCCAATCCGGCGGCAGGATGGCCCCCAGGGTGAGCCATAGGGGGATGGCGGGCAGAGATCGCAGGAACTCGATGACTCGCTGAATCACCGTGTCGACAAAGCCCCCGTAATAGCCGGATATGCCTCCCAACAGCACGCCAAAGAGGAGAGAGAAGCCCACCCCCACCAGACCGATGGAAAGCGAGACGCGGGAACCGTACAGAATACGCGAGAGCAGGTCTCGGCCCAGATCGTCGGCTCCCAGCAGAAACAGGGGATGCTCCTCGGATTCCAGGCCAACGAGGTGCAGATCGGTCTCGAACTGTCCCCAGAACAGGTAGGGGTCTCCGTGGACCAGGAACTGCAGTCGGTGCACTTGGGTTTTGTCCGGCACCACCTCCATTTTCAGGGTTTCCTCGTTGCGGGTCGATGTGAAGCCATGGACATAGGGAGGCCATGTGAAGGAGCCGTCCTGGAAGAAGCGCAGAGGCATGGGCGGGGCCATGATGTACTGGGAGCTGAATCGGTTGGGATCATGCGGCGACAGGAATTCCGCGAACGTGGCCACGGCATAGGCTATCAGCAGCACGCCCAAGGAAAGGACGGCGACGCGATGTTGCAGGAAGCGCCACCACATCAGTCTCCATTGAGAGGCCGTAAAGACTTGGGACTGCGCCGTGGGGGTGCCGCCGTGGGAATCCGCCATGAGAACGTAGGACTGGGAAAGGGGCGCGGCCTATTCCAGGCGAATGCGCGGATCCGCCACGGCCAACAACACATCGGATATGAGCGTGCTCAGGATCGTCAGGGACCCCAACAGCAGGAACAGACTCCCCGCCAGATACATGTCCTGACTCATCAGGGACCGAATTTGAATCGGTCCGGTGGTGGGCAGGCTGAGGACAATGGAGATTATGGTCGCGCCGGAGATCAGTTGCGGAAGTACATAGGCCATGCCGGAAATGAAGGGATTTAACGCCACCCGCACCGGATATTTCAGTACCAGCCGCCACTCTTGCATGCCTTTGGCGCGGGCCGTAACCACGTAGGGTTTGCGCAATTCGTCCAGAAGATTGGCGCGCATGGTGCGAATAAGGCCCGCTGTGCTGGAGATGCTCAACACCAGCACGGGTGGCCAGAGGTGCGCCAGCAAGTCCACGAAGCGCGCCCAGCTCCAGGGAGCCTCGCGGTAGGCCTCGGAAAACAGGCCGCCCATGTCCAGTCCAAAGACGCTGAACCCAATCCACATCAGCACCAGGGCCAGCAGGAAGTCGGGAATGCCCTGTCCAAGGAAGCCCAGAAAGGTAAAGAGGTAGTCAAAGGGGGAATACTGATGCGTGGCCGAGTAGATGCCAATGGGAAACGCCAGAATCCAGGTGATCACGATGGTGACAAAGGAAATGGCCACGGTCCAGGCCAGACGGTCCCAGATCAGGTCCCCCACAGGGCGGTTCCATTGCATGGAATGCCCGAAGTCTCCGCGCGTGACGATGCCGCCCAGCCACTTGAAGTACTGGATCCACACGGGCTGGTCTAGGCCGTAGCGGTGTCGCAACGCGGCCAGCAGGGCTTCGCTGGCTTCCTGACCGGAAGCCTCCAGCTGGGTGGCATAGGCGGATATGTAATCCCCCGGCGGCAGCTGAATCAGGACGAAGGTCACTATCGAGATGATCAGGAAGGTGGGGATGAAGAGCAGCAGACGGCTTAGCAAGAATTTCAGCATCTGCGGGGAACGGTCTGGAAAGGGAAGGGCTGGGCTTTCGCCCCGGCCTTGTACAGAGGCCGGGGCGACAGTGCGAAAAGACTAGGAGTCAATCCACCACTGGGCCAGTTGGTAATGGCTCCACATGTCGTATTCAATGCTCAGGATGTTTTCGGACTGCGGATGATTGCGCACGGTGTTGCGAATCACCGAGGGCCGCGGGACCAGGCCCACCGTGCCAATCGCCCAGACATTCTCGGCGTTGATTTGCAACATCTGGCGGCCCAGCTCCTTGTAGCGCTCCGTGCCATAGGGTTCGGCCTGCCACTGCACCGTAATGTCCCAAAGCTCTTTGATGATGTCCGGCGGTTCCATCCCCTCGGCGCCGCCGGTGTCCAGCCACTGCCGCCACAGCGGACCGCCCAGGGGAGTGCTGCTCCAATGCCATGGCGGACGATAGCGGATGGGTTCGTTCTGGCGAGAGTAGGGTTCGGACGAACCTCCTATCGCCCACACGCCGATGTCGTGTTCGTTGGCTCGCATGCGTTGCATGAAAAACTGTTGATCCTGTCCCTTGACGTTGATGTTGACGCCAACCGCGGCCCAATAGGTCTTGATCAGGTTGGCCACCTCCGAGAGATCGGCACGTCCCGCATCCACTTCCATGGTCAGGGTCAGGGCCTCGCCGTCCGGCCGCAGGCGGAACTTGCCATCGCTGTCATACACCAGCCCGATGCCGTCGAGCAACTCGTTGGCCCGGTCCACGTCGTAAGCGGTGTAGTACTGATCCATACCCTCTTCCCAGAAGCTGGGACCCGGATGCATAATGGGATTGCGGGGCACCCCCCGTCCTGCGAACCGCAGTTCGTTGATTTCGTTGCGATCGATGGCATGTGACAGGGCCTGACGCCATTCCAGCGTGTTGAACAGTTCCCGCAACCCCTCGTCCGGATGAGTGTAGTTGAAGGCGAAACCCATCTCGGAAGCGCGCAGATCCGGATGCAGGCGCGCCGTGAAGTTGCCGGATTCCTCATTCTGCTTGTACAGCGGGAAATCCGCCAGACTCAGGAACCAGCTGTGATGGGTGCCTTCGCCGCCCAGCACCTTGGCAGTCAGCACCTCCCGGTTTTCCACCACCACCTTGCGCAGCGTGTCAATGTAGGGCAGCTGGTGGCCCGCGGCGTCCACGGACCAGTAGTAGGGATTGCGGACGTAGGTGGTGTTGCCCTGGGTGTCCTGCCTCTCGAAGATCCAGGCTCCCAACGTCGGCAGATCGGGATCCTGCTGCGTTTCGCCGGCGTCCGCGTGGAATTCGTACGCCTCGTACCAAGTGTCGAAGTTTTCGGCCTGCGCCTTGGCGTTGGCGTTCTCGTTGTAGTTGATGTGCCACTGTTGCAGATAGCGCTTCGGGGCCCAAATGGCCAGCGAAGGCAGAATGTCGATCACGCTGGGATAGGGCGTTGCGAACCGCAGCTTGCAACTGTAGTCGCCTTGGATCTCCAGCTGCAGCGGCGTGCCGCCGGGAGCCAGATCCTTGTCGATAACGGGGGTCAATTCCTCGTTCAGCAGAATGTCCTCGTACCAGAACCGAATGTCCTCGGTGGTGAAGGGGCTGCCGTCGGACCAGCGGGTCCCGGCACGCAGGTGGAGCGTCAGTTCCTGGCTGTCCGCGCTGAGTTCGAAGCTCTCCACCGCCAAGGGGACAATGTTGTCCAAGCCATAATTGCGGCCTGCCAGGGCCGCTCCGCGCGCGTTGGAGATTTCAAAGAGATTGGCGGTGGGATCGGCCACCACGCTGGACAGTTCCCCGCCATAGCGGCCCAGCTGGTCGAGGACTTCCAGCACGCGGGGCTCTGCCGGCAATCGTTCGTCCACGGGAGGCAAGGTTCCCGCCTGCACCATTTCGCTCAGGGCGGGAGCCTCCCGGTACTTGCCCACGGGCATTTCCGGGGCCACGGGCTCCACCGCGGGAGCTTCTTCCAAGGTGGCGGGAGCGGAGCCGCCGCAGGCGACCAGTACACTGCCCGCGACGGCAGTGCCACTCACAATGAAGAATTCTCGTCTTGAAACGTGTCGGGTCATTGCAATGTCCTTGATGCAAATGAGCGCAGCCGCTGCGCGGGCCCATGTCCGCTGGGCGTTGGCACGCCGCAGGGATATGCTGCAAGGGCAGAGAGCTGCCGGGGAACATCTGAATTCTAACGCAGAATGGGACAAGTCGGCACGGGCGCCACCAGACACGGCAGGGCCATGGTCATGGCTCGACCAGCAGATCCTCTGTCAATATGGACCAGCCGGCCGCGGGGTCCATGGCAAACAGGGGCGCCATCAAGGGCAGAAAGCCCTTGGGCTCGCATACCGGTGTCTCCTTCCTGGGAAAGCTGGCGGGCCCCAAGCCGCTGGCCAGACCGACCGGGGGCCAATCCTGCAGCTGATCCGGCGTCTCTTCCCCTCCGCCGTGCCAGATTGTGGCCGGCTGGTGGGCCGCGGCGGGCAGCAGCACATGCAATCGGCGGTGTGCGGAGGCCAACACGCCGTGCAGTGCCGCATCCGGGTGGCGGTGGCCCTGCCATACACGGAGAGCTCGCGTGAAACTCTCGGAGACCGACAGGAGGCCGATTCCTTCCAGCCCCCAGGCTTGGGCCGCGTCCCTGTCAAGAGCTTGCCCCTCGCGCGCGCCTTGCAAGGCCGTCAAGGCTTCCTGCAGGGGCCCAAACCGGAAGTATTCGGGATAGGGCGCGATGTTGGGTATCGCTATCGGATCAAACCGGCCGGCATCTCGGATGGGGGTCAACAGTTCCGACGCGAATGCGCTCTGTCCCGCAAAAACGATCTGCAAGGGGCTTTCATACAGGGCCAGGCATTCCGTGAGCAGGGACACGGTGGAGCTGCGCCCTTGCCGTGGCTCGGGTTCTCCCTCGTAGCCTCCGCAGACCAGCAGCAAGTCTGGCTGGCCACTGAACAATTCCTGACGCAGGCGCCAAGCCGGCAGGTCCCCTTGCAACAAGGTGACGCCGACGACATGGGCCGGCTGGCTGTGCACCGCTGCCTCCAACTGCGGCAGCCACAACGGAGTCAGGGTCATGATCCAGACTTTCAGCGGGGGACTGGGACTGGCGGTCAGCAGCACCCTGTCCAACGGGTACGCAGCGGAATCTGATTCGAGGGCGTGGGGCGCGGGCAGCAAGGCGTGCTGCAGATCGCAGCCCATAAACTGGCCCAACGTGTTCAGGACCCATTGCAGGTTGGAGACAATCGTGGCTCCCTCCGTTGCGGTCTCGCCTTGGGTGTGTTCCTTCGGCGGGATTTGTTCCGCCAGCCAATTGACCAGCCGCCAGGTTCCGGAGACCCGGTCACAGAGACATGCCTTGACATGACCGTCGTCTATGCCTACGCTCAGGATACCGCCCCTAGCCTCTGACATCTTGGACCTCACGATCTCAGACTGGACAGCCAGTCCATGATCCCGGACTGTCCCAGAGCCATCCCAGTGCGATCCAGAAACGCGGTCAACAAGGTAATCCGGGACACAAGGAGGCGCGCCAACGCCATGCCGCTGGCCAGCAGCAACAGGGGACGCCCCAAGCGTATCAGCCCCTGCACCGTGCGGGCCACAGGCCCTGGCAGTTGTCGCTGCAACTTGGGGGAAAACGTCAGAGTCAGGATCATGGTGGACGTGATCAACAGGGCGACGGGCAGCCAGTATGCAGTGGAGACGGCGGTCAGGGCCTGCGGCTGCATGGTGCCTTGCCATACGCCCAGCAGCGCGGTGGTCAGGGCCGCCGCCATCAGAAAGGATCCTACCAAGGAAGCCAGGCGTGCAAGCCACCGAAAAAGCGTGCCGGATCCGGAATGGGCCTGGGCGCGCGCCAGAGCCCCCGTGGCCAAGAGGCCGACCAGCAGCAAGGGGATCAATGGCGAGTCAAGCCACGGCAGCGGATTTAGCTGCCGCGGCGCCAACAGCTCTTCCCAGACCCAAAGCAGCAGATAGCCCATCAATGCGCCCAGAAAGACGTGCTGCATCAAGCGCGAGTGCCATTGCTGGCCCAGAAAGAGGCTGAAAAGACTCAGGGAAATGACCAGGCCAACCCAGATGCCAGCACCCTCCAGTTGTTCAGGAGTCAAGATTCGCCTGTATCCAACTGTATCCAAGGAGGGGTGACGTAATAGCGCAGCAGCAAGGCGGCCAGAAAGGCCAGGATCAAGGCTGTCGAAACCCAGTTTTGCGTCGCCATGTGCAGCGCCGTCTCCCTTTCCTGCAGATTGGGAAAGCGAGCCGCGTTAAGCCGGGCATAGGCTTGCGCGCCGTTGTATCCGCGCACCACGCCCGCCAACTGGTCCGAATCCCGATAGGGTTGAATGAGCGGGTCGACACCTGCGCTCGTGACGGCCAGTACGGGGGCCGCGGTATGGGGTGCGACTTGCTCCAGCCAGTGGATGACGTCACGGGCATCGGCGGAGACCACGATCTGCAGATCCGGCTCATGAGTCGCCAGCCAAGGCAGCAATCCCGGCAGGACCACGTAGCCTCCCGGCCAAAACCCCACCTCCTGAATTCTTGCCGAAGTCTCCATGTCGCTCAGAGTCACTGCCTGTCTGCGCTGTATCGTGCGCAACAGCTCCCGGGCTTGGGCCAGTCCTAGGGGATGCTGAGTGAAAAGATGGAGATCGGCGGGCACGGCCAGCAAATGGGTCAGGACCGGAGTCAAGGGCAAGTTCAGTTCGCCGGCCACGGCTGGATCATTCTGCCAATAGACCAGGACCTGGCTGCCAGGATCCAGGTTCTGGATGATCTGCCAGGCGTCTTCTGTGCCGCTCCAGGGATAGGGCGCGACAGGCAGCGACAGGGAACCCAGCCCGAAAGCCAGCAGGGCAGCCAGCAGGATGGCTCCATAGAGCAGGAATTGGCGATGTATGGCTTCCGTCGGGGACTTGCCGGGGCGGCGCGCGGGGTCGGGCAGGGGAGACATGCCAAAGCGGGATTTCATCTCTTCCACCATGGCGGGTTCAAGGGGATCGGACACAGGCTGGGCTGGCGCCCAGACGCGGCCGAAGTGTGCGACTTCCCGTTCCGGTATCAGGCCCGCGAGGACATCCAAAAGCTCAGGCTGCGCCGCTGCCGGATCGTCCTGCTCCGGAGACTCCATCTCGGTGTCAGGCGCCGGGACGACCTTTGGGACATCCGACGGAGTTCGCGCTGTCTCCTCCCGCCCAAGATCCCTGTCGGTGGACGGCGCATCGGGGACACGGGCGGACTCTGAGAATCGGAGCGCTCCACAGTTTTGGCAATATAGGTCCGCCTCGTCGTTGTCATGCCCGCAATGGGTGCAAAGAAAGCCTGGCATGTCGCTCTGTCGCTACAGGGAGGAAACGGCGCCCATTAGGTTTCCTGATCCTCTGGGTTGGGCAGGCCCAGGATATATTGGAGAACTGTAGCGGACAGCAGCAGGCCTGTGCCCAGCAACAGGCCCCGCATGACGGGAGTGACTATCAGGTGCAGGGCGCCGTCCAGATAGCGGGCAAGGGGAGCGGGCATGAAGGCGTTGATCCAGGGCATCTGCAGGGCTAATACGGGCAACAGTCCCAGCAGCAGCCATCGCATGCCGCGGCGGCGCAGCCGCAGGGCTACCCAGAGCGCGCCCGCCAAGACAAACAGCGTGGAGGCCATGAGGGCGGCTTCGGCCGGCGCTAGAACATAGGCATAGATCCACTGTATGGCCGTGCTCTCCAGACCTGTTTCGTCTCCCAGGCCCATGGTCACTACCCCCGTCGCCATCAACAGCAGCGCCAGACTGTAGCCCCAACGAGGTTGGGCCCGCCATACGCGCTGTAGATGCACGAAAGCCACGTGGATCAGGCCGATGGCCATGGCAAAGGCGGCCAGGTCTCGGAGCCATCTGTACAAAGGGACCGTGGAGAATTGGAGTGGCCAGCCCACCCAAGGCTGCAGTATGCGATCGTAGACGATCCACAGCATCGTCAAGAAGATGACCGTCCAGTTGATCACGTGCAGCCATGCAGGCAGTTTCGAAATCATGGGGAACGTCTGGGATAGACTAGACCAGAGCCACGGCCAAGGAGATGATGCCGGACAGCAGCAGAATGGCGGTGGCCAGGAAACCCAGCCCACCCGCCCAGTAGCCGGCATCATAGGGTCGACTTGGCTTGGCTTGGGTCAGGTAGACAAAGGTCTCCACGCCCAGTTCTGGAGACAGGATAGGGGTTGCCGCGAGATCGGCCTTGATGTGATTCGGATCTTGGCTGGTACCCAGTGTATAGCCTACGGTGGCAGCGTGGGGCGCATGCGTGTTGGCCATTCCCATCTGCGCCCCCCGGGTCGGCCCAGCCCACTCCGCGGTTACGGGTATATCTGCCACCTGGCGGACACGGGCTCCCTCCTGCGTGTGGGCCAAGGCCAGATTGGCGAGCAGCCACCGGTAGGCGGGCCCCTGTACACTCATGGAAGTGGATTCGGGTGGCAGGGTGGCAGGGGTTGTCTGATGCCACGCTGCCTGCAACGGCAGAAATTCGATTTCCCGAGAGGAAAGAGGGAAGGAGATATGCAGGGCATGACCGGCTTCCACGGCTTCCATGCGAGCTTCCCGCCACTCCCGGAGATACTGCTGGCTAAGGGGCACGCTGTTCCCGGGATGGTTCCGGATGCCAGTCATTGAGGCGGTGCGCCAACGAACCGTCCCAAGAAATTCCCAACAGAGTCAACAGGGGCTGCAAGAAAAGCAGGAAATGACCTGCCAGCAACGCGTAGGGAGCGTGTCCGGCATTCAGGACCTGCACTAGGGTACGCCAAGTTGACTCGGGCTTCCGAGGGCTTTCAGAGGGGGCAAAGAGAGACGGAGGGATCACAGCGGAAGACGGAGAATCAGGTTCAATGAAGATGGAAACAGGACTGCCCCATGGCTTGCCCAAGGTTATGCCGTATGCCACGCGAGATGGCCTTTCAGACTATACATTAAGGCAGGCAACTGGCTGAATTCGGAGAACCGCTGCTGCACGCTGGGGACATTGCGGGGGCCCTAGGGCGATAGGGGACAAGGCAAGGCCGCCACTTGTACGGGTCTGTTCTCCCCTTGTTCCTTGCCGGCCGCGGGATCGAACGGTTGTATATGGGAAGAATGTTCCTATGGGGGTATATCGGATGGATTGGGTCCTGGTGTTGCCTGGGACGTTCATCTTCGGGTTGGCTTCGGACTCGGGCCGTTGGTCCGGGGCCATCCATGACGAATCGAGCTGCCCCTTGGATTTCTCTTTTCTGCAGCGAGGTTCCGACAGATGGGCTCTCTTGCATCTGGGCAGGCACTTCGTGGCTCGACTGTCCGACAAGGACTGTGGGTGCCGGCCGCACAGCGTCCTTCCTTGCAGAGTCCAAATCGATGTACACGCCCTCCCTCCTTTGGTCCTGTTCCGTGTTGCAACTTCATATTGGCCTTGGTACAGCCCAAGAGCCCTTGCTCTGTGCTAGGATGGAGTCTCTGTAAGGTCTTTCCCAAGCCTTTCTTCCTGTTCTTTACACTGGTGTGCCGCCAGTCTCTCATCGGGTGAACCCGAAGACGCGAACAGCGCGGTGGGTTGAATCCCCTATACCGTCCACTGTGTGTTTCCGACCGGCTCCCGCAAGCCTAGACAACGCCGTTCGTTCCCTTGGCTGGCCATTGTGGAGCAAGATACTGCTGTGTCTGTGCACGGTCTTGCTTGGGTGGTTTTCCTCGCCCGGAGCGTTGCGGGCCCAGACCACCACCAACAATGGCTATTATTATTATGTGCAGCCATTGGACACGTGGTTTTCCATTGCCCGGACCACGGGCTACTCGATAGACGTTCTGCAAAGCCTGAACCCTCAGGCGGTGCGCGACTTTGACATCGTGTACCGGGGCGAGAAGCTGCTGGTGCCGGCGGACTTCTCTCGGCAAGACGCTCAGTACCACAAGATCCAGGCCGGAGATTCCTGGAGTGGCGTAGCCGAGGGCTATGGCCTGAAAGTCAATCTGCTGTTGGGCGCAAACGGGGAAAGTAGCGCCACCCCCAATCCCCTGGAAGTGGGCCGCAGGCTGTTTATCCCGCCCCCGCCTTCGGAGGCGCCCGTCCAGGTGCCCTTGCCACTTCCGATCCTGCCGGAAGGCGTGGTGGTGCCCGCGGCCTACCTGTCTCACTTGCCCGACGTCGCAGTGTTTTCCCAGCCGGATCCCGTCAGTCGTCCCTTGGTGGACTTGCCGCCCAACCCGAACCTGCCCCCGCCGGTGTGCCCGGGGCGGGCCAGCGAAGCCCTAGACTTCATGAAGGAGGCGCTGGCCTACTGGACCAACAACCCGCGAGGCCTGGTGCAAAGCGCCATGGATTGCGAAATCACCATGCAATCCATGATCTCGGATCGGGACATCAATGGCGACGGCTTCCTTGATCTGCTCGTGATTTACGATCTGGACGCCGTGGCAGGCCCAGGCCACAACATGGGGATGGCGCTGTTTCACTGGAAAGGCGACGGCTTGGAGCTGGAGATGCAGGCGAAGGCCGCCGGGGACATGGCCTTGCTGGCGGTCGGGGACATCAATGCGGACCAGATGTCTGATCTGGTCTATTCCGATGAATCCTGCGGCGCCGAGGTCTGCTACACCTCGATCCATATCGAAAGCTGGGATCCTGCGTTGGGGCAGTGGCGAAACTGGACCACGGCTCCGGTCGCCATGGTCAACGCGGAAGTCAAGCTGAGGGAGGCGGAAGAGTGGGGAGACGGTCTAGCCGTCAGTGTCCAGGGTGGAGTACACCAAAGCGCCGAGGCCGGGCCACAAAGGGTGCGCACGGAAATCTGGGCCAGTCCCGACGGACAACCCTACCAGCGCGTCGCCAACGAATACGGCCCTACCAACTACCTGTATCACGTCGTGATGGAAGCCCATCACAAGACGCGGTCTCCCTTCCAGAATCTGCATGACGCCCAGATGCTGTACCGCCAAGCCTTGGCCGACAATGTTCTGACGGTCTGGCATGACGTCTCGGAACGGGATTACCTGCGTTCCTTCAGCCTGTTGCAGCTGGCCATCATTGCCGCCTACCAGGAACAGCCGGAAGTGGCTTCGGAGATCATTGATGTGCTGATGCAGGCATATCCTTCCTCCGTCTTTGCCAATCTCGGCCGAGACTGGCATCAAGCCTTTGAGGGCGTAGGGGATTCGGTGGTGGCTTGCATGGCGGCTCAAGCCTACGTGGTCTCGCATCCTGCCACCTGGCAGCCTTTCGGGACCTTCGGCTATGCCAATCCGCCGCTCAGCCCCACTGACATCTGCCCGATCCTGAATCCCTTTCCTGATCAGCAGGTCGTGGAGGTGCAGGATACCGCCTCGCCGGAGGGAGCTCTGGCCTCCCTGTTCCCTTCCGCCGACAAGTTGCGCCACATGGATCCCCATACCTTCGCCTCCTCCGACGAGCTGCCGGCTTGTCCCGGCACCCTGGATGGATATCCGGCGATGATCGAGACCGTGCTCAATGGCCTCAAGGGAGACTTGCTGCTGGTGGAAACTTGGCTGCGCCTCTGCGAGACGGTGTCGGACCAGGGCGGAGCCTTGCGGTCGGGCGACCTCAATGGTGACGGGAAAGACGATGTAGTGGCCCTTGTGGTCGGGCACGACGACAAGGGCTTGGGCCCCGATCGGCAGGGAAGCCGCATGATGGTCTATTACCAGTCCTTTGGCGATGCCTACAGCCTCATCTTTATGCCGCCCACGCTGGGTGTGGGTGCGCTGCTGGCGCTGGAGGACATCAATGTGGATGGCAAGTTGGACTTGACTTGGGTTGACACCGTCTGCAACTTCCTTTGTCTGTCCACGGTCGAAGTGCTGTCTTGGGAGGGTGACTTCGTCAACAGTCACATTCGCAAGGGAGCCACCATCGCGAACGGCACCGTGCGGCTGGCTCCCGTTCCCGACACCAATCCGGGGCAGGGCCAGCAAATCATTATGGAAGGCGGCATCAGCGGCCTTGTGGCCGATGAACAGCAAGTGAACCGGATGGAACTCTGGGAGAGCATCCAAGGAGAACCGTTCCAGCGGGTCTGGTTCGAATATGATCCCGAAAATCCCGCCAGCCGTTGCATGGGGCTGGTCCTGATCGAAGCCGATATAGTGCTGGAAGGGGCATCTGCCTACGGCTACGGCCCGGCGCTGCAACTCTATCAAGATGTGTTGCACGATCCGACGCTGCGGGCTTGCAGTATCACAGGCACACCGCCGGAAACAGAGCTGAGCCTCCTGCGCGGTCTGTCCTATTTCCGTCTTGTGCAGATTCATGCCCTGACCGGAGACATGCGAGCTGCCCTGATGACTCTGGACGACATGGAATCCGAGCTGTCGGACAATCCTTTCTTGGCCATTGCCCGAGACTGGCGCGCGGCATATGCCGCGGTGGCTCATCCGGTGACTGCCTGCCAGACCGTGCTGCCTCTGATCCAGGCGGAGCCCGCCACATGGCAGGTCACTGACATATTCGGCATGGATCATCCATCCGAGATGGAATCCACGCTCTGCTTTGTGCCGGAGACCGCTTCCTGACTCTCTGGGTCATCAAGGTTGGAGCAACGGAGCGGCATGCTCTCCTTGTCTCCTTTTGCGACGCATGCACAGGCTGGGAGCCTGCAGGAAGAAATATTGCCGGGAGCCGCTGATCACATCTGGGAAGGGCAGTACAAAACCTGATCCGGCGACACAAAGTGGCCATGGCTGGAATTTATGCTTGCCTTGAGAGCGTCAGGCCGGTCTTCTTGGACTGCACCGAATTCCGTGACCCAGAACACCGTGGATCGAACCGGGCTCAGTGGCTACTGGTGATCACCGGTGTACCGGCCTGCATGGCTTCCGCCACCATCAGACCAAATCCTTCATACAGTCCGGGGAAAACCAAGGCGGTCGCCATGTCATACAGGGCCGCCTTCTCTGCCTCCGTAACATAGTGCAGCAAGCGCACATGGGATTCCAGACCGAGTTCCGCAATCACGGGTCTGGGATCCTGCAATACCCGCGTGTCACGGGCTGGCAGTCGGCCGGCCAGGACCAGCGCCATGGCGGGATCGCCTCCCTTCTGGCGGAACACCGCAAAGGCCTTGAGCAACGTGGCTACGTTCTTGCGCCGCTCGAAGCTGCCTAGATACAAGAAGAAGCGGTCGGGCAGGCTGTGTTGCCGCCGCAGGCGCGCGACGACAGAGGCGCACGGGATCCCGCGCGGAGCCACGCCGTTGGAAATCACGGAGACATGTCTCTGCGCCAGACCCAATTGTTCTTCCAGGTCCTGTCCGGCGGCCTTGCTTACGGTCAAGATCTGGCGCGTGCGGCGTGTGGCGGCGGTGACCAAGCGCAGATACAGCTTCTGGCGTGCAGTGGATCGGTAGGCGGAGAGCAGAGCGGGAATTGCATCGTGAATGGTCGTCACCTGGGGTTGGGGTTGCCAGAGCGAGGCGGTCCAGTAAGGGTGCCACACTAGACAGGCCTGCAGTTTCCGGCCCCAACGGGGCACCGTGACTTGTTCCCACCACACCTTGGCCAAGGCTCGTGGCAGGCTGCCAGGGCTGACTCTGTGCAGGACCAGGCCCTCTCTCGAAAATGCATCGTCTCGCAGGGATTCACTGGTGTGCTCCCTGGGCGCCAAGAGGTGGAGGCGCAGGGCATCCTCCTGCGCGGTGTATGGCCAATGGCGCAGCAAGGCGTTGACATATTGACCGAAACCCGTATCCAGCCGATCCCAAAACCAACCATTGACCAGAATGTCATTCATCCTGCCCCCCGATACCACACAGAGTGATCCATGCGGCGGCCCGCTTGATTCGACCTTGCTGTAACGGCTCCTGCCGTGCGGCTAGACAGGCCACCTCCCGATCAGATCGAGCCAGCAAGGGTCGTTGCCTAGCCGGGCTCAGGCCATGCATCTGAGCCGTATCATGGACTTCGCCCGCAAGGCTGCATTCCCGAGGTGCAAAGCGAGACTGTGACATGGCGATGTCCTTCGGATTCAGTGGGTGGCAGGATGCCGCTCCGGTAGCCGGAGTGGAGAATCGGAAATCGGACTGTTCAACTCCATGACGTATCCGAGTTTACACCTTGACGAAAATTCTGCATCGTCCACCTGCGCAATTTTCCCAAGAGGGCACAGCGTATACAAATCCAGCCTCTGCCTGCGGCAGGCCGACATTTGTCAGTGCAACCAGTACAATAGTGGCAGGTGTCGGCGGAGCGTGGCGCGCGTGATGTCGGCCTGCACGATCAGGCCACGGCCATCCTGCTTCAAGGGCGACATTCACCCATCCAGGGATGGATTCGTCTTCTGGGCTGTCTGGCGGCCAGTGCAGGATCCGCGTCCGTGATCGGTACAATGCACTCCTGTTCTTCTGGGAAAACGACAAAAGACAATGGATATAGAACGGAAAGCCCCTGATCTCTGGCGCATGCCAACCTGCTTCGGCATGGCTACAGGACCGCGCCGCGGGCCGGACGGTCGCGTTTTTGACAACGCCAATTCTCCCAAATCGGTCAGCCATACTGTGCAATATCGCACGGACCCCGACTCGTTGCGAGCTCTATGCCCGCCCCGATTTGAGTTGGGATATGCGCCCGTAGTGTCCGTGACGGCCACCTACATGACGGAGATCGAGTGGCTGGCGGGACGTGGGTACGCCACGCTGGGGGTCAGTTTCCCCGTAACCTACCAAGGGGAGCGAGAGCAGGTGGAAGGCAGTTTCCTGACGGTCTTGTGGGAGAATCTGACGGATCCCATTCTCACGGGACGGGAGGAACTGGGCTTTGCCAAGATTTACTGTGAATTGCCTCCGCCGCGCGTGATGGGGCGAGGCACCTTTTGCACTGCCAGTTGGCTCTCCTACACTTTCCTTGACATGTCTCTGACGGAAATGCAGGAAGTCGATCCCGCGGACGTGACTCCGCCCGCGCAGCGCAATGACGGCACGCTCCACTACAAGTACCTGCCGCGTACGGGGGAGTGGGGTCGGCCCGATGCGGAATATGCCGTCCTGACTCCCGCTGCCACTCCGCATCGCAAAGTCACAGGCATGTGGCAGGGGGAAGGTGCGCTGACCTTCCATCCGGCCCGCTGGGAAGACATGCCCACCCAGTACCAGATTGTCAACGGTCTGGCCGCCTTGGAAATCAGGGAATTTCTGGGCGGCAGCATCGTGGCTGCCGTAGGGGCCAAGGATCTTTCGGATCAGCGCATCTTGCGGTGATGCGCAGGGAAGCACAGAGCACCGTGCCGTGGCACGGCCCACTTCCCACCGCCACTGAAATTTTCCAAGTCTGCCGTGAGCTACATTCTGGGGATTGTGGGCGACGCCATGCCTGAATCCCTGCATGCCTATCGACAGGCCATGCTCGAGGCAATGAATCCGGACTCCCGCCGCGTCGTGCGTTGTGCAGAGGCACCCGGGGGAGCCTTGGCTCTTGTGCAAGGCGCGGGCGCCGAAATTCCCTTGGCTGGGGGTGGACTGCTGGGTCCGGGGCCTAGGCTCTTGGGGGCTGCGGAAGGCATTCTGGACAACCGCAAGGAACTGGGGCCTGCTCTTTCCCTGGAGCAAAGGCAGCTTCAGGGCATGCGGGACTGCGAATTGATGCATCTGGCTTTTCAGCGTTGGGAACAGGATTGTGTACATCATCTCCTAGGGGATTATGTCTGGGTGTACTGGGATCCTGTGTGCACACTGCTGACGCTGGGCCGTGACCACAACGGCCACAGTGTCTTGTATTTCAGCGGATCCACCGGATTGCTGGCCTTCAGCACATCCCATCAGGCTCTGGCCGGGTTGCCTTGGGTCAGCGGGGATCTAGACCCACTGTCCATGGCGGCCACCATCGCCAACCTGAATCCCCTCCGGGGGCGGACAGTCAAGGCGGACATTGGGGTGTTGCCACCGGCCCATACTGCGACTTGGAGCGGCCGCGACATGCGCATGCAACGGTACTGGTTTCCTGAAGAAACGGAACTTTGGAGTGGCCAGTCCGAAGAGACATACTGCGAATCCTTGGCTGCTGGCATCCAAGTGGCTGCGGGTCGCATGTATTGTCGGTCTCGGAAACCTGCCCTGACATTGACTGCGGGCTTGGATTCAGGGGCATTGGCCTGGGCTTGGGCCCATACCGCCGCACGGAGGACAGATCTTGTCACGTACTGCGCCACCCCTCGTTTTGACACTCAGGCAGAGTGGCCGGAGGGCTTCATCGCCAATGAACTGCCGCAGGCGCAAGCCACTGCCACCCAACTGGGGCTTGACTTGCCCATCGGCATCGAAGCCGCAGACTGGGATCCACTGCGCGGCGTCGACTATATGCTGCAGGTGAATCTAGAACCCGGCGTGGGCGTGGGCAACATGTACTGGATGGCGGCTCTGCTGCAGGCTGTGCAACGGGAAGGCCATGACCTCTTGATGACGGGCCAGCAGGGGAACGGCACGATCTCCTGGTATGGTCGTCCCTGGTCCCGTTCCTTCCGGGACCTGGCGAGTCAACGTTCCCTGGCCTATGCCCTTCTGCGCAAGGTCGTGCGCCCCTTCCTGCGCTGGGAGATGGCAAACGGGTATCACCGCATCTCCCGAGGGTTGGAACCTTGGTTGGAACAGTCCCTCCTGCAACCGGAAATGGCCCGCACGCTGCATATGCGGGAATATGTCAGCCAGACTGACTTTCACGGCCCCTATCGGTTTGTGGGTGCGGACGCTCGCCTGCCGCGCTTGCAGGTGGTCGAGCCGGGTCGCAACCGAGTGGGCATGCGCTGGGCCGAGAGAGGGCACTTTCATGGAGTGCGCATTCGAGATGCCACCGCCAGCAAGGACCTGGTGGAATTGTGTCTCTCCATCCCGGATGCGATCTGGTCTGGACCCCGGGGTTCCGATCGCTGGCTAATGCGTCGAGCCATGATGGGCAGGCTGCCCCAGGAGGCAACGGGATCATTGGTCCGTGGACGTCAATCCGCCGATCTCTTCCAACGGCTGCAGATGCAGGAAGAAAGGGTGAGCCACGTTTTGGAGACCCTTTCCGCGCAAGAGGAGGTCACCGCCTATCTGAATATCGAAAAGGCCCAGATCGCCTGGAAGAGACTGCTGCAGCGCCCTTTTGCCTACCACCATCAGCAACGGTGCTTGACCACTGTCATGCCTGCTCTGGGCATGGGGCTGTTCATCTCAAGGAATCGCCTTGCTGCAGCCCCGTGACCGTTTCAGCTTCAGAGGTGGCTGACCCTCCCCGCGGTTGCCGCTTGGTGCGCTCCTGTATCCGCGAGCAAGGGGGAGCAGATTGCACCGGCACATGCTTCTCCATGCAACAGGCAGCGCCTCCCGAGTACAGGAAGGAATACGGATAGACGACAAGGGTGTATCGGGTAGAGATAGGCTGTGGGGTGCATCCTCTTTTGCAAACGTGTCCTTGTGACCAATGAAGCTGGGTCTGAGCTGTCCGAACCTGATCGCGGATTCTGTTATTCCTTCATCCGCGTATGGACGATGCCCTTCGAAAACGACTGGTGACTCTGTTACGCTGTGGGCGGCTGGCGTTCCGTTCTTGATCGTGGGCAGGATCAGACTGCCGAACAGTCGCATCCGGAATCCGCTCTGACTTTGATCGCTGGATCTCCACCATTCCTTTCGGGACAATTGCAGTAAGTTTCCAGCCGCCGCGATTGACAGATTTTGGCTGGCCTTGAATCAATTTCGGCGATATGGCCCAAGACCGCGGCGCGATTTGAGCAGGATCTCGTTCAAAGGGAATCGGATCGCGTCCGGGCTGATTCAAAAAGGGTCTGGAGCAGATCCAGTTTCTCCGAGACTTCGGAGTGGATGGTTTGCGGTTCCATGTAATTGACCAGTTGGTGCAATTCACCCTTGCGCAGCAACATGGGGCGACCCAGCTCTCTTGCGAGGCGACGGAAAAATTCCTCCGCGAAGTTGCTCAATTTGACCCTTTCCGTCGTGGATAATCTTGCGGGCGAGAGAACTTCCTGTGCTAGGTGCGGACCCGTGACCTTCCAAGAGGACGAGTACCAACTTGTACAAAGGTCGTGGGGTTCGCAGTATGGCTGTAGCTCACATGCTCCTGCGCCACAATATGCGCACAAAGCTAGGCGTTAGGGGCCAGTGACTTCAGGATCAAACGGAATCCAGTGTCCTTCTTTGGTCGGCATAATCTGTATATAATGATTTTTGTAGCTACAGTGTGGCTACATGTTGGAAAACGGAGACTTGAGAATGCGTAATGATGCCATTGTGCGTGCTCGGATTTCTCATGAAACCAAAGTACAAGCAACGGAAACGCTTCGCGCTATGGGCTTGTCGGTTTCCGATGCGATCCGTCTGCTTTTACTGCGAATAGCTGAGGAGAAACGATTGCCATTCTCTATCCAAGTACCGAATGCCGTTACTGTTGAGGCTATGCGGGAATTGGAAGAGGGAAAGGGGGAACCATTTACTCATGTAGAAGATTTGTTCCAAGATATTGGTATCTGAGAACCTGTCATCCATGAGGAGTATGAAGTGACACTGAAGAATCAATGGAGGAGACCCAAGCTATACCATCGCTAATATTAGTTCGCTCCAAGCAATTCAAGCGAGATATTAAGCGAGCCATGCAACAGCAAGGCAAAGATAGCAACAAGTTAAAAAACATATTGAAGTTGTTGAGCCAGCGGAAACCATTGCCTAAAAGCTGTTTGGATCATGCACTTCTTCACGGGCAGTGGAAAGGTTATCGCGAGGTCCACATTGAGCCAGATTGGCTCTTGATTTATTACATTGATGGAGACACATTGCACTTGGTTCGTACTGGTTCCCACTCCGCTCTATTCAAAAAATAATTTAGAACCGAGTTGAATTGATGGATGCTTTTGAAGCATCCAAGTGGGCTACGCGAGTTCAGTTATGTTTCCAATGTTCTTGAAAAGGAGGTGACCAACCAAGAAACTGTCTCGATCTCCATTCCAAAGCGGAATCTTTTCAATGCTGAAAGCTTGCACAGGCTGATGGAACAATCAAGGAGAGATGCACTATCGAATGAAAGCAAAGATACGAGACGAGGAAGCTCTGCTTGCAGTATCGCCTTCAGCACTCTCGGCATATGCCCTCGCTGCTGGTTGGTCAAGGATTGAGACCTTTGGCGAGCATTCGGATGTATTCGCACACGAAAGTTTTCCAGAAATAATACTTCCTCGAACCCAGGAGCTTGGTGATTATGCTCGCGTTGTATCCAAGCTCATTGAAATATTCGCCAGTGTGGCTGCAATCGACGAGCTCTCCTTGTATCAAGATCTAGTTACCGCGGATCGAGACGCAATCAGGGTTCGCGTTCCTGGTGCCAAACAGGGCATACTGAGCATGGACGACGGGCGCGAGCTCATGAACGGCATATGCAATATGCTCTTGGCAGTGGCCTGCTCATTGCAGAATCCCAAACCTCTGTACAGGACAGGTGCCAACAAGGTTGCCAGTGATTTTCTAGAGCAGGTTCGGTTGGGGCAGACCGAACAAAACAGCTTTTCTGTAACGTTGTTGCCTCCGGCCATTCCGCCCATAGTACAGCCAGCTCTTGATAGGGACTGGGCATCTGAAGACGATCCCCTTGAGAGACGCATTGCGAAGCGTCTGACAGAGGCGCTCAAGGCGACTCGCAAGGCGACTGAATCAACCGTTGCTGGAAATACCGAAGCTTTTTCCCAAGCTGTGTCCGATGGTGTAAGCGCCAACTTGTGCGAGGCCTTGATTCAACTGATCAGACCGTTCCCGACCTTGGAAATAAGCCTTACGTGGGCTCGGACACGTCCAATGAAATCGGTACGGACCGTTCATAGTTTCTACAAAGAAGAGAGTGCAATCCTCAGCGAAGCCGCTCGGTCATATCGCAGGCAGGAACCACAGCAAGATGTGCGCCTAGTAGGCTTTGTCAAGAGGCTCACACAAGACAGATCGGAAACCGAGGGTACAATCACACTCCGATCTTTCATTGACGGACAAATGAAATCAGTTGTAGCCGTTATGAGCCAATCCGATTACCGGCGAGCAATCCAGGCACACGGTGACAAAGCTACAGTGATTGTTGAGGGTGACCTAGAAAGAATTGGACAACTGTGGAGAATATTGAATCCTCGAATTGCCGAAGTCTTGAAAATTGAGGATGGGCAAGACGATGACTACTAGAACGAAACAGTTCTGTTGAATATCCGGCCTTTTGGCCATAGGCCTGTTGCTTCATACCCTCACCCTCTTCTTTCCAGATCTGACGGCGAGCGGTATTAGTCTCTTGTAATCAAGGGAAGCCGAAGGTTCGCTGATCCAGAGAAATTCTGGTCAAACCATGTCCAGAAGCCCAGCGACGCCGCCTTGCGGTGGGCTGTCATGGGCACGCCAGCAGCCTGCAGTGCTTCCTGCACCAGATAGCGGTTGGACCGAGCAAAGAATACACTGGCGCTCTGGTGTATCTTGACTAAGCCACGCGTCTAGGATGCATGTCTTGTCAGTGCCATCAGATTTGGACCCGATCCCCTGTCCCATCTTGTCGGTAGCTGGAACAACTTGGAAGTCCAACCATAAACCGGGACGATTTTCCATCAGGATGTAGCTTCTGCGCTAGCACCGGACGGACTCTGGTCTTTGCAATAGAGTCGGGCCTTGGATTCGTCAGCGCTCTGGCAAGTGTCGTACAGCTCAATTCCAATCCCTTTGAACCTTCAGCATCAGGCACTCCCTTGAAGGCTCTGCCACAAGAGGCGAAGAGAAAATACTGGGTTTCATAGGTGCTCTTCAACTGTCAATGCCATCACATTCCTAATTGATGAATTTGAAGAAATCGGACTTCAGAATCGGCTCGACAAACGAGCGGCGCACAACTACCTTGCTACCCTGAAACGGCTTGTCAATCTCTCTCAAAGCCAGCAGGTTGGATTCCGGCGGGTGTTGTCTTAGCCGTCCTTAGGACATCCATGTCGATGGTCCGAGCGGATCGCCGCGAGGTTTAGGAATCTTCGTCACGGGATTCACAGGAGGTGTCGGCCAACAACGTCTCCACAGCCCGCGGTACATCTGTAGCGGTTAACGCTTGCACCATCTCATGGACAGACGGCAAGTCCTCCCAGTCGCGGTGGGAAAGGACAGTGGCATACCTCTGCAAGGTTGCCACAGGCAAATGTGGGGCGACTGCGTCCAACAACTCCTGCCGCCTGCTTTCCGTCAGAGCGGCGTGGCTTGTCATTTCGCCTTTGGCAAGACCCTCTTCACGGCCTTCTTCGCGGCCTTCTTCACGACCCTCCGATCTGACCTGTTCCCAAGCTTCCTTGAGCTCGGCAGTCAATGTTTGGACATCCATAACGATTTCCTCCAAAGAACGCGCGGTCAACAGCCGCGATCTGAAATGTCCGGTATGTGCCAAGGGTTCCACTACACCATGGCGAATCCACTGGGTGATTGTCCCATCCAAGCCGACCCAAGCACGTTGTACAGACAGATTGTATATCTGTTGAAAAAGTTCCTGCATGTGGTGTGCATATATGGGTAGATCCGGCCCACTTTTCACGATACGGGGCATGTCCCGCTGCAGCAAGGCCAGACACATGAAGGTCGAGGTTTCCGAAACGGGTGTCAGTCTGGACCACTCCGCATCTTGGTATATTCCAATGTCCAGCATGGGCATAGGAGCGCTGACATCCCACCGACCCGAAGTATGGGGTATCAGCGGCTGGTGTATGTGAGGCCAAGCCCCGCGTCCGGTATGCACCAACAGTTGTTGTAGAGGTATGGGGCAGCCGTTGTCCCCCAGTACCCCTGTTTTCAGCAAATGTTGCTTGATGCGACTGGCATAGGTCAGGCAGCGATACGGCATGGATGGCAGTATCCGGTCCTGCAACTATACATGGACCACCCCCACAGTGCGTCCAGTAAGGGGATTCTCGATCCAGAACAACAAATCCACCCGACGCGTATCCGCAGCCTCGAAGCCCTGCAGCTCCTGTCCCAGCATGGGTCTGATGTGGGCGGATCGGAACGGACCCTCAATTCCCCACTCTTGGGGCGCCGTGAGTTCCAAGGTGTTCAGCAGGTCGGCGGCGGCTAGGGGGTGAGCAAAGAAGTCCTTGCCGACATGGTCGTGGGTGGGAGGTGAATGGGAAGCCATCGGAATCTTGGGGGCGTGTTGCATCGGACTTGGGCTGTAGCGATCCAGACACGATGTCAGTATAACGTTTCGTCTCAATGGATACCCTGATGCGGAAAGGGAAGGAACACACGAGTCCGGGCAGAGTGGTGAGACGACAGGCCAGAGTGCACCAGAGAGGCCATGCGACTTTGCATGGCCGGCTGGCGAACAGTGGAAGAATCCGCTCCGGTTCCTTGCCAAAAGATCCGTGGTCCCGAGCAATGAATGTGACATGGCCATCACGGAAAATCGAGGACGCGCCGAGGAACTGCCCAGCAGTGTAGACGTGTTGCGCGGCTTCTATGGGGCGTTGGAGGAATTGAGCCTCCGCCATGCCTTTGTCACCGGTATTACTTGTTTCTCCCGTATAGGTCTCTTTTCCGACGCCAACCCATCCACTGCCAACTTGGAGGACCTGTCTTTTCCCGTCCGTGAATGCTCTGCGGGGCTTTATGCAAGTCGAGATACATGGCAATTCGGCTGCCAGGCCTCTGCCGGAATCACGGATTTGCGCGAGATCTGCACGCCTCTCCGTCCACTAGATATAGATAGTCAGATTGGTTCTGATATGCAACACAGAACGCCTCTTTTGCCAGCTGGCCTCATAGACTTCAGTTCTCTTGTCGTCGGTTTTTGGCTGTACTTGAATCTCTCGAATCACAGCCCCACCTGTGCCTTTGCACCTAATATGCACACGCCCCGTCGGCGATGCATCTGTGACGGATACTTTCAACGATTGCAGACTACTCCGCTCCATCCGTGCCCGCTCCGTTACCTTGTCCATGCTGGACAGCATAGCGGCAATGACACGCTGTTCGGGGAGCGATGGTAGTGCCAGATTGGGTGCTTTGAATGCCTAAGCGCAAAATAGGCGTTCATTGCACTCTTGTCTTGCTCCCGGCAAATCCCAGCGTCCATGTAACATGAATCCAAGGTCAGATGGGTACACTGTTTCAAGGAAAAACGAGGGAGGTCCAACTGCAGTATTGGTCTTGTCTCGCCTCGATAGGACTGGGCTGGAAATGTGAACTGTCAGGAAAGACTCCACCTCTATTGCCTAATTGAGTTGCCTCCCCGATGATAGGCTGTGATCCTCAAAAATGATTTCGATTTTTCATGTGCAGAAATATATCTTCTTTCAGCCATTGCACGTGAAATTTCAGATCCTCTCTGTTTCGCACTCCGGACAAGATCCAATTTCCTTAAGGAACACGGAAGGTTGTTTCGTCCAGCCGAACACTTTGTTGGAGTAAGTCAGAGTCAGAGTTTTCTGCGCACGCGTGATGGCGACAAAACAACTTCTTCTTTCTTCTTCCATCTGGTCAGAAGAAGTTCCCTCTCGGATTGCTCGCCAATCCGGGAAATGGCCATTGACAAGACCAACCAAATAGACATGGCCAAATTCCAGGCCCTTGGACGCATGAACAGTAAAGCAAGGAACTGCGTTGTCCTGCGGAGTTGGGGTTTTGGCTCGGAGATCCAACCCTTGCAGCAATGCATTCAGTGTCACTGCTTCATGACTCAACTCACCGAATATTTCTCCCTGCAGTTCTTTCCACGTCTTCTTTTCTTCAAGGTACTCAGGGTACTCAGAGCTCGTTTCCGGTGTTTCGGTACGGAAGTCGGGCAGCTCGTCAAACCAGGCGAAGCTGTCGTTGACGAATGTCTCAAAATCCAGGCTGTCGGCCAGCTTTGACACTGATTCCAGCAGAAAACGCCTAGTCTCGTTCGTTACGTCTGCCTCTCGCAATGCGGCCCGTTGCCAGGCTCGAAGACAGTCGCCTTCTTCCGATGCCGCTTCGAAGGCAATGTCCTTTGCATCAAGGCTTGCACCTTCCAAGTCGGACCAGGATCGGCAGATCCTGCGCAAATACTTGTGATCCTGTCTGGAATTCGCCAACCGCAACATTGAATGCAGCCAAATCATGCGGCTGGTTGCAAACTCGTCTTTGCGCATGGCCAAGTAGCTTGGAATCTCCTTTGCTTCTAGCGCTGCATGAACCTTTTCCAGAAGCTGGCGGGTACGCGCCAACACCGCAAAATCACAATCTGGATTGTCGAACCGGTCAGCAATGTCTGAGGCGATCCACAGCGATTCATCTTTAAAATCAGGAAAGGAACAAACCCGAATATCGCTGTCTCTTCTCTGCTGCTTGCGAGATTTCAAGATTGGCTGGTTCGAACTACGGCTCGAATTGTGCTGGATCAGGTTGTTGGCAATCTCTATGACTGCCCGCGGACAACGATAATTCTCTGGAAGCTGCAAGACTGACATATCGAAGCAAGAGCGGAGCGAATCGAGGCGTTCAGGATCAGCGCCATTCCATTGATAAATGGTCTGATCACCATCGGCAACCACAAAAAGATTCTTGGTGTCTGGGTCCACGAGGTGGCAAAGAATCCGATACTGCGCCCAGTTCGTGTCCTGAAATTCGTCAACGCAAATGAATGGATAAATGCCTGTGACCAGTCTTTTTAGGCCAGGAACTTTCCTAAAAAGATCCAAGGCTTCGGTCAGAATTCCACCAAAGTCCAGCTCGTTACGCTGTTTCATCAACTCGCGATAGATTCGGTACACTTTCCCGATCTCTTCAGCCCCTTTCATTCTTCGTTTGCGCAGAAATCCGACAGCCTCCTCCCCGGCTATGCAAAGGTCAAGCAGCCGTGTGACAAGAGGCAGCAGCTCTCCCCTGTAGGCAACTTCCGGGTATTCTTGGCGCGCAAGCTGGATGGATTCATCCAAGACATATTCTCGGTCCTCTTGCTGCGAGAGAATCGTGAAATCGGGACGAAGGCCAATATGGTGTCCGTGCTGACGCAGAAGTTGAACGCTGAAGGAGTGGAATGTCGTGAGTACGGCTCGCTCTCTTGCCTGCGGGGCCAAAGCATTGATGCGCGACCGCATTTCGGCAGCTGCTCTGTTGGTGAAAGCAAGAGCGAGAATCCTGAAATGCTTGCCTTCAGACTCTTCAACTAGGCGAGCTATGCGGTAGACAAGAACGCTGGTCTTTCCTGATCCGGGTCCTGCCAGTACAAGAAGCGGGCCTTCATTCCACTGGACCGCCTTCCGCTGGTTGCAGTTGAGCGTTGAAAGGTCAACCATTATTGTGACTGCCCTGCAAGTTGCAACGCTTTCTCGATGACATCGCTGACAAAACACGGAACTCCTGCTTTCCCCGTGTTTTCGATTTCCTCAATAATCGACAACGCCTTTGCAGGTTTTGAAGGCCGTTTCGACTGGGCGTTAACAACCTGCTTCCAATAACCCGGTGTTCCCCACTCATCTCCGATCTTCTCCTTTTTTTGATCAGAGATGTTACTTTCATACACTGCTCCATATCCTGCCATGCAGAGAAAAGTTTCTATGTCTTGATGGGGCAACGGACAGAGGTGGAGGTCTGCGGAACGCCCTTCAAGTTGCTGCTCGGCACTTTGGATGTACTTTGTTCCTTGAGAGTCGCCATCTGCAACTGCCATCCATTCGATTCCCAATTGATTTGCAAACTTGACGAGAAGCTCAATTCCTATCGTGGTGTATTCAACACAAGCAATACCCCGGTGTCCAAGATCTCGTTCAAGTATTCGGGCACACTCTTTAAACAACACTACCTCTGTTTCGCCTTCCAGCAACAGCCAACAGCGTGCGAAAAGCAGGTTGCCTCGCGTCAGGCGGATGTGATGATCGATTTTCCGTCTTTCATCCCCGGTCAGCGCATCTGCATCAACCTGATGGACAGCAATGTTTCCTGCTTTGCGGCTAAGTCTGCGCAATGACAAAAGGGGCACGCTTGCCACCAAGTCGCCTGAATGAGTGGCAAGGATTTTCTGGCCATTCAGATTCTGCAGCAAGTCGGAGGCGGAACGAATGGCCGAAGGATGGAGATGGGCTTCCGGTTCTTCCAAGGCTAAAATCGGTTTTGTATGTTTGGTATAGCGTTCTTCCACTTTGCTTTGAAGAAAGGCGTTGAACAAACAGATGACAGCTAGACTTTGGGTGCCATCGCCATGCCTGCCAATTGGCAGGCGGGCCCCAGCAACGGAGGTGAGTATTACTTGGGTGCGTGAAAGGATATCGAACGTCCTACTAGGAATTACATCTATGTCTACCGGTTCATTGCTGTCAAGAGGGATCATCTTGCCGGTTTTGCCAAGCTCATTCTTGATCTGGCCAAGCGACTCATAAGCATCCAGAACCTTTAGGTTTAGCTCGGCCAAAGCTGTTTCAAGATCTTGCTTCAATTCAGGACCGATATCCATAGAACGCACAAACGACCCCCAAAACCGGGAATTGGAACGGAATTCTTGGGCGGCGTCCCGCAAGGCGGACAGGTAGAAAACAGGTGCCAGTTGGCGTATCTCATTCCGAGCACGAGAAGTGTCAGACCCCGGCAATGTATTTCCATCGGTATTTAAAAAATGCCACTCCGTAGCAAAATTGTTGCCAGAGTGGCGATATTCGCTGCGGACCCGCAATATAATGCACTGCCGTTGGCCATCAAGCTGGACTACTTTACTCAACCTCTGTGTTGTTTCAGCTGGCCATTCGTTCTCTTCTCGTTCAAAGAAGTGCAAGGTTATTTCAATAGCCTTGCTGTCTGTGGGTTGACTGCTCTTTTCCGGTAAATGGTAATCGTAATCCGAGAATTCTCTTTCAGATCGAGAATGTAAGGGCTTCAGACAAGCTTTGATTGCCTCCAAGATCGATGTTTTGCCGGTGTTGTTTTCTCCGATTAGTACTGTGGTGGAATTGAGATTGAGACTCAGTTCACGAATACCCCGAAAATTGGATATTTCAATCTTTTCCAGAAACATTGATCCTCCGCCTGTTATTCTTTCTGTCGCTGCTGTAATAGAGCCCCTAGATCCTGATTCAAATGCCAGACAGCATGGACCTCCGGATTCGACTGCCAGTCAACGATGGCGCCATGGTAGGCAATTATGGCCTTGACCTTTTGAGCAACGCGCTTCGTCCTTTACGGGATTGACACACCACTGGACTCTGCCTTGCCTTGGGCACTTGCACCTTGACTTGCATCAACTCGCCTTGGCTACCTGAAAAGAGTCGACCTCTACTGCCACATCAATCATTCCGATAGTGGGCTCCTGTTCGGGAACGAATTCCTCAACCTCGGAAAGGATCCCTATGTGATAGGCCATCGCCTCATCGATTGACCTCTGCGGTGTGGGTACTGGTTCACCGTGTTCCATAAGGTCTTCAATGTGAAAGGCAATAGCCTCCCATATCATCGTCTGGATATCATCCCAAGTTTTGCCTGTACTTATGCAGCCGGACAAATCGGGTACATAGGCGCTGTAGTTGTTGGATGTTTGTTCATAAACGACTGCATATCTATATTTCAGTCTCATCTGTTCCTCTCCCGAAGTCCTGTCTGCTTCAGTATATTCAGCCATGTGCCTTTCGCCACGTCGTCACTCGGATAGCCTGGAATAGTTACGGTCCCTGGCTTTTTGGTGTGATGATAGTGACGATGACTGCCTCCGAGTTCCAACCTGTCGCCACCCGTTCCCTTCTATCAGTTTGATGGCGTCCCTAACCTTTGGCATATTTCGCCCGCAATTCGTTCATCTTCGCTACCACCTCGTCTCACCTCTGCTCCGCCCCCCGGACCTGCGCCAAGACATCCTTGACACTCCTCACCTCTTCTCCAAGTCCGCCACATGCGTGAAGCGTTCCATGTCCTTGAAGATGCGGTACGCGTCAACGATCCCGTCAACGTGTTCTTGGTCAATGAAGTTCTGCACTCTGCCTTGGCGAAAATGCCCTTCCTGTGTCGCGTCCACGAACAACACCTTGCCGCGCCGCTCCATAGGCCTAGCCCGGTTCAGTGCGCAAATGGCAACCGGAGCGCTGGCTCCGAAGAAATGGAAGAAACAGACTTGTCGGCCCAATCCTGCTTGAGATCAAGGAACTCCTGGTTGGTGAGATATTCGGAAGCCAGCGCATAGTCAACAGTGCCGAATTCAGGCGGTGTCCGTTGCGGATTCCCAGAAATTCCAGACTATCCACTGGATCCCAAATGGGCTGCAATCTTGTATGCAATTCATGTTTTCCCAGGGAAATGGCCAAGGATTTGCTGCGGTCACACGCAAGCAGTTGTGCTGTGCACCTACGACATGGGATATGGACAAGAAAGAACGCTGTGGATAGGCGAAGACTGCCTCTGTCCTTGCAGTCAAGTCCCAAGGCGCCTTGCCCCGAGTCTTCTTGCTCTGCTCTGTCTACGAATTCTTGTCCGCCGATCGCGGCGGGCGGGCGGCGACAACGGTACACTCCAGCTTCCAAGGACTGTATCGCGTTTTCTGTCTCGTCACGCGCGAGATGGAGGAATCGACTCGGCCAGACTGCGCAGTGGAATGATCGAGAACTCACGGGGCTGGCGTGATGGTTCTCAATTGCTCTTCTGCCCCATGGATTGCACATTCCCGATCCATTGGCGTGTCCCTGAATTCGTTGCAGGAGTGAAGGCCCTACTGGATCCCTTGCCTCGTTGGGTCATGGGCCTCTGGAGCAGTGTCTTGGGTGTGTCTCTAACAGAGACTTTCCATACCGTGGCCTTGCGCTGGGCAATTTTCTTGGGAAGCCATTACGGCCGGATCAAGATCAAGGTATATTCGCTTCTTCCATACCTAAGGACGACTTGGCTCCGTCTCTTGCCATATCGGGTCACAAGGTCCATACTTGGAGCTTCGTTATGAACGCCAACCTTCCCACCATAGGCTTGCTGCTGGGAGATCCGAGCGGCATCGGCCCGGAAGTGGGAGCCAAGCTGCTGTCTCATCACGTGGATGGCCGAGCGCACTTGGTGGCAATGGCCGCCCCGGCGGTCTGGGCACGCGGACTGGCGCAGGCGGGCATTCCGGATCCGGCCTTGCCCATCCTGGACCATTGGGACCGCTGGGAACGGAGCCCCGTTTCGCCAGTCCTGCGGTTCTTGCCTGATGACCTTGGAACCCTGCCGCACATGGCGCAGACCTCTCCGGAAGCGGGTCGCTATTGCCTGCAGAGTCTCCGGGAGGCAGTGGCGTTGGTACAGCAAGGTCGGCTGGACGGTTTTACGTACGCCCCCATGAACAAGCGCTCCCTGCAACTGGGCGGATCCATCTTTTCCGATGACATGGGACTGTTGAGCGACCTCTTTGCACTGGACCGGCCCGGCAGCGAGATCAATGTACTGGACACACTGTGCACTGCGCGCGTGACCTCTCATCTACCCTTGGCGGAAGTGCCGGGCCACATCACGGCGCCGGCGGTGCTGCAGGCCATTCAGAGACTGGATTTCGTGCTGGCCACCATGGAAGCGCCGTGCCGCAAGTTGGCCGTGGCGGGCCTAAACCCTCATGCGGGGGAGGGAGGTCTCTTTGGAGACGAAGAGGTCGAGGTGTTGGAACCGGCAATAACCCAGGCGCAATCCCAAGGCTTCATGGTCACGGGGCCGGTCCCGCCCGATACCGTATTCGTGCGGGCCCGCAGAGGAGAGTTTGGCGGAGTGGTGACCATGTACCACGATCAGGGACAGATCGCCATGAAACTGCTGGGGTTCGAGAGCGGAGCCACCTTGGCCGCGGGATTGCCGGCGCCTGTGACTACCACGGCCCACGGTACGGCCTTTGACATCGCCGGGACTGGACAGGCCGATCCCGGATCGCTGATTCAAGCCTTGGACATTTGCATCGCCCAAGCGGTCAAGACCACGAAAGCCCGGACCCCCAAGGATCAGGTTGTGCCATAAGCCCGGGACAATGACCGGCCACTCCACTGTTTCTGAAACCATGCATACGCGAAAGCGTCTAGTATCTTGGGCAAGAGCGAGGGACGGCAATGTGCAGCAACGACGGTAACCCTACAGACGGCTTCGGGGAACAACAAGTGATCGGGGTCAGGGATGCCATCCACCAATACATGCATGATCTTGCGGCTCGCAATCTTTCCCGTTCCACCCTCCGCACCTACAGAGCCACTCTGGGTTCCTTCCAATCCTTTGCTTCGGCCAATGGCATTGGACCATTGGCGGACATCACAGCCGATGTCATGCGAAATTGGCGGAATGCCCTGAACCAGCAGCCATCGACTCAAGTGCGCATGCTGACTCAAATCAAGGCCTTTTCCAATTATTTGGTGGAACGGGGCTGGATTGCCGTCAGTCCTGCACGGTCATTGAGACCGCCGTTGTATGAACGCAAACCCACGTTGCCTTTCGAAGTCAGCCAAATGAGAGAGATCCTGCGCGTCAGCAAACACCAACCGCCCGCTCATTCCCTTGTGTTGCTGATGCGATATTCAGGCTTGGCCATCGGCGATGCCTGCACATTGCGAAAGGATGCCTTGGCTGATGATGGCATACTGTTTTTGCACAGAGCCAAAACCGGAGAACCCGTGACGGTTCCCTTGCCCGATTGCGTTATTCGGGCTTTGTCGGCATTCCCGAGCACATCGGCAGACCACTTCTTTTGGACGGGAGCATGCCAGTCCGAAACGGTTACGAAACGATGGGGGTATCGTCTGAAAAGGATATTTGCTCTTGCCAAGATAAGCGGCGCACGACCTCATCGCTTCCGCGACACCTTTGCCGTGGAATTGCTCAAGGCCGGCACCTCAATGGAGGATGTAAGTGTGCTGCTGGGACACAGCAGCATCAAGATCACGGAGCAGTATTATGCCCCTTGGTGTCCAAGACGCCGGGAACGCCTCAACAATATCGTAATGCGGGCATGGAGTCACGATCCGCTGCTGCCCGAATTGCACAGTCAAATTTGAGACACATCGCCGAGTGAACTATTTCACAACGCGCTGCTGGATTCGTTCAGACACAGGAAGACTTGCCATATGGCCCATGTCCGCAAGAAACTCATAGAGACTGCCTTGCCCCTTGCCTCAATCAACGCGGCTTCGTCGCGCGAAAAATCCATCAGGCACGGTCATCCTTCCACCCTGCACCTCTGGTGGTCCCGCAAACCCTTGGCAACTTGTAGAGCCGTGCTGTTTGCTCAGGCAGTGGACGATCCCGCTTCATGGCCGGAACTGTTTCCCTCGGTGCGGGAGCAGGATATCGAACGCGAACGTCTCTTCCAGATCATGCAGGAACTGGTCGTATGGGAAAACTCCAACGATGAAGGGGTGCTAGGTCGTGCCCGAACAGAGATCGTTCGATCCTTGGCGCGGACCCGCGGAGAGGCAGCGCCGGACTCGCCCCGGGCAGATTGCGAGTATCTGCAGCGACATGGGCCCGTAATTCGCGATCCGTTTTGCGGAGGCGGATCCATGATGCTGGAGGCCCAGCGGTTGGGCTTCCGCGCCAGCGGTTCCGATCTAAATCCGGTGGCGACACTGATCACCAAGGCTACATGCGAAATTCCCGGTCGTTTCGCAGGCCATGGCCCGGTATTTCCCGAGGCTGGCAAAGAATTCCAGGACGCCGGCAATGCAACCGGAGCCAAAGGTCTGGCGCAAGACATTCTGCTGTACGGAGATCGGGTGCGCACCCTAGCTTGGGAACGCATTGGACATCTGTATCCCAAGGTCAGGGTGAATGACCAAGAAGCGATTGCAAGGCCTGAACTGGAGCCATTGCAAGGACACGACTTGACTGTCATTGCATTCTTGTGGGTGCGAACGGTTGCCAGTCCCGATCCTTCTCGAGGGGGCGCTCATGTGCCGCTGACAAGTTCTTTTCTGCTCAGCCGAAAAGCCAACAAGGTTGCATGGTGTGAACCTCAAGTTCAGGGGGACGGCAAGACAATAGTCTACGCTGTGCGCACGGGGCAAGGGTCGGTCCCAGAAGGGACCGTAACGCGACAGGGCGGCCGCTGCCTGTTGTCGGGTGCGGCCATGCCCTTTCCCTACATCCGGGCCGAGGGACAGGCCGGTCGGCTGGGCCGCCGCCTGATGGCCATCGTGGCCGCGGGGGCCCGCGGCCGGGTGTTTTTGGCGCCAACACCGGAAATGGAGAAGCTCGCCCAGCAGGCCCGGCCAACCTGGAAACCGGACGCGGTCATGCCGGTCAAACACAGAGACTTTAAAGGCCCGCTATACGGAATGACATCTTTTGGCGACCTTTTCACCGATCGCCAGCTGGTGGCTCTGACCACCTTCAGCGACCTGATCGCCGAGACCCGGGAGGAGGTGATCCGGGATGCCTTGGCGGCGGGGATGTCCGGCCACCAAACGCCTCTCCACCAAGGGGGCAACGGGGCCGTGGCCTACGGCGACGCCATCGCCACCTATCTGGCCCTCGCCGTGGACAAGGCGGCTGACTTCTGGTCGTCGATTGCCTCTTGGGCCTCGAGCAGATCAACAATGAGAAATACTTTTGCGCGCCAAGCAATTCCCATGATCTGGGATTTTGCAGAGACGAACCCCTTCAGTCATTCGACTGGAAACTGGCATCATTGTTGCAGATGGATAAGCAAGGTCGTAAGTCAGGTGCCAGCCTCTAGGGACACCGTAATATCTCAAGCCGATGCATCCAATCTGTCCAGTAGCGCTCGCGATGAAAATTTCGTGTTTGCCACTGATCCGCCCTATTTTGACAACATTGGATATGCCGACCTCTCCGATTACTTTTACGTATGGCTACGGCGTTCCCTGCGATCCATCTGGCCGGACCTCTTCGCGACCATGCAGGTGCCGAAGACTGACGAAATCATCGCCTCGCCGCATCGACACGGGGGCCGACTTCAGGCACAGCAGTTCTTCATGGAAAGGATGCGTTCGGCTCTTGGCATCATGGCGGACAAGACAGAAGCCAAATACCCGTCTTCGATTTTCTATGCATACAAGCAAACCGAGACGGAACGCAACGGTTCTCTGTCAACGGGATGGGCCAGCTTTTTGCAGGGAGCCGTAGATGCAGGGCTTGTCATTACAGGCACGTGGCCCATTCGCACTGAAATGTCAAATCGGTCAGTTGCAATAGACGCAAACGCCCTTACGTCTTCAGTGGTTCTTTCTTTTCGCATCAGAAGCAAAGATGCCATTGTTGCAACGCGAGGACAGTTCGTCGCTGCTCTCAGAAAAGCCCTGAATAGTGCGGTTAAAACACTGCAAACCAGTGGCATTGCTCCGGTTGATCTGGCCCAGGCCGCCGTGGGGCAGGGCATGAGCGTGTTTACAAGGCAAACGCTCAATAAATTTAATCTTTTTGCTCCAAGCTACCGTCCCTGTCTGTTTGAACAATACTAATCTGTAATTAGAGTTTGTTGCTCTCCTGTTCCAACTGAACTCATTCGATTTCGAATGCCTTCCCAAGAAGCAATAAGGCTATTGTAATCACGGCTGAGAACTGCCCATTGCTTGTGTTCGCAGATCCGGTACAACCTATAGGCGAGTTCCTTGATTGCAGAGACTTTTCTGTCCTCAATCAATGCCATGCTCGCTGCAACGGCGCTTTCTCCCTGTTCATTGTTCAGCCATATCATTCGATGTATGCATTTCCAGACAGGGTCGTCCGATTCCAATTCGCTGGATTCATCGGGCTTCAACAGACGTGCTTTCCCGCCTAGGGCGTATAACACTGATTCCTGCATACTTTCAATCTCAACATCTTTGGCAACACCTAGTTTTTCTGCTTCTCCGTAAGCTTGTTCATCGAATCCGAAACTTTCAAACCATGTCAGTGCAAATCGCGTATATGGGTCATACTCGACATCTTGAGTCGCCAAAGACTCGTCAAGTACAGAGTTGATGAGTTGAAGAGCCGTGCGTACCTGCATCCGAGAGTCATCAGTTTCCAGCACCGCCTTGTACCTTGTAAACACGCTCATGCCCTGCCCCACGGCGGCCTGGGCCAGATCAACGGGAGCAATGCCACTGCTGCGCAAGGGTTGGAGAGAAGTTGGCAGTTCCTTTCGGAGAACTGACAGAAATTCTCCCCGAGTGGCACGGGGGGCAGAATCGCTTCGACTACGACATACAAGCACTACTGAAGATGCCAAGGCATTTGCATTTGATGCGACTGGACGACTCGTTAATTCGGTGCGAATGGGCCACGTGCCGGTAATGACAAGCCCTGCCTCCACCATGGCTTGGAGAAAGCTTGCCCACCCGGTGGATACGATGCCATTGCGGTCTTTTTCCGTCTGTTTGTATGCGTAGAACAACGTGGACGGAAAAGCAGGATCTGTTGTCTGTGCAAGAACGGAAAGCATCTTTTTCATGCGTTCCATGAAGGCCTGCTGGGCATTTTCTAGTCCGCCGTGGCGATGAGGAGAAGCGATGATTTCGTCTTCCTTTGGCACCTGCATGGTCGCGAAGAGTTCAGGCCAAATTGATCTCAGGGAATGTCGCAGCCATACGTAAAAGAAATCAGACAGATCTGCGTATCCAATGTTGTCAAAATAGGGTGGGTCAGTAGCGAAGGTGAATTTGCTTTCTGATATTTGATGGCGCGGCGCAGCAGCGTCCTCTTGCCTTACCGAAGTTCCTTGTTCTCCTGGTACAGCGCCTACAACCTTGCTTATCCATCTGCAGCAATGACTCCAGTTTCCCGAAGAGTGGCTGAAGGGGTTCGTCTCTGCGAAATCCCAGATCATGGGAATCGCTTGGCGTGCGAAAGTGTTTCTGATTTTCAATCCACTTGAATGCCAAGAACAAATCGACGACCAATAATCAGCCGCCTTGTCCACGGCGAGAGCCAGGTAGGTGGCGATGGCGTCGCCGTAGGCCACGGCTCCGCTGCCCCCTTGGTGGAGAGGCGTTTGGTGGCCGGACATCCCCGCCGCCAAGGCATCCCGGATCACCTCCTCCCGGGTCTCGGCGATCAGGTCGCTGAAGGTGGTCAGAGCCACCAGCTGGCGGTCGGTGAAAAGGTCGCTGAACTGCAACATCCCGTATTCTTGAACTCGGAATCCGAGAGCTTTCTCAGGCATGGTACCGTCCGGTTTCCAGGTTGGCCGGGCCTGCTGGGCGAGCTTCTCCATTTCCGGTGTTGGCGCCAAAAACACCCGGCCGCGGGGGCCCGCGGCTACGATGGCCATCAGGCGGCGGCCCAGCCGACCGGCCTGGCCCTCGGCCCGGATGTAGGGAAAGGGCATGGCCGCACCCGACAGCAGACAGCGGCCGCCCTGCCGTGTTACGGTTCCTTTCAACTGTCCCTTGGGGCCTGCAGTTCGCACTCTGAACCGATAAGCCTGTGCTTCATCGTACACCACAGGCTCTATCCACGCAGGCGATCCCTTCTTGGTGGACAGGTCAAAGGATCGGACCAAAGGAACATGATGGCCGTTCTTGGATGGATCCGGGCTTGCCACTGTCCGAGACCACAGCCAGGCAATTACCGTCAGCTCCTTGTCGACCAAGGGCCTGAGTTCCTCCCGATCCTGGGCCATTTCGGCCGTGATGCGGATATCGGGATACAAATGACCGATGCGGCGCCATGCCTCGGCGCGCATTCTGCTTGCATAATGCCCTATGTCGTCTGCCAATCCCCTTGTGCCGCTCCAGCCTTCCTGTCGTGCGGTGGGACGCTCTTTTCCGCCGCCCACCGGCGGTACATTAACGAAGCGCGCCGGGATCTCACATGTAGCCTTTGAAACCATGACAGCCACGGGGTTGAGATCGGATCCCGTGGCTGTCAAGCCCAGCCGTTGTGCTTCCAGGGGAATGGATCCGCCCCCGCAGAAAGGATCCCGTATGTGAGGGCCGTATTCCAGCAGAAAACGATTGACTTCCTTTTCTTCGATGGGAGGCGCGACGTTCCGGCCCCAGGCGATGCTGCGGGCGATTTCCCTTCTTGCTTCCTGGACAATGCCTTTTTCATGAGCGTTCTCCCAGTTGGAAATCCGCTCTGCAATGCCAAACAGTCTCTTGCGTTCCCTTTCCTGATCCTCGTCTGTTGGAAATTTCTCTGGCCAAGTGGACGGATCGTCAACCAGTTGGGCGAACAGCACGGCGCGACATGACGCCAAGGGTCTGCGCGCCCACCACAGATGAAGGGTGGAAGGATGGCCGTGCCTGATGGATTTTTCGCGCTTGCTTTCCTTGTTGATGCCGTCGAGAGGCATGGCCACTTCTATAAGTTTCAAGATCTTAGCCCTCGTGTCGTTTCCATAAATGCCTGCGCCCGAAACGGAATATTCGGAAACACTTGGAAAAATTCCATTGGATTTCCATCGCGCGGACAGTCCTGTGCAAAGCCAAACGGTTTTGATAAAACCGTCAGCAAGGGACAGTGGCCCTTTTCAACAATTCCTTCAGTGCGTAGCGAGAAGACCGGAGCTCGGGGTCTGGAGGATGGGTGAACGGCATGCGCACGTATCGCGGTTGCTCGACACTCTTGTCGCCCACCTTCACAATGGCTAGAATGAACCTCTCCGGTTCGTTCAGGGCGGTTCGTATCTCGTTGGCCGTGACCGTCACATCGTCTGCCTCATGGAAACGGCCCTTCACCTCGATAAGGCGCACGGTTCCGGTTTCACTGCAGCGTGAATGCACGTCGTAGCCCAGTTTTTGGGAACCCACATCCTGCGGGTGGTATCCCAGATTCCGTTCCGCTTCCATTACGGCATGCATGGCTGCCTGTTCCACCAGCAGACGCGACGGAGAGTCCATGCCCTGAGTGACCCCGCTGTCTTGCAGTCTGTTCAGCATTCCTTGTGGCAGGATTAGGGCACAACCGGTAATGCACGGCTCCTTGGCCGCAATTTTCCGATCCATGGCAAATTCATGCAGACGTTTCTGGCGTCTCTCCTGCAGAGTTTCGGCTCTCTTTCGTGCCTGGACAGAGTCAATGCTGTGATTCCGGCCGGAACGCTCTCGTACCTTGGCTTCCTCGGCTTGGCGATCCCAATAATTGATTTCGTGCGCGAGACGAATCTTGATCGCTTGCTCGGCTTGGTCACTGGTTCTCCTCCGACTTGCCTGAAAGTGGGGCAAGCCTGTTTCGTGCAACCAGGATCGGACGTGTGCCATGACTGCCTGATCCAAGTCGGAATCAAGCCGCTGATTTTCCAGCTCGACTTGCACCAGCGCCAGTTCGTCTTGCCGCGGCGGTCTGAAATCAAGGAAGGGAGACGATTCCGTATCGGTGCAGTGCCCGCTGTCGTCCACCTTCACGAACTGAATGCGATGCCACACCATTTTCGAATTGCCGTTCACCAAGGCGAGCTCCAGCTGATACACACGGTAAATAGCGTCGGTTGGATCATCTGCAGCCGGGTCTACCAGAATCGTGCCCCTGTGGAGGAGATGTTCGTACCGTTCTGTCATGCTGTCGACTGTGGCATCAAAGAGTGCATGGCCCGGTCCCAAGGGGACAGCTGGACTTGGGTCCTCGCTTCGGGCTCGGTCAAAGCAAACGCGTGGATAGCGCCGCGCAATTCCGGTGCTGCCCGCTTTCGCGGCAGCGCCGGCAAGAATGGCCGATGGCACGCGGGTGATTTCCCACCGTTCCTTTTCACGCGGGTGTATGCGACCGCCAAGATGCGGGAACGCATCCAGAAAGAATGCCTGAATGCTGTAGGGCTGCAAGCGTCCGGTGGCAGTTTGCTGCATGGAGTTGATTTTGGATACCGCCGCGGTTGCATCTAGAGGGGAATGAGGCAACGGCTGGGCCTCTAGACATCCTTGCAAACGTTCAGCCGCCATCAGGTCTTCCACTTTGTCCAGTACCCGTCTGCCGCCAGCAGAATTCTGGCCGGCGCGGATAGAAGCGATCATGAGTTCCCGGAGCGAGTGCGAATCAAAAACGGCGCCCATTATGTCATATACGCGTCCGTCCAAGGTGGCCCGTGCCTGTTCAAGTTTCTCCAGAAGACGCAAGTACACGGTTCCTTCTCGGGTGCCCTTGGCCACCAGATGCCAGACGTGACAGACTTCGGTCTGCCCGATGCGGTGGATGCGCCCAAAACGCTGCTCCAGACGATTGGGATTCCATGGCAGGTCGTAATTGACCATCAAGTGAGCGCACTGGAGATTGATCCCCTCGCCCGCTGCATCGGTGGCCACCAGAATTTGTGCCCCGTCGTCTCGGGTGAATCTCTCGACAGCTCTTTGGCGTTCTCGCATTCCCAAGCCGCCATGAATCTCGAGTATGGTCTCCGGGCGTCCCATGCTCGTCCGGATCCGGTCCGCCAGATAGGCCAGCGTATCTCTGGCCTCGGTGAAAACCACAAGTTTTCGTCGTCGTCCCTCTCCTATCACCAGCGGATCGTCCAGAATGCTAGCCAGTTGCAGCCACTTGGTATCCTCGCCAGATTCCAGCAGAGCCGAGGCCTTGCTCTCGAGCTGCATCAACGTCTGGATCTCTGCCCTCAGCTCGACTGCGGTGGAAGCGGCCGAGGCCTTGTTCAACACTTGGAGTTCCGCATCGACCGCTTCCTCCTCCGTCGCCTCTTCCAGCCACTCGTCCGAAAATGGGAGGAGCCTGGATGCCTGTTTGCGATAAGATGCATTAAAAGCCCTCGCGGGGATAGAAGTCATTTCGAGGCAACGCTGTTCCAGCCTTTGGCGACGGCGATACAGACTCTTGTGGATGGCCGCGGGCGAAGATGTCAGTCGCCGCTGCAGCAGCTGCAATGCAAAGCCTACGGTCTGTTTCCGATTCCCCTCGTCCAGTCTCTCGGCCCTGTCCATTCCCTCGCGGACATAGTTTGTAACGGCTTCGTACAGACTGGATTCCTGAGGAGACAGCAAAAACTGGACGGTGTAGGCTCGCCGTTCGGGAAACAGCGGCGAACCGTCAAACCGGATCAAATCTTCCTTGATCAGTTTCCTCATCAGATCCTGGGGGTTCGCCGTGCGGATTCCGCTGCGGCCGCGACCTGCAAAACGATCGGGATCCAACAGGGCCATGAACAGCTGGAAATCCTCTTCCTTGCCATTGTGAGGCGTGGCTGTCATCAACAGAAAGTTGAAGCACAGATTCGACAGCAATTCTCCCAGACGGTATCGTGCTGTCTTGCGGACCTTGGAGCCATGGAAACTAGCTGCCATGCGGTGCGCTTCGTCGCATATGATCAGGTCCCACTCTCTTGCCCTTTGGAGCCAGGCTTGATGTCGGTCGTTGCGGCTCAGTGTGTCCATGCGCGCGATCAACAGGTCATGCCGGTCAAAAGGATTCCGGAATTCCACTCCTGCCTCGGTGCCCGCCAATACACTGAAGTCCAGATCAAACTTGTTGGACAGTTCCCGTTGCCACTGTTCAGTCAGATTGCCCGGCGCCACGATCAGGCACCGCTGTAGTTCTCTTCTGATCTTCAATTCCTTGACCAAGAGACCTGCCATCACGGTTTTGCCGGCGCCCGGATCGTCAGCCAGCAGGAAACGCAGAGGCCGCCGTGAGAGCATCTCGTCGTATACCGCTGCAATCTGGTGCGGCAGCGGATCAATGTTTGCGGTGCGGAGGGCTCCGTAGGGATCAAACAGGTGGGCGGCACGTATGCGGCAGGCTTCCAGCGCCAATTGAAACAGATGGCCGTCCGCGTTGAAGATCCGTCCCTGTCGAATGTCCGCAACGGATTCTTTTGTCTGCTGTACAGAGTGTGTCTTCACTGTCCGAGCCTTTGCCGAAAAGGGACAGTGGGCCTGTGCTTACCGCAAGCATAATATGCATCCGTTGTGCATGCCATGGGAGTCAGTTCCACAGAGACGGGCAAGTCTGGAACGGGAACGGACACGATCCTTGTCATTCCGTCTCGAATTGACAATCGTTAAAGTTGAGCGTCGAGCCGTTTTCCTTTACGGTGCGTACAGTGCCGTCCTCTATGCCATTGGGCAACTCGGCGCTGATTTCGAGGGTAACCTTGACCTTGGCGCCTGATACCGGCGTCAGAAACGACAGCACTTCTTCCGCGATGCGTCCGGCATCGGCGCCCAAGCGTTCCGGATCGACGTCCACGGCGCCCCAAAAGCGTTGATATTTCTTGGGGGGCGGATCTGAAGGATCGCGACCTTTCTTCCCATTGTTCTCGTCAGTATCTGTGCTGTTGTCCGTGTCTTCTTTACCCTGCAGGTCGCTTTCTTTGTCCAGCTGGCTCCGTGCTTTCTCCAACTGCACCAGCAGGGCATGCTGTGCATCAAGGGCCAGCCAAGGATCGGTTTCCCCTTCCAGCACGAGACCCTCGTACCTGCCCTCGCCATCAATGTCCTTGGCAAAGGCAAACGTATCGTTGTGAAGCTGGGACACGGCCGATTTGACGGCTTCGTGCAGAATGCCTCGATCGCACATCCGAGGCAGGTACAGATAGCTGCAAAGATTTTCCCATACGCGTTGAATTTGCACATGGGACTGGCCATGCCACAGGTTGTATTCGTCCAGTATCATCTGCAGACGGAGTGGTCCCAGCTTCGTATACAGTTGCTCGTCTCTGACCAAACGCGACGATACCCGTTCGGCCAAGCGACCGGTTCCACCCAAGTGAAAGGAGTTCCAAGATACCTGACCGCTGGCATCCGCCTCGGGTATCATTACCCTGTTCCATGTCTCGGAGATGCGGTTCTGCAGAATTTCCGCCGTTTCCTGTTTCCGTTTCTGGGCCAAGGCGCCTTGCTGGGCATCCAGCGCCAAATTTTCTCGATCGTTGACAATTGACTCCCAGGCCAGAGACGCTTTGGCGGCGTTTTCCACGGCGCCGATGCCTGTCCCGTCCGCAGCCAGAAACACGATCATGTTGCGATAGCAGCGCTGGGCCGGGCTGCGATGCAACAGAATGTCGCGGCAGGTTTTGTGCGCGGCGCTTCGTTCCTCGGAAGCGGCGAAAGTGTCGCCGGGTTTCAGGACCACCAAGCGGGCGGTGTCAATGTCCGGTACATCCGCGCTGCCCGAGGGAGCTACGTGCACACGGTCGAAGTCGCCTTGCCCGCACAGATCCCGGAGCTGCTTCACGATTCTGGCCTCGACATCCCTGCTGCTGCAGGCCGCAGCCCGATCCTCAGCCAGCTTGGCCACGCTGGGCTTGGTGGCCAGCCACATTCGGCTGCCGTCCTGATACAGGTAGGTTGCCTGCACGGCGAGTCGGCGCAATGCATCGCCGTAGCTCTGATGCACTTCGCCTGGCTGCGTGCTGCCCAACCGGATTTGTCTTTCGTCTATGCCGGGATGTTCGCTGGTCTCGAACGTGGGGGCTGTACCGATGAAGAGGCAACGGGTCACCCGACGCGTCGCGTTGTAGCGGCCCAGATTGGGTATTTCGTTGTCGATCTTCCAAGGCAGCGAATTGGCCCCGTCCACATCCTTTTCCAGAACGGCAGACCAGTCCCGGTCCAGGCTCTTGACAACCTCTGCCTGCACCGTGCCATCATCCAAGGGAATGGAAGAAGGCAGGACAAGGCGGTGATCGTTGCCCCTCTCCCAGTTGACGCGCACGATGGTCGCGATCATTCTCAGCACACCGCGGGTGCGCTGAAAACGATCCAGACTGCCCCAGTCTTGGTACAGGTGATCAAAAAGCACAGGATGGATGGGATATGCCTTTCGCATCCGCTCCTTGTATGCAGGTTCCGTACATTCGGGGGGAAATTCGCGTCGAGCTTCCCGATATGCATTCCAAAAGGCGTCTATGGTCCGGTCTCGCGCTCTTAGCTTCTGAGAATCCGTCACTGGCTCGAAGAGACGCCCGCGGACAATCTCGAAGCTCTCGTCTGCCGTGGCCGCGCGCCATGGACTCTCCATGCGTCCAAACACGCTTTCCAAATGCTTGAGAGCCTCAGTCCCACCTTCGCCTCCGATCTCGATTTTTGACGCGGGCAGACTGGCTGCCACCACAGCCCCCGGGACTGCCCGGGCCGCTTCGGTCAGACTCTGCACAAAGGTCAGGTTGGCCTCGAACGAGCCGGCGGAGGGAGGTTCGCTCATGCGATAGAGCTGGCGAATGAAAGCCACCCACTCGTCTATGAGGATCAGGCAAGGACTGCTCAGACGCAACAGTCGCGACAGGGCTTCCGATCCTGGCGCCGTGCCCTCCCTGTCGGCGACAGCCACCAAGTCGTATCCTTTGCGCCCGCCCAGTTGCCAGGCTAGGCTGCCCCACATGGTGTGTATCTGCGTGCCGCAGTCCTGGGTTTCGACATCGCTTACCCCTCTCATTGTTCCCACGAAGACAGCGCGTCTTGCTTGGGGCAGGTTGGTCAGTTCAAGTTCCCGCAGCAGATCGTCGATTCCCTGCAGTTCCTTGGCCTTCGGACCGGCTCCGCACATGTGATACAGGGCCAGCATCGAGTGCGTTTTGCCGCCTCCGAAACCGGTCTGTAGTTCCATGACCGGATCTCCGCCCTTGCCGGTCAGCCGCTGGGCCACACTGGTCAGCAAGGCCCGAAGACCCGTGGTCAGGAAGGTACGCTTGAAGAATTCCTCGGGATGGCCATATTCCGGCCGTGCCTCTCCCCGGACAACCTGGCCCAAGTCGGCTGCGAATTCGGCCTCGGTGTAGGAGTCCGACAACACATCTGCATGAGGCGTGACAATGGAACGCCAAGGCGTACCCCGGACATTGTGGTCCGAAACAATGTCTTGCCTGTTGCGACTGGGATTGTTGTGTCTGGTCCGGTTTTGCTCGGCCACTATGGTCCGCATCAATTCTTCGTGCAGATTCACGATCGAGGCCAGTTGTGTCTTGGCTGAGGCGGTTTCCAGCAATGTCCTGGCATTACCCAAGGCCTGCAGCGTATTCAAGGAGTTGAAGGGACGTTCATGAGCATACTGGTTTCGAACGGTACGCAACGCATGCGCTGCCGAAAGCACGTCAGGCCCCAACTCTGCACGGAATTCCCCCTGAAAACACAGCGCCTTGAGCAGCAGATGACTGTCCCAGGCAATAGGCGCGTCGCCTGTGCCCACGGTTTCCTCGGCTTGGCGGAGCCGACTGCGCCAATGGGTGCCCCACGTGGCTTTCAACCGCCTTTCCACAAAAGGAATCAAGCCTGATCTGAGCAAATCGAGTGCCCTTTTGATCCGTTCACTGTTGGTTATGGCCATGTTGCTCTCTCAAATTGGCTAACTAACTGTTTCATGTAAACTCCGAAAACTGGAGTTGATAAAACTGTCTAGTCGTGAAATCGGATGCCTCTAGCATTCAAACAAATTTTGCCGCAAGGCAAATGTACTATTCATAATAAACAATTGAAATTTTAATATTGTCACGCTTCCCGAAATACGGTCTCTTTGAGAGGGACAGCCAGGACTATGCCGACCTTTCTTTCCAAACCAAATTAGGTAGGTCCATTTCTATTCTCCTCTGTCAGGTTTCCGATGAAACAGGTAGAGGATGTATTTTTGACCACCAGACAAGGCAGAATGCACGTAAGAGCCATTGTATGCCGAGGCAGGGCGTGGCCGCTAAGCTTGTGTCCTGTCTATCATCTGAGCGACCTTGGCGCGGCAGATAAACAGTGAAATCAGTGTCGGCGTGGCGGGTGCCGGTTGAACACGGCTGTTGACAAAAACATTATTCCTCATTTCCATCGCCTGTGGAAGTAGTTTGGAATACCACACATAAGCGGGGTCGTGGATCCGATCATGCTTCAGTCTCTTGATACTACGCTACCTATGGTTCAGACAGGTCAATCAATGTATCTTGTACCATCCCCTTGACTTAGCCGCATCCACATTGCTGCCAGATACACAATGTCCTAGTGTCCCCACCAGCCCCATACTGAAGTTCGTGTATCCCACATTCCAGTTCCGCGTGATCCACGTAGCACAGCGCCTGTTGGGGAAGACTGCAGCATGAAGGAGGCTGTGATATCCACTGGCAAAGGTCACTCCCCGTGCTCATATACATGATGACTCGTGATGTGAATATCCCCGCGGCGTGGCGGGTCGGAAGCTGACCGGCAAGCATCATCGGCGCGGGTACTGATGGAATTGGTACTGCATCAGAGAGGATACTGGAGAAGGCAGCCTGCACTGGCCGACATGTCGTGACGACCATCCAAGCCCTAGCTATGTTGTCGGCTAGGTTGAAGCAGTGACTTTCCTCACGAGTCGTTTTGCACCTAGACGGTGGCAGCGTGGCGTTCACCCGGAGGCTGCCACTGGACTCTGGCCCTATGGCAGCTGAACCACCCCTGTCATGCCCACGCTTCTGTGGGAGCAAACTCCTGCTGGGCCATGTGGGACAGGGCTGACCTTGCCGTAGAGGTAGTCAGCCGCGGCCATACCAAATCCCTGATTTCAGTTGACAAGCAGTTCTTGGCATGAAGTCTGCGGATGGATCTCGGCCCAATGCAGTCTATACCACTGTACTGGAGTCGATCAGGCTATTGTAGGCGTACTTTGACATACCGTGATAATCAAAGATGTCTGCGGCTGAGGAGCGAATCAGGTCTGACGCTATAGGCGGGATCGAGCCAAGCCTCAGATCAGAGTTAAGGTGCATGCTCGCTTTGGGGCATGATACCCAAGGAAGAACAGGTGGCAGCGCAATATTGGAGATACCGGAATCCTGCAAGGACATTTCCGGAACGCACATGATTTTTGGACAGACCAACGGCTTCAATCAAGTGTAGCTTCATGCCTGTGGCCAACGTACGCTTGATCAGTCACTCGACACTGCGCAGTTCAATTTTCCAGTACGCGCGAGTATAAGAGGCACTATCACTGTCGCTTGAAGGTATATCACTTTCGCACTGGCGTCATCTGGTATGAGGCCAAGACTTCCATCGTTCAAAGTGCCCAATATATCGCAAATCCGTTCTATGCTGTGCCTCCAACTGCGTAACTCCCAATATCCAATATAATGAGGATTCGGACATGGCATGGCTGCCGCCGAGGATTATAGCCTTTGGGCATAACGGATCAGAAATACAAGAATATCCACGATTTCCAGGCTGTGGTTATGTGCTGGGCGGAAGCTGTGGCGCAGCGCTATGGGCTGGGACGGGTGGACCAAGACTCACTGGTGCCATTGCCTACCAGTTCCACGTCCGACAGGTATCAGGAGCGCATCGGAGATGGTGCATGGCGGTTTGACACTGAGGTAGGGCCTGGCGTGTTGGTGTTGACGGAGGTGCAGGCCGAGCGGGATTTCATGGCGCCTGTGCGCTTCTGTCAATATCTGTGCAACCAGTTGCTGCTGGAGCACAAGGCAAAGCCCTTCGGACCAGACCGTCTCTTGCCTTTGACTGTGATGGTGTCTCTGTATACTGGATCCTCTCCTTGGGCTCTGGCCGACTTGTCACAGTTGTTTGCTCCGTATGTGCCTCGGGGTTCTGAATCTCCGTTGCAGGTATGGCACTTTGACATGAAACATATGGATGCTGATGCCGTTCCCGTATCCGACCCCGTGCGCCTTCTGTTTGACGTGGAACGATACCGGAAGGTGTCTGACATTGACGTCCCAGCCTTGGTACAGCGTCTGGATGCGTTGCAGGATGGCGATCTGAAGGACAGGTTGTTGGCATTTATCAGTTTGACATTACATGATTTTGACCCGCGTTTGTTGTTGCAGACCCCGCAAACAACTCAGGAGTTAGGCGAAATGGTAGAGGCGTATCGTATTACCCATGCAGACGAGTTGCGTATGACGGCTGCTCAGACAGCTGCTCAGACGGCCATCCAGACAGCTGCTCAAACCACTGCACGCATCCGGCTGGAGGATTGTTTGGAGGTGCTGCTGGCCTGCGGCACTGACCCGTCCGCGGCATTGGAGCTGGGGCTGGACTTGTTGGTTATGGATGACTTTCCCGCTTTGGGACTACTTGTTCATACACAGGGGGATTTGGTTCTGTTGCGTACCCATATCCCCCCACAGCCTCGGGAGGGCGTGACCGCTGACGACCGGCGATATGTCAAGAAACTACTGCAGGGATGCCATTCCTACCCCTCTGAAGAGCACTTGGAACTTGGTTGAGGCTGCTGTCTCAGGAGCTGAGCAGCCAAGCCTGTATCTAGGTCCCGGGCTTGTCTAACAGGGAGTTGTCTAACAGGGAGAGGGTGGAAGAGACGGGGACGGTTATTGTATTGTCCGCGCGGACGAGTTATGCACGACTACAGCGCACATCCGGCTGGGAAATTGTCTGAATTCGTCGTTGGCCTGCGACATTATGCAGACGGTCCGTCTTCCCCCAAGTGTTACCCAAACCTCTTGGCAAGGGTAGTTCTCCGCATGCTGATCGTCATAACCATGCTGGCAGCCTAGCTCTTGACAGCGGAACCTCCTACCCTTGGGTTCCAATTCACTTCCCCTGTCTCAATGCCTGCTACTTACGATGTCCCTACCCTCCATAGTTCTTTCTCCCTTCTCCTATCTGGCTGTCTCTCCCAGTGTGCAAAGTGCTTGGGAGAGACAGCCACAAATCCGCATTCATGCAGGAGATCGTGTCTGATTCTTCCCGTGTTCAGTGTTGGAGTGCCGTCAGTATTTTCGATCGGTTGCGCGGCATCTGCCGTTGAGTCCCTTCTGCCTGCTTTCTTCCCAGGGCGACGAGTGGAGAACTCACGCGAAAAGATGTGTGTACTTCAGACCGGTGCCTGTAATGAACAGCACCACCGCGTCTTCCTTTCTGATCCAGCCTTGCTGCAACAGATCCTGCTGCGCGGCTAGGCAGGCCGCGGCCTCCGGGGCAGGAAAGACGCCAGCCTGCTGGGCCATGACTCGGGTGGCTTCGGCCAATGCTTCGTCCGCGACCGCGATGGCAGTGCCGCCGCTTTCCCGAATTGCATCCAGTATCAGGAAATCGCCCACGGCTTTCGGCACCCGCAACCCGTCGGCAATGGTGGCCGCTCCTGCCCATTCCGGGGCAAAGCGGTCCCCGCTTTGAAAGGCTCGCACGATGGGCGCACAGCCTTCCGTCTGCACCGAGACCATGCGTGGGCGATCCGATCCGATCAAGCCCATCTCTTCCAGTTCGGCAAAGGCCTTCCACATGCCCACCAGACCTGTACCGCCTCCGGTCGGATAAATGATGACATCAGGCAACTTCCAGCCCAGTTGCTCGGCCAGTTCGTAGCCCATGGTCTTCTTCCCTTCCAAGCGGTAGGGCTCCTTCAGGGTGGACATGTCGAACCAGCCGTGGGCTGCCACCCCTTCCTGCACCTTGGCGCCGCAGTCGGTGATCAGGCCGTCCACCAGCGTAACGGCAGCCCCATAGGTTTCGCACTCGATCTTGAACGTATCGGGCACGTCCTGCGGCATGTACACGTGGGCCTGCAGGCCCGCGGCGGCGGCATAGGCGCACATGGCGCCCGCCGCATTGCCGGCGCTGGGAATGGCCAGTTCCCGGATTCCCAGTTCCCGGGCCCGGCTGACGGCCATGCCCAAGCCGCGCGCCTTGAAACTGCCTGTCGGATTCAGGGATTCGTCCTTGATGTAGGTGTGGGGACAGCCCATGTACCGACCCAGTCGGGCGGCAGGCAGCAAGGGGGTCGAGCCAGCGCCCAGGTTGATGATGTGCCGTACATCCCGGACCGGTAACACTTCCCGGTATCGCCACATGCCCGGGGCGCGTTGCCGCAGACTGTCCGCGGTCAAGGTCCGGGCCGCGGCTTCCAGATCGTATCGGGCCAGCAGGGGCCGTTGACTGGCCGGACTCAGGTTCATGGGCTGATCCGCATCATAGACCTCCCCGGCAAGGCTGCATTCCAAATGCGACAGGCAAGACTGTGTCATGGGGCCAATCCTTTTCAGTACAGGCGGCTGAGGTTCCCTGCGGAGACAGTCCGCACATCGGCCTTCAGATCAAAAGGAGCCAAAACACTTCGTGTTGGTACAAGTATGCTGCAATGTTCTCGATACATGCCGTCCACGTGAAAAATTGGCAGAGGGGGGGGGCAGAGTGTGCACAAAGCCGTCTTGGACCTCCCGGTTTGACATTGTCCCAAAATGGATTCGGGAGATTCCGCCAAGCAAGACAGGACAGCGTCGTGTATCCCGCGTTCCACCGTGCCCATCAGTCCTTGCAAGTCATGAGGTGAGCGCTGCGGAAGCGGCGGGTCTGGCATTGGGCCGCAGGGCGGAATTCTCTCCGAGTCTCCTGATCTCCGGGATCGACAAGACCGTTGAGTGACGCAAGGGATCCCGGATCACCACCAAGGGGCTGCCGAAGCAGAGTGTACTTCTTTGCAGGACCCTTCGTCAAGACCATGGAATTGTGTTGGACTTGACCGTGCTGTCCGATGCCAGAGCACACAAGGGATCCTTGGAATAGCGAGCGTGGGTCCTTGGGTTGGCTTCCGATATTCCCGCAATAGAGTCCGCTACCCTTGGCCTATCGCCAAGGATGATTCGGCGGCACGGTGGAGGGTCGGCACATCACGCAATGGATCGGGTGATGTCATCCCCGCACATGCAACGCCGTGGATACAGTGCGCGGGGTCGGGAACCCGAGGCGACAGGAGCAATCTCGATGCGCTGGCATCCCTCGGGATATCCAGCCTTGCCTTCCGAAGCCCATCCCACTTTGTCCACAGCCAAGCCCAGAATCGTCAGGTTGCGGACGGACAAGGTCCCAACGGGTATCGTTCTGGGTCAGATTGGGTCCGGTTCTACACAGGCAATGGTCAAGGGGCCATCCAGCATTGCGCACACCTTGAGAGGCTGCGGGCCGGCATGCGCTTCCACCCACCGCGACACTTGGGCCGACACATCGGCGCAAGGAGTCAGGAGAGCCTGCGAAATCTGCTCATCTGTCAGCCTGTGGCTGTAGACGAAAACGTCGGCCTTCAACTGTATCTGGGCCTGAATTTGCACCTGCCATTGATCGTGTTCGCTGAATCCGGGCTGGTCCAGCATCTCCAGCGCTTTCCGCGGAGACCCCGCGTCTCGCAGGAGTTCCGCGTATCGACCGTGATCCGGTATGCCATCCGCGCATTCCGCGGCCATGACAATGGTCCCGCCCTCGCGTACAATCCGACTGGCCGCGCTCATGCCCTTGACGCACTGGTACAGGTTCTGGTCCAGCGGATATCCGCTGTTGCCGGTGATAACAATGTCATAAGGAGACGGTACGGAGACCATGGCGGTCTCGCGCACGAATTGACATCCCGTCGCGTGCGCGGCGATCAGATCTCCGGCGAATACCCCGGTGATTTCCTTGTCCCGGTTCATGGCCACATTCAAGAGAAAGGTGTGCGGCACCTGTAACGCTACTTCCCTCATTTCTTCCCAGATGGGATTGCCTTCCAGTACACCCCAGGCTGCATGAGGATGGGAGATCATGTCCGCGCCATGATTGGACAACACGCTTTCGAAGCCGGCCAGCGAAGGCAGTATCCCTTTGGGCCCCCCGCTGAAACCCGCAAAAAAGTGAGGTTCGATGAAGCCCGTCAAGATGCACAGGTCGGACTCCAGCAGCAGGTGATACAGACGCACCGGATTGCCGCGCAACGTCGGCGGCAGGGAGACCAGCAGTGCATCGTTGAAGGCATCGTGCTGCAGACACCGGAAAGAGCCATGGATTTCAGGACCCAACAACTGGATCATTTCAGCCTCGGTCTGGGGGCGATGAGTGCCCAAGGCGTTGATCAAGGTAATTTGGTCGCGCAGCACGCCGGCCGCTTCCAGTTCCGCCAGCAGAATGGGAAGCATGCGCTTGTGGGGCGTGGGGCGCGTAATGTCAGTATGCACGATCAGTACGCGGGAATCCTCGTCCACCTGATCCGCGAGCGGAGGGCACAGCGTGGGCCTGCGCAGGGCTTGCCGCACCGCATCGGCCTCGTCCGAAACACCAGGACAGTGGGCCGATTGAATGATATCGGCACCGGATGGCAGGTTCAGATCCAGTCCCTGCTTGCCGTAGGCGATGCGTACGCGCATGTTCGTTCCCCCTACATGGAAGGCCTGATGAAGGCGGGAATGGGCATTATATACATGGCGAGTACAAGTGCATGCCACGCGGGGAGGAATGGGGGCAACCCGATGCGGAACGTGCTGTCTTGACTCCGGCCGCGACTCCGCATCGCAAAGTGACAGGGGATATGGTTAGGGTCTAGGAGTCGCTTGTAATGTCTTGTGTGTCGTCGCGGACTTGGGCTTCGGTCCCTTCAATTGATGTCCTGATGAAGAAGTGACCCTGCCACGCCCATGTATATAACGTCACTTTCATGCTGTTTGACATGGTCAAGACTGCAGCCGCAGCACAGGCGAATGAGGTCTGCAATGTCCTGTAGGCTGCCAGGGTATACGGGACAGTTTTGATGTGCTTGAGGATTTTGACGGTATCACGGGTCGGCTGTCTCGTGCAGTCCCACAGAAGACGGCGGCAGCGGCGAGAGGTATTGGTTGTCTATTGTCTACCAGGCGAGAGTCGAGAAGATGGCAGGGACACGGCTCCGACTGTCCCTAAACGGCAACCAGAGGCAGAGCCTTGGCCACCGCGATGGCTTGCCATTCTGCGCCAATGCTATCTGCTTGACTTAAGGACCTCATGGTCTCCTGCGGGTGTTGCCGTATCCATTGTCAAGGAACGGCTTGCCTTGACCTCAAGTTCGAGAGATCAGCGGACATATCGTTGTCTGTGCCCGGTGAGAGCGTCATCGTCCCGGGGCAACCAGGTCAACGTCGCCTCCACATGGCGGGCCAGTTCAATGTCCCTCATGGTTACGCCTTCTACATCATTGGACCTCAGTTTGACAGTGAGGCCCTTGTAGTCAAGAACCAGCACGGGATGATGCCAGCCTAATTCCGCCAGCAAGGCCACGGCATTGGCGGCATGGACAGTCATGCCCCACGTAGGCGTGGCAAAGACCCGCTGAATAAGGAGCGTCTTTCCTTCCCCCGCAAGGGACCAGCATTCGAGATCTGCCGTCAACAGAGCGCGGCACTCGTCTGGCGCAAGCAATCGGCGTGCTTGGTAATTCATTTCTGAATACGGGACTCCACAAGTTGAACGCAGACAGGTGTCATGCTCGTTTGATTCCAATGGCGTTGGGTCATATGTGTCGCAGCACAGATCCCGGCGCGTGCCTCCATTCTAGGGCTTGGGCAAATTCAACGGGTGCAGGGAAGTGCCTCGCGCCGGGCCTGAAGACTGTCCCGGTCCACCGTACCGAGGATACCAATGGGAACCTGCGCTGAAGACGCGCCCTGTACTCACGGGCAACCATACAGCGAACTCGTAACCCCTCGACTGCATCCCTGCGTGAAAGAATCTCCTGCATTGAGCGTACCTTCCCGGCTTTCCTGTCCTTGAGAGAAATGAACCATCTCTCTGTGGCCTTGATCTTCAGGGGAGAAAATTCCTGACTCAACAAGACTGGCCCCATCAGGACGGCATCTTGGAATGGAATATGGGGAATTCTCTGGAATCATGTCCTTGATCTTGTATTGCTTGGGGCCGACTCCGTTCTATAATCTGCGGCACTGACTACAACAGGAGCAACGAAAATGTCCGTCAATGCCCAGACTATCCGCTGTTATTCCCTCAATACGCGTCTCTTGCAGGAAAAATGTCAGGGTATGTCTCACGAAGACAGCCTGGTACCCATGAAGTTCGAGCATAATTGTGTCAACTGGACAGTGGGCCATATCCTGAATTCCCGCAACTTCGTCCTGGAGACTTTGGGAGACGATTCCCTTGAATGGACGGAAAAGGACAAGACCGCCTACAGCATCGACGCGTCGTGCGAGGAATCGGCCGCGGCCGCGGCGAAGGGTCGCACACTGCCCCAGCTGCTGGAAGCGGTGGACGCCGCCCAGTCCAAGCTCGAGGTGGCTCTTGCCTCCCGGGACTTGAGGGAATACACCGAGAAGAAGCCCTTTTACAACAGTGAATTCAGCGTGGAGTACATTGTGAACTTCATGCTGTGGCACGAGGCCATCCATACGGGCGAGGTGAGTGTCCTGAGGCCGGCGGCCCATGCCTGAACTTGATCCATGTGCCGATGCGGCAGGGATGGAAACGAGGTGTCTTCGGACGGCAGAGCCCGGGGGTTTGCCGTCTGTCTCATTTGCATCGATACTCAACCACCACTGGGTACTGCAGCCCCGCTTGCGACCCTGAGGTGGGTTTCCATTGCTTAGGTGTACGGACACAGGTCGTGGGCCATCCTGTATGGCATGTTGTCCATCCAGAGAGGAATTGTCCGCAACACCCGTTGACTCTCTTGGGGTAGGCCTTGCATTGACAGCCCTGCCTTTCTTGGGGTATCCCGTCCATCGTTGCAGGACAGCTCATCCTGAAAGGACGGTCCATGGGCCTTGAACGAGAGACCTCCAAGACCCCGCGTGATCAGGGGGTCGTGCTCGTGTTGTTTGGCGCATCGGGTGATCTGGCACGGCGCAAGCTGGTACCTGCCCTGTTTCATCTGTTCCAGCAGGGCCTGTTGCCGACCCAATTCAGCATTGTGGGATTCGCCCGCACTGCCATGAATTCGGATGGCTATCGGGATCGGATCAGCCGGGACATGTCGCCTGCAAAGTCGGGGGATCCGGCGTGGCGGGAGTTCCTGCGACGCGTGGAGTACACCAGCGGCGACTATGACAGCGCCGAAGCCTTTGCGCACCTGGATACCTTGGTGGCGGAACGGGAACGCTGCCCCGAGGGCCGATACCTGCGCCTGTATTACTTGGCCACGCCTCCCGCCGTGTTCCCCATGGTAGGAGAGTCGTTGCGGCGCATGGGTCCATCACAGGGTTGGGGAGGCAGCCCTGCGCGCGTGGCCATCGAAAAGCCCTTCGGCCGGGACCGGGACAGCGCCAAGGCCCTGAATCGCGTGTTTCGGAAGTCGTTCGATGAGGAACAGATCTATCGCATCGACCACTACCTGGGCAAGGAAACGGTCCAGAACATTCTGTTTTTGCGCTTTGCCAACGGCATATTCGAACCGCTGTGGAACCGGAATTACATCGATCATCTTCAGTTCACGGTGGCCGAGGAACTGGTATTGGAAGGACGGGTGGGCTACTACGACGCCGCAGGGGCTCTCCGCGACATCATGCAGAACCACTTGTTGCAACTCCTGTGCCTTGTCACCATGGAGCCGCCCACGTCGCTCCACAGCGAGGCCGTACGGGATCAGAAGGTCAATGTGCTCAAGTCCTTGCGCAAGCTCGCACCCGACGAAGTCCTGATGCGCACGGCCCGGGGACAGTATGCCTCGGGCGTGCACAATGGAGGGTCCATTGTCGGCTACCTGGCTGAAGAGGGGGTCCCGGACAATTCAAGGACCGAGACGTATGCCGCCTGGCGACTGGAAGTGGACAACTGGCGTTGGCATGGGGTTCCCATGTACATGCGGTCGGGCAAGGGACTCAAGCGCAAGGCCAGCGAAATTGTCATTCAGTTCCGCCAGGCTCCACACTTGCTGTTCGCGGAGAGGTGGCGGGAGCCCGGCCCTGTGGAGTGTCACAGCAACCTTCTTCGACTCCGGCTGCAGCCCAACGAAGGCATCGATCTCAGGATTGACGTGAAGAGCCCGGGGGCTTCCTTGCAAACGACTCCGGTCGAACTGAATTTCAACTATGAGCATGCCTTCGACGGAGAGTTGGTGGATGCCTACGAACGGCTGATGCTGGATCTGGTGTCAGGCGACAGGACGCTCTTTGCCCGTGAAGACGAAGTGGACATCGCTTGGGAACACGTAACCAACATCTTGGACATCTGGCGTACACAGGACCAACCCCCTGGATTTGCCTTGCCGCAGTACACGCCTGGGAGTTGGGGACCTGCCACAGGCGACGCACTGATCGCTCGGGATGGACGCCACTGGCTGATACCCTGACTTTCCTCCGAGGGTCCAAAATCTCCTGTGCGGTCGGCCTCCCATGTTGCAACGAGTGCCCAACGAGCCCAATGCAACGGGGATATCCGCAAAGCCCTGCATCTCGGCCTTCATTGCACGGCGGAAGAAACTGGCCTGTGACACACAGGACTGGATCCCAAGTTCTGTACCCCAGGCGGTTTCAAGTCCGAGATGGCCTTCATGAGGTCAGGATGCACTGCATACATGAACAATGTGAGAGGAAGGTCTGTGCTTACCGCGCCTGTCCTTGCGCTGAGATACGGAGCGAGTTCTGCAACATCTTGATTTGTCGAGTGGATCGACTTGGAGCCGCCGCGACCTGCCCGTAAGGCCAAGAACCAGGTGAAGGCAGCAAGGGCTATCTCAACGCAGCCCCGGTGACTTGCTCCCAAGGCAAAGCACAGCTGGAAAGGGCAAGGAAGATGCCTTTCGCTTCCATGACACGGCCGGATGAAAAGAACGGTCTGCTCTAGGCAAAACACTACAGATCCCCAAGGCTTGGGGATCTGTAGAGAGACTGTGCAATGTCTACTGTATCGACCGCGTTTTTTACACTCGCCCGATGTCAGGGAAACAGAAAGTCAAGGCGATTGATGGAGGTGTCGTCGGCGTGAACTAGGTGGGCATGGACCCTGAGGGGAGTGAAACGACCGCTCGGAAGGCGGTTGTGCAGACTGAGTTCATCGCTTGATACATTGCAGCGCTGCGTTTCGGGAATAGCCTTCTGGCACCACCGAATCGGCAGATCGGCGTCCTGCCTTTATTCTTCTCGTCGGTGATTTCTCTCAATCACGAGAGCATAGAGCATTGACCCAGCGCCTCGCGCGTGGGCCAAGGGTGGGTAGAGCGGTTCGTCAGACCGCGGTGTAACACCTTGTCGCCAAAATCTGCTTTGTATCGACAGCCTGCATCGGTTTCATAGGCTGTCAATTTGTCTGATGGTCCTCTGTATCCATTAGGGAATGCAACAATGTGGCCAGCTGTATAGCCTGTTCCTCATGTGCCTCTGCATTGACCTTGACATCATACAAGGACAAAAGAAAGCCATAACAAGCATTGCAAAGACATTGTGACCAATTGTGATTGAAAATCGCCATTAGTTTGGACACTTTGGTTGTTTTGCAACGAAAACAACGGAATTCCCTTCTGTCGGAAAGTCGAAATTGTTGTATTGGCCCTCTGAGTGGATATGTTTTGACGATGGCAGATGGCGCTTGTGTCATTCAATTGTCAAGGATGATATGGATTTCGACTTGTGCAGACCCGTTGTTTCTCAACCTACACACCATGCCAATAGTATATCTCGGAGCGGCTCATGCATTCTCCACTGCAGGGCGATTGCATCAAGTGTCTGGCCGCCCTAGAGCCCTGCCTTTGTGCCCAGCACAACAGCGAGTCCGGGCGGAAAAGGGCAGAGTCGGCATCGGATGATCGGCGCATGTACCTTTGCGTCTGAAGATTGTGGTCAGGCCCTTGACCCCTGACGCCCTTCTGCTCCCCTCTGATGTAAGAATTCGCAGGCGGAGAATTTCGGATCCCACTTGATGCAATCGCTCTGGGCTCGGACCGTGCGACGGCATTTGAAAACTTTGCACGGCTGCATCTGCTCAAGTCGTCAGGGCCAAGCAGAAACGTCAAGCTTCCTGAAAATTCAGTGGGGCCGATTGCCAAGTTCACGACCGGCCTGATACGGAAGGACCGCTCGCGACGCGGATATTGCCCTTGGCTTCTGCGTTGACGGTCTGGTGCGGCTGTTTGTTGCCCGACGGATGTCTGTCTCTTCGGGACGGTCGAGGTCAAGCCGACTGCGCGGAATGCTCCGGGACGATGCCGGTCAATCTACGTCCTGCCAGAAATGATCCAGGTTGTCCAAGGGCTGCCAGCCCAAGACTTGCCGGATCTTGCCGTGGTCGAATTTTCCATGCGGCAGATCGACACTGACGTTGAAGGCCTCGAACGGACTGGGCAGGACAGGGGCTTCCAGGGCGCGCCGCAGGGCGCGTCCCGAGTCGGGCCAGGAGACGAAGAAAGGTGGCTTGTGGCTTGGATGGGCTGGATTGACGAGCTCCCAGAACAGCATGACGGCCACTTCCAGATCGTGATGCTCGGCAAATACCCGCAGGATTTCCTGGCCCAGATACTTGGACAAAAAATACAGGGATTCGTAGGGTCGGTTGGGCGCTTCCACCGGAATCTGGTAATCCCACAGATGGCTGCCATGACCATGGACCAATTGCAGCAGCGGACTGGTCTGCACGAAACGGCGAATGCCGTGGTGCACGGCCGCGCGAGCCATGTTGTAGGCGCCCACGGCGCTGACGCGGAAAGCATGGACAGGATCCATGCGCAGTACGGAGCAGTTGACAATGGCGTCCATGCCTTCGCAGGCGGCCATCACCTGGTCCGGATCCCGCACATCCACAATCCAGTTTTCATGGGGTGCGTCCAGCCGAGGGGGAATGATGGGGTCGTAGTCGCTCCGGACTTTCAGGTCGGCGATGGCGTCGGCCATGGGCCGGAGGTCCGCCATCCTCAGAGTGTAGCCTTGGTGCATGTCCCGTATGGCGGCGGCGCCCATGGGGCCTCCGGCTCCGAACAGGACAACCTTGCGGATGGGACGGCTTGGAATGGGGTCCGGAGGCTTCAGGATCTCTTGCCACGGTCTGCGATCTGAAATCTCTGCAGGGCTGTCCAGTTCGTTCCGTCCCAAGTCAATTCTGGGCTTGTACAGAAAGGGCTCAGACGCACTGGTGGCACGTTCCTCCACTCCGGTCTCGTCTCCGTACCGGATCTTGCTTCGTTGGCCGGCCCCCATGATGTGAAACACGGACCAGTCCGGATGTCCGGCGTCCAGCATGCCGGCGTGGTCGAAGGCAATGGCGCGTTCCAGACCCTGTACTGCATCACGGACATGCACCCATCGGGGATCAAAAGGCTGGCTGTCCACTGTCGAGTCGTCCACCACTGTCCCGAAGCGCAGACAGATTGCCTCCATGCGACTGCGGCGCACCAGCTCCCGCACCGTCAGTTCTCCCAACCACGGGAGCAAATGGGCCAAGGTGGGCGCGGGACGCGGACGCCACAGCTCATCGACATGCCAGTGCGTGGGATGGCGGTCAAAGAACCCCAATGTGCTGCCCAGTACAATCCGTCTGGCTGAATCCCGAGTCGCCGCCAACATGAGAGAGCGGGTGCCGCGCATGACCCTGTCCAAGCGTTCGACATGATCGTCGGCCGGCAGCAGGGCCAGACTCCAAGGCAGCAGATGCACGATCGTGTCTGCCTGGGCCACGGCCTGCGCGGCCACTTGGGGGACGCGCAGATCTCCTTCCAAGCTTTCGATACCTTGCGGCACAGGTGCATCCAGGGCTGGATTCAAGACACGGACCGTGAAACCTGAATGGGCGACCAAGGCCTGCGTCAGGGATTGGGCCAGTCGTGAATCGGCCCCGGTTACAAGAATGCGCATTTCATGGCCGACAGGAAAGCATGTCGGATACTTCTTTGACGGTTACCTTTGTCGGTGCCGGTTTGGGCAGCCGCGGAGTCCATTGCCCCAATGTGGATCGGTTGCCCGAAGTCGCCATGATCAGCGTCTATGAGCCGGACGAGGAACGCTTGGATCGGGTCGCGAACCCATACGAATTTTCTTGGGTCTACCCCCACCATCTGGAGATGGTGGAAAAGGCGGATCCGGATGGAGTCTACTGCGTCACGAATGAACAATGGTCTCTGGGATCGGTACTGGACTGCCTGGATGACGGCAAATATGTCTTCATTGAAAGGGAATTATATACTTGACAAAACCTAGGCCCCTTCTTGATCAGTGCACAACGATGGCAAGGCATTGGGATGGAATCGAAATTTGGCGCCGTGGTCGCGTACCGCTCCCGCGGAAACGCGACTTCTGCAGGCTACGGCCCAAGATCTGGCTGGACCCTTTGCCGTGGCCATTGACTTGATGGATTTTGTGCTTGTCTCTCCGGGGGCATCGAAGCCAGGCAAGGAGACAACCAAACTGGAATCTCCCGTTGCCGTGCAAAGGCAGAATTCATTTGACTTGAGCGGGACCCGCGTCGCTTTTTCCCGGGGCAATGTTACGTTCTGCCAGACACCGGACAAGGTCCAGCGACGCCGAATTCCATAGGACAGAACTCTCTGGGCACCAGAAGGGGATCGGGGTCGCCTGTTCCATCTTGCAGCAACAGGGTTCTCCTCGCTCTGTCGTTCAGGACTGCTCGCCTGCCATCAGTGGTCAAATAATGCCCTGTTCCAATCCGCGTCAAGCCACATGCAGGGCGCTCCGGCCACTGGGATAGAATCTCTGGAGTTCCTGTTTCAGCCGCGTGAGATGCTTTGCATGTTTTCGTCTGGCCCTTGGCGACTGCTAGAACCCTGTAGCGTGAAGCGACCGCACGCTGAACCCGGAAAGGCAAAACGAGGAGGAGACTTGTGTCGCAGCTCAGCGATTCACAACGGGAACAATATGTGCAAGAGGGGTTTACGGTGGTCAGGCAATTGATCACGGAGTTCGAAGCTGCCACCGTGCACGCTCGCCTAATGGAATTGCAGCAATGGAAGCATGACTGGCCGGTGCGACATTTTCAGATTCTGGATCCGTCCGTTGTCCGTCATCCAGATGGCGGTTTCGTACCTCAGGGCATTCAGTTGCCTGCCCAAGCGGATCCGATCTTTCGACGCATCGCCGATCATCCGAATCTGCAGGGAGCCATGGTGTCTTTGCTCGGTGGGCCGGTCGAGCGTTTCACGGATCAAGCTCTGATCAAGAATGTCGGTGTACGCGGCGAATCCTTTTATCATCAGGATTCGGACTATTGGCATATTCCTCCTGAACAAGGGCTGAACGCCTGGATCGCCTTGACTGACGTAGGACGAGATGCCAGCGCCCTGGCCATCCTGCCGGGAACCCAGAAAATCTGGAAAATCCAGTCGCACGAAGAATATTTTGACGATCCTCCTTTGTGTCACGCCGGGACACTCGAACCCTTTCAGCGGTATCGCATTCCATCGGATCGGATCGATTTCAGCCAAGAGGTTCTGTTGCGGATGGCACCGGGCGATGCGGCCTTTTTCTCGAACTATACTTGGCATCGTGCCGATCCGAATCTTTCTGGCAGCGTGAAGGCAGCATATGCCGTTGCCTATCGACGTATGCAGAACGGGAGCGGCTGAAAAATCCTGTTTTGTCTCATCGGAGCCTTCAGCGATACTTGGGGGCAGTCTGTGCCGTTGAGCTTGCCGGAAGCGTCTGGGCGCTGCATACAGATGCGTGCCCCAGTCCTCGCAAGCAAGCCACTGGCACAGAGTGTTGTGGATTGCGTCTGGTTGTAATGAGTGGAGGAAACCACACCATGTTGAACAGTACTGTGTTGAATCGACGTACATTCATGCAATTGAGCGGCAGTGCAGGAATGGTCGCCGTACTGGCCGCCTGCACTGTAGCGCCGCCTGCACCTGCATCCGATCGGGTGTTTGGTGAAGGCGTCACCGAAATTGAAGTCTGGTATCAGGACTGGGATGGCGCCAATCGCATCATGGCAGCGACCACGCCCGTGTTTGCGGAGAAGAACCCTGAAGTCACGGTTAACCTGCAGGCCATTGGGTATGCAGACTTGCGAGACAAGATGCTGCCTTCCATTGCGGCGGGCACGGAAGGTGACGTCATGATGATGTACACCGATTGGGTGGTTGCCACCGATCTCACCAAAGTGTTTCTGGATCTGACCGATGTGGCCGGGGGCTATGCCTTTTGGGAGACACAGATGTGGCCTGCCGCGTTCTCCGTAATTGATACGCCGGGGAATCGGATTTACTATTTGCCTTGGCTAGCAGGCATCCGCGGCGCTGTGCACACGGTCAACACGGACCACTTGGCTGCTGCCTCGATTGACTACCTGAATTTCGCTTCGTACGAAGACTTGGTGGAGGCAGGCATTCAGTTGACCCAGACCAATGACGACGGCAAGATCATACGTTCCGGACTGTCGCCCCGAAGTTCGCAATACCAACAGTACTGGAATTTCATCTGGCAACTAGGCGGAGATTTCTACGACAAGGAGAATGGCATATGGTCGCACAGCACTCCTGAAGGGGAAGCAGCTGCCCAAATTCTGCACAACCTCTACCATGAGGACCGCGTCTGCGACTTTGAGCTTTTTACCAGCGAATATGAAGCAGTAAGCCAGAAACTGGTCTCCATCTGGGCTGATGGGGCTTGGACAGCCAGCGTTCAGCAGGATGTAGCAGAGGTGCCTGCGGACAACATTCTGACCCCGATGCTCCGGGATGCCGTGACCGATGTGCTATACCCCCAGCACCAGGCCGGGTGGGGCATATCCCGACGCTTGGCGGACAACCCGGACCGTTTGGAATTGTCCGTGGAATTTGCCTTGGATCTGCTGGGCCCCGATGTGTCCTATCAAGCCTTCGAATTTTATTCCGGGGTTACGATGACCAAATCTGTCTATCAGGACCCTCGGATTGAGGATGTCAAGTATGGTCTGATGTCCAAACGGATCGCCGAAGCCCTGTGGCCCATTGCAAGGTATCCGCAGGATCGAGTGGCCAATCATGGACCCGCCTCGGTCGAACTGGATCGGGCCATGCGCAATGAGATCTCAATACCTGAGGCTCTGAACAACATGGACTCGTATCTGCAGGAACAGGAGAATCAGGCCCGGGAACGTATTGGCGCCTAAGGTTGTCCGAGTGTGACTAAGGGTCATGATGCAGTTGATAGATTGGAACCCATCTTGTTCCGGTCTGGTGCTCAGCGCTGCAATCTCCTGTGCGGTCTGCCGGGTGCCGCTGCCTGCTCGGAATTGTGGTCGCGACAGGGCCACTGTGGCAGTGTAGGTTGAAGAGTGGCCGACATGACGGACAGATCTGCCCCGGGGTCTGGGTTGCTCGGGCATGGAATGGAGTCCGCTGGGCTGTATATCGGTCCGGACTGGGGGCTGCGACATGCATTGGGTCAATGTACAGTGATATGACAGCAAAGGCACTAGGACAAGCGCGTATCTTCCATGCCCTGCGACGTAGCAGCCCGTTAGGGGTACTGTTTGCCATTGCGCTTCTTGTCTTTTACAGCTTGGTATTCGTAATCCCCTTTGTAACGGCTATCTGGCTATCGTTCCAGAACTGGGATTACCTTACAGTCCCGATTTTTGTCGGGATTCGCAATTACAGCGATCTGGTCACCGATGCATACTTCTGGCGGGCATTGCGTACAACCCTGCTGTTTTCCGTTGTGGAAATCAGTGCTGGCGTGTGGCTTGCCCTTTTGTTGAGTCTGATGCTGGACCATTTGACGCGGCGCTGGAGTCGCCTTTTTCTCGCGCTGTACTATCTTCCCGTCATAACGCCGATTGTGGTGTCCGTGTATTTGTGGCGGTGGCTGTACCGCCCCACCGGTGGCGCCTTCAACCTTCTGCTGAGCAGTGTGGGTATGCCCGCACAACCTTTTTTGGCCAGTACGCAACAAGCTCTCTGGGCCATCACGGCCATGGTGGTGTGGGCCAATGTCGGCGGGGTGGCCGTGATCCTGCTAGCCGGAATGAAAGATGTGCCGCTCAGTCTCTATGATGCCGCCAATATGGACGGCGCCGGCTTTTGGACCGTGTTTTTCCGTATCACATTGCCCTTGATTCGACCTGCGTTGGTGTACATCATGGTAGTTAGCGTGGTCGGGACCATGCAGATGTTTGTGCCTTTCTTTCTCATGCCCGGTCCGGGTTTCAGCACCCGCACTTTGGCTCTGTACACCTACGACTTGGGTTTTCAGTCCCTGAACCTAGGATATGGAGCTGCGGTCTCTCTTGTAATTTTCCTGCTGTTGCTGGTTGCCACCATCGTGCAGCTCCAGCGTTGGCAGATCAAGTGGGAGTACTAGGGCCTGTTTACAAATATGGTGCGTCGGCATCGCGCATTCTGGCGCTACGGCCCCTATTGTGTACTAGGCCCTTGGCCATGCCTGCGGCGCATCCAGTGCGCATCCCCAGGGACGCAGACGCTCCGGACGCGGTGAGGCGTCCCGCTGCCCAGAGGGCCATGGATTGTGCCATACCCGGAATCAGGGTGGGACAAGATGGCGCCGGGCCGTGACTATCCGATCAACCTTCAGAACCCTGTAGCATGATCTATCTGGGGACAGGTGCCGTTTACAGAAACCATGAGGAAATTTGCCATCTCATGCGGCGCCAAAACCATCTGGCAGCCTGTGTGGATCTCCTGTACTGAAAGTGTCACGTACACATGCACGCTGAAGAGTCCGGAATTCATACACCTTGGGGTAGGCGTAGCCTGCCCTTTTGCAACCAGGCTTTGTATTGGGCGCGTCAATGCATTCCAAACCGCTGCGGCCAGTTTTGGGGGCACAGACAGCGCAAGGCAGTCCCATGAGCAACGAGGAGCGTCTCTTCGCATCCGGACAGTGGCGGCAGACCTTGATTGTCCTGATCTTGACCTTATTCAGCGGAGCCATGTTTTTCCCTTTTGTATGGCTGATATTCTCCTCGTTCAAGACGGGGGCCGACATCGTCAGTTTGCCTATCCAGCTGTGGCCCAAGCCATGGACCCTGAGCGCTTACCTCATGGTGCTGGACCCCAACCGGGCCAATCTGGTGCGAGCGTATGGCAACAGCCTTCTGATCACGGTGTCTACAGTGCTGGCCGTATTGTTCACCTCGTCTCTGGGCGGCTACGTGTTTGGTCGCCTGGAATTTCCCGGTCGCAAGCTGCTGTTCTATTTCGTGCTGGCGACCACCATGGTGCCGTTCCTGACCTTGCTCATTCCCCTCTACATCGTGATGCGGGAACTCGGGATCCTCAATACGTTGTGGGCAGTCTGGCTACCGGGCATATTTTCGTCGTTCGGCATATTCCTGTGCCGACAATTCATCTATAGCATCCCTCGGGATCTCTATGACTCGGCCAAGATCGACGGGGCCGGTGACTTTGCCATTTACCATCGCATCATCCTGCCCCTTATCCACCCGGTGCTGGCTGTTTTGACCATCTTCACGTTTCTGGGAGTGTTCAATGACTATCTATGGCCCTTGGTGGTGCTGAACGATGAAGAGAAGCTGACGCTTCCCCTCATTCTCAGTCGCTTGGCCAATCGGTTTGGCGGGATGGACTATCAGGGTGTCATGGCAGGTTCGGTCCTGATTTCCATCCCTCCCTTCATCGTGTTCTTTGTGTTTCAACGGTACATTGTGCAAGGCATAGCGTTGACTGGCGTGAAGGGATGACTATCATGAAGAGATGCAGCGCCCTGACCCCAACGCTGTACTCCGCGAGATCGCAGAAGTGTTTCGGCATATCGGCCCACCTCTGTCGCGAGGCAAGGCATAAGGCCAGACCGGCAGCGTGCATCGGAGGCAGTAACCATGGAGGGGAAAGGTGAGTGTACTGGAAAAACTCAATGTAGGCATTGTGGGGGCCGCAGGGCGTGGAGGCAGTTTTCGCCTGGCCTTTGACGGACATCCCCACGCGCGTATTCACGCCCTGTGCGATGTCGATGCCGCGGCCCTGCAGGGAGCCCTGCATGAGTTTGGTCTGACCGAAGGTTATATCGATTATGACGAGATGCTGTCTCGATCTGAACTGGACGCGGTCATTCTCGGAACACCAATGCCCTTTCACGCGTCTCAGTCCATCAAGGCCTTGGCACGCGGTATCCATGTGCTCAGCGAAGTGACAGCGGCAGTCTCGCTTCAGGAGTGCCGGGACCTGGTCCAAGCGCAGCGGCGCTCCGATGCACAATACATGCTTGCGGAAAACTATGTCTATACCAAGTCCAATGTCCTGATCAAGGCGTTGGTGCAACAGGGACTGTTCGGAACGGTCTATTACGCCGAAGGCGAATACCTCCACGAGCTCAAGGAACTCAACCAGCAGACCCCGTGGCGACGCCGATGGCAGACAGGCATCGATGGCATAACCTACGGCACGCACAGCCTGGGGCCTATCCTGCAGTGGATGGATAGCGATCGCATCGCACGTGTCTGTTGTCAGGGCAGCGGTCGGCACTACCGGGATCCGCACGGCGCCGCCTACGAGAATCAAGATACCTGTGTCATGCTCGCCAAGACGTGCCGGGACGCGCTGATCAAGATCCGAGTGGACATGCTGTCCAACCGTCCGCATGGAATGCTCAATTATGCCCTGCAAGGAACGCAGGGATCCTATGAATCGGCTCGTTGCCCCGAGGAGCAGCACCGTATCTGGCTGTCGGATCTGGCCGAAGACGCCTTGTCTTGGTCAGATTTGGCTGAACTGGAAGCCCAATATCTGCCGGAAATATGGCGCAATCCGCCGCCGCAGGCTCTGGCCGCCGGCCATGAAGGCGGAGACTACTACGTGATACAGGAGTTCATTGCCTGTATCAGGGGGACCATTCCCTGTGTCTTGGACATTCACGCGGCCTTGGACATGACATTGCCTGGCCTGATTAGCCAGAAGTCGATCCAGCAGGGCGGCGCTTGGCTGGAAGTTCCCGATTCCCGGGCATGGAAGTGAACGATGCGGGTGGAGGCATTGTGATGGCAGAGTGTCAATGTGCGAGGTGATGCCATGCACCTGTCCCCTGGTATTGTCGCAGCCATCCGGCAGGGAATTCAGCCGGATCGTCTCTTGGATACGGCCCTGCGTCTGATCCGCGAACCCAGTCCTACCCGGGAGGCGGGCAAAGCCTTGGATGTTCTGGCTGCAGTGCTGGCCAACGCGGGATTTGCCGTGCAGAGACCCGAAGCGGACTGGGCTCCGGCCCCGGCGGTGGTTACGTGTCACGAAACCGGCGCACCCGGCCCGGTCCTGCAGTTCGATTGCCATCTGGACACTGTGCATCTCCCTTTCGTGCCGCCCCGGGTGGAGGATGGCGTGCTCTATGGTTCAGGCGCGTCCGACATGAAAGGGGGCGTCGCTGCTGCGGTAGAAGCCATGCGCGTGCTGCGAGATACTGGCATTCTGGCCTGCGGGTCTGTGCTGCTGACCGCTCATGATCACCATGAAGGACCTTGGGGCGACAAGCGTCAGGTGCGTGCTCTGATACGTGCAGGCATAGTGGGGAGCGCGGTCCTGCTGCCCGAGTATTTCTGTCAGAGGATTCCGGTGGCAGGCAAAGGCATGGCCATATTCACGGTCAGGCTGGAGCGAGATCGGGCTCCCATGCACGAAATCCACAGACCGCCGGATTGCCCCGATCTCATTGCCGCGGGTGTCGATCTTGTGGCCCGGCTCCACTCCCTGGACAGACGCTTGCAGGCTGTGCCTCCTGCAGCGGCGGGTGTCGATTCTGTGTTTGTAGGCCAGATCCATGCCGGCGAGATTTATAACCAGTCTCCCAACGCCTGTCGGGTGGAAGGCACACGGCGCTGGACCGAACCGGGGACTGGCGAAGCGGCGCGGGCAGAACTGCAGAGCCTGATTGCCCAATGTGCCCGGGATCATGGTGTAGACGCCACGCTGGAATGGGACATGCAGGGCGATGCCTTGCGGTTGTCGGAGCATAGCGAGTTTGTTCAGGCGTTTCAATCAGCTTACAGAGCAGAGACGGGTACGGTCTTGCCCTTTGGCGACAAGCCTTTCATGGATGACGGGAATTTGTATGCGACTTGGGCACATATTCCGGCCATAACGCATGGGCCCGATGCCCGTGGCGCCCATACCGTACACGAGAAAGTGTCGGTGGCGGAACTGGTGCGAGTAGCGCGTGTATATGCTCTGACTGCCATCGCGTTCTGTCAAAATTCTCTTGAGAGTGCAAGTCGATAGTTGCGCCAGCACTTGTTTAGACAGGGAAGCGAGAATGGCTCGTGGCTATCCCAGCCCCCGCTCCTTATGTGGATCTTGGCAGCGGAAAGGGCACGCTTCGGCACCGGCCACCTTACTCTGCCAAGAACAGGTCCACGCGCATTGCCGCCAGTGTGTTGCAAACAGGAAGAACTCGCAACCGGCTTGGCTTGTCCAACGCGTCTCGCGTCGGTTCATTCGAATTTTAGAATTGCAGTCAGACTGGCAAGGGTTCGGATCTCGAAATACGGTTCAGGTTGGCTTTCATGTCGTATCTGCCCTGTCCGATTCAGCCGTACAGCTGTCAGACTGGCCGCCCTCGCTCCGGCAATGTCGGTATCCAAACTATCTCCTACATGCCACGCTTTTTCAGGTTCGATGCCTAGGGCCTTCAGCTTGTCTCGTTGCAAATCCGAAGAGTCGTTCGTGATCAGCGCCATTGAAAAGCCCTCTTATGCAAGAGCGGCAACGGTCCCGGCCACGTCTTCATACAGGCGGGAGCCTTTTCGGATCGCTTGCCGGTGAATTCGCACTGCCGACTCGATGACCGAATTGGAGTTGCATCCGCAAAGTTCCAAGGCTCGGCGTCATGCTTCGCGGGACACTGCAACGCTGTCTGTTTTGCCCAGCGTCCAGTCTTCCTCCACTTCCCACCCGGTATCTGCCTCGTTTGCTTTCCGCAGGCGATTGAGATCCAGCCCTATTGCAAGTGCAGAGTGGATTCCAAGCCGAAAAACATTGCGCATTTGGGTTTCACAAATAACGTCTTAAAAGAAGAGAATCGAGAAAATTTCGGACTCTCGTGCGGTCGGAACTAAGGGGCCGTTTGCCCTGACGATTTGTTTCTTCACGTTTCCAAGAACGGATTCATTCGAGTCCACGAAACACTTGGCTGCGGTGCCATTGCAGATATTTGAGATTGGGCAAATCCCGGAATTGATGGGGTTGCCGAATGGAACGGCCCGCAAATCTTCCGAACCAGATTTCCCAGGCTTCGCTCCGACCTTGCAGCACAGAGGACACCATCAGTTCAAGATTGTCTCCCAAGCCGATGCCGCCGCGGTCAAAAGCCTTGCGATGCACAGTGCAGAGAGCCAGACCGTTGGGAACTTCGTCGGGGCCGCCACTGGCATGCCAAAAAATGTGAGCGGCTTCCAGCCCCATCAACTGATCCTGCAGGCGAATGTCGTAGCCGCAGATTGCACACTGACGACGATAAGCCAAGATGACATTGGGACAAAAGCGGGGATCACGCGATCGGGTGCTCAAGAGCGCGTTTTCTTCCCTTTTGGCCGCAGGCAGCAGAATTTCACCAAGATTCACGGCCTCCAGAAGATCCGCATGAATGCTCTCGGGGAAATTGTCGTTCAGCAGATACTGCACTGCCTGCCTGAGTTCAAAGGGGTGCGCGATCAAAAATGCTTGTATTTCTGCGGGAAAGCCCCCCTTGAGTTCACTGTCCCGTGCCGAACGGGCCCGCAACTGTCCAGAGGCATCCAAGTGAGTGGGCGACAATCCGTGAAGCTCCCATAGTCCGTCATTTGGCAGGCGTTGAAACGGCTGTTCCGGATGATATGCTTTTCTGGGTGGCCCGAAGCCGATCAAGAGCTTTCGCAATTCGGATTCGATATCTCTGTAAAGACGCAGACGCGGACAACCTTGTCGAAGGCGGCCCAAAGCCAAAAGAAGCAACAGAGGTTTGTACGGAGCTCTTCTCTCCTGTCTTCTTTTCCATGTGTGTACGGAAGTCAGAAGCTTCAGGAATTGTTCGGAAGTCATGACAGTGTCTCTGGGAGCCGTTCAGAATTGACCGGTCGATCCAAGTGGATCGGATCGTGAATCCTCATTGTGCCAGACGTGTTGCAAGCATCCCCCTGACTTTGCGGTGTCAACCTTTTCCTCTCCAGGACATAGCAGAACGCCAACTACAACGGCGTTGATACCTATCTGTACCTTCTCCATGTACGGTTGAGTCTGTACCGCAGTCCAGAAAGGCAAACTGCCGATCAGCAGCAGAAAGGAAGGCAAGTAGATGGCCCCCAGACAGAACAGCGCGCCCTGCCAGCCGTTGGAGGCTGGGCTCAGCACGGCACCCAAGTAGGCCGCCACACTGAATGTGGGGCTAGGCACAGCCTGGGCCGCACCGTATCCAACCAAAAAGTCGTTGACTGTGACCCACCGCGGCTTGAAGAAGCAGCAACACGACATGCCCTCCGCCAAATACAAGAGCGCCAGATCTGAAGAAATTGCGAAATAGTTCAAGAACGTGAGCTGTTGGCCAGAGACAGGGGCACGACCAAGAGCAAGACCAACAGCGCCAGGCAAACAATGGACAGCGAGCGATTGATCGGGAATGCTTGGCCGCGTCGCGGCTCCGCTTTTGGACCCGAGCTAGTATCCATCCCAAGGCGGACATGAAAGGGGTCCAAGAGGCTGGGCCCTACGCAATCTGGATATGCACAGTTGGCCGGAATCTGACAATACGGACGATTTCACTCCTGTCATGGAATCGGCAATGCGGGAGACCGGAACAAAGCGGTCCCGCAAGACCCCCTGTTTTCCGGGAAAATTCCAGTTGCTTCGTCTAGGCAAATCCAATCCGAGCCAGGAAGTTTTCATGAGCGGATGAATTGGCGGCCAAGGAGGAGGTTTTGCCAATGTGTTTGCTGGAGGATGAATCTCTGTTGGTGAAATCAGCGACTCCACTCCTGAAAGCAGGGCAAGGACAAGCAACGACATGGTGGAAGCGGGAAACTGGAAAAGACTTCCAAACCGGTTCGACAGCAACTCAGGTTCCATGCATAAGAAGAAATGCAGAGTTCGGAAGATGTATCCAAAGGGGCAATTCAATCCACGCCGTTTCTCACATCCCGGAACCGTGTTCCCGCCGAAATTCAAGGATCTGATCAGCTCGGAACTGGACGATTCGGATTGGGCCGCCGAGTTGGGTAACGAGGCAGAGAGTCTGTTGTTTCATCTGCTCGAACGAAACTCTTTGCCCGCAAAGAGCATAGTCGCAGTTTTGAATCTGAGTCTCGGCCAGACTAGTTTGTAGGAGCGGGAACGCAACAGCGGGAATCCGAGCAAGTGCAGCAGCGCTGATCAGATGCGATGGGTCTGCACAAGAATTTAGGGACGTTGACTGGACAATTCCCTAGCCTGATCTGGCTCCTGCCCTCCGTTAGTGCGGCCGGTCCATTCTTGTTAGAGTCTTTGCCTGTTTCCCTTGGTGTGGGTACCCAACACTGGTACATCGGGCTGCGCTTTGTTCACTTCGCCTGATATGACTACGACGCCAAACCGGTGTTTGATGTCCAGGGCCTTCAGTTTGCTTCGTTGCAAATCTGAGGCTTGACATTTATCGGTATAATGACCCGGACCGGTGCACAGGTATTCTAGTCTCCATGTGGAGTAAGGGGAGCACGGGACTATGCTACACGCGAGCCAGATGCTGCGGAACTGTATCAGCGACGGACAGTTGGGGTGACGCTCGAGGAAGTTGGCTGCCGGGCAGCCTTTGACATTGTGCACGCGGCCGCCCGACGCGTGGGTCTGCAGGCGCGAGCGCCCCTCCACTGGCTGCGCCACGCCCACGCCGGTCCCACGGCGCCTGCAGCCGGCGGGTGCAACAAGTTCGGGCCTTCGAGCCATGCCCTAGCGGGGCTGTACCAAACTCAGGATGTGTTCCATGCCTCTGTCTGAGGCCGATTCCCAGTGCACCGCGGCCGCCGTGGTGGATCTGTTCTGCGGCGCCGGCGGCCTGTCGTACGGCTTGCGGCAGGAGGGATTGCCCGTGGCCGCGGGCATTGACTTGGACACCAACTGCCGCTATCCCTTCGAAGAGAATGTCCAGGCTCCGTGGCTGTGTCGAGATATCGCGGCCTTGGACGGCCCAACCGTGGCGGCGCTGTTTCCACGCGGCACTCTGAAAATTCTGGTGGGGTGTGCCCCTTGCCAGCCGTTTTCGCCCTACAATCGCAATCGGCACCATGCGCAATGGCGCCTGCTGCTTCATTTTCAATCTCTGATCGAGAGTGTGCAGCCCGAGATCGTGTCCATGGAAAACGTACCGCGCCTGTGCAGTTTCCGTCAGGGTCGTCTGTTCCATGATTTCGTCACGGCTTTTTGGACCGGACTACGGTCTGCCCCAGACCCGCACCCGTCTGGTCCTGATCGCGTCTCGTCTGGGTGCCGTGGCTCTGCCCTCGCCTACGTATGGCTCGGCCCGGTATCGCACGGTGGGCCGATGTCATCGGCGCCTTGCCGTCACTGAAGGCAGGCGCCGCAGGCGCCGTCGATCCGGAGGATGTTCTGCACCGGGCCCGGCGGCTCTCGCCGCTCAATCTGCAGCGCATCCAAGCTTCGTGTCCGGGCGGCACTTGGGCGGATTGGCCCGACCGCCTCGTAGCGCCCTGCCACCGCCGTCGGGGCGGACGCACGTTCCATGCTGTGTACGGCCGTATGGAATGGCACAAGCCAGCCCCAACCCTCACCACCCAGTTCTCGCAATTCGGCAGCGGTCGCTTCGGGCATCCGGCACAGGACCGCGCCCTCTCGCTGCGCGAAGGCGCTCTCTTGCAGGGCTTTCCGCGCCACTATGCGTTCACGGCGCCGGCGGCCCCTTGCCCATTCACGGGGTTGTCCCGTCTGATTGGCAATGCAGTGCCGGTGCATCTGGCCCGGGTCTTGGGCAGGGCAGTCAAGATCCATCTGCAGGCACAGGCATGACGCCCCAGTTGCCTGTCTACCGGATGCAGATCAGCCTGAACGTGCTGGAGCATCTAGGTCTCAATCTCTACAGCAACGTGCCGGCCGTGCTGGCCGAGGCCGTGGCCAACGCTTGGGACGCCGATGCCCAGCAGGTGCGCATTGACTTCAAAGCCGATACAGATTGCATTGAGATTCAGGACGACGGCATGGGCATGACCCATGCCGAGGTGAACGAGCGCTTTCTGATCGTGGGCTTTCGGCGCCGCGACGCCATGTTGGGAACCACACCACGCGGGCGGGCTCCCATGGGGCGCAAGGGCATCGGCAAGTTGTCCCTGTTCTCGATCGCGCACCAAGTGGAAGTGCATACCGTCAAAGACGGGGAGGCCAGCGCGTTCCGCATGTCCCTGCCCGCCATGCGTCACAGCATTGAGCAAGGCGAGGAAATGTACCGCCCGGAAGCTCTTGCGCCCGCTGGTGACCTGACCTGTGGTACATACTTCATCCTCCGAGATTTGCAGAAGCGCCATACGGCCAACACTACCCGTGCCCTGCGGAAACGCTTGGCCCGCCGCTTTTCCATCATCGGTGCACATCATGATTTTCAAGTGTACGTGGATGGCCAAGCCATCACGTCGTCCGATCGGGACTACTACGCCCAATTGCAGTATCTCTGGTGCTACGGCGATCAGGCCGCGGTGGTGGAACACTGCCCCAACCTGAGTCGGATGCCCGAAGATCGCCCGGCCAACACGGCGGACCTGGCCGAAGCGGGGGTGTCCCTGTCCGGCTGGATCGGTGCGGTCTAACAATCCGGGAATCTGAAAGACAACCAGAGTGACGACAATCTGAACCGGATCGCCATTTACGTGCGGGGCAAGATGGCCCAGGAGGATATTCTGGGCACATTCGGTGAACGCGGCGTCTACGCCAGCTACTTGATTGGGGAACTCCAAGTGGACGACTTCGATCAGAACGACGCAGTGGACATCGCGACCAGCAGCCGGCAGCACATCGTGGAAGAGGATCCCCGCTACCTAGCACTCCGGAAATTTCTGGGCTGCGAACTCCGGAAACACATCCGGGGCCAGTGGAATGCATGGCGCAAAGAGGCAGGGGTGCAACAGGCACGGACGATCCCCGCCGTGAGGCAATGGCTGGACGCTCTGCCGCAGGGAGACAGGCCCAAGGCCCAAGCCTGGATCGGGCGTCTCAATCGCATTACCTCGGACCAGCAGGCAGCGGACAGCAAGCAACTGGTCAAGCACGCCATTCTGGCCTTTGAATTCTATCGCGCCCATCAGCGGTTGGAGCGACTGGAATATATTGACGATCGGAACCTGCTGATAGCTCTGGTCGCCTTCCAAGAGCTGGACGCGTTGGAGGTGACGCTGTACGGTCAAATCGTGCAGCAGCGCCTCGCGGTGATCCGCATGCTGCAAGAGAAGGTGGATGCCAACGATCTGGAAAGAGTGATCCAAGAGTATATTTTCAACCATCTGTGGCTGCTGGATCCCCATTGGGAACGGGTGGATGCCACCGCGCGGATGGAAACCCGAGTCTCAACAATGTTTGAAGAGATCAACGCCACCCTCACTGCCGAAGAGACACAGGCCCGCATAGACATTGGGTATCGCCAGACCTCCGGCAAGCATGTCATTGTGGAACTCAAGCGTCCCAGCGTACGCGTTACCGTTCCTCAGCTCATTGCGCAGATCAGAAAATACCGAAATGGCCTCTTCAAGATTCTGGAGCAGATAGGCGAGACGCGGAATCCGATCGAGATCGTGATCCTGCTGGGGCAACGCCCAAGTGACTGGGACGATCCAGGCGGTCCCGAACGGGTGCCCAAGGTGCTCGCGGACTATGGTGCGCGCTTTGTCCTCTATGACGCGTTGCTCCAACATGCCTACAAGGCCTACCAAGACTTCGAGCGGAAGAGAAAGGAAGTCAACGTTCTCCAAGCCATATTCGAGAGCATTGACGATTTCGCCCCAGAAAACTAGGCAACGATTCTCTCATGAAGATACCTAGGTCGCTTGGAAAGCCGATTTAGCCCAAACGGTCGTCAAAATGGAAATCTGTACTCTTCGCGGCCTCAAGAATGGAGTCAAATGTGCGGATTCACCAGGATCGCATTGACGGGAGACTGGGTTACGCTAGGGACAATAGGGTGCTGAAAAGCGGAGTCATTTGTGACCCGGACAACGGGGACTTGGAGTCTATCCGAAAACCCCGGCACAGGTCATCCACGCGCAGGATCGATATCACAGCACCCAACCATGCACAGCCCGGAGGGGCAGTTCCACCACCCAGCGAGAGGTGTACTGTGGTCGTTACCCGAGGCCGGAGTCCCATATCCTAAGGCATAGAGGAATAGAGGATGGGGCTAGACAGCAGTGATGACGAGATACGGAATCGGGGAGGATCGGCAGGGTCGCCCTGTCATGGAGGTGGGTTCGTCAAGGGCCACACTCAGGGGTGTTGATTTTCCATGGTCACCCGACCGGTACCCGGGTCGGGGTCACGGGGTCGTGGATGATGCCGGAAGGCGGTGATGGTATCATGTCGGCGTGGCGGCAGACGCCGGCGGAACTGCGGGGTTGGATCATGGAGACGCTTGTTCGGACGGAGACGTTGGCCTCGTTGATCACCGAGGATCCCTTCTGCGCGCAAGAGGGGGTCAAGACCTTGGAATCGACGGTCCATCACGAACGCCTGGTGCAAATCGAACAGGATCTGCGTCTGCATCTCCGGCGGTGGGATCTGCCCTGCACGCTCACCAGCGACCTGCTGATCCGGAATGTGCCCCTCAAGGAGGGGCTGGCGCCGGACATCGCGATCTGGCCGGGCCGGCACTTGCTGGAGCCGGATGTGGATTGTGGTTCGCTGACGCTGTCGGCGGAGCTGTGCCCTTCCCTGGTGCTGGAGGTCACGTCGGAGAGCACCGCCGTCGCCGACCGCGAGACCAAGCACGAGATTTATTGCTTGGCGGAAATTCCGGAGTACTGGCTGTACGACCCCATGGGATACGCCGGCGGGCCGCCTTTCCGGGGCTGGCGGCTGTGCGGCACGGAGTACGCGCCGATCGAAGGGCGGCGCGGCGCCGTGGCGGGCCGGGCGGTCACGCTGTATCCCAGCGTGACGCTGGACACCGCGTGGGGCTTGGACCGCGACGCCAAGCTGCGGTTGCTGGACCCGGTCCGGGCGGACTGGTATCGGATGACACCGGAGGCGCTGGAGGAGGCGGAAGCCCGTATCCAGCGGGAGAAAAGCCGCGCCGAGCAGGCGGAAGCTCGCATCCAGCGGGAGAAAAGCCGCGCCGAACAGGCGGAAGCCCGCATCCAGCGGGAGAGGGTACACGCCCAACAGCAGGCAGACTTGTTGCAGCAGGAAATACAACGGCTGCATGCGTTGCTGGATCAACGGTCGGACCAAGCTTGAGCGGCTGTGTTTGAATTCTTGAGATGAGACTTGAAGATGATGTCGTACGACCTGAGTCTCCGGTCTAGGGAGCAGCCACAATCTAGAATATTGTGGACCAGATCTTGCATTGTTCGGTACATCCTTGGAAACAGAGTACGGCTTGCCGAGACTGTCCAACAACAGAATCTGCCAAGAACCAGGACCCACCAAGTAATCGCCCATTCGGTATTGTTCGCGGGCCGTCTCCCGCTTCCCGCCTAAATTCAGGGCTGGTTGGGAGGCTTTTTATTCCCTTTCCAGAGACTTGTGCACCTCTTTGCCCTGTGACGTTGTACCCGGACTTGGCAGTTGGTTGTTCTGAAGCTGCTGGTCAGGCAGCTTCAGACGTTTGACGTCCGTAAGCTTGCTTAGCCATGGCAGATTGAGGATTCGCCGTCACCGGAACACCATAAAGCAATGCCCAAGACCGCGACCAGGCCGCGTCCGGCACCGCAAAGACCCTGCCGAGGGGCATCTTCTGCAATGGCGGATGTCGTCAGAATGCCTGGTTTCACTGGACTTGCAGTGTGATGCGGTTCAAGATCATGCTATAGACATTGGCAACGGTCATGCCTTCAAACGCATTGGTCTGCGAGTGTCGCCAGAAATCGAAGATGCCCTTCAGCTGCCTGCTGGGCAAGCTGGGAGAGCCCCGTCTCTGAAATGTTTTGGCCAGGACAATCTGCGGGAGAGGCCTGCAAATATGGCCTTGGCATGTTGCACAACGAGACGCATTGATCCGTCGTCTACCCGGCAGCACGGCATCATCGTTCTAGCCAGTACGCAGGATCGTATACAAATGGATTGCTTCCAAGTCGTGGACCACGAGCCTTTCGCCGTCAGGCCATATGACTTCCAGCCGGTGCAACACCGATCCTGCCGGAAAGCCGAAATGGGCTACCGGCGGCAATCCTGACAAACAGCCGCCCAGTAACTTCCAGTATGCGCAGCTGCACACCCGCGTCCGTGTGCAGCGCCAAGCGAGCGCCGATGTCTTGCGTATTGTGCACTTGGCCATCGCGCAGACGAACCTGGGTAGACGCTCCCTGATACAGCCGGTTCTCCAGCAGCACGGGCCGGGGCCAGCAGATTGTTGATCACGATATCCAGATCGCCGTTGAAATCGAAGTCGCCTACCGTCATGTCCCGTCCGCAGGTCCAGGTTCCATTCCGGCGCGGGTACGAATCGCTCGCCCTGCTAGTTGCAAAACGCCCAATTGGTCTCCACCAATTCGTTGCCGGGCAAGTGGCTGAACAGATCCAACGCGTTCATGCCGTTGACTGCGTAGAGATCCAGCCGGCCATCGTTGTTGACATCCCCGCGCTGAAGCTCATGGTGTTCTGCGTGGTGTAACAAAGGGAGGGTTGATGCGCCATTCTCCCTCGTGCCATGCTCATGTTGCCATCCAGCAGTAGAAAGTCGTTCCCTGCCAGCAGGCGCACGCCGTCCTTGCCCGGCATCACTGCCAGAGCCAAGGCTTGGGAGCGCAAGACCAGCCAAGGGCGGTGGAAGCGGGAAGCCCGTTGTTCATGCCAATGGAGGCCCGAGGCCGTCTGTCCTTCGAAGGTCTCCTCCAGCAGATCCTGCAGTTCCAGATTGTAGGAGCTGGTCATCAGATCCAGATCGCCATCGGTGCAGGCCATGCTGTATGCGGTTTTCGTGACACCCGGGGGCGATGGAAAACCGCGGCGTGTCGCCCGCCACCGCATTGGCCTGGCTCGGATAGGCCACGGGCGGGTCCAGACGGTGGGGTAAAGACCAAGTCCAGCGTCCCATCCCCATCCATGTCCACCAGGGCGGCGCGGGATTTCCAATGGAATAGCGCAGTGCGCCTGAAGCGCAGATCCCCAGATTCCAAAGAGCGGCGTAGGGCGACAGCGCGCCAACCGAGCCGGGGGTCTGCAATGGTTTGGCGTCCAGCTGTTGCAGGCGGAGCCTTTCCGTTCTGCGCCCCCTCCGGGCCTCCGCTGTGTCTGTGCGGCAGGCAGACAGGTCCTTGGTCCTCGCTGTGACGCAACTACACTGAATCTCTGTGAATGCAAAGCCATGAAGGGATGCCTGAGGGGGCGGATACCTGGGACAGATGTCGGCTGCCGCATCTTGCATCCGGATCACAGGACACAGACGCTGCTCCTGCGTGTCTGGCATCGAGGCACGCCCCCTCTACGCTTTGGTTACGCGTTCGCAATGGCGCAGTGCGCATCGATCCTGCACACTGTTGCCACGGTCCCCTCTCGGCCCGTGTGGTTCCCACTTCTCAGGAGATCCCTTATGCGCACTCTGCTTGGCCCCCATATGCTGGAGGCCCCAAACAACTTTCTCGACACATTGAAGTCGTGGCGACCTCCAGTCTGCCTGCTGCTTGTCAATGTGCGTCAGATGCCATATAACCCAACCGGCTTGGACCTGAAAAATCGTGACCAGCTGAATAATATAGATCTTGACCAGCTGGCAACCATGGTGCAAGGCCCTCTGATCCCCTACATCGACACTCTGATCCCCTACATCGACAATGAAATTCTGCAACAAGTCCAGCCTTTCCAAGATCATGTCGAACTGAGGGATACGAAGCTGATTCTGCGCCTTTTCCTTGACGAAGGTGCAGTGGCAGCCCACATTGTTGAGAATCCCGAGAAGACGGCGCAGTTTCACCACAATCTCGTGCAGGCGGCGCGGACGAAGCTGGCGAAGCTGGCCGATCGGGTCGACTACTGGGTCATTGCCAACGAGCTCCTGGGCGACATCCAGAAGTTGAATGTACCAAGCTACTCACTCGCCTTGGAAAAGCTGGGGCACTACGAGAAAGAACGCATGAGACTGGCCGGCGCCGACTACGGCTGCGGTCTGTATGCCTTCGCGAACGGCCATCCGCTTCTGCAGGGGAAGCCCTTCGGCGGCGACCAAGCATATGACGAGACAGGCACGGATCCACTGCACCATTGGAAGGCCAACTCCGACTTTGGTCTGCGAACGGTGCTGACCGAGGCCAACCGCATCAACGGCAGCCAGACGAGCCCTTCCCATGTGTTGTTGCTGCATCAGTATTTCAAGCCCGACAACAGGTTGGAGTCCCAAGGCCTCTGGCTTGCCGAAACCGACCTTACCGACCCTAACAAGGAGAAGCTTACCGACCTTAACAAGGAGAAGAATGTACGCAGGTTCGAACATCATGTGTATGACTGGTTCAAGCGCGCCTATCCTTCGCTCAAGGTGATAGTGTCGGAATACGGGGCCGACGGCCGCATCGGCCGCACAGGAAATGCTCTGGAACTGTCATTGGGATGGAAGCACTACGAAGCTTGGATCGGTGACACGGAGGATGACAATGACGGCGCTCCCTACATGCGGACTCTCAAGGCGCTGGAGAAGGAGAACCAGCGCTGTCAGGATGTGATCCTGGGCTATTGCCTCTTTGGCCTAGGCTACAACTCCCCTGAATTCTGGAGCTACCGTCTTGATCCGTACAAGGATTCCGAAGGACCTGCTGACCAGCAATGGCAGCAAGCAGCGACGGTTGTGAAGACACTCCTGCACCATGTAGAACACAGCACAATTGGGAGATATGCCAATCAGGCGGAGCACCACAACGGCATCTATGCCCTGTCCAAGGGCGATACGTTGAACCGTGTGGACGGCGTCTTCTGTACCGACAGGTCGCCGGTGCTCCACTATGCAAAGCTGCCCGCAGAAAAGGACAAAGACAGGATTCTGTTTGAGATCCCGAGCGGCTTCCGGCCAAGCGAGGATAAGACCGTTGCGGTGGAGCAAGCCTGGACAGTGGACAGCGACGGCACAGACGTGGTGCCTGCGACAGCACACAAATTCGAGATGGAAGTGCAGTCGAACGGATCCGTGCGCTATGTGAACAACGACAAAGTGAGCGACTTGGAATCGAGCGACGTGGGATATTTGAAATACTACGTTGATGTATCTTGGCCGTCGTCTTCCGCCCCGTCTTCCGCCCTCTTGGCACAGCCACGATTGCACATTGGCACCATTGACGACGACCTGCCCCTGCGGACAGGGCCGAGCGCGATATATCCAAAGATACGCAAACTGCCCTCCAGTCGCAGCACCTGGTACCTCATTCTGGGTCGGTATCAGAATAGCCCGGTATGGTGGCAGATCCGGGTGAACGAGAGTACGACGGGCTGGGTCAACGGGCATTTCGTGGTGACGGCAGGGGATCTGTCGGGGGTACCGGCAGTGCCGGTGGAGTGGCCGACGCCGCCAAGGCCGGAGCAACCACCACCGCCGCCGAACGGCGTGCAGCGAGCATCGGGACCGTACCTGAACCAAGCCACGAACTGGGAGGGCACGTGGGCGGTGTCGAAGCACGGGACCACGGTAACGGCGAATTTCGGCAGCGCCCGCTCGCCGGTGCAGTACTATGCCCGCCAGCAGCCGGAGGATCTGTTTGTGCTGCCGGCGGGGTTCCGACCCACGGCTCTGGTGCAATGCACGGTGTCGGACGGACGACACAAGAATGCGGACGGCACGGACCACGTGAGCGGCATTCCGGCCCGGTTCGATCTGACGGTGCATCCGGACGGGGCGGTGCGCTACGTGGACAATCACTTGGTGGACCATGTGGGGTACCTGGCCTACAGGATCACGGATCTGCAGTGGCAAACGCCGGCGGCGCTGGCGCTGCCGCTGGCCTCGCCAACCCTGCCGGACCTCGAGCGCCAGGGCCACTTCCAGAACCGGGCGGTGCACTGGAGCGGCCACTACGATCTGACGCGGCGGGGCGACACGGTAACAGGCACTTTCGGCAGCGCCCGCTCGGCGGTGCAGTACGCGGCGCGGCAGCGTGCGGCCGACCTGTGCGTATTGCCCGCGGACATCCGGCCGGCCCGGCGATACCAGCACACGGTGTCGGATGCACGGCACGTGAACGCGGATGGCACGGACCACGTGAGCGGCATTCCAGCCCGGTTCGATCTGACAGTGCATCCGGACGGGGCGGTGCGCTACGTGGACGGCTCGGAACTGGATCATGTGGGCTACCTGCGCTACACGGCCCAGGTGCGGTGGACGGCCGCGCCGCGCGTGCAGGCGCCGGCCGCGCCGGAGGATCTGCATGTGGAGGACCTCGAGGCCACTGCGGCCACGCTGGACTGGAGCCGTCCGGACCACGACGGCGGGGCTCGGGTGACCGGTTACCGCATCGAGCGCTGGACAGGGTCGGTGTGGCGCGCGCTGGTGCCGGACACGGGGTCCACGCGCACCCGACACACACTGACAGGGCTGACCGCGGCCACGGTCTATCTGCTGCGGGTGCGGGCCCTGAATGCAGCGGGTGCGGGGACACCCTCGGGAGCGGTGCAGGCCATGACGGCCGCCGCGCCTCTGCTCCGGCCGGGGCGGGTTGCGGGCCTGACGGCCACGGCGGCGGGGGATCAAGTACAGCTGCGCTGGCAGGCGCCGACGACCGGCGGACCGGTGGAAGGCTATCGGGTGTGGCGGCGCACCGGGCCGGCGGGGACGTGGATCCTGCATGTGCCGGACACGGGAGAGACTGTGACGCAGTGGCGAGACCAGCGCGGGCTGACGCCGGCCACGGTCTACGGCTATGCCGTGCAGGCGTACCATGCCACAGCGACCGGCGACCGTTCGGCGCCAGTCACGGTGACGACCGCCGGGCCGCCGGCGGCAGTGGGAGCGGGCACGGTGCGTCTGGCCGGAGGCCAGGTGACCCTGACCTGGGAGGTTCCCGCCACCGACGGGGGGCGGCCCATCCTGCACTACCGGGTGCGGCGCCGACTGGCCAGTCGGAACCAGGCCTACATCGTGTACGCGGCGCAGGCGCCGGACACGACATATACCGAGACCGCGCCGACGGTGGACGGCACCTGGTACTACTCGGTGCAGGCGGTCAATGCCTTGGGCGCCGGCCCCTGGTCCAATCCCGAGACCAGCGGTCATGTGCTGCAGGTGGGCACGACGCCGGCGGCAGTGGGAGCGGGCACGGTGTGTCTGGCCGGAGGCCAGGTGACCCTGACCTGGGAGGTTCCCGCCACCGACGGGGGGCGGCCCATCCTGCACTACCGGGTGCGGCGCCGACTGGCCAGTCGGAACCAGGCCTACATCGTGTACGCGGCGCAGGCGCCGGACACGACATATGCCGAGACCGCGCCGACGGTGGACGGCACCTGGTACTACTCGGTGCAGGCGGTCAATGCCTTGGGCGCCGGCCCCTGGTCCAATCCCGAGACCAGCGGTCATGTGCTGCAGGTGGGCACGACGCCGGCGGCAGTGGGAGCGGGCACGGTGCGTCTGGCCGGAGGCCAGGTGACCCTGACCTGGGAGGTTCCCGCCACCGACGGGGGGCGGCCCATCCTGCACTACCGGGTGCGGCGCCGACTGGCCAGTCGGAACCAGGCCTACATCGTGTACGCGGCGCAGGCGCCGGACACGACATATGCCGAGACCGCGCCGACGGTGGACGGCACTTGGTACTACTCGGTGCAGGCGGTCAATGCCTTGGGCGCCGGCCCCTGGTCCAACCCCGAGACTCACGGCCACATTCTGATCCTGCCCGCCTGAATGCCCGGACAAGGGCGCAGACCTCTTTCACGGGGTCTGCGCCCCTCTGCTCCGACGCGTCGCCGCACCCCATTCAGGCGACAGAAGAACCAACGGGATGCTGCACCCATTCTTGCGCAGCGGTCCCGTTCCCTCCGCCTACACGACTGTTAGTGCCTGCCGCGTCCGGAAGCCGATTCTGGAAGTGCAGTGGGAGCCTAGGATGGGATCGCCTCCCGATGAAGCCCGAGACAATCTTCACGACTGCGCAGTCACGCCGCGGCTATACATGCCGGTGTCTTCCGCACCTGCTGCTGGACCCAGTGCATCCTCACTCGGATGGGATACATGCTGGACGACTCTGCGTTGCCGCAATCGCAAGTGTCGCACGCAACACGAGCCGGGACCTAGCCGAGATTTAGGCGCTAGGTCCCCATTTGGACCATCTAGGCTCCCTGTCAACGGGAGCGGCCCCATCTAGTCTTTGGGGTTCAAGTGCACGACATTCCGCACCATTTTCACTCCGACGAGAGCGGCCCCGTCAAGTCGTTGCCAGACAGATCCAGCCGTCTCAACTGGCTCCATGCCTCGGGCAGCGGCCCCGTCAAGATATTGCCGGACAGATCCATCCGTCTCAACTGGCTCCATGCCTCGGGCAGCGGCCCCGTCAAGTCGTTGTAGGACAGATCCAGCCATTCCAGCCGAGGCATCTGGCTCCATGCCTCGGGCAGCGGCCCCGTCAAGATATTGTCGGACAGATCCAAGTGGTCCAGCCGAGGCATCTGGCTCCATGCCTCGGGCAGCGGCCCCGGCAAGACATTGTGGGACAAATCCAGCCATTCCAGCCGATGCAGCTGACCCCACTCCGGCGGCAGCGGCCCCGTCAAGGCATTGTCGGACAAATCCAGTTGTTCCAGCCGCCATTCCAGCTGGCTCCATGCCTCGGGGAGCGGTCCCGTCAAGGCGTTGTTGGACAGATCCAAGTGTTTCAGACGTTCCAGTTGACCCCACTCCGGCGGCAGCGATCCCGCCAAAGCGTTGCTGTGCAGATCCAACCCCCACAGTTGGATCATCTGGCCCCACTCCGGCGGCAGCGGCCCCGTCAAGGCATTGTAAGACAGATTCAAGTGTTTCAGCCGATGCAGCTGGCTCCACTCCGGCGGCAGCGGCCCCGTCAAGGCATTGCCGGATAGATTATTCGCAAATTCATCGTCGGACAAATCCAGCCATTCCAGCCGATGCATCCGGCCCCACTCCGGCGGCAGCGGCCCCGTCAAGGCATTGTCGGACAGAGCCAGTCGTTCCAGTCGTTCCAGCTGGCCCCACTCCGGCGGCAGCGGCCCCGGCAAGATATTGTGGGACAAATCCAGCCATTCCAGCCGATGCAGCTGGCCCCACTCCGGCGGCAGCGGCCCCGGCAAGGCATTGTCGGACAAATCCAGCCAGTTCAGCCGATGCATCCGGCCCCACTCCGGCGGCAGCGGCCCCGTCAAGGCATTGCCGGATAGATTATTCGCAAATTCATTGTCGGACAAATCCAGCCATTCCAGCCGATGCAGCTGGCCCCACTCCGGCGGCAGCGGCCCCGTCAAGGCATTGTCGGACAGAGCCAGTCGTTCCAGTCGTTCCAGCTGGCCCCACTCCGGCGGCAGCGGCCCCGTCAAGGCATTGTTGGACAGAGCCAGTCGTTCCAGCCGATGCAGCTGGCCCCACTCCGGCGGCAGCGGCCCCGGCAAGACATTGTGGGACAAATCCAGCCATTCCAGCCGATGCAGCTGGCCCCACTCCGGCGGCAGCGGCCCCGGCAAGACATTGTGGGACAAATCCAGCCATTCCAGCCGATGCAGCTGGCCCCACTCCGGCGGCAGCGGCCCCGGCAAGACATTGTGGGACAAATCCAGCCATTCCAGCCGATGCAGCTGGCCCCACTCCGGCGGCAGCGGCCCCGGCAAGATATTGTGGGACAAATCCAGCCATTCCAGCCGACGCAGCTGGCCCCATGCCTCGGGCAGCGGCCCCCTCAAGACATTGTGGGACAAATCCAGCCATTCCAGCCGACGCAGCTGGCCCCATGCCTCGGGCAGCGGCCCCCTCAAGACATTGTGGGACAAATCCAGCCATTCCAGCCGTTCCAGCTGGCTCCATGCCTCGGGCAGCGGCCCCGGCAAGGTATTGCCGGATAGATCCAGCCGTTCCAGCCGACGCATCCGGCCCCACTCCGGTGGCAGCGGCCCTTTCAAGGCATTGTCGGACAAATCCAGCCATTCCAGCCGCTGCAGCTGGCTCATCGCTGGGGGGAGGGATCCCGCCAAGCGACGAGAGGCCAGACGCAACCCGACTACGCGATCCTCAACCACATCGACGCCGTCCCACTGGGTGATGGGGACAGTGACATCCCAAAACGGAAACAGGACATTGCCGGCCAGAACCGTGCCCAGGGTCAGCAGCACGATGCAGTCGTCAACCAGATCGGGATGGAGGCTGGGATGGGGCACAACGATGCCATTGGCACAGATCTCGGCAATGGCCGCGGGGGACGGCGGTGCCAAGTATCTTTGGATCAGGTCCAGGGTGTGCAGGGATTCCAGACCGGCGAAGAGCCCCGCCGGCAGGGGATGCAGATCGTTGTGGCTCAGGTCCAGGGTGTGCAGGGATGCCAGACCGGCGAAGAGGGCGGGCGGCAGGGGACGCAGATCGTTGTGGCTCAGGTGCAAGGTGTGCAGGGATGCCAGACCGGCGAAGAGGGCGGGCGGCAAGGTCTGCAGATCGTTGCTGTTCAGATTTAGGGTGTGCAGGGATGCCAGACCGGCGAAGAGGGCGGGCGGCAGGGTCTGCAATCTGTTGCCGCTCAGGTCCAGGGTGTGCCAGGATGGCAGGTCCAGGGTGTACAAGGATGCCAGGTTCAGGGTATGCAAGGATGCCAGACCGGCGAAGAGGGCGGGCGGCAGGGTCTGCAATCTGTTGCCGCTCAGGTCCAGGGTGTGCAGGGATGCCAGACCGGCGAAGAGGGCGGGCGGCAAGGTCTGCAGATCGCTGCTGTTCAGATTTAGGGTGTGCAGGGATGCCAGACCGGCGAAGAGGGCGGGCGGCAGGGTCCGCAGTCTGTTGTTGCTCAGGTCCAAGGTGTGCAGGGATGCCAGACCGGCGAAGAGGGCGGGCGGCAGGGTCCGCAGTCTGTTGTTGCTCAGGTCCAGGGTGTTGCCGCTCAGGTCCAGGGTGTGCAGGGATGCCAGACCGGCGAAGAGCCCCGCCGGCAGGGGATACAGATCGCTGTGGCTCAGGTCCAGGGTGTGCAAGTTCCCAAGGCCGGTGAACAATCCCGCCGACAAGACAACGGTCTGTGCGGGCTGCCGGTAACGTGCGTATGGATCGTTGTGGCTCAGGTCCAGGGTGTGCAAGTTCCCAAGGTCAGCGAAGATCCCCACCGGCAGGGGATGCAGACCGTTGTGGCTCAGATCCAGGGAATGGAGGGCCGTCAGGCCGGCGAAGAGGGCGGGCGGCAGCCTCTGCAGTCCATTGTAGCTCAGGTCCAGGGTGTGCAAGTTCCCAAGGCCGGCGAAGAGGGCGGGCGGCAGCCTCTGCAGACCGTTGCCGCTCAGGTCCAGGGTGTGCAAGTTCCCAAGGCCGGCGAAGAGGGCGGGCGGCAGGGTAGCCAGCGCCTGGCCGCTCAGATCCAACGTGCGCAGGCCCTGCAGGCCCACAAGATCGTGGGCCTGCAGGGCCGTCAGGTCCACGATGCGCAGGTCGGTGACGGCGGCCAGGTGCGGCGCCGTCACCTGTGCACAGCCCAGTCCGATCTGGACCTCCAGCGCCGCCACCACGGCCTGCGTGCGACCGTGCAATGGCCCGCTGCCGCACCACGCCTCGTCCGTGAACCAGACCAGCGTGGCCGCGTAGCGCAGAGGGGCCGCGCCCACCGGCGGGGCCGGGTTCACGGCGCGCACGACCCCGTCCGGCCCGATGTGCAGCTCGAAGCTGTACGCACCCGCGGGAGCGGATGCCGTCACGGTGCGCACCACCGGCGCCCAAGGCCGGAATCCAGCCGGCACCGTGAACAGCCGCGCCCCCGGCGAGCGAGCCTGGCTCTGCGCGGACAGGGTGGCCGTCACCTGCCGGCCCCGGCGCACCAGCCGGTAGACGTCCTCCTGCACCGCCGCCCGCTCGTCCTCATACGTCCCCTGCACCACCCGTTCCGCGGCGCCGGTCGGCGCCGCCGCACTCAGACCCAACACCAAGCCCAGTGCGGCGCACCACAGCCAGCGAACTCTGATCTGCATTGGGGACTCTCCTGAAGTGTCGTGCTGCCAGCGACCGCACGCACCAGCATCATACCACCCCGCCCAGACGCAGCCGGCCGCCCCTGGGACCCCTGCACGGAGCCCAGGCCAACGGTCCCCACCAGCCTGCCGCACCCCATTCGATAGCCGGCGCAGGGCGACGGCGCGCCACCCGAGCCGGGGGCTGCAATTGGTTTGACGTCCAGCTGCTGCAGGCGGAGCCTTTCCACGCCGCGACCGCCTAATCTGGAAGCGGAGGGCAGGCACAACATCCCAGCGCATTCGTGAAGCAGCCCCAGTGGGCTTTCAACGATCGCGCCATCCTGGCCAGCCCCTCCCCATATCAACGATTTCCAGGGCTCGCCACCTACGAAGCCATCTATGGAATAAGGAGAGAGGACATCGAGACGGCCCTGACCCTCATCCAGGACAAGACCAACGCGGTGCTGGTCAAGAAATGGCAAAGCGTGACCATTGACGTCTGACGCGTAGCGGCAAGTTGCCTTGGATCCTGCCGCCATAACCGTGATTCGTCGTGATGTCCGCATAGCGGGCCGCATGGGCCGGTTCTCTGTGCCTGTGCCCAGAGCCATGGGAGACCATGGCGACTGAAGGAATTGTCTGTCTGCCGCACAGGCACAGCGGAGGCCCAGACAGAGGCGGTCGCGGCGTGGAAAGGCTCCGCCTGCAGCAGCTGGACGTCAAACCAATTGCAGCCCCCGGCTCGGGTGGCGCGCCGTCGCCCTGCGCCGGCTATCGAATGGGGTGCGGCAGGCTGGTGGGGACCGTTGGCCTGGGCTCCGTGCAGGGGTCCCAGGGGCGGCCGGCTGCGTCTGGGCGGGGTGGTATGATGCTGGTGCGTGCGGTCGCTGGCAGCACGACACTTCAGGAGAGTCCCCAATGCAGATCAGAGTTCGCTGGCTGTGGTGCGCCGCACTGGGCTTGGTGTTGGGTCTGAGTGCGGCGGCGCCGACCGGCGCCGCGGAACGGGTGGTGCAGGGGACGTATGAGGACGAGCGGGCGGCGGTGCAGGAGGACGTCTACCGGCTGGTGCGCCGGGGCCGGCAGGTGACGGCCACCCTGTCCGCGCAGAGCCAGGCTCGCTCGCCGGGGGCGCGGCTGTTCACGGTGCCGGCTGGATTCCGGCCTTGGGCGCCGGTGGTGCGCACCGTGACGGCATCCGCTCCCGCGGGTGCGTACAGCTTCGAGCTGCACATCGGGCCGGACGGGGTCGTGCGCGCCGTGAACCCGGCCCCGCCGGTGGGCGCGGCCCCTCTGCGCTACGCGGCCACGCTGGTCTGGTTCACGGACGAGGCGTGGTGCGGCAGCGGGCCATTGCACGGTCGCACGCAGGCCGTGGTGGCGGCGCTGGAGGTCCAGATCGGACTGGGCTGTGCACAGGTGACGGCGCCGCACCTGGCCGCCGTCACCGACCTGCGCATCGTGGACCTGACGGCCCTGCAGGCCCACGATCTTGTGGGCCTGCAGGGCCTGCGCACGTTGGATCTGAGCGGCCAGGCGCTGGCTACCCTGCCGCCCGCCCTCTTCGCCGGCCTTGGGAACTTGCACACCCTGGACCTGAGCGGCAACGGTCTGCAGAGGCTGCCGCCCGCCCTCTTCGCCGGCCTTGGGAACTTGCACACCCTGGACCTGAGCTACAATGGACTGCGGACCCTGCCGGCGGGGATCTTCGCTGACCTTGGGAACTTGCACACCCTGGACCTGAGCGGCAACGATCTGCGGACCCTGCCGCCCGCCCTCTTCGCCGGCCTGACGGCCCTCCATTCCCTGGATCTGAGCCACAACGGTCTGCGTCCCCTGCCGGCGGGGATCTTCGCTGACCTTGGGAACTTGCACACCCTGGACCTGAGCTACAACTATAATTCTTACCGGCAGCCCATTATCTTGTCGGCGGGATCGTTCACCGGCCTTGGGAACTTGCACACCCTGGACCTGAGCCACAGCGATCTGCGGACCCTGCCGGCGGGGCTCTTCGCCGGCCTTGGGAACTTGCACACCCTGGACCTGAGCTACAGCAATCTGCGTCCCCTGCCGGCGGGGCTCTTCGCCGGTCTGGCATCCCTGCACACCCTGGACCTGAGCCACAACTATCTGCAGACCCTGCCGCCCGCCCTCTTCGCCGGTCTGGCATCCCTGCACACCCTGGACCTGAGCTACAACTATCGTTACCCGCAGACCGCTATCTTGTCGGCGGGATCGTTCACCGGCCTTGGGAACTTGCACACCCTGGACCTGAGCCACAGCAGATTGCAGACCCTGCCGGCGGGGCTCTTCGCCGGTCTGGCATCCCTGCACACCCTGGACCTGAGCGGCAACGAGTGGTATGAGTATGCTCTGCCGCCCGCCCTCTTCGCCGGTCTTGGGAACTTGCACACCCTGGACCTGAGCCACAACTATAATTCTTACCCGCAGCCCATTATCTTGTCGGCGGGATCGTTCACCGGCCTTGGGAACTTGCACACCCTGGACCTGAGCCACAACGATCTGCATCCCCTGCCGGCGGGGCTCTTCGCCGGTCTGGCATCCCTGCACACCCTGGACCTGAGCCACAACGATCTGCATCCCCTGCCGGCGGGGCTCTTCGCCGGTCTGGCATCCCTGCACACCCTGGACCTGAGCCACAACTATCGTTACCCGCAGACCGTTGTCTTGTCGGCGGGATTGTTCACCGGCCTTGGGAACTTGCACACCCTGGACCTGAGCGGCAACAGATTGCAGACCCTGCCGCCCGCCCTCTTCGCCGGTCTGGCATCCCTGCACACCCTGGACCTGAACGGCAACACCCGGGACCTGAACGGCAACGATCTGCGGACCCTGCCGCCCGCCCTCTTCGCCGGTCTGGCATCCCTGCACACCCTGGACCTGAGCGGCAACGATCTGCATCCCCTGCCGCCCGCCCTCTTCGCCGATCTGGCATCCCTGCACACCTTGGACCTGAGCGGCAACAGATTGCAGACCCTGCCGCCCGCCCTCTTCGCCGGCCTGACGGCCCTCCATTCCCTGGATCTGAGCCACAACGATCTGCGGACCCTGCCGGCAGATTTCGCCAACTTTTCAGCCCTGCGCGCGCTGAACCTGGACCATGCGCTGGACATCTCGCTGTTGGAGCCGTCATCTCGCTTTGCCATCGCCGAGGTCTGTACCAACGGTGTTGCTGTGTCTCGTCCTGTCGCTCGTCCAGATCTGGTCGGCGACTGCATCGTGCTGTTGTCTCTGCGCGCGGCCTTGGTCGACGATACCTCGTACTTGCATTGGACTGCCCTTGTCCCCATCACCCAGTGGAACGGCGTCGATGTAGTTGAGGATCGCGTAGTCGGGTTGCGTCTGGCCTCTCGTCGCTTGGCGGGATCCCTCCCCCCAGCGATGAGCCAGCTTACCCAGCTGGAGCGCTTGGATTTGTCCGGCAACGACTTGACGGGGCCGCTGCCCCAGGCATGGAGCCAGCTTACCCAGCTGGAGCGCTTGGATTTGTCCGGCAACGACTTGACGGGGCCGCTGCCCCAGGCATGGAGCCAGCTTACCCAGCTGGAGCGCTTGGATTTGTCCGGCAACGACTTGACGGGGCCGCTGCCCCAGGCATGGAGCCAGCTTACCCAGCTGGAGCGCTTGGATTTGTCCGGCAACGACTTGACGGGGCCGCTGCTACCGGAGTGGGGTCAGCTGGAACGGCTGGAATGGCTGGCTCTGTCCGACAATGCCTTGACGGGGTCGCTGCCCCAGACATGGGACCAGCTGGAACGGCTGGAATGGCTGGCTCTGTCCGACAATGCCTTGACGGGGCCGCTGCCCCAGACATGGGACCAGCTGGAACGGCTGGAATGGCTGGCTCTGTCCGGCAACGACTTGACGGGGTCGCTGCCCCAGACATGGGGCCAGCTGGAACGGCTGGAATGGCTGGCTCTGTCCGGCAACGACTTGACGGGGCCGCTGCCCCAGACATGGGGCCAGCTGGAACGGCTGGAATGGCTGGTTCTGTCCGGCAACGACTTGACGGGGTCGCTGCCCCAGGCATGGGGCCAGCTGGAACGGCTGGAATGGCTGGCTCTGTCCGACAATGCCTTGACGGGGCCGCTGCCCCAGGCATGGGGCCAGCTGAACCAATTGGAAGATCTGGCTCTGTCCGACAATGCCTTGACGGGGCCGCTGCCCCAAGCATGGGGCCAGCTGGAACGGCTGGAATGGCTGGATTTGTCCGGCAACGACTTGACGGGGCCGCTGCCCCAAGAATGGCATCAGTTGGCTCAATTGAAGGGGTTGTACTTGGATTTTGTCCAAGCTTGCATACCTGTGTCTTGGCAGGGCCGCGACGATGCACCAACGATCTTCATCAAGGAATCCTCTTTGGTACAGAGCCGCTGCCGTTGGAGTGGAGCCAGATGATCCAACTGTGGCTGTTGGGTCTGAATGGCAACGACTTGACGCGAGGCCGCTGCCGCTGATCCAAGCCACGGTGGAGATACGGCGACGGGCGTCTTGGGTGGAGGATGGCGTGCTCTACGGTTCAGGAGCGTCCGACATGAAAGGGGGGTACCGCTGCTGCGGTAGAAGCCATGCGCGTGCTGCGAGATACTGGCATTCTGGCAATCAAGTCCTGAGGACCAGCGGACAAGAGAGTTTCCACCAACGCCAACGCTGTCTGCAGGCCTACCGGCGAGCTCCCGTCGTCACCCTGTTACGGAGGCGTGTTCAATACTTGGAGTTGGTGGAGACCTTCCGCCCGGATCAGGAATCCTTGATGCACCGTCTGGACGGGCACCAATCCATGATCAGCGCGGGCAAGCTGAAGAAAGCAGTGGGCTGGTCTCCTCGCTCCTCTTGCCTTGGCGCGATCTGCCCTAGGTCGGTTCTTTGCCCGAGACCCCAAGAGGAGGGATGGGCCAGCCGTCAATGGCAGGGAATGCCTCTTGACCAGACATGGATTCTCCAAGCATTGTACTGTCCCTTTCGAAATGCCTCCGCATATGGTTCAGAGATCCTGTCGCAGGACAGGGGAGTGAGACAAGAAGTAGCCTTGGCCTTCGTTGCACAGGTAGTGTGGGCGGGGCGGGTTTGGCTCCAGCTTGCGGCGCAGTGCCATTATCGTTGTCCGCACGGATGTCTCGCTGGCAGACAGCCCCGTTGTCTGTGTCAAGTGCCGGCCTAGCTGTGCAGCTGTGCAGGGACGAGGATAGCACTGGGCCAAAGCTGCCAACATGGCCAGTTCACGTGAGGAAAGGCTGTACTGCACTCCTTGCACTTCCACTTGTGCCCGAACAAGGTCTATAACCAGACCGTACACCGGATAGGGCAGCAGATTGAGCACAAGTTGGGCCAGCCTGTCGGGAGCACAGGGTTTGGGCAGAAAGTGGGCTACCCGTATTAGGTGCGGGACGACATAGCCTGGCACCAAGGACGGCAATCCTCCTGTAGCCAGTACAATCGGTATGGCTTGATAACGCCAAGAATTGTTGGCTAGCTGTCCGCCAACCCGATAAGGATCCACCAGTGGCAGTTCTTTGTACACGAATGTCTCATAGTGCATAGACGACGGGATCATAGTGTATTCGAGTATCAGCAGATGGGGTGCCCAAGTATGCATCTGCGCCAAAGCCTCTTCAAAGCTGGATGTCTGATGCACGGTCAGATGCCGTGCCCGCAGATGCTGCAAGTCCAAGGCTGATATCGAGGGGTCTACCCACAGAATACGGGGGACAAAGCCAGACTCAGACTGCATTGTTCTTCCTTTGGCGAACAGGATATCCAATGGTCATGTAAATATGTATGATGTGTCCATTGCAAGATGGATAAGGCATGTGTCAAAACTCCATAGACAGCGATGTACCCTTTGGAATTGATAAAGCTGGCTGGACTGAAGATGCAATTCCAGTGCATAAGAATCAAGCAGGGGTTGGTACGCTTGCTCTGCTCAATGTCTCTTCTGGTACAGTGTTGATGCCAAGCGGCCCTTGGGGAACGGATGACTACATGCAATTGCCCTGACAGCTTGCCGGCAGCTTACTCCTAGGCGATGAGACCGGGTAAGTCCGATGCACTCTGCATCTGGCCTCTTGCCGTCTGGATGAACAGACGCGTGGCGACTTGACGAGATTGCACGGATTCCTCCAGTGGTTGGGAATGACTTCCACTCTACTCGTGTTCCGGACGTCTGACCATTGCCGCGGCGTATTCCGAGCATATACGCCGCGTAACAATTCTGCCGTATGGTGGCCTTCGCTGCAGGAGCAAACGCCTGCAGCGAACCTAGAGAGGGATACGAACGTACATGACGGCTTGATGTCTGCGACATCTGGATGGAATATCGCTTGGCGCCCCGAGCAAGTCGGCGCTGTTGGCATGCTCAGGTGGATTGAATTGACGAGCGGCTCTGCTCCTCGTCAGCCCATCCCGGTGCAGGGCTGTTCTGCCAAGCCTTTGGGATCCCGCCAGCCTGCAGGCAGACAATCCCTCAGTCCAGAAATGTCCTGTCAACAAGCTGCCCAAGACGCCCGTCGCCGTATCTCCACCGTGGCTTGGATCAGCGGCAGCGGCCTCGCGTCAAGTCGTTGCCGTTCAGACCCAACAGCCACAGTTGGATCATCTGGCTCCACTCCAACGGCAGCGGCTCTGTGCCAAAGAGGATTCCTTGATGAAGATCGTTGGTGCATCGTCGCGGCCCTGCCAAGACACAGGTATGCAAGCTTGGACAAAATCCAAGTACAATCCCTTCAATTGAGCCAACTGATGCCATTCTTGGGGGAGCGGCCCCGTCAAGTCGTTGCCGGACAGAGCCAGCCATTCCACTGATCGTCGACCAAGGCCGCGCGCAGAGACAACAGCCAGCGAGGTGCCCAGCGCATGGTCCAGGTTCAGCGCGCAGGGCTGAAAAGTTGGCGAAATCCACGGGCAGGGTCTGCAGGCTGTTGTGACTCAGGTCCAGGGCGTACCTCGATCCCAGACATGCAGGAGCAGCGTCTGTGTCCTGCGGTGATGCAAGCTGCGACAGTCGACATCTCAAGGCCCGCCAGTGTTCTCTGGCCTTTGCTTTGATCCGCAAGATTATACGTCCTGTACTGCGCTGGGCCGAGAGAGGACATCTGCACGGCGTTCGCATTCGAGGCGCCACAGCAGCAAGGACTTGGTGGATCTATGTCTCTCCATCCCGGATACGGTCTGGCCACCATGGAACCTCCCACTTCACTGGATGGTGAGGCCATTCGGAATCAGAGGGTCAATGTAATCAAGTCCTTGCGCGAGCTGGAAGCCAACGAAGTGCTGACGCGTACGGCCTGGGGACAATACACCTCGAGTGTGCACAACGGACGGGTCATTGTTGAATGTCTGGCAGAAGATCAGATTCCGGATGATTCAAAGACCGAGACGCTGGCAGAGAGTTCCCATCTCCATGCGCTCGGGCAAGGGGCTGAAATGCAAGGCCAGTGAAATTGCCATTCAGTTCCGCTAAGCTCCGCACTTGATTTTTGCGGAGCAACAGCGGGATCCCAACCCGGCAGAGCGCCAAAGCAATCTGCTGCGCCGGCCCGCGCTGCTGGAGAATCGGCTGTGTCAGGGAGCGTCTATCCAAGTTCGTCTGCGCGATGGCCAAGTGCACAATACGCAAGGCATCGGTGCTCTAATGGATGCGTACGAACGGTTGATGATGGATCTGATTGCAGACGACAGGACGCTCTTTACCCGTGAAGACAAAGTGGACATTGCTTGGGAACACGTAACCAATATCCTGGATGTCTGGTGCACACAGGACAAAAGTCCGGGCTTTTATTTTTGTCCTGCCGCAGTATGCGCCTGGAGCTTGGGGACCTGCCACCGGCGATGCTCTCATCGCGCGAGATGGACGTCGCTGACTGATGCCTTGACTTTAACTTTATGCCACAGGGTCACAACCCCTGTTCTCCCAGATCGGGAGGGCGTCAAAAACAACTTGGTCCCGTCCCATGCCCTGACTTGAAAGGGCAGAACGTGTTTGTCCCTGGCACCACTGTGCAGCCTGGTGGCAGAAGGTGGAGTGGGGATCATGTCTGGGGTGCCAGCAGTGGATTCTTCTGTAGTGCTTGGGGCTGTCTGCCGCGGAATGACCTGGCCACCGTGGCTAGGTCATTTTTATTAGCCCGCGTGGTGTTGGCTATGCGGTGCTTGTCTGTCCGTTTTACGTGGTGAAATTCGCTACGGCAGCTGGCCTTCCAGAAGACAGTCCACCAGGTTTTGCGCAGCTTTTGCGAGCAGAACTCTGCGCTCTTCGAGAAACTCTGGATAATGTTGAATGTCCCACAGCTTGCGGTCGCGCGTGATGCAGTGTTGGTCAAGCAACGCAGGGTCTTGATCGTCAATCGCGGCCAAGTAATCATTTGGGGGTGTGTCGCTGAGTCGGAGGTTCGTCTCGTGGCTGATGACCGCGATGTTGGCGATGTCATCGGCCTTCCGTTTCCCTTCTTTGTGATTGCCGTATTTGCTCAAGAGATGTGAGCGGGGAAATATGTGGTGTTGATCGAGGGCAGATGGAGAGTACTTCTGATTGTTTTCAGGGTTTTCCAGTTACGCATTTCTGGTTTGGTTGAGAGGGCATGAAACAGCGAATATGCGGACTGGGACTCCGGTAACTCATACGAAATATTTGGGGCGTTACTGTGGGTTTTGCGCCAAGGCGTGCTTCGATGCATTTGGCTAGTTTGCACCATGGATTTTGCTTCTGCAGGGCCTTTATGTCGGCATCAATTGCACTATCGGTGTAACTCCGGTATGCGTTCCATGCATTGGTGACGAGTATGTATGCCAATGCTTTTGCCTCTTCGGCGACGCTCGCGAATGCGGCGTGTTTGCGCAGGTAACGGGTAAGTGCAGGAAAGGCAATGACTACCTTGATGGCTTTGGGATCATACATGCCCAAATTCCGACTTATCAGCTCTGACATTGTGCGATTGCATTTGGTGGTTGCCTTCAATGCACTTTCCAAGCTGTTTGCAGGGGCGCTTTTGAGCCCGTCTCTTTGGTAGCTTCCGGTGTAAGCAGCGTGCATGCTGCGGACGATAGCTGCCTCATTCATGGCAGTGCAGATGATAGTGCCATCTTTCACCACTCTGTTTCTTTCTCTTTTGATGGCTTCTTTGGCTCCAGGCCACTTGGTACTCATTCGTGCGATCTCAAGGTCCTCACGTTTGAGGGATGTGTTTTCACTGTTGATACGGTCAAACATTTCGACCACTTCGTCTGTCGATCGGTCGCTTTCAATTTGGTTGAACGAGATATCGCGGTCTTTGATGTTCTTTACTCTGTTGATGTGCTCATCGTATAGATCTTGGTGATTTTCGTCATAATGTGGTGCGCCATGCCCGGGTAGTGGGGTTGCTGGGAGCGCCAAACAGGTCGCTGACTTTAACCCACATAGGGTCTTGCTTTCGGGTCCTGAAGCTCGGAAAATCGAATTTTTCCTTGACAATGTGAAAGTGGAGTCCGGTTTGAGGCTTGGGATCCTCTGGTCCATAAGTAGCTGGTGCGGCATCTTTGAAGCAGGCGTAGATACTGGATGTTCTCTGTTGGCCGTCTACCACCATGTCAGATCTTCCCTGCCCTTGTGTCCATGTGGTGATGACGCCCACCGGATAACCGCGATAAAGTGAGTCAATCAGCTTTGTGATTCGGTCTTTTTTCCAGATGTAGCAGCGCTGAAACGAGGGGACGTCTAGGCTGCCGTTGTCGATGTTGTCAACTATCTGTTGGATCTTCATGTGAATGTAATCTGTCCCCTCAGATTGAGCCATTTCTGCTGTTTGGACGAGTTGTCAGATGCCACACAGACCTTCACATTCCTCTTGCATAGCGTCGGCAGCCGTTCCTTGGACGTTGAACTCAATTTCATTCAGTGGTATGCGTGCTCTATGGAGGTACGCAGTTCCAGTCAGCGCCCCTCGACTTTGCGGCATGTTCTGCATTGCCCATTCAACGCTGGCCGCATCTTGGAAAGACACTGGATCATTCTCTTTCATCTCCACCCACATCTGATCCGTGTGGTATGGGCACCCGATACAGGCGCTTTTGGGTAAATCTTGATCAGGGTAATGTTCTTTGAACCACCTGTACAGCTGCGCCCGTGACATGTCTTTCTCCAGTAGCGGGTAGATTAACGTTATCCACGCCTGTTTACTTGGCTTCACTCGCGTTGCCTCGTCTATGCTGAGCCCCAGCCACATGTCTACCTGTTGATCCTTTGGTGCTAGCTGACCATCTTTCAGACCTAGATGCTGTCTTAGGTATCGGTGGATTGGCTTCAGCTTGTACTGTTTGGTACACGGCCGTGTACCAACGTAGTGTTTCCCGTCGTCCTTGACGACATATACTGGCATGTCAATGAATTGGCGACCCTCCGGATTGACACCGCGTAGAATGTCTTCCTTGATGTTGCCGTCGCTTACGCGAATCACGGGATAGCTTAGCTGCTTTTTCAACCAGTCAAGGTGGTTGTAGACGGCCTTGGGCTCCCAGCCAGTGTCGGCGAATATAGCAAAGTCCGGTTTGGTAAAGCCCGCGTACCTATGCTCGGCCATGAGTGCCATAACTGTTGATTGAACACCTGCTCCCAAACTCAGGACCTGCAGGTTGCGTCGTCCTCGCAACTTTGTCCGATCGGTGACGTATTGGGTCTGGTGCATGAGACGGTCCACGGACTGTACGATAATCTCTCGGATCTCTTGCCGTTTCAGGGAATCGAGGAGCCGGGTGCCTCCTGCCCGGTTAAGGCACATGAGTGCTACCATGCCCAGCAAGACCAAACGGGTCGTGCCAGTGCATGATCTGTCTTGCCATAGTGTATGTAGGCTGAACGGCAAACATGCGATCTGTAATACCTGTCTGTCGTACCATCCGGACTTTGTGTGCTCCATGATCCTTGCCGGGTTGCTCTGCGCCGCTTCCTGCAGGTTCATATTCACCCACTGTACGACAGCGTTTTGGAGTCGACCCCAGTGCCGCGGTAGATGTCTGGGAGTTTTCGCTGACCCGCTCCCAGTCTTTAAGACTGGGGAAATAGCCCCAAGCCCTACGTACCAGTAGGTCATCTGGCTGCAGGTGGCGATGACGTTCATGTGCGCTTGCTGCGCGGACACGAAATGACGCTACGCCGCACTGATCAGATCTTGTCGCACTTTGGGGTACCCAACCTGACACCGCACCGCGTGCTTTCTGTTCTATGCACACAGGTTGGCCTCTTGCGTTATAATTTCTTGCGTCCACAAAGGAAATGAATTTTGGCGTGTGCCCCAAAGGGCACACGCGCACAAGGCAAAAGGTTCATGACGGCCAAAGTTTCAGGATTGCGTCGCCAGGAAGAGGTGGCGGGATTCCTGTTCATCCTGCCCAACTTCATCGGCTTTCTGGTGTTTCTGGTGTTCCCGATCCTGTCCGCGGTGTATCTGACCTTCACCGACTGGGATTTGGGCGCCACCCCTGTCTTCAACGGTCTGGCCAACTTCAAGGCCATGATCAACGATGACATCTTTCGCAAGGCGTTCGGCAATACCTTCTACTATACGTTCGTGGCGGTGCCGACGGGAGTGTTCTTGGCTTTCTGCCTGGCTCTGGGCGTCAATCGGCCCATGCGCGGCGTTTTCGCGTTTCGCCTCATCTACTTCCTGCCGCATGTGACCCTGACCGTGGCGGCGGCCATTGTTTGGGCGTGGATCTACCATCCCGAGTTTGGGCTCATCAACTATCTGCTGGACCTGATCGGCATCCAAGGGCCCAACTGGCTGTTCAACAGCCGGTCCGCCATGCCCGCTCTGATCATCATGAGCAATTGGAAAGGGATTGGGTATGCGATGCTGATTTTTCTGGCCGGTCTGCAAGGCATTCCCCAAGAACTGTACGAAGCCGCCATCATGGACGGCGCCAACGGCTGGTACCGGCTGCTGAAGATCACGATTCCGATGCTGTCCCCCACCACCTTCTTTGTGCTGACCACTTCCTTCATCGGAGCCTTCCAAGGCTTTGACCAGTTCTACATCATGACGCAAGGGGGGCCGTCGTTTGCCACCACCACGTTGGTGCTGCACATCTTCAACAACGGCTTTTCCTACTTCAAGATGGGCTATGCCTCGGCCATGGCCTTTGTGCTCTTCCTCTGCATTCTCCTCATTACCCTGGTGCAATGGACTTCGGCTCGCACCTGGGTGCATGGTTTTACGCAGGACTGAATTTCCAGCCTCCCAATTGTTTCAGATAGTCAATGAGCGCGGAAGCTGCATCCACAGAATCCATTGCTGTGCCCCCCGCAACGGCGGCAGGCCTGAGTCGGCATACGCACCGCATCCTGGTGGACATCCTGACTTGGATCCTGTTGTTGTTCGGCAGCATGATCTTCATCCTGCCTTTCTTCTGGATGGTATCCAGTTCCTTCAAGACCTTCGGGGAACTGTTCGTGTTTCCGCCCACCTTTATCCCGGCACAGTTGCAGTGGCAGAACTATCTCGAGATCTGGCGGCGCCTGCCGTTTCACCTGTTTTTCCGCAACAGTTTCCTGGTGTCCACGCTGGAAACGGCCGGCGTGCTCCTGACGTCCTCCATGGCGGGATATGCGTTTGCCCGGTTGCGCTTCCGGTATCGGGACACCATTTTTCTGATCTACCTGGCTACCATGATGGTGCCCTTTGCCGTACGTATGATTCCGCTGTTCGTTCTCATGCGCACCTTCCAGTGGGTGGATCAACTGTACGCGCTGATCGTCCCCGGCATGTTCAGCGCGTGGGGCACTTTCCTCATGCGGCAGTTCATGCTGACCATTCCGCGGGAGCTCGAGGATGCCGGCCTGATCGACGGGGCGGGCTTCTTCCAGATCTATGGCCGCATCATTTTGCCGTTGACAGGTCCAGCACTGGCTACCTTGGGTATATTCCATTTTATGGACAGCTGGAATGCCTTCCTGTGGCCTCTGATCATCATCAGCAGCCTGGATAAAAAGACCATTTCTCTCGGCATGGCCGCCTTCCGGGCCATGACGGCCATGAAGACTCCCTGGCACTTGGTCATGTCCGCCTCGGTGGTCAGCATTCTGCCCATTATGGTGTTGTTCCTGGTAGGCCAGAAATACTATGTGCGCGGCATCGTGACCACGGGATTGAAAGGCTGAAAAACACGGGTTTTGCGGGTTTATGCGTGAGATTGGCGCTCTCTGGCTCTGCTTGATGGCTTTCCTCTTGTCCGCCTGTGGCGGTGGCGGACCGGGTGCCGCGGCCGATGCATCGGCCGTGGATCTGGAGGCGTCGATGGAAAACGCCGGCTGGCAGGTTCGCTTGGCGGATTTGCCGGAGAAACACTTGATTCTGGGCAAGGGCAATATCACCTACCAGGCCGAGAGCGACAACATCTATCTAATCGTGTTTGTGGACATGGCCAATACAAGTTCGACCCTCAAGGTCATGGCGCGGGATCTGCTGCTGGTGCGGGACAGCGCCGGGGCTGAGTACAAGCCCACCAAGTCCGCTCTGCAAGTCGCCTACTTGGAGCAGGATGGCAGCAAGGCGGGATATACCGTGGTCCTAGACAGCCCTCTGCAGCCCGGCAAGAGCCGAAATGGCATCTTGACCTTTGAAGTTCCCGATGCAGCCACCGATCTGGAACTTGTCTTTCGGGGCATGGATCTGGCCTTGGACCTAGGGTTTTAGAAAGAGGTTTTTGGTGTTTGATCCCGGCCCGGGTTGGGATTGAGAATGCAAAACAATTGTCTTTATCCAGTGAGGAGGAGGAATCATGGCATACAGAAACAAGTTTGCACTGAGTCGTCGACAGTTTCTGCACCTCGGAGCTGCAGCCACGGGACTGGCGTTGGCCGCCTGTGTCGCTCCGGTCGCAACCCCGGCGGCGTCGGAAGGACCGGCCACATCGGCCGATTCGGAGCTGGCACAGCGCTGGCTGACCGGTCTGGTGGACCGCGATACGTCGGGAGACTTCAAGATCATGAGTTGGGAAGACGAGGGGGAAATTCGCAAGTTTCTTCTGCATATCGACGAATTCTTCGCCAACTTCTATCCGGGCATGACACCCGAAGTGGAATGGGGAGTCCCGTGGGGCGAATACTGGACCAAGCTGCCAACCTTGATGGCCGCGGGTACGCCGCCCGACATGGCGTGGCAGCATCAGTCGCGCGGCCAGGTTTTCCCGTCCAAGGGCTGGTCTGTCGATCTCACGGATCACATCGCCGCGTATCCTCCGGATGGCTGGCCCGATGACTGGTGGGAGGCGTCTGTCAAGACCATGAGTTGGAACGGCACCGTGTATGCCATTCCCTATGACTGGGCCACTATCGGCATCTATGCCAACCGCCAACTCTTGGACGACCAGGTAGGGGGTTATCCCGTGGATCCAGATTGGACTTGGGATGACTTTGCCGAGACGGCGATTGCCGTGACCACGGAGGACGCGGAAGGCTTTCCCATATGGGGAGCCAATGTCGGCCCCAATGCCAGTAACGTCTGGAATATCGCGCAGGCCTATGGAGGCGACTATTTCAGCGACGATCACTCGTCCGCCAACTTCACCAACGATGGCGTGGTCAAGGCGGCCCAATTGCTTTGGGATTTGCGCTGGAAGCATGGCGCCATGCCAACTCCAGAAGACACGCAATCGATGGGATTGACGAGCGAATTCGCCTTTGCGTCCGGTCGCGTGGCCATGCACAGGGCCCTGAACGACACGGCTTTCCGCATGGACGAAGCGATCGAGGGGGCTTTCCCCTGGGGTGTCTATGCCTTGCCACGAGGGCCTCAGGGCCGGGTTGCGTTCGCCGGCAACTCGGGCTGGTTCGTGCCTACCGGCTCACGCTATCCCGATATGGCCTACGAGCTCATTCGTTATGGTCTGTCCAATCCGGACATTCTGCCCACCACCGGCGTCATGGGCAGCATGATCGTGGCGCGCAAGTCATTCTGGGAATGGGGTCTGCCCCAAGGCGAGGTGGCCAACCAGATTCCCAATTTCCAAAACGTGTTTGTCGACATTCCGGCCGAGAACCAGTCGACCTTCCCCTACTGGCCCGGCTACCAAGAATGGGATGCCATTTGGCTGAAGTGGATGGATCCCATATTCACCGAAGGCAACGAAGGTCTGCTCGAGGCCCTGCAAGGTCTGGAGGACGAGACCAACGAGTTCCTGGCCGCGGAAATGGAAGCCGCTGCCTAGGGCAATCGACCTCAAGTTGTTCCGCGGAGGAGAGGAAGATCCCTAGGGATCTTCCTCTCCTCCACTTGCCTCACGGATACTGTACCTTCCTTCCTGCAGGCCTGCTTGGGCCCGCAGGGTTGAGTATCGCCGCAAGGCCACGACTTCCAGCCTGTCCACAACACGAACGCCAAGCCGGTGTTCTCCGCTGCCAGGGCCGGTAGGGTGGCTCGCTGGTGCACAGGGTTTGCGGATGGAATTAGGAGGCCAAGCGTACAATGGGCGTCTGACGTTGTCTCTTGCTGATTCCCTAGGGAATGGAAGTTCTCGTTGATTGCCTCGGAGCGGATTGACTCCCGCGCGTTGCTGTTCAGTCTGGCCTTGGGTTCCGTGGCCAGTCTGCTGGCTCTCACATCCATCATACTCCTGCTGTACGCCGGATTCATGGTCGTGGCGGTGTTCTACGACCTCGTGGACACGCTGGCCCGCGCCGAGGCGGCCGGTGTGGCGGTGACCGACCAGTCGTTTCTGCAGCTGGTCTGGACCAGCGTCGTTGCCATCGGAAGGAACGGATGGCAGGGCATCGTGAGCGCGCGCTTTGCCTATGTGGCGTTTGCCGTCCTGGGCTGTTTTGCCGCGGCGGGATGGTTCTTCGGGGGATACACAAGCAGGACGCGACGATGGTGGTTCAGTTTTGGCCTCATGGCCGCCGTGGTGGTCCTGACGGGAGTGGCTTGGACGGTGTTGCAAAGAGATCAGATTTTGCTTTGGATTGCCGAATCGCCGGAGCTGTTTCGATGGCGTCACGTGCTGCAGCGGTCCTTGCTGACCGATGTGTCCGTCATTTTCATCTTTAGCCTCCTGGTCACCATTCCGGTCTGGATGAGTTGGCGCTGGTGGTTCGAGCGGATTGCCTTGCGCAAGAAAGAGATACATCCCGTCACCAAGGCCCTGCCCTCCGCGTTGGCGGAACACAAGGCTTGGCAAAGGAATGTGCAACCCTCGGCGGAGCCCGCCGCACAAGTCGAGGCGGTTCACGCGGACCCCTACCTCCGCCTGCTGTTGTCGCGCTCCTTTGTGGTGCCGGCCATTACGGTTTTCCTGCTGCTCGCCATCGTTGTGGGTCTGGTCAATATACGTTACAAGAATTCCACGCTGCGTCTGGTGCACGAAGCCTTTGTGCTTACATCGGAAAATCCCGTGCATGAGGCATTCCTGTCCATTGCCGACGATGCCCGCAAGATCCGAATTGTCAACATCAATGGGCAAGGTTCCATCTCCATTGCCCTCGCCTCCGCTGACGAGGATGCCACCGTGGTGGACACAGTGGAAGATTGGGCCTTCGAGCGCCGTGCCCGGCAGGAGTACTATTACCAAGAGATATCCTTGGATCGCACATCGGCCGGAGAGTATCGGCTGTCATTTCGGCAGCAACAAGGCTGGGGTTGGTATGAGTTCATGTTGAGTCAAGGATCCACGCAATCCAGCTCCGCACTTTCTCTCCTGTTGGGTATCGCGTTGGCCAGTGCCGTCTTGCTGGGAGGGCTTTTGTTGTTGAGTGCAGTTCTGACTGTGCGCAGAAGCCATTGGGCATGAGAGGCGCGGTCTGATTTGCCAGCGCGCTACCTTTCCTGATCACGCCTGCCAGAAATCCCTCGATCCCAATTTGCAGACAGCGCTGGATTCCGTAGCTGATCCAGCATTGACTGTGGGAACGCCTTGGATTCTCCGCGCCTGTCGCAGAATCAATCATTTGGCTATTCGGGATGGAATGGGCCGGACTTAAATCTGATAGCCTGTCCCCTTTTCACTGTCTGACAGATTGGATCGGACGAGATTGCATCAAGCGGCTGGCACTTGATGCAGCCGGACAAGGCGTGGATGCGGTTGCCGCCCACCCGTTGCCAAGGAGCCGCAACCTGTGCACACAAAACAAGGCGCTTGTGGATTGTCCATCATGATCCCGGTATAGCGATACTGAACGGCATAGGCTGTCAACCATGCCAATGTCTCCCCTGCGTCAGCTCCCTTCTCCTCCTCCCTAACCGTCATGGGGACTGACGCTTCTCTCGCAACAGAATCTGTGGAATTGGCGCCGCGGCAGATGCCACCATAACGCGACCAATCGTTACGCGAAGACAATATGGATTGTCAATGGCACATCTTGTCCAGGTTTGGTCAGGGAGTGTCATCAAAAAGCAGGAGGCGGCTACACCATCTCAAAAGGAGAATCGCATCCACCCTCACCCATTGACACCGCCCCTTGGCCGACTTCGGTCTTCAGGCACGGCAGAGTATGGGTGTGGCAGATTGGCAACGGACGTGGAACCGCGAGCTAAGGATCCTCTGTCTGCAGGTCCAATGTGCGTACCGATGTGTCTGCCAGATCGGTCAACGCCGGGATCTCCTTGCTGGAGGGCACGCCCAAGTCCTTGAAACGGCGAACACGGTCCAGCACGCTGTTGCGTCCGTCCAGCGTGCCGATGCTGTGGTTGAAATGTGTGACAGCGGAGCGCAGTGCCATGCCGGTGCGTTCCACATGCCGGACGTAGGTGTACAGCTTGTCATGAACCTCTTGACCCAAGCGCCCGATTTCCTCCGCGCGCTCTGTCAGCTGCATTTCGCGCCAGCCCATGGCTACGGCTTTCAGGAGGGCTACCAAGGTGTTGGGAGTGGCGATTACTACGTTCTGTGCCATGCTCTGATCCAACAGGTCCGGTTCATGTTCCAAGGCTACCGGCAGCAGAAATTCACCGGGCAGGAACATGACCACGAAATCGGGGGCAGTGTCAAATGATTCCCAATAGGACTTGCGCGCCAGCTCTTGGGCGCGGGCACTGACCTGACGGGCCACTTTTTCCAGGGCGTCTTGGCGCTCAGTGTCTGTATCGGCTTCCATGGCGGTCAGATATGCCTGTATCGGCGCCTTGGCGTCCACTACGATCTCGCGCCCGTTGGGCAGATGTATCACCATGTCGGGACGGTCCCGCTTTCCGTCGGCAGCGGTTGCGCTGACCTGTTCGGTGAAATCACAGTGGTGTACCATGCCCGCCAATTCCACTACGCGGCGGAGTTGCATTTCCCCCCAGGCGCCGCGGCCTTCTGGGCGTTTCAGGGCTGTGGCCAAGTTGCGGGTCTCGATCACCAGGCTGTGGCTGTGTTGTGCCAAGTCCATCATCTGCTGTTTGAGGATACCCTGTGATTCGGCGCGGGCCGCTTCGACTCGCTTCAGCTCCGTTGCCAAGGGGGCTACAATGTCTCGGACTGCCTCCTTGCCCGACGTAAAGTCTTGCCGGGCGCCTTGGAGCAAAGGGGTCAGGTGGGCGGTGGCGGTGTGCAGAAAGAGATCATTGTGAGAAGCGATGGCATGGGCGGCCACGGATTCGAACCGCTTCGCCAGCGTGCCTTCCAAATCCGTTTGCATCTGCAGTTTCTCATGGGCTGCAGTGAGTTGCGCCTGTAGGGCGGCTATCTGGATGCGGTGATCCGCGCGGGTGGCCCGGCCCAGCAGAAAGGCCAGGAGTGCACACAGGCAGGCCACGGCCACGGCTACAAAATCCATGTTCCCCCGTGCACTGTTGCTGACATGGTCACAGTCGCTCTTCTTCCTTGCATCTCATGCAAGTCATGGATCATTGTAGGGGATTGGCAAGGAACAAGATCTCGGCACAGCGACAGGGCGGACTGGAAGCGGAGGGGGTCCGTGACAGGTGATGCACTGATGCAGCACGAGTCATCTTGTACATAAGCCAGCCTATGGCCGTTTCTGCATTGTCCTCACCGTCAGGTCGACGTCCGCATCTGGGCGAAAAGCGTTCGTGCACGCGATCCGTATCCCTGTGGCAGGACTTGGCAGACCTCAAGGAACCTGCCGCTCCCCGCAGCCACACCGCCCCAATGCAGGCGGGACTGGACATGGTTGCCGAAGCCAGTTGAGGTTGATTTGGCAGCGTAAAACTTGATCAGAGGTAGGGTCTTTGGACGCGCACATCTGCTGCATATGCCCATCGACTGGGAATGAAGACCTGTCAGCCTAGGCTCTGATCCAGTGTGTCGGGAAAGTCGGTGGCGTTGACAATCGGGAACTTGACGCGGCGGGCTAGATCGCGGATTTTCTGGTTGGGCATGCCCGCGATGATCAACCAAGTACGCTCCGCCGGCATGTCCAGCTTGGTCATCAAGCTGCCCATGCGAGACAGGCGTTCCTTGGGATTCTTGGCTGTCGTGCATTCCAGCCATATCGGGGTGTCCCGTTCCAGCACGAACAGGTCCAGTTCGTATTTCTGACCATCCACGAAGGCCAGTTGTGGATTCATCAGCAGAGAGTAACCCAAATGGGCCCGGCCAAAGCCCGACACCAACTGCCTGCGTATGTACTGTTCCAGCCAGCGGCCCCTGATATATTCCTCGCCATCCTTGGTGAGAGTTCCCTGCAGCAGCTGAGCGCCGCGCCGATATCCGTGGTCATACAGGTAATGGACATCGCTCAGCTTCTGGCATAGCTGCACCGAGTCGCTGATTTCCTCCGGCGACCTGTCCGACAGTTGCATCGTGAAGTCCTGATCTATCTCCAGTTCCCGCAGCCGGGCATACAGAGGGGCCAGCGTGGTGTCGTGCCGGTCCCCCAGAAACTTGGACAGGCTGCGTTCCTCGGAACTCTCTTCGTTCTGTTCGTGGTACCGTTCTATGACGAATCCCTGCTGGTGCAGGTACGCGGCCGCCTTCTGACCGGTACGAGCCACGTTTACGCTCTGAGCTTCCATGGACCGCACATCGATGGATCTGCGCCGTGGCGGCGCTGTCGCCGCCGGACGTTTGCTGGACTGCGGTGCAGTCTTGGCTGCGGGTTTGCGAAATCCGTTTTCGGATTCCCGAAGTTCGGTCCGCAGTCGCTGGATTTCTCGGGTGAGTGCGCGGACGTCCTTTTGTAGTTCCTGCAAGGCAGGAAGTATGCCAAACAATGCTTTCACTTGAATTGCTCTCTTGAGTCCCAGTCAATCTCCGGCCGACAAGACATGCCTCCAGAGGTGGAACTTCCTTGTTTTGATCCGAGACGAAATAAGACGGTTGTGCGCGGTCAGCCCCCTGGCCCGATTTCGGGATTCAAGGCGTTCAGCGGAGCCTGACCGGTAAAGTGACGTTGGATTTCGGCGACTGCCATGACCTCGATGCGTTGCCGTGCTTCTTGGGTGGTGGTGGCGGAATGGGGCGTGGCCACGACGCGGGGATGCGTGCGGAGGCGCGCATGCGCGGGAGGAGGTTCGGGATCGAACACGTCCAGTCCCGCCCCGGCCAACTTGCCTGCGTCCAAGGCCGCCAGCAAGGCCTCGGTATCCACCAGAGGGCCGCGGGCCAGATTGAGGAGATACGCTCCCGGTTTCATCTGGGCGATGCTCTCTGCATTCACCATGTGATGGGTGGACGGGATGGACGGGGCATGCAGACTGATGAAGTCGGATTGGGCCCATAGCGTTTCCAGAGTCACCTGTCGCACCTGCAGGCTGGTCTCCCTCATCTGGCTTTCCGTCAGGACAGGATCGTAAGTCAGCAGGTTCATGCCGAAGCCGTTTTGACAGATGTGCCCCACCCGCTTGCCGATGCGCCCAAATCCTACCAGTCCCAAAGTCTTGCCCATCAGCTCATTGCCCAGACCGATCGCGCGCGGGGCGAATTCGCCCCGCGCCAGTTGCGCCTGTCCTTCCGGGACGCGCTTGGCGATGGAAAGCATCAGGGCCACGGTGTGTTCCGCAGTGGATTCCGTGGGGCCCGCGGGGGTGTTGCAGAAGATCACGCCGGCCGCGGACGCGTCCGCGATCCGTACATTGTCCACTCCGATGCCCGTGCGCACCAGAATCCGCAAGTGCGGCAGGCGGGCGAACACATCCCGGTCATACGCAATGCCCGAGCTGGCCAGAATCGCCTGGGCGGGTTCTGCCGTGGCGATGGGATCCGGGTGATTCGGAGGGGGTACCGTAACGGTGACGTGCGCGGGCAAGCTGTCCAAGGCGTCGGACATTTGCTGGACTTCGCACCACACGTCTGTCAGTTGATCCAAGGCCATATGCAGGTTCTTGTCAGAGAATGAAAGGGCGTCGTGGCTACTCAAGGCCGGAGGTCAGGGGCAGACCGCCGTGCCGGGCCAGCTGATCGGCCAGCTGGCCCCGCCCTGTCGCCCGGAGCCGGTCCAGATAAACGTTCCAATAGGCATGGTGGGTGTTGGCGTGGAGTGGGCCGCCTTCCGCCATGACTCCCCAGAAGGGATCGCCCCGTTCCGATCCCCCCATCTGCTCCCCCATCCACTGATCCAGCTTCTGCAGACCCAGTCCCACAATGTCAGGCCGTGAACGGGCCAGATTGGTGGTCTCGTGGGGATCCTGCGCCAAGTCAAAGACCATATAGGCCGGCAGGTGTTTCAGGCCCGTATGGTACGTCCGGATGAACAGCCAGTCCTCCCAGCGCACTCCGCGCTGGCAGGACCAAGCCCCGTTGCTGATAACCAGACTGTCCCGCCCCCGAGTGTCTCCCGTGGACAGGGAGGCCGCGAAGCTTTGCCCCTGCCAGCTCCGCGGTGGTTCCTGGCCGGCTAGCTCCGCCAACGTGGCAGCCAGATCCAGGTTGTACTGCATCCGGTCGTTGACCGTGCCCCGTTGTGAATCCGTGACCCCGGGCCAGCGCACAATCAGCGGCACCCGGTTGGTGATGTGGTCCGCCAGCTGATGGTCTCCCCAGACGTTCAGTTCACCTTGATTCTCGCCGTGATCGGCGCTGACGATGATGGCGGTCTCTTCGTATACCCCGAGCTCCTGCAGATCCTGAATCAGCTTGCCCACGTAATGATCCGCGTAATGGATGCCGGTGTCATAGCCATCCAGATGGGCTTTCGCGTCCTCCAGAGTTCTGATGTGTCCTACGCCCCACAGCCAGCGATCCGGCAGTTGGTCCGTGAACCCCGGCACCTCCGTGCAGCTATGAGGGCCAAAGGACTGATTTTGAGCATCCAGCAGGTCCTGCGTGATCCAATCTGCAATCGGTTCATTCGCGAAGGGGTGACCGTACTCTGGCGGATGGTCGTATGGGGTATGGGGATCCCAGAAGTTGATGTGCAGGAACCAGTCATCCCGCTGACCGTTCCGTTGCAGCCAGCGCTGGGCCGGGGGGTACATTTCGTCCCCGTTTTCCAGTCCGCCTTGGCCGGTATCGTAGGTCTCGTTGAATCCGTACCAGACCTGATAGGCGGAATGCCGGTTGGGGAAGGGGCTGATGCTGCAGGAATGGATGCCTGCGCCCCGGAGTACACTGGCGAGGGAATCGGTGGAGTGGCAGCTTCGGAAGGCCCGATCCACGCCTTGGGGCACCAAATCCGCAAAGTAGCCGCCGTGATTCACCAGCCCTGTGCGTATGCCAAACTGCCCCAGAAACAGGGCTGTGCGGCTGGGAAGGCAGGGCGTGTCGGTGGCGTAGTAGTTGGTAAAGCGAACTCCATCTTCCGCCAGCGCGTCGATGTGGGGGGAGGTTTGTCGGTGATATCCATAACAGGATAGATGGTCCGGACGGAGCGAGTCGATGTCAATGTAAAGGATACGCATGGAACTTCCAGATGGTTCGGGGGTCGGACAGGGAGACATCCCCTTGGCAGGTCTGCCGGGGCGCGGCGTTTGGGACAAAATGGACAGGGTTCTGGCAGCACGGGCCGCCGACATGGCTCGCAATCGACGGTAGAACCCAAGAGACTGCCGAAAACCCGGCGTTCGGGCTTGGGGCGCGGGTGTTACATAAGGTCAGCAGCCGTATGTCATCCCAACTGCAAACACGGCAAGGCATATAGCCTAATGATAGTGCCAATCGACGTTTATCGGAGATTTTGCTGAGCCGTTCATGCACTTTGGCGAGAATGTCCATGGGCAGGAAGAGGGAGTCGGTCGATGGTCGATGGGGGGGTCATGCCGTCAATTTGGCCAAAACGCACGTGACACGGCGTTGGCTTGCGCTGTTGTCAGAGTCCCATACAGCCTTTGCATTGGCCCTGGAAACTCAAACCTGCACAACCAAGCGATCTGTCGCCCAGAGAGTCAGGCCCAAGTCCCGCCGGCTCTCTGTCCGTTGCCCCGCTATGGAGGGCTATAGGGGCTGTACCGCGTCCAGGGCCGCCGTCGGAGCGTTCAGTTCCTCCAAGTAGGAGTTGAGTCGTTCCTGCATCTCTCGGCCCACGGCGGGATGATCCGCCCAGACGTTGGTCTCGGCCACCGGGTCGCTGAGCCGGTCATAGAGACAGCTCTCGCCCTCGGGGCCGATGGGGGCGTAGACCCAATCCGCGGTGTACACGACCGGCGTTACGGCGCAGTCGGGAATTCTGCCGTCCCGCTGGCGCATGTGTCCCGCGGCAATGGCACAATCCCGTGGCGCCAGAGACACCTGGCCTTTCAGAAGGGACGCGCAGGATTCGCCATGCCAAGGGTCCTCCGGCGATAGATTGAGGCCGGCCAGTTCCAGAAGGGTGGGCTGAAGGTCAGCCGGCTGGATGAAGGAATTCACGGTGGTTCCCGCGGGCAGGCCCGGGGCCCGCACAATGCAGGGGCAATGGGCCACTTCGGGATAGATGGGCCAGTAGCGGCTGTCGTTGTCATTGATGTTGGACTTGCCGGTGCGATTGTGTTCCCCCAAGCTCATGCCGTGATCCGACATGAACATCACGACGGAATTGGCAAAAAGGTCCAGATCATCAATCTTGGTCAGGATGCGACCAATGGCGCGGTCCACGACGAGGGCTTCGGCCCGATAGTGGGCCCTCAGATTTTCCAGTTCCGCTGTATTCAGATCGCTGGCTTGACCGTAGTTGGGATGAATCATGGCCGGGCCCTCGTAGCCGGATGAATCGTATTTGCGGACCAGATATTCCGGTGGATCCCAAGGTTCGTGCGGATCGAAGAAATCCACCCACAGGAAGAATTTCTCATGCTGGTAGTTCTCTTCCAGCCACTCTTCGGCCTTGCTGGCGGTGCGGTACGCGAAGGTGTCCGCCTCTCTCGTGAAGTACTGGTTGGTCCAACGATGCAGATCCGGCAGGTTGCGTCCCATGAAGCCGTTGCCGGAGCGGGTCTTGGCCCGTGGCATGGTTTCCTGGATTGCATGATTCAGCCGCAGGAAGTGGGAATTGCCTTCTTGGCCGCGCAGCGTGTGAAAACCGTCGAAACCCAAATCGAAACGACTGTTGACGAGATGGGGGCAGTCTCCCAGCAACTGGGATGCGTAGCCCGCGGTGCGCAGCAGCTTGGGCAGGTGATTGCGTCCGCTCAACTGGAGAGTCTGCCATGGATACCAAGGCCAGCCGACACGCCCGGTCGTGAAATCCGTGCGTTGCGGTATGGTGGGGAAGCTGCCGGTGTAGAAGTGGGACAGGCTTGCGCCTTGACGGGCAAATTCCTCCAGATGCTTGCCGCCCAGCGCATTGGCTCCCAGTGGATAGATGTTGTCGTATCGGAAGGTATCGGCAATGATGACGATGATGTGCATGGAGAGTTTCCTTCACCCAGGACACTGGCAATTGGACCGACCCCGGCCAACTCCTGCCGTGTGCACGCGGCAGGTTCGGAGCAATCAGGCGCAGACCGCGGCCTTGCCGTCCCAGCGATAAAAGCCGGTGGCGTCCGTGTCCATGGCGGCCAAGCGTTCTCGGGCCTCCAGCCACAGCTGGGTCCACTCTTCGGAATTCTGCAGTTCCGTTTCCGGGGCCGAACGACTGCGGGCGACGAAACCCGGCAAGAACCCGCGTCCGGTCGGCTGATCGGAGGGATTGTACCGAATGTCGAAACTCCAGCGGATGCGGTCGCTGACATTGGAGAGAGAACCGTGGCATGTGTGTTTGTGCAGGAACAGCACGTCTCCGCGCCGCATGGGCAAGGGAATGGCGCTTTCCAGTTCCAGCAGCGGATCCGGCAAATGGACTCCCTGCACTCCGGTGCAATGGACCAGCAGTTCCCGGCGGTGGCTCCGCGGAATGATCTTCAAGCATCCGCTTTCCACCGGGGCGTCCAGAAGCGGGAACCAGACCGTCAGCATATTCGTCTCGTCCGCCTCGGGCAGCACAACGCCATTGTCCTGATGCCATGGCGTGGCCGCGCTGAGGGCTCCCGTATGCGCTTCCCCGGAAAGCGATTCATCTTCCGGGGGCTTGATGCGGACATGCTGTACCGGATTGGAGTAGATCTCCGGCCCGATCAGGCTCTCCACCACATCCAAAATGTGGGGTTCGGTCAAGGCCTTGAAAACGGCGGGGCCAGTCCAGAAGGGGGTGTCCGTCTGCGTGGCCGTGCCGGGCAGGCTGAAGTCGAAATACTGGGCGTGGGTCCTGCCACTGTCTTTGTAGACGGCGGTGACTCTCTCTCCGAACGGCAAATCGTCATATGTAGAGGAAAGTTCGCCGGCCGCGTACAGTTCGCCGGCCAGATTGTCCAGGACACCGCCATACTCGGTGATCAACTCGTTCAGGAGCTGGGTGGGCATGAGGTCTTCCACAATCAGGAATCCCTCTTCCTCAAAATGCTGCAGTTGCTCTTGTGAAAGCGCTGACATGATCTCCGTCCTCTAGGGTCTCTGGTCCAACTCTTGGATGATTTCGTTCGTGGCTTGCTGCCATCCCTCCCGACCGCACACAGGTCCACGGTAGAGTTGCCCAAAGTGCTCTCCGTCCTGACTGCATGGGTCAAGGGATGCAGGCACAGTCAATTATAGTCGTGTTCAGGTACAGGGCAACCCAGTTCTGCTCTCTTCTGCCATCGAGACCAAGTCGCGGGGATTGCTTCGTGGCCCTATGCCGGGACGGCCGCGCAACCCACGGCCAATGCGCATCCGTCTCTGCGAGTCCCGGGCTGGCAGGAAGCAAGGACTCTCGGCTGCGGATGCAGGCTGCCCAAACCGGAGGATGTCCTGTGGGCTGTGCTCGCCGACCGGCGTTGCCAATCCGCGGCGCAGGCTGGCTTTGAAATCCTTCCTCTGCACGAAATGAGATGCGGCGCCGTATCGAGTCCAGTCGCGTTCAGGCAGTCTGAAGTAGAATGGACAGTCGATATGCTGCAAGATCAATTTGTCCCTCTTCCAACGCAAGGGGTCACCCTACACATCCGCGAGGCTGCAGGGCAGAAACCGAGTTTTCTCTTGGTCCATGGGCTGGGCAGCAATTGCCTGACTTGGGAGACAGTGGCCCAAAGGATCAATCAGGTCGGCCATGGGGTGGTGACCGTAGATCTGCGGGGGCATGGACTTTCGCACAAGCCGGATGCAGGGTACGATTGCCAGAATGTCGCCGCGGACGTGGCGGAATTGATTCAGGAACTGGGCCTGCAGACTCCCATATGCGCGGGACAGAGCTGGGGCGGCAATGTGGCCTTGTGTCTGGGCGCTGCGCAGCCGGGACTTGTCTCGGGCCTGGGATTCATTGATGGCGGCTTCATTGATCTCAAGAGTGCGGTGAGCGAGGACTGGTCCGAGGTGGAACGCCAACTACGCCCGCCCCCCTTGCAAGGCCTCCCCATAGAGGAAATGCGGCGGCGCCTGCAGGCGCATCATGCCGACTGGACCCAGGAAGGCATAGAGCATACGCTCGGGAACTTTACGGTAGACGAGGCAGGTCACATCGCTCCCTGCCTCAGTCTGGAAAACCATTTGCAGGTGTTGCGCGGACTTTGGGACATGCGGCCGCAGGATTACTTCAAGAAGGTACAGGCCCCCACACTGATCTGCGTAGCTGAACAAGGGGCTCATGACCCGGATCGGGCCGCGCGCAAGCGATCTCAGGTCAAGCAGGCCGAGGCGGGACTGTCACGCTCTGCCACGGCATGGTTCCGGCAGACGGATCATGACATTCATGTACATCGACCGACTCGGTTGGCGGACCGGTTGTTGCGGGAGATCCGGAGCGGCATCTGGAGAGACATGTGACGTCTGAGTTGCAGCCCGGATCCATTCTGCTCCTGGGATCGGGGGAAACCGCCTCGGCAGTGCAGCGGGTGTATCACGGATTCTTCGATTCCCTGGGAGAGCGGCCCCGGATTGCAATTCTGGAAACGCCGGCCGGTTTTGAACCGAACTCCAAAGAGGTGGCCGAAGACATTGTCGACTTCATCCAGCGGCATCTGCCGAACTTCAAGCCTCGAATCTGGACCCTGCCAGCGCGCCGCTTGGACGGGAAGCTGAGCACCAACAATCCGGATCTGCTGGCTCCGCTGCTGGCAGCCAATGTCGCTCTGACAGGTCCGGGCAGTCCTACCTATGCCATCCGGCATCTGCAGGGCAGTCTTTGCTGGGACTATATGCGAGTTGGCAATCGCATGGGACAGCATTTGTTTCTGTCCAGCGCCGCCACTGTGGCGGTGGGGGCACTTTCCTTGCCTGTGTACGAAATCTACAAGGTGGGCATGGATCTCCACTGGCAGGAGGGCCTTGACCTCTTTGGCGCCTTCGGTCTCAGTCTGATAGTGATCCCTCACTGGAACAATGCCTCGGGTGGCGCCTCTCTTGACACCTCCCGCTGCTACATGGGACGGGAGAGATTCGAACGGTTGCTGGCGCTCTTGCCCTCCGGGCCTGAGTGGGTCGTGCTGGGGATTGACGAAAACACGGCTGTGCATATCAAGCCCGCGCAGGGGACTTTCGCGGTCTTGGGCCGCGGCAGAGCCACCATCCTGCACTCTGGGGTCCAAAACGTCTATGAGACCGGGCGCGACTTTTCGCTGCGCGAACTGGGGGATTGGCGTTTGCCGGAGTTGCAGACGGATGTCGAGGAAGAGCGCCTCGCGACTTGTCTGGAGCAAAGAGAGGCGGTGCTGAATCGGGAGGTCACCCGGATGGAGCCGCCGTTCCAGGTGCAGCGCATGCTGGAGGCCAGAGCCGTGGCGCGAGCCGCCAAGTCCTGGGTGCGTTCCGACGAGCTCCGCGATGCCATAAGAGAGGCCGGATGGGAGGTGACGGACTCGCCTGCAGGGCAATTGGCGTCCCCGCTGCATGACTGAAGATGTTTCGAGATTGTGGATTGGGCCTTGCGTAAGAGACGCCCTGCACCCTTGACTGCACTCGAGAGTCCTGAATCGGCCGGGTCTTTTGCAGGAACCCATGCATATGACGGATTCCGACATTTCGATCTATTGATATGGTGCCTATTGGTGCTCTGGTTGTCAATGCAGCAAGGCCTTTTGAGGGGGGATCGCCAGATTCCCTACATCCTAGGCCAACATTGAGGAGGACAAGGCGGACGAAGTCCGTATTCTGCAACGCAACCAAGACAAGCGACTCGTTCCCACCATCGAATTTGCGGATGGTTCCCGGCTGGCTTGACGGCGGCCCTGTATGCCACGCGCGCAGCCGTGGATACCCTGTTGATCGAGAGGGGAGCCATCGATGAATAGGCGACCTGCATTCTCAAGTTTGACAAGATTCCCGGATTCCCGGAAGGGATGGAAGGTATCGATTTCGCCCGGCGTTTGCGAGACCGTGCGCCTTGTGGCGGCGGAGGCGGAAGTCGTTGCCATTCGTTCTGTAGAGCCCTTTCACACGGAGGTCCAGCGATTTCTGGGTGTGGGCGGCAACCAACGGCCGCTCTGCGCCGTCTTGAGCGGGATGGAGCCTTTGTCTTCATTAGGTCTTGAACCCAACACCCAATTTCTGCAGAACGCCTGGATTGTGACCGATCGCTGGGGTTTCATAGTCACAGGTCATGATTTTGAGCATCGGGAAGGGGGTATGGATCAATATGGCGACCTTCTTTTCCATAGGCCAGTATCTGAAACAGGTCTGAGGACCTGTCTTTGTGGCTACTGGCAAATGTGAGAGAATGCGGTCTGCGCTCTCTGCCCCGGCATGCCATATCGGGCAGGCAAGGTGGTTCGATCCTTCTCGGTCTCGGTTTCAAGAGGTCCATATGAGTTCCAATTCCGCGCAGAAAGTGCTCTGCGTTTTATATGACGACCCGATGACGGGATTTCCGCCTGTCTATGCACGGCAGGGCCTGCCCCGTCTTGTCCAATATCCGGATGGTCAGACCCTGCCGACACCGGCGGCCATCGATTTCGCCCCTGGGCACCTCTTGGGCTCTGTTTCGGGCGGACTGGGATTGGAGCCATTTTTGGCTGCACGCGGCCACAAGCTTGTGGTGACGGCGGACAAGGATGGCCCCGATTCGGTTTTCGAAAGGGAGCTGCCCGATGCAGATGTCGTCATATCCCAGCCTTTCTGGCCCGCGTATCTGACTGCCGAGCGCATCGCCAAGGCGCCAAATCTCAAGATCGCCATCACCGCCGGCATTGGATCGGACCACGTCGATCTGCAGGCGGCCATCGATCGGAATGTCACCGTGTGCGAAGTCACGTGGTGCAACAGCATCAGCGTCGCGGAACACGCGGTCATGCAGATGCTGGCATTGGTGAGAGACTACCTTCCCCAGCACGGCTGGGTTGTCCGGGGTGGTTGGAACATCGCCGACGCCGTCTCCCGATCCTATGACATCGAGGGGATGGACGTGGGCGTGGTGGCCGCCGGTCGGATTGGCTTGGCGGTCCTGAGACGGATGAAGCCCTTTGACGTCAACCTGCACTACACCGACAGGCATCGTCTCGATGCCAGCGTCGAGCAGGAGCTGGGCGCGACCTTCCATGACACCGTCGATTCTCTGGTGGCCGCCTGTGACGCGATCAGCATCCACTGTCCGCTCCATGCCGAGACGGAGCACATGTTCAACGACGCCCTGATCGGCAAGATGCGGCGCGGGTCCTACCTTGTGAACACCGCGCGGGGCAAGATCTGCGACCGCGACGCCATCGTGAGGGCATTGGAAAGCGGGCAGCTGGCCGGGTATGCAGGCGACGTCTGGTTCCCCCAGCCGGCGCCCAACGATCATCCTTGGCGAGCCATGCCCAATCACGCCCTGACACCCCATACCTCGGGGACCTCCTTGTCCGCCCAAGCCCGGTATGCGGCGGGAGTCCGTGAGATTCTGGAGTGCTGGTTCGACGGGAAGCCGATTCGGGACGAGTATCTAATCGTGCAAGGCGGCGCCTTGGCCGGTACGGGAGCGCATTCCTACAGCAAGGGCGATACCACCGGAGGCTCGGAGGAAGCGACGAGGTTCCAGACCGGGTAGACACGCATCCCCGGTACAGCGAAAGACGGCATGCCCATGCCGTCGCATCAACCTGGATTGCGGAAGGGAGACGTATTCTCGTTCGTCAATGGCGGCGCAGTGTCGTGCGTGATGATGCGCAGGCGATGATTTACACCGGTACATCGTGGCGATCGGGCAATTTGCATTCTGTGATTCGCTGATGAGGCTCTATCCAGTTCCAACGGACGTTTCCCATGGGCCCTGCCTCATCTGTGATCTCCGCCTGTAGATGCAGATCCAGGTTTCCCACAGACGCCCGGACGGCACAACTGGCAGCCGGGCCGCTGCCTAGGAAATTTGGTTGTGCACCTGGGGTTCACACTTCGGCCTGCCCTGTCCGCTGCACATCACTTTCCCGTTCGCCAACAGTCTCGTCCGGATATCGGGAGCCGGGACATCCTAGGTTCGTGCCCTTGTGTTTCAGCACGCGGTTGGGCAGAATACCTTGTCCGCTCTTCGGTCAATATCCAATGGATTCTACATTGGCAATGTCCGACCTGCAGATTAACGGTCTGGCGGATGGAATCGAGTACAGACCGGATCTGAGCCGCAGCGGCATCGCCTTCTTGGTTTTCACCTCATGCGCCACGATGCATGCGATCTGCGGATTCCTGACTGGAAAGGAACATTCGAAACCCCAATGATTGATTGCGATCTCCACAACGAAGTTTCCAACAAGACGGTTCTGTACCCCTATATGCCCAAGCACTGGGTGCACTATGCAGAGGAGTCGGACTATGTCGGGCCGGACGCCTACGATCATCCGGTGCAGATTGCCACTTCCATCCACCCTGACTGGCGGGCCGCCTACCAGGATCCCGAATTGTCCACGGAAAGGCGGGTGGCGCTGATGCAGGAGCATGTCTTGGATCCCTTGAACATATCGCTGGGCATCCTGAACACCACATACCGGATTCAGTCTCTGTATTCACTGGATTTGGCGGTGGATATGGCGACGGTTGTCAACACCTGGCAGGTGGAGGAGTGGTTGAATCGGGATCCAAGGTTCAGAGCCTCCCTGGTGGTGCCCAGCCAGCAGCCCGACTTGGCCGCGGCGGAAATCAGGCGCTGGCGGAATCATCCCCGGTTTGTGCAGGTCGTGCTGCCGGTGCGTTCGCGTCTGCCGTATGGCAATCGTGCCTACGATCCGATGTTCCAGGCCATCGTGGATGCCGGTCTGCGCATGGCCATCAGCTTCGGAGGGGCCACGGGCAATCCACCGACGGGTGTGGGCTGGCCTTCCACGTTCTACGAGATGTACGTCGGCATGGCCCAGATTTTTCAGTCCCAAGTCATGAGCATGGTGTACGAAGGGGTCTTTGACCGGTTTCCGGATTTGCATGTCGCCTTGCTGGAGGGTGGATTCACCTGGCTGCCCTCGTTGATGTGGCGTCTCGACAAGGAGTGGAAGGGGTTGCGTCATACCATTCCCTGGGTCAAACGCCGGCCCTCCGAATACATTCGTCGCCATTTCCGCTGGACTCTGCATCCGCTGGATGCGGGGGATTCCGCGCAGCAGATGCAGGAGATTCTGGTTCAGATCGGAGCGGAGGATCTGCTCCTGTTCTCCACCGACTACCCCCACTGGCACTATGATTCCCTGGAGCATGTGATTCCCGACTGTTTTTCCGCCGACCTGGTCCGGAAAATGTGTTTTGAGAATCCACAGTCTTTTTATAATCTGTAAGAGCAAATTCCGTTCTGTCCATTGCGTGCAGGGGCTGATCCGGTCATTACTGCAAGGAGCGCTCTCATGGCGATGCCTGTCTCCGCGGCCGCTGATTCACGGGCCCGCGGTATCAATACCGACTTGACCATTGTCGACGCCGACATTCATCCTGCGATTGGAGAAGAGGGCTTGCGCCGGTTTCTTTCGCCGTACTGGCGCAGTCACTACGACAGTATCGGCCGGCTTGGCTATACGGGCAGCCTGATGCCCAGAGCCATGCCCAAGGCGGCCCGCCACGATGCATGGCCGCCTGATGGCTCCCTGCCGGGATCCAATCTGGAATTTCTGCAGCAACAGCTGCTGGATCGCTGGAACATCTCCTACGGCATGCTGATTCCGCTTGCGGAAGCGGGCAACCAAATCAACTTGGACCTGGGTCTGGCGATGGCCCGGGCGGTCAACGATTGGCAAATCGAAGAGTGGACCTCCCAGGATGCGCGCCTGCGCGGATCGATTATGGTGCCCTATGAGGATGGCGCGCTGTCGGCGGAGGAAATCCATCGCGTAGGGGGGTATCCCGACATGGCGCAGGTCATGTTTGTCACCCGGACGCGCGAGCCCTTGGGCAGTCGACGCTACTGGCCCATTTACGAGGCAGCGCAGGAATACGACTTGCCGATCGCGATTCACTTTGGCGGCACGGGCGGCCACGCCATGACGGGCGCAGGCTGGCCCAGCTTCTATATTGAGGATCATGCGGGTATGGCCCAGAGTTTCCAGTCCCAGGTGACCAGCATGGTCAGCCAAGGGCTCTTCGAACTGTTTCCAAGGTTGAAGATCGTCATTGTCGAGGGTGGAGTGAGCTGGATGGCGCCTTTGATGTGGCGGATGGACCGGGTTTACAAACAGCTGTCGCACGAACTGCCGCGGATGAAGGAATTGCCGTCCACCTACATTCGCAGGCACTTTTGGATTTCGACCCAGCCCATCGAGGAACCCCCGGCGGCGCAGCAGTTCACCGAAATGCTGAGTCAGTTGGACATGACGGATCGACTGCTGTTCGCGACCGACTATCCGCATTGGGATTTTGATGCGCCGGACCGAGCCCTTCCCCGCACGGTATCCAAGAGCGACCGCAGAAGGATCATGGGGGAGAACGCCTTGGCGCTCTACGGCCTGCCCGTTCGACGGTAACGTAAAGATGCCGAAATACGCTGTAGCCACCGTGGCCGAAATTCCCGCGGGACAGCGCAAGATTGTGGAAGTGGCGGGACGCTCGATTGGCCTGTTCAATCTGAATGGCGAGTTCTTTGCGCTGCGCAATTCCTGCCCTCATCAGGGAGGCCCCCTGTGTCTGGGGCGCGTGACGGGATTTCTGGAGGCCCGTGTACCTGGTGAACGCACGTACTCTCGGCATGGCGAGATTCTCCGATGTTCTTGGCATGCCTGGGAGTTCGACATCCGGACCGGACAATCTTGGCACAGTCCGGATCGGGTGTGGGTGCGCCAATACGATGTGTCCGTGGGTGAAGATCCTGTGGAGGGTCCGTACCAGGCGGAGACCTTCCCCGTTGCCGTGGATGACAGAGATGTCATTTTCATCGAGGTGCCGAGTTCACCGGCGGCGAAATCGGGGCCGGGAGTCTGAGCGGGCGCCCAACGGCAACTCTATGCAACAGGGACTTGACTGTCTGCCAGGCGTGGAGTTCTCCGTCCCTTGACGCTCTTTTCCGCTGTCGTGTCACAATGTGCATCGTCTGACACGAGCATGCAGGGATGCGGCAAGACATAAGGACAGCCTTGGTTTCTTGACCATGCAGAAAAAGCGAGACCGCCGATTTTCGCACCAGGGAATGGGTGGCTGTGACCTCGCCATTGCTTTGGGCCCTTGGATAACAGGAGAGATGTCACAGTGAATTTTGAACAGCATGTTGACGTACATCAGGAACGGTACACGGCGGAACTCTTGGAGTTTGTCCGCATGCCCAGCATTTCCGCGTTGCCGCGGCATGCCGACGACGTGCGGCAGACGGCGGCCTGGGTGGCTGCCCGTCTGCAACAGGCGCACTTCGAAAATGTCCAGGTTATGGAAACCGGCGGGCATCCCGTAGTCTATGGGGATTGGTTGCATGCCGGCGATCAGCCCACCGTTCTCATCTACGGCCATTTTGACGTGCAACCCGTGGACCCCGTGGATCTGTGGATCAAGCCGCCTTTCGAGCCTTGGATCGACGAGGGCAAGATTTTGGGCCGGGGCGCTTCCGACAGCAAGGGCAATATGCTGGCGTCGATCGCGGCCTTGGACAGCACACTGTGTGTCGAGGGTCGCTTGCCCGTGAATGTCAAGTTTTGCTTTGAGGGTCAGGAGGAGATTGGCAGTCCCCAGATCAGCGATTTTCTGGCTCGGGAGAAGGAACGCTTCCGCTGTGACTTGGCCATCAGCTCGGATGGGGGGCAGTGGGCCGAGAACAGGCCTTCTCTGACCATGGCCCTGCGCGGCATCTGCGGCATTCAGATCAACCTTCGGGGCCCATCCCGGGATCTGCATTCAGGCAGTTATGGCGGAGCCGTGCACAATCCCATTCATGCCTTGGTCGACCTTCTGGCCAGCATGCACCATCCTGACGGATCCATCGCGATAGCTGGATTCTACGAGGACGTGACGTCTCCTACCGCCGAGGAACGCCAGAATACGGCGCGCATACCCTTTGATGAGAACAAGTATCGGGACGAATTGGGTATCGCCGCCGTACATGGAGAGGAGGGCTATTCTACGCGGGAACGCACTTGGCATCGCCCCACCCTGGAAGTGAACGGCATCTGGGGAGGATTTCAGCAGGAGGGCATCAAGACCGTGCTGCCCAGTATGGCACACGCCAAGATCACCTGTCGTCTGGTACCTCGTCAGGACCCCGATTCAATTCGGCATCTGCTGCAACGGCATGTGGAAAGACATGTGCCCGCGGGGGTGGAGGCGTCCGTGGACTTCCTGACCATGAACGGCAAGCCCTATGTCATCCCCAAGGAACACTGGGGCAACATGGCGGCCCGTGACGTGTTGGTCGACTTGTATGGTCAAGATCCCTATTACGTGCGCACCGGCGGCAGCATTCCCATCTGCGGAGCCTTCTTGGAGCATTTGGGAGCATACACGGTCAATTTCGGGTTTGGGCTGCCGGACGAGAAATCCCATTCCCCCAACGAGTTCTTCCGTCTAGCGAGTTTCCGGCGAAGCCAGACAGCGTATCATCGCCTGTTGCACAAGCTGTCTTGCTGAGTCATCTTTGCCTCTGGCAAGCTTGGTGGCGGAGTCACTTTTCGATGGCATTGGGTGCAACGCTTCGCCCACGTCTTGAAGAGAGCTTGCGGTGGTGACCTTGCCTCCGCGAAGCCCTTCATGGGAAAGGCGTGGGGCGACTTGCCCCATAGGCAAAAGAAAGCGTTTACTTGAGGTTTTCACTACTCCGAATCCTTGGCAAGGTCAATCGCTTGCTGGCGCAACTCCTGCAGCAGCCTTCCATCTTCCGTTACAGCATGTGCGTAAATCTGGATCGCAGACCATCCTGTGGCGCGGCAACCCCAAGCATGGAAGGACATTCTCTCTCCTCGGAATTCCACGGTGTTTCCGTCTGTCACTGATGCGTCGCTTCCCGCATGATTTCTGATGCTCAGCATCATGCCTTTCTTGAGTAGGCCACGTTCAAACAGATCCTTGGTCCTAGGCAGACCTTTTTTCTTGGATTTGGACCGAATCGGGGGTATGACGGAGATCGCTTCAGATTCTCCATTGTCCAGCGCTTCGCCAATGTCTGGATAATCAACTCGGATTGAGGCTCGCTGCAACGATTGCCTGATCTCCTTCGGCCTAAGGCCATTGGAACGTTTTTGCACGAGGCGAACCAGACTGTCATCCTCCAGCAAATTTTCCAGTATGTTCTGGATCTGCGTATCGGTGCGCGAGTTGGTCCACCTTGCGTCAATGTCTCTTTGCCTCATGCAGTCTCTGCTGATCAGAGCGAACTTGGCTGCCCGGTTTGCCACGGATTCATCACTGTCCACTTTCGCAGTCAGGAAGAGCTTGTTCTCGGCTTCGCCTTTGGCATGGGTCTTGTAGTATCGGTACTCGTTTCCATTGGTCAGCACGCACCAGTCAACACCCGCCGTATTTGCATAATTGAGCGTTTGCACGACCCACTTTCGATCTTCAAGACGTTCGGTGAGAGACTTGGCCTCCACAAAAAGAACAGGCGACCCCTGCAACCACAAGGCGTAATCGACCGGATTGTCGGAACTCCTGTGGCGGTACTGCCCCTTGACTTCGTCCCAGTCCTCGATGTTCCATCCCAGTGCAGTCAGCAGAGGCAAAATGAAGATGCGAATTGTGTCGTCTTCGTTGGGCCGATGCCGCTGTTCAAGATAGCTGCGGATTCTCTTCTGCAGCAGTTCGATCGTCTGGATCAATGGGGTGGACACTGTCATTGTCTCTTCTCAAAATGCAGTTGTCGATGTTGACAATTGGGAGGCAGGAGAATTCAAGCTGTCGGGTGGCAATCGCAGGAGACCAATGTATCTGTGCCATTTGCGATTTTTGGCATGTCCTGCGGACATCTGTTGTCTGACAGGCTGGACCCGTCTTGCGCAGATAGGGCTGCTGCCCTCAAGCACTGTGACCGGAAGCAGGCAGAAGAGGCAGGGCAGTCAGGCGACTGCAGGAAGGCGCGTCCAGACTGCAACACAGCTAAACGATCTTAGATTGTATGTCAAGGCTGTCTTCTTCAGAACCCAACCGTCGAAGATATTGGCAAGGTGACAATCGACAGGTTTTCATGTTTGGATGGATGGACATGGAAGCGTTGTAGTTCTCGGGGCGGCAGCATCCCCATCTGTGTGGATTCCTTGGAGCATTTGCAGGTGTATACAGTGAATTTCGGGTTTGGTTTTCCAGACGAGATATCCCATTTCCCCAACGAGGAATTGGAGGTGAGGCAAAGGTCCCGAATAATGTGCCGACCAAACTTGAAATTCTTGGTGTACTGTACCCTTCTCTGTGTCGGCTTGAGGTCTCCAGGTTTTTCTGCTTCATGGTCTGCAGGTTGTCTTTCTTCAGAAAAGTCACTTTGCATAGCTGGACTGCTTGTGCATGGGGAAACGCCAATTCGCTTCAAAAGCGTTTCGCATGTCATCTCCTACGGAGGCCCATACTTCGTCGACTGCTTCCACACCGTTAAGAGAATCCTGCAGTTTCCTGAGGATTTCATCATTACTGTTGAGCGCGCCCATCAGATCAACCGCGCGTGCCATGCCCAAGAGGAAGGACTGCAGCGGACTGCGTCGCAAAAATGTCTTCAAGGGAGCGCCTTGGGCTGTCGTCTCCCGCGCAGAATGGGCCAAATGAGGCAAGGAACTATTGACGGCCATTTCGGGATATTCAGCATAAATGGCAGTTAGAAGTTGCCGGAATGTAAGGGTGCGTATCCACACTGCAGCTTCCACAAGATATGCAGACGCAAATGTTGGCATCTTCCCTTGGACCTCGATCCCCTGTCTATATCCTTGGGGTGTCAATGCATATTGGGGATATTGTCCAGTACGGTCAACATTCACATTGCCCGCAGAGTGTAGCGACTCGACAATGGTATAGACCATCCTGTCAAAAGGCCCGTATTCGTAAGGCTTGAAGTCAAAGTGGGGACCATCAATCCACTCAGGGATTTCGTTGTCAATCAGGAAGAGCAGCTTCTGTATCTGTGCAGGATTGAAGGATGCATTCTCCCCTCCCGCAGCCATTGCCGCCAATACGATTTGTTGTTTCTTCTTGTTCATAAAAACACTCTACGCCAACCTTGTCATGCGTATTCTTGTCAGTGCATGATTTGGCTCCATTGCATCAATGGCCCTTTGCCTCATGCCGTCTCTGCTGATCAAAAGCGATCGGAGACGTTGTATTCAGCTGGGCTTAGGGGGCATTGGGCTCCAAGGAGATCCACCCCCAAGAGACAGCAAGCCTGCTCTTGGATGCCGGACCATATAGTGCAGTTGCTGCAGGCCTATTTGCCTTGGAGTGGACTGGCCCGTTGCGTCCGTCAGGCTGCCCGTCTAGCGTTTGTGTTTGTGTAGCCGTGTATAGATGTCATGGAACGAATATGCAAGCATTCTGCGCCTCCAAGTGCGCTCCCTTTGTCCCAAGGCTACCGTACTTTGTCTTGTCTATATAATCGGTGCAAAGATGAACCTGAGCTAGAAAGCGCGTTGGCACTGATATCCTGCCAACTGCGTTTTGCTGTTTTGAAATGCCCGTTTTCCATGCACAGCGGTTTACGGCCGCATGGCGCAATCTACGTACCGCTGAAATCCTGGTAGCAGGCTGTTCGAGAACGCACTGAAGGGCTGGATCTTGGCATTAGGGTCTCGATATCGCAATCAGCACGCCATTGACGAATTGAGTGCCATCGTTCGCCGTCATGTCTCCGGAAACAATGTGCAGGCGGGAGAATCGCTGGTCTGGCTGACGGATTACGCGGTGAAGTTTCGATACGAGGGCATGGAAGATCCAACGGGGTTGCTGGAACAAGTGTCGGAGCTGTGCTGTTCCATTCGGGAGCGCGCGGTCGCCTGACGGGCAGGCAGGCTAGTCCAAAGTCTCTCGGGGGTCAGTGAATTGGTCGCTCTTGTATACGCAGTCTGCTTCCTTGTTGGCTACGGTGCCCGAATTCTCGGGATTTGGGCTGCAGGCACACGGGTGAAAGTCGGATGGGAACTGCAGGTGACCGTTCTGGGAACTAGCGCTTGAAATCGGTGATGGTAATGCCCTTGATGAAAGCTCGCTGAGAAAAGAAGAAGAGCAGCAGGCACGGCGAAATGATGGCCAAGGCCGCGGCCATGTAAAGGTGCCAAGGGGTGGTGCGAATGAATGCCACCGAGAAGTTGACCAGAAACATGGTCAAAGTGAAATTTTTGGGCTTGGAGAGGATGATCAGCGGTCCCAGGAAATCGTTCCAGAAATAGACGAAAGCCAGTACGCCAATCGCGGCCAATGCCGGCTTGGACAACGGTAGGATCAGGCGCGTGAAGATTACCCAATGTGTGGCTCCGTCCAGGCGGGCGGATTCATCAAATTCGCGCGGAATGGTCAAGAAGAACTGCCGCAACAGAAATATGTTCCAGGCGGATCCAAACCAGTAGGGGACGGTCAGGGGCAGGAAGGTGTCCAGCCAGTCCAGATAGCGCCACAATATGAACTGGGGCACCATCAGTACGGTAAACGGCACCATTAGGGTGCTGATCACCCCCAGGAACATGGCTCGCTTGCCCGGGAATTCCATGCGGGCGAACGCATAGGCAATCAGCGAGCTGGCAAACATGGACGCCAGCGTGCCGTTGACGGATATCAATGCCGTGTTCCAGACGTAGCGGATGAAGGGGACTTCGTTCTTGATGTCCGCGCTGGATTCGGAAAAGGCCTCGATGTAGTTGGAGAAGCGAACCGGATTGGGATACCAGTCGGGAGGCAACTGAAAGACCCGCGTGGATTCTTTCAAGGAGGTGTTAAGCATCCAGTAGAAGGGCAGCAGGAAAATGAGAGCCAGGAGGGTCAAGGCCGCGTAGACACAGGCCATGTGCAGCAGCCCCCGCCGAAATCGATTGCCGAACAGCAGGATCTGCGGGGACCCGGGATTCGAAGGGGTCGAGCTCATGTTCGAGATGGCCTAGGCGCCCTGACCTTCGTAGTACACCCAGCGGCTGGCCAGCCCGAACTGAAACAGGGTCAGGGCAAAAATGATTAGGAACATGACCCAGGCCATGGCCGAGGCGTATCCCATCTTGAGGAAATGAAACGCGTTTTGATACAGATGCAGCCCCAGGAACAGCGTTTCGTTGTCCGGTCCGCCGTTTGTCATCACGTAAGGTTCGGCAAAGGTCTGAATCTGCCCGATGACCCCCATCACCACGTTGAAGAAGATCACCGGAGAAATCAAGGGCAGCGTGATGTTCCAGAACTTCGTCGCTTCGCCGGCGTTGTCCAGATCGGCGGCTTCATAGAGATCTTGGGGCAGACCCTGCAGCGCCGCCATGTAGATCACCATGGGTACCCCTACGTTCCAGAGGCTTTTGACGATCAAGGCGCCCAGCACCAACTCCTTGTTCCACAGCCAGTTGCGCCCCTCCAGGCCCACAAATTCCAGCAGGTTGTTGATGATCCCCCATTCCGGTTGATACAGCCAAGCCCACAGCACGGATCCGGCTACGCCGCTGACGACCGCCGGCAGATAAAAGATGGTGCGCCAGATGCCCAGACCCAGCACGCGCTGGTTCAGCAACATGGCCAAGGACAGGGACAGGACCTGGGACAGGCTGACGGAGTAGAGGACAAAGCGAAAGGTGATGCCCAGAGACTTGCGGAACAGATCGTCTCCGGAGAACATGGCCACATAGTTGGCCAGACCCCGGAACTCGGGAGGCGCAATGACCTTCCACTTGAAGAAGCTCAGAGCAAAGGACGCGACGATAGGCCCCCCGATGAAAATCAGGAAGCCAATGATCCACGGCAGGATAAAGAGGTAGGCCGTGATGGTTTCCTGGATCTTGGCGCGGCGTCGGCCCAAGGAAAAGAATCCGGCTGTCATAATGAGGAAGGACCTTGGGAAGGGAAATCAAGGACCAACAAGAAACAGGGCGGTCACTCGGGTGGACCGCCCTGTGTTCGTGACTGGAGCGCAGAACTAGACGTCGGAGATGACGACAGTCACTTTCTCGGCGATCTCAGGCAGGATGTCCGCGGCCTTGGCGTCTCCCGAGTAGATTTTTTCCAAGCCATCACCGATGAGCTTCAGAGCTTCGCCTTCATTGGCTGGGCCAGGCAGAATGCGTCCGTATTCCAGAGATGCGGGAATCAGTTCCCAGTTCACTTCGAAGTCCACCTCCGCGACCCATGGCAGCGGGGCAATCTCGTTGGAAGACCTGCGAGCCCCCGGAAAATTGGCTTGCGAACAGTAGTTGTAGATGCCCTGCGTACTGCAGTTGTAGTTCAACCAGGTCCAAGCCTCGTCCTTGTAGTCCGAATTCGTGGAAATGTTGTTGAAAGCCCCATGGGCAATGGTGGCCTGCTCCGTGGACATGGGCTCCGGCGCCACATTGAACTGGAACCCGGCCTCGACCAGACCGCCGGTAATCCAAGAACCCATGCGCTGCATGCCAATGTGACCGGCGGTCAGCAACTCGGCGGCGGCGCCGGCGCCGCCGATGCCGACCAGCTGGGAGGGCGAAGGCATGATGTTGCCGTCCAACAGGAGGTCGGCCCAATATTGCAAGGCCTCCATGGCGGGCGCGTCGCCAATGGTGCAGGAGCGGTAATCGTCGCTATAGAAGGAACCGCCATGCTGCCAGACCTGCTTGATGCTGAACATGTGCCAGCCGACCGGAATGGTTTCGGAACCCCAGATCTTGTTGTCCGGATCGCTGATGGCGCGCGCCATCTCCTCGAAGTGCGTCCACGTGAAGTTGTCCGGATCGGGATAGCCCACATCCGATTTGTCAAAGAGATCCTTGTTGTAAAAGGTCACATGGGTAGCCACGGCGTCCGGAATGCCGAAACGCTTGCCATCTTCCACCGGATAGGTCCACCAGTTGGTGTAGAAGTCTTCCGGGTGGAAGTCCGCCTGGCCATCCACATAGGCCTGGATGTCGATGAACTGATGGTTCCGGCCCAGATCCAGCGCCATGGCCTCCCAGCTGCGCACCACGTCCGGCAAAGAACCGGCGGCGGCCAGCGCGGGGATCTTGGCGTGGAATTCGCCAATGACCTCAATGGACACTTCAATCTGGGGATACTCTTCCGCAAAGGATTCCAATGTGACTTCCACTCCGGCGCCAGGGTCGTGGCGCCCATATCGAATCGTCACTGGTTCGGCCATGGCGTCATCTCCAGAAGATTCCGGAACGGCGCAGGCTGCGAGTAGGCCGGCCACCGTAGTGGCTCCCGCGAGCCTCAGGAATTGTCTTCGTGTGGGCGTAGGAGAACGCATGATGTATCTTTGCTCCCTATATGTATTGTTATTGGGCTTCGACCAGACCGAGATTGCATTATATAGCAGGACAGGGCCGTTGGGAATTTTGAGAGCTCGAGTCGTCCACAAGAATTCCGACCTGTCTCCTACCCGTACCGATGTTGTGGATTCACACTATCCAGTTGGATCCCGCCACCAAGGGAGGCGTGCGGCCGGCATGACAGCCTTGGCGCCACGGACAGGCCCCAGCCAAGGCGAGTGGGAAAGAAAACGCCTGTGAGATAATTTCCCTTAGAGCCAGACTGCAGGCTAGAAAATGGTCCGGTCCGCCGGGGGATTCCCAACGGTAGAAGGTCCGCTGTGGTTCTGGTTGCACTGTTGGATGCAAGGGAATACAGAGCCATGGAAAAGCTGCGACTTGCCATTGTAGGCTGTGGAGGCATGGGCAACCGGCATTTGAGGGCCTTGGCCGCGCTGCAGCGCAAGGGCCTTTCCCAGTTCCAGCTGGTGGGTGCCTGTGATCCCGTGGCAGACAACGCCCAGCGGCTGGCGGACGAAGCGGAGCAACGTTTGGGAGCGCGCCCGGTGGTAGCTCTAAGCCTGGAGGAACTGGAACCACTGGGCGTACAGGCGGTGGATGTCACCACCACGCCCCGCTATCATCATGGAGTGGTTTGCGAGGCCCTGCAACGGGGATGGCATGTGATGTGCGAGAAGCCCGTGGGACTCACGGTAGCCAGCTGTCGCGTCATGGAGGAAGCCCATGCCGGCACCGATCTGATCCTCAGCGTGGCGGAAAACTATCGTCGGGATCCCATGAACCGGCTGGGCAAGGCGCTCTTGGATGCAGGCGTCATTGGGAAGCCACGCCTCATGCTGCACAATGTGTTGGGCGGGTCGGATCTGATGACCATTTCCGTGTGGCGCCACATGAAGGATCAAAGCGGCGTGCTCTTGGATGTGGGAGTGCATTTCACCGATATCTTGGAATATTACCTAGGGAAGGCTGTTACCGTGTTTGGCCAGACTCGCCTGCATGAAAAAGTGCGGCGCAATCCGGCCGCGGGCAAGGACGACGACATGACCTCCAATCCCGCCGGCATCTATGGGCGCTGGCAGAAAGTGATGCCGGCGACCTTCGAACCCACGGCAGAGGATGCGTCCTACGGCACCATTGCCTTTGAAAGCGGGGCGGTGGCCCAATTCGTGGAAGATCATGCCGCCCACGGCCGGGGCGTTTTTCAACGCAGCCTCTATGGATCCCAAGGCTCCTTGACGCTGCCGAACGATCGCAGTGGGGACGCGGTACAGGTGCATCTGTCGGGGCGCACACCCGTTGTAGAGGAGGCCGTGCTGGACTTGGTGCCAGACTTCGTTCTGGATTCAGCTACCGCGGCTCTCTTCGGGGGCGACAGGCTTTGGCAGTACAGTCTGCCCTTTACGGAGATCGATCCCCGCATTATTGCCATTGAGTACGCTGAATTTGGCCGGGCCATCGCGGAGGGTACAGCCGTGGAGGTGGATCTGGCGCAGGGCACACGATCCGTCGCCTTGGTCTACGCCTTGCTCGAGTCCAATGCCGCAGGTCGGGTCGTATCCATGGATGAGGTGCTGGCGGGGGACGCGGATGCCTACCAGCATGATATCGATGCAGGTCTGGGTCTGGCCTGAAAAAGACTTCCGTGCCGCAGACCTGCACTGTCGGCCGTCCCCTTGCTGTTGAATGGAGAATCCCATGTCCCACCAGCCCGCCACCCCTGTCATCGCCCGCTCTGCGGAACTGTTGGCCCGTTCCGATGCACTGCTGGTTCGTGGCTGCCAAGGGCACAAGCGCAGTCACGAGATGATAGCGCGGGGCTATCCCGTTTTCATTTCCCGAGCGCAAGGTCCGCGCTTCTGGGATGTGGATGGCAATGCCTATGTGGACTATCTGCTGGCCTATGGCCCCATTCTGCTCGGTTATGACGATCCGGTGGTGAACGCCGCCATCACGCAGCAGATACAGCACGGCGCCATTTTCACTACGGCTTGGGAGCAGGAAGTGAATATGGCCCAGAGATTGATAGACTTGATTCCGTCCGCGGAGATGCTGGGGTTTCTGATTGGCGGCAGCGCTGCCACGACGGGCGCCATTCGGCTGGCGCGCGCCTACACCGGGAAGGACTACATCATCCGCAGCGGCTATCACGGTTGGCACGACTGGGCCATGGCGGGGCGCATCGGAGTGCCGGAACAAGTCGGACAGTTCACCTTGGAAGCCCCGTACGATGATCTGCAGGCCTTGGAGGATCTGTTGCGGCGCCATGCCGGGAAAGTGGCCTGCGTGATCATGGAGACCACGCGCGGGGAGGGTCCCACCCGCGCGTTTCTGCAGGGGTGCGTGGAGTTGGCCCACCAGTACGACGCCCTCTGTATCTTCGATGAGATCAAGGTGGGATTTCGGGTGGCCTATGGCGGCGCCGGCGAATATTGTGGAGTGACCCCGGACATGTCCACCTTTGGTAAGGCCTGTTGCAATGGCTATCCGGGCAGCTTTGTGGCAGGACGCAAGGAGATTCTGGAAAGTCCCCAGTGTCAGGAAGCATGGCTCGCGGCCACGTTCCACTGCGACGCGCTCAGCCTCACCGCATTGGGGGTGGTCATCTCCGAGATGCAGCGGCGCGACGGCATTGCGCATCAATGGAAGATGGGGGAGCGGCTCATGGAGGGACTCAACGCAGCCACCCGGGAGCATGAGATTGGATATCGACTGACGGGTCTGGGCCCCATGCCGACGCCGGTCGTGGACGAAGCGGATCGTGCGCGGGTGACCTCGCTGTTGCAGGGCTGCTTGGCCCGGGGGGTGTACTTGCCACCAGGGCATCCCCTGTTTCTCTCCCTCAGCCATACGCCCGAGGTCATCGAACAGACTATCGAAAGCGTAGCGGAGGCGGCCGCGGCTGTCAACGCATAACCCCGCGGGCCGCCGCGGGAGCTATGCTCTGATTTCCATTGGTTCCGACCCGACCATCAGGTTGATGCCTGGCAGTGGTCTTACCCCATCATGGGTGCGCTGCCCATCACGGGAAAGGCTTCCCTGTCCGCCACCGCGCTCTCTTCCTGGGTGGGCCACCGACAGCCACCTTCCTTGTTCGGGCGCACATGGGAAAAGCGAGACTGTTCGATGCCCTTGTACGCGTAAGGGTCCTCCCCCGCCACCAGCACAATGTCCCTGAAGTCCGCGGTGCCCATGGACTGGCCTTCCGTGGGCAGCCGCCAAGGCAACAATGATTCCGCGCTCATGTAGTGGTTGACCAAGGATCGGCGAAATCCCGTTTCCGCGTGGTTGGGCAGAGACCGGTGCAGCAGGTATCCGTTGAAGAAGACCACGGAACCCGCCTTGGCCGGAATCATGACTCCATCTTTGTCGGTGTAGGGGAAGTCAAAGGCCTCGACCGCGCAGTCGTAGCGTTCGTCATCGTGCTCCCGGGAAGGCCAAAGCACACCGTGCCTGTGCGATCCTGGGATGGCCCACAGGCAGCCATTTTCCGGCGTGGCGTCGTCTAGGGCCATCCAAGCCGCGGTCAGGGAGCGGTCGCGGGTGGGAATGAAGGCCTCGTCTTGGTGCCAAGCCTGGCCGGGCTTGCCGGCGCTCTTGATGAAGAGCATGGATTGCATGCATTTCACGTTGGACCCGATCAGGGCAGTCAGATAGTGCACAATCAGAGGCTGCGCCAGTGTGGCATACATGGTGGCGGAGATTTTGTGCGGGAAATGCACACACAGGGTCTTGGCGATGATCTCCGCGTCGCTCTCGGTGTCCGAGAACGCGGGCAATCCCGTCACCCTGCCGCGTTCGCCGCGACAGATATGGGTGGTTTCGCCTCGCAAGGCCTCCAGCTCCCCGGGTGTCAGGACATCTTCGACCACCAGGAAACCGTTTTCGGCAAAGGAGGCCACTTCCTCGGACGAGGCGATGGCCTGCAGGGAGGTATGGGCAGCGACTGCAGTCATGGATTCACTCCTGTCAGGGTTGAATGAGCTTGTCGGTCAGCGACCGGACAGACCTGTCAATTGAATGCCCTCCACAAAGTGTTTCTGGGCGATGAAGAACAAGACCAATACCGGCGCAATCGTCATGACCGAAGCCGCCATGACGAGATGCCAGAAGTTGCCGAAACGTCCCTGAAACCAGAGCAGGCCCAGCTGCAGCGTAAACATCTCGTTGGATGTTACATACAGCAGCGGACCCAGAAAGTCATTGTAATGTAGCAGAAACGAAAAGATGGCGATGGCCGCTAGGGCGGGTCCGCACAGCGGCGCAATCACCTGCCACAGAATACGAAAGTGGGATGCGCCATCCATCTTGGCCGCCTCATCCAGTTCCAGCGGCAGAGTCAGCATGTACTGGCGCATCAGAAAGATGTAGAAGGCAAAGCCGAACCAGGCCGGCAGCCACAGCGGATAAAAGGTGCCGACCAGATTGATGGTCTTGTAAATGATGAAGAGAGGGATGATGGTCACTACGCCGGGCAGCATCAGGGTGGCGACCAGCAGGCCGAAGACCAGCTTGCGACCGGGCCAGTTGATGCGGGCCAGGCCAAAGGCCACCACCAGCGAGGATACCACCGAGCCCAGGGTGCCCATGATGGATACATAAAAAGTGTTGACAAAGAACCGGGCAAACAGGGGCAGCTTGAGGAAGACCTGTGCATAGTTGTCCCAGCGCGGATTGTCGGGAATCCACTGAATCGGAGTTTCGAACACCGCCCCTGGAGCCTTGAGGGCGGTGCTCAGCATCCACAGCAGAGGCAGCAGAAAGGTGAACCCGATGGTGACGGCAACGAGATGCCAGGGCAACTGACCCAGGGCCGGACGCCACCGCATCATTCGGTTTCGGCCTCGTAGTACACCCACGTGCGGGCAAAGCGAAACTGCACGACGGTGATAATCATGATGATCGCGAACAGTACCCAGGCTATGGTGGCCGCATACCCCATCTTGAAGAATTGAAAGGCGTTCTGATAGATGTACAGGATCAGGAACAGGGTGGCATCCTGCGGGCCGCCCTTGGTCATGATGAACGCGTTGGTGAAGACTTGGAAGCTGCCGATCACGCCGATGATCAGGTTGAAGAAAAAGATGGGCGATATGACAGGTACGGTGATGTTGCGGAACCGCTGCCATACATTGGCTCCGTCAATCTGGGCCGCATCGATCAGTTCCTTGGGCACGCTCTGCAACCCCGCCAGGAAGATCACCATCTGGGCTCCCACCAGCCACATGCTCATCAGCACAAAGGCCGGACGGGTGAAGACCGGGTCAAAGAGCCACTTGATGCGGGGAATGCCGAAGAAACCCAGTATCTGGTTCAGAATGCCACTGTCGGGGTTTAGGATTTGGATCCAGACCACGGCGAAGGCGACGGCCGGTGTGATGGAGGGCAGGTAGAAGACGGCCCGGTAAATGCCGATGCCGCGGATGCGCTGATTGAGCAGCAGAGCCAAGGCAAAGGCGGAGGCCAGTTGCAAGGGCACGCTGAAAAAAGTGTAGTAGAACGTGTTGTACAAGGACTTGCTGAAGCGGGGATCTTCCATCAGACGCTGGAAGTTCTGGAGGCCCACGAATTCCGGGGGCGTAATCAGATTCCAATCCTGCACCAGCAGGAAGAGGGAATAGAACATGGGCCCCACCCAGAGGAACAAGGCTCCCAGCAGGAAGGGGGCGGTAAAGAGAATGCCGTCCCGCAGGTCCTTGCGTCTGGATGCGGACAGACGGGACGGAGCTATGGATACAGTGGTCGACATGGAAGAGCCGGGGATCGGCCTTGAGAGCCCGTCAGACTGGCGCGTGCCAGTCTGACGGGTCGGTTTCAGGACATGGGGCGTAGCGGGCGCCGACCCATGTACGGCATGCCGTTAGCTGCGCTCGGCGTGGTACTGGTCCAGCAGCGCCTGAATTTCCATGTTTGCCGTCTTGACGGCGGTCTCGGCGGTCTCCTGCAATCCCAGCAGCTTGTCCCACAGACTTGTGATGGGGGCTCCGCCATAGGCATGCATCTGTGACCCTTCACCGAACACCACGGGTGTGGCCCCTTCCGCCATGGAAGAGACGAAGGCGCCGGTGTTCTCGAACTGGTATTTTTCGGAGGCAATGGGCGCCCAGAGATTTTCGATATTGCGTGGGGTACCGCACAGACGCCCCCCATTGGCGATGATGGCCTGTCCGTCGTCGCTGAGAATGAACTCGATTACCTGCCAGGATGTATCCTTTTGTTCCGACGGGGCGGTGATGACGTGTCCATGCACATGCCCAAAGGTGTAGTTGTGAGCGTCCTCGCCGACCGGAGCCAGTTCCACGTCAAAGTTGATGCCTTCTTCCGTGGTGGCCAGTTCCCCATACAGCCGGGGCATGAACCAGGGACCTTCCAAGACCATGGCCACCCGTCCCGTGTCCACGCCCACGCCGCCGCCAGCAATCACATCGGGCCCCGGGGACCAACTGTTGGCGATGGTGTCGTACACTACGAACTGCAGGCCGGAAATCACGTCGGGATGATCCCAACGGGCCTCCGTGGGTTCCACAATGGTGTCCCACTCCACATGGCCATTGCGGCGCATAAAGTTGGCGCAGCGTCCATAGGATCCATTCCAGCCCGCGGCCTGCGCCCATCCATATACCTGCGTGCCATCGTCGCGCGTATAGGAAAGCGATTCCACCGCCGCCTTGAACTCGTCCCAAGTCCAGCCCGCATATGGATAGCTCACGCCCTTCTCGTCGAAAATGTCCTTGTTGTAGTAGATGACCAGCGGCCCGGTGTCCGTGGGAGTCATATAGGTGTTGCCATCCCACTGGGTCATGCTGTTGTAGTTTTCGTTGTCCGGGAACATGGCGCTGGCATCAGAGGCCGCGATGTAGTCATCCAGCGGAGCCAGCACGCCGTTCTCGGCATAGGACTGGAACTGCCAGCCCTGGTAATAGAGGATGTCGGCCGAATCGCCACCGGCAAAGTTGGCCTGAATCTTTTCGTAATAGCCACCGGGATACTGTTCGACGGTGACATTCACGTTTTCATGGGTCTCCATGTAGGCATTGACCATGTTCTTGTATACCTCGGCGTCCTGCACGTCCGCCCACGCGGAAAGACGGAGATCCACCGCTTCCTCGCCAGTGTCCGCCGCCTCGCCACCACTGCTGACAGGAGCCGCTGGGGCGCAGGCCGCCGCCACCGCGAGCCCTGTGGCGCCTGCGGTCAACCTCAGAAAACCGCGCCTACTCAATAGACCGCTAAAATTCGACATAACACATTCCTCTTTCATGCCTCAAGGATTGAAACGACATTGGCGCTGACCGTTGCCACAGTGGCTCCAGCGTCCGCCTTACAAGGACTGCACCGCAAATTCACGGTGAACATACCCTCGACAGGACTCGAACCTGTGCTTCCGGCTCCGGAGGCCGGCACTCTATCCATCTGAGCTACGAGGGCCTGACAGCCTCTATATTATATATGGTATCAAGGAGTTGAAGACTCTCTTGGTCCTAATTTCGCTTGGCGCTGGATGACAGAGCTTGGGACATACGTTGCCCGATCCGCAGAATCATCCACCATGCTGCCTCCGGCGGAAAGTCGGGATTCTGTCTTTGCCCAGAGAGTGTGTCTGCGCAAAAAGCGGGCGTGCAGGGGCGCAGGACGGGCTAGGCGGAGGAGAATCCCTGTTGCATTTTGAGAGCACAGGGTGCCAGAAATTGTCGGAACAGGCGCGGAAACGAGTTTGTCCCTTGACTTGTCGGCCCTATAATGTGTACTATGTATGACATATGACATTTGGAGGCTATCTTCGTGCAAGAAGAGAATTCATCCGGGCAAAGGATCGGTCCTTCTCGGTACGCCAAGTGGCCCACCGCATTGGAGTTGAACCCGCCTACTTGAGCAAAATTGAGCGGGATCAAGTGGCTCCGCCTTCGGAGCAGACCATTCGCCGCCTTGCCTGCGAATTGGACGAAGATCCCGACTTGCTTTTGGCAATGGCCGGCAAGGTGTCCAGCGACCTGAAAGACATCATTCTGCAGCGTCCACAGCTGTTCGCCGACCTGCTGCGGCAACTCAAAAGCGCTCCTGATCATGCGATTCTGACTGTCGTGCGCGAGATTCGCGATGGCGACTGGTAGATGCAAGCGTTTGTCAATTTCAAGGATAAGGAAACTCATGATCGAATTGAAACGCAATCGACTGACATTTCGATTTCCCGATGTGCATGAGGAGGCCTGGTGCTCGATCGGGTTTCGGCGTACCCTGCGCATTCCCGATGACAATCGGGACTATCCCTTGCCGCCCGGGTTGGGGGATTTCCCGGTTTGTCATGTGGACGACCACCTTGACAAGGTGCCGGCCCGCTGGGGCCAACACGGCGGCGTCTTTCTGCCCATGTACCAATCGGAAGCCATGTGGATCTCCTTCGATGGCGATTATCCCATGGCCGTGAAGGTGGCCGCCGGCAAGATTGATGCCTTGACCGGCGAAATCTGGCTGCAGCGTCGCAATGCCGCGGCTGAAGCCGCGGCATTGCGACAAGACCTAGTTGAAGATCCGCAGAATTACTTGGTGACGCCGGAGCAGCCTTGGCTGGACGGATTCAACGTTGGCAAAGGATTGGTCCGACAGTTCGTTGCCATGCCGTTGGGGGAAGGATATTCGGCAGAGGAGCAGCTGACCGGAGAAAGCCAGCACGGCGGTCTGCAGATCGTGGTGTATCCCATGAAGGCGGCAGTGTACGAAGCGGAAGCGATGAAAGCTGTTGACTACTGCTGCATCCCCGACATGAGTGTGGCTCCGGGCGGCCTCATGCACCAAGAGATCTACACAGATCCATACGGTTTGGAGGCTTGGGACCTGACAGCGCACTCTCGTTGCTTCGTGCACATTCTCAACAGCATGCAGTTCTTCTCCGTGACCGGAATGGAACCGCCAAGCCTACCCCCTACGGCCTTGGATTACACGAATGCCGGAATGCCATGGTTCGAGTACTATGGAGCAGACGGGAAGGCGTTGGCGGGAGCGATGAAATTGGCGGGCCTGGACAGTGTGGCTGCCATGAAATTGAAGCAGGGCAAGGGTATGTTGGAGAACAACGATCCTGTCCGACCTGCCAAGGTTGTGAAGCTGAGTGGAGACAGGGTCCGAGAAGGCGATTTCTGACGAGGAGCCGATGACGGAGGCGATAGAGATGCCGCCTGCAAGTCTGCAGGAATGATCACAGGGGCCTGTGAAAGGTGCGGCGGTGGTTTTGATCGCTGAACGACAAGCGCAGAGAGGGGAGACACTGTGCACTGGATTGTCTATTTGAATTCTGGGGCGGCAGCTTGCCCACCAGTCCCCTGGAGCAATCCGCAGGACTTGTCACAAAGTCAGAATTCAAGCCCAAGATTGCAATATGCCGCGTTTCTGACGTCTTGTCGGCAAGCTGCCTTTATTGCACGGCATAAGAGACGGGATCCCGCAGACAAGGGATCCCGTCTGAACCATATAGGCAATGCCGACCGGAATCGACCCCCCCGTGCGCCTGCACAGGGAGGGGGGGCAGATCTCCGGGAGCGCGATCAAGGCGAAGGGCGGCCGCTCAGGCGTCTGTTTCTGCCGGCCTGTGCTCTCCTGCCCCCGCTGATGGCCGGCACGAAGTGCACTTCGCTGTCCGGCGTCACCTTGGAGCCCAGTCCTTTTGTGAGGACCACGCCGTCAATGGCAATGGCGATGCCGGGCTTGACTCGTCCCTCGGCCAGTAATCGTTCCTTTGTGCCTGGACATTCCAAATCCAGATTGTCAATTACTTCACGGACCGTCTCGCCCGCTATTTCCAGCCGAGGCCGATCTCCGCTCAGCGGACGCATGAGTGGCGGTATCCAGACAGTGGGCATGGTCGGGAACTCGGCCGGAGATCGTCTGGACGCCTCGATAGTAGAGGGTGATCAGGCAGCCTGTTGGGCCCATATCCGCTCCAGTACCTTGCCGGGCGACATGGGGAGTTCTTCCATGCGCACCCCCAAGGCATCATGCAGGGCGTTGGCGATCGCGCCCGCGGGCGGCACAATCGGGGTTTCACCGCAGCCGCGCACCCCGTAGGGATGGTCGGGCCAAGGCACCTCGATCAGCGTCGTTTCAATCATGGGCAGATCCAGGGAAGTCGGCATGCGATAGTCCAAGAGGCTGGCGTTCAAGAGCGTGCCGTCATCTCCGTAGACATACTCTTCATTGATGGCCCACCCAATGCCTTGCGCCACGCCGCCTTGCATCTGGCCCTCTACATAGCTGGGATGAACGGCCTTGCCCACATTCTGTAGAGCCGTGTAGCGCAGTATCTTGATCTTGCCGGTCTCTGGATCCACTTCCAAGTCCACGATGTGCAGTCCGAAGGCGGCTCCCCACTGATCCGGAGCCGCGGTGCCTGTGCCGACAATAGGGGCTCCGTGGGCATGGGCTTTCTCCGCCACTTCATTGAAGGTCACGCGGGTTCCGTTGGAGCTGAAAACTCCCTCTTCATACTGGATTGTGTCGGCGTCCACTTCCATTAGTTCGGCGGCGCGCCGGGCCATTTCCGCCCTCAGGCTCTGCCCTAGGTTATAGGCCGCCATGCCGGTGATGGCCGTCGTGCGGCTGCCACCCGTCAGATCGGTGTACCCCACCAGATCGGTGCCGACTACCTGGGCTTTCACCTGTTCATAGGGAATGTCCAGGGATTCCGCGAGTTGCATGGCAATGGAGGCCCGTGATCCCCCGATGTCCGTGGAGCCTTCCAACAGGCTGATGGAGCCGTCCGCGTCGACGCTGGCCGAAACCGAGGACTTGCCACCCCAGTTCATCCAGTAGCCCGCTGCCACGCCGCGCCCGCGAAAGGCGCCTTCCAAAGGAGTGGCATAGTGCGGATGGTCAATGGCGGTCTGGAGCGTCTCCATGTAGCCAATGCGGCCAAAGGGAAGGCCATTGGCCTGCCTGTCCCCTTCGACCACGGCATTCTGGAGACGAAATTCCAGTGGGTCCATGCCAACGGCCCGCGCCAGTTCATCCACCACGGATTCCGAGGCGAAGGCGGCATTGGTGCCGCCCGGAGCCCGGTAGGGGGAAGCTTTGGGCTTGTTGACCAGCACATCGTACCCGTCAACCTGCACGTTTTCCACTTTGTAGGGAGCCAGCACTACGCGGGAGGCGCTGGGCACGGGGGAACCCGGATACGCGCCCGCTTCATACGCCAGCATGGCTTGGGCTGCGGTGATGACGCCATCGTGGGTGGCACCCATCTTGACCTTGACGTACGAGCCGGAAGTGGGTCCTGTGGCCTTGATGACGTCCGCCCGCGACATCGCGATCTTGACAGGACGATGTCCGGCTTTCCGGGACAGGAGGGCCGCGACCGGCTCCACATACACCGGGATCTTGCCGCCGAAGCCACCGCCAATCTCGGTAGGCGTAACCGAGATCTCCGAAACCGGCTTCTGCAGGATGATCGCGGTTTGGCTGCGGGCGGCGAAGGCTCCCTGGGTACTGCACCAGATGTCAATACGATCATCGGCATTCCAGAGGGCCGTGGCCGCATGGGGTTCCACATATCCCTGATGTACGGTGGCCGTGTTGTATTCCCGCTCGATGACCACGTCCGCGGTGGCGAAACCCGCGTCCAGATTGCCCCGTGCATGGCAGAAGTGGGAAGCTACGTTGGTCTCGCCCTCCAGCGATTCGCCCAGTTCGTCGGTACGCAGATCGGAGAGCAGAATCGGAGCGTCATCGGCCATGGCTTGATGCACGTCCATGACAGGGGGCAGAACTTCGTAGGTGACTTCAATCAGCCCCGCGGCCGTGGCCGCCGTACCCAAGTCCACGGCCGCCACGGCGGCCACGGCATGGCCGTCATAGAGCGCCTTGTCATCGGCCAGAATGTTGTTGCTGGAATAGCGCAGATTGGCCACTCCTTTCCCCAAGTCTTCCATCTTGTCCGCCAGCGAGGGCAGATCCGCCCCTGTGACGACGGCACGGACGCCCGGCAAGGCTTCCGCCTTGGAAGTGTCGATGGCCACGATGCGGGCATGGGCATGCGGGCTGCGCACAATATGCCCGTACAGCATGCCCGGCAACAGAGTGTCGTTGCCGTATACGGCACGCCCCGTGACCTTGTCCACCCCGTCCGGTCGGGGTGGCCGGGAGCCCAGAATCTTGTATTGCGAAGAGGTGGTCATGTGGTGTTCTCCTGGTGGCTCAGGCAGACATGGCGTCAGCGGAATCAAGGACCGCACGCACTATCTTGTCGTAGCCGGTGCAACGGCACAGATTGCCGGCCAACCACAGCCGCACGTCCCCTTCCGTAGGGTTGGGGTTCTCGTCCAGCAGGGCCTTGGTGGACACGATGAAGCCAGGTGTGCAGATGCCGCATTGCAGGGCAGCGTGCTCCAGATATTTCTGCTGAATGGGATGCAGGTCGGCCTCCGCGCAGGTGTCGGCTACGCCCTCGATGGTCAGCACGGCGCGGCCTTCCAGCTCGGGAGCCAGGACCAGGCACGAATTGACCAACACGCCATCCAAGATGATGTTGCAGGCGCCGCAGTTGCCGTTCCCGCAGCCTTCCTTGGATCCCGTCAGTCCCAGCGTCTCCCGAATCACTTCCAAGGCTGTCTGACGGGCTTCACACAGGAATACCTGGGGTTCCCCGTTAATGGTGCTGTTTACAACGATCTTATTGCTCACTGGTCAAGTTCTCCCTTGTAGGCACGCAAATGCGAATGAGTCAGGCTGCGCGGGCGCGGTCAATGGCTTTCTGCAAGGCCCGGCGAGTCAGGACTCCGGCCAGATGCTTGCGTTGCGGAATGGTGCCGCGCATGTCCGAGATGGGACGGGCCGCCTCTTCCGCAATCTGGCCTATCCGCGCGAACAGGGCGTCAGATATGTCTTGCCCCGCCAAGGCGGCTCCCGCCTCTTCCACCAGCAGCGGAACGGGGGCCACGGCTCCCAGCGACACAATTCCCTTCTGGATCCTGTTGCCTGACAGGACCACGGACACACCGGCTCCAACCACGGCGATGTCCATCTCGTTGCGTGGAATGAAGCGCAGGTAGGCGGCCCCGAAGCCCGCTGCCGGAGCCGGCAGATGCACGGACACCAACAATTCGCCTGACTTCAAGACGTTGCTGCCTGGACCGGTGCAGAACTCGGCCACGGGAATGGTGCGATCGCCGGCGGGACCGGTTACATGGGCCACCGCCTCGTGGACGATCAGATTGGGTGTGGAATCCGCGGCGGGGGACGAGTTGCACAGGTTGCCGCCAATGGTGGCGCGCCCTTGAATTTGGGTGCCCCCGATCAGGGACGAGGAGTCCAGCAGGGCCGGGTACAGCTGCCGAATGGAGCTGTCGCCGTTGATGCTATGACAGGGCACGCCCGCTCCCAGGGTCAGGCCTTGGCGGGCGTCGCAGGCATAGGCCATCAAGTTCGGGATGTGCTTGATATCCACCACCAGCGCAGGCGCGCCCTTGCCCTCCTTGAGCTGGGCCAGCAGATCGGTTCCGCCGCTCAGCACACGGGCCTGGCCATTTTGTTGGGTCAACAAGGACACGGCTTCATCCAAGGTCTTTGGCGCCGCGTAATCAAAAGCGTGCAACAGGGCACCTCCTCCTAAAAAATCCTGCGGAAACGTCTCCCAAATGGGGCTTGCAATTCGCGTTCAGGTCGGTCCGGATCATAGCATAGGGCCGCGGGCTATGAGAAAACGCTCGTTCTTTGGGGCTGTGTTGGAAGAGCCGAAATCCGCGCTGGTGCGCACTCCGCGGAATCATCCGCCACTGCCCGCGGCTACGGGTCCCGTGCGAAATCCTGGACCAGTTTCACCAGAGCGTACAGCTGATTCATGGCCTCCAGTGGGGTAAGGCCATCGATCTGCAGTTGTTGCAGGGCCGTGACCGCGGGATGATCCTGCAAATACAGGGCCGGTTGCACGGCGCGACCTTCTTCCACTCTCTCCCAGACGGTCTCCAGACTGGCCGGTACCGCGGCCCCGCTGGCCTCCAACTGGCCCAGAATTTTTTCGGCTCGATCCACTACGGCCTGCGGCAGGCCGGCCATGCGGCCTACGTGCACCCCGAAGGACCGCTTGGCGCGGCCTTCCTGGATGGTGTGCAGGAAGGCGATGCGGTTGCCCGCATCGTCCACGGCCACATGGTAATTGCGGATATGGGGCAGACGGGCGGCCAAGTCTGTCAATTCATGGAAATGGGTGGCGAAAAGGGTCTTGGCCCCCAAGTGCTCGGCGTTGTGGATATATTCCAAAATGGCCCAAGCGATCGCCAATCCGTCATACGTGCTGGTGCCACGTCCGATTTCATCCAGCACCAGCAGGCTGCGCCGCGTGGCGTGATTGAGGATGTGAGCGGTTTCGATCATTTCCACCATGAAAGTGGACAGTCCCCTTTGGATGGCGTCGCTGGCTCCAATGCGCGTGAAGATGCGATCCACCACACCAATGTGGGCGGCTTGGGCCGGTACAAAGGAACCCATCTGCGCCATCAGTACAATCAGGGCCACCTGTCGTAGATAGGTGGATTTGCCGGCCATGTTGGGCCCCGTCAGAATCTGCAGGGCTCCGTCCGGGTCCATGTGCAGGTCATTGGGCACGAATGTCTGGCCGTCCAAGGCCCGCTCCACCACCGGGTGTCTTCCCCCCGTGATGCGCAGGGCAAATTCGTCGGCCATCTCAGGCCGCGCGTACTGGCCTTCGGTGGCGGTGGCGGCCAAGGCCGCGAAGACATCCAGACGTGACAGCCGGCGTGCCAATTCTCGCAATTCCTGCTGTTGAGCTCGTATCTGGGTGCAGAGATCGTCAAAAAGCCGTTGTTCCAGCGTCAGTTGCTGTTCATCGGCATGCAGGATGAGCATCTCGTACGATTTCAGCTCTTCGGTGACAAACCGCTCCACATGGGCCAGAGTCTGTCTGCGAATGTAGTCTGGCGGCACGTGCTCGGATTGACTCCGCGGAATCTCGATGTAGTAGCCGAATACGCGGTTGTATCCCACCTTGACGCGGGGGATGTTCAGCCGTTTTCGTTCGGTCTCCTCCATCTGGGCCAACGCATTCTTGGCCTCACGGGCGCGTTGGCCCAGGGCATCGAGTTCCGTGCTGAATCCCGCCCGAATCAGACCGGTCTGGTTCAAGGTGGCCGGGGCGTCTTCGGCCAAGGCGCGCTGCAGTAGCTGGCGCAGGCGGGTCGTGTCGGGCAGTGCGGCCAAGATGGTGGTGATGGGGCCTGGCGTCATGGTCTCGGACAGCGCGGCCAAGGCCGGCATGATCTCCAGAGTCTGCCGGATTCCCGCCAGATCACGGGGCAGAGCCGTGTGGTAGACGATTCGTTGCACCCATCGATCAAGATCGCCCACCTGTTTCAGCCCCTCTTGCAGGTCGCGGCGCGCTAGGCCATCGCCAAACAGCTGATCCACCGCGTCCAGTCGGAGGTTGATCTGGGCGACGTCCAAGAGCGGCTGACCCAGCCACTGGCGCAGCAACCGCCCTCCCATGGGAGTCAGGGTGCGATCCAGCACGGACAGCAAACTACCGTCGCTGCCGCGGTCTCGCAGGTTCTGGGTCAGCTCCAGGTTGAGACGGGTGAATTCGTCCAGCGCCATGAAATCCGAGATGGAGTAGGTATGCGGCCGGGCCAGGTGCCGGGCCACCTCGGGCTGAAATGTCTGCACATAGTGCAGGAACCCTCCCAAGGCGGATACGGCGGCACTCTGCTCTTCCAATCCAAATCCGGCCAGCGAGTGCACCTGGAAATGGGTCTTGAGTTGTTGGGCCGCCCGACCTGCCTCCCAAATCCAGACATCGGTCTCCGATATCACGCTGCCCACGCGGTCCAAGGCCCGGCTCAGGCCCGGCAGCCGCTTTTGCCAACCGGAAGGCAGAAGCATTTCGGTGGGACCGAGACGCATCAGTTCGTTCACCACTGCCGTGACCAACTCCGCAGGCCCTGCGGAGTTCAGGTGTGTGGCCGCCAAGTGGCCTACGGAAAGATCCCCCTGCGCCAGACCCGCTTGGGTGCCGGTGGGATCCAGATACAGGGCGATCAGGATGTTGGGAGCGGAGGTGAGCAGATCCGGCGTGGTCACCGTACCAGGTGTCATCACCTGGGAAATCCGCCTTTCCACCAATCCTTTGCCAGAATCGCCGGTCTGCTCGGCGATGGCCACCTTGATGCCGTGCGCCATCAATTTTTCCAGATAGGTGGACAGGGCATGGTAGGGTACGCCCGCCAAGGGAACCCTCTGCTTCTTGCCTATAGGACGGGAGGTCAAGGAGACTTCGCAGACCTCCGCCAGAACCTTGGCATCCTCATCGAAGCTTTCGTAGAAGTCGCCCAGCCGAAACAACAACAGGGTGTCGGGGTGCTGTGCCTTGAGTTCCAGATATTGTCTGCGCATGGGCGTGGTCATGTTCGCCTCCCTGATCCTGGTCCCCGCCGGTGGTCCCATCCATTCCGACTGCTGTCTCAGGCCCGCGCGGCCTGCAGCAGATGAATAAGCCGATCCCACCCGCCCTGCGCGAATTGCAGCAGCTGGAATTCAGGCAGAGGGGGGGTGGTGGGCAGGTACACGGGCAAGTGCGGCAGGGTCTTGCCTTCGGTCGGCAAGAAGAACAGGGATTGTGGGTTGCGCTGCACCTTCAGGATTTCCGCCATATTGTCCGTCAATTGACTGAACAGGATAGGATCAATCCTCTCCACGGCCGCGAAAGGCAGGCGATGTAGTTCAAAACGCAAGCTCTGGATCAAGGCGAACAGGTCTCGGTAGGCGTTTCCCTCTGTACCGGCCTGGAAGGAGGAGAGCAGAAAGGCAGTTTGAATGGCTCGATCTTCCTGCCACAGGGCCTGGCTGTTTCCCACGAACTGGGTGCAGAGAAAGTAAAGATGCGCTACGCGGCCCATGACCAATCCCTGCCAGGGCAATGTCGTCTGCGGAGCGCGAGTGGCGGGATCCGCGGCGTCCAGGATCAGAGAGAGCAGATGGCCCGGACTGGCCGGTAGCGACGGCCCGCGTTCCAGCAGGCGAGAAACGGCGCCCAGCACATGGCCGGAGCCGCTACACCGCAGCGGAGCAAAGCAATCGGTCTCCTCAAGCAGCTGGTAGGCGGTTTCCAGAGAAGGGTACAGGCAGTTTTCGCTCAGCAGGAGATGCAGCCGGGGCCCCTCTTCGCTCCGCGCCTCGGCCAAGGCCAGGGCAACCTCTATCACATTCAACAAGGCCATCTGCTGCAAATCTTCCGGCGCCAGGCCCAACCGCGGTCGATTGATGGGCTGTGGCAATGCCGCCAGAATGCCGGCCGTATTGGGGAACAGAGGCACCATGCCGCCGGTGGTTGCCGCTTGCGGTGTCAACAACAGCGCGGTCTGGGCGGCGGGTACCCAATGGGCCGCTGCACTCAGCAATTGGGTCAGCGACACGGAATATTCGAATGGTATGGCCCACCCGCCCATCTGGGTCACGCGGGTACGCACCACACATAGGCCAGGGTCTTCTCCCAATCGCATGTCCAGGGCCAAGACTAGGCCCACCCCCTCCGGCAATGGGTTGATCAAGAGTTGGGCCAAGTGGGGGTGGCCTCGATTTTGCAGTAGTCCTGCCACCTGGGATACGGTTGCGTTTTCCGGCAGTGCCAGATCGGCAAGTCCGGGGCAATAGCAGATCAGCAACCAATTGTGCAGCGCTGCCGACGGTACCGGTGGCGAGGCCAAGGCAGAAAGGGGACCGCGCATGGGTGCTTGAGAGCTGAAGCCAAAATCCGAATGCGGGCAGCCTACCAGACGCGATGCGCCGGTTCTGTCGCATTCCTTTACCTTACACTCTGTGGGATCAACGGCTTGGATGCCACAGACCGCGCTTTGCCGCTTCTTCCCGGACTTATGGCTGCCACGTCGAGGTCTGTCGGGCTATGCAATATCGATCTACGACGGACTGTAGCGGTATCACGCCCAAGCCTGGTTCCAGCGGCACGGGCACCCTGCCGTCTGCCCCGCAGACGAAAGGACTCGCCACTAGCTCCGTCCGCAAGGCATTGGGGGTCTGGTCGAATTCCATCACTGGCTCCTGGGTCCAAGGCCGCACCGTATGAGAACTGCCGGTCGGTGGAATGGTGGCTGCCAAATGCAGCGAGGCGGCGACCATGATCGGCGATCCCCATACATGGGGATAGACTCGGACCCCCAGGGAATTGGCCAAGGCGATCACGCGCTGCATTTCCGTGATGCCCCCTACATTCACGACGTCCGGCTGCAGGATGTCTACGGCGCCCGAGCGCACGTAGGCGCTGCAGGCAAAGCGGGTCCGCAGCACCTCTCCGCCCGCCAAGGGCAGATGCGGCAACGCCGCTTTCACCTGGACATAGCCGGTGGGGTCTGCAGCCGACACCGGCTCTTCAAACCACAGCAAGCCAAGGTCGGCCAAAGCCTGTCCCATGCGAATGGCTGCAGGGACATCAAAGGCCTGATTGGCATCCACCATGAGATGAATGTCAGGGCCAATGGCATCCCGTAGGGCCTGGATCCGGGTTCGGTCTGCATCCAGCGACAATCCACCCACCTTGGTCTTCATGCCCCGGAAGCCCGCCTTGACATAGCCGCGGGCCTCCGCCAGCAGGTTGTCAAGATCTTCTCCTTTCCGATAGTAAAGACCTGTGGCATAGACTGGTACGCGCAGGCGCAGGGCTCCTCCCAGCAGGACATGCACGGGCACGTTCAACGCCTTGCCGGCCAGATCCCAGAGCGCGATGTCCACGGCGCTCATGGCGCTGCCGCCAATGCCTCCCAGCAGGCCACCGTTGTAGAGCGCATGAAACATGCGTTGCCACAGTTCCGTCCGCGGCATCGGGTCCGCGCCCAGCAACAAGGGCACCAGGGTTTTGTGCAGGAGGGCGGAGACCGCGGGCACGCCACTTTCTCCCCAGCCGCACAGACCCGCATCCGTATCGATGCGAACCAACTGCACGGTGCGGGTGGAGGTCCAGTCCTGTGCCCAGCCGAACGGCTCCTCCAACCGGCATGCCAGATCGAAAGTGGTCAGCGCGCGAATACGCATAAAAGACGCGACTATCCCTCGTCGAACTCCTGGTAGTCGAACAACCGCCCAGACACGGCATCCAAAATCAACATCTGCCCTATCTTGAGGCAATCGAAGTCCCCTACGGCTTCGTAAAGGGTGGGCAGTTCGTGTCGCCGCGCTTCGGGATAGGCATTCTCCACCTCGGTCTGCGTACTGCCGGTCACGAGTCCGGCGCAGGCGGCAGCGATCTGATTGCAGTGCACGTCGTATTCCTTGACCAACAGGATGCAGTCGGCGAGGCTTTCCGGATCCAGCTTCCGCATGCTTTCATTGAAGTGCAGACAGCGACCCAGAACATGCGTGCGTCCCTCGCCGCGTCCGTACAGCAAAGGTCGCACCACGGTACGGACCGTCATCATGTTGGTCATGCCCGACACGCCCGTGATGGGACCGGCCGTGAGCACCACCCGCGCCCCTTCCTGGACGGCTTGGGCGGCCAAGGCCCGATCAATGGCCCTTTGCAGCACTTCCTCCGAGGTGGTCAAATCCTCCATGTCCAGCGAATGAATACATCGATACAGGGACAGCTGACGTTGCACCCGCGGGTCGGACGTCAGGGCAATGATAGGCACATTGGGACGAAAGCTGGCCAGAATGCGGGCCGTGAATCCGGAGGTCGTGGGGCACAGTATGGCGTGAGCGCCCACTTCGTCCACGATATGCACAATGGACTTGCTGACGGACACTGCAATGGGGTTGGCGTCGAAAGCATATGTTTCCGTGTCCGGGGTGGTGGCCGGAAAGCGCCGCTCCGCCGCGGTTACGATGGTAGCCATGGTCTTGACCGTCAGGACGGGATGCTTGCCGACCGCAGTCTCCCCGGACAGCATGATGCCGTCCGTGCCGTCAATGACGGCGTTGGCCACGTCGCTGGCTTCCGCACGGGTGGGTCGAGGGTTGGAAATCATGGAATCCAACATCTGGGTGGCCGTGATGACCGGTTTGCCCAGTGCATTGCATTTTCGGATCAGCTCTTTTTGGATCAGAGGCACTTCCTCGGCGCTGGTTTCAATGCCCAAGTCGCCGCGGGCCACCATGATGGCATCGGCCAGTTCCAGGATCTGATCGATGGATTCCAGGGCTTTCGGCTTTTCAATCTTGGCCACGATGGGGACCTGCGCGTCATCGGGGCCCAGACTGGCGCGGATGAGATCCTTGATCTCCTGAATGTTCTCGGGATGCTGCACAAAGCTGAGGGCGATCCAATCCACTTTCTGTTGCAAGGCAAAGGCCAGATCCAGATGATCCTTGTCGGTCAGGGTCGAGATGTCAGTCCGGGTGTTAAGGACGTTGACTCCCTTCTTGTCCAGTAGGGTGCCCCCATGAACGACCTCGGCAACAGCCGAGGTCCCGTTGACGGAGATCACCTTGAATTCCAGCAGACCGTCATCGACGAGGAAACGAACGCCCTCCTGGATCAGATGAAAGAAGTCCGGAGAGGGTATGGGCACTCGCTCCCGGGTCCCCGGGTCCTGTTCCCTGTCAAAGGTCAGCACGTCGCCGGGACGCAGAGCCACGCCGCCTGGCTGCAGGGAACCCAGTCGCAGCTTGGGACCCTGCAAGTCGGCCATGACGCCAATGGACCTGCCCGCCTCCTCCGAGAGGCGTCGGACCAGTTGAATGGTTGTGGCATGTTGGGCCATGGTGCCATGGCTAAGATTGATGCGGGCCATGTCCATGCCCGCCTCGATCATGTCCCGCAGGATGTCCGGCGTGGAGGAAGCCGGACCCAGAGTGCATATGATCTTGGCGAAGCGGGAATAGATGCTGTCAGTCATGCAAGCGTCTTAGGCAGGGTGCAGCTGGGCGAGGTCCACGCGGTTCTCGGCCAAGAGTCGCTGGAAGCGGGCGGCCGTGTCGGCTATGCCGCTGGCTAGAGGCGTATGGGGGATCTCTCCAATGATGCCGCGCAGCCCGCTGTCATCCAGATCCGCGGGAAAGGGCAACGGACTTCCCGTGGCATGGGTGATGTCCGCGTGCGGAAACTGGGCGTGAAGGGTGCCGATGAAGTCCGGGACCGTCACCACGTCATTGCGCAGGTTGCAGGCGGCGGTTCCCTGGAAAGGGGATCGGGCACAGAGCACGAACATGCGCGCCACGTCTTCGGCCAACTGCAGCGCACAGGGGCCGTCAAAGTTGACATGGAAGGGTTGTTGTGCGACCGCGGCCAGAATGGCTTTGGCGATATCCGAGGTCATGCCTTGATCGCGTGCCACGCCATAAACAATGTAGGGCCGCAAACCCACACTGGATATGCCATGGTCCTGCCAGTACAGGCGGGCCGTATGTTCATTGGCCTGCTTGTACACGCCATACAGGGTGTCCGGGTGCAGGTGCACGTCATCGCGCACCGGCCTTTCCAGGTACCGGTCCGGAGTGCCCAGCACCGCCAGCGAACTGGCATAGGACATGCCTTGTACCTGTTCTCCGTGAGCCTTGACCGCCTCGAAAAGATTCACTGTGCCCAGCACGTTCACGCTGGCTCCCAGCGCGGGATTGGCACGGCAGAAAGGCACTTGCAAGCCCGCCAGATGCACCACGTGGGTGATGGCCTTTCGCCCCACCAGATCCGTGACGGCCTGCAGATCCGTGACGTCCAGCCGCTGAAAGTCGATTGCCTGCAGCTCGGCGTCGCCGAGCAGCAGGCGTGGCCGCATGGGATCGGTGGCCAAGTCCGTGGCCACGACCTGCACGCCCTCGTCCACCAGCGTCCGCAGCACCCACGCTCCGATGCAGCCAAAGGATCCGGTTACCAGAAAAGTCTCAGTCACGGTTGTGCTTCCCAGGCCCGTTGCCGGTCGCCCAATGGCTCAAGTTCAAAATCATGGCCCGAAATCTACAAAAAGGGAGCCAGATGCTTGACGAAGTGGGTCTGCAGAATGTCCCGGTAGGTCTCTTCCCCGTGCCGCAGCGTAGCCATCAGGGCCGGGAACAGCTGGTCGTGATTGAGAACGGAGCCGAAGGTCACGTGCAGCACTTGCCGGGCATGGAAATCCTCTAACAGGGAGGTCAATTGGGCATCCGGCATCTGGGCATAGGCGGGCACACGGGCCTTCTGGGCAGACACATGGTAGGCCTGGCGGTCCGTCTCGTACCGTTCCATGGCAAAGTCCATGATGGCGCGGAACAGGTCCGGCTCCAGATACCCTACCGTGCGCACGGCTTCCAGATAGCTGGTGCCGGCCGTCTTCAAGTGAATCAGGTTCTCGGCCAGCTCGGCGGCAATGCGATAGATGCTGAACTTGTCCGACCCGGAGTGCAAGCTCAGCTTGTAGGGGCCGTATCGCCGCGCCACGGCCACGTGCTCGGCGAAGGTGCGGGCAAACACGTCCAAGTCCCCAATATAGTCCACGCCTTTCTCGAACAGGCCCGCGTAGCGCGGAGCCACGCTCACGCACGGCACTTGCAGTCTCCGCATTTCGTGCGCCAGATAGATGTGTTCTGTCAACGAGGTGGGCGTGGACGTTTCGTCCACGCTCATTTCCAGATCGTACGGCGCGTTCCCGCGCCGGGAAGCCAAATGGCGCGCCATGCGTACGGTATGCACCAAGGCCGGTCCATACTTGGCGGCCGCGCGCAACACATCCTCTTCGTTCAGAGTGACAGCTCCGGTTTCCAGGGCAATGGTCCGACCCGCCATGCGGGAGACCAGATCGGCCGGGGAACTGTCCAGCGTCTTCCAGTCCAGGGCGGCGGCCTTCGCGGATACGGCGGACATGCCCGCCACATTGGCGTCGTCGTCCACCCGGTCTCCCGGATCAATCGTGAAGAAGGTATAGCCTGCCTCATGGCAGAGGTCTATGTCCGCAGGGGTCTTGAGGTGGTCGGCATCCGCCCCGTAACCATCAGTCCAACCGGATTGCAGCACGCCCCACATGGCGTCGTCCAGGACTTCCTGCGGATTCCGGCCCGTGCGCTCGTTCTCGCGAATGGACTGCTGCGCCAAAATCGGGAAGATGGGGGGCCGGGTGGAGACTGGATCCAGAGTCTGGGCTACTGCCCGAAAAGCCTGGATGTGGCCGGGGGTTGCCAGTCCCAGGCGATCTCCCGTCCCCGCGGATTTGGCTAGAGCGCCAGGCACGGGCGCCAGGCACGGCAAGGCGCGGCGCAGACGCGCCGCCTGGGGCGCGTTGGCGGGACCTACGGTCAGACGGCAGCGGGTGCCGTCCTCCAGAGCCAGCGCCTGGACCTGGCCGGCAATGCAGGGTTCGGTTGCGGCGGTTGCCAAGCAGCCCACCACTTGATCCATGCCTTGCTTGCCCATGAAGAACAGACGGCGGGCATCTGCATCGGTGCAGAGCGAATCGACATACACAGACATGCCAGTGCGCATACCCAGGGACTGGGCAAATCGTTGACGCAACGCAGGCACGGCGGTCACTGGAGGGCCGCTGGGGTCAAGCGGGTTGGGGAGCAAGGTCGGTGCAGTCATGTTGCGGACTGGGGTCTCTGCGGTTCGGATTGGGCCGGCTGCATCTTACACGCCTGCATAGGCCGCAAAGCCCCCGTCCACGGAAATCACCGTGCCGGTCACGAAACGACTGGCATCGCTGGCCAGCCACAGCGCCGTGCCTACCAGTTCCTCGGGTTCGCCAAAGCGCCCCATGGGCGTGTGATCCACAATCTGCTGGCCGCGGGCGGTCAGGGTGCCATCCTCCTGCAACAGCAGGGCCCGATTTTGATCTCCGATGAAGAAGCCGGGCGCAATGGCATTGACTCGCAATGTAGGTGCGTAAACTCGGGCGAATTCAACGCTCAGCCAACGCGTGAAGTTGTCGACGGCCGCCTTGGCGGCGGCGTAGCCCAAGACGCGAGTCAAGGGTTGCTGGGCGGCCATGGAAGAGATGTTGATCACGGACCCTTGCCGCGCGGCGGCCATGCTCTGTCCGAAGACCTGGGTCGGCAGCAAGGTGCCTGTCAGGTTGAGCCCCACAACCTCCTCGAAGGCATTCTGGGTAAGATCAAAGAAGGTCAAGTCCCCGAAGACAGTGGCCGCCGGCACGTTGCCCCCAGCCGCATTCACCAATATGTCAATGCGATCGCCATGCGTCAAGGCTTGGGTCCGGGCGGCCTCGAGCGATGACTTGTGCAGCACATCGGCCGGCAAGGCAAAGGCCTGACCACCGTCGGTCTGGATTTCCCGCGCCACTTCCGCGGCGCGCGCCGCGCGCCGCCCCAAGATGCCGACCTGAGCTCCCGCCGCCGCCAGTCCACGGGCAATGGCCCCTCCCAGCACGCCGGTGCCGCCGGTCACGATGGCGGTCTTGCCGCCCAGGGAAAACGGAGAGGCCATGTCCTAGAGAGTGGGCAGGTCCACCCACCGCAGCCCCTCTTGCCCCCCGGCCCAGATCTGATTGTCGGCTTCCAGCAATACCAAGCAGGCATCCTCGTTCGGATGGGGCGTCCACTGGCAACCGTCCGGGGAACTCCAAAGATGGGATTCGTCGCTCAGCAGGAAGCCCCCCCGCTCCAGCGCGATCAGGGCGTTGACGCGCTGGGGGGCATCTGGCACACGTCGGAATTCGTGGCCCTTGGTGTCGGATATCCACAGCCCTTCGTCTTCGGAGCCCGCCAGCACCACATGCGAGTCGTGGAAGCTGATGTCCACGGCGGCGACCTGAAAGACTCCCGCCGCGCCGCCACAACGCTTCCAACCCCGGCCGCTGGCTGGAGAGCGGTAGATGCCCTCGTCCGTGCAGGCGAAGGCCAATTGCCAGCGGGGCCACACGTGCGCGGGATAGGACGGGGCCCAGCAAATGTGCAGTACGTTCAGACTTTCCAGCCCAAAATTGCATGTGTACCAGCCGGCGCCATTGTTGGCGCTGCGCAAAATGCCCTTGTCCTCCGTGCCGGCCAGCAAGATTTGGGAATGAGCAACGTCGGGAGCCGCCGTCAAGGACATGACCGCGCTGTCCACATGATCCATCCATCCGCCTTGCCATGTGGCTCCGGCGTCGATGCTGTAGGCCACACCGTGGGGGGCACCCCCGACCAGCACCCGGTCCGGCAGGGTACAGCAGGCATACAGATACCGCTGCGGCTGAATCACCTCATCCAGCTCGCCTTGCGTCCCAACTTTGAACAGGCCCTCTGGACCTGCCGCGTACAACTGACCGTTGGATTGCGAGAGAGACAGAATAACGCTCATGGGCAAGACACGCTCCGCTCCGACCGTCACCGGCTTAATAGGGCGTAAAGGACTGTTCGGGTTTCTTGTGGTAGACAATGGCGTCGGTGGTGATCGCCATTACGGAATTGCTGACCGCGGTGCGCATGACATCAATCAGGATGTCTGGCACGTCCAGGATGGCCGCCTCGAAAGCGTCCTTCACTTCACCGCTGTATGCATCGAAGGCCGCCTGGGGGCCCGCGTCCCGGACGCGTTGTATATGGACCCCAGCGTTCTCAATGTAAGAGTTGGCCATGATCTGTTCCATTGGAGCGCACAGGGCCGCTGCCAAGACACGCTTGCCCGGGGCCAGTTTCGCGTCCGACATGTCCAGCGCGATGCAAGCGTGCACCAAGCTGGCACCGGCGCCAGGCACCACGCCACTGGACTGGGCCTTGGACAACACACGGATTGTGCGTTTGGCCAGATCCGCCAGCAACTCCCGTTCCACCTTGCTGTTGGCCCCGATCTTCAACTGGCCCACGCCCCCGCTGAGCGTGGAAACCCTGCGGACCAAGATTTCCCAGTTGTCGTCATCCATGGCGGTCTCGGCCAGCCGCCGGCGCAATTCCGCCGCCTTCTGGCGGACAGTGGGGTCAAACTGGTTCTTGGCCAGCAGATAGAGGCTGTCGGTATCCACTTCCAAGCGGTTGACGTCTCCCAGATCCGCGGGGGCAATGTCCTCTGCCGCCTTGCCGATGTCGTTGCCCACAGTGGTGGCGCCAGTCAGCAGGGCCAGGTCTTGGTACGCCAGAACTCTCTCCTCTCCCACGAACTTCATCTGGATGGCCACGATGGGCAGTTTGTCCTTGTGCTTCGGATCCGGTTCCTGATCCTCCAAGGCGGATTCGTCGAATTCATTGAGTCGAGGAGGACGGTTGTTGGCCATCAACAGGCCAATTGTCTGATCGCTGAAATTATTGGCCAGAATGGTCAAGGAGCCGGCCTGCGCCGCGTGCGCGGCCTGCAGGATCGCGATGATGTCCACCGGGTCGTCCAGATTCTTGTCTACCAGCGCAATCCGGCCGGTCGGCAGGACCGCCTTGCGCCGCGCCTTGTCGGTATAGAAATGCATGCTGGCGATCTGGGCCTTGTAGTGGCCTCCCGGATGATAGAACTGCTGCAGGTAGGGGGCCACGAACTTGTGGACGTTGATATGGGCGTCGGGCCCCAGCAGGTAGCTCATTTCGCCCATGACCTGCGCCAGATCCGGATCCTCGATGATGGAACGGGCCAAGGCCGCCAGTTCGTCCTCGTCGCCAATGGGGACCGCGGCCGTCCGCAAGTATTGCACCACTTCTTCGCAGCCGGCCTGCAGGCCTTGGGCCAGCGCCACGGGACTGAAGCCTGCCGCGGTGAGTCGGGCGCTTTCGTTGAAGATGGCGCGGGCCAGCACGGCGGCAACGGTGCCGCCGTCGCCCACTTCCTGGCCGATTTGCCAGATCATGGCCCGCATGAACATGGCGCCCACGTCGGAGTCCGGATCGTGCATCTGGATGATGCGACGCACGGCTGTGGCCGAGTCGTCCAGCAATTCCGTCTTGCGGCCTACGTCCTGCTGGTGGGCCACCACGCCGCCCACAGGCCCCAGCGTGGGGCCCAACAGATCCGCGATGGCGTTGATACCGGAACTCAGGTGCTGGTAGGCCTGTAGCTTGCTTACTATGCGCGGTACGGGCATGACTTTGGTGATTTCCTGCAGGTCAAGACTTCGGCGGAAGAAAGGGCAAGTCCATCCAGAGCGGCAGCCCATCCTTCCATGTTCCATAGGCCGGAATGGTCTGCATATGTATTGAATGACATGAATCGTACTCTGAATCCCGTCTGCAACCAACAAATAGACCAAACGCGACGCCGTCATACGAGTTGGGCGTACAGATCCTCGTGTCGCTGCAACGCCGCGGCATAGCGCGGAGCCGCCTGGAGGGCGGGCTGGGCTGCAGCGCGCACCGGCAGCGCGCGCTGCAGCGCGCGCGTCTCGCCTAGCGCTTCCCAGGCCAGCACGGCGGCCCCGCGGCTTGTGACCTCCGTTTCCTGCAGCAATCGCACCTCCCGCCCGAAGAGATCGGCGACAATCTGCCGCCAGGTCGGGGAACGGACCAAGGCGCCACCACTGGCCAAGATGATGGCGTCGGGCTGCAGGTGGCTTTCCAGCCGCCGGGCTATCAGTGCCAGCCGAAACGCCACGGCCTCCATCCCGGCGCGCAGCAAATGGCCCGGTTGTGTGTCGGCCGTAATGCCATGAATCGTCATGGAGGCGTTGTCCGCCCAGCCAGGACTACGTTCTCCATGGAGAAAAGGCAGGAGGGTCAGGCCATGGGCATCCGGCTCCAGCGCCGCCGCGGTCTTTTCCAGCTCGGATGGGGAAGGGGCCAGCATGTCGTGGAGCCAGCGTGCGATGTTGCCCCCGTCCGTGATGGCTCCGCCCAGCAGGTGTCGGGTTTTGTCGACCCGGTAGCACCATAGCCCGGGCGGGACCGCGGGCGCAGTCCCCTGGGGGATCTGGGTCGCCAGCATGCGCACCGCAGCGCTGGTGCCGATCGTGACGGCCAACGTCTGGTTGTCCAAGGCGCCCGAGCCGATGTTGGCGGCCGCGCCGTCGCCCACGGCTAGAAAGAATGGGGCTTGGGCCAGTTCCGGCCAGCGGTCGGCCCACTCCCGCCGCAGTCCTTGCAGTCCTTGGGCATAGTCTTGCAAGGGAGGCAGTTGCTCTGTCGTCAGGGGCAGGTGCTGCATCCAGAGGGACAGCCAGTGGCCTGCCGCCCGGTCTGCCAAGCCGGTCCAGCCCGCTTCGCAGGTGCTGATGGGAGTCGGCACCTGGCCAAACCAGCGTGACAGTAGGTAGGCTCCCAGCGTCTGCCACCAGCGCACCTGAGCACACATTTCCGGATCCGATGCATGGATTCCACAGATCAAGGCCGGGGCATAGGCCGTGTGGACGGGGACTCCGCTGGCGGCATGGATTTGGGCGGCCAGTCCTGCCTTTTGCAAGCGGGTCCGCAAAGGCCCCGCGGCTTGCGCCCCGTGTCGGCAGGCATAGGAATAGAGCGGAGTCACAGCTTGGCCACGGACGTTCACCCCCACCCAGCTCAAGGCAAACACCGAGAGTCCCACGCCCACGATCGAGTGGCCCGGATCTGTGGCCCGGATCGCGGCCAAGGTGTCGTCCATGACTTTTTCACAGCCGCGCACAGTGGTTTCCAGGTCCAAGGTGCCGTCTCGTTGGCTGCGGTACGTCTGCACGCGGCGACTGTCGGTCCGGTAGGCCCCGGTTTGATCGTAGGCGCTGCAGCGGACCGAAGAGGATCCGACATCCAGCGTCAAAACCAGCTTCGCGGACATGTCCAACGCGCTCCCGGCAAGAGGGGCCGACGCCTAGTATCCCAACCGCTTGTCCACCTGATTGCGCAGCGGGCGCCCCGCGTCGTACCGCCGCAGATTGTCAAGGAAGATCTCGCCGGCCCGTCGACCGTACTCCACGGATAGGCCGGAATAGTGGGATGTGATGATTACGTTGTCCATCTGCCAGAGAGGTGAATCTTGTGGATTCGGTTCTTCATGGGTCACGTCCAGACCCGCACCCTTGATGCCGCCTGCCTGCAATGCGGCGATCAGGGCCAGTTCATCCACCACCTTGCCCCGGCCAATGTTGATGAAGTGGGCGTCTGAAGACATGGCGCCAAATGCCGCGGCCCCTATCAGTTCATGGGTGTCCGGGGTATGGGGCAGGCAGGACACTGTCCAGTCCGCCTGGGCCAGAGGCTTTTCCATCTGGTCAGGCCCGTATACTGCCTCCACGCCCTGCGGCAAGGCCAGATTCATGTGGCGGCGCACAGCCACGACCCGGATATCGAAGGCGCGCGCCGTCAAGGCCACCCGGCTTCCGATACTGCCTACGCCCAGCAGGCACATGGTGGAGCCGGCCACTTCCTGTACGGCGGTGTGAGGCAGTCTGCGCCAATCCCCTTCCTTCTGCCTGCGTATGGCCCCCTGAATGTTGCGCGCCAAGGTCAACATCAACGCAAAAATATGCTCCGTGATGGAGATGGCATGGATGCCTGAGACATTGGTCAGCTGGAACGCCATGTCCCGGGTTTGCGGATGGCGCATCAGCAGCGCATCGGCCCCTGCCGAGAACAACTGCACCCAACGGCAGTTCTCCGCTCTCAGCAGGACTTCAATCGGCGCGTGGCCTGCCAGCACCTCGATTTCCTCCAGACGCTCCCTGATTTGCTCCGAGTCAGTCGTGACCAGCAGCTCTCGGGCACCCACCGCCGTCCGTAGCTTGCCGACAATGCCCGCGTCCATCTGGTTTTCCTTCTGATGTACAAGCACCACACTCATGGCTCTTTTCTCCTGACTGACGAAGCGGTCGTTGCGCATGCCGCCCCGCTCGGCACGCTGCAACTCCGTGCGACTCCGAATCTTACAGGGCGCGTCGCCTTCTGCCGAACGTTCCCCAAGACCTTCCATGGATTGGACAGGAGGTATTGCTCCCTGCGCGGCTGGCGAGTATTGCTCTGGCGCCACAAGGCGGGTGCAGCGATTATCATAGGCAGCGGCCCTGATGATGGATTCTTGTCCATGGACCTTGCAGTGCAGGTTCGGTACACTCATGGTCAGGCCTGACTGGAGATGCGCGTGCGCGGAGACAAAGCGAGAGGCGGTATGTTTCGTCCACATGGGTTCCTTGACGCTTCGATCTGGGGGACATGCCCCAGGGCTGTGGGATTCCCAACCCGGTCACGTTCGTGACCGGTCCATTGCACTGGCCTGCCCCTATGCACGTCGTCTTGGTGAGCAAAGCTTTGGTAACGGAGATCTATCAGGGTCTGGTGTCCGAAATAGGGCGGTGTGGCGTGGAACTGACTATGCTTTGTCCTCCGTACTGGCAGGATTCCCGTGGCCGACACGAGCTGAGCGTGCAGCCTTCGCCCCACTACCGGCTCCAAGTTGTTCCCATGCGCCTGAATGGAAATTACCATTTGCATTACTACCCGGATCTGGCCCAGCGGTTGCGCGCTCTGAAACCGGACCTGTTGCATATGGACGAGGAAGCGTACAATCTGGCCACTTGGCTGGGCTTTCGCCACGCGCGGCACTTGGATATTCCGGCCCTTTTCTTTACCTGGCAGAACTTGGAGCGGCGCTATCCGCCGCCCTTCCGAGGATGGGAACGAGCGGTGTATCGGCAAGCCCGCCACGCCTTGGCGGGCTCACGCGCCGCCATGCAGGTCTTGCGGCACAAGGGATATGCCGGGCCTGTCACCGTGAATCCGCAAATGGGCGTGGACACGGCATTGTTCACTCCGCAGACCCCGCCTGTGTCCCAAGATCGCTACACCATCGGCTATGCCGGTGGTCTGGTGCCTGAAAAGGGATTGGATATCCTGATCCAGGCCTGTGCCACCTTGGCCGGAGACTGGCAACTGCAGCTGGTGGGCAGCGGCCGCGCCGAAAAATCCTTGCGCCGGATGGTCACCGACCGAAAGCTGGACGACCATGTGCGGTTCCTGGGCCGCCATCCGGGGCGGGAGATGCCGAATTTCTACCGGAGCCTGGATGTCTTTGTATTGCCCAGCCGGACTCGGCGCAACTGGAGCGAGCAGTTTGGCCGCGTATTGATCGAGGCCATGTCGTGCGCGGTGCCCGTGGTGGTAAGCGACAGTGGCGAAGGCCGGCATGTGGTGGGAGAAGTGGGTCTGGTGTATCCGGAGGCGGATGCCGCGGCCCTGACGGCTCATCTGCAGACATTGCAGAATGCCCCGTTGCAACGCAAATTGCGGGGCCGGGCCGGCCGGACCCGAGTGCTGTCGCACTTCAGCATGCAAAAGGTCGCGGCCAAGATAGTGGAAGTGTATGCTCAGATTCTGGCTGATAACGGGACCGCTTCTTGAATCGTATAGTTTTGAATGCCACCTTGCTGGATGCCAGCCCCACTTTTCGTGGTGCCGGCGTAAGCCAGTACATGCGCCGCACCTTGCGGGGGCTGGCCCAAGCCGCTGCGACCCAGCCTGGGGATTGGGACTTGCAGGCGTTTGTGGCGAATCCGGGCGATCCCGTGCCGGGCATCCGATTTCTGACCGTCGAGGCCGCTCGCCACGGACGCGGCCCGCGCGTAGCCTGGGAACATACTGGCTTGCCCCTGACCGTGCATCGGATGCGACCCGACTTGGTGCACGGCTTGGTGAATGTGCTGCCGGCCTTTGGCTCCGGTCCCGGCGTGGTCACGGTCTTGGACTTGTCTTTCGAAAGGACACCGGAGACCATGCCTTGGTGGCGAAGCCGGTACTTGCGCGCCCTGACGCGGCGGAGTGCCGCGTCAGCCCGTCAGGTGGTGGCCATCAGTCAGGCTACGGCAGGCGACCTGAAGCGGCTCTATGGCATTGCCTCGGATCGGATTACGGTGATTCCCGTGCCTGTGGATCCCCGGCTGGGCTCCCAGGATTGTGGCACGGACAGGGACAAGCTGGCCCGGATCGGACTTTCCCCCCCCTATTTTTTGCACGTGGGTACCATTGAACCGCGCAAGAATCTGCGGTGGCTGGTGGATGTGTTTGCGGACTGGCATGCCCGGGGCGCCGCGCGCCAGGCAGGCGCCGAGGACATGCAGCTGGTGCTGGCGGGGGATCACGGCTGGGAGAGTCAGGCCTTGTACGAGCGTCTCCAAGCCGAGGATCTCCGTTCCCGCGTAACGCTGTTGGGGTATGTGCCCGCGGACCAACTGGATACACTGTATCGGACCGCGCGGGCTTGCCTGTTCCCTTCCTTGTGGGAGGGATTTGGCATGCCGCTGATCGAGGCCATGGTCTGTGGCGCCCCGGTGATTTGCAGCAGGATCCCGGCGTTTCAGGAAGTGGCCGGTACATATGCCCTATTCTTTGATCCCGATTCGGCTCGGCAACTGCAGGAACTCATGTCCTTCGTGGCGCAGGATGAGGCCGCCCGACAACGTCTCCGGGCCGCGGCCCGGATCCATGCCGCCGGATTCAGCGAGGTCGCCGCGGGCCAGACCTTGCTGCAGGTGTATCGGGAGGTCTTGCAGGAGCGTGCTGTCGAACTCCGCGTCTCCTGTCGGCGCCCGTCGAACGGTCATCTACACTGAATGCCATGGGATTCCTCGTGCCGGGCCTGTGGGGGGCAGACAAACCTTGGCTGGGATATTTTCTGCTGCGACTGCAGGACATGCTGTTGACCCTGCTGTCCTTTGGCCTGGCGTACATCGTACGCTATCGGCTGGAATGGTTCGTGGAAGTGGAGCCGGTGCACAGCCAGGCGTTTGGGGTGTATTGGCCCTCGGCGCTCACTCTGTTGTTGATTCAGCCCCTGGTGTTCCAGTTGGCGGGCGTCTACCGGCAGCGACGGCTGGACAATGGACTGGGGGAAATCTTCACGGTGGCCAGCGCCAGCACTTTGAGCATTGTCCTGCTCATCATTTTCCAGTTGTTCTTCAATCCTCTGCTCTACAGCCGTCTGGTCTTTCTGTACACGGCCTGCGGCATGGCGTTTCTAATCGGCCTGTCCCGCCTCGTCGTGCGGCGTCTGCGCCGGTATGCACACCACAGGGGAGTGGGCAATGAACGGGTGCTGCTGGTGGGAACCGGAGAGTACGGACGCATGGTCATGCGCAACATCGTGGCCCGACCCGAGCTGGGCTGGGAGCTGCTGGGATTCCTCGACGAAGAGGGAGGGCAGGACAAGGGGGGCATTGGCCGCTTCAAGATGCTGGGGCCCATCAGCCACTTGACCCGCGTGGTGGAGGAATTGCACCCCGACCGGATTATCATTTGCCTCTCCTGGCGCAATTACGGCTTGGTCGAGAAGACTCTCCAATTCTGCCTAGATCGGGAAGTGCCCGCGCAGGTGGTCCCCAATCTCTTCCAGGTGACCCGCCGCCAGATCAAGCTGGAGACCCTCAACGGAGTGCCGCTGCTCAGCGTGCAGCCCCTTTCGCTGGCCGGTTGGAACTATCTGTTGAAGCGGCTGCTGGACATGGCGTTGCTGCTGCTGGTTTCCCTGCCCTCGGCGTTGTTGGGATTCCTGGTGGCCTTGGCGATCTGGATCGAATCCCGCGGTCCAGTTTTCTATTCTCAGATACGCGTGGGGCGCAACCAACAGCCATTTCGGGTGTACAAGTTCCGCTCCATGATCCTCGGGGCCGAAGGCAGGCAAGAGGAGTTGGAAAGTCTGGAAGATCTGGATACGGCTTCGGATCGTTTCTTCAAGATCAAGGACGATCCCCGGTGCACGCGGGTCGGGCGGGTGCTGCGCAGTTTCAGTCTGGATGAGATACCCCAAGTCCTCAACGTGCTACGCGGCGAGATGAGCTTCGTTGGTCCCCGGCCCGCCCTGCCCAAGGAGGTGGAGAAATACAAGGACTGGCATCTGAAACGGCTTGCCGTGTTGCCGGGCATCACGGGGCTGTGGCAGGTGTCGGGTCGTAGTGACCTGACCTTTGGCGAAATGGTGCTGTTGGACATCTATTACGCCGAAAACTGGAACTTGGCATTGGACTTGGAGATCGCCTTGCGCACCATTCCTGCCGTGTTGCTGCGCCGGGGGGCCTATTGATGGATGCCACAATCTCTCTGCCGTCCAGTCGGGCGGCGTCTGACTTTACAAGGGTCTTCGGTACGTCATGCGCGTGTTGATTCTCATGTCCGATACCGGTGGGGGCCATCGCAGCTGCGCCATTGCCTTGCAGCAGGAATTTGCGCGCTTGCCGGCAGGGGACCACCAAGTGGATTTCATTGATGTCTACCGCTTTTGCACCCCCCGTCCCTTTTGCTATTTGCCGGATGCCTATCCCCTAGTGATAAACCACTGGCCGACCCTGTGGCAGTGGATGTTCGAGACCTACGGCCCGATGGTCACCGAAGAGCGCATGGCCTCTCTCTGGTCCGGGTACTGTCAACCCTATTTTGCCCTTCTGTTGGAGCGATTCCGACCGGATCTCATTGTGACCGTCAATCCGCTGCTGCTGGCCGTGCTGTTCCGTGTCCTGGATTCGCTGGGTAGCTCCATCCCGGTGGCTTCCGTCGTGTCCGACTTGGTTGCACCCCATGCCTCTTGGTTCCATCCACGCTTGGACCTGGCTTTTGTACCTACCTCCTCGGGAGCTGCCGCGGCTCGGCGGACGGGCGTTCCCGCGCCCGCCATTCGGGTATATGGCCTGCCGGTGCGCCGGGAATTCATAGAGGCAGAGCGCAACAAGCCGCGGGTCAAGGCCGCCTTGGGCTTCCAGCCGGATTTGCCGCTGCTGCTGGTGACCGGAGGCGGCGAAGGCATGGGTTCCAACTACCCGTTGCTGCTCCGGCTGCGGGCGGCGGTGGCCACTGGCAGCCTGCCGGATCTGCAGGTGGCCGTCATCTGCGGCCGCAACGAAGAGCAGCACAAGCTGTTGCAGGCCCGCTTCGGGGATCCGAAAGTGCGTATACTCAGCTACGTGGACAACATGCACGAGTGGATGGCGGCCAGTGACGTGGCCATTACCAAGGCGGGACCCAACACCATTATGGAGGCGGCGACCATGGGCCTGCCGCTGATCGTCAGCAGCTTCATTCCGGGCCAGGAAAAATACAATCCAGCCTTTGTACATCAGCGTCGCCTCGGCTGTTTCGCCGCCAATGTCGAAGCGCAGTTGGATGTGCTCACGGACTGGTTGGGGAACCGGGATGTGCTGACCCAGCTCTCTTGCCAGGCGTCCGCCGCGGCCACCACGTCGGCGGGCACCCTGATTGTACGAGAGCTGGTGCTGCGCTATGCCGGATAAGGTTGCGCCGGGCTCTGTGGGATTCCAATTTCCGGCACGCCGACGGGCAGCCCGACCCTGTGCCACGCTCGAGACGGCTTCAGGTCTATGCTAAAATCCGATCCCGGATGCGCTGGACTGTGCTGGATATTGACAGCAGGGTGCTCAAGGGGCTCTGGGGCCACTGCGGAGATCATACAGGCCTCTCGTGCAGACGATCGGAAGAGGCATGAATCGCAGCCAGCTTGTCTTTGTCATCATCGTCAATGCACTCTTTACGCTTCTGATCGCCTCCATCGCGTATCTACTCTACGAATTGCGGCGGCCCGCTATCCAAGTTCCCGTTGTGCTGGCGGTGGCAACCCCAGCTTCCACCGTGGAACAGGACGTCGTGGAGGTGCCGATCGCGGACCTCACTCCCGCGACTGTGCCGGCAGAGGCGTCGATCGCGGACCGCACCTACACGATTCGGGAAGGTGACACCTTGGGGGCCATCGCCGCTCTCTTCGGCGTGAAGCAAAGCTCCCTGGCGGCGCTCAATGGCATCTCCAACCCCAATCTCATTGTGCCGGGCCAAACCTTGGCCATTCCCGATTTCACCGGTGGGATGGATGCCAACGATCCGGCGCTGCCGGATGCCACCGATCTAGAGATCCAAGTCTTGAATCCAGGCCTGTACGCGCAAGAGACCATTGTCATCGTCAATGTACAGCATCCTTCGATAGATCTCAGCGCCTGGTCTGTGGTAACAAGAGAGGACGGAGCCTACCAGTTCCCCCAGATTCCGCCCTTGCTGCGGGGCGAGAGCATCCGCCTGTTTTCCCGCGCGGGCGTTGACACCGCCTATGACAAGCACTGGGGCCGCACCCCCACCATTTGGGGATCCGGCACGACCATTTCCCTGCACGATCCGAATGGCGCCGAGGTGCTCAGCATCATCGTGTCCTAGCACTCCAAGGTATGGAAATAGTGACTACAGCATCAGAAGAACAAAAACCCGACAGCAAGGCCACACCGGTCTCCGACACACGGGATGGCTCTCGATCGAAGCTGCGCCCCGGCCGCGGGCGACGCAATGGCCAAGGTCGGGGACGGCGCAACCGGAACAATCCCCAAGGCCGCGGCCCGGCCCAGAGCAAAGGCAGCCGCCCAAGCGGAGGGGAGAACAGATCGAGATCCCGGGAAGAAAGAAAGGAAGGGAGAGGTGGCCGGAATCGCCGCCCTGCGGATCAGGGCGGCAATCGCAGTCGGCGAGGCGGCCGGCGGTCCGGTCCGAAGGGAGCTGACAGGATCAAGCAGCGTGAAGCCTTGGCCCCGGATCCGGATTATGCAGAACCTACCGCCGTATTCATTCACCAGTCCACGCGCTACGCCGTCAGTCGGGAGCCCGATTACGGCATGGGCCAGCGGCCCCACTGGTTTGTGCGTTGGGAGGACGACTTCGATCAAGGCCACGATTATGACCGCTAGATCGCGATAGCAATGCGGGCTGGGTGCGCGCGCCCCGGCCGAAAGCGGGATCCCGACTGGACGCCTCGGATCCGGCGAGTCTTGGCTGAGACATGCCTTCCTATCCCTTCTACATGGCGCTGGGAGCGTTGGCCTTGCTGGTCAGCTTGCTTCTTACGCCTCTCGGTTCCTATCTGGGCCACCGCTGGCAAATGGTGGATCAACCTGGTCCGCGGCGGCGGCATGCAGGTGCGGTGCCGCGGACCGGGGGCATTGCCCTGTGGTGTTCCTTTCTGCTGGTGCTCGGCGCGTATCTGCTGGTACCGCGGGTCACGGCCATTGAGGAGCAGGCCTGGTTTCCTGTCAGTCAGGATCCACGGGAAATGCGGCGGGTCTTGGCCCTGATGGGCGGAGCGCTTTTCTGCGGTCTGGTGGGGCTGGCGGATGACAAGTGGGATCTCAATGCGCGGTACCAGTACTTGGCCCAGTTTCTGGCGGCCCTCATTGCCATGGGAGGCCTCATCTTCATCAAGGACGTCAACAACCCCTTTCAGACCGGTTTGCTGTGGAGTCCTGAAGGGTTCCCTTGGTGGTTGGTCTTTCTCTTGACGACCTTCTGGTTCATGGGATGCATGAACACGGTCAATTTCCTGGATGGGCTGAATGGGTTGGCGGCCGGGGTGGTGGCCATTCTAGCCGGGGTGTTGATCGTGCACATGCTGGTGATCCTGCCGGAGCCCCAGGCCAGTGTAGCCGTGCTACCCACGATTCTGCTGGGTTCCCTCTTGGGGTTTCTTTGTTTCAATCTGGCCCGCCGCAGTCCTTTCATGGGCAGCAGCGGCAGCTTCTTTCTGGGGTTCGCGGCCGCCGCCATCGGCATTGTGGGCGGCGCCAAGATAGCGACCGTGACCATGGTGTTGGGTCTGCCCATTGTGGATGTGGCCTGGCTGATATACAGCCGCATCCGGCGTGGTCTGGCTCCCTGGCATGCCGGCCGGGATCATTTGCACTTCATTCTGCTGGACCAGGGCGTGCCCGAACGTCTCATCGTCCTAGCCTACTACTTGTACTGCGGTCTCTTTGGTCTGCTGACCCTGACCCTCGACGATCGCCTGAACAAGCTGCTGGCCCTGATCGGGCTGTCTGCCGTGGCCATCGTGGTAATGGCCCGACTGGGGCGTGACTACGGCCAGCAGGCGGCGGATCCCCAGGATCCCCCCGCCAACTGTTAGACGGGAACGCTCAGCTGGCGGCGGATTTCGGCCAGTTCGTCCGCCAACTTATGGTCTTCGGTCAGCTGCGCCGCAATGCGGGCCACGCCGTGACTCACGGTCTTGGGGTCGCGCCCCCCCAGCAGGGCGCCAATCTTGGGCATGGAGACTTGCCCGTCATGACGCAGCAGATACATGGCTATCTGCCTGGCATGGGCCAGGATTTTCTTGCGCGATGGACCGCAAAGACCATCCATGTCCAAGGCAAAGAAGGCGACAATCGTCTCCAGAACGGCCTCCGGCTCCCAATTTTTCTCGCGCGGCACCAAGCTGCTCAGACAGTCCATCACCTGCCGTTCCGTCAAGGGGGCCTGATTCTGGGAATGCACCAGATTGAGCTGATGCAGGACTCCTTCCAGCACCCGTACATTGTCCTGAATGTGCTGGGCGATAAGGTGCAGGAGCGACATCGGAATGTCATATCCGTACAGGCCTACCTTTTGCTGCAGAATGGCCAGCCGGGTTTCATATTCGGGGTGGTTGATGTCCACGGTCAGCCCGCCCTCGAACCGGCTGATCAACCGCTGTTCCAGCCCTTGAATGTTCTTGGGCGGGCAATCGCTCGTGAGGACTACCCGCTTGCCCTGCTCGAACAGCTCCGTGAAGGTGAAGAAAAATTCCTCCTGGGTGCGTTCCCGCCCGCCCAGAAACTGAATGTCGTCCAGCAGCAACAGATCCACATCCCGATATCGGGACCGGAAGCGCTCCATCTGCTGCGTGCGGATGGAGGCGACCAGATTGTTCAGAAACTGTTCGGTCGTGCAGAGTCCGATGCGGGCTCCGGTGGCCTGCACCTCATGTCCGATGGCATGCAGCAGGTGAGTCTTGCCCAAGCCCACGTTGCCGTAGATATACAGCGGCATGTAGATGCTCACGGGGTTGCTTGCCAAGGATTGGGCCGCCGCCCAAGCCAGTTGATTGTGCTCCCCTCTGACAAACTGATCGAAGGTGAAGTACGGGTTCAGCTTGGTCTTGGTGTCGAAACTGCGGAATTCCGCGGATTCTCCCTCCGCCGACCGTTGGCTTAGCGCCTCGAGCGGAGTCAAGGCCTCGGGATTTTCCGCGGGCGGAGAACCTACGAAAAAGCTGACTTGAACTGCCTGTCCCAAGGCTTGGGACAGGCTGCGCTTGATTGTGGACCGATACTTGTCGTTCAGAAAGGTAAGGGCCAAGGCATGGGGCACCCGAACCAGCAACTCGCCGTCTTCACAAGCAAAAAGGTTGCTCTGGCTGACGTACACATCGAACTCCTCGGGGGTCAGTTTCAGCCCCAGTTCTGTCTGTGTGGACGTCCATGCTTGCTCAGCCTGTGCGTGGGTTATGGACACTGTATTGACTTCTCTGGATAGGGCGGCAGTAGTGGGCGTTGGGTTCAGTCACATGTTTCCAAGGCAGGGGTGCGGGTGAGCCAGGAAAAGGGACTTGACCGAGTTGATGGAAGATGCTATCACAATCCGCAAGGCTGACCAATTCATCTTGGGATTGGGACAGGGCAGGGCTACCGCAGCCAGTCCAGGATGACCTCCGCATGCTGAGGCAAGGCGACTTCAGGCTCCTCGATATCGGGGTGCCACTTCTTTTCCCATTCGGCGCTGTAGCATCCGCTATACCCTTGGGATTCCAGCAGCTCCACAATCTCCTGATTGGGCACGTCGCCCTGCCCCATCAAGGCCAGGACAAAGCTGCCGTCCGGCCGATGCCGGGCGTCCTTGAGGTGTACGTGCGCGACCCGGCCCCCGAGATAACCCCAGGTGTCGGCCACGCTTTCTCCCATGCGCCAAGGGTGGTGCACGTCCCAGACCGCCTGTACATGGCGGGACGGCACTTGGTCCAAGACCGCGGCTACGTCCTGGCCCTTGCAAAAGGCGTCATGTGTCTCCAGCAGAATGGTAATGTTGGCGGCTTCCGCCACGGGCACGAGGCGATTCAGACTCTGTGCCACCCAGTCAATGCTCTGCTCCATGGTGCAGCCTGCCGCCGTGTTGCCGCCGAAGGTACGCACAAAGGGTACCTTCAGCGCGGCGGCCAAGTGGATGTACGCCTCCAATTCCCGCTCGCATCCGGAACGCTCCGCGGCGTCGCGGGCCGTGAAGCGCGTGGAAGCGCCAAGGCCGATGGCCTGCAACCCGCGTCGGGCCATGACATCCCGGATCCGCTGTCGCTGGCTTTCCGCCAGATCGGCGGGAATAATCCCATCGTCCAGGAGCCGGATTTCCAGCCCCCCATATCCATGGGCCACCGCGGCGTCGGCCGCCTGCTCCAGCGTCCAATCGGGACAGCCCAGCGTACTGAACATCAATCGTGGATTTCCGGCCATGTTTCCTTCCTTGACTTCGGGGTTCGCGCTGCAACGGCCATGACTAGACGGGCGAAAGTGCGTGGCACTTCTCCTGCAGCTGAATCACCCGCAAGACGCTTTCCGGCGTGATCACGAGGGGCGCTCCCTGCCGCAGGGTCCGATAGAGGTCCCGGTAGTACTGGAGATAGGCTTGATCATGGGATTGGTCCGGCTGCCAGCTGTCATCCTGCCAAGGAATGTCGTCCCGGTTGTAGGACCTGTTCGGAGTGGGCCGCGTGTCCAGGGTGCGCGGCGGCAGGTTCTGGGGATCATAGTATTTCCAGCGCAGGGCGCCGCGGTGGCCCCATAGCCCGCCTTGAGTGCCCATGACGTTCCAACTCTCTCCGGGGAAGGCGCAGGCGCTGGAAATCTCGATGTCCACGGTGGGCTGGCCCTCAGCCTTGATCACCAGCTTCACGTGGTCGTCCGCATCGCCCAGCGAAATGGTCTTCTCCAACTGGCAGAACACTTCCGGTTCGGCGGGGCCAAAGAGCTGAAGGGCTTGGTCCAGGTAGTGGGGGCCCGTGTTGTTGAGTGTGCCGCCGCCGTATCGCTTGAGCGTCTGCCAGTCCCACCTGCGGCCAAACTTGTGCTCGGTCATCCGAATCTGCACGATGCGGCCCAGAATGCCGGAGGCCAGGATCTCCTGCACCTTGCGGAAATCCGGATTGTATCGGCGTTGCTGAAAAATGGACAGTGCCTGATCGCTTTGCCGCGCGGCTTCCACCATGCGCTGCGCGGCCGGCAGCGAGTCTGCCATGGGCTTCTCACACACTACATGTCGACCCGCCTGCAGCGCCTGCACCGTCAGGTCGGCATGCAGAAAACTGGGCAATGCGATGACCACCAGCTCCACGCGGTCGTTGTCGAGGAGACCGCTGAAGCTCTCGTAGCTCGCACAATCGAAGGTATTCTCGGCTTCCCGGCGGCGCGTCATCTCGGCATCGGCTACGGCGGCCACCTGAAATTGTTCCGGCAGTTCCTTTAACAGGCTGGCGTGAATCTGCCAGCCGCTGCGGCCCAGTCCGGCAATGCCAACTTGAATGGGGGGGTCTGTCACCATGATCCTCTCCTCTTTGCATTCGGGATCCAAGGTGATGAACTCTCTGCCGGGGGCAGGAGCCATCGGTCGATCAGCCGTCTTGGGATTGTTCCGCCATGGCTTGGGCCTCCAAGGCCAGTCGCATGGCGGCCAGGCAATGCGACTGGCCCATGGCGGTCTCGGTGCGGTGGCGGATGTCGTTCAGCAAGAGTCGCCCGAAGGGCAACTCCACGTCTCGGCAGTCCTCATACCGGGTGGTCTGGGAATCCACGACATACAGATGGTCGCCGCGGGTGTCCGGTCGGCCCACATCGATGTTTGTGCGAACCTCCATGTACCCCTCCGTGCCCAGTACGATCAGGCGAGTGTCTCCCCACACGGGCAACCCGAGAGGGCTGAACCAGTCCACGCGCAGGTAGCCAGAACAGGTCTCGCCCCGTATCAGCACGTCGCCGAAATCCTCCAGCTCGGGAAATTCCGGATGCGCTCGATTGGCCACTTGCGCGGCCAGAATGTGCGGATTTGGATCCTGGCCAAAGGCCAAGTACAGATCAAATTGGTGCGTGGCGATGTCACACAAAATGCCGCCGTATTGCCTTTTGCGGAAAAACCAGTCGGGTCGGGTTTCGGCCCGCAGCGAATGGGGTCCGGTGCCCAAGGTGTGAATGACCTGACCGATGGCTCCGGCCTGAGCCAGTTCCAGGGCCCGCACCATGGCCCGGCTGCCCAATCGTTCCCCATAGGCAATGGCGTAGATGCGACCCGTGTCCACCTGGGCTTGTTGCACGTCGGCCCACTGGGTCAAGGTGGTCATGCCGCCCTTGTCACTGAATACATCCTTGCCATGTTGCATGGCGCGTACGGCAATGCCTGCCCGTTCGGAGGGGATGGCCGCGGTCAGAATCAGGTCTATCTTCTCGCTTTCGTAGATCTCCTGCGGATCCGGGCAGACCTGGGTTGCGGGAAACCGCCGCGAAAAGCGCCGCTGCAGATCCAGTTCCGGTGCATGGGCCGCGCGCAGTTCCGCGCCTGCGCCCAGCAGCGTGCCGATCATGCTGTATATATGGTTGTGATTCAGACCGATGGCCGCCATGCGGACGGGGGGAGGCGAGGTCATGGACGATTTCAGGAGCCGGCGGAGTAGAACAGGTTGCGGCCCGCCACCAACTGCCGCATCTTGCCGTCTGCCACATTGCGCGGCAACATCCAGAACCCGCAGTCTGGATGCACCCAGGCAATTCGCTCCGCTCCGATCAATCGGACGGCCTCTTCCATGCGGCGCGCGACAATGTCCGGAGTTTCGATCTCCAAGTCCTTGACATCCACTACGCCGATGCCCAGTGCAATGTTCGGTCTCAGGTCCTGAAAGGCCTCCAGCTCCCCGTAGCCGCGGCGGGCGAACTCCAGGACAAGGGTGTCGACCGTGAGATTGTTGAAGAACGGAACCAGGTCTTGCCAAACACCGGACTGAAGGGTCTGGCCGCCGTAGTTGCCAAAGCACAGGTGCAGGGCCTTCTCGTTCGGAATGGCCTGCAACACCACATTCAGGGGTTCGTGCGCCCATGCCGTATCCGCGGGATGACCAGGCAGGTTGGCTTCGTCCACCTGCAGTACGTCGGCCTCGATGCCCTGAATGCTCTGGGCCAGCGTTTGGGCCAAGGCCATGGTCAGGTCCGGCAGGGTGCCGTAATGCGTGTCGTACACCGTCTTGGCCAGCATGTAGGGCGAAGTGACCGTGAACTTGACCGGGTACGAGGTCAACTGGCGCAGTTCCGCGTAGTCCGCCGCCAAGTCCAAGTGGCCTTGCCCCAGAGGCCCTCGGACAATGCCCGCCGGCCGAGTCCGAAACCGCATGCCGCCCTGTGCGTGGAAGGCCCGGGTTTCCGCCTGCGACAGGATCGCCTCCACGCCCTCCATAGGACGCAGAAAGTATTCGATCATCCCGTTGGTTTCCGGATGATTGAAGTCGAAGCGCCCCATCTCTCCATCCACCAGCACGTCCAGACCCGCCAGTTCCTGGGTTTTCAGTACCACCTGCATGGCGTCCCGCAACGTGGCGGCGCCCGGGGCGGCGTAGACCCAGCGGGGTACCGGATAGCTGCCTACCAGTGTGGTGCGAATTGCGCCTTGAGGCGGGGAAACGGACATGCTCGGCTTGGTGAAGTCAGAATTCAAGGGGCGGTGGTCAGCGCGCGCAGTTGTGCATGAGCCGGACTCTGCTTGTAGAAGTCATCCAAGGGGAAGCAGCCGGATACAAGTCCGTTGCGAGGGGCGGTGGTGCAATCGCTGAACGTCCGGCAGATCCGCTTGCGCTGCAACGGCCGGCCCGCCAACACGTGGGCCGGCAGTTCGGGATAGGAAAGCGTCATGCGTCCCAAGCCCACAAAATCCGTCAATCCCGTGCGCACCGCGTGCTGGGCCACCTGGGGCAGCCACTCCTGCAGATAGGAATAGCCCGATCCGACCAAGGTCAAGTCCGGACATTGGGCCTTCAACTGGCCCACCGCGGCAATTTGCCGGGCCACTCCCACCAAGGGGTCTTCCGGGGGCTGGTAGCCGTCCGAGGGCGGGAACAGCGCCGGCCGCTGAATGTGGGGGGAATAGTAGGGACTGCCTGCGGTGACGTTGACCAATTGAATGTCCAAGTCTCGCAACAGATGCAGAAACTGCACGGCTTCCTGCAGGTCAATGCCCACCCCCGTGCCGTCGCCGCCAAAGGCATAGGAATAGGCGGGACCCATGTCGGCGTCGTCAGGCACTCCTTGCCCTTCCAGCTCCGGGTCGGGGCGGAAGGGCATGAAGTCAAAGGCACTGAGCCGCACTCCAATTTGCAGACTGGGGGCCTGGCTCCGGATGTCGGCCACCACCTCTCGCAGAAAGCGGGTCCGATTCGCAAAACTGCCGCCGAAGTCGCCAGGCCGGTCGTGGGCGGTCAGAAATTCATGTCCTAGGTAGCCATGGCAATGCTTGATGTCCACGAACTGGAACCCCAGTTCGTGGGCGCGCCGGGCCGCGACCCCAAAGTCCGCTATCAATTCCCGAATGTCGTCGTCGTGCATGCGCCGTGCACGGGCATCCACGTGAAACTTCGCGTTCAGAATGGGATGTTCGTACAGCAGCCACGGTTCCATGCGCGTCTTGTCCACGGGGCGGGCAAAACGCCCGGAATGCGTCAGCTGCAACCCGATCACCAAGTCTTCGGCAGTGCCGTGACACTCTTGGTGACGCTGCCGCAGCAGGTCCCGCAATTCTCCGATGCCCTGCATGGAATCGGCCGTCAGCATCAGCTGGTTGGGATTGGCTCGGCCATCCGGGCGCACGGCGACAGCCTCGCCGCCCCAAATCAATTTGGCTCCGCTTTCGCCAAAGCGGGCCCAGCGCCGACGCACCAGATCGGTGGGCTCCCCGTTGGAGGTCGCGTCCCAGCCCTCCATGGGATGAATGCAGAATCGGTTGCCTATCGTGAATCCGGATACGGCATGGGGTTGTGCCAGAGGCGCGTGCGGCCCAGATTGCAGCGTGGTGTCAAAGCCGAGTGCAATGTCGCGCTCTTCCAGATACCGCCGAAACATCTCCGACGTGCGCAGTTGGGCGATGCGCCGGACGCGTTGGGCTTTCATGGCATGCAGAACGATGGCTTGGCGTGCAAGGCGACTACAGCCGTCTCAGGTGAAACCCGCCATCCACCCGGAATGTCTCGCCGGTGGAAAACGGGAAGGCTCCCTGGGCCACGGCCAACACCGCCCGCCCAATGTCTTGCGGGGTGCCCCACCGCGGCATGGGGGTCAGTCCCTCCGCAATCAAGGCGTCATACTTGGCTTGTACGGCGGCTGTCATGTCGGTTTCGACAATCCCGGGCTGAATCTCATAGACGGTGATGCCCCAAGGACTCAGACAGTCGGCCAGCAGGGCCGTCATCATGGTCATGCCGGCCTTGGAAATGCAGTATTCACTGCGGGAGGGACTGCTCGTGAATCCACTGATGGAACCGATGTTGACAATGCGCCCCGGCGCGGAACCGGCCTCGACGGCCGCCGTCATCCGCCGGGCCAGCGACTGGGTCAGGAAAAGTGGTCCCTTCAAGTTGACCGCCATCACTTCGTCATAGCTGACTTCGGTCATCTCCAGGAATTGCCGGCGTTGCCGCGGAGCCATACCGGCATTGTTGACCAGCAGGTCCAGAACGTCGACCTGCTCGAACAGCTGGTTCATGATGGTGTTCCGCGTCGCCGCCTGGGCCACGTCACCCGGCACTAGGAACGCCTGTCCGCCTTTTTGATTGACCTGTGCGGCCGTCTCTCGCGCCGCGGGTTCGTTGCTGCGATAGTTGATGCCAATCGTCCAACCATCTTCCGCCAAGGCTAGCGCGATGCCTCGTCCAATGCCACGACTGGCTCCGGTGACCAAGGCGTTTCTACTCATAATCCAAGGCTTTGGCCAACGCCTCCAAAAAGAAGTACTCGCCCCACATCACGCTTTCATTCACGCCCAGTCCCAGCCGCTGATGGTAGGAGCCCTGCATCAGAATGCCCTCCCAGCCCGGAGTCTGATGGGCCAGGAATTGGGGTCCCGTGAGAGTGTCCAGAATGGTGCACGCGTAGGCAAAGTACCTGCGGGCCCGGATCTCGTCCGAGACCAGCTTGGCCAGATTGAAGAAGCCGCTGGCGGCTATGGCAGCCGCGGAACTCTCGAAGGGATCGGCCGGATAGGGTTCTGTCCAGTCGTTGGGAGGGACTCCGTGATCGGGAGTCTGTTCCATGTAGAAACGGGCGTTCATTTCGGCACATTCCAGGAATCGGGGATCTTGGGTATAGCCGTAGACTGTGCCGAAACCGTACAACGACCAACTCAGTCCGCGGGCCCAAGCGGAGTCGCCACGCCAGCCTTGGTGGGTGGACTGGCGCAAAAACTCACCGGTATCCAAGTCGAAAATGCCTTCGTGCGCCGTGCTGCCGTCTCCCCGTACCAAGCACCGACGGGACGTGAGACAGTGGTCCAGGGCCCGTTGCCACAGTGCATCGTCCTGGGTGGCCCGCGCCGCGTAGAAGATGATGCCTACATTCATCATAATGTCGATAAAGAGGCTTTCGGCGGAAACAAAGGAACAGAGGTATTTGCCTTTTTCCTGGAAGCGCAGCCCCATGGTTTGGCCTGCGGTGACGATGGTGGTCTCGAGGGCCGCGGCACCCGTCAAGTCGTGCCAGCGTTTCCAGGAGGACCAGAAGGTGAAGCCCAGATCATGCACTGCGCGGTCGTATTGACGACCTTCCAGCAGCTTTGAATATTCCATGGCCTTTTGCAACCAGAAATCTGTGCCGGTATGCCGGTGCAACAGCCACATCTGACCCGCTACAAAGCCTTCGCACCAGTTGGTCCAAGCGGCGCCGTCATGCTTCCACTTGCCTCCCATGGTATACATGGGCAAGTGGCCCGGATGGGTTTCCACCAAGCTCCGCACCTGTCTTTCGGCGAAATCCAAGGCGTTCTCGCATTGGGTCTTGAGCGCGGGGCTGATTTGCATGGCCAAGGTAAGGAGGCAACCCTGAGAAGCTGAGCGAGCCTTCAGTGTAACACGGTATAGAGGCTGGGTGTTGCCTCCGTGCGGTCGATGGCCCCGGCCCTCCCTAATGGATTGAGGCTCTTGAATTCTCGGGCAAAGGTTTGTGCCTACACTCAGGGATGGGCTGACAAGACTGGCTGGCGCAATTCAGGGCGAAATGGATTGAGGTTCCAAGGGGAGGATCATCCGCTGGTGCCGGGCGTCTCTCGCCAGGAACTGCATCGACTTGCCATAAGGATGCCCCTTGAGTGCCGCGCAACAGACCGTGTTCGATGTCATTGGCGCTGTCCCGCTGTCCCCGACGCGGTAGGCGGCTTTCTCGAAGAAGCGTAGGAAGCCGTAGGTCAACCCCACTTAAGTCTCTCTCTGCCCATCGGCTTTTGCTACCGCAAGGAGGAGCCTTGCTGGCGTCTTCTACTTTACGCCCTGCGCCACAAACTATCCCGTTGTTCCTTTGTACAGAGCAAAATCCTGGCCCTGCAGCAGCCGACCCAGATCGAGCAGGCGATCATCAGCCCTCGGCCTTTTGGTTTTCCGAGCGGGTGTGACAGCAAAAGGAGATGTAGTGAGAAATAACTGGGGACCGGATTCAGGCCGATGCGGGCTGTTTTCGACTCTTGGCCCGAAAATCTGTACTCGAAGTGCGGCGGAGCGGGCCGTTTGGGGCCATACGGGGTCCTTTTCCGTCCTTTTGGCAGCCCAAAGTGTTGTCAAGTGATTTTCAGCGGAAACTTTTCACATAACCGCCAGATCGAGAAGATGTTTCTGCGCATGTGCAAATTGGCTGCGGAGTTCGGATATGTCTCCTTTACCAGTCTTGATCCGAACTTGAAGCCGCGGCCGTCAGCCGCGGCAATAGTGCGGGGCATCGCCGACGGCAAACTAGTGTTGAGTCGTCCAGCGGCCGCATCCGACGAGACAGCGAAGGACTTGAAGGAGGATTAGTGTCTTGCGACCCTGTTTCCATAGCGGGGTCGTTTTGTATTGCCTGCATCGAAAGGGAGAAATGCGATGCGTTGTGACTTGTATTGGGTTTGGCCGTGAGCGCGAGGCTATGCCCGCTACACCATAATTCCGTTGTGTACGATATTGACTATTGCCTTTCCATCATCTGCTAGGAGCAGGAGACGGATGTGGGAAGGTTCGTGTGTCTTTGACAGCAATTGATGATTGGGTCGCGCAGAGAGAGGCCAGCCCCCAGATCACAGCGTGACGTGGCGGTAACTCCAATGTGGATGTACCGTTTCATATGGTATCCCGCTGACCTTGGCCTCCTCGCTGATCTTCGGTGTTTGGTGACAGCGCAGCGATGTCATAGAAGCTGGCTTGAGGCTGCTGGAACCAGGCTAGGCCACGGTGATGCAACCCTTAATGGTAGCTGGTACGCTGGCATTGTTGCTAATGGTAGCTGGTACGCTGGCATTGTTGCTTCTGTGTTGCTTGGCCCTGTGGCATCAGGAGTTCCCCATGGCTCTGGGCCAGAGCCGCAGAGGATCATAGCGTAGCTGCAGCCTCCCACCACACAAGGTGGGATTGACTTCAAGCCAGATGCGACCCTCGGAACCTGTACCAAGGTGTACTTGGCAGTGTCCCAAACCTGCCTTTGGATTGTGGTTTCCGCACGCCGCGGTGTGCTTCCATGCTAGGCCGCACAGATACCGATCCGGGGGCACTGCCAGCCTCTTCCCTAGCCATCGCGGCAAAGTATTCGCTGGCCTTGCCTAGCAGGGCCGGTGCACCGGTTTCGCCAGACATCCGACCAGATGCCCATGGCCGTTCCTTTCACCGCAGGGCCGTCCAGTTCGGATGGGGAAGGAGGGAGATCCAGCCACGTTCCAGAATCGTGGAGCTTAGGCGGTTGTAGTCGCAGTCCAGTGCCAAAGCCGGCCAACTGTGCACGGACGCAGTTCTAGTGAAGGGAAGATCCAAGCCTAGGCGGCATGCATTGTTCAGACCTCAGTTCCCGGTGGTTGGTAGCCGAAGGACGAGACGCCGGACAGCAACTGCAACAGAAGGAATCTGATGGTGTACGGTCTCAAGGTCAGGAATCGGGAAAGTGCAAGCGGTAAATCTGACCTTCTTGCGCTACCAAGTAGAGTTCGCCCTCTTCATCCTCGCCGAAGGAACTGATGTTGTATTCCGTATCCGCCAGACGCACCACATCCCATTGGAGCTTGTGCTCGTCCTGTGGCGTCAGCACCCAGATTTCTCCGCTGCAATAGTCCCCTGCCATATAGCCACCCGCCGCCGCCGGATAGCGATCCCCTCGATACACATAGCCGCCCGTAATGGAGCAGACTCCGGTTTCCTGTGCAAATTCGGCAACAGGGGCCAGCAACCCTTCGCTTGGGCAATCGGAACCGGAGAGACAGTGATAGCCCTCTCGAATCGGCCAGCCCAAATTCAGCCCCCCTGTCAACGGGGCTGGGACAAAACTGATCTCTTCATATCTGTCTTGGCCTACATCGGCAATCCACAAGTCTCCGGTGTCCCGATCAAAACTGAAACGCCAAGGATTGCGCAAGCCTAGGGCCCAGGCTTCGGGCACCATGCGCTGGCCTTGCCACAGCTCGGTGACCCATGGGTTGTCTGTCGGCACGGCGTAGGAGTCCGGCCCTGTGGCACGCACATCGATGCGCAGCATCTTGGCCAACAAGGTTTGGGGATTTTGGCCAGTCCTGTACCGATCATAGGCGGCGCCGCCATCCCCCATGCCAATCCATAGCATGCCGTCGGGGCCAAATGCAATCATGCCGCCATTGTGATTGGATGCGGGTTGGTCTATGTCCAGGATCACTTCCTCGGAATCGGGCCACGCTTCGTCTTGCCGGATGGGTGACGCGGAAAAACGGGAGATGCGAGTCTGCCCCGCGAAAGCAGAATAATTTACATAAAACTCCAAGGACTTGGCATAGTCCGGAGGAAAGGCCAGCCCCAGCAACCCCCTTTCGTTCGCACTGTCGTTGACCCGGTCCCGGATGTCCAGAAACGGTTCGGGCAACAGCTCCCCCTCTCGCCAAATCAAAATGCGGCCTGGCTGTTCCACGATGAAGAGGCGACCCGAGTTGTCTCCCGCGTGAGTCAGAAAAAGCGGCTTCTGCAAGCCCGCGGCGATGCGCTCCAGAGAGAGGTTGATGCTCTGCGGGGCCAATCTGGTCGGCTTCGCGGGGATTGATGCGGCAGGCGGGAGGGTTGCCGCAGGCGCATCCGGGGCTGGAACTGTCGATCGGGTCGGTGTAGACTGTATGGGAATCCTCTGTTCCATGCCTGCGCAGGAGAGAATCCCAAAAGAGCAAAGAGCTACCACAGCGGCACGCTGCAGAGAAACGAAAAGGGACATGATTGCACCGGAAAGACAAAGACTCAGGGAGGAGGGATTATATAGACTCTCCGACCCGCAAGGGTGCGCCCCGGATTGTCATCCGGGGCGATGAGGGACACGGAGAACGGAGAGCCTTTGTGACATCCCATCCCCTTGCGTTTTAAGCTGCCGTGCCACATTGATAGTAAAATTGCGGCTCTGAAAGGTAACAATATTCCCCTGTCCGCTGATCTGAAGTCGCTGCTTTCATGCCCCCTGCTCACTTTATCACTGGAGTAACGGGTTTCGTTGGCTCCCATCTCACGTTGCATCTCCTGCTGAAAGGTGCGTGTGTGGTGGCCATGGTGCGCGCAACAGACAACGCGGCGGCGCGCGCGCGCCTCTTGGCTATTCTTGAGACCATTGATGCCCAAGTGGATCCTCCTTGGGACAATCTTTTTGTCTTTGCCGGGGATGTGCAGGATTCTTCGGCTGAGATTATCCGCAAGTTACATTCTGTCTTTGCCGACCCGATTCATGTCATTTGGCATTCGGCCGTCACCTTCAAGTTCCGCAAACGGGATCTGCCGGAGATCAAGGCCATCAATATCCAGGGATCCCGCAATGTCCTCCATACCTCTCTGTGTCTGAATCGAGAGGGGCCTCGTCCGCGCTACATGCATGTCAGCACCGCGTATTCCAGTGGACGGCTGCAGGACATCGTGCCGGAGGACATCGTGATGTCCACCCCGGATTACCGGGGCCTCTATGAGTGGTCCAAGCACACAGTGGAACTGGAAGTGGCGGAATTCCAGGCCCGGCACAAATTGGATCTCACCATTCTGCGCCCCGCTATCATCGTGGGGTGCGAAGGGTCCGGGTCCGTCACCCACTCGGGCTACTACCAAGTGATTGGAACCATTTTCAAGTTCTATCTGATGTACAGGCGCAAGTATGGAGAGGACTTCGACAACGCCATCAAGATGCGCTTCGAGGCGGTACCGAATCTACAGCTCAACCTGGTCCCCATCGACTACGTGGTGGATTGCATGGCGGCGCTGGCGGGCAAGTCGCAGCTCCACAATCAGGACTTGAAGGTCTTTAATGTGGTCAACGAAGACGCTCCCATCTTGCAGGACATTGTGGATGTAGTCGAGAACTCCTTGGGAATCAAGGGCCTGACCATCGTGGACAAGGCGGAGTTTGACCGACTGCCCATGAATGCCTTGGAAAAGGTCTTCGCGCGGGCGATTTCCTTTCAAGCCCCTTATATCCGGGAAAACGTGGTCTTTGAAACCAAGCGTTTCCGTGAGTTGGTCAGCGAAGCTGAGGTGCCTGTCCCAGTGGTGGATGCGGCGGCCATGAATCGGATGAATCTTGCGTATTTCCAGGAAATCAGGCCGGAGCTGGAAGAGTCCCTCGATCACGACCGTGCCGATCAACTGGAGAAATCCCTTCAGATTTAGCCCCGGGACTGACGCAAGTCCTTGGCCCGGGCCGCGGCGATCATCTCTGTGGCTGCATCCATCAACTCGTAGTTCGCCATGTTTTCGGCGCTGGCCCACGCCACTGCTTGGGCGTCGTCGCCCGGCGTGATGTCCCCCGCGCGCCAGTGGCAGAGGTAGTCGGCCACCACGTAGTGGTAGGCGATGCGATTCTCAGTGTCGCGGACCACGGTCTCATACAAGCTGATCAAATCCACGATGTTTACGCGAATGCCGCATTCCTCCGCGATCTCCCGCTGCAGGGCATCCTGCAGCGACTCGCCCAAGAGCAGCAGGCCGCCGGGCAATCCCCATTGCCCGGCGGCCGGCGGCCGGCCCCTGTGCACCAGCAACACCCGCTGCAGTCGGTCGAAAACCACCGCGCCGACTCCAATACGGGGATACGCCGGATAGAGCCGCGCGTCGGGAGTGTCGGATAGCCGTGGCGTGGTGGTTACATCCATGGCCGAATCAGGTCCACCAGCGCGGGCCAGGTTTCAAAGGAGGCGTCGGGGGTAATCCGGGCTTCCGCTCTTTCGTTGTTGTAGGTGGTCTGGGCATCGGCGGCGGCAACTTGCGCACGCAGTGTCATGGCTCCCAGTTGCAGGCCGCCGGCGATGTCCTCCTGCAGGCTATCCCCTACCACGGCTACTTCATAGGGATACAGCTTCCACTGTCGGAGCACCTGTTCGAATATTTCAGGGCGCGGCTTGCGCCACTCGAAGCTGGCGCTGCAAAGTACGACGCTGAAGTGGCGTCGTAGCTGCAGATAGTCTATGGTGCGTTGGAAGGCCCGGTCACAGGGGTGGTTGGCAATGATGGCCAGCTTCAAGCCCATATTCTGCAAGGTGATCAGGGTGTCGGTGACACCAGGCAGCAATTCCCAACCGGTCATTTCAGGGGCGTAAAGGAGATCCACGGAGGTCGTCAGCACCTGTTCGTCCATCTTGCTGGCGGGATAGCCGCAGAATTGCAACAGGAAACTCATGGTGTCGTTGGCAATGTGTTCCTCCTCTTCCTCCTCGGATTTTTGCTGGGCAAAGCGGCGGGCTTCCAGAATTTGCTCCCAAAAATCCGGGAAGAGCTCCAGGCCCTGTGATTCCAGGTAGCTTTGGGCCGTGCGTGCGCCTTCCTGCCACTGGTCGGCCAAAGGAGTGCGCGGTCTGGCCAATGTGTAGTCAAAATCAAAGATCAGGCTCCCCAGTAGGGCAGGGCGGCGGCGCGCCGCGGCGGCGCGCAGATCCTGCAGCGAGGAGATGTGAGGACGGGGCAAGGGGGTCATGAGCGAGTGTGGCTGAAAGTGGATGTGCCTGTCAGTGTAGAGCATACGGGATTGCCAGGTTGATTGTGGGCGGACCCTCTGGTGCGCTGAATTCGATTTGCCCGCCTTGGCAGGCCTGTGGGAAGATTTCCGCAATGCAGCATGTCGGATTCTGTTTTGGACTCGCTTGCTTCGTCGCTTCTTTCATGGCAATCTGTCTCTAGGGGGATTCGGGCATGTCATTGACCAGCCACGCTCCACCTTGTGTGCAAGTAGGAGACATCCGCTGTCACATCGTGTCTGACGGGAAATGCCGTGTAGATGGCGGTGGCTTCTTTGGACTGGTGCCCCGGATCCTATGGCGACAGGTGATTGAGCCTGACACGGACAACATGATTCCCAATGCGTTTCGCTGCCTGTTGGTGGAGATGTCCGACAGCTTGATTCTCGTTGATACGGGATTGGGCGACAAATACACGCACTCCCAGCGAGAGCGGCTGCGGCTGCCCCAGCAGGAACAGAGATTGCTCCAGGACCTGCAGGCTGCCGGCTTTGAGCCTGAGCAGGTGACCTTGGTACTGCTTACGCACTTGCACAACGACCACGCGGGCGGCATGACGCGCTGGGTGAAACAGGGCGAGAAACGGGTGACGGAGGCGGTGTTTCCCAACGCGGTGCACATAGTGCAGGGACAGGAATATCACGATGCCACCAATCCCAACGAGAGAACCCGGGCCACCTATCTGCACCACAACTGGAGTTGCTTGGTGGGTACCGGTCAATTGCAGGCGGTGTTCGGGGGGCATGATTTTGGCCCCGCGGTCCGCTCCGAGACCGCCGCGGGTCATACGCCCTCCCTGCAGGTGGTGTGGGTGCAGTCCGGTGGGGAATCCCTGCTTTTCCTGGGGGACGCGACGAGCTGGGGCGTGCATTTGGAGCGACTTGCCTGGGTGCCCAGTTTCGATATCTTGCCCATGGTGAGCATTGAGACCAAGCGGAAACTGCAAGCGCAGATCCTGGAAAAAGACCCATTGCTGGTCTTGCAGCATGACGCCCACTTTGTGACCGCCCGACTGCGCCAAAGCGGTTCGGGCCGGGAACTGTGTCTGGAAGGGGAGATCACCGAAGAGCCGACGTGGGACCGGGTGACCCAGACCCACATTTAGGCGGCGGGCTTTGCGTCTGCGCGGAAGGAGATGTCAGAGGCCGTCACCTCATGACGATGGCCGGCGTCATCCTCCACGATCAGAAGGCCTTCAGCCGTGGTACCGGTGGCGATGCCCGTCAAGGCCGCCGCGGCGGTGCAGGAGCATACCGTCACGTGCTGACCGAGAGGGATCAGTCTCCGCTCCCAAGGGCGGTCTGCGTGGTTTCGTCTTGTGTGCAGTTTACAGGCCAGGTGCCGACACAAGAGCTCCAGCAAGGCCAGACGGTCCTGGGGCCTGCCTGTCAGCAAGTGCAGGCTGGTGGGGGCCAGGGCCTCTGGATCCACAGAGGGGAGATCCGAGACGGTGTGGTTTGCATTGATGCCAATTCCCAAGACACCGTGACTCGATTCCGCTCCGCGACGATGCAGTTCGATCAGGACGCCCGCCAGTTTTCGGAGAGATCCGTCTTCCCTGCGCCAAACCACGTCATTGGGCCATTTAAGCCACAGCTGCTGACGCAAGGTAGGCAGTAGTTCCGTCACGGTTTCCAGCGCCGCCATGCCAGCCAGCAGGGCAGTGGAAGCTGGGATGCCGCATCCCCGGGAGGGTTTCAGAAGAAAGCTGGTGGTCAGGGACAGGCCGCGTTGATCAGTCCAGGTCCGGCCCCGCCGTCCGCGCCCCGCCGTCTGCTGCTCTGCCAAGACCAGGGTGCCCGATCGGTGCGTAGGGGCTAGGGTATGGGCAATGTCCTGTGTCGAAAGGCATTGTGCATAGGTGTAGACCGTATGCCCGAATGCGCAGTCCGACAGCCGATCCTCCAGTGTGGCGTAGTCAATCACGGCCTGATTTCAGAGCGAGGGAGGGGATGGTAGCTTGCGACAGATAGACCAAGGGCCTTCCTACGTACTGGACCTGCCGCCCTGTGTGTCTGAAGGAAGGACTGGATTGCAATTACTCTGGGCATCGGTCTTGGGTCGGATGTCTGGATCTTACATCTCCCCTGTACCCATCGGATATCTTCCCTGGTTGTGTTTCCAGGAGTCGACTTGCAGTCTGGCTACGGCAACCGTGACCGTGCAGGGCGGCCATGGCAATCCTGTGGTTGCCATCAAGCCAGAGGAGAGGTGCATTCCGACATCTTCTGGGAACGCGGTCATGCGTGAAACCCTTGGGTGCGCCGACTTCCCCCTGCCATGTTGTATTATCAGCGGGGTAAGGTTTGAAACCTGCTCCTTGGGCGGGTCCGCCGGTAAGCAGGTCATCTCGTTCCCTCCCCCGTTCATGAGCATCCCGAGCCGCATGTGTGCAGTGCCATTTGCGCGCCACGCCCCAAGACTGGAAGTGTATGAGGTCGTTGTCCCTGTCAGTATGGGAAGGCGATTCGGCGCATGCAGCTGAAACCGGCGCTACGGCAAGATCTGGGGTCGATTTGCGGCATTGGGAGTAATGGACGCGTGACCGATGGTTCCACAATATGGGTGATTCCATGACCAAGTCCTCGGATCACTTGGAGGCCTTGCGCGCGGAAGTGGCGCGGGGCGGTGGCCCTGAGCGCGTTGCCCGCCACAAGGCCAGAGGCAAATACACGGCCCGGGAGCGCATTGACATGTTTTTGGATCGCGGTTCCTTCCGGGAACAGGGGGTCTTTGTCAAGCACGATTCCACCGAGCTCGGCATGGCCCGCAACCGACCTCCGGGAGATGGCGTGATTACCGGGTTTGGCACGGTGGAAGGTCGCCTTTGCTATGTCTATGCCCAGGATTTCACGGTGTTGGGAGGTACGGTCAGTCGCCGTCACGCGGAGAAAGTTACACGGGTGTTGAAACAGGCCATGGAGAATGGAGCGCCAGTCGTGGGCTTCATCGAAGGAGGGGGCGCCCGCATCCAGGAGGGAGTCAAGTCCCTGGCAGGCTATGCTGAAATCTTCTACCACAATACGATGGCCTCTGGCGTGGTGCCGCAGCTATCCCTCATCATGGGGCCCTGCGCCGGCGGAGCCGTGTACAGCCCCGCCCTGACCGACTTCGTCTTCATGGTGGAGCAATCCAGCCAGATGTTTGTAACGGGGCCGGACGTGATCAAGGCCGTGACGCAGGAAGACGTAACGCTGGAGGACTTGGGCGGGGCCGCCGTCCATGGCAGCAAGTCCGGTGTGTCCCATTTCACGGCCGCCAACGAAGAGGAAGTTTTGCTGTTGGCCAAGCAACTGCTAAGTTACCTGCCCGACAACAACATGAGTGATCCCCCGATCCGGTCCAACAAGGACGATTCCCTGCGACAAGACAAGGCCTTGGACGACTTGGTGCCGGCCAACCCCAACAAGGGGTACGACATGACCGATGTCATCGGTCGCGTGGTGGACAACGGCCAGTTCTTTCAGGTACAGGCTGACTGGGCCCCCAACATCCTGATTGGCTTTGCACGCCTGCATGGCCGGTCCGTCGGCATCGTGGCCCAGCAGCCCATTGTGCTCGCAGGCGTTCTCGACCTGCTGGCCAGCCAGAAAGCCGCCCGCTTCGTACGGTTCTGCGACGCCTTCAACATTCCCTTGGTGGTCTTGGAAGATGTGCCAGGTTTCATGCCGGGACTGAGTCAAGAACACAATGGCATCATTCGCCACGGAGCCAAGCTGCTCTACGCTTTCTGCGAAGCCACGGTCCCCAAGGTGACGGTGATTGTGCGCAAGGCGTACGGTGGAGCCTACTGTGTCATGAATCCACGGCAGATCGGGGCGGATCTGGTGCTGGCCTGGCCAACGGCGGAAATCGCCGTCATGGGCGCCGAAGGAGCCGTCAACGTGATATTTCGCAATGAAATCCGAGAGGCGGAGGACTCGGATGCGCGTCGCGCCGAGCTGGTGCAGGAATATCAGGACCTGTACGCCAATCCTTTTATCGCGGCTGAGAACGGCTATCTGGATGACATCATCGAGCCCCATGAAACACGGCCGCGGCTCATCAATGCGCTGGAGATGCTCCAAAACAAGCGGCGTACGCTGCCACCCAAGAAACATGGCAACATTCCCCTCTAGCCCCTGAATTTCCTTACCGGCAGGCCAAGGCATGTTTCGCAAAGTACTGATCGCCAATCGCGGCGAAATTGCCATTCGCATCAGCCGATCCTGCCAAGAGCGAGGGATCTCGTCGGTGGGCATCTTTTCCGACGCGGACCGATCCGCGTTGCACGTGCGGTACGCGGACGAGGCATACCATGTCGGCGGCTCTGCCAGCAGCGATAGCTATCTGCGCATTGACCGCATCATTGACGTCGCGCGCCGGGCCGGAGTGGACGCCATCCATCCTGGCTACGGATTCTTGGCCGAGAACGCGGAATTCGCGGCCGCGGTGCAGGATGCCGGCATCACTTTCATTGGTCCCGGGCCCGATGCCATTGCCACCATGGGCAACAAGGTCCAGGCGCGCCAGGCCATCCAGCGTTCGGACGTGCCTGTCCTGCCCGGCACTCCCGGAGGGCTGCAGGACGAAGAGCTCAGAGCCCGGTGCAAGGAGGTGGGCTTTCCCCTGATGATCAAGGCCTCGGCGGGCGGCGGTGGCAAGGGCATGCGAATTGTGCAGACCGCCGAGGCCTTTGATGCCGCCTTGGCTACGGCGCGCCGGGAAGGGCAGGCCGCCTTCGGCAACGGGGACGTGTACCTGGAGAAGTACATTCCACAGTCCCGTCACATTGAGATTCAGATTCTGGCCGACCGCTTTGGCCACACGGTGCATCTGGGAGAACGGGAATGCAGCATTCAGCGCCGTCACCAGAAACTGATCGAGGAGGCGCCCAGTGTCGTCGTGGACAGCGCGCTGCGGAACGAGATGGGCCAGGCTGCAGTGCGGGCGGCGGAGGCCGTGCAGTACGAGAACGCGGGCACGGTCGAGTTTCTTTTTGATGGCGGGGAGAGCAAATACTACTTTCTGGAGATGAACACTCGCCTGCAGGTCGAGCATCCCGTCACGGAAATGGTCACGGGCATCGATATCGTCAAGGAGCAGTTCGCCATTGCGGACGGCCGTCGCCTGCACTTGCGGCAGGAGGACGTCAATCCCAAGGGCTGGGCCCTAGAGTGCCGTATTACCGCCGAAGACCCCTTCCGCAACTTCTTGCCCAACAATGGCGTGGTCTCCTTCCTGCACGAGCCCACCGGGCCCGGTGTGCGGGTGGAAAGCAGTCTGTACCGAGGCTGCCCCATCGATCTCTACTACGACCCGATGGTGGCCAAGTTGATTGTCTGGGGCGAGAGTCGGGCGGAGGCTATCATGCGCATGCGCCGCGCCCTGAACGAATACCGGATCACCGGCATCAAGACTTCCATTCCCTTCCACATCTCCGTCATGAAAAGCACGGAATTCATGATGGGCAACTTCAACACCGGCTTCATTGACCGCAAACAGCTGGTGGATGACGTGGAGGAACGGCGGCGCCATGCGCGCATTGCCGCCGTGACCTCGGCCTTGCTGGCACATGAGGAGAAACGCCAGGCCATCACTCTGCGGGATCCGGCCAGCGCGGGTTCCCCGGACATGTGGCGGTTGGCAGGGCGCATGCGCTCCGTAGGGAGATGCTGGTGAAATACTTTGTGGATATCGAGGGGGAGGTCTTCGAAGTGGACATCTCTCACGATGAGGTGCAGGTCGACGGCACGCGGGTCGACATCAGCCTGGAGCAGAGTGGCATCCCCGAGCTGTTCAGTGTGCTGATTGACTCCCAGAGTCACGAGGTGCTGGTCCAGGCCACCGCCGATGGGGTCCAGGCGGCCCTGAGCGGATACAGCTTTCGGCTGGTGGTGCAAGACGAGGCGGAACGCCGACTCCAAGTCGGCAGGCGTTCGGAAGTCGTTCCCGACGGCGAACTGCATCTGGAGGCCCCCATTGCGGGGTTGGTGGTCAGCGTGCCGGTGAGCGAGGGGGAGGTCGTCGTGCTGGGCCAGGTACTGGTGGTGCTGGAAGCCATGAAAATGGAGAACGAGGTGGCCGCGCCGCGGGCCGGCGTCATCAAGTCCGTTCTGGTGACGAGCGGGGAGCGGGTGGAGCAGGACGCCACCATGATCATTCTGGAATAACGCGGCGCCGGCGCTCACAGCCTCGCGCACCGTTGATACAATGGCTTGTGGCTGTGGGCAGGCCTACAGCCACAAGCCACCGGAACAGGGAGCCGCTTTATGCAATCCAAGCTGACCACTCAGCAATTGGCCGAATTTCGAGAGCAAGGGTATTTGGCGCTGCCGGCGCGATTCTCTCAGACGGAAGTGGCGCGCATGCAGGCCGAGGCCGACCATATATTGAATCTGATCATCAATTCGTCCCTTGCTAACCGGCGCCAAAGTCGCCGCCTGGACATCCGGGCTCTGACGGATCGGCAGTGGATGGTGCGCAAGATCCAGCCCATCAACGATCTGTCTCTGTACCTGTCCGAGATCGCGGCCGACGATCGGCTCTTGACTCCTATGCGCCAGATCATGGAGGACGAACCCATCCTGATGGAGGAGAAGCTCAACTACAAGCAACCCGTGTCGGGCCCCATCGGCGATCTGGAAGCCAAGACGATGGACGACCGTTTTCCGGTGCACAGCGACTATGCCTACTACAAGGCCCAAAACTATCCCCCGACCATCCTCTCCTCGGCCATTACCATGGATGCCTGCCGGGCTGACAGTGGCCCCATTCGTGTATGGCCCGGCACCCACAAGGCGGACTTGGAACACGAGTCCATGGACAACGGCTTGCAGGTCAAGCCGGATCTGGTGGACTTCCGCGGCGGCGTGGACGTGCTGGCTCCAGCCGGATCCGTCCTGTTGTTCCACGCCTTGCTGATCCACAACTCCGTGGGTAACACCTCGGGGGCGCCCCGCCGCCTGATGATCTACAGCCATTTTCCCAGCCAGGCCGGCATTGCCCATGACATTCGCAATGGCCCTACGCGCCTGCGCGAGGCTCCTTGGGAGTGGCAGTATCAGCGCCAGCGGATGCAAGGCATCGTCCAGCCCACGTTTCAGGCCCCGGTGTACGCGTGACAGCGCGAGCCAGTTCACGCATCGGAAGGAAATTGGGTTTGGTACTTTCGTCTACCTGTGGTATAGTTTCCCTTGTCGCCTTTTTAAGGGCGCGGCAGATTAACAACTGAAGAGTGACAAGGCGGGTTAAAAAAAATTAACCTGTCAATTTGATAATTGCACAGGCAAACTCTTTTATGGAGAGTTTGATCCTGGCTCAGGATGAACGCTGGCGGCGTGCCTTACGCATGCAAGTCGAACGAGAAGGGAAGGCTTCGGCCGACCCGGAGAGTGGCGAACGGGTGAGTAACACGTGAGTGACCTGCCCCGAGGAGGGGGATAACCATGGGAAACCATGGCTAATACCCCGTAGACCTGGCCGTATTGGAAACGGTTAGGTATAGCTCAGGCGCCTTGGGAGGGGCTCGCGGTCGATTAGTTTGTTGGTGGGGTAACGGCCTACCAAGATGACGATCGATAGCTGGTCTGAGAGGATGATCAGCCACACTGGGACTGAGACACGGCCCAGACTCCTATGGGGGGCAGCAGCGAGGAATATTGGACAATGGGCGCAAGCCTGATCCAGCAACGCCGCGTGGAGGAAGAAGGCTTCGGTTGTAAACTCCTTTTGTGCGGGATGAGACAAGGACAGTACCGCACGAATAAGTCACGGCTAACTAGGTGCCAGCAGCCGCGGTAATACCTAGGTGACAAGCGTTATCCGGATTTACTGGGCGTAAAGGGCTCGAAGGCGGTACTTCAAGTCTGGCGTGAAATCTCCTGGCTTAACCAGGAGGGGTCGTTGGATACTGTTGTACTGGAGGCAGTGAGAGGGGTGTGGAATTCTCGGTGGAGTGGTGGAATACGTAGATATCGGGAGGAACATCAGTGGCGAAGGCGGCACCCTGGCACTGACCTGACGCTCATGAGCGAAAGCGTGGGGAGCGAACGGGATTAGATACCCCGGTAGTCCACGCTGTAAACGATGAGTACTAGGCGTAGGCAGCTACAGTTGTCTGTGCCGAAGCTAACGCGATAAGTACTCCGCCTGGGGACTACGGCCGCAAGGCTAAAACTCAAAGGAATTGACGGGGACCCGCACAAGCAGCGGAGCGTGTTGTTTAATTCGATGTAACGCGAAGAACCTTACCTGGGTTTGACATGTGCGTAGTAGTGAAGCGAAAGCGGAACGACCCTTCGGGGGGCGTACACAGGTGTTGCATGGCTGTCGTCAGCTCGTGTCGTGAGATGTTGGGTTAAGTCCCGCAACGAGCGCAACCCTCGTCGTTAGTTACAAGTGTCTAGCGAGACTGCCGATAATACATCGGAGGAAGGTGAGGACGATGTCAAGTCAGCATGACCCTTATATCCAGGGCTACTAACACGCTACAATGGGCGGTACAATGGGCAGCCAAAGAGCAATCTGGAGCAAATCCCACCAAAACCGTTCGTAGTTCGGATTGCAGGCTGCAACTCGCCTGCATGAAGTCGGAGTTGCTAGTAAACGCAGGTCAGCCATACTGCGTTGAATACCGTTCCCGGGTCTTGTACACACCGCCCGTCAAGTCATGGAAGTTGGTAATGCCTGAAGTCGGTGACCTAACCGCAAGGAAGGAGCTGCCTAGGGTGGGACCGATGACTGGGACTAAGTCGTAACAAGGTAGCCGTACCGGAAGGTGTGGCTGGATCACCTCCTTTTTAGGACCCTGGCCGGGGGCCACTGTGGATACAGTCCGTCCCTCGGACCCAATGTCTTTTGGAATATTGTAAGAACACTCGTCTTGTCACTCTTCAGCGGTTGATTGCCGTTGCGGGTCTGTAGCTCAGCAGGTTAGAGCACTGTGCTGATAACGCAGGGGTCAGTGGTTCGAGTCCACTCAGACCCACAGGGTTTCAGACCCGAGGGCCTTGCGCCCCGGCAGATTAACAACTGAGTAAGGATATGAGCATCTACATTAGATTGATAGATGAGTGCATGCACATTGATGCATGCATAGCAAAGATTAAGCTACTAAGAGCATACGGGGGATGCCTAGGCGTTAGGAGCCGATGAAGGACGTGTAGCACTGCGATAAGCTGCGGGGAACCGTGCTAAGGTTGCGATCCGCAGATGTCCGAATGGGGAAACCCGTACCGATGAATGCCGGTACAGCCGACGGTGAACACATAGCCGCCGAGCAGGGAACCCGGGGAACTGAAACATCTAAGTACCCGGAGGAAAAGAGATTATTCCGTTAGTAGTGGCGAACGAACGCGGAACAGCCCAAACCAGTGTCGCTTTGGTGGCGCTGGGGTTGTAGGACCAGCAAAGGAGAACGCAAGATAGGGGAAGCGCACTGGAAAGGCGCTCCACAGAGGGTGATAGACCCGTACCCGAAATCGAACCGTTCCAGGTTGGGATCCTGAGTAGCGCGGGACACGAGAAATCTTGCGTGAATCTGGGAAGACCACTTTCCAAGGCTAAATACTCCTGACGACCGATAGTGAACAAGTACCGTGAGGGAAAGGTGAAAAGTACCCCTATAAGGGGAGTGAAATAGAACCTGAAACCGTATGCTTACAAGCAGTCAGAGCCTGATACTGCATTGCAGTCGGGTGATGGCGTGCCTATTGGAGAATGAGCCAACGAGTTACTTTCTGTAGCAAGGTTAAGGCAGTGACAGCCGGAGCCGGAGCGAAAGCGAGTCTGAACAGGGCGATAGAGTTGCAGGAAGTAGACCCGAAACCAGGTGAGCTATCCATGACCAGGTTGAAGCTAGAGTAATGCCTGGTGGAAGACCGAACCGTTGTATGCTGCAAAATGCTCGGATGAGTTGTGGATAGGGGTGAAATGCCAAACGAACCTGGAGATAGCTGGTTCTCGCCGAAATAGTTTTAGGACTAGCGTCGCACCGTTGCCTGTCGGGGGTAGAGCACTGGATGAGGTAGGGGGCTGAAAGCCTACCGAACTCAACCAAACTCCGAATACCGGCAGGTAAGGGCGGCAGTCGGACCACGGGAGATGAGTTTCGTGGTCGAAAGGGAAAGAGCCCAGACCGTCAGCTAAGGTCCCCAAGTGACAACTAAGTGGGAAAGGATGTGGAATTACCGAGACAGCCAGGAGGTTGGCTTAGAGGCAGCCATCCTTGAAAGAGTGCGTAATAGCCCACTGGTCGAGTGAGTCCGCGCCGAAAATGTAACGGGGCTAAAGTTGTCCACCGAAGCTACGGATTTGGTGCCGCGTGCGCGCGGCACGGAGTGGTAGGCGAGCGTTCTGTTTGCACCGAAGCGGCACCGTAAGGAGGCGTGGAGCGGACAGAAGTGAGAATGTTGGCACGAGTAGCACAAATTACGTGAGAACCGTAATCCCCGAATGTCCAAGGTTTCCGACGGAAGGTCAGTCCGCGTCGGGTTAGTCGGGCCTAAGGCGAGGCCGAAGGGCGTAGTCGATGGATAACAGGTTAATATTCCTGTACCGCGTAAGGATGTTTGAGCGATGGGGGGACGCAGCAAGGTAAGTCGGACAGCTGCTGGATCAGCTGCTCCAAGCCTGTAGGCTATGAGATGGGGGTTAAAAGACCCGTCGAGCTGAGGGGTGACGGCGAGCCCATTTGAGGTGAAGCGACCGAACCTATACTGCCAAGAAAATCCTCTAGCGAGTCCTGCGCGACCGTACCGCAAACCGACACAGGTAGACAGGTAGAGAATACCAAGGGGAACGGGATAACCTTCGTTAAGGAATTCGGCAAAGTGATTCCGTAACTTCGGGAGAAGGAATGCCTCAGTAAGGTGATCGAGCCTCGCGCTCGTGAGCTTGAGGAGGCCGCAGAGAAACGGCCCTGTCGACTGTTTATCAAAAACACAGGTCTGTGCCAAGTCGCAAGACGACGTATACAGGCTGACGCCTGCCCAGTGCCGGAAGGTTAAGGGGAGGGGTGCAAGCCCTGAACTGAAGCCCCGGTGAACGGCGGCCGTAACTATAACGGTCCTAAGGTAGCGAAATTCCTCGTCGGGTAAGTTCCGACCCGCACGAAAGGCGTAACGAATGGGGCACTGTCTCAACGGAGGACCCGGTGAAACTGAATTAGGAGTGAAGATGCTCTTTTCCCGCAGCAGGACAAGAAGACCCCGTGGAGCTTTACTACAGCTTGGCATTGGGTTAGGGCTTAGTCTGTGTAGGATAGGTGGGAGACTGTGAACTTGGTTCGTCAGGATCGGGGGAGTCGCCGGTGAAATACCACCCTTTCTATGTCTTGGCTCTAACTCCGACCGTGATCCGGTCGGGAGACAGTGTCTGGTGGGTAGTTTGACTGGGGCGGTCGCCTCCCAAAGAGTAACGGAGGCGCGCAAAGGTTCCCTCAGGCTGAATGGAAACCAGTCGTAGAGTGCAAACGCAGAAGGGAGCTTGACTGCGAGACCTACAAGTCGAGCAGAGACGAAAGTCGGCGTTAGTGAGCTTTCGGTTCAGAGTGGAATGGCCGGAACTTAACGGATAAAAGCTACCCCGGGGATAACAGGCTAGTCTCCCCCAATAGTTCACATAGACGGGGAGGTTCGGCACCTCGATGTCGGCTCGTCACATCCTGGGGCAGAAGCATGTCCCAAGGGTTGGGTTGTCCACCCATTAAAGTGGCACGCGAGCTGGGTTCAGACCGTTGTGAAACAGGTCGGTCTCTATCCGCTGTGGGCGCAAGGGAATTGAGGAGAGCTGCCCCTAGTACGAGAGGACCGGGGTGGACGGACCAATGGTGTTCCAGTTGTCGTGCCAACGGCACCGCTGGGTAGCTACGTCCGGGATGGATAACCGCTGAAAGCATCTAAGTGGGAAGCCGGCTTCAAGATGAATTCCCTCACAGGGATAACCTGGTAAGCACGCTGGAAGACTACCAGTTTGATAGGCAGGGTGTGTAAGGGCAGAGATGTCAGAGCTAACCTGTACTAACGTGCGAGGGCTTAATTTTGCTTCCTGTCAATCAGGTAGCGCTCATATCCTTTTCAGTTGTTAATCTGTCGAGCCGCAAGTCGAGACAGAGGAGTTTGCATACCGAGCGTTTTGTTGGTGACTAGAGCGGCGGGGGTACACCCGGATCCATCTCGAACCCGGTAGTTAAGTCCGCCAGCGTCGATGGTAGTGCATGGGCGACTGTGTGCAAGAGTAGGCCGTTGCCAACAAAACGCTCGGTATGCAAACTCCCAAGTCGTTTCCCGCGATGCCTTGATGGTAGCTTTGCAGGTTGACCCGCAGGCAGCCTAGCACAATGGACGACAAGCCTCCACTTGCTGTAGACATAACTGACTTGGCCGGTCTGCAATTCACGGCCTGCCGTTGGCGCGTCTGGAGAGGTAGGCCGTCCCCCTGATGTTGGACGTAGTAGTGCTGGCGGCGGGATTGGGCACGCGCATGCGCTCCCGATCCCCCAAGGTGTTGCATGGTTTGTGCGGGAAACCGCTGTTGCAGTGGGCGCTTGAGACAGCCCGTTCCGTGCTGGGATCGTCGCCGTTGGTAGTGGTGGGTCCGGATCATGCCGCCATTGCAACCCGCTTTGGGGCACAGGCTCGATTCTGTGTTCAACCCCGCCCTCGGGGCACGGGAGATGCAGTGGCGCAATCTCTGCCCCACGTCCTACCCAATGCGAAGCAGGTGTTGATCCTGTACGGAGACATGCCGTTGTTGCAGGCGGACACGCTGCAACGGCTTGTTGAGTGTCAGGCCCGGCTTGCAGAGCCGGGGACGGCCCTGCTGACCCTCTCTCGCTCTGAGTCGCAGGGTTTTGGCCGCATCGTGCGGGACGCCCAAGGGAATTTCCGGGAGATTGTCGAGGAACGGAACTGCAGTTCCACACAGCGGGCCATCACGGAGCTCAATGTCGGTGTATACGTTTTTGACGTTGGTTGGCTACGGCAGGCCGTAGGAGATTTGTCGCTGCAAGCCAATCGAGAGAAGTATCTGACCGACTTGCCGGGGCGGGCCGTAGCCGAGGGCCACTCGGTACAGACGGTACCGGCGGTAGCGGCAGAAGCCACCGGCGTCAATACGCGCGTGGATCTGGCGACGGCAACACGCCGGATGCGAGAACGCATCAATACGGCGCATATGTTGGCCGGCGTCACTTTGGATGATCCCGCCACGGCTTACATCGACGCCGACGTGGCTATCGGGGCGGACAGCACGATCGGTCCTGGAACTGTGTTGACTGGCGCCACGATCGTGGGTGAAGCCTGCGTGATCGGGGCAGGGACGCATCTACATGACACAAAGGTAGGACACGGCTGTCATATTCGGGATTCGGTGCTGGAAGGCACCACTTTGGAAGACGACTGTCATGTAGGGCCCTTTGCTCGGATGAGGCCCGGGTCATATCTGGAACGGTCCGTGCATGTAGGCAGTTTTGGAGAGATCAAGAACAGCCGTCTGGGCCCTCACGTGACAATGGGGCACTTCAGCTATATCGGGGACGCCGACCTCGGGGCTCACGTCAATGTGGGCGCCGGGACTATAACCTGTAATTTTGACGGCGAGACCAAACAGCGGACAGTGGTCGAAGACAGGGCGTTTCTGGGCAGTGGCACCAAACTGGTTGCTCCTGTCACAGTGGGTCGCGGGGCCCAGACGGGTGCGGGCTCCGTGGTGACACGCGACGTGCCGGCCGCAACCCTAGTGTATGGGGTGCCGGCGCGGGCGCCGGAGGTTGCAGACGCATCCGACTTGGATGGGCCGTGACGTGTCCGCGGCAACCAGTCTCTCTTGGGCCTTGCTTGGACTGGTTTGGGCGCTGGCTACGGCTGGCGCCTTCTTCCTCAATGCCGGCGAGATGGCACTGTCTGCCTCGCATCCGCGCAAGGTACGACTCTTGTGTGCCCAGCGGGTGCCGGCGGCCTTGCGTTTGGAGGGACTGCTGACCAATCCCACCCAGTTTCTGGTGGCCTTCATGTTGGGCAAATCCCTGTTGTTTCTGGGGACGGGGTTGGCAGTCATGTGGTGTCTGGACGCTTTGAATTTGGGTGGCCATGTCCAATGGATCCTGTTACTGAGTCTAGGTCTGTGGCTGGCGGCAACGCAAGTGCTGGGACGAGGCTGGGCGAGACAGGACGAAACGCGCCGCGCCCTATGGCTGTCTGGGCCGGTGCAGGCTGTCAATGGACTGCTGTTTCCCTTGGTGTGGGGATTGCTGTTTTTGACTCGGCGATGGCAAGGCGGCAAGGAGGAGACCAACGGCAGTGACATGGCCTATCTCAGCGAGGAAGGCCTGCGTCAACTGATTGACCTGAACGAAGCCGATACGGAAATCAAGGAATCCGAACGACGCATGATGGCCAGTGTGGTCGAACTGCGGGACACTCTGCTCCGTGAGGTCATGGTGCCCCGCATTGATATGGTCACTGCCCCCGTGGACCTGTCCGTGCCCGAGGCATTGGACATTATCTTGGCGGGTGGTCACAGTCGCATCCCTGTATATTCCAAGAATGTGGATTCCGTGGAAGGCATTTTGTATGCCAAGGACGTGCTGAAACTCTACCGGGAAGGCAACCTGGGCATTCCGATTTCCCAAGTCATGCGGGCGCCGTATTTCGTGCCGGCCAGCAAGAAGGTGGATATCATGCTGCGGGAGTTTCAGTCCAACCGCACGCACATGGCGATTGTGGTGGATGAATTCGGCGGTACCGCTGGCTTGGTCACCATCGAGGATCTGATTGAGGAGATATTGGGAGAGATACAGGACGAATACGATCATGAATCACCGGAGCTGACCCGCCTGTCCGAGGATCTGTTTGAATTTGACGCCCGCTTTGACTTGGATGACGCGGCGCGCATTCTGGTCACTGATCTGCCCGTAAAACTGGTCGACACCATGGGTGGCTTCATTTTTAGCCGGTTGGGGCGCGTGCCCGTTCTGGGCGACGAAGTGGAAAACGGCGACTGGAGCTTCCGCGTGACCCAGATCGAGTCCAGCCGCATCAAGAAGGTACAAGCCCAACGCATGGCGTTGCCCGAGCCGGGAGACTAGAGTGTGGGCACATTGTCACCAAGGCAGCGACGCTTCAGTCTGGATCGCGCTGACCGACACGCCCTGACACTGCGATCCTACGCCATCGGCTCACAGGTGAAAGTCATCAATTCCAGCTGTTTGACATTGTGCACTTCGATCACGCGGTAGCCATAGTCAATGATTCCGGCGTTCTTAAGACGGGCCAATTGATTGGACACGGTTTCACGGTATGTGCCCAGTCTCTCGGCAATGGCTTTGTGCGACATGGAGACGGGGGCCTGTCCTGATAGAGACTCTCGCATCAGAAGACGGGCCAGACGCGTACGCATCGGCTCATAGGCTTCCAGCTGTTCGTCATACATCTGTTGCTGCACGCTGATCTGGCTGCGCAGCAAGGCTTCCAACACGTCACGCCAGTTTTGGCTGATGTAGGCAAGGTCGGCCAGCAAATAACAGACGATGGTGGGCGTTACGGCCTTGATTTTGTAGGCGGACCAATCGGCAAAGAGTGACGGACTCAGGACAGTGCCGTTTTCAAAGGGCAAGGCAAACAGCTTGCGCCGTTCCGTTTTGCTTGTCGTCGGATCGCTTTCGAAGGCTTCCACATGCAGGTGACCATCCAGGACGATCACCGTATGATGCAGTGGCTTCGCGTCGCTGGCCAGCAGGCAGTCTTCATGAATGCGTCGCAACGAAACGATGCGACGGAACCGGACATCGGATCTGCAGAGCTTGGTGACAGAGTCCCAGTTGCATTGGAACTGGGACTCCTCAATTCCATAACCGATCATCTCGTTGCCCTCCTTCCAACCTAGCTGCAATGCCTGCATTGTAGGCAATCTGGGAAGAGGAGAGGCCGCGGAAACCTTAAAGCGACATTAAGCTTCGATTCCGCCCTCGCACGGGACCGGTCATTGTAGCCCTACGGTGTCTTCCGCCGACCGGGCCAGATATTCCATGGCGGCTGTACGCCAGCGTCCTCTCTGATGGCTCGGAGTCTCTGCCAAGAATGTCGCGATGGCAGACTCGGCCGAGATGACGTATGAGGAGGTCGCCAGCGTTTGCCAGGCCGCCGCGGTGCGTTGCACCTCGACAGGATCAATGTCGGACAGGAACGTGCCGCATTGGATACCATAGGTGGTCAGGGCGGCGCGGGCGGACCACTCCGGCATGGATCCTGTAGCTAGACTGGCGATCTCCTGGGTGCTGGCCATCTTCAAGACATGGGCAAAGGCTTCCAACAGGGCCGGGTTGGCCAGCTGCGTGACCAACTGTGCGGCGCGGGCGAAATGATGATCTCCCATCAGCACCGCAATACCGACCAAGTCCATATTGGTGGGGTGGTCAGCCACCACTTTGAAACGATGGATGCATTGGGCCCGGGCCAAGGTTTCCAGCGCAATGGCCAGTTGACAGCGGATTGTCCGATGACGCATGGTATCTCTTCGCGGCAATCCCACAGCTAGGATGATGTCGGCAAAAGGAGCTGTCGCGTCCAAGCCGGGGAACAGGTACGAGAACGCCTCGTCTTGAGTGGAATATTCCCGTTGCAGAGCTTGGTGGACAATCTGCCGTTCCGTCTTGAAAGGCAAGTCCAGCGCCGGATCCGGAAATCCTGAATCAATCATGGCTTGGTTTTGGCATAGTCTGTGTCCCGGTGGCAAAACGCCTGCATTGAAGGGGAAGGGCTCTGCAGCAGGAGATTTGCACTGCTTGCCTGCAAGTCCAGAGTATATAATTCCGCACTGTACCCTTCCCCCGGCATAATCCACTCCTTCCGGCTCCGTTGAAATCCCATGAACTTCGCATCTTCCATCCCTTTGGGTCTCACCTACGATGATGTTTTGCTCATCCCCCGACGCTCTCGGATTCGCTCTCGTCTGCAGGTGGATTTAAGCACAAGACTCACGCGCACTCTATGTCTGGACGTGCCTGTGATTGCGGCTAATATGGATTCCATTTGCGAATCGGACATGGCCATTGCCATGGCGCGGCTGGGAGGCATAGGCATAATCCACCGCTTTTTGACTTCGCAGCACCAAGCCGCGGAAATCGCCTTGGTGAAAGAGTGCGGGGCCAACCTGATGGTGGGAGCTGCCATCGGGACCGACCATGATGTGATGGACCGTATAGAGGCTTGCGTGCAGGCCGGCGCGGACGTGTTGGTCTTGGACATTGCACATGGCCACTCCGAACATGCCCTGGAAGGTGCGCGCAGCTGCAAGGCTGCCTTTCCTGCAGTAAGTCTCATCGCGGGCAATGTAGCCACCGCGGCCGGGGCTCTGGACCTGGTGGATGCCGGGGCGGACGCCATCAAGGTAGGCGTGGGGCCCGGTGGAGTCTGCACAACGCGCCAGGTCACGGGGGTGGGCGTGCCCCAGCTGACCGCTCTGCTTGAGGTCAGCCAGACCGGCATCGACGTGCCCATCATCGCGGACGGCGGCATTCGCTCTGCCGGAGATGTCGCCAAGGCCTTGGCCGCCGGAGCGGATTCGGTCATGTTGGGCAGCATGCTGGCCGGCACGAGGGAGAGTCCAGGCGAATTGGAACAATCCTCGGTAGGCTTGGTCAAGCGGATTCGGGGCATGGCCTCCCAGGAAGCAGTGGAGAATCGAGCTCTGCGACACGGAGAGATTCTGGATGCGGAATACTTTGAAGGTCGCTCCCCCGAAGGCGTGGAGAGCTTTGTGCATTACAAGGGCACGGTAGACAAGATCATCAAGTCCTTGATGGGCGGCGTCAAAAGCGCCTTCAGCTATCTGGACGCGGCGGACATCCAGGAATTCAAGGCCAACGCCTCGTTCATGCGCGTGTCTCCTGCAGGCCTCCAGGAAGGTACGCCGCATATTGCGTCAAGCTGACGCGGGCCGTGTGCGTGGCAAGGACCACTAGATGTCTTCGGCTTTCGGCAGCAGAGTCTCAAGCAGCTGGTTGAGCGAAGCGTCATCATAAAAGTGCAGGATGACGCGACCCGCCCCGTTCTGTCGGCGTTGAATGCGGACTTTCGTCCGTAGCTGCACACGCAACTGCCTTTCAATCAGACTTAATTCGTCCACGACGTGGGGCTCGGGTGGAGGAGACGTTGCCGTAGCGTCGTCGGCCGCTGTTTGGTGGGAACGGGATTGCCATCCTGCCAGAAAAGCCTCCTCGGTTTGACGTACCGTAAGGTCTTCGGCGAGAACTTTGTGCAAGGCTTGGACTTGGTCGTGTGGCGTAGGCCAAGAGAGGATGGTGCGGGCGTGCCCCACCGTGATTTTCTCGCGGGAAAGTGCGTCCTGAACGGGTTCGGGCAGGCTAAGCAGTCGGATTGCATTGGTCACGGCCGACCGGCTGCTGCCCATGGCCGCTGCAATTTGGGCATGGGTCAGGTCATGGTGTGTGGACAGGTGCAGGAAGGCCGTCGCCTGTTCCAGCGGGGACAAGTCAGCTCGCTGCAGATTTTCCACCAAGGCTAGGATCAGGGCCTCTTGCGCGGAGGCGTCCCTGACGAGGGCCGGTACCGAAAGCAGACCGGCCAGCTGCGCGGCTCTCCACCGCCGTTCGCCGGAAATCAGTAGATACTTGCCCGGGGCCTCGGGATTGGGCTGTACCACCAAGGGCTGCAACAGACCGGAATCCCGAATGGATTTGGCCAAGGCTGCAATTTTTTCCTCGTTAAAGTCTTGGCGCGGCTGCTGGAGATTGGGCTTGATATGGAGGACGGGTATCTCGACCAGTGTCTGGCCCGTGGGCTGTGTTTCGTCGGGAGACGACGCAATCTCCTCTTCCGCCGAACTGAACAAGGCGTCTAGGCCGCGCCCCAACCCAAAACCTCGTGAGACGCGCTTGTCAGCGGAGACGGACATGGTACGCAGTTGGATTCCTGTGCTGTGATAAGCCGCGGGCCTATTCTTTTCAAGAAACAAAGCTTGGGGATCGGAACATGCCTGTGTTTTTCGATGACACTTGACTACACGTTGCGATCCTGACCTGGACTGTCAAGTCGTCACGGCAACCCAGTCCACGGATGCAGGAGGCGGGGGTGAACACCGACACTATCGGGTGACAGACAGAAACAGGCCCGATCAGGATATCATGTTATCCATCTCTTTGGCATTCGGTCCTCCGGCAACTCTAGACCCTAGGCCCTTGAACCACAGGGCGACCGACGCCGGGCTTCCTCAACTGCTCGTATGCGGCTTCCGATCGATTTTCTTGATTTCGCGGGCGACCGGTGATTTGCGCTGGCTTTCGCGGTCCAGGAATTCCTGTGTCCAAGTCTGGTAGGCCACGGCTCCCGCACAATTCGGATCGTAGGTGACTACCGGCAGTCCGTGGCTCGGGGCTTCCGCCACCCGTACGCTGCGCGGAATGATGGTCGTGAAGGTCTCCGCGGGAAAGTGATGGCGCACCTCTGCTGCCACTTCCCGGCTGAGGCGGGTGCGGCCATCATATAGGGTCAGCAGAAATCCCGCCAGCGCCAGATTGGTGTTCAGCACGCGTCGCACTCTCTGTACCGAGTCCAGAATGGCGTGCAGCCCCTCCAGTGCAAAGTATTCGCATTGGACGGGGATTACCAGCGATCGGGCCGCGGTCATGCCGCAAATGGAGAGCAAGCCCAAGCTAGGCGGGTTGTCAATCAATATATAGTGATAGGTATCCTGACATTCGGCCAGAACCCGCTGCAAGGTATGCTGCCAAGGCTGTCCCTGACTCCATTCACTTTCCAAGCCTGCCAAATCCGGACTGGAGGGGAGCAATGACACTCCCTTGAAGTCGGTGTCCAGACAGGCCTCGCGGAGCACTGCACTACCGCGCAGCGCCTCGTACAGGGAACCGTTGTGAATTGTCCCACGGCATCCCAATCCGCTGGTCGCGTTGCCCTGCGGATCATTGTCCACAATCAAGACATTGTATCCGCGCTGGCCAAGGCAAACGCCCAAGTTGACCACGGTGGTGGTCTTGCCCACTCCCCCCTTTTGGTTGGTCAGGCAGATGCAGTGTGCCTTCATAGGCCCGGTTCGGCTACGGGATAGCGGTAGAGATATTCCATCACCTGTTGGCGCGAGGGAATGGCGGAGACCCCGATGCCCTCTACCCCGAACGAGGCCGTTACATTGGCGAAACGGGCCGAATGCCAGACGTGGCCCGTCTCCCGGTAGCGCACCAGAAAGGCTGCCGCAAAGATGTCTCCGGCGCCGGTGGGATCCCGTTCGGTGGCCGGGCGGGGTGGCACATGCTGCCGCTGGATGCCGCCCTTGTGCTGCCGGAACACATCGCACCCTTCCTTGTAGTTGGACAGGATGGCCAAGGGCACATGTTCCATCAGGGCGAAGAGCCGCTCCAAGTCAAAGCCAATGTCCTCGCGGGACAAGATCAGCACGTTCAACCGGGGCAGAAACGCGTCCTGATCTTTCCAGTCTGCAAGCTGTACCCGCCCTTTGGCGTCAATGCACCGCAACCAGCCCTGCGGGCCGGCTGCCAAGAAGCTGTCTTCACTGAAACAGGCGGGCACGTCCGCGGCGACTTCCTGCATGATGGGACACAGGAAGACCACTTTGGCTTGCCGCATCCGCGGTGTCAGATCAGCCGCGGCAATGGGAGGGGCCGGGCGGTAGCAATACTGAATACGCCCCTCTGGACCGTATCGGTTGGCAAAGGTGGTTGTCGTTTCCGACTGCAACACAGTGCAATGCGCGGCCGTCTGCAACTCGGACAGATCCATGTGGGCTGTCGCGCGCGTCACCAATTCGGGTCGCACTTGCAGCTGTCTGCAGGTCAAGGCCGCGTAGCTGACAGAACCCCCCAAAACATATTCCCGATTGTCTGGATCGTCGCCGGCGATGTCACGAGTGACATTGCCTACCAACAGGATGTCCCGGTTCATGCCTTCAGGAGCGGACACGGCCGGGGCCAAGGCGACAGGACGGGAGAAATCCCGGCTATTGGGCGTAGACAACGATTTTGCGCTGTGCTCCGGACCCCTTGCTTTCGGTATAGACGTTGGGATGGTCTTGGAGAGCCAGGTGCACAATGCGGCGATCCGCCGCGGGCATGGCTTCCAGCGTATGCGGACGTCCCCGGGACACCACGTCCTCGGCAATCCGCAGGGCTCGCTTGGTGAGGTTGGCCTGCTGCTTCAGGCGATACCCGTCTACATCTACCATGACGCTCGGCCATTTCTGCAGCTGTTGGCTCAGCAGCAGGCGCAAAATGAACTGCAGGCTGTTCAGAGTCGATCCGTGCCGCCCAATCAGGCGACCCAGATGTTTGCCCTGTATATTCAGCGTCAGAATGGGTTTGTCATCTTCCATGCCGGACCACACGCGTTGGATCTCGCTGGAATTGAAACCCATATTGGCGAGAAGCTGCGTCAAGGTCTGCAGAGCGACCTCTTCGTTGTGCTCTTCCTTTGCGGGAGTTTCCGATTTTTCTGCATACGTCGGGGCGGGTTCGCGGCGACTGGCGCGGGGTGCAGTCCGATCCGCAGACGGCTTATCCTCATACTCCTCCGCGTCGTCATAGTCGTCTTCCTCGTAGCCCGTTGGATCGACTGGTTCGGGCTGTCCGATCACTTGGCTCTGGGCCTCCATCTCTTCCTCTACGTCATCCGCCCAGTCGTCGGCACGCACAATGCGCACCACGGCGTCTACGCGTCCCAAAAACTTGCGGCGCGGATGCTGGACTATGTCGATGTCCGCCTCGTGGCGTTCCAAGCCCATCTCCGCCAATCCTGTTTCAATGGCGTCTTCGATGGTCTTGCCACTGAATTCCCTGTCTGAATCGTTCATGCTGTTGCTTCCTTGAATCACTCTCCAGCCGGAATGGTCAGGCTGGGCTCAACCACTGAAAATCCACATTTGCGGCGGTGTTGTCCACACTCGGCGTGGATCTGGAACGACGGCTCGCCTCACACGTCACTTGTTGCACATTCGGGTACGCGATTGCCAGCAGGCAACCCACTCTGGAGCAGGCACGGCGGCTATGGCTTGCGGCGCCGCTTCTTGCGCCGTCGCCGACTCGGTGTGGCAGGAGAAATCCCAGACTCAATTATAGCCGGACCTTCGGTGACTTCCTGTGTTGCAGGAGGCAGGGACCGCCAAGTGCCGCCGTCGCCTTGGGTCTTGGGACGTTCCGGCTTGCCCTTCTTACTTTCCGCCAAGCGGCCCATCAAATACTGCTGCCCCATTTGCAGCAGGTTGCCGGTGACCCAGTACAGCGACAATCCCGCCGGGACCTGCAGGGAAAAGAAACCAAACATGATCGTCATGATCGTGCTCATGGACTTCATGGTGTTGGCTTGGGGACTGCTGGCATCCGTGGCCGTGGGATTCATGTATTTGGTCATGATGTATTGGGTTGCCATCAAGAACGAGGGCAGCGCCAGATAGGCCAGCAGCCGCCCATAGTTTCCGGTTTGGAACAGTTCCATGATCCAACCCATACCGCCCGTGAACTCCGGAAATCCCAAGTCGGGAATCCAGAAGAACCGGGAGTCAGTGAGTTCCCCACCCAATACCACCAGCGCGGAATAGAGGCCAAACAGAATGGGCATCTGGACTACCAGCAACAGTAGGGGCAGACATCCGCTGAGGGGATTGATCCCTTCTTCCTCGTACATCTTGCGCTGCTCCCGCATCAGACGCTGGCGATCCTTGCCATATTTCTTCTGCAGCTCCTGCAGACGGGGCTGCAGTCCCTTCTGGCCTTGCATGCCCTTGATCTGGACATAGGTCAGGGGCAGGAGCACGATGCGGATGAAAAGGGTAAAGACGATGATGGCGAATCCCCAAGCATACGGCACGTTCTGGAGCAGCAACCAGTCGCGAATGCTGATCAGGGTGCGAGCTAGCGGCCATACCATAATCGTCTGCCACCATCCTTCCGGATCGACGGCACGTACATCTACGCCGGCGCGATCCACGCCGCAGCCGGTCAGCAACAGGGCCGCCCCAAGGAGGCCCAGAATCAGAATCCACTTGTTACGTATCAAAAGGAGTCACTCCCAAAACAGTCAGGGAACCGGGTCGAATCCTCCCCGGCTGAAGGGATTGCAACGCAGGATGCGCTTGCACACCAGCCAACCGCCATGCAAGGCGCCGTAAGCATGGATGGCTTCCAAGGCATACTGGGAACAGGTGGGAGAATAAATGCAGTGGGACCCCATGAGGGGTGAAATCCGCCGCTGGTAGAATCGAATGAGGTGTAGGGCCAGCCAAGACATGCGATGGAGCCGCGCCCCGCAGAGATGTGCGGTCAGACAGATCCTGACGGAGACTGCAGGCGCAAGAGCCTGAGCAAGTGCAGGCAGGTGGCTTCCAGGTTGTGAAAGGCCAGCAGGGCGATGGAGGGGCGACAGATCACCACGATGTCAAACCCGGACCTTATGTGGAGCATGTGATGGGCAAAGATGGCGCGCAGCCGCCGCTTGACGCGGTTGCGCGTCACGGCATTGCCTACGCGTTTGCTGACTACAAATCCGAATCGGCAGTGTGGCATGTCATTATCCAGGCAACACATGACCAGTTCCGGGCTGTGCCGACAGCGCCCCGCCTTGCGCACTTGAGCAAAGGCACGCGGCTTCCGCAGGCGATACTGTCTTTTCATGTCGCAAAGTCACAGGACAGGCATTAGTATTTGACCTTGCGGGGTGTCAGTTGCACGGCAATGCTCTTGCGTCCGCGGCGGCGGCGGCGTTTCAGTACATTGCGTCCTCCGGGAGTGCGCATGCGCACCCGGAAGCCATGCGTCTTCAATCGCTTCCGGACTTTGGGTTGCCAAGTTCTTCTAGGCATGAGCCTCCCTTGCAGGCATACAAACAGAGGCTAGGTCAATCTGCCCAACCACACCGAAACAACGGATCATTATAGAAAGTGGCCAATTCTGCGTCAAATCAAACAGGCAATCCGCGGGAGAGACTTCCATGCCGGGAGGATGCACCCCTGTTGCCGGTCGCGCCCTTTGTGGAAATCGCGGTCCTGATTCCCCTGCGGGGAACACAGGCGGTGGATTCACGACAGGACTTCAAGCTTTATACGTACGGCGTACCGTTCCGGTTGCAAGGCCAGCTGCGTCTTGGGCAGTTGGTCGGGGTGCCCTTTGGACGCCGCCGGGCCCATGGCATTGTCATGGGCGCGCTGCACGAGACGGATGTCCAGGGCCTGCGGGAGATCGACCGACTGATCTGGTCCGAACCCCTCCTGTGGCCGTTGCAGCTCGCGCTGGCGCGCTGGATGGCCCGCCACTATGTGGCGTCCTTTTCCTCCTGTCTGACGCTTTTCGTCCCGCCGGGTGTCATCACGCGCCGCGGCGGCCCGGGTGTGGCCCGCCCCCTCCATGCATGGCATGTACGGCTGCAGGTGGCGCCGGCCGACTTTGTGACGTCTCTGGGCCGGTTGGGTCGGGCTACGCAACAGAAGAGAGTGTGGGATTGTCTGCTGGCACACCCGGACCGCCGCTTCAGTCGCCGGGAACTCTTGCAGGCGTGCGGTTTGCCGGCCTCTTCCGGCGCGCTCCGGGCCTTGCAGCGGAAAGGCTGGGTCAAGGCAGAGGCGGATGGATTTTGCCTGGGCTTGGCGGTGCCGGCAGCACAGTGCAAGGCCATGGAGCTGGGAGACGTCACCAAGTTCTTGCCTCTGTTGCAATTGGTGGCTCGCCAAGGCGGCGAGGCGTGGAAGTCCGAATTGGATGCTCTCCGCAAAACGCACTTGAAGGACTGGCGCTGGCTGGCCGATCATGGTTTGATTGCGCTGCAGGAAAGGCGACGCATGCGCAATCCGAGCCAGGCCCAGTCTTTCCCGGCTTCCCGGGCCCTGCAGCTGACTCCGGCGCAGGGACGGGCCCTGAGTCTGATGCAGAGACATTTGGCTGCCAATGACATGCCTCCGGGCCGGACGGTGCTGCTCCAAGGCATTACCGGCAGTGGCAAGACGGAGGTATATCTGCAGGCGTTGGAGTTCTGCCTGGCCCAGGGGCAGCAGGCCATTGTCCTGGTGCCCGAGATCGCCCTTACCCCGCAAACCGTGCAGCGCTTTGCCAGCCGTTTTCCCGGCAGGGTTTCCTTTGTGCACTCTGGACTCAGCACAGGAGAACGCTTTGATATCCATTGGCAAGCCCATGCCGGGGCCATCGATGTGCTGGTGGGGCCTCGCAGCGCCCTTTTTGCGCCCATGGCCCGCCTAGGGCTGATCATCTTGGACGAGGAGCATGACGACGCTTTCAAGCAGAATGCCGAAGAATGGGGTGGCAATGTCGTTTTCTATGACGCCCGCCGCGTGGCTGCCGAGATGAGCCGTCTCGGCGGAGCCTTGCTGGTGTTGGGCAGCGCCACCCCCAGCTTGGGCACGTTGGCCAAGGCCCTGGAAGGGAACATTGCCCGTGTAATCTTGCCTGAGCGCATGGGACAAACGGCCGAGGGTTTCGGCCCGTTGCCGTTGTCTCCGATCGAACTGGTGGACATGCGCCAGGAACTGATGGCTGGCCACTACAGCGTATTCAGTCGGGTTCTGCAAACACAGCTGGAGGAAGTCTTGACCCACGGAGAACAGGCCATCCTGCTGATGAACCGGCGCGGCAGCCACACCTTCGTGCTGTGTCGCTCCTGCGGTCATGTGCTGCATTGTCAGGACTGTTCCACCTGCCTGACGTATCATAGCGACACCAAGCGCATGGAATGCCACACTTGCGGTCAGTCGACGGCTCCCCCGCAAACTTGTCCCGAGTGCCAAGACAAGCGCATTCGCTACTTCGGGGCCGGGACCGAATTGGTGACGGAGGAACTGTCCCGGCTGTTTCCGGCCGCCCGTGTTCTGCGCTGGGACGCGGACACGGCCCGGGGCAAGGACAGCCACATCCGTTTTATGGAAAGCGTGAGCGCCAGACAGGTGGACGTGATAGTCGGCACGCAAATGATCGCCAAGGGTCTGGACCTGCCCTTGGTGACCTTGGTCGGGGTGGTGGCGGCAGACACCGGGCTGTTCCTGCCGGACTTCCGCGCCCCCGAACGAACTTGTCAGCTGTTGATCCAAGTGGCGGGCCGGGCGGGCCGCAGTGACCGCGGCGGTCGCGTTGTCTTGCAGACCTATCAGCCGGAGCACTATGCCGTGCAAGCCGCGGCCCAAAATGACTATGAGCGATTCTGCCGCCGTGAGTTGACATTCCGACAGGCGATGGGCTATCCGCCCTACCGTCGCCTGGCCCGTCTCGTCTATTGGGACAAGGACGCCCAAAGGGCCCGAAAGGCCGCGGTGGCGTTGAAGAGAGCTATCAACCGGGAGATCCGAAGGCGGGAGGCGTGTGACGCGACGCTCGAGGTGATTGGCCCTGTCCCTCCCTTTTATGAACGCCTGCGCACCTTCTGGAGACAGCAGATTCTGATCCTGGGCCCTGATCCGGCTTGCCTCCTGCGGAATCTGGACATCCCGCCAGGCTGGCGCGTGGACCTGGATCCGGTTTCGACCTTGTAACGCCATGGGCAAATTCAAGAGCGTACGGTTTTTAGCCAACGGTGTTTCTTCACCCTATAATTTCCTGTTCTTTGGGCCGATCTACGGGAAGGCGCTTCTATGACGTTGAATGTAACCAATCTGATCTATCTGACCATGGTCATCGGTCTGATCGGCGTGGTCTATGTCGTATTTCGGATGCAACGGGTTTTGGCCCAAGACCAGGGCACGGAGACCATGCAGGAAATCGCCGGCGCCATTCAGGAAGGCGCTGCAGGCTTTCTGCGCTATGAGTATGGGGTGCTCTCCATTTTTGTCATGGTCGTCACGATCCTGGTGGCCTTCCTGTTGGACTGGCAAACGGCGGTCAGCTTTGTGCTCGGAGCCCTGACGTCCGCCGCGGCGGGCTATTTGGGCATGTACGTAGCCGTCCGGGCCAATGTGCGCACCGCCGCGGCCAGCCAGAAGTCCTTGAATCAGGGATTGCAGGTGGCCTTCAGCAGCGGCTCGATCATGGGTATGTCCGTGGTCTGTTTCAGTATCGTGGGGCTGAGCGCCCTGTTTCTGCTGTTTGACGGCAACGTGACCTACATCACCGGCTTCGGTTTCGGAGCCAGCAGCATCGCGTTGTTCGCGCGGGTGGGCGGTGGTATTTTCACCAAGGCCGCCGACGTAGGGGCGGATTTGGTCGGCAAGGTGGAACAGGGCATTCCGGAAGATGATCCCCGCAACCCCGCGGTGATCGCCGACAACGTGGGCGACAACGTGGGCGACGTGGCCGGAATGGGCGCCGATCTCTTCGAGAGCTACAGTGGTTCCATCATTGCCGCCGCCACGCTGGGCTTGGTGGCGCTGGGACCTAGCGTCGCCGTGCTGCCCATGCTGGTGGCCGGACTGGGCATCGTCGCCGCCTTCCTGGGCTCGCTGCTCGTGCGCACCCGGGAGGACGCCACCCAAGAAGATCTGCTGGCTACCCTGAGTCGGGCCATCTATGCCGCCTCCGTCTTGGTCGCCCTGTTGGTGGCCGGACTCATTTGGGTCTCGGGCCAAGTGGCAGGCTGGGAGCAGATTTCGTGGCGATTCTGGTGGGTCATCGTCATCGGGCTCGTCGCCGGCAACCTGATTGGCTGGTTTACGGAATACTACACCAGCTATACGCGAAAGCCTACACAGGCCATTGCACATGCCGGCAGCACCACCGCCACCCTCATTATCGAAGGTCTGTCCGTAGGCATGGTCAGCACCGTGATGCCTGTCATCACGGTGGCGGTGGCCATCGTGGCCAGCCTCATGGTAGGCGGGGTGGAACACGGCATGCTCTCTGTGGCCCTGGCGGGCGTGGGCATGCTGAGCACCTTGGGGATCACACTGGCCACGGATGCCTATGGGCCCGTGGCGGACAATGCCGGCGGCATTGCCGAAATGAGTCAATTGCCCCCGGAGGTGCGGGAACGCACGGATGCGCTGGACAGTCTGGGCAACACGACCGCAGCGACCGGCAAAGGCTTTGCCATCGGCTCCGCGGTGCTGACGGCGCTGGCCTTGATGGCCGCCTTTGTGACGGAGGCCGGCATTACGGAAATCGACCTGCTTTCTCCCATTCTGCTGCCGGGACTGCTGATCGGGGCCATGCTGCCCTTTCTTTTTGCGGCTCGCACCATGACCGCAGTGGGACGTTCGGCCCAGAGCATTGTGGAAGAGGTGAGACGCCAGTTCCGTGAAATCCCCGGCATCATGGAGTTCAAGAGCAAGCCGGATTACAAGGCGTGCGTATCCATCAGCACGCGCAGCGCCCTGCGGGAGATGGTGTTGCCCAGCCTGATTGCCATTCTGATTCCGTTGCTGATGGGATACCTATTGGGTCCGCAAGCCTTGGCGGGCATGCTGATCGGGGCGATTTCCTCGGGATTTCTGCTGGCCGTTATGATGGCCAACGCTGGGGGGGCTTGGGACAACGCCAAGAAGTGGATTGAAACCGGGGAATACGGTGGCAAGGGCTCCGAATACCACAAGGCCGCAGTGGTGGGCGACACGGTCGGCGATCCCTTCAAGGACACCAGCGGCCCGGCCCTGAACATCCTGATCAAGCTGATGAGCATTGTCAGTCTGGTCTTTGCGGGATCTTTCGGGACCGGTCTGTTGAATCTCTTTTAAGGCCTGGGGCGGGTGGTCTCCGCCCTCAGATCCCCTATCATCTGCCTTGCCGCAAATGGATTCGCTCGATACGGGCCAACCCGAAAGGTCATAGCGGACAGCGGGCCATCGCTCTCCTCCTGGACCAAGATAACGGTGAAGCTTGATGCATGGGTGACAAAGGTGCAGACCACCACTGAGGGGCTGCAGACCGCCTTCATATCCACCGCTGCTACCGGAAAGATTGACGTACGATGAAGAGGCAATGTGATTCGGGTTGAAGTTGCACCCGCGTTGCTGCATTGGGCCTGCGAACGGTCTGGCCGAAGCAATAGCGACTTGCGGAAACGCTTTCCGCAAGTCGAAGCTTGGAAGCAGGGCGAAGTACAACCCACTCTAAAGCAGTTGGAAGCGTTCGCCAAGACCACGCATACGCCCATTGGCTATCTGTTTCTGCAGAGACCACCCGTAGAGACACTGCCGATTCCTGACTTTCGTACGATTGGGGACAAGGGGATTCGCCGCCCGTCCCCGAATTTGCTGGATACTCTCTACCTCTGTCAGCAGAGACAGGATTGGTATCGAGATGAAGTTCATGCCACTGATGAACCGCCGTTGGAGTTTGTTGGCAGTCTGAAAACGACCGATGACATTGTCTCCTCCGCTATCCGCTTGCGAGACACCTTGGATTTTGATGTCAAGCAGCGACGACAGTCATCTACATGGACCGAAGCATTGCGACAAGTCATCGAGCAGGCGGACAAGCTGGGCATTCTGGTGATGGTGAGCGGCGTGGTGGGAAACAACACCCACCGACGCCTTGATCCTCAAGAGTTTCGCGGCTTCGCGCTTTCGGATCCACGGGCGCCCCTTGTTTTCGTCAACGGCGCTGACACCAAGGCGGCACAGATGTTCACTTTGGTCCATGAAATCGCTCACCTCTGGCTTGGCGAATCAGGTGTCTCGAATGTTGAAGTAGCAACCTTCCCCGCGGTCCACTCCACTGAAAGTTGGTGCAACCAAGTGGCGGCAGAGTTGCTCGTGCCATCTGACTTGGTTCGTGCAGAGTTCGAATCAGGCAGGGATTTGGATCTGGAGGAGCTCAACCGTCTTGCCCGGCTCTTCAAGGTCAGCACCTTGGTTATCCTGCGGCGCATCTATGAGATGGGTCAATTGGACAAGGATGAATTCTGGTCGGTGTATGGCAAAGAGACGGACCGTCTACAGCAGTATGCAGGTGGTAGCGGCGGCAATTATTATACGAATGTAGTTGCCCGGGCCAGCGAACGATTGGCACGCTCGCTCGTAGTCAGTGCCTTGGAAGGACGGACTTCCTTCACTGCGGCACTGCATCTGTTGGACATCAAGAAAACGTCAGTGTTTCAAAAGATTGCACGAAACCTAGGAATACAATTCTAGATGGCCTATTTTCTTGACGCCGACGTATTCATTCAGGCTAAAAACCTGCATTACGGATTTGACTTCTGCCCGGCCTTTTGGGACTGGCTAATCGCGCAGAATCGGACAGGACAGGTATACAGTATCGAGAAAGTCGGTAGCGAACTGTTGAAGGGATCGGATGAACTGACTGATTGGGCCCGCAACAGAGGTGACGATTTCTTTCTCCCATCTGATCGGCTCCTCCCTCCCGCGTTGCAAGACGTAAGCCATTGGGCAACTCAACAGAACTACACTCAAGGGGCAGTGGATCAGTTTTTCAAGGTGGCGGATTACTATTTGGTGGCCCAAGCGTATACCGGACACCATACTGTTGTCACTCATGAAAGATCATCTGATTCAAATCGCAAGATAAAAATTCCCAATGTCTGCAAAGGACTGAACATCAAGTGCATGGCACCCCATGACATGCTAAGGCAGGAACGAGCTCGGTTTGTTCTCGGCTCGTCGTAAAGGCCGCGACACCGAGTTGCCGCATGGAGGCACAGGAGGCACAGCAGCCTTCCCTAAATGCCCATAGGACCTCCGGTATGCCCCCCCTTCGGGATCGAGCCAAACCGATACTTTCCTGTTCATCGTGAACAGTCTCCTTCAATTCTTCGCGCTAGAGGGCCGATGCGAACGATGGAAGTGTCGCTCTCTTTTTTACGACACGGCAAGGGAAGCGGTTCTGGTTTCTCAAGTCTGACCAAGACCAAGCGCAGGACAGGATACGCATTCCGACTACCAAGGCCCGGTCACATGAGACTAAAGCTTGCAGACGTTCTTCAGGGCAACGGTTGCTCGTCCACAATGCCTAGGTTGGAAAGACTCGGATCCGATGGGAAGTCCATTGAACCGATGTTCGGGAGTCAAGGTTCCCGGTCTGCCGCTCTCGATGCATCCCTGCATATCGGGCTTGCAGGGACGCGGACCCGCCTACAGAGTCTCGACTACCTGTCGTACCGCTGAATCCACGGCGTGCCCCCATGCCAGGTCCCGGTTAGCATTTTGGGCGTATCGCCCAATGTCCAGGAGAGGCTGCGGTCCTTCGATGGCCTGTACCAGTTCGAGACAGCCATCAACGCTGTAGACTACCTGCCAGATGCCGCTGGCGGGGGCCTGCATCCAGAATTCCTCTATCCAGCGGGTCAGGATTTGGGCGAGCCAGGCTTTGCGCTCGTGCGGAATGCGGTCCAGGGCGCCAGCCAGCAGGCCGGCGAATTCCCGGGTACGCACCGCATGTTTCTGGCCCTTGATTTTGCTCAAGGCGGTTTGGATGCTCGGCAGCAGATCCGTTACATAGTCCCAACGCTGGGTCTCAATCAGATGCGGCAGCAACCGCAAGTGAAAAGCGGCCAGCGATTCTCCCTGCAGCAAGGCTTGGGCCCGATGTGTCAAACGGCGCATCAGGGACTTCCCTTCGCCCTCGTTGCCTTGCTCCGCATCGACCAGAAGGCACAGTAGCCGCACCCGGAGCTCTTCCAATTGTCTTTCTTCCGGCATCTGTTCCTTGGGATGGAAGAGACGGCGCCAAAGACTGGGATTGGGCTGTGGCGCCAACAACATCATGCCCCGGTCGGGCAGTCCGGCCAGCACATAGAGCTCCGCTAGGCGTCGTACCGTCAGCCATTTCACATGCTCGTCTTCCAATCGCAGGATCCAAGGCCAGAAATGTCGGACCTGAGTATCGGCCTCATCCCACTTGGCTTGGGCCAGCAAGCCTTCAATCAGACCGCAGATGGCGTCGCTCTTGGTGGTGTCCGTGGGTGTAATGCTGTTCACCAGCTGGGCTGCGGCATCAAACCAGCCGGTGCCGACCAAGGCGGAAATCGCGCTGGAGGCGGTCCAGCCGTCGCTCCGCCCGCCCAGAGACACCAGACGTTCCACCAGCTGAGCCGCTTCATCGCCGTGGGACTGGGTGGCGGGCAAGGCCCCGAGCGATTCCTGCAGCGTAAAGACCTGGAAGTCCACATCCATATTGGCGTTCTCACGCATCACATGCCGCAGGATGCCCTCGTCCACATCGCGGGTGGGGAGGGCTGTCTCTTGGCGAGCCTCAATCATGGTGGCCAAGGTGTTCACGGAAGAAAGTACCGCCTGTCCTTCGCCTCCGCGCGCCAGCACACTGGTGGCAAACCGGCGGGTGGAAATGTCTTTGGTAGCCAGCCGCTTGACGGCCTGCAGGCACTGTTGCAGGGTGGATTCACGGCCGGCCCGCACGATGCCCTGCGCATCCACCAACAAGGCGGACAAGTCGTTCAGGAACAGGGCCCCGTTCAATTCGAAGCGTGGCAGACAAGAGCGAATCAGGTGGAGGGTCAAGGGATGAGACTCCACTGCCGCCAAGGCCAAGGCCAACGCCGGGCGCATGTCGGGCGCCTCCATGATCTGTTGCCACACGCCTGGTATCTGATCCAGACGTTCCAGACAGCTGAAGACCAGCGCGGGCATGTCCACGTGGCTCGCCGCAGTGGAAGTCAGGAGTAGCCTCTTCTGAAAGATCATTCCATTGTCGGTGGAAGACTGCAGCATCGTCACCCCATGCTGATCCAGGCGCTTCCGCACAAAGCGAGGCTCTGCGTTGCCCTGACTGGCCTGCTCCGCCAGCGTCCGCAGAGCCTTGGGGACCGCCAATGGCTGGCGATGGGAAATCAGGGCTGCCAGCGCCAAGGCCGCCTCCGTGGCGCCAGCCTTGGCCAGTGCAATCCAGCAGCGTTCCACCAGCCAGGAGTCGGGTTGGCGAATGCTACGCTCTTCCCGCAGCAATGTGGCTGGGGCGCCCTTCTGATTCAGAGCTGCCTGCAAGGCCTGAATCGCCCGCTGACCCAACACAGGGGCAAAGGAGAAATTCGAATGGTCAGGGGGCATGGGTCAATGTACGGCGACTCGCCGTCAGCCAGTGGATTTTCATGTTGGCCTGGTGTCTGTCCTATGCATGCCGCGACAGGCGTCATCCTCGGGGTGGTTTGTCTCCTGGCCCCAGCCTCCCCCGCCGGGTGTGGCGATCTGCAGTGTTTCCCCCGGGTGACACACGGTGGTGAACTTGCCAGGAAGATCCTCGGTCTGGCCATCCCTCCGGTGGATCCGATTGTGGCCGCGTTGGCCAGGCATGCCACCCCGCAAGCCCCATGGGGCCGCATGTCTGCGCTCGCTCAGCATGGAAACTGTGGTGGTCTCTTGGAAACGGAACTCTCGGACCAGCCCGTGACCACCGCGAAACCGGCCCGGGCCGCCGCTGTCGGCGCGCACTCCGTATCGCATGATCTCAAAGGGAAAGTCCAATTCCAAGGCCTCCACGGGTGTGTTGCGGGTATTGGTCATGTGTACTTGCACAGCATCCATGCCATCTTGGTCCGGGCCTCCGCCCATGCCTCCGCCGAGGGTTTCGTAATAGGCCCACGGGATGCCGTCAGAGCGAATTCCACCCAAGGTCAGGTTGTTCATGGTACCTTGGCTGGCCGCGGGAATCCGGTCGGGCCAAGCTTGGGCCGCGGCTCCCAGCGCCAGATCCACGATCCGTTGGGACGTTTCCACGTTTCCGCCGGCCACGGCATGGGGATGTGTGGCGTTGACCACCGTGCCTGCCGGCGCGCGCACGGAAATCGGGGCGAAGCAGCCCGAATTGACCATGATTTCATCCTGTACCAGGCTAATGACTACGTAGTAGCAGGCGGACTGGGCAATCGCAAGGACGGCATTCAGTGAACCCGTCATGCAGGCCGCGGTGCCCGTGAAGTCCAGATCCAGAGAGTCGCCGGTCACGGTCAAGGTCACCTGCAGCGGTATTTGCTGGGTGGCATTCCCATGGGGCCATTCCAGGACATCCTGAAACATGTAGCTGCCATCGATCCAGCCGCGAATGGCGGACCGCATGATCTCTTCGCTGTGGGCCAGCAGGCCCGCACTGTACCGCTGCAGCTCCGACAGGGAAAAACGGGTACACAGCTCCTGCAAACGCCGGATGCCGGTATGGTGTGCGCTCAGCTGAGCATTGAGGTCTCCCCTGCGTTCATGGGGAGTGCGCACGTTGCGCAGGATCAGGTCCAGCAGGTCCTGGTTCAAGATGCCGCGTCGGTACAGCCGGACCGGGGGCACAATGATGCCTTCCTGAAAGATCTCGGTGGAGAGGGGCAGCGAACCAGGCGACATGCCTCCTACGTCCGCATGATGGGCCCGGCTGGCCACAAAGTAGGGCGGAGTCTCTGCCTCCTCCAGAAACACCGGGGAGATCATGGTGATGTCGGGCAGATGATTGCCGCCCTGAAAGGGATCGTTGACAATCACCACGTCGCCGTCCTGCCAATCTTGGAACAGCGGCAGGACGGTGGCCACGCTGGCGGGCATGGCGCCGAGATGGGCCGGTATGTGCGCCGCTTGGGCCACCATCAGGCCCGTCGCGTCAAAGAGTGCGCAAGAGAAGTCCAAGCGTTCCTTGATGTTGGGCGAAAAACTGGTTCGCCGCAAGGTCTCGCCCATTTCCTCGGGGATGCCAATCAGACGATGCCGCCACACTTCCAACTGCAATTGCTGAAGATCCATTTCTCACTTTTCGCTATCGTTCCAGGATCAGGTTGCCCCATTCGTCCACGGTGACTTGCCAGCGGGGGAGCGTCAAGAGAGCGGTGTCGTATTGAAACACGATGGCGGGCCCCTGGAATCGGTGGCCCACACGCAGGTGGCTGCGCGCGTAGCAGGGCATGAGGTCGGGGGTCTGTGTCTGCAGCCAGACCGGCAATTCGCCCGCGGGTGCCGGCGGGCGGGCGCCGCCGGAGTCCGGCTTGAACTCCATCGCGGGCGTCGCATGGCGACCTCGCCCCGTGACGCGCAGCGACACAATGTCTACGGGGGCTTCCGGATTCGCATGGCCATAACGCTGGGTATGCGCCGCATGGAAGCTGATCGCCGCAGACCGCAATCCTGCGGCGGACACTGGCAACGCCAACGGAATGGACAATTCATAACTCTGGCCGACGTATCGCATGTCCGCTTGCAGGGAAACCGACACCGCCGGCAGTTCTTCCGGGGCCAGGACCGTCTGTACCTGATCCACAAGGTCCTGGACCAAATTCGATATTCCCCGCGGTTCCTGAGCCGCCTGGGTCACGGTGCACAGCAGGGCATGGGAGACGCTGTGCGTGACATCCGCCAGCAACAGTCCCAAGGCGCTCAACACGCCGGGCGCAGGGGGGATCAAGATCTTGCGGATTTCCAGAGCCTCTGCCAGGGCGCAGGCATGCAGCGGCCCTGCGCCGCCATAGGGAATGAGAGTGAAATCACGCGGATTGTGACCTCGTTCCACCGAAATGAGCCGCAATGCCCTTTCCATGGAAGCGTTCACGATGTCCACCACAGCCAAGGCCACGGCATGGACCGTGTCTGCACCGATTTGCGTCCGCAACCGTTCCAGAGCGACTTGCCCCAGCCGGGGGAAAAGGGATTGCAGACTCCCGCCGCGCCAAGCTGGATCCTGTGGCAGACGGCCCAGCAGCAGATTGGCGTCTGTGACCGTAGGATCCTGACCTCCACGTCCATAGCAGGCAGGACCCGGACGGGCTGCAGCGCTTTGCGGCCCCACGCGTAGGACACCCGCGGAATCGACCCGCGCGATGCTTCCCCCGCCTGCGCCTACTGTGTGGATGTCCAACATGGGAATTCTGACGGGCAATCCGCCAATCTCGCTCTCCGCGGTCATGGGCAGGCCGTCATGGCACAGGGCCGTATCCGTGCTGGTGCCGCCCATGTCCAATGTCATGATGGCTGGCGTGTCCGTGCTCAGGGCACGTTGGGCCAAGGCATGAGCCGCGGCCACTCCGGCCGCCGGGCCACTGACCAGGAGTTGCACGGGGCGCCGTTGGGCTGCACCGATCCCGATGGCACCCCCACTGGACCGCATGACCTGAAACGAGTGATGAGGGACAGTGGCCTGCAGGCTGCGCAGATACCCCCCCACTGGGGGTTGCAGATAGGCATTGGTCGCCGTGGTGACTGTGCGTTCGTACTCTCGATACTCCGGATGCACCTCGCAACTCAACGACACGGGTACCGCAGGCAAATGGCTTTGCACAATCTCGGCGGCCCTCCTTTCGTGGTGCGGATTGAGAAAGGAAAAAAGGAAGACGATGCAGACGCTTTCAATGTCCAAGGCTTGTATTTCTTGACATAAGTTGTGAAGTCCCGCTTCATCCAAGGGCGTCGTGACTTGGCCTTGGGCATTGACCCGTTCCCGCACTTCAAGGCGGAGTTCGGGTGGAATCAGGGGCGTGGATCGAGATTGGGAAAGCCGATACAGATGCGGTCGGTTCTGTCTGCCAATCAGCAGTATGTCCTTGAAGCCTTGGGTGGTGATCAAGGCGGTGCGGGCTCCTTTCCGCTCCAACAGCGCATTGGTTGCCACGGTCGTGCCATGCACAATGGTCGGAAGGTTGGAGCCGGCCGCAATCCTGTCAAGGCCTTGCTGGATGGCCTGCCGTGGGTCTTGCGGAGTGGTGGGCAGTTTGAAGATCTGCCATTGCCCATCATGGATACACGTGAAGTCGGTGAATGTGCCGCCCACGTCGATTCCAATCAGAGGGCTTGCTGCCGGTGAGGTCATGGTGTCCGTAAAATTCAAGGGGCGGGGTCTGGGATCCAGTGTGGGCGGGATGCCTGAAAATCAATGTGGGAGACCCATTTGATCTGCTTTAAGGCATCCCTTTTTTCCGTAGGTACGACAAGGCGTACCAACCCTTGCTCTCGGGTCAACGCCATTCCGTCCCGCGTCAGCGCCAGCATGGCCGTGGAGCCGGTCCGTGCCTCCGTTGTCTCCGGGGCCGTCAGCAGAGTGAAAAACCCGTCGCCGCCGGCGACTCGCACGCCCGCGAAATCCGTGATTCCGCAATGGAATGCCAGCGTGGCCAGCGTGGGACCCTCAAAGCAGAAAGGGCCGGAAGAGCCGTGACCCGTGGAGACGATGAAGCAATCGGTCTGCGCTATGGCGGGCAGGCGCCTCAGATCCGCCACGGCAAAGACTAGGGGCTTCAGATCCGGACCCGTGACCCGCAAGTCGGCATTTCCGCTGGGAGGAAACGGATGGGGTTCGTGGCTGCGAGGTGGCGTGTTGGAATGGGCCATGATACGGGCGGCTGGGGAGCGGCCAAGACTGTATTCCGGATCCGGGCGCACGCGGTGACGCTCAGATGAGACAGTATGGCACAGGCGTGGTTTGGTCGCTGCCGTCCTTGTGGTTAGAATAGTGGCCAGCCAGTGAATTTTATACCCCTCGGATTGGACGGTTTTGGCCCTAGGCCCGTGGGTCCGGATGGAGAAGGCTCGCCCTGAACCCACGACCGAATGGTTCTGCTGGTTTGTAGGGGGAAAAGGCTTTGTAGTAAGGAGCAATGCTGTGGCAAGTGTAACCTACCGGAACGTATTCAAGACTTGGGGCGAAGTCACGGCCGTCAACGATTTGTCGTTGGAGGCCGCCGACAAGGAGTTCTTGGTGTTGGTCGGACCCTCTGGTTGTGGCAAGACTACCTCGCTGCGGTTGCTGGCGGGATTGGAAGAGATTTCATCGGGCAATATCATGATCAGCGACCGTGTGGTCAACGATGTGCAACCCAAGGATCGTGACATCGCCATGGTGTTCCAGAGCTATGCCCTGTATCCGCACATGAGCGTCTACGACAACATGGCCTTTGGTCTCAAACTGCGAAAAACGCCGAAGGCCGAAATCCAGCAACGGGTGCAAGACGCCGCCTCCGATCTGGGCATTGAGGAGCTGTTGGATCGCAAGCCGAAGCAGCTGTCCGGTGGTCAGCGGCAGCGTGTGGCCGTGGGACGCGCCATTGTACGCAATCCCGCCGTGTTTCTCTTTGACGAACCCCTGTCCAACCTGGATGCCAAGCTCCGCGTCGAGACGCGCGCCAACCTGACCCGCTTGCATGCTGACTTGGCCACGACGTTCATCTATGTAACGCATGATCAGGTCGAGGCCATGACCATGGCCTCGCGCATTGCCGTGATGCGTCTGGGTGTGCTGCAGCAACTGGAGACGCCGCAGAACCTCTACAACCATCCGCAAAACGTTTTTGTGGCCGGCTTCATCGGCAGTCCCTCCATGAATTTCTTTGATGCCACCCTCGTCGAGAATGACGGCAAGATGGAAGTGAACGCATCAGGCTTCCGCCTGGAGGTGCCCGAACCCAAGGCCACTGAATGGCGACCGCAAATCGGCAAGGAGCTGATCTTGGGCATCCGCCCCGAGGACATGCACTCCAAGGACTATGTGCCGCCGGGAATCCTCGAGTCGGACATGATGGCCACCGTGGACGTGGTGGAACTCATGGGACACGAGATCTTCCTCTACTTGAAGACTGCGGATGACAAGCAGTTCATTGCCCGCGTCGACCCCCGGGTGCGTCATGCCCGGGGTGACCAGGCGGAGCTGGCGGTCAACATGGCCAACGCCCACATCTTTGACCCGCAGACCGAGGAAACCTTGGCTTCCTGAGCCATCGTCCCTGAACTGACAGGCCGGACCTACCTAGGGTCCGGCCTTTTTATTTCTTTTCCCAGTCCCTCCCCTCTCCAGCCCATGTCTGATCACGCACTCTATCGTTCCTTGGCCACCGACGGCGGCAAGATCGTGTTGTTGGTCATGGATGGACTGGGAGGCATTCCGATTCAGGACGGTCGGACGGAATTGGAGTTGGCTCGAACACCCCACTTGGACGAACTGGCTCGGACCGGCGTCACGGGCCTGAGCACGCCGGTGCGACCTGGCATAGAGCCGGGCAGCGGCCCGGCCCATCTGGCGCTCTTTGGCTTTGATCCGGTGGAGCATCAGATTGGACGCGGTGTCTTGGAGGCCTTGGGCGTTGACTTCCCTTTGGGCCCTCGAGATCTGGCGGCCCGCGGCAACTTTGCCACCACGGACGTGGCCGGTGTCATCACCGACCGCCGAGCGGGTCGCATTTCTACGGCCGAGTGTGAACGCCTCACGGACAGACTGCAGACTGCCACCGTGGCGTCCTTGTCGGGATGCAAGGTGTTTGTGCTTCCTGTTCGAGACTACCGGTTTGTGTTGGTCATGCGCGGGGAGGGACTCGGGGGCGACCTGACAGAGACGGATCCGGGCAAAGAGGGACTGGCTCCCCTACCCGTGACGGATCGGTCGTCCACGGCGGCAGGTCAGCGGACTGCCGACTTAGTCAACCGGTGGCTGGGAGTGGCTCGGGCCGCCCTCCACACCGAGACCCAGGCCAACAACCTGAATCTGCGCGGTCTTTCCTTTGACCCGGGACTGCCGTCCCTGCAAGACCTGTACGGACTGCGATCGGGTGGGATAGCGGTGTATCCCATGTATCGAGGCGTGGCGCGCCTGGTGGGCATGGAGCCGGTGCTGTTTGCCGGCGAGACCCCCGCGGATCAGTTTCGGGCCTTGGCCGCGGTCTGGGATGACTTCGACTTCACTTTTGTGCACATCAAGAAGACGGACAGCTATGGCGAGGACGGAAACTTGGCGGGCAAGATTGCGGTCATTGAAGAAGTGGACGCGGCTCTGCCCGCGCTGCGCCAATTGGATCCCGATGTCCTGATCGTGACCGGAGATCACAGCACTCCGGTCGCCTTGCGGAGTCACAGCTGGCATCCCGTGCCTACCATTTTGTGGGCCAAGACGGTCAGGCCGGATTCCTCGACGCGCTTTGGCGAAAGCGCGTGTGCCGCGGGCAGCCTAGGCCATGTTGCGGCCACTTCGCTGTTGCCTCTGGCGTTGGCGCATGCCGGTCGCCTCAAGCGCTTCGGGGCTTGATCGCTGTCCCGCATGCCGGCTGGGCCAACGCGTTCCGAGCTGGAGCGTGCACAGGATCTGATAGCCACGGCCAAGCGTCTGGTCTGTCTGACAGGAGCCGGCATCAGTGCCGAATCCGGCATTGCCACGTTCCGCGATGCCCAGTCTGGTCTTTGGACCCGCTTCTCCCCCGAACGTCTGGCGTCCGCAGCTGGTTTTCGCCGCGACCCGGCAGCTGTCTGGCAGTGGTACCGGTCCCGCTACGAAGCCGTGTGCCGGGCGCAACCTAACCGCGGACATCAATCGTTGACGTGCCTGCAGCAGGCGATTCCTGCCTGTCAGGTCATTACTCAGAATGTGGATGATCTGCATGAAAGGGCGGGTACGACCGCGGTGTGGCACTTGCACGGAGACATTGCCCGCTGTCACTGTCTAACCTGTCGTCGGCCTTGGACCGGCGTTGGCAATGTATGGGACCACGATCGACCTCCCGCATGTGCCTGTGGCGGACTGTATCGGCCTTCCGTGGTCTGGTTCGGAGAGACCTTGAACATGGAGCTGTGGCGGCAGAGCGTGCAGGCCGCTCGCCAGTGCGACGTCATGCTGGTAGTGGGAACGAGTGGCTTGGTGACGCCGGCTGCAGATCTGCCCTGTCAGGCTCAGGCTGGGGGCGCGGCAGTGGTGAACGTGAATCCGGAGGCGACGGAGATCGCACGGCCGGTAGACTTGTGGCTTGCTGGTTCAGCCAGTGAAATCCTGCCACAACTGCTCCCACCCTACGGATGATTCGGGCAGGTATAATGCTAGATGGGTGGGCATGTGTCCCGGTGGGCGCCCTGGTCTTCAAAATCAGTGGCAGGCAGTGCAAAACTGGCTGCGGTGGGTTCGACTCCCATGCCTTCCCGCCTCCTTGCAAATACTGGCGAGGATATGTTGGACGGGGTCGCACCGGGCTGTGAACCCCTAATAATCAAGACCGAAAATCGTGGCGCGAGGCCGAGTCCCGCGTCCCTGTTGGATTGGGCCGCGCGGCCTCTAAATCGTAACCTCCCCCACTATCTGGTGAGACACCATGCAAGACACTCTCAATGCCTTGAAGGTCCGGTTGGGCACAATCTCGGATCTGGAACAGGCATCCTCGCTGCTACATTACGATCAGGAAGCTTTCATGCCGATGGGGGCTTCACAGGCCCGGGCCACCCAGATGGCCACCTTAAGCAGTGTCAGTCACGATCTGTTCGTTGCCGACGAAGTCGGACAGTGGCTGGAGGAACTGCGGCCGCTGGAACAGGAACTGGGTCACGACGACAACGACGCCTCCATCATTCGCGTGGTGCGCCAAGACTACGAACGCACTCGGAAGCTGCCTACCGAGTATGTGGCCCGTGCCGCCGAAACCTATATTCTGGCCAATGAACAATGGCGCAAGGCGCGCGCGGATTCCGATTTCCCGCTGTTCTTGCCCTGGGTGCGGAAATGCGTGGACCTGGCGCATGAATACGCCGAGTATCAAGGCTATGAGGACCATGTCTACGACGCTTTGCTGGATCAGTTTGAGCCGGGCATGAAGACCCGGGAGGTGGAGAGCATCTTCACTCCGCTGCGGGACGAGATCACGCCCTTGGTGCAGGCCGTGGCTGCATCCGGGATCAAGATAGACACCGCCTGCTTGCACGGCCAGTTCGACCCACTGGCCCAGCGTTCCCTGGGCAACGTGTTGGTGTCCGCCTACGGCTTCGACGTGAACCGAGGTCGAGTGGATGAGGTCACGCATCCCTTTTGCACCAGTATGAGCCGTGACGACGTTCGTATGGGCACTCGTGTCTCCGCCCAGAGGATCAACGAGAATCTCTTCAGCATGCTGCACGAATGCGGGCACGCGCTGTACGACCAGAATATAGATTCCTGTTTCGATCGCACGTCGCTGTCTTCCGGTTGTTCCTTGGGACTGCATGAAAGCCAGTCTCGCATGTGGGAGAACCTGGTGGGTCGGAGCCGTCCCTTCTGGCATTGGGCATATCCCATGCTCCAAGCCTATTTCCCCTCCTTTCACGCGGTGGGCCTGGATGACTTCTACAAGGCCATCAACACCGTGAATCCCAGTTTCATTCGGGTGGAGGCGGATGAAGTCACCTACAACCTGCACATCATGCTGCGCTTTGAATTGGAGAAGGCCATGATGGAAGGCCAGGTGGACCTGGCGCATCTGCCGCAGGAATGGAACGATCGCATGCAGACCTATCTGGGGGTCACGCCGCCCAATGACCGGTTGGGCGTCTTGCAGGACGTGCACTGGAGCTTCGGCAGTCTAGGGTATTTTCCTACATACAGCTTGGGCAACATCATTTCGGTGCAGCTCTGGGAGACCTGTCGGCAAGACCTTGTCGATCTGGACGCTCAGCTGGCCCGCGGCGAGTTCGCGCCTCTGCTGGCATGGATGAAGGAGCGTGTTCATCGGCATGGCCGGAAACATGAGCCCATGGAACTGTTGCGCAAGATCACGGGCGCCGGCATCGATGCAGGTCCCTATGTGGAGTATCTCAAGGCCAAGATTCACGATGTGTATGGAATTTGAGCGCAACCCCTGACGGTCCCTGCTCGCAGGCGCGCCACCTACACATGAGAACTCTGGTCCGAATCCGGGCGCGCCTGCGGACGATGGTACGAGGCATAAACCACGGACATCTCTGGTCCGTGTCCCTTGGTCATCTGTCCATTGACATCCTGAATTCCTCGGTGGCGATTCTGTTGACCGCACTGGTCGGCAGATACGAGCTGAACAATGCGGAACTGGCTTGGGGCATCACCCTATACTTCGTTATCTCGGCGTTGCCCATGCCCCTGTTCGGCCTGCTCGCCGACCGTTGGCAGGGACGTTGGCTGAGCCAGGGAGGACTGTTGTGGACGATCCTGGCTTTTGCCCTCGCGCCCCTCGCGCCGAACTATCTCGTCTTGCTGGCCGTGCTTTCCATCGGAGGGCTGGGCAGCGCCGCCTTTCATGCCAGCAGTACGCGTACCGCCTCCCTGGCCGGGGGCCTGAAGCAGACGGGCGCCTCTACGTCCGCCTTCTTCTTCTTGGGCCAGGTCGGCTTGTCGTCCGGCCCCGTGCTAGCCGGCCTGATGATTGGCCTAGTCGGCCCTATCGGCATTACGTACATGGCGCTGGGGGTTCTGCCCATGGTTCTGGTCATGCAATACTGGTTGCGCGGCTCGCTGATCCGGGTGCCTGTCATGGCGGGTGGCGGAACGCGATCCTCGAAGGTCGGCGTGGTCATGACAATCGGGCCCGTCTTGCTGGCGCTGTATATCATCATGCGCTCGGCTACCATGCAGAATTACATGAGTCTGCTGCCCAAGTACTTTGCCGATCAAGGCTTGCTGTCGGCGGTCTATGGAGCCCGCACGGGCATGCTGGTGCTGGGCGGCTCCGTGGGCACTCTGACCGGCGGCATCCTAGGCGACTACATCAGCCGCAAGAAAATCCTGGTCTGGTCGCTGTGGCTTAGTGTGCCCTTCTTGGTCCTGATCTTGAATCAGGAAGGCCTGATCTTCTATGCCGCGGCGTTCTGCGCGGGCTTCATCACCAATACCGCGCACAGCATCATTATCGTGCAGGCGCAATCCATGCTGCCCCAGCGGGAAGGGCTGGCCAGCGGGCTGGCGTTGGGCATTATGTTCGCCAGCGGGGCTTTCACGACCGGTCTGGCCGGCACGGCTGCAGACCTGTGGGAACTGCCCAGGGTCATGTACTTTCTTGCGTTCTTGCCGCTTTTGAGTGGAGCTCTGCTACTATGGCCCTCGCAGCTCTCCTTGAGACTGACGCCTCCCTTCGTGGGCTGGAAGCCCGCGGCCTGAGCCAGGAAACCATTCCCTGCCGATCTTTTTGGCAATATTGTCAACAATATTGCCAAAATCCCTGTCACCTGTGCTATGGTGACAGGATGATGCATTGCAGAGTGTGGCAAACCGGTTAAGGAACTCCAGTATGGCTACAACAAAGGGCAAATCCATGCAGGCTCCCGCTTGGCGGATCGTGCAGTTTTTGCAAAAGGAGGGCACGGCTACCCACAAGGATCTGGAGTCTCATTTGGGGCTGACCCGGACCGCGGTGCGCGAGCACGTCGCTACTCTGGAGAGCAGCGGCTATCTTACACGGGAGACTGTGGTCCAAGGCCGAGGCCGGCCGCACCACGAATATTCCAATACGGACAAGGCCCGTTCTCTCTTTGCCTGTCACTGCGGCGATCTGTCGGTCACCATGCTGTCGGAAATGATGGAGCTGGTGCCTGTAGCAACCGTCAATGTCCTGATGGCTCGTTTGGCCCGCCGGGTGGCGCAGGAATATGCCGCGAACATGCGGAGCGAGAGCCTTGAGGACCGAGTGCATGAACTGGCGGAGTTGATGTCGGCCAAAGGCATTCTGTGTCAAGTGCATGAAGAGTCGGACGGCTCGCGGATCCAGCTGGAACTCTTCAACTGTCCCTACCATGATCTTGCCATGGAGCATCAGGAGATCTGCACCATGGATCGGGACATGATTGGCTATGCAATCGGTACGCCCGTGGAACTCGTGGACTGTATCATGGAGGACAGTCACAGCTGTCACTTCGGGTTTGAGTTGGAGACGCAACCTGTACAGGAGTTGGTGGGATGAGCACATTGGAAATCAAGGACCTGCATGCGCGGGTGGAGGAGGAGGAAATTCTCAAAGGGGTCTCCCTGACCTTGGAGGCGGGACAGATTCACGCCATGATGGGCAGGAACGGTTCGGGCAAGTCCACGTTGGCGTATGTGCTGGCGGGACATCCCAATTACGAGGTGACTCAGGGTGACATCCTGCTGGATGGCGAAAGCATCCTGGAGCTGGAACCGGATGCACGATGTCAAGCCGGTCTCTTTTTGGCCTTTCAATACCCGGTGGCCGTGCCGGGGGTGAGCGTGGCGAATTTTCTGCGCACGGCGGTTTCCAATGTGCGAGGCTACACGCGAGAGGAGCAGGAGCGGAGTGGAGCCGCGGGCGTGGTGGGTTCGCATCTGATGCCCATGCGCAAGTTTCGCCGGGAACTGAATGCCAAGATGGACGAGTTTCAGGTGGACCCGAGTTTTGCCCGCCGGTATCTCAACGAGGGGTTCTCCGGGGGCGAAAAGAAGCGGACCGAGGTCCTGCAGATGGCCATGCTGGAGCCGAAGTTTGCCATCTTGGACGAATCGGATTCGGGACTGGACATCGACGCTCTGCAGGTAGTGGCGGAAGGCATCAACAAGCTGGCCACCGAAGACCGCGGCTTTCTCCTGATTACCCACTACCAGCGGATGCTCAACTTTGTCGTGCCCGACTATGTCAGCATTTTTCATGACGGGCGCATCGTGATGACCGGGGGGCCGGAAGTGGCCCATTTGCTGGAAGAGAAGGGATATGTTTGGGTGGAGGAAAAGTTCGGGACGCCCGCGGCGGCCCTTGTCTGACTTGGAACGCAACGCTAAGGAGTGCATGCCATGGCAACCATCGCTGATCAACAATATCTGACGGGAATCAAGGACGACTACGAATTTGGCTTCCATGACGACGTAAAGGGTGTTTTCAAGACCGAGAAGGGAATCAACCACGAGGTCGTGGAGCAGATCTCGGTCATCAAGCAAGAACCGGAATGGATGCGACAATTCCGGCACGAGGCCTTGGACATTTTCTTGGCCAAAAGCATGCCGGGCTGGGGCGCGGATCTCAGCGGCATCGACTTCGCCAACATCCACTACTATCTGCGGCCCACCGAGAACCAGGGCAAGACTTGGGACGATGTGCCCGAGGACATCAAGACCACCTTTGATCGGCTGGGCATTCCCGAAGCGGAGCGCAAGTTTCTGGCCGGGGTAGGGGCGCAATACGACTCCGAAGTTGTGTACCATTCGCTGCAGGAGCAGTGGGAAAAGGATGGCGTCATCTTTCTGGACATGGACAATGGACTGCGCGAGCACGAGGACATCGTCAAGGAGTACTTTGCTACCATCATTCCGGCGGCGGACAACAAGTTCGCCGCTCTCAACAGCGCTGTCTGGAGCGGCGGCAGTTTCGTCTATATCCCGAAAGGGGTGCACATGGACATTCCGCTGCAGGCCTACTTCCGCATCAACGCGGAAAACATGGGGCAGTTCGAGCGGACGCTGATCATCGCGGAAGAAGGGTCCAGCATGCATTATGTGGAAGGATGCACGGCCCCCATCTATTCCTCCAACAGTCTGCACAGCGCCGTAGTGGAAATCATGGTGAAGGAAAAGGCGCGTTGCCGCTACACTACCATCCAGAATTGGAGCACCGACGTCTACAACCTGGTCACGAAGCGGGCCATGGTAGAGGCGGCAGGCACGATGGAGTGGATCGACGGCAATCTGGGCAGCAAGGTCACGATGAAATATCCGGCGGTCTATATGATGGGACCCAAGGCCCACGGCGAGATTTTGTCCATTGCCTTTGCGGGCACCGGTCAGCATCAGGATGCAGGGGCCAAGGTCGTGCATGCCGCTTCTCACACCACGTCCAAGATTGTTTCCAAGTCCATCTCCAAGGATGGCGGGCGTGCCAGCTACAGAGGGTTGCTCAAGGTGGCCGAGGGCGCGCACCACAGCAGCAGCAGCGTGGTGTGCGATGCCCTGCTGTTGGACGAGGAGAGTCGATCCGACACCTATCCCTACATCGAGATCGAAGAGGACGATGTAAAGGTGGGCCATGAGGCGTCGGTGAGCCGCATTGGGGAAGAGCAGCTCTTCTATCTGAAGAGCCGGGGCATTGGCGAAGACGAGGCTGCGGCCATGATCGTGGGCGGTTTCATCGAACCACTGGTCAAGGAACTGCCCATGGAGTACGCCGTGGAAATGAACCGGCTGATTCAGTTGCAGATGGAAGGCAGCATCGGTTGATGCCAGTCCCCATCTCCCATCCACACCACGTAGAACTACCCATGCTGAATGACTTGCGGGCCGGGCCGGACACCGTTGCCGCGTCGGGCCCTACATTGGATCAGGCGCTGGCCCTGTCGCAGGAACGGGAGGAACCCGAGTGGATGCGGGACTTCCGGGTGGCCGCCTGGGGCCAGTATGAAAGCATGGAATGGCCGTCGTTGACGGACGAAGCATGGCGGCGTACCCGTCTGACGGGTCTGCGTCTGCGCAATTTTCGGTACAGTGCACCGTGTGGCGTGCAGATTGCGGAAGAGGATCTGTCTCCCGCCCTGCACGCGGAAAAGGCGGAGCTGGACAGCGCGGCCACCCTGCTTTTCGAGGACGGCAATCTGCTCCACGCGGAAGGTCGTCGGGATCTGGCGGCCCAGACAGGGGTGGTCTTTCAGGAGTTGACCGCGGCATTGCACGACCATGCGGACTTGGTACAGGCACACTTCATGCAGCGAGCGGTGCCCGTAGACACCAATGTGTTCACGGCGTTGCACGGGGCCCTGTGGGACTCGGGAGCCTTTGTGTATGTGCCCCCCAACGTGGACGTGCAACTGCCCTTGCAGGTCATTTCACATCAGACGGCAGGTCATGCCGGCTTTCATCATTCGCTCATTGTGCTGGGCACCAATGCCCGGGTCACCGTGGTAGACGGCCTGTTGGGCGCGGAGCGAGGTCTGCAGAACTCGGTGGTGGAGATAGTGCAGGGAGCCAATTCCCAGCTGCGGTACATGAATCTGCAGGATCTGGATCTCACGGCCTGGAACCTGATGTGCGGGCGAGCCGCCATGGGCCGGGACGCGGATTTGCGTTGGATCCAGGTCAGTTGGGGCAGTCTGCTGACCAAGGCTTTCCTGGATCTGGAACTGAACGAACCAGGTGGCCATGCCGAGTTGCTGGGCATCTACTTCCCCACGCTGCGCCAGCATATTGACCATCAGACCTTGCAGCATCACCGCGCTCCGCACTGCTTCAGCGACCTGCTGTTCAATGGGGCCTTGAAGGATCGGGCCCGCAGTGTCTACATGGGCAGCATCCGGGTGGATTCCGCGGCCCAGCAGACCGATGCATTTCAGCGCAACGGCAACTTGCTGCTGGACAGCAGTGTGCGGGCGGACAGTATTCCCGGGTTGGAGATAGAGGCCAATGACGTGCGTTGCACTCACGCGGCCACGGCCGCCCAGGTGGAAGACGAATACGTCTTCTATCTGATGGCGCGCGGCTTGTCCCGCGCGCAGGCGGAACGCATGATCGTCCAGGGCTTCTTTCAGGCGGTCTTGGAGCGGGTACCCGTGGAGAGCGTGGTCCGCAAGCTGGAACAGGTCATTGAACGCAAGATAGGCGGTTGAAGCAGGCTTATGTCTCACGTTTCCCCTGCGATCCTGTCCGCTTCTCCCCTTGACGGTGTGGATTGGGCGGTAGTGCGCAGCCAGTTTCCCATCTTGGATCGGGAGATCCATCCCCAGACCCGCTTGGTCTATCTGGACAACGCGGCCAGCAGCCAAAAGCCGGCGGTCGTGCTGCAAGCCATGGATCGGTACTACCGTACGACACACTCCAATGTGCATCGGGGAGTGCATACCATGAGCGAGGAAGCCACCGCGCTCTACGAAGAGGCCCGTGTCGCGGCGGCTCGGCTGATTCACGCGCCCGACCCGCACACCTGTATCTACGTGCGCAACACCACGGAAGCCCTCAACCTGGTGGCCCACGCTTGGGGTCGAGCCAATCTGGGACCCGGTGATCAGGTGATTTCCACGCAGATGGAACATCACAGCAACATTGTGCCTTGGCAGATCCTGCGGGATGAGCTGGGCTTTGCCTTGGACTTTGTGCCGGTCACGGATGAAGGAATGCTGGATCTGGCGGCCTATCACTCCCTGCTGAGCGAAAAAACCAAGCTGGTGACGTTCACCCATGTCAGCAACGTGGTAGGCACCATCAATCCGGTCAAGGAAATCGCGGCGGCGGCCCACGAGATGGGTGCTCAAGTTCTGGTGGATGGGGCTCAGAGCGTGCCGCATATTCCTGTGAATGTCCAAGACTTGGATGTGGATTTCTACGCCTACAGCGGCCACAAGATGTGTGGACCCACGGGCATTGGTCTGCTGTGGGCTCGGCGGGAGCTGCTGCAACACATGCCGCCGTTCATGGGAGGCGGCGAAATGATCCGGGAGGTCACCTTGGAGCGCAGTCGCTGGAACGAACTGCCGTACAAGTTCGAAGCCGGAACCCCTGCGATCGCGGAAGCCATCGGCTTAGGGGCGGCGGCTACCTTCCTTATGGATTTGGGCTTGGCCAACGTAGCCGCTCACAGCGCTGACCTGACGACCTATGCCTATGAGCGTCTGAGCGAGGTCGAAGGAGTGCGTATCTTGGGCCCTGGCCCAGAGTCGCGCATGGGGCTGGTCGCCTTTCATATGGAGGGTATTCACCCCCATGACCTGTCTGCGATACTGGATCAGAATGGCGTGGCCATTCGGGCCGGCCATCACTGTGCGCAGCCGTTGCATCAACGATACAGTCTGATCGCCACCTCGCGGGCCAGTTTTTATCTCTACAACACCAAAGATGACGTGGACCTGCTGGTGCAAGGCATGGAACGTGCCAGCGAAATATTTTAGACAGGAACATCCAGAAGACGAATCTTATGGACCAGCTGTATCGCGAAGCGATCATCGATCACTACAAATATCCCCGCCACAAGGGGGAGCTGGAGAAGCCGGACTACAAGGCGCATGATCACAACCCTTTCTGCGGGGATGAACTTACCATTGCCGTGAAGGTAGACGACGAAGACATCATCCGCGAAGTGGCCTTTGCGGGCCAAGGCTGTGCCATTAGCCAAGCGGCGGCTTCCATGCTCATGGAGGAGATTCTGAATGAGCCGCTGGATGAGGTGAAGTCCCTGAATCGGGACGACATTCTGGAAATGTTGGGCATCGAGATTGGGCCCGTGCGCATGAAGTGTGCCCTGCTTTCCCTCAAGGTGCTGAAAAAGGGCGTATATGGATTGGACGAGTGGGATTGAAGGAAACCAAAGGAAGGGAGACATGGCGGAATACATCCATGTAGCCAAACTGGCGGAATTGCCGCCGGGCAGTTCCAAGCTGGTGGAGTACGGTTTGTATCGTATCGCCATCTTCAACCTAGACGGCGAACTTTACGCTCTGGAAGACATGTGCACCCATGACGGAGGGCCGCTGGTTGACGGGCGCATTCTGGAAGGTTGCCAGGTGGAATGTCCTCGCCACGGGGCCCGCTTTGACATCAAGACGGGCAATGCCCTGTGCATGCCGGCGTTCATGCCCACGCCGACGTATGAAGTGAAGATTGAAGGCGACGATATCATGGTCGCCGCACCCCAGTGACCCGTGACGCGCCGAGGAGTCGTGCCTATGCCCACCAAAGAGGAAGTGCTTCAGGTCTTGCAGGAAAAAGTAGTGGATCCGGAACTTTTCATGAATGTTGTGGATCTGGGGCTAATCTACGAGGTGGAGGTGACCGAGGATGCCGTTGCCGAGGTCACCATGACCTTGACCAGCCCAGGATGTCCAGCCGGTCCACAGATCATAAAGTCGGTGCAGGATGAAGCGCAGCAGGCCTATCCGGAACTGGAACGGGTCAATGTGCATCTGGTCTGGACCCCTTTCTGGAATCCCGACATGATGTCCGACGAAGCCCGGGACGAGCTCGGCATCTACTAGCTCCTGCGACCGGGGGCGTCGCAGGACCGCGTGCGAGCCCTATGCGTTTCTGGCGCCCCCGTCACGGTTTGGCGTCTTGGAGCGCGTTCAGGATTGTCCCACCTCGGGCGGCATCCTCTTCCAGTACCTGGGCTAGGTTGGCCCAAGCGGTCGAGAGGGCCCGTTGACTTTGCCATTGTGCCAAGGCACAGACCCGCAGGAACCAAGTGCAGAGCGAGATTTTCTCGGCTGCGGGGGCCTCGGGTTTCCGCTGAATCAGGGTGCGCAACACAGTCACATAGGGCAGCTGCGAGAGGGACGTGGCAATGGATGCGGGATGGAAGTCTGTCGGGTCCAAGGAAGAAGAGCGATGCATTCCATCCAGCGCTTCGGGTCTTTCGGATGGCGGCTGCCACTGCCAGAGTTCGGGAGCCAGCAGTTGATAACTTTCCGGATATTGTACAATCCGGCGATCCGGCGGGAAATGGGACAGGGTGTAACTCAGATGCCAGCGGACCCAGTCGCACTTGCATTCGGGGTGCCCTGCGCGGAGCGGGGATTCGCCATTCACATCGGGGTCGCACGAAATTTTCTGCAGATGCCGGATCCCTTGGCGGAAGCCATACCCTACCCACAGCCCGTCGTCGGGCTGGGCCTCATGGGTCCAGAGCCAGTGGGCCACTCCGTTCTTGTCAAAGCCCAAGAAGTGCGCCACGGCATTCGGGAACAAGGTCGGAGGGACGTAGCGACCCCCAAGGAGGCGCATTTTCCGTAGCCCGCGCCGCGCCGCGTCCGACAGCTCGGGATCCAGGTAGAGACTCTGGCTCAGAATGTAAAGGATGCGTTCCCCGAGCGGGGATTTCAAGGCTGCCACTGCATCCAAGGCCTGCAGGCCCACCTCGCGCTGGCGGCTGTATGCCATTGTGTGCAGGAGATCTGCGGCATTCTTGACCTTCACGTGTGGCAGCAGATCCAGGATGTATTGCCGGTGCTGGGAATCCAGTTGCGCGAATTGCTCGGTGTACTCGATCAAGATGCCCGGGAACCGGCCTTGTGCGGCGAAGGCATCCTGCATGCTGGACAGGATAACGCCGTCCACATCCGAGATGTCTTGTACAAATCCCGGATCCACCGGTCTGTGCAGGAAGTCCTGCAGGATGGTTACCGCGGCGAAACGCGTATGGGCTGACAGCTCCTTGTTTAGCGTCTGCTGCAGCAGACGCTGTTCCGTGACGGGGCGAGGCAGCCGTTGGGCCAGAAGCCCCAATCCACCCCGCAGCTGGCTGTCGGCTTCCGGCAGCAGTTGCAGCAGAGCGGTCAGCAACACGGGCGCTGGATAGCGCTCAAGAAGAGTCTCGGCCTTGTTCATCATCTCCGCTTGCGAATCGGCATTCCCCAATTCCTGCAGGGCGATGGCTGCGCGCTCAACGAGGGACTGACGGCGAGGATTCATGGGAAGGCAGGTCAAATCAAAGGGTCTCGGCACCATCTTAGCAATTGCCGGGCCATTACCGATAGCCGAAGCGCTGTCTGATTGCACACGGCGGACTGAGAGTGAGCTGCGCCCACACGGGGCAGGCCAATGTCCGCCCTGCTCTGGCACATTGGACACCTGCCGGAGAAATCCACCGGTGCCGCCTTGCAATGTAGGAACGGCCAATCCATTTTGCTGCCTCTGTGCTCCCCTGTGGACCATCCCTTCCGATTTGGCGGAAAGGGCAGTCGAACGCAGAATAAAGATCTCCCAACCAAGGAAAAGGAAACCTACCAATGAAGATCTATCGCGTAGCTCTGTTGGGCTGTGGTGGTCGGGGGCAGGCACACGGCCGCGCTTACAAGACTCATCCTCGCACGGAATTGGTGGCCGTCTGCGACCTGGACATGGTCCGTTTGGAGGCCGTGGGTCAGAAATTGGACATCTCGGCTCGGTATCAGGATCTGGATGCAATGCTGGAGCGGGAGCGGCCGGACATTGTGGCTATTCCCACCGCTACACAGTTCCATTTTCCCTTGGCCATGCGATGTCTGGAACGGGGCTGCCATGTCGATGTGGAAAAGCCTATCGCGGAGCATTTGGAGCAAGCGGACACGCTGATGGCCTGCGCACAGGAGCTAAACCTGGAAATAGCGGTCCATCACCAATGGCGGACCAGTCCAGCCATGACAGCTGTGCAGACGGCCTTGGCAGAAGGTCGCATTGGGGAGCTTCGATTCATGTATGCCAGCGGCAAGGGATATTACGGCGGATATGGCTTGCCCAATATCGGGACTCACCTGCTGAATCAGCTGTTCTCTCTGGCAGGCCGTGTGCGATCGGTCAGTGGCCATGTTCTGACGGATGGCAGGGCGATTACGCCGGCGGACGTGTTGCTGGCTCCCCACGGCATGGGCATCATGGCTGGCGAGGATGTAACGGCTCTGCTGGAATTCGAGAATGGGATTTGCGCCACGTTGCTCCAGCACCGCTTTGAACGCATAGATCTTGGCGCTCACGTGGTGGAAGTGTATGGCAGCGAGGGGCGACTGCTGTGGCGACCTCACGGGGCCTTCTGGCTGCCCGGTCCCAATATTCCGCCCGGTCCCAATCTGATTGAGTGGAACGAGACAAATGGTCAATGGGAATCGCTGCCTCTGGAAACGCCGTCTGGCTGGGAGGTGGGAATGGACTGCCATCTGGATGAATTCGCCTTTGTAGACCAATATGTACAGGCCCTGGACGCGGGAACACACCATCCCTGCGATGGAGAAAGTGGACGCCACGTGCTGGAAGTCATCAATGGCATCTATGCATCGGCCGTGGAGGGCTGCACAGTCACTCTGGCGGACATGAAACGCACCAACGCCTTGCGCGATTTCAGGGCTGCCCATGGACTTGACCCTGACCCGGAAGCGGGTCCCGTAGGGTATTGGGAGTTTCTGGCCCAAGAGGACGTCAGATTGGGTCGCGTCGCCTGATGTCAGGGGTTCCCGCCTGCGCAGCGGCCTAGACGAGGCCCTGCCCAGGCAAACTGTGACATTGCTTCCATTCTTGACGCCTGTGTCGCTAGGGCCCCTGGAGTCGGATGGCCTGCATGCACCATGCGACTGGGATGGCAGATCAAGACAGTGGACTGCGCCACTGCCGTCTCTCCCCGAGAGCATCCGCACCTCGTTTCGTCGGGAGTGCCCAGCCCCGGCGAGGATAAAGCCATCCTACTGCGGTGACGAAACAGGAGGCCGCGGACCAATTCAGAGAAGGAGCGAGGGGTCGGGAAAAGCTGCATGCTGTCAGCATGCAGCGACTGCACGGGACACAGGCAGGGCTGGGGATCCCCTTTCCCACGCTGAGATCCTCAAGGAAGGTGAAAATGCTGGGACCGTCTACTCGTAGCGCAAGGCTTCCGCGGGATAGATACGGGAGGCCTGCCATGCGGGCAGCAACGTGGAAAGAAGCGCCATGAGGTACGTGCCAATCAGCAGGCCGATTACGGAGAGCCAGGGAAAGGGGATGGCTTGCGGAATGACATCGGCAAACAGGAGTTCCATGAGTCCCTGTCCCAGCAGCCATCCCGTGGCTCCGCCAATCAAAATGCCACTGGCGGAAATGAAGCTCGACTCCAGCACGAAGATAATCGCCACGCTCCAGGGCTGGTAGCCAATGGAACGCAGCGTGCCAATTTGCTGGCGTCTTTCTAGGACAGTGCGGCTGCTGATGACAGCCAGACCTGCCAAGCCCACCACCAGCCCCAAGGTGAAGAAGCCCCGGAACAGCCTCAAAATGTTGCGGGCCATGGAGCGGGCCATGTTGAACATGTCACGGAATACCGACACGTTCAGGCCACTGCTCAGCAAGGATTTCTCCAGAGCCTGGGCCGTCGCCCGAGCATCCGCATCCTCTGTCACCCTGACGAAATGTTGGTTCGGTACGACCGGTTTGCCGTTCAGCGCGTCCAGCAGCCTCTTGTTTACCTGCATGGGACCTGCATTGGTCGCTCCCGGCGTCTGGCCATCCTCCAGTATGCCAATGATCTGGACTACGGAGACGGTCTCGGCTGCCGTTCCCTCGGCCGTCAGGGCAAAGCGCGCGTCAGACAACTCCGCATCCAGATCCAGAGGATGGTCTCGGGTGAGGATGGCCACGTCGTCTCTTTCCACCAGCGCCTGCCAGATATCGGCATCGGTGGGAAAACCTGGAGCTCTTTGGCTGAAGCCGTATATGGTGGCAACCTGGGTCGCGTAACCGGCGTCAATGCCCACCGCGGAGAAATAGCTCTCCGAATGCGTGGGGGCTGATGCCGGACGCGTCGTGATCCGCAACCTGGATACGGATCCCATGGCGGCAATGGCCTCTGTCGGGAAATCCGGGCGATCGGCGGCCTCCGCACGTAAATCGATCACCGGATCGAAAGCGCTGAGAAGACCTGGAGTCAGAGTCAGGTCAAACCCGCCCGTCACCTCCACGCCGGGATTGGCCACGGATTCGGTCGATTGAATGAATTGTGTCATGACGACGACAGAGGTAATGACCATCGAAAAAAGCAGCATGGTCACACCGGTACGAAAGCGGTGATTCAGAGGATAGGCAATGGCCAGATGAATCGCGGGCGCCATCCAGCCTATGCCCGTACCCAGCTGTCCTATGCCGCGCGCCAGCAGTTGAGCGATGCCCATGATGGCCAGAATGGCGCCGATCAGGATGCTGGGGCCAGAGAAAAGGAAGAAGGTCAGCAATTCCTCCGCTTCATACGTTTGCACCGAGCCGCGGAGCCAAGGCAGGGCCCAGATGCCCAGCAACCCGAATCCCAGCAACGCGGACATCCCTTGGCGACGTGCCATCAGGGAAAGCGCTGTCTGGTCCAGTCCGACATGCACCAGCAGGGCACTCCCGCTCAACAGCAAGGTCTCATACAGTTGCGGCGAAAGCAAGGCATTGCCAGAGTACAGGGGCCAAAAGCGGCCTGTGCCTCCCGCCAGCAGCAGAATCCCCAGAGTCAGGCGCACCAGCAGGAAAATGCGGCCTTGGGACTTGAGACGCGACGTCTCTTCCAGCTCGCGAATGGCGGCCACGATGTTCATGCGGCTGACGCGCCATGAAGAGAAAATCACGACGATACCCGTGATAATCACTCCTAGGCAATACGCGATCGTCAGGGAGGCAGGGGTCACGGACCAGCGCAGGTTGAACAATTGATCCAGTCCGCTCAGCTGTTGACCCAGGCCCGTAAACAGACCGCTGACCATCCCCACCATGCTGTACGCCACCAGCAAGCCCAGCCCCAGCCCCAGCAGGGCGGCGGCCAGATCGTAAAGCATGCCTTCCGTAATGAACATTTGCACTATTTGTCCGCGGGACATGCCCATCGCGCGCAAGATTCCCAGCTCCCGCTGCCGCTCAGCCGCCAACATGACGAAGATCAGGAATATCAGAATTGCACCCGCCATGATGGACAGGGAGCCAGGAAACCAGAACACGCCGCTAAAGGCTACACCGGCAATCTGGATGCCACGGAGAGCGAACCGCTTGTTCAGTGGCATCAACACCTCGAAGTCGTTCAGATTTTGCAAGGCGACGCGCAGGGTCTCGCGCTCGCTCGCGGGCAAAGGCAACTCTTGAATCAAGTTCCTGACTTCGGGATTGCCCAAGGCCACGCGCAGATTCTCCTGGGTTACGGCATCCGGTTCGTTTCCCGATGCCGTTGTGTCTAGGTAGGTGTCCAGGTAGCCCAGATGCTCTTCGAGTTTGCCTGCCTCCAGCCCCAAGAACCCAGCGAAGGCCCTCTCAATGGGATCGTCCCGACTCGGGACATCGCCGTCTGACGGGTCCCATGCACGAATGGCCTGCACCGCAGTCGGGTTCTGCAGCGCGGCTTGGACAACGGCCAGGTGTTCCGCGTTGAAGGCTTGGGTCTGCAGAATGCGATGGACGGCATCCGTGTTGTTAATGCCCGTCAGTTCATCCCCGGCGTTGGATACGAGTGCAGCGTTGATGCGGTCCGACATGAAGAGGAGTTTCTGGGCCTCTTCGAGCTCCAGGACGATCACGGGCACCAAGGGAGCCAAAGGTCCAGCTTGCTTGACAATGGCCTGCACGCGGAAACGCAAGGGAATGGGGCCGATGAACGCTTCCAGCACGTCACCTGGCTGAGCATCCAGTTGGACTGCTCCCACTTGGCTGAGGAAAACTTCCCCCTGTCGTACTTGCAGGCCCACAGGGTTCAAGATCCGCTCCACGTCGGTGGCCAATGTGTTCAGGTTGAACGACGCGAAGACATTGGAAGAGATCAGCGGGGCGCCGGCCGGACCGCTCAAGGACGGCAGTGCAATGGGCTCTGCAGGATCAAGGCCGAATTCCAACAGCATGTCGCGTGTGAGGCCCAAGCCTTCCAGGCTCAGAACCTCGATGCCTTGCTCCTCCAGCAACGCGGTGTCCACCCCCAGATTCTTGAGGGTCGCCGTTTCAAGGGCCAGGTCGTCCAGCGTGAACGAGAGGCCATCCGGCTGCGAAAGCAACGCAATGCCCGCCACGGCAATCGTGGCGACTTGGGCGGCATCCATGGGTTCCAAACCTGCCGCCTCGGCCACCTGGCTGATCTGTGCCTGCGCCGTATTCAAGGCGGTGGAGAAGGCTGCGAAAACATCTCCGATTCCGGGATCCAGCTCCGCAATGCTGACGGGGTGGTCCGTCTCGTCATACAGACCGAACTTCTCTTCGTAAGAATCATCCACCGCGAAAATGAACCCCAACGGTTCGCCTTGTCCCGAATCCATATTGCGAATGATGGTGGGAAAGAAAATGACTCCCGAAAGCCCGTCGATCAGAGCTTCGCCTTCCGTGGCCTGCTGCAGCTCCAAGTACCGTTCCTGATCGATGCCGGGCAGCCCGTCCTGCAGCAATTGCAGGATGGTCTGCAAGTCGCCCGCGGCCAGCCCGGTCACCAGATCGTTGATCTCCGCGTCTGCGGCGCTGGCATCCGGGTCGATGTCGCCACTGTTCGAAAGAGACAGGAGGGCCTGCAGGAATGGCGGAGACACCACTTGATCAATTTGGCCATAGGCCTCCACGACCTGGCGCTGCAGCGAATGGTTGAGGGTGTCGCCGAGACTCAGGGACGTGATGAAAATGGTGGTGCTCATGGTCAGTCCGATGACAATGAAGACCGACTGCAATGGACGTCGGGGAATATTGCGGGCCCCGATGCGGGAGAGTATGGGACGCCGCAGGGCCAGCATCGTCAGACCTCCCAGCAGAAGCGCCAACGCGACAATGAATCCCAAGGCAATGGAGTTCAGGAGTTCCATGGGAAAGGCCCCGCGGCGACCATTTACGCGGCCGGCGTTTCTGGCTCGGCCGCGTTGGGATCGTCTTGGTCTTGGTCCGCGGGCACGATACGGCCATTTTGCATGCGCACAATCCAGTCACACCGCTCGCTGACCAGGGAATCGTGGGTGACGACCACCAGGGTCTGGTCGAGGGATTGGTTGAGGTCGCGCAGCAGCGCCAGAACCTCCTTGGATGTGTCTTCGTCCAGATTGCCGGTGGGTTCGTCGGCCCATAGGATGGCGGGCTGATTGACCAGAGCGCGGGCGATGGCCACTCTTTGGCGCTGCCCGCCGGACAGCTGGGCCGGTAAATGGGCAATGCGATCCTCCAGCCCCACCTGTGCCAAGACCCCGCGGGCCCGGGTGCGGGCTTGGCTTGCCTGGAGACCGGTGACCAATAGCGGCAACTCCACATTCTCCGCCGCGGACAGGACGGGCAGCAGGTTGAACGTTTGGAAAATGAACCCCATCTGGCGGGCGCGATACGCCGTGCGTTGCCGGTCGTTCATGCGCGCCAAAGACTGTCCTGCGATCTGCACCGCCCCGGCGTCAAAGCTGTCCAGACCGGAGAGACAGTTGAGCAAGGTCGTCTTGCCGCAGCCAGAGGGGCCCATCACGGCAACCATTTCGCCGGAGGAGATCGAAAGCGTGATGCCCTGCAGGGCCGGCACTTTCTCTTCCCCCATGACGTAGCTCTTGTGTACATCCCGGGCTTCAATGATAGGGGGCACGACGCACTCCGTAGGGCAGGGCGAGCCTGACTCGCACATGAAGAGGACTAGTCTACTAGACACAGGGGGTTTGTTCTGGGGGTAGCGCCCCTCCGCGTAATGCAAGGTCCACGATACGCTGCCACCTTGGGGAGCCGACTTGCTGGCCTTGGGACCTTGGGATCCAACGCACATCTTGCACCAATGTCGGATGCCGTGGCCAAATCCATTGCCTCTACGGGGGCCTGTCTTGACTATATCGTGGCCCTGTAATACCATGTTGGAACTGCAGGGAGGCGTGGTGTAGCGGTGAGCATACTGGCCTGTCAAGCCAGAGGTCGCGGGTTCAAATCCCGTCGTCTCCGCTCTAGAGCAAAGGGATCTCTTGGAGATCCCTTTGCTTCCCGTGACTAAATCGGCACGTTGCGTTCCAGTTCTTCCAGCCAGGCTTGCGCCGACCCGTCGCTGGGCGCACGCCAGTCGCCTCTGGGTGATAGGGAACCCCCCGACCCTACTTTGGGGCCATTCGGGATGGCTGATCGCTTGAATTGCGACAGCTGAAAGAAGCGCACCAGAAAGACCCGCAACCATTTGCGGATCTCGACAAGACTGTATTCATTGCGCTTTTCTGCCGGGATGAATTCGGGCCAGTTTCCGGATTCCCTGTTACCCCAGGCATGGAGGGCCAGAAAGGCGACTTTGGAAGGGGCAAATCCGTATCGAGAGATGTAGTACAGATGAAAGTCCTGCAACTCAAACGGCCCGATGGTTTCCTCGCTGCGCTGCGCCGGCTGGGCATTGTCTCCGTTTTCATGCGGGATAAGCTCTGGCGATATTTCCGTGTCCAAGATGCGCTGCAACACGTGGCAAGTGGCCGGGTCGAACAGTCGGGAGTGGATGGACCAGCGAACAAGATGCTGCACCAGGGTCTTGGGTACCGAACTGTTGACGTTGTAGTGGCTCATCTGATCTCCCACTCCATACGTGGACCAGCCCAAGGCAAGCTCGCTCAGGTCTCCGGTGCCCAAGACTAGGGCATTTTGGTGGTTGGCCAAGCGAAAAAGATGCGATGTCCGTTCCCCCGCCTGAACGTTTTCGAAAGTGGTGTCGTACTCCGGCTCTTCCGCGGCAAAAGGATGTCCCAGATCGCGAAACATCTGCATGGCGGAGGGCCTGATATCGATCTCGTGGGCCGTGACCTGCAGGGATCGCATGAGTTCGTGTGCATTGGCGCGGGTGCCGGCGCTGGTGGCAAAGCCCGGCATCGTGTAGGCCAAGACATGGGTACGTGGCAGCTCCAGGCGGTCCATGGTGCGGGCAGCCACAATCAGGGCCTGCGTAGAGTCCAGTCCGCCGGAGATGCCCACCACCACTTTCTTGATGCCGGTGGCCTCGAGGCGTTGGGCCAGACCCGAAATCTGGATCTGATATACCTCGTCGGCTCGTCGGCTGCGTTGGGCCGAGTCGCTGGGTACATAGGGAAAGCGCTCTATCGCTCTATGCAGCGAGGTGGCCTGTAGGGGGGGCGTCCAGGCGAATTCAACCTTGCGGATGCGCGCGAGGGCTTTCCGGTGAACTTCCCTGCTGTCTCCGAAGCTGGTGAGTCGCATGCGGTCCTGCAGCAATTGGCGACAGTCCACATCCGCATAGGTGATGTGTCCTTCGCTCTGGAATCTCGCCGACTCCGCCAGAAGCCGCCCATTCTCGTAGATCAGGGCATGGCCATCCCAAGCCAAGTCCGTGGTGGACTCGCCGCTGCCCGCAGCCGAGTACAGATAGGCCGCCACGCACTTGCCGGAATGGGAGGAACACAGCAGCTTCCGATAGTCCTCCTTGCCCACCGTGACATTGCTGGCCGAGAGATTGGTCAGGATCGTGGCTCCGCCCAAGGCGGCAAAGGAGCTGGGCGGAATGGGAGTCCAGACATCTTCACAGATTTCCGCGTGAAAGGTGAAGGCGGACATCGAGGATGCCTGGAATATCAGCTGTGCGCCAAAGGGAGCCGTTTGACGGCAGAGATTGACTTCGGCCAAGTCGGCATGGTGGGCCGTGACGAAGTGCCTTTTTTCGTAAAACTCCCTGTAGTTGGGAAGGTAGCTCTTGGGGATTACGCCCAGCGCCTGTCCAGCATGAAAAATGACGGCACAATTGAACAGCTGGCCGTGGAAGGACAGCGGAGCCCCTACGATGCCAATCGTGGACAGTTGGCGGCTGGCCTCCAAGATGCGGGCCAGGCCCCGTCTGACTCCTGTCAGCAGGGCCTCTTGCTGAAGCAGGTCGTCAATGCTGTAGCCGGAGATGCCCAACTCGGGAAAAAGAGCCAGAGCGACTCCTTGGGAATGGCATGTCTCCAACATGGATACCGTCTGCTGTGCATTGAAGCCGGGATCGGCCAGGCGGATGCGCGGGACACAGACGGCCACCCTCACAAATCCGTGATCGTAGACTGAACTGAAATTCAAGGCTTGGCGTCGCTCAGTGTTGGGAAAGGGGAAGTGGTCGACGGTGGCCTGTCAAGATACTCTCGCACCGGCTTAGTCAAGAGAAACAGGCGATGCACTGGATCTCTTGTACGAAGGCACCCCATCGTGCGCCATGTCCGCATGATGTTCCAATATCTTCTTGGCAATGATCCAGATTGGAAGAGAGAGGCTTCTTGATGCAGTCCCCCGATTATACTAGGCAGGTAACACATTGAATTTCCTTGAGATTGATCCTTTTGACTGGCACGCAACGCTTGCAGGGCACGACCGGCGGCTTGCCAGAAGCCACCGTGCTCGGAGAGGGATACAGAGATTGCCGCGCGCCCCTTTCTTAAGTGGGCAGGAGGAAAACGATCTCTTGTTCCCGAGATTCTGAAGGTCTTGCCTTCCGATTTCGGATCCTACTTTGAGCCCTTTATGGGTGGGGGCTCCCTGTTCTTTGCCCTGGCCGACCGAATCGAAAAGGCCTTCCTGTCCGACATGAATTCAGAACTCATGGAGACGTACAAGGCAGTCCGGAATCGGACGGATGAAGTCATCGCGTGTTTGCGCAGCCATCAGGAAGCTCATTCCGCGGCCCATTACGCCTTCGTCCGGAGTCAGCATGCACTGCAAGATTCCGTGCACTCGGCGGCCCGGCTCATCTATCTCAACCGGACCTGTTTCAATGGCCTTTATCGAGTCAACCGATCGGGTCGGTTCAACGTTCCGATGGGGAGCTATAGGAATCCCCTGATCTGCGACGAGAGAAACCTGAGAGCGGTGGCGTCGGCGCTCAGGAAGGCCCACATCCAGTCTGCGGACTTTGGTCGAATCGATCCACGACAAGGCGATGTGGTCTACTGCGATCCGCCTTACGATGGCGCTTTCACTTCCTACACGGGGCAAGGGTTTGGTTTTGAGGAACAAACAAGACTGCGGGACTGTTGTTTGGCTTGGAAGCAGGCGGGGGCAAGGGTCTTGGTGTCGAACAGTGACACGCCAGGAATTCGGAAATTGTATGGGACAAGCCAGCTCATTGAGGTTTCTGCGAAGCGTTCCATCAACCGCAATGGGAAAGGACGCGGGAAAGAGCGGGAGCTCTTGGTGGTAATCTGATGATATCTCGGGGAGGGAGCGCAAACCGAGCAGGCAAGCGGCTTGAGGTTTGGGTTGAGGACATAACTTCACGAAAGGGGGTATATCAAGGTGCCCCAGAAGGACTTTGTATCTGAAAAGAGTTGCGGAAGACCAATCTACTCCCCCCAATGTATCGTTGGCACGGACCTTATATGGCAAGAACAGGCGGGTAGATGCCATTCTCTTTCACCCTGTACTCTACCCTGAGTGCTTGGTTCTCCAATGTAAATGGCAGGCTTCAGGGGGCAGTGTGGATCAAAAATATCCCTTTGAAGTGCTATCCATCGGCAAATCCAAATTGGAGACCATCATAATATTGGATGGGGGCAGCTACGCACCGGGAGCTAGAGACTGGTTGCTGCAACAAGCTGGTCAGAATTACCTGAAGGCTGTCCTTTCGCAAGCCCAGTTTTCCCGGTTTGCTCGGGACCATCTCTCCTGAAGCGATCGACTTGGGACACTCCACCAACGGAGACCCATGTTTTTTGGCGCTTGCGTCTTGCCCAGATTCGGATCTTTGATTCTGGGCAATCCTCGTCTTTCCTGGCAGGCAACCGGGTACAGGGAAGTGAATAAACAGGCTACGCCTTCCGAAGCAGGTCCCTGCACGGACAGCGGCATGGTCAAGACCGCACAGCGCGCAGACTCAAGGAGACGCTTCTGGGATTTTATGAGACTGAGGCGGGTGCTTTTCGGACCCGCCTAGGACGCCTCTTCTTGTTCCATGGGCGCATGTCAAGGAAGATCGAGGGTAGCCCTTTTTTTCATTTTTGCCGGTTTTAGGTAAAAATGGTCTTCTAATACGTTTCCATGTTTGCTAGCGGTTCGGTCTGTAGAGATCGAACCGCTTCAGGCAGCCTTCGGGTTGCCTTTAGCCCTTGCATCTAGATGGAGGAATTATGCGCAAAGTCAGTTTTATACCCGTACTGCTATTGCTATCCTTGGTCTTTTCGGCCTGTGCGGCGCCAGTTGCGGCCCCGACGGACGAAGGCCCGGAAAAGGTCACGATTTCCTTCTGGTACAACCCGCCCTCGGGGGGCGAAGGTGCCGACTGCTATGAAGAGAACATCGTCATTCCGTTCAACGAGCAGAGCGAAACCATCTTTGTGGATGCCGTGGCTCAGCCGGAAGCCTGGAACGCCACCCGGACTGCCATGGCAGCGGGTGAAGGACCGGACATTGTGCGGACTCCTGGCCCCTCCTTTGTCTTTGAACTGGCGCAGGCCGGACAATTGTTGCCCCTGGACGAATTGGTAAGTTCGGAAGGCTGGGACGACCTGTTTGTGGATTGGGCCCTGAGTCTGGGGGAAGTGGACGGAACCGTGTACTCTCTGGCCGACGAACTGGAAACCCTCGTTCTGTACTACAACAAGACTCTCTTCGACGAGATGGGCTGGAGTCCGCCTTCCACCGTGGCCGAGATGCATGAACTCGCAGCTGTAATCGCCAACAACGACATCGTGCCTTTCGCCCACGCCAACAGCGAGTGGCGACCTGCCAACGAGTGGCACGTAGGAGAATATCTGAACCACGTGGCGGGTCCCGATCGCGTATACGAAGCCCTGACGGGTAAGATTCCTTGGACGCATGACGACTTTGTGACCTCCATTGAACTGCTGAACGAGGCGCAGCAGAATGGCTGGTTTGGTGGTGGTCTTGAGCTGTATTACACATCCACCTTTGACGAGGTGCGGGGCCTTCTGGGCAGCGGCGCGGCCGCCATGAACATTGAAGGCACTTGGACAGCCGCCGACCTGGATACCTTGTACTTCACGGAAGAGAACGGAGGGAATGAATGGGCTTGGGTGCCTGTGCCTTCCCAGACGGGCGCCCCCATTTACGACATTGGCATGGGCAACACCTCTTCCATCAATCGCAACTCGGAACATCCGGAAGCCGTCGCGGAGTTCCTCTCCTACAGCTTCTCCCCCGAGTCGCAGGCGCTTCTGCTCAAGAATTGCGGCAAGGCGCCGGCGCCTGTCCGCTTGACCGAAGATGCCATGGAAGGCGTGGATCCCCGGATCGCTTCCATCTTCATTGATCTCGCGGCGGCCTCGGACAATGGCGGCTATGGATACACCACCTGGACCTTTTGGCCTCCGAAGAGCGATGTCTACATCTACGAGGAGATTGAGCGGGTCTGGTCGGGCGACATTACCACCGAGGAATTTCTGCAGGGGCTGGACGAGATCTTCCAGGAGGAACTCGCCGCCGGCGCCATTCCGCCTATCCCCGATCGCTAGGCCAAGCCAGACCATATCGTTGCCATAATGCACCAGGGCCCTCTCCAGAGGGTCCTGGCTGCCTTGTTCGTCCTTGTCTCTTCTTCAGGTTCTTCATGGCTGTCCAACAGGAACTGCTGCAACCCGCCCCCGATCTGGCGCGTTCCGGGACCATGTCCCGCAAGCGTTTTTTCCGCTCCAAGATCGTGCCATGGCTTTTCATCCTGCCTATTTTTTCCCTGCACTTCATAGTGGTCATCGTGCCCTCGGCGCAGGCTCTCTATTACTCCTTGACCGACTGGTCAGGCATCGGCGCGGCGGAGTTTGTCGGTCTGGAAAATTTCCGTCAGCTTCTTCTTGAGGACACCACCTACCGCAGCGCCTTGACGAACAACGCCAAGTGGCTGCTTTTCTTCGTGACGGTGCCCTTTGCCATGGCGCTGATCGCCGCCCAGATTCTGGCCCCCGTATCGCGCGGGGCCATGATTTTCCGGACCGCGCTGTTCATTCCCTATGTGCTGCCCAGTGTCATCAATTCCAACATTTGGAAGAATCTGCTGAGCCCGCGCATGGGCATTGGCGCGCAGCTGGCGGAGCGGGGCATTCCCGGGCTTGACATCGCCTTTCTGGGCCGGCCTGACACGGCCTTGATCACCATTGCCTTTGTGGACAACTGGCACTTCTGGGGGTTCCTCATGGTGCTCTTCCTGACGGCTATGCAGGGCATCAGCAAGGATCTCTACGATGCCGCCAAGATCGACGGCGCCAATCGGATCAATGAGTTCCTGAACGTGACCATTCCCGGCATCCTGCCCACTTTGGTCTTCATGATGATGCTGGTGGCCATCTGGTCCTTCCTAGTCTTCGACTATGTCTGGATTCTGACCCAAGGTGGTCCGGCCAACTCCTCCGAGGTGCTGGGATCCTATCTGTACAAGCAGGCCTTCAACCGCTTTGAAGCGGGATACGCGTCTGCCATTGGTCTGACCATGAGCGTGTTTGCCGGTCTGATCATTGGCCTGTTCGGACTTCTGCGCAAGCGAGGCTGGGAAATCTGATGTTCGGTCAAAGGCGTGAAGCCAGTCTTTTCCCCAACTACGTCATCTTGATTCTGTTGCTGTTTTTTGCAATCGGTCCGTTGATTGTGCTCTTCTTCAATTCCGTCAAGACCAGTCAGGAGCTGATAGTGAACCCGATGGGGTTCCCGCGCACGTTGCGCCTGGCAAACTTCGTGGATGCATGGAATCAGGGTGGATTCGCGCAGACCGCCAGGAACAGCGTGTTCCTGGTGGTCACGACCGTGACCTTGGAATTGATCTTGGCAGGCATGGCAGCCTACAGCCTGGCGCGCCTGAACCCGCCCGGCCAAGGCGGGTTCATGCTTTACATGCTGGTGGGTTCCACGTTGCCCGTGTGGCTTTTCCTGGTGCCGCTCCTGTTTCTCTGGATCAAGTTGCGGTTGAACAACACTCTGTACGGCCTGACTATTTTGTACTTGGCCTTCAACGCGCCCTTCGCCACCTTTCTGTTACGCGCGTTCATGGTGCAGATCCCCCGGGATTTCGAGGACGCCGCCCGGGTGGACGGGGCCAACGAAATCGGTGTGTTTACGCGCGTGATTCTGCCCTTGGTATGGCCGGGCTTCCTGACCGTGGGGCTGGTCGTGGGGCTGGGGGTCTGGAATGAATTCCAGACGGCCCTGATTTTCACCAGCGATCCCGATCTGTTTCCAGTGGCCTTGAGTTACTACAAGTTCACCTCACGCTTCGGGCGGGACTGGACCTTGACCAGCTCCGCGGCGGTCATGATGATCGCACCAGTGCTGATTCTGTTTCTGGCCCTGCAACGCCGGTTCATTGCCGGTCTCAGCCAGGGCGGCGTCAAGGGCTAGGAGATCCGGCATGGTTCCAACCCGTTCCCTGTACCGCAAAATCCGGGGCTGTCTGTATGGCGGTGCCATTGGCGACGCCATGGGGGCTCCGCCGGAAGGCAAGGACGCCGATGAAATCAAGGCCCGTTACGGAGAGATCCTGGACTTCGTGGAGCCATGGGACGGCCCCTCCGGGACAGGCAAGGGAGACGGTCGGCATACGGATGACACCCACATGGTCCAAGTGCTGAGCGAGATGTATGTCGACGCGGACCGGCGGCTGGACGTCTTTGACTTTGCAGGGGATATCGCCCGCCGCATCGGCCAAGACCGGCGTTTTGTCTCCGAACAGGGTCGTGAGATGCCGTTGGTGGATCGCCTTTTCCATCCCGAGAAATGGTTGTTTTTGCGCCATGGTCTGGCCAATGCGGATCCCCGCACTGGGGGCGTGGGCAACATGGTCAACTGTGGCGCGGCCATGTATGCGGCGCCGGTGGGCATCGTCAATGCCTGCAACCCCGAGCGGGCCTACCGGGATGCCATTGACATTTTCAGCGCCCATCAGGTCAGCTTCGGCCTGGAGGCCGCCGGCATCATGGCCTTTGCGGTGGCCCATGCCTTTCTGGACTGTACGGTGCAGGACATCTACGACGCCTGTCTGACCCGGGCCCACGAGGGTACCCAATTGGCGTTGGAGGCCTTGCGTCCCGTTGCCTTCGGCAACGCGGACTGGCGCAGGGCCTTGCCCTTGGTGCGCGCGGCCATTGCTCCGTACGACACGGCCCCCGCGGTGTTTCGCGACAGGGGCAATGGGTCCGACGACTGGAATCCCAGTCGGGTGCACAGCATTGAAGAGGTGCCTGTGGCCCTGGCCCTGATGGTGGTCTGTGCCGGGGATTTCGAGTCTTCGATCTTTGCCGCCTCCAACTACGGCCGGGACTGCGATTCCATCGCGGGCATGGCGGGCTCCATCCTAGGGGCTCTGCATGGAGACGAAGTCATTCGGAATTCCTGGGTCGACATCGTGAATGCCGCCAACCGCATGAACCTGGATCCGCTGGCGACGGCCCTGACCACCCTGACTGCGCGGCTCCACACGGAGCAGGAGACGGCCGAGGCCCTGCGGTCCAGCCGGTTCCGGTCCTTGCAGTAATACCTCCTTCTCGTCCACTTTCAACTCTTGGCTTCCAAGGAAGGGCAATCGACATGAGCGCTTTGCAGGCTGACTACGCGGAACGCGTCTATGCAGGGGTATTGGGCAAGATCATTGGCGTGTACCTAGGCAGGCCCTTTGAAGGCTGGCCGTACAAGATGATCATGGAACATCTGGGGGAAATCAACTACTACGTCCATGACAAGTTGAACGTGCCGCTGGTGGTCACCGACGATGACATTTCCGGCACCTTCACTTTCGTGCGGGCCATGGAGGATTATCAGTACAACAAGTCCCTGACCGCGAAGGAAATCGGCCGCACTTGGCTCAACTATCTGATCGAAGAGCGCACCGTCCTCTGGTGGGGCGGTCTGGGCAATTCCACAGAGCACACGGCATACCTGCGGCTCAAGGAGGGCATTGACGGGCCGGACAGCGGTTCCATTGCCCTGAATGGCCAGGTGGTGGCCGAACAGATCGGATCTCAGATTTTCATTGACGGCTGGGCCTTGATTTCGCCCGGCAATCCCGAGCAGGCCGCCTATCTGGCCCGTGAAGCCGCGATGGTGTCCCATGGCGGAGAAGCCATACACGGGGCCGTGATGCTGGCTGCGATGGAGGCCCAGGCCTTTGTCGAGGATGACATGGAAACGCTGCTGGATGTGGGCATGTCCTTCATTCCCCAGGACAGTGTCATCTACCAGATGATCGGCAACATCCGGGAATGGCACGCCTCGGATTCGGACTGGCGCGTAACCCGGGAACGGATTGAGCAGCAGTATGGCTACGAGAAATATGGGGGCAACTGCCACATGGTACCCAACCACGCCCTCATCATTCACGCTCTGCTGCACGGGGGAAACGACTTTCAGAAAAGTCTGATGATCGTCAACACCTGCGGTTGGGACACGGACTGCAATTCCGGCAACGTAGGCTGTCTGCTGGGGATCAAGAACGGTCTGGCCGGCATTGACAGCAGTGGCCCGGACTGGCGGGAACCGGTGGCCGACCGCCTCTACCTGCCCACGGCGGATGGGGGCAGCGCCATCACCGATGCAGTGACGCAGAGCGTAAGCCTGACGCGTACCGGGGCCCGGCTAGCGGGTGCCGAGTTGCCCTCCTACAAGGGCGGAGCCAAGTATCACTTCTCCTTCCCCGGCTCTCTGCAAGGCTTTCAGGAGGATCCCGACCGCGAGACTGCGGGCATCACCACGCTGCGCAACATCAAGGGCCACAGCAAGTCCGGTGACCGCAGTCTGGCCTTGCGCTACCGGGGCATGGCGACCGGCAAGTACGCTCGTGTCGAGACTCCCACCTTCATTCCGGATTACGAAACTCATGAGCGCTTTGCACAGCGAGGATACGCTCTGTTGGCGGCCCCCACGCTGTATCCGGGCCAAGTCGTCAAGGCGCGCGTCGAGGCCTGTCCTGACAATGGGATTGAGGTAATGGCCAACCTCTGCCTGAAATATTTTGGGGAGAGGGACGAGCTGCAGATAGTGCGCGGCGAGTGCGTTGCACTGGCTCCCGGAACCGAGCAAGTGTTCGAGTGGAAGATTCCGGAGACAGGGGCCAATCCCATAGCCAAGATCGGCTTGGAGCTCTGCTCCGAGGAACCTACGAGTGGCTATGTATTCCTGGACTATCTCACTTGGGATGGGGAGCCGGACTATGAGGTGCGTATCCCAGACACGTTCCAGCGGGAACGCCCCATGACATTAAGTGGTGTCATGTGGAAGTACGCCTGGGTCAATGGCATAGATCACTACGAACGGTGGTACCCGGAGACGTTTCGCCTGATTCACGACAAGGGACGGGGCCTGCTGATCACCGGCACCCGGGATTGGCGGAACTACGGAGTCGCGGCGGATGTAACTCCCCATATGGTCAAGGCGACGGGTGTCGGCTTTCATGTACAGGGCATGAAGAGGTACAAGGCCTTTCTGCTGGGACAGGATGGCATGGTCCGCTTGGTCAGCGTTTTTGACGGTGAGGAAACGATGCTGGCGGAAGCTCCATTCCCGATGGAGTTTGGGGAGACCTACGATTTGGAGGTGGAGACCCGTCAAGGACACGTCACTTGCACCGTGAATGGCGATGTGGTCTTGGAGGCGGATGGGGATCACCCCGTCCTGTGCCGTGGCGGCATTGCCTTGATTGTGGAAGAGGGGCGTACGGCCACCAACAAGGTGCGGGTGCGGCCTGCAGCTTGATCGGAGTGCAACACTGGGCGCTGCACCGATGCAGCGTTTTGCACCAGGGGGCCGAGCCTTCATGCCGAACGCGCTCTAACGTTCCCGCAACAATACGGGATTGGGGTCCATGCGGCATCGTGCAGGGAGACGGTCTTGGTCGCCTCCCTTGGCCCTTGGGGGATTGTGCAGTCGAACGTGCAGGATCCCGCGTATTCAACAGACCAAGTTGGTGGTTCACTGCAGCACGGCTTCTCCCAGGGCTTGTTCCTGTGCTTCCACGAATGGACGGGATGCGGCAGCCGGTATGGCGGCTTGGTTCATGTTGCAGCGTATCCGCAACGCAGCCGGGAAAGACGAGACTTCCATACTGGGCGGTGACGTGGAAATTGACCAGACCTATCTGGGCGGGAAAGAGAAAAACCGCCACAACAGCCAGAAGAAAGGCTTGGGACGCGGGCCGGTTGGTAAGACGGTTGCCTTCGGCATGAAAGAGCGGGGCGGCGCTTCCAGAGCCTTCCACGTTCCGTCTGCCAGAGCAGCCGACATTTCCCCGCTCATGATTCGGAATGTTGCGCTCGGTTCCCATGTCCATGCAGACGGCAACCGCGCCTATGGCCCGCTCGATAGCTTCTACTCAGTCGATAGAGTCAACCATTCAGCCGAGAAATATGTACGCGGGGACGCCCACACGAACGGGATTGAGGGGCTGTGGGCCATCACCAAGCGTTGCTACATCGGCACGCACCACTGGTGGAGTGAGAAGCACACCCAGCAATACCTGAACGCGATTTGCTTCCGACAGAACACCAAAGAGGAGGAGAAGGAAGCGGCAGTGAATCTCCTCTTAGACTTGGGCATGGATGCCCGGCTGACCTATGAGGAGTTGACACAATGAGTGCTACCAGCCCAGCCTTGGGCGGCTTTGATGCCGTCCTGAAACACACCCCCGTTGCCTACCTGGATCGCGCCCGTGCCTACCCCTTCCTGAAATGGGCGGGCGGGAAGCGGTCGCTTGTCCCTGATATCGTCAAGCTGCTGCCTGAGCAGTTCGGCACGTATTGGGAACCGTTCTGTGGAGGGGCGCTGTCTTTTTTGCCCTGGATAGCCGCATTACGCGGGCGGTCCTGTCTGACCGCAATATCGACCTCATGATGACCTATGCCACGCTGAAAAAGGACGTGGGGGCCGTCATTGCCCAACTGGAGAAGCACGCGGCAGAGCATTGCCGTCCATACTACAACAAGATTCGTGAGGAAGGCCGGAGAACATACAAGGACCCAGTGCAGGTGGCCGCTCGGTTCATCTATCTGAATAAGACCTGTTACAACGGCCTGTACCGTGTCAACAGCAAGGGGCATTTCAACGTGCCAATGGGGAGCTACAAGAACCCCACAGTCTGCGATACGGACAACCTCCTTGCGGTCGCTCACGTCTTGAAGAAAGCCACCGTCAAGACGCAATCCTTTAAGAAGATTACGCCGAAGGCCGGCGATCTCGTCTACTGCGATCCCCCCTATGACGCCACCTTTACTGGCTATACCAGTGCGGGCTTCAACGAGGCGGACCAGCAGGCCCTCCGCGACCAATGCCGCGCATGGAACCGGGCCGGGGTCCACGTCATACTGTCCAACAGCGACACGCCCTTGATTCGCTCCCTGTATGCGGAGTTTCGCCGTATTCCCATTGCGGCTTCCCGCTTCATCAACTGCCAAGGCGATAAGCGGGAGAAGGTGACAGAACTACTGATTTGCGGAGACTGATATGCCGCAATCAGGAGGACGGAAGGCGAATAGCGCCGGGGCTCGCCTGGAGAACTACGTTTCAGAGATATTGAGCCAGGATTTGGGCTATGAACTCATTTCGGCTAATCGGTTCTTTGCGTGTCGGGTCTTGGATCAGCCGATTTATGCACAGCAAGTGGAGACGGGCAAGGACATTTACGGCAAGCGCCGGTTTGTTGATGTCATTCTCTACCACCCCCGGCTGTGGCCTGACTGCTTGGTCATTCAGTGCAAGTGGCAATCGTCACAAGGGAGTGTCGATCAGAAGTTCCCGTTTGAAGTGCTGAGTATTCAGCAGGACGAGTACGACACGATCATCCTCTTGGACGGGGGCGGGTATGCGCTAGGCGCAAGGCAATGGCTGTTAAATCAGGCCGGGAAGAACCGGCTCAAACATGTCTTTAATCAAGGGGAGTTTGCGCGGTTTGCCAGCCGGGGGAGTCTGTAAATGGCTGATGACTGTGTGAAACATCGCGACGGGCGGCCAATTCACGACTTTGGATCGTCAAGTATATAATTCCTATTTGGCGAAACAGCCTCGAAACCAGAGGCCTGTCCACATGGCATAGGGTATGTCCCGCCTTGGGGCCTGTCCACATTGTCGGTGCAGCGCGCGTGGCAAGCCTGGCTGGATTCGGGGGACAGGAGCCGCGCTCCGAGCAGTGGATGGGTTGAGCGAGTCTGCAGTCTTGGCTCGGGACGCCAGTCAAGAGAGAGTTGGAGCGGCCCCAATGTGACCATGCAGAGACCTCCTCTACTGCAGGCTCTCCCAGAAAGCCTGGGCTTTTTGCAAGGCAGAGGGGGCGACTTCCATGTCACCGCGGATGGAAGAGGGCAATCGATTCCTTGTGTTCACGGCAGGGCCCGCTTGGAGGTAATCCTCCTTGCATGCTGCCCGTGCCTGCGGATCCCGGAAGTCGGGCACCGCTACCGGCGCGCCGTTTTCCAGAGCGCTGCGCCAAGCCAGCAGGCCGACGCTGCTCATGACCACGCTGCGGTACACGTCCAGATCCGGAGGTTCCTCCTTGCGAATTGCGTCCAGAAAGTGATGAATCACCCAAAAATCGGCTCCGCTGTGACCAAAGCTCGCAGCCTCGTCTTGGTGGGAAGGCCATTGCGGCACAAAACTGCGTTCCGTCGGCTGACCCGCTGGGCAATTCCAAGGATCATGCCAGACTCGCACCTGCCCCGGTCCAAAATATCCCGGACCCCGCACGTTCTCCATGGCTCCTTGGGTACCGTGCAAGCGGTACCAGTTGCTGTGGCCCGGGATATGGATTCCAAACAGGCGGAAGACGGCGTCATTGTCCATACGACAGAGCGTCACGGCACCCGGGTCATTAACCCGGACCTGCCCCGGATCCGATTCGGCCGCGGGAATGGACAACGCGTTGACCGAAATCGGCCAAGCCCCCGTGATGACCATGAGGGGGCCGAGTGCATGCGTACAGTAGTAGGTGGAAGGGATCCAGTTGCGCCAGTGATGCTGCCCCGGCGCCAATCGCAGCAAGGTCTCGGGAGCCATCGGGTGGTTGTACTCGGCCTCGGCATACAGGACTCTGCCAATCTCGTCGGCTTCGTAGAGGATTCTCATGGCTTGGTTGAAGTCCGTATAGGCCGAATTCTCCCCCATCATGTAGATGAGGCCGGTTTCCTCGACGGCTTCGCACAGAGCCACCCCTTCGGCCAGCGTAGCATTGGCCGTGATTTCGCTGAGAACATGGAAGCCGGCCCTAAGCGCCCGCATCGCCAAGGAAGCATGTGCATCAAAGTAGGTGGCGATCACGACCGCGTCCATGTCCAAGGCCAGAAATTCAGCCTCGTTCTGCAGTCTCTTGACATGTGGTGGCGCGTGGAGAGCGGCCAGACGAGCGGCATTTGAGTCGCAGATGGCGACCAACTCTAGCCCCATGTTCGTCTGGGCGGCTCTCGCATAGGAGGCGCCGCGTTGCGCCCCTATCACACCCATGCGCACGGTCTTTGCGTCCATCCCGGCCCTCCTGTTCCCGATCACTTGCCAGACAAGAGCATAGCCGAAGCAAGTTGCCATTCCGAGGGGACATGCCTTGACGCGGGTCCGCGTTGATTGCAGTTGGATCGTTGCGAGGTCTATGATACGCTCAATGTTATTCTGGGTTTCTTGCAACAAACGGAGATGTTTCCATGAGACTATTGAATCTGTCTGTCTTGTTGACCGTCTTGGCGGTGGTCACGCTCACGGCGTGTGCTCCGGTGGCTCCTGCCACCCCCGCTGAAATGGCAGACGAAGACACGGGCGCGGGCACGGAGATGTCCATGCTCCCGGCCGATGCCGCGGAAGAACAGGTCTTGCGCATCGCCACCGGATCCACCGGAGCCAACAGCTTTACCTTCTATCCCATGTCTGGTGGGGGCGATCACCAGAGTTGGATGCCCCTTTTGTATGTGCCCCCGCTGTATTTCGATGTGGACGGCAACCTGCAGTTCGGCGTGTTTGACAGCGCGGTCGCTAGCGAAGGCGACACGGTCTGGACCTTCACCGTGGATGAAAGGGCTGTATGGTCCGACGGGACCCCCATTACGGCCCAGCAAGTGGTCGGGACCTGGAATCGGATGACCGATCCCTTGACGGAACACGGGCGCATCCCGCAATACATCGGCAATGTAGTGGGATTTGACGAAGCCAGAGCCGACGAGGCCGAGACCATCTCCGGTCTGGCCGCCATCGATGACCGGACGGTACAGGCGACCCTGACAGGACCGGACTCGATCTTCCACTGGCGGATTGCCACTACGCACACCAATCCCATCAAGATCGATCAGGTCAATGACGACAACCTGAACACCTTCTGGTTGCCCGAAAACGAACCGGCGGTCAGTGGTCCCTACATGCTTTCGGAATACGACCCGGATCGGGGAGTCGCGACCATGGATCCCAACCCGAATTGGTGGATGGACGAAGGGCCTTATCTGGAGCGCATCGAGTTCATGTTCGTGACTGATCAGAACACGGCGGCCACCATGGTGGAGAACAACCAGGTGGACTTCGTGATGACTGGCTTGCCGCCCGCCTTGCGCACCGCTCATCCCGACTACTTCCGGCCCATCAAGGGGATTGGGTTCAATTCGTTCTGGATCACCGATCAGCGGGAACCCACCAACGATCCCTTGGTGCGAGAGGCGCTCTATCTGGCCGTGGACATGGAAGCGGTCTTCAAGGCCGCCTTCCCGGAAGGGAACGCCGTGCAGCCGACTCAGTTGCTGGATCCGAACGTCAGCTGTTACGACCCGGATGCCAATTGGTCTGACGACTACGATCCCGAAGCGGCTCAGGCGGCCTTGGCGGCCTCCAGCTATGGCAGCGCCGAAAACCTGCCCAAGTTGCGGGTGACCCCGCGGGCCTCGTCGCCCTCTCTCAACCGGGCCTTGGAAGCGGTAATGGAGTTTTGGCGTCAGCACCTAGGCATTACCAACGTTGAATTCAAGACCCGGCCCGACGAATTCGGCGAGGAGGCCGATCTGGTCAACCTGTCCCGGGACGATGTGGTCATTCGCTTCCCGGATGGCACTACCTATGCCTGGGTGGGCATGCACAGCGCGGGGCCGATTGCCCGGGGTTCCATGTTGAAAGGCTACATGAATCCCGAAGTGGATCGCCTGATTGAAGAGGCGCAGGCGATTTCGCCTGACAATCCCGCCCGTTGCGAACTGACCCGTGCCGCCCAAGAACTCTTCATGGACGACCGGGTAGGCATATTCTTTGGCATTCCGGAGGGCTATGGCTCCGTGGGCGAAGAGGTGGCGGCCTTTGAACGCGGTCCCGATGTGGGGCTGATTGCCCCTTGGCGCATCTATATGCGGGAGTAAGCGCCACCTGCATTGTTGTCTGTGCCGGGACGTGACTAGGTTACGTCCCGGCCCTGTTTTCTCCCACAGTCCGAACGCCAATGGCCTCGTATATCCTCACCCGTCTGGTACGCTGGTCCAGCGGCCTCTTGCTGATTCTCTTCGTGTCCTACGCCATGATGTTCTATGGCGCCGGGGATCCTATCAAGCGCATGTTTCTGGATCAGGAACAGGGCAGTCTGGTGTTGGAAGAGGACGTCTTGGAGGCGTTGCGGGCCAAATATGGCCTGAACGAACCCTTTCCCTCGCAGTTCCGTCGCTATGTAGGTCGTCTTTTTAGTGGCGACCTCGGGTTTTCCATCCGCGAAAAGCGCCCTGTGTCTCGGATGGTGAGCGTGCGCTTGCCCATCTCGATGCAGCTGGGTGTGGCGGCCATCTTGTTCATGATAGGGGTGGGCGTGCCACTGGGTGTGTTGGCCGCCCTGAAACACAACAGCGTGATCGACCACCTTGTCGTGGGGCTGGTCATCTTTGTCAACGCCCCGCCCATCTTTGTCGTCGCCCTGCTGCTGCTGTGGTTTCTGGTGGTTGTGGTGGGCGTGATGGATGTTCCCTATGGGTGGAAGGGCATTTTTCACGGACAAGTGCTGCTGCCAGTGTTTGTGCTCAGTCTCGGCGCCTTGCCGACCGTAATCCGCCAGACCCGGGCCGCCGTGCTGGACACCTTGTCCCAAGACTACATTCGCACGGCCCGCGCGAAGGGCCTGACCCATCGGTTGGTGGTGTTCCGCCACATGTTGCGTCCCGTGCTGATCCCGGTGCTGACCTCGGTGGGCCTGATCATGATTGGCATCGTGAATGGTGCCCTTTTCATTGAGCTCATATTCAATATCCCCGGTTTCGGGCATATTGCCATCACGGCCTTGCGCACGGTGGATTATCCTGTCATCATGGCCACGGTCTTGATAGGAGCCTTGATTGTGATGGTGGGCAACATGCTGGTGGATTTGGCCTATCCTCTGTTGGACCCTCGCATTACCCGCAACTGAAACGTTTCCGGATCCTCATGTCGGACTCTCCCTTGGACGATCAGTTTGAATCCCTGCTGACGGATCGGGATCAGGAACTACGCAATATCTGGCGCGAGGCGCTGCGCCGCCTGTTTCTGAACCGGCTGGCGACCTTGGGGCTCATGATAGTCATGCTGTTCCTGATCGCCGGCCTCGTCGGCCCATATGTCACACCCTATGACTTTCTGGAACAGAACATCGACAACGCCTTGGCGCAGCCTTCCCCGCAGCACTGGCTCGGCACGGATGCGCTGGGGCGGGACATCTTTTCCCGGCTGCTGCATGGAGCCCGCACGGCGGCGTTCGTGGGGCTTTTTTCCACTGTCATCTCGCTGTTGCTGGGCGTGGTGCTGGGCGGCATCGCGGGCTACCTGCGGGGCTTGGCGGACGAGTTTCTGATGTGGCTGACCGATGTAACCATGTCCGTACCGGGTCTGTTGCTGGCCTTGCTCATGAATACCGCCTTAAAGCGTCCCATTGCCGCTTGGTTTGACAAAATGTATCTTCAGACCAAGAATCCCTTCTACCTAGACACGCTTTGGCTGGACTTTGTGTTGGTGTTTGGGGCCTTGGCCTTGATCAGTTGGCCGGGTTTTGCCCGGCTACTGCGGGGTCAGGTTCTGTCAGTACGCGAAACCCAATACGTCGAGGCGGCGCGGGCCATTGGCGCGGACGAAAGACGGATTCTGACCCACTACATCATCCCCAATTCCATCGGGCCCATCATTGTGGGCGTGACGGCGGGCGTGGGAGGAGCCATCACCCTCGAGTCGGGACTCAGTTTTTTGGGCATCGGCATCCAGCCCCCCAACGCCAGCTGGGGTTCCATGCTGAGCGATAGTTTCAGCCTCTGGATCTCCTTCCCCCACTTGATGATTATTCCGGCGACCACCATCGGTATCGTTGTGTTTGCCTTTACGTTTTTGGGCGACGGCCTGAATGACGCCTTGAATCCCCGACAGGTCATCAAGAAGTGAGACAGCCGCAGAAGGTCAGTCTTTGCAACGAGTGTGCTATGGAGTGCCACCATGTCTGAAAATCCCTGGAGTGGCGTGTTTGCTGCCACGTTGTGTCCCTTCCGGCCTGACCATGCCATTGACCGGGATGGGTTGCAGGCCTATACGGCGTATCTGGCGGCCGTGCCGGGACTGCGTGGCCTGGTCTGCAATGGTCACACCGGAGAGGTGATGGGATTGCGGCCGCCGGAAAGGGCCGAAGTCGTGCGTCTCATGTGCGCGGCCGCGAGGGACACGCGCGTGATTTCCGGCATCTGCTGCGAAGGCAGTCTGGAAGCCATCGATCACGTGCAGGCGGCCAAGGAAGCGGGCGCAAGCGCGGTGTTGCTGATGCCTCCGCATCATTGGCTGCGGTTTGGTCGTCCCTCCATCACGGCGGTGGGCTATTTCGAGGACGTGGCGGCCGCGGTGGACATTCCCATCATTGTGCATCAGTACCCCGACTGGACCAAGGCCACCTACACCTTGGACGAGATGCTGGCTCTGACCGAGATCGCCCAGGTGGTGGCCATCAAGATGGGAACTCGCAACATGTCGCGTCTGGGCCATGAGCACCGGGTGCTGAAGGAGCGTGCCCCAGATATTCCGCTGCTGTCTTGCCATGACGAATTCCTGCTCTCCTCTCTGTTGGCTGGCGCCGATGGCGCTCTGGTGGGATTTGCCGGATTCGTGCCCGAGCTGATTGTGGATCTGGTACAGGCGGCGCTGTCGAGAGACTACGAGCGCGCCTATGCCACTCAGGAGGTGGTGTATCGTCTTAACAAGTGCGTGTATCGGTTCGGCGAACCCTCCTCCGAAGCCCATCAACGCATGAAGATGGCCATGTTTCTGCAAGGGCGTTTCCCCTCCATGGACATGCGGCCGCCGTTGCGTCCCTTGAGTCGGGCGGAAGTCCAGCGGCTGCAGGTTGAGCTGTCGGAATCCGGGTTTGAGCAATGGTACGCCGAACGCGGATTGCTGGGGGCTCCCGGCCCCACCGCGCACGCCGCCTGACGATATCTCCGTGAGAGGTTGACATGGCCCAAGGTGATCGATTCCCCTCTGAATCCCGCTGGTCCCAAGACGCGGCGACCGGAGTCCAGATCCGGCAGATCACCACGCATGCGTCTCTCCATCATCAGCCGTTTTTTCTGGTGCCGGCGTATGACGATGCCATGCGGTGGACCCTGTTTACTTCCACGCGCTTTGGGGATCCCCAGATTTTTGTGGAAGACAGGGCAACGGCCGAACTGGTGCAATTGACGGACCGGAAAGACATTGCAGACTTCTCCCTGTACCCGGCCCATGCCGGGGACTGGATCTACTTCACCGCCGGCCAGGGGGGATGGCGGGTTCACACGGAGACTTTCGAGGAGGAGTTGCTGATCGATTTTGCCGATCGGGTCATGCGGGAAGAGGGCATGGTCGCCGCGGCCATGGGGACCACGGCCTTGAGTCCCTGTGACCGATATTGGGCCGTGCGCTTTCGGGAAGAACAGGAATCCTGCATAGCCGTGGTGGATGTGGAGCGCGGGACCTGGGAGGTCATTCTCCGATGCGCCGACGTGTCGCACATGCAGTTCTGTCCCGATGATTCCCAGTTGCTCTTCTATGCGGGTCCCCTTACGGATCGGGTCTGGATGGTGAATCGGGATGGCAGCGGCAACCGACGCCTCTATACCCGGGCGACGGGCGAATGGATTACGCATGAGGCCTGGATTCCCGGCACCCGCGAGGTGGGGTTCGTGACCTGGCCCCACGGCATGCGCGCGGTCAATGTGGATACGGGAGCGGTCCGCTCCGTGACCCACTTCAATGCCTGGCATGCCATTGCCTCGTCCGACGGCAAGCGCATGGTCGCGGACACCAATTTTCCCGATGTGGGCATTCAGATTTTTGATCCACTGGACGGCAAGGGGGAACCCACCACCCTGTGCCTGCCGCGGGCGAGCAGCAGGGGAGATCACTGGAATGGCCCTTTTCCCTACGAGGACGGTCCGATTGCGGTCTATGCACCGCAGTATACACATCCCCATCCATCCTTTTCTCCCGACGGGAAGCTGGTGATTTTCACCAGCGACGTGACGGGGACGGCCCAGGTCTATGAGGCCGTGCTGGATAGCATGCGGACGTAGCGGACGTAAGCGATCCCAACGGGGCGGGACGTGGCCCGTTGGGTCGCGCCCTTCCATGTCTACAGGCCCCAAGGAGGCACACAGCCGATGGAACCGGAAAGTCGACCCATGGATATTGCCGTGATTGGGACGGGCAATCGCTCCTTCACGGTGTATCTGCCCATGCTGCAGAGTCTGCGGCCTTGGTTGAACGTAGTGGCGGTATGCGATCCGGTCCAGGATCACGCCGACCGCTACGCCGATGCCATGGACGCCCATGCCTTTTATACCGTGTCGGAACTGGCCCGTGCCGAATTGGTGGAAGCCGCGCTGGTGGTGGCCCCCGTGGATGTGCATCATGCCATCTCGGTTGCCTTGTCACGCGCCGGCATTCATCATCTGGTCGAAACCAGCATCGCCAGCACCCTGTGGCAAGCGCGCGACATGGTTCAGGTGGCGCACGATCACGGTGTCACCCTGCGCGTAGGCGAAAACTTCATTCGCTTTCCCTTTGATCGGATAGCCAAGGCGATTGACAGGACCGGATTTGTGGGACCGATCGGTCGCATTACCTGCCTGCACGATCACACGGGCTATCACAACAATTCACGGTGGATTGCCTTTTATGGCGCACATCCCGAATCGGTCCAAGCCATAACCCATCGCATGTCGGTGGAACCCCACTGGGAAGCCGCACATCGGTACCATGAGGATGAAGGCTTTCGCTGCCACTTCTTTCACTTTCCCGGGAATCGGCTGGTCACGGATCTGGCCGGCAACATCAAGGGCATGCTGGGACGCTACCCGCGTCCCGGGTATACGGAACTGGCCGGGACACGCGGAGCCATCGTGCGGGAGGCCCTGCGCAACTGGCATGGCGTCGGCGAGGTGCGGCGCTGTTCCGACTCTGCACTGCGCAACGGCGCTCGGCACGACCAGACCTTTCCCATCGAACATGTGGTGGAGGAGGGCCAGTGGATTTGCGACCGCGTCGAATTGCCGGAGGGCGTAGTGGAGTATCGCAATCCTCTCCCGCTGGCGGTGCGGCATGACCGGCCTTACTACATTTCATCAGTGGCGTCCCATGTCACCGACTTCATCGCCGAACTCCAAGGATCGGATCACTGTGAATTCACGCCCGATGACGCCGTGATGTCCATGGAGATGGAGGTGGGCAGCCGGCAATCCGCGCTGCAGAATGGACAACAGTTGGGACTGCCCCTAGTAGATCTAGATATCGAGGCGGAACATCAAGTGCGGGCCGCGTTGCGGCACAAGCTGGGAGTCGATCCGTTTGACGCCGAGGCCATGCTGAGTGCCCTGATTCCCCGTCCCTGAACTGCAGGCCACAGCGCGGCTGAATTTCTCGCATGTGGAACTTGAGCTTGATGGCCATCGCCGGCCTTTGTGCCGCGCTGTTGACTCCTGTGGCGTGGTTGCTGGTGCGCCTGACAGGATTGCTGCCGCCCTTGGTGCGGCTCCTTGCCCTGCAGATTTGGCCACTTCATTGCATGGCCGGTCTCTTTGGCTGCCTAGTGGGAGGGCTGCTGCTGGTGATCCTGAAGCGGTTCAGTGGAAGGGCAGGCCACGTCATGGTTGTGGCAGGTGGATGTGGGGGGGCCGCGGTGTCCTCCTTGGTGTTTTTCCCGTTGGTGGCGCTCTTTTGAACGAAGGTGAAGACAGGGGCCGGAACGATGGGGCGTGGCCGTCGTGTCAGGAGGGAACAACATGAAAGTCGACGTTCAGAGTCATGTCTTTCCGCGTGCCTACGCAGAAATGTATGTGAACGCTCCCGGATTTGTGCAGGCGCAACGCCTGGAATCGGATCGGTATCTGCTGCGTTATGGCGACATACAGCGGTTTCATCTGAATCTGGCAGAGTACGCTCCGGCCCGCAAGATAGATGCCATGGATCAGGCAGGGATTGATGTCTCGGTGCTCAGCGTCAATATTCCCTCTCCGTCTCGCCTGCCTGCCTGCCAACGCCTCCGGGGCGCCCGTCTCTGCAATGACTATCTGGCGGATCTCGTGCAGGACAGCCGCGGACGTTTCGTGGGCCTTGCCTCGCTGCCTCTACCTGACGTGGAGGATTCAATCCAGGAACTGGAACGGGCGATTGTATCCTTGAATCTGCGTGGCGTATTCTGCTGCTCTCATTTCGATGGCACCATGCTGGATGATCCAGCTCTGGAACCGTTCTATGCCCGCGTAGCCGCGCTGGGAGTGCCTCTGGTACTGCATCCCACCGTCCCCACCTGGGGCGCACATGTGCGGGATCATGCGATGATTCCCATGGTGGCCTTCATGATGGACACTTCCTTTGCCATGTTGCGCTTGATTCTGGGCGGCATGCTGGAGCGGCATCCGGCACTCAAGGTGGTGCATCCACACGCAGGGGGTGTACTGCCCTATCTGATGGGCCGCGTGGAAGAGCAGACGGAACACAAGGGGCGGGGGCGGGAAAACATCACGCATCCACCGGGCACGTACTATGAACGAGTGTATCTGGATCTCGTGACACCTTCGGCAGAGGCGATTCGCTTTGCGCTGCGACATGCCGGGCCCGAACGCCTGATGTTTGGCAGCGATCATCCGTGGGTATCCATCGAGACCATTCAGGATCATGTGCATCGGGGATTGCAAGGGCTGGACTTGACCGCGGACCAGATGGCGCGAATCCAAGGCGGCAACGCCGCCCGCCTGTTCCAAATCGAGGGGTGACTTCTCGGTCCAGAGAGGGACCGCGCCCCCGCCAAGGGGATCCGGTGGGGCCATCGAGACTCCAGTCCGTCGCGTGCATTTATAATTGACTGCCTTCCTGGATTCCACTGGCAGTCATTCAAATTGGAATCCTGCCGATCGGTGATTGCATGCCTCGCGGTCGCACAGGAAAACTCCTAGAAGTCCGGCGTCTCGCTCCATTCCGGGAGACAAGCGGACTCTGCCGGCGTTGACAGTCATGCGGATGTCGGACCGATGCGATGTGGCCTTGGTTTGAATCTGCAGAGGCGCGGCATGGGTCAGACCATGAGAAACAGGAATCGGCTATGGATGTGGACAAGCGGCCTTATAAAATTCTGGTGGTTGACGACGAACCTGATCTTGAGCCACTGATGTTGCAACGCTTGCGCAGGGCTCTGCGTTCCGGAGAGTACCAGTTCGTGTTTGCGCACAATGGCTTGGAGGCGTTGCAGAAACTGCGCGCCGACAATGACATCGACATGGTCATCTCGGACATCAACATGCCCAAGATGGATGGTCTTACGCTCCTGAGCCAGATTCCGGAAGTGAACCCCCATATCCGCGCCGTGATTGTGTCCGCCTATGGCGACATGGACAACATTCGCACGGCCATGAATCGGGGCGCCTTCGACTTTGTGACCAAGCCCATTGACTTCAAGGATCTGCGCGTCACGATTGATCGGACATTGCGCCATCTTAAAGAGTGGCGTGAAGTGCTGGCCGCGCGGGATCAGCTGGTGTCCCTGCAAAACGAGCTATCCATCGCCAGTACAATACAGCAGTCCATCCTGCCGCGGGAATTTCCAGTGCGTCCCGACTATGCCGTGTTCGGCAGCATGGAGCCCGCCCGCAACGTGGGCGGCGACTTCTTTGACGTGATCACGCTGGAAAACGGCCGGATTGGACTTGCCATCGCCGATGTCTCGGACAAGGGAGTGCCCGCAGCTCTTTTCATGATGTCCAGCCGTACTCTGTTGAAGGGCTCCGCGATCAGCCATGAGAATCCCGGTCGGGTTCTGACCGAGGTCAACCACCTGCTGCAGGAACACAATGAGGCCGCGATGTTCGTGACCGTGTTCTATGCCGTGTTCGATCCGCACAATGGCCACTTGACCTATGCCAATGGGGGACACAACGCCCCGCTTGTGGTACATGCTGACGGCACCTCCTCTCTGCTGCCCCTGACAGGAGGCATTGCCTTGGGTGTGCTGCCGGAGGTTGAACTTGACTGCCATTCCGTAACCTTGGCGCCGGGCGACAGTGTCGTGCTGTATACCGATGGAGTGACCGAGGCCATTAACGGCAGGCAAGAGGAGTTCGGACTGGAGCGGTTGCAGGCATTGTGCGCCCTCAAGGCGGGGCAGGGCCCCCAAGAGGTCATTCGGGCAATCTTGCAAGACATAACCGAATTTGTGGGAGATGCCCCCCAGTTTGATGACATCACCTGCATGACACTGTACTACCAAGGAGTGGACAAGTGAGTGCGAAGTGGGCCATGCAATTCAAGCCTACGCTGGACGAACTGAGCCGGGTCGCGGAGCTGGTCGAGAACTTCGGCAGGCAGGAGGCGTGGGAACCCGAGCTGATTTTTCAGATGCAACTCGTCGTTGAGGAAGTGGGGACCAACATCGTGGAGCACGGGGGGGATTCCCGCGTGCATTCCATGGAGATCATGCTTGCCTCCGATGCCCGCGCCATTGTCTTGGACATCATGGACGACGGCCATCCCTTCAATCCCTTGCAAGATGCGTCCCGGCCCGACGTCTCCTTGGCGCTGGAAGATCGTCCGCTCGGGGGCCTTGGACTTCATCTGATACAGACCTTGATGGATGACAAGAATTATCGGCGGGAACAAGGCAGGAATCACTTGACCTTGGTCAAGTACAGAGTCAAGGGCGCGGGGAATCCTGCCTTGTGATCAGGTGGCGGAGGATCCTGCTGGAGAGCGGCGTCCTGCTGCTCTGGATGGCGGGGCTGTCAGGCTGTGTTCCGCGGGATGGAGGCCCGGCGGACGCGGCACTGGATGAATCTCGAGAGAGAGATCGCCAGAATGTCCCGAAGGAAGCCGCGGAGAAGGTGGCCCCGGCGGGGACGCCCGGTCTCTTTGCCGACCGCATTCTGTTCGGCCAGTCCGCCGCCTTTAGCGGCCCCGCGCAGGAGCTGGGCCGCAACATGCAGCTGGGGATCCAAGCGGCCTTCCACGAGATCAATCAACAAGGCGGCGTCCATGGTCGGCGGCTGGAACTGTTGTCCTTGGATGACCGTTACGAACCCGAGGCAGCCATCGCCAATACGCTTCAGCTCATAGAACAGGAGCAAGTCTTTGCCCTGATCGGCGCTGTGGGCACTCCTACCTCTCGCTCCGCCGTGCCAATCGCGGCCACGGCCGGTGTGCCCTATCTGGCGCCATTTACCGGCGCTGCCTTCCTGCGTGAAGCCGCGTGGGGCAACATCATTAACCTGCGCGCCTCCTACAACCAGGAGACCGAGGAAATGATCCAGCGCCTGACCTCTGATCTGGGACTGGAGCGCATAGCCATCGTGTATCAGGATGATTCCTTTGGTCGCGCGGGCTATCAGGGCGCGCGGCAAGCCTTGCATCGGCGGGGCATGGAGCCTGTGGCCACGGGACAGTACCCGCGCAACACCACATATATCAAGAAGGCGTTGCTGGATGTGCGACAGGGCGATCCCGAAGCCGTGGTCTTGGTGGGCGCGTATGAGCCCTTGGCGGAATTGATCGCGTGGGCCCGCCACATGGGCATGGATCCGGTTTTCATCAACATCTCGTTCGTGGGCAGCAATGCCTTGGCGCGGGACTTGCAGATCAAGGATGCCCGCGGCGGTTTGGGAGTCTATGTCACCCAAGTGGTGCCCTTTCCGACAGATGACGGGATCCCGGTCACGATCGCCTACCGGCAGGCACTGGAGTCCTATGTGTCGGCCGATATCGCCCCGGGCTTTGTTTCGCTGGAAGGGTATCTGGCGGGTCGTCTGGCCATTGCCGCATTGGAGCGGTGTGGTCGCGAGGCGAGTCGATCCTGTCTCCTGAAGGGCCTGAATCAGACCAGCGCCCTCAGCCTGGATGGGTTTGAGCTGGAGTTCAGCGACACGGACAATCAGGGATCCGACCAGATTTTCCTTACGGTGATCGGCCGTGACGGCCAATTCCACCCTGTGCGTACCCTACAGGACAGGATACCGTGAAACAAGGGTGGAAGCGTCTGTGGCAGAGTCGGTATCGCATCGGTGTCCAACTCTATGTGGGCATTGGGGGCGCCGTGCTATTGACCATGATTGCCAGTCTGGTGGGCTGGTCCTCGTTCAACCGCGTTGGCGAAGTGCAGAGTCTGGTCAACGAGGGGAGCATACCGGAGATGGAGAGCGCCTTTCGCGTTGCGCGGCAAAGCGGCAATCTGGTCGCCGCGGCGCCGCGCCTCACGGCCGCGGGGGTTGAGGACTTTGACGCGGTGGCCGCGCAAGTGTTGCAGGAGCGGCAGATCTTCGAAGAGCAATTGGACAACCTCATGCAGCAGGCGGGAGGCGAGTCGGAGCTCCAGACCACGGTCCGCGGCCATGCCGCTGTCCTGATCGAAAACATTGCGATTCTTGAGAGAGACGTGGAGGTGTCGTTGGAATTGCAGAGGCGTTCCCAAGGTGTGCAAGAGGAGCTGGTGGCGCTGCAACTTGCCTTGGATGACCTTTTGGTGGAGGCCATTGACGACCAGCTATTTTACCTTCTGACCGGGTATCACACCCTGGGGCAGCCTGCCACGCCACGTACACGGCATGCCTCGGACGATGAGATCGACCGGTACCGTCACTTGTCCGAGTTGCATGCCGACACCACTCTGGCCACCCAGCTGTTGGCCACTGCCTTCAACGTGTCGCACGATCCCTTGCTGGAGCCCCTACGCGAGCGATTCGAGGCTACCGGAAGCCGCATTGCCCAGAATCTTGCCGGATTGGAGCCGGATCCCTGGCTCGAGCAGGTCTCGCCCACGTTTGACCGCCTGTTTGCCATGGGGGTTTCGAGCGTGGGGCATCAGAGCGTGTTTGACTTGGTGGCGCAGGAAATCAGGATTCGCGATCATCAGCGAGAGTTGCTTGAACTGAACCGCGACATTGGTGTCGAGCTGGTCGCGGGCGTAGAGGGTCTGGTCGACGGAGCGCGGGTCCATGCACAGGAAGCGACCCAGGCATCCATGCGCGCCATCCAGACCGGACGCAGTCTCCTGCTGGTCCTCAACATCCTGAGCCTTGCCGGCGCCCTAGCGATTGCCTGGCTGTTTGTAGGTCGGATTTTGCTGCAACGCCTCAATCGGCTTTCGGATCGCATGCGGGGCATGGCGGAAGGCGATCTGGAGGCGTCACTCCAGATCCAAGGACAGGACGAAATCGCGGAAATGGCGGCCGCGCTGGAGGTCTTTCGTCGACATGCACTGGAGGTGCAGCGGCTGAATCTGGTCGAGAGGCTGGCGGAGGAGTTGCGGGACAAGAACAATCAGCTGGAGAAGGTGCTGCTTGACTTGCAACAGGCCCAAGACCAGATTGTCATGCGTGAGAAACTGGCCGCCCTAGGTGAACTCACGGCCGGTGTGGCCCATGAGATTCGCAATCCCTTGAACTTCGTCAAGAACTTCGCCGAGGCTTCGGAAGAACTGCTGGAGGAATTGCAGGAGGAAACCGAGCAGGCGCTTGATGAGGCCGAAGTGACGCTGAATCAGGACCAAAAGGCATTGTTGCAGGAACTCAACGGGGATCTTACGAACAACCTGCAGCGCATCCAGATGCACAGTCAGCGGGCGAACAGCATTGTGCAGGGCATGTTGCGAATGGGGCGCAGCGCGAATGATCTGCAATCCACCGACATCAACAATCTGTTGGAGGAGCACGCCCGATTGGCCTACCACAGCATTCGTGCGAGCGATCAGAATTTCCAGCTCACCATCAAGACGAATCTGGCTGCGGATGTAGGCGAGATTGAAGTGGTCCCCCAAGACTTGGGGCGCGTCTTCCTGAACATGGTCAGCAACTCCTGCCATGCCACACGGGAAAAAAGATTCCAGATGGAGAACGCGGACGTCGCATTGCAGGATGAGTATAGTCCCACTTTGTGGATCAAGACGCAGCGTCTGGCGGATTGCATCCAGGTGGGGATCCGTGACAATGGAAGTGGCATTCCGGACGAGATTGCAGACAAGATCTTCAATCCTTTCTTTACCACCAAACCCACTGATCAGGGCACGGGCCTAGGCCTGTCCATGTCCAATGACATCGTGAGACAGCATGGAGGCACCATTAGGGTTTCGTCCGAATCCGGCCAATTTACCGAGATGACGATTGAACTGCCCATTGCCCCACCCACCCCGACGCCTGCAGAGGTCAACTCCGTACCTGCATGATTCCGGGATCACTCACTGTGCAAGAAGGCCCCCCCCAGCGAATGTCATGACGTTCGTGTCACGGCCGCATGTCCTCATTCTCGATATCCAGGATTGTCCAAGGAGTCCCGCATGTCTGAATTTTTGAATATCGTTTTCCATAAGCGCCGCAACGCCATCTGGGCCAGCATCTGTTTTGTGTTGGGATTCCTGCTGTTCCGGTCCGCCGCGGTCTATGCGGCGCCGGACGACGAAACGGTGTTTATTCTCAATACCTTCTCGTTTCTCATCTGGGGCGCGTTGATCATGTGGATGGCGGCCGGTTTCACCATGTTGGAGGCCGGCTCGGTCCGCACCAAGAACTCGTCGATGATTTGCCTGAAAAACATTGGGCTCTATTCCATCGCGGGTCTTGCCTACTATGCGATCGGGTACAACCTCATGTACGTCGATGTAGGGATGGTGATCGGCAAGTTGACTCTGTTCCATGGACCGACGGCCGATGACATTGCCTTGATGTCGGGCCAGGCCGAAGTCGCCAACGCCGTGATTGCCGGAGGCCACGCCACCATGTCGGATTGGTTCTTCCAAATGGTTTTCGTGGCGACTGCGGCGTCCATCGTGTCGGGCACATTGGCCGAAAGGGTCAACATGTGGTCCTTCTTTGTCTTCACTCTGGTGTTGACCGCGGTCATCTATCCTATCGTGGGCGCCTGGACCTGGGGGGGAGGCTGGCTCGCGGCCCTGGGGTTCCAAGACTTCGCTGGATCCACGGTGGTGCATAGCGTTGGGGGTTGGGCGGCGCTCGCAGGGGCGATTGTCGTAGGGCCTCGGATCGGCAAATTCCGCCGTGATGGTTCCATCAAGACCACGCCTCCCTCCAACATCATCTTGGTCACGCTGGGTGTCTTCATCCTGTGGATGGGATGGCTTGGCTTTAACGGCGGCTCCCAATTGGCCTTGGGGTCTGCTGCGGATGCCGTGGCGATGAGCCAGGTGGTGGTCAATACGAATCTGGCCGCCGCCGCGGGCGTGGTAGCCGCCATTCTGGTCTCTCGTCCCCTTCTCGGACGCATGGACCTGTTTGCCAGCCTGAACGGAGCCATTGCCGGCTTGGTGGCCATTACTGCTGGGCCTGACATCATTGAGCCCTACTGGGCCATTGCCATCGGTTTCATTGGCGCGATTATCTGCACGGCGACCATCCGGCTGCTCGAGAAGGTCAAGGTGGATGATGTGGTGGGAGCCGTGCCGGCCCATCTGTGCGGGGGAATTTGGGGCACCCTCGCGACCACCTTTGTGGGCGGCGCCAATCTGGGTGTGCAATTGCTCGGCGTATTGTCCGTGGGCGTGTTCGTGTTCGTGGGGTCGTGGATTCTATGGATCGTGCTGGACAAGACCATGGGGACCCGCGTTTCGGAGCAGATCGAACGTCTGGGACAGGATGCGGGCGAACTGGGAATTGAAGCCTATCCGGAATTTGTGCTCATGCCGGAAGAGTTTGACGAGGAATGATGGCATGGCTGCGGACAGGACCGTTTTCGCTTTCATGGAGATCTGCGGTGCCCGGCATCTGACCCGCGTCGTCCTTGCCCTGATGTTCAATGGATGGAATCTTCATGATTTCACGAAAGCAAGGGGGAACGGAATGGCACAAGTCCCCTGAAGCCGGGCTTGTCGCTCCACAAGGAACGCGGCCGGTATTTTCAACTCCGGCCGCGTTTCGCTGTACCGCTGACGCGAAAATGGGGCAGGCCGCATTTCTTGTGGCACGCAAGGGGGTATCTCTGTCCCTCCGCCCAGACGCATGCCTAGTCCTGAACCAGGAATTCCGTCCACCGGATGTACGTTCTTGAGCGCTCGGTCCTGGCAAAAATCCATTTGACACTTTTTCGGCAGTCCCCTACCATTGATGAACTTCAGCTCCGACCCTGCGCTCGCCGCAGGCAGGCGGCAGCGTCTTTTCTTGGGAAATCCGAATGGAGACCATCATGACCAACATGTCTCAGGTGTCGCGTCGTAAGTTTTTGCAACTGGCCTCTCTGTCGTCTGCGGGTCTGGCATTGGCTGCCTGTACCATGCCGGGCACGGCTGTGGTGCCTGCGGCCCCGGCCTCAATGCCCGTGGCAGGGGAAATGACGGAACTATCCCTGTGGATGTTCAGCCTGAATCCCGAAGTGCTGGATTACATCAATGACAACGTGAACCCGGAGTTCAAGGAAAAGAATCCAGGTTTTGACATGGTGGCGGAACATGTGCCGTATGACGGCTACAGACAGAAGCTGACCACCTCCATCGTAGGCGATTCGCTGCCGGACGTGCATGAAGCCGGGACACAGGCCGCGGGCCGTGTGGCCACCAGCGGCGAAGGCACTCCGCTGGATGACTACATCAACGGATGGGATGATCTGGATGACTACTATTCCGCCAATATCAAAGGCACCCAGATTGCTGGATTTACGTGGGGCGTTCCCATTTTCAGTCATCCTTCCCTGACGGTCTATTGGAAGAGTCTCTTGGAGCAGGTCGACATGGACCCGGAAAGTCCACCGACGACGGACATGGAATATATGGCCGCGGCTCAGAGCCTCCAGCAGATTGAGGAAGGCCGAACCCTAGTGCTGGGCGGTTGGGGCCCCAATGACTGGCGGAGCTTCTTTCAGGAATTCGAGGTGCAACTGCAACGACTTGGTGGCGAAATGGCCGACGAGAGCTATACGGAAGTCCGTTTCAACACCGATCAAGGGGTGGCGGCCCTGGAATGGTTGGTTGAACTCTACGGTATTGTGTATCCCGAGGGCGTGGCCCGCCTGCCGGACGAGGCTCCCATTCCACATTTTGCCAACAAGAACATCGGCATGCACATGCGGGGACACGGCTCCTTGCCGCGGGACGTGCTGCGCTACAACCCTGACCATTTCGAAGATCTGGGATTCGGCTTCCCGTTGACCGCGGAGGATGGTGTCGGGCGCAAGAATTCCATATCGTGGCGCAACTTCCTGTCCGTATCTCCGACTTCCGCCGACGTGGGGGCCTCCGTGGAATGGGCGCATGTCTTTTCCCAGACGGACCACAATGTTTTCTACAGCGAGTGGGGCGGGTATATCCCGGTCCGCAAGTCTGCCTTGGACACGCAGTTCGTGCAGGATTCACCTTATGTCGGCATCTACCTGGAAATGGGCGCTCCACATGGCTATGACGTGATCAATCCGCCTGGCTACTTCGAGCTGCGCCAAGAGGGCGGCAATTTCTTCGAACAGGCCGCCTTGGGAGTGATTTCCGCCGCCGAAGCCGTTGAAAAATGTGCCGAGGTCTGGCAGGAAGGGCTGGATAACGCACCGCCCTACAAGATTCCCTAAGCCCCAGCCGTGCCATTGTCAGAGGCGGGCCGGAGAGATACCCCAGCCCACTGGACACAATCTCAATCTGAACGAGGCAGAGGATGATTCTGCCTCGTTCGTGATCTTTCCACAATGTTAAAGAGCTACTTTGCGACCCGGTCCCGCAGACAGGAGTCGCTGGCCGGCTGGTTGTTTGCCAGCCCTTGGGTATTGGGGCTGATCCTCTTCAACGTCTACCCCTTTGTCTATTCCTTTATCCTCAGCCTGTCCAGCTTCAGGATTGGCTATCCCTTTGCGTGGGTGGGATTCGACAACTATGTCGAAATGTTCACCGACGACCCGCTTTTCGGCAAGTCGTTTGCCAACACCGGCTATTTTGTGGTGGTGGGCGTGCCCTTGGGGCTCGTGACCTCATTGGCCTTGGCGCTGCTGCTGAATCAAAAATTGCGGGCCATTCCGCTGTTCCGCACCATGGTGTTCGTGCCCTCCATTGTGGCGGGCGTGGCCGTGGCGCTGCTCTGGATGTGGATTCTCGATCCCAACATTGGGCTGGTGAACTACCTGCTGCGGGAAATCGGTGTGCGCTCTCCGCCCTTGTGGCTGCAATCCGAGGAATGGGCCAAGCCAGCCCTTATCCTCATGACCCTGACCGGGGCGGGCGGGGCCACCATGGTCATTTTTCTGGCGGGGCTACAGAACGTGCCCACCGAGTTGTACGACGCGGCCAAGATGGATGGAGCCAGCCCCTTGCGGCAGTTCTTCTTCGTCACGATTCCCATGCTGTCGCCGGTGATTCTGTTCAACACGATTACCGGCATCATTGGAGCCTTTCAGGTCTTTACTCTGGCCTATGTAGCCACCAGCGGACATGGAGGGCCGAACAATGCGACCATGTTCTACGCCCTCTATCTGTACAACATTTCCTTCTGGTGGGGCCGCATGGCCTACGGAGCGGCCATGGCCTGGTTCATGTTCACGGTCATCATGCTCTTCACGCTTCTGCAACTGGCTCTCTCCAAGCGCTGGGTCTACTACGCCGGCGAATAGACACTGTTTCTGCGATGGCTGATTCTCTCCCCGCGACTCCCGTGCACGTCTCAAGGCCGATCCTGCCGGGTCTGATGGCCACGTTGCGCAAGATCGTGCTGTATGTCCTGCTGATTGCCGTCAGTCTGTTTTTCTTCCTGCCCCTGATCTGGATGCTGACCACGGCTATCAAGCCGACGGCCCAGATGTTCAAGACCCCGCCGGTGTGGATTCCGAATCCACCGCTCTGGGACGTGTTTTGGACCACGTGGGCCCGGGCTCGCTTCGACGTCTACTTGAACAATACGGTCCAGATCACGGGGTTGTCCATGCTGGGCCGGGTGGCCAGTTGCGCCTTGGTGGGCTTTTCCTTCGCCCGTCTGCGCTGGCCCGGCAAGAACGTGCTGTTCATCATCACGCTCAGCACCATGATGCTGCCCTTTCAGGTGTTGATGATTCCTCAGTTTCTGATTTTCAAGTCCTTTGGCTGGATTGACAGCCACTATCCCCTGTGGGTGCCTTCGTTTGGGGGCACCGCCTTCTACATTTTCCTGATGCGGCAATACTTTCTGACCTTGCCCCGGGAACTGGATGACGCGGCCAAGATTGACGGCTGCAGCTGGTGGGGCATCTTTTACCGGATTCTGCTGCCCCTGTCCCGGCCCGCCTTGGCGACCATTGCCATCTTTACCTTCATGTCCCAGTGGAATTCCTTCTTGGAGCCGCTCATTTTTCTGAACAGCTCCAAGAACTATACGCTGGCGTTGGGGCTGGCCATGTTTCGGGATCAGTTTGACGTGGACTGGAACGCTATCATGGCCATGTCCTTCCTCATGGTGTTGCCCTGCCTGACCGTTTTCTTTCTGGCGCAGAAGTATTTCATTCAGGGCATCTCCACCACCGGCTTGAAAGGGTAACCGTCGAGAAGCGGTCCCCCGCTCCTGCGGGAGAGAGATCCGTGCGGGCCCCTTCTGTTTCCGATTCCCAGTTGCACCGCCAACGGGCAGCCGTAGAGCGCCCATGGCTGATTGCACACGGCGCCTTCGGTTCGGCAGAGACCGTTGAAGTTGGCGCGGTGCAATCGGATCGTCACGGCCAACAGGCATAATAGCGGGACCAGAGCCTTGGCAAAAAAGGACGCGACGTGACTGCATGGGACTTCCGACTGGGATCCGATCAAGCCGCTTTTGCAGCAGAGCTGGATCGGCTTTCGGCCTTGGACCTGATACCCCGCATTTGGGACCGGGATTACACGGTGTGGAGCGACAGTCCCAATGAAATCCACAATCGGCTGGGTTGGCTCGACATCCATGAACGCATGAAGTCTGAGGGCCCGGGGTTGCAGGCCTGGGCCCGGCGGATGCACGACATGGGCTTGCGACAGGTCGTGGTCGTCGGCATGGGAGGCTCCAGTCTGGCCCCCGAAGTGTTTGCGCAACTCAAGACGCCGGACCGAGCCTCGTCTGCGCTGCAGCTGTACATTCTGGATTCGACGGACCCCGTCCAGATTGCGGAACTGGATGCCCAATTGGATCTCGCTCGGACCTTGTTTCTGGTGGCCACCAAGTCGGGCGGAACGGTGGAGACATTGTCCGGCTACCAATACTACCGGGACCGCTTCCGGCGGGAATTTCCGACCCAAGATGCCGGCCAGCGCTTTGTGGGAATCACGGATCCGGGCAGCGGCTTGGTCGACTTGGCACGGCAGGACGACTGGCAGCGGGTGTTCGTCAACGATCCCCATATCGGGGGACGATATTCCGCACTGTCGTTCTTTGGCTTGGCGCCGTTGGCCTTGCTGGGAGAGGATGTGGGCTCGTTTCTCCAGCATGTGGATGCCGCAGTGCAGCGGTGCCGATTGCCGCTGTGGGAGAACGATGCGGCCAAGCTGGGCGTCCTGATGGCTTTCCAGGCCGCCCGCGGCCGGGACAAGCTCACCCTGCTGCTGCCGGACGGGTTGGCCGCGCTGGGAGATTGGCTGGAACAGCTGGTGGCGGAAAGTCTGGGCAAAGCGGGCAAGGGCATTCTGCCGGTGCTGCGGGAAGGAATTGCCGATGTGCCTTTCTTTGGGGAAGATCGGTGTTGTGTCGTGGTGACGCCCCCTCTGAATTCCCATGAGTCCGAGACCGCCTTGCCGCGGGTGGCGGCAGAATGTATCCAGGCGGGCCATCCCACGGTGACGCTGCCTGGCCCGTCCTTGCAACGCTTGGGCATGGAGTTTTTCCAATGGGAGTTTGCCATTGCCGTGGCGGGGCATTGCCTGGGCGTGCATCCCTTTGACCAGCCGGATGTGGAGTCGGCCAAAATGGCCACCCGTGCATTCCTGGATGTATATGCCCGTTGCGGGACACTGCCGCAAAGCGAGACCGTGCCAGCGAATGCGCGGTCTCTGCGGGAATTTCTGGAGAGCGGAAAAAAGGGAGACTACATATCGCTGCAGGCATACCTGCCTTCCAATGCTCCAGTCCACGCAAGGCTGGAGGCGCTGCGGAAAGCCATCAGCCGCAGCACCCGGCTGGCCACCACCGTAGGTATCGGCCCGCGGTTTTTGCATTCCACTGGCCAAATGCACAAGGGCGGACCCAACTCGGGTCTCTTTGTCCAGTTTGTGAAGGATTCCTCGCAGGACATCGACATCCCAGCCCCCGAGGATGTCCCAATCCTGTCGTTTGGCGCCTTGCAGGCCGCGCAGGCCATGGGAGACGCGGAAGCCCTGCAGAAGGCAGGACGTCGAATTTTGCGCATGCAATTGGGACAAGATCCCATCGCAGATCTGGAACGGTTGGCCATTGAAGTGGATTGAGTGGCAATCGACAGAGGTTGGGCGATGTGCAATGGGGTCAGGGACCCCTGCCAGGCTCTGCATTGGGATTGCACTATGCAACCCTGAAACCTGCATAGGGTGAGATCCAGTCTGGCCTTGCTGGTCCTGTTATGGATCGGGTCTTTCACGGGCCGTTGGGCCCTGTGGTGCAGGTCGGAAATTCACTGCTGACGCTTGCCCTTGCCTACAGCACGTCCGTCCAGGTGAGCGAAGACGACGTTGCGATCCAAGCCCGGAGCGCCCCTGCTTCACTTGATCGGCAGGCATGACATAGACCACGTAGGCACACTACCCTGTGTGTTCTATAACCAACCCTCGGATTGGCGACAAGAAATGGGTCTATGAGCCTGGAAACTCTGCATTCAAGCCTCCCTTGCATCAGCCAAGAGCCTCATTGCTACCGAAAGGATTTAGGGAGAGATGGGCATTTCACAGCGCGCTCGGCACCAATTAAATCGATGACCCAAGCTACGTGGGAACTTTCCACTCTCATGCGGCCATAGTGGAGTGCATTGAACACGGCATCGGCCAGCCCCTCTTGACCAAGGACGCTTTGGACTTCACGGTGCGCAAGAACGTCAATGGTGGTCCCGATTTTCAGGTTCGGATAGCGTTCCGTGCAAATTCTTGTCGCTTTTCGTTCATCGATGAATGGTATGGCACCGTGTTTCACTGCGAAAGCAATGAACGCGGCTTCTCCATCACCCAACGAATCTACGGTAGGGCCGGCGACAAGCTCCCTAAAGACTTGCCTGCCTTGGTCTCTAGGTCGAACCCACCTTGAGACAATTGACCGACACCAATTCCTCAAAGTCATCTGCGGTGCCGTGACCCATTTTGCTGCCGCGTTCAAGCTCGAGCTGCACTTCCTCCAAGACAGCCATCCGATTTGGCAGGACTTCCAGAATTGCATCCGTGTACCGTGAGGCAATCAGATTGATGATGACACTTGTATCCGCAACCAAAAGGGAATCAGGTTCGCTACAGGAGTCTCGGGGCTTCATTCACGTCGTCTCCCTCATCACCCAAGGAATCAACTATCTGACGCAGGGAAACGCGATCGAGGAGATGAGCCAGTTGCTCTTCAGTCAACAGGTTCTGATGCCATGGCTTCGGCAGCCAAGAGGTCCAGTCGCATAGAGGTAGGAAGGCCTGCCTCCTGCCGGTCTGCATCGATGGTGCACTGTACACCAAGAACTTGGTGGGCTTGTTCGTCTGTAATTCCACCGTGGATCACAAACCAATCCCAAGAATCTTGACCAATGAGGTCAAGTTCCTCAAGGCGTCGCACCATAGCCTCTCGTGATACGCCAAAAGTATGGGCCAGCAAAATGACATGCCGACGTGCGAGTCGGGACGAACCTGCCGTAATCTCAAGGAATTTGTGCGTCACGGCTCGGGCCGGTGTCAGAAAGGCTCGCCCGAACACATTGGCGTATCGTCCCGCGCGTGAATTGTCTGATTTATGGATATGCAGGACTTTGGATGTCCTGCGAGAGGAAACGAAATGCCCCAGTTCCATTTCCAATAGGTCCTTAAGTCAACGATGGGCGCTGACCCCAGTCCCAGCCACTGACGGAGTTCGGTTGCATCATTCTTGGCTTGGATGTGTACATCTCCAGACAGAATCGGACGCTCTGGAGGATAATGGTGGACAATCTCAATTCCCAGAATTTCCTCAAGTTCAATTTCAGCCCTTATGAGGTTCAACAGCGAACGGATCGCGTTCTTCAATTCGTGATCACTGCTCTGCATGAATCTTCTGAACTGGGGAACCAGGTCGATGTGCACAGCTTCGTTTCGCAGGAGGATATTGGCGGTAGTGCCGTACGGGCTGCGTTGACTTGGGCAGCAGCCTCTGCTTGGGTAAATTCGGCTGCTCCCCGTGCCAATCACAAGCGTTCTCTCATAAGGGTTGGCCTCAATTCAATGGGTGGCATCTCTTGGTCCCCCTGGAGGCCATCGGTTCATGAAAGATTCCGAACCCAAAGATTCAATACACTCTCTCCATACCTTTTCATGTTGCTGAAGAAGCTTGTCCAGTCTTCGTTGGACTTCTTTTCTTGATATTCCTAGGACCTTGCTCAAATGGAAAATCTGCAGATTACGCCTTGGAGCACCACTAGGACAAGATCTCAAAGCGGCAAGATTTTCAAGGGCCATTGTTCCGGCGACGGCATACCTCAAGTTAGCTCCTTTGAGTGTCTTGTGTCTAGCCGCAACGGCAGCTTGTTCAGAAGCGGCGGCACCTAAATCTTCCCAGACATAGGATTCCGTTGCTTCGTTACACCTGCAGGCATACATACTCGGCGGCATCCGGTTTCAGGATCCACGAAAGGGAATGCCGTGTGGCAAAATCAGCCATGTCCAGTGCAAAGACTAGGCTGCAGGATTTCTTCCTACACTCTGCAAAACCAGTACAGGTGTGCACGCCGCCGCGGCTGGCACAGAGGGCGATGGAGCATATCCTGCTGAGAGAAGCGTTGCCTGTGAAGTACGCAATCCAGAGAGTGACGGAGACTATGGAAGCCTCCGGTCGAGAGTGATGCTGCTGAATCTGCATCCAATCTATAGTGGGCTTTGATGATCGGGTTTTGCACTGCCCAAGAGAATTCTTCAAGTTCAATGCGATTCTGTCTTTGCCAGTCTTGATCAAGTCAAATTCAATTGGTTTCAATCAGTGGCGGCTAGACGTGGACAATGTACACGAGAAGACTTCAGATGTGGAGAGGCAATTCCTAGGTTGTTCGCCTCGTTCACGCCGCGCCAAGTTTCTCCTTGCTGACTTGGAAGAGGCGTTTACAGATCGAGTGTTTCTGGAGACCGAGGAGGAAGTGTCAGTCACTCCGCCGGAGAGGCGGTAATGAAGGGGAGCTCCGATGGAGCAGGCTCCCAAGTCCCGACCACGCAATTGGCGCGTCGGTCTGCGATGACGTCCGCAAGAAATGACACATGATTCCCCAACTGCCCGTCGGCGACGACGACTTCGCCCACATCCAGTCGCATGCCGACTTCCTGTACATAGACAAGACGCGCCGCATCGCGGGATTGTTCGCGCAGGGCCCCAGCCCTCACCTGTTCTTGGCCCGGCCGCGGCGGTTCGGCAAGACTCTGCTGCTCTCTACGGTCGAAGCCCTGTTCCAAGGGCGGCGGGATCTGTTCGCGGATACATGGATCGGACAGGCGGGGCATTGGGACTGGGCGGGACGTACATGCCCCGTGCTACGTCTGGACTTGGGATTGCGCGGCGTACATGCACCCGACGCGCTGCGAAGCGAGTTGCGCCTCGCAGTGCAGACGGCGGCACAGGACTTGGATCTTGCGCTGGAGCTCACGGAGGATCCTCCCCACTGGATGTTGCGGAGCCTGGTTGGCGCTGCAGCCCGGCGCGCCCGCCAACGGATCGTGGTGCTAGTGGACGAGTACGATACGGCGGTCACCGAGAATCTGGATCGGCCCGATGTGCTGGAGGATATTCTGGACATCCTCCGGGCCTTCTACGGAGCCTTGAAATCCTGCAGTGGTTTCATCGAGCATACGCTGGTCACGGGCATCACGCGGCTGGCCTATACCGGCATGTTCTCCGGGGCCAACCACCTCACGGACCTGTCACACTGGCCCGACGTAAACGGTCTGCTGGGATTCACGCACGCTGAACTTCGGGCACCACGCATGACCGCCCTAGTGGAGCAGGGCGCCACCAATCTGGGGTGCACTCCCGCGGATCTGTATGCGGCCTTGGAGCGACAGTACAACGGCTACCGCTTTGCCGAGGGGACGGAGGCGGTGTTCAATCCCTACACCTTGGCTGGGTGCATGGAGGAACTGGTGGTCCCGGACAGAGCCGCGCGCTGGAGCTTGGATCGGTTGCCCCGCCGCTGGGCCGAAACCGGCACGCCCAAGGTCCTGTTGCGGGGTCTACGCGGTCGCCGAGTGCAATCCTTGCCGATTCTGGAGGGGCAAGACGCCCGACCCTTGACGCGGGTGCAATTCGACGCCGGCCGGCCACACGTTGCAGCTCTCCTGTTTCAAGCGGGCTACCTGACGCTGAATACCTCCGTGCTCCCCGCCCTGACCTTTCCCAATCGCGAGGTGCAAGAGGCCTTTGCGGAATCCTTGGTGGAGTGGTTCGCGGAGACAGCGCCGGACTGGTTGCAGAGTCAGGTGTTCCCCCGCACCCAGATAGCAACGCAATTGCAGGATGCCCTGGAGCAGCAGAACGCGGATGCCTTGCGCAATGTGCTAGCCGGCTGTCTGGAGGTCGTGCCTGGCATTCTGTACCAGTACGGCGACCCACCCGTGCATCCCCATGAACCCCTCTATCAGAACATTGCTGTACATCATGTGCCAATCCCTGAACCTGCCCTTGATGGCGGAACTGCAGACGGGACTGGGACGCGTGGATCTGGCGCTGGAACTGCCGGGGCGCATCTGTCTGCTGGAGCTAAAGGTGAACGCGTCACCCGAGGCGGCCCTGCGACAGGCATTTGGTGCCTTCTACGTCGCGACCTATGAGCTGCGTTCCCTCCCCGTGACAGTCTGGGGGATACAGTTCAACCGAACGACATACACGGTGCAAGCCTGCCAAGCTTGGGATCTGGGCCGGTTCGATCTGGCCGCGGCGCGCTGGGATCACGAGCCTTTTGATATCTCTCTGGCTGAGTTGCGCCGGATGTCCGCCGCGGAACGCCGGAAGTATGCGCACACGGCGACTCTGCGGGAAACGGAGGGATACACCCCGCCGGCCCACAGTTCCAAGATACGGTAGCGGTATTCCAAGAGAACTTCTCAAGTGCAAGGGGGAGGACAAGCGGGCAGCATGTTCTCTAAAGCGTGGACAGCCGCATTTTGCCTTTTGTCTGTGGTCTCATGAAAACCTGCACCGCAAAGAGATTGGATAGCCGCGACAGAATTTGTACCTGAAGAAAGTCGATCATTCTGCACTGACACTCAAGCGGCAGCCCTCAGACTGCAATCTATACAGGGTTTCCATTGCCACTAGACTCTGTTTTTCCGTCGGAATCTTGTACGGTACGTTTGTTGCCAAGTCAAGGATATTGGCTTCCTTGTAAGTCAAGAGATTTTCTTTCTTTCCCCATTGTTTCAGTTCGTGCCAGAAACTGCCTCCAGCCACAACCACTGTTGTCTGTGCTTCAATGCCGTTGAGTTCCTTCTGGTCCTTGATACCCGCCTTTTGTTGTTCTTTCAACTCCTCAGCGGAAATCAGAGTATGGACAAACGCGTCAGGCAAGGTAATGGTTAGCTTTTGTACATGGCTCCAGCATACCTGCTGTTTAGCCCATTCTGTCACATTGCGATTGCGCATGTTAGGTGGAAGCTCAACGATAACGTCGTGTACAGTTTCCGCGGTGGTCAACAGTGCTTTCTCCAGAGGCTGAGGAATGCTTTGGGAACGCCAGATCTGGTCAAAGTCGATATTTTTTTGCAGGTATTCCACATCATGGCCTAGCTTCGCGATGGTATAGGCCACGATATTGGCACGATATCCGCCTCCGTACCAAGACTGCTGCATGATCAATTTTTCCAGATGGCGAAAGACAACGGCCTTGGCAATCAAATGCCGGTAGTAGACTTCGTTGAAAACATTTGTGTTTTTAGACCATTCTTTGCCTACCGACTGCGCAAAGTTAGCGAAATTCTTTTGGGCTCCTAGACTTACGATGTGAGGAAGCCCTTTCCATACATTCAGAAACTTGGCGAGATCGGTCTTGGTGAACATTTGCCGTCTCGGATATTCGAGGTCGAATCGCCTTCGTTCGGCAGGGGTCAGATTAGCCCTCGCGTCCTGATACTGTCCGCGTGCGCGTTCGTAGAACCATTTGGACTCTCGAAATGATCCATCAGGGGAAGGAGCAAAGATACGACGGGAAAAATCCTCTATGCGGACATGGAACGGGTGATTGGCGAAGAAATCAGCTGCGTTTACCCGATTCTGACTGTTGGCATATTCCGATATCTTAGGGACTATTTCCTCTGCTTGGTCGGGATCCACAACCGAAAGCTTCATCTGAACAAACACTTGGGAGAGATCGATTTTCTTGTTACGACTGGCTGCATGAATCGAGGCAGTGGTTTGGCCACCGTTCACGATCTGGAAGTTTCGGAGGTGGGTCAACATCAAACCCTTATCAGTCTTGACTGTTTCCACTTCAGTCGCCGTCGCCGTGATGCCATTGTTGTATGCAAAAAACATGTCGGGCGATTCTTCTAGTGTGATGCGCATGCCCCGGTTGATCTTGTTCCGCGCTTGCAGAAAAACCCGAACATTCTGTTCCAGCAGTCTAGTGTTCCAGCGATCATAAATCGCCGCGAGCTGTTCACCAGGCACCGCAGCTAGGTAGGATTTGTATCCGGTATATGAGTGGGCAGGGAGCAATGACACTGATCCACCAAATTCGTTTGCCAGATCGATTTCAATGTCCTCACGCGCATGTCCCGAAATAATGTAGCGGTGGAGGCGGCCTAGATCCCACACGCTGTAGGCAATGGGAGTGCCATGGAGATTTTCCTCTATGCGCCCATCAACTCGTTCACTCAGCATGCGGTTGCTTATCAGCAGCAGCCGGACCCTCCCGATCTGTTCCCATCGGGTCTTTATCAGGTTTACCAATCCAAACACGGGAGCAGTCTCTTCAAGACTGTTGCCAAATTCGGAATCAAGGGATCGGACGAGAAAATTGGATGCTCGCTTGAAGATAGCATTCATCTCAGTGGCAGTCAGGGTACTTGTATCAGATGCTTGAAGGAAATCGACCACAATGAGTGTAAGAATATCGTCGGAATCCTGCGGATCACCGCCGTAACCATCGATTCGCATGCCCCGAGGCGCGTGGTAATGTACTCTATCGGCCGAATCAATCTCACCTGCCTCGATCAGATGCTCACAGAATTGCTCGAAGAAGGCATCTTCCAAGAACTCGCCTTCTGCATCGGCCAAGGTATATGTTTCCTGCAGTAGATCATGATGAAATGTCTTCAGATCTTCATCCATTCCTCATTTTCTCCAATGCCTGTGCCAAGTTTGTAGCTGTACTCCGGAACGGTTCACAGTCGGCCAAGGCTACCGAATAGTTGACGTTCGTTACGCCGCTTTTCAGCCCCCATGAAACAATACGGGGAAACTTGTCTGTGACCTGATACAGGTGTCTTTTGCCTGCAATCCACAACGAGTTGGAATAGTCGTCTTCCCAGCGAAATCCAGAAGCGGCCAAACGTATCTCTAAGGCCTCGACTGTTTCGTTGCCGAATTCTGCTATCTGAGATTGAACTCGCCGGGCAACATCGGTCAGGCTGAACCCGTTGCCTATGTTGGGGGATATGTTGTCCAGCTCCATTACGTGAAGGAAAAGCATATCGATGCCTTCGCTATCCAGCTGGTGTTCGGAGTTGATAAGGACGTGGGGCGAAGCCGTTCCCCGTCTTGTCTTGACTTCAATACACAATCGTCCAATTGCAAAATCCTTGGAGGCGTTCAAAGGTCCTTGCCAAGACAAAATTGCATCCAAGGCCGGAAGATTGGGCATGAGATGATAGTCCAGCACGAGCAGCTCACCAATGAGTCCCTTCTGTTGTTCAAGAGACAGAAGCCCCTTTTTGCCGGTTTGCAGAAGATAATGCCATCGCCATGTACGTACCAATGCCGTATCCACGGCTTCCTTTTCTGTTTTGGCGTTGCAGGTACTAGCCACGATGTCACTGCAGAATTGGTGAAATATGTCCCGATGCGCACTGTCCATCAAGCGAAACATCAGCAGCCGCTTGTCTGAATTGTTTTGTTTGACAATCTTGACATCTAGACCGCGCAAACATGGAGGACGCCTTGGAGGTGCCGAATGGGAATCATGGGACAGCACCAAAAGGTATTTGCGATCGATACTGCGTGCCCAGAAAAAATCCCATGCCCCTTCAACGTCGACTCGACGCATGTTGAGCTCTGGTCCTTGAGGGATTTGGATTTCATCCCAAGGCTTGTCAGATAACATTGTCGGATATCTCTTCTTCGTCAATGTCATCTTTGTAGCGTTCATGCCACCATAGAGAATTGACTATATACTCCACCCGCTCTTCCTTCATTTCTGTCCGAGGAAAGCTGATGCTCCATGCAATGATGGGATCTGCATGTTCTGTCCCGCCTTGTTCAGGCTTGATTTTTAACAAGTGAATGATTAGCAGAGGACGTTTTCGTTCTGCACGATATATTCGATCTGGATAGTTTGAATTTCCCTTGCTTTGTCTATATTTTCGTTCAGCCTCTTTGACAATATCAGGCGATAGACCAATTTTTTCTGCACCTCTTGAAGCGACGCGTTGCCGGTTGGTAACAAGAATTGTGTTGACATCGCTTCGATTGCCGGCTGTCCGTGTCTGGCAATTGATCTTGATGCCAAGTGAATTATCCTGCAATTCACTCTCTTGTTTGAGGCTGACAAACAGAATGTCCCAATCTTGTAATTCTGTTTTACTCCGTTTCCTGATGTATTGCCCTACAGAGCTTGGATCGGTTAGATTGGATTCTGGATGATTCTGAAAAGCTCTTATGAAATCTATGATGGGACCGACAGGAATTTTCTTCAAAAGCCAACCTTGATCGCACGCTTTTGCTTTTGTTAGAGGATATCCTGCTGTTTCAAGACGTCTGACTAGATACCGTACCGCTTGGTGATTTGTTTTCAGGCTGACCGGATCTCTCTTCAGCCTTGCAGTTTCGCAAAAACGATTGGCAAGGCCGATTTTCAGTGTTATCGATTGGCCCGAGCCCATCTTGTTGCGAGCCGTAACAATCAGGGTGTCAGGATGACTGCGTACCCTCAGACCAAATTCTTTGGGCGTGGCATCTTGTTGGGCCATAGAACGCAGCTCTTCGCGCAGTTCCTCAATTGATTCAGATATGTATTCGTACCAGCCTTTAGTTTCTTCTGGCAACCAAATCCGGCACAAATCGTCATAGCCATCTCGATAGCCAAACCAACGTCCCATCTGCATGAGGGTGTCGTACATCACAGAAGAGCGCAGGAAATAGCTGACTATCAGACCTTCCAGTGTCATACCGCGAGAAAGAGAGTATCCTCCGATGGCAATTACGCTGAGTCCATTCCTATGAGCAGCATAGTTCAGTGGTTCGTTGGCTGTGCTATTGACTTCAATTACTCGGATAGGTGCTGCAGCCTGATGCAGATGTTTCTGTACCGTCGGCCAGTCAGGTGGTGTGTTCATGGTTTGCGCATATACATCTTTCCAAGTCTGATTCAGCGCTTCCATTTCTGAATCGTTCACTTGGTCCGGCGGCAGATTTCCATATATGCGCGCGCTGTGTTGAATACGTTCGACAGCCTCTTGGATCCTGTCTCTCAATTGACGTTGAACATTGTTGAAGCGCGATGCATTGACCAGCATTGAACAATGGTGAGTATCATGATTTCGTATCAGTCGGAGAGTCCGGGCCACTACAAATGTCCGGATAGCCTTGGCCAAGCTTGGAGGGAGATTGATTACTTCCCAGTCGATCTCGTGCTTCAAGGGAAGATAATCTTCATTGTCCGTTATGTGTTTCACGATGTGATTTGATTTTTGCAGGAATACCCGACTGGCACCAAAGTAATTGGAGGGAGTTTCCAAGCTGACAATGAAGTGTCGAGGGAAAAGATCATCCTGAAGCATTTCGTCTTCGGTATCCGGATCAATGAAAATGTTGGCGAAGGGAGTGGCTGTGAATCCTACATAGCAACTGCGTGCGAAAAGCTTCAGTAAGTGTCGAATTTTCCCGTTAATGGAGGAAACCTTTTCCTTGTTGTTGCTGATGTTAATTGAGGCATTGTCTGCCTCATCGTCAATCAGAAGCATAGGCTCGTTGACAAGACCTTGCGTGGCTCCTGTACTGGTTTCCTCAAGCCATTCGGTCAAATTCTGCAAGGTATGGGAATTCTTCTTAATGACACAAACTACCGGTACGTTGAAATTTCTTAGCGACATACCCATCACACTGGAAGCGGTCTGCTTGTCGAAGTCCCTGTGGGCTCCTGTCAGAGAAACCGGTGTCCGGGTACTGTTGTACTTGCCTACTCCTATGTATTGCGTCCTGCCTTGTGAAAGTGGCAAAGAATTGTCTCGACCAATGAATCCTTCGTCAATGCGTGATTGTGTCTGATGGCGTAAATTGTTGTGAAGGCCGGCAATGATCACAATAAACTTGTAGCCGGCATCTGCGGCTTTGTTGATGAGCCCGATATAATTTGCGGTTTTGCCGGACTGGACATGTCCGAAAACCAGCCCACGTCGGTCCCAAGGATCGGTGCGGTCTGGATTGCCCAGGAAATCGAGTATCTTGTCCGTTTCCCTATTTAGGTTGTCAATCACTTGGGATGAGAATCGCCTCTCTTCCACCAGCAATCGTTTGTATCTATCCCAATAATAGGGCTCAATGTGTACTTTCCGATCGGAAAGCCATGGTTCATGCTCATCTTTGAGACTCTCGCTAAATTGCATTGTGACGTCATGCTGCATCTCAAATTCTCGGGCGAGGCGCTCTGCCTCGTTGTTGGTTACATCGGGATAAATGACTCGGAATTTTTTGATGGTCGTGCGAATAAGAGCGGGAGTCAGAGGCCTTTCCTTGGCTATCACGACGTTGGCCACGTCTCTAAGGTCATCTAGATGTTTGGACACTCACTCCTCCGCGGTAATCTGCCGAAGATAGGCTTCTGTTTGATTCCACTGTGAACGATACGGTTCGGCTACACGCAACATCTCAACAATTTTTTCGATTTCAATGCCGTTCTTGGTCGAGCGTCCCACAATTGTTCTTATTGTGTGCAAAAGAGACTCGTCGGACATGGCAGGTACACTGGTGCCTTGAGGTTGGTGACCCATATCTGCATAGATGGCCTGCAGGGGCAAGGCTGATTCGCAAAGCTTCAGCAAATGGGCAAAGGCCGACTGCAATTCTCTGGAAAGATGTGAATTGAAATTGATGAAGACTGGATGATCGGGATTGAGACGATAGCTGATTTCGGTCTTGTTCTGCTCCCTGTACCAAACGGGCAGAGGATCATTTGTAGTTAGCTTGCTTCCACGCCCAGTATAGGTGCGTTTTGAACCTGCCACTACCCTGTTAATAACGCGCCTGAGCCGGTCGCCAACTACAGGCGGAAGCTGGGCCGAAGATTTCTTGATATCAATCTTCCACTCTGCATCCAAACCGTTGGGTATATCGACCCGAACCCGCGACAGTTTGGTCAGTTCCTGTTGACGGATCAGACCAAACCAAGTGCCGTGGATAATCAGTCTTTTTGCACGATAGACATAGAACCCCTGATTCTTGAGATAACCTTCCGGGCCAGCATAACGTTCCCATACCTCCTTTTCCACTTTACTGTGATGGGGAAGGGTGAAGGGCTGCACCCTAATCTTGTGCCCTCGAATCAATATGATTTCCTCTGATGTTGCCATGGTCGCAGGATGGCTTGGATAAAATGGATTGAAGGCATTCAAGAGTCTGTTGTTCAAGCGAATGTCAACTCTGCCACTTCTTGGTTTACCTTCCAGAAATCGGTGGAATACAAGTTCCAGATGTCCAATTGCGTTGTTAAGGTCGCGATTGAACTGTGCAGCATCGATTTCCCGATTTGCTTGTCCGGCCAGTCTGTCGATCTTTTCCCACACAACCAGAGTGCCGTGATTACCCAATAACTTTGACCAAGGGACAGCATCTGGATTTGGGGGAATTTCCACCAGCCATTCGTTTTTCCGTGCCACAAAATCCAGATCCCAAATGGCTATGCTGGTCTTCTTGTTCTGGCGGGTAACAACGGTCAAGCGTCGGCACTGTGAAAAGGAGGCAGTTTTGAGACCGAGACCAAAGCGGCCCAAATCGGAATGAGCACGTTTGTCCAGAGGGTCGACACTGCCCAGACGCATCGCGTTGTACAGAATACTCTCCGCCATGCCAATGCCATTATCGAGAATGCCTATCTGCGGTTTGTTGTTGTCCACACGCGTAAACAACTGGATTGTTGAGGCCTGTGCAGTGATGGAATTGTCAATTACATCGGCAAGTGCCGTAGCGAGGGAATAGCCGATATCCCTTACGCTCTCCATAAGCATGGATGCTTTGGGAGCGGCCACGATTGTACGTATGGGGCTACTCATCAAACATGGCCTTTGTCCGAGCTTCTTTTATTTTTCAGTTGCAGTCCGCTTGACGGTGTTCGGGAAATACCCCCGACTCTCCGCTCCCGGTGCCTCAAACAGCAAACCGTACAGGATTTCTGCGATCTGCTTTGCCAAGAACGGTGGAACTGCATTTCCAACTTGGACGTATTGCTGGGTCCGGTTGCCTTTGAAAAAGTAATCATCGGGGAAAGTTTGGAGACGGGCCGCCTCACGTACTGTCAGACTTCTGCACTGTGTTGGGTCTGGATGAATGTAGTAATGTCCGTCCTTGGCAATGTGGCACGTGATGGTTTTGGAAGGTTTATCCCAAAGCTGTACGCGATAGCGATCTGCGAACTTCCCCGAATTCCAATTTTGATGATTCGGAGCCAGTTCTTGAGGAAAATCCTTTGTACGAGCCGACACTTTGAAGATTTCACCGTATACTGCCGCGAAAAAATATCGTTCCAGATCGGCAGTGATATGACTTCGTGTTTCATGATGGGTTAATTTCTGGAGCTTGGAATCGTGAATCCATTGTTGCAAGGCAGGAGGACATCCTTCTCCAATGTCAACTGGTTCAGTTCCCTTGCGAAAAATTTCGATTTTGCCTTCCTTCAATCCCCTGCATATTTCCTCTTTCCTTGTTTGAAACTCAGGATGGTTTTGCAAGTCAGATTGCGACTCTGAGATTTTTGCTGCAGCTATGCAGACAACACGCCACCACTTATCGTAACTGTCCTCTTGTCTGCTTATTCCGCTACGCACAATGGGCATACCAGACAACACATTGCGCACTGTGGGAGGACGGGAAAATTCCAACAACCCTGCTGCCAATCTTGAGGGATCGATTTGTTTTGCCCGATTTTCTGCAAGCCCAACAACAATAACGCGATGTCTGGTTTGTGGTATCCCGTGATTTTCTGTTCTGACCACAAAATCCTCTGGAGCAGGACCAATTCCGTTAAGTGCAAAATGATGTGACAGCGGAGATAAAGCAATCAGTTGATAACCGACATTGCGAATGGAATCCAACATTTGCTGGAAAATGGATTTGCCATTGAATGAAAACGACAAAATTCCCTTGACGTTTTCCAAGACAAAGGCTGCGGGGTGAAGTTGTTCCAATATCCTTATGTACTCTTGATACAACGTAGTGCGCGGATCCTTGGCAATTTCATCAATGGACTTGCCCGAATTGCGGGCACGTCCAATCAATGAATAGCTTTGGCATGGTGGGCCACCGATCAAAATCGTGTGGCTTCCATACTGCTTTTTGATTGCCTCCAATTTGGTATCAATGGTGCTATCAATGCCAAGCTCCATCTTGAACGCTGTTTCTGAAGCGGCGTTCCACTGGTCGGGATAAAGGGAAGACCAATCAGGTTCGCTGCACTCGCCATTCAGGAAGTTGTAGTATTCATCAGGAAATCCATTGGGGAACTGGCGCAGAAAACTGCGTAGCCGCAATGTTTCATATGCCGCGGCATCTTTTTCTACAGATAGAACGATCGGGAATGGCCGAGAACAGTTCAAGGAACTGACGCCGTGAAAACCCTCTGCCAGACCGCCAGGTCCGGCAAACAGGTCAACGACTGCAAACTGTTCCGGCACTTGCATTCTCTCTGATCAGGTCTGTAGCAATGGACACCGCGCAGATGCTGCAATTACCTTGTCGCACCATGCAATGTTCTGAGCCATCGCTCAGTCCAGCTATGGGGTCTGAGGCCAAGGAATTATTCCTTTCCCGTTAGAAAGGAATGTCTCCGTCGTCTTCATCGTCAAGGGTAGCGTCACTGGCCCTGGGCGCTTCTCCACCGCCGCTGATCTCTTGGCCCTCCATGCGCGAGCCGCCATCGCCCGCTGGAGAGGTGTAGGCTCCGGCTCTGCCCGCGCCTACACCGGCTCTGCCGTCCTCGTCGGCGCGTCCGGCCAGAAATTGCACCGAGATCGCGTTGACTTCCAGTGACGCTCTGGCGTCGCCCTCGCGGCCGATGAAAGCGCTGGCGCTGACACGGCCCACGACCAGCACTTGCCGCCCCTTGGACAGATATTTGGCGCAGTTCTCGGCCTGTCGGCCCCATACGGCTACTCTAAACCATGTGGTTTCCTCTCTTCGGTCTCCGTCTCGCGTAGTGAAAACACGACTGGTCGCCACATTGAAATTGCAGACATGATCGCCGCTAGGCATTGAGCAGGGTAGGCCTGCAATGCACCTGATTTCTTCCAGGTCACACCCGGGCCTCCCTCCGAACCGTGCATGCGACTTTCATCGCACACGGCTCTCCCACAAGCGTCTGCTTGGGATCGATCCTTTGCACATCGTCGATCCATTGCACTTGGAACCGGGTCTTCCCCTCTTTCTGCAGGAGATGGGGCGCGCTGTTCTGCCATCCGGGACGCAGGGCCACATCGCTGACCCGGCATTTGTGCTTTTGGGCTAGAGTGCGCCACAGGGAAGATCGCAAAGTCTTCTGCACACTCCCCAACAGCCGTCGATTCTCCGCCAGGGCGTAGAACTGTGCAAAGGCACTGAATTCCCGATCGTAGAGATCGCAAATGGCCTTGTCGGGCAGTCGCGTTCGTTCCCCTCGGCTGGCAGGCTTTCCCCGTTCCTGAAAGATCCTCTGCATCTCCGCAGCCTGTCTTTGCGACAGTCGCAAGGCTACGGAACCCATTTCGCCCACTGACAATTCATAGCCTAGGTACCCCATCGGCGCCATCGGGCGCGTCACCTCCTGCAGCCCCGTGAACTTCTGTGGCAAGGAATCGGAAACGCCTTGGGCCAAGGCCGAAATCTCCTTGGACCATTGCGAGGCTTCTTCCCTTGAGCCATTCCCGGTTACCAGCAACCAGTTCATGTATCTTGCATATCGCAGGGGGGGCAGGAAGCCGGACGGTCCGACCGCCTTGGTGGATCCCGCGGCGGCGGCCAGGCCTGTCAGGTGTTGATCCAGTTCCTGCAAGGCCAGATGTTGACAAACGCCATGCAGGCTTGTCGGAAGCCAAGCCTGCGTAAGCAGATTCTCCGGTCCTGCCAAGGGCTGTGGGTGGTGCGCCAGGAAATGAAACAGCAAGTCCCGAAAACGCCTGTCTTCGACTTTTCCGGCCAGCAGCGCGTCGATCCTGTCTGGCCGCAGGGCCGGCAGGTTGCGCAAGTGCCAGATTCCCAGCCACTGGGCCTTGGGCACGATGACACGGGCTGCCTTGAGAGCGGAATGAATGCCCGTGCCTGGCCGCAGACCATGAATGTACTTTCCATCTCGGCCCGCCGCGTAATGGGTCAGAATGCGCACCAGGATGGTGTGCACCAGTTCGTCCCGACCTGGTTCCTGGCCCCAGCGAAAACGCTGGGTTTTCAAATTCTCAATCAAGGATGTCACCCTCTGATCCGCAGGACATGGGTACATATGAGGGTTGAACAGCAGCCGATACCCGCGCTGCAACGGCCTGTTTTTGGTTCCAAGTGTATGCAGGGCATCAAGGACGACTTCGGCTTTCTGCATTTCGCATACCTGTAGTCTCGATGCTGCTTGTCTGTTCCCCTTCGCCCCGTGGAAGCCGTTACGCCTCCGCCGACTACTATGGGAACTCCGTGACCGTAGACCTCGTTGGGTCCGTAGGTCATCCCGCAGTCCAATCAGTGTGTCCGTGTCTAGTCCGCTGTAGGTGACCCGTTCGTTGCCGCGTCCGAATGCGTTGGCATCCAGCGTTCGGATTGTCCGGAGCGTCCTGGCCGATGCACTCACGACCAGCACTCGAATCCGAAGAGAATCGGGAACCAATTCCCTGCGCCCTGCGGCGCCCGTGCAACTGGGTTTTAGGCAATCCAGCTTTCACCGTGGTGGACAGGCAGCGGAAGGACCGACGTGGGCCCTTGCCATGACATGCTTTGGTCCCCTGAGCCTTTCGGCATTGGGTAAGTCATGCTGCCTGGCACATACTCCTTGTGCCACCAACTCCGTTGGCAAGACACACTGTCGGCTAACGGCGCACGCGCAAATCAGGGTCGGCTCCCAGATTGCCGACAATGGTGATCTGTTGATACATGGCTATTCCTTCTCCAAACCAAAAGGGTGAAAAAACGTCCCAAGGTCCGTTTTCAAGGGCCCCGGGTCCGTCGATTGAGTATGATTATACAGACCCACGCAGATTTTTTGCCGGTTTCCCGTGCAGGACTCATTTCGGTTCCTCTGATCCGACATCCATGCAGAATTGGACCTTGACCGCTGTGCAGTCGGCGCTCCGGACACACGGTCTGGACGGGTGGCTGCTGTACGATTTTCGCGGCTCCAATCCGGTGGCCGTGCAGGCTTCCGGTCTGCCCCAGACCGGGACCCGCCGCTGGTTTCTGTGGATTCCCGTGCAAGGCCCGGCGCAGTTGCTGATTCACGCCATTGAGCAATCCACCTTCACGGATTTCAACCCGGCGCTGCAATCCGTAACCACCCCCTACGTCAGTTGGCGGGATTTGCATGCGGCTCTCGGCAGGATGCTGACGAAGGCCCGGCGGATCGCGATGGAATTCAGCCCCCAAAACGCCATCCCTTATCTGGATCTTGTGGATGGCGGCATGCTGGATCTAGTGCGGACCCTGGGACGGGTCGAGACCGTCAGCAGTGCGGACCTGGTGCAGTGGTTTCAAGCGACGCTCACCTCGGCGCAAGCGGACAATCATCGTCAGACGGCCGCCCGGGTGCTGCAAGTCAAGGACGAGGCCTTGACCCATGTGGCCAACGCGCTGACGGCAGATCGGGCGCTGGATGAATTTGCCTTGCAGGAATTCATTGTGGCACGGCTCCTCCACCGGGGGCTGGACTCCACGCATCGTCCAGTGGTCGCCGTCAACGCCCATGCGGCCGATCCCCACTATGAACCCACCGCCCAGCGGCACAGCGCGATTGCGCCGGGAGACATGTTGCTCATCGATCTGTGGGGTAAGAGCCGGGGAGACAGGGACGCCTGCTTTGCGGACGTGACTTGGACCGCTTTCTGCGGAGCCTCCGTGCCTCCCAGAGCCGCTCGGGTCTTTGCCGTGGTCAGGCAGGCCCGGGACGCCTGCATCTCGTACATCCAAGCGGGTCTGAGAGCTGGAGACCAGATACGGGGCTGCGACGCCGACGACATCTGTCGACAGGTCATCACTGAGGCGGGATACGGAGAACACTTCATTCACCGCACGGGACACAGTCTGGGTTCAGAGCTGCATTTCAGTGGAGTCAACATCGACAACCTTGAGACCGAGGACAGCCGTTCCCTGGCGCCCGGTCTCCTCTTTACCATTGAACCGGGCATTTACCTGCCTGTCTGCGACTTTGACGATACCGGACGCAAGCTGGGTCTGGGCATCCGTTCCGAAGTGAATTGCCTGGTCCGAGAGGGAGATCTGGAAATCACCACTCTGCCGTTGCAGGAGCGGATCATCCCGCTGTTGCCATAAGGAATCCCCCCATGCACCGCAAGACCTTCGCCTCGCCTCCGTCCAAGGTTGCCCTCTTTGTCACCTGCATGGTGGACATGATGTACCCTCAGGTGGGCATAGCCACAGTGGAACTGTTGGAACGACAGGGGGTGGAGGTGGTTTTTCCGGAGGGGCAGACCTGCTGTGGTCAACCCGCCTTCAATGCCGGCTACCACGAGGAAGCCGTGCAGATGGCCACCCATTTCCTGGATGTCTTCTGCCCGCTGTTGGAAAAGGGGGACATTGAAGCCGTTGTCGTGCCCAGTGGCAGCTGCGGCGCCATGACCCGGCACTTCTACCTCTCACTGCTGCAAGACGCCGGGATACGAAGCTACCCGGCTCGGGCCGAGGCGCTGGCCGCCGTCACCTTTGAATTGACGGAGTTCCTGGTGGACGTGCTCAAGGTCCAGGATCTGCCTTGTGGTTACCCCGGCAAGGTGACATATCATGCCTGCTGCCACCTGCTGCGGGAGCTGCGGGTCGACCGGCAGCCGCGGCAGCTGCTGCGCCAAAGCGGCGTGAATCTTGTGGAAATGGAAGGCAGCGCCGAGTGTTGTGGGTTTGGAGGTCTCTTTTCCGTCAAGAATGAACCGATCAGCACTGCCATGGGCAAGGCCAAACTGCAGTATGTCGCCGGTTCCGGAGCCGACGTAGTGGCCATGTGCGACGTCAGCTGCATGACCCACGTGCAGGGCCTTATGCACAGACAGCAAAGCCGCCAGCGCGCCATGCATATCGCGGAACTGCTGAATTTGCGGTCGGGCGAAGTGCATGACACGCGACCAACCCCCTCTGCGCCCTCCTCGGGCGCGCCCCCTGTCGGCTTCTCTCGTCGTTGGCAAGACATCAAGGTGGAGGATGATCATGCCCGTTGATGTCGGCGCCGACTTCAAGACACGGGTCAAGCAGGCTGTAACGGATCCACACTTGGCGGAGACAGTCACGCGCGCCACCATCAGTCTGACTCTCAAGAAGGATCAGAGGTACGCGGAACTGCAAGGCCAACGGCTGCGCGATGAAACACGGCAGATGAAGACCTATGTGCTGCGCCATTTGCCGCAGTTGCTGGAGCAGTTCGAGCAGAACGTGCAGATGAACGGGGGTCAGGTGCATTGGGCGCAGGACGCGGACGAAGCCAATCGCATCATCTGCAATCTGGCGACCCAGAAGGATGTGCGCAAGGTCGTCAAGGCCAAATCCATGGCTACGGAGGAAATCCACCTCAACCAGCATCTGGAGGCCATCGGAGTGGAGTGCGTGGAAACGGATCTGGGTGAATACATCATCCAGCTGGCCCGGGAAATGCCCAGCCATATTGTGGCGCCTGTCTTGCACAAGAGTGTGGATGACATTTCCCAGCTTTTTGCCGAGAAACTGGACATGCCCCGCACCCTGGATCCCCAGGCGCTCTGTGCCAAGGCCCGCAGTGTGCTGCGGCGGGAGTTTCTGAACGCCGACATGGGGATCAGCGGCTGCAACTTTGCCATAGCCGACACGGGCACGGTTTGCATTGTCACGAACGAGGGGAATGGACGTCTGGTCTCCACGCTGCCGCCCATTTACGTGGCGGTAATGGGGATCGAGAAACTGGTGCCCACCGTCCAAGATGCCTTTCTCCAGTACCAGGCCTTGGCCCGCAGCGCCACGGGCCAGAAAGTGACGGTGTATCTCTCCATGACCAATGGCCCCAAGCAGCCGGAAGACGTGGACGGTCCGCGGGAGTTTCATGTGGTGCTGCTGGACAATGGCCGGGCCCAGATGCTGGCGGAGGGGTACGGGGAAGCCCTGATGTGCATTCGTTGTGGAGCCTGTCTCAATGCCTGTCCAGTCTACAAGCAGATCAGTGGCCATGGATATGGCCACACCTACAGCGGCCCCATCGGCGCCGTGATCTCGCCTTTGCTGGCTCGGGACATGGCGGAGAGCAAGGAACTGCCCTATGCCAGCACGCTGTGCGGAGCCTGTCGGGACGCCTGTCCCGTACAGATCGATCTGCCGGGTCTGCTGTTGGCTCTGCGCCAGGATCTGGTGGAGCGCAAGGCCATGCCCCGCCTGGAGAAGGCGGGGCTGCGGCAATATGCCGATATCATGCAAAAGACCGGATCCTACGTCCGGATGGGTGGCATGGCCAGAGCAGGCAGTCGGACCCTTTCCCGGATGTCAGGCGGCACCATTCGCATGTTGCCGCCGCCCTTGCATCATTGGACCAAGACCCGAGACATGCCGCCTTTTGCACGGCGTAGCTTCCGGCAGCAGTGGGCTCACCGGAATCGCACTGGAGAATGGGAAAAGACGTGAGTGACGCCCGTACCCGGATTCTGGGTCTTTTGCGCCATGCCCTGTCCAATCCGCAGTTGCGCTATCCACCGCCCGTGGCTCCTCCCCTGCCTTTGGCGGGACGCACCCCCGTGACGGAACGGTCCCAGGAAAACGAGGAGAAGGCAAGTCGCTTCAAGGTGGAATTGGAGGAACTGCATGGCACCTGTGAGGTAGCGGCCAATCCGGTTGAAGCGCGCATGCTGGCCGTGCAGAGAGTTTTGGCCTGGTCCGCCGAGGAAGGCAGCCTGCCTGGGCGGGACACCGAATCCGTGTGGCTGCTGGCTTGGCCAGAGATGGATGAAGCAATGCCAGGGTTGGCCGACGCCTTGACCACCCGCGGATTCGAATTGCGTCATCCGACAGACATGTTTCAGCGGGAAGACCGATCCGAAATGGCAGAAATCCGCATCGGCATCACCTCCGCCTATGCTGCCTTCGCTGCCACGGGCTCCCTGTTGCTGCGGTCAGGACCCGTACACAGTCGCGTGGTCAGCCTCTTGCCTTTCCATCATCTGGCGGTGGTTCCCGAGAATGTTCTGTGGCTCAATGTCGAGTCTTGGCTGGCTCATGAGCAGGAACAGGGTACCCTGCCCCATGTCATTCGGGGCTGTGCCAATCTGTCTCTGGTCTCGGGTCCCAGCAAGTCGGCGGACATCGAATCTAGGTTGACTCTGGGAGTGCATGGACCGCGCTATCTGCACGTGATAATCGTCCCGGGCTGATGGGGCGCAGAGAGGTGTACCAGTTTCCTGATCGGGTTGCAAGCATTGGGTGAAGGCCTGACGAGGTCGGGGAGTCGGAAACAGCAGTCTCCAACCCGCTGCATTCCAACCTCGGAAGGACTCCCCGTCCATGAAATTCGCCCGTGATCAGCAGGTGCCGGTCAACGCGGGGACAAACATGTCCCCAAGACGTTTTCTGCCTTGCAAGGACCTGTATTCTACAATCGCCTTGGAAACCCAAATCGTACCAACGAGGCAACCTCCACGATGTCACAGGACAAGACTTGGAAAGTAGGACTGATCGGAGCCGGTTCCATTGTGCAGTGGAGCCATTACCCCAACTTTGCCAACGCCATAGCCACCACGGAGGTGGTGGCCATCTGCGACGTGCAGCAAGAAAGAGTGGAGGAATTCGCCAAGGCGCGCGGCATTCCCCATGTCTACACCGATTATGAGGAAATGCTGTCCCAGGAAGCGCTGGACATTGTGGTGGTGGGTGTGCCCAACATTTTTCACAAGTCCATGTCCATTGCGGCCTTGAACGCGGGGGCCCATGTTCTTTGCGAAAAGCCCGTGGCTCTGACTCTGGCGGACGCTCGGGAAATGTTCCAGACCGCCAAGCGAAACGACAGAGTTCTGACGGTAGGGACCCACTACCGCTGGTCCGACGCGATGAAGGTCGCCCGCAAGTCCGTGAACGAGGGATTCTACGGCGACATTTACATGATTCGATCCGTCTACACCCGAAGGGCTGGCATTCCGGGTTTCGGCAGCTGGTTCACCCGCCAGGAGCTGGCAGGTGGCGGATGTGGTCTGGATATTGGAGTGCACGCCTTGGATAAGGCGCTCTTCTTGATGGACTATCCACTGCCCGCCACGGTATCCGGGGTGACCTACGACCGGCTGGGCAAGCAGGGGGTTGGGCTCGGGGGTTGGGGCGTGGATCGCCAGGCCATTGAACAAGGCGGACAATTCGATGTGGAGGATCTGGCCTATGGACTGATCCGCTTCCAGAACGGTTCCAGCATTGTCCTGCAGTCCTCTTGGGCCATGCATCTGCCCAGCGAGCAGGTTGTGGAAGTGTATGGCACCCAAGGCGGAGCAGTGGTCCACCATGACAAGTTGCAGCTCTTCGAGGACATGCATGGCGCCCCGGTGGCTATCGATGTGGAGTTGCCTCGCTCCCCCACGAATTCCGCTCTGGACCAAACTCGTGATCTGGTGCGATATTTGGAAGGGGACTGTAACGCCCCAATCGTGACCGAGGATCAGGCCTTGGTGGGTACCGCCATTCTGGAAGGCTTGTACAAGTCGGCCGCCTCAGGCCAGGAGGTGCAGCTGTAGCCGTCAGGCCGGTGGGTCCAAGCCAAGAGATCGCAGGCGACACTGTTCCCAAGTGGATGTCGTCGGTTCGCTGCCGGTAGCCATGGCCTAGCTTGATTGTGCCGTGAATCTTTGGGATGCCACATGGTGCTGCCGCTAAATCGGGGCTTGGCCGTCATCATCCTCAATCATAACAACGTGGAATATCTGCCTGCCTGTCTGCAGCATCTGCAGGCGGCCTTGGCGGGGATCAGGCACGAAGTTTGGCTGGTGGACAACGCGTCGTCGGATGGCGCTCCGGATTTTGTAAGAGCGCGGTTTCCCGCGGTGCAGGTGATTGAGGCGCCCTTCAATGGCGGTTTTTCGGCCGGCAACAATCTGGCTTTGGTGCGTTTGGGCTATGGTCCCGAAGACCGCGAACGGCCTTCCGATTTTTTCTGCGTGCTTTTCCTGAATCCCGACACCGAAGTCGATCGGACTGCCTTGTTGCGAATGCTCCTCTATATGGATGCGCATCCGGAGGTGGGTGTGGTGGGGCCATGCATGATCCGGCCCGAGGGAACGCTTGACCGGGGCTGCAAACGCGGGGAACCGACCCCCTTGACCTCGTTTCTGCATCTGACCGGGCTGTCGCGCATCCTGCCGCACAGCCGTCTCCTGGCTCGGTATCACATGGGCCACGTGCCGGCCAGCGCAACCGCGGATGTCGATTCCGTAATGGGAGCTTGCCAGTTGATGCGGGGCAGAGCCCTCAAACAGGTGGGTCTGCTGGACGAGACCACCTTTTTCATGTACGGGGAAGATCTGGATCATTGCATACGCTTTCGCCGTCTCGGCTGGCGCGTCGTATACCTCGGCGCAGCCCGCGTGCTGCATCACAAGGGGGCCGCCACACGAAAGCGAAGCGGACAGATGATCGTGGAATTCCACCGGGCCATGGTCGCCTTTCACCGGAAGCACTACGCCGCGACCCTGCCGACCTTCCTCAATCTGGTCATCTATGCATCGGTCTGGCTGTTGGGCTGGATCAAGTATGTCCTCAATTTGCTGCGGCCCCCCGCGCGGCGGTACGTGGGCTCCGCCCGCCATTGACTTTGCAGGGAAGGTTTCACTTGCACCGAGATGGAGCCATGTCGCCAGATAGCGCGGCGCGGCCATCCCGCGCCGTGCTCTTTGCCAATGGCCTGATTTCCCATCCCGCCCGCTTGCAGCCTTGGGTACACCCAGGGGACTACAGAGTGGGAGTGGATGGGGGGACCCGCCATTGTCTGGCCATGGGTCACATCCCGGACGTGGTCATCGGAGATCTAGACAGCTTGGATCCTGAATCCTTGGCCAAGGTGCAGGCGCGGGCGGTTCCCGTGCTCCGGTTTCCCGCTCGCAAGGCCCATACCGACCTGGATCTTGCCATGGTGCATGTTGAGGAGGCTGGACTGCAAGAAGTGATCCTGTTGGGTATCTGGGGCGGCAGACTGGACCAATCTGTCGCCAACCTGTTGTTGCTCGCCAACTATATGGATCGGCTGAATATCACCATGGTCACCGAGGATGAAACCGCCCAGCTCTTGGGATCTGGACATTCCCTGACGGTGAAAGATCGGAAGGGGGCCACGGCCAGCATCCTGCCACTCTCGGCCCAAGTAGAAGGGGTTACCTTGGTCGGCATGGAATATCCCTTGGAAAACACCCTGTTGTCCTTTGGCACGACTCTGGGCATCAGCAACGTAATCCGCCGGAAACAAGCCTCGATCTCAATCCGCCGCGGTCTGCTGTTGGTGACTGTCTCACGGAATGATTGAGGCCCGTCAGAGTCTGACAGGCATGCACTCCAAGGAGAGGTGTACCTCGATTTCAAGCATGCCTTGGACAAGCGCTGTGCTGCATCTCGCAGAACACACGCAAGGATTCCGTGCCAAGGCGAAGCAGGCGGGCGCAAGAACTGCCGCCCGGACTGCAGCAAGTCGAGAATTGGATTGCACCGAAACCATGGGATGATTGAAGTACAGGGTTTGACCTTCACATATCCGGGGTCATCCGTACCTGTGGTGTCCGATGTCACTTTTGCCGTGCAAAAGGGTGAAATCTTTGGGTTCCTCGGTCCTAGCGGAGCCGGAAAAAGCACCCCCCCAGCGCATTCTCATACGCCTGCTGCGCCAATACGAGGGTCATGTGGCAGTGCTGGGGCGGGAGATGCGGGCGTGGAACAGCGATTACCTCGAACGCATTGGGGTGACCTTTGAATTGCCCAATCATTACTTGAAACTGATCACGTCAAGCGGTTGAAGGCGGAAGGACACACCGTGTTCCTGACCACGCACAACATGGGGGTGGCGGATGAATTGTGCGATCGCGTGGCCTTCCTGGTGAATGGCCGCATTGTACTGATCGAATCGCCGCGGCAATTGAAACTGGATCACGGCATGCAGGTCGTCAAGATCGTCTATGCGGCATTGTGGATTGTGATCATGTGGTCTGTCTTGCTGTCTTTGGTGCCGCAGTCGGAACGGGCACCGGTGCTGATCAGTTTGCTGTTCTTGTAGGTCAGCATTTTTGCTTTCTATCTGGTGCCAAGCTACTACTACTTGGAAAAAGCGGAAGGAACGCTCGACAGCCTCATGACCTCCCCCATACTGCCATGGGCTTGGTTGGGATCCAAGACGATGATCTTTTCCGCGTTGACCTTGCTGGCCAGCGTGGTGATCACCCTTGTGGTCAATGGCCCCCATATGCACTGGGGCTTGTTCGGCGCGGCTGTGCTGTTTTCAGGTATGCCCGTGATTTTGACAGGGTTTGCGCTGGCCACACGGTACACGGCATAGCGGAATATCTTTTCCCTCCATTCCCGTGCTCTTGGCGCTGCAGCTGCCCTTGCTAGATTATTGAGACGTGCTGAAGAGCGAGTTCTGGTGGGTGTTTCCCACCATGCCGGGACTGGTTTTGTTGGAGGCTGCATTTCAGAACGTACACCGCACCCGCGTGCTGGTCGGTGGGGCTGCTCTATGTCATGGTCATGCTCGTCTTCGGGTTGGCCCTGCATCGGTACAAAGTCACCGTGGTGCGCCGCATGGGTGATTGAATGAAGAAGTTGCGCGGCCTGCTTGCGGGCGATCTGAAACTGGTTTTCCGCGACACCTTTCTGCAGTTTCTGGTGGTGTATCCCGTTCTGTTGGGCCTGATTACACGATTCTGGGGACCGTGTCACTCGTGTCGATCTGGTTCAGTACCACATCCTGATTGGCAGCGTCGTGATTACGTTGCAGGTGACGGCGCTGGCCGGCACGGCGCTGGCCGGCACGGCGCTGGGCTTGATGGCACTGGATGAAAAGGACAATCGAACCTTGATTGCCTTGCAGGTGACGCCCCTGCCTCTGAGACACTACATGACCTATCGAGTGGGTCTGCCCATGGCGTTCAGTTTTCTGACCAGTCTCCTGAATGTCGTTCTGCTGCATTCCTTTCTGCCATATCCTGATTGGGGTGGCATGGCGCTGGTCGCGATTCTGGAATTTCTGCCCTTGACCAAGGCTTTGGGGCTTTTCATCATCCTGCCTGTCATCGCCTATTTTGTGCCGGAGCCATGGCTACCTACTGGTCTGCCAAGGCTTATTGGTCATGGCCGGTAACACGTTATGGTTCACGCTGCTGACTGGAATCGTGTGTTGCGCACTGTGGAACTGGATCTGGCTGCAACTGTTCCAATACCGGGTACTGCGTGCGCTCTTCTGAATCTCGTGAGACGGGATGACTGCTTGGGGCTGGCGGGAAAGCGTTCCGGAAACTGAATGTGTTTCCCGCGTACAGGAAACAACGGATTGTGCTTGAAGCGGCGGCCCCCAGATCCCCTGAATGGGTTGCAAGGCAAGGTCGGGACCTGCGGCGGCGCCAATCTCGCCGCGGGTGGATTTGAACAAGAATCGCAGGCTTTAGGCCAGTGTGACGGTTCGGCCCGGTTCCAATTGAATGCGGGCGGCCATACGCGCCTTCGGCGCGAAGTCAACGTCACAAGGCAGTTCCAGCGCATCCACTACCGACGAGAGTGTATGCGGCTGCGGATGCAGCAGCGTCAGCGCTTCTAGCCGCAGATCCCCTGGCGCCGACGTCGCGGGATGCGGGGCGGACTGCCATTCAATGGCAAAGGGGATCAACCCGGTCAAATCCTGACGGTCCGCTGTCACGGGAGGTACCAGCTGCATGGACCGCCAGCGGAGTTGCACTTTGTCAGGACGGGTGCGGGTTCCCTCGCGCAGCCGACTCGTCAAACCCAGCTGCTGGGTTTGGCGAGCATGGGCCTGCCAGTCTGCCGGGCGGACCGCCCAGGTAATGATCCGGGGTTTCTGCAAACCGGCAAGGCCGTAAGGCAGATCCTGATCTCGTACGTTCTGTGAGGGATCGGGCGCAATGATTTCCAGATAGGCGCGGGGACCCAACGAAAGCAAGGCATTGTGGGTGCCTACGCCAGGATGCCGACCACCCTGCACTGGCGTGATCCCCAGTCGGGTTTGGACAAGGGTCATCCCTTCCGCCAAGTTGGGAACTCCAAACAGCACATGGTCTAGTTCGGCGTGGGGCATGGTTCATGTTTCCTGAGGTGGGATGGCGGGATCCGACGGGCGATCTTGGCGCGCCAGCAGCAGGGCGGACCCTGCCGCGACCGCTAGATAGGCCAGTTGCGGCCAGCGCACCAGGGGACTTGCTCCTCGATACAGTACAAAGGCTTCGACGAAGAGCAGAAGCAAGGAGGTGCAGAAAATCCCAATTCCCAGTTCCCGCGGTGCGGGCCATTCCCTGTACCAGAGTAGGATCCAGATGAACAGGCATCCCAAAGACAGGTACAGGCCCACGGGATGCCGCAGATGATTCCCGTACGGCAAGGCCCAAGGCATTTCCGATACCGTGCCCACCAGGCGTCCGCTGAGGAAGCCCCCCAAGAAGTACAGGGATCCTCCTCCTACCAAGCCGGTGAGCGTCGAGGCGCCAAACTTCGTCGGATCCATTCTGCGTCGCACCAGGAAGAGATAGCCCGCGACCCCTGCGGCCAGAATGCCGGACAGGGCGTGCAGACCTGTGGGCCGGAATGCCAGTATTGCTTGCAAGTGCGCTTGATACGCGGACCAGAAAGTCACCACGTGACCCAGACGGGCCGCGATCATGCCGGCCACCAGAGCCCATATCAGCGTCCCGAGCATGGCATCGTAGGGCAGTCCGTGCTCTTGGCCTCGGCGCGCGGCGAGTTCCATGGCCAGCCAAGCCGCCAGCACGGCGGACAGAGGTCCGGTGGGAAAGGTCATGGAACCTAGATTGATGGTGGGAAACATGCCGGCGTCTTGTTGCAATGCAAGCCTGATTCCAAGGCGTGAGCAATGGGAAAAGGCGGGCCTGAGCCTTGAAATCTTGGATCAGGCCAGTTGATAGTCCAGGGCATGATGCCGAAAGTAGGTGGCATAGAGTTCCGCGTAGTGGCCGCCCGCGTCCATGAGGGAAGCGTGGGTTCCTTCTTCCAGGATCTGGCCTTCCCGCATCACGATGATGCGATCCACGGCCTGAATCGTGGAAAGCCGGTGGGCAATGACAATGGCCGAACGATGCGCCAACACCTGTTCCAGGCCTTTCTGGATTTGGGTCTCTGTCAAGGGGTCCACACTGGCGGTGGCCTCGTCCAGGATAACAATGCTGGGATCCTGCAGCAGCAGACGCGCCAACGCCACCAATTGGCGTTGGCCCAAGGACAGGCTGCGGCCTGCCTCTCCTACATTGGTGTCCAGTCCCTGTGGCAGAGCGTCCACCCACAGCCCCTGGCCAATCTTGGCGGCCGTCTCTTCCAGCGCATCGTCCGTGGCATCCGGGACGCCGTACCGGATGTTGTCCCGCACGGTGCCCGAAAAGAGAAAGGGAATCTGTGAGACCATGCCCAGTTGCCTGCGATAGGAGAGTAGGTCGTAGTCCCTTATGTCCACGCCGTCCACGGCAATGCGGCCTTTTTGGAACTCGTAGAAACGAGCCACTAGCTTGGTGACCGACGATTTGCCGGCGCCGGTGTGGCCCACCAGGGCAACGGTCTCCCCCGGCCTGATATCCAGCGAAAACTGGTGCAGGACCTGTTCCTGCTCGGAGTACCGGAAGTCCACGTCCTCGAATTGAATGTGGCCCTGCAGCCGGTCTACGTGCACATTGTCTTGTTGCACTACACGCGGCTCGGCGTCCACCAGCGCAAAAACCCGCTCCGCGGCGGCCATGCCCAGCTGCAACTGACTCCAGAACGAGGCAATGCTGGTCAAGGGGAACCAGAAGATTTCAATGCTGACGATAAAGAGGTACCACTCTCCCACCGTGATCCGGTTCACGAAGGTGGAGTCGCCGCCAAAGTACAGCACCACCGCCGTGGCCAGACCGGCTAAGGTAAACAGGACAGGAAAGATGCCGGCAAACACAATGCCTTGCTTCAGGCCCAGGAAGTATGAGCTCCGGTTGACTTTCAGGAAAGTCTGATAGATGGACATTTCCTGATTGAAATTCTTGGCCACGGAAATGCCGGCTACGGTTTCCTGGATCGTGGCGTTCAGTTTGCCCAGAATGCGCCGTACCTGGGTCGAGACGTTGCGCGCAATGTGGCGGAAGGCTAGGGCCGTCGCGATGACCAAGGGGCAAACGGCCACGGTGATCCAGGCCAGCTGTGCATCGATGTAAAACAGAATGCCAAACAGGAGAAGGACCAGCAGCAACTGACTGAGTAAGTTCAGGGTCAGCGTCACGGTGTTGGAGAATTCCTGCGTGTCCGACGTGACTCGGCTGACAATGCTGCCGCTGGGAAATTCGTCGTAGAAGGACATGTCGCGCGCCATGACCGCGGTGAACGCGTCCTGACGCAGCTTGTACACTACCTTGGCGACTACGGCTGCTGTCAGCAGCTGACGAAAATAATTGAAGATCCAAGCTAGGATGCCGGCCACCAGCACGGCTCCGACCAAGGGCAGGGCGGCAATGAACTCAAAGTCTTCTTGCATCTCATCTACGCCGCGGGAAGTCAAAAGGGGCAGTGCCGTATCCATCACGGAGTTCAGAAAGAGCATGGCGGATACCACGACCATGGTGCGCGCATGCGGCCTGAAATAGGTCAGGATGCGGCCTACCAAGGCCCGATCCGAATAGGTGCGATCATATTCCTCGGCATTGAGGCCGTCCATCATGAAGCCCATCAGCGCACCCGCTCCCTGTGTGGAGGCTCTTCATCCCGCAGGAAGATGTGTCGGTACAGGGTGCACCTTTCCATCAGTTCGCGATGGGATCCCAAATCCACGACTTTTCCCTGCCCCAGCACCAAGATCTTGTCCGCCTTGCGGATCTGGGCAATGCGGTGGGTAATCAGAAACGTCGTGCGCTCCGCCATCACCGCGGTGATGGCCCGCTGGATTTCGTCCTCCGTGGCGCTGTCAACGGCACTGGTGGAATCGTCGATGATCAGGATGCGGGGATCGGTCAGCAGGGCGCGGGCAATGGCGATGCGCTGTCTCTGCCCCCCGGACAGAGTTACGCCGCGCTCCCCAATCTTGGTGTCATAGCCATCCTGGAAGGAGGTGATGAAGTCATGGGCTTGGGCCTGGTGCGCGGCGGCCTCGACTTGAGACTGAGAGGCGGCGGACGACAAGCCAAAGCCGATGTTTTCCGCCAGAGTGCGCGAAAACAGGAATATGTCTTGTTCAATCGTGGAAATCTGGCCGCGCAACGAAGCCATATTCCAGTCCTTGACATTCACCCCGTCCACATACACCGCGCCACGGGAGGCATCAAAAATCCGGTTCACCAGCTTGGTGATGGTGGATTTGCCCGTGCCTGTCTGTCCCACAATGGCTATGCATTCCCCAGGCTGCACCGTGAAGGTGATGTCTTTCAGAGTCGTGTTCCCCGCGTAGCCAAAATGCACGTGATCGAATGTGACCTCGCCTTGGATCACTCCGGTATGACCATGGGGGTTTTCGTCCAGTTCCGTGTCCTGATTGAGAAGTTCCAGAATTCGCTCGGCACCCGCTCGACCCATTTGGACCAAGGTGAAGGTGAAGATGGAGATGAAAGTGGGGAAGCGCAGGAAGAAGGCCAAGCCCATGAACGCCACCAAATCCCCCAATGTGATCAGATCCAGAGACACCATGTACAGGGCATGGCCGAAACTGATGCCCAACGCAATTCCCAGCATGAGCATGGGCCAATAGCGCGCCTGGATGCGGCCCTGTTCCATAAAGTACGCACGATGCTGGTCGGCCGTCTGAAAAAACTTGCCCTTCTCGCTCTCTTCCCGAGCCGTGGACTTGACCAGTTCAATGCCGGAGATGGCCTCGGACAAAATGGCGTTCATCATGCCAAAGTGCATCTGCAGAGCCCCGGACACCGGGTTCAGTCGCTTGTTGTAGTTGCGCAGGGTGAAGTAGAGCGTGATGACAAAGAGGCCTGGAACGATGAGCAGCTGCGGATGAATGAAGCCGATCATGACGATGGGAAAAACGACGGCCAGCAAGGAATCCATGATCAGACCGGCGCCTGGCATGATCATCATGCCCAGCTGACGCACGTCATTAGTCGCCCGGGCCATGATGTCTCCGACCCGCTGCTGATTGTGGAAGGTCTGGCTCTTGCTCAGCAGGGAGATCTCCAATTCCTCACGGGCATCCCGTTGCAGCAGATTGGCCAGCACCTCCTTGAGGCTGCTGGACACCAGATCGGCAGGCCCGCGCAGGATGACGATCACCACAAAGATCGCAATGATGGACAGCAACGACTGCGGCCACTGATCCAGGTTCTCTAGGGTGTCGAAGGCCCTGCCCACCTGCACCGGCAGCAGGCTGTGCAGGAACATTCCAGCCACGGCGGTCAGGAGGGTCATGGTGAATTCAAAGGGATGACGCCAAAGATGCGACATGATCCAGCGCACCGGTCCGCGGCGATCGGACTGAAATTCTTCCGCGACTCGGAATTCTCTGAGTTTGGCTGTAGAGGTCAGAGTCATGGAGGAAGGGGTGGGCACACAGGGCAGATTCCCGTCAAGGCGGGAAGTGTACCCCAACCCACCTCAAATTTGCCAAAACAAGGCATTTGTCTAATAGTAGGGTAATTTGTACGGATGTTTTCGTTGGGAAATCCGGACGGGTGTCGGCTTCGCAGGGACAGGCAAGGCCCTGTCATGCCTTGTTTGGTTTCCTTGTGTCCCTTCTCTCCGGGGTACACTGACGAATATCGCCGTGGAATGGAACTTGAACGCAGGGACACGGGCCGCTTGACACACGGAGTGAGTCATAATCCATGAAAATTCTGGTGACAGGGGGTACGGGTCGGGTCGGTGCCAATCTCTGCCAGGTTTTGTTGGCGCAGGGGCACACAATTCGAGCCTTCACCTACCCGGGGGATGCGTTGCGGTCTCACAAGCTGGAGGACTTTGACAATGTGGAAGTCCTGAAAGGCGACCTGCGCAATTATGCGGATGTCCAGAAGGCGGTTGCCGGCGTGGATGCCATTTACCATCTGGCGGCGGCTTTTGGAGGGCCCTTTGACAACCGCCAGTATCTGGCCATCAACGGCATGGGCACGTTGAACCTGCTGGAAAGCGTCAGGGAACGGTGTCCCAACTTGCGCCACTTCGTCTATGCCTGCACGGAAGCCATTTATTGGCGACTCGAGGAGCGCAGCCCCTATCTGACGGGCAGGGAAAGCCGCTATTTTGACCAACCCATCACCGAGGAGATGGTGGCTCGGTATCATCAGATGCCCTACTTCCTGACCAAGTGGATCGGGGAGGAGTTGGCCATGTCATACCATCACCAATATCAGGTGCCTGTCACGTCGTTCCGCTTTACCACCATTGTTGAACCCAGTGAATTCCTGAACGATCAAGGCTTGCCGGGACTGTTCTTGCTCAGTGGCGCCCACCAGGCCTATGGCGCCCAGCACAGCCCTGATCCGGATGAACAGGCCATGTTGGAGGAAATCCGGGCGCTCTGGACAGGGGAGGAGAAGCTGCTACTGAGCCGAAATCCCAATGGGACGCCCTTTCGTCAGCATTTCAGCGATGTCCGCGACATCGCCCAGGGGCTGGCCTTGGCCTTGGCGCAGGACAAGGCCATCGGCCAAGAATTCAACCTGGGCGGTGCAGCCTTGTTCGATTGGGCCGAGATTGTGCCCTTCCTGGCAAAACGCTACGAGATGGAGTACGTGGAGGCCCGCATTCCCTCCGCCAACCACTTTGAGCTGGATATCACCAAGGTGAAATCCCTGTTAGGTTATCGCCCACAATACGGTTTTTGGCAGATCTTGGAGACGGCAGAGGCCTTTCGCCGAGGTGAGCCTACCGATGTGATTCCCACAGGTGTTCGCTGGGGGACAGGCAATTGAACGTGAATGTGTTTGGGCAGATAGAGTTTCACAGCCTCGCTTCGAGCACGCATGCGACCTCCAGGGCTGCCGCGGGAAATGTTGGATCTCGTGTGCGTCCTTATTCGTTGTGGGGCTCGGGCGTGACCGGATGACGGAGAGGGTACAGGCAACCTAGGCAGGCCAAAGGCGGGAAGTGGAACAGTCTGTCGCGGAGGGGCAAGGAATTGTGCCGTTCTTCATGCGCCAAGTGGACAGGGTGGCAGTCTGGAGCGCAGGGAATTGAAGGGGAGCGGCCAAACGTTCGGATTGCGAACCGATGTCCGGTTCGCCGCAACCCTGTGCTCCGCGCTCTTGTTGACGCGCGCGTTTGACTGGACCGCGATGTCCCCGGCCATCTTCGGGAGACCTCTTCTATGCCATCATGGATCCCGCCGCCCGTTCAGCGTTCTCTGCGCCACCGCACAGAATGCCCTGAGGACAATGCAGCTCTTTTTGATCTACATTGCCCATGCGGAGAGACTCGGTGTTCATCAGGGGACTGGCCCCCACATCTTGCGTAACGCGGTCTTTGGCATTGGACAACGCGACCCAATCGCACGGCCTTGGTCTAGGGAAAAGGCCGTTGTTCTGCAGGGTGACGTCAAACTGCCCGCAGGTATTCGTGATAACATGAACAAGGCTGGGATGTCCCGGTTGGTTTGGCTGTGCAATGGCTTGGGACCATGATATGGAGTGCCAAACGGGCCTCCCCCAATGAGTGGGTGACGTGATTCATGCGCGTGATTGTTTGTGGTGCCGCCGGCTTCGTGGGCAGCCACCTGTGTGACAGACTGTTGGCAACGGGCTATGAAGTCACAGGTGTGGATTCCCTGATTACCGGGTCGTTGCAACAGAATCTCGCCCATCTGAGGCGCCACGCTCGATTTGTCTTTCACAGGCATGATATCAGCCAGCCTTGGTCTTTTGCCGGTCCGCTGGACGCCATTCTGAATCTGGCCAGTCCGGCCAGCCCTAGGGATTTCGCGAACCTGCAGCTGGACATTCTGCGCGTGCACAGCCAAGGCATGTGGAACATGCTGGAACTGGCACGCGAAAAGGGAGCCCGCTTTTTGCTCGCCAGTTCCAGCGAGATTTACGGGATGCCGGATCATCATCCGCAGGCAGAAAGCTACCACGGCAACGTGGATCCTGTGGGAGACCGATCCTGCTACAACGAAGGCAAGCGGTTCGCCGAAGCCTTGGTGATGGCCTATCACCGCCAGTACGGCCTTTCCATTCGGATTGCGCGCTTGTTCAACACCTATGGTCCCCGTATGCGCCTCAATGACGGTCGGGCCATCCCCAATTTCATCGGCGGGGCCCTGCGAGGGGAACCCCTGGTCTTGTACGGCGACGGTACACAGACCCGGAGTCTCTGCTATGTTTCGGATACTATCCGCGGCTTGCAGCTCTTGCTGGAAAGCGATGAAACGAGACCTGTCAACATTGGCAACCCCCATGAGTGGTCCATGTTGAATCTGGCGGAATTCATCAACGACCAACTGGGCAACGCCGCCGGTCTGTGCTACGGCTCTCCACTGCATCAGGATGATCCGCGGCGGCGCAAGCCGGACATTGCCCGCGCCCAGGCGACTTTGGGCTGGCAGCCGGAAGTGGAATTGGCGCAGGGCATTGCCTGGACTGCCAACTGGATGCGCTCTCAAATGCAGAAAACGGCTTGTGCAGCAGTTTGACATCCGCAATTTCTGCATCATTGCCCATATTGACCACGGCAAGAGCACCCTAGCCGACTGTCTGCTGCATTACACTGGGACGGTGGCGGATCGCGATCTCCAGCATCAGCATCTCGACTCCATGGACTTGGAGCGCGAACGAGGGGTCACCATCAAGGCCAGCGCCGTGCGCATGGACTGGACCCTCGATGGTCGCGCCTATGAACTGAATCTGATTGACACCCCAGGTCATGTGGATTTCAGCTTTGAGGTCACACGCGCCCTGAGCGCCTGCGAAGGCGCGCTTCTGGTGGTGGACGCTACCCAGGGCATCCAGGCCCAGACCTTGGCTCATCTCTACACGGCCATCGATCGGGATCTGACCATCGTACCGGTCATCAACAAGATTGATCTGGCGTCCGCCTGGCCGGAGCGGATTGCCGCGGAGCTGGAGGATTTGCTGGCGGTCGATGCGGATTCAATTCCGCGGATCAGCGCCAAGAACGAAATCAACATCGACCAGGTGTTGGAAGCGATCATTCGGGAAATTCCGGCTCCCGCCGGCGACGCGGCGGCCCCGTTGCGGGGCTTGGTCTTTGACTGTCACTATGATGCGTACAAGGGCGTGATTGCCAACGTGCGAGTGGTGGATGGTGTCTTGCGGGATCAAGACGCTTTGGTCGGGGTCAACAAGGGACGTCGGATCCTGCCCGTTGAGGTAGGCATTCTGACCCCCCATCGGGAACGACAGCGGCAGCTCTCCGCAGGAGAGGTGGGCTATGTGGCGACCGGTCTCAAGAGTGTGCGGGAACTGGAGGTGGGCGAGACCCTGTCCCTGTCCAGCACACGGGATGTGAAACCCCTGCCAGGCTATCAGCCCATGGCGCCGATGGTCTTCTCTGGCCTGTACCCTACCCGGGCCGAAGACTACTACGATCTGCGGGATGCCTTGGAGAAGCTGCATCTCAACGACGCGGCCTTGACTCTTCAGCCCGAGACCAGTCACGCCTTGGGCTTTGGATTTCGCGTCGGGTATCTGGGGCTGTTCCACATGGGCATCGTCCAGGAGCGACTGGAACGGGAATATGAACTCGACGTCATCTTCACGGCCCCGTCCGTGCAATACGAAGTGATGCGCACCGATGACGAAATCCTGAATATCCACAGCCCGGTGGACCTGCCGGACCCCACCCAGATTGCCGTGCTCTCGGAGCCTTGGTGCAGGGTCAGCATCTATACGCCCTCGGACTACATGGGGGCAGTCATGACGCTGGTGACCAACCGCCGCGGTGAAGTGGTCGCCCAAGACTGGCTGGACACGCGCCGGGTCGAGCTCGGGTATTGCATGCCGCTTTCGGAGATCATCGTGGATTTCTACAGCGAACTGAAAGCCGCCACTCGGGGATACGCCAGCTTGGACTACCACTTCGAGGAATATCGCGAGGCGGACATGGTGCGGCTGGACATATGGGTCAACCGCCAGCCCGTCGACGCCATGAGCCTGATCGTCCATCGCCAAAAGGCGCATTCCAGCGGTCAGCTGTTGGTCGGCAAGATGAAGCGGCTGATCCCGCGCCAGATGTTCGAAGTGCCCATCCAGGCCGCGATAGGCAACAAGGTGATTGCGCGTGCCAATGTGCGGGCGTTGCGCAAGGACGTGCTGGCCAAGTGCTACGGGGGGGACGTGACCCGGAAGCGCAAGTTGCTGGCGCAGCAGAAAGAAGGCAAGAAACGAATGAAGATGGTGGGCCAGGTGGAGATTCCGCAAGAGGCCTTCATGTCCGTGTTCAGCCTCAAAGATGACTAGCAATTGGCAGCTGCGCCTGTTGCACCAGCATGGGTTGCGCCCCCAACGGTCCCTGTCCCAGAATTTCCTGATTGATGAAACCTACTTGCGCCGCATCGCGGAGGCCGCCGAACTGGCCGCCGGCGATCGGGTGCTGGAGGTCGGTCCGGGTCTGGGGGGCTTGACTTGGCAGCTGGCCGCCCGCGCAGGACAGGTCCTGGCGGTGGAAATCGACAAGAAGCTGGCGGCGGTCCTGCGCCAAGAATTTCAGCAAGAGATCTCGGTCCACATTGTGGAGCGTGACATTCTGGAGTGCCATGTACCGGAACTCTGGGCCCAGGTCGGCCCCCCGGTCACTGCCTACAAGGTAGTGGCGAATCTGCCGTACCATGCCGCCAACCGCATCCTCATGCACCTTTTGGCAGGGGCGGCGCCCAAGCCCGTCAGAGCCATCCTTTTGGTGCAGGAGGACGTGGCGCGCCGGATCTGTGCGCTGCCCGGTTCCATGTCGCTGTTGTCCGTGGGCGCTCAGTTCCATGCCGCCTGTCGCATTTGCCTGCGCATACCGGGCGGGGCGTTTTTTCCCGCCCCCCGGATCCGCAGCGCATTGGTGGATCTGAAAACTCATCCCGCGGCCTTGCGGCATGGCGTGGACGCCCGCAAGATGTTCACCTTGGCGCGGGCCGGCTTTGGCCAGAGGCGCAAGCAGCTGGCCAATTCAATCAGCCACGGGTTGGGGCTGTCCCGGGATCGGGTACAGCGTCGCCTGTACCAAGCGCAGGTGGATCCAGCGCGGCGTGCGGAAACGCTAAGTGTGGCGGAGTGGATCCGAGTCGCTGCCGCTTTCGCTCCGGAGCCGCTACAATAGGGCTTGGATCTTGGCGCGCGTGTCCCGCCACGCAACCTTGGACAGACCCAGCTGCTGACGCAATGCCTCCTCCGGCATGGACTGGCGGAAGGCATTGACCGCACAGGTCCAACGCAAGACTTCAAAGCCGACCTTGCAGCTGTGGATGCCGGCAGCCCGCCCCAAGTGTTCCAGAATATACTCCAGATTCCGGGCCGTGCAGGCAAAAAGCCGATCTTCCGGATCGTCCCCCAAGCCGTTGCTCTGGCAATATTGCTGAAAGTGGGGGATAGTGGAGGGATTCAGCGCCAAGACTCGGGTCTTGTAGTTCGCATTGCCGCCGGGGGCGCGGATGGTCACCGAAAAGCGCTGGTCGCCCTCCACCCGGAAATTCCCTGTGCGCAGGTTGAGGCACTCCTGTTTCTTCATGCCGGTTTGGAGAAGCAAAGACAGCAGCAGCAGCGGCCGCTCGTCCGCCTTTTCCAAGCGCCAGAACATGTCCGACGCCGCTCTATACAGGGAGCGCACTTCCTTCCTGTCCAAGATGGCAGGGACATAGGACTCTGGCTGGACTTGCTTCAACGCGGCCGCCGGGTTCTCGGATATGTGCCCTTCTTGGTGCATCCACCGGAAAAATCCCTTGGCGCTGGCGATGCGGCGTGACAAGGTTTTCTTGCTGCAACGGATTCCACGGTCATGTTCCAGCCAATGAAGGAAGAAGTGGAGATCTTCAAGCAGCAGATTCTGGACGGGGGTCTGTCTTTGGAAGTAGTCGCTGAGTATGTTCAGATCGTGGGAGAAGGCCTTGACGGTATTCTCGGCCAAGCCTCGCTCGGTCAGGCTGGCCAGAAATAGCGGCACCGCCTCGGCAAAGGCAATCCCCGGAGCAGTGGACTCCGCAGCCGGCGCTGCCGGTTTCCGCTCCTTTCTCGCGGGGGCTCGGAGATTGATCTCGACTATCCGTCCGTCTTGGGAAATTTCATTCATGAGATTTCTGATCTGCCGCCCGTATATCACGTTCCATACAGCCACGCGCTCAGGTGTCACCATGGCGCCGGGCAAGGCAGAAGGGGCCGCGTCGGCAGCAAGAATATGGACCAATTAGAACACAGGACCCACGGTCTTGCAATTGCGCGATGGAGCGCGAAGGTGATCTTTCCTGCTGCCATGGCTGTACCACGATCCAGGTGACAAGGAGCACAGGGGCGATCGCCGGAGGTTTCAGAATGCGAGGCGGGTTGCTACCGGAACAAAATCCGGCGCCGTTTCGCAGCCAAGGAATTTGGGCTGCCCTCGGACGATGACTTGCAGCTTGGATTTCAGAAGAGGGAATCAGGTTGGATCAGATGCCGTAGTGCTATAATCCGCCTGCTCTCGCGCAAGCAACATGTTGGCTCAATACGACAATTGCAAGAACTTAAGGTAGGAATGCGTAGCACCAGCAGGAAGCATTTCTTGTGGGCGGGGGCTCTGGTCCTTGTGTTTACATTGGTGATCCAGTGGATTCTGGATCTGTCCTTGCCTTTGCCCGAGTCGCAGGCCAGTTCGCAAGCCGCCCTGATAGACAACCTGATTGGGACCCATATCTGGCTGATTGCCGCGGCTGGAGCCTTGGTGTTGGTCATCATGGGCTATGCACTGGTGGTGTTTCGGGTGCGCCCGGGCGAAGAGGAACTGGAGGGAGACTACTTCCACGGCAATGGGGCCTTGGAAGTGATCTGGACCGTGGTACCCCTGATCGTGGTAGGCTATTTCGCTGTCTTGGGCACGCGGGTGTTGGCCGACATTACTGTTCCCCAGTCCGATGAAATGACAGTGGAAGTGACGGGACTGCAGTGGGCATGGCGCTTTGCCTATCCCTCGGAAGGGGAGTTTCAGACGACGCAGCTGGTCGTGCCGGTCAACCAGCCCCTGTTGCTGTCCATGGAAGCCGAGGATGTATTGCACTCCTTTTGGGTGGTGGAATGGCGTGTCAAGCAGGATCTGGTGCCTGGCATCAAGACCGAGCTGCGGGTCACCCCCACGGAAATCGGGGAATTCAAGCTGCGCTGCGCCGAATTGTGCGGCCTGCGGCACGCGTACATGCTGGCGGATGTAAGAGTGGTTGCCCAAGAGGAGTTTGATGCTTGGGTGGCAACACAGCTGGAATGATCCGGCGCAGGCGGAATTTGGACACATTGGACTGAGACAAATGTCATGTTGATGCAATTGGGCTTGACCCGAGGGTTGCTTTTCCAGGCTGCGGGCATGGTGGTCGGGATGGCCTTGGCCATGATCTGGCGCTTGCTGGCGGGACTCGACTTCTGGGATCCAGAGGTTGTCTTTGTGGTGGGGGGGCTGACAGGCGGTTTTGCGTTCATGTGGGGCGTTGGGGCCATCGACGACTGGCTTCAATGGTGCCGCGGCAAGGCCACGCCACTGGTGCATGGCCCGCCCGTGGGGAAGCCGGCTTGGACGCGGTACTTCTCCACCGATTACAACCACAAGGTGATCGGCATTCAATATTCGATCGCGTCCATTGTGCTCCTGATGGTGGGCGGCTCCTTTGCGCTGGTCTTCCGCGCGGAACTGGCACAGGCGGACCTGCAGTTTCTGGGCATGGGCATGTACAACAAGCTGATCGGCCTGCACGGCTGGACCGTGATTGGAGCCATCCTGCTGGGTGTGGGGGGCATGGCCAACTATCTCGTGCCCCTGATGATCGGGGCGGAGGACATGGCGTTTCCGCGTCTCAACGCCTTTGCCTTCTGGATCAACATCCCGGGCGCGTTGCTCCTGCTCTCCAGTGTCTTTCTGGGCGGATTTGACTCCGGTTGGACTGCCTATCCGCCGCTCAGCACCTCGGGGCCGGTTGGCTACCAGTTTCTGTTCCTGGGCATCTATTTCATTGGCCTGTCTTCCATTCTGGGCTCCATCAACCTGATTGTCACCATCCTTACCATGCGACCCCCGGGTATGGACCTGTTTCGCATTCCCATCTTCTGCTGGGCCGTGCTGTCCACCAGCCTTATTCAATTGACCGCCACGCAGGCCATTGGCACCGCATTCCTGATGGGCCTGTCCGAACGGATGCTGGGCATGGGGTTCTTCGATCCGGAAGGTGGCGGCAACCCCGTGCTGTTTCAGCACATATTCTGGTTCTATTCGCATCCGGCCGTGTATGTGTTCGTGCTACCTGGACTGGGCATCATCAGCGAGTTGTTGCCGGTGTTCTCGCGCAAGCCTCTGTTTGGCTACAAATGGATCGCGTTGTCCAGCATCGCCATAGCCCTGGTGGGTTTCCTGGTCTGGGGCCATCATATGTTTACATCCGGCTACTCCGACTACTTGCGGGTTCCCTTCATGATCTCCACCTTGCTGGTGGCCGTGCCCACAGGCGTGAAATTCTTCAGCTGGATTGCCACCCTGTGGGGCGGACGCCTGCATCTCTCCACGCCCATGTTGTTCACGCTCGGCGCCATTTCGGTGTTCCTGCTGGGGGGGCTGACAGGGCCCATTCTGGCCACCGTGGCTTCGGATCTGTATCTGCATGACACCTATTTCGTCGTGGGCCACTTCCATGCCACACTCTTTGGCGGCTTCGTTTTCCCCTTCTTTGCCGCCATCTATTTCTGGTTCCCGAAGATTACGGGCCGCATGTACAACGAGTTCCTGGGGAAGTTGCATTTCTTCATCATGACTCCCTCTTTCTGGATCATGTCGATTGGTCAGATGACGGTCGGCACCATGGGCATGCGCCGCCGTATTGTGGACTATGATCCACTGCTGGGCGGGGGACTGATCGAGGCCCGGCATCTGGAGACCACCATTGTCGGTTTTCTGATTGGGTTATCCGTTCTCATCATGATCTACAATCTGCTGGTGAGCGCCGAGATTGGAGTCAAGGCGCCAAGCAATCCTTGGCGCTCGCGTTCGCCGGAATGGCAGATACCGTCTCCGGTGCCGGAACACAGCTATGCTGCTCCTCTGCGCGTCGTGGGGGAACCCTACGATTACGGATTGGCGGAGGAGTACGTGACCATGGAAGAGAACCAGACGACTCCCGCTCGTCATTGACCGTACGCTATGAGCAAAAAGTCTGTTTTCCGACCGGGGATCATCGTTGGGATCATCCTGTTGATCCTCACGGTGATCGAGTACGTGGTGGCCCTGCAAACTTCCAGCGCCACCATCCTGCTGCTGCTGGGAGCCGCCAAGGCTATCTTCGTGGTCTACTACTTCATGCATGTCACCAGTCTCTGGCGAGAAGAGGAAGGCCACTGAAATGAGCGTTGTCGCCGCCGATGCCTTGGCTGTGTACCAGAACGCTACCCGCAACAACCGGATGGGAATCTGGCTGTTCTTCTTTTCCGAACTGTTCCTGTTTGGGGGACTGCTGATCACCCGCTTTGCCCTGTGGCAGGAAGACGGGCACATTGTGCGGCCCGAACTGGATCAGACAGTGGGTCTGGTGGTGACGGTGGTGCTGCTGGCAAGCAGCTACTTCATGAACCGCGCGGAAGTGGCCGTGGCCAATGGGCGCAAGCGAGATTTTTTGGCCAGTCTGGCGGTTACCGGGACGCTGGGCCTGATCTTTCTTTTTGGCGTAATCATTTTTGAATGGGGACTGATTCATCTCCCCTTTGTGAACCTGGAGCACCATGTCGGTCCGGGGGACGGTGTCTTCGGGGCCGTAATCTTCGGCATGACCGGCATGCATGCCATCCATGTCATCACGGGCGTGATCTTCATTGCCGTCGTATGGTGGAACGGCCGGAAGGACGTCTATACGGAAGAGCGGCATTGGGGCGTGGAAGCCTGTGCCATTTACTGGCACTATGTAGACTTGGTCTGGATCTTCTTTTATCCCGCCCTCTATCTCATTGGCCAAGTCTCCTCGGGCGTCCATTGAATCACGCGGTCCGGACTCTCGGTCCTCACAAACCTGAACTGCGCTGATTTCCGACAGTGTACTGGCCGCTCTGACCACATGGGAGTGGCATCCCGGTGTCCTTTTGGTTTCCTGCGGGTTTGGCATCCTGTTTCTGCGGGGCTGGATGCGGTTGCGGCGACACCAGCATGCTTGGCGTTTGGCCACGGGGAAGGCCCTCGTTCTGTATGGCCTGAGCCTAGCGACGCTGCTCTGTGCCCTGCAGTCCTTTCTGGATGTGTATGGCGGCCTGCTGTTGACCATTCACATGGTGCAGCATCTGCTCTTGCTCATGGTGGCTCCGTGTCTCATGCTCTGGGCCAACCCCTTTCCCGTCATGCTGTGGTCCTTGCCTGCCACGTGGCGCACGGCGGTAACGCGACATTTACAGGGCGGAACCGCCTTTCGCCGCGGGATCCACAAGGCAACCCCCATGCCGGTTCTCTATGGGATTTACATAGGCGGCATCCTGCTCTGGCACGATCCCGGTCTTTACAACCAAGCGCAGCACAATGGATGGATCCACGATCTGGAACACGTCACCTTCTTTGGCGGCGCCTTGCTTTTCTGGTGGCCCATTTTTGCGGCTGCGCCCCATGTGCATGGACACGTCGGCCATTTGGGTAAGATGGCCGCCCTGCTGCTGTGTGTCCCTCCCCACGTGATTCTGGGGGCTCTACTCAGTTTTGTGGACTATCCAGTATATAGCCACTTCGAGACTGTGCCGCGCATCTTCGGCATGAGCGTGATGCATGATCAGAAGATCGCGGGAATCATCATGTGGATTCCCGCGAGTATGATGTATCTTCTAGGCGTGATCATTCTGCTGGGCCAACTCGTCTCCCGCAGCTCGCCTCCGCGGCCCAAGCCAACCCCCGACTACCTCCCATAGAAACGCACGCTCATGGGAATCGCCTTGCTTGTCGGTGTCCACAGACGGCACCTTGCGATCGAAGTCGTCTTGTGCATGACAGTCCTGACCACTGTCCTGTTGCCCCGGCCAGTCCATGGGCACTCAGGCGGCGAGCCCGTAGTGTCGGAAGCCTGGGTCGACCCGTTTGTGCTGTATGTCTGGCTGGACCCATTGCCCGCCATTGTGGGGGAGCAGCACATCACGGTGTCCGTGAACACCCCCATGGCGGACAATGCCGACGAGACTGTGTCGGTACGGGATGCCGAGGTCTGGGTGTTGGCTACGCGGACTGGGGACTTCGACTTGGCCACCGCGGCGTTGGCTACGCATGAGCAGGCGACCAACAAGCTTTTCTACGAGGCTCGCCTAGAACTGCCGCAGCCTGGCTCTTGGCGGATATCCGTGGTGCTGACTGTGGGCGCCGAGACCGCGACCCATGAATTTGTCCTTAACGTGGAAGAACCCCGCGCAGAAAGGGCGGAACCCCTTGTGCAGAGGTTCACGGCTTGGCTACGGGATCTGTTCTCCCGCTCTTGATCCGTTCTGACAAGTAGGCCATGGTCGCCTCCAACGAAACGAGACCTGTCTCTGTTCCCCGCGTCCCCTTGCTGCTGTTGTTTTCGGCCCGTTGGATTCTGCCAACACTGCTTGTTCTGCTGGGCATGGCCGGACTGGCCGGACTAGGGTTTTGGCAACTGGACAGACTGGAACAGAAACGCAACTACAATGCCGCAACGCTTGCGAAACTAGCCGCTTCCCCTGTGGACGTGCACACGCTAGGAGGCGAGTGGTCGGTGGAGGAGCTGGCGGACCGGCGAGCAGTGGCCACGGGCGCCTTCGATTATTCCCGTCAGGTGGGTATCAAGAACAAGTTCTACAAGGATGCTCTGGGAGTGAATCTTTTTACGCCCTTTCACTTGACCGATTCCGACCTTGTGCTGATGGTGGACCGGGGCTGGATTCCACCGGATACGTTGCCTCGTGACTGGAGCCTGTTTGACGAAGAGAAGGCAGAGATCCAGATTGAGGGTCTGTTGCGCCCCTCAGGTTCCCTGAGTCCGGAGGATCGGGGTGGACTGGCGGTGGAAATACCAACCGACCAGCTGTGGTATCGGGAAGACCTGGAAGCCTTGGAAACGGTGTTGGATCTGTCGTTGGCCCCCATGTTTCTGGAAAGAGCCCTAGACCCGGATGCCGAGTATGGCTTTCCACGCCGCCAGGCCCGAGAACGGGAACTGAACGAAGGCAACCATCTCAGCTATGCGTTGCAGTGGTACACCTTTGCCCTCATCTTGGGAGTTGGCTACGTGATTCTGGTGCGCCGCCGCATGCTCCAGCCCATGACGCTTACAGGATTGGGGGATGAAAACTCCAAAGACGACAAGCCTTAATTCCAGATCCCGATTTTGCGTTCTCGGGCTTCCGTTTCCGCGACCCTGATCTCCTGTTCCAGCTTGGTGTCCGGTGGAAAAACCGCCACCCGTGCCAAGCCCTGCCGCACGATTTCGGCATTCACCAGCACGCCGTCCTGCGTATAGACATAGCGCAGGAGACGGCCATAGCGGTCTGTTTCCGACATGTCCTTGATCAGATGGACGGTTTGTCCGCCAATCAGGAGCTGATTCAACTTGGTTGCCTCGTTGTAGAGGGGTTCCCCCTGTTCCGGAGTGTCGATCAGAATGTATCGGACCTTGTGTTCGGAGCCATCCTGGGAAATCACGATGGTGTCTCCATCCACCACCCGCACGACTTCGACCTCTTGGGCGCCTGCCGGTATGCCGGACTCGGGCGCGGCAAGAGACGGCTCCGCGGCGGCGGCTCCGTCTCCGCGGCTGGGATCCAGTCTAGTGCATCCTGCCAGCAGGCAGAGAGCGATCAGGAAGGCCGCCAATTTCCGGCCGTGATGTCGGGAACCAGGATTCCGAATTGGAGCCATGGCGCAATGGAGATGGGACATGGAAGAATTCCTGTCTGCGTTATCTGACGCTTTGCCTACGGAATGTATACATGTTCCGCTGCCTGCGTGCATAAGCTGCCTACACACCTGCAAGTGAGGAAGGTCCAAGTTGGATTCTTGAGTATAATGGAGAGGCATCAGGAGAAATCATCATGGCAGTCCACCCGCTTCGGCCCAGCTGGATGGGGGCGAGCGTCAGGGAATTTCTCTGATGGACTTTCCATTGTGCGGTTGTGTGCAATGTCCGTTTCGTTCCCATATGTAAGGAGAAGCGTAATGCGAAAAATCGTCTTGTCTTGTTCTCTGGTCTTGGTTGCCGTTCTCATGCTGGTAGCCCCGATGACGGCCTCCGCCCAGTCCGAGGCCGCGACGGTGGTGGTCCCGGCTGGGTATCGCACCATTGACGTTGAATTTCAGGGTTTTGACAACATCTCCATGGACAAGGGAAATTTGTCCATGACTGTAAATGGGATGGTGGATGTCAGTGACGTCATCACCCTGATTGACGATCAGCTGGCCTATGGCGGTTCCGTTGAGGAGTCCTGTACCACGCGCATGCGCTGGGTGCCCGGCATGACCCGCATCGTGGGCGCCAGTGGCAGCACCTTGAACCTGCAGTCGACTCTGGCTTTGGCACAGCGATCCTGCGAACCTACCATGTCCATGTACACCACCAGTGAACATGACGTGAACTACTCCGTGAGCATCTCCGGCAGCACGGTCAGCGATCTGACCCTGTCGATTGATGTGTCCTCCGTCGCGGGCCTTGATGGTTCTTCTTCTATCAGCGCCGGCCGCTTGGATCAGATCGTGGATGCCAACATCAACCCGGTCCAAGACTTTGCCCGAGCCGTTGCCAAGGCGGTCCAGGCGCAGGAATGTCTGGATACCACGGAAGTGAGCATTGCCCCGTTGACCTTCCGCCCTGACGGCAGCCTGTCCTTGGGCGTGCATACCAGTGGCGATCTGAACGACATGTCCCAGTGCGTTCTCATTGACATTGACGATGAAATGGCCAGCTTGGTCACAGACACTTCCATTCTGCCGCTGCTGCTGGGCGACTTGGAATCCAATACGGTCACTTCCGTCATCGCGAGCTCCTTGGCGGGTGAATTCATGTCCGTCGGCGCCTATGTAGGCATGGTGGCTGCGGATCTGGCGGATGACACGTGGCGGGCAATTGTGGTGGAAGCGCTGTCTGCCCAAGCCGTACAAGACATCGTCACGGAAGGCATGGGGGACACGGTCCCGGCTGAACTGACCGAGGCACTGTTTTCCGACGCGGCGCTCGAGCAGATTTGGGGCGAAATCATTTTGCAGGACATCAATCCCGACACCTTGGAGGCCTTGGTCATGGCTGTGGTCAACGGCACTGGGAACCAAGAGGAACTGGCCAATGATCTGATTGGCCAGATCCAGCCGGGCACAATCGCCTTGGCCTTGACTCGTCTCCTAACCATAGGCTAATTGGAACTTGCAAGACGGGACTGGAACCCAAGACGGGTCCAGCTCGGTCTGCAGCAGAAAAGCCCCGGGCAGTCCTAGGACTGCCCGGGGCTTTTTGATTCCCCCTAGGCTTAGGCTATGGAAAAGCTGCGCTGCAGATGTTTTCAGCCTGTCTCCCTCTGGGCTTCCTGGCGACGAACGTATTTCGCTTCAGGTCGTTTCCCACACGGGATTCGGGGCAATGGCATCTTCGGGACGGCCGCCGGGATCCGACCTGCCGGAACCTTCCAGATGGTTGAGAATTTCCACCTTCATGCCGTCCTCGGCCAAGATCTGGCAGGATAGCCGTACATCGGTCAGTCCCCTCTCCGCCAGTTTTTCCTTCTCGGCCGCAGTGATGCGGGCGGGCTCGCCATTCAGGAACCGCACTGCACAGGTGGTACATTTGCAGTTGCCTCCACAGGCGTGGATCTGGTCCACACCCCCTTCGTCCACCAATGCCAGGACCAATCGCTTTTGGGCTGGCACCTGGACATCGCCAACGCTGTGGATAGAAATGGTTACAGTGGACATCGCCAAGCACTCCTTTGGGTGTTCAAGGGCAAAGGCTCGAATTTTGCCGGACCCTGCCTAAAGCCTTGCGTCCGCTCTGGACAGGCAGGGCTCCTTCATGATACCGGAAATCACGGTCAGCCCCATACGAACACAAACAGCAAATCGTTCACGTTGGTGAAAGTGGGACCGGTGCGCAGCAAATCCTGGACCTGGGCCAGATAGGGATAGGCGTTGTGGTCTTTCAGATGCTGTTGGGGATTCAGGCCCAGCTCCAGGCCCCGAGCTACTGTGGTTGAGTCCACAATTGCGCCGGTGCCGTCGGTAGGGCCGTCGGTGCCATCGGTTGCCAGCGCCGCCACGACCACACCGGGAATTTCCTGCAGGGCGAGCGCGGCCGCCAGAGCCAACTCCTGATTGCGGCCCCCTTGCCCGGGATGCGAACCCAGCGTGACCGTGGTCTCCCCGCCCAGAATGAGGCAGGCAGGTGGCGTGACGGGGTTGGCATGAGCCTGCACTTCCTGTGCCAGACCCACGGCCACCTGGGCCACCTCTCGGGCTTCGCCTTGCAGATAGGTGGTGATGAGACGAGCGCCAAAGCCCAGTTCCGCCGCATGATCCCGTGCTGCCAGCGCCGCCGTGCGATTGTCGGCCACGACGACGGCATAGGCGTGATCGAAAAGTGGATCGCTGGGCTTGGGCGTGTCGGGTACGGTACCGGCCAGACCGGCCTTCAATCGTTTGTGGATGGCGGATGGCAGCGTTTCCGCCAAGTCAAATCGCATCACGATCTCCCAGGCTTCGGACCAGGAGCTATGGTCTGGCACGGTAGGCCCGCTGGCTATGATATCCAGTGGGCTGCCAATGACATCACTCAGGGCCAAGGTAACGCAGGCAGCGGGATAGGCGGCACGCGCCAGTTGCCCTCCCTTGATGCCACTGCAATGCTTGCGCAGGCAGTTTATCTCGTTGATGGTGGCTCCCGCGGCTAACAGGCGGTGGGTCATGTCTTGCATGTCTCGGAGCGAAATGCCGGCGGCAGGGGCCACCAGCAGGGCGGATCCCCCTCCGGAGAGCAAGGCAATCACTAGATCCCGTCGCGTGGCGCTCTGCGCCAGTTCCAGGATTCGCCGACCGGCGGACACGCCGCGGGCATCAGGCACGGGGTGGCTGGCCGCACAGATTTCGATGATGTCCGTGGGGACTTCGTGATCGTCCTTGACCACCACCAATCCCGTCGAGATGCGGTCTTGCAAACAGGCCTCTACGGCCTGGGCCATAGGCCCGCCCGCTTTGCCGGCCCCTAACACCAAGATCCGATCCAGGGCCTTCAGGTCGTATGTCTGGTTGGGCAAACATAGCCGATCCCCATCCACTTGCAGGGATTTCTGTACGGCGCCCCACGGATCCACTGCCTTGAGGGCGGCAGCCATAATGTCCAGAGCCGGTCCGCGGCGACGAGAATCCGGTTGCAATACGGAAGAGTCAAACTGAATGTGCATGAGGTTGCGCTCCCGGATCACCGGCCTCTATGCCTTGCTGGAATAGTCTGCCAGCAAGGAGGGGAGGGACAGATTGGGTCTTCCTTCCAACTGGGGTTGCAACGGGGGATTCTCCGTGAGGAGCCGTAGGCATTCGGTGACCGCGCGGTCCAGCTGCGGGTCTAGGCCCTGTAGATAGTCATTGGGCGTGATTTCCACCTCGATATCCGGATCTGTGCCATGGTTCTCCACGCTCCAGCCCACATCTCTGAACCAGATGCTGTATTCCGGCTGGGTGGTCACTGTGTTGTCCACCAGAGCATGCTGCGGCCAGATGCCAATGACCCCGCCCCACGTGCGCTTGCCAATCAGAGGCCCTAGATTCATCAGCTTGAAGGCATGGCTGAACATGTCCCCGTCACTGCCGGCCAGCTCGTTGGTCAGGGCTACGATGGGTCCTGCCACCGATTCGGTGGGGTATGGAATGGCGCCCTGCCACCGGGTCTGGTCAAATCCCAGCCGCCGTCGGGCCAGTTGTTCCAGGAGCAGTGCGCTGACGTGACCGCCCCCGTTGAAGCGCAGGTCGACCACCATGCCCTCCCGACGCACCTCGCTCAGAAAGCCGCGGTGAAATTCGGCGAAGCCGCGCGCGCCCATGTCGGGAATGTGCAAGTAGCCCAAGCGGCCCGCGGACAGGGCGTGCACCCGGTCCCGGTTCTGATTCACCCAGGCGCGATACACCGCCCCGGTTTCATGGGCCAGGGTACGGACTGTGACATGGCGGACGGCCGGGCTGACTTTCCCGGCGTCTGCTTCCTTGCCTTCCCCCTCTGGAGATTGCTCTGCGGGTTCAGGGCGCGGCTGAAAGGTCAGTTGCACTTCCTGATTCGCCAGGTTCACCAGCAAGGAGTCGGGGCTTGTCACCTCGGAGATCCGCTGCCCGTTTACAGCGATCAAAATGTCCCCGCGCTGTACGTCTACGCCGGGGGCGGCCAAGGGAGAATGCTGTCCCGGTTCCCAGACGTCCCCGACAATCCAGTCTAGGACCTCATATCCCTGACAGGCATGATTCCACCGCAGGGAGGCGCCCAGAGATCCGAGTGGATATTGGGGGTGGACGCGGTAGTCGCCTCCCATTTCGTAGGCGTGACTGGTGCCTAGTTCGCCTTGCATCTCCCACATGAGATCGCTGAATTCAGAGCGGCTGCCGACGCGGTCAATCAAGGGATAGTACCGATCGAACACCGATTGCCAGTCCACGCGGGACATATCCTCGGTCCAGAATTGATCCCGTTGCAGACGCCAGGCCTCCTTGAACATCTGCCGCCACTCGCTGATCGGATCAATGGATACTTTGACTCGATCGAGCGCAAGCCACCCCGTGACCCGTGGCGAGCCCTCGTCGGTCATGCCTGCTTCATTGGTTGTGGCGCTGACCACGCGGAGTTGCCCCAGGGTGCGGTACATCAGTTTCTTGCCATTTGCGGACAGGGCATAGTCCTTGACGTTGTGGGCCAGATACTCCCTCTTGAATTGTCCGAAAACCCAGGTGGCCAGATCATCTCCTTCCTCTTCCAGGGTCAGCTCGACAAAGGGGTCGGGCAGCGTAGCTTGGACCTGATGCTCAATCCAGAAAACCCGATCCTCAATCGCTTTCAGATCCGAAAAGAGACCGGCAGGAACGGGGAACGGCAGGATGCGGTTTTGCAGGCCCTCCAGATCTATCTGGATAGGCTTCGTTTCCTCTTTCGTCGTGGCTTGCGCGTCCTGCTGCCCGTCATCGTCTGTCGAATCGGCGTCTTCCTCTTTGTCCGGCTTCGCCCCCTCTTCCTCGTTGTCCAATTCACCCGCCTTGGGCACAAAGGGATTCGGAAGGTTGGCCTGGAGGGTGACAAGATAGGGTCGCATGCCACCGGAAAATCCCAAGTCGAACTTCACGGTGTCGTATTGTGGATTGAGAATCCGACTGCTCAGGAAGTACAGATAGCGGCCCTTGGGATCGAAGGCCGGACAGAAATCCCGTAGCACCGGCCGCGTCAATTCCACAATCCGCGCTGACTCGGCCGCACGGGCCTTGCCATCGCCGGGCTGGGCCAGACGATACAGCCGGATATGGGATGTGTAATGGGAATCCGCGAAGTCATAGGCCAGCCACCAACCGTCGGGGGACCAGGTCACATGCTCTATTTGACCATGTGGGGATCGGTCCACCTGCAGCGCCTGTTCCGTCTCCAGATGATAAAGCCACAGTTCAGCGCGGTGATTGACCAAGGCCACCTGCATGTTGACAGGACTGGCATAAAGGGCGCAGGCTCGGCCAAAGTCAAAGCCTCCATGCAACTTGCTATGGGCCTCGCCACCGCCCACGGCGGCTGGGCAAAAGACCTGCAGCCGCTCCTCGCCCAGTTCGTCCGTGACGGTTGCCAGATGCTCGCCATCGTGTAGATAGGTGGGCAACCGGTAACGCACCCCATGACGCTGGCCCAGTTGCAGGACAGCTCCTCCATGGGGGCTTATGACAAATTTCTTGCCACGCACCGTGAGGCTGACCGAATGACCTTCGGGATGCAGGGCCGCTTGCTCCAGGTAGATGGCGGCCGGCACGAACTTGCGGCTGCGCTGCACCCCTGGAGAGGCGTAGGTTACAGGGATGCGGCGGGATGTGTCGGCCTGTACATCATAGTGATACAAGTCCGCCCCCGCGTGATATACAATCTGCACTCTACCGTTGGCGGTGGGACCCCAAGAGGCGAAACGAGCGTAGAATTCGGTATGGTGAGTATGCCGCGTCAGATCAAGGCCCGAAGGCAGGCTGCTGTACAGATTTCCGATACCCTCGTGATCACTCAGGAAAAAGATGCGGCCCTGTTCCTGAACGGGATCGGGGATCCACAACGGCGACGCCAGATTGCCCCTTAGGTCCGCGTGCAGCGGGACAAAGGGCGCACCCTCCTCGCGGGAAATCCAGACTTGACCGGCAGTGCCGCCCCGGTATCTTTTCCAGCGGGCGGGATCGCCGATGTTTCGTCCCAGCAAGATTCCCCCCGCAGGACCAAAGGCAATGCCGCTGGCGCGGCCGTAGGGCAGCGTCTCCACTCCATGCGCATCTCCGGAAGCCTGGACTTGGCCCAACACGTCATGCCCGCGTATAGGCTGGCCCGCGCCGGTGGCAAAGTGGATCCATTGGCCATCCGGACTCCAACCGGCAATGTTCTTGGTCTGGCCCTGATAGGTAAGACGGCGCACATGCCCGCCCGCCGCGTCCATGAGGTGCACTTCCGGAACGCCTTCTTCCCGGGCCACGAAGGCGATTTGGCGCCCTTCAGGATCGAAGCGGGGGAATTCAATGGCGCTCAAGTTACTGGTCAGGCGGGACGGGGAGCCGCCTTGGACAGGCACTGTCCACAGGTCGTCTTCCGACACGAAAACGACACGGTCATGATGGACTGTGGGATGCCGAAAATATCCTTGTTTCATGCCATTCCTTGGTAGCGCTGTGCAAGATGGGCCTAAGGCCGGGAAATCTTTCCATAGGCAGGGGCTCCTTGCGGTTCAACGGCAAAGGGTCTGGACTGCAAGTCTGCGGTCCTGCAGGGCAGGTACCGGGAGTGACAGGATTTCGCCCCACAATACGGGAATTCAGTATAGATTGGCTTGACTAAAATATCTATATGAAACAAGAAAGCTCATCATTGCCTTTGGGACACAGAGCCATACCGTTGGCCTCAATACCTTTTCCTCTGCTGCTTTGTGCACTGGCCTTGTGCATTGCAGGGTGCCTGTCCCCCATGACCAACACTATTCGTTACGCCGCGGCGCGGGGCGAACCCTATCTGTTCCCTGCCGAGCAAGCAGGTGCGGCGGCCGTTCAGGGGATGGTGGCGACTTACGATGGACGGCCCTTGCCCTACGCTGTCGTGCTGGTGGCGGAACCCCAAGGCACTCCCCATGTCACCCGCGCCAACCAGGCGGGGGAGTATCGACTGCAGGGATTGCCAGCCGGCAACTACATACCCGTCGCCGTGGCTGCCGGCTTCGAAGAGGCCGTATTGCGAAACCGGTGGGGTATGCCGTGGTCGATACAACTGGAGCGGGGACAATCGATTGTTGTGCCCGAGATCGCGCTGCAGCCCTTGGTGGCGCCACCCCTTGGGCCGGACGCCGCGGCCCGCAGCGCCTTGGAGCCGGTGGCTTCCTATACCGCGACCTCTCCCTATCCGGAAGGAGCCACTGCCCAAGTGCGACAGTGGACGTTTCAGCGTAACGAGACGGTAAACGACACGCTCTTTGTGTACCTGCCCCCGGAAGCGGCCGCACACGATGCCCGGCTGCCTTTACTCTTCGCCCTGTACCCGGGCCACAGCTTGATGTGGGAGGATGTCAGTGTCGCCTTCGCCAGTCGAGGTTACGCCGTGGTCGCCTTGTCTCCCTTGGCCGGTTACGGCAGAAACGTGATCGAGCATGGCGAGGATGCGCGTTTGGCCTTGCATTTGGCCCGTAGCGGAGATTTGGGAGATGCCATTGACGGCGAGTTTCCCTTGGCCATCAGCGGCAGTTACGGGGCCGCCGTCCTGAACCGCATGCTGCGCCTAGAACCGACTGCATTCACCGGGGTGGCCTTGCTTGGTGGGATCAGCAATGCCTTCTCGGGGGCGGCCGCCTTCTATGCAGGCAACTTGGTCTGGCCTCCTGCATTGGGCTACGCGTTGGCTGCCTTGGGCACCGCCAATGCCAAGCCCGACAACTTCATGCGTTTCTCCCCAGTGTACACTGCCGAAGTCATGCCACCAACCTTGCTGCTGCATGCTCGGGCCGACAACATGGTGCCCATTCAGCAGTCCCAAGAATATGCGGCGGCTCTGAAAGAGGCCGCCGTGCCGGTGCAGACCTATTACTTCGCGGATGAAGGCCACTATATCCAAGTAGGGGAGGATACATCGTTGACCACCCGCAGGGTGTTTCTCCAAATCCTTTCCTTTTTGCAAAAGCAACATTCGTCAGCCGCAAACCGACCGTTCGCATTGTCCCAGAGTGTCACTTTGTCCACCGATGCCCAGACTGGCTGAAGCGTCGGCCAAAGGCGCTGTGGCCCCAACCATGGAGGATATCCCCATGCCGGAAAGCTATCGTACAGAGAGGAACCAGGTCTTGGACGCGTCCAGGCCTGCATGGTGGCAGAAAGCTGTATTGCTACCCAGATCGGGTCCTCGCGTGGTGCGAATCACGGGGCCGGATGCCTGGGATCTGTTGCAGCGTCTGACTACCAATGACATGCGGACCGCCTCTGCAGAAATGGCAGTGGTCACCGCCTTGCTGACACCGAAGGGCAAGATCCGAAGCGTATTCATTGTGGTCGCGGTGGACGACGGATACCTGCTGATTGCCGGTCCCGGCGAATCCGTGTTTCTGCGCGAAATGCTGCAACAACAGATTTTCTTCATGGATGACGTGAGGGTAACGGATGTCAGCGACGACTGGCAGGTGTTCCAATTGGCCGGAAAGGCGGCGGGCCAGACCATGGAGGAGTGTCGTCTGGGATGGGAAGGCAGCGATTGGCAAGACGGCATGGTGCATCATGCCGGTTCCATGCACGCATTCTGGATGGAACGCTTGGAGCTCCCCAGTCTTTATCTGCTCTGTCCTGCCTCCGAAGCGAAGAAGGTGGAAGAGGCGCTGGCCGCCGCGGGCGCGCCGCTTCTGGACCATGAGAATTCCTATCAGTTGCAAAGAATTCTGGCCCAGCGCGCGGGGTATGGCAGGGAGTTGCAGGGGGACTGCAATCCGCTTGAGATTGGCTTGGCTTGGATCTGTGCCGAGAACAAGGGATGCTATCCCGGTCAGGAAGTGATAGCCCGGCAAATTACCTATGGCAAGGTGACACGGCGGCTTGTGCTGCTCCGGTTGCCCCAAGGAGTTGCCCCCAAGGCGGACGTGCACGTGGACAAGATCAAGGTCGGCACCGTGTCCAGTACGGCATGCGAAACTCCGGGAGAGGCAGGGTATGGTCTGGCCGTGCTGCGGTCCGCACACATTGCCGGACGGAAGCAGGTGACCGTGCAAGGCGAGCCGGCCTTCATCTGTGGAAGCAACGGGCAATGAAGGAAAGCCCGGGCTTGGCGGGAGATCCCAAGCCGGACGGCATGAACCGAATTTGTAACGCGCTGACCAGCCCAATCAGTCGGACACTGATTTCCTGCGGAGGGAGCAGATCCGCGGAGGGGGCGGTCGATGTCTGAGTCTTGGAGACTGGTGCAGGAACCTGCGCGGGCGACAGGGGCGGCAAACATGGCGCTGGACGAATCCATGGCTGCTTGGGTGGCCCAGGGACGGGTGCCATCCACACTGCGCATCTACGGCTGGAGCCGTCGCACGATCAGCATCGGCAGGTTTCAATCGGCCTCAGACCTTGATCTTGCCGCGACGCAGGCGCAGGGAGTGGAGGTTGTCCGACGTCCCACGGGCGGGAGAGCCCTGCTGCACGCCGAGGAAGTCACCTATGCCTTGGCCTTGCCCCGAGACCATGCCTTGGTCTCGGGCGGTGTATTGGAGGCCTACCGGCACATCAGCCAAGGTCTTGCGGCGGCTCTCGATCATCTCGGTCTCCAGGCGGATCCCCTGACGTCTCGCCAGATTCCGCCCACTCCGCATTCCGCCGCCTGCTTTGAAATTCCCAGTGCCTATGAAATCACCGTGGGTGGCAAGAAGCTGATTGGCAGCGCGCAATGTGCTCGCGAAGGGTATGTGCTGCAGCATGGCAGCATTCCTCTTGCGGGAAGCCAAGCCGCGCTCGTGCACTTCCTTGACTTGGAGCATGCCGCCCGAGAGGCATTGGGGCGCAGAATTGACCGCAAGTCCACTTCGTTGGCGTGGCAGGCCGCGACGGTGTCGGGAGCGTCCCAGGAATTCTCGTGGACCGATGTGGTGGATGCCTTGGTGAGAGGGATAGGCAACGGACTCGGCGTCGAACTGATCGAAGCGCACATCGATCCCCGCGAGATGGAGGCCGCAGGCGCGTTGATACGGCACAAATATGCCAACGATGCATGGACCTATCAAAAATAGATCGCGCTGCCGGGTCCCTCGGCGCAAGAGGAGTCGTCTTGGGAATGGGCCGGACCGGCTTTTCCCGAAGGGTCGTCATCGGGGCCGACCAACTGGTATGGGACATGGTTGACGTCTTGATATCCTGGTTCTTGGAGCGCGCCGTACTGTGTCCGTGGGTTTGCTGACCATTGAGTTGCGGTTGCACGACACTTTCAGCCTGAAAGACAAGCGCAGTCGCGTCAAGCCGATCGTGCAGCGGCTGCGCACCCGCTTCAATGTATCCGTGAGCGAAACCGCGGCGCACGATGTCCTGCGCCGCGGTGTCATCAGCGTCGCCTGCGTTGGGGTCAGTGACCGCCACGTGCAAGGTCAGTTACAAAACGTGGTCAATCATCTGCTGGTCTGGAGACTGGATGTGGAGGTTGTGGACACCCATATCGAGTTTGTGGCTTGAATCAGGCGTCCGTGCGCACGGGGGTTTTCATCTTCTGCCATGAGTCGGAGGCATCCGGAAAGCCCTTCCAGTCTACGTGCCGGTAGAGGAACAGGGACACGCTCAGGATCACCATGATGATGGAGAACCACTGCGCGGCGGCCAGTGCGGAACCAATCATCCAAGCGTCGGGCCGCAGGAACTCCACCAGGAAACGGCCTATTGGGTAGAAGATGAACAGCATCAGAACTCCATCCCCGAATCGGAACTTGTGCCCGAACTGGAAAAACAGCAGATTGATGATCAAGACACTGCCCAGACTCCACAGCATCTCGTAGAAGAAGGTGGGATGGAATCCATGTGTGGCATACCAATCGATGGCCTGCTGCGAGATATTGGGGTCGCTGCACCAGCCAATGGCTCCTTCGGGCACTTGGCAAGGGTATTTCGGATTGATGTAAAAGGCCCACGGAGCGGTGGAGGGCGGCCCATACAGTTCCTGATTGACGAAATTGCCAAGGCGGCCCACGGCCTGTGCCAGCGGCACGTTGACGGCAATGTAGTCTAGGTACTGCAACACGTTGATCTTGCTGATCCACGCGTACATCACGATGGCGCCTACGCCGCCCGCCAAGCCGCCATAAATGCCCAGTCCTCTGAAGCCCCCGGACCAGAAGTTGATGATGGCCATGGGATTTTCACGGTAATAGGCGAGGCCGCCCCCATCAGCCGGAGAACTCAGAACATGATAAATGCGGGCTCCGATGATGCCGGCAATCAGGCACCAAGCCAGCAGATTCCAGATGTGGTCCGGATCGCCGCCGGACCGCTTGGCCCAGACAGCGCTCCAAAAGGCGCTGAGGGTGGCACCCCCCACGATCATAAGGCCGTACCAGTGCAGGGAAAAATTTCCGATTTCCAGCAGAATGGGATTCATGGACTATGGGGATCCTCGTCGAATTGAGCGGTTTCCCAATACGTGCCGGCCCCGAACCTAGCCGTATCGGTAAGGAGTAGTGTACCCAACCATTCGGGAAACCGGACATTTGCCGATTGGGACTTTTCCCTGCTTCACCGCTCCCGATCGGCAGGAGTGGACCAGACCGCACCATTTTCCAGCCAAGTCTCCAGGACTAGGCCCACTCTCTCTAGACTCTCCGCGCTCACCTTGTCCAAGGTGTCGGACACCGTGTGCCAGTAGGGGTAGTCGAAGTCAATGATGGTGATGGCGGGAATGCCCATCCGCAGGAAAGGCACATGATCATCTATCAGCTGAAATCGGGGTTCGGGAATCAGAAACGAGTTATATCCGAGATCCGCCGCCTGGTTCCAAATGGCCTCCGACAGTTCCGGGGTCCCGCCCCGTTCCACGAAGATCTGTTGATCCCTGTCTCCGACCATGTCCACGATAATCACAGCTTGTGGGGCGCGGCATCGAGGCTGATCCTCCAATGTGTCGGCATACGCCTGGGATCCCATGATCCAGAACCAGCCGGGGATGTTGCCGTTGTCTTCCGCGTCAAAGAAAGCCAGACAGATGGTGTGGCCGGTATCAGCCACATCCAGTACACGGGCCAGTTCCAGCAGTACCGCTACCCCCGAAGCGCCATCATTCGCGCCGGGTACCGGTCTGTCCCGCAAACTCGGGGAGGGGTCCTCGTCGGCCACTATCCGCGAATCATAGTGGGCCCCGAGCAGCAGCTCCGGTCCCGAGCCGCGCGTGGCGATCACGTTCACTCCCGTATCTTCTGCACTGATAGGAAAGTTGTGGGTATGGACCTGCCATTCCATGGTCACGAGCAGATCAGTCAGCCAATTGCGGAATCGGCGACTCGCCATGCTGCCGGTCGTTCGGGGGCCGAATTGCAGCTGCCGTTCCACATGCAGGAAGGCCTGCTCGCCATCAAACGGCGGTGAGCCTTCAATCAGCCGCCGCGCTTTGCCATAGCCCAACAGGCCACCATAGCCTAGGCAGGCAATGGTGATGAGGGCTATGAAGGCCTTGGGAAGGTACAGGGGACCCAGCAATGTCTGCATGATTCAGGCTCCCGGTCCGTTTCTGCCTGAGCGACTACGGGTGCGGAATTGCAGTGAAATGGGAGTGCCAAGGAACGGCAACTCCTGGCGAATGGCGTTCTCGATATAGCGTTCGTAGGAAAAATGGACCAGCTTGCTGTTGTTGACAAAGATCACGAAGGTGGGAGGGGCTACGTGCACCTGCGTGCCGTAATACAGACGCAAGGGTTGACCATTGCGAGACGGTGGAGCTCCGCTGAGATAGGCCTTCTGCAGCAATTGATTGAACGGCCCCGTGCCCACGCGCGTAGTGCGGGCCGCCTGCACCTCCAAGGCCAAGGGCAAAATGCGATGCACTCGCTGCCGCGTCAGGGCGCTGACGAAAACCAGCGGCGCATAAGGCAGGAACTTGAGATCGGAACGCACCCTTTTTTCGAATTCCAGCATGGTGTGTTCATCTCGTTCAATGGCGTCCCATTTGTTCACCAGGAGAATGACCCCCTTGCGCCGCTCCTCGATCATGCCGGCAATGTGCGCGTCCTGTGCCATGACTCCATCTTGAGCGTCCAGCATCAACAGGCACACCTGGGCCCGGTCGATGCTGCGCGCACTGCGCAAGACACTGTATTTCTCGATGCCGCGCTCCACACGCCCGCGGCGGCGAATGCCGGCCGTGTCAATCAGCGTGATCCGTTGCCGGTGATAGACGATTTCGGTGTCCACCGGATCCCGCGTGGTGCATGGAATGGCGCTGGTAATGGCGCGTTCCTCCTGCAGAAAGGAATTGAGCAGACTGCTCTTGCCTACGTTGGGGCGTCCTACAATGGCAATCTCCAAACCCGGGGCCTTTGCGGCCACCGCCGACTCGGCCTCGAGCTGGGGCACAAGCTGGTCCAGCAGCTCCGCGACGCCGTCGCCATGCAAGGCCGAGACGGGATGGGGTTCGTCCAATCCCAGCCGCCAGAACTCCGCCGCCGCCAATACCCGTTCTTCCGTTTCGGCCTTGTTGACCACCACCAGCGCGGGCTTCTGGTGGCGGCGCAGCAGACGTGCGATCCGTTCATCGGACGGCGAGAGTCCTTCCTTGACATCCACCAGGAAGAGAATGACATTGGCCTCGGCCAGCGCAATTTCAATTTGTGCATAAATGGGATCGTGGAACTTCTGCAGGTTTTCCCGGTGGGCCCCGCTCTCTTGATCCGCCTGGCTCTGGAACCAAATGCCCCCCATATCCACAATCCCAAACTCCAGCCCCAGCCATTCACAGGTGCCATACAGGCGATCCCGGGTGGTGCCCGGCACATCTTCCACGATAGCGGTGCGCGTGCCCACAAGTCGATTGAAGAGAGTGGACTTGCCCACGTTGGGGCGGCCTATCAGTGCGACGAGAGATTTCGACATGAGAGATGCAGGGAGTGTACTAGGGTTCCGCTTCCTGGGCGGGCGGGACGCCAACCCGCAATTCCAATTGCGGCGGATCGTGGCTCACCATGGCAATGAGGCTTGAGGATTCCACATCCGGGTCACGGAAGATGAAGCTCGAGGCTCTCAAACTGTAGTTGCCTGCTTCCTGAGGACAGTCATACAGCGCCTGCCACGTGAAGTCGCCCGCGGCCTGCCTTGCATGCAATTGATTGAAGGCTTCGAAGGGCCCCCGCAAGTGCAGAAAGATGGGCGCGAAATCGTAGGTCACGTCCGGATTGTCCTGTAGACAAACCGCTTCGGCCCGCAGGGTGTTGTCCAGAATGACATGATCCACTTCCCAAGTGAAGGTGACTTCCGCGATGTTGCTGGTGGTGCCGGGCGGTATCACCAGCGTGGCCGTCACCGCCGTGGTGCGAGTCAGCGGATCCGGTGGATCCGCCAACTGGACCAACAGCGGATCTGCCACGCGGCTCAGGACCTCTTCGGGACCCTGCAGAATGACAAACTCGGGATCACTTTGCATTTCCGTCAACAGATACCCACTGACCACTTCGACTTGGGTTTCGGGCAACACCCGCACTTGCCGCGTATTGGGCAGGGGCGAATAACGGAGAGTGGCCACCAAGGAGCTGGGACTGATGTCCAGCTCCGTCAGGGCATTGCCCTCCACATCCATGATTTGAATGGGAACGGGCATCTCGAACCCTTCTTGCTGTGGACTGAACACGTAGGAATAAAGAGGAATATAGGCCACGGCGCGCACGGCCCGGCGCACCAGTTCCTCGGGACCCGTGAGCGTGACATACTGAACGTTCAGGGACAGGTTTTCCAAGTCGAAGCCGTCGGGCACTTCTCCAACTTGCTCTTGCGACACCGGCAGGATCTGGCTTACGCGCTCCCCGGCATTGAGATCTCCTTGGGACACAAGGGCCGCGAACGGAATGGCCAGGTGACAGGGATCCCCGGGACGGGCGGAAGTCAGCCGGTAATCCAGCACGTGCAGTGGTCCTTGGCGGGTTTCCAGGCGACACAGGAAGAGCGGGCCATCCGCATCTGGATTGGTTTCCGAATTTTGCGGAGCCATGGATACGTTCAGGTATTGATGAAACGGGCTGTTCAGATCCTCCCACACGCTGCGCGGCGCGCGCAAGCGTACCGTCAGGGTGTCTGTGATGCTGTCGCAAGACAACGGAGCCACATTCACTTCCGGGCAGGGAATGGGCGTGTTGGTCACGGTGCGCACGATCATGGGATCCTGTTGATTGACAATGGATAGCCACATGAAGACGGCGGCCGCCAATGAGACCAGCAGGCGTTGGGCCCGGCGCATCCACAGGCTCTTGCCCCGTCCCCGTATAGACAGGAATTGACTAGCCATGGGACTGTGCTGCCACGGCGGGCTGCTCCGCATGGCTCAACATCTGATACAGCTCGATCTGCAGGGCCTCGGGCTCCAGCCTTGTCAGTTGTCCGCCATGTGACAGTTCAATTTCTCCGGTTTCCTCCGAAACCAGTACACACAGGGCGTCGGTGTGCCGGGTAATGGCGGCGGCCGCCATGTGCCGAGAGCCGGAGTGGCGCTGGAGGTGGGAGGCGGATTGGGGGGCGTCGTCCTTGATTTCAAAGAGCACGTTGGCCCTTTCGATGCGGCCATCACGCAGAATCACCGCGCCATCGTGGATCTGGGAGTTCTTTTCAAAAACGAGATTGAGGAGCGAGTCCACACACAGCGCATCCATGGTCGTACCTTCATTGAGGGTGGTCGCCAGTCGATCTTGGCCGGGAATGACCACCAGAGCCCCCAGTCGCTGTTGCTGCAGGTAGCGCACCGAGCTGATCAGTTCGTCAATGAATCCGAGATCGCTGGATCCGGATCGCACTCTCCTTTGGAACAGACGATCCCAGAACGCGGCCCCCGTGCCGAACTCCTTGAACAGGTCCTGGATTTCATGCTGGAAGATGATGGGGATCGAAACCAGAATGACCAGAAAACTGTTGGCGATGATCCAATTCAGAGCTGTCAGGCCCTGAAAGGCCGTGACTACTGACAGGAGCACCAGAATCAGCAGCAGGCCATTCAGCAAGTGCCGGACTGGCGACTTTGCCAGCTGGCTCAGAATTACGAAGATGAATCCGCACAGCAGCGCGATATCCAGCAGATTCAGTGGTTCTTGAACACGCTGGAAATTGGCCAGCAGATTGGTCAGTGCCGAATCGGTGCGATACAGTTCGTTGAAGGTGGCCAGCGGATCCATCGCCTCAAGGGGTGGGGAGTGGCTCGCCACCCAACAAGTGAGCCAACAGGGCCTTTTGTGTATGCAAGCGGTTGTGCGCCTGTGGAAAAACCCGACTGTGGGGACCGTCCATGACTTCGTCTGAAATCTCTTCCCCTCTGTGGGCAGGCAGGCAGTGCATCACGATGGCCTTCGGATTCCGGGTGCGCTGCAACAGCTGGGCATCCACCTGGTACGCCGCCAAGTCCTGCAGGCGGCGGGATCGGTCCGCTTCCTGACCCATGCTGACAAATACGTCTGTATAGACTACATCGGCCTCGGCTACGCCCTCCAAGTCGGCGGTCACCTGTACCTCGGCGTCGATGCGGTCCAGAAAGTCCGCCTGCGGCTGGTATGCCTCGGGCGCCACGATCCGCAATTCCAAATCCAGCAGCTGGCCGGCCTCGAGCAGGCTGTGGCACACGTTGGAATCGCCATCTCCGACATAGACTATTTTCAGGCCCTGCAGCCCTGGCCAGTTCGGACTGGCCCAGTGGGACCCGAATTCCTGCGCCAAGGTGTACATGTCGGCCAAGGCCTGGCAGGGATGGGTAGCCATGCTCAAGCCGTTGATCACCGGCACCTGTGCGTGCTCCATCAGATCCAGAATGTGCCGATGGTCGAATACGCGGGCCATGATGCCATCGGCATACCCGGACAGCACGCGGGCCACGTCCGGCGCGGTTTCCCGATCTCCCAGGCCCACCTCGGTCGGGCTCAAGTAAGAGGCATGGCCCCCCAGCTGCAGCATCCCGGTCTCGAAGCTGACACGGGTGCGCAAACTGGGCTTCATGAAGACCATGGCCAAATGTTTGCCTTGGAGGATGGGGTGGTTCTGGCCCCGGACTTCCCTGTCACGCTGTAGAAACCGGGTCAGCCGCAGCAACCCAATCATCTCGAATCGGGTCAGATTGCAAATATCCCCAAAATGTCGCATGGGAATGGCCTCTCACAATGCAGTCCGCAGAGTTGCTCGCACCAGCGGGGGAACTCCATTCGGCTTTGGCGAACCAGTCCTTTGAGGGGCTGGCAAGGGACTCTCCTTGTCCAAGAAGGATAACATTCTCCTAGGGGCGTCATGCGTATCCATGCCCATCATGATCAGGGAGATTGTGTCCAGCGATCGGATTGCTGGAACCGTGCAAGGGGGCTGCGACATACCGCAGAGCCCGGCGTGCCATGGCGCCGGACAAGACAGGGTCCTTGCGAGGCTACGGCTGCCGGGGCGGCTGGCAATCGATACGCCATCCTGTCCGTATGGATAGCGTATCGCAAGCGGGAAAGATGGTCAGGTATGTGCCGCCGCACGCCTGATTCCCTCCTCCGGCCTCTGAGGCCGGACACGATCTGGCGGCGCGGTCAGTCTTGGCGCAACAGGATCCGCAGGCTGCGCCCCTCAAGCGTAAAGGGGTCGGAAGAGCCGTTCTGGCTATGGACAAAGGCTCCGTTGGCCCCGTCCCGGAGGATCAACGCCTGCTGGGGGCCATAGGGATCCTTGATCTGCACCTGCACCGGTGCATGGCCGACATTGAAGACGACATAGACCAGTTCCCGATCCAGGAAGCGCTTGAAGACATATACGTCTTCATGCGCCTGCAGCGAGGCGTAGCGTCCCTCCCGCAACACGCGATGCGCGCGTCGGAGCCCTGTCAGCCATTTTACATGGGCCAGCACGTCTTGCTGCCACAGGGATTCGTTGTGCCACGGGAAGGCCTGGCGACAATCCGGGTCGGCAGCGCCGTCCATGCCGATTTCCGTGCCGTAATAGATGAGAGGCGTCCCTGCCATGGTCATCTGAAACCCCTGCATCAGCTTCAGGGCACTCTTGTCTCCCCCCGCCAGATGCAGCATGCGGGGCATGTCGTGGCTGTCCAGATAGTTGAGATTGCACTGGGTAAATTCCCAGTCATGGCGCCGGACCATCTGATTCACCTGATCGGCAAATTCGGCCGCGTCCAAACGTCGTACCGCATGGCCATTCAAGTCCATGGGCTCTGCCGGCAAGGCTTCGCGGGCGAAGAATCCCAGAGCGTGGCGGCCCAGCGCATAGTTGGTGATGCCATCGAACCGGTCGCCGTCCAGCCAGCCCTTGCCTGTGCCCCAAATTTCGCCCACGATATAGGCCTCGGGGTTTATGCGCTTGACTCGACGACGGAACTCCTCCCAAAAGCCGGACACCTGTATCTCTTCGGGTACGTCCAACCGCCATCCATCTATGCCCTTCTCGGTCCAAAACTCCACCGCCTGCCACAGGTATGCCTGCACGTCTGGATTCTCGAGGCGCAACTTGGGCAGGGCCGGCAAGTCCCACCAGGCGGCATAGTTCTGTTGGCCAGCCGCTCCGGAGTAGGGGCGCAAGGGCCAGTCGTGGATATAGAACCAGTCTACGTACGGGGAGGAACGACCATTTTCCAGCACGTGATGAAAGGCCCAAAAGCCGCGGCTGACATGGTTGAAGACTCCATCTAGGATCAGGCGCATGCCCCGGGCGTGCAGGGCGTGCAGCAGATCGATGAATGCCTCCATGCCCCCCAGCAGGGGATCGATGGAGAAATAGTCGTACGTGTGATACCTGTGGGGCGCAGCCGAGGTGAAGATGGGATTCAGGTACAAGGCCGTGACATTGAGCGCCTGGAGATAGTCCAGTTTCTCCACGATCCCCTGTAGGTTGCCCCCTTGGTAACTGTAGAAACTGGGCTTGGCGCCCCACTCTTCAAACTGGAGACGGGGTGCGCTTTCGCTCCGTTGGCTCCGTCGGAATCGGTCGGGGAAAATCTGGTAGAAGATGCTGTTCCTGACCCATGGCGGAGTCAGGCTGATTGGACCGGAAACAGACATGGGGTGCGCTACCGGTCACAATGCAGCAGACCATGCCAGTTGACTCGCAACCAGCGATCCAGCTCCTGAGCCAATTCCACCGTGTCCTGGCCTTCGTTTTGGTGGAACCACCGGGACCATGTGGCGGGACAACGCAATTCGACCACGGATTCAATCGCCTGACCGCCGCGCTTTTCAATGCGTTGGCGAAGCAACTGCAGCGCGGCGGCCAATGACCCGCCAGAGGGGTCGGCGCCATGCTGTGCAGTGGGACGGGGCAAGGACATGGTGTCTCTCAGTCCGCGTTGGGGCACGGTCATTTCCACCTGTGTAGGAAGCCCTCCGTCTTCCGTTGCGGCGACGTTCAGCCCATAGACGGCCCGGCGGCGCTGCTCCGGGGAAAGAAAGTGAAACACGTCGGACAGATGGCGGGAATAGCGGGCAGGAGGCAGATCTTGCGCCCGTACCCGCGGCCCATATCGGCTGTTCTCCAACCGCGTGTCCAACACGGTCACCACGCCCTGGTCGTCTATGCGCCGGATAAGGCGGCCAAATCCCTGCTTCAAGCTCAGAGCCATGTGCGGCAGCATGTAGCTGACAAAGGGACCGGGATCTTGGGAATCCCTTTCCTCGTCCATCAATCTCATGCGTTGCTTGTGAATCGGATCGTGGGGGTTGGGAAAGGGCAACTTGTCCAATACCACGGAAGTCAGGGATTCACCTGGCACATCGATTCCTTCCCAGAAGGAACGGGTGGCACACAGGACACTGTACGGCGTGGACTGAAACCATTCCAGCAACTCCCGTCGCGGCACCTCCTCGCCTTGGGAACGAATGGGCCAAATCACACTCTGATTTCGTGCGTTCAAGATGTCAAAGACAATGTTGAGACCCTTCCAACTGGTGAACAGACACAACGTGTTGCCGTTGGTGATTTCCAGGAGATCTCGAATCTGCGCGGCAGCGGCCTCGTAGTATATCTCGGGGCATTGGAAATCGTAGCGTGGCATTTGGGGCTGAAACAGCAACGCTTGGCTGCCGTAATCGAAGACATGGGGCAGCTTGCTTTCGTGGAGTCCCGTCGACGGAATCCCGCATTGGCGTTTGAAATGATCGAAATTGCCGTTGGTCGTCAAGGTAGCGCTGGTACAGATCACGGATCTGTCTTCCGCCTCGAACAGCAATGTGCGCAGGAGCGAGGCCGGCCGCAACGGGGCCCGGTGGAAATCCACGCCGCGGCGGCGCAGGACTTGCTTGTACCGGACGTACTCCGGATCGTCCACGGCCATGCGTTGATAGTCGCCGCTCAGAGTCTTCAAGGCCTGACATGCAGTCTGGCGCTCCGCCTCTGCCTCCGCCTGCCGGTCCGGCGTCAGGGCGGTCGGTATGGGCTGGGCTTCCATCCAGTCGGCCGCGTCTTCCAGCCGGCTGCCCATTTCTGCGAATCCCTCGAGCAGACCTGGTATCGGTTCATCCGGGGACACTTCCGTGGCGAGGGCGGCAAACAGGGCCTGATTGTGAGGTTCCAACTCGGAAATCCGGCTTCCCAAGCCCGCCTGGAATGCCTTGCCTTCCAGCAGCGCGCGCAAACTGCCACTGTTGATGGTGGTTTGAAAGACCAGCGTGGCTGCGTTTTCCAAGTTGTGTGCCTCGTCCACGATATACACGTCGGCGGTAGGCAGCAGGTCCTCGTGCTGCGGCTTGAGGCTATACAGCAACAGGTGATGGTTGGTAATGATCAGCTGGGACTGCGACGCTTCGTGTCGCATCCGATCCACATAGCAATGGGTGTGCGCAAAGCGGCAGTTGGTGGAAAGGCAGTCGTGGGGGAAGCTGACAAGCTCTCTGGCCATGTCGCGCGGCAAGGGATTGCCCAAGTATTCAATGTCGCCGGCGAAACTTGGCTCCTCCAGTCCCAGCGTGATTTCCTCGATCACCGGCAACGGCGTCTTGGGGGAATCCTGCGGGGCATCCTTGAACTCCTGGATGTAGTTGAACCATTTGTAATGACAGACATAGTTGCTGCGGCCCTTGGCCACGGTGTATTGGGCGTTCAGACCCAGCATGCGCAGGAGTTCCGGCACGTCCTTGTCCGCAAGTTGGTTCTGCAGGCTTTTGTTGGCAGTGGCCACAATGACCTGCTTGCCACTCAGAAGGGCGGGAATCAAATAGGCGAAGGACTTGCCCAACCCTGTTGGGGCTTCGACGATGGCATGTTGTTGCTGGGCAATGGCGCGCTCCACGGAGCGCGCCATCTCCTGTTGCCCGGGACGCGGCTGATATCCTGCAAGGGACCGGGCCAACGGTCCTTGCAGACCGAAAATGACGCCCAAGCTGGACGAGGGGGACTTGGCCCCATTCTCGGCTACCATGGCCCATGGCCCTCCGCCGACATGGGCACAGGCTCTATGGCTGCACCAAGTCCAGGAAGTGAATGATGCCGTCGACCGGCTCCGACGTGGACGCGCTGATGCGAGCATCGCCTACCCTGAGGGCACCGTCGCTGTCCGCCGTAATGGGCCAGACCTTTCCGTCCAGGGAAGTGATCGATTCGAGCATTCCCAGATCCTGATAGGAAAATTCGCCGGCCACTACATAGGAGCGCAGCGTGCGGTCCAACGTGTCCTCGTCAATGAACAGCCCCTGAATCAGCTCTGTCGCGGTGCCAACCCACGCGGAATCACTGGGCAGGAACAAGGTATAGGGCCCGTTGGTGCTCAGTACCTGGGGCACCGTCGTCTGCACCAAGAGGTAGGCACAAATCTCCAGCCTTGAATCCAGTTCAATGTATCGGTTCAGGTTCAACTCCTTGTCGTCCTCTACCGGCAAAAGGGTCAGAGGAGGTTCAGGCGTCAGCTCCACCAAAGGCGTGGGAGTAGAGGCGGTTTCGATCGCCTCCTCGGACGGGACGGGGGGCACTGGAGGTGTGGCGTCCTCGTCCACAGGCGATGCAGCAACCTCCACATCCGGGACAGGCGGCAGGAACATGAGGGGAGAGCCAAAGAGCAATTCGTCCAGAACGGGGGTGAAGATGCGGAGGCCGACTTCCAAGGTCGAGCAGTCGGGCAACAGGTTGTACGCGCACAGGCGTCCCGACAGCGTTTCGTTGTTATAGACCTCTTGCGCAATGGCCTCCAGTGTGTCATCCGCCACAATGGTGCGCAGACTTTCTCGCTTTTCTTCCGGGACCGCAGACAGAGCCGGATCCGGATCAATTGGATCCGGGGTCGGCGTGGCCTGCGGCTCAATCGCCGCGGGCACAGGCGTCGGGTCTGCGACCGGCGTCTCCTCCAGGGTGCCGGTGGGTTCGGGGAGGACGGGAAGCTTGCCCAAGTCATCCAGCAACGGAATGACCAGTTGGTCTCCTACTTGCAGGATATGGCAGTCATCAAGTTCGTTGAAGGTACAAAGCGGTTCGTAGTATTCTCCGACACCGTAGGCTGCAATCGCGATGCTGGCCAAGGTGTCTCCATACTGTACGGTGTATGTGGCGCCTGCGGTGGCGACGGTCTCCCGCTCGGTCTGGGCCTCGGTCTGGGCATACGCCGCAAAGGCATAAAACAGGGAGAGCAGAATGATAAGCAATATGACACGGACGGCAAGGGGCCAACGCAGAGACTTGGTTTTCATGTGCCTAACTGGGGATTAGATCTCTGTCGGCAATGGTAGCCGTATACCGCCGAAACTCGAAATTGGCTGGTGCAGAGTCGTTGCGTCTGAAAAACCATGCTCTGTTTCCGTGCATAGGCCACGGAAATCCACTGCCCCAATATAGCAAACGAAAGGGACAATATAACAAACGCAAGGAACCAAGGGGGAAATCAGGACGGCCCAAAAGATCGTATGCTTCAAGTTCTGGCTCTGGATACGGAAAAAAGGAGAGGCGACGGCCGGATTCGAACCGGCGAATGGAGGTTTTGCAGACCTCTGCCTTAAACCACTTGGCTACGTCGCCCTGGCGTGGATGGGACGCGGAATCACGATCCCGCCGATCCAGCTCTGCCATTATGCCATCAAAGTCCTCGGTTGAGTCAACGAAATCCTATCCCCTGTCACGGTTCAATCCACATTGGTCAGTCCGTCGGCGGGTTGAGCGGGCGCTGGTTGCAAGCGTCTGAATTCACTATGGTTCAGATCGTAGCCGAGATGGTGTGGGGTCCTGTACAGTGACACGGACGTTATCGTCCCAAGCCTGGATGTTCCGTCAAGGAGAACGAATTCCGCCCCGCAAAATCGCGGGGCCGATGACGGGAGACCGTCCCACTTTGCCGGAGCCGCCTGCGGGGGCTCCAGGTGGCTGTCCACGGTGGGACATGGGATCGGGGACCTCTGGTTCCGTCCCCGATTGCGCCGTGTCCCAAACCGGCTTTGTGCAACGCCTTCCCCTCTGTCCAAGACAGCGCAAGGCTGATTTGGACCTCCGTCCCTATGCTATAATCGCCCGGAATTCGGTCGCAATCCGGCGTGCCTGCAGCACCCCTGTCGTCGACGCACTGCAAAGTCAAACAAGTGGTGTTGTCCCTCACGCCTGCCGATCAGGAGAGACAGTATGGTCAAGGTCAGAGTGGAGAGCGTGAGGGTCAGTCTCATGTCTCAGCATCGCATCGCGGTGTTGCAGGAGGATGACGGTGACCGGTACCTGCCAATATGGATCGGATCCTTCGAGGCCGAAGCCATTGCCATGCGACTGCGCAACGAAAAGGCGCCGCGGCCCCTGACCCACGACCTTGTGCATCTCATGGTGGATGCCCTGAACGGCCTCGCACACGTGGTCATCTACAGTCTGGAGAAGGACATATATCTGGCGCGTCTCGTGTTCAACGATTTGGAGGGCGACGAGCGGGAAATGGAATGTCGCCCCAGCGATGCCATCGCCATTGCCGTGCGGTGCGAATGTCCCATTTATGTCAGCGAGGAAGTGATGGACGCCGCGGCCAAGGTGCCCGCGGAGGAAGTCCGCCTGGATCAGGTGGACGACATGGAGGACGAGACCGGTGATGTCGCCGAGGATGATGGAAGCCTGGATGTCTTCCGCGACGCCTTGGAAGATCTCGATCTGGACAGCCTGTTCAAACGTTGACCCTGTGCTGCATCCGCAGCCGTACACCTGATCTCATCCTCTGCGCCATCGGGACTGGACTTCCGGCGTTTTCGCGTCTTCGTTGAGATCAGGTCCATCCAACTCCGATTTTCCGTTCATGGCAGAACCTCCTTTCATCACTGATTCCGAAGAGACCGAAGTCATCATTTCGGAAGTGGAAATGCACGGCACAAATGGAGTGGTGGGCGTACGGCCGCCGAATGTAGACCCCGAGCAGGCTTTTCTGGGTGCGCTTCTGCTCAATCCCAAGGCCTACTTGGAGTCGGAAAAGATGATACGGCCGGAGTACTTCCAGCAGGAATCGCATCAGGTCATCTACAAGGCGATGTCTCGGCTGAATGAAAAGAAGCTGGACATAGACCCTGTATCTCTCGTGACCGAAATGCAGGGCCACGGGCATCTGGACATATCCGGCGGGGCTCCGTACCTGGATGAATTGACAGAGAAGTGTCCCACTTCGGTCAATGCCTTGACCTATGCCCACCTTGTGGAGCGCAAGGCACTGTTGCGCCAGCTGGTGGTGGCGGCCGAATCCATTCGGCAGATGGCCACGGAAGGCAAGCTCCATCTCAATGAAATTCTGGACAAGGCCGAACAGCGGATTTTCCGGATTGGCCAAGTCAGGGTGGACAACGATCTGACTCCCATTCAGGACATCATGGTCAACGTGGTGGATCAGATGAGGGAAAATCGGGAAAACCAGAAGACCACCCGCGGCTTACCGACCGGATTCGCACAGTTGGACCGGTTGTTGGGAGGGCTGAACAAGAGCGATCTGTTGGTGCTGGCGGCCCGCCCGGGCATGGGCAAAAGCAGCTTTGCCCTGACCATGGCCTTGCATGTCGCCGCACGGTTGGAGTCCAAGGTGGGCGTCTTCAGTCTGGAGATGGGCAAGGATCAGGTCGCGCAGCGTCTGCTGGCCATGGAGAGCAACCTGAATCTGCATCAACTGCGGATCGGAGAGCTGGGGAATTCCCAGTGGGATCTCCTGGAAGTCGCGTCGGAACGCGTATCAGGATCCAAGTTGTACGTGGACGACACTCCGGGTTCTTCGGTCTCCGACATTCGGGGCAAGTCCCGCCGTCTACATGCCAAGGTCAATCTGGATCTCTTGGTAGTGGACTACATGCAGCTCATGTCCGGATCGGACAGTGGAGGCAACGGGCGTTATGGCGAGAACCGCCAGCAGGAAATCACCTATATCAGCAGCTCGCTCAAGAATCTGGCCCGTGAGTTGGACATCCCGGTGATAGCCCTGTCGCAGCTCAGCCGCGCGGTGGAGTCCCGGCAGGACAAGCGTCCCATGCTGCAGGACTTGCGGGAGAGCGGCAGTATCGAGCAGGATGCCGACGTCGTCATGTTCCTCTATCGGGATGACTACTACGATGAAGAAGCGCTGGACCAAGGCTTGGCCGAGCTGATTGTGGCCAAGCACCGCAACGGCGCCTTGGGCAAAGTCAAGTTCCGCTTCAAGAAGGAGACCACATCTTTCGCGGAGTTGCCGGAGCAGGCGTATGGCGACTATCAGGAGGAGGGAATGGAGTACGCGGCATGAAGCTGACCGGATTTTCAGGGTTTCCAGTGGGAGAGATGCGCTCTATCCTGATGCCCCGGCTCTTTTATACTGACCTTCTGCCCAAGATTGATGACTTGGCCGAGCTCAAGCTGACCCTATACATGTTTTTCCTGCTGCAAACCGAAAAGCTTCCCGGCCCTTGGATCTTGGACGATCGGCTGCGGCAGGATCCAACTCTGTTGAGCATGGTGGCAGACACTTCGGATTTGCATGATCCCGACGCCTTGCTGGACGCCGCCTTGGAACGAGCCCTCATTCGCAACACATTGCTGCCCCTGGAGATTCAGGTGGCGGAGACAGCCCAGACACAGAAGGCCTATGCCTTGAACACCGAGAACGGGCGCAAGGCCCAGCGGCAGACACAGAGCATCATGCCCGAAGAGGTCGACCCTGTTCCGCCCCCCTCGGACCAGTCCCTGCCCTTCAGGTATTACCAGCAGAATTTTGGCTTGCTGACCCCCTTGGTCGCGGACCACATTCGCGATTTGGAGATGGAGTATTCGATCGACTGGATCTGCGAAGCCATGGAGATTGCGATACGGCACAATGCCCGCTCCTTGCGCTATGTAGACGCAGTCTTGGCGCGGTGGACGCAAGAGAGACGTAGCGATGAGTAGCGGTAGCCCCAAGGCCATGTCACTCAGAGGGACCAAAGGCCGCGCGCGCGGGGCAACGCCGAGTGCAGGTGTGCCGCAGCGGTGGGTCCCCGCCCTGCAGGACGACCTGTCGGTGCCAGGGGAGGCCGCGTGCCCCCGTTGTGGGGGCATGGGGTTCTACCAACGCAACGTGCCGCCAAGCCACAAGCATTTCGGCGAGGCGTTTCCCTGTGAATGCACGCTGCTGCACCGGCAGGCGCGGCACATGCGCAAGCTGGGGGAATACTCCCAGCTGAAAGCCTTGGCTTCCAAGGAATTTGTGACTTTCGTGACGGATCCGCCGCAGTATGACGAAAAGAGCTGCGAAAACCTGCGGACCGCCTATCAGCACAGTCTGGACTTTGCCCGCAACCCTCAGGGCTGGCTGTTTCTGCAAGGCCGTCACGGGTGTGGCAAAACGCACTTGGCCGCGGCGATTTCCCACGTCTTGCTGCAGAAGGGCACTCCGGTTCTGTTCAAGCCGGTACCAGACCTGTTGGACCTGTTGCGATCCAGCTACAACCCGGACACCGAAGTGTCATTCGACCGTATTTTCAGCCTGATCCGGGATGTATCCGTATTGGTGCTGGACGACATGGGAGCCCAGGCGTCCACCCAGTGGGCCAAGGAGAAGCTGTATCAGCTTCTCAATCGGCGCTATGTGGAGCAGCAGCCTACGGTGTTTACCTCCAACCTCGCGGTCTGGGACTTCGAGGCGCGGCTGCAAAGTCGACTCTCGGATGCCCGGGTAGTCTCCCACGTGGTCATCGATGCCCCGGATTATCGGAGCCAGTTCGGAGTGGTGGAGCAGAATCTGGCGGGACCCTTGTCCCGCATTGACACGGCCTATCTGCATCGAGATCGGAGTTTTCAGAATTTCGATGTCCACAGTGGCAGCAAGGAGGACAACCAGTTGCTCCAGAACGCCCTGAACGAGGCCTTGCAGTTTTCGGAGCAGCCCCTTAGCTGGCTGGTGCTGAACGGACCGCATGGCTGTGGGAAGACTCACTTGGCCGCGGCCATAGCCAACACCTGGATCGAACAGCGAAAGTCGGTCCTGTTTCTGGAATTCACGGATTTGGAGGACTTTGTACGGGAGGCGGTGCAGTCCAACTATCGCGGTCAGAACGATCAGGCCCAATCCCTGCCGGATCTCTTCGAGGTCTTGAAAAACATATCTCACTTGGTCATTGACGGGTATGCCTACCGGACGCCGAAGGTGGAGTACACCTCATCGGAACGAGGCTCCTGGGTGCGCCGCAAGATCAAGAACCTGCTGGATCACCGGTATTACGCCATGAATCCGACGGTGGTGACGATGTGCGTCCAAGACAATGAAATCGAGGACTGGCTGTTGTCACGCACGTCCCAGGAATATCAGCGACGTGCCATCAAAGTCACGGTCAAGTCGTTTGATCCGAGCAAGGTCGGACGGCGCAGAAACACCACCTCGTCGTACTAGAATTTGACTGCCAAGTGGCCCTTGAGACTTGGATGGTGCACGCCGAACGCGGGATCGTAGCGACTGCTACGCCGGGATGAGATTCGCCAACCCTGCCCACTCCTTCCAGATATCCACATAGGCTCCATAGCCTAGGGCATCGCAGTCCTTGTGCTTCAGGCGCGTGATGACGGCGTGACGGACTTGCGGAGATAGATTGTAGCCTCCCGCGTGATAGATCTGGTGGTGGGCCAGAATCAGGTCGCCTGCCTTGCCTGTCAACATCCGGGGACCCTCCGGCAGGTCCAGGCGCGGGGTGCCTTCGGCCAGCACCTCGTGCCCGTGTTCCCTGAAGTGCTGCGCCAAGATGCGATGAGACTTGGGCCACACGGTGAAATTGCCGCTCTCCGGTTTCGGCAGGTCCACCAGATAGATCACGGCAAACAGAGTGAAGCTCCGGCGATACTGGCCCTTGGGCTGGCCGTTGGCACCGCTCCCTACACCATCCATGTGGCCCCCCAGCCGCGCTTCCTGATCAGGCGCGTCCGGGAAGCGAGGATAGGGCTTGGCCATGGTCACGGGCAAGACATTGCCTGCTCCCAGCAGCTCCTCGGCCACTTTCATGACGTCGGACTTGCGAAAGAGATCCAGGATTACATCCGCCTCCAGCAATTCGGCACAGAAGAAGCTGGAGCGGTTCCGGCTGGCGTCCTCGCCCGTCTTGCCTACGTTGCCGATGGAGTAGTTGATGGCGCGCAGGGCACTGTGGACCAAGTCCAAGGGCACGGCCCCCGGCAACTGGAGATAGCCTTCGTCCAAAAACCGCTTTTTCTGGTTTGTTGTCAACATGACCGGGTCTCCTCGCATTTCAGGGGAGCATACATCGATTGCCAATACAGCCGGACAAAACCCACTGTCAGGATACAGGATACCATCACGCCGGGTCTTGTCGCCCAGACACATAGGTTGACATAAGTTGAGAACATCCTGAATCAAGCCGACGGGCGGTGGATGGCAAGACGAGTGCACGGAAGACCATTGTATAATCTCGTTGTTTCAACGGGCGAGCTGGGTTGGCACTTCATGGAATTTTCGAGGGCATGGTGGCGGGCGGCGGGATTGGCAGTCGGTGTCTTGCTGGCTACAGCCTGCGCGGCTTCGGAAGTGTTGCCCCCTCCGGCGACGGCGACTCCCTCTGCGGAATATCTGGAGAAGCCGTCGTCTGTTCTTGTAAAGGGCGTCTTGGTGCCTCAGTTGGCCAACGTAGCCACGAAAGATCCGGAAGATCCCACGCCTCAGCCTCCGGCGCAGGAAGCGCAGCCCACCCCGACACCCACGTCCCTGTGCGCGACCGTCACCACGCCCGTTCTGAATGTGCGGTCGAGTCCCGGGACAGGCTCGGACAACAAGGTAGTAGGCTCCGTCCAGCAAGACGAAGCCTTTGCCATCATTGGCAACAACAGCAACGGTTCTTGGATCCAGGTTGAGATACCGCGTTTCGCCGGTGCCACCTGGCTGTTTTCCGAGTACGTGAAAAAAGGATCCTGTCAGTAGCGCCCATGGGCGGTGGCCCAAGCCGTATGCCCCCCAAGGCGCTGGAACAAGTCCTTGAAGGCCTGCGCACCCTGTTGCCTTGGTGGCTCGTGTTGGGTGCGTTGGCCGTGACGAGTCTGGCCCTTTCGATGCCCGACAGCAGTCGGGCTTGGATGTCCCGCCAAGTGGGGGAAGACAGCCGGTTGTCTCAGCTCAAGGGGATCACGGACTTGGCGCGGCAATGGACCCGGCCCCGTGTGGAAATAGCCGACGACTGGATCACGGCCAAGACCGTGACCGTGCCGTACGGGATAAACACTTTTCTGCATCACGAAGTGGGACAGGCCCGTCGTCAAGCCGTGATTGGGTTGGCTGCGCAGGCCGGCTTTGCCTATCTGCGTCAACCCATGCCGTGGGAGGACGTGGAAATTCATGGAGCCAACGATTTCATGGACCGGCGGAACGATCCCCCGCGCAGCGCTTGGTTCAAGTACGACAACATCGTGCGACTGGCTCGGGCCGAAGGCCTGCAGCTTGTTTTCCGACTGGATGATCCGCCGACCTGGGCGATTGGGAATGAAGCCGCCATGGGATCCCAGGCTCCGCCACGGAACTTTCAGGATTACGCGGATTTTGGAGCAGCCGTGGCGACGCATTTCAAGGGCCGCGTGCGCCACTATCAGCTGTGGAACGAACCCAACATCTTTCCCGAGTGGGGTAACCAGCCGGTTTCGCCCGAGGCCTACGCGCAGCTGTTGCAGGCGGCGGCCACCGCCATACGGGCCGTGGACCCGGAGGCCGTGATCGTGCTGGCCGCGCTGGCATCCACCACTGCGTATACGGGAGACACCCGGCAGGGGGGCAGCCTCAACGACCTCGTTTACTTGGAACGATTGTATCAGGCCGGCGCGGCCCCCTATTTCGATGTGCTGGCCGTGCAGGGCTACGGCCTCTGGTCCGGCCCTCTGGACCGACGCATGCATCCCTTGGTCATTAATTTTGGACGAGTGCAGTTTGCCCGAGATTTGATGGTGCAGCATGGGGACGCGGACAAACCCATCTGGATCTCCGAAATGAACTGGAATGCCGTGCCGACCGGTCGGGCCGCGCCCTTTGGGCGCGTGTCGCTGAAACGCAAGCCCGGTACCTGCCCTTGGCCTTCGAGCGCATCGAGGAATGGCCTTGGGTGGAACTTGCCCATGTCTGGTATCTGAAACGTGCCCAGCCGGATTGGGAAGAGGCAGGAGATCCGCAGGCGCATTTCCGCCTTATGACCCATGATGGGACCGTAATGCCGGCCTACTGGGTTCTGCAGGCGTATCTGCAAGGCGAGAGGGAGGCAAACGCCTCCGCAGGAGGGTAGTGGCATCATGCTGGTCACACAGCTAACCGTGGGTCTGTTGGAGGAGAATTGCTATGTGCTGGGCTGCCCCGAGACCCGGCAGGCGGTCATCATTGATCCCGGCGATTCGGCGGATCGGATTTTGCAGGAGATAGAGAAGGAAAGCCTGACGGCGGTCGCCATAGTCAACACGCACGCGCACTTTGACCATATTCTGGCGGTCAACGACATTGTGGATGCCATCGGCATCCCCTTTTATCTGCATGAACTTGACTTGCCCACTCTCGCGGACTGTCCCCGTCACATTGCTTCGTGGCTGGGAACGCGCATCGAGGCGGTACATCGGCCCGACCACTACCTGCAAGCGGGCCAGGTCTTGCGTTTTGGTACAATCGCTCTTGAAGTCAGATTTGTGCCTGGACACGCTCCGGGGCACGTCGTTTTGGTGGCCCATGACCACAAAATGGTTTTTGCAGGAGATACACTGTTTCGACAGAGCATCGGCCGATTTGACTTGCCTGGCGCGGACGGGCCGCTGCTCTTGCAGTCGATCCAACAGGAACTGTTGATCTTGGACGACGAGTACGTCATCTATCCGGGCCATGGCCCGGATACCACGATAGGGTTCGAGCGCGTCCACAACCCTTATGTAGGCGAAAACGCTTCCATTGCGTTGTAGGCAAGTGGGTTGAACATGTCCGCGGCCGCAGGTCTGTTGGGTTTGGTGCATCGCCTCATAGGAGCCGTGCAGGACCGAGAGGGCGAAGCCCGTTCCCGTTCCGTGGGTGGACCAGACCAGATTCCAGTGAAGGTATTCGAGACCAGTTTCCCCTTGGAAGCCGAAGTGGTGCGGGGATTCCTGGAAGCCAACGACATTTCCGCCTCGGTGCAGCAGGAAGCCATCAGCCAGGCCTATCCCCTGACGGTCGGAGACTTGGCGGCCACGCGTGTCTTGGTGCCGGCCGCCCTGGCTGCACAGGCTCTGGCGCTGCTTGCCGAGCAGAGGGCGGCTACGGCCAGCCTGACCGAGGCGGTGGGGGAATCTCGCGATGAGTAGCGTGGTGTCCAGCCGGGACCGAGACGCAGAGGTTCCCGCCGTAGTGACAGGCCGCCGGTGGAATGGGAAGCCCATGTTTTCGCTGGTCGGTCTGGGCACGATCGCCGTGATCATTGCGCTGATTGTCAACGCGACGTTGGACACCGGCATGTACTATCTGACAGTGGATGAATATCACGGCCGCCTAGACCGTTTGCAAGGCGAAAGGGTGCGGGTCAATGGGGAAGTGGTGGCTGATTCTGAAGTCTGGGACGCGCAGGCGACACGTCTGGAATTCCGGGTGCGGGATGTAGGGGGTCAGCACGACTTGAAAGTGGTCTATCATGGACCGCGTCCCGACAATTTTCACAGAGCGACCTCGGCCATTCTAGAGGGCTCAATGGGTGTGGACGGTACGTTTCAGGCCGACAGTCTGCTGACCAAATGCCCTAGTCGGTATGAAGAAGAGCCGCCTGCATTGGTGGAGGCGACCCGCTGAGATCGACGGCCCCCGATCTTAGTCTGGCTGGCTGTGCATGTCCGCGGACACCCCTCTGATGGAAGTGCAAGGGCTTGTGAAGTCCTATGGATTTCGCCCCATCCTGCGCGGCGCGGCGCTGACTCTGCACATGGGCGAGTGCGTGGCGTTGCGGGGAGAGAACGGGGTGGGCAAGAGTACACTCTTGCGCATTCTGGCAGGTCTTTCCCCGGCAGATGCAGGCAGTGTGCTCTGGAGGGGACGGAAACTGGAGGGGCGGGATCGCTCCGTTCGATCCCAGATTGGATATCTGGGCCATGAACCGGCTCTGCACGGGACATTGTCCCTGATGCAACATCTCCAGTTCGCGGCCCAAGTGCATGGGCTGATCGAGTGGGATGACCGCGCGCGTGGTCTTCTGCGATCGGCAGGACTGTCGGCTGCCTCTTCCCGGCCTGTCCGCGAATTCAGTCGGGGCATGCAACAGCGGGGTGCCTTGTGCCGCCTATGGCTGCCTGACCCGCGTCTGCTGCTGTTGGACGAACCGAGCTCTCATCTGGATGCAAAGGGGCTTTCCTTTCTGGATTCTCTGCTGGCCCAGCGGCGGACCGCGGACCAGACTCTGCTGCTGGTTACGCATCGCCCGGAACTGGCCGCACGTTGGGCGGACCGCACCCTGTACTTGCGACAGGGCATGGTGCATCAGTCTGAGGCACGATAACGTGACGCTTTCCCCTGCTACCCCCGGGGCTATCTATGACCCCACCCAGGCAGTTCTCCAACGACGGTATGGGCCGGTCAGACAGCTGGGGCGCGGCGTCTGGCTGGTGCTGTGGCAGAGTCTCCAGGTCGAAGTCAGGGAATGGTCTGCCATAGCGCCCATGGGGGCCTTGGGCTTTCTCGTGGTGTTGATCATGAGCCTGATATTCGACGCGGGAACCTCCGACCCTCTTGCCTTGGCGGCTGGAGTGTTGTGGGGGGCACTGTATCTGGCTGGACCCGTTGGCTTGGAACGCCAGAACGGGGGGCCGGATTTCCATGCCTTCATGTCCTATTTGCTGTCGTCTCCGCTGCCGCGTCCCGCCCTCTATCTTGGGATGTGGCTCTTTCAGGGCCTGCTTCTGCTCTGTACGTCCTGCGTCGCGCTGATAGCTGTCGCCGTTTTCCTGAATGCACCCTTGGGACAAGTCTGGATCCTGATCAGCATAGTTCTGGGTTGCATGGGATTCAGCGCGGCCGGGGTTGTGGTATCGGCGTTGACGGCAACCCTGAAAAAGAGTCAAGGGCTGTTGGCCGTGGTAGTCCTGCCTTTGACCTTGCCGTTGTTTCTGATCGGTACGAGTCTCTGTCGTGCCATATGGAACGGAGCGTCTTGGTCCTCGTTTCAGCACTGGGTTTACCTGCTTTTGCTCTACAATGGAATGGTTTTGTGGGGAGGGCTGTGGGCCTCCGAGCAAATCTGGCAGGAATGGCAATAGACGAGACTTGCAGTGTCGATTTTCACGTGGCCCCGAGTGCATGGATGGGCGACTTGCACGCTTGTGGCAGGCATGGCGCTGTCTCTTTGGGTCGGTCTGGTTCATGCAGCTCCCGCCGTCAATCTGATCGGTGCGGAACAGACCGCACAACGCATCTTCTACGTTCACATGGGAGCCAACAGCATGGCCCTGGTGGGTTTTCTGACCTCCTTTGGCGCCAGCGTCCTGTACTTGATTCAACGCAAGCTGGCTTGGGACAGGCTAGCGGCCGCGGGCGTGGAAGTGGGGTTGATCGGGGGACTGGGGACCTTGATCTCGGGCAGCATCTGGGCCAAGCCCGCCTGGGGTGTCTATTGGACTTGGGATCCGCGCTTGACGACCGCCGCGATTTTGGTGTTGGTCTACATTGCCTATCTGCAATTGCGGAACGGCTTTGAGAATCCGCGGACCCAAGCGTTGTTTGGCGCCATCTATGCCCTGTTCGCCTATGTCACGATTCCCCTTACGTATTACTCGGCCATCTGGTTTCGCAGCATTCACCCCATCATGTTCCTGGCCAGCAATCCCGACGCGGAGGGAGAGTTCGTGGCGGCGCTTGGTCCGTCCATGCGGCTCGCGCTGCAGTCCTCCATGGGAGTCTTCCTGCTGCTGGGGGTCACGCTGATCGCCCTGCGGTGGCGCATGCTGAATTTCGATGTCCGCGTGCGCACCCTTTGGCTGCGATTGCACTGACATGCCTTTCCTAGTCGCGGCCATGATCCTGTTGTGGACGATCGTGCTGCTCTACGTCGTCTTTCTGGTCAACAAGCAGAAATCCCTTGAAGGTCAGCTGAAGGAGCTGGAAGAGCAGGTGAGACAACAACCCGGGGATGACATGTAAGGTCCGTTGCATTCCGCGGCCACGATTTGTTGTATGTTGGTAGGCTTGCGCCCCTTGGGCCACGGTGAAATCCGGAGGTAAGATTGCTTTGAGTCACTATGGAGGCATAGCCACGCCCATTCAGCCGTTGCGGCTGGCTGGGGTATCCCCTTTTTTCCATTCCGTCACCTTTGTACTGGGCTTTGCCTTGATTTTTACCTTGCTGGGTTCCATGGTGGGGCTGGTCGGGCGCAGTCTGGCGGACCTTCTGCCCACGATCCAGAAGGTGGGAGCGGTCCTGCTGGTCATCTTCGGTCTGGTCACGATGGGGAGCGTGCAATGGATTCTGGACAGACTCAGGGCTGATCCCGCCGCAGCCTCCAACCCGGCGATCAAACCCTTGATGGACGTCTTGACCTTCGTCAATGCCCTGCCGTACACGGAATACAGGGTCAGTGAAATTCACAGTGTCAACCGCAGCTGGGGATTTTTCAGCAGTTTCCTGATGGGAGTCAGTTTCAGCGCCGGCTGGGTGCCCTGCGTCGGTCCCATTCTGGCCAGCATTCTGTTTATCGCCAGTGACAGCTCCACAGCCCTGTCCGGCGCCTTGCTGCTGTTCGTCTTTAGCTTGGGCTTGGGCCTGCCTTTCATGGTCACCGGCGCCGCGTTCGGCACCATTACGGCGTTGTTGCACCGTCTGAATCGGTATCTGCGAATCGTCAGCGTCGTGAGCGGCCTCTTCCTGTTTGTGGTGGCGTATCTGCTGTGGACGGATCGCCTGATCACCCTCACGGCTTCCTTGGGTGGGCTGAATGCCTGGGCCTTGAGTTGGGAAGAGGTCCTCACGGACGCGTTGGGCCTTTCCATCAGTCTGGATGCCAATGTCTTGGCAGGTGTCCCCATTGGTTTCATAGCGGGCTTGATCGGCTTTTTCAGTCCTTGCGTGCTGCCGCTCATACCCGCGTACATAGGGTACCTGAGCGGCATGTCTCTGGTCACGGGATCCCGTTGATGTTTCGGCCGTTCACTTCCTGCCTTGTCAGGATTTGGCTGGCCTTGGCCCTGATCCTGATCAGCGGTTGCACGGGCCCCGACACGGCGCCAAGGACTCCCTTGAATCAGCCGGAACTGACGGAGTCCCAGACCGCGGCTGCCTTGCAGTTGACGCCTCCCTTTGACTTGGGAGCCGGCTTTCCCATGGGGATCGCTCGGGACAGCAATGCCAATGCATGGCAGGAAGGGACGCCGGTTCCGGTGTTTGTCTTGGAATTTGCGGATGGTACCAGCCTGTCTACGGAAAATCTGGCGGGACGCGCGCTGTTGATCAATTTCTGGGCCACTTGGTGCGGGCCCTGTCGGCACGAAATTCCCATTATCCTGGAACAGCAGGATCGGCACCCCCAGGATCTGCTGGTGCTGGCGGTCAATGTCAAGGAAGACAAGGAGATCGTGGAGGATTTTGCCACTGAATTTGCCATGAACATTCCCGTGATTCTGGATCCGCCAGGGGATATCGTCCGACAGTTTGAGGTGCGGGGCTATCCTACCTCGATCTTCGTGGATGCCCGCGGCGATCTGACAGCTCGATGGCAGGGGGTGTTGGACGCGGCCAAGCTGGAGGAGTTGGTCAATGCCAGCCTGGCCGCCCTTGACTGAATGTCCCGAGAAATCCAGCGCCCCGTTGATGTGAACATAGGGACTTCCGCGCCCACGTTGGCCGTTCCCCATTGGACAATATCGCTGTTGGCCAGTGGGATTCGTCATTGGCTGTCTCTCCTGACAACCCTGACCATCCTCTATGTTGGTCTGTCTTTCTTGGCGCCCGTCGCGATGCATCAGGGGCAAGAAGACTGGGCGCATCGGATTTACCGCCTTTACGCCCTTACCTGTCATCAATGGCCGGGTTCCAGTTTCTGGCTGTTTGGGACCGATGGGTCCTTCAAAGCCGACTTGGATGCATCCTTGGTCTTGGCAACCCAAGCCGCTTCCCGGGAATATATCGGGAATGCGGCACTGGGTTTCAAGTCGGGCATGTGCTGGCGTACGCTGGCCATCTATGGAACCTTGGCCTTGTCCCTTCTGGCGTACAGGGGAATGCGCAGAACCTGGATGGCGCTGCCTTTGTGGGCCGGATTGCTTCTGGCCCTGCCCATGGCCGCCGACGGCTTCAGCCAGCTACTGGGTTTGCGGGAAAGCAATCTGTGGTTGCGACTGATTACGGGAGCCCTGTTTGGTCTGGGTGTGACTTGGGCCTTGGTGCCGCGGGTTGACGCGGCGTTGCGACACGTAGCTATGGATCTGCAAGGTCAATAACAGATTCAGGCAGCGATCCGTTTGATCCAACAGCCGTCTCATGGATGGCGTATGACATCCTGCTCCGTTGCCCGGGGACATGCTCTCTGTGCGCGGCGTGAATCCCCGTGATCGTGATACAGTGGAGCACACTGGACGTTGCCTCTGAAGTCCCTTCCACTGCGTAACCCCGGATTTCAGCCCATACGGAAAATTGAAGAAATCCATGAAACCCGATCATTCCATCATTCCGCCAGTCATGAATCCCACCCTCTCGCCAGAGATGGAGCGTGAGGTGCAGTTCTTCCTGAAGTGGGGATACCTCATTGTGGAGAATGCAATCTCACGGGCTCAGGTGGAAACTCTCCGAGACGCGTTGGACGAGACGTTTGTCCGAGTCGGGACAATGTTCACGCACACCCTGCTGGAGGAAGATGACCGCTTCGCTTTCCTTTTGGACAATCCGCCGGTGTTGCAGCGCATGCAGGCCGTTCTGGGCCACTGTGTCCAGCTGCACAGCGCCACGGCCCGCGTGACGGGACCGGGCGCCCCGGATCAGGACTGGCATCGCGACATGCCATGGCCCGTGGATCCAGAAGGGACCCTTGGCGGCAGCGTGCCAGCCCAGATCAACTGCGGGTACTATTTGGACGAACTGACTCGGGAAAATGGTCCCATCGCTGTGGTGCCAGGCAGTCACAAGGCGCTCTTCAAGCCTCCGCAGGGACATCCGCGCTTTCCCGACGAACTGACGATATTGGCCAAGCCCGGGCAAGCCATCATATTCAATGGCTGGATTTATCATCGGGGCATGGCCAACCACTCCAAGACGTACCGGCGGGTCTGCCTGATGTGCTACCAGAATGCTTGGATCAAGTCCCGTGAACCGTTCGATGGACCCCGAGTCACCGCCATGCGAGCAAAGGGAACCCCGGAGCAGCGGCTGTTGCTGGGCGAAATCCAGAAGTGGTAAGGCCAAGACAGCGTTGCGCTCCCTAGCTTGACTCCGATTCGCCCTACAACGTAGAATGCCTCCTTGCCCTTGGGATGAAAGTTCCGAGAGGAAGGAGAAACTTGCAATAGGCTGCCTAATTCATGCCCAACATTCAATCTGCCATCAAGCGAGCCCGCCAGAACATTAAACGCCGGGAGGCCAATCGGTTCTTCCGCGCCACGGCCCGCAATGCGGTCCGGGAGGCGCGTGCCTCGATTGAGGAAGGGACGAATAATACCGACGATGCCATCCGGACCGCAGCCATGGCCTTGGATCGGGCAGCTCGCAGAAATGCCATTCATGCCAACCAGGCGGCCCGCACGAAGTCCCGACTGATGCGGCAATGGAACGACGTGCGCAAGACTGCAGCGTAGCGATCTGACGCCGGTGCCCGAGAAGTCTTTGGGACGGGCCGCGCCCTGTCCCACCCAATGGCGCCATAGTACGGAGGGAGACCTTGGTCTGCTCTCTTTTGCTCTCCAAGGAAATCATGTCAGCAGCCGAGGGATGCGGCTGGCCAGCCGCGTGGTGACATCATATTCGATGGTACCTTCCTGGGTTGCCACGGCGTCCGCCCATTGACTGCTGTCGCGGGTATCTCCGATCAAGATCGCCACATCCCCGGCCTGGATGGCATCGGGTCCCAAATCCGTTGCATCCGCAAAGGATTGGTCCATGCAGATGCGCCCTACGAGGGGGATCTTGGCGCTGCCTAGCAGAACTTGCCGGAATCCTGTGCTGGACCACGGCAAGCCATCGCCATAGCCCACCGGCAGGACCACGATCCGGCTCGGTCGTGAGGCCTTGAAGGTCTGGCCATACCCCAGACCCTCCCCTGTTTTCAAGTGTCGCACCTGGGCCACTTGGGCCTTCCATTGCAGTACCGGACGGAAAGAGGACGGTAGCCGACAGGATGCACTGTTGGGATTCAAGCCATACAGGCCACCGCCGAGGCGCACCATGTCAAAGTGCGCCTCGGGCCAACGCAGGAGGGCGGCCGTATTCGAACAGTGACACAGTGGAGGTCGCAGTCCTTGGTGTTGCAGTTCCCGCACTATTTCCTGAAAAATCTGCAACTGGCTCCGGTCTAGGGTGGCATCCGCGGCATCCGCGGAGTGAAAGTGGGTAAACAGTCCTTCTACTTCCGTCTGGTGCGCAGAGCGCGTCAGGCTGCGGATGATCTCGGGCATGTCTCGCGGTTGCAGACCCAGACGGTGCATGCCCGTGTCCACTTTCAGGTGAACTTTCAGCCTGTGGGGTCCTAGACTGGAAGCCGAGAGATCCCGCAGTTCCCGCAGCTGGCCCTCTGCATGGATAGCCAAGGCAATGTCTTGCCGGGCGGCTACCGCCGTCCCGCCCTGCAAGGGCGTGTGGCCCAGCACCAGAATGGGCAGGTCAATGCCCTGCGCCCTGAGGGCAGCGGCTTCATTCAGACGCGCCACGCCCAGCCATTGCACCTCGGGCCTGTTCTGCAGCAGACGGGCTATCTCCTGCAGTCCATGACCATAGGCATTGGCCTTGACCACTGCCATCAGGCGTGTTGTGGGCTTGAGTTGCTCCCGTACCGCCCGCAGATTGGCCGTCAAGGCCGCGGGCCGCAGTTCGATCCAGGTAGGAAGGTTGTGTTCTGCCATGATCGCGACTGCCATGTGGTTGCGCAGGGAAAAATCCTGGCGATTCAGGCGGACAGACAGGCCTGATCCAGACCGGCTTCCATGTCTCCCCAAGGAGTTTGGGGCGATGAGGGTCTTCGCATTGGCATGGGAACCGGAACAGCCTGACGGCCAAGGAAGCCGATACCCCTATGGTCAAATATAATTCCATAAAAGCGAAGGCCCCATTGAGGATACGGTGACCCGGTCTTGACTCTGGACAAAGAGTGCGTTAACCAGAGCGCCCACTGCGGCGCTCAAAGTTCCGATTCCCAAGCTGTGCATGACAACTCTCTGTCCTGTCTCCTCTGCCTAGTGCAATGTCCAGTCAAAGATCACGCCCATCGCCGCAGAACGCTGGGACAGCAACATGGTATAGGCCTCCTTGGCCTGCGTGGGGGCGTATGTGTGGCTGATCAGTTCCAGCACGTTCATCTGGCCCCGTGCGACGTAGGTGAAAAACAGTTCCGAAATCTTCTGGTTGGACCAATGCAGGAATTCGGACGAAGTCTGTGGCGGATGGGAGTCATGGGCCCCCACCACCTTGAGGCCCCGAACAATCACGTCCGAGGTCAATTGTTGCCCTGAAGGTGTCCCTGTGTCGCCTAGCAGGAGGAGGGTGCCGAACTTGCGCGGCAGTTGCAGGGCAGTGGCAAAGACCTGGGGAAAGCCGGTTACGTCATACACCACGTCTGCCATGCGGCCGTCCGTCAACTCCGCCACGGCGGCGACAGCGTCCGCCGCGGTCACGGGAAAGGTATGCGTGGCGCCCGAAATCTCCGCGAACTCCAATCGCGGCGTAGCCGGGTCCACGCCAATCACGTGCCGTGCACCCATCAGGCGTACATACTGGATGACCAGCTGGCCCAGAATGCCCAGTCCGATGACAACCACGTCGTCTCCCATGGTGTGTTCGGCTCTGCGCACTCCGTTCTGCACGATCTTGGCCAAGGCTATCCAGGCGGCCTCCTTGAAGGAAATTTCCGCCGGGACCGGAGTCAACGCGTCTTCTGGCAGCACGGCCAACTGTCGATGTCCCGCCCGGTAGGCGACTTTCTGGCCTACCTCGAACCGAACCGCCCCCTCTCCGCGAGCCACCACGACTCCGGCATTGCTGTATCCAGGATAAAAAGGGTACTTGACCCACATGTCCCAGTGGGTGCCGGGCTCGAAATTGCGCTGGTAGCAGATGCATTCCGTGCCCGAGGAGACAAGGGAGGCCTTGGTTTCCAGCAGATATTGGCCCGGACCTGGGTCGGCCACTGCCAGAGTCTGCAGCTGCAGCTCCTCTTTGCCCGTGAAGACGATGGTCAGCGATTCTCTTGTCATTTAGGGATTCCTTGATTGGTCCAACGCAGTGTCCAGAACCTGCATCGTATGCTGCACGGGAATGTCACTGTGCAGACGACGCAGATGCGTGCGGATCTGAAACATGCACCCAATGTTGCCTGTGACCAGCAAATCGATGTCCTGCGCCATGGCCTCCTCTGCCTTGCGTCGTCCCAGCTGGTCTGCGGTGTCTGGGTGTTCAATATTGTAGATGCCTGCGGATCCACAACAGAAGACGGCCTCAGTCAGCTCCACCAGCTCCAGGCCCTCGATCTGCTGCAGCAGCGCTCGGGGCTCCGCCGTGATGCCCTGGGCATGTTGCAAGTGGCAGGCATCGTGGTACCCCACGCGCAGGGGTGGATCCAGTTTCAATCCCCTGGGAGCGGTCTGTTGACTGAGAAACACCGAGATGTCCTGTGTTTGCCCCGCAACCTGGTCCGCCCTTTCCGCGAGTTTCGTTTGCTTGAAAAGGAGCGCGTATTCCCGCATGCCAGAGCCACAGCCCGCCGCGTTGGACAGGATCACCTCAGTCTCGGCCGACACCGCGTCAAACAGCCCTTGGGCCTGTACCCGGGCTTGGGGAGCCTCCCCGGCATGCATGTGCAGGGCGCCGCAACAGACCTGTGCATCGAGAAAGGTGAAGTCAACCCCGTAGGCATGCAGGACGCGGGCCGTAGCCTGGTTGACCTCAGGGGCCAAGACGGACTGGACACAGCCGGCCAGCACGGCGACCTTGGGAGGGCTCACAGACTGGGATTGGGGCAGACTCCAAGCTTGGGGCATCCGGTCCGGGATGAGTCGCAGCAACGGCTTGAGGGCTGGCGGAGCCAAACCGTGCAGAAAGCGTGTGGCCCGGCCGACAGTCAGGGCAGTCCGCAAACGTCGGGGGAAGGGCAATGTACGCAAGGCGATGGCCCGGCGTATCGACTGCCCCAGATTCCGGCATGAATTGGTCTCTTCGCCAAGGGCCCGGAAGGGCGAAAGCAGTTGCCCATACTCCACGCCAGAGGGACAGGCCGTGACACAAGCCATGCAGCCCAGGCAATTGTCTACATAAGGCATGGTCTCCGCCACCGGCAAGGATCCTTCCAGACTTTCCTTCATCAGGAAAATACGACCGCGCGGGGAGTCCATCTCCTCGCCCTGTACCTGATACGTAGGACAAACCGGAAGACAGAACCCACAATGTACGCAGTTGGAAATGGCCTCCGCCATTTCCGGCAGAGCCGGAGGGCCCTGAGCAAGATCTATGGTGTGTTTCATGTGACCACGGGCAGGACGTAGGGCAGAGGACTGACAAACTTGTCCTTTGGATCCATTACCCTCTTGACTCTTCGCAGCAAGATCGGCACGGCATAGACGCCCGTCACCAGCGGAGAACGGGAACCTTGCAGCCCCAGGGCACCCAAGTCAAAGCGCAGGAGGAATTCGTTCATTGCCCTGGGATCGGGTCCGTCAAGACAAAGCAGGTTTCCTCCCATCCCGTATCTGCGCTGCCATTGCGTATCCTGGAGAAAGGTCTCCAGCTTTCGTATGTGGTTGAACACGATGGGCACCCGCCAGCGGTGCCGTTCCATCCGCGACATTTGATTCCACCCATGCCACAACTCTGCATCGTCCAGCACGGTCCTGCACTTGCCTGTCAACACTTGGGCGACTTGCGCCAGACGATCGGGCAACAAGTCAACGGAGCCGGCCAGCCGCAGATACAGGTCGTACCCCTCCTCTGCTGGAACAAGACAAAGACTGTCCAGTTCGCAGGGGCCGGTGCGAGCCGCATGCATTTGGTGGCAGGCGGTATCCAGGTCCTGCAGGTGACAGATCAGCGTGCCATGGGCGGAGGGTTGCGGGAAGACCTTGAAAGTCAATTCCAGAATGAGCGCCAGACTGCCGAGACTGCCTACCATCAACTTGGGCAAGTCGAAACCGGCGGTGTTCTTGACGACTCGTCCGCCCCCATAGAGCAGGTCCCCTGTGCCATCGATGCAACGCACCCCCAGAATAAAATCTCGCATGCCACCGAAACGGAGGCGACCTTCCCCACTCAACCCACAAGAGACTATGCCTCCCATCGTGGACCCTGCTTGGGTTGGAGGGCAAAAAGGCAGGTATTGGCCCTGTTCGGCCAAGGCCGCCTGAATTTCGGCCACCGGGGTGCCTGCCCAAGTCGTTATGGTGAATTCTGCTGGATTGTACTCGAGAATGCCGGAAAATTCCCCGACGGAGAGAATTTCGGCCGGATTCTGGGAAATTCCGGTGGACTTGGTGCCACCGCCGATCACGCGGACCCGGTGGGCTTGTCGGATATGGATGCACAAGTCCTCTATGCGCCGTCGTTGCGCATGGGTGTACTCCGGGGGAAGTCCGTCCGCGTCCGGGGCCGTCGGGGCTAGGGGCCAAGAGTCGTGCCGCAATTTCTTGTCCCGATTGGCCACGCCGTGCGGGTCCAAGGCATAGCTGACGTCATACATGAATTGCAGATCATGCCCTTGATACTGCAGAGGCAAATAGGCCCCTTTTTCCATGCCTACGCCATGTTCACCCGTGATGGAGCCGCCCATGTCAATGCACATCTGCAAGATTTCGCCCGCTAGCTCTTCGGCGCGGTGCAAGGCCCCCTCTTCACGGCCATCGAACAGAATCAGGGGATGCAGGTTGCCGTCGCCGGCATGAAATACATTGGCCACTCGGATGTCATACCGCCGACTCAGGTCTTCGATCGTTTGCAGGGCTTCGCCCAGTCGGGAGCGGGGCACCACGCCGTCTTGCACGATGTAATCCGGGCTGAGCCGACCCACAGCGGAGAAGGCGCTCTTGCGGCCCTTCCAAATGGAAGCCCTTTCGGCTTCGTTGCGGGCGGCCCGAATCTCATAGGCGCCAGAGGCTTCCAGCAGTTGCGTCAGTTCCACGAATTCCGCGGACACTTGGGCCGAGTCCCCCTCCAATTCCACGATCAGGATGGCCTCGGCTCCCGCAGGGTAGTTGGCTTTCACGCTGACCTCGGCCGCCTGAATGGACAGGCGGTCCATAATCTCCATGGCGCCGGGCAGCATGCCGCTGGCCACCACCTGGGCCACCGCCTCCCCGGCGGCCGCGGTGGAGTGGTAGGCGGCCAGCACCGTCTTGTATGTAGGCACCAAGGGCAACAGGCGCAGAGTCAATTCCAGAGCCACGCCAAAGCGACCTTCGGACCCCACAAAGAATCCCGGCACGTCCGGCCCTAGCCCTTCCAGGCTGTCATGGCCGATATGTTCGATTTCACCTGTCGGGGTTACGTAGGTCAGCCCCAGCACATGGTTGCTGGTCATGCCATATTTTAGACAGTGGGCCCCACCGGAATTGAAGGCCACGTTGCCGCCGATGGTGCATATGGCCTGACTGGACGGATCCGGAGCGTAATAGAGACCATGGGGCTGCGCGGCCCGGGACACGTCCAGATTGATAACCCCAGGTTCCACCCGGCACAACAGGTTCTTGGGTTGCATGGCCAGAATGCGGTTCATGCGGTTCAAGGCCAGCACAATCCCATTTGGGATAGGCGTGGAGCCGCCCGAGAGACTTGTTCCGGAACCCCGGGCAAGAAATGGAACGCCGGTGGCATGGCACCATCGGACCAGATTGACGATTTCCGCCGCGGTTTCGATCAGCACCACGGCAAAGGGTTGGGCCCGAAAGGCTGTCAAGCCATCCGATTCAAACGGAGCGCGGGCGGCTGCGGAGTGCAAGACTCTGTGCGGATCCACCAGTTCCTGCAGCTCCGCCACCACCTGGGTCTGATCCAGACCAGGTTCCTGGGAAGTCATGCAAGGAACCTGCACCTAGCGCTGCGGAGATGCCACATTGAGTACACTCAACACTTGGCAGGCCGTTTCGTACCGTCCAAAGCTGGGCATCAGATAGACCCCCTGCACATGTGGCGCGTGCTGCAGGTCCACGAGCAGTTCCTGTCCCATGTCGATGCCTGCCTGCCGCCCCTGTCTGCCTGCCGCCCGCATGCGCTCCAAGGCCTCTGCGCTCAAGGTAATGCCCGGCACCTCGTTGTGCAGGAAACTGGCGTGCTTGAAACTCTGCAGCGGCAGGATGCCAATCAGCACAGGGACTGGAATGGGACCGTACAGGCTCTCGTAGATTTCCGTGAACCGGATCCACACCTGGGGGCTGTAAATGGGCTGCGTCATGACAAAATGTGCCCCGTGGCGCAATTTGGCGTGGAGACGGCCTGCCTCCTTGCGCAAATCCTGGCGCGTAGGGTCGCAGGCCACGCTGATGGAAAATCTACTGTGCTGCCCCAAGACCTTGCCTTCCAGATCCTGGCCCTGGTTGAACTGGTTCAGGATGTGGACCAAGCCCACGCTGTCCACATCATATACCGCGGAGCTGTTCTGGGTGTCTCCTAGACTGGGCGGATCGCCCGTCAGGGCCAGAATATTGCGCAGGCCAAGGGCATGGGCCCCCAGTAGATCGGCTTGCAGTCCCATCAATGACCGGTCGCGTGTCGTGAAGTGCAAGATGGTTTCAATGCCGGCTTGCTGCTGGATTTGGGCGGCCATGACCAGCGCGCTCATGCGCACCCGGGCCATGGGGCTGTCGGCTACATTGACGGCGTCGGCTCCGTATTGACGGGCCAGACGGGCTCCGGCAATCTGCTTTTCGGGATTCAGGCCACGCGGCGGGTCGACCTCTACGCTCACGACAAACAGGCCCTGTTCCAACTTATGCAGAATCTGTGAATCCGGTGGTTCCGATCCTGGGTCGGCGGCTCTCCAGGGCAGATAGGGATGGATGCGCTCCTCCTCTGCGACCTCGAGGTCCGCCATCGGAGAGTACAGGGTGGGAGTGGACTGGCGCCAATGATCCAAGGCCTGTCGCATAGCCTGTACATGGGCCTTTGTCGTGCCACAGCAGCCACCGATGACGGAGGCCCCTAGATTGAGGAAGGCCGGCACCACAGCGGCGAAGTACTCGGGATTGGCAGGGTATACCAACCGTTCGTCAATCCGGGATGGAAAGCCAGCATTGGGCATGACGGCCAATATGGCCGTGGGATTTTCCGCGTGAAACCCGGCAATGATCTCTTCCAGTCCCGAAGGTCCGACGGAACAGTTGGCGCCGACCATCTCGATTTTCAGCTCCTGCACGAAGCGCATGACAGTGCGGGCATCCGCCCCGAAAGGAGTCTGTGCATCTCGCCCGAAGGTCATACTGGCCAAGATGGGCAGATCCGTGAGTTCGCGAATGGCGATCACGGCCTGCTCCAGTTCCCGCAAGTCGGCGAAGGTTTCAATGCAGTAGAAGTCTATGCCCCCTTCCAACAGGGCGGCGGCTTGCCGCCGAAACGCCGCCCGCGCGACTTGCGGGTGCAAATGTCCCTGCGGAGCCAAGTATGGACCCAGAGGGCCCATGTCACCGGCGATGAACAGCTCCTTGCCCGACGTCTCGCGGACATCACGGGCAATCCGCACGGCCGCCCGGTTGATGTCCTCCACCTTGTTCGCCAGGCCATGTGACTGCAGCTGCAGCTCATTGGCTCCGAAGGTGTGACTCAGGATGATGTCGGCCCCAGATTTGACATAATCCAATTGGATGGTGCGCACCCAGTCCGGCCGAGACAGGTTCAATTCTTCCAGACACTGGTCCGGACCGGCTCCCTGGGCGAACAGGGTGGTGCCCATGCCTCCATCCGCGAGCAGTGGTCTTTGCTTTACAGCCTCAAGAAGGGGATGCATGATAGATGCTTGCTCTGTCTCGCAATGGAGTCCCCTCGGGGGGACGGCCCCAAGAGTGAACCAAGCCCGCAGAACCGGGAAGGGCTGTCAGCCGCGCCGATTGTATCATCAGAATCGGCATTCTCGTCCGCGGTGTGGCTGCGGGCGAAGGGGGGCGCCGACTGTCAGGTGGCGATCTTGCCGCGCAGGCGAATGTAGGCCGCGTAATCTATCTCGGTTCTTCGATTGACATAATCCTGTGCAGAGGGCCTCTGGCTTTGCCAGGCAGCCAGATCCGTGTGCACGGTGAGATCAAAGGCATCGGATCCCCCCCCGCTGCCATAGCTGATGAGCATGATGCGATCCCCCTGACAGGCCTTGTCCAGCACGGCGCTGAGACCAAGTAGGGTGGACCCGGCATAGGTGTTGCCGATGGATGCAACCAGCAGACCTTGGCGCCACTGCGCTTCTTGAAAGCCGAGCGCCTGCATGGCGCGCACGGCGAATTTGGGATTGGGCTGATGTACCACGACGTGAGCGTAGGTCTCTGGCCCGCTGTCCGTGATTTCCATGAGGCGACGGCCGGCGGCCAAGACATGGGCGAAGTACCCGGGCTGTCCCGTGAAGCGGCCCGCGTGACTGGGGTATTCCTCGGTCGGCCGCCGCCAGAAGTCCGTGGTGTCCGAGACAAAGCTCAGGGAATGGGTGATATGCACCGGAGATTGATCTCGGGGTCCCACCAGGAAAACGGCTCCACCCGCGGCGGCCGTGTATTCCAACGCATCACGGGGCCGACTCTGGGCGGTGTCCATGCCTGCGATGAGAGCATAGGGTCCCATGCCGCTGCTGACAAAGCCAAGGCCGGCCTGCAAGGCTTCGGTGCCCGCCTTGCACGCGAACTCGAAGTCCGCCGCCTGCGTGAGAGGCACGGCGCCAATGGCTTCGGCCACGATGGTCCCCGTGGGCTTGACCGCGTAGGGATGACTTTCCGATCCGATCCAGACCGCCTCGATTTGCCGAGGATCAATGTTGGCCCTGTGAAGGGCGTTGCGCGCGGCCTCGATGCACATGGTGGCGGTGTCTTCGTCCCAGCCCGGCACCGATTTCTCCCGCACCGGCAGGTCTTGATCCTGGTGCGACCAGACTCGACTAATCTCCTGCGCGGGCAGACGATACCGGGGAATGTAAGCCCCGTGCCCGACAATGCCCGCGTTCAAGGTCGGCACTGGATTTTTCCGATCAAGTCGCGACGGGGCCATGATTTTCTTCCGTTGTCTGTAGCCGCTGCCAGATCCGGCGGGCGGCGTCCTCGGTAATTGTATGGGCCTCTGCCATTTGCGCAGCCACAAAGGACACCTTGTCCACCGGAACGCCCACAGCCATTGCTTTCTGACGTGCATGCAGACGCATGTGTCCCTCTTGAATGCCTTCCTGAGTCAAGACCCACAGGGCTGCGAAGTTCTGGGCCAGACCCACGGCCGCCGCGATGCGGGCCAGGCGCCGCGCCGACGGATGGCCCAGCAGGGCCAAGGCGCCGCGGGCGGTGGGATGGGCGCCGGGAACGCCGCCTACCGTGCCCAAGGCCAAGGGCAAGGAGATGGTCCCGTGCAGGGCGGGGCGGGGATCTCGGGAAGCCGTGCCGTGATCCCGCCAAGGCTCGGGCAAGGCTTGTCCCGGATCCAGCCGGGTCCACCGCGTGAGGCCTTGATAGCGTCCCGCCTGGACTGCCCAGGCATGAGCGCCAGCCTCTACCGCCCTCCAGTCGTTGCCCGTGGCCAGGGCCAGACCGCCAATGCCATTCAGGATGCCTTTGTTGTGGGTGACCGCCCGGTATGGATCAACCCGCGCCCAGGCATCGACCCGACAAACGTTCTGCATATGCAGGCTGGCTGTCGCCTGGTCCGCCGCCAAGGCGGACCAGGGAAACAGGACTTGCGCGGAAGCCAACCGTTCGTCCGCCAGATTGCTGAGGATGCTGGACACTGCCCGGCCTCCGGTCAGTTCCGCGATCCGAGGAGCCAGCGCCTCTCCCGCCATATTCACGATGTTGGCTCCCATAGCGTCGCCGACATCGAACGTCAGGTGCAGGATCAGCATGGGGCCGACCTCCGTGGTCGGCAGGAAGCGCACGGCCAGATCTCGAGGGCCGCCACCGGCTGTGGCCACGGAGCGGCTGATGGGCAGCCGAGCCAGCAGGTTGGCCTTCTCCTTCAGGATCTGGAGTTGAGCCACCTGTGGATCCGGCAGGTCCATGAGAAGAATCTGGCAAATCATGACGTTGCCGCGGGCCGCGGTGAAGAAACCGCCTCCGGCCCGGGCCAGCTTTGCTGCCTTGCTGGCCGCGGCCACTACGGACGGCTCCTCGATGACCATGGGAACCAGGTAGTCTTGACCATCCACCTGGAAGTTGGTGGCGATGGAGAGAGGCAAGGCGAATGCGCCCACCACGTTTTCTGTCATCAGTTCGGCCTGCTCCAGATTCAGAGACTGGGTCAGCCATTGCAGAGCTTCTGGGGAAGCGCCCCCTTCTTGGCGAAGCCGCCGCAGTCGTTCCGTCCGAGACTGGGTGTGGAGACCGGACAGCACAGCGTTGATCGGGGTGGAGGCGGAGGCAGCCGGATCTGTCATTGGAAATAGAGGACGAGGGTTTGCATGAGAGGGTCCAGCGTCCGAGGGGCAAAGCCGATATAGACGAGCAGCGCCAGCAAGGCGGCGGCCTGCAGTTTCTGAGCCACCGATTCGGACACGTAGGGGGCTTGGGCCACCGGTTGCAACAGCAAGCGCAGTGCTCGGATCATCCCCAAGGCCGTCGCGGCCGTGCCCAACGCCAGCACGACCGCAATCTGCCAATCCACGGTGGCGATGAATTGCCAGGTGATCCAAAACGGGCCAAAGCCGCTGGTCAGGGGAAAGCCCACCAGTCCCAGCGCTCCAAAGAGGAACAAGGTCATGTTCCAAGGTCGACTGTGGCCCAGTCCTTGCCAGTCAACCGCAGCATAGAGCCTGTTTTCCCGCAACAGGCCTAGGCCTGTCAAGCAGGCCAGAAGACAAAGGCAGCGCTGCAGATATAGAGTCAACATGGTTTCCCAGACTTGGGCCAAGGGCAAGGTGAAGACCAGCAGGATCATGCCCCAGTTGAGCATGGAGGCATAGAACCAGAGCCGGTTTGGTGTCTGGGTCCCCAGAGCGGCGATGCCGCTCCAGATTACGGTGATGATGGCAGCCCAACCCAGCCAGATGTACAGAGGCTCGAACGAACGCAAGGGGGGATGGGTTTTGAGGGCGACCACCAGCAGCGACAGCACCAGAAACTGATACAGCAGCTGGACGATGGCGTTGGGAATGAGGGCCTCCTGTTCGCCCCTGTTGTGCCACAACAGGTACAGCGGAAAAGGCAGACAGAGAATGCAGAGACCGATCATGAGCAACAGGTTGGCTCTGGCCACCAACACTACGCTCTGCGGGTCGGCCGGCAGCTGGTTGAAGACAATCCAGTGGGCTAGGACGAAACAGGGCGTCGCCAGCAAGGGAGCCAGGGCGGTGATCCGCAGCGAGGGCGTTGTGCGGGTCACGGTGGCAGGCACCCATGCAGCCAAGGGCAGCAGGAAGAGGGGATACAGGAATGTCTTGAATAGCGGACCGACCTGTATCAGTAGGACAAAGGAGTATCCGGCCAGGAGCGGTATCAGACCAGGCCAGATGGCGGGAGACTCTGGATGCAGCAAGGACAGCAACAGGGCGGCGCCCACCAGGCAGTGCAGAAAGACTAGGGGCGGGATGTGCACGGGTTCCAGGGCCAGTGTGAGTCCCACGCCGGGCAGGGTCCACTGGACAGGTGGGGACGCAAAGAACAAGGTCGTCTCGGTCAGGGTCAAGACTATGAGCAGCAGACTGCACAGCCCGGCCAGCAAGGCGTACAAGGGCTGGCGCCGCAATCCAAACATGACCAGCCATCCCATTCCCTGGGCCAGGAACAGCGCCGGAGGTCCCGACAGGATGCCAACCCAGGATCCCGCGTTCATGCCGAGGATCCTTCTCGATGCCAGGAGAGCCACATGGGAAGACGCAGGGTCTGCCGACTCAGAAGCAAAATGGTACAGAGTTCCAACACATTGACCAGCAGCATGAAGGAGGGCAGTTCTCCGTATGCGCTCTGGAGCAGAATGTTGGTGGCCAGCAGCAGCAGCAGGAAGCCGAAGCCCTTGAAGACAGACAATTCCGCCAGGCTGAGCAAGATCAGACCCAGCAAGGCCAGATAGGCCAGCAAGCGCAGAGCAGTCAGGTCCTGCAAGGGTTCCGGTACATAGGGCAGTACCTGGGCCACAGGCAGCAAAGGGACTGCGACCCCAAGGATCAGGGTCACAAGGAGGCGGATGACGACAGGCGGTTTCAAGACAGACGGAGATCGGATCCGGGCCCTGACAAAGCCGAAGGACAGAGCTAGGCCGCCCACTACAGGCACCAAGGCGATGCCCAGCAGAGTCACAAGCCAGTTGTCACTTCCCTGCTGGATCAACACGTAGCCGGTGGCCAGCAGCGCGATGCCTGGGGTCCACATATATAGATCCCACCATAGGATCAGGAGCAAGACGACTCCTATCCAGGAAATTATCCAGGCGGACATGGGCAGACAGGTCTCACGCCTGTTGCAGGACAGCCCAGAGCAACAGGCACAAGGTCAGGCTCCAGCCTATGAATCCCGGTCCCTCCAAGACCGTCAAGACGCGGGCCCAGACTAGGGAAAGTCGAGAGGAGCTAAATTGAATGCCGCTGGAAAGCCACTCCAGACTGAACAATCCCGCGAAGCGAGCGGTCAGCATGCGCCATGGCCCTTTGCGTTGGGTCAGGAGGTATGCGCATCCCAAGCCGCCGCCCCCGGTCAGGAGCAGATATTCCAAGGACTGTATCAATTGCCGCCAAGGTGGCATCGGGAATCCCGCAGGCGGATCCAGCCGGACCAGGCGGAAGACAAGCGAAGGGGCCATGCCGAAGACCAGCAAGGGCAGAGCCAAAAGAAGGGCGCCCACTCCGGCGCGCCGGAGCCAACCTCGGAGTGGCGTGCGGTCGTTGGCGCGATTCTGAAACAAGGGTAGCCATAGGGCGGCGCTGAAGGCCAAGACGCCCAGCAGGGTGCATAGATGCGGCAAGCTGAGCATCTGGCTTCCCGAGAAGCTGATCCATTGGTCCAGCAACGGGCCCGCCGGTGTCAGGGGCCAGCCTAGGAGGCATGCGGCTCCCAGGCCTTGAAAGACAATGCGCTGCCGGTACAGTGGCAAGTGGCCGGCCAAAAGCCACAGGGGAGTCCCTAGGGCGATGGCGGTTACAGGCAGCAGCAGGTTGGAAAAGCCTCCCAAGCTGCCGCGCACGCCCAGCAGCCCCATCAACGTGATTGCCGTTACCGTCACGAAGGTGTCCCGTTGAAAGGGGCTGCGAATGTGCAGACACGAGATGCTGGCCATGCAAAAGGTTGCCGCTACCCAAGGAGAGATCAGGGGAATGACATCCGGATACCGCTGCGCCATGTCGATCGTGAATCCCAAGAGCCAGATACCGGTCAGCCCGGGCAGCAGCTGACTGAAGATACGCTCCGCCACGCTGAGACGCAACAGGCTGCTGGGGAGCAGCCACAAGTGCAATGGATAGGCCCCGGCGCGCAAGGCCGCGGCCAACAACAGGGCATAGAGCGAGATCGGTGGCAGGACGGAACCGGTCAGCATTTGCCTAGGACCGAATTCACCCGCGGGGAACAACCCGATTAGCAAGACCAAGGAGCTCAGCAGACTCAGTCCCAAGGATCGATGATAGATGAGGGAGTAGTCATGCTGCACGGTCTGGTGCTGGTGGGCCACCAAGGTCTGGCGAATGACCATGATGACGTCGAAGGCCACCCACATGAATATCATCGCCAAGATATTGGCGCTGCTTACCAGCATCAGCGTGATGGCCACTGTGGCCAGATTGATGGCCAAGAAGCGGCCATACAGGAATTGGGCGGTGTTTTCAAAAGGCCCCACCTGCAGGTGTCGCGACAGTAGGATGCCGGTCAGCCCCAACATGCCTGCCAGCAACGCGATGGCCCAGTTCCAGGGAAGATGAACCCAAAGCATCTGAAACTCGGACTGCCAGAGCCAGGCATATTGCGGGACCCCGGGCAGGAATCCCAAGCTGATCACGCCTGCCATGCCCAGCCCCATCACCAGCAAGGCCAGGAAACGCAGCGACACGGGATTGCCCTGGGTCGGCGGGACAAAGGACAACAACACCGGACCGGACCAGAGTACAAGGGCCGGCATTACAGGAGAGACAAGGAGGTTGGCGAGGGATTCCATGGTAGGCTCGAGGCTTTCGGGGCCAGCAGCCAAGAGCGCTGCGGCCTGTCGCGATCGTGGCTTGGAGCCCGCGCCGGTCTGCGGTCGAGACCCATGCCCTCCATCAGGCGCCCTCCGCCGTTACAAAGAAGCGGATGTTTGGCAGGTGCCGTGAAAGACTATTTCCTCCAAGGGCAACCGATCCCGATTTGCGCGTTCCCTGGACTGCATGTCGAGATCCAGGCTCTCGGGGTCCCCTCGATACCCCACGGCCACGGCCACTATTGGCTCCCAGTCTGCGGGTATGTCCAGTGCCGCGCGGGCCGCATCGGAGCTGAAGCCTCCCATCTGATGGACGTGCAGCCCCATGGCGGTGGCTTGAATGGCAAGGTTGGCGACGGCTTGTCCCGTGTCATAGATGGCTTTGGGATTGGGTCTGCCGGTCCGGATGGATATCGTGGTGGCACAGACGATGACCAGCATGCCGGCTTCCCGGGCCCAGGCTTGGTTGCGTTCCATCAGAGTGCCGAGAATCCGGTTGAATCCAGTGGCGTTCTCTGAGCGCACGGCATAAATGAAGCGCCAAGGCTGGTCGTTGAAGGAAGAGGCGGCCCAACGGGCTGCCTCGAAGAGACTGCCAACTTGCTCCGCTGTTAGGTCCACGGGACGGAAGGAGCAGGGACTCCATCGTTGGGCTATGTTGTCGAGAATGGCAAAGCGAGTCTGGGCGGTTTTGCTTCGGTCCAAATTAGCTGTCATTGAGAAGTCCTTGAAGACGAGTTTCTAGCGGCGGGACGCTGCAATGGCATCCGGCAAGCGGACCACTGCATATACAAAGCGTGTTTCCGGTTGGATTGTAAAGGATCCGAGAGCTGCTGGCAGGAGTATGCATTCCCAGGTCGAAAGAGTTTCCGTGTGGTTCCCGGTCACGATGCGAGCCTGGCCCTGCAAGGCGATCAGAGCTTCCATGGAGCGGGGCGAAGTCTTGCCGTCCAGATCGAATCCCGGAGTCTGTTCCAGCCGCAAGGTCTCGAAGGTGTTGCATTGGGCCAGTCTCTCCGCAGCGTGTCCCTGCCAGGTCGTGACCTGTGGTTGGACAGGGCCGGAAGTCGCTCCCCGAGTCTCCAGCGCCGCCAGGGATTCCTGCCAGTGCAGGGGTCGGGGCCGTGACAGATCATCATGAGGTCTGTCCCAGTCATACATGCGATAGGTGGTGTCGCTGCTCTCTTGGATCTCCAGCATGGTGGAACTCGGCCCCAAGGCGTGTACGGTACCGGCGGGCACGAAGAAGGCCTGGCCTGGCCGCACACTTTCCCTTTGCAAAAGATCTGCCAGTTGCGCGGTGGCCCCGGCCTTGGCTATGTCCGCCCGGACAACGCCGGGCCGTGTACCGAGCAACAACTGCGCGTTAGGATAGGCCTCCAACGTGATCCACAGCTCCGTTTTGCCGAACGACTCCCCAGGAATCTCCGTCGCATCTGGCGGGTGGACCTGTACTGACAGCCACTGTTCCACATCCAGCAGCTTGAGCAGCAGGGGAAAGTCCGGACCGCAATGGGTGCCCACCAGATCGGTGCCAAAGTCCTGCTGCAATTGGGGCAGGGTCTGTCCTTGGAGTGGGCCTGTGGCCACCGGCGTAAGGCCCGCTGCATGTCCAGACAGCAACCAGACTTCGGCTAGGTGGTTTCCTTCCACTAGATGCCCATATTTCTCTTTGAGGCGGCATCCGCCCCAGACAAAATCCTTGCCGATGGGATGAAAGCGCAAAGGACGTTGCAATGGTTCCGTTGTGTGGGTAGCCAAGTGGGTCACTCCTCTTCCGCCTTTTCCGGATTTCCTCTGCCGGCAGCCTTGGTCGGCTGTTCCGGTGCCTCGGCGCCTGTTTCGGTTTGGGGGAGCCGTGGACGCTTCAGGTGCCGGACCACGTCGCGCAGAGCCTGCCAACGGGTGGTTTGGTCTCGTTCGGCAGAGCTGATCTCTTCGTGAAGGAAGTGCGGGGGCTGGTCCAAGATACGGTGCCAAGTGTAGGTGCCCATCAACTTCACGGTGGCGGCTATGGGCGCCGCCAGCACCGCTCCCAAAATGCCGGCCAACGACGTGCCCATGAGCACGCTGATGAGTACAACCAGCGAGTGGAGTCGCAATTCGTTGCCCAAGATGCGGGGTACCAGCACATTGCTTTCGAGAAGGTTCACCCCCAGCAAGACGACGGCGACCAGCAAGGTGTAGTTCACCGTGGAGAGACCCAAGAGAGTGGATTCCTGGAAAAACGCGGTCAGGACTGCTACGCCAAAACTGATCATCGGCCCAATCAAGGGCAGGAATTCCATGGCTCCGGCCAGCAGGCCCAGGCCAAATGCATTGTTGACCCCCAGCAGACTCAACAGTGTCGAGACGATGATGAACATGAGGAGGGAGATGTTGATTTGACCGCGCAGATAGGCCCCCCAGATCTGGGCAAAACGGCGCCACAGCGCTTTCATCTCGTTCTGCACACTGCGAATGGGGGCCATATTGCCGATGTAGTCTTCCACGCGCGGAATGTCAATGACAATATACAGTGAGAGGATGACGATGAGGAAGGTGGTGGCCAGCGCATGGAAGGTGCCGCGTGCCAAGTTGGTGGCCACGGAGCTGCTTTGACGCAGGATCGGATTCAAGACGGTCAAGGCCTGATTGACAATGGTTTGCGTGTCCCACCCGGTACCGGGTGCATGTGCGGAGTTGTCCCAGTCCCACTGAACGCCGAGTCCCTGCAGTTCAGGTCGAGCCAGCAATCCCTGCAAGAAAGGCGAGGCTGCAACGGCTGCTCCGATGCTGGTCTGGGCATCCATCACCATCTGCGGCATGTCCTGTAGCAATTGTTCCAACTGCGTATAGGCGGCGGAGCCCAATCGCATCAGCAGGTAGACGGAGATGGTGAAAAAGATCACGAACGCCACGACGGAAGCCATGGCTCGAGAGAGAAACGGCAGTCGGGTCAGCCGCGTGACCACCGGATGCAGCAAATAGGCCACCACAACCGAGATCGTGATGGGGTGCAGCAAATGCTTGAACCGCCACAAGGAAAGTCCGATGAGCACCAGAAAAACCAGGGAGGCCAGTAATTTGGTGTTTGCACTCCAAGTGCCCGCGGCCTCTTCCGATGGACTGGGGTCTGTGGCTAAGGCCATATCGGTCGTCCCATTCTCTCGGAGCCCTGTGGTGGTTGTAGAGGAGAGGCGTGATTTACATTCCGACGCCGGAACGGGCAAGACTGGGTTGCCCGCGATCCGGTCTCTCGCCAAGGACTGCCATTGAGCCGTGCCATTATCTCACTGCCTGTGATTCGTCAGTCTATGTCCGCAGCGGCCCAATCATCCGGCTTGGTTCAGAATTATCTTCTGAAGAATGGCCCAATGGAGAAACTTATGGGCCTGATGCGATTTTGAGATTGGACAGCGAGGCCAGCAGCCGTTTGGGCCCGTGGTTCTCGAATAGCACGGACACTTCCTCTTCGCCATTCTTGATCACCGAACCAATGACCATGCCATTGCCGAAAGTGGGGTGAACGACTTTCATCGCGGCCTGGAACTCCGGAACGGCAGAGGACGGCCTTTCCTCGCTGGACGGGGCCGAAGCGCTCCAGTCAAAGACAGACCGCCGCGTTCGCGGGTGAGAAGGCAGAGCCGCGGGATTCGATGGCCTGCGTAGAGTTCGAAGGCTGTCCGCGGGACGAAACCTGTCGGGATAATGGTCTGGGCGGCAAGCGCCCTCCGGGATCTCCTGCAGAAAGCGGCTGGGGACGCAATCAAGGGTCTGCCCCCAGCGCCGACGTTGATTGGGATGGGTAAGAAAAAGCAGATCCTGGGCGCGGGTCATACCAACATAGAAGGTGCGCCGTTCCTCTTCAATTTCCTTTAGGGAATCGCTGTGGACGCTACGGCTGTGCGGCAGCGTCTCTTCGTCCAGACCCGCGATGTACACCACGGGGTACTCGAGTCCCTTGGATATGTGCAACGTCATCAGGGTAACCTTGTCTTCCTCTTCTTCCCCTAGTTCGTCCTGACTGGCATGCAGACTGACATGTCCCAGGAATCGTTCCAGGGGACTCTGCGCCAAGGCTTCGTCCATCTCCTCCTCCTCCGTTTCCGCAAACTGGGCGGCAATGGCTATCAGTTCATCCAGGTTCTCTTTCCGATCGGTTTCGTTCTCCTTGCTGTGGTCCAACATCGTGAAATATCCGGATTCTTCCAGAATCTGTTCCAGCAAGGCGTGTGGGACCAAGCTTTCTCCCTCCCGATCCAGCACGGCCGTCCAATCTCGGAGCAGGTTGCTGAAACGCTGCAGGGACTTCAGCGCGCGGCCTTTGAGATTGTGGGGATACAGGTAAAACCGCTGCAGGGTCTCTGGATCCTCTCCTTTGGGCCCGTTGGCAATCAGATGCAAGGCGCCCAATACGTGCGTGTTCCACTTGGAACTGCATTCCACGAGTCGGTCGATCGTGACGCGGCCGATGCCCCGTGCAGGCCGGTTGACAATCCGCAACAACGACGTGCGGTCTCGGGGATTCACCACGAGGCGCAGATACGCCAAGGCATCCTTGACCTCGCGCCGATCATAAAACTGCAATGCACCTAGCAGCCGATAGGGCACGGAATCTCGGCGAAAGGCCTCCTCCAGCTCCCGCGACTGGGCGTTGGTGCGATACAGCACCGCCACGTCTTCCCGTTTGTATGCCGTCTCTTGCAGGATCGCCATCACGCTGCGGCAAATCCATTCGGCTTCGTGCCTGGTGTCGTAGGCGCTCAGAACGACCGGTCTGGGTCCGGGCTGTCGGTCGGTAAAGAGCTTTTTTGGAGCCCGGGCCCGATTGTGGGAGATTACGCCATTGGCTACCGCCAGGACTTGGGGGGTGCTGCGGTAGTTCTGTTCCAGCAACACAGTTCTGCAACCATGGAAGTCTTGGCGAAATCGATTGATATTTTCTTGGTCGGCCCCGCGAAAGGCGTAAATGGATTGATCCTCGTCGCCCACGGCGAAGACGTCCTCCTGTGAATCTGGGTATTTCACCAGCAGGCGGATCAGGTCGTATTGCACATGATTGGTGTCCTGAAATTCATCCACCAGGATGTGGCCCCATTTGTGCCGGTACTTGTTCCGCACTTCCTCGTGCTCCTGCAGCAGGATGCGCGTATACAGGAGGAGGTCGTCAAAATCCATGCCGTTGCTTTCTTGCAGTCGGTCCTGATACAGCCGGTAGAGTTTGGGGACTTGAGGATGACGGGCTCTTTCCTGGAGGAGAACGGTCTGATCCGGCAACAGCCCTTCGTTCTTGAAGCGGCTGATGGCTTGCTTGAGCTCGTAAGGGGTGAGGCTGTCCTCGCCGGCCTCTTTGAGGAGGGCGCTGACGACCTGTGTCTGATCTTGGCTGTCGAATATGACCCAGTTCCGATCGTACGGCGTGTGTTCGTGTTCAATCCGGAGGATGCGCGCGCAGGTGGCATGAAACGTGCCCACGGACATGACGGATCCGTACAGGCTGGCCCGCGCTCCCGCCGGCCCGGCCAACCCGTGCATTTGCTCTTGCACCCGGGATTTCATTTCCTGGGCCGCCTTGTTCGTGAAGGTCACGGCCAGAATGTTCCATTGTGGGACATGCAGTTCGTGGATCAGGTAGACCAACCGATGCGTCAGCACCCGGGTTTTGCCGGATCCGGGTCCGGCCAGCACCAAGGTTGGCCCCAAGGGCGACATGACAGCGTCCCGCTGTTGCGGATTCAGCGATTCCAGATGGACAGGGGTGGAAACTGACATGATGCTATGCTCCGGATCGTGGCATGGGGCAGGCTGTCGAGGCCCAGTCTCAGGCGGGTAGGGACCTGTCTGTCTGTCCTCCAAGGCAGACGCCATCCCGGCAACAGGCATGGCCTGTGACAGAGGTGCAGATCGCGGGAAAGCCGGCGGGCAACCCACAACCAAATTCCGTCTGGCACATGTCGGCAAAGAGGCCCAGCGGGAATCCCATCACGCTCGCGGCGCAACCCTCCAGCCGGGCCACGGGTCGAAATTCCAGATCCTGCAAAGCGTAGGCTCCGGCCTTGTCCAAGGGACTGCCGCCCGCGATGTAGGCAGTCATTTCCGCATCTGTGTAGTTGCGCAAAGACAGCTGGGAACTGTGTACGGCGGCGTGGGTCTGGCCCGTCTGGGCATCCACGATGCAGATGCCGCTGTGCACCTCGTGACTGTCTTGGCGCAGCATGCGCAGAAATTGCGCGGCTTGCGCATCGTTTTCCGGCTTGCCGAGAATGTGGCCTGCGTACACCACCACCGTATCGGCGCCCACGATCAGGGTCTGGCTGACGCCAGCTCGTTTCTCAATCGGGGAAAGGACGGAAAATATGGTCAAGGCCTTGAGCGCGGCCAGCCGGCGCACCAGCTCAGGCCCTGTTTCGGCATCGTCCCGGGTTTCATCGACGTCAGCCGGTCGAATCTCCACTTCCCATGGCAGGGCCGCCAGCAGCTGCCGACGGCGGGGGCTGGCGGAGGCCAGAAGCAAGGTGATGGTCATGCTGGACGGAGGACAGGACTGTGTGAATTCCCATTGGGCGCGCCGCCGCGAGCGGACAGGGCGCGCTACAAATCTGAGAGTCTGCGTTCTGCAGGCTTCCTGAGTATAATCCTAGAGCTTGCTTGATCGCTCGTCGCTCGCTGGATCTGGTGCGAATGTTCGGGCTTGGGCAGCGACCGGCGGCCGCTCGCGAAAGGAACCCTACCCCATGTCTGCAACGACCTCTTGGCCCGTCACGCGCACCGCCATCATTGGCTGCGGCGGCATGGCTCGGAATCACATTCGCCATATTCTGGAGGATCCACGCGGCACCTCCATTGATGTGGTGTGCGAACCCATGCCGGAGAGCTACGAGGCCACAGTCCAGCTGTTTGAGAGCGTTGGCCAAGAGGCGCCGCCGAACGTGCCGGATCTGTCAATGTGCCTCGATCGCCACAGGCCGGATCTGGATGCCGTGTTCATCGTGACCCCGCATTCCCTGCACTATGACCACTGCGTCATGTGCCTGGACGCCGGCCTCGATGTGCTGGTTGAAAAACCGATGGTGGTAAACCAAACTGAAGCCCGCCAGCTCATGGCCAAGCAGGAAGAGGCCGGCACACTGCTGGTGGTGGCCTTTCAAGGCAGTCTGTCCCCGCAGATTCGCTGGGCCGCGGAACGCATTCACGACGGCACCTTTGGCGAACTGCGGTCCATTAGTGGAACGGTCTGGCAGAATTGGAATACGCTGGGCGATGGCAAGTGGCGCACCGATCCCAAGATCTCCGGTGGAGGCTTCATGTTCGATACCGGTGCGCACTTGATGAACACCATCGCGGATCTGGCAGGCCAGGAATTCGAGGAAGTGGCGGCGTGGCTGAACAACCGGGGACGCCCCATCGACATCATGGCGGCCGTCATGGCGCGCCTGGCGAACGGGGCCTACGTGACACTGCACGGCTGTGGGGCCTCCGTGCCCAGTTGCTCCTCGGATATTCGCATCTTTACCGAGCAGGCCACCATCCGGACCGGTATGTATGGTCGCTGGCTGGAAGTGCAAAGGGTGGGCGAGAGAGACTACAATCCGATATCCCTACCCACCATGAAGACCACTTGGCACCGGTTCCTGGAGGTGCGCCATGGCCACATCGACAATCCCTCGCCGCCTGCAGTGGGGCTGAGAATGCTGAAGCTGTGGGATGCCATCAAGGATTCTGCCGCCAAGGGGGGGCAGCCGGTTCCCTGCTAAGGGGATTTGCGGCCGCCCTGTTTCACATGATCGGAATCCAAAGGAGCTAGCTGTGACTGTAACTGTTTGGAATGAATACCGCCACGAAAAACTGCATGCCGAGATCGGCAAGATCTATCCAGAGGGAATTCACGGCGCCATCCAGGCCGGTCTGCACCGTCATGGCATAACGGATGTGCGCACGGCCACCTTGGACGAACCGGAACACGGGCTCACGGAGGAGGCGCTGGAGGCCACGGACGTGTTGCTCTGGTGGGGACACATGGCCCACCACGAGGTTGAGCAGGACATTGTGGACAAGGTACAGAAACGGGTTCTGGAAGGCATGGGCTTGATCGTGCTGCACTCGGGCCACTTCTCCAAGATCTTTCGGCAGATGATGGGGACCTCCTGCAGTCTGCGCTGGCGCGAGGCCAGCGAGAAGGAACGGCTGTGGGTCGTCCGTCCGGGACATCCCATTGCCGCGGGCCTGCCTCCCTATTTCGAACTGCAGCGCTGTGAAATGTACGGTGAACTGTTTGACATTCCGCAGCCGGACGAATTGGTCTTCGTCAGCTGGTTTGAAGGTGGCAATGTCTTTCGCAGCGGCTGTTGCTTCCATCGCGGCAACGGCAAAATCTTCTATTTTCGCCCGGGGCACGAGACCTTTCCCATCTTCCATGACACCACGATTCACCAGGTGCTGGCCAACGCGGTGAAGTGGGCGGCTCCTGCCAATGGACCGCAGTATCCCTATGCACAACCGGGCACGACTCGTCCCATAGCCATCAACGAACGGGCCGCGCTGGAGCCCATCGCGGCCGAGGCGGAGGAACGCGTGCGCGTGGGCTAGACCTTGTAGGTAGGACCACCAGCGCCCCCTGTAGGATTCGAACCCACGACCCACTGCTTAGAAGGCAGTTGCTCTATCCGGCTGAGCTAAGGGGGCTAGGCGACCCAAAGTCTATGTTAGGCTACGGACTTTTGTCAATCTCGCCCGGGAACTCCTCGTGCGGGTGGTTCTAGTCCAGATTGATTGCCATGTCTGACTACTCGCCTCCGCCATCCGATGCGCCACTGGAGGGCCTAGGGCACGAGTTGGTCCGCGTCTGTCTGCTTCTGGCGGCGGCGTTGCGCTTCCAGCGCGTCTGGAGGTGTCCTGCCTGCATTTAGTACAGGAACATGGGCAGACCTTCCACGCCATGGAGCCGGGGTCTGTAGGCCTCTGTGTCGTAGAGCCGATCCACATCCACACGGCGCACACCCCGTGTCACTTCTCCCATGTCGATGTGCGTGAACTTTCCCTCGCGGATCGCGACCATGCGTCCGCTTTGGCCTGCCAGCAGGAGATCCGACGCCAAGTGACCGAACGCGCGAGACACCAGCGCATCCAGCGTGTCTGGCGGTCCCGTGCGCATCAGGTACGCGAGCTTTTGATTGATGATGTTGATCCCCAAGCGCTCTTGCAGCATGGTTCCTGTGGCTTCGCCAATGCCGCCCAGCTTGCGATGTCCGTAGGCATCCGCCTCTCCCGACTCGATGATCTCGCCTCCTAGGGGACGAGCCCCTTCGCTGACGATCACCATGGCGTAATGGCTTGCATTGGCATCCAAGTCGGATTGCACCAACGCAGCCAGCCTGTCGGGATCGAAGGGCACTTCGCACAACAGAGTCCGATCGGCGTCGGTCACATAACTGGAAATCAGGGCCGTCTCTCCGGAATTGCGTCCGAAGAGCTCGACCACCGCGACCCGCTCGTGTGACCCGGCGCTGGTCCGCAGGTTGGTGATGGCTTCCGCGCTGCGGGTCACCGCCGTGCTGAACCCCATACAGTAGTCCGTTCCGTATACATCGTTGTCCATGGTCTTGGGACAGGCAACTACTTGCACCCCCTCGGCGTGGAGTCGTCCGCCATATCCGAGCGTGTCGTCGCCCCCAATCGGGATCAGGGTCTCAATGTCCATCGCCTCCAGATTCCGAATGACTTGGGCCGTCAAGTCCAGAGTGTCGTCCGCATTGGCCTTGACAGCGCCGGCGGCCTGATACGCCGGCCGCTCCGCTTCCTTGACCTTGCTGGGATTGGTGCGACTGGAATGCAGAAAGGTGCCGCCGGTACGGTCCACGGTGCGGACCACCGCAGGCGTCAAGGTCAGGGTGTGCTCAGCGACCGAGTCGGGGTCCGCGGGATTGACCGCCAAGGGGCCGGCCCAGCCGCGTTTGAAGCCTATGACCTCGTGACCGGCCGCGGTCAAGCGATTCACGATGGTCTTGATGCAGGGATTCAGCCCTGGCACGTCGCCACCGCCTGTCAGAATGCCTACTCTCATGGTATGTCCTGCACTGTCAAAGAGGTTGGAACGAGACGCAGCCTATTCTAGTCGAGACCCTGGCCTTCAAGGCAATTCGCAATCAGACGCCGGACGGAGCTTGGGGATCGGGAAAGATCCGATGCTGGCGCAGCGCCATGCGGTAGAAATTCACCAGCTGGTCCATGGTGTGCTGCCAGGATTGGCTTTGGGCATGATTCCAACCTGCATCCGCCAAGCGCCTGCGGGTGGTCACGTCGTCCCGCAGCAGTTGTACGTGATCCCGGATCTGGGCCGGCCGCTCCGGATCGAACAGGAGACCGGTCTCCTCATGCCTGATGGAGTCCGTCAGGCCACCCTTGTGGGCGGCGATCACCGGCAGGCGGCAGGCCATGGCTTCCAAGGCCACCAACCCGAAGGTCTCCGTCGTGGAGGGAAAGAGGAAGATGTCGGCGCTGCGGTAGGCGGCGATCAGGTCCGCTCCGAAACGGTATCCTGTGAAGACGGTCGGTGTACCGTGGTACCAGGACCGCAGCTCCGCATGACTGGGGCCATCCCCCACCAAGGCCAGCCGCACCCCATTGATCGGAAAGAGATGGTCCCGCAGGGCAAAAAGCCCTTTTTCCGGAGCGTGTCGGCCTACATTGAGGATCAGCAGATCGTCAGGATGGCCATTGGTCAGCTCAGCCCGCACGGATGGGTGGGCGGGTCCTGCCGAGAAGAACCGGGTGTCAATTCCGCGATGCCACCAGCGTACCCGTTGAAATCCATGGCGACGCAGATCGTCCCGCAAGATGCTGGAGGGACAGAGGGTCAGGGTCGCTTGGTTGTGAATGTGTCTTTCATAGGCCCATACGCCCTCGGTCAGGAAGCCGGAGCCATAGAAACGGGCATACCGCGCCACGTCGGTATGAAAGGAAGCCACGGTGGGAATGTTCAGCTTGCGGGCCATTCGCATGCCGAAAGGTCCTAAGGAAAAGGGATGCAAAGTGTGGACGAGATCAGGGCGAAACCGTTTCAGAATAGGAAAGGTGTCCCGGGTGGGGAAGTTCAGCTTCAACTCGTGGTAGTAGGGGTTGGTGACACCCTTGACTCCGATGACCGGGATGCCCGCAAAATCGGCGGGGCCACCGGCCGGTGCAAAGAGAATGGCCCGATGGCCCCGATTTGTCAGATAGCGCAGCATCAACTGCAGAATATTGACCACCCCGTCCACCTTGGGCAGGAAGGTTTCCGTAAAAAGTCCGATGCGCAAGGGATCGCTCGAGCGGATTTTGTCTTCGCTGAATCCGTTCATGGTCAACTGCCGAAGTGGAGAAAGGAGCGTGGGCGCGCGTCAGGCCTGCAGCCCGCCTTGTGGCAGGCTTGGTCGTGCACAAGTGTCTTTATTCTAGGATACACGGCGGCCGGGAGGACGGATTTTGTCAGGTGCCGCGCCGCCTGCGCCAAGCTTCTACGGCCCCGTGCCGATTCAGGATGGCGTGCGGAGTGTACAATGGCGTGAGCATTGTCCCTCGGTCTCTGCCTCTCTGTGAACCTGTAGCCTGAGAGTTCCTTTACCCTATCTATGAACAATAGCAGACAACCCTCGATTCTGATTTTGGGTGGGGATGGATTCTGTGGATGGCCCACAAGTCTGCATCTTTCCCGATTGGGCTTCCATGTCACTATCGTGGACAACTTGTCCCGGCGCCGCATCGACGAAGAGTTGGAGACCCAGTCCCTGACTCCGATTGCGTCCGTCGAGACTCGCTTGCAGACCTGGCGCGCGGAGACCGAGAACGAACTTGATTTCGTCAACCTGAATCTGGACCGGGACTATGTAGCCCTGGTCCAGCTGCTGCAGGATGTACAACCCCAGGTCGTGGTGCACTTCGGAGAACAGCGGGCGGCGCCCTACTCCATGAAGTCTCCGGCACACAAGCGGTATACGGTGGACAACAACGTGAATGCCACCCATAACCTGCTGTGTGCCATCGTGGAGACAGGCTTGGATATCCATGTGGTCCATCTGGGAACCATGGGAGTATATGGGTATGGCACAGCCGGTCTCAAGATCCCCGAGGGCTATCTGCCGGTCAAGGTGGAGGCAAACGGGCAGGATCATGCGATGGAGATCATGTACCCGGCCAACCCCGGCAGCATCTACCACATGACCAAGACGCTGGATGCATTGCTTTTCTTCTATTACAACAAAAACGACCAGGTGCGCATTACGGATCTGCATCAAGGCATAGTCTGGGGCACCAACACCCCAGAGACGCTCCTGCACGAAGATCTGGTCAACCGGTTTGATTATGAGGGGGACTACGGCACAGTCTTGAACCGATTCCTCATTCAGGCTGCGGTGGGACATCCCATCACCGTGTACGGCACGGGGGGACAGACGCGAGCTTTCATTCACATTCGCGACACGGTCCGTTGCATCCAGTTGGCGATCGAGAATCCGCCGGATACCGGAGACCGCGTCAAGGTGTTCAATCAGGCGACCGAGACTCATCGGGTGCGGGAACTGGCCGAACTGGTGTCAAGGATGACGGGGGCTGAAGTGCGCTACTTCACCAATCCCCGCAACGAGGCTCTGGAGAATGAGCTGCAGGTGGAAAACAAGCAATTCTTGGACCTGAGACTGGATCCCATAACCTTGAGCGAAGGGCTGCTCAACGAGGTGATTGAGGTGGCCAGCAAGTATAAGGAACGTTGCGACCTGCAGAAGATCATTGCCGATTCCACATGGCGGCAGGACATTCCGGTGGATCGCGAAGGGTCCGCAACGCCCAATCTTTGGCAACCTGGCTAGCCCCGGTTCTGAGCGGTGCGGGCCCGACTGGCCCCATTGGAACATGGGACTGAAACTGCTTGGCGGGGTCGAGGGTTGCGGGAGTGCAGCTGCCAAAGGCGAGGCCTTCAGGCTCGGGGATCTCGGTTTCTCCGCGTTCGCCGCTTCATGCATGGCCTTGGTCTCTTGCACCTGACTACAGGATCCTTGTCCATGCCGGAGGCTGCATCGAACATGAATGACTCCATGGTCATCCCGGCCGAATTTGATCCTGTGTTGGGCATGCTGCGACACGAAACCGAATATGGCGTTTTCCATGAAACGCGCAGATCCTGTCGCTTCGCCTGCGAGTTGGTGCACCAGGGTTCCCCTGCCGATCTGGCCATGGCCGCTTCCGTGCTGGAAGCGGTCCTGCAATGTCAGGCCACCGATTCCGGCGACGTGCATCGGGGAAATTTCCGCTGGATGGCCGAGGATGACCATATCGAGGATCTGAATGCCGTTGTCTTCTGCCTCGAGCAGCTGATACCCATGATGCTCAAGTACGGACATCGGCTGCCTCAGCCCCTGCAGGTCAGGATCCGGCAGGCAATTCAACTGGGACTGCAGGAAGTCCAATGCCTGGATGTCTGGGTCGGCTATACCAATATCACCGCCTTGGCAATCTTGGCCCTCTGCTTAGGCGGGGATCTGTTGGAGGACAATGGCCTGCGGCGCCAGGGACGGGACAAGCTCGGGTGCTGGATTGACTTTACGTCGAACAATGGGCACGTGCTGGAGTTCAACAGTCCCACGTACGCGGCAGTGACAATTCGGACGCTGGCCGAACTGCGCGATACGGTCCAGAGTCCGGATACGGCGTTGTTGGCGGAGATCATGCTCAGTCGCCTGGGCCTCAGCTTCGTCTTGCATCTGCACAAGCCGACAGGACGCTTGGCGGGACCCCATGCCAGGGCCTATCACCCCAGCATCGCGGGCGAGACGGATCCCGAAGTGCAACGGTTTCGGCAGTGGGTGGCACACGGCATTTTGCCGGCGTGGCTGGCTCGACTGCATGCCCAACTTCCCGACGTCTATATGGTGCGGGAGGGAATCCTGGGCGCTCTCGACTGCGAAATGACCACCTATGTCACCCCGGCCTTTGCCTTGGGGAGTGTGTCCCGGAGTTTTCATCCGCAAGGCAATTGCGTTATCGTCCATCATGGCGCGCAGGAGAGAAAGGACACAGGGGTTTTCTACACACGCTATATTCTCGATGACAAGTGGCTAGGCGATTTCTATCACTCCACGGATCGTTCCAATACGCGCAATCTGCTGGACGAAGGGGATTTTCTGGGGATGCAGCGCAAGGGGGCGCTGCTCGGATGTTATGCCCCGCGGACTGGCAACACCATGTTCCGGAGCGCCAAGACCTCATTCATCTGGACTCCCCAGGCCCAGGTCCACGAGGTACGGGTGGATGGTGTCCTAGTGGACCGTTATCCCTTGAATTTTTCTCCCGATGCCCGTGTTACCGTGACGACGCGCTCCGTACACTACGTTCTGCAACCGCTGCATGTTTCCCCATTGCTCGCCTTCCCTACTTTGACGCTGGATCAGAGAGCAGGGGATCTGGTGTGCGACCTATACCACTACAGGGCCGAGAACCCCAAGCGATTTTGGGACTTGAACTGGCCGGGAGGCTTTTACAAGGGACGCCCTGCCTGTCTCTTCTATTTGGAGGTGGTGGATCGCGACGCCGTACCTTCCTTTCACGACCTCGAAGCCTATCTGGCGCAGGTGCGGCTGGATTGCCAGATCGAACCGGCTCGCACCCGCACCGACCCTGCGGACACTCGGTTGTTGCAGGCAACGGTGGAGGGCCCGACAGGATCGTGGACCATGACCATTGATCTGATGGATTTCGCGTTTGTGTCTCCGGAAACCTCGCTGCAGAACACGGCAACGGTCAAATTGGAATCTCCGGTGGCGGTGCAAAGACATGAGTCGTTCGAATTGTACGGAACGCATGTCACTATGTCTCAAGGCAATGTCACGTTTTGTCAGATGACGGACACGGGAGAGTGGCATGCCATCCAAACTGATCCCGCAGCCTGCCGTCTTGAAGTGGCCGTGGATAAAAAGGTCCAAGTGGTCCAGAGCCCAGGCATGGCCTTGATCCATGGCACAGCCGACCGCGTTGTCGTCCGTACTCTGAGCGAAAAGGCCCGCTAGGATTCCCTTGCAATCGTGCTGGAAGCTGGGAGCAGGACACACGATGTCACCACCAGCTTCCCGCTGGCGAGATTTACAGCCAGTCGCCCCAGACTTGCCATGGAGGGTACACGGCGCTGGACCGAACTGCAGCGCTTGATGGTTCCGTGTGCCCAAGACCATGAAGTCGGTGCCACGTTGGAGTTGGGAAGCGTGATTCTGGCGACCGCAGACAGCGCCAATGTAGGCTTGGCGTCAGAATGTCAGGGCCGAGGACAGATAGCGTCCGTTGAGGGCTTGGACAACAGGTGGGGCCAAGTCTTGCAAGGCTCCAAGGGTCTCTGTGTCCAAGTTCGAGGCAAGGGGCACGGCGCCTCCCCATGCAGGTGTCCCAAGGTCGGCACTGTCAATGCCGCCTTTCTGCCTTCGCTCTTGTCAGGACGTGTCTCTTTTCACGTCAGATCAATCGAAAAGCGCACCCATGACATGTCGTGTACCTGCTTCAACAGGGGGGATCAGGCTTCCAAAGGATCTCCTTATGGGGATCCGCGGGGATAAGTGCAGTCGATTTCCGAACTTTCCGTTTCAACGTCCGCGATGGTGGTAGGGCTCTGCATCAGATAGCCGAGGCGCACGCGGGCAATGACCGCCATTTGCGGTTCCTTGTCATATGCATAGTCTGCCGTGAGGTTGAAATGCTCTACCGCTCGTGCGGGATCGCCCATGGCCTCGGCGACACTGGCAATGAGAAAATGGCCTTGGGGCAATTCAGGGTTCAACTCCAAGGCGGCCTGTCCACCGCACTCGGCTCCTTCCAGATCTCCTGTGCGCAGCCGGTTGGTGCCGATGGTGGCCCAGATCCGCTCTGGGGGCAGGTCCGGATTGTCAAAGGCTTCTTCGAAGTATTCGGCCGTGGCTTCGGAGTTGCCCAGCCGCTCTTCCAGGACACCTGCCCACAGCAATAATTCGTCCGCTCGCTGGGTCATCTCCAGGTTTTCTTCAATCAGGTCCAAGGCGGACTGGTACTGCTGGGTGTCCACATGCGTTTCCAAGTCGTGTACCACGGAGGTGATCAGCACCGTAGTCTCGTCCGGGGGAAAGACGTATGTCAGCATAATGTAGATGGCCGCCACGAAGCCGACGACGAGGCCGCCCCAGCGCAATGCCTTGAAAAGACGCTGGCGGTTCTGGGCCTGATAGGTTTCGTCGAGACGCCACCAGAATCCCCTGCTGTCGGGATGATGGGCACGGAGCGCCGCCAGGCCACCATGGGGCTTGGCGGCCTTGACAAAGTGACCTGCCGATTCTCGCAGTTTGTGCTCGAAGCCGGCCCAAAGACCTTCTTCGCCCTTGAGGTCGACGCCCTGAGCCCGCAATTTGTGAATGGCGGCGGAACAGAGATCCAAAAGCTCCAAGGCCTGCACCACATGCCCCGAGTTGATCTTCACCAGCAACTTTTCGAGTTCCGCCAAGTCCTGACGCAACTGGGCTACCGGACTGGACGATTGGGATTCAATGGAATGGGCCATGACAATGGAGACTTAAGGATGGGCAGAAATCATGGACAGCAGGGTCAGGTGGCCAGCTTGGCCTGAGTGTGTCTTTCCCGCTGCAGTTCCCTATAGACGCGGTTGATGCCGGAGTTGATTTGGCTTTCGATCTTGGTCTTGCGGGTGGGCGGCACATCGAAGAGAGCCACCATTTCCAGCGTCAAGGCCTTCTTGGTTTCGGCCTTGTTCATCTCGGCATCCAGACAGCGGTTGATGCCTTCCCGCATCTTGCTGATATAGCTGGCCAATTGCTTGATGTCCTTTATTGTGCAGAGGTTGCCGTGTCCGGGCACGATGATCTTGGGGTTGAGTTCCTGCACCAAGGTCAGGGCGTTCAGCCACTCTTTGGAATTGGCTTGGGCCATGTAGGGATGCTGGTCGGTCCAGATGGTGTCACCTACAAAGCAAATTCCTTCGTCTTCCAGCCAGACAATGCCGGTGGCGGGCGTATGGCCGCCTACATGGATGCAGCGAATGCGGATGTCACCCATGACAAAGCAGGCTTCCTTGGAGTAGGTGATGTGAGGCAGAATGATGTCAATGTGCTGCAGCTGCTCCTGAATCTCCGGTTCCCTCTTGTAGCTGTTGCGGACTCGCTCCCGAAAATTCTCGGTGTATCCTTGCATCTCCTTGTGGGCACGCTCGTGACCGATGACCTGCGCCGGCATGAAATACTGGCAACCCAGCGCGTGGCCTCGATGATGATCCGTAAGGATTACGAATTCAATCTTTGCGTTCTTGGACTCCGCCGCGATCCGGGCGCGCCAGTCCCGTGCCTGCTGCGGCACCAAGGGGGTGTCGATCACCACCACCCCTTCGCGGGTGACCACAAAGCCTGTGGTACAGGTTATGTATTGGTTGTTGATGAACACCTTGTTGCCAATCCGCTGGCACTCTCCCAAGCCTTTCAGGGCGTTCTTGCTGGAGGATTTTCGTTGGGTCATACGGTCAAGCTGTGAAATGTTGGAGTGGGACTCTATAGGGATCTGATCCAAGGACGTTGGATCTTGGTCTGTGCACCTAGCGGAATTCGTCCGCGGCCTTGTTGCCGAAGTCCTGTGGACTGTCAACGCTGAGCCCCTTGCCTTGCGTGTGCCGACGCGTGCGGGGCCGCGTCTTGTGCCTGGCTTGGCCAACCGCAGGCGCAGCGATGTCGCTCTGTTGCACCAGCGTATAAGGGGCAAAGACCGCTGCATCCTCCGCTTGGGAGGAAAAGTACAGTCGATCGCGATGGAGCAGGTGTGGAAGGTCGGTCAGGCCTAATTCCGCCAGAACTTCATCCGGACGTCCCGTGGCCCCTGCCAGCATCTGCACCCTCAAGGGAAAGGCGACATGCCGACCATCCGCCGTCGGACCGCCGTAGGACAGTTCGTGGATCACGGGACGCAGATTGTAGTGGTATGTGTGTCCTTTGCGTTGCCGTGTGCGCCATATTTCCGTGCGCGCCAGAAAATCCTTGACGCGGCGACGACCATCGGGCAAGACCGGAGTCTGGATCAGCAGCGTGTAGTCCGCGCCCAGCAAAGTGGCCTGGAGGGGTGTGGCGCGCAACTCCACCGTCTGCAGATGCACGATATTCACGCCTGGCACCAGGGCCTGAGTCAGGCGCTCTGCCACTTCCGCCTCGGGCAACGGTCTCTCCAGGCGAAAGTCCATCAGCTCCCGGCCACCACTGAAACCGACTCCCAAGGGAGCCGCAAACTGCATGTGGGGCTGCGGGTTGAAGCCCTGCTTGTAGGCCAAGGGCATCTGGGTGCGGCGAATCGTGCGTTCCCACATGCGAAATTCGTCTTGGTGGGAAATGAAACGCAGGCTTTCGCCGCGGGCGTAGGTGAGGCGCAATCTCTGCGGATCGGCACCCCGTTCGGTCAGGGACACGTTCAAGTGGTTGCCGTCATGGTGCGGACCACGGTGCCTTCTCGGCGTTGTGGCACCCGCATGGGGAACTGTCCCTGCCTGTCCGGCGCCATGTCCTCGTTGAAATACAGAGGCACAGGGACAATGTCCACGGGTTGGCGGTTCCTGCCTTGGCCCAAGGGTGGGCAGCGCCAAGCGTCATCCGCGGCCTCCCGTCGCTCTTCCTTGAAGTTGCCCAATATGCCACAGCTGAAGCAGTGCTCGCGACAGTCGTCCACGACTCCGCCCAAAAATGTGTTGCGGTATTCCTCGTGCAGGAATTCCTTGTGCAGTCCGGCCGAAATGTGGTCCCACGGCAGCATCTCGTCCAGATCGCGATTGCGATACAGATACCAATCCATGTCCAAGCCCAGTTCATCAAACGCCTGTCGCCAGGATTCAAATTGGTAATGCTCGCCCCAGGCATCCAGTTTGGCGCCAAGTTCCCAAGCCCGTTCCACCACGTCGCTCATGCGCCGATCCCCACGGGTGAGAAACGCCTCCATGACGGTTTCCCGCGGTTCGTTCCAGGTGAAGGCAATCGAACGGTCCCGCAGGCCCTCCTGCAAAATCTTGACGTGTCGGTCGATTTGATCCGTCCGCTCTAGGGGCACCCACTGAAAGGGCGTGTGGGGCTTGGGCACCAAGGTGCTGACGCCCACACGCACCTTGGCCTTGCGGCCGATGTGCGCGCGGCCTACCTGCAGCACCTGTTGCACCAACTGGGCAATGGCCTCCACATCCGCGTCGGTCTGCGTGGGATGGCCAATCATGAAGTACATCTTGATCGTGGTCCAGCCGCGACGGTAGACCTCCGCCGCCGTTGCGAGCAAATCCTGTGATGCAATGGGTTTGTTGATCACATCCCGCAAGCGATCCGTGGCGGCTTCGGGGGCGAAAGTGAATCCGGATCTGCGCCGTCCCTTCTCCAACAGATCCATCAGGCCCACACTAAAGGATTCGATGCGCAGACTGGGCAGACCAATGGACAGCTTGGCGTGGCCGTGCTTCTCCACGATGCGTCGCACCAGTTCCTCCACATAGGTGTAGTCACTGCTGCTCAGGCTCAGAAAGCTGACCTCCTCGAAGCCACAGTGCTCAATCATGTCGTCCACGGCCTGTAGCACTTCCGCGAGGGGGCGTTCTCGCACAGGACGGTAGATCATGCCGGCCTGACAAAAACGACACCCTCGCGTGCATCCCCGCATGATTTCAATGGCGGCCCGGTTATGCACGGTGTCAATATAGGGCACGATGAACCTGGTGACCGGCGGAGGCAGCGTCTTCACGATCCGCTTCATCACTTCCGCCGGAGCCTCGGGCACAATGGGGGCCACGCGCTCGATGCATCCGTCGGTCTGGTAGGTCACTTCGTACAAGGCCGGCACGTACACGCCCGGGATGCAGGCCAACCGTCGCCACAGGTCGAAGCGGCTTAGGCCGGGATTGGACTTGCGTTCCGTTTGCCAGGCCGCATGGACCTCGATCACGTCGAAAATGGCCTCTTCCCCTTCGCCGATGACCATGGCGTCGAAGAAGGCGCTCATGGGCTCCGGGTTGTAGCAGCCGGAACCTCCGGCCAGTATCAAGGGGCAATCCGCGTTGCGGTCCATCGCCCGCAGTGGCAACCGGGCCAAATCCAGCATGGTCAGCACGTTGGTGTACAGCTGCTCGTAGGGCAGGCTGAAGGCCAGAATGTCAAAGTCGGCCAACGGATGGCGAGTCTCCAGGCTGAAAAGCGGAATCTCCTCCTGCCGCATGACTTCCTCGAAATCCGACCACGGACAGTACACCCGTTCCGCCAGCAAATCCGGGCGTTTGTTGATCAGGTCATACAGAATCATCAGCCCCAGATTGCTGCCTCCCAGCTCGTAGATGTCGGGAAAGGCCAAGACCACGCGGCTGCGAAGTTGGAGATTGCTCCAATCCTTGGCGATGCTGTTGAGTTCGCCGCCCGTGTAGCGGGCAGGCACGGATACTTTGGGCAACACCCTGTTCAGGCCTTGCGTGATCTGGTGTGGAGTGTCCAACATGTAGCAATCGTGCAGGTGGCCAAGATTCCAAAGCGGAAGGGGCCTGACTCTGACATGGAGGCGTGGGCCAACCCGGACAGGTTTCCATGTCCCCTTCATGGGCGCGGGATTATAGCATGATCATTCGTCTCTTTTCCGGTGGCGGGACGGCGCCAAGGCGGGACGGCCAGCAGGGTGCGCATGTTGGCCGTGGACGCGGGACTGGGGGCCTCGGACGCTCTGTGGCTCTGTGGGATACGGACAGGGCGCTGCGGACCCTGTCTCGAGGTCAAGGAAAGCGCGGTCCCGGGCAGAGGCTCCCATCTGTGGCGGTCCAGGTTCAGCTACCCTTCCCAAGAGGAGTTCTCAGTTCTCGCCACTGCAGGTCTATTTCTTCAATCCGGGCATACTCCGCGTCCCAGAATGCCGATGTACGCATGGCGTCAATTTGGTCGCAGTCCACCCCATCTGCCTGCCACATATCCTTTTTCATGGCATGCAGGCGGTCGTAATGTCCGTCTTCGGCCAGAGCGAGAACCTGGCGTGCAGGATCGAGAGAAAGGATTTCCGACCACCAGGCAGCCATTTCCGCCGTTGCGACCTGTCCTTGGCCTTGGGTCAGTGAAGCCAGGACTGATCCGTAGCGATCCTCTCCGTCCGTGGCCACTGTGATCACCGTATGGTCGGGACCGAGGTTCAGATATCGAGCCGCCTGCATGGCGCCCATGAGATTGCAAATTCCACTGGGTCCAAAGCGACCCCGCAGTCGGGCGGCCACTTGAGGATCAACGCCGAAGAGATCCGTCAAGGCAGTGTCCGGTGCGCTGAAAAGGGCCATCCCTCGCAGAGTTAGGCTGTCGGGAACCCGCACCACCAGATCCGTGGCATCGACATTGTGGATCAGAGTGACCATCTGGTCTCCGATGCCCTCGATCCTGTGCGTACCATGCCCCCCATGCGTCAGGGTGGCGCACTCCTCAGGCTCCACGGCGGCAATCCGGATATCCGGCCATGTTGCGCGGAGGCCCTCGCCGGTCGCCAAGGTGCCCGCGCTGCCCGGAGCGGAGACGAACAGATCTCCAGTGGACAGCCCCAACTCCTGCAGCGCGTCTCGAACGGCCTGCGCGGTTACGTGACGATGAAACCGATAGTTCGCAAAATCCGAGAACTGGTCCAAGACCACGCAGTCCGGTCGGTCCGCATACCGGTCGCGCGTGCGCTGCAAGGTCAGGTTTACATCCGCCTCCGAGCCGGGAGTCAGGTCTGTCATGGCGCCGTATCGTTCAATCAGGAGATAGCGCTCCCGGCTCATGCCGGCCGGCATCACCACCTTGGCTTCGTAGCCCTTGATGCGGCTGGCCCAAGCAACGCCAATGCCAAAATTGCCGGTGGAGGGCGCCACGACCGTTGTCTGTCCGGGACGAATCCCCTGCAGCTCCCGTTCCATGAGCATGGCACAGGCCGGACCCACTTTCATGCTGCCGGCAGGGAAGGAACCCCCATCCAAGACCACCAGATTGGCTTCCAGTCCGGTTATGGCCTGAGGGATCTGCATGGCCGATATGCATCCAGCCTCATCCAGCCAGTGCACATTGAAGAGGTTGTCCCTATGCAATGGATTTTGCAGGCGCAGACTGGCCGCATGCAGACGAAACTGTGGAGACAGGCGAGTCGGATCTTGCATTTCGGCATACGTGGGGCCATGGAGCGAGGCGGGAATTTCACGCAAGAGAGGACCTCGGAAGAGCGGAATGCGGACAGGAACCACCCCATAATGGCAGGTTGCTCCGGAATCCCGTGTATTGGCACGGCCATGTCTTGGTATCCTGCAGGGCCGTTGACCGGCGGCGTTGCCCCAGGCTGCACACCGGAACGGCTCTGCTGTTCCGGGCCGTTGGGTCTAGGCAAGACTCGGCTGGTCACGGTTGGATCAAGACCGGTTGCGGTTGAGCGTTGGGACAAGCTCTGCAGCTCTGATGCTCTGACTCCCCATTCCAAACTGCCAAATGCCCAATGGGCCAAGGCGGCTAGAATGGCTAGTTTGGCAAAGTGGGCCAGTTCAAAGAGGGACGGCATGTTCCGAATCGAACTTGTTTGCAGTATCGGCGCTGAGACTCGACCCTCCATTTGCATGTTGGCTTGGAATTCGAAATCTAGATGTAATAGAACAGGGCGATGCCCGGACAGAGTCTCGCCTACATGGAATGCAAGTGAGAGTCCGATTGCATGAGGCAAGAGGAGACGAAATCGACCGCCGGTCTGGGCGATGACGAAATCCGTCCCGCCCTCTCCCAGGGACTGTCATGCAAGATCTCTCGTCTCACCATGTCCTCATCACGGGCATTACCGGCCGGGTTGGCTCCTTGCTGACGCAAGAGTTGCTGGGCCGAGGCGCCCGTGTGCGCGGTCTCGTCATGCCATCCGACTCCCTGCGCGCTCGCATACCTCGGGAAGTTGCGACAATGTCCGGCGATCTTGGCGTCATGGTCGCCTTGGAGGCGGTTGTCATCCTTATACCAGCCACATGACGATCCACTGATCTGGCAGGTCAACGTGGAAGGTACCCGCAACTTGTTGATCGCTGTGCAACAGCGGCTCCCGACGCCTCTGCGATTGCTGTTCACTTCGAGCGACCAAGTGTATCCAGGCCCTTTTCCCCGCTACACGCCAACGGACGAAGATCATCCCTTGGAACCCATTACCTCCTATGGCGCCAGCAAGCTAATCGGTGAGGAGCTGGTGCACTAGACCGCCCGCACCGTGCCCCAGACGGAATTCACGATTGTGCGCTTCTGTCACAATCAGACTTGGCAGGAAGTCACGGATCCGCAGGATTTCTTTGTCGCCCGTCAGTTCTTTGTCGCCCGTCAGTTCTTTGTACGCGGTCGGTTGGCATATTTGCAGGAAAGCGGCCGCACCGATCCTGTGACTGCCGAAAGCATTCGCAGACTGTGCGCAGTGGAGCTGGCCGACACCGGAGAAGCTCTGACGATGGACATAAGGGACACCCGAGATATCGCGGCTGGCTTGGTACCTGCGCCCTTCCACGGCAACGCCCGCAACCCGGTCTTCAACTTCGCTCCGCAGAATCCCGTGTCCCTGGCGGATGCAATTCCCTATATGGGCAGGGCCCTCGATCGCCGCTGGGTGGAGGTGCAGCTGCCCGGTGTCCCGGCCCGCTCCCATCTGAACGGAGACAAGGCAAGGCGGTTGTTGGGGATCCAGCAGCGCATCACGATCTTTGACATGATCGACACGGCGACACAGGGAGGCCCCCGTTGGCCCTGCAGCACAAGCTCATGATTCAGAGGGAATGCCAATCTGCGCCCAATGGCCACGCGAAGCGGCATGAAGCGAGGCAGACCCGATAGAAGATCTGATGAGAGTGAATCCGAATCGTAGTGATTTCGCGGAGAACCCGCCCCGGAAATTGCACTGGGACTGCGCAGGGACACTCTCTCTGCGTGCCTGATCGCTTGCGGGACAAAAACGCCCCGTGCAGGGCGAGACGCCTGTTGAATTGACAGGAAGCGGCTGGCAGACATAGAATTCCATCCGCTGGCTTCGTTGGGGTCTGCGGACTGCGTTGGAGCTTGGGGCGCATTCGTCTAACGGTTTAGGATTCTGCCCTCTCAAGGCAGCGATACGGGTTCGAATCCCGTATGCGCCATTCCCCCTTGTCCGCAGTGAGCATCCCCGATTGGCCGGGGTCTGCCCGCAGTGCCCTTGATCCTGTTTTTCCGCGGTTGTCTCAGTGGCATCTCGGGAATTGCTGTCTGCAAGGACCCTCCGGCGGCCCATGCCCAGAGATTGGGTTCTGGCTCCCCGTTTGAGTGGACCAAGAGTGTCACATATAATCAACGGCGGTTCGTTATGCAGGGACCTTGTTCCGCTGGCCGTGCGGTGTGGTACATGTTATGTCCCCGGAAACGAACCAGGACAATTTCAACAGCAACAGGAGATCACCGATGGCGGAAAAGGTTGGCCGACGCGCGTTTTTACAGGGTCTTGGCATGGCAGGCGCCGGTCTGGCTCTGGCTGCCTGTGCCGTGCCTGCAACAAATACGGAAGAGCCGGGCGCCGCCCCGATTCACCTGACCTTGTGGGGTTGGTGGCAGCCGCGCATGGATGTATACGACGGGGTCGCGCAGCAATGGGCGGAGCAGCGAGACGGCTACACCATCGAGGTGTTGGCCATCTCCAGCCGTATGGAAAAGATCGCCTCGGCTTTGGAGGCCAATACCCATCCGGATCTGTTCAAGATGGGCGAAGAATTCTTCCCCATGCGCCGTGAAGGGCTGCTGCTGGAGTTTCCGGAAGAGATATTTCCCGCCTCCTGGTATGAAGAGACCTATCCCACCGTGGATTGGGATGTGTATGGACGGTATGTGATACCCACAGGGGTGAGCAGCACCCTTCTGGTATACAACCGGACCATGTTCGAAGAGGTGGGACTGGATCCGGATGTACCGCCGGTCTCTTGGGATGACTTCCTGGTGGCCGCGGAAGCCACCACTACGCGGGATGCGGGTGGCATTACCCGTTGCGGCGTGGTGCCGGCCGACGAGTGGAGAGCCTACAATCAGGTTCTGCAGCTGGGCGGCAATGTGGTGGACGCGTCCAGCGGACAGGTACAGGCCACGTTTGACAGCGAGGAATCGATAGCCGGTTTCAAGTACATTGCCGACCTGAACCTCGTGCATGACGTATGGGACAAGGATTTTCCCTGGAATGGCGAGGCGGTCGGTACGGGACTGGCCTGCATGACAGAGGAGCAGGCATGGATCGTGGGCGAGCTGCGGGCGACATTCCCCGACATCTATCCACACTTGGGGTTTGCCCCGCCACCCACGCCTGCGGGCGCGCCCGATCCCCTGTATGGCTACAAGTCCACGGTGCTTTCCGTGTCCGCCTTCAAGGGCAAGGAAGAGCATTACGATGCCGTGTACGACTTCCTTAAGTATCTCTACGTGGATGCAGGCACGGAGGCCTACTGGGCCTTGGCCCAGATGATCAGCATTGCGCCGGTGCGGGCGGAACTGCTGAGCGATCCCAGATTGCAGGAGGATGCAGGTCTGGCCTTGGCGGCGCAAGTGCTGGCCCTGGAGCACGATCCGGTGGAGCCCCCGCCGGAGCTGGGCCGTGTCTATGGCGACGCGTTCTTCCGCATGCTGAACGAAGGCATGGCCGCCGAGGAGGCCATGGCCATGGCCAATCAAGAAGCCCAGTTGCTGTTTGATCAGGGCCTAGGCGCGGAAATGGTCTGACCGAGACAGCCCTGAGGGATCCGCGCGGATCCCTCAGGGACTTGATTCGGACCGCCCGGCCCCGAACCCCTGCTGAAACCCTTGCATTATGTTGGCCCGCTTAGGCTTGGGGGGACGCGTGCCTCTGTCCGGGCTCCAGAAGACGCAGCGCAACTTCGTGCTCACGGTCCTGATTCCGACCATGGCCTTCTTTGCACTCTATCGCATTTTCCCGGTCGGATATGCCTTCTTCATCAGTCTGCACGATTGGCGCCTGCTGCGGGACGATCAGTTCTTCATCGGAGTCAACAACTACCAGACGATTGTCCAAGATCCGATCTTTTGGCGGTCCATTGGCAACGCCTTTTACTACACTCTGGGGGCGACTCTGGGAGGAGTGACGCTGTCCCTGATCCTGACACTGCTCATCAATCCGATCCGATCCGGCAGCCTAGTCTTCCGCCTCATCTATTTTCTGCCTCAGATGACCAGCGGCGTGGCGGTGTTGCTGGCGTGGAACTGGTTGTTGCAGCCCCGTTTCGGACTGATCAACCAGGCTTTGGTGTCCGTGGGCCTGGAGCGGATCAACTTTCTGGGTTCCACCACGCTGGCCATGCCCACCTTGATCATGATGGCCATCTGGGGTGGCCTGGGCTTTACCATGGTGATTCTGCTGGCCGGTTTGCGCGGCATTCCCCTGGAGTACTACGAGTCGGCCCGCATTGACGGGGGCACCCGGTGGCATCTGGCCCGCTGGATCACCATTCCGCTCATGAAACCGGTCCTGACCTTTGTGGTCGTGACCGGAATCATCGGCGGCTTCAACGTGTTTGGGGTGATCTACATTCTGACCGGTGGCGGCCCCTTGAACGCCACCATGACCATCTCGTACTACATCTTCCAGAACGCCTTTCAACGGCGTTTTGTGGGATTGGCCTCGGCCATGGCCTTTGTCATGTTTGCCATCGTGCTCCTGATGACGGTGGCCCAACTCCGCATCACGCGTGAGAACTGGGAGATCTGATGCAGAATGTGACGGCCGCGGATCTGACGCCGCGGCGTGTGGCGCCCATGGGGCGCGGCGGCACGCTGTCATTGAGCTTCAACTACTTGGTTCTGACTCTGGGCGCCATTACCATGCTGGCGCCCTTTTTGTGGATGATATCCACGGCCTTCAAGCCGCAGTCCGAATGGATTACCTTTCCTCCGGCGCTGCTGCCGCAGGATCCGACCTGGGCGAACTTCGTCACGGCCATCGAACGCCTGGATATCTATCGGCTCTACGGGAACACCCTGTTCATTGCCATCACCAAGTCCGCACTCAACATCTACGTAAGCAGTCTGGCGGGATACGTCTTTGGCAAGTTCGACTTCCGATACAAGGACTTCCTCTTCTACCTGATACTGGCCACCTGGATCATTCCCTTCGAGGTCTACATGATTCCGCTGTATCTGATGGTGGTGCAGCAGGGCATGGCGGATTCCTGGTGGGCCTTGTTCATCCCGGAAATGTCCAGCGCTTACGCCATCTTCATGTTTCGCCAGTTCATGTTTACCATTCCCAACGCTCTCATCGATGCCGGGCGCATTGACGGGGCCAGCGAATGGTACATTTGGCATCGACTCGTCCTGCCGCTTTCGGTGCCCGTGCTGGCCACCCTGTCCGTCTTCTACTTCATGTGGAACTACAACGACTTCATGTGGCCCTTGATTGTGCTGGTGTCCCCCAAGAAATACGTGCTCTCCATTGGTCTCGCGGATTTTCTGGGCGAGAACGGATCCTTTCACGGACTGATCATGGCAGGCGCCACGATGGCTTCCATTCCCATCATGGTGGTTTTCCTTTTTCTGCAGCGCCACATCACTCAAGGCATTGTTCTGACTGGGATGAAATAGTTCGCAACGTCCTTCACAGACAGGGAATCTGGCATATTCGGGAGTACACCACCATGCAAGTTCGTTTTCCCGCCGACTCCCTGCCGGTTCTGCACACCTGCGACGTATTCGTCCTGGGATGCGGCTTCGCGGGCATGGCCGCGGCTCTCCAGCTGGCGGCCCAAGGGCAGGCGGTCGCCATCGTGGAACCCCGTACCTACCCCGGTCGTGAAATGGCGGCGCCGGGCCGCCCCTTCCTCAGGGCCGCGCAGGCAGATGCGGAATCATTGCCCGAGCCGCTGCACACGGCTTTCGCGGCGGCCCGGGACGCGGAAAGACAGGGCTACGAGACCCTGCACGAAGACACCTTCAAGAAGACGCTGGAGGATCTGCTGCGGGCCGCCCGGATCAAGATCTACTATGCATCCGTGCCCGTGGGGTTGGTCCGCGCGGCGGATGACGGGATCGCCGGCGTGATCGTTGGCAACAAGTCTGGTCGTCAGGTAGTGCGCTGCACGCATGTCCTGGACACCTCGGACACGGCGCTCGTGGCCCGCCTGTTGGGCGAGAGATTCACCAGGCCGCCTGCCGTTTCCCTCTACAGCCGGTGGCTGGAATTCACGAATGTAGCCTACCTGCCGGATCTGACGGTGTCCGTTTCGGTGCCGGGCCTGGTCTCCCCGAAACTGCAGGCGTATCCGGGTTTCGGCGGCAAGGGTCACTACTATGTGAAATATGACATGGCGCTGGATCGCCTCGAGGACTCGGCGGTGGACCTGACCCGACGGGATCAAGAGGCCCGCCTGAAAGGTTTGGAGATAGTCGAGTGTCTGAAGCAACGGCATCCTGCTTTCACGCATGCACTGTGGGCTTCCTCCAGCCACGAAATGAGGGGCCCGGTCACCACTTCCCTGGCGGACGCCGGCCCGGCCGTGGAATTGCCCTCCGTATCGCTGCGCACCCTGTCCGGAAATCCGCGGATTTTCGACGGATCCAGTTTTGCCGTACAGGCTCCGCGCGTATACATGGCCAATCCGGCCGCCCGCGTACCAGAGCACGTCAGCCGGGCCTGGACGGATCCTGTGGCCGCCTGTTTTCTGGGAGCTGCCGTGGCCGCGCTGGTGCAGCCGGTCCAAGCCCGGATCCCGTTGGCGCCGGTAATCTTTCCGGCAACCGAGGATGCCATCCGGTTCAAGACGCAAAGACAGCCTCAGCGTGGCGTGGAGTACGAATGGATCGACACGCCGGCTATGCCGATAGCCACGCCGGAGCCGTGGGACATCACCATTGTGGGCGGCGGCACCGCGGGGGGCATTGCCGGCATTGCCGCCGGACGTCTGGGCATGAACACGCTGCTGGTGGACATGAACCCCGGTCTGGGCGGAACTGGAACCTATGGCGGCATCCATGCCTATTGGTTTGGGTGGCGGGACGGGTATGCAGGCCAAGTGACTGACATGGTGAACGAATTGCATGTCCGTACCCGGCATCCCGTGCAGAAGGGCGCAATTCCCCAGTGGAATATCGAGTGCAAGATTCATGCCCTGCTGCAGGCTGCCCAAGAGGCGCGTGTGAATCTGCTGCTGAACGCCCTGTTCATTGGCTCACTGGTGGAGGACACCACGGTGCGGGGGGTGGTAGTGGCCACTAGGTACGGTCCTGTCGCGGCACTCGGCCAAGTGACGATCGATGCGACAGGCGATGGCGATATCGCGGCCTTTGCGGGCGCTCCCTATGTCTTGGGTTCGGAACGGGATCATTCCATGATGTACGGCTATATGGCGCAGGTCATCCGGCCGGGCAAGCCGCGCAACGTCAAGACCCGCTCCGTGGACATCACCAACATCGAGGACTACACCCGTGGCATCATGGCCGAACGGCGCAGCGGGCAGGAGGGAGATGTGGATCACGGAATCTACCTCGCCCCCCGGGAAAGCCGGCATGTCAAGGCGGATCTGACCCTGACCCTTACGGATCAGTTGGTGCGCCGGGCCTTTGAAGACGTCGTGCTGCTTTCGTTCAGCAACAACGACATCAAGGGACAGAGCACCTCTGACTGGGTGCTCATGGGTCTGCAGTCGCCGCATTTGGACATTGAGATCCCCTACCGGGCTCTGCTGCCCCTGAATCTGGAAGGCATCATCGTGTCCGGGAAAGCCTTTTCGGCTACCCATGACGCCTTGGCGGCCCCCCGTATGCAGCCGGATATGGAGAATCTGGGAGGTATCGCGGCCTTGGCGGCCGCGATGTGCATTGCCAAGGGCGTCACGCCGCGAAAACTGCCCGTCCGTGAGCTGCAGGAAAGGCTGGTGACCATGGGGACCTTGCCGGCCCGCATTCTGGAGCGGCAACTGCGACCTTTGCGGTTCTCGGCGTCGGAGTGGGACACCAAGCTAGCCCGGGTGAACGCGGAGACGCCCTTGCATCGCTACTCCCACATGCCCAACAACGTGCGGTATGACGGACGGGTGGATTTGGCGGATCTAATGTGCACGGGACCGGAAGTCCTGCCCTATCTGGAACGACGATATGCCCAATCCACAGGGCGCATGGCCCTGCTGTTGGCCCAGGTCCTCGCGGTGCTGGGTTCCAGGGTGGGAGTATCCCGACTGGTGGAGGCCTGTCTGGCCGATCTACAAGGTGACAGATTGCCCATACAGGATGACACCATCCTGTACAAGGGCCTGCCCCCGGACCAGAACGCGGCTTCGGACGTAGCCTTCCTGATCTACAGCCTGGGGCTGGCGCGGGATGCGCAAGCCCTGCCGGTCTGGGCACGAGTGATCGATTTGCTGGCTCACGAGTCGCCCGCCGACATCATGGACAAGGACCGATCCACGTATTATTACGTGACGGCGATCTGCTATGGCATTGAAAGGCTGGGTGATCCCCGCAGCGTGGAGATGCTGCAGCGGCTGCACCGGCATGAGGCCTTCCAGCGCCGGCAATCCTTGGTTCCGGATGCGCTGGCAGAGAACTATGTGGACGAACGACTGGCCTATCTGGAGCTGCTGATTGCCCGTTGCCTGGCGCGCTGCGGCAGTCCGGAAGGATATCTGTCGCTTATCGACTATCTGCAGGACGCCCGGGCTCTGCACGCGGAACATGCACACACGGAGCTGATCAACATCACCGGGGAGGACTTCGGCAAGAATCAGGCGCAGTGGGCGGATTGGCTGGAAGGACACGGGGAAAACCTGTCCCGTGTAGCCTTTGCCGAAGTCTCGGATCCCGTCAAGGCCTGGTCGGCGGAGATCCTGATCGACCCCATCCATGAAGAGGCCATGCAGAGTTGGACCGCGACCGACTGAACCAGGCCTGCAAGGTCGGCGTACCGGAAAACGGGGATGGCGCGGGCAAGACGCAAAATCCGTTGAGGCTTGGACACGGACTTTCGAGAAGAGGAAAATGACATCGTGATTTTCGGGCGCGCGCCGCGCGAGGGTGCAAACTCTTTCGTGTGTTTTGGGGAGCGAACGCGAAACCCTGTACAATGGCTGCTTTGCACAGTGCGATCCGCTTTTGTTGGCGATGGGAATATTTTGCAATGTATGCAGTAGTGCGCACCGGTGGCAAACAGTACCGAGTGATCGAGGGTCAGACCTTGTTGGTGGAATGGTTGCCGGGTCAGCCGGGAGATAGCGTCGAACTGACCGATGTACTGATGCTGGGCGAAGGCGGCGACGTGACAATAGGGCAACCCTTGGTGGGTGGCGCTAGAGTGGAGGCCCAAATCACCGGACAACACAAGAGCCGCAAGGTGGAAGTGTTTCGTTACAAGGCCAAGAAACGGGTGCGAGTGCGCCGCGGTCATCGACAGCGGCAGACCCGTCTGCAAATTCAGAGCATCAAGGGCCTTGGAGCCCAATCGCAGTAGAGGAGAGTGCCTTGTGGCGCACAAGAAAGGGGGCGGCTCCAGCCGCAACAACCGCGACTCCAATGCCCAGCGCTTGGGTGTCAAGTGCTATGGCGGCGAAACGGTACGGGCCGGATCCATTCTGGTACGGCAGCGCGGGACCCGCATCCACCCGGGGGACAACGTGGGCAGGGGCAAGGACGACACCTTGTTTGCCACCCAGGATGGCGTGGTGATCTACGGATGGGCTCGGAAGAACAGAAAGAAGGTCAGCGTCCAGATCGTGGCAGGAATGCAACCATGAAGGCAGAAATCCATCCTCCCTATGTTCAAAACGTCCCAGTCCGCTGCTCTTGCGGCAATTCTTGGCTGACTGGAAGCACCAAGGCCGAAATTCGGACCGACATCTGCAGCAAGTGCCATCCCTTCTACACCGGCGAACAGCGGATCATTGACACCGCGGGGCAGGTGGAGCGTTTCATGAAGCGCTTGGAACAGAAGCAGAACATGGAAACGATGACGCGCCAGACACAATCCGTGCGCGAGGCCGAAGAGTCCGTGATACGCAGGGCGCGAGCCCGTGGCGACAACGTGGAGGAGGCGTTGGCCGCGGCACGCCAGAAACAGGAGATGGCGGAACCGGAAGCAGAGGTTTCCGCATAGGACCAGCTGGACAAGGCAAGTCACGCGGAAGGGATACGCGGGATGGGTCCCTCGCCCCCTGGAGCGGTCTCGGCGTCAAGATCCGTTCTCCTTGGATGAGAGACAGTCGTGGCGGTGCATCACGGGGCCTTGGAGGTGATCACGGGCTGCATGTTCAGCGGCAAGACCGAGGAACTGTTGCGACGCCAGCGATGGGCGGAGATTGCCGGACTTGCCACGCAACTCTTTAAACCGAGTCTGGATTCCCGACACGGCAAGGACACGGTAGGAACACATTCGGGGCAGGCGGTGGCCAGCGCCTTGTCGGTCGATCATCCCCGGGCCCTGCTGGCCCAGGTCACGGATGGAATTCAGGGGGTGTTTATCGACGAAGTCCAGTTTTTCAGCGCGGAAATCGTGGACGTGTGTGCCTACCTGGCACATTGGGGGAAGCGAGTTGTGGTCTGCGGCTTGAATCAGGATTTCCGTGGCGAACCCTTTGACAACATGGCCCAGCTCCTGGCCCGGGCGGATACCGTGGTCCAGCTGCAAGGCATCTGTAATCGATGTGGTGCCCCTTCCACCCGTTCTCAGAGACTGATTGACGGTCAACCGGCCCATGTGAATGACCCCACGGTGCTGGTGGGCGGTTCAGAGTCCTATGAGGCGCGTTGCCGCGATTGCCATGAGGTCGGAGGCCAGCGCTCTGCCCCTCCCCTGTATGACCAGGCAACCTCCAGCGTGCAGGCCTTGGGGCCGGCTTGACGCGGCACAAGATAACCTCTTTTAGGCGCCAAGGGTCAATGGAGAGGCAGGAGGTTCCCGCTTGGATGATTCTGGTTCCGCCTTGTCAAGGCTCCGTCCAATGATCCTTGATAGGCATATGTCTGGACGCCACATCGCAAGATGACATGCAGACGCCGCGGTGTTTCGCCCCGGTGCATGACCTCGGACCGCATCCCCCCCGGCCCGGATGGTTCTTGCATCTCGACATGTTCCAACGAGATGCAGGCGAGACGCACCTGCAACCGCTCCGCCAAATCTAACATGGCATCGGCGATCAGGGGATGGTCGGCGTCGAATGCCGGAGGCGGCAGCAGTTCCACGCAAATGGGAGGACCCTGAGTCGAGGCATGAAAGGTGAAGACATCGGAGGCCCGCCGAATGCACAGTACATAGCCCTTCGTGACTGCAGAGGCATATACGGCTCCCGGCTGTGGAAGCCCCAGACTGGCATCGGGCCAAGTGCAAGACTCTATGGAGTGCAGCTTCAGTTCCGCCAGATTGACGGACAAGGCTTGGCACAGCATGACGCAGGCAGCCATCACCGACCGGCCTGCTTGCAACAGCGGGTCCTCCTCTGCCCAAGCAGGATCTTCGATATTGCGTCGGTCGGCCATGGTCTCTCGCAAGGTGAAGGTTTCAACTGTCCGCGCCAATGCACGGACATTAGGTTGGGGCAAGGCTTGAGCATTCTACAGAGGCTGGTGATTGTCCCTAAGCCCAAGTATAATGACGTGTCTTCACGTCTGGGGCCCGCAATCTCCAATTCCCTGCTGCATGTCTGAGATAGTGTGTCGCCTGCCGGCTCGATTGCACTTTGGCCTGTTGGACATGAACGGCTCCCTAGGTCGGGTGGATGGTGGCGTTGGCTTGGCCATTCGGGAGCCGGCCACTCTGCTGACGGCAGACCCTGCAGCTGCCGTCTTTGTCCAAGGAGTGCAGGATCCACTACTCCGGCAACGGTTGGAAACCGGTTTGCGTACCGTATGCGAACACTTGAAGCTCCGGGGCGTTGCCCTGACTGTGCGCCAAGGGCCTCCTGCGCACAGTGGGTTTGGCAGCGCCACGCAGATCTTGGTGGGGGCCGCCAAGACAGTTTCCCTGTTGGCTCGAAATCCGCAGTCGGCATCGGGGTTGGCCCGGATGATGGGCCGCGGAGGTACATCCGGAATTGGCACGGCTGTCATTGATGGCGGGGGATTCATCTTGGATGGGGGGCACGCCTTTCGCACCGGGCCCGGATCCAAACAAGACTATACACCCTCGCGAGCGGCCGAGGACCCCTTGCCCCCTCCTGTGCTGGTGCAGGTTCCTTTTCCGTCGGAGTGGCAAATCCTGATCTGTGTTCCGCGCGGCTTGGATATCGATGGCAAGCGCGAGCTGGAGATTTTTGCTCGGGAGTGTCCGGTGCCGGATGGCGAAGTGGATCGCATGTGCCGTATCCTGCTCATGCAAATGCTGCCCGCCATTGCCGAACAAGACCTGATGCACTTTTGCGCTAGTTTGGAGGCCTGCCAGCAATTGGGATTCAAACAGGTGGAAATCCGCACCCAAACGGCTGTCGTGCGTTCCGCCATGACGCACATGAAGGACATGGGGGGTCAAGGAGTGGGTATGAGCAGCTGGGGACCGGCCATTTTTGCGTTTGGCAGGAACTTGAGGGATCTGAAGGCCAACATGCATGCATGGCTCGGGGACCATGGTGGCGGCGACGTGTTTATCACGCAAGCCGACAATGTAGGTCACAGGATGCTGCTGTGACCGTTGCACTTCCACGGGAACTCAAGATCTGTGGCACGACCCGTCCCCAAGATGCACGGTTGCTGAACGGGACCGAAGTGGACTACTGCGGGATCGTGGTGAATGCAGCATTTTCCCCCCGTTCGGTTTCCTTGGCCAGAGCGCAGGAGATCGCGGAGGCCACTTCCTGCAAGACAGTCGTCTTGCTTTGCAATCCCAGCCTTGCCCTGTGCCGACAAGTGGTGGCGGCTTTGCAACCTTGCGCTCTGCAACTGCAGTGCACCGAGAGCCCGAACCTGCTCGCCGAAATGCGCCGGCAGCTGTCCGTGGAGATCTGGAAGACCATCCATTTGCCCTGGTTGGATTCCCAGGCCTCGCCACAGGTCTACCTGGAGGCCGGAGCCGACCGACTTCTGTTTGACGCCCAAGTCATGCGCGACGGTCGAATTCGGTATGGCGGCACGGGGGTGACCGCGGACTGGGGTCTGGTTAAGGAGCAGATGGCGGCCCTGCCCGATGTGCCCTGCTTTCTGGCCGGTGGCATTCGGTCTCGCAATCTGCGCAAGGCCGTGGAGGCAACAGCCCCCTTCGGAGTGGATCTGTGCAGTGGTGTCGAGAGCCAGGTAGGGTGTCGCGATCCCCTCTTGCTTGCAAATCTGTTGGCTGAATGGCGCACTCTGCACGGATGCGCAGGAGGAATTGCATGAAGGCGGCGGTAGTCCATGGCTTGAACGACATTCGCATAGAGGAGTTGCCCTGTCCGCATCCGGGGCCGGACGAAATCCTGGTCCAAGTCGGAGCGGCCGGCGTGTGTAGCACGGATGTCAAGCAGCTGGCGGGTCTCAGTCCTCCCCGACACGTGCCTGCTGTCTTGGGACACGAATTGGCGGGCACGATTGTAACCACGGGTCATGACGTAGACACTTGGCAAGTGGGGCAACGGGTGGTTGTATACCCCATTGCGGCCTGCGGCCAATGCTACTTTTGTCAGCGGAGCAAGCACAGCCTGTGCGAGAAGGAGTTTGGACTGGGACACGGCGTGAATGGGGCCTTTGCCGAGTACTGTCGCGTGCCCGCCGAAATCCTGGCTCTGGGCGGAGTGGTGGACATTGGCTCCCTGCCTTTTGAAACCGCCGTGCTGATAGAGCCGCTTTCCTGCGTGATTTCCGCCCGTCGGCAATGTCGCACGCAACCTGGCGATACCGTGGTGATCGTGGGTTGCGGCCCAATGGGGCAGCTCAACATATATGCCAGCAAGCGGGTCGGGGCGCGCGTGATAGCGGTGGACTTCAAGGCGGACCGACTGGCTAGATCGGTGCACATGGGGGCGGATATCTGTCTCAATCCCAATGATGGAGATGTGCAAGAGGCCATTCTGGCCCATACGGGGCAGCGGGGGGGGGACGTGGTTATCGTGGCGGTAGGCTTTGTCCCTGCGGTGGTGGCCTCTCTGCCTTATGTGCGGAAGGGGGGTGTGATCAATGTCTTTGGCGGAACGCCGCAGGGCGACATGCTGGAAATCGATCCGCGCTGGCTACACTATGGCGAGATCTATCTGACGGGCACTTTCGGTTCCACTATCGGAGATTTTCATCTTGCACACGCCTGGGTGCAGGAAGATGCCGACACGATCAGCCGTATCGTTTCTCACACCTGCTCGCTCCCCGACATTGTGGAGGCCGTGCACTGGGTACAGGAAGGTCGAGGTACCAAGACAGTCGTAACCATGTGACAGGATCGGCAGGTCGTCGGCCTTGAGAGGCCTCTCCTGCGGAGACACCCAACTGTTTGGACAAGGGCCCGCTTGTCACAGTGGCAAAAGTCGGTTTCCCGGAAATGTCTTGCTGTGGGGGCTGGCCGCGCGGATGCCGATAGAGAGTGTAAGGGCGTCTGGCATCCACACTGCCCGTTAGGTATTGCAGAGCCCAGATGGTCCCGAAGCCCAGCTTCGGGACTCGAGAGACTATCCCCCCCCTCTCCACACACACGCCGAAGAGGAGACGGTCCGTCGCATTCCTTGGATTTGGGAAACGAGACAAGGCGCATCTCTCTGAGCTGGCCCTTCCCCTGCTGTTTGTTCTCTGCCTCAACAGGCCGTTTCCAGCGGCGTTCCCAGAACTTTACGAGGGTATCAGGCATGTTTGTTGCAAGGAGACCACGAGAAATTGCGGTTTCGGGTAGAAAAAAGCGGTGGACGTGTGGTATCTGCCATGCACCTGGCCAATGCCACCCTGCGTTGCATTTGTCTTATCATTGGGGCTGTTACGCCCCTTTCCGCCGTCCCAGGGTGGCTATTGAGGACCTGAGATCGGGCTTCATCCAGATGCAACGTCGGCTTTTGTCAAGTTGTTGAGTGGCAGCGTCCCAGCCAGACACAATTCACAGTCACAACTTGTTCACATATGTTGTTGATGCCTTGTCTGACCTTCCCTTGAGTGCGGTGGTTTGTGAAAAAGAAGAGGGTCAATCCCGATTTGAGCGACTCAATCCACAGATTTGCGGGATTTGGTTGAAACGCTGCAGTCTCGATGAATGGTGGATCATGGGCAAGATCGGCGGCCATCGATGGCAAAGATCGAAAGGTTGGAGAGACCATGACTGAAGAATTCGTCCATCTGCACGCCCACTCCGAATATTCCCTGCTGGATGGGTTGAGCCGCATTGAAGGCTTGGTCCAACGCGCCGCGGAATTGGGGCAGCCGGCCTTGGCCCTGACGGATCATGGCGTTATGCACGGCACCATTGAATTCTGTCGCGCCTGCAAAAGCCACCACATCAAGCCCATTGTGGGCGTGGAGGCCTATCAGACGGAATTCGGGCGGCCCATGCAGGGCACCAATGCCAATCTGGACCGCAAGAGCCACCATCTGCTGCTGTTGGCCCAAAATGACATCGGATACCGCAATCTGCTGAAGCTGACTTCCGACAGTCACCTGAAAGGCTTTTACTACCGTGCCCGCGTGGATCATGACTATTTGGCGGCCCACGCCGGAGGCGTGATCTGCACCTCGGGCTGCTTGAGCGCCGAGGTCCCTGCCCTGCTGTTGCAGGGCAAGGAGGAGTTGGCCGAGGAACGGCTGCAATGGTATCTGGACGTCTTTACCCGCGAACGCTTTTTCATTGAGCTGCAGCAGCATGAAATTCCGGCCCTGACCCCTGTAAACCGGTCGTTGCTGCGATTGGCCCGGAAACACAATGTGTCCTTGGTGGCGACCAACGATGTTCACTATGCGCGTCAGGAGGACAGCCGCTATCAGGACGTGCTCCTGTGTGTGCAGACTGGCAGCAAGTACAAAGACAGCAAACGCATGAAAATGGATGGCGACAGCTTTTTTCTGCGCAGTCGCCAGCAGATGGAGGAGGCCTTCCGGCCCTATGCCGATCTGCCTGCCGCCGCCTTTGCGAACTCCTTGCACATCGCCGAGATGTGCGATGTGGATCCGGAGGATGACGAATTCCACCTGCCGTCTTTTGCATTGCCCGAAGGGGCCAGGGATTATGACTCGCATCTGCGGAAAGAGACGGAAAAGGGTCTGCGCCATGTCTACGCCGACCGGGCGGAGACGGCCGAAATCCAAGAGCGAAAGGAGAAGGAACTGCGGATCATCAGTGAAATGGGATTCTCCTCCTATTTTCTGATTGTGTCCGACCTGTGTCGCCATTCGCGGCGATCGGGCATCTGGTGGAACGTACGGGGTTCGGGCAACGGTTCCATCGTAGCCTATGCCTTGGGCATCACTATCCTGGATCCCATTGCCCATGGCTTGATTTTTGAACGCTTCCTCAATCCGGGCCGGATTTCCATGCCGGACTTCGACTTGGACTTTCCGGATGATCAACGGGAAGATCTGATTCGTTACACCCAAGAAAAGTACGGTGACGATCAGGTAGCCCAAATCGTCACTTTCGGCCGGATGATGTCGCGGGCTGCCGTACGGGACGTGGGTCGCGTGCTGGATGTGCCTTTGGCAGAGGTGGACCGGGTAGCCAAGGTCATTCCCTCGGGACCGGGGGCTCCAGATCTCAAGAAGTTGACTGACCAGCGCAATCCCGCCTTCAACGCAGAACTGGCGGCGCTGACCCGGGAGGAACCTTTTCAGGAGATGATCTCCATTTCCAAGAGTCTGGAAGGGGTGGCCCGCAACGCCAGCATTCACCCGGCGGCCGTGATCGTGGCAGATAAGCCGTTGTGGCACTACACTCCCTTAAGTCGCGGGATCAAGACCATAACCAAGTCGGTTACCCAATACGAATATCCGGTTTTGGAGTCGCTGGGCCTGCTCAAGATTGACTTTCTGGGGCTGCGTACCCTGACCATTGTGCGGGAGGCCTGCCGCTTCATTCGGGAACGCCACAATGTCGAGATTGCCGTGGAGACAATTCCCATGGAGGGTCTCGAGGCGGCCAAGTCCTTTGAACTGATTTGCAGCGGAGACACGATCGGTCTGTTTCAGGTTGAGTCCTCGGGTTTCACGGAAACCTTAAGTTCCATGCGGCCTTCGGAGTTCCCTCACGTGGTGGCGGCCCTGAGTCTGTATCGGCCCGGGCCGATGGATTACATTGACTTGTACACGCGTTGTATGCATGGCAAGGAGGAGGTCGTGTACAAGCACGAACTCCTGGAACCCATCTTGGCCGAAACCTACGGCATCATCGTATATCAGGAACAAATCATCGAAATTCTGCACAGGCTGGCGGGGTATACCGCGGCAGAGGCGGATCTGGTGCGGTCTGCCATCAGCAAGAAGGACATGAAGAAGATTGAGGAATCCCGCCAGGTATTCATGGAAGGGAGCCAGGCCCAAGGGATATCCTCGGCCACTGCCGAGGATATCTGGAGCGACATCGAACTCTTTGTGGGATACGGATTCAACAAATGCCTGCCGGGAGACAGTCTGATCCTGGATCCCTTGACGGGCCGGCGCGTCCGCATAGAGGATGCCTACCATGACCCTGCCTGTTTGTCTGCGGTGTTGGCCTACGACTCCGATGCCCAGGCTTGGAGCCACCAGAGTCCCACGGCGGTGATGTGGAATGGGATCAAGCCTGTTTTTCGCCTGACCACAGCGTCCGGGCGCACGCTGAGAGCCACGGGCAATCACCCGGTTCTGACGCCCTGCGGCTGGTGCCCGATCGAGAGCCTGCAGGTGGGGGACGAGCTGGTCGTCCCGCGGTCGCTTCCCGTCCAGACCGCACGGGTCTGGACCGAGAGCCGATTGGAGGAAACGGCTCGCTCCACCATCCGACAAGAGCGGGCCGTGGTCCATATCCAGAAGACCTCTTCCTTCTGCCCTGTCCCGCGGCCCGCGGCCTTGCCGCGGTCGATCTGGGAACTTGCTCCAGGCTGTCTGGCCTACCTGCTGGTTGCTCTCCATCGGGAGCTAGGCTTGAACTCGACCATCTGGATGGGCTGGCAGGTGGATACCGAAGCCTTGGCCTTGGAGATTCAACATGCTGGCCTTCGGCTGGGGCTGGTCGCTGCCATTGCGCCGCAGGACAAGGGTTTCAGCTGGCGGGTCACTCTGACGGATACTGAGAGCATAGCCCGATTTTGTGCCTGGATCCCCATGACGCTGGATCAGTTGCAAAGGGACATTGTCTGCGCGGCTCCGATCGACTCTTTGCTTGTTTCCGAATGGCAGGACGTCGCTGCAGAAAGAAAGGGCTGTCTGGCGCCGAGCGCTCCCTTCCATACGGGACTGCGAGATGAGGCGGGGACGTTGCCTTTCCCTACTGCCATGCGGGATCGCGTGGCGCGGATCGAGTATGTGGGAGAGGAGCCCACCTACGACTTGGAAGTGCCGGCGCTGCACAATTTCGTGACGGACGACTTTATCGTGCACAACAGTCATGCCACCAACTACGCCATGATCACGCTGCAGACCGCCTACCTGAAGGCCCGGTATCCACTGGAGTACATGATGGCCATGCTGTTGGTGGAAAGGGATCGGACGGACCGGATCAGCCGGCTTATCGCGGAATGTCGGCGCATGGGCATTCAGGTCTTGCCACCCAACGTGAACGCCAGCCAGACCGACTTCGACATCCAGATGGGGGCGGACAAAACTGTGGTCAGTCCCACCTGCAGCTTCGATTTCCCCATCGAATCCGGCAGCGCCATTCGTTTTGGCCTAGGGGCAATCAAGAACGTTTCGACCCGTGCCGTCCAAGAACAGATCGTGGACAAGCGACCCAAGACAGGCTTCGCTTCGCTGGAGGCCTTTTGTGACGTCTGCTCGCTGCAGGAGGTGGGCCGCAAGACTCTCGAGGCCCTCATCTACAGTGGAGCGATGGACGACTGGGGCAACCGCATGCAACTGCTGGGCGCGCTGGACATCATGTTGGTACGGTCCAGAACCACCAACGGTGGAGGGCGGGAGTTTCAGGACAGTCTGTTTGGAGATGAAGAAATTTCCGTGCCCATCAGACTGTTGAATCGGGCCGTGTCTCGCGAGAACAGCCTACATTTGGACGAGATGGAACGGGAGCTGTTGGGCTATCTGTTGGGCAAGGAATCTCTGTACGAGGTGACGGAGAAAATTGGGGCTGCGATACCCAATCTCTCGCGCATCGAAGATCTGACGCGGGACAGGGAGGGCGACCGCGTCAATTTGCTGGCTACCGTATCCAGTGTGCGTACCCACACCACCAAGAAAGGGGACCACATGGCCTTTATCGGCGTGGAGGACTTGACCGGTCAAATGACCGTGATCGCCTTCAGCGAAGCCTATGCCCAAGCCCAATCATGGCTGCAACTCCAAGCCCACTTGGTGTTTCGGGGCGATGTACGGTACAACGCCAGCCGCGGCGAGATTTCGCTCGCGTTGGACGACGTGAAAGAGATCGATCACTTTGCCCAGGGAAGGGAACACCGACTTCAGTCGCCTGTTCCGGCATCCGCGCCCCAGAATGGGGGTGGACAAGCCACCAAGGCCCCTTTCACAGCGGAACGGCAGGAGCGAAAGGCGACATCAGCGCCGCCGCCGTCCGGGGATCTGGTGCTCCGACTGGGCGTTCCCAATACACAGGAAGATTGGCACCCCGTGGAAGTCCTGCAGAAATTGTTCGGCCTGTTTGAATCCCTACTCGGCCCTGAGACCTGGACCCCCAAACTGCTGGTAGTGGGCCCCGATCAGACTCGGGGCTATATCCTGCCCGCACAACGCATTGCGCTAAATGCCGAGGCGCAGGCCCAGATCAGCGATCTGGGATTTGAGATCATGCTGGAGGCCGCGGAGCGCTAGACGCGGACCGAATCGGGAAAAGAAGGGTTTCGGGCCGGAGGACAGTCTACCTGGCACCTTGAATGACGGCTCGGATACGCTCCAGATCGCCGTAGGCCCGGGTGACGACAATGCCATGTTGTTGCAGATTCTCGTCCAGAGTCGCGGGCAGCACATCCGGACTGGCCAGAATAGTCACCCGCCGTGCATGCAGAGCCTCGTCCGGGTTGAAGCCGAAGGTAGCGTTTGATTCCAAGAGATGGCCCATCAGCAGTGGCAGATACGCCTTGGTGGCAAAGTGGTCGCGTGGACCAAACAGGATATAGTGGTCTATGGACTTGGCATAGCCCGAAGCCACGGGGGGATGAGGCTCCCGAGTGACCGGAGTCTGACTGGGGACCGGCGTTGACATGGGCGGAACCAGATTCGGCAAAGGGACCTTTTCCTCGCTCTCCGGCAGTGGCGTCAAGTCCACCGGATCGACCGCGGGCGCGGTGTTCTCCACTACAGAAGGAGGCGCGATTTCCAGATTCACTTCGATTGCATTCACGCCATCCAGAGTGACAGGTTTGGATTGGACGACTACTTCGTCGGTGTCTGGATCCGTGACCTGTACCACGAAAGTGCCGGCCGGCACGGAATTGAACCGGAATGCTCCGCTCTGCGGAATTTCACCCGACCCCAGCACTTCGCCATCGGCCAACAGCTGCAACGTCAAGTCCGCCCCGTTCGTGATTTGACCAAAGATCCTGCTGTCCTTGTGCACCACCACCCGCTCTTCGAACTCCACCAGAAAGGAGTGATGGAACAGGGTATTGCCGGCGCGCTCGCCCTGTTCGTTCAGTTCGTCTGGATGATTGGCGGTCAGGCCGGTGACCCGTTCACTCTGCGCGTCGACCATGCCGACATCGCAGGTTTGCCACGTAAACATGGCAAAGGAGAGGATCGGGGTTCGCTGGTTCCTTGTCAACGCGAAATCCTGGCTGCCGCCATCCCACGTGATACGCACCGTGGCGTCGGCGTGCGGACTGTTTTCCGCAAAGTGGGCTTGAACGAATATATGATGCCGCCCTTCGTTTTCCTCTGGGGTCAGATGGCGAACGCGGCGGACTTGCCAATACCGTTCCAAGTCTTGCTGGGCCACGACGGGTTCCACGGAGACTCCATACTGGCTCGCCAGATTCACCGGGTCGGACTCGCTGGTCTGGGATTCCTCTGCCATCGCAGGCTCTGCATTGGTCAACGCCTCCACCGGGTCGGTGGGCACCTCTTCGTCTGAGTCACGATCCCACCCGAAGGCACTCGAAATGCGCCGTCGCAAACTCACAACCGGCTCCTTTTTGAAAAAATCACAGAAGAGGAACTCCGACAGCCCTCGTTCGATCTTAACATAGCGCAAGGGCAGGGCACACCGATATGCAATGGGACTGGTGCCCCTCCTGTCCCACAGTTCTGTATACTGGCTTCCATGACTCTGGACACTGCAATCCACAGATTTTTGCAAGATGCCTCGGTAGGCAGCACGTATACGCGCCGCACATACCGTTCCGCGCTCAATCGGTTCCGAATGTATGCCCAGGAACAAGGGATAGACCCGGAAGTGGCCCAGGTGACGGTGCTGAATGTGGATCTGCTGCTTAATTTTGCTACCTGGCTCTTGAACGAGCAGTATGCTCACAAGCGCACGATGCAGACCTATTTGTCGGGGGTCATGAGTTTCGTGCGTTTCCTGTTTGTACGCGACCTGTGGCAGATATCCCCCAAGGACATGTCTCGCCTGACAGAAGGCATCCAAAGACTGCGCAGAAATCAAAAGCCACCTGCATTGGTGCCTCATCCGCCGCCGCTGAAAGAAATCCAGAAGCTGGTCGAGGCGGCCCGCGCGGTCCAGGTGGAGGTCGGGGATGACCGGGGCGAGTTAATCAAATGCCGCAATGTCTCCATCATGGAGACGCTGCTGTCTACGGGCCTGCGTGTGGGCGAATTGGTCAAGGTGCTGCGCAAGGACCTGGACAGCCGGGATCATTCCCTCTGGATTCGGGGCAAGCGAGGTGTGGAGCGCCAAGTGTTTTTCAGCGCGGAGGCATGGGATGTCACCCAGCGATATCTCAAGCTGCGGGAGCCCTTGGACCTCGCCCGCACCCGCTCGGTGGGAAATCTGCCCCTCTACTGTCGTCATGACTTGGGCGCGGGGCCACGCATGCGGGGATTGACCACCCAAACCGTGCAGGGCGTGATTCGCAAGCTGGCCCATGTGGCGCGCCTAGAGGATCGCGGGATCACCCCCCATGCGCTGCGTCACTACTTCGGGACGCGCATCTATCAGGTGACGGGCGATCTCGCTGTCACGCAGACCGCCATGGGACATACCAGCCCCGTGACCACGCGTATCTACGCCAAGCTGAACGACAGAGCTGTGAGGGATGCTCACAAAAAGGCCTTTCCCTCGGGAAAGTGAGAAGGCAGATCCCAGAGCAGGGTAGCCACCAACTGGGCTCTTTCCACGATCTTGTCGAGTTCAATGTGTTCGTGCTCCGCATGAGCGCCGGCCCCGGGCGCGCCGAGGCCATCCAGCGTGGCTACGCCCATGGCGCCTGTGAGATTGCCGTCACTCCCGCCGCCTGTCCGATCCCCTTGCAGCTCAATGTTCATTCGGTCATGCGCGATGGACCGCGCCGCCGCAAAGATGGCGCCCGTGACATCGGGTTCCAAGGGAGGGCGTCCGCGAGATGCGTCCACGTGGACGCCCGCGCCCGCCAGATGGGGCCGCAGGTTGCGGATCGTCTGTACCGTCGCGTCCAGATGGTTCTTGTCCCAGCCGCGCAGATCCACCTCGAATGCCGCCGTGTCGGCCACCACGTTGGACCGGGTGCCGCCCTGCACCACCCCTACATTGGCCGTTACGCCTGTGTCTTGGTTCGTCAATCCTTGAATCGTTAGGATGTGGCGGGCCGCCTCCTCGATGGCGCTTACGCCCTTTTCGATTTCGATGCCCGCATGGGCAGCCACGCCCATGGTCGTGACCTTGATGGCCCGACTGCCTTTGCGGGCCGTCTTCAGGACACCGCCGGGCAGGGGTGGCTCCAGAATCAGGGCAAAGGCGGATTCGGCCGCGGTCTCTTCAATCAGGCGCCGGGAGGTGGCGCTGCCGACTTCTTCGTCCGACGTAGCCAGGAGCGTGATCGACCGGGGGGGCCGGGCTTCCGTTTCCTGGAAGGCCCGAAAGATGTATTCCATGATCACAATGCTGGATTTCATGTCGAAAATCCCAGGGCCAAAGGCTCTTTCCGCTGTCACGCGAAAGGGATGGGAGACAATGCGACCGACAGGCCAGACCGTGTCGAAATGGGTCAGCGCCAAGGCGGGAGACAGAGATTGGTCTTGTCCCGGCCATGTGACCTTGATGTGATTGCCGGCCCCTGTGACTTCCATGAGATGGCCTTGGGCCCCGGTTTGGGCGAATTTCCGCAGCAAGAATTCTGCACAGGCATCCAGCCGGGCGTGATCCGTGCTGGGAGTTTCGAATTCCACCAGCTCCTGAATTGCATCCCGCATTGGTTCGTAGTTGGCTTCCAGACGGGATGTGACGGCAGTGAGACTTGACATGGGTTTTCCTGTGTTGAATGGGTCTCTGCAAGGCTTGGACATGTGTCATGGTACTTGGACTGGCGATACGCGTGCACTTTGGGGCGGCTTGCAAAGCCCTATATACTGCACGCTGGCCGCGTTCCCGATCAATACCATCGCAGGAGATCACCATGCAATTTGGCGCCAGTGTCTGGACTTTTTCCTGGATGCCCCCCTATGACGAGGCCTTGGCGCGAATCGCCCAACTCGGATACAAGGCGGCCGAGCTCATAGCCTGGAATCGGGAGATCCTCAAGGAGTATTACACGCCCGCCACGATGCGCTCCTTGAAACGGCTGCTGGCCGATCAGGGTCTGGAACTCTCGGAGTTCGTTTCGACTCCCCGAGGCCTGGCCAGTCCCGAGGCCGCGGAGCGGGATGCCGCCGTGGATCACTTCAAGGAGATGGTGGACGTGGCGTTGGAATTGGGGACCGACATGGTCAATTCCGTTTCACCCAACGCCTTCAACCTCGCTATGCCCCGGATTCTGGACAAGCCAACGGCTCAGGAGTGGGGGGCGGATCTACCGAAAGGCCTGAATTGGGAAGAGAACTGGAAAGTCTATGCCGAAGTCACGGCACGCTGCTGCAAGATCTGCGAAGACAACGGAGTGCGCTGGGCCTTGGAACCTCACCCCTATCGCTGGATTCGGAATGCAGCCTCCATGATGCGCCTGATCGACCACGTGCAGTCCCCTGCCCTAGGCATGAATTTCGATCCCAGCCATCTCTTCCCGTCGGGCGAGATTTCCGAGCAAGTGGTGTACGAACTGGGAAACCGGGTATTTCATGCCCACTTCTCGGACAATGACGGGCAGACCAATGCCCACTGGCGGCTCGGCAAGGGCAAGATCGACTGGACCGCGGTCTTGGCGGCCCTGCAGGACACTGGCTTTGCGGGCACGATTTCCGTGGAGTTGGAAGATGTGCCGGGCACCGCGAATGCCAACGACGGCACAGCGACCGCGGCGTTTGACCGGGAAATGGCCTTGTCTCTGCAATATCTGACGGCCATCTGCCGCAAGCTGGGGATTTCGGTTCACTAGACTCTGTCATTCTGACGCAAAGCGGAAAAGGCGACTGGCAGGACTGTCCAAAGGACACGCACCTACATAATCCCTGTCGACATTGTCTAGATTGGGAGGCAAGAATGTAATTTCCCTTTGCGCTTTTCCCAGCAATAAAAGTGGTTGCTGAAGTTATGGGCAAGGCGCGGTTTGGGCGAGACGGCGTTTCTGCCGGAGCCTAGGTTTCCGGGTGGATGACAACAGGTCCTCCATCCTGCCTAGGCCCCCGGAAATTTGCTGGACTCTGGTGGCACGCCTCTGTGCGATGTTCTTGTGCTGATTATGGGATCGAATCGAGTAGGGCACACTGTTGGAACCAAGATGAGGCGCCGAGTGGCATGAGCTGGCTCTTCCTGCGGGGCCTGAATCGGGTGATCGGAGGAACCCCCCTCTTGCCTGCTAGCGAATCCGTCTAGTCTGATCTCGCACCTGCAACGGCTGGTGCATGTCAGCGTGGAGCCCATCGGATAGTGAAGAGACTGCCCCATCTTGCGGAATGCACTCCCTGCAGCTGGAACGATGTGCCTGTCGCGCCGATCCATCGGATGCATCCGGTGATGGGCATATCATGCTGCATTGATACGCGGCAATCTGGAAAAGTTTCGGGATGACTCGGAACGAGGAACAGGACCGGTTGACGCCTGCAGCATTTGAAATCAGACCTTGGCAATGGGTACAATGACTTCAAGCCATGGTCTTAATGCGTTGCGGGCTCCCGTCTTTGGGAGCTTCGCGGACTTTCCTGAATCTGACAAGGAGTTTCGACATGAATCTGAGTAGAAGGGATTTTCTTCGGGTGTCCATGCTGGGGGCTTCGGGTGTTGCCTTGGCAGCCTGTACCACGGCGGCTCCGGCTGCAAGTGACGATGCTGCCTCTGGCGCCATAGCGGAAGTGACGCATTTGCGGTACCAGTCGCGTGAACTGCAGGAAGCCGAGGGTGTGCAGGAACTGTGGGACGAGTTCTATCCGGTGTTCCGGGAAGACAACCCCAACATCGAGGTGGAATTTCTGCCGCAGCCCGGTGGCGTGAATTTGCGCGAAGGCGTATTGGCCCAGATGGTGGCGGGAGACGCTCCGGATCTGATCGAGTTCTGCTGCTGGAGCTCCACGTTCTTCCTGCAGAAGGGCGAGACCCTGAACCTGCAGGCGTACATCGATCGCGATGCGGACGAAGTCAACCTGGACGACTACTACGAAAACCAGTTTGATCCTTGGGTGGACAAGCAGGGCGACATTCACCTGATGCCCCGCTTCACGGGCACGATGGCCCTCTATTACAACGTCGACATGTTCGAAGAGGCAGGGGTGGACACTCCGACCCACGAGTGGGGCGGCTGGAACGTGAACGACTACGTTGCCATGGGCAGCAACTTCGTCTCCCGCGAACAGCCCATTACTTGGGCCACGTCCAACTACGGCCTCAATTCCAACTGGCTCAGCCAGTACTGGATTCGGGGCTGGGGCGCCAACATGGTGGACCCGGAAGACGACACCCGCTGCAGTCTGTGCGACGCGCCGGCGATGGAGGCCCTGGAGTGGATGCGCAGCATTATCTGGGACGATCAGGTCTTTGCCTATGGATCCGACATCGGCATGGGGGTGAACCAGCTCTTCGAGAGCCAACGCATCGCCATGATGGAAATGGGCCCTTGGAGTCTGGGTCAAACGATGGAGAACGCTACATTCCGATGGGACGTGGCTCCGCTGCCGGCCGGTCCGCATTCCATTACCACCCATCAGTCGGTGGATGGCACCATGGTCTGGAACAAGACGCAGTCCCCGGACGAGTCTTGGGAATTGCTGAAGTGGCTCACCGGCCCCTTCTACGGCAAGCTCTCCGCCAAGTGGGCGACCAAGCAGCCTTCGCGCAAGAGCGTGCTGCCTGAATTCCATGCAGCCTTGATTGATCGGGACTCCCGTTTCGAGGACATCGATATTGACGTGTTCACCGTCACCATCGAGGAATCCCTAGGTGGTCCGGAGGAGATGTTCGCCGAGGACTTTGTCTGCAAGAGTCAGATCCTGCAACCCGCCTTCGATCAGGTGATGTTGCTGGGGCAAGCGGATGTCGACCTGATCTGTCAGCATGCCGATATCGCCACGCAGTTCAACCGGGGCGAGATTGCCTTGGAGGATCTGGGCGCGGCCATGGATGCCCTCAGTTAGGCGGGCCTTGCGCGCAACCCGACGCGGACCGGTCTTTGCCGACCGGTCCGCGTCGTTTCTTTGTATTGTTGTCAAGCTCTAGGCCTGTAGGAGCGGAGTGTTTAGGAGCTGGGAATGGCGACCGGTACGGCTGATCTTCTGGAAGGTAACAGGCGGCGGGCGATGCATCCGGCACGGCGCGAGGCTTGGGCCGGATATGCCTTTATCTCTCCGTGGATCATCGGCTTTGTGCTCTTCACCGCGGGGCCGATGCTGGCCTCCCTGTACTTCTCCTTCTTCCGGACCGATTTTCTGCAGATCTGGGAGCCGGTAGGCATGAAGTGGTGGTCTGCCCTGCTGGGCGACTCTCTGGTCCACAAGGCGTTGCTCAACACGGCCTACTATGCATTCGTGATGGTGCCCATGAGCACCATGCTGGCCTTGCTGATTGCCGTCCTGCTCAACCAGAATATCCAGGGACAGGGAATCTGGCGCACGATCTACTACCTGCCGTCCGTCGTGGCCGGCGCCGCGGTCGCCATCCTCTTCAAGTGGCTGTATCAGCCGGATATCGGCCTGCTGAATTCCCTGCTGTTGAACGTGGCCAATTTCTTTGGGGCCGAGGGGTTCGTGCCGCCTCGCTGGATTTTCAGCGAGCAATGGGCCATGCCCTCCGTCATCATCATGGCCCTGTGGGCGTCCGGTGGAGCCATGCTCATCTTTCTGGCCGGATTGCGGGGTATCCCCACCGCTCTCTACGAGGCGGTCAAGATTGACGGGGCTGGCGCCTTGCGCACCTTCTTTGCCATTACCCTGCCGCTGCTCACCCCCACCATTCTCTTCAATGTGGTACTGAACATCATTGCCTCCTGGCAAGTCTTTACCCAAGTCTTGATCATGACGAACGGCGGCCCCAACAACGCTACCTTGACCGCGGTCCTGCATCTGTACAATACGGGTTTCAGCCAGTTCCGGTTTGGCTACGCCTCCGCGCAGGCTTGGGGACTGTTTCTGGCCATCCTGCTTTTCGTCATGTTTGCCATCCGCAGCGCGAGCTCCTGGGTGCAGTACGACCGGTAACCTTCCTGTCATGCAAGCCGAAGCGACTCCATCCCCGATCCTGTCTTCCCCGGTGCGGAAGTGGTGGAATCCTGGCCGCATGCTGCTGTACCTTGTAGTGCTGTGGGGAGCCGTGGTCTTTGCCATTCCCTTCGTGTGGATGATTCGAACGGCGGTCATGCCCTCGTATCAGGTCAATCTGTATCCGCCCGAGTGGATTCCGGACTCGATCAGCTTTGTCAACTTCCGCGCCCCCTTTGATGGCCCCTTTCCTTTTGCGCGCTGGTTCGGGAACAGCGCGCTGGTGGCTGTTCTCAGTTGCTTGGGGGTGGTGCTTTCCTGCTCCCTGGTGGGTTTTGGCTTTGCCCGGCTGAACTTTCCCCTGCGGAATGTCCTCTTCATTGTGGTGCTCTCCACCATGATGCTGCCGGAGCACATTCGCCTCATTCCCACCTATCTGCTGTTTGTGCGCCTGAACTGGATCAACACGGTGCTGCCCCTGATCGTGCCCAACTGGTTTGCGCCTCCGTTCCATGTCTTTCTGATGCGGCAATTCTTCATGACGATCCCGCGGGAGATGGACGACGCGGCCAAGATTGACGGGTGCGGCTTTCTGGGTATCTACTGGCGCATTCACGTACCTCTCAGCCTGCCCGTGATGGGGGTGTCCGCCATCTATCAATTCACCTTTACCTGGAACGACTTTCTGCATCCGCTGGTCTATCTGCAGCAGGTGGACAAGTACACGGTAGCCTTGGGCCTCCGTTTGTTCGAGGGCTATATGAGCTCCAACATGCAAGACATGATGGCCGCGGCGCTCATGGCCGTTCTGCCCGTGATCGCCATCTTCTTCGTTGCCCAGCGGCACTTCATTCAGGGCATCGTGATTACAGGCGTCAAGGGATAGGGTTCCGGCGCGGCAGGATCGGTTTTCCGCACCGCGGGGAAGTCGTACAATGGAGCTTTCGCCGGCATTGGCCCAAGGAGGCTCCCCCATGGCACACGGATTGACCGATTCCGCTTGGTCCCGCTTCAAGGAAGAAGGCTATTTGCGTCTGGGCCGCACGCTGGACGAAGCCGAACTGTGTCGGCTGCAATCCCGGATCGACGAGATCATGATGGGAACCGCCCCCGTCAATTACGACCGCATGCTCATGCAACTGGATTCCATCCCGGGCGTGTCGGAGCAGCCAGGGCCCCAGACCAACGGACACAAGCTGCCGACGCTGTCCTACCGGAAGATCCAAGATCTGGAGTACGATCCCTTTTTCCTGTCCTTCATGCAGAGACCTCTCTTTCGCCACATTTGCGAGCGAGCATACGGGTTGGGCAAGCGAATCGCTTCCTATCGCGCCATGTTCATGAACAAGCCCGCCCATGAAGGCACGGTCTTGACGTGGCATCAGGACCGCTGGACCGCGCTGGATCGGGATCCGCTCATCACGATCTGGACCGCGCTGGATCCCGCCACGGAGGCCAATGGTTGCATCTGGATCACGCCGGGACATCATCACACCCTGATCAATCCGAAACACGGGTCTGGCTCCTTGACGCCGGAACAGGCGGAACGACTGGTGGCCGAAACCGATCCGATGCCCTTGAAAGTGGCCGAGGGCGAGTCGGTCCTGCTGCACAATCATCTGCCTCACAGTTCCGGGATCAACAGTACCGCCATCGCCCGCCGGGCCTTCAGCGCCTGCTATATGGACGCGGCCACGGTATCTCGGGAAAACAAGGAATACGCGCTGCTGTTCGGGCCTGGCGCGTTGTCGGTGGACCATAAGGAGGTGGCTCCGCTGTAGTCAAGTGACGTCTGCGTTTGCAAGGACTGCTATCCAAACGCAAGGATCTCCTTATCTTTCTGTTGATATTTTGAGGGACAGAAAACCGTTGGCCGCCTATGCTTCGGGGTGTTGTGCAAACGCCACTTTGAGGAGTTGTGGGCAATGAAAAGGCTGTATGCGGCATTGGGCCTGTTGGTGGCAACGCTGTTGACCGCGTGCGCTGCGCCTGCTGCGGTGGAGGCAGAACCCCCCGCGATGGAAGAGGCGAAAGAGGCGGAATCCATGGGGCCGGCAGGACTGCCCATGGTGGATCCCATGGCCGTGACCGGAGACATCGTCATTGCAGGCAGCTCTACGGTGTATCCTCTGGCCGAACGGATGGCCGAACGCTTTGCCGACGAGGGCTATGCAGGAAGCATCTCCATCTCCAGCATTGGGAGTGGTGCCGGGTTCGAGCGTTTCTGTGTGACGGGCGAGACCGATGTTTCCAAGGCGTCCCGCCCCATCAAGGACAAGGAAGTCGAGCGCTGCAACGCCATTGATCGCCAGCCTGTGGAACTGCGGGTGGGTACAGATGCCCTCGCCGTGGTCGTTGGCAAAGACAACGACTTCGTGACCGACCTCTCCCTGGCCGATCTGGCCTTGGTATTCTCCACCGCCGCTACTTGGGCCGACATCAATCCGGACTGGCCGGTCGAGACCATTCAGCGCTTCAGCCCTGGCACGGACAGCGGGACTTTCGACTACTTCGTGGAATCGGTGTTCGATGACGAGGTGGATCCCATTCTGGCCGCAGACAACCTGCAGTTGAGCGAAGATGACAATGTACTGGTACAGGGTGTGCTGGGCAGCCCCTATGCCATCGGTTACTTTGGCTATGCCTACTACCAGGAAAATGCGAACTCCCTAACCGTGCTGTCTATTGAGGGGGTGGAGGCGTCCGCCGCCAACGTGGATGCCGCCACCTATCCCTTGGCGCGCCCGCTTTTCATGTACACCACCCCCACCATTCTGACGGACAAACCGCAGGTGGCCGACTTCCTGAACTTTGTTCTGACCTACGTCAACGAGGAAATCGTGGATGTGGGCTACTTCCCGGCTTCCGAAACCGACCACCAGAACGCGCTGGCAGGCTGGAAAAAGGCCATGGACCAATAGATCGGCAGGAGTGGATGGCACACGCCTGACCTCCACTGCACGATCCCGATTGACTTACATGGCACATCCACCAATCGCCGCCGACACCATGCACATGGAAGGGGGGGCGTACTCGCGCACGATACCACTGATCAAGCGACGCCGCTGGGGCGAAGAGGTCGTGCAAAGGATTTTGTGGATCTGCGGCACCATTTCCATTCTCACTACTTTGGGCATCGTTTTCATGTTGGGCCAGGAGGCCCTGCTTTTTTTCCGACGCCAGGAAGTGATGCTGGTCCAGTTTCTGACCGGCTGGACTTGGCAACCGCAAACGCTGCAGTTCGGCATATGGCCACTGGTCAACGCCACCTTGGGAGCCAGCCTGATTGCCATGGCATTGGCCCTGCCGTTGGGTCTGCTGATTGCCATCTACTTGAGCGAGTACGCCTCCCCGCGCGGACGCAGCATCCTCAAGCCCATACTGGAGATACTGGCTGGCATCCCCACCGTGGTATATGGCTATTTCGCCTTGACCTTCGTCACGCCCGTACTGCGGCGCACTTTTGGGTTTGACCTTGTGGAGGTCTTCAATCTGACTTCGGCCGGGTTGGTGATCGGCGTATTGGTCCTGCCCATGGTCACGTCAATGAGCGAGGACGCGCTGCGGGCCGTACCGATGTCCCTGCGTGAAGCCGCCTTGGGCTTGGGCGCCACTCGTTTGGAGACCTCGGTGCGGGTTGTGGCACCGGCGGCGATTTCCGGCATTTCCGCCGCCTGCATCGTGGCTATGTCCCGGGCGGTGGGCGAAACCATGATCGTGGCCATTGCCGCGGGGGCGGGGCCGCGCAATTTTGCCGACTGGAGCGAAGCGTTGCATGGGTTGCAGGCGTTGAACCCCTTCCAGGCCGCTGAAACCATGACCGGCCACATCGTGCGTATCAGCGGGGGCGACCTGAGCTACGAGTCGCTGGACTATGACAGCCTGTTTGCCATTGGCCTGCTGTTGTTTCTCAGCACTCTGATCCTGAATGTTGTCAGCCGCGTTCTTGTCACCCGATTCCGGGAACAGTACGACTGATGTCCTTGCACGAACCCGCGCGCTCCTCATGGATGGTGGCAGGAGGCTTCCCGGTCGGCGCGCAACGGAAGAGGTTGGATGACAGGCGGCACCGCCTGGGGCTGATCTGGAAGACGTTGCTCAGGATAGCGACTGCTTCAGGTCTGGTGGTGCTTGGCACGTTGCTCTACAACGTTGTCAACAGCTCCTTTGGATTCATTGTCTTGCGAGACACAGTGAGTGCAGAATTGCTGTTTCTGCACACGTTGTCTCACGTGCAAGTTGAGGAATCGCTGCAAGATGCCGTGTCCGCTGTCCAGACCGATTTCGATCGAGTGGCCATTGTGCCGGTTGTGCCGGAAGAAACCCTGCCCGCAGGCGTTCAGGCTCTGGCCCTGCCGCTGGCGGATTTCGAGGGCGTCTATGGACTCCAAGCCTTGGCCGCGCGGGACAACCCCACACTGGCCCAGCTGACGCCGGTCGATATCGAGGCAGGGTTGTCCGCCGGGGGACAGTGGACCCGCGTCCGCGGCGATCTGCCGTCCCGACCTGTCCGTTTTCTTCTGGTTCCTGACGAGAGCGGAATTATGAACGCCTGGCTGGAGGGTTTGAATCTGCCGGGCTTGTCCGCGCTGGACAAGGAGCGGCTGATCGCGGTTCTGGAGGGCAATGTATCGGCAGGGTTGATGCGGCGGTTGGAAAGGGATGTCCCCTTTACCTCACGCACCGCGGACAACATTCGGGAACTGATCCAGCTGCGGGTCGTCCGTCCGGAAATCATCGCTTCCTTTTCCCTGCGCGACTCGCTGCTGCGGCGTTCCCACATCGAGTCGTTCGCGGCTGAAAATCTGGCCTCCCTGGATTTCAAGAGCTGGCTGTCCCCGGACTTCATCACGGATACGCAATCCTCCCGTCCGCTTTTTACCGGTATCCGTACTGCCCTGCTGGGATCACTGTGGGTGATTGCCGTCACGATTCTGTTCTCGGTGCCGCTGGGCGTAGGGGCGGCCATCTACCTGGAGGAATATTCCTCCGATGGTTGGTTTGGCCGAGTCATCAAAATCAACATCAACAATCTGGCCGGCGTGCCCTCCATCATCTACGGCATGTTGGGGCTGGTCATTTTTGTGAGGGCGCTCAATCTCCTGACCAGCGGAGCCTTGTTGGGGTTGGTTGCGGAGCAGGAGGCCAATGGGCGCACCATCATCTCGGCGGGGCTTACCCTAGGGCTGCTGATTTTGCCGGTGATCATCGTCAATGGACAGGAAGCCATCCGTGCGGTTCCCAACTCCCTGCGGGAAGCCTCCTATGGCGTTGGGGCCACCCAGTGGATGACGGTGTGCCATCATGTGCTCCCGGCCGCGGCCCCCGGCATCCTTACCGGTGCCATTCTGGCAATCTCGCGTGCGATTGGAGAAACGGCTCCCTTGGTGGTCATTGGGGCCGCAACATTCATTTCCACCGACCCAGATGGCATCTTTGCCAAGTTTACCGTCCTGCCCATTCAGATTTATCAGTGGACCGCCCGCCCGCAGCCGGAGTTTCGGCATATTGCCGCGGCCGCCATTCTGGTCCTCCTGACTCTGCTTTTGATTGTCAATGCCACGGCTGTGCTCTTGCGGCAGCGCTATGGCCAACAGCGCATTTGATGGGGCGAAACACATGTCGGGACCAACACCATCAGCCACCCCTGAATTCGCGCTGATCACCAAGGGACTCAACGTGCACTACGGTGGTTTTCACGCTGTGGCGGACGTGGACATCGCGGTGCCAATCCACAAGATCACGGCCATGATTGGCCCTTCCGGGTGCGGAAAGAGCACCATCCTGCGCTCCTTCAACCGCATGAATGACTTGGTGGACACGGCACGTGTCACGGGTTCGGTATGGTTTAGGGGCAAAAACATCTATGACGCCGACGTGGATCCGGTGGAGGTGCGCCGCTCCATTGGCATGGTGTTCCAGAAGCCCAACCCCTTTCCCAAGAGCGTTTATGACAACGTAGCATGGGGAGCCCGCATTCACAAGTACCAAGGCGACATGGACGAGTTGGTGGAGGGCGCGCTTCGACGGGTGGCGTTGTGGGACGAAGTGAAGGACAAGCTCTCGCAGAGCGGCTTGTCCCTGTCTGGTGGCCAGCAACAGCGCCTCTGCATTGCCCGTGCGGTGGCGGTGCAACCGGATGTCATCCTGATGGATGAACCGGCCTCGGCCTTGGACCCGATTGCCACCCTGCATATCGAGGAGCTGATGCGGGATCTGGCTGGGTTCTACACCATCGTGGTGGTGACCCACAATATGCAGCAGGCGGGACGGGTGTCAGACCTGACAGCTTTCTTTTCGGTATGTCCCGGGACGCGCACCGGGGAACTGGTGGAGTTCGGGACGACCGACGACATTTTTAATCGGCCCAAGGATATCCGTACCAATGATTACATCACGGGCCGGTTTGGATAGGGGAGTTCAAGGTACATGTCACACAGAGGATACTTTGAAGGGCTGCTGACCGACTTGCGCGGCCGAATTTTTCTGATGTCGGGTCGGGTGCGGGATGCATTCTCCCTAGCCTATGATGCCTTGGTCACCGGCAAACAGGAATACATCGAGGCGGTCTATGCCTTGGATCAGGAAGTCAATCAGTTGCACATGAAAATCGGAGAGAGCTGTTTCTCGCTGATTTCCCGCCAGCAGCCGGTGGCACGGGATCTGAGGCTGATCATCACCGTGTTTAACGTCAGTGTGGCGCTGGAGCACATGGGCAACCAGGCCAGAGGCATGGCTCGCGCCGCGGAACGGATGAAGAACAGCAGCGTCGCGGTCCTGCCAGTGCCCCACAGTCTGGACATCATGAAACGGATGGCCCAAGGCATGCACGACGACACGTTTGCGGCATGGGAACAGCGGGACATCGCCAAGTTGCAGGCCGTACTGGACCAAGACGGTGCAGTGGACGACCTGGATATTGAGGTGCAGGCGGAACTCTTTGTCCGCATGGCCAGCACGAAGGAGGCAGCGGAGATTGAAATTCTCTATGATTTGCTGCGGTGCAGTCGCGAAGTGGAGAAATTTGCGGATTTGGCCTGCGATATAGCCCGGGATGTGGCAATCTTCTTGCAGGAAACGCAGTCGGAAGCCATCGTGCCGGCGGAGCTAGGCACGCCGGACAGGTAGCAGGTGGGTCATGCACCGCGTGCTGTTTCTGTGCACGGCCAACTCGACTCGCAGCCAGATGGCCGAAAAGGCCTTGCCCAATGCCCCCGGGGGCATTGGGCTTCAGGTTCATCCCATGGCTCTGGCCGCCTTGCAGGATCTGCGCATTGCTGTCACGGACTTGGCGCCCAAGTCCCTCGAGCTGTTTCGGCACGCGGATCTGGCCTGATCGTGACCGTTTGTGACCATGCGGCGGAACAATGCCCGATCTGGGTGCGCTCGGGCCAAGGCGTATACATGTCCTTTGCGGATCCCTCCAAGGCGCCCGCGGCCGCCCAACGCGCGGCGTTCCGCGCCACGCGCGACCGGATGTGGCGGGATCTGCATAGAGCGCCTGGACGATCTGCTGGCTGGAACGTGAGCCGGGCGGTGACGCACCGACAGGTTTAGTTGCCGGTCCTGATCCGATTCCCTTTACAATCATCCATTGTCCCGCCACCTCGGCTCCCGAGGTCAATTCATGCTGCTTCTCTGCATCGACATCGGCAACACCCATATCACGCTGGGGCTCTACGCAGGATCTTCCTTGCGGCATCACTGGCGACTGGCCACGGATCTGCGGCGTACAGGGGATGACTATGGCTTTGCCCTGCGCGGCATGATGCAGCAGGTGGGTTGCGCGCCACAGACCGTTACGGGGGCCATTCTGGCCTCGGTGGTGCCGGATCTGACGGGTACTTGGCTGTCCATCGGCGCGGAGGTGTTGGGCTATCGACCCCAGCTGTTTACCTCGGCGCATTGCCAGGACATTCCCATCGCCTACGATCCTCCGTCCGAGGTCGGGACCGACCGCCTGGCAGACGTGTGGGCGGTCCGGGCTGAATATGCCCTGCCGGTCTGCATCGTGGATTTCGGCACCGCCACCACATTCGATGCCGTGGACCGCACCGGAACCTATCGGGGCGGCGCCATTGCCCCGGGACTGCGCATTGCGGCCGATGCCCTTTTTCAACATACCTCCTTGCTGCCCAAGGTGGATCTGACACCCGCTCCCCATGCCATTGGAGGAACCACCCGTCACGCCCTGCAGTCGGGCCTGTTCTGGGGATACACCAGTCTGGTAGAGGGGATGGTCTTGCGGTTTCGGGAGGAGCTGGGAGTCGACATGCAGGTGATCGGCACCGGCGGTCTGGCGAGCGTCTTTCAGCGGCACACGCGGCTCTTTGATCACTATGCCCCCTGGTTGACGCTGCAAGGCTTGCGTCTTGCCTATCTGGCCTGCCACGACAATGGAGACGAGGTGTGATTGCACCCTCAGCGGCCCTTGCGGGCAAACGGCTTGTTCTGGGCGTCACAGGCAGCATTTCCTGTTACAAGGCCATTGAAGTGGCCAGCCACTTGACTCAGATCGGAGTGGAGGTCCATACCATACTGACCGAGAGCGCAACCCGGTTTGTCCAGCCATTGGCCTTTCAGGCGGTGACCGGAAGGCCCGCATACGGGCCGGAGGCTCTGTGGAGTCAGGAGGCTCACATCTTGCACACCCAGTTGGGGCGGGACACCGACCTGTTGGCGGTAGTGCCCGCCACCGCCCATACACTGGCCCGCCTGTCCGCCGGACAGGCGGACAATCTGTTGCTTGTCACGGCCCTGGCCCATCAGGGCCCCTTGCTGGTGGCGCCCGCCATGGATGGCGGCATGTGGGACAACCCAGCGACCTAGGCCAATGTAGCGAGATTGAAAGAGCGGGGAGTTGCATTCGTGGGGCCCATGCCGGGTCACTTGGCCTCGGGTCAATCCGGCATGGGGCGGCTGGCTGAGCCGACGCAAGTGGTGGGAACCCTCCGCGCGCTGTTGGGCCAGCATGGATCTCTGGCCCGCAAGCATGTGGTCGTGACCGCCGGTGGCACGCGGGAGCCCATGGACGCTGTGCGCTACATGACAAACCGCTCCAGTGGCAGGCAAGGAGCGGCCTTGGCGCAGGCTGCCCGTGATCAGGGAGCCAAGGTCACGCTCGTCACAACCGCCCCTGTGGAACCGGCGTTGGCCACCAAGGTGCAACGCGTAGCCACGGCGCAGGAAATGCAGGACGCGGTCATGGCGGTCTGTTCGGAGGCGGATGCCCTTGTCATGGCCGCGGCCGTGGCCGACTTCCGACCCGGCGAAGTGTCGGTCCACAAGATCAAGAAGTCTGCGGGACTCCCGCCTCCCACCGCCTGGGTCCTCAATCCGGATATCCTGCAAGCGGTGGGAAGGCGGAAATCACAGGGAAAGGGGCCGACGGTCGTGGTTGGCTTCGCAGCCGAGACACAGCGCTGGCAGAAAAATGGACAGGCCAAATTGCAGGGCAAAAACCTGGATTTCATTGTGGTCAACGACGTAAGTCGCTCGGATATCGGCTTCGGTTCTGATTTCAATGCGGCTTGGCTGTTGCAGCAGGACGGTTCGGTCGAGGAATGGCCGCGCATGACCAAGTTCGCATTGGCCGAAAGGGTAGTGGATCGTGTCGCCACCCTTTTGCAATAGGGGGATCCGATGTATGACACGTTGCAGCGCGGGCTGCAGGAGAGAGCGAACGCGGACAACCCCATCCGCGTCGGACTCATCGGCGCGGGCAAGTTCGGTGTGGGCTTGGCTGTGCAACTGGCCGGCATGCAGGGCATCGCGTTGGCCGTTGCTGCCGATCTGAAACTGGAGAGAGCCCGCCATGCCTATGCCGCGGTGGGCATGCTACCCGAGGACATGGCCGTGGCCGCGCACGCGGACCAAGTGGCGGAGGCGATCACCCGCCACCAACCCTGTGTAACCCAAGATGCGCAGGCCGTGATTGCCTGTGAGGAAATCGAGATTGTCGTGGAGGCCACGGGGACGCCCGCGGCCGGGGCCGCCCATGCGATGGCGGCGATTGCACACGGCAAGCATGTGGTGATGGTCAACGTGGAGGCCGATGTCACGGTGGGGGCCATCCTGCGTCATCAGGCGGATCAAGCTGGGGTCGTCTACACTCTGGTGGATGGGGACCAGCCCGGGGCCATCATGAATCTGGTGCACTGGGCGCGGCTCCTCGGCTTCCGCATTGTCGCGGCGGGGCGGGGCACGATCATGCGCGCGGACGACAGGATGGGCACGCCCGACACTGTGCAACAGCGATATGGCTTTACGGACGAACAGATGGCGCGCAGAACCATCAATGCCAAGATGTACAACTCTTTTCGGGACGGTACCAAGGCCCAGATCGAAATGACTGCGGTCGCGAATATGACCGGACTGGTTCCGGACATCCGGGGCATGCACGAGCCCACCGTGACCTTGGAAGATATGCCGGCGCGTTTCGCGCTGGTCTCGGAAGGGGGTATTCTGCAGAGGGAAGGCGTCATCGAACTAGCGAACAGCGTGGCGGTGGATGGCCAGTCTCTCGCACCCAACACATTGCAGATGGGGGTCTTTGCCGTTATCCAGACAGATCATCCCTATATCCAAGAGGACCTGCAGGACTATATGGGTTGCAGCGGAGGCCACGGCCGCAACTTTCTGCTGTACCGTCCCTATCATTTGGTGGCGGTGACGGCTCCCTTGACATTGTTGCGAGCCGTGCTGCTCCATGATCCGACGGGAAAGCCGTGCCGCCGCCCGTGTGCGGAAGTGGTTACGGTGGCCAAGACCGATCTGGAGGTCGGCACCGTGCTGGACGGCGGGGGCGGATACACTGTCGTGGGTCTCAGCGATACGGCAGAACGGGCCGCCGCGGATAAACTGGTGCCTCTGGGCCTGTGCCATGGAGCACGGCTGACCCGGGCCGTGCCGGCGGGCACGGCTATTTCCCAGAACATGGTGGATCTGGACATGACAACGGACCTGTATGCCCTGCGGCAAGCTCAGGATCAGATGAGCGCCCCATCCCACGGAGCCAGAGGCTAGGACGGCACCTGGGCCTGCAATCATGGACACACAAGGCGCACTGGACATTGCCAGCGAAGAAGCCATGCCTGCGGACTTGGGTGTCCCCAACACCAGGTTGGATCGGCTGGCCTTGGCCATTTCCTATATGCTGAGTCCCCTATTGTTGTTTTCCCTCTGTTTCTTCCTTTATTACGCCGTGGATCGTTCCACGCTCAGTCTTCTGTACGGCCTGTTTCACTTGGGATCTCTGTTCATCCTGTTCGCGGGCTATTTTTGGGTCCTGCGTCTGGTCAACAAGCCTCTGGACTTCGAATTGCGCAAACGGTCTGATCGGATCTGGCCGCTGGGCATAACGTTCATGGCTCTCATTGTCTTGGGCACGGTTTTCTGGAGCGTGACCGAGTCGGGGACACATGTATATGCGAATGTCGCCAGCGCCATCACGATTCTGGCGTTCTGGCTGATTACCGGCTACTGGAAGGTGAGTCTGCATTCCTTCTCCACTTTCTTTGCGTTGACAGCGCTCTTTCAGATTGTAGGACTGGACTGGATGTATTGGCCGTTGATTCTGCTGGGCCCTACGGTCATATGGGCCCGCATGCATCTCAGGCACCACAACCTGGGTCAGTCATTGGTAGGCGCCCTGTTGGGAATTTCGGCCATTCTGTTCCTGCAGTGGCTGCTGGCGGTGGATCCCCTGCGCCTCATTGTCTGAGGTGGATCTTGTGCAGGGTGCATTGCACCCTGCACCTTGCGGTCACGGCGCGTGGAATTCCAAACGAAAACAAATCACAGACCGCGTGATCAAGCGGAAGAGGACAAGCCTGTCTCGTGGCGGGTGGAGGCCAAGGCCGCAGCCCACGGTTTGTCACTTTTCGCCTCTTTGAGGAGTGGGAGCCGCCAGGGGCAAGGAAATGCAGAAGGTAATGCCCGGTCCGGGCTGGTTGTTCACGGCCCAAATCAGCCCGTTGTGCGCCCGCATCGTGAACCGAGCCAGAGAGAGGCCCAATCCCATTCCTTCTTGCGCCGTGTCCCGACCCAACTGACGCAGCCGTTCGAAGGCCGCCGGGATGAGGGGGCGGGGAATGCCCACGCCGGTGTCTCGCACCCGGATGACCACCACCGGGTCCGTCCTGAGCAGATTGCGCTCTTCCTGCGACAGGACGCGCGGGAGACCACCGGTGAATTCCGGATCCTGCAAGGGCAGTCGCTGTATTACGGCTGACAGGACAATCTCGCCCTGGTGCGGAGTGTGCTTGATGGCGTTCTGGATCAGGTTGGTTAGCACCTGCACCATCTTGGGGCTGTCCAGCCACACCCGCACGGGAGCCACCTCCGCCAAGCGGAAGGACAGCCCCTTGATCAGCACTTCCGCGCTGATACTTTCGTACACGGATTGCAGGAATGTGGGTAGTTCTGCTTCCACTTTCTGGAATGATGCCAGACCGGTTTCCAGAAGATACAGATCCATGAGGCCCTGTTGCAGCGCGTTCAGTTCAGAGAAGGCTCGAAACATGCGGTCCATGCATTTGCTGCGATCCTGTTCGGTCTTGGCTATATAGGCGACCTCCGCGTTGGCCTTGAGTTTGGCCAGCGCATTGCGCAGCTCGTGCGACAGATTGCCAATGAACTCTTGACGGACATGGCGCATGATCGCCACCTCGCTGACATCCAGCAGGGCGGTAATCCACAGGGGAGGAGTTGCGAGGGTCTGAATGGGCACGTGTGCGACTCGCAGGGCATCTTGGCCATCTCCCGATTCGAGTTGTTCCTGCGTGTGAACTCTTCCCTCGACCGCTGTGCGCCAAGAGTCGTATATCGTGTCACGGGTGCGAAAAAGCGACTCGGTGCGCAGGCCCTGCGTTTGCCAGCCATCCTCCACGCCCCAGAACCGACATGCCTTCGGACTCAGGAAATGAATGTCTCCCTCGGCGCTGGCAATCAACACTCCATTGCCAATGCCATCCAGGGCCGCAACAAAGGCATCATGTTCCGCCTTGCGTTGCCGCGTCGTCGCGTCTCCAGCCTGTACCAGCTGGGAAAGGGTGCGGCTCAAGCGGGCGAGCGGGTCCCGCAAGTCAATTTCGCTGAGGGAGGAATCCGTAGGGTTCGAGCCCACTTTCAGGACTTCTTCCAGCGTGAGCACCAAGCGTCGTTCATGACTGCAGGCTCGTCGCCATGCCCACAGGACCGGCCACAGGACCGCGCCCAGGGCCGCGAAGAAACTCCATGGCTCTGGCAGCAAATCCAGATAGACCGCGCCCACCCAGAGCAGCCAGACCGCGATGGCCCATAGGCTGATCCGCAGCAGGTACCGACTGAGGGAGCCGGCCAAGAGGATTATCCGCGGAAGTTGTAGCCCACGCCGCGAATGTTGATGATTCGTGGCTCACGTGGGCCCAGGTTGTCGATCTTGCGACGCAGGCCAGAGATCTGGATGCGGATATTGTTTCGCCGCGAAACCGGCTCTACCTCCACGTCGTCCCAGCAGTGCCGCCAAATGTCCTCGTAGCTGAGGTTTTTGCCTCGATTGCGCATGAATAGGACTAGCAGACGGAACTCCAAGGGGGTCAGATCCAGCTTGATCCCGTCCAGACTGGCGGAGTGGCGGTCCCGGTCCACCATCAGGGTGCCGCTGCGCAGCAGCTGGTCGTGCTCCGTGCCCCCTTTGTCCTGTGGGGAATCAGCGGCATGGTGCGTCAGCTGGTACTCCACGCGCACCAGTAATTCCTGTACTCCGAAGTTGCCCTTGATCAGATAGTCGTCGGCTCCCTGTTGGAAACCCAGAACCCGGTCCACCGGATCCGTGAAATTGCCCGTGGTTACGATGACCGGCACTTGGGATGTCTTGCGCACTGTGCGCAGAATGTCCATGCCCGTGATGGCCTTATGGCTGGGGCTGCGCTTCAGACGCAAGTCCAAGAGGATCAGATCGGGGGTCAGGGTCTGGACTATCTCCAGGCCAACCGACCCTTCCGTGGTGGCGGTGATCTGGTGTCCGGCCTGCTCTAGGTAATAGGACCAGGTATCCACCAGATCGCGTTCGTCTTCAATGATGAGGATATGGGCCATGTCAGCTGGGGGATTCAGGATCCGTGGCAAAGAGAGCCATGACCAGGGGCAAAGGGCCGTAATACCAGGCCAGCAGCAGGGCCAACTTGAACCCCAGTCGACCGTCCCGCCACCCTGCCAAGGCAATGTACCGATAGTGAAAGAGTCGCAGAAAACGGCGGATCAGGGCAAGCAGGGGCCAAGGCCCACTCCAGTCCATGTTGCGGGATTCCAGTGCGGCGTACTGCCGCTGCTTGGCATGAAACTGGCCCCAGGTCTGATAGTTGAAGTGGGTCATGGGAGTCTGAAACTCGTAGATCCGCCCCTGTAGCGTGGGACGTTCATGCACGGGCGGCGAATCGCGGTAGGAGGCGCGATCCGGGCGCAACAGCCGCAGTTGGCGGTCTGGGCTGAAGCCGCCCCATTGCGGCACACCCTCCACGATGTGATTGCGTCGCGGCATAGTGGCTCCCGCCCAGGCCTGCGGCTCCGCATCGTCACGGCACAAGGTCACTATTTCAGCGGCCAGCTTGGCCGGAATTCGCTCGTCGGCATCCACGAACAGCACCCACTCTGCACGCACCAGATCCAGTGCGGCCTGTCTTTGACTGGCGAAATCCGAGAAGGGGTGTATGACCACCCACGCGCCGCAGGCACGCGCGACGGCACGGGTGTCATCCGTGCTGCCGGAATCAAGCACCAGCATGCGCGACAGGAAAGGGCGCAACGAGTCGATGCAGGCGGTGATGTGTCGAGCCTCGTTGTGAGCTAGGATGACCCCGACTACTGACAAGACGTCAGGGCCTCGTTCTCGCTGGGGCATGGAGGTCAAGAAGGAAGCTACCCGCTACGGTGCGTGGGTCACTACAGAGATCGGTGCATGTACAGTGTGCCCTGTTCGAAGCCGCGCTGGGCGTAGTACGGACGCGTGCCTACGGCGGCAATGACGCTTTGGTGAGCAAATCCGGCCGTCTGGCTGATGCGCGCGGCCTCGTTCAGCAGCCGGGTACCCAACCCAATGTGCTGAGCCGCCCCTTCGTCGCCCGCTTGCGCGTGCAGCCCCTGGGCCGGACCGTACACATGCACTTCGCGGATCATGGCATGCCCCTTGATTTCCGGCAGAAAGGCGTGACTGCCCACATCCGGAGTCTTGACGTGGCTGAGGCGCAGGAATCCCGCAATCCGACTGGGGGATTGGTCGGCCGGTGCGGGCTGTTCCAAGGAAAGGAAGATCTCTTCGGTCAACAAGGTCGCGTAGCGGTATTCCCGCAGTTCGAGACCTCCCTCCGTGACGGAATCCCGACTGATTTCCCGGCACCGAATGCAACCGCAGTGCGTTCCGCGTCGCCGCAGTTCCGCGTGGACCACTTCGCGCAGATTGCTGGTGGTCACGCCTGTCTCAATATGGTGAGCGGGTATGTCCCGGAAGAGGCGGTTGACCCGCACATAGGGTGGCAAGTCCGGCTTGAGGTCCGCCAACAGCTGCACCAGCTCGGTTTCCGTGTAGGGCCGATACTTGCCCTGTTGATACAGTTCAAACAGTTTCGTGCCGCTGATTACGGAACAGGGGTAGATTTTCAGTTCGTCGGGACGAATGGCCCGATCCGAGAAGAATCGGTCGAAGTATTCCCGATCCGTCTCGAGCGTGGCGCCATAGAGGTTGGGCATCCAATGCAGGTGCAACTTGAAGCCGGCTGTGCGCAGCAGATCCAGGGCGTCGCGCACGGCCTGCACGTCATGGCCGCGATTGTTCAACGCCAAGACCTGGTCATCCAGGCACTGGACGCCGATCTGGACCTTGGTCACTCCCAGTTGGCGCAGATGGATCACTTCCTCGGGGGTAATCCAGTCCGGTCGTGTTTCCACTACCAGTCCCACGTTGCGGTGTTGGGCTGTCTGGTTGCGGGTCATGGCTTCCTGCAGGGAAGCGCTGGGTGGGGCGTCCGCGTACGCACGGTCATTCATGGCGTCAAAGCATCGCTGGACATACCACTCGCGATAATTGCGGCTGTAGGCGCTCCAAGTGCCGCCCAATATGAGCAGTTCCACCTTGTCGGCCGCATGGCCAATGTGCTCGAAGCCTTCAATGCGGCCCCGAGTTTGCAGGAAAGGGTCGAACCCGTCCCGTTCCGCTCTCTGGCAGCCGGGTTCATCATGGATATAGCTCTTGGGCATGCGATAGTCATCGGGACAGAAAATACAAGCGGACGGACACCCGGCCGGAGCGGTCAAGACCGTGACCGGAGCCACGCCGCTGGCGGTGCGCATGGGTTTCATGCGAATGCGGCTCAGCAGTCCTGCATGAGTGGCCAGGAGTCCCGCATTCACCATATGGTGATATCCTGCCACCAGATTGGCCTTGGAATAGAAGCCCGCACCGTCCTTGGGATGCTTGCCTAAAATGGAGCGCAATGTCTGACGGGAATCCCAGTCGTGGTCTGAAACGGCTACAATTTCCGAGAATATGCACTGCAACACCGAGGCGTGCCGGCGTGGATCGAAGTCTCGCCGCTTTTTGCTCCAGACCTCGGTGCGCGCCTGCACCTGTGCGGGAATTTCTTCAGGGGCCAGGATGCGTTTCATGAACCGAGGAAAGAGATGCGGACAAGGTGTCCCAGATTTTTCCCTGCATTTGACAGTCTCACCCATTATAGCAATCAGCTGAGCCGCCCGACAGCATGCATCCCTCTGTCCAGGACTATCTGCTGACGCTGAACCGCCGCTTCTACGCGCAGGTCGCCACGGTCTTTGCCGAGACCCGATCGCGGCCTTGGCCCGGATTCGCGGCGGCTTTTGAATGCGTGTTGTCCAAGTGTCCTGCGCCCTGGTCCGTCTTGGACGTAGGCTGCGGCAACGGACGTCTGTTGCCCTGTCTTCGGGAAAGACGGCTTGTGCAGCGGTATGTGGGCGTGGACGCGAACAAGACGCTGCTGTCCAAGGCACGGACCAAGGCGCAGGAAGGGACGATGCTGCAGCCATCCGGTCAGTTCCTTCAGGTGGACATCTCGACCGCCGATTGGCCTGCCCGTCTGGATGAGACCGAGGGCTTTGACGTTGTCTTCTGTCTGGCTACCCTGCACCACCTGCCGGGAGCGGCGCTGCGTCAGGCGGCCCTGCAAGCCATGACCGGCCTGTTGCGGCCGGGTGGTTGTCTGGTGTTAAGCAACTGGCAACCCTTCAACAGCCAGAGGGAACAGCGGAAGGTTCTCGAATCCACCGCCCTCCGGCTGGCCCCCGGCGTGCTGGAGGAGGGCGACTTTCTGATCCGCTGGGAGCGGGGGATATCAACGGTGCGCTATGTCCATGTATTTTCCGCCCAAGAAATGTGCCAATTGGCCGCTGCCGTCGGCTTGACCACCGCGCATCAGTTTCTGGAAGATGGCAGCGAGCGCAATCTCAATCTCTATTCCATTCTATGCCCTACTCCAACGCAGGAATCGTTGCTGTGACAACATCGCCAGCCATCTCTCCCTTTGATCAGGCCCTAGCCGCTTTCCAGGCCGAGTTCGGCAGGAGCCCCGTCGCTCTGTCTCGGGCCCCGGGACGGGTCAATGTCATCGGGGAGCACGTGGACTACAACGATGGCTTCGTCCTGCCGGCAGCCCTGACCTTGGAGGCCTGCCTGGCCTTTGCGCCGCGCCAAGACGATCGGGTTCGGGTTCATGCCGTTTCCTATCGCGAAACAGCGGAGTTTCGTCTGGCGGACTTGGTCGGGAAAGGCTGCCGCCGCTGGATTGACTATGTTGCCGGGCCCGCTTGGGCATTGCAGGAACGCGGTCACGCCTTGCAGGGCCTTGACGCGGCGCTGGCCAGCAATGTACCCGTGGCCAGCGGTCTCAGCAGCTCCGCTGCGGTGGAGGTGGCGGCTCTGCAGGCTTTTCACAGGTTGGCCAACTTGGAAATGACGGGAGTGGAAATGGCCCGGGCCGCGCAGCGGGCCGAGAACGAATACGTGGGCGTGAGCTGCGGGATTATGGACCAGTTCATAAGCGTGCTGGGACGGTCCCGGCATGTTCTGCTGATTGACTGTCGCAGTCTGGCGTATACACTAGTGTCAGTGCCCGCTTCGGTTTCCCTGGTCATTGCGGATACCACGGCCAGTCGTGCCTTGGCAGGCAGTGCATACAACGCACGCGTGGCGGAGTGTAGCGCAGGTCTGGCGCAGCTGCGCCAGACCTGGCCGGAAATGGTTTCCTGGAGAGACGCACAATGGGATCAGGTCACCGGCCCCCGCTCACCCTTGACGGGAAAGCCGCAAATGCGAGCCCGTCATGTGGTGAGCGAGATCGCACGTACCCAAGAGGCGGCGGCATTGCTGAAGAGAGGAGACGTGGCAGATGTAGGGCGACTCATGCACGAGAGCCATGTGAGCCTGCGGGACGACTACGAGGTGAGCAGTCCCGCGCTGGACTCCATGGTGGACATCATGATGAGCCATGCCGCTTGCCTAGGGGCCCGCTTGACGGGCGCGGGTTTTGGAGGCTGTGCCGTGGCTTTGGTGAAAGCGGGCGCTGAAGCGGAAGTTATGGAGACCATTCAGGAACGGTTCCCGCGGCAGACCGCGCTCCAGCCACAGGTATATGCCAGTCAAATCGGCGACGGTGCCCGGATCACTGGCCTGTAGGGTGGTCAAGCCACTACCCCAGCGACAGATATAGGTCCGCGGTGAGGCGACTGGTTTCGGTCCACGTGAACTGACGGGCATGGTGCAGGCCCTTGGCCCGCAAGTCAGCCCGCAACTTGGGCTGACGCCAGAGCTGGAGCATGGCGTGACCCAATGCCGGCATGTCATCCGGATTCACCACCAAGGCGTTGGAGCCCGCCAAGTCCGGCAGACAACTTCGGTCGCTTATGATCACTGGGGTTCCGCAGGCCATGGCCTCCAGGACCGGAAAGCCAAAGCCTTCGTACAGGCTGGGCTGCAGCAAGGCCCGCGCATTGCTGTAGTAGGTAGGCAGCAGCTCCTCGGGCACGAAGCCGACCACCTCGACTTGGGCCTGCAGGCCCAAGTCGGCAATCAAGTTCCGCACGGGGGAGAATTTCCAACCTTGCCCGCCCGCGATGACCAATTTCAGGTTGTGCCCTTGCGTACGCAAGGAAGCCAATGCCTGCAGGACAGCGGCATGGTTCTTGCGTGGTTCCAAGGTGCCCACCATCAGGAAATAAGGGCCGTGCCGCCTCTGAATGGCTTGGCTGTCCGGGGCGTCCGGCGACATGGGCCGAAAGTGTTCTTCGATGCCTTCCGGAATTACGGTCACGCGATGGGATTCCACGTTGTAAATGTCCTCCAGATCCCGTTTGGTCTGGGCGCTGACCGCGATGATGGCATCCGCCTTCTGCAGGAACAGGGGCATGCCGGTGGACAGAAAGGCCCTGTTCTTCCAGGTATGGGTGTGCGGCAAGCGCTTGAAGATGAGGTCATGCACCGTCAGAACGGTGCGACGGCGCAGGCGCGGCAGGAGATGCTCCGTGGCGTGGTACACGTCCGTGGGCGGAAAGGCCCGTTCGTAGCGCGCGGAATTCAGCATTTGCAACGCCAGCACCGACAGTCGCCACCGATACTGGCCCATGGACAGGGTGTTGCCCGGCACATCTTGCAATGCGACAGGCAATGTATGCTCGTTGTGCGCGTTGTGAAAGAGCCGCAGGTCCAGTCTGTCCCGCTGAGTCTGCCACAAATGGAGCGCCAGCTGGCTGGCATAGCGATTCAGGCCGGCCTGCTGATGTACGATCGGACCGGCGTCCAGCAGCACCGAAACCTTTCTGGCTTTGGTCATCGTCTTATGTCCGACCAAGCCATGACTGCAATTCTCCCGGCAGATTTTCCACGGGAGGGTGTTTCCATAAGCCCGATGGCAGGGCTTGGCGCAGCTTGGGCCCGTATCTCTTCGTGACCAACCGAGCATCCAACAGGACTAGGGCTGTAGGTCGGTTGGATGTGTCGTGCAGCAAGTCGGCTGCGCGCATCAGACTGTAGGCACAAATCGGCAGCGTCTGGTCGTAAAATTTGTTCGATTTCCCTTCTAGGGATGCGTAGCGACTCTGATGGTCCAGCAGGGGGTCTTGGAACGGGGCAAAGGGCAGCCTTTCCATGAGCACGCACTGTACGGGTATGGTTTCCCATTGAAACGCCTGCATGGTCCTGGTCGTGCAACAGAAAATGGTGGGTCTGGAATCAGCCAATGCCTCCAGCACGATTGCCGTGGAATCCAGTTCGTCCTCCAAGATATGGATGGAGTTTCCTAGGGCCGCCTTGCGGAGCGCGGCCGCGCTGGCCTTCCGTTGCCCTGTGTTGCCCATCATGAAGACGGCGTTGCCGGTAATCTGCGGGGCCAGTTTCGGCAACAGGGTTTCCACCAGACTCTTGAAGTCATTTGTCATGGGTTCGGGCAGGTTCCGTGGGTTGAGAATCAACGTGTCCGCAGCCTTTGCCGCCTTGGGATCGAGCCGTGCCTGGGGTAGATGGGTGATTCCCAGGCGTTGCGTCAAATAGCCACCCTGACGGGGAGTCCCCTGGCTCACATGCAGGAACAGAGTAGGAGTGCACTGGCCAAGGACCCGTTCCTGCCAGAAATCTTCACCGCAATACTGGGTGACATTGAATTTGCAGGCATCTGCCTTTTTGCGAATTTCCACCCAAGGGACTCTCTCTCTTCGTTCCATCAAGGTTCCATCCGACGGATGCAAGACGTTGTCAACGCCCTGCCGAAACGCATCTGCGCCAGCCAGCCAGCCTTGCAGTTGGCGCACGTATCTGCCCTGCACCGGCTCCTCGTCGGCGTCAAAGGGGGGAATGGTGTCCAGCACGGCAGTCCCCGCAACTGACAGCTTGCGGAGACTGCGTGCCAGTGGATGCCATTGGTCCACCAGAGTCTGGAACAGGGGATTCCCACTCAGATCATGGACCGACTTGGCCAAGGCATGGGTGAACCGTGTATCCGATTGCTCCATTTCGGACTGGCTGAGCCGATCCACCTGCTGCACAAAGCCTAGCAACGCCGCGCTGACGGTCTCTTGGGCCAGGCCAAGAGCGGAAAGTCGGTTTGCCATGCCATGGATGGCGCTCAGCCATTGGGCGGCATCTCCGTCCCGTGCCGGATCGGTGATGTCTTGCAGTCGGTCCAAGAAATAGCGAGCGTGATGCAAGGATTGGGTTGCGGTGACAAACTGGGGCAATTTCTGAATCAGATGCCAGATGTCGTCAATGACAATGGCGTCGAATTCGCCGGCGCAGTCCGGGTCCTCCTGCAAGGTCCGCAGAAGAGTGGCGTGGTCCATGAGAGTTATCAGTGAATCTCTTCTGCGAGTGGCGGAAGGTACCGTTTGCAGCGGATCCGGATCCGAATCCGTAAACTGAATCGGCTGGCAAGCCAGCTGGGGCCAAAGCACGAGATTGTCCAAGTCATGCCGCAGGAAAAGCGACTCTTGGGAAGCGGTCGGGGTCGAACTGGTCCAATGGAGAATCTTGCCTAGGAGTCTCGTCTCGGCCGAGTCCAGCGATCGGCCTGCTTTCCAGACATTGAGCCGGTCTAGATCCAGATATCGGCTGGGATCGGGGAGAAAGGAGGGAGCGTTCCCGGTTGTCTGTGCCAGTGCCTCCAAGACCGTGTGCTGCCCCAAGTCGTTTTCACAGTGCGGCAAACAGAGGAGAACCCTCCGGTCGTGGGCGGCCGCCCACTGATAGGCGGCCAACGCCACGGCTTCTCTGCGTCCCAGACCCGGATTGACGACCAGAACCTGTGACTTTCCCGCCTCCAGGGCCTGGACCATGTGCGCGCTCCATGAATCGACGGGACGAGATTCCCTGGTCTGCGGCGCTCTGGGCGCGAGCGGGAAAAAGGAGGGCTGAACCGAAGATAGGCGTTCCTCCAGATGCTCTGTCTGTGCGGTGTACGCGGACTGTGGCAACACCATGGGCTCGTTGCGGTCAAGTTCCGCAAGGTGACGCCGGGCGGCCTGATCGGCCCAGACATCACGGAATCCCCAACCTGTCCGTGGACTGTGGGCCAGCAGCTGCTGCAGGCTGGCATCAGGCAGACGATCAACCTGAAGCAGCATCTCCCCGAACACCTTGGCGGTGGCCAAGGCGTCGTCATAGGCCCTGTGACTGCGGCCGGGATCCACCCCGCAGCGGAAGCAGAGGGCGGCCAGGTTCAACTGCAGCGCGCGGGGGAACACCATGAAGGCCAGGTCCTGGGTGTCCAGCAGAGTCAGCGGATCCAGGTCAACTGCGTGTTGTGTCAGGAACGCCTTCTCAAACTGAACATTGTGAGCCACAAGATGGGTGGCGGGTGCGGACAGAAAGGCCTGCACCTGCGCCCGCACTTCGTTCCAGCTGGCTTGCCCCTCCAGATCCGAATCCTGGATTCCCGTCAGGCAGGTGATGAAGGGATCGAGCTTGCGGTGGGGATTCACCAGTAGCTGTAGCGTTTCATAGGACCCAGGTTGCTGCAAGGCCCGAGGGTCGTCAAACCGCACGGCGCCAACTTCGATAATGGTGTTCTCTTGGGCATCCAAGCCCGTGGTTTCCAGATCCAATACGACATAGGCCATATACATTAGCTCCAAAGGCCAAGATGGGAGGCAGCCGAGGCTGTACAAGAACGCCCCGGAACGGAGCGCCTGTACTGTAGCGCTTTCCGGTCCAAAGGGATGTTTGGGTCTTTTCCCTTGATTGCCAGCGGACCGGGGCGCGGGCGCGTGGCCTCCCCCGCCCGCGCCTTGCCTTTGCTGGGGACAGAGGTGGAAGACCGGCTGGATGGCATGACCGCCATCCTCGCATATATTGGCGTACCTGTTGCAGAAACCGGGCCCCAACGGCTCTTTCCGGTCACTGTGTCCAATGTATTGCACTGGATCGACATGTCGCCCGCAGCTTGAGACCAGTGGCTGATCCACAGCCGCAGGAATCTGTGCAGCGTGATGTGAATGGGTAGGTCGGAGTCCCGCTGCCGAGAAGTGACGAGGGCCAAGCCAGAGATTCTGACTGAAACCTCCGTGCTCTTGCATTTCGGCGAGTCTTGCGCGCGTCAATACGTTGCTGATCCGGGAGGCGAGGCCCCAATACATCCAAGTCAGGGAAGAGGACAAGGCGCGGGTGGCGAAGGCCGTGGAGTCTCGCATGGCCCGTCACATCCCTGATCACCAGTGGCATGCCAGCGAGGTGTTCGCGGGAGTGCAGATCGATTTGAGGTGTGCGCCCGGCCTGGACTGGACAAGACCACTATGCAGGCCAGAATCAATAGACAATGGACCGTAGTGGATATACTGAGGGAAACCAACAGGCCCATGACCTCGCTCGTCTGGTACGGCAGTGGGACGCAGGCCGGCGCTTTCAGGTGCATTCCGGCAAGGGAATCAGACGCGAGGGCCAGAACCTGTGAAGGTTGTCCGAATGGGAAGAACAATCTCGCCGCTCAAGCTGGATTTCAGGGATAAGGATCCCTACATGACATTCGTGGTTCCGTATCCCTTTCCCCCCTCTGCCGCCCTGCGGCTGCGCTGATTTGCCATGATTCCAGACTCCGCCGACAAGGGCAAGCCTACCCTGTCCGTTTCAGTGGCGATGACCGTCCTGAACGAAGAGGCTACGCTGCCCGCTTTTATTCCCACGCTGCTGGAACAGACGCACCCTCCGGCCGAAGTCGTCATTTGTGATGGCGGCAGTTCCGACAACACGCTAGCCCTCCTGGATGGGCTGCAGAATCGGAGCAAGGACCACGGGGTGCCCATTCGCGTGATTTCCCGGCTTGGGGCCAACATCAGCGAAGGCCGCAACGCGGCCATTCGCGAGACCCGCCACGCATTGATCGCCGTGACGGATTCCGGCATTCGCCTGGAATCCGACTGGCTGGAGCAGTTGGTTCGCGTCATGGAGGCAAACTGGGCGGATCCCGACGTGAAAGGGGTGGCCGGATTCTTTCTGCCCGAGGTGGTCGGTGCGTTCGAGACCGCTTTGGCGGGCACCACCATGCCTTTCCGTCATGATGTAGACGCCGCGCGCTTTTTGCCTGCTGGGCGCTCCATGCTCTTTCAGCGCGCTGCCTGGGAAGAGGTGGAGGGGTTTCCCGAATGGCTGGATTACTGCGAGGACTTGGTCTTTGATCAGCAGATCGAGCACTTGGCCCAAGGCCGCTGCAAAGCCATGCCGCTGGCGGAGTTCTCCGTCGTGCGGGTTCGGCCCAGAGCCAATTACCGCAGTTTCTACAAACAGTATTTCCTCTATGCCCGCGGCGATGGCAAGGCGGATCTGTGGAGTCATCGGCATCTGATCCGGTATGGCGTGTATTTGGTGTTGGCGCCGCTGCTGGCTCGCATGATCTCCGGCGCGGGCCGCCGGACCCGGCGCTGGGGGCGATTCCTGGCTCTGTTGAGTCTGTTCGCCTATTGTCGGCGCCCGATTGTGCGGGTGTGGAAGCTGGGACGGCACCGTCTGTCTCCCTGGGCGCTGGTTTCTGCTCTGCTGCAGATACCCGTAGTCCGGGTGGTTGGGGATGCCGCCAAGATGCTAGGCTACCTGAGTGGCTGGAAGTGGCGGGTGCAGCGCTGGACGGAGCCCGATATCCATTGGCGCATGAAGATGCGCATTCGGGCAGAAGACAAAAGAAAGTCGGAGGAGACAGAGATCCTCTGAATCCGGACCGGCGGCGACCTACCGGGGGACGTAGGCCAGCGTCGTGGTGGGAAAGCGATCTGTCGCGACGAGGAATCCTGTGTTTTCCCAGAGCGCAATCCCTTCCCAGTTGCGGGCCACGGCGGCATTCAGCAACTGCAACTCCAGGGGAGCTTCGTTGATCCACTCCACGCCGATGTCGGTCAGCCGGAACTTTAGAATTCGCTCCACAATGTCGGATTGGCTCTGGCTGGGACCCTCGCCCCAGTGGGTGGCGATGGGATCCTCCTCCGGCATGAGACGTTTGGAACCCGGCCAATGGAAATTGATCATCCAGAATTCTCCGGCCTCGTTCATGGCAGTGGCGTCGGTCAGACGGTATTCCACGGCGGGCATCGCTATCGCCGGGTGTGGTGCCAGATCCGGCCCGTGCAATAATGCATGGGGGTCCGCGTTGATCTGGACCCCGTTCACCTCGAATATGGAGACGATGCCTGCTGGCGTGGGAAGCAGGGCTTCATAGGAATGGTTCATGAACTGGGACTGGGTAGCCAGTCCCACGATGTGTGTCATGTCCATTTCCACCGCTGTGAGATCGGGCCGGATGGTGCCAACCAACAGATACCCCTGCATGTATCCTCCCGGCATTGAGGCTTCGGAGAGCAGGTAGACCGTATCGCCCACGAAGGCAATCGCCTCCAGTCCCTCAAAGCCTTCCAACTGCCGCATGGCCTTGGAACCATGCAGCGGGATGGGGAAGGGTTCCAGCGCCTGATCGCTTTCTCCGGCTATGGCACGGGCCAGATCCGCCTTGTGAAGTCCGAAAAGACTGTGATCCCACTTGTGAGGATACTGCGGCAGCAGAACCAAGACATCCCCATACCAAGCTAGGCCGGAAATTTCGGCTTCAGGTTGGAGCATCGGACCCACCAGAGGCAGAGAGCGTGCCACTCGTTCCTGGAGCGAAGCCTCGGGCACAATGAACTCGGGCAGGACCGGAAGGGGCGTGGGGGTGTCGGTTGGCGTGCAGAACGCCAATAGTGACAGGGCCATCGTCAATGCCAAGGCAACCGGCAAGAAGCGCAGGAGGGATCTGGATGACATCAGGAAATCGGGTGGGGTTGGGACCGACCTTGAGATGCCCAAGGCTCGTCCAGAGCCACAAGTCGCTCCAGGGCCTCGTGCCAGAGCGGCAGGGGCGACAGATGCAAGGCATGCATCCGGCTGTCCACCAATACGGCATGTCGGGGCACAGGGGCGGCCCGCTGCCATGCACGCCCCGGAATGGGGTGCACCGCGGTCGCCGTTCTGCCGGTTGCTTTCAGGACACGGCAGGCCCATTCGTATCGAGACGCGGTTCCGCCATTGGTAACATGAAAGATGCCTGTCGCGCCGCGGTGTATCAACTGACGAATCCGCCGGGCCGCGTCGACGGTGTAGGTGGGACGGCCGATTTCGTCAGAGACAACCTTCAATTCGGAAAACCGGTCCGCGGCCCGGGCGATCTTGGCTGGAAAGTGATCCCCGCCCGGCCCGAACAGCCAGCTCACGCGAATGAGCAGGTGGTGGTTCAGATAGGGTTCCAAAAGGGCCTCGCCCCTAGCCTTGCTGCGCCCGTAGGCATTGATAGGGCCGATCGGATCGGATTCCGCATAGAAGGTGTCGGGCTCTCCGGGAAAGACCTCATTGGTACTGATGTGCACCAAGCGCGCGCCCGCGGCTTCACAGCCCTGCAGCAAGTGGGCTACGCCATTGATGTTCGTTTTCTGTACCTGGGGCCAATGCCTGGGATCTTCCGCTCCATCGACATCGGTCCAGGCCGCTGCATTGATGACCACATCCGGGTCCGCCATGGAAATCCGGCCTGGAGTCTCAGGTTGCGCAATGTCACAGTTCCGGTGGGTCCAGGTCTGCAGCTTGGAATCGGCAAAGGCCTGCTTCAGGGCGTGCCCGAAAAGGCCGCCGCTGCCGACAATCAACACCTTCACGTCAGGGTGCATGCCAAGTGTACGCGTGGATCGGAAACTCTTCTCCCATGCTCTCATTATTGCCTAACGGAATGGCTTTTGCATCCCGTGGTTGCACTGAATCGGTGCTTGTGGCCGGCAGACGGCAAAATTCCAGAGCCCGGTTGTTCCCGACGGCAGACCATTGCAATTCGGGCACGATGCTGAATTTGGGGTGCTCTCAATCCCGAACACTGCCATTGAGCGAATCAAGCATGACCCCCGGTGCGTACAGAACCGTGGAAATCCCCTTTGATTGGAATGGGGGGCGTCTGCGGCAATCCCGCCTCGCCCTGGCCCTGCTGCGCGCACCAATAGCCAAGGCGGCCCATGGCTTGGACTGCAAGGTACGACTGGTGGGAGGTGGAGTGCGCGACCTGCTTCTCATGGCCAGCCATCAGGCGGTGGAAGCCGTCCATCTCCCGGCGGATTTGGATTTGGTGGTGGAAGGGGATGCCCGGAAACTGGGAAAACGATTGCAAGGCGAATGGGGAGGGTCTTTGTTGGTGCACGACTCCTTTCTGACGGCAACATGGCATCCTGACATGCAGCGGTTCGCACCGGAGCGTCCGACCTCTGACGCCGCAGGCACAACAGTTTCCATTGATATCGTTACGGCTCGATCCGAGATCTATCCAAATCCGGGCCAACTGCCCCGCGTGACAGCCGGCACCTTCGCGCAGGACATGGCCCGGCGGGACATCAGTATCAACACCTTCGCCTTGGATTTGGCGGACTGGCCCGGATTCCGGGAGGCCCCCGGCGTTCTGAAGGTGCACTGCCATCCGGATGCCTTGCGGGACTTGCAGAGCGGACGCATTCGTTTGCTGCATGCAGGCAGCTTGCAGGATGACCCCACCCGTATCTTCAGGATGGCCCGGTATGAGCAACGGTTCGGGTTTGCCCTGGAGAGGGAAACCGCGCGCTGGCTGGTTCAGGCCGTGAATCACAATGCGCTGGCTACGATCACCCAGGAACGCATCCGCTTCGAACTGGAACAGGTATTTGACGAGAACAAGGCGGTCCCCGTGTTGCAACGGCTGCATGAATGGAGTGTCTTGCAAGCCCTTGGGTTGAATCCGGATCCGGAGAGACTTTGGCTGGCCTTGGAGCGCGTCATGGGACACGCCGAGCACAACCCGGAAGTCCTCTGGGTGTTGCTTGTGGGACTGCAGCGGGATGGGGCGGAGTCCCTGGCACCTTTGCCGCCCGCCATGACAAAGGCAGTCAGGGAATTTCAGGCTTTGGTGCACCGGCCTTGGAACGGCTTGCGTCCGAGTCAGGTTTGGCAAAGACTCAGGTTCACCCGCATGCCGGTCCGCCGGGCGCTATGGGCCTGTTTGCCGGAGCAATCTGTTCCGCTGGAACTCTACGAGAGCCAATGGCGCCATGTCACGCCTCAGGTGAAGGGCGGCGATCTGATAGGGCTGGGCTATCGGTCAGGGCCCCAAATCGGTCAGATGCTGGAACAGCTGCACATCAAGACCCTGGATGGTGAACTGCAGGGCAGGCAGCAGGAACTGGACTGGGCGCAACGCGCCTTGGGTCCGCCCCCTGAGGCCTGAAATGGGCTAGGCTACAATGGCAATCAGGTTATAGACGAAGAAACACAGCCACAGCAAAGGCTGGTGCAGCAGATAGATGGGCAGGGACCGCAGGCCCATGAACTGCAGCCCGCGAAAAAGCGGGAAATTTCGGCCGCGCAAGACATGAGTTTTGGATGTGCCTGCCACAAATCCCTTTTGACCGAGAAAAACGCCTATGAGAAACAGGCCAAACCAACGAATGAGCGGAAAATAATCCACGTCTTGAAGGCTGTCCGACGCGAATCCCAACCACGCAAAATAGGTCCAGAAACCCGTGAAGGTCTGAAACTCCAGCCAAGACCCGATCAGATACAAGACGGCGCCCAAGACCAAGGCACTCCAAGGCCGTCCGCGGAAGGGAACGGAAAGGGCAATGGAGACTCCGAGCAGATGCAGAATGCCGAACTTGATGGATGCGGATGATCCAAAGACCATCCAGGTGATCACGGTCAGCGTCATGCCCCAGGCAAGGATCGTACCGCCTCGCCGCACGAAAGTCCCCCATCGCTGCGCTTGGGTCATCTCGGCCAGTTGGGGAGATTGCGCTGCCAGGCAAGTGGAGACTCCGGCGACCAGAATGAACAGCGAGGCGGTGGCATGCTGGAAGCCTTTCCCAAAAGGCGTGAAAATCCACGGATTGGCGTAGAAGAAGTGCAAGTCATACATGAAGTGATAGACCACCATCATGACGATGGCCACGCCGCGCAGGGCATCCAGCTCCCATCGGGTATGGGCGGACCTGCGCTGGCGCACCGTAAGCCGCAAGGCCGTTATAACGTGATTCAGATTCATGCTGTGCGGTCCATGGCAGGATTCGGAAAGCCGCAGGCAGGTCCCACACCGCCGCGGCGGCTCAATCCTGGTAGAGCCAATCCATGAGGATGCTCTTGTTCAAGGACATGGCCCGGGTTTCGGGATCGCTTTGCTGCAATTGCCGGAAAGCCTTGAAGTGCTTGCGGATCAAGTCGATCAGGTAGCGGAGCGCGTAAAGCCAGATCCGCGGCGAGTGCGCCGACAGCCCGTACTCCTTGGCGATCTTGAAGCGGTTGGGCGCCAGGACTCGTGCCAGATCCCGCATGCGAAGCCATAGGTTGGGACGGTTCCAAAACGTGGCGAGATTGCGGGGCAGTGCACTGACATCGGAGTCGATGGTCCACAGCATCCGATAGGCCGCATCCAAGGCGGCTTCGTCTTGGGCGGGTTGCAATTCCCGCCACACCAGACGCGGCAGGGGAGTCTGCAGACAGCGTTGCGTCAAGTGCAGCATCAACCGCACTCCGGTCTGCCATTTCTGTTGCTGGGCCAACCGGCAGACCAGACTCCAGTCCATTTCCGCCGCATAGCAGCGCACGGTGGCATCCAGGTCGCACACCGGGCGCAGACCGGTATAGAACATGTGCTGGAAGGAGGCGTGAATGCACAGATGCAGGAGCAGATCTTCGGGGGCAAGGCCGAGCGCTTGGCAACCGGCTATGATCAGGGGCTGTGCCCGTTCCCACAAGCCCTCCAGATCCGACAACGCATAGGAATCACTGGGCCAAGTCACGTTCCAGTGCACCTCGACCACTGTGTTCGATTCGTTGCGCAAGCGAGGCAGATGGTGCTGCTTTTGTGCCCAGAAGGTCACATCCAGAGGCTCCTTGCTCGCATATCCGATTTCCGTTAGTGCGTCCGCCGCCGCCTGTAGACGGTCGCGAGGTACCAGAATGTCTATGTCATCCATCTCACGCATGCCGATTTCGCCATATACGGCGGCGGCCAGATGCATCCCCTTGAGCACGATCACGGGGATATTGCGCGCCTGCAGGGCCTCCGCGATCGTGCGGAACTCCGCGAAGAGAAACAGGTTGCGCAGGGTGCGTTCCTGAAACCCCGTGGCCAACTCCTCCCGCAAGGCCGGGGGCATGGAGGGATGCCCCCCCTTGAACTTGTGAAGTCGGCTGTGCAACAGGGCCGAGACGCGCTGGGTTCGGGCCATCTCGTACAGCGTCTGCCACTCCGTTGCGTTCAAAGCCGCGCAGACTGTCGCGGCGTCGGCAGGTACAGGCCGTGTCAAGCAGGCCAACAAGTGTTTATGAATAAGATTGGGAGTCTGGGTCATGGGCAAGAAATGCGTGGCGACTGCAATGGTGGCAGATGCATGATACCCAACTGCGCTCAAGTATGTGCCACAGGAAGGCATGAGACGTTATGTTGGACATGGGGATCCAAGACAATCAGCACGGCGGCGCATTGCTTGGAAGAAAAGGATGCACGGAGCATTTGCCGCGTGACTTGGGCATGCATCCGAGTGGATGCATGCCCGTGAGGCTTTGCAAATCACCCGGGTTGTTTCGGACAAACGTATCGGTATGATGCCGGCAGCCTTCGCCAAGCAGCCCCCACTTGGTCCCGGTGGTTGGATGTCTTAGTCGGATGTCCCGTTGCTTGGAGCCGGGGCGGCAGGGCCTCTTGTCTGGATGAAGGATTGCAAGTCCGACCAAGGCAATTGGGCCATCAGCCGCGAGAATTCGCCGGTGACATAGAGAGTGCCCAAATATCCGAGTGCCGCCGCAATCCCTGTCAGCCAGATATTGACGTCCAGGGACAGAAGCGTCAGTGACAGGAGCGACATGACCGCCAATCCCGCCATGGGCTTCCATACCAAGGGCAGCCAGCCAACGTGTCCCAAGTGACGGCGAATCCCCAAGTGGAACGGCACGAACAGGAACAGTTCGCTGCCAATCGTGACCAAGGCCGCTCCCACATAGCCTGCAATCGGAATCAGCAGGGCGTTGCCTACAGCATTGAATCCTACCACCGCGATAAAGGCGCGGGTCAGATACCGCTGCTGGTCCAGGGCTATGAGCACATATTGGGTGACCGCGTTGACGAAGTTGAGCACGATGGTCCAGATCACTACCTGCAAGGCCAAGTCCGAGCCACCGGTGTAGCGCCAAGTCCAGCCGAAGAGAGTCACTTGTTCCTGAATGTCCAGGAATTCGGTCCCTCCTACCAGCAGCACCAGAGGCTTGGCCCACAACGTAGTGGCAAAGGCAATGGGAATGCTTACCAGTGTAAGCAGCCGAATGCTGAGGCGATAGGCTCCCATCAACCCATCCCCTGTCTGCCGGGCATAGCGGCTGAACAGGGGAAAGAGGGCGAAGTTGAAGACACTGGGAATGATCGTGATCCCAAACCGGTACTTGAGGGCCACGCTGTAGAGGCCACTGGCCACTTCCCCCGAGAGCAGACGCAGAAGCCAGATGTCGATGTTCAGCAGAATGCTGGACAACAGTGAATTGACCATGAAAGGAAAGCTGTTGGCGAGCATCCACCGTTGCAAGGGCGCGTCCCATGTCCATTGCCAGCGGAAAAGGACCTTGCGCAAGGTCAGGTAGAACCAGACTACCTGGACAATGACCGTGATCACCGCGACCCAGGCCAAGGCGGGCAACCCCCATCCCAACAACAATACCAAGGCCCCTATCCCGGCTCGCAACAGCGCCGACAGAGTCGTCAGGATGGCGGGATGCTCCATCTTTTCATGGGCGTGAAACACGGCGCTGAAGGCGTCGGAATAGCCCGCGAAGAGCATGGCAATGGCAAATATGGCAATGGCCTGCACTTCCAGCAGGGTGATGCGATCGCTCCACCAGAAGGTTAGGGTCACGCCAAACATGAGCAATGTGGTAATCCCCCAGATGGCTGTCCGCAGGACACAGACATTGGTCAGGTAGCGATGGACCAAGGTTCGGTCCCGCGCCACTTCCCGAGTCAGCAGCGTATCCAATCCAAATCGGGCAATGAGCTCAAAGATGCCGTACAAGGCCACGACAAAGGCGAACTGTCCTGTGCCCACCGGCCCCAGCAACCGCACATAGAACATGGCAAAGGCAAAGTCGATGAACCGGGTGATCAGGGTCAGGTTCAAGGGCACCACGAAATTCTTGGCCACGACCATGGAATCGGCCAATGTGCGATCGGTGCGCCGGTACTTTCCCCAGCCCCACCACAGCAGCAGCATCAGACCGCAGATGGCGGACAGGAAACTGAAGAAAAGCCCTACCCGGAAGCTCAGAGGGCGGTACGCGAAATGCACTTCGCCGGCAAATCCCGCCGGCAGCTCCACCGCTCTGAAGGCGCCGTTGGCCTTGAGAATGGGGACTTCGACGCCCTTGTCAGGATGGTCCGGGCCGTGCAGGGTGGCCTGCCAGCCGGGGAAGTGGGCATCCGTGAGTACCAGCCAGGTGGGATCGGAAGTCCGAGTCTGCACCCGCACCTCATTGGCCGCATAGTGGGAAATGAGCGTGTCAGCCCGATTGACGGTTCTGTGCGCCGCGCCCTTCTCCTGTCGTTGTGCACTCTCCAGCCAGACGGAAGTGGCAAAGTCGAGAGCGGTCGGATCCACCTCCGTGGCAGGGCCCATCACCGCATGGGGCACTACAAAGGCGCGCGGCAACGCCTCCAGATTTTCGTAGATGCGAAGCGATTCGTCTCTGTAGACTTCGACCCATCCCGTCGCGCGCACGGTGTAGTGCGTTACCAGATATTTGACGTTCCACATATCCAACAGCGCGGACTGCAGATATCGAGGAGAGTCGTACAAGGCATACAGGTGGCCCGAACGGTTGAAATACGGGTCGCTGTCCCGTCCGCGGTAGAAAGTCTGTCCCAAGGCCTGAAACGATTTCTGAAAGGAAGCGGGGATAAGGAAGGTCTTGCCGCGCAGGTCATGCCAGTTGTAGTAGAAACCCAGATTGGCATCCAGAAAGCGCTGCCCCTGGCGCGTCAGTGTGGTGATTCTCCATGCATGGGGAGGATCCGTGACCGACTGCAGGAACTGAATGGCCGGGGGCGCATTGCGCTGCGAGGCCAAGGACGAGTCCGTGACGGGCAGGTATCGGCCGTGGGACACAAAGAGGTCCAGCGTTACCATCAACAACAGCGGACCATGCCATTTTAGGAGGGAGTGAACGGCGCCGACGCCTTGAGGGAGGGATGTGAAGCCCAACAGCAAGAGGCCGGTTCCCAGCGCAGCCCCGCCGAGATGCAACACCGGCCCCATGCCATATCCCAGAAACATGCGTGAAGTGCGGAACATGGAGGAAGCGTAGGGACTAAGCTGCAGCAGTTGGTGTACAGGAGCGTCCAGCCAGTCGGCACCCAGCCAGATTGCCAAGGCTGTCAGAAACGCGCCCATGCCACCGATACAAGCCGACCAGCCCAGTACGCGGACGCCCCTCTGCCAGATGGAACGGGAAAGAAACCTAGGGGCATTCTTGTCGTGGGCTCCCAGGGCTTGCAGACCCAATCCGGCCAGTACGGCCATACAGAAGGAAAAGATGTAATTCCAGTTGTAAGCCGTCTGGATCACGGACCAGCCTGGTATGGCAGACAACAGACGGTATAGGGGCAGGCCAAGGGCAAACAGCAAGGCGACAAAGCCCAGCGTCAGCATGATCCACACCATCTGACGCTGGCGTGGCGGCAGCCGGCCGGACGCCAGACTCGTCCATACGGATATCAGCAGCAGGCCCCAAGAGGCTATGCCGACATAGCTGGCCCCTACGTGATACGACCGAATGCCCCAGTCAATGGCTTGGTTGTTAAGCCCAAAGACATTGTGGGGCGCCCCTTCCCACTGGCCGTTCCAGATGTCAAACCAACGGTGGTGGCTGGGATTGCCAAAGGCGTTAGGGACCCAGAAGGTCAAGATCTGGCGCTTGGGCCAGGCCAGATCCGAGACCTCCTGAAACGAGAGATGGGCCTCTTGGTGGCTCTGCAGGTAGTTTTCCGCGAAGGGGACTATCTGCACGGCTGCAAGGGACACGCCCAGTAGAGTCATCAGTGCCAGCCACACGGCCTGTTTCGCCGTGCGCTGCAAGGCCATGGATGCCATGGCACGCGGCGCGGGATCCTCTGTGGACGCGCCGGTCGGCAAAGAATCCCGGCGCAACCCCAGATACAGGATCACAAGCCGGACCCCGGTGAAGGCGGTGACAAAGAGGAATCCGTAGGCCAGGAATTCCGGATTGCCGGCCAAGGCGCTCATGGCGATGGCCAGCGCCCCTAGAAGCAGATAGGGAATGGGCCGGAAGCTGACAGACCCCTTGGCCTGTTGCTTCCGCAAGATGATTTCGATCATGGCCAGCCACAACGGCAACCAGGCGCTGGTGGCCACAATCGTGGGGAAGAGGGCGTGGGTATAGTTGAATCCCCCCAGTGCGTACACCAGTCCGGCCAGGCAAGCGGGCCAAGTGGTCAACCGCAAGGCCCGGCCAAAACCAAACATGGTCACGCCAGCGAGAGCCAGATGCAGCGTCACGTACAGGGTTGCCATGAAATCCGTGTCGCCCCAGAGCAGGAGAAAAGCCGGGGGATAGAGCAATCCGGCCTGTCCCCCGGCCAGAAACGGCGTTCCGGTCAGCAGGTGGGGATTCCAAAACGGGATCTGGCCCTCGCTCAGATAGGACCGCAGCAAGTGTCGCCACGCGTTGTTCTGCAGTATTACATCGCCTAGGGAGGCGTTGTAAGGGGCTAGATCCGGAGAGATACGACTCCAAGGCTCCGACAGATACAAGGTATCAAACGGCAGGATGGACAGGCCGGTCCACGGGGAGAGCAGAGTCGGCAGCAGCCACAGCATCGGCAGCAGCGCCAAGAGGACGCAGGCAGCCAGATCGGCTCTATGCTTGCGCAGCAGAGTCATGGTGTACCAGGGAAGGACGCCAGAGGGACGGGGTCGATGCGCAAGACCATTGGGCCCTCGCAGTTCCGGCTCTGCCCCATCCTGAGGTCGCGGATGCTCGGCCCTGCGGCGCTCCGGAAAATGGCGCTGGAGGCATTCACCCCTGTCTGATACAGAGAGTGAACGATCCTACAGATCCTCGTATGGGGATCCTAAGACGCCAAGGCCGCTGCGTTCTTGCGTAACATCGTGGACGAGACATCGGCCAGCGATTGCAGTCGGATGGATGCAGCCGGAAATTCGCTTTGGATCGTAATGGGATTGGGCACTGCATATACGGGAATGCCCGCGCGCAGCGCCGCGGTGACGCCCGGCAGCGAATCCTCGAAAACCACGGCTTCAGACGCCGCGACCCCCAGCTTCTGCAGAGCAAGCAGATAGATATCCGGATTAGGTTTCAGTCGTTGTACATCTTCGCGGGTGCAAATGATATCGAAATGGTCTCGGTAGTGGCGGTTCTCCAAGTGACCGGTCACCCACGGGAAATCCGAGTTGGAGGCAATGGCGGTCTTTAGGCCCGCGGCCCGCAAATCCGGCACCAATGACCTTACCCCGGCGCAAAAGTCCCTTTGGGCCACATTAGCCCGTACCGCCGTATGGTGCCGCTGGTGCAGTTCCTCCCGGTCAAATGGGCAGGAAGTGCGTTCGGCCAGCAGGTCCAGCAAACTGGCATCAACCCAGGTCCCGACATATTGGACCCAGTCCCGCAGGGTGAGATGAGCCCCCAAGGAATGGAAGATCCGACTCCATTCTTCGTATTCGGCGGTCTCCGTATCCAACAGCAGTCCGTCGAAGTCAAAGATGACAGCACGCAGCATGGTCAGACCTCCTGGTCAAGGTTCAAATCCAGGGCGGCGTCATACACCCGTTGCGTCAGGGCGGAAATCCGATCCCAGCGAAAATGTCGGGCCACTTTCTTCTGGGCGGCCGACACGCGTTGACGGGACTGTTCCGGGTGCGTGATCAAGTGATCGACCGCCCATGCGATGCTGTGCGGATCGCCGGGCGTCACAGTCAAGCCGGTTTCCGCATGATCAATCACTTCCGCCAAGCCTCCCACGTTCGAGGCCACCACGGGACAGCCTGCCGCCATGGCTTCCAGTGCCACAATGCCAAAGGGCTCGTACAGACTGGGCATTACCGCCGCGTCCGCGGCCTGCAACAGGCAATTGCGCTCCGAATCCGCGATATAGCCCAGCAGCGATACATGGGCCGTCAACCCTCGGGCTGCAATGTCCGGGTTCAGGTCCAGGCTGTCCTGCCCCGCGACCGCCAGATGCACCCGTGGGTGCCGAGGCAGTATCAAGGACATGGCGTCCAACAGTACATGCAGGCCCTTGCAGTGGGCGGGGCGCCCCACAAACAACAACAGAAACTCGCCGTGGCCCTTGAAACGCTGCGTGACGTACCGCATGACCGCATCTTCGGTTTTGCAAACGCCCTGTCCACACACTCCGTTGGGAATGATGTCGAACTGCTCCGGGGAACACTGAAAGGAATCCACGAGGCTGTCGCGCATGTAATGGCTGCACACGATGACCTTGTCCGAAGCTCGGCACAGGGCCGCTTCCCATTCATGTATCCGGCGGTTCAGGTCCGTGACGATATGCCCGTAATGCCGCCCCATTTCCGTGGCATGGAACGTTGTCACGAGCGGAACCTGCCAAGCGCGTCTCAGCTCCAAGGCGCTGGAGGCGGTCAGCCAGTCATGAGCATGGATCAGGCTCATGGGATGTTCTTGGGCCAAGGCATGCGCCTTGGCCAACAGCTGCCGATTGAGCTCAAGGGTGTGATCGACCAGGTCTCGAGTGTCATCGTATACATTGCCGGCCGCCTGGTCCAGCCAAGGAAAGCGATGCACAAACACCCGTTGCCCTACCTGCTCATAGGGAGGAGCCCCGGGAAAGGCGGGGGTCAACAGGTGGATTTCGTAGGGGGAATCCGGCAAGTCCACGCCCATGGCATGGAGCAATGCCGTGACATGGCGCCCCATCCCGCCAACGATATTGGGATCGTATTCCCAAGAGCTTGCAAGGACGCGCCGTGGGGGAACGGGCACTGTGCAGGTGTACATTGGCGATGCCGCAATCTGCCTGGTATTGGGACGCTCAATCGCCTGCGCCGTTCTGGACCAGCGGTGCGGGACCACCCGCCGCGTGTACCAGGCCATGGATGTATTGGGGAGCCACCTGGGCCCAAGTGTAACGGGCTTGAATCAGCTTCCGCCCCGCCTGGCCCATGGTCTGCCGGGCTACATTGTCCAAGGCTATCATTTTCTGTATCGCTCGCAGAAGGGCTTGACTGTCATGGGGCTCCAGCAGCAGGCCGGTTGCCGGCGTGACCAAGAGTCGATTGGCCCCGACATCCGTGGCAATGACCGGTCGGCCATGAGCCATGGCCTCCAGGATCGCCGTGGACATGCCTTCCTGCAAAGAGGGAAAAACGAAAGCGCCCGCCATCTGGTATTCCTCTTGCAGTGCGGCGCCAAACTTCGGGCCGGCCCATTCCACATTGGACAGACTGCGGCGCCGCACCTCGGTACCATGGGACCATCCCCCACCAGCCGCAGCCGGGCTCCCGTATGCTGGAGTTGCTGGAACGCCTGTAGCAACTGCCCTACCCCCTTGCGAAACTCGATTTTGCCGACGAACAGAAAGAGACCGGGATCGCCCGGCTCGGTTTGCGGCCATACCGCCGCACCGTCGTCAACCGCATTGGGCAGCTGGAGGATCCGCGGAGTGGGAATGCGCAGGTGATCCTCTACCAGTCCATCCATCTTGCCGCCCATGGACACCACATAGTCCGCCTGGCGGGCCAGACGCGTCCGCGCCCGAATGCGCGGCCAGTAAAACAGCAGGTCCTTCAAGGCCGGCAATGGAGTGGTCCGCAGATAATCTCCAAAATATTGCGGTTGAAACTGCAACAATCCGTGATCGTTGACCACGATTGGAAAAGACTTTCTCTTGACATAACGAGCAAGCGACAAGCCGTCGCTGTACCCCAGATCATATTGCCGGGAGCCGACCCATCGATTTACATGCTCCGCAAAATCCATGACGGTCCGGCCAAAGGGCACTGTGTATTCCTGGACGTGAGGAAACTGGGCAAAGTGTACGGTCGCATAGGGATGGAGTACGTCGAGCTCGTGACCCGCCATGGCCAGATGTCGGATCAGGTGCAACGAGTGCAGACCGGAGCCGCCCACCACATCGGGAAAAAGATGGGGAGTGGCGAAAAGAACCTTCATGATCAACTTCCGTAGCGCGCCACGTTGGCCTGATGCTCGGCGAAAGTGCGCGCGAAAGCATGGCCCCCACCCGGACCCGCGGTGTGAAAGAAGCAATAGACGGTAGTGGCGGGCTGCAAGGCGGCATGCATGGAGTCAAGACCTGGATTGGATATGGGACCTGGCGGCAACCCCGGATTGAGAAAGGTGTTGTAAGGGGATTCCACCAAGGTGTAGTCCGCTATCTTTATGGGAGGCCACCAACCGGTTTCCGCGTTGCCCAACGCGTATTGCACCGTGGGATCGGATTCCAGATAGGGCCCTCGCACCTGATCATTGCACTGCCCCTTCAACCGATTGTAATACACACTGGAGACCAAGGCTCTTTCCTCGGCCAGCACAACCTCCCGCTCAATGATGCTGGCCAGTGTGACCAAATTTCGCACGGACAGTTCCGTGTTGCTCTGTATCAAGTCCTGACGGCCAAATTTCGTGTCGAAATTGTCCAGGAACTTGGCTACGATGGGCTCCACGCGTTCGGTGTTAATGGGAAATCGATAGGTATCGGGGAAAAGAAATCCTTCCAACGAGGTGTCGGAGGGCAGGTCGTACAGAAAAGGATAGTCGTCCAAGATGGCAAGTTCCCGGGGACGGGTCACGGCCTGCAGGAAAATTTCCGCGTCAATGACGTAATGCTCCGCCAGTCGGGCCGCGATCTGCTCCATGCGCAGGCCCTCCGGAATGGTCACCGACACTTCGTCATAACTGACGGTTTGCAGGGCAATGGCCACTTCCGGCATCGTCATGGTGTGGGACAGCAGGAAGTTGCCTGCGGTAAGATAATGCTCCAAGCCCTCTACGCGCAGGTAGAGATTGAACAGTTGCGCGTCACTCACATAGCCCGCCGATTCTAGGCGGTAGGCTATGTAACGGGCTGGCTCTCCAGGGTAAATGGTGAAGGGACGGGTTTCCGGGTCTCCCGTGGGCCGGGTCCAGAGTTCCTCTTGCTGCATTTCCAGCAAGAGGGCCAGAATCCAATGTTCAATGTTGTCCGGGGTCAGCGCGGTGGCAGTCTGATGAATGTTCCAGAGGCCGTCGGTCTCGGTCCGAATATCCAGGAGGGTGGTCGCCCGGTACTCCAAGGCGAAGCGCAAGCCCCAGATCACGACCGCGGCCGTCAGGACAATTCCTCCCAGCCGGGCCGCCCAGCCCAGAATCGGGCCGGGCCAGACGCCTTTCCCTGCATCAGGGCCAAAGGCTCTGCGCAGGCGGCGTTGATAACCGATCAGGCGGTGGCGGCGTGCCTTGGTGGTCAGGGAGACGGACTTGTACACGGGATACAACACTTCCAGAGGACTTTGCCCGGTCCAAGGGGCGCAATCCTGTACGGTCGAGGCGGGCTGTCTAAGGATTGAGCGAACCCCAAGGCAGCGACGTCGAGGAGGACTGTGCGCGCATGTAATCCTCGAGCAGCAGGGCCGCGGCCCAAGCGTCTTCCTGGTTCCGCGGCGTATCGTGCGACGCCATCCTTGCCCGCGCGGCGGCCGAGGTGAACTGTTCGTCCCAGAAGATCACTCTGCATGCCTGAGCCGGCGCTTGCCATTTCTGAAATTGCAAGAAGCGGCGGGCCCACTCCTGTATGTAGCGGGCCTGGGGGTGATCCACCCGATTTTCCCAGACGGGCAGTCCACAGATTACGCAGTGCACGGATTCCGCGCGCAACCACTGTCCGAGTCGGACAAAATCCTCCCTGCGGCGGGTCCGAGTCAGAACCGTGCAGGGGAAGGCTGCGGCCCATAGGGGATCATTGAAGGCAATGCCGATCCGAGTCGGCTTACATCCAGACCCATGAGTTTGGGCCTTAATGTCACTGCCCTTGGAACGCTGTTTTCAAGTGGGGACATGAGCACGCACTCGGATGCGTTGGATTAGGCGGGGCAGAACCTCTTGGGTGGAGGGGAACAATTCTACCGTGGGAACGCCCGCGGGAGACCAAGCGGTCAACTGCGCCACGGCTTCCTCCGGGGCCAGTCCGGCAACAGCCCGCCGCAATGGTCCCTCTGCCAATGGCGGGAGGTAGTCCACAGCGGCGGTCACGGAAAACGTCAGCTCGGCTTCGGTCCATGAAGGGTCGGGCTGCAGGGACAGATTGAGACTGGCGGGCAGCAGCAGACCGCTGGCAGGGGTGTGGCGCGCCACTTGGTCCATGACGTACTCCACCATGTCGCGGGTATTCACCGCGATGCCGCTGATGTTGACCATCATGGTCATGGTGAGTTCCTCGGTCGCCTCGCCGAAGAAGAAATCGGTGGAAGCCCACTGCAGGTCTACATCCAGGCTGGTTGGGGGCAGCCATTCACCGTCTGCCAGTTTGGCAGTCAGGATCCGCTGCGCCGAGGATGTGGCCTCGGCCAGCAATTCGGCCTGCAGACGGTCATTGTCCGCTTGAGAGACCACAGGCAGCAGATCTGACGCACCGTCCGTGGTGGGCTGAGGGTTGGTAATCCACAGCTGGAATGCAAAAGGGCCCGCGATGTGGGTGATGCTGTTGGCAGGTACGTTGCCTGTTTCCCCGGCCTCCGCCGCTTCAATAAGGATCGGTTGCTGGTATTGGGAACTGGCCGGGACCGTGATTTCCTCAGTGGTGACGAAGCGAATGGCCTGGCCCGTACCCGTCTGCACGACGACGCCCGCCGGCACCGTAACCGGGTCCTGAGTCTGATTGATGGCCAGCAGGACCCCAGTGGCTTTCGCGGTGGGCAACAGCTTCCGGGCGGAAGTGGGGCCTGTTCGGCGAAACTCCTGCGCAGTGGAGACGAATCGGGCCGGAATCAGGCCCACGTCGTTGTCCGGCTGATCGACGGCTAGACTGGCTGTCATGGGAACTGTGACCTCCAGCTGCCCGACCGCAGGGTACACTGTTATCGTCGCGGTGGGCATGACCAAGGTGGTGAACCCCCAAGCGGCCGCCACACCGGCCAGTCCCAGGACCAGGGAGGTTACAAGCGAGAGCCAGGACCAGTGCCATGTCATGAGCGCGTTCACGGGTTTGTGTCTCTGATCTTCTGACCTGGCCCGGCGCGGCCGGCGGAACGATCGGTCGGGGGTCGGCTTGGCGTTCTCCAGATACTGCGCTGCCCTGTCCACGGAAGCAAAAACGGGAATATGCAGTGCGCGGGCTCGATTTGTGAGTCTGGTGTTGGCGCTCACCACGACCAAGGGCGCCCCGGCGAGTTGGCAGCGGCGCAGAATGGCCTGCAGCCAGCTGGTCCTGGGTGCACCGGGTGGCCAGCGCGTGACGGTCAGGATCACCGGGCGACCGGTCGCGAAGATGGGGCTGCCCAGCAGATCCGCCAGGCGGATCCGGCCTTGAATATCAAGAGTCGAGAACACAGCGGCGGGCGGTGACGGAATCTCGTTCGGCTGCACAAGGGAGCCTGTATCAGCGGGCCGTGACCAGACAATGCGAGATGGCGCTAGCCACTTCCTGCAAGGCCGCCGACAGCCCGGCAACATCCTGGCCTCCGGCTTGGGCAATGTTCTGTCTGCCACCCCCGCCCCCGCCAATGCAGGGGGCGGCTTGCTTGACCAGGTTGCCGGCATGAAGCCCACGGCCGGCGAGGCCTTTGGCCACGGAGATCACCAAAACGGGCTTTCCTTCAATGTCCGCGGCCAACGCAGTCACGCCTTGTCCGAGACGGTCCTGAATCAGGTCGCTCATTTCCCTCATCATCTCCAAGCCTTGGGCCTGCACGGTCTGCAGCACGCAGGGCACTCCATCGAATTCCTGGACATTCTCCACCAGATGATCAATGTGATCCTGGACCTGGGCGCGCTGGCTTCGCTGGACTTCCTTGCGCAGTCGGGTATTTTGGGCAAGCAGGGACTGGACGGATTGCGCCACCGTGTCCGGTTGGGTCTTGAGAAGGGAGGCTACCTTGTCCAAGCGATCAAGGGCGGCGATCACGTATTGATTGGCCGCAGTCCCTGTAACCGCCTCGATGCGGCGCTGCCCCGCGGCGCTGCTGCCTTCGCCGACAATGAAAATGGATCCCAGTTCGGCGGTGGATTTCACGTGCATGCCACCGCACAGCTCTCGACTGACAGCCTGTCCATGGCCGATACGCACAACTCGCACCACCTCTTCGTATTTCTCGCCAAAGAGCGCCATGGCTCCGCTCGCCACCGCTTCGGCATAGGGCTCCCAAGTTGCCGTGACGGGACTGTCCACCAGAATGGCCGCTTGCAGATCGGCCTGCACTTGGGCAACCTCCGCGTGGGTCAGGCCCCGATCAAAGGTGAAATCGAAACGCAGTCGGTCTGGAGCCACCAGGGAGCCCGCCTGATGCACGGTCTGGCCCAGATGTCGGCGCAAGCAGGCATGGAGCAGATGCGTGGCGGTGTGGTTGCGCTGGATGGACTGCCTGCGCCCTTCATCGATCGTGCAATCCACCGCGCCGCCGACTGTCAGGCAACCCTCCTGCATGGAGCCCGAATGTACAATCAGGCCCGGCACAGGCCGGAAGACATGGGTGACCTGCAAATGACCGGATCCTCCTGCAACGGCCGAAATCCAACCGGTATCGCCGACTTGGCCTCCGGCTTCCACATAGAAGGGAGTGGTAGCCACCACAACCTCGACCGCCGTGCCGGGTTCCACCCGGTCCACCTCTGCCCCTTCCTGGATGAGAGCCAGAACTGTGGTCCGAACACTGTGTGATCCGTCAAAAACGGTTTGGGCCACGCCACCCGCGTCCAACGTGCCGGATTCCTGCAGGCCGCGCAGCAACTCTCCGTACAGGGGGGAGCGCGGGAGCGGAGCGGTCTCCATGGCCTGCCGGCTCCTTTCCTTGGCTTGTGCTGCCAGAGCCTGAAATTCGTCAACGTCAACGGTCATGCCTTCTTCTCGCGCCAGATCGCGAGTCAAATCCAGGGGAAAGCCAAAAGTGTCCCAGAGCAGGAAGGACTGGGTTCCCGTAACCGTTGTCGTCCCTCTCTGCCGATTTTCCTGCACCACCCTCTCCAGATGGCCCATCCCCAAGTTCAGGGTCTGCAGAAATCGGGTTTCCTCGGCCGTGACGGTCGCGCAGATCATGTCCTCTCGCTGCCTGAGTTCCTGGAAGTGATCGCCCATGCCTTGGACCACGCCTTCCACGACGCGGGCCATGAAGGGTTCTAGAAAGCCCAGAGCGCGTCCGAAGCGGGCCGCGCGCCGCAAGATGAGACGCGTAATGTAGTTGTGCCCTTCATTGCCCGGGAGCACGCCGTCCGAGATCAGGAAGGCAATGGCGCGTACATGATCGGCAATGACGCGGTACGCAACCATATGTTCCTGTCGCTGGGCATCCGTATGGTCCGCCAATTGCTGTACAAGGTCCATCAGATACAGGAAGCCATCGGTATCGTAGTTGTTGGTGCATCCTTGCAGGATGCTGGCCACCCGTTCCAGGCCGGCTCCGGTGTCTACCCCGGGATGGGACAGGGGCTCTCGGTGTTGGGCCGTGATCTGGTCGTATTGCATAAAGACCAGATTCCAGAATTCCAGATACTCGTCGTCTCGATTGACGCCCGCCGCGTGTTGATCCTTCAGGTCGCCCCAAAAGTAGTGGATCTCCGAACAAGGTCCGCAGGGCCCGGTTTCGCCCATGGACCACCAGTTGTCCTTGCGATCGAATTGCAGGATGCGGTCGGGGTCTGCACCTACGGCGTGCCAGATCTGCGCCGCCTCGTCATCGTCTTCGTAGACGCTGAACCACAACCGGTCCAAAGGCAGCGCCCATTCCTCCACCAGCAGCTGCCACGCGAACTGTATGGCCTGTTCCTTGAAGTAATCCCCAAAAGAGAAATTGCCCAGCATCTCGAAGAAGGTGTGATGGCGGGGACTGACGCCCACTTCATCGAGATCGTTGTGCTTTCCGCTGACCCGCAGACATTTCTGAGAGGTGACGGCACGGCGATAGGGACGTTGCTCCTGCCCCAGCAACGCATCCTTGAATTGCACCATGCCGGCATTCGTGAACAGCAATGTGTCATCATTGTCGGGGACTAGGTTGGCGCTGGGCACAAATTGGTGTCCGTGCCGTTCGAAGAACTCGATATAGCGACTGCGAACTTCGCTGATATGGGTGGGGGGCTGTGTCATCAGTGGCCTCGACGCAGGTATGGGCAACAAACCGAATTCGGCAGCAAGGCTGGAGCAGCCAAACAACAGGGGCATTATACTTGCCTCCACAAGAGGTTGAGGTTCACAGGCAACCTCCTTGGCCTCTTCGGCCAATTGGCAGTCCGGCAATCCTGGATCCAGGCAGGAATTCGCTTCGGCCTGCACGCGCGCAGGCCGAGCCCAGACAGCAAGGGCCACGTGCATGACTATCCAACTGCTTTCCCCCGAGATGGTGGCCCAGATTGCAGCCGGGGAGGTAATCGAGCGGCCTGTCAACGTGGTGAAGGAGCTGGTGGAAAACAGTCTGGATGCCGGCGCGCGCCGGATACAGGTCAGCTTGCAAGAGGGAGGACTGAGCCAGATTCGGATTGAGGATGACGGATCCGGCATCCCGGCCGAGAGCTTGGCTCTGGCCTTGCAGCGACACGCCACCAGCAAAATTCAGGATGTGGAACAGCTGTCTCGGATCTCCACCTTGGGTTTTAGGGGCGAGGCTCTCTACAGTATTGCCGCGGTCAGCCACGTCACCCTGACCTCTCGCACCGCCACCGCCGCGTCGGCTCATCGATTGCAAGTGGAGTGCGGAACCGAAGTCGCGCGAACCTCTCTGGGCCGTGCCCTTGGCACTACGGTTCAGGTAGACCGTCTCTTTGTCAACACGCCCGTGCGCAAGCGTTTCCTCAAGTCCTCCGCCGCGGAAGCGGGCCGCGTGACCAGGTTGATGCAGAGGATGGCCTTGGCGCACCCGGATGTGAGCTTTGGCTATGGGCACAATGGGAAACCCCTGCTGCAGACGAATGGCCAGGGAGATGTGCGGGAATTCCTCTACGACGTGCATGGTCGCGAGTTGGTGCAGGGCCTTGTGCCGATGGAGGCTCGGTTCAAGGATGGCAGCCTGTCGGGCTATGCAGGCTCGCCGGCCCATCATTTTGCTCATCGCACGCAGATCGAGATTTTTGTCAACGGGCGCTGGATCCAGGATCGCACTCTTGTGCAAGCGGTGGTGCAGGGCTATCAGGGCCGCCTGCCAATCGGACGCTTCCCGTTCGCCTTGGTCTTTCTTTCCTTGGATCCGTTCCAGGTGGATGTCAACGTGCATCCGCAGAAGACCGAGGTGCGCTTTGTGACGGCACGGCACATTTTTGGTGCGGTGCGGCGCGCCGTGGAAAGAGCCTTGCAGGCGGTGCAGGGATCCCAGACGTTGGAGTGCAAGGCCAGTCATACACGGAATTCTCCCCTGCATCGTCCGGGGGGGAGGGACAGGCGGCGTTGCCTCTTGATGCGCCCCTCGTTGATTTTCAGACGCGTTCGCACGATCGCCTGTCTGCGAGAGAGACGAACCAGTCCATTGCGGGCCACGGCGAATTGCCTGCCCTGCACATCATCGGACAAGTGGGCTCCATGTACATTGTGGCGGAAAGTCCGACGGGCATGGTACTGGTGGATCAACACGCGGCGCACGAGCGAGTCCTGTACGAACGCTGGTTGCATAGGGCTCGGACCGGCTCGGAAAGGATGGCAGCCCAGCGATTGCTCACGGCCTTGCCCCTGCACGCGGGACAGGAACTGGCCGGATTGGTGGCGCAGCACAGAGACCTGCTGCATCAACTGGGCTTTGAAATCGAGGAGTTCGGCCGCGAATCCTTTGTGGTCAGAGCGATTCCCGAATTTCTGACTCATCGTCGGCCCGACGCGCTGCTCCAGGACTTGCTTCATGCCTTCAGGGAACACCGCGATCTGGGAATTGAAGAGTTGGAAGGTCAGCTGATCAAGGTCATTTGCAAACGGGCCGCCATCAAGGCGGGCCAAGCGCTGAGTTTTGATGAAATGGAGGCGCTTTTGGTGGGATTGGGAGGATGTGCAGCCCCGCTTACCTGTCCGCATGGCAGACCTACCTTGATTCAATTCACGTCCCACTCCTTGGAAAAGGCCTTCGGTCGCACATAGACGCCGGTGGGCATTGAGGACATACCGAAATCCGCCGTAAGGCTCCGAGCGCTGTCATTGACCCTTATGTTAAAATCCTCAGTTGCACTTTGCTGGAGACCCAGTGAAGCCAATGTTGCCGCGGCAGTGGCTATGTTGTCGCGGAATTCCCTGTCCGTCACTGGGTCGGAAGCCCCCCGTTTTCAGGAGATCACCTGTGAAGGTACAAACCGGACTGGCAGCCAGCCGCGAACTGAGAGTCACGATTGAGCTGGACGAGACGGCAGTGGAGGCTGCATTGCGGGACGCAGCGGCTCAAGCCGCCCAGACCATCAAGATTCCTGGATTTCGCAAGGCCAAGGTGCCATATCGCGTGATTGAACGATATGTGGGGCGGCCTGCCTTGCTGGCTCAGGTGCATGAGAGACTGGCCCAGGAGACCATTCAGACCTATCTGCGGAAAAACGACGTGGGCAACACGGAGAACGCGGCTGTCGAGAGCATCCAAGATGATCCGGTAACCTATGTCTTCCAGCTGGCCTTGGAACCCTACACGTCGTTGGGGGACTGCTCGGCGCTGCGTGTCAAGCCTCGGGCCTTGGAGTTGACGGAAGAGGAACGAGAAGAGGAAAAAATTCGGTTGCAGGGCCGGTTCGCCGTTCCGCAAGAGGTGGAGGAAGCCGCGGATTGGCAGGATGAGGTCACGCTGAACGTAAAAAGCGTAATTCTGGACGAAGAGGCGAATGTCACGGATGAAGTGATCCTGGAAGAGGAAGGTTGGCAGGTGGTCTTGGAAAAAGAGGAGATGCTGCAGCCGCCAGGCTTGGAACGGGAAATCATTGGTCTGACGCCGGGACAGGCGAAGACGTTTGACTTGGCCTATCCTGAAGACAGCGCCAGCGTCTACGCGGGCAAGCACGCACGCTTTGATCTCCGAGTCGTGACGGTGAAACGCCATGTGAATCCGGAATGGGATGCGAAGCTGTTGGCCCGGGCCTTGAACGATACGGGCGATGAAGGCGCTGAGCGCCCGCTGGCAGAGTATGAAGAGGTGTTCTGGAACCGGCTCAACCACGAAAGGGCCCGGCGCATCTTTCAAGAGGAATTGGACGAGGCCTTTGGAGCCTTGGAGGAGATGTCCATCCTGGAATACTCCCGATTTTCCGTGGATGCCCAGGTGGATTTCTTGGTCAGCCAGCGTCGACGGGAATTGGAACGAATGGGCCTCCGCAATTTCGAGACCTATCTGCACTATACCCAACAGACTCTCGCGGACTTTCGGAAATCTCTGGAACCGGAAGCGACCACCATCCTCAAACAGAATCTGCTGATCTGGGATTTCATCGAGAGGAACAAGATCGAGATTTCCGCGGACCAGCAGGAACGGCTGGAACGACAGGCGGCGGAACAGGCCGCTCACATGATGAATTCGGATATAGGCCAGCGGGAAGGAGTGACGTTGGAAGGGATCACGGCGTCCTTGTTGCAGCACAGCATGTCGGAGACTCTGGGGTATCTGGGCCGCAATGCCTTGCTGGAAATGTGTACCGAGGGTGTGCACTCCATGGTCCAATACGACGAAAAACTGCCTGTCATGGAGCTGGCGACCCGAGTTTCGAACGAGGAAGAGGAAGAGAGTTCGGATCCTTCCGCACCCATGGCGGAATTCGACATCGCGCAGGACGCGGCCTGACCTGCAGCGCCGCAGGCCAACCTGCTATGCATACACACTTCAAACATTCTGTCCGCCTTGGCGGGCATACAATGCAATCATACGGGAACCGCCAAGCCGGGCCCGATTGAACTTGTATGCAGGAGCTATTGCATGGAAAGCATGATCGGCACGTCCAATCCCCAGAGCATTGTGCCCATGGTGATCGAGTCGTCAGGCCGCGGGGAACGCGCGTACGACATCTACAGTCTGCTGCTGAAAGAGCGGATCATTTTTCTGGGTCATCCGATCACCGATCAGGTAGCCAATTTGATCGTGGCTCAGTTGCTGTTCTTGGACCGCGAAGACTCCAGCCAGGAAATCCGGATGTTCATCAATAGTCCGGGGGGTAGCGTCTACGCCGGTCTGGCCATCTATGACACCATGCAGATGATTACGGCCGATGTCAGCACTTTCGCGGTTGGCGTTACCGCAAGCATGGGTACCGTGTTGCTGGCAGCGGGGGAACAGGGCAAGCGTTTTGCCTTGCCCCATGCCTGTGTGCACCTGCATCCGGCCAGCAGCGGCATGCAGGGATATACCGAAGACGTGCGCCGGGCTTTCCGTGAACAGGAGCGTCTGCAAACGCAGCTCTTCTATCTTGTCGGTCAGCACACCGGATTGGATTGGCGGCAGGTCGAGCAGGACTTTGAACGAGATCGCTACATGGATGCCTTGGAGGCCAAGGACTACGGGCTGGTCGATGACGTGCTGGGCAATACAGAGCATGTGGTGTCTGTGCGCGACGGAGTAGTGAATGTGCCCCCCTTGAATGGCAATGCGTCGCCCGCATAGAGCGAAGTCGTCCTCTAGTGTTTGATTCCCGCATGGATGATATCTGCAATTTCTGCGGCGCCTCGCGCAATTCCGTCTCGGCTATGTTTCCCGGGTTGAAACATGGCACCCAGATTTGTGATCAGTGCATTCTGGAAATGGCGGCTTCCATCGGCTTGAACGACCCGGTGGACAGGAAAGAGGATGGATCCCCGACTGCATTGGAGGAACAGGCGGGCGGGGCTGCTCCGCCAGACAGCGGGTTTCGGATCGGGCCGGTGCCCACGCCCATGGAAATAGCGGAGTACCTGGGCCAATACGTGATTGGGCAGGAACAGGCCAAGAAGGTCTTGGCGGTCGCGGTCTACAACCACTACAAGCGGGTGACCCATGTTCTGGGCACGGGCCCCGATGCCACGCAACGCAGCGAGGAGGACGAGAAAGCCGATCTGGCCAAGAACAACGTACTGTTGATAGGGCCTAGTGGCTGTGGCAAGACTCTCTTGGCACGCACCTTGGCCCAGCTGCTGGACGTGCCCTTTACAATTGCCGACGCTACGTGCCTGACAGAGGCGGGCTATGTGGGCGAAGACGTGGAGAGCCTGCTGGTTGGGTTGCTGCAGGCTGCTGACTGGCAGCCGGAGAAGGCAGCGTACGGCATTGTCTATGTCGACGAAATCGACAAGATTGCCCGCAAATCCCAGGAGTCGGCCAGCATCACGCGCGACGTGAGCGGGGAAGGTGTACAGCAGGCCCTGCTCAAGATCATTGAAGGATCCATCACCAACGTGCCGCCCCAGACCGGGCGCAAGCATCCGCAACAGGAGTTCATTCAGTTGGACACCAGCCATGTGCTGTTTATCTTTAGTGGCACGTTCGAGGGGTTGGCAGACATCATAGACAAACGACTGGGTGGTCAGAATCAGATGGGATTCAAGCCATTGAAGGACAGTCCTGCGAAGAAGACCAGGAAATCTTCCCATGCCTTGGCCCAGTCTGCCGATCCCGCGGAACGCAAGCTGGAGGTCAAGCTGCAGTCTGCCGAGACCGCGCAGCGACAGCAGAACGAAAGTCTGGCGCAAGCTCTGCCCGAGGATCTCCGGAAATATGGGTTTATCCCCGAATTCATTGGTCGGCTGCCGGTCATTGCCAGCTTGAATGGATTGGATCGCACGGCTCTGACGACCATCTTGACGGAGCCGCGCAACAGTGTCATCCGCCAGTTCAAGATGCTGTTTCAGATGGAGGGGGTTGCCCTAGAATTCAAGGATGATGCCATTGCGGCAGTCGCGGCAGAGGCTTTTGGGCGGGGCACAGGCGCCCGCGGCCTGCAGAGCATCGTGGAAAAAATCCTGTTGGACGTGATGTTCGAAATCCCTAGCCGCGAGCATGTCTCCAAGGTAGTGGTCGGCCGCAACGTCATTACCAAGGGTTGGAAACCCCGGATCATGTCAACCCGCACAGAAGGTCCCTCACGGCAGGCTGCCTAGTTGGTTTAGTTCTCTGCCTACGGGGAACGGGGGGCCTCCCTTTTCCCGATTGGCCCTCCCCCTTTTTTTGGTTTGGTAGGGTACGCACCCTTGTACCCGCGACTGGGTTCCTTGGACTGTGTAAAGGCGGCTTGTGGCTTCCTTTGTCCTTGACATTGACTTCCTGGATCACTTCCTGTTCTCGCATGACCCTGCTGGTTGAGGCGGAGTATGGAATCTGCAGCGCAATAGGATCCCATGAATTGGGAAGTCACAGGGTCTTTTGCAGGAAGACCTGAGCCATTTTTCGGTCCAAGACGGACATAGGGTAGGTTTCAATTTCGGCGACGGGCACCCAACGGAATTCAGCCCCGAGACCCTCTGTTGGCAACTCGGACTGGATATAGGCCCGATAGGTCCTCTGCTGGCGCTTGAAGTGACTGTATTCCTGTGTGAGTGGAGGTCCAGCCTGCAGTTCCTCTACCTTGAAATGTAGTGTCTGTTGAACCCGTAGACGTGCCTCTTCAAGGCTCAATGTCCTCTTGGGATCAGGCCAAGGAAGGACAGGGAATCCCCACAGGCCGCTTAGCATGTCGGATTCTGGATGGCGAACCAACAACACGTAGTGGATCCCTTCCCAATGTGCCTCCAGGAAGAAACCTGCCAGATGTCTTTCCGGCAGATCAGCCTTGCGAATTTTCGAGGCTGCCATGGGCCGGGCGCCTTGGGCAAAGGTCCGACAGGAAGGCTTCAGGGGACATTCAGGACACCGCGGCGTGCGCGGCAGACATACGCGGGATCCCAGGACCATCAAGGCTTCGGCCAACATGCCGGGGGGCATTGCAGCGCTGTGTCGCAGCAAGCTCCTAATTCTGCGGTCAACGTCATCGATGTCCGACTTGCGGCTCTGGGTTAGTGGTTTGCGGAGGAGCCGGCTGAATAATCGGACAACGTTGGCGTCAATGGCTGGTTCCGGCTGATTGAAGCAGAGGCTGAGAATGGCTCCTGCGGTATATCGGCCCACTCCAGGGAGGGCCAGCAGTTCATTCCGAGTAGCCGGAACTTGTCCGCCATGCCACGCCATGATCAGGCGTGCGGCCTTGTGCAGGTTCAGCGCCCTGCGGTAATAGCCGAGACCCTCCCAGATTTGCAAAATCTCCCGTTCCGTCGCTGTGCCTACATCCCTTAATCGGGGAAAGGTTCGCATCCAGTTCTCGAAGTACGGGACGATGGTCGCCAATCGCGTCTGCTGAGCCATGACCTCGGCGATCCATACAGGATAGGGATCCCGTTGCCCGGGTGGCCCGGCCCGCCATGGATACAAGACATATCCCTTCTCATGCCAAACTCGCAGCCAAGGGAGGCAGCTCTGTAACGTTGCCTGCTTGGAAGCGGCCGGGATATCGGGTGTCAAGTGGAAAAATCCAGGGCCACGAGGGCCACGGCCCGAGACGGTCCCCTTAGCCTACAGGACTGGGCAGCTGGCAGGTGGTAAAGAGGAAGGAGGTAGCTAGCAGCAACACGAACACTCCCCAACCCCACGCGGGCAGACCCCAATAGGTGCGCGTGGGCTTTTTGGGTGGAGGTGGCGCGGGGAGTACAGTCTGGCACCGCCAACAGACCGTTTTGTCGTCAGGGTTGTGTTGACCGCAACTGGGACAGTCCACCAGCAGATCCGAAAGGGCTTCAGAGTTTGTTGAGCAACGAACAGGCGGAATCGTAACACAATTCGTCCTGCCTGCTCAAACTACTTGAACCCATGTGAATCTTTCAATCTGGCCCGGTGTCTGTTTTCCACCACGCGAAAGGGCGCGTGGTCAGCAGGAATTTCATTGCCTTTTGTACTTGGCAGAATCAACCACAAAAGGCAAGGTGGTTTCCTTCACTGCTGTGGCGCAAGCGCAAAGTCCTTGAAGAAAAGACAGAATTCGCCTTGAGTAGGGGCACTTTCCCACAGCGTCCCTGCTGCATGCCGGTGCTGTGGATGTATGCAGGCCGGTGGACCTCACGGCCCAAGACGGCCAAGCTTCCCGTTGCAAGCAGGCCGCCCATATCGGCAGGCTCAGCCCAAGTCTTGTTGTCCTACGCGATCTTCCAGACCTGGAGCTATGGTGCGACGGGTCGCCCGCTGCCATTCCCGAGAAGGTACCTTGGGGGACAGGGGGCGACGAAACAATGCCTGCCCCAGCAAGGCCACGGCAACGAAGATGTAGACAAAGCTGCCGGACACCCAAATGATGGCACCGCTGATCCGTTGATCCTGCAAGGGTGTCGGGAACCCTTGAGGGCCATGCATCGTGTAGAAATCATAGAGGACAAAGGGACGAAAGGCCAGACTGACCCCGATCAACATGTTGGCGACTTCGCCTCCCACAATGAGGTACAGAAAGCGCAACCACACGGGTAGAGGGGGGTGCCAGCGTGGCTCCATGGCCATGGCGTGCCACCAGAAAAGGAAATAGGCGCCGAAATAGATCCAGATCCCGGCCTTGGCGCGCCAAGGCGCGGCGTGGAGCCAGTGCAAGACCATCGGATCATGCCAAAGGACGAAAATGCACAGCGTGAGAGTCCAGACGGGGCCCGGCCCCGTCAGCTTCTTGAACCCGGTGGCCATCTTGGCTGTCCAAGCGGTGTACCTATGGTTTGGACGAGGCCAGAATTTCGTAAACGATGACGCGATACAAGAGACAGTCCGACCGTACCAGAGAAGGGGAGGTGCCAGTATGGCAACCAGTACCTGCTGCGTGGCCCTGGCAAACAGGTACTCCTCTCGCAGGGAATTCAAGGGGGAGATAGTGGCGATTGCCAGTAGCGCCATCCCCAGGGTGAACGCGCCGGCATGGCGCGTATCCAGCCGTATTTGGAAAGATGGAAGCCTTCGGAAACCGGCGATGTACAACATCGTACAAGCCGCGAGAAAAACTGTGGCTCCGGGATACAGGGTCCAGTGCATGGCAGGAACTGAAAATGGCTACACTGGCAAGCGGGAGAGAAATTTCTCTTGCCTGCTTCGCCATTGTAATCGTCCTTGGTCTGTTTCGGGAGACAGGAGGTCATTTGCAACGCCTCCCCCGTTTCCTTGCATGGCTAGGGAATCACACAAAACTCAGACAATGCACGAAGGCGCTGGACGGTATAATGTCAGTTTCACAAGAGTGTCGCTTGAACCTCATGTCGAATCAGCTAATCCTGCCCATTGCATTCCAAGAGACTATCCTGCAGGAGGCTCTGGCGGGAGATCCCGAGGAGATTTGCGGGATCGTGCGCGGGCGGAATGGCAAGGCGCTGGAGCTGTATGCGGCCAGAAACGAAGCCGAAAATCGCAGCATCAACTATCTGGTGGATCCTCAAGTCCTGATGAAGCAGTTTCAGTTCGAGGAGCAAGGCGACGAGATGGTTGCCATCTATCATTCCCATCCTGCGTCGGAAGCCTATCCATCGGCCACCGATGCCTGGACGGCGCAATATCCCGATTCGATCTTTCTCATCTGCTCTCTCTCGGAGAAACCCCCTGCAATCCGAGGATTTCTTCTGCAGGACATGTATCTGGACTGCAACCTGTCTCGCCTCCGCCGCGAAGTGGACTTCCACGAAACCCGTCCGGGGCTCTTCGCCTATTATCAGCCGACCCACCGGCTCTTGCCGCCGGCCTTGGTGGCCGCGCAGGCAGACCTTTCAGATCCCTTCTATGTAGTGTTTCAATCGGAAGACGATCCCCAGCAGGAGATCGAAGTCCGATACGTACGAGTTTCGGAATCGAGGATATTGGATGCTTGAGATTCATCCCCAGGGTCGTCTGACGTTCCGGGAGAATGTCTGATAGCACGGGGGCGACTTTCGATTTTTCCGATGAATCCCGAGGATCCGTTTTTACATCAGATAATCAGGAGTGCTGCCATGTCCACCGTTTACATCCCTACTCCTCTGCGTCGCCTGACCGCGGGCGCCTCCAAGCTGGAAGTCGCCGGGAGTTCCGTCGGGGAGGTGATTCAGGCGCTGGAGGCCGAATATCCGGGCATTGCCGAGAAGGTCTTGGATCAGGATGGCCAGGTCAAGCGTTTCATCAATGTATTCCGGAACGATGACGAAATTCGGTCTTTGGATGGGTTGAATACGCAGGTGCAAAACAGCGATCGCATTTCGATTGTACCGGCCATGGCGGGTGGCTGCGCACAGACAAATTGAAACGAATCCAAGAGAAGTACAGGAGACGGGAGAGGCATGGCGTATTTGAATCGTGACCAATTGGTGGAAAAGGCCAAGAGCGAAATCGAGGAAATGACCGCTCGGCAGCTGCAGAATCGGCTGGAGGCGGGCGATGACGTCACGGTCATTGACATTCGGGAAAGAGATGAATTTGTCCAGGGGCATGTCCTTGGGGCCACCTTTATTCCGCGGGGCTTCCTAGAGCTGCAGGTGGAAGCCGAGCAGCCGGATCGCGAGCAGCCCGTGGTGCTCTACTGCGCGGGGGGCGTGCGTTCGGCCTTGGCCGCGCGCAACCTGAAGGACATGGGCTACAAGAACCCCATTTCCCTGATTGGGGGATTCAATGGCTGGAAGAATGCCGGTCTACCCTTCAAGGTGCCTACAGTCCTCTCGGACGCGCAACAGATGCGCTACAGCCGCCATACCATGCTGCCCGACGTAGGCGAGGCAGGCCAGATCAAGTTGCTGGACAGCAGTGTACTTCTGATCGGAGCGGGCGGTCTGGGCAGCCCTGCCGCCATGTATTTGGCCGCGGCCGGGATTGGGCGGCTGGGGATCGTAGACTACGACACGGTTGACGTTTCCAATCTGCAACGCCAACTGTTGCACGGAGAAAAGGATGTGGGGCGGCCCAAAATCGATTCTGCCGCAGACCGGTTGCAGGACATCAATCCGGATGTGGAAGTGGATGGCTACAACGTGCCCCTGCGCAGTTTCAATGCCATGGACATCATCTCCGGGTACGACCTGGTGCTGAATGGATCGGACAATTTCCCCACGCGCTATCTGGTAAACGACGCCTGCCGGCTGTTGGGCAAGCCCTTGGTGGACGGTAGCATTTTCATGTTCGAAGGGCAGGTCACGATCTTCGATGAGACCGGCCCCTGCTACCGTTGTCTTTATCCGGACCCACCGCCTCCAGGCGAGGTGCCCAGCTGTGCGGAAGCGGGCGTCATGGGCGTTCTGCCGGGCATTGTCGGTTCCATCCAAGCGGTGGAGGCCATCAAGTTGATTATAGGCTTCGGTGATTCCTTGATCGGCAGAATGTTGATGGTGGATACTGCGGACATGACCGTGCGGATTCTCAAAGTGGGCCAGAATCCCGAATGCCCCTTGTGTGGCGACCACCCGACCGTCACGGAACTCATCGATTACGAACAGTTTTGCGGTCTGCCCAGCCTGGCTGAGGATCTGACCATGGCGCCCGTGCCCGCGTAGGACACTCGTTACCCTATTCCTAGGACTGGTTCCCGTTGAAGTCGCAACCTGCCTCTCTGCTGGGGTTGATTGGCAACACCCCCCTGTTGGATCTCAGCCCGTGGGCGCACCAGTGCGGAGTCTCTTCTCAGGTGCGGCTGCTGGCAAAGGCCGAATGGTTCAATCCAGGACAATCGGTCAAGGCCCGCGCGGCCAAGCAGATCGTGTTGGATGCCCAGGCCTCGGGAGCGCTGAACCGGGACAAGGTGTTGATCGACAGCAGTTCCGGCAACACGGCGATCTCCTATGCGCAGATGGGGGCCCTCATGGGATTCCGGGTGCAAGTCGTGATGCCCGCCAATGTAAGTCTGGAGCGCAAGGCCCTGATCTCCGCCTTTGGAGCCGAACTAATCGAATCCGACCCGTTGGAGGGCTCTGATGGAGCGATCGACAGGGTGCGGACCCTGTTTGCCGCCAATCCCGAACGGTACTATTACGCTGATCAGTACAGCAATCCTTCCAACTGGCGCGCTCACTTCCTGTGCACGGGGCCGGAGATCTGGTCGCAGACCCAAGGCCGGATCACCCATTTTGTATGCGGCTTGGGCACGACGGGCACCTTTGTCGGGGTAGGTCGGTTCCTGCGCAGTCAGAACGCTGCCGTGAAACTCGTTTCCGTGCAGCCGGCCGACGAGCTGTCCGTGATAGAGGGCTTGAAATATTTGCCCTCCGCCATCGTGCCGGCCATTTACGATTCGTCTCTGGTGGACGTCGAAATGACGATAGATCCGGAAACCAGCTGGGAGACTGCGCGCCGCCTGAGCCGTGAGCAAGGCCTCTTCGTGGGTTTGAGCGCGGGCGCGGCCGTGGCCGCGGCATTGCAAGTGGCCCAAGAACGGGAGACAGGTACTGTAGTGACGTTGTTGCCGGACGATGGCAGCAAGTACGTCAGCCTGGGGGTCTTCGATTAGGGCTTGTGGACATGAGGCGTCTTGCCTTGCTTGATGTCCCGCTTGAATTGTGCAGATCGAACTGACGGCAAGGTTTCAGACGCCGAGATCCTGAACAGCCTTGCCTTCGGCGCGAACACACTGCTTTCCCTTGTCCTCTTTCAATTCCCGCGGGGCTTCAGCAGTGGCGACATTCGACGCTTGGCCAGGAAACAGCGGCCGTTCCTCCTCCGCTACTCGCAATGAAGGCAGACGAATCGCGTCGGCAACCGACAGGTCCATGGCGGGAAGCGCTTCCCCGACCTGTGCCTTGGCGCGCTGTAATCAATCCGAGCGCGCACCACAGTGTCCTTGCGCACCTTGTTTCTCCATTTATTCGCTTGTCTTGATTCCTTGAGAAATCGGGCCGGCTGTTCCAGGCAGTTTGCCTTTGTTGTGGCGATGGCCATAGGGTCCAGTTTCCCAAGCGAAGACCCTGCAGCGGAGGATTACCGGAGTGAGCTTTGCAGACTGGAATTGATGTACCAAATGGGGTACATGCTGGCCAGGACCGATGCCCCGGCGGCCACTGCAGCCGCCTTGGCGATTTCCTGAGGCTGCAGGCTCCAGTCAAGGGACCAGCCAAAGGAGCGCACGTTTATGACATAGATGAGTATAAGGGAGAGCGCAAGTCCTACCGGAATGGCCAGTAGCGTGGCGCTCACGCCCAGCAGCCCGGACTCCATCAGCAGGAGCTTGCCCATCTGCCACCGGGTCACTCCGATGGCTCGCATTGTCCTGAATTCGGCAGCCTGATCCAGCATCATGCCCATAAGCGAGGCCAGAACGCTCATAAAGGACACACCCATAGCCAAGACCTGCAATGTGCTCGTGACAGCAAAGGTGCGATCAAAGAGACCGAGGGCGCTGCCGCGCAGCGTCCGATTGGCAATCGGAGACAGGAAAACCGCCTCCTGTCTGAAGTACTCTTCCAGGTCTGTTCGGACCTGATCCAAGTCCGATCCAGCCTGCAGCAAGATAGCCGCTCCCGTGTTGCCGGCTGTGGTCCAGTGGCGCAGGTATACCTCCTCGTCCATCAGCACGGTGGCCACGGCGTCATAGGATTTGAATACTCCCACCACAGGGAACGGGGTGGTTGCCCGGTCCGTGATCCAAGTCAGACTGTCGCCAGCCTGAATGTCATGTTTCAGGGACATGGGTTCATTGACGACAAGGCCGCCCTGCCGTACGGCCTCATCCCAGGGATTGGTCTCCGTAGGCATTTGCTGCATATAGATGCGAGATGCCTTGGCGTCATCGTCGCTCAGCACAATCAAGTCCACCACTCCCAGTTCCAAGGATCGGGCCTGGGTCTCAAAAAGCGTGGTTACACGGGCGATTTCCGGCCAAGACCGCAGCTCCTGCAGCTGGCTAGGAGTGAGGCCGCGCTTGGTTTCACTGGCCGTGGGAGTCAGGTAGATGTCGGCCACGATTACCTGTTCCAGCCAGCTCTCCACCGACGTGCGGAAGCTGCCCACCATGGAGCCAATGCCAATCACGACGCTGAGTGACATCATGAGGGCCGCCACGGCTACGGAGGTCTGGCCCAGCCGGCGCAGAGGCTGGCGCAAAGACATCCGGGCAAAAGGCAGATCCTGGGACTTGACCAGCCACAGGGCTCCCCGGATGAAGATGCGCAGCAGGATGGGAACGAGGAAGGAAACCCCTACCAGCCCGGCAAAGATGCCCGCGAAGGCGAAGGGCAGTGGGAAGGCAGGGAGCAGCAGGGCCACGCTGCCCAGCAAGGCTAGAAGCCCCACCCAGAAGTTTCGAGCCGCGGGTATGGTGGCTTCAGCGGCGGCTCCGCGGTTCTGCAGTTCTGACGAAATCTCCACGCGGGTTGCCGTGACAGCCGGCATGCCCGCGCCGCACAGAGCACAGCCCACGCCGACGAGAGTGGCTTTCCAGACTACGGTCGCAGGCAAGGCGATGCCCTGCACAGTCTGTATGGCGTAAATTTCAAGATAGGCTCGATTCACCAGTTCCACCAGTCCAGTCGCCAACAGGCGGCCCAACAGGATCCCCGTCATGGAACCTACAATCCCCAACAGTAGGGCCTCCGACAGGATCAGAGCGAAAATCTGGGGTCGGGTCATGCCCAAGGCCCGCAGTATCCCGAGCGAGCGCCGTGATTTCATGACATTGAAACTTAATGTGTTGTAGACGAGAAACGTGCCTACCACCACAGCCAGCAGACTCAAGGCCTCCAGATTCAGGCGAAAGGCGCCTGTTAGTTGGCGCAGGGTGTCATAGGCTGCACTGGCGGGCTCGATTTGCACGGAAAAGGGCAGTGTCTCTTCCAGCATTTGCACCGTGGCCGCGGCTCGGTCCTCGTTCAGAAACAGGTCAATGCGATCCAGCGACTCGTAACGGTTCAGAAAGTCCTGGGCGTCCCGGATATCCGTAATCAGCAGGTGGGATGGCAGAGTGCCGGATTCTGAATCTCCGCCGGTTATCACGGCCAGAATCCGGAATTTCTGGGTTCGGCCGGCGAAGACAAGCGTCAGGGAATCTCCTGTCGCCAAATTGTGGCTTCGGGCCGTTCGTTCATCTACAAAGAGCGTAAAGGGGGAATCCATGAATTCCATGACCTCGGCAGTTCCAAAGACGCCTCCCGCTCCCGTACCGAGAAAGGATCGATAAGGGGCTTCCGCGATGGGGTCCACTCCCAACAGGGTCATGGTCACCCCACCCAACTCCGAGACTGCCACCTGCTCCGTGATGACAGGCGCACTGGCGCGGACTCCCCACTGGGTGCGCAAGTCTACATACACTTGCCAAGGGACGCGGTCGGGGTGGGCGGTGATGGCATGGGTCGCTGTTCCACGCAGGGATTGGGCACTGAAGGCAAAGGATTCCAGGGCGGAAATGCTGGCAATGTCGATCGCGGCCACCATGGCCACACCCAGAGCCACCCCGGTGGCTGTCAGGAAGGTCATGAAGGGATGTCGCCTCAACTGGTGGCCCAGCAGGGACGCAAAGGCCCGCACCGGGAATGACATTCTCATGTTGTCGATACCAGTCTGCCATTTTCCAGGTGCGTTACCGTCTGGGCCACGGATCCCCATTCCGCGGCGTGGGTGGCTACCAGCAATGTGGATCCTTGTGCCCGACTCAGGCGCACCATCAGTTCCATGATCTGTTCGCTGGTCTGGGCATCCAGATTGCCCGTTGGTTCGTCGGCTAGGATGAGACTCGGCGAGTTGGCCAGAGACCTGACAATGGCCACTCGCTGTTGCTCTCCACCACTTAAGTTCTGAGGCAGGACATCCGTCTTGGCGGACAGGCCCACTTCCTCCAGCAACGACCGTATGCGCTTCCGATCCATCGCCGTGCTGCCGGCCAAATGCAACGGCAGCAATACGTTCTCCCAAACTGTCAAGGTGGGAATTAGATTGAAAAACTGGTAGACCACCCCAATGTGCCGTAAGCGAAAGCGCGTCCTTTTGATGTCGCTCAGATCTTGCCAGACCAGAGATTTGCCATTGGTCCAGCGAAACAGAATCTGGCCGGCATCCGGCTGATCCAGCCCCGCTATCAGGTTGATCAAGGTGCTCTTGCCGCTGCCCGAGGCTCCCATGAGCACTGCCACCTCCCCCGGCGCCAAGGTCCAGTCCAGCTCGGTCAGGACGGTGGCCCGATTTTCACCAAAGACGAACGACTTGGAAATGGCTTGTAGGAGAATGCCAAAGTTGGAGGTCATGTCACTGCCGGCCGGTCTACGCTTTTGTTCGGGATCAAGATCGAGTGACTGGGCCAAGTGTTACGATTCGAAGAGACATCCACAGGTTTGGGGGCCACAGGGTCCAAGGTGGGGCGATACGGTGAAAACAGACATAGATCAATTGATGAAAACTCGGAAGCTGGATGCCCTCATCGTAATGGGAGACAGCGCTGGCAACCCTGTCATGCAGTACTTGGCTGGCACTGTGTCTCTTGAACGGGCCCTTTTCCTGAAAGTCCAAGGAGGGGACATGACCCTTATCCATGGTTCCATGGAGCGGGACAATGCCGCTCGTACCGGATACAACCTGGTGGACCGAGATCAGCGGTACAACCCTTACAGCCTGATCCAGAAGCATGAAGGCAACGAACTGGAGGCCCAGTGCGATTATCTGCTGCAAGTCATCTCGGATTTCAAGCTGCAGGGACGCATTGGCTTCTATGGTCAGGCGGACATGGGGGCCACACACATGTTGCTTTCCACCTTGGCGGACCGCCTGGAGAACGCGGAGGTGTCGGGAGAGTTCGGCGAATCCCTTTTCACGGTGGCGCGCGAAACCAAGGACGCGGCGGAGCTGGCTGACTTGGCCGAATTGGGACGCCGCACTTGTCTGGTGGTGGGTGAAGTGCAGGAATTCCTGCAAACCCATGCCGTACGTGACGAGTCCCTGATGCAGGCGGATGGATTGCCCTTGACTATCGGGGATGTCCGACGCTTTCTGCAGTTTCGATTGCAGCTGCAGGGATTGGCAGAGGATCACTCCACTATTTTTGCACAAGGATCGGAATCTGCCGTACCCCACAACGCGGGATCCAACGATCGGATCCTGCAATTGGGCCAGTCGATCATTTTCGACATATTCCCCCGAGGCGAAAGTGGATATTTCCATGACATGACCCGGACCTGGTGCCTGGCATACGCCCCGGACGATGTGCAAGAGGCATGGGATCACACCAAGGCTCTCTTTGACAAGGTAATGGCGCATTTCCAGATCGGCACGCCGTGCCGAGATCTCCAGGCGCTTGCCTGCGACCATTACGAAAGCCTGAATCACCGAACGCTGCGGTCCCATCCGGGTACACACGAGGGCTATGTGCACAGCCTAGGCCACGGCATTGGCTTGGATGTACATGAGGGGCCCTCCCTGAGCCTGCGGGCGGGCAATGACACAACCCTGCAATTGGGCCACGTGATCACCGTGGAACCCGGCCTATATTACCCTGATCCAGGATACGGCGTACGTATCGAGGATGCCGTGGCTCTGGATGCCGCGGGTCAGCTCCAGTGCCTGTCCCAGTATCCCTATGACTTGGTCATTCCCATGCCCAAGGCACAAGCCATGGGGCCGCGGACTGTCCGTTAGTGTCTGAGCTGATGCAGTTTTATGGCCAGCTGCAAACCGAAGCGCACATCCGCGTCATTCAGGTCCATGTGTGCGATGTCGACAATGCGATTCAGGCGATAGGTAAGCGTGTTGCGGTGAATCTGCAAGTTGGCGGCCGCCAGACTGATGTTGCCGTGGCAGGTGAAGAAGGCGTTCAATGTATCCAACAGTTCGGCCTTGCGGGTTTCATCGTATTCCAGCAACGTCCCTAGGACAGACTGACAATAGGCTGCGGTTTCCGGAAAGGATCGGAGCGCGGTCAGAAACTGGTAGAGTCCCAGATCTTCAAAGAGAGTCACCGGGGAAGTGTCCCATATCTTGTTGACGCGGAGGCTTTCCCCCGCCTGTTGCTGGCTTTGCAACCAACCGCTGGGCGCGGTGGCAACGCCGCCTATGCCGATGTGCAATCGACCCTGCGGATTGGTTTTCAGTGCCCTCCCCACCACTGTCAGGGCCTGGCGTTTGGCTTCCCGTCCCCGGTCCTCCTTCTTTCCCACGAGCGGACAATAGATCAAAAGCCGGTTTTCGCGCTGACTGGACAACAGATTGGGCCAGTTCTCATTCAGGGGCGCGAGAACCACTTCAGGCCAATTCGACAAGCCCTCCCCTTCCAGCATCCAGGCGGCGTGCGGCTGCTCAAGGTCGTAGCCCACTGACTGGCCTCTGCGGATCCAGGCTTGTTCATCGGCGATGCGGGAAGCCAGCAACTCATCCAAAAAAGACGCCCGCATCCGGTCCTCGGCGGCTCCCACCGCATTGCGGGTGACCCAGTCGATGGCCGCGGCGGCCGCGCCTTGCGTTACGGCGATCTCTTCAATGGGAGACAACCGAGTCCGTTCCGAACCCGGTCGCAGAAGCAGGCAATAGCCTTGGATTACATCGGACACGATTACGGGTTCCACCGCACATTCCCGGTATTTCCGCAATTGTGATCCCGATCCCGCCGCCAGACTCAGGACACCATGGGCACGGCCCGCCTCATTGAAGTTGCGGCCGACCGCCCAGCTCCGCAACTGCATTACGTTGGGCAGGGAACTTTGCAGCTGGTCCAGACTGCCTGGGGCCACGCCCACCCCGGCCGCGGTCACGATGTGACCGCTGGCATTCAAGACGATGAAGGGTTGTTCCGTAACATGCTGGATCTGGCGGGCTATCGCCTCCAGACCTCCGCTGTCCAAGGTGATCTGGTTCAGTTCCCGCTGCAGGTTGGTAGCTCTTTGCAGAATATAGGCCGATCGGTCGACGATCAGGCGGATGATGTCCCGTTCGACCTGGTGCAGGCCAATCTGGTCCGGAATGGCAAAAAGGGGCAAGCCATCGCCATTGGCCGTCGCAATGGCATCGGTTTCGAACTGTCCTTGGACTCCCACTCCGGAAATGTTGGCCTCCATCAAGCGGTGAAGCACCTGCCCCAGATTGCCTTCGGGATCCAGCATCCGCAGATCGCTCATGCTGATCAAGGCCAGTTCGCCGCCCTCCAGAGAGGGAAAGGCGGGGGGACTGGGGCGGCTGCAGCAGGCCCAGCTGACTTTCTTTTCCAGATCGGCGTTCCGTGTGACCAATTCCGTGCCCATGGGCATCGCCAATCGGAACACATCATTGAGGGAGGCGGAATTCCAATTCATGGAAATCTTCTGTTTATATCAGCCAAGAAATAGGGATACAGTTCCCAAACGTCGGATTAACATTATACAGGATGCACAAGTGAATAATTGCTGTACATCAACAACAATGGTAAAAATTGCCCATTGGGCAAGAAATAAGAAGAAATACAGGGCATTCTAAGTGCATTTCATCCAATATAGGCACCTTGAAGCCAGCGCTTGACCAGTACTTGAAGGATCTGGATTGTCCAGCCCCAGCAAATTTGGGGCACAAGAAAAAGCCTCCAACACCGTTGGAGGCTTGCCTACCTGCGGGATTTGGGTGCGGCGTCAGGCCATCCGCGGGTGCTATGTGCGCTACTTGAGTCGGGAAAGACCGTACGAAGCCCCCAAGACCCAGATTATGCCTTCCACGAGTACACCGGTCTGCAACCAGCTGGGGTTCTGTCCCATGCCCGTGGGAGCCAAGATGAAGAGCACCACTAAGATGCCGACGATTTGACCAATCACGCTCCACAGCAGCAAGGTGGCCAGTGAATGGGGCTTGGATACGGCCCCGACCAAAAGGGGCCAAAGAACGAAGGATAGTGCGCCGCCCCCCACCAGTCCGCCAATGGCTCCCAATCCCATGGGCAGGGCGCTCTCGCCCGTCTTGCCCGTGGCCAACGCATATCCCAGGATCGGACCCAGACCTATCACCGGCAAGCTGAGCAGGGCCAGAATGATGTTGGATGTCTGGACCAACAGCAGACCGACAATGACTGCCACTACGCCGCACGCGATCGCGTAAAGCAACACCTTGTTGGCATCTACCTGACTTTCGGACGGGACAGCGGTGTCACCTCCGGCGACAGTTAGCATGGAAATCACAAAAACCCTCCCTGCGAGAACCTGATACGCCTCGGCAATTGTATCAGAACCCCGCGTATCCGGGATCTTGGCTGGAAGATGTGCAACGGCAGGGCAAGCTACATTTTCGGTTCCTGTGCTCACTGTAAGCGATTGGCCCAGACAAGCAACCCGTACGGTGTTTTCAGGATGTACGAACGCCGCTCCCAGAATTTCCAGAGGGAAACGAATGGTGCCTTGTGCTCTGTTTCCTGCGTTTCATTCAAGTGCAGCCGGAACATTTTTTGGGGTCAAGTCGGAACGGGTTCTCCTGTGATTGACGGCCTTGCGGCATGGCCTAGGGAACTGTCACTGGACAGGGGTCCAGCAGCCTCTGTCCAGCCTCCTGCACCATACCGAACAAGATCTCTTTCATCGGCTTCTGTCGGGACCCCTCACGATGAGTCGGGTGGTGATGACCGTGGGATCCCTGTGAAAAGTCCCTCCCGCCCAGAACCGAGAGAATTGAGCAGGCAAGGCTTGGTCCAGATACAGGTTGGGCCCATTCATCAAATGGTAGTGTACATGCGGCCCAGGCGAGTGGCCGCTGTTGCCTGCAAATCCCAGCAAGGTGCCGCGGCGAATATGGTCCCCTACCCGCACCTGCACGCTGCCTTGCTGCAGGTGGGCCAGATAACTGAATTCCCCCTTGCGATGCGTCAGTGCCACTGCGTTGCCCAACAGACGGCGGACATCTCCTTGCATCATGGCTGTGTCGGGGACCTGACCGGGTGACATGTCCGGCATGTCATGAATGACATGGGAAACCCGGGCCGCAGCCGGAGCATAGATGGGAGATCCCCAACTGAAGTGCATTTCCAGCTGGGAGCCGTCGCCCCGGTAGAAGGATCCCGCGTCGTCAATGCGGACGAAGTCCAAGGCGTAGGCTTGGCTGATCGGTTCTTGCTTGTGCAGATCTGTCCAGTCGGATCCCTGAATTGCCCACCAAGTCCCTGCCAAGGGGAAATGCAGGTCGGTGGACTGCTGGGGGAATGTCACGGGAGTGACCAGGGTCTCGTTCCAGACTGTGCCGTCTGGGCCGCGGAGCACGGCGGCCGACTGCACCCTGTTGGCCCGCACCCAAGCCGTCTCGTTAAAGATCACATGTGGCATGGCCAGACCCGTCCCTTCCTCGATCTGCAGATCAGACTGGCCTGTCTGCCGCTGGATCATCGCCGCTGTCCACCGCTGCTCTGCCAGGATCTGGTGGTCATTGAGCAAAGTGAAAATCAAGCCCTCTAGCCTGGCCTGACCGTGAACGAGAGTAATCCCCAGATGGAACGCCAGTTCTTGGCGGGGGCCGCTGAAATGAGGCAAGGAAAGTTTTTCGTAACAGGCCGCGAAAATATGGGTGGGACTGCTTTCCAACAAGACCTGTGGAGTTGTTTGAGACATGGGGTGGGTTTGGTTCGACCTATTTGTCGTTTTCTTCGTTGGCCAGCAAGGCAAAGTGGGCCACTGCGGACGCAAGGTCGGCGGGCGACATGTCAACCTGCAAGGTCTGCATCAGCAGCTCGTTTCCCAGCCGCCAGACACTGGTCATTTCGGACACGTGCGGCATGTGCTGGGTGAAAGGCAGCAGGGCCCGGAAGCTGCGGACCGCCTTGGAACCTGCTTGCATGCGATGCCGCGTAACGGGGAGGCGATGGGCGATGTCAATGATTTCGTCTTCCAATCCCAACAACTCGCGGGCGATGTGGATGCTCACGAGCTGCTGTGCCCGGGATTGGCCGGGAACCAACAGGATGGCTTCCGTAGTCAGCCAGGGGCGGGCGGGCCCGACGGGGCCGGACGGGACGGCATGAATGGCAAGGGAGGCCCCCAGGGCATCCTCCGCCGCGGCCAAGGTCCAAGGCCCATCCAGGAACAGAGGCATTTTCCCTGCCAGAAAGGACTGTCGCATCGAATAGTAATTGGAGCTGACGGCAAGGCCGGGCGAGGCATGGGCCTGCTGCAGCCAGACCAGAAAATCGATGCCTTCGGCTGACTGATCCAGCACCACCTTGTGATCGGCGTCAAAGAGCACGCCGCCAAAGGCCTGAAATCCCCAAGAGAGGTGAAACAGGCTGAGATACATGCCTACCACAGGCTGGCCCTCGCCTTGGGCCAGAGCCAGCATTGCATCGGTGTCTTCCGGTACGTCGGACGGTGAAATCAGATCTGTATTGGCATACAACAGCACGGTTTCCGCCCATAGAGGCAGACCCAGCAATTGCTGTTCGTGAATTAGACCGAAGAGAGCGGGGGCCGCTAGGTCTTCTAGATCCTCCTCCTGCACCAGTGTGTCCAGAGGGATCACCAAGCCTTCTGCATGCAATTCTGGCAGGCGGCTGGCGGGCGCGAGCAGAATTTCAGGGCCTTGGCCGGACAGAATTGCCTTGAGAAGGCGGGAGACGACCCTATGTGGCGCCACATAGGTGTGGGACAGCCTCAAGTCCGGGTAGGAGACTTCCATCTGCACGATGGCCTCTTCCAGGAATTCCAGGTCGGCATGGGACAGGGAATGCCAGATTGTCACCTCCCCGGCCATGGCCGGGAGGGCTTGGGTCAGGACGGGGGGCGCCGTGGCCGTCGGCAGGCTGGGAGAAGGCAATGCCGTGGCCGTGGGCGCCACAGCCGCGGAGGGCGGTTCCTGATTCTCGGGAGGGAGTGTGCAGGCCCCCAGCAGGGCCATGATGACACCTCCCTGTAGGAGGGCCAATCCCAGGGTGCGCCAGAGGGACAGGATATCGATCCACACAGGGTGCAAAACCTATCCTATGTCGGAAGGACTGACTTCATTCCGCCGCGTTCAGATGCAGCAGCGCGCGTACTCCCAAGATATATCCGTACCAGCCGCAGCCACTGATCTGTCCCCTGCAGGCGGGCACAATGACGGAGGTGTGACGAAACGTGTCACGCGCATGAATGTTGCTGAGGTGAACTTCTATCGTCGGAATTCGAATGGCCTCGATGGCATCGTGCAAGGCGTAGGAGTAGTGCGTATATGCGCCCGGGTTGATCACGATGCCGTGCGCCCAGTTTCGGGATTCATGCAGCTGGTCCACCAGAAATCCTTCCACGTTGGATTGATAGAAGCGCAAGTCTAGAGTCGAGAACTCCTGACAAATGGCCTCCTCGATTTCCGACCATGTGGCCGAACCGTAAAAATCGGTCTCGCGCTGGCCCAACAGGTTCAGATTCGGTCCGTTGACAATCAGAAATCGGGACATCGGAGATTCACTCCAGACTGTAGTACCAGGCGTTCAGGACGTGGGAATCGCCGGGATGGTCAATGATATGGACGGCCTCGAGGTCATCCACAACGACAAACCGCAGGTTGGATCCACTGCGCTTCTTGTCGGTCGCCATCGCGGCATACAGATCTTCCGGATCGAAACGGATGTCCTCCGCGAGCGGTACGTGGGCGATGCGAGTGGGCAGACCCATCTGGCGGATCAAGCGTTCAATGCGGTCGGCCGTGGCCGGCCGGCAGCGGCCCAAGGCCACCGACATGTGGACGGCTGCCGCCATGCCAATCCCCACGGCCTCGCCATGGCGAATCCGGAAATGGCTGACTTGCTCGATAGCATGGGCGAAAGTGTGTCCGAGATTGAGTACGGATCTTCTTCCTCTCTCGTAGGGATCCTCCTCCACAATGTCTATCTTGACCTGGATGGCCTGGGTCAAGATCCGGCTGCGCTGTGCCAAGCCTTGTTCTTCCAGCAGAGCGAACAGTTCTGCATCGGACACAATGGCATGTTTGATGACCTCGGCCATGCCGGCGACGACTTCTGCCTTGGGCAGGCTGTCCAGCAGCTCGGGATCTATGACCACGCCCGCGGGTTGCTTGAAGGCGCCCACTAGATTCTTGCCTTGGGGCAGATCCACGCCGGACTTGGCGCCCACCGAGGAATCCACCATGGACAGGAGTGTGGACGGCACGGGAAAATAGGGTACGCCCCGGAGATAGGTCGCGGCTACAAATCCGGCCACATCGGTCACTACGCCGCCACCCAGGGCCACAATGGCGCTGCGTCGGTCCAGTTGCGCCTCGATGCAATCCCCATATAGAGTTTCCACGGTGCGGAGAATCTTGGAGGTTTCGCCCGCGGGAAATGCAAAGAGGTGGGGAGTATAGCCTGCGCGCTCCAGCGTGGTCTGCAAGGTGTCTCCATACAACGTGGCCAGTGCGGGATGCGTAATGATGCCCACGTCGGTCTTGGCCAGTTCCACGGCGGCCAGCGCGTCTCCCACCCGCTGCAGCAATCCTTCGCCAACCCAAATGGGGTAGGTGTTCTCCGGGCTGCGTATTTCCAGCTTGTGGGCTTTTGCGTCTAGCAGAGGTGAATTGCCGTGCATGAACTTGAGACTATGAGCAAACCAGTCGCCTGATTCGGGCCACCACTTCTGCCGGTGTCAGATGGGTCGTGTCCACTTGGTGTGCAATGGCATTGTAATGGGGAGCGCGCTCTTCCAATAAAACCTTGATCCTATCCTGGCGCGAACCGGTATCTGTTTCCAGCATGGGACGGTTGCGATCCGTGCCAATGCGTTGTCCTATCTCTTCCGGGACCGCAGTGAGACAGATCAGAACTCCACTGTCCTGCAAGGCTTGGCGACTGGCCGGGTTGATCACAGCGCCCCCCCCCGTAGCCACCACCAGACCTGTGCGTTGTGCCACCTCGCAGCACACTTCATGTTCCAACTGCCGGAAGGCTGCTTCACCCTCGTGGGCAAAAACTTGGACAATGGGGATGCCGGCACGTTCCTCAATGAGGTCATCCATGTCAACGAATGTCCGGTCCAGAACTTGGGCCAGGCGACGGCCCACTTCCGTCTTGCCCGTGCCCATGAAGCCGGTCAACACGATATTGGGAAGAGTCGCTTCTACCATTGATCACTACTTGGGGAACAGTGTGAAATTGTCCTTGGTCGGCTGGCTCGCCTGGTGCATCAGGACTGCGTTCAGCAATTCGATGGCCATGCGGGATTCCAGCGTGACGCCGGCTCTCACCCCTACGCAAGGATCATGGCGCCCCCGTCGCAGTGCAAATTGGATTTCCTCGAATCCCTTGGTGACGGATTGCTGCGGCAGGGCAATGGAGGCGGTGGGCTTGAATCCGACGGTGAAGACCAGGGGATTGCCAGTGGTGATGCCACCCAACAGTCCGCCATGGTGATTGGACTGATAACCAGTGCGGCGAATGGGATCGTTGTTTTCACTGCCTTTGCGCCACACCACATTCTTGCCCGCCCCCATTTCGCAGGACTGCACCGCGTGCAGTCCACCGAGAACCCCCATCAGTTTCAGCTTGAGGCTCTGATAGAGAGGCTCACCTGCCAACGCCGGCGGGTGAAAGGCCACAACCTGAATGGCCGCCCCCAGGGAATCTCCGGCAATGCGGGTCCGCTTGATCAACTCCCCAGCCTTCTGGGCAAACTCCGCGTCATGCGTATGCAGCTCTCCCGTCCCCAGCTGTCTCTCGAGGGACATCAGGCCCGCCGTGACATCGAATTCGGGGTTGGCCTGGACATGATCCAAGAAAGAGGTCTGTGTCTTCAGAGCGCCAATCTGAACGATGGAGGAAAGAATGTGCGTGTCGAAGCGCTCTGCCAGATACAAGCGGGCGACGCTGCCTCCCACCACATCCGAAATTGTGGATCTATAGCTGGAACGGCCGCCGCCCCGATAATCCGTGTACCCCCGTGACTTGTAGTGCTTGACCAGATCCGTGTGGCCTGGCCGCACTTCACCCTGCAACCCCTTGATCTGGACGTAATGTTCCGATCGACGACTGCGCGAGAAGACCACGGCCGCAATGGGTTCGCCGGTGGTGTAGCCTGCGCCATAGGTCTCTATTTCACCGGCTTCTGGAGAGACGAACAGAGAAGGACCGCCGTACAGATCTTCGTCCTGAAACAGGCCACTGAGCAGATAGACCTGATCCTCTTCGCGACGCGGCGTGCCGTGTTTGCTGCTGCCCGGACGGCGTCGATCTAGGAATGCCTGGATCTGCCTGCGCTCTATGCGCAGTCCGGATGGACAGCCCATCACGAGCGAGGTAATGGCGGGGCCATGCGACTCGCCTGCACCGGCTACGGCGAAAAGAGGCCCACCCAGGATTTCCATGGAACGCTGCCGGGACGCCGCCTAGACCATGGACTGCGGGCGCGCCGCCAATGCGGCTTGCCTAGCATGAGCGACAAAGGCGTGGACAGCGGCATGCTCCTTGATCCCCTTGCAGGCCTCGACGCCACTCGAAACATCCACTCCCCACGGCTGCACCTGCTGCACCGCCGCCGCCACGTTGTGCGGCGTCAGACCTCCCGCCAACAGGGTGCCGGGCCGCTCGTTGCAGATTTGGGCCGCCAATTTCCAGTCTCCGGTCTGGCCTGTGCCGCCCCACACGCCAGGCACGTAGGCATCCATCATCAAGGTGGGACCCGGCGCCGCGGACGGGTTGCCATATCGTTCCGCCTCCGCGCGGGCCGTCTTGATGTTGTCTAGGCGTATGGCCATGAAATGAGGAGCTTTCAGGGCCTCCAGGTCTTGGCGGCGGTACTCTCCGTAGAGCTGCAATCTGTTCACTCCGATTTCGGCGACAGCCCTGTTGAGGACTGCGATCGGTTCTTTCACAAAGAGACCCACCAAGGCAGGTCCCGTATCCTGATCCCAACCAACCTGTCGGAGTTGTCGTACCAGTCGGGCCGCATTCCGCAGCGAGACAAACCGGGGTGACTTGGGATAAAAGACCAGACCCAGATAATCGGCTCCGGCCTCACAGGCACAGACTGCATCCGGCAGGTTGGTTATACCGCAGATTTTGACTTTCATGAACAACGGTCTCTCCCCAGCGATACACATATATACTATACCGATCCTGCGCCCTGTCACGGGAGAGACCGTGACAGGAGGACAAGATGAGGAAAGGGAAGATGATGGCTGGGATGAAACGGCAGCGGGAATGTCACAAATGGCAAGCAAACCGCCACGTCCTTCATCAGGATCCGGAAATTCCCAGATCCTGCTGCCTACCGGGAACAGCCCCAGTCCACGAGACGCATTCCAAGGATCGGGTGTTCGTTGGTCAAGGACATGGACTGGATCCAGACAATCATGGCATGCGCGCGCAGTCTCTCGCCACACCTCTTTTCAAATTCAGGAATCTACTTGGAGCAATCGCTGCCTTTGGCTGGTATAGAGGTTGTAATAATGTCCCCCCCTGGCCATCAGTTCCTCGTGCGTGCCCTGTTCCACCACCTGTCCATCCCGGATCGCCAAGATGATGTCAGCATTGCGGATGGTGTTGAGGCGGTGTGCGATGACAAACGAGGTTCGGTCTTTCATCAGTTCCAGCAAGGCCTTCTGCAGGTGGATTTCGGTCCGAGTGTCAACGCTGCTGGTGGCCTCATCCAGAATCAGGACTCGCGGCCCAGCCAGCACGGCCCGGGCGATGGCGATCAGCTGACGTTGCCCTTCCGAGAAGTTGTGGCCCCGTTCAGACACCCGTGAGCCATAGCCTGAAGGCAGCCGGCGAATGAACCAGTCGGCATTGGCAATGCGCGCCGCTTCCAAGACCTCTGCGTCGGTGGCATCCGGTTTGCCAAACTGGATGTTCTCCATCACGGTACCGGTGAACAGGTAGTTGTCTTGCAACACGATGCCCAGCTGGCGACGCCAGCTGTCCTGCTGAATATCACGCAAGTCCAAGCCGTCGATGCGAATGGAACCTGCGGTAACGTCGAGAAAGCGACTCAGAAGACTGACGAGAGTGGTCTTGCCGGCGCCTGTGGGACCGACGAGCGCCACGGTTTGTCCGGGTTCTACCCGTAGCTGCACCTTGCGCAATGTAGGAATTCCAGGTGCATAGGAAAAGTCCACCTGATCGAATTCGACCAGACCCTGCACCTTCTCCAGAGTCACGGCGCCGGGGCGGTCCGTGACCGAAGGAGTCGTGTCCAGAACCTCAAAAATGCGTTCCGCCCCGGCAATGGAGGATTGCAGCTGGTTGTACAGCATGGCCAGCGCCCGCAGGGGACGGAAAAAGTTCCGAATGTAGATGATGAAAGTGGCAATGATGCCTACCTGTACATAGTCGTTCAGGGCTAACCACCCACCGTATAACGCCAAGGCTCCCAGACAGATCACACTCATCGTGGAGAACATGGGACCCAGGATAGCCATGATAACCTCGGCATGCGTAGCCACGTATCGGTATTTCTGACTGACTGTGGCAAACTCGCGCCGGATGTCGGCTTCCTTGTCAAAGGCCTTGATCTCACGGAAATTGGTGATGCTTTCCTCGATGGTGGCATTCATGAGACCCAGTTGCCGCTGCACCTGACGAAAGGCCTTGCGACTGCGGACAGTGATCTGACCGGTCAGGAACAGCATGGTGGGCAGCAGGATCAAGGCCCCCAATCCAAGCCGCCAGTTCAGGATCAGCATGAATACGAGGCTGCCCAAGAGCAAGAGCGCGTTGGAGGCGAACTCGATGAGTCCGTTGGACAGAGTCTGGTTGATCGTTTCCGTGTCGTTGCCTACACGGCTCATCAGGTCGCCCGTGCGGCGTTGATTGTGGTCCGCGAGCGACAGACGCTGGATATGCACAAAAATCAAGGAGCGCAGATGGCTGACAAAGCGCTGTGCAATCTCCACCATTAGCAGGCTCTGGGCCACACTCGTGCAGAATGCCATCCCGTACACCCCCAACAGGATCCAGACGGTCCGAGCCAATCCGGCCGGATTGGCTCGGACGATAAACAGATCAATGGCCCGACCCAGCAAGATTGGTCCGATCAATCCCAGAGCTGTACTCAGGAGCACCAGACCCGCTACCATCCAGATGCGGGTGCGGAAAGGATGCAGCTGTTGCAGCAGACGATGTGCTGTCTGGCGTGGATTGCGCGCGGCTTCACCCGTCGGCCTGCCGCCGCCCATGCCCAAGCGCCCGCCGCTTGGGCCTTGGACAGAGCGTGGCGGGCGAGAATCTGAGACAGTCATGGATGGATCGCGGTTTGTGAAGCCGCCGTGCGCCGGAGTGCGAAGGGATCAGCCCAACTGGATTCCGTACAGTTCACGATACATGGGGCTGGTTTTCAGCAACTCGGAATGGGTGCCGGCGGATTCAATGCGGCCGGCGTCCAGAACGAGAATGCAATCCGCGTGAACAATGCTGGATACGCGATGGGCCACAATGATGGTGGTGCGTCCGCGCGAAACTTCCTGAAACGCTGCCTGGATCTCGGCTTCGGTTTCCAGGTCCACGGATGATGTTGCGTCATCCAGCAACAGAATCCGCGGATCGATGGCGAGAGCCCGGGCGATGGAAATCCGTTGTTTCTGTCCACCCGAAAGATTGGACCCCGCTTCCTCCACCCAGTAGTCGTACCCGTCGGTTTCGGCCTGAATGAATTCGTGGGCTTGCGCCATCCGCGCCATCCGCTGCGCCTTTTCTTCGGACAATAAGGGACGTCCGAATGCAATGTTGTCCAAGATCGTGCGGTTGAACAGGGCGGGGTGCTGCGCCACCAAACCCATGGAACGACGCAGCGAGCTCAGGTCCCAATCGCGTACATCCACACCATCGATCAGGATTGCGCCGGCCGTGACATCGTAAAAACGCGGAATGAGGTACAAGAGGGAGGATTTCCCCGAACCCGTGGCGCCTATCAGACCGACAGTCTGGCCCGGCTCGATGACGAAATTCAGATCCATCAGTACATGTTCTCCCTGCTTCCCTATCCCTGAGGCCAAGGCTCCGTTCAAGGCGCTGGTGTTGGACGGCTCTGTGTGCCCATTCATCAAGTCGGACATGTTGGTTTGCCTGGCATAGGCGAAATCCACATGACGAAACTCAATGCGTCCCTTCATTTCGCGGGCAGAAGGCGCGACGGGTGGTTGTACGGTCGGTTCTGCATCCAGAATTTCCCATATGCGCTGCGCGGAGGCGGTAGCGCGGGAAAACATGGCTAGCATTCCGCTCAGCAGCAGCAGAGGAGTGAGACCGATCATCAGATAGCTGTTGAAGGCCACCAGTTGGCCGAGCGTGATGCGATCGGCAATGACCGAATTGCCGCCAAACCAGGACATGGCCCCCAAACCTAGATTGGTGAACAGGGCGATCAGGGGCAGAGACACCGCGATCATGCGCCCCACCTTGATGTTCTGGTCCACCAATTCCTCGTTGGCGGCGCCAAAGCGTTGAATCTGGGCCTTCTCCTGCACAAAGGCCCTGATTTCCGACATGCCGGCGAGATTTTCCTGTACCACGACATTCAGCGCCGCCAGTTTTTGTTGCACGATCATGAACAGCGGCGTGGCTCTCACGAACACCACACGCAGGACTATGCCGGTCAGTATCAGCATGATCCAAGCAATCAAGGACAGGCGCACATCCGACAGGGAGAGCAGAACCATGCTGCCCGCCACCATCAGCGCCGCGCGCAGGAGCAGGGAAAGTCCGATGCTGGAAAACATGCGCACCACATCCACGTCCGCGGTAAGGCGTGTAATGAGCTGGCCTGTCTGCAGTTGATCCACGTCAGGATGCGACAACGTCATCACCTTGTGAAACAGGGCGTTCCGGATGTCGTACGCCAGCGCCTGAGAAAGACGGGCGCGAAAAATGCCTTGGCCGAAAGTGGCAATGGCGCCGGCGGCGGCGGCCACGAACATGGCCGCCGAGCCCTGCCAGATGGCCTGCATGTCCGATTGCATGATGCCCTGGTCAATGACGACTCGCATCAGGCGCGGCACCACCAGCTCCATGGCTACCGGCAGGATCACTGTTAGCAGAGTGCCTACGATGAGCAGTTTGTAGGGTCCGAGAAACCGGGCTGTCTTTAGCAGTGCACTCATGAAGACCGAAAAGGCAAGTTGGGACGCGGCCTGCGGGGCCGTTGGGCCCAGTGGAGCCTTCACGCTGTAGCGAAGAAAAGGTCCGTGTTCCCCTTTTATGATAGCTGTCGTGGGAAGCAATTGAAAAGAAATGCCCAACGCCGGCCGCGGCCTTCCAGCCACCCCAGGGGACATGCGCCCCGCCCCTAAAAGAAAGACAGTCCGTAGGCGAGGCCGCCTGTGTCGTGCCCCCCCAAGGGCGCTTGACCAGTTATGGAATCAGACTTGCGATCTTGTCGCGAATGGCAGAGCTCGCGCCTTGACGTAGAGGACCGAGAGTCATGCAGGACACGCGTTTCCCTCCCCGCGGTTGCAGTCGTCTATCCCGTGAACCCGGGGCTGAAGGCACAGAGTTGCATGTCGCGTGGATTGCAACAGTTACCAAAGTGACCCCTCTCTCAATCGAGTCCGTATTAGGTCTCCACCAGCATGCCGGCCATCACGAATTCTCGCACCTTGCGTTCCCTCCGGGACTGGGGCAATTTGCTGAACGACTCCCCCACCAGAATGGCGTCGCAACCTATTTTCGCCATGATCTGCACATCTCGGGCTGTCTTAATGCCACTTTCCCCGACCAGTGCCCGATCCTGGGGCACGAATTTTCGCAGGCGGCGCGTATTGTCCATGTCGGTTTGAAACGTGCGCAGGTTGCGATTGTTGACCCCGATCACTACATGGTCCAACATGAGGGCCCGGTTCAACTCGTCCTCGTCGTGGACCTCAATCAAAACCTGCATACCCAGATCCTGAGCCAGCGTCGCAATGTCTCGGTACTCCCCGTCATTCAGGATGGACATGATCAGCAGAACAGCGTCGGCTCCCGCGGCACGGCTTTCCCACACTTGATACGGGTCAAATATGAAATCCTTGCGCAGCACCGGAGCCGGGCATTCTTCCTCTTCCAAGCGTTGTCCAATCAGGTCCAGGTAAGACAGGCGTCCCTGGAAATAGGGTTCATCCGTCAGACAGGAAATGGCTGCCGCCCCGCCCCTTACATAGGAGAGAGCCATTTGCGCCGGATCCCAGTCGCGCGCAATCCGCCCCCGTGAGGGGCTGGCCTTCTTCACCTCCGCGATGACACTGGCTCCAGACGCCTGGGTCAACGCCGCTCCAAAGTCCTTGGGGGTTCGGGCTATCCGGGCCAGTTGTTGTAATTCTGCCAATGGCTGTGCCAATTGGGCTTGTTTCACCTCTTGGCGCTTGGTTGCCACAATGGTTTCCAGCACCTTGCCTTGAAATTGGGAGACGTCAATGGGAGAGGGAATCATCCGGCCAGCTCCTGTGACTTGGCCACGAAGGCATCCAGCGTCTCCAGTGCCCGGCCCGTGTCAATGCTCTGCTTCGCCACTGGGATCTGGGCGGTCATGTTTCCGTTCTCCGTGGCTAGGGCGGCGGCGGCGTTCAATACCACCACGTCCCGCATGGGGCCTGCGACTTCACCCGCCAGAATGCCTCTGGTGATGGCGGCGTTCTCTTCGGGTCCCCCGCCGCGAATTTCGGCCAGTCCAGCGCGGGCGAAGCCCAGACGGGCTGCATCGATGTCCAGCGTCTGCACTTGACCGTGGGACAGGTGGGCCACCTGATTGGGGCCGGCTAGGGAAAACTCATCCATACCTTCCGCCCCGTGCACCACAAAGGCTCCCTTTTTGCCGACTTGCGCCAGCATTTCCGCCAGTGGCTGGAGCAGCACGTCTTCATAGACTCCCATCAGAATGTGCGTTGTGGGAGCCGGGTTGGACAGAGGGCCTATGACATTGAAGAGGGAGCGAATGCCCAATTCTTGGCGTGCCTTGCCTACGTACCGCATGGCCGGATGACAGTGGGGGGCAAAGAGGAATACAAATCCCACGTCCCGTAGACACTCCGCCGCACCAGCCATGTCGTAGTCCAGTCGGGCGCCAAGCGCCAACAGGAGGTCTGCACTGCCACTCTGGCTGCTGGCTGATTTGTTGCCGTGCTTGGCTACGTTCCGCCCCGTACCCGCTACCACGAGGGCCGCAGTGGTGCTGATGTTGATGCTGTGGGAACCATCCCCTCCCGTGCCGACCACGTCGAACAGAGAATCCCCATTGAGATTCCAATCAAAGGGTTTTGCGTGAGCGGTCAGGGAATCGTAGAACCCGATTATCTCTTCGACGGTCAACCCTTTCATGTTCAGGGCCACCAAGATCGCCCCAATCTGAGCGTCGGTGGCTCCTCCGGACACCATTTGGGTCAAGACCGCCTTGGCCTCCTCTCTTTCCAGATCTTGTCGGGCCATAACACGCTTGATGGCGTCAGAAATATTCATGCTGCGGTTTCCTTCGTTTCCCATTGTGTATACCGGTTCTGGCGCAGACTCCGGTATGCATCATCCAATTCCGCTCTGTCCCGCGGACCTAGGTTCATGTCCAGAGCGGCAGTCACATGATCCAGGCACAAACCAAAGGCAAACTGTAGTAATTGACACTCTTCCGCGGCCGCCAGCGCATCTTGGGCCGTGGACGGCAGCAGAATGAGATCCAGCAGGCTGGCCAGCGGCAGCAACACTTCATACGTGCGGACCCGTGGGGCCAAGTCGAGCGCTTCGGCAGGATCTGCGTACAGTCCCAGCCATTCCGCTCTCTCCCTAGGAGTCAGGTCTGGCAGCAGGTGCAGGAAGAGGTGGCAGATCTCCCGGGCTGGATCTCCCAAGCCGCCCATTTCCCAATCCAGCAGCTGAATGTCCCCGTCCACCTTGAGACAGTGGCACAATTGAAGATCGCCATGGACTAGGGCAGGAGTAGTCAACTCGTTCTTGTCCAGTTTCGGCCGCACCATGGTCTCCGCCCGGGACAGCGCTTCCAGGACAAAGTCCGACAGAGGACTGATGCCACCGCGCTCCACTCCTTCCTCCACCAGCCTCTTGCTGCCTTGGATCAGACTCCACTGATAATGCAGGCTGACTGGATGCGGGCTGAGCCGCGTCTGGTCAGCCGGATGACGTGCATGGACCGCGGCCAAGGCAATGGCCAATCCCATCGCGTCTTCCCGCAGGGTTGGGTTCAGGGGCAGACCGGGACACCATTCATAGAGCATAATCTGATGGGACAACCCTGCGGGATACCGGTCGAAGGCGATGGTCTGCGGAGCCACCCCAATCCGGGCGGCGGAATCTTGGTTGGTGAACTGCCGTCGGCCACGGGCCTGTCCCGCATCCAGGAACATCTTGAGCACGACGTCCCGCTGGGCCGTCTGGATCCGCCACAGGGCATTGTGATCCCCGGACAACTCCTCCACGGTCGTGATCTCCGCTCCGGCGAGATCCAGATCGGGCGAGTTGGCCAAGTAGGCCAATACGGTCTGGATCCGCCCCTGATCGCTTGACATGATTTCTTCAAGGGGTCATGGCGAGGAAGTTGCGCAGCAGATCGTGGCCCTGTTCGGTCAGGAAGCTCTCGGGATGAAACTGCACTCCATGGATGGGATGTTCCCGATGCCGCAGCCCCATGATCTCGCCCTCTGTCGTACGGGCCGTGATCTCAAGCTCCGCCGGGATCGGATCATGCACAATCAGGCTGTGATAGCGGGTGGCCGTGAAGGGGTTCCGCAGGCCGGCGAAGAGTCCCTGTTCATTGTGATGGACGGGGCTGGTCTTGCCGTGCATGATGCGAGGCGCGCCCTTGACCTCGCCGCCAAAGACATGTCCGATGCACTGGTTGCCTAGGCAGACTCCCAGAATGGGGATCTGCGGACCTATGACATCGATGATTTCATTGCTGACACCACTGTCCTTCTGCGGGGTGCCGGGCCCCGGTGAGAGCACGATGTGGTCGGGTTTCTGCGCCCTGATCTGATCCAGAGAGATCTTGTCGTTCCGATATACCTTGATGTCGGCTCCCAGCTCGCCTAGAAACTGCACCAGGTTGTAGGTGAAGCTGTCGTAGTTGTCGATCACGATCACCATGCCGTTCACACTCCCTGCCGCTTGCCATATTTCTCCGCACTGCGTCGAATACGGTTCCAGTTGCCCGTCAGGCCCATGGCCTTTTTCATGGCGAAGAGAGTTGCCTGGGCTTCCTTTCGGGCCGTGATCGTACCCTGTTCCAGCAGATAGTCTACATAGCCGGTTTGCGCCGCATAGTGCGCGTACCGCTCCCGGATGGGATCCAAAAAGTCATTCAGGGCCCGGACCAATTTTCGCTTGACCTCCACGTCTCCGACTTGGCCCGCGCGGTATCGGGTCTTTAGATCCTCCACCTCCGCCTTGTCGGGATTGAAGTAATCATGGTAGCTGAAGACGGGGTTGCCTTCCACGGTACCCGGAATGTCGGCCGAGATGCGGTTGGGGTCCGTGTACATGCTCATGACTCGCTTCTCCACTTGCCGGGGAGAGTCGTTCAAGGAGATGGCATTGTCCAAGCTCTTGCTCATTTTGGCGTTGCCGTCCGTGCCAACCAGGGTGCCTCCCACGACATAGGCTTCCGGAATGGGAAAGACTTCTCCGTAGGCGGCATTGAACCGACGCGCGATCTGGCGGGTGATCTCCACGTGGCTCTCATTGTCCTGGCCCACGGGCACCAGGTCGCCTTTGGGCATCAGGATGTCGGCGGCCTGCAGTACTGGATATCCCAGCAGGTTGTAGGGCACCTGGTCCAGGCGCGCGTCGTGGGCCATGGTCTTGATTGTGGGTAGCTGCTGCAGGCGCTCGACCGTGACCATGCTGCCAAGCAGCAACGCCATCTCACTGACTTCGGGAATGGCGGATTGCAGATAGTAGGTGACCGCCTCGGGCTCTATGCCGGTCGCGAGACTGTCCAGCACTATGCTGCGGGCGTTTGCGGCGATCTCGGCAATGCTCTGCGGATCGGGACGGGTGGTCAGCATGTGCAAGTCTGCCACCAGGAAGTAGCACTCGTATTCCTGCTGCAGTCGCAGGCGGTGGCGCAAGCTGCCCACATAGTGGCCCAGATGCAACGCGCCGGTGGGGCGGTCGCCCGTCAGAATTCTCTTCTTGCGTGTCATGGTCGCATGCCCCCTTACGCTTGCAGGCCGTCTTCAGCCATTTTCACGGCCACCGTCAAGGCCCGCATCTTGTTCATGGCCTCTTGGTATTCGTAGTCCGGTTCGCTGTCTGCCACCAACCCGCCGCCCGCCTGCAGAATGCAGGTCTTGCCCTGCATAGTGATGGTGCGAATGGCAATGCACGTGTCCATGGATCCCCCATAGTCCAAGTATCCAATCACGCCGGCGTAGGGCCCACGCCGTTCACCTTCCAGCTCCTCAATGATCTCCATGGCCCGGATCTTGGGAGCTCCGCTGACGGTGCCGGCGGGCATCGTGGCCCGAAGCAAGTCGATGGCATCGTAGTCGGGTCGCAGGTGACCCCGCACGTCGCTCACGATGTGCATGATGTGGCTGTATCTCTCGATTTCCATGACGTTCTGCACCTGTACCGAGCCATATGTGCAGACTCGTCCCAGATCATTGCGTCCCAGATCAACTAGCATGACATGCTCGGCTCTCTCCTTGGGATCCAGAAGTAGCTCCGCGGCTAGGCAATCGTCCTCTTCCGGGGTCGCTCCTCTCCACCGCGATCCGGCAATGGGATGCAGAGAGGCCTCGCGTTCCTCCAGGCGCACATGCATCTCCGGACTGGAACCGATCACGCGCATGGGACGGCCCTGGATGCCAGGCACCTGGGAGAAGTCGAAATAGAACATATAGGAAGAAGGGTTGATCATGCGTAGAGCCCGGTAGATGGTGAACGGATCTGCGTTCGTGTCCCTCCTCTGGCGCATGCTCAGGACCCCTTGGAAGATGTCTCCGGCCCTGATGTAGTCCTTGGTGGTCAGCACCATCTCCCGATATTCCGCTCGCGTGTGAGAGCAGCCCCACGGCGTTTCATCCGTGATCGCGGGCAGTGTTGGTTCCGGGCATGGAGCATGAATCTGCGCACGAATTGTCGAGATGCGCGCGCAGACCCGCGCATACTCCGCCTTCAGGTCCTCGACGGTTAGGTCCAGATTGACAATGACCAGCAGAGAATGCCTGACGTGATCGAAGACCACCATCTCGCTGCTGAACAGCAAGGCCATGTCCGGGGTGCCGATTTCATTGCCTGCGGTGGCCGGCAGTTCCTCGATAAAGCGCACCATGTCATATCCGAACAGACCCACGGCTCCGCCGCAGAACTTGGGTAGTTCTGGAATCGTTACCGGCGTGATGCTGTCCAGCAGGCCGCGCAAGTAGGCGAAGGGTTCCGCCTTGAACCGGCGCGTGGCACCCATAGCCGTGGACTCAGTGATTTCATCGCCATAGGCTACCAGCGTGCGTTCCGTGTTCAACCCTAGGAACGTGTACCGGCCAAACCGGGTGCCGGCCTCGGCGGACTCCAGTAGAAAGCTGGGCGCCGCCAATTGCGTGCCATCCATGGACCGCGTTGCCGGGTGCCGACACAAGCGGAAGAAGATGGAGACCGGGGTGATCATGTCCGCCGGTATGGTGGTGTAGACAGGTATCTGCGTGCCCAAGGAGCGGGCAGCCTCAACCCTTGTCAAGGAAGGGAAAAAGTGGTTCACGCGACCTCCAAAAAAATCCCCAAGTGTCAATTTCCTGCACTTGGGGACGATAGTCGTGGACCACCGCGGTGCCACCCCGCTTAACTTGGCTCTAGGGCCAAAGCTCTCTCGGCAAGAACAACCCCTATGGGGTCAGTCTTGGCGCACTGGTAACGGTTGCGTTTCCGGCTTGCCTACTGAGAAATCCCGTTCAGCTCGCGACTCACTGGTCCATTCATCGCTTTCCGGCATGCCCCCTCGCACCTGTCGGGGCTCTCTGAATGCCAACCCGGCGACTACTAGTCCAAATCAAGGTCAGTGTTTCCCATGTCTTTCCAAGATAGTCGATTGAATGGGCAAAGTCAATATGGAATTGTTCTCTTGCTACCTTGGCTCGAGAAACCCATGTTCTGTTAGTTAAACGTCTCAGACTTCTCGAAGCCCCGGTCTTGTGCTTTGAATCCCGGGGCAGATCTCCAAGTGGTCAATCCATGTCCCTTCAGGCAATGCGTTGGGGGAGATGTTCGGTGATCACTGGTACAGTTTCACGCAACCGACTGGCATTGGTGCAGGCAGTCCGAGACAATGGGGGAGCAACCCGTGCCGACAGGATTACGTCGTGTTGCCCTCTTCCTTGCCGGGTTCGGCGTCACCGCCTGTCAGCAGTCTTTCCAGCGCTTGGGGCGCGTCCGATTGGAACGCCGCTGCCACTACATCCGCGAAGCGAGGCAATTCCTCCCAGTTCCGGCGCGCCAAGGCCGCGCGGCATCGGCCAGATAGGGAGCGGCCGCGTCCAGCAATTCCGTCCGCTTGACTTCCGTCAGTTCGGCCCTGTTTTCGGCCTTTCCCTTGGCTCTTCCCTCAGCTCTTTCTTCGGCCCTGATTTGGCCCCAAGCCTCACTTAGCTCGGCCCGCAACGTTTGGGCATCCATGACTATTTCCTCCAGAGAACGGGCGGCCTGCAACCGCGGCGTGAAATGTCCGGTATCGGCCAGAGCGGCGACGATGCCGGTGGTGATCCAACGGGTGACGGTCGCATCCAAGCCGTGATCGGTCCAGTCGCGCAAGACAGACAAATTGTATAGCCTGCGAAAAAACCATACGGCCTACGTACGCGGATAGGCGAGCAGACCCGCCCTGCAGAAGACGGTGCACGTCCCGCTGCAGCAAGGTGAGGCCAGTGAATGCTGCGGTCTCCGTGGTCAGTGGTAGTTCCGTCCACGCCGCATCTGGGTGGATGCCAATGTCCAGGAGGGGTATGAGATGGCTTTCGTCCCACAGACTGCCGGGGCGGGTGTGGGACACCACTGGACGGTGTCGGTTCCAGATGCCACGCCCGGTGTGTATCAGCAGCTGTTGCAGAGGGACAGGAAGGCTGTCGGCCCGCAGCACTTGGGTTTTTATCAAATGCTCCTTCAGACGCGCAGCATAGACCAGACGGCGCGCCGGCATGACTTGCTGGATACGGTCCTGTATCTCCACGTGGATCACGCCTAGGATACGACCAGTGGAGGGCTCCTGGATCCAGAACACCAAGTCCACTCGTCGCAGGTCCGCGGCTCCGATACTCTGCAGCTCTTGCCCGCATCCTCCGCCGAGTGACCGTGAGAGGTCACCGTGTATCAGAGCACAGGCGAGATCCCAATTCCAAGTGGCCAAACATATCGTGAAGATGTGTGTCAGTTTGATGTAACCGCTTCCCCGCCTTGCCTAGAGGGTGCATGAACTGCACAGAGGCTTTTTGGGCATGGAATCGCGAGCGAGATGTCTGTGGATGATGAACAGAGCAGGGACAAGCTGCGCGAGGACCGCATTCCTCCCAAATTTTTGCAGGTTACCTTGGCGGTCTTGGCAGCTCCAAGGGACTACCATTGCCTCCCCCGGTCGCCGCTCCATTAGCACGTCAAAGCCAAGAGCGAGGAGTCTCTGTAGAAAGCAAGATGAGGAAGAAGCAAGCCGAGCAAGATTCTTATATGAATATGAGGCTCGGCAGTCTTTCAGGTGTCAGCCTGCTGGCTAGGTTCTTTTCCCTATGGAAAGTAATCCGTTCTGACAGGATTACTTCGTATTGCCATTCTTTCTCACCGGGTTTGGCGTCATTGCCTGTCAACAGTTTTCCTGTGTCTAGGACGCGTGCTGTTGCCACTGTATGTGTGAAGCATGGCAAGTTCTCCCAGTCCCGGTGTGCGCCCTTGGCGCACACCGGGGGCTTAGGTAGAGAGCGTCCGCGTCCAGTGACTGGGTGCGAACCGGCTTGACGGACGAGACAGTGCCAGCTTGATTTCCCTATACCCTGCTTAACAGAAAAGACCCTGGACCTACATGGGGGGTCCAGGGTCTTTTCTGTTGGCTGTCACTTCTGCGTTTTAGCCACAAAGATTGGAGTAGTTCGCCAAAGTTCCCGTGCTCCAAGGATTGTCCGTGGTCGAAGTGGAAACCACGAGATCGCCTGAGGCAAAACCCGCGGTACAGAGGCATCTCGGCGCAGTGGTGGAGGCTCTTGCCAGATCATTTTGCAGGCTCTGCGCTGTGGCCTGATTCAGCAAATTCGTGGCCAGTCCCAAGTTGTACATCTTCAGCAACTCGGCCTTGGCCCCTTCACCGCCATTGGGGCAATAGGTGTTGGCCGCCGACATGCGCCTATCGCAGGTTTGCAGATTCGGATCATTGAAGGCCAAGACTGTGCCGCGGCCAATGTAGTACCCCCGATTGCGCAGACAGGCAATGGTGTTTCGATCGCTGTTCACGATGGAGACATTGCTCATGTAGGAGAAATGGCTGGAACGTCCCACTGTCTCGATGCAGCCGGCGCTGGTCCCGCAAATCCGGGCGTACGGTTGTGCCTCCAGATACTGGGTGAAGTTCACGAGAATGAAGTCGCCTCCGGGTATGGGCGCATACCCATCTATCGTGGGCCAGAACACCCGGTTGATCCAAGGCTTGGAGGTCGTAACCTGACCGGACGGGTAGGAGGAGACGAATCCGGCGCGGGCCGGAGCCGGCGAAACCACAGGTAGTCTGTTCCTGGCCCCAAGGTACTCGGTACCGAAATAGGAGGTGTTCTCCACCTTGCTCAGAGAGCTGGAGTATCTCTCGATCTCCACGCCATCTTCCTTCAGCTGATCATTCAGCGCACTGTAGCTCATGCGGCCCCGTCTTTGGAGCGTGTTATAGACCTCACGCAGTTGATCGTTGATGCACTTCGTAAACCTTCTGTTGCTGACATCGTACAGACACCGGCGTGTCTCATCGAAAAAGTCGGCCATGCGCCCGTCATCTTCATCAAATTCGTCATCGTTCCTGCTTGCACCGTCGCATTCGTTGGCGTTGTAGCAAATGTTGATGTTGATGGAACAGGATCTGTCGCCACTTTTGCAGAATCCCGTGGCCTCAAAATATTCGCTGGGGTCGACTTGAGGCCACGTCACCGTGGCTCCCTTGTCTTCCCAGCAGTCGTTGAAGTCTTTGTTCTTTTCGTGATAGTCGTCCCTGTTGCGCAGACTGCAGTCATTGAGGAGAACACTGTTGAAATAGTCTGTCCACTTGTTCGTGGTACTGGTACTCGTTGCTGTCCGAGCGGATATGTCGTCCTGCAGGCTGGAATCGGCCCGCACCTCCACATAACAGCCTTCGTCGACGTCATCATCGTCCGTGCATCCTCGAGTGGTCCACTGGGATCGCCTGCTTGAGGAGCTCACGATGTCAAACTGGTCAATGTCCGTATCCGTATAGTCGGCTGCCTGGACAATGGCGGGAGTTCCGAGCAAGGCGAACAGGCAGACCGCGAGGACGCTCACATAGCGCACTGCGGATTGGATGGGTCGGTTCATATGGTTCTCCCTTGGCGGGTCATGAAAGTCTGACGGTCAGTTCTGGACCCAGTTGACGGATATGTGCGCATCAATGCTGGATTCGTAGTATTCGATCCGTACCCAGTGCGTGCCCTGAGGCGGAGCGTAGTCCTTGAAGTACAGCGTGGTCCCCTGTTCCTTCCACCCGTCAATCACTAGTACGCCACCTACCCATACGCGTACACCGTCATCGGTCAGCGCCATGAACCGATAGTTGCGTCCCGAGAAATGGTGGTTGCCTTGCCAAATGACACTGAAGTGGTCGACGCCTACGCCGGGCCCCGGACTCAAGGGCCCCCACGAGAAGTCGATGTTGGCATCCACGCGGGTCAGAACGGGGGCCGAAGACTGCAGATAATTGTAGTAGTGCCCAGTCCAAGGCCCTACCTTGGATGCTGTCGGCACATAAGCCGTCACAGCGGGCACTACCACCGGGGCCGCTGTATAGGTGGGCGCCGTGGAGATCGTGCTCCCCGACAAAGTGGTATAGGCAGGCAGGCAAAGCACGTACCCGTCGTAGATCGGGGAACTGGGGCTGAGATTGTTCATGCGTGCCAGCTCTTCGACTGCTACGCGGTACACTCCGGCGATCCAGGCCAGTGATTCATTGGGATTGACCGTATGCAGCCGGGGGCAATATCCCGGAGAAGATCCCAGCAAGGCCGCGGTGGGAACCCGGTACAGGGAGCCCCGAATTGGCTGGAGGTAGATCGCGACATGGGGATTCAGGGAATGCAGCAACGCCACGGAAATGCCATGCCGTTGGGCAATGGACTGGTGGGTATCTCCCGCTTGCGCCTGATATGTGGATTGAAAGGTCTGGGCGTGGACCTCGTTGCTCCAAACCAAGCCTAGAAGCAACATGCCTGCCAGCGGCAAGGGCAGGCGAACGCGGTGAAACAGAGACTTCATAACAGTACCTCCCGACTACGGGTGGCTGTCTGATTTCCTGCACAGTGCCCATTTCGGGAATTCCCGAATCAGTCGGACAGTGGTAACAGCTGCGAATCTAGGGTGGAGGGCGAAGCAAGGATGCGGTGTCTGCCTGCTGGCAACAACGAGCCCGGAGCAGGACTTCTCTAGTTTCGGATGTTCACTGAGCCCGAAGGGTACTTTGCAGGCAGGTCATGCCTACCCTCTTGTGAATCACTGAGATCAGTATACAAGACAATAAGAAAAGATTTTGTTATTCATGGCCGAAATGGCGAGTTCCGCAAAGACGCTGTGTTGTCTTGCAAGGAGTCGCACCGCGGCTGGTGCGACTCCTTGTTCGTTGTGATGCTAGTGCAATGCACGCGACTCGCTCCGTTACCGGCATACATTGGCAGGACGGCGGGCAGTGGTACTGAACCACGGATTCGAGGAGGCACGCTCGGAGATGATCATGTCCTTTTCCTCAAATCCCGCTGCACAGAGACATTCCGGAGCCCGTACCCGGGCGTCTTCCAGATTGGTCCGCAGGGTGTGGGCCGCGGCGTCCGAAAGGATACCCGCCAACAGTCCATAATGGTACATCCTGTATATGATGTACTGGGCCCCGATGTTTTCGGTGGGACAGATCTTCACGGCTTCGGCCACTCGTTCGTCACAGGCGATCAAATCCAGGTTGTTCAGAGCGACATTGTGTTCGTCATCCACATCGTATCCCCGATCATCCATGCAGTCGACTATCTTCCGATCTGTAATCTGGACATAGAAGTTGGTTAGATACTGCCGGAAGAAGGAGGATTCCCCTGCCAAGGTGAAATTCCCGATGACGGTGTTTTGGATCGGAACAGATCCGGACAGGTCAAAGTAGGACGTGACGTCGATGGTCAGGTACTCGTCCTGATTGGGTCGGAAACTGTAGCCACCTTTGTCCACCTCCTCTTCGTCCCGGAGAAGGTCGATGGGCGTGGCACCCTGCCAGCGGCGCTGATAGAACTCGATCCTGGTCTCTGGATCTTCGTCCCGGGAAGGACCGGAATCCCCGCCGACATCGTTCAGGTCGTCATCGTAATCCCTGTTTTCATCGGTTGCGATCCCCAAGTCGTCCCATTTGCTTCTTTTCATCTCGTCAATCAGATCATCGTAATCATCGCGAGAACCCATTTCGTCATCAAGCCAATCCTGAAACTCATCGTCTATGCATTCCCAGACGTCTTCCTCATCGTCGTCATAGAGGCAACGGCCTGCATCATCCCAGAGATCGCCCACGACCGAGCTTGCACTGTCCCGATCTCGGGCTGAATCGTCAGAGGGATCGCAGTCCTCGGGGTTGTAGCAGACTGCCAGTTCAATGGCGCACTCAGTGTCGCTGCCGTCGCAGTGCGGGGTGATGTCAAACTTGAAATCACTGCCCAGTTCAATGATCGGCCATTCCACCTCGTATCTTGAATTCCAACAGTTTTCAAACGCCTTGTTCTGGGCGCCTGTGCCGCGGCTGGGGATACTGTTGCCGCACTGGGTATTGAATTCGGTCGCCCAATCGGATTCCGTGGAAAGGGCAACGTCGGCCGGTCTTGTGACCCTGATTGTACAGTTCTCGTCTGTGTCGTCACAGTCGCCTGTGTCCCGAATCGAAAAGTATGCGGAGCGACCGCTGACCTCAATGATCTCAAACCTGTCTGTACCACCGGGAGTTGTAGAAGTGTCAGCCCAAGCGAAACTGGAAAGCGCCAGCAGGGACATGACAGTCAGGACGGATATGAGCAAGACCTTCGCAGGCACATTCATTCGCTTATGCATTGATGATCCTCCAGGAACCTTCTCTTCGTTCTGGTTGTGTTCAGGGGTGCAACGCTGGGAAGACGCTGCAGGGTGTCGCTTACGATTTCCTTGGTTCGCTTGCAATCCGGTTGCGGGTGTAGACGCTTGATTCTTTACGGGTTTGGACCCCAGGAAGTCATACAAGCCGATGGGCCACGCCAAGGGCAGAGAGAGGTAGTGGCTTTCTCTGCCCTCTCGCCATTATCTTGTCGGAGCCCAGTTGACTATGGCAGTCGCATCCAAGCGGGCATCGTAGTACTCCACCCGCACCGTATGGTTGCCATACCGCGGCGTGTAGTCCGTGTAGTACAAGGTTTGGGATTGGTCCTTCCAACCGTTGATGATCAGGGCATCGTCCACCCAGATGCGGATGCCGTCGTCGGCTAGGGCAATGAAGTGGTACTCGCCTCCGGTGAAGAAGAAGTTGCCGGTCCACTGCACACTGAACCCATCGGCGGGTACGCTTCCGGCGGGACTGCCGGTGCCCCAGTCAAAGGCGATCTGAGCATCCTGGCGAGTGACCGCGGGGCCACCCTGGACATTCGGATTGATGTAATAGCGGCCGGTCCAAGGGCCTTGGGAATTGTAGTTGAAATAGGTCCTGGCAGGCACAGGCGGCGCAGGCCGCGGCGCGGCAGTTCCAGGTTGTGGGGCGGCCGGCGCGGGCTGCGGTGTCGGCGCGGCGGTTCCAGGTTGTGGGGCGGCCGGCGCGGGCTGCGGTGTCGGCGCGGCGGTTCCAGGTTGTGGGGCGGTCGGTGCAGACTGCGGTGTCGGCGTTACAAGGGCAGGCCGCGGTGCCGGCGTCGGTCTTGGCAGGGATATGGCTGGCAGCAGATGCTGCAGGCTGGCACAATTCTCCGGCACCCAAAGTCGGGTGTTCACGTATACCAGACTGGGATTGGCAACGTTGTTCACGGCTACCAACGTGCGGGCAGTGCAGTCATACTGTCGGGCTATCAGGCTCAGATATTCGCCCCGAACCACGGTGTGATATACCCCTTTCCCCTCTCCTGGCTTGGGCAAGGTCGTAGGCGGCGCAGCTTTCTGTGGGGTGTCATCGGCTTTCTGTGGGGCGTCATCGGTGTCCGAGTCCACTTCGTCGCCATCGTCTTCGACCACGGGAATGCAGAGAGAAAACCCGATTACCAGTTCGTCCGTGACCACCATATTGTTGACCAAGGCCAGAATGCCCGGGTTGATGTCATGGGCCGTGGCGATGGTGTTCCAGGTGTCACTGGCCGCGACGGTGTAGGATCTCGGACATTCTGCCTGCGCGGAGCCCGGATCGATTTCTTCGACTTCGGGAGCAGGTATCTGGATGGGGGTCCCAACATAAATCTCGTTGGGATCGGTAATGTCCGGATTGATCGCCAGCAGCTCCTCGATCGTCAGCCCGTGGGCGTCCGCCACCGAGTTGAACGTATCATCGATCCGGACATAGTAGGTGGTCGTGTCCTCGGCCCAGGAGACAGAACTCACAAAAGCCAGCAGCAGGCCCGTGACCACAATCAGTTTGAGCAGGGAGTCCCTTCCCAACTTCATTTTTGTTCTGTTCATAGAATCGCTCCCAACAATGTTCGTCCTGGCGGACTGCGAGTTCAATGGCATCGGACCTCCCCCGTGGCGGCGTTGGCGCGGCGCCTTGTTTGTTGCAGCTGCGCATTACAGAGTGGCAGGATCGAGGTCCTGATTCTGGAAACTGCAAAAGCGGGCAAAGCCCTTACCATAGCAAGACGAATGAAAATGTTTTGTGTTGCAAATCTGATTGACCGGCGCCTGCCCCGCCTTGAACCCATCCTGAGATCCGGGATCTGTGCAGCCGACATTGCACCAGACTATGACCATTGCCGTAGCTGATCAACTCGAAAAAAGGTATGGAGCCGACCTGGTTTTTCACAAGGTCAGCTTCCGGGTGGAATGGGGAGACCGGATTGGCCTGATCGGCCCCAATGGCAGCGGCAAATCCACCCTGTTGCGGATCGTGGCGGGCCAGGACGATATGTTTGACGGATCCTTGGTACACAGCCAGGGCCTAGATGTGGGCTATCTGCGGCAGGAGCTGCCAGGCACGGAGAGGCGCTCGGTCCTGGAGTTTCTAGACTCGGCGCATGCCGCCGTGCACCGTCTGGAGAATCGGCTGGAAGTCTTGGGAGCGCAACTGACGGAGTTCCCTGCGGCGGCTGCGCATCAGGCGTTGTTGGCGGAATATGGCGACTTGCAGGCCGAGATGGAGCGCCGAGGCGGGTATGACACGGAACGCCGTACACGGGAAGCGCTGCAGGGATTGCGCATTCCCCGGGAGGTCTGGGACAATCCGGTTTCCAGCCTCAGTGGCGGTCAAAGGACCCGGTTGCATTTGGGGAAGCTCATTCTGGAGCGTCCCCAGTTGCTGCTGCTGGACGAACCAACCAACTATCTGGACACCCTGTCCCTTCCTTGGTTGATTGGTGTCCTGACCAAGTGGTCGGGCGCCCTCGTTTTGGTGTCCCATGACCCGGACTTCATGGATCAGGTGGTGAACCGCATCTGGGAGATGAATCATCACCGCCTGGCACGGTACACCGGCAACCACAGCAGCTACAGGGTGCAGAAGAAAGCCCGGGACGAACGCCAGGCCAAGGAGTTCAAGGCCCAAGAAGAGTACATTGCCAAGACCGAAGACTTCGTTCGCCGCTTCAAGGCCGGTTCGCTCAGCAAGCAAGCTCGCGGTCGCGAGACACGCCTGAAACGTTATCTGGCCACGCAGGCGATCGAGAATCCCAAGAAGACGAAGAGGCTGTCCCTCCGTTTTCCCACGGCCAGTCGCAGTGGCGAGATAGTGACCCGTTTCAAGGGGCTGGCTGCCGGCTATGACAGACGATCCCCTATTGTCAAGGTGGAGGAACAAGAGATTCGGCGTCTTGAACGCATCGCTTTAGTCGGCCCCAATGGCATCGGCAAATCTACGCTGCTGCGCACGCTGGTGGGACAGTTGCAGCCTTTGGCGGGTCTGTTGCAGATCGGGGCCAATGTCCGTATCGGCTACTTCGCCCAGCATCAGGTCGACGATGACTTCGCGGCCATGGATTCAGCCCGCACCCCATTTGACTTCATCTTGGATGCCAAGGCCATGCAGGATCAGGAGGTCCGCAGCCATCTGGGTCTGTTTCAGCTGTCGGGGGAAGACGTGTTTCGGCCACTGGGCACGTTGTCAGGCGGTCAGAAGAGTCGGCTGGCCCTTGCCCTGCTGGCCTTGGAGGAGACCAATTTCCTGATCCTGGACGAACCCATGAGTCACTTCGACAGTTCCGCGGTCCTAGAGAGGGCTTTGCAGCAGTATGACGGCACCATCCTCTTCGTGTCCCACGATTCGGCCGTCGTGGATGCCCTGGCCACGGCGGTATGGGAGATTTCGTCTCCCGGTGCAGGACAGCCGGCTTCCGTGGATCTGCGCCGGGATGCAGACGGCGGGAGAGAGACGGAAACCGATTTCAATCCCGATCGCTTCAAGACCCGTTCTGGGCGCAGGGTGGGCGCGCGGCTGCGGAAGGGCGAATCGTCCAAGGGGCGGAGCTCGATCCAAGAACGAGAAGACGGCCTGGTCGCGGAAATCGACGCCATTGAGGGCCGCATGTCGCGTGTAGTCGAAAGGCTGACTGCAGCCGGCGCAGCCGGAGATGGCGAGGCCATCCGCAAGCTGAACAAGGCCCACAAGTACCTGCAAGCCCAAGCGGATCAACGCTGGGCCGAGCTGGCCCAGCTGCAGGAGTAGGCGACATGGATGGCAAGCCACTGGTAGTGGGCATTACCGGCAACATCGGCGTGGGCAAGTCCACCGTTATGCAGTTGTTGGCCGCCAAGGGAGCCGCCCTCATCGACATGGACCAGATCACGCGCCGGACCCTGCATTCTTCGGGGCTCGGGTATCCGCACGTGGTGCAGGAGTTCGGTCGGGAGATCCTGCAGGAATCCGGAGAAATCGATCGGGCCCGGCTGGGTCGCCAAGTCTTTGGCGATCCCGCTCGGCTTGCCGCCTTGGAAGGGATTCTGCATCCCATCGTGTTCGAGATGGCCAAGACGGATCTGGCGCACGTGCGGGTCCCTCTCGTGGCTATTGAGGCCATCAAGCTGTTGGAGGCCGGAACCACCCGTCGACTGTGTGATCAGATCTGGGTGGTCACAGCTCCGCGGGAGACCCAGCTGCAGAGACTGCTCGCGCAACGCGGCATGGCCGAAGAGGACGTCCATCAACGCATGGCCCACCAGACCAGCGCAGCCTGGAAGGTCGCGCAGGCGGACAGGGTCATTGTCAACTCTGGCACAATGCAGGATCTGGCTGACCAGATCGATGGGATCTGGGCAGAGGCGCTGGGCCCGAACACCTAGGAATGCCAGTCATTCTGTCGGTCTGACAGGAGGCTGGTGTACACTTGAAAGTTGGATATGGGAGAGAAGGAGCACACGGGAAACGCAACCATTTTTCGTAGCCTCATTGGCCGCCCCGCCATCAGGACTTGGGTTGTCCTCTGCGTTGCCATGCTGGCGATTCTGGCCATCACTTCCCATGATGCTCTGTCCACTCTGTCTATGTGGCTGCTCTTCGGCAGTCTTGTGATTCTGCTTGCGACTCTTTGCACCGGACTGCTCTTCGCCCCCGGGACAAAGAGTCGCGACGTCCCCTGATACTGAACACAACTACAGCATGGCCAAAAGAGACTACTACGAAGTGCTGGGGTTGCCACGCAACGCGTCGGCGACGGAAATCAAGCGCGCCTTTCGCAAGTTGGCCCAGCACTATCATCCAGATCGCAACAAGGATCACAATGCCGAGGAACGCTTCAAGGAAGTGGCGGAGGCGTACCAGATTCTGAGCGACGATCAGAAACGGCAGCTGTACGACCGGTATGGGCATGACGCAGAGCGCATGAGTGGGGGATCGTCCTTTGTCGACATGGGAGACATTGGCAGTCTCTTCGAGCAGTTTTTTGGTATGGGCGGGGCCACCACGGGCGGGCGCACCCAGCGTCCTCGCAAGGGCAACGACCTTAAGGCAGATGTCACGCTGACGTTCGGTGAAGCCGCCTTCGGCACCTCCACGGATCTGGATGTGCCCACCCACGAGCTGTGCAGTCGCTGCGACGCGACCGGGGCCGAGCCCGGACATCCGCCAGAGGTCTGTTCCTATTGCCATGGCCGAGGCTCGGTGCAGCAAAGACAGGAAGTGCCTCTTTTTGGCACGGTGGCCACGGAACGCACCTGTCCCGCCTGTGGAGGCATTGGACAGGAAATCAAGGTGCGTTGCACCCGCTGTTATGGCGAGAAACGTACGGAGACCGTCAAGACCATATCCTTCGAAGTTCCGGCTGGAGTGGATCGGGGCAGTCGGATGCGGCTGTCGGGACGCGGCGAACCGGGATTCAACGGGGGCCCGTCGGGCGATCTCTACGTTGAATTTCGGGTGGAGGATCATCCTCTCTTTACCCGGGACGGGTTTGATCTGCGCTTGGAGGTGACGCTGACAGTATCGCAGGCCGCGTTGGGTACCCATATGGAGATACCCATGTTGGAAGGGCATGAGGAGGAGCTTGAGATTCCCCCGGGCACGCAGCCCTACGCGGAATTTCGCAAACGCAACAAGGGCATTCCCCGACTGCAGTCCGTAGGGCGCGGCGACATGATTATCAGGGTGCTCGTAGCCATCCCCAAGCGTCTCAGCAACGAACAGAAAGAGATGTTTCGGCAGCTGGATGCTTCACTGGGAGTGGAAAATCATGAACCGAAGGGGTTCTTCTCCCGTATATTTGGCGAATAGGGATTCCGATCGGCCCGGTTTCCGAGATCTGATTTGGGAAATCTCGGGGAATGAAGCTGCTGCCCGGGCGGTTGGATCTAGTGACGGAGGGGTTCTGGTCCCTGGACTTGTCTGGAGTCCTGACGCCATTGCCTCCCGTCGGTTCCACCGGGAGTGGTTCGTTGCGCAAAATGCGCTTCAGCAGGGATACAGGGCCCGTCGCTCCTGTAGGCAGGGCCAGGCCTTGACGCCAAGATACGCATCGACGCGGGATGGGCGTTGGGTGCCTGTCGTGCAGATCCACTCGATCTTGCCTTCGTGAGTCCACTGGCTTGGTGGTCTTGTGTTGACTCCTGATCTCTGCCATTGCTCCATGTACCTTTGCGGACTTGTTCCTGCAGACATCTTGCAGCCGTCCTCAATCCTTGCCTTTTTGCAGAGATCCCCGTCAAACGGAGAGGATTAGGCAATTGACCCTTGCATGTCGGAAAGAGAGGCCCCATGGCTCAGCTGGTCCAGTTCAAGGTGGCCGTGGATGCGGAGGGCGCAGAAGCGGTGTGCGAACTCTTCAACGCCATCCACGTGGCCATGGGCAATGCGGATGGAGACGGGGCCGGCCGGGCAGTCATTGAAGCCGACCGCTTCCCCGAGGAATCCGACACCCAACCGGAGCTGATCGACTTGGTGCACGCCAAGTCGATTTTTGTCAGCACCGTGGTGCCCGCGGGGCCGGAGGCCGAGGAGATGCAACAGCGCATTGCGCAGGGTCTGTGGTGGCTTTCCCGTCTCCATCCCGTGGGCGAACCTGTCATCGCCACCTTGGAGGACAAGGATTGGCAGGAAGCATGGAAGACGCACTATGTCACGTTCCGGGTAGGGCGCAGAATTGTGATTCAACCGGTCTGGGAAGAGGGATCGGCTGGGGTTGCAGGAGACATAACGCTGCGCTTGAATCCGGGCATGGCGTTTGGCACGGGTCTGCATCCTTCGACGCAGCTCTGCCTAGCCTGCCTAGAGAACTTTCTCCAGGCAGGGGATCAGCTGCTGGACGTCGGAACGGGCAGCGGCATCTTGGCCATTGCCAGTCTCAAGCTAGGCGCCAGGGAGGTCGTGGCTACGGACACGGACGCCTTGGCGCTTCAGGTGGCAGCGGAAAACGCGGAGCATAACGGCCTGCAGGCGCAATTGGGCCAGACATTGCAGCTGTGCCACACCCCGGAGCTCCCGACAAGCAAGTTCGATGTGATCGTGGTCAATATCTTGCCGGATGTCATTTGTCACCTGTTGCAGGAAAGGTCTTTGCTGGCGCGCGCCAAGCCGGGGGCCGTTCTCATTTTGTCCGGAATCATCGAGGCAAGGGCCCAAGAGGTTGCCGACGCGTTGATGACACAGGGCGGCCGGCTGGTGGAGCGCCAATCTCAAGGGGATTGGATTGCCTTGGTGGGCAGGGCCCCGTAACCTCCTCCTACACAGAGTCGCCGCGGAGGGCAGCTGGCCGGTCCTGAATCCTGACAGTGTCGGGCCTCTGGGGCGCTGCCTCGGCCACCCGGGCAATGTCTCGTTCCGCAACGGGATCGGATCATGCCGGTGCTATAATGCGCGCTTGCGGCGGACTGCCACTCCAAGCACTGCCGAGTCCCACCCAAGCCCGAATCCACAGCCAGTTGTCAGGAAGGAGGAGCGGTCAGCATGTCGTCCACAGCCAATGGCCAAGGTCCCAAGGTACACGAAGTGCTCATCTTGGGCAGTGGTCCCGCCGGATTCACGGCGGGGCTCTATGCAGCCCGAGCCAACCTCAATCCGATTCTGTTCACGGGACAGGAATATGGCGGCCAGGTGGCGTTGACCTTTGAAATAGAGAACTATCCGGGTTTTCCGGAAGGACTGGGCGGGACCGAGCTGGTGGAGCGGATGAAGGCGCAGGCCGAGCGGTTCGGGTTGCGGGTGGAGTATGACTATGTCACGGACATTGACGTGCACACCCACCCCTACACCGTGCGCACCGAGATGGGCCATGAGTACAAGACCCGATCCATTGTCGCTTCCACGGGAGCCAGTCCCCGTTATCTGGACGTGCCGGGCGAAAAGGAATTGACCGGCAAGGGGGTCAGCTACTGCGCCACCTGCGATGGGTTCTTCTTCCGGGGCAAGGATGTATTGGTCGTGGGGGGCGGAGACAGCGCGCTGGAGGAGGGTCTCTTTCTGACTAAGTTTGCCACCCGGGTGCGGGTCGTGCATCGGCGGGATGAATTCAGGGCCAGCCAGATCCTCCAGAATCGGGCGCGGCAGCATGACAAGATCGAATTTCTGTTGAACAAGGTAGTCACCCGCATCAACCCGGACAGCGACAATGTGGTATCCAGCGTGGACTTGCAGGACACCCAGAACGGTGAGTTGGAGAATGTGGAGACGAACGGTGTTTTCATCTTTGTGGGACACATTCCCAACAACCATCTATATCGCCCGGATTTCCATCTGGACAGCGAAGGATATCTGGTGACGGACAAGCATATGCGGACCAACGTTCCGGGCGTATTCGCGGCGGGCGAGATCCAGGACAAGGTCTTCAAGCAGGTGGCTACGAGCGTGGGCCAGGGATGCGCCGCGGCCATGCAGGCGGAGAAGTTCTTGGCGGAGCTGGATACCCATGGCTGGCCGGGCCGACTCGTGGACCCGCGGGAATTCGCGGACGACGTCAAGGCGTTCGTCGCGGTCTGAGACGCTGTCTCATCGGCGGGATCCCCTCGGCACCACACGCGGTGATTGCGTCTACGCGGTCAGTTCAATCCCCCCTTGCGCCCACCGCTGCCCGATAGTGCAACGGACGCTTTTCTCGGGACATGGAACAGACGCGTAGTTCTGTTCTGCTGGCTCTGGGATCCTTGGGCAGTCGCTTGTTGGGACTGGCTAGGGAACTGACTATCACGCGGCTGTTTGGCCAGACAGGATTGGTCAGCGCCTTCACGGTGGCAAGTCAGATCCCGATTATGGTCTACGACCTGATCGTGGGAGGCTACATCAGTGCCGCCTTCATTCCTGTGCTGTCGTCTTGGCAGCGGGACGACAACCGAGACTTCTATGCCTTGGTCAACTCGCTGCTGCTGGTGTTTGGCTTGGTGTTGCTGTTGATCTCCAGTCTGCTGCTGGTGGTGGCTCCGGCCTTGACCCGGTTTATGGCCGGCGGCCTGGGACGGTTCGATCCGGAACTGCTGGAAGCCACTGTGCGAATGGTGCGGTACATGACACCGGTACTCTGGTTGACGGGAATGTCCGGCTTGCTGAACGCCGTCCTGTATTCCTTGCGCCGCTTTGCCTGGTCCGCCTTGGCCAATGCCCTGTTCAATGTGGGCATCGTTGCGGTGTCGCCTTTTCTGGTGCGGGAATACGGGGTCATCTCCCTGGTTATCGGCCTGTGGTGCGGAGTGGGGCTGCAGACCTTGCTGTTGGCCTTTGACTTGGGGCGTGGAGGCTTTCGAGGTGCCCGCAACGTTTGGCATCCGGGTCTGAAGGAGATCTTGGTGCGTTACGCGCCCATTGTGCTGGGCCAGCTCTTCGCCTATGTCCAGACCGTGATGGACCGGCGGCTGGCCAGCCGCACGGGAGTCTCCAGCATTGCCTGGATGCGCACGGGCACTACCCTGCAGCAGTTGCCTTTGGGCTTGATTTCGGTCTCGGTGGGCTTGGCTACACTACCGGTCTTGAGCCAGGCCTTCCATGACGGGCGGGGGAAGGAATATCGGACCTCTCTAGTCCAGGGCCTTTCCTACATGGCCTTGATCATGACTCCAGCGCTGGCCGTTCTGGGCGCGCTGTCGGAGCCCCTCATCCGCATCCTTTTTCTGCGGGGCCAGTTTACGGATGTGGATGTCACCGCGGTCTTGCCCGCCACCCGCATTTATTTGGTGGGGGCCTTCTTTGCGGCGATGGACTATCTGTTGAACAATGCCTTCTACGCCCGCAAAAACACTCTGCTGCCATCCTTGGTAGGCATCGGGAGCGTGGGCTTGTACTTTGTCGCCGCCTTGACGCTGGTGACGCCCTTCAGCTATCTGGGGCTGGTCTGGGCCGACACCATCAAGCACGCCGGCCACATGCTGACCATGACAATTCTGATCAGCCAGTATGTCTTTGGCCACTGGCGCAGGTTGCTGGACATGCTGGGACCCGCGTTGATGCGCACGACCAGTGCCGCGGCGCTGGCCGCCGTGGCCACCATGGGGTTGCACTGGCTGCTGGCAGAACGGGTTCTACTTTCGTTCTGGACTGATGTCGGCCTAGTGATTTTCTGCGGTCTCGGAGGCTTGGGCTGCTATGGGCTGATCCTGCATGTCTGGGGTCATCCCGAGTTGAGGGAAGCCTTGCAGATGCTGTCCCGCCTGTTTGCATCCAAGGCCTCTGCATCCTCCAGTGAACTGCCGCGGCGACAGGGCCGACCCTGAACCCGTGGTGCGGTGGATCGAAATGTAACCGAATTCATCAAGATTCAAGTACAATGGGCACTCCGCCGAGCCGGTTGTACCGATCGCCCAAGGGGACTGAATACAAACCAATGTCTATACGTCGCAGACGGAGAAACAAGGGCAAGCGGCGAACCGGGGATGCAAGGGCCGCGGCCCCACTGCCTCGGGTTCGTCAAGGTCCCGTGAAAATTCCCAAGGTCTCTTCCAGTTCGCTGCCCCAGACCCCCACCGCAATCCAGGGCCCTGATTACGCCTATGTAAAGCGTGACATGATCTGGATGCTGGCGGTATCCATCATTCTGTTTGGCGCCATGATGCTCCTCGCGCCCTTCTTGTAGGTAACGCCCTCTTCCGCGAGCCCATTTTCAATCCCTCTCCATGAAGGTCCGATGGCTGCTGTTGCTGTTGCTGCTGGTCGTCTTTCTGTTTGTGGCGCGGCCGAGTTCGGCCTGGTCGGAAATGAAGCGCTCTTGGGCCCGGCGTGAATGGATCGTGACGGTATTCCTGATCCTGGTGGGAGGGTACCTCCTGTACGGCCTCTTCACCATGGTCAACGAAAACACCTTTGAACTCTTTGGGGGCGCGGGAACCTAGGGTGCACTGACGGGCGTGACTCGGACGCGGCGCGGAAAATCCCGTTGCGTGACTGTAACATCTCGCGCCTGTGCCGCCCTGTCTGTCCGCCCTTGGCAACTCTGGAGCGTGGCCTCATGTCCAAGATAGCTTTCATCGGAGCCGGCAGCACGGTCTTCGCCAAGACTCTGCTGGGCGACATCCTGTCCTACCCGGAACTGGGCACATCGGTCATCAGCCTGTTTGACATTGATCCGGCTCGCTTGCGCACTACCGAGCAAATGGCTCACAGGCTGGCCGCCGTGTTGGGCCTGAATCCCACTATCGAGGCCACGCTGGATCGATCGCAGGCCTTGCAGGGTGCGCAGTATGCCATCAACATGGTGCAGATCGGCGGTTACCGGCCCAGCACGGTCATTGACTTCGAGATCCCGCGCAAGTATGGTCTGGAGCAAACCATTGGCGACACGTTGGGCATCGGGGGCATCATGCGGGGTCTACGCACGATCCCGTTCCTGTTGGATCTGTGTCGGGAGATGGAGGAACTCTGTCCAGATGTGACGTTCCTCAATTATTCCAACCCCATGGCTATGAACTGCTGGGCGGTGGCCCGGGCATCGAGCATCAGCGCCGTGGGACTGTGTCACAGCGTACAAGGCACGGCCCGGCAGCTAGCAGGCGATATCAAGGTGCCGATGGACGAGATCAGCTATGTCTGTGCCGGCATCAACCATATGGCCTTCTATCTGTCCTTTGAGCAACGCGCCGGAGGCCGAAAGACAGATCTGTATCCGCGGATACGACAAGTGGTCGCGGAGGGGCGGGTACCGGCCCACAACCGGGTACGGTATGAAATGCTGGCTCGCACAGGATATTTTGTGACGGAATCCAGTGAACACTTCGCGGAATATGTGCCTTGGTTCATCAAGCGGGGTCGGAGCGATTTGCTGGCCGATCTCAACATCCCCATTGACGAATATCTCCGGCGTTGCGAAGTCCAAATTACCGGCTGGCGGTTCATGCAGCGGAAAATCGAGGATCCGGACGCGGATCTGGGCGACGAGTTCTTGGCCGCCATGCGCGCGGCGGGTGTGCCCGAAGAGCGCTTGCCCCAAGTTCGAGAACATTTGGAAAACATCTACAAGGTGGAGCGCAGTCACGAATACGGATCCCAGATCATTCACAGCATGGAGACGAACCAGCCCTGCGTCATCTACGGCAACGTGGAGAACCGGGGTCTGATTGCCAATCTTCCTGCCGACTGCTGCGTGGAGGTGCCTTGCATGGTGGACGCCAATGGCGTGCAGCCGATGTACATCGGGGCATTGCCTCCTCAGTTGGCGGCCCTGATGCAGACCAACATCAATGTACAGGCCTTGACAGTGGAAGCGGCCCTGACGCTGAACCGGAATCACATCTACCATGCCGCCATGCTGGATCCACACACGGCGGCTGAACTGGACCTGAATCAGATCTGGAACATGGTGGATGAGCTGCTAGCGGCTCACGGAGACTATTTGCCCCCCTACCGGTCTGCGATGGCCTAGACGACCCAACACAAACGCCCCCTCCAGGAATCGAACCTGGGACACAGGGTTTAGGAAACCCTTGCTCTATCCTCTGAGCTAAGGGGGCATGGCGCAATCCTACAATTCGCGTTTCAGACCGTCAAGGTTTGCCCGCCTTGGAGGGCTGCAGTTCGTTGTCCAAGATTTCTCCAGAGTTGCGCGGCGCAGGACATCTGCATGGGAAGGATTCTGCGCTGGAATTTAGCGTCCCGGTCTTTCGCAAGGCTCCCTATGCATACGAGCACGACGGATGACACGGCGTGCATGTTCCCGGATAGGCTCCGAGCATCATCGGGGATCATCGGGGCAGACAGCCTGATGGCTTGTAAGCTTCTTGTTGCCAAAGGTGTTACAATTAGCCCCAAGTGGGTTCTGGATAGTCTCAACGTTGACATGGAAACCGTATCTTGGGAATCAAGGCAGTTGGTTGAAGCAAGGCTTTCGTCATTTGAATTGCAGTTCCTCAAGCATGCAGAGTCATCTTGTGCTGTTCTTTTTCCTCAAACCCCGACAATTTTTGTGATCTGACACCATTTCTCGACTATTAGGTGTTTAGGTCTCCGTGCAGAACAATTTTTCCTTTTTGCACTAAATTCGCTTTCTATTGTTGTTGTTGGATTCGAGAGGCCTCCAAGGGATCTCACTAGACTAGAGGGATATCGCGCATATGAGCTCACGTGAGCACGGTTTTGGAATTGAAGAAGAAGGCTATGATTCTCCGCCGGAGATGGAAACGGACATCTCGTACGAGGGTTCTCAGGAGTCCGCAGACGCCGCCTCCGATCTTGAGCGGCACTCTGTGGTCCACGGCACGGCGGTGGCCGTCTACAATGACTATATCCAGATCCATGTAGAGGGGGCCCTCCACGAAGGGCGTGTCTTTTCACGGGAATTGGACAAACTCGACCCTGCATTGCAGGAGGAGCTCCGGACGCAGGGTTTTCAGCATGATTTCTACGTGCAGCGCACGCCTCCCGGGGCTTCCTCCCGGGATGCTAACCGGGCCCCCTTTTATGAATTGACGATTTCCGGCCTGTGGCGGAAGGCAGACTGGGATCAGGCCATGGCCGCTTGGCATTCCGGCGAACCGCTGACGGTGACGCCCCTGAATCACAACAAGGGCGGCCTGATCGTGCGGTTCGGGCATGCCTTGGAAGGGTTTGTGCCCAATTCGCATATCTGGAATGTGCCACGGGACGTCCAGCAACGCGATCCGTTCTTGGATGGTTTGGTGGCCGACGGGCATGACTTGCCGGTGAAAGTGATTGAGGTCAATCCGGAGAACAGCAAGTTGGTGCTGTCCAACCGCGAAGCGGAACGGGAACGGAGCAAGACCGATCGGCAGAGCGTGCTGCAGACCTTGCAGGTCGGCGCAATTCTGCCGGGGGTGGTGCGAAACATCCGGGACTTTGGCGCCTTCGTAGACATTGGAGGCGTGGAGGGTCTGTTGCACATCAGCGAGATCAATTGGGATCTGGTCAAGCATCCGAGCGACTTTCTGTCCGTGGGGCAGGAGATCGAAGTCAAGGTGCTGCAGATTGATCATGCCAAGGGCCATGTCAAGTTGAGCCGCAAGGCCCTACTCGAAACTCCATGGAATTCGGTCGAGGACCGTTACCGGGTGGGCCAAAATGTCTGGGTGAATATCACTCGCAAGAAAGACTTCGGCGCGTTTGCCTATCTGGAGGCCGGTGTGGAGGGCCTGATTCACATCTCGGAAATTGCCCCATCGACGGAGCCCAATCCTCTAAGCACCATTCAGGAAGGTGACCGGATCGAGGTCAAGATCATTCGGATGGATGTGCAGAACCAGCGCATCGGCCTCAGCCGGGCCCAACTGTTGTAGCGTTAGGGACACGCCCCGCGGGCGGGAAGGGCTTCATTCCGGGTGCCGCTTCCCCATGGGAGTTGACGCCTTTTCTGTTGCCGTCAGATGACGGATGCACCTGCCGGTTTCAATGGAAGGGGACCGCTCAGGGAACGCACGCAATGGCAAAAGAGTCTTAAACATACGACACGGTGGGTGGTGTTCCGCGGCATCCAAGTATTGCTGCTAGCCCGGCCCCGGAAAGGCGAGATTCGCTTGCCCAAGGGCCACATTGATCCGGACGAGACGCCGGTAGAAACGGCCTTGCGCGAAACCGTCAAAGAGACTGGCTATGCCAATCTGGAGATTGTAGCGGATCTAGGCTAGGCCTTGGAGGAGTTCGAGGGGCTGCCGGCAGATCATGCCAACGGGCCGAGTGCCACTACCTCATGGAACCTGAAGTCCGACAGGCAGATAACGCGCCCCACTCAAGACCGCGTGCAGTTCGATCCCTTTTGGTGCGTGGTAGAGGAAAGGACTGTCCTGCAAAAGGCCTGGACGGAACGGCGCAAGCGGGATCTGCAGGTTTTCGGAATCAAGCGACCGGAGCCTTGTTCGGCCGTGTGCTCTTGTTGTGAGGGCTGATAGTCCAGCTAGGTGCGATGGCGATAGGTGACACGCCCCTTGGTCAGATCGTAGGGACTCATCTCCACGCTCACCTTGTCTCCGAGAAGCACCTTGATGTAATTGCGCCTCATGTGTCCCGAGAGATAGGCCAGCACCTTGTGGCCATTTTCCAGCTCCACGCGGAAAGTCGCATTGGGGTAGGTCTCGGTGACCTTGCCATCCATCGTGATTTTTTCAGCGCTCATGCCGACGAACTTGTCCTTTTGGGCACTGATGGACTGATCATCTTGCCGGAATCCCTTTCCATACTAGCCTCTATTCCGCACGCCACTGCCGCGCCTCGCGAACCGATGGACCTTGCGAATGGCCTTTTGTTTCTTGATGCGGTTCACTTCGCTCTTGGAAGTGAACCAGCGCTTCTGACGAACTAGGGGCAGCACCCGAGCTTCCGACACCGACTTGCGGAAGCGGCGCAACAATGACTCCTGCGATTCACCAGGCCTGAGATCAACGCTGATACGCAGTACTCCTTGACTGTTGTAGATGGTCATGGTTCATGTCGTTAACCGACTCGTTATTATACTCTGATTTCTTATGCCGATGGCAAAAAGTGTTTCACCTGTCAATTTCGACGGCTTCCAGCCATATCTGCAGACCTTGGCTGCAGAGGCAGGGTTGTCGCTGTCGGTACGGCAGGCACAACAGATGGAGGTGTATGCTCATGCCTTGGCCGAGACCAATCGCAAATTCAATCTCACGGCCATGGATCAGCTTGAAGACATTGCCGCGCTGCACATTCTGGATTCCGTGCTGGCACTTGACGACCTAGCCACGGAAGTGGAAGATCTACAACCCAGAACCCGACCTCTGTCCTTGGCAGATCTGGGTACCGGAGGAGGCCTGCCGGGCATTCCCATCAAGGTGATGTGGCCTGATATTGCCCTGACGCTGGTTGACGGATCTCAGAAGAAAGTGCGTTTTCTGACAGAGGTCCTGGAAACCCTGGGTCTGTCCCACGCCCGTGCCCTGCAGGGTCGGGCAGAAGATTTGGCTCATTGGCGCACGCACCGGGAGCAATACGATCTGGTGGCCATCCGCGGCCTGGCCCGTTTCCCCACGCTGCTGGAATACGCGGTGCCGTGGCTTCAGACGGGAGGCTTGCTGCTGGCCTACAAGGGTCCCGGGTTCCCGGCGGAATTGCAAGATGCTCGGCAGGCGTTGCGCCTCCTAAGGGCGAGAGTGGAGCGGGTCATCCCTGTCCATATCCCAGGACGATCCGTGATCCGTTTCGTAGTGACGGTGCGCAAGTTGGACGTCACGCCCCGGCGATATCCGAGACCGCAAGGATTGCCGCGCAAGGATCCTCTGTAGTCAGTCGGCCTCTGTTATTTGCTCCGTGTAGACACCATTGCGAATGCCGAAGATGTTGTCTGGATCCACGCTGTCCTTGAGAGCCCGCAACATGTCCCGGCTGGGCTCCGTAATGACCTCGTCCATGAACTGCTGACGCAGTTTTCCCACCCCATGGTGGTGGGAGATGGAACCTCCGGCGGCCAGAATCGTCTTTCGGATTTCATCCTCGATGGTCATGAACACGGGCAGAGGATCTTCCAAGCCGCGATTGCTATAGCCATGCGTGAAGTACAGGCAGACTCCAGAGTGATACATCTGGGTGACGCGGGCCGAGATAAAAGCAGATCCAAACAGGTTGAGCTCCGACTGCAGTTCCAAGGCTCGTTGACACACCGCATTGACCACGTCATGCAGCCTGTCCCAAGCGCAGGAGGTCTCATAGGTCTCGCCGGAGATGTAGTAGGGGGCCAGAAAATCCCGGATATAGGCGATGGCGTAGGTCAGCATATAGCCTCGCCTGCCATTCGCGGCGCCCCCCGCTATGCCTCGGAATTTGCGGGCTAGGCGATTGAGATGCTTGTGTTGGGCACTGATCTCCTGGTGCGAGCCTTCCATCACGATAGTCGCAGCGGACACTTGCCGCAAGTCGTATTTGAGCATGGATTCAAGAAAGGAACGTTGCACCTTCTGCTCCACCGCCCTCAGTCCTTGGGGCGTGGGCTTCAATGCCTGACCGAATCGAAATTGCAGGTTGTCCACTAGCCGTACACTGGCGGGGACCATGCCGGAGCGCTTGAGGGCAAAGAGAAAGTCCACCCCGTGTGCAAAGCTAGGGAAGATATAGGAGCCGTACCGGATCTCCGCCGGCGCGGGATGAATGTTTAGCGTCGCTTCCGTGATGATGCCAAGGTTGCCTTCACTCCCGAAAGTGAGGTTGCGGGGCTGGATTCCCGCCGACCGCCGCGGCCCCGTATCCAAATGGGAGACTTCGCCCTTGGGCGTGACGAGGGTGATCCGCTCCACGATCTCCTCAATGTTGCCGTACCGGTTCTTTTTCATGCCACTGGCATTGGTGGAAATCCAGCCTCCCAGCGTGGACAGCTCCATGCTGTCCGGTTCGTGACCTGCCACATAGCCCTGCGTCTGCAATGCCTGTTCCAGATCCGAGCCCGTGATGCCGGCTTGAACACGGGCCGTAAGATTTTGGGGGTCGATGGATAGCACGCCATTCATGCGTCGCATGTCCACGGACACGATCTTGCGGTCCTCGTGGGCGGGAAGGAGCAGGGCATTGCTGACATTGGTGCCTCCACCGTAGGGCACAAGGCAGACATTGTGCTGGACTGCCAACGCGATAAGGCCTTTGACATCCGCGGTGGATTCAGGCCAAACCACCAGATCCGCGACACGGTCCAGGTTTTCGTACAGGACAAGGTACAGTTCGTGGGAAGATGTCTGACCATGGCTGTGTACCAGGCGGGCGCGGGACTCCACCGAGTACTGGTGATCTTCCAGCAGATCGACCAGCCCCTGTTCGAACTCTGCATTGGCCACGGGCGCGGGAATGCGTGGAGACGCGTTCATGGACTTTCGATCGGTCCAGTCAATCTCATGCCCCAGAATCTCTTCCACGAACGGCTTGAAGAGGGGCATCTCATAGCCGGACAGCTGATACCGGGTTCCGGTCAGCTCCACATTGCCCCGTTCGTTCAGCCGGAATTCGGTATCGTCATAGCCCCATAGGTGTCCCTTCAGGGCCTGATCCAAGGAACCTTCGGCACGGTTTAACGTTTTGTTGGCCATAGAGGGCACCAGCTTATGGAACGGGGCGTGGTCACGGGGCCACTGATTCTAACACTGGGATTTGTCCCTGGAGGCCGGGTACGGGTCGGAATTGGCGGCAACCGGCAAGATTGGGTCTCGAATACCGGAAGAGGCTGTCTGTCTTCCTCAGTCCCTTGCCTTGTGTGGTTCGATGACGACTCTCCGGGGAAGTTGGAAAAAGAGAAGATGCTCTGGCCCTCAAGGAATCGGCAACGCTCAAGGAAATCCGAAAGTCACAGGGTTTCCAAGCTCTCAAGCCGATTTTCCGTCAACCTCGATTTTACTTGGCTGACACTGGGAAACACGGTTGCCTCGTTTGTTCCGTGGACCTTGGAGGCCTGTCCCAAATGGCCGCGGAGACTTTCCCTCCATACATGCGAAGACGGGTAGGGAGATACAGAAGAGTACAATGTCAAGAGCCATGATCCCATTGAACTCGGAATCGGAAATTTCAGCCATCAGCGCACTGTTGTGCGCTTTCGGTGGGTTGCTTCTGGTCTTGATAGCCGCTGCCTGTACTCCCACGCCACTGGTGAACACTATTCCGGATTCGATGGAGGGCGACGTCCTGCCGCGGATCGCCGCGGATTCCTTTGGCTACACAGTCGAGGGCTTTCTTTTTGCCGGCGCGCCCGATGCGTCCGTGACGGTGTATGAGGTCTTCAACGCCAACTGCCCTGGATGTGCACAACATCACACGCGGACTTTAGCGAGTCTGATGACCCAGTATGGGGATACGGGCCAAGCAAGGTTTGTGCTGGTAGATCTGCCCCTGAGTCAGGATTGGGGGGAAGAAGCTCACTTCACGGCCTTTTGCATTGGGCAACAAAAGGGCGCAGAGGCACAATGGACATTCTGGAAGGACTTTTACGGTCACTTGGAAAGATGGTATCGACAAGGGTCGATATTTACCACCGAACTCGCCCGCAACGCGGGGGTGAATCTCGCAACCTTGGAGGACTGCCTGTATTCCGACGCCCCTGAACGGGTCTTTGCGATGCAGACCTATGCAGAGGAAAACCTGTTGCCGGCACGCTGGTCCACTCCCTTTTTTCGCCTGGAAGATACAAGGGGACGCCGGCTCAATACCTTCCAAGGGTCTCCGCCCATGGCGGCATGGCAGCAGGAATTGGACAGGTACCTAGACTAGAAGTAGAAGCCGTATCCTTGGAGCTTCAGGCTGCAAAGCGCGTGCGCAAGACCATCCAGTCAGCCTCGGTTAGCCGCCTGCTCCGGGCATTGTCGGATGCGCACCAGAAAGCCGACTCCGTGGTTCGGCATTTCGTCCTGATCTGTCGGCTGATAGCGCAAGCCCAAGCTCCACCGTACGGACGGACCGGGAGTTGTTCACCTTTGATTTGTGAATGCAACGGTCATTGAAAAGGACTAGGTCACCCGCCTCCACAATCAGCGGAATCGGATTGCACCCCTGAGGCAGATGCTGCGCGTCAATTTCCAGAAAGCCGGTCCCCGAATAGGATTCGGAGTGCCAAGATTGCAGCCGCTGCCGGTGCGTACGCGGCATGATGAAAAGGCAGCTGTTCTTTAGGTTGGCCTTCACAAAGGGAATCCAGACGCTAATGATCGGATTGGCCATGATTTCATAGTATCTGGAATCCCGATCCCGCCCACCGCGGCCAAACTTCAGGAAGTCCTTGTCGGTCAAGTCCGCAAATCAGTTCGGCCAGCCTGTGGTCAAAAGGCCTTGCTCCCCGCTTGTCGGTGATCTTGCCGTGGGCCCACAGGTCATCTGCAATCACGTCCTCCTTGTGTTCCATGGCTTCCCGATCCGGGCGCCGGTCTTCCTCTTGCAGGCGCTGGTGCAGTACCAAGTACCCTATCCTCGTCATAGAAACGGATCTGATCGTTCGTCAGGCTGCCACCGTGGTCTCTGCGATAGGTATCCAGCACAATGCACTCCTGTCTGCTCGTGTGGGCACAATGCTCCGCGACGGTGGTTAGGACAGGTGAACTCGCATGGAGTCCAGCAGCCGCGGAGCCGGCGGCCCATGCAAAGACGCGGGTTGGCCGCTCAGTCCACTGCTGTAGATGGCCAGCATCAGCCGAAAGTCCCGCAAGGCCGCCGGTAAGTGCAAGGGGTGTACCCGGGATTCATCCTCGATCCAGTCGAACATGGCTTCGCACATGGCGGCCTGTCCTAGAATGTCTTCTTCAGCATAGACGTGCCGACCCGCTGCGGCTTGGCCCTTCTCGTGGGTTCGCCAGCCGGTCATGCTCCAATGGATGACCCCTGCCGTGCCTGCAACCTCAATCTGTTTGTGCATGTTGACGCGCTTGTCCTCCGGGTCGTCGTACGGGGCGTTGAGGCCGCACTGCAGCTCAGCGACAGCGCCGTCGGCAAAGGAGATCTCGGCTGCCAGCCGATCCGGAGCCAAATGTATGCGGGGCGTCACCTGCAATCCCTTGGCGCCCGCCATGAGCGACGTAGAGACCTGTACCGGCGGGGATGGCTGGAAGGCTTGAATGGCTTGCAGCACGTGGGTGCCTTGGTAAGCCATGTTCATGCGAGCGCTGGCGCGTATGGTCCGAATTGCGCCGATGGCACCGGCGTGCACCCGTTCCTGCAAAATCTGGCGTCGGGGGTGAAAGTGCAGCTGGTGGTTGATGGCTACCTTGATGGACGCCTGGTCCGCAAAGACACAAAGATCCTGATAGTCTTCGCCTTGGAGGGCCAGTGGTTTTTCCACAATGAGACCAGGCACGCCGTGTCGTTCGGCGCTCTCCAGTACTTCAAGGCGCACGGTAGGCGGTGTATTGACCAAGACCAGGTCCGGCCTTTCCTCCCGGAACATGCGATCGTAGTCGATGTAGCGTGCCGCAACCCGCCATTTGTCACCAAAGGCCTGCAGGCGCTCTGCCGTGCGGGTGGAAACCGCAACCAATTCGCCCCGCGGCATGTACGGAAAGGCCTCGGCGTGGCCGTGGGCCCGGCCGCCACTTACCCCCACTATGGCGCATCGATATGTCATGCTTCAAACTTCCCAAGGCTGCAACAGGATCTTGCCGCAGTGGCCGGTCAACTGCAATTCCCAAGCTTGTTGCGCGTGCCGCAGCGGGAATCGGTGAGTCACAAAGCTCCGGATGCGCATTCTCTCCGCCCGAATGACTTGCATAAGCAAGGGCGTATCTCCCAGATTGTAATTCCAGGAACCGATCAAGGTGATGCCGCGGCGAATCAGATCGGGCGAAATGCGCAAGGTCGTCGGCTGCGAACATTCGCCGACGAAAGCAATCTTGCCCAGAGGAGCGGCCACGTCGATACCCAACCTGTGCGCAGCGGGGTTGCCCGAGCAGTCCACGGCCTTGGACACGCCGCGTCCCGCCGTCAATTCCCGGATCTGATTCCGAATGTCTCCATCTGTGGGATCCAATACATGGTCCGCCCCCAGCTGGATGGCCAGGTCCTGACGGTAGGGATGTGAATCCACGGCCAGCACTTGCGCGCCCCGATGCTTGGCGTTGATGACTCCGCCCAATCCTACAGGGCCCAGACCTGTAATCAGCACGGTATCGAAACGGGTGACATCCAACCGCTGCATGGCCCCAAACGAAGGGCCCAGCCCGCACACTGCCAGCGACGCGTCTTCCGTAGACAGGTCGTCCGGAATCGGAAAACACCCCCATTCCGGCTTGGCGTGATACTGCGCGTAGGTGCCCTGAAAGCCTGCAGACGACAGGCGATCGAGACAATGGATGTATTCTCCGGCTTGGCATAGTTCGCAGGCGCCGCAGGCCATCAGAGGCAGGGCAAGCACCCGGTCCCCCACCTTCCACCGCCCGCGGCGGCCCACTTCCACAATCTCGCCCGCGGCCTCATGGCCCAGATCAAAAGCGGTTCCTCCCGTTTGGAAGTTCTTGTACTCCGTGCAGATGGGGGTGGTTTCCACCTTGATTACAACCCAATCGGGTTCCGCGGAGGGTACCGGCTCCGCGCGGATCTGACTGGTCTGGGGGCCCGTGATGCGAATGACGTCCATGGTGGGAGTCGGAAGAGGGGAAGGCCGTCCGTCCATAGTGGAGTTTCCATATCATTGGTTCGGGAACAATCCTTGAATCATGGATCCTTTTCCCCAAACCACCAAGTGCGATTCTGACTGCAAGCCCGCCATTGGGAGGAGGCAGGTGCCTCCCTAGGGTCTCGCGGACCGCTGACAGCCTGTGGGGAGGCGGCCGCACGGGACAAGAACACAACAAGACGGAACGTTATGCGTCTTGTATGGTAGCAGGGCACTATTGTCCTTGCGTCTTGTTGCTTGTCTTGAGATTCAATGTTCAGGCTGTTGGATCCCTTTGGCAAACCCGCCTGGCTCAGAAGTAGGGACAGGCCCCTTCTCTTCAAGACCGGACATCGCAGGAGTTAGCACGGCATGGTCTCAAGAATCAATTACAAAGGCAGGCGGCTGGCCGCCTGCCTGCTGTCCCTCCTCTGTCTGGCAATGCTGTTGGCGTCGCTGCAGTCCACTACCTATGCCCAAGGACAGATTCAACATGTGGTAAAGGCGGGGGACACCCTGTATTTCATTGCCCTGCAATATGACACCAGAATCAGTGCCATTCGGGCCCTCAATGGCCTCGCGGCAGACGACTACCTTCGGGTCGGCCAAGTGCTGGAAATCCCCGGAACCGCGGACAGTGACGCGTCTGATTCGGGTGCGCCCATCCGCGCAGGATGCGCAGCGAGACATACGGTCGTGGCCAAAGACTCGCTGCTGGCCCTTTCGGTACAGTATGACGTGGCGGCCGATGCCATTGCGCATGCGAACGATCTGTCCGATACGAACTATCTCTATATAGGCCAGCCACTTTGCATCCCGTTCGATGACACCGTGCCTTTGACATCTGCACCTTCAACATCTGCACCGACGCCCGTTGTATTCACATCCAAGACCTATGTCGTCAAAGGGGGCGACAATCTGTTCCGAATCGCCTTGAATCATGGAGTTAGCCTGGACGCGTTGCGGAGAGCCAATGGTCTTGCCGCCGACAGCTTCATCAATCCAGGGCAGAGGCTGATCATCCCGACGGGCGGCACTGTCGCTCCACCTGTCACGCCTGCCACCCCGATGCCGACTCCCGTGGCATCCAAGGAATCCATTCCCGACGTTTCCGTAAACGCCTATACGACCAAGTTCTTCAACAACGCCACTCTATCCGGGACGCCGGTCTTGACCCGGGTGGAAGCGGCTCCTCTGAACCAGAACTGGGGACGGGAAGCGCCAGGCGCCGGCGTGATTGCGGATGAATTCAGCGCCAGTTTCGAGGGACGTTTCCACTTCGAGGCTGCCACCTACCGGTTTATCACGGTTGTCGACGATGGCATGAAACTGTATATCGACGGTGTTCTTGTCAAGGATGCGTGGCAGGATCAGCCTGCCGCGTCGTACAGTGTGGACGTTGTCATGACGGCCGGTAGCCATACGGTGCGGCTGGAGTACTATGACAATCAGTGGGAGGCGTCCATTGCGCTGCGCTGGCTGAAACTGCTCGCTGCCGACGCCGCCCCACCACCCACCCCTACGCCTACACCTACAGTGCAATCCACACCGGAGCCCACTGCGCCTGCGGCAACCCTGAAATTTGCCTATGGCATCCAGGCCCATGCCTTGGGCCGCGGCAACGCGGCGCCTGTGTTGAACCACGTCGACGACTTGGGCTTTACTTGGCTCAAGCAGCAAGTGCGTTGGGAAGACATGGAGCGGCAGCGCGGCGTCCGGCAATGGGACGAACTGGATGAATTGCTCGCCCAGGCCCAACGCCGCGACGTGCATGTGTTGTTCAGTGTAGTCACGGCGCCACAATGGGCCCGCGAAAGAAATGCGGATCTGTCCGTCGCCGGTCCACCGGCCAACAATGCGGAATTCGCCGCATATATTGGCGATCTGGCCAAACGCTACTGTGGGGGCCCTCTGAAGGCCATTGAAGTCTGGAATGAGCAGAACCTGCACTATGAATGGGGCAATCTGCCCCTTGACGCCCGGGCCTACGTCAACCTGCTGCAAGCGGCTTCCGGGGCCATTCGCCGCAACTGCCCATCCCTGTTCATTATTTCCGGAGCTCTCACACCCGCCGGGAACAACGGCTCGTTAGCAGTGGACGACTTCACCTACATGGAACAAATGCTGCAGGCGGGCTTGGCCACTTATGTGGATGGCATTGGGGCGCATCCAAGCGGTTTCAATGTGCCGCCCAACGTATTATGGCAGCAGGCCTGCGGAGCCATCCAGCAGTACGGTAACTCCTTTAACGGAGCTTGTGACACACCTCATCACTCATGGAGTTTCCGGTCCACGATGGAGGGATACCGCAATCTGGCCGTGAATCATGGAGCAGCTGCCCTGCCCATCGTGGCGACTGAATTTGGATGGGCCGCGGGCGGAAAACAACATCCCAACTACGGTTATGCGGATGACAACAGCTTCCAGGAACAGGCTGACTGGACGGTCAAGGCATTCTCCATGATGAGGGACTGGGACTGGACGGGACCTGCCTTTCTGTGGAATCTGAACTTCCGGGTCGTCGCCAATGGCACCGAGAGGGCGCAGTGGGGCATCGTCAATCCAGACTGGTCCCCTCTGCCGGTCTATACCGCCCTCAAGCGCATAGACAAATAGCTTGCAAGCGGAGGGGAGGGACCGCGTAGGTCCCTCCCCTCCGTTCGGACTTGGACAAGGTCCAACCCGATACTTTTGACAGAGATGGACCCGGACTGAGCCTTTCCTTGTTCCGTCCAAGGACTCTGAACAGAGCCCGCGGCGTCCCTTTGTCTTTAGCGCATGCGACTCTTGGCCTGCCACATGTCAGGGTTGGTGCCTAGGTAGGCTTGCACGGGTGCGGTGGCATTCCGCAGTTCCTGTTGCACTTCGGCCGAAAGCGTTATGTTGAGAGCTGGGAGGTTCCAGTCCAGCTCTTGGGGTGAACGGGCCCCGATCAAGACGCTGGCTACGCCTGGCTGGTGTAAAACCCAGGCAAGGGACAGTTCGGCCATGCTGCATGAGAGACGACTGGCCATCCTTTTCACCTCGGCCACGGCGGTGAAGACGGCGATTTCGCAGCCTGGTTCGCCGTGGTGGGCCTGCGATCGGTCGCCTGCGAAAAGGCGTGTGCGCGCCAAGCCGTCTGGTACCGCGTCCGCCGACGAGTAGCGGCCCGCCAGGATGCCCTGCATCAAGGGACTGTAGCAGATAACACCGATTTGGTTCTGGCGGCATTGTGGCAATATGTCTCGCTCTATGACACGCCACAGCAGGCTGTACGGCAACTGGTCCGCGGGCAAGGTGACCCTGGCGGACATGTCCGCCAGATCCTGGGCGCCATAATTGCACACCGAGAAATAGCGGATCCAGCCCAGGTTGCGCAATTCCTGCAAGGCATCCACCGTTTCCTGCACCGGGACGGACCAGGAAGGCCAGTGAATCTGATACAGATCAATGCAGTCCGTGTTGAGACTGTCCAGGCTGCGTTGGCATGCGGCCCGCATGTGATCGGGCCGCGTCTGCGATCCGGCCAGTTTGGTCGCGATGATGGCTTCGTCTCGGCGATGGCCCAACGCCGCTCCCAGCACCCGCTCCGATTCCCCAGCTTCATAGGCATAGGCGGTATCGAAAAGATTGATGCCCACGTCCAAGGCGGCATGGACGGCGCCAAAGGCATCCTGCCGATTTTGCGCGCCCCAGACCGATCCGCCCGCAAAGGGCCAGCAACCCAGTGCCAAGAGAGACACGTGCAAGTCAGTCTTGCCTAGACGTGTGTATTTCATGTCTTGCTCCTCGCAGGAATGGACCTGGCTGGATCTAGCCGACAGAAGCCAATGGAGACCATGGTCCAAGGGTCAACTCACAAGCGTTCTCTACCCGTCCGCTCCGAAGTGTTCCGCATTCTTCCATCGGATCAGGGTGCGTCGGGCCTGTGATTCCAGGTTGCGCACCTTGTAGCTGGTGAATTCCTGATCGGAGTTCAAGACTCGCATGGCCGGATCTTGATTCAGCTCCAAGGCGATTTCACTGTACTTCAGGGGACGGCGATTGCCGAATCCAAAACGCAGCTTCATGACGGATCGCTCTGGCTCATTCAATTGATCTACCCAAGTGTCTACGTCATCAATCAGGTCTTCCCGCAGCATTTGCCTTTCCGGCGACAGCACATTTTCGTCCGTCAGCAATTCATGCCAGTCTACATCTTCGCCTTCCATGAATTGGTCCAGACTGGTGGGGTACTGTCGTATGTAGGAACGCAGCTGCTTTACGTGCTCCTCCATGCGATGCAGCACTTCCCTTTCAATGGGGCCTGCGGCTCGTGTATCCTTCGCAAAGAGCGCCTCGTAGTTCTGCGTGTCCTCATCTTCCGCCAACAGCCGGAGCGCGATTTCCCTTACATTGGGGTCCCGGCCCAGACTCTCGGACAAGATCTCGACCAGAGCCCGGTACTGCCGGATTTCATTGCGCTTGTGCACGGGCAGTCGAATGGTCCGATCCTGGTTGGCAATGGCCTGCTGCACCGTCTGTCGTATCCAATAGACGGCATATGTGGAAAGCTTGGTAGTCCGTTCCAAGTCAAACCTGTGGATGGCTTTCAGAAATCCCACATTGCCTTCCTGCTCCAGATCCAGCATGGTCATGGAATTCAGCAGGGGTTGAAACTGCTGGCACACTCTTCGCACCAGCCCCCGGTTGCGAGTCAACAATGTGGTTTCCGCCTCCAGTTTCTTTTGCACCAGCAGTTCCAGTTCATCCGCGCGAACAGCACCGGGATTGGCCTCCAGCTGCGCTTGGGCTGCCATGCCTTCCTTGACGGCCCGCAAGAGCTGCATCGTTTCCTTGTCATTGAGCAGACGGTCCTCTTGCGACTCCTGAAGGGAGACTATTTCTTCAATATCCTCTCGGATACCTTCCTGAATGTCTATGTCTGGAGAAGCGGAAGCTCTCTCCTCCGCCTCGGGGTCGGTCAATCGAATATTTCGTGTGTGCAATTCGTTCATCAGCCAGACGAAGAGCTGATCCTCAAGATATAGATCCAAGTCAAGGCGGGTACACATGTCCTCCAGCTCTCCCAGATCGAGAACCGATTCCGTGCGTTGATCCAATTCTTGCTTGAGAAACTCGAAGCGTTTCGGGGTGGCCGTCATGTAAATCGTGTTGTAAAGTGTCAATGGTGCCAAATAAGGCAAGACCGAATTCCGCCCCATTTTCCAGGTGCTAAGGAGACACTTGCTTGGGATCGGACACGTTTCAATTGCCTAGTGGCTACCTGCTGGCTCCAAGACAGGTCCTTGCTCTTGACAGTGCAGGCGGCGGCCTGCCGGTTTCTCTTGTCTAGGATAGCAGGAACGAGGTCCACAAGAACCGAATTCTGAACGAGTCTTCTCAGAGATCAGCAACCTCAAGATCACGGTGTCTGGTGGGAGAACGAGGAAAATCGAAGCGGCGCAGGTGTGCCATGTCAATGATCCGCGTATTCGCCCGGGCAGATTCCTTGTTTGCGTTCTGGGAGTGTGCCGGACATGGCTCAACACGATCACGCCCATCCTGTGTCTGAGCCAGAGAGCAGAAGGACTCTAGCTCACGGGGGCGGGGGCGGCCCCCAAGATTCTGATTGTGTGAAGGGCTTGATGAGTGATGGGCGGAGAGGGACTTGAACCCCCGACCTCACGGATGTGAACCGTGCGCTCTAACCAGCTGAGCTACCCGCCCTCCTTGGCAAGGCAATGATACTATAAAGCCTCTTGATCGTCTTCCGCATTGCAATGCCAGATAGACCCCTTCTGCCACGTCGACCCGCTCCTGTCTCCGGGACGGAATACAAGATCCGGCTGGCACTCTTGCTCCTCGTCGCCGGTCTGGGGGCATTGATCTCTTATCCTCTCGCGCCCGAAATATCATTGGATCTGACTGCAGGGGGAGAGGAAGTGGCAACTTGGTTCGCCGAAAGGTTGGAGGGCTTGATCTGGGAGCTTTTCAATCTGGCAATCCTTGCACCGTAGGAGACACAGAACGCGGAACGCCGGCCGCCGCGGCTACTTTTCGAGATCCTGCAACGCTTCATAGACAGGCAGCGGAGACCAGTTGTTGTTGACGATGCCCCACTGAGCCCGTTCGGTTCGGTCCGCGATCACCCGAAAGTTGAGATTCCAAAGAATGGGCGGGGCCACCCAACCCCAGTCCTTCATCATCTGATACGCGTCCACGGTCCAGTCGGCCTGTTCCGCGTAACTGTTGTCGTTGGCATATCCATAGTCCGGATGGAAGGCCCCGCCCGCTGCCCAGCCGAATTCCGTAGGCCAGATGGGCAGAGTGACTCCGAAGGTCTGCAAAATCGAGCGATAGCCTTCCATGGTAGAGCGGAAACTCCAGGAATGATGCGGGCTGTCGCAGGCTCCATTGAACGAATTGCCGTATTGGATAATGGCGGCACAAGCATCGTCCCAAATCACTTTGGCCGGCACGTTGTAACCGCTGGGATGAGCGCCAATGGCATCCACATGTTGCGCCGCGCCCGCTATCATCATGCGTTCCAGGTACTGGAAGTCGTCAACGGCCACGCCGGATATGCTGCCCGCGGGCGTCAAGGCCCCGCTCACAATGTACATGGAGGGACAGGCGTCGCGAATGGCAGTGGAGGCTTGGGCCAACAGGCTAACGTAGTCCTCGGCCGAGAGGGGCAAGTTGCCCCACTCATAGTACAGGTTTTGCTCGTTCCACACTTCAATGGCGCGCAAGGACGTGCCGCAATAGCGACCCGCCAGTTCCTGCAGAAAGCTGGCCAGATCCGCTGGATTGGAGGGAGGGCCATCCACCGTGTCGTCAAAGCCGGTTTCGCGGGCCCATTCGGGGCTTGTCACTACGCTGAAGAGAAGATGAATGTCGCTGTACGTCGCCCGATCCACGATGAGATCCAAGTCGTTCCAGCGGTACACGTCGTTTTCAGGTTCCGTGACATTCCAGCGGACTTGCTGCTTGAGCCAGTTGAAGCCCAGATTGCGGGTGGCGACCATCGCTTGCTCGATGTTGACGCCGATCAGGTGCGCCTGAATTCCATAGCCAAATTCCAAGGGCGGCCTGGTGCTGGACATGCGCTCCCGCCGCATCTCGCGGGGAATCGGTTCCGCCGGATCCACTGGGGACAACTCCTGGGTTTCCGCCGGATCGTACTCCAAGGCCCAATGGGCTACCCAGGACGGTGCGCCGTCGATGTCCACCTGCAACCAGGTCCCATTGCGATTGCGCCCGACAATAGGAACGGGAACGCCCGCTTCCAATCGAGAAACCAGGGCATAGCGGTATTCCGGCCCCGCGACGGCCTGTATCGCCATCTTGGTAGTGGCCATGGTGGTCGTCGGGAGTATGGGTGTCATGGGCGTCGCGGTCGGGATCGGCGGTACCTCCGCTACCACAGTAGGCTGATCCTGCACGACAACCGGTGGTTCGGGGGTTTCTTCGGGTTGCTGCGGTCCTCGATTACAGCTGGTCAGTAGAATAAGCCCTGACAACAGGCAAACAAGAAAATTACGCACGATTCCTCCTCGTACTGCAATCGGGAAGCGGACAGACATGGCCTGCAGAGGGCAGGCAAAATCTATTGACGGTCCGCCGCGGCCAAGTCCTTCAAGGCGTTATAAGCGGGCAGGGGCTCCCAGTTGGACTTGACGATGCCCCATTGTTCGCGTTCCGTGCCTGGAGCTATGACCCTGAAATTCAAATTCCACAGAATGGGCGGGGCTACCCAACCCCAGCCCTTCATCATCTTGTACGCTGTCACGGTCCATTCGGCTTGTTCGTCGTAGGTGTTGCCGAGAGCGTATGAGTAGTTACCCTCCTTGTAATTCGTGGCCGACGCGTTGACAGCCCAGCCGAACTCCGTGGGCCAAATGGGTTTGCTGGGATCAAACCTCGCAATTTCGGCCCTGTATTCTTGCATCGTACTTTGGAAACTGAAGGACCGGTGCGGTTTGTTGCTGTCGCAGCCGGCCTGGAACGGGTCGGTGGCGGCAATGGCAGTGCAATAGTTGGCTTTGGTATAACTTGGTGGGACATTGTAGCCGCTGGGATGGGCCCCTACGGCATCCACGTAGCTGAGCATGCCGGCTTGCAACATCTGGCGCAGGTATTCCAAGTCGTCCAGAGCAGCAATGCCACCCTTGGATTGAAGCGTCCCGTTGGTGCCTGTGGGGGTCAAGGCCCCGCTTACAATGTACATGGAGGGACATTCCTGCCTGATGGCGGCGTTGGCCTGACGCAACAGGGTTACATAACCCGCCGCGTTCAAAGGCAAGTTGCCCCATTCGTAATGGAGGTTTTGCTCGTTCCAGATTTCGATGGCCTTCAAGGACCGCGAGCAATATCTCTGGGCTATGGCTCCCACGAATTTGGCATAGTCGGCAGGGTTGGCCGGTGGCCCGACCACGGATCCTTCATAGCCCGGCTCTCGGGCCCAGTCCGGCGCGGCCAAGACGCTAAAGAGCATGTTCATGCCAACCTTGTCCGCCGCGGCAATGACCTGGTCCATCTCGGACCACTTGATGGAATCCCGGCTGCCTTGCATGTCCTTCCAGCGAATCTGCTGCTTCATCCAATTGAAATTCATGACTTGGGTAACCCGCATCGCTTCACTGACATCCTGACCCAAGAGGTGGGCCTGTATACCGTAGCCCCACGGTATGGCCGCGGTGCCCGAACGGGAAACAGTGGGCTCTGGGGGCGGGGCGACGACTCCCACCTTGTTTATAAGTCCGCTGTTCTTTAGATCATCCTTGGCATCGATGGTACTGGTGCTGATCCAACCCACGATCTCCTGGTTGCTGTCTTCCAGCTGCAGCCAAGTCGAATTGCTGTCTCGTCCCACAATGACATAGGTCTCTCCAATCGTGAGGGTTTGGGACTTGCCGGCATCGCTGCTGGGTTGCGACCTTGCGGTCAAGGCCTCCCGGGGGATCAGATAAGGCCCGTCCGGGGCCGCCGGACGATCCGCGATCACCGTATCCGTCGCCGCCGTGCCCGTGTCGGGTTCAGGCGGACTTTCCAGAGTCAATGAATTCACGGTTATGTCGCTTTCGGACTGGATGCCCGGCAGAATGCCGTTGACGCTCAGCTCGGCGGATACCTTGAACTGGCCTGTTCCGGTGAGCGGGAAGCGGCTGTCCGTGTTGACGAACCCTGATGAGATGTCGCCTTGCAGTTCGGAACCGCGAAAAACGTCGTATTCCACCTTGTAGTCCGAGGCGGCGGGGGGCAGTCCGTCGCTGGGAACATGGAATTCAGTCAGGGCGGTCCAGATCTGCGAATCCACGTTGGTGGTTGAAGTCAGGTCCACGACCACTTGGCGGATGTTGTATTTCTGCAAGGTGTGCAATTGGCCGCGCAGGCTGGTGGCATCCTTCATGTGCACCAGTTGGGATCCCAGATTTCGATCCTCGTAACCGAATCGGTATGCGAAAAGGTCCCGATCGTAGGTGGGAATGGGATCAAGATGATCACGATTCATGCGCATCAGCAGCGAGCTGTCGAACGATTGCACCTCGACCTCGCCCAGCATGAGAGCCGCGGCGGTATCGTAGCCTAGCAGACGGTATTCGTTGCCGCTCACGGCAATGGGATGGATCGGCAACTGGACCGCCAACTTCTGACGAGCGATGCGATGGGTGGCGAATTGCAGCAGGGACTCGAACGGATAATTGCCGGGTCGATAGGCAAACGGATCAATGGGAGCCGGTACCACCAGCATGTCGGCCGCATCGGACAGACCGATCCAGTCATAGCCACGGGTATCCCATGCATGGTCGGCGAGCTGGACGGGCCGCTCCAGCTCTATGACTAGCCGCTTGCCCTGCGCCCGCAAGGTGTCTCCCAGAGACTGGGCGAATGCGGTGAACAGGGACTCGGCGTTCGGTTGCAGGCCCAGTCCGTGGTATTGCAGGTACACGCCTGCAAATTGATGGATGGTTACGGCTTCCGTGAGGGTCGTCAGCTGGTTGTTCCTCTGGCCTTCGCTGGAGAGCATGTTGATCAACAGGTCCGCGCGCAAAGTGTCGTCCAGATCCGTGTTGGTCACACCCAGGAACAGCGGCAACCCGGCCGGGTCAATCTCGTCAATCTCTCCTTCCAAGGCCCCGTCTCCCCTCAGCCGGTTGTAGCGTACGCTCGCGTTGTCGGCGGCCCCTGGGGGCACACCGGAGATGGGCAGCTGATTTCCGTTCAGCAACAAGGTGACGGAGGCAAATCCCGGCGCCGTGTCCCGGACCAGCAAAAAGTTGCTGGGCACGGACGACAGCTCCGCCTCCAGCGCCACCTCGCTCATGTTGGGCCTGCTTGGCAGAGTGGCCCAATGTCCTTCTTGCCAAGTCACGATCTTCATGCGGGCCAGTTCGCTGGTGTCAACGGGCAAGGGGACCCGTACCGTCACGTTCTGATCCGATTCGAATTCGGATCCCTCCAGCACATAGAAGGACCCAAGAGGAGCCAGTCCGGATGCGCCCAAGCTGTCCAGACCCTCCTGATATGCGCTGTCGTTGCCGCGCAATGTCCCAAACGATGTCGGTGCAATGGCGCGAAACTGGAAGCTGAAACTCCTCTCCAGATCTTCGGGCAGAAATATCACGGCAGCCCCACTTGCATCTTGGACCATGCCGCCGTCGTCCGCTTCGATCTGGCTGGCTGCGCCCAACAAGCCCGCCACGGACAGGTCCAAGCGATTCAGCAGGTTGATGGGCGGCGCCAGCAATGCCAGCAGGCCCAGTACGACGATGACGGCAGTGGTCAGATGGCGCAGCGGGCCATCCAGAAGGTTGCTAAGCACAGGGAGTTTCAAGAGTGGTGGAAAGCATCAGTGCACACGATTGTATTCAAGGCTCGAAACAGGAGGCATGGTATCCCTTGTTGCACCTGATCCCAAGAATACAATAACTTGGAGGTCCGATGGTAAAGAATCGGAGGAAAGGCCAATATTACGATGATGTCATCCGGCACAGAGATAAGGGGTTTCCGACTGCTGCAGCCTGATTCATCGAACGGATATCCTAAAAAAAGAACGGGCCATCTGGAGTTTGTCGGAATCTCCAGTGTTGGGGAAGACCGAACATAGGGTCGGTGCCTGTTCCCGATCCATAATCGCATGTAGTCGCTTCCCTTGGGTGTCCGTGAATTTCCTTGTTCGTATTACGATGCCCAAGCTCCAAGCGAGTCCCTTGGAGGCGCATAACCCGCTCTGCATCCGAATTCCAATGGATTTGACATGGGTCAGCCTGAAGTATAGACTGGCGACTGTGGAGATCGGGGTGGCGCGCTTCAGGCTTGGGTCTTATGGCATGACCATGGTCGTGGCGCGTTGCCGGCGGCAACGCCACCGAGCCCTGCTCTCAGCCCCTCTGGACAAACAACAAGCAGTTACCTCCGGGTGGGGGAGTGTTTTTGTGACTCCCCTCTGCAAGGGAAAGGAGCAAGATGTATTCTGCTGAAAGCCGCATCATTAAGGCCAAGCAATACTTTGACGAACGGGATGAGCGCATGCAGATTGAATCTTTTACATGCCGCTTTGTGGGCGAGCATTCCCATCACTTGATCAAGTACCAAGAGCAGGATTGGAATTGCGACTGCGAAGAGTTTGCCCTCACCCGTGTCTGCGCCCATGTCATGGCCATTGAAAAGATGCTTGGCGCAGGTGTCACGCTGGCCATGTTGCCCGCGGCTTCCACTCCCTGACCCGGCCATTCCCTCAACGATCGGGCGGACCTGATGGAGTTCCGCGTGGGCGGAGCGATTCAGGGCCCGAGGTCGTGGCGGGACGGTGGCGCCCTCTTCCCGGACTCGTGCGTCTCTGTCGGCACGGATGAATGGGGCCCCGGTGGTTGAAGGCCGCTTTGTCCTTGGATATCGTCTGATGGCCCATATTTCCATTGTAGGCGCTGGCTACGTCGGCTTGGTTACAGGGGCCTGCATGGCCAAACTGGGACACCGCGTGCGATGCATTGACATTGATGTCGGGAAAGTCGACCGCCTCCGCCAAGGCGCGGTGCCTTTCCACGAGCCAGGGCTGCAGGAACTGGTGTCCCACAATCTGGATTCCCGCCGCATCTCGTTTCATTCCTGCTTTGCCGAAGGCTTGGCGACAAGCGAGTTTGTCTTTGTGTGTGTAGATACACCCACAGGCCCCGAGGGCAAGCCACAGATGGATCACCTGGAGGCGGCGGTCACCACTATCATCCGCCATGTGGAACGGCCTGTCACCATTATCAACAAGAGCACAGTGCCTGTAGGCACCGGAAATTGGGTGCAGGAGCGAGTTGCGCACGGTGGCCTGACCGGACGACCCTCGATTGACATTGTCAGCTGTCCCGAGTTTCTGAGCGAAGGGTCGGCCATTCAGAATTTCATGCACCCGGACCGCATTGTACTGGGGTGTCTACATGCGGAGGCAGCACAGAAGGTGGCACAGTTGTTTCGTCCTTTGGGGACGGAAATCCTGATCACGGACTTGGAAACAGCCGAAATGATCAAGTACGCCAGCAATGCGTACTTGGCCGCCCGAATTTCCTTTGTCAATCATGTCGCGCGCCTCTGTGAGCACATTGGCGTGGACATTGACGACGTTACGCGCGGCATGTCCCTAGACCGTCGCATCGGCCCGGATTTTCTCAAGGCCGGCATTGGGTTTGGCGGCAGTTGCCTTCCCAAGGATCTCAAGGCTCTGAAGCATCTGGCGGAACGGCTTGGGGTGGACGCTTCTTTGCTGTGGGCCATACTGGAACTGAATCAGCAGGCCCACCAGTGGGTCGTGATGGAAATTCAGGACTGCTTGGGTTCCGATCTGCACAAGGCCCGGGTTGCATTGTGGGGCCTGACCTTCAAGCCAGGCACCGATGACTTGCGAGAGGCTCCTGCACTGGATATTTTGGCCGCCCTACAGACCCTTGGCGCAGAGGTGACGGCGTATGACCCTGTAGCTTTGGCCCTCCTGCAGGACAGGTACCCCACCTTGCGGGCAGAGGCGAATCCATATGCCGCGGCGGCCGGTACGGATGCGCTGGTCATCTGTACCGAGTGGGACGAATTTCGCGGCTTGGACATGGAGCGAGTGGCAAAGTCCATGCGGCGGCGCATTCTGGTGGATGGTCGCAATGTCCATGATGCCACGGCGATGCAGGCGCTGGGGTTTACTTACCGAGGCGTGGGCCGGGGCCGGACTCGGCGCTCCGACAAACCCGAGAGCCAATGACCTGGACTGAGCCGCACGTCGGCCTTGCTCAAAGGCAGATGGCTGTCCAGACAGCCCATCGTGTTCTTCAACCGGAGGGTGGCGGCGGAAGCGGGTGCTGTCGTCCGACTCTGCGCGGCCCCGTTGAGCGCGGGATCCGCCGCGCGGTCTGTCGGCCGTTCAGTCCCGAGACCAATCGCGTGTACGGCAAGCGGGGCGCAAGGCGTTTCCGGTCCTACACCCGCATCTCCCAATAGTTGACATGCGCACGGGAGTCGACCTGCTATACCTGCCCCGCTTTCAGCCTTTGCTGGAACGCTTCGGGTCCAGGTTCTTGGGAAAGGTCTTTACCGAGCGCGAACAGGCGGAGTGCGCGGGCCGGGTGCAATCCCTGGCAGGCCGCTTCGCGTTGAAGGAGGCCGTGGCCAAGGCATTGGGCACGGGACTGTGGCAGGCGGGGGTGGCTTGGCGGGACATTGAAATATTGCGCCACCCGGTCACGGGAGAACCCCAGTTGAATCTCAGGGCAGGCGCCGCGGATTGTGCGGCGCGTCAGTGCCTTGCGCACTGGTCCGTAAGTCTCTCCCATGACGGGAAGTACGTACTGGCGTTTGCGGTGGCGGTTTAAAATATGACGCGGACCACTGGGCAAAGAGCAGGGAATCAACAATGACGAAATTCATCTTTGTGACCGGTGGTGTCTGTTCCGGTATCGGTAAGGGCGTGGTGGCGGCGTCCATCGGATTGCTGCTCAAGGTGCGCGGTCAGAAGGTGGCCGCAGTCAAGTTGGACCCCTACCTCAATGTGGATCCGGGCACCATGTCTCCGTATCAACACGGAGAGGTCTTTGTCACCACAGACGGGGCCGAAACCGATCTGGATCTGGGTCACTACGAACGATTCATGGGCGAAGAATTGAATGGCGCCTCCAATGTCACAAGCGGTACCATCTATGCCAGCCTGATCGACGACGAACGGCGGGGCGCCAAGTATCTGGGTGGCACTATCCAAGTGGTACCCCACGTCACGGATGCCATTTGCGCCAGCATTTTCAAGGCGGTCGAACTGGCCCATCCCGATGTATTGATGGTCGAAATCGGCGGCACGGTGGGAGACATCGAAGGATTGCCCTTTCTGGAAGCCATTCGTCAGATGCGCAATAAGATTGGACCGTCCAACTCCCTCTTTCTGCATGTCACTCTGGTGCCCTATCTGCAATCCTCCAAGGAGCTCAAGACCAAGCCCACTCAGCACAGTGTCAAGGTGTTGCGCAGCAACGGACAGCCACCGGATGTCATCGTGCTGCGCAGCGATTACTCCATCGAGGCGCAGGTACTGGACAAAGTGGCCGCTCACTGCGATGTGGCCCGGGGAGCTGTCATACCCCTGGTGACGTCAGACACCCATTACGAAGTTCCGCTGGCGCTGGAGGAATCGGGGCTCAGCAAATGGATCACCGATTATTTTCGCCTCACGGTACGGGTGCTATATGAAGATGTCCTGACCGGACTGCGGGGATATGTCCGGAATTACAGGGAAGCGGACAGCACGGTGGTGATCGGCGTGGTCGGGAAGTATGTATCGCTGGAAGACGCCTACATCAGCGTCAAGGAAGCCCTGTGGCATTCCGCCGTGGGTCTTCAGCGCAAATTGGATTTGCGCTGGATCGCCTCTGAACAGCTGGAACAGGGAGATGGCCAAGACCACTTGGCCGGACTGGACGGGATCGTGGTGCCCGGAGGATTTGGTCCGCGCGGCGTGGAAGGCAAGATTGCCGCCGCACGATATGCCCGTATCCATCAGGTGCCGTATCTGGGTCTTTGCCTTGGCATGCAAGTTATGTGCATTGAACTGGGACGCAAGGCCTTGGGAGACCAAGGCGTCAACAGCACTGAATTCGACGAGGACTGCCCCCACCCCGTCATTGCCCTGTTGCCCAGCCAGGCCAAGATCAAGAACATGGGAGGTACAATGCGCCGCGGTGGCTATCCCTGTGAACTGGAGCCCGGCTCACAGGCGCATGCCGCCTACGCCGCCATGCAGCGGGGCAGCCAGGTCACGGAAAGACACCGGCACCGGTATGAGTTCAACAATGAGTACAAGGACATCCTGCACAAGGAAGGTCTGCGCTATTCCGGGTCTTCGCCCGACCGTACATTGGTGGAGATTGTGGAATTGGAAGGACACCCCTTCATGTTGGGCAGCCAGTTCCATCCGGAATTCCAAAGTCGGCCCACGGAGCCTCATCCATTGTTCTTCAAGTTCATGGAAGCTGCCGTGACGCACAACGAAGTGCAGCGTACCGAGACCACTGCGCAATTCATGCAGCTGTCCCATCAGACACTGGATGGTTGACTGGCGGGGCTCTCCTCATCGCAATCTATATACCCCGCAGAGGGCAAGAACATGGCAGGACATTCAAAGTGGGCCAACATCAAGAGGCGCAAAGGCGCGGTGGACGCGGCCCGCGGCAAGATATTCACACGCCTGACCCGGGAAATCCAGGTGGCGGCCCGTCACCATCCGGATCCAGATGCCAACTTCACACTGCGCTTAGCCGTAGATCGGGCGCGGGCGGAAAACATGCCGCGCGATACCATTGAGCGAGCTATCAAGCGGGGTTCCGGTCAAGACAAGGATGCAGCGACCTTTGAAGAGGTCACCTATGAAGGGTATGCACCCCATGGCGTGGCCCTGATCATCGAGTGCCTGACAGACAACCGGAATCGCACCATCGCGGAAATCCGCCGAGCCTTCAACCGGGCCAACTGCAATCTGGCCGAACCCAATGCCGTGGCTTGGCAGTTCACCCGCAAGGGTCTCATTCTGCTGGACGCGACCCAACAGGATCCGGGGCGCGTCGAGTCCGCCGAGGACCTGTTCCTGCTGGCCTTGGATGCCGGAGCCGAGGATATTCAGGAGGATGGCGACACGCTGGAAATCTATACCTTGGATACCGATCTGTACCAAGTGTCCGTGGCCTTGAAAGAGGCGGGTCTGACATACGCCTCCGTGGAATTGATCATGCATCCCCAGAACCCGCTTGAGCTGTCTTCCCCAGAGGCCCTCATGGCGCTGCGCATGATGGAGACGCTGGAAGATTTGGACGACGTGAAGCAGGTCTTTCATAACTTGAGCCTGCAGGACGAGGTGCTGGCCGCTCTGGCGCCTTGAATCTCGGTATGTCATGGACATCATCTTGGGGATTGACCCGGGTGTGGCACGGGTGGGGTACGGGCTGGTGGAACAGCACGATGGCGGTGGCATCACGTTTCTGGATTGTGGCGTAATCGAGACCCCCCCAAGGGAGGATCTGACCAACCGGCTGTATATGATCCACCAGGATCTGTGCGGCTTGCTCGCTGAGTTCGAACCTCGGGCAATGGCCATCGAGCAGATTTTTTTCGGCCGCAATGTATCCACCGCGTTCGCGGTGGGCCACGCCAGCGGCGTGATTCATTTGGCCGCCGCCCAGCGCGCGCTACGGGTTTACACATACCGTCCGACCGAAATCAAGCGGGCCCTCACCGGATCGGGCAAGGCCGACAAGCATCAGGTGCAAGTCATGGTGACCTTGCAGCTGCGGCTTTCGGCGACGCCGCAGCCCGATGACGCGGCGGATGCCTTGGCAATTGCGCTGTGCCATCTGCATCAGGCCCGGCATGCCAATCTGATGCAGGACCTGGCACGCGGAGATCACCCTCCATCTCCATGATTAGAAGACTTGCGGGCCAAGTGGTGGCGGCAGAACGGCAGACCGTGGTGGTGGAACTTGGAGCCGTGCCCGGATTGTGTCTGGAAGTGTGGGTGTCGGATCCTCAGCGTCCTGAACTGGCAGTCGGCGTCACGGTGACACTGATCACCTATCTTTATGTCCGGGCCGAGGACCTCAGTCTCTTTGGTTTCCTGGCAGAAGAGGATTATCGGATCTTCATGCAGTTGATTCGCGTCAATGGAGTGGGACCACGGGCCGCGCTCGGCATGTTGAGCGTCCTGAGTCCTGCCGCACTCGTGCAGGCCATAGTGCACAATGAACCCAAAGTCATTGCCCAGGCTCCAGGCGTGGGTCCCCGCACGGCCAAGAAAATCATTCTGGAGCTGGGGGATCGGGTTGCAGACCTTGCCAGTCTGGTCGACGACGGCGCTGCTCTGCCCGTCGAAAAGGATGCCGACATGCTGGCTGCGTTGACACAGATGGGATTCAGCGACGCCGAGGCCAGCAAGGCCTTGGGCCAAGTCCCGGAGGACGTGGAGGACGAAGGCGAACGGCTACGTCTGGCGCTGCAGAATCTGGGTTGAGGCGCTGTTTGAATCTTGACTCTTTACCGTCCATGTCTTTACGATACTTCCTCTGAAGTCCGCTAGGAGGCTGGAATTCCGCAATGGTCGAAGTTACCGCGCTGCGCAAGGGCAACATCTATACGGAAGAAAATCAGCTCTGGCGGGTGGTGGATTTCCACCACAGCAAGATCGCCCGTGGGGGGGCCACCATTCGGCTGAAGGTGCGCAATGTGCGCACCGGATCCTTGGTGGAGAAAACCTACAACAACGGGGTTCGCGTAGAGGATGTGCGGTTGGAAGGCCGGGAGATGGAATATCTCTATCCCGATGGCAAGGACTATGTATTCATGGATGTTCGGACGTACGACCAAGTGACGCTTACGGCCGAGACCTTGGGAGATGCCGTTCGCTTTTTGGCAGACAATCAGATCATAGACGTGGAGTTCTATGCATCAGAGGCCTTGGGTGTCACTATGCCCACCACGGTAGATCTGGAAGTGAAATGGGCGGAAGGGGCCATTGCCGGAGATACGGCGACCAATCCCACCAAGGCCGTGGAATTGTCCACCGGATTCAAGCTGCAAGTACCCATGTTCATCAAGGAAGGAGATATCATTCGGGTGGACACTCGCGACGGCAGATATGTAACTCGGGTGTAACCTGGGATTGGATATGCCGCTGTAGCTCAGTCGGTAGAGCGACGCTCTCGTAAAGCGTAGGTCATCGGTTCGAACCCGATCAGCGGCTTTTGCCTGTTTGCATATGCCCAAGTTCTGTTAGGATGTAGAGATTGGCGATCTGCCACTCCTCTTGCGTTCAGGGTTGACCTATGGTCGCGTCCCGTACTGTTCTCTGTGCCAAGCTGCGGCGTAAGCTGCCCGGTCTGGCCAAGCCTCCCTACAAGAATGAACTGGGACAGCGCATCTACGACGAGATTTCGCAGGATGCGTGGCAATTGTGGATGCGTCAATCCGTGATTCTGATCAACCACTACGGGCTGAGTTTGGGAGATCTGCAGGCTCACGACTTTCTGATGCAGCAGATGGAAGACTTCTTCTTCGGTCCGGACGCCGAAATGCCGGAAGGCTGGACTCCAGAAGGGGTGGCCGGGCCGGGCCTGCAACAGACCAAGGGGCAGCGTACCAAGTAAGGCACGACGGTGCCGTGCCCACGGAAACGTGGAATTCAGATCGCGGTCAAGGCGATTTCCGGTTGCATGCGGATGGTCAGGCAACCGTAGGCCTGTCGCAGGGCCTGTTCGGCGCGCTGTGGACTTGGGGCCTCGGCAAAGATGAACCCCAGATAGCTGTTGCCCTCGGGCAAGGGCTTGAGCGTGTACCCTGTTTGGGCGGTGATTTCGATACCCGTAATGCCGGTCACGCGGCTCGCAGCCCCCAGTCCTTCCACCCCTTGGAAAATTCCGGCCTCCGGAATGGGAATCATCATGACGCCGCTGCCTGTCCTCGTGGGATTCAAGTCCGGCATCGGCAGTCCGCAGGCTTGACGGAGGATCAGGGACTCCAAGGACTCGGCCCTGCCAAAACGCAAGGTTCGGGAACAGAGCCCGCCAATGGATCGTCCCGCGACTTCGATAATCCAGGCCCCTTGGTCGTTGAGACGCAGTTCCGCGTGCACGGGACCGAAGCCCAAACCTAGGGCTCGGGCCGCCTGCTGCACCGCTTTCCTGATACGTCGCTGATTCGCCTCCGATGCCCGGGAGGGAGTCACATAGATGGACTCCTCGAAAAATGGACCCTCCAAGGGATCGGGCTTGTCGAATATGGCGAGCACTTGCAGCTCCTGGCCCGTGATGATGGCCTCCACGGCAAACTCGATTCCGGGGATGTAACGTTCCATCAGGAAGGAAGGCCGCGGCCCCTCCATGCCTCCCTGGATTATGGACAGCACTCTTGCTATGGCGGGCGTCAGCTCCGCTGGGTCATTGACCCGCATTACCCCCTGTGAACCATTCCGGTCCAAGGGCTTGAGGACCAACGGAAATCCCAAGGATTGGGCCATGCCGTGCAGATCGTCATCTGGTTTCACCCGGATGAAGGCGGGACAGGCTAGACCTCCTGCGTCCAGTCGCCGGCGCATCTCGTGTTTGTCCCTTGCCGCCCATGCTGCCGCGGGAGAATTGTGCGGCAATCCCAACACCTGACAGCTGCAGGCTGCGACAGCGCTGCCAACGTCATCCAAGGCCAGAATGGCGGACCAGGGACTCTGAGCATGAGCTGCCACAATCCGCTCCACAGCCCGTTCGGTCTGGGCAAAAGGAAAGCCCCAGCCGTAATGGCTAGAGGCCGCGAGTTCCTCCTCCATGTCCACGGCCATGTGACACTCAATGCCAAGGGCTTGGCCAGCCTCCCAAAAAGCGGCTGCCCTATAGGTCTGTACATTGGACAAAAAGAGGACCCGGGGGCTTCGTTCCGTCGATTCTCCCGACATGCCAAATTCGGTCGTGAGGATGTTCAGCACGTTCGCAGCGTAGAGGATCCGTGCAAAAGTGAGGTTGCGATGGCTCCCCCACAACGGGGCTGCCACCGTGCGTTTGAAATCCTTTGCCCCATCATGCAACCAGTGTCCACAGATCCTAGAGTTTCCCTGCCATGTCAGATCTGAGCTTGTGGGCAAACTTACCGCGAAACTTGCTGACCTTGGAGGAAACCACGGTCATGCAGTATCCCTGATGAGGGTTTTTGAAGAAGTATTCCTGGTGATACGCCTCGGCCGCATAGAACTTCGGCAGGGGGGCTAGTTGTGTTACCAGAGGACTTGGCCAGACCTGGCGCGAAGTCAATTCCTGCATCAGGCATTCCGCTTCCGCCTTCTGCGCTTCATCATGATAGAAGATCACGGATCGGTACTGAGTGCCCACGTCCGCGCCTTGCCGGTTCAACGTGGTGGGATCATGGATGGTGAAGAAAACCGACAGGATCTCGCGCAGGGGTGTGACCGCAGGATCGAAATCAAGCTGGACCACCTCGGCGTGCCCTGTATGGCCGCGACAGACTTCCTCGTAGGAGGGCTGGGATTTCTGGCCTCCGGCATACCCGGACTGCACGCGCGTCACGCCTTCCATGCACAGGTATACCGCTTCCAGGCACCAAAAACAGCCCCCGCCCAACGTAATGGTTTTGTGAGCCATGACTACCCTCCTTCAGCGTTGTTGACTTTGGCAATGTGCACCCGCACCGATTCCCCATCGACCCGCAGATCGACTTGATTGGCAACGGGACTGGACGATATGGCCCTGTCTGTATCCCAGGCGACTTGTACGGCCAGCGTTTCCTCTTGCAGATAGGATCCATGCACGGCCATCACCCGCCGCGTTTGCTCCGACTGGGTCAGGAAAGTCAGGGAGATGCGATCTGCAATGTTCAGCCCCTGGTTCTTGCGCGCCTGTTGCACTTGCCGTACCATCTCGCGCACTTGACCCTCAAGGCGCAGCTCTTCCGACACTTCCGTGGCAATGGCTACGGAAATGCCCTGATCTTCCATCACGCTATAGCCCGCCCGCGGAGTCTTGCGGATTTCCACATCCTTCAAGGTTACGACGAATTCGTCTCCGGCACTGGTGACTGTCACCTCTCCTTGGGATTGGAGGGTTTCGGCCAATCGACGCTGTTCAAGCCGGGTAAACTCGGCCCGAATCCGCGGGTAGCCCGACCCAAATTTCTGGCCCAACTGCCTAGGCAGAGGAAAGACTTCCAGCTCCACTAGGTTTTGGCCCGTGGAAAGGGTCAGTTGACGCACATTCAATTCTTGGCAGATCAGGTCCTGGTACAACGGCAGCGCCTCTCTCTCCGCGCTGTCAGGCAACTGCACGATGACTTGGCTCAAGGGCTGCCGCACCTTCAACGCGGCCGCCTGTCGGGCGGCGTGACCCAGACGGGTGACTGTCTGTACCAGTTCCATGTGGGCATTGAGATCCGAGTCCAACAGCTTCGTGTCGGCTTGCGGCCAGGCGCTGAGATGTACCGATGCACGGTCGTCGCCGACGGGACGGGACACCAGATTCCGATAGATGACCTCGGAGACAAAGGGAGCGGCTGGCGCGATCAGCTGCGCCACTGTCACAAGCGTCTCGTGCAAGGTCTGCAGAGCTGCGGTTTCGCCATTCCAGAAGCGGCGGCGATTCAGCCGCACATACCAGTTGGACAGTCGCTCCACGAACCGCACCACGGGGCGGGTGCATCCCGTGGCGTCGTAGTTCTCGTAGGCCTCGGTCACGCCTTGCACCAAAACCTGCAGTTCCGAAAGAATCCAGCGGTCCAACAGGTGGCTTGGCGCATGTTTTCCGTCGCGGGGACGCCAAGCCGCCACGTTGGCATAGGTCACATGGAAACTGTAGGAGCTCCACAGGTGGTTCAGAAACTTGCGTACCGATTCCTCGACTAGCTTGTGGCTGAAGCGTCGGCTGTCCCCGGGCTGTGCAGCCACATACATGGTCCATCGAGTGGCGTCCGCTCCATACTTCTGCATCACTTTCCACGGATTCAGTACATTGCCCAGCGACTTGCTCATTTTCCGGCCGTCCTCGGCCAGAATATGGCCAAGGCAGACGACATTCAGGAAAGCTGGCTTGTCAAACAGCAGGGCGCTCAGGGCATGCAAGGTATAGAACCACCCGCGGGTCTGGTCAATGGCTTCACAAATGAAATCGGCCTGCTGGTGGGTCTGGTACGGCGCCTGCCCCGCAAAGGGATAATGCCATTGGGCAACGGGCATGGCTCCACTGTCAAACCAGCAGTCCGCGACTTCCGGGATTCGGCGCATTGTGCCACCATCCGGGGCGGCCCACGTGATCTCGTCCACATAGGGCCGATGCAGATCCAGATTGGACAGATCCCGTCCGCAGGCCTCCTCCAGTTCGGCGACGCTGCCGATGCAGACCCGATACTCGCTGCCTAGGGCATCGCTTTCCCAGATGGGCAGTGGTGTGCCCCAGAAGCGATCCCGTCCTAGGGCCCAATCCACATTGTTGTTGAGCCACTGACCGAAACGTCCGTCCCGGATGTGGTGCGGCACCCAATTGATGGTCTGATTCAAAGACACCAACCGCTCCTTGCATTGGCTGGTGCGGATATACCAGGTTTCCTTGGCGTAATACAGAAGCGGCGAGTCGCAACGCCAGCAGAAGGGATAGGTGTGTAGACAGGTGCCCGACTTGTATAGCAGGCCTCGGCTTGTCAGTTCCCGCTGGATCTCCGGATCCGCATCCTTGACAAACTGGCCGGCCCAGGGATGGACCTCCGCCCTGAAGGTGCCATCGGGCAGGACCGCCTGGATGATGGGCAGTCCCGCGCGCTGCCCCAATTCCAGATCGTCGGCGCCAAAGGCCGGAGCCACGTGCACGATACCGGTGCCTTCCTCCGTGGAAACAAACTCCGCGGCCAGCACCCGGGCATAGGGTTCCGTTACCGGCAGGAACTCATACAAGGGCTGGTAGCGACGACCGACCAGATCCGATCCCTTGCAGAGCCCCAGCGTCGTAAATCCAGGTTCCAGTACAGTCTCCGCCAACTCCGCGGCCACATACAAGGTGTCCCCGGACACATCCCGCACCGCCATGTAGTCAATCTGTGCCCCCACGGCCAAGGCGGCATTTCCCGGTAGGGTCCAAGGGGTCGTGGTCCAAGCCAGGAAGAAGGTGTCATTCGCGTCAACCACCTTGAATTTTACATAAACACTTGGATCTTCCGTGTTCTCCTTGTAGCCCAAGGACAGTTCGTGGCTTGACAGCGGCGTGCCGCAACGGGGACAGAAAGGCACGGACTTGAACCCTTGCGACAGCAGATTCTTGTCCCAGAGCCGCTTGAGAATCCACCACAGCGATTCCACGTATTCGTTGTGACAGGTGACATAGGGATCGTCAGTATCCACCAGATATCCCATGCGCTCGGTCATGGCTTCCCATTCATTGATGTACTCGGAGACGGAATCCCGGCATAGCTGATTGAATTCCTGGATGCCGTATGCCTCCACTTCCTTCTTGCCGCCTAGTCCCAGTTTCTTTTCCACCTCGATTTCCACGGGCAGACCGTGCGTATCCCAGCCTCCCTTGCGCAGGACCTTGTATCCACACATCGTGCGATAGCGCGGGAACATGTCCTTGAACGCCCGGGCCAGCACATGATGGATCCCAGGCGGTCCATTCGCGGTGGGAGGTCCTTCGAAGAACGTGAAGTCCTGCTTGTCCAGCCGCTCGCTCTGGGTACGTTTCAGGAGCGCAATGTCACGCCAGTACTCCAGGATCCGCTCTTCCTGGGCCGGAAAATCCACCTTGGCTTCCACGGGTGCAAAGACCGGTGCCGTTTTACCTATAGCCATGTCCATTCCCCTCCTGATCGCCCCAAGAATCAAAAAACCGTCCCTTGTTGCAGGGGACGGCGAGACCGCGTTACCACCCCAGTTTCCAGCACGGCTGGACACCTCGAACCCCGCGCCGGCGTCAGGTCCGGGCGAGGGTGCGCCGTTAACGGGGCGCCAATTCGGTGTGGCTTACTTCGCGTGTCCGTTTCTGCCACACGGCTCGGAAGGGATTTTCGGTGCCAAGCCAAAAGGGTCTGGCTTTCACCCGCCCAGACTCTCTGTTGCCCTGCTTGACCCTACTCTTCTTCGTCACGGCCTGTGTCGGAAAGTGTACGCACTTTCCGCGCGAGCGCCAAAAAGTGGGCTGGGACCGCGGGCTGAACTCCGGGAATCCACAGCGGATTGGGAAAACGGACTGGCAGGACGTGGAGAGACCCTCCCGAACCGATGCAGGATCCATCTAAGGAATCTCGTCCCGCAATGATTTTGGACAACCGATACGTGTATAATTCTGATCCGTGTACAATGCACGGTTCAATGCAACTCAACACAATCTTGGGAGGTAATACCTCATGTTGTCTCGTATCAGAGAACAAAAGTGGCATCACAACTTGGGAATGATTGTCATGCTTGTCGGCAGCATGATCTTTGCCGCCTGTGCAGCGGCTCCTACGGGCACTGTCGCTACCGGATCCGATGCCAGCGCCATGCAGGATATGCGTGACACCCGCATAATCGTGGTCAGCCACGGACAGGCTTCGGATCCCTTCTGGTCCGTCGTCAAGAACGGCGTGGACCAGGCGGCGCAGGACATGCGTGTCACCGTGGAATATCAGGCGCCACAGACCTTTGACATGGTAGCCATGTCACAGTTGATTGATGCCGCCGTAGCGTCCAATCCGGACGGTCTGGTAGTGTCCATTCCCGATGTCGATGCCTTGGGCGACTCCATCCGCGATGCCGTGGCAGCCGGCATTTCCGTGATTTCCATGAATTCCGGCAGTGACGTGGCGGAGGATCTGGGTATCCTGAACCACGTGGGTCAAACGGAATACGAGGCGGGGTACGGTGGTGGCAAGCGTATGGCGGCGGCCGGTGCCCAGAATGCCCTTTGTGTCAATCAGGAAGTGGGCAATGTAGCGTTGGACCTGCGTTGTCAAGGCTTCACGGACGCCATGGCGGAATCCGGCGCTTCCGTGGAAATTTTGGCTGTAGACCTCGCGGATCCCGTGGATGCGCAGCAACGGATATCGGCTGGCCTGATTGCCAATCCCGACATTGACAGCATTCTGACGTTGGGCCCCACGGGCGCGGGGCCTGCCATGGAAGCCTTGAACGAGATGGAAATGATGGGAGACATTTTGCTGGCTACCTTCGATCTGGGGCCCGAAGTGCTCGAGGCGGTACGTGACGGCGATATGCTGTTCGCCATTGACCAGCAACAGTATTTGCAAGGCTATCTGCCCATTGTGCTTTTGACCTTGCACAGCGAGAATCTGAACACCGTGGCCAACAACGTCATCATGACCGGTCCCGGCTTCGTGACGCAGGACACCGCGGCGCAGGTCATTGCCTTGAGTGCGGCGGGAACTCGCTAGAGACATCACCTTGCCCTTTCGTCGCGGCGACGAAAGGGCAGCGGAAACACGCAGGAGGGGCGCAAGTTCGGGAATTCCCTCGCCCCTCCTCCAAGAACATGGGGTCGTAGAGTCTCGGCCCCGGCTTGTCGCATTCAAGAAAGCAAGGAATCAAGAGGCAGTATTGCTTGTGGCTGAGTCATTGATGCCGACCGCCAGCGATGAACGCATGGCGTCGTCGGGCCTCCTAAAGAAGGTGTTGACCCGTCCCGAGCTGGGCGCTCTCAGCGGTGCCATACTGGTATGGGTGTTTTTTGCCGTGCTGGCTCCCGGTGGCTTTCTGAGTCTGCGTGGCACCGCCAGCTACCTGGAAGTCTCCTCCCATCTGGGCCTGATGGCCGTGGCCGTGGCCCTGCTGATGATCGGCGGCGAATTCGACCTGTCCATTGGCTCTCTCCTAGGACTCAGTGGCGCCATTACGGCCATTTTGGCCACGCAGTTTGGGCTGCCCCTCTATGTCAGCGCCCTAGTGGCCCTGATCGCGGCCTTGCTGGTGGGCTTTGTCAACGGTTGGCTGGTGGTGCGGACCCGACTTCCTTCCTTCATCATCACTTTGGGCAGCCTTTTCATCGTGCGCGGCTTGACCATTGGCATTACGCGCACCATCACCGGACGCACCCAGATAGGCGGTCTGGATGACCTGCCAGGCTACGGGTTCCTTTTTGGCCTTTTCGGTCGCGACATTCCCATTGCCGGTGTGGGATTTCCCATTTCCATTCTGTGGTGGTTTGTCTTCGCGGCCGTGGCCACTTGGGTGCTGCTGCGTACCAAGGTCGGCAATTGGATTTTCGGATTGGGTGGCGCCGAGGAAGCTGCTCGTAACGTGGGCGTACCGGTGGAACGTCTGAAAATCGGCCTCTTCATGACCACGGCCTTCGCTGCCTGGCTAGTGGCTACCATTCAGGTTGCGGTGGTCAAGTCGGCCGACACCTTGCGGGGTGAACAACAGGAATTTGTGGCCATCATCGCGGCCGTGATCGGCGGCAATCTGCTGACCGGGGGCTACGGGTCCGCGATAGGGGCCGTCTTGGGAGCCCTGATTTTTGGTATCGTGCGCCAAGGCATTGTGTTCGCGGGGGTGGACGCCGACTGGTTCAACGTCTTTCTGGGCGCGATGCTGATTGTGGCCGTGCTGGTGAACAATGCCATACGCACCGCGGCGGAACGGGCAAGGAACTAGCAACATGTCAGACAACGGCGGCGCTCCCTTGCTGGAAGTGGAGCATTTGACCAAGTACTTTGGGAGCGTAATCGCGCTCCGCGATGTCTCACTCAGGGTCTATCCCGGGCAGGTTCTATGCCTCTTGGGTGACAACGGGGCGGGCAAAAGCACCTTGATCAAGACCTTGTCCGGGGTACACAAGCCGTCGGAGGGAGAGTACAGGGTGGAGGGGAACTCAGTCGAGTTCGAATCGCCGCGCGACGCGCTGGACCGGGGTATTGCCACCGTATACCAAGATCTGGCCATGATCCCGCTCATGAGCATTGCCCGCAATTTTTTTCTGGGTTCGGAGCCCACGCGCGGCTGGGGGCCCTTTCGCCGCTTTGACATCAAGCAGGCCAGCGAACTGGCCCGTTCGGAAATGGCCAAGATGGGCATTGACATTCGAGATCCCGCCCAACCCGTAGGTACGCTCTCCGGCGGCGAGAGACAATCGGTGGCCATTGCCCGAGCCGTGTATTTCGGCGCCAAGGTCTTGATATTGGACGAGCCCACCGCGGCGCTTGGAGTGAAGCAGGCCGGCACGGTGCTGCGTTACATTCACCAGTCGCGTGAGGCGGGCATCGCCGTGATCTTCATTACCCACAACCCCCATCACGCCTGGGCGGTAGGGGATCGTTTCACCATTCTCAAGCGCGGCCGTTCCTTGGGCTACTTTGGAAAGACCGACATTACGCGCGAGGAAGTGGTGCACATGATGTCGGGAGCCGAGGAACTGGACGCCCTTTCGCACGAACTGGACATGATTTCCACAGCTGGTCGGCAATCGTAGGTTGCAGGGCCACACCTCCTGCCGTTCCTTCCGCGCCGGGGTCAGCCAGAAATGGATCCCTGTGCCCATATAACCGGGACTGGTGGAACGGTCTTGGTCTGACTTCCCACCGTGGAGCATGGCATCAAGCGTAAAGAGGCATCTTGGGTGCAAGTGCCCCTCTTGATGTGCTTGTCGCATGAAACCGGCTTGATGTCTCTGGATAGAACCTATGAGATCGGTCGGATCGTTCATGCCGTGGCCGGCAGGTCCGATCTGCCGTGAAAGCCACTTTGTCGCTCCTTGGCGTCGCTCCCTCAAGCGCCTTCCCTCGGCCCCTGCGCGTCCTGGACCCATCGGTATACATCTTCCGCTGACCAGGCATAAGGGCTGATCGCGCTGAATTGGTTTCCAATCTGCCGAATCACGATTCTGAATTGGGCTTGGGAAAGCGCGGGATTTCGAGCCAAGAAGGCTGTCAGGCCAGCCATCAGTACCGGATTGGTCAGCATGGGCATGCGTTTGATGGCCAGCTCGCTGACGATGCTCCAATGGCGAGCCAGTTGTTCCCAGGCTCTCTGTTCTTCAAACTCCAGCTCTACCAAGGATCTCTCGACGATCTGTCCTATCCACCAGCAGCGGGAAAAGAAGCAATCGCTGAGAACGCTGACCTTGCCCCGAATGCGACTCAATCCGCCCATCGATCGAAACACTGTGCGGACGCAGTCGTCGATGTGTTTGCTGTTGTGGCTGTCGAGGGCTCTGCCAATCCGCTCGCGCCCCTTTTTTGCCAAGCAGGAGGATGTCAGACGTTCCGCCTGAATGTGATGCAAGGTGATGGCATTCCATACGGCAACGGTAGCTGCTTCCTGCAATGTCAGCCTCCGGAAGGTCTCTCTGATCATTTGCGCCACCGCCACGGACGGGTTGTCAAAGTCGGCTTCTCGGAGCGTGGTCGGCAACAGCGGAGTGTCCAGGGTGGAGAAGTCCGTGCCCACGCCTCTGGCTGCCAGATATTCCAGAAGCCTGTTGGCGACGACGGCTTGCAGAAAAGCGATTTGTTCAGGGCCGCCCCGATGTCCAAACTGCGCATTCACCATCCGATCGCGCAGCGTGGTCAAAGGATCCGCGGTGACCTGCAACGGGTTCAGTGCGGATCGGGCCCGGTCTATGCACGTATTGGGTCGCGGATGAACATTGTCGCTCGTGAAAGGAAGCGGATCTCCGCTGGCCAACACGGCCCCTCTGGGCACCAAGATAGTGCGGCCATGCCAAAATCGGGCAACACCATGCAGATTCCAGTCCAGATTCACCCGACAATTGCGTCGCAATACCACGGCAGGCGCCAAATACAGATCGTTGTTGCCTGCATCGGGAAGCTGCATGGTTTGTTCGGCCGTCAGCCCGCGCGCGATCAACCGTGGCGGCTGGAGGTGCTCGTTTCGCCGACCATACAGCAAGTGCGGAGCGCGCACTTCACAAACAAAGTGTGCCAGCTCCTTCTGCAACCATTGTCCGGGCAGACTGTTCGAAGCGCTGAGGGAATGACATACATGTACCGTTCCGGATTTCAATTGCCAGTCGATTCCATAGCTGTCTGGTTCCAAGTAGTCGTCTGAATCGGTTCTCATGCATGGGAAATCATGGTTGCTCATGAGCCTGTCCCTTGGTTGCCCGTGTAGCACACGGATGTTCCTCTTCCTGCATACAACTGCATCCGGCAATTTTCCGGTATCCAACGCTTGGAACTAGCAACATTGTCAAAGTCAGGACCACAGAGTTCTGGGGGGCCAAGGCGTGCCTTTTCGACCGGAAACTCTGGTTGGTCCTGTGGCTTGGCGGCCGCGTTGATCATGCAGACAACGAGATGGCACAAGCCCGTATGCTGTGTGGTTGTCGGTCGGCGGGAGCCGGTGGTTGGGGCTATGACGAAGGCAACTTGCGGCGCAACGATGCAATGCACACTTCCTCTGCCGCCGACTTGCCTTTGGGCCAGCCGGCTCGGATGCAAGGCATCGGGATGTAGCAAATACGTAGAGATCCTAATACGCGATTCCTACTCTTGCCAAGCATATTGCAGATTGACTTCGAGTGTGCTGCCGGGTCCCCTATCGCCATAGGGGTGTAGGCTAGGGCAAGACAAGACGGAAGGTTCGGGACTTGCCTGCGTTTCTCTGGCCCGCGGGTCTGTATCATTGGCCGGACACGGGCCTGTCAGGTCAAAATTTGACAATGCAATGCATGGCGATCCGGTCTTCCGGATCCCGGCCCCGGAATTTCCATGATAGATCAAACTATAGTCCGCAGGTCAACCGGAGCAGCGCGTTGTTTCCCTGTGCCCAGACGGTACTACAGCAGTCGATCGCGCGTTTCCGCCAGCAGAGACAGGAAAGTGTCAATGTCGGTGGCAGAGGTCATGCGGCTGATGCCGAGCCGGAGGCAAGAGCGGGCATGGCGGACCCGCATGGCCTTGAGGACGTGAGACACTTTGTCGGAGCGGACATGACAGGCACTTCCGGTCGATGCCGCCACTTGCGGCATCGTGCTCAGCACCGTACGGGCCAAGGCGCCGGGCAATTGCATGCAGATGATGCCGTCTACACAACGCTCTCCAATTCGTCTGGATTTCGGCCATATGTCAAAGACGCCTTGAAGCAGGGTTTGGCTCAGTCGCCTGACATGAATCCGATCTTCGGCACAGCGTTCCTGTGCGATCCGGCAACAAGCGCCAAAGCCAACGCAGAGAGCTGTTGGCATGGTGCCGGAACGTAGTCCGTGCTGCTGATCGCCACCGTGCAACAACGGATCGGGTTTCGGTCCCTTCCGGATCAACAGTGCCCCTATTCCTTGGGGACCATGCATCTTGTGCGCGGACAAAGTGATCAGATCGGCATTTGCGGGCAAGGCGACATTTTTCCCCAGGGCCTGCGCGGCATCGGTGTGAATCGGAATGCGTCCCGTCACCGCGTACAGTGCGTCCCAGTCTTGAGTGACTCCGGTTTCGTTGTTCACGGTCATGATCGAAAGCATCAGAACGTTGGAACTCAGAGCCTGATCCAAGGCCTCCAGATCCACATGTCCCGTGGGCAGCACCGGCAACACGCGCAATTCGAAGCCCCACAGCTTCAGCAAGCGCTTGAGATTCAGAACTGAAGCGTGCTCGGTGGCACAGGCGAGAAGAGTGCGCCGCGTGCCGCCCAGACGCAGTTCCCGCAAGGCCATGCCCAGCAAGGCCAGTGAATTGGCCTCCGTGGCTCCAGAAGTGAATACCAGACGGCCCGGCCCCACCAAGTTCTGCACTTCCTGCTGAGCCTGCTCAATCCGCGCGCTGGCTTGAACTCCCCAAACATGAGTGGCGTGAGGGTTGCCCGGCTCGCATGTCTGCATGGCCGCTGCCACTTCCCGATCCAGTCGAGTGCTGGCCGGGCTGTCTAGATACAGAATAGAGGGCATGCCGATTCAGTCTGTGCAGAAACAGGGCAGATCATCCGCAGGGATGTCTTGGGACCGCAATTCCAGCAAGTTTTCGTAGGCAAACCGTTCGTTGCGGCCAAAAAATCCGAAGCGGACCTGGTGACCGGTCGACTTGCCCTCGCGTATCTCGGATACCGCACGCTGATACCTCTGTTCGATATCGACCCACCATGAAAGCTGTGAGGGGCCTTTTACGGCAGTTTGGGGATCGGCGGCGATGGTGCGCAAAGTGCGCGCGCCTTTCATGAAGCAAAACGCACAGTTGGAATACCGGCTGTCCAATTTCAGATCCCAGTCCTGCTTTTGCCAGAAAGTCTGTACCGTCTCCGTGTGGATGCCGGCGTCGAACAGCGGAAAGTAGGGCAACTCACCATCCTCTCCGCGCCGTGCCCGTATATTGCCTACCCTAGCCGGTTCGTCGCCGCGCAAGCCCAGAAGGGCAATGTAAGGCACGGCGTGGGCGCCATGCATGGACACCACACCGTCCAAGGCTCGTGCCTGCAGATTTCCCACCGTGGCTCGAGGAACGACAGTGTAGTCGGTGTACAACTGTGATGGCCTGACCCAAGGGCAGGTCCGCAAATATTTCTGGTAATGGAGCAGTTCCGGTTTGGTCAGGGACGTCCCTTGGTACGAACGGGCAATTTCCCGATCCGAGAGCTGGGAGTGATCGTAGTAGTGGCCCAAACGCCGTGTGGCATGCTGACCGCTGAACCATTCGGCCAGAAACTGCTTCGTAACCTGGATTTTCATGTGATCGGTGCAGAGACGCTGGAAGCGGTTGGGCAGTCGTGTGTCAAACGAAATCGCCTCTTCGAATATTTCTCCGCGGTACCGGAGACCCCGGGGTCTGTTGCGCATCCACAAATGGGCCTTGGCCAGACGCCAAGAGCGAGTGCGGCGCCAATAGCCGTTGCGCGGAGCCTCGTAGGTCTGAAACTCCGTCAGGAAAAAAGGGATGTCACCGATACGCTCCGCTTCCTTTTTGCATCGGATCACGAATTCATACGTATGAAAGTGTTCTGCAGACGTGTTGTTGAACACGATCACATCGCCTCGCTGCGCATCCAGCTGTTGGTTCTCCAGAAGCGCAAACAGCAACAGGGCGCTGGATCGTCCGCCCGAAAACTTGACCACGTGGGGCAGCCTCTCGTGGTCCTTGATCTGATAGTTGATCCGCAGCTTGGGTACGGCGTTCATGGCCGATCGCCGTGTACAAGCCAGTCATAAATTTCTGTCGCGGTCCAAAAATAGGGACTGACATCGCTGAATTTGACGCCAATGCGCTGCATGAGATCTCTGGGATCGGTCTTTGGACATTCAATCAACGTAGCGATGAGGCCGGCCGTTATCGTGGGAGCCGCCACGATGGTCAAGCGTCTGACGGCCCATTCGCTGATGGAACTCCAGTGGCGATTGAGCGCTTCCCAAGCCGCCGTCTCGTCGAATTCCAATTCTGTGCGGGCCTGTTCGATGACATGCCCCAACCACCAATGACGCGAGAAAACACAGTCGCTGATGACGCTGACATTGCCCCGAATGCGCACCAAGCCTCCCATCGTGCGAAATACGGTCCGCACGCAACCGTCAATCGCTTTCTTGGCCTTCTGGCTGTTTCCGCTGTGGTTCAGCGCTTTCTGAATGCGTGCCTTGCCCGATTCCTTGTCGCTGGAGGCGGCCAGATAGGAGGCCTCCAGGCGGTTTTCTTGAATGTTGTGCAAGGTTACGGCGTTCCAGACGCTGACATAGGAGGCTTCCTGCTGTGTCAGGTCCTTGAAAGTAGCTCTGATCCGTTGTGCAGTGTTCACTGGTGCCTTGACAAACTCACCCTCCTGCAATTTGTTGGCCAGCAAGGGAATGTTCAGTTCTGCAAAGTCCTGCCCTACGCTCTGAGTGCCTAGATAATCCAAGAACGTGTTGTTGGCTACGGCAGCCAAGAAGTCGACCTGTTCAGGACCGCCTCGGTGCTCTTGGCTGGGATTTACCAAGCGATTGCGCAACCGGGTCAGCGGGTCCTTGGCTTGGTTGCGGGGGTTCAGGGCTTGTCGAGCACTGTCTATGCGGGTTTGCACTACAGTCTATTCGCTTTGAGGAGTCATCAAGGGGTACAGGGTCGAAGCGATGAACAGCGTGTCATTCCAGGAATCCCCCTCGTCTACCCAAGGTGGCGACTTGGATGTTTCATCTTCGACCATCTTGCCCAATCCTTTCAGCGCCTCGTGCGTGGGCTTCTTGTCGGAAAATTCCTCCTTGATGGCGTCCAGCATGCGTGCCAGACAACCCACAAAGAAAGCGCTGTTCCACTCGGGAAACTGTTCACTGCGCAATGCATTCAATGTTTTGGCCGAAACATGAACACGCAGTCTCCACTGATCTTCATCTTGAGTCACTTCGGACCTTATTACGGTGCAGGTGTCACCGGTCAAGTTCTCATCCCGCTGGAACTCGAGTAGATTGACTATGGTGTCCGTTCCCTCAAATATATTGCCGCCGGCCAGTACAGTGCCTTTGGTTCCCGAAACAACACGGTCATGCCAAATGGAGGATACGCCGTGTGTCTTTTCATCCAGCTTGACCTGACGGTCATCCTGCAGCACGATGCCGGGCATGAAGTACAGGGTCTTGTCCTGAGCGTCGGGACATTTGACCGTCTGATCGACGGTCAAGCCACCCTCCTTGTGCAATTTCGGGGACTGGGTGCATGCGCTGTTCCGGCAATACAGCATATAGGGCGCTCGTACTTCGCAGAAGAAGGTGGCCAGCCCTTCCTGTATCCATTGGCCCGGCAAGGAGCCGGCATCTTGGAGACGGTGGGTAATCTGCAGCACATCGTCTTGCTGCACTAGTTCGACCGAATAGCCTTCAGGGTTCTGATAGTCGCTGGAATCAGGGTGCATGCAGGGAAACCCCAGAGAGCTCACGACATAACCTCTTGGTCCTCGTACAAATCGACGCGTACACTCCCTTTGACTTCACTGCCCATCAGCACCAAGGATTTGCGGCTGCCCGGTGAGAGGTCGCCCAACACAACACCTTGGCCCGACATCTGGACTCCAGCTTCTTCTTGTTCCTTGATCTGCGACGTCTCTTTGTTTATCTTAATAGGCTTTGTCTGGAGTGGACTTTCGCACGAAGCATCGGATCCGGTCTTGGGCGTCAAGTACAGCACCACATTGCGTTGGGGGCGGGATTTGCCCGGAGGCGTCGTGATTTCAATCTCGTAGCGACCCGGCTGGGTTTGCAGCACGCTGGTACGGACCGGAAATCGTGGCTTGAAACGCCGCCGTTTTCCGCTGCCTTTGCCCCTTTTGCGTGTGGTGACGTGGACAACAGGTTTCTTGCCGCCAAGCCCGGGACTTGAACCTGGGGATACCCGTCTTGGCTTCGTACCACGGCGTGTTGCCCCGGATACATGGATGGGTATGATATCCGGAATCAGGCTGTCGGTATTCTCCACTGGCTCCAGAACCTTGAGCAGAGCCTTGCGGATATCTTTGAGAAGATATCGGATTCGAGCGCCGGATTTGCCGCGCATGGAGTCGTTGATGCGGGAATGGCCCGCGTCTTCGGCGCCGCGCAGAATGTTGTCGGCTTCGGTCGCCTGATTCGGATCGTCGGCAAAGAGCAGGACCGCGTGAAAGGGCTTCCTGTCGGTAAAGTAGGACCGCCGCAATTGGTTTACGTTGTCTGTTATGAACATCCCGGCACGGATGACGGCAATGCGTGTCGACTGGTTCGGAGTGTACCGAACCAAGGCCTTGAGGGGGCCAAATCGGGTTTTAAGCTCGAGAGAGTGATCTTTCCTCTGCTTGAAGGTCTGCCAAGCCTCAACGATCCGGGCTCCGGCTACGAGCTGCTGATTGCCGCGAACGCGTTTCTGGTTCTTGATCTCGTCGCGGCCAAGAAATCTGTCTATGTCCGCTGGATTCTGCAGACAGGTGGGTTTACCCCCCCCCCCCCCCCTGTTATTTACATAATCTTGCACAGACACGCGCAGACGTCCTTGGGCAATGGCCACAAAATAGTGTTTGGCTATGTCCTCGCAAATCTGATCACAGCAATTTGGGTTGGGTTCGCCGTCACTTTCGGGAAAACGATTGAAGGCCGGTACGGTCACGACCGAGCCGGTGCCCGGCTGACCCTTGTCGAACTGGCTGACATGATCCAATTGCGCTTGAATCAAGGGCGGAATCTGAGTTTTGTCTTCGATCACGGCTACGCCCGACAAGGATATCTGATTGGCGTCGTGGGTGAGATAGCCATGTCCGCCGTAGCGTTCGTTTCGGGTTTCGCTTTGGATGTAGTGCGTGGGGAAAACGACGTGGCCCGAGGCCATGTCACCGGCGGCAAACGCCGTCTCGTGTCCTACTCCGTGAGTGCCGGCGCTGCCGCCGTCATCCTCCTTTTTCATGGTGTCGCCCTTGCCGATCAGTCCTTCCATTGTATGGGCGTCCAAGCCAATGCCGTTGTCATAGACGACAAGACATTCGGTCTCTGGGGCGCGAGCCAGCCGTCGGAAATTTTCAATGGCTTCCGTGTATTTGCGTTGTCCCTTGGATTCCCAGGCTTGCATGTAGTCTGGGGAGAGATGCTCGCGATAGGTCTCAATGCCTGGAATTTGATCGGTGGGTACGGTGCGCATTTCGATTCGCAGCTCGCAGCGGTCCTGACCGGCTGCACGGGCCGCGTCCAGAGCGTTTTGCGTCAACTCTCGCACCACGATTTCGTGGCCCACGTCTTCGTATTTCGTGACGCATTCCAAGGGTGCAATTTTGTCGCCGCCATCCATGAACTGTATACCTGTCGTCTGCACGTCCGCATGTCCTTGCTTCTGTCAAACTCTGACTGCAAACCATATCAAGCCAAATGCCACCAGTCAAAAAGCTGAAGCGCGCAGAGTGCACTGGGCGCTTGCGGACCGTGAGTTCGTCTTTGCCGGGACGAAGCGCATTGGGCATATCATTGCCTTGACACTATGCTGGGCGTAGCGCTGCGGACGCAGGAGAACTTGCAAACCATGAAATACCGACGTGCCTTGGTCTCGGTGGCCGACAAGACCGGAGTGGCAGAATTGTGCCACCGACTTGCACCGCAAGTGGGGGAATTTGTTGCCAGCAGCGGCACGGCGACAATGCTGGCCCAGAGCGGGATACCGGTTCTCAAGGTGGACGAGCTGGGTACCTTGCCGGAAATGCTGGGAGGACGGGTCAAGACACTGCAGCCTCAGATTCACGGAGGCATTCTCGCGCACCGAAATGACGATCATTTGACACAGCTGGCCGTACACGGAATAAAGCCCATCGACCTGGTGATCGTGAATCTCTACCCTTTTGGAACAGTCGTGGCCAAATCGGACGCGACCTGGGAGGAAGCCATCGAGAACATTGACATCGGCGGAGTGGCCTTGATGCGAGCCGCCGCCAAGAACCATGCGTATGTTTCGGTCTTGGTCGATCCCAAGGACTACGCGGAATTCATGCGTGCCAACGCCGAGGACAAGGTGGATTTGGCTTTGCGCAGAAAGCTGGCCTGCAAGGCTTTTGCCCTCACGGCAACCTATGATCAAGCGATTTTCAGCTACCTGCGGAGCCGAGAACAAGCGGCCGCCGGCCTCCCGGAAACCATCATGTTGAACCTGGAACTCAGAGAGGCGAGTCGGTATGGGGAAAACCCGCATCAACAGGGCGGCGTCTATAGCCAGACGGGAGCGGACTTGCCTTTTGTGCAACTGCACGGCAAGGCCATGAGTTTCAACAATTGGCTGGACTTGGACGGAGCGTGGCAGGTCATTCAGGGATTTGCCAAACCCACGGTGGCCATCGTCAAGCATGGCAATCCTTGCGGCATGGCTTCCGGTGACACTCTGGCGGAAGCATACGAGGCGGCCTTGGCTTCGGATCCGGTCAGTGCATTCGGCAGCGCCGTCTCTTGCAACCAGACGGTGGATGCAGACACGGCTGCACTGCTGTCCCAGCTCTTCGTTGAAGTTCTGGTGGCGCCCGACTACGATCCCATCGCCTTCTCCCTCCTTGCCAAGAGGAAAAACATCCGCCTGCTGCAACCGCAACCAGTTGAGGTCGGGCCTTGGCGAGTACGCGGTGTGGAGGGCGGATACTTGGTCCAAGAAAGAGATGACAACAGTCCGGACCTGGATTCCGACACTTGGATCTGTGTTACTGCAGTGCAGCCTTCAGCGGACCAGATGCAGAGTCTGGCGTTTGCCTGGCGGGTGGTCAAGCATGTCAAAAGCAATGCTATCGTCTTCGTTCAGGGGGAGGCTACTGTAGGCATAGGGGCGGGCCAGATGAGCCGTCTGGACTCGGTTCATATGGCCGCAGTCAAGGCGGGCGAAAGGGCCCGGAACGCGGCTATGGCGTCGGATGCCTTCTTTCCTTTTCCCGATGGAATTGAAATGGCCGCCGCCGCCGGCATCAAGGCGATTGTGCAACCTGGCGGTTCCCTGCGCGACAAGGCTGTAATTGAAACGGCCAACCGGTTGGATCTCTGCATGATGTTTACAGGCCATCGTCATTTCTTGCATTGACAGTGTGCTCTTCCTCTGATCAGGGTGATATGCAAACTTCTTCGTGGATGGGCTGGATCGAGATTTTCAAATGCGAGCCCAAATCCTTTGGCGTCCTTGGCCGCGTTGCTTGTTTCTGGTATGCCGTCTGACGTGAACCGGGACTCCAGCAGCCTTGAAATCGGTAGCCGCCCAATGGACCCCAGCAATCAGGCAGCTACAATTGAGCAGTGTGTCAGTGTCCGTGTTCCAAAATCAAGATGTCGCCCCGTATGATCTTGACAGGCCGCTGTGCCGTGTCTGTATTGTGTAGGGCGGGGCTTGTTCCGCAAGGTTGAAGACAGACGACGACTGAGGCCAGAATGCATTCGGATGCTTCAGAATCACAACCCAAAATTCGGTTTGATGTATTGACCCTGTTTCCGGGCATATTCTCGGGTTTTCTGGCCGAGAGCATTCTGCGTCGGGTCCAGGACCAAGGCCTGATTCAAGTTGCATTGCACAATTTTCGCCAGCATGCCGCCCTGCCTCATCGCGCCTGCGACGATACGCCCTATGGCGGCGGCGGCGGCATGGTGCTTAAGCCTGAACCCGTCTTCGCCGCGGTGGAGGAATTGTTGGCCCCGGGACCCGGTCCTGCTCCGAGTCAGGAGACTCCCGTCATTCTGTTGACTCCCCAAGGCCGACTGTTCACGCAGCAAATCGCCGTCGAGTTGAGCGAGCTGTCCCGCATGGTATTGATTTGCGGCCGATACGAAGGGGTGGACGAGCGGATCCGCCAAGCGTTGGTGACCGACGAGATCAGTATCGGGGATTACGTGCTGGGTGGAGGCGAGGTGGCGGCCATGGTGATCATCGAGGCTGTTTGCCGCCAAGTGCCTGGCGTGTTGGGATTTCCCTTGGGCCATCTGCAGGACAGCCATGCCCCGCACATGGATGGATTGCTGGAGGGCCCCCACTATACGCGTCCGGCGGAATACAGGGGCATGGGCATTCCGGAGGTGCTGGTCAGTGGGCACCACGCCAAGGTGCAACAGTGGCGACGCGAACAATCGCTGCTGCGCACGGCCCGTCGCCGCCCGGATCTGCTGAGCAAAGCCAACCTCGGCGAGTCAGACCGGAAATTCCTGCAACGACAAGGGTTTGCATTGGCTCCCTGAGCACGCCAGCCTGTCACCTGCAAGACGGCAGAGTGGATAGACCCGCGCATTCTTGGCCCAAACCGGGGGACATGGTAGTATGGCCCTCCTTTGGCCCCGACTGCCCGTTCAGGAAATGCGATCATGTACACAGCCCTGCTGGATTCACTCAAGCCTCCTGTTACCGCCAAGACTCCGCAGGTCGAGATAGGCGATATCGTGCGTGTACATCAGAGGATCACCGAAGGACGATCCGAGCGCATTCAGATCTTTGAAGGAGTGGTCATATCCAACAGGGGAGGTCATTCCACCGGAGCGACGTATACCGTGCGTCGCGTTGCCTCTCATGGCGTTGCGGTGGAACGCACCTATCCGCTGCACAGCTCCAATGTGTCAAAGGTGGATGTAGTGCGCAAGTCCAAGGTCCGCAGGGCCCAGTTGTACTACCTGCGTCAAAGGCAGGGCAAGTCCTCCCGGCTCAAGGAAAGGGTTGTGTCCCAAAAATAAGGATCACAACCGGGCATCTGCCTTGGAATCAGGGATTCCCCGGTGACGTCGCCCTCCGGCCCGTCCCTGCCGGATTTTCACTTGGAGAGAAAGTATTGGGCGCAACGACGCCGGATCGCGGGCGTGGATGAAGCGGGCCGGGGTTGTGTGGCAGGCCCCTTGGTGGCCGCCGCGGTCGTGGTGGCTCCCGATTCCCGTCGCACTGGATTTTGGCGACAAGTCAATGACAGCAAACAGGTGCGTCCTGCCAGGCGTCAGCAACTGGCGGCGTCTATCAGGGAGAATGTCTTGGACTGCGCGGTAGGTTGGGTATCTGCCGCGGAAGTGGACGAATGGGGCATAGACCAAGCCAATCGGTTGGTGATGGAAAAGGCCGTGCAGGGTCTGTCTGTGTGCGTCGACGGCGTTCTGGCCGACTGGATCTCGGCTTGGCCGCTCCAGTTGCCTGACCTTGAATCCGAGCGGGTGATCAAGGGAGACGGCAAGAGTCTTTCCATCGCGGCAGCGTCCATCCTGGCCAAGGTGCATCGGGACGCGTACATGGTCACGAGCGCCGACAGGTTTCCGCACTATGGGTTTGAGCGACACAAGGGCTACTTGACCCGGCAGCACGCGCAGGCCATAGTCACGATGGGACCTTGCTTGGAACACAGGCGCAGTTTTCGCCCCTTGGCTGGAAGGGCGGACCGCATCGACCATGCCACAGACTGACAGTCCGCCCCCTTATCTGGCGGGTTCCGTACTGGTTCTGGTGGGCCCTACCGGTGTGGGCAAGACCCAGCTGGCGTTGGCGCTGGCTCGGCGCATGCCGGTGGAGATTGTCAACGCGGACAGCCGCCAAGTATATCGCTACATGGACATTGGCACCGCGAAGCCGACAGTGGCTCAACGGGCTGCCGTGCCCCACCATTTGTTTGACATAAGGGATCCGGACAGGGTCCTGACCGTGGCGGAGTATCAGGTGCTGGCTGTACGGGCGATTGAGGGGACGCTGGCCAAAGGCCGGGTCCCGGTGTTGACAGGCGGGACCCCCTTGTATGTGCGGTCCATTGTCCACAATTTGCGATTCCCCAGGGTGGTTCCGGATCCGGCCCTGCGGATGCGACTGGAAGGAGACTTGAAAAGGCAGGGCGCAGAAGGGCTCTTTCAGAGATTGGCGGAGCTGGATCCCCAGACCGCGGCTACAACGGACCCCCACAATGGGCGTCGCATCATCAGAGCTCTCGAAATCTTTCTCAAGACCGGGAAATCCAAGCGACATCTGGAAGGGACGCGTCCCCCTGTCTGGCCCTTGTACATACTGGGGTTGACATGCCCCCGCCTGCAACTGCACCAACGCGTGGACGCGCGCTTGGACACCATGATGGCGGAGGGCCTGTGCGCAGAGACGAGGGGTCTGCTGGAGCGCAAATATGACCTGACACTGCCCGCCTTGCAAGCCTTGGGATACCGATCTCTGATTCAACATCTGCAGGGAAAGATCAGCCTGAGCGAGGCCATACAGCAGGCCAAGCGCCGAACGCATCGCTATATTCGACATCAATACACGGGGTTTCGGCGACTGGAAGAGGCTGTCTGGTTCGATGTCTCTTGCAGAGCCCTCGATGACCTGGCGGCGCAGATCGCGGTCTCTTGGCCCGCGGGCTCGTCGCTGGATGCATGGGAGACGGGCCGGGCGAGTGCAGCGGGACGTTCAAATGGGGCATGATGTGCAGATGCGCGAAGTGCATAGACTATACTCAAGGGATCTCCAATGGCAGAGCAAAGCACAGAATGCAGTGGTCCTTTGCAAGTCCACTGAATATGGTGGGTGGCACGGAGCGTAAAAGGGTAGTGGGAATTGGCTGTCAAGCAGGTCGTGACAAGGCCCCAGGGCGGTATGCCCGCAGAGGCCCTCTCCATTCCACGCCAATCCAGCCCGGCAACAACTGCGTCCGCGGAATACGCGGATTTTCACGTTTTCCGGATTGAGGCAGATCGCGCATCCGAGACCCGATCACCCGGTTTTCTCTTTCTGAGCGAAGCCCGGCTGCCGATGAAGCTGCAGGATTGTCTCCGGGCGGCTTGGCCCTTCCCGGTACCTAGCGCCACGCCTCCGGCCGATCCCTTTGAAGTGGAACTGAACGATGTGGTCCTAAAGCCGCTGCTAGCCTTTTTGCAGGCCATAGACGGCGGTGTGTCGGTTCAGGAGAAGGCCCTTATCATGCGCGCCTTCGTCATCGCCCACCTGTTTCATGACGGAGTGACCCGCAAGTCCGGCGAACCATACATCCTGCATCCGCTGGCAGTGGCCTCCATTCTCCTGGATCTGGGCATGGATGCGCCGGCGCTCTGTGCCGCCTTGCTGCATGATGTAGTGGAGGACTCGGAGTGTTCCCTGCAGCTGTTGGCCGACTGCATGGGAACCGAGATCATGCGTCTGGTCGATGGGGTCACCAAGCTGCAGCGTATCGACAATCTGGGCAAGATAGAAGGCGCGCAACCCTCCAAGCGCAAGGCGGAGTCGTTGCGCAAGATGTTCGTGGCCATGGTCGACGACACGCGCGTGGTCATCGTCAAGTTGGCGGACCGGCTGCACAACATGCGGACCTTGGATGGGCTGCCGCCCTTGAAACGCAAGGCTGTGGCCCATGAAACGCTGCAGATCTTTGCTCCGCTGGCCAATCGCCTAGGCATTGGCCAATTCAAGTGGGAACTGGAAGACCTGAGCTTGCGTCATCTGGACCGGGAGGTCTATGACGAGATCTCGGGCGCCATGGCCCAGAAGCGGCGGGTACGAGAGGAATGGGCCATCCGCACCCGGGACCTGATCAAGGCGAAACTGGCGGCAGTGCCCATCGCGGTCGAAGTCACGGGGCGTCCCAAGCACATCTACAGTGTCTATCGCAAGATGGAGCGCAAGGGCATTCCCTTCAATGAGATCTACGACATCCAAGGATTTCGCATTGTCACGGATTCGGTCTCGGATTGCTACGCCAGTCTGGGGGTAATCCACGGTCTGTGGCGTCCCATTCCAGGGGAATTCGACGATTACATTGCCAATCCCAAGGAAAACATGTATCAGTCGTTGCATACGGCGGTGATTGGTCCGGATGGCACTTCCATGGAAGTGCAAATTCGCACGCGGGAGATGGACGATGTGGCGGAACTCGGCGTGGCCGCCCATTGGCACTACAAGGAGCAAGGCAGTTCCGCGGTGCAAAATCCCTCGGACAAGATCGCGTTGTTGCGTGCCCTGATAGATTGGCGTCAGGACGATGTGGATGCCGAAGAGTTCATGCAGGGCCTGCAATCCGATGTCTTTCAGGACCGGGTGTACGTCTTTACGCCCCAAGGCGACGTCATTGATCTGCCGGGAGGGGCCACTCCCATTGACTTTGCCTACCATGTCCACTCGGAACTGGGCGAGCGGTGCCGGGGAGCCAAGGTGAACGGCGCCATGGTGCCGCTTAACCGAAAGCTGGAAAACGGTGATCAGGTCGCCGTGATTGCGGCCAAACGTGGCGGTCCCAGCCGCGACTGGCTGAATCAGGATGCAGGGTACATTCGCACGCAACGGGCCCGCAGCAAGGTCCTTTCCTACTTCCGCCGCCAAGGCCGGGAAGCCGCCATGGTCGATGGTCGCCTGATCGTGGATCGGGAATTGAAGCGACATTCCGTGAAGTACGGCTTTGAGGAGCTGGCCGCCATGTGCAGCTACAAGAACGTGGACGATTTCCTGGTCGCGGTGGGCTATTCCGACCTCAGCGTACACAGTCTAGCCCAGAAGATCCTGGAACGAGAGCGGCAGGAACGGGCGGCAGAGAAGCAGGTCAGCATGCTTGGGCCCACGCCTGCGGAGCCACAGGAAGTTTCCTCGGTGAAGATACAGGGCCAGTCCGGACTGTTCACCCAATTGGCCGGTTGTTGCAACCCGCTGCCTGGAGACAAGGTGCTGGGATACATCACACGCGGCAAGGGAGTCACGGTCCACAAGAAGAATTGTCCCAACCTGAAGGCGCGCTACCGGGATCCGCAAGAGGCGTTGCGGATCGTGGAGGTGCAGTGGGGACAGAACACAGATGAACAGGACCGCTTTGACGTCACGATTGAAGTGCAGGCCTATGATCGGGCTGGTCTGCTGCGGGACATCACGGCCGTGGTGGCGGACGAAAAGCTGAATCTGCGCAGTGCGGACGCGCAGGTCAACACCGGGGACAACGTGGCCACCGTGCAAGTTGGTTTGGAATTGGAGGACGCCCGTCAATTCTCTCGCGTCATGTCACAACTGGATCGCCTGCCCAACGTAAGACAGGTCCGGCGCATCACCCACTGACGAATTGTCTGTTCTGTCCCGTGCGGTGTTCCGCCTGGCGTTTGTCGCAGTCCTGATGGGATCCTTCTGGGCCGTTCCCAGGATTGCCGTAGGTTCGGACTTGGGGAGCAAGCAACCTTGATGTCTGCCTTGATTGCACGCTTTATCCCTGTTTCCCTGGCGTGGGATCGCTGGTGTCCGGTGATCTGCATTCTGCTGGCCTTCGCCCGCCTAGCCTTTGACTTGGATGCCAAGACCCTCTGGTGGGACGAGAGTCTGAGCTTGCAACGGTCCGAACAGGACTGGCGCGGTCTCTGGGCGGGCAAGCTGATCCTCTGGGACGGAGAAAGAGAGCGCATTACCTGGGATCAGCATCCTCCGGCCTTCTACGTGGTCTTGGGACTGCTGCTGCGATCCAGTACGGACAGTCCTTTCGTGTTGCGGTTCATCTCCTTGTGCGCAGCCACGCTGTTTGTGCCCGTGGTCTGGGGCTTTGCCCGCTTCCTGGCCCGCAAGCGACTTGTACCGTCCGGCACGGAGTTCTGGGCCACCGCCTTGGCTGCCTTGAATCCCTTTATGCTCTGGTATGGACAGGAAGCTCGGCCCTACGCGTTATGGATATTGGTTTCGCTGCTGGCCGTCTGGGCGTTGTGGGAGTGGGTGGATACATGGTCCTACACCCAGAAACGTTTTGCCCACAATGGCAGGTGGGCGACCTGCTATATTGCCGCCTTGTTGCTGTCTCTCGGCACCCACTATTACTCGTTGCTGCTCTTGCCAATGCACGGTTTCCTGATGGCGGTGTATCTTTTGCGCGTCGATCGCAAGTTCGCCATTGAAATGATGACCTTCGTGCTGGCGCTGACCGGCACCTTGGCCTTCGTCGTGTATCGGTTCATCATGTCCCAGCCTGGCGCGGGTTCCAATTTCGCCCCGGTCGGCTTCTGGACCGTCGGTCAGGAATTGGTGCATACCTTTGGCGTGGGTCTCAGCACGCAGCGGGACCAGGTCGGATGGCTGGACACCATCTTTGTTGCGCTGGGCGCCTACGGCATCTACTATGCCATGCGCTCCCGGCAGGTCCGCCAGATTCAAGGTTGGTTTCTCGGCCTCTACCTGGCGTTTCCCGTCACCGCGCTCTTTGTGTTGTCCTTGGTGCAGCCCAACTACATGGCAGCGCGTCACCACGCGCAGTTGATTGGCATCTTCCTGGTGCTGGTAGCTTCGGCCCTGGCCGCTCTGGCTGCCTATCACATACGGGCCACTTTGGTCTGCAGTCTGCTCTTGATAGGTGGCATGGCCTACAGTTCCTGGCACTACTACGAGTCCCCGTACTATGGCAAGGCTCCCGACTACGCGTTGGTGGGGCGGATTCTGGAGGATCAGATCAGGGAGGGGGATCTTGTGATCTTCAAAGGGCCCAACAGCTGGCGTCTCTTCCGCTACTACTTTCCCATGGAGGAAATCGAGGCGGCGCGAACTGTCGGCGTTCATGTGAATTGGGAAGCCCTGCCCCTGGTGCAGAGGGGTCCATGGCTACTTGACCTGCAAGAGCATCTGGCAGGCGCGGTTGCGGACCATGAAAGGGTCTGGATGATCGAAGATCGGACCTTGCCTTACGAGGATCCCGATCATAAAGTGTTGTTGTGGCTGAGAGACAACATGCATCAGTATCGGGACTGGGGATTTTTCCATCCCAATTCCAGCTTGGCCTTGTTCCTGTTTCTGCCGCAGGATCCCAACCCTGTCTCCCGCGTCCCCCTGTCTTCCGACCTGCAGGTCGGGGCCGTCTTTGGCGGGACATATCGGTTGGAGGCCATTGAGACAGGACAAAGGCTGTGGGACGACAGCCAACTGCCCTTGACTCTCTATTGGAGGGTGGAAGACGTGCCGCGCGCCCGATACCGATACATCGCCTGGCTGCACGAAGTGTTGCCGGATGGCGCACAAATCAAACTGCCCCATACGGAGCAGTTTGGGTCATTCCCCGATTGGACTACCCCGGCGGGACAGTTTCACATGGACTTCACCAACGTGGAGGCCCCCGCCGCTTGGCGGGAAGGCAGTCGCTATCTGCTGCATGTGATGATCTACGACATTCAGACTGGAGCCAAGCTGCCTATATCCGACACGGCGGGTCTGGCCCAGAAGAACAACGAACCTGCCCTGATCATTCCCTTGTCCCTGACCGCCGCGAATCTGAGTTGATACTTGCTGCCAATTATGGTACGGGTCCAAGCTGGACGAGGAAGGCGGCCAGACCGATATGGACAATGTCTTGAGCGTCTATGCAGGGTCCATCGGAAGTTTCTGGCCAAATACGGGACGGAGGATGGGGACGTGGCCTTCCCACTGCCTTGCCGTGTCTTGGTCGGACTTCCCGCCGCGGTGGCCGGTGGACCGAAATGCTATCTTTCCCTAGTCAGTGCGCAACGGCTTGATGGCGGCCTGTAGGTTCTGTTGCAGCGCCGAGATTTCGTTCTTGGCCAGTCCTTTGGATTGCAGGGCGCGTCAAAGGCGGGTCCATGGCACAGGCAGAGATTCCGCCATGGTCCCCAATGGCCTCTCATTCTTGTCAAACACTGCCCAATCCTGACCGCAAAAAGGTAAGGCTCCTTATTGGTCGGGCCTTGAAGTGTCTGACTGTCCCATCCGAAATCTTTCTGGATCCAATTTCCATGCCCAAGGCGTCGGCTGCAAGCGTCGGACACCCCGGTCCGACGCACCCTGCTGTGTGCGAACCCACGGCGGGATCTCAAGGCGTGGCATGCGTCTCTTCATCAAGGAAGGCGCGCAGGACGGAGTGCAAAATGCCTCCGTGGCGGTAGTATTCCACCTCCACGGGAGTGTCTACACGACTGTCCACCCAGAATTCCGTGACAGCTCCGTTTTGGGCCGTGGCCCGTACCTGCAGGGATTGTCCCGCGGTCATGTTGTCGTTGATGCCGAGAATGTCAAAGGTTTCAAATCCGGTCAGACCCAGATAGTCGCAATTTTCGCCGGGTCTGAACTGGAGCGGCAAGACCCCCATACCCACCAGGTTGCTGCGATGAATGCGCTCGTAGCTTTCGGCAATCACGGCCTTCACGCCCAGCAGCTGTACACCCTTGGCGGCCCAGTCTCGACTGGAACCGGTGCCGTATTCCTTGCCGGCCAGTATGATCAGAGGGGTGCCATGCTCTTGGTATCGCATGGCGGCATCGTAGATGTTCAGTTCTTCCATCGCGGGCACGTAGACGGTGTAGCCGCCTTCCTTGCCGTCCAGCATCTGGTTCTTGATCCTGACATTGGCAAAGGTGCCGCGCAGCATCACTTCGTGATTGCCTCGTCGGGTGCCGTAGGTGTTCCACTCGGACCGGGCAATGCCTTGGGTTCTCAGATATTCCGCCGCCGGACTGGTGGGCGCGATGGATCCGGCCGGCGAGATGTGGTCCGTGGTGGTGGAATCCGGCATGACGACCAGCACATGCGCGCCCCGGATAGACTGCAGGGGGGCGGGTTTCGGGGCCATGCCTTGGAAAAACGGAGGTTCATGCACATAGGTGCTGCTGTCATCCCACGGATAGATTTTGCTGTCCGTGCTTTCAATTTGGTTCCAAGACTCGTTGCCTGTGAAAACGTTGCTGTATTCCCTGTCAAAAATCTCGGAATTGAGGCTCTGTGCAATGGTGTCTCGTATCTCTCGTTGCGAAGGCCAGATGTCTCTCAAAAACACCTCGTTGCCGTCCGCGTCCGTACCCAAGGAGTCTCTTTCCATATCGAAGTTCACGGTGCCCGCCAAGGCAAATGCCACCACCAGAGGTGGACTGGCCAGGAAATTGGCCTTGACATCCGGATTGATCCGGCCTTCGAAGTTTCGGTTTCCACTCAATACGCTGGAGACCACCAGGTTGCCTTCCTGAATTGCGTGCACGATGTGCGGGGGCAAGGGGCCACTGTTGCCGATACAAGTGGTGCAGCCATATCCGACCGTGAAGAAATTCAATTGCTCCAAGTAGGACAGCAGGCCACTGGCTTTCAGATAACGGGTCACCACCTTGCTGCCGGGGGCCAGACTGGTCTTGACCCAGGGCTTGGCGATCAGGCCTCTTTCCACGGCTTTCTTGGCCAGAAGTCCGGCTCCGATCATGACCGAGGGATTGCTGGTGTTGGTGCAGGAGGTAATGGCGGCCAGCACGATGTCGCCATGTCGCAACGGGTAGGCGGGTTCCGCCTCGTTTTCAGGCTGAACTGGAATTTGGTCTTCCGCGTGGCCGGGATCTACGGCCATCCCTTGGGGCCCCATGTCTCCAGTCAGCATGGTGGACCACGCGGACTTCAGCTGGTCCAGTTCAATCCGATCCTGTGGACGCTTGGGCCCCGCCACGCTGGGGCGGATCGTGCTCATGTCCACATTCACTATCTGGGTAAAAGCGGGATCCGGCGTCTCCGGCGTATGGAAAATGCCGGCTGCCTTGGCGTAGGTCTCCACCAATTCCACCTGGGCTGCAGAGCGTCCTGTCAGTCGCATGTAGCGCAGGGTTTCTGCATCTGTGGGAAAGAAGCCCATCGTGGCGCCATATTCCGGGGCCATGTTGCCCAGCGTGGCCCGATCGGGCAGGGACAGCAGGGACAGCCCCGGCCCAAAGAATTCCACGAACTTGCCTACCACGCCCGCGGCCCGCAAGGTCTCCGTAACGGTCAAGACCAGATCAGTGGCCGTCGTGCCTTCGGGCAACCGACCCTGCAATCGCACGCCCACCACTTCGGGCAGGTTCATGAAAATGGGTTGCCCCAGCATGACGGCCTCGGCTTCAATACCCCCCACGCCCCAGCCTAGCACGCCCAGGCCATTGATCATGGTAGTGTGGCTGTCCGTACCCACCACTGAATCAGGATAGACAATGGCTCCTTGTTCGTCTCGGGCGGTCAGAACCACGCTGGCCAGATATTCCAGATTGACCTGATGCACAATGCCGGTCGCGGGCGGCACCACCCGAAAGTGATCAAAGGCGTTCTGGCTCCATTTCAGAAACTCGTAGCGTTCCTGGTTGCGCTCGAATTCCTTCTCGGCATTGAAATGCAATGCAAAACGACTGCCGAACTGGTCCACTTGCACGCTATGATCAATGACCAGATCCACGGGCACGCGCGGATTCACCTTGGCTGGATCTCCGCCCATGCGTTGCATGGCGCTGCGCAGCGCCGCCAAGTCCACGGCGCTGGCTACGCCGGTAAAGTCCTGCAGAATGACTCGGCCTGGCATGAAGGCCACTTCCACCTTGCCTGCCGTGGTCGGATTCCAATTGGCAATCAGGCTGACGTGATCCTCCGTGATGGCGAAGCCGTCGCACTGGCGCACGGCGGACTCGAGCAGAATCTTGAGTGACCAAGGCAGAGAGTCCACATTATTGGCTATGCCTAGGCGATCCAGTGCATGAATCTGGTACATGGCGAACTCGCCTTGGCTGGTTCGCAAGATTTCTCGGGTCTCTTCAAACGGTGCGGTGGACACTGTTTCACCTCTTGCTGCTGCACATTGGTCCGTGCGTAAACCGCACTCATTGTACTGTACGGGAAGCTCTGTAGAAGGGCCGGCATAGCCCAAAAACAATATGCGGGTTGTTCAAGTCTTGCATCTGTGGCAATGGCCGGTGCGGCTGCGCAGCCGCTTGGTGCAACGACCGCGGACATACAGGACTGTCGGCTGGACTGGTGAATTCATGCCCAAGATCGGCGGCCGCAAAGCCGCTAGGGGGATCCGATGGTCAGGTCACGGACCCGCTTGCATCGATCCACTCGGCTTCCCATTCCTCCATACCTCGGTCAAGAGGCACAGGAAGGAGGCACCACTCTCCTACAGCATGGGCATGCCGTTTCTCTGCCGGGGCGTCGTGGATTTTTCCCGCACAGGTTCCCTATCCCGGCGGTTGCGCTCGGCTTGGCCTCCCGCGAAGTACTTCCGCCACTCCGCCGGGGCATCGAGATCCTGCCCACCATGGCGAGTCTTGCGCGTGCGCACGTTGATCAGGACCGGTGTATTCACGCCCGCGCCAGCCAAAATGGCCTGTCCCTTGGACAGGGAAGGCAATTCTCCTATCAGGTCCCGGCCCATGCTTTCCACGGATTCCGCGATCTTGTTTTGATCCACTGGATTGATGATTCGCATGGTGCACTGGGTCATGCACTGGCTCAGCACGTCACTGTCCAGACGTCCCGGTCGCTGACTGATCATGCCGATGCTGACTCCGAATTTGCGTCCTTCGCTCAGTATCGTCTTCAAGATCGTGGCGCTGACCACCGGATGGGCAGCGTTGGCGGGACTGAAGTTGTGGGCTTCCTCCAGCAGGCAGAAGACGGGATACCCGAGATGGTTCGGATCGTCGGGATGAGACGTGCCCTTGATGGTGGCCTTGCGGGAATCATAGGCCCGGCGCAGCAGCGTAGCCACAATCATCTGTTGCTCTCGTTCGTCAATGTCGTTGAGCTGCAGGACCGTGCACTGACCGGGGCGGAACAGCTCCGTAAGATTCAACTCCCGGTCGTCGTCGAATACCTGACTGTTGCCCAGTGTAGAGTTCAACCGCCACGTCAGTCCGTTGACAGTGCTCTTGTCCTGGCTCTGCTCCTCCGCGTCATCGGCCGATCCCGTGGATTGTGCCAAGGCGGCCACCAAGTCGGCCAGGCCATATCGGCCGTTGTGGTGCGCACGGGCGGCCCGATTTACATGACGGTAGGCCCGGTTCAGCACAAAGCGCATTTTTTCCGAGAGGTTGGGCAGAAAATAGGCCAGATCGCCTTCGCTCAGGCTGTCGACCCGCACATGTACGGCTTCGGGCTTGAAAATCTTGACCGCGGGTCGGTAGTCTTCGGCTTGGAAATCGGGCAGATTCATCATGTCCTGCAAGGTGTCGTATTCTCCATGAGGGTCGATCACCAGAATGGCACCCCGATTCTTGGGCATCATCATCTCTTCCAGCAGCACGCCGGCCAGGTAGCTCTTGCCACTACCTGTACTGGCGATGATGGCCAGATGTGTGCTCGTAAACTGGGATATGTCCAGCGCAATGGGCACTGCGCCCCGTTCCCGACTGATCAAGTCCCCTACGTAGGCGCTGCCCTCGTCCACGTGATTCACACGACTGAGGATGGTTTGCAGCTGTTCCGCGGTGGCAAGGTAGATGGGCGTGCCGCTGGCGGGCGCGATCCGGGGGTTGACGAAGTCCCGCAAGGTCTTGTCGAACCGACCCAGGATCTGAATGTTCAATTGATACAGATCGGTACCCTGCACCTGGGCACCATTGAAGCCCAGCCCCCGAAACCCCAGGAGACGCGCAATATGGCTCGGATTCACCTCGGGTTGGGCCATGTATTCATCGGGCCACAGCCGCACTGCCTGACGGTCCTTGATCCGTCCAAAAATCACAGGGCCGTCCACCATTCCAGGGTCCTGGAAATACACAAACTCGCCGAACTTGGCCTGCTGTTGCGGGTCGGGGGCAATGGCCGTGAACTCGGACGTGTTGTCGCCAGGGCCCTTGGCGGTGCCGATGGGGCTGCCGTGCAGCATCAGCGGAGGGTTCCTACAATCGAACGCCAGGCCACAATGTTGTAAATGACTTCCAACGTTTTCCGTTCTTGGGGAAAGGCCTGTTGCAGCCATTCCAGTTTCTGCAGAACCACTTGACCGACCAAGGGCTGGCTCTGGCCAATCAGGAAAGTCAGGTAGTCAATCTGGAAGGCGTGTGGTGTAGGCATGTGGAATTTTCTGACTTCATCTTCGTCCATGGCGTGCACCGGGGCTCCGATGCGGGGCGCGTGCGGCGGTACCGCCTGCTGAAAGTGTCCGCCCGCGTTGCGCCAGCCAATCGCCACCACTTCGATCAAGGTGAAGGCGGCCTGCAGAAATCCAGGCATGGTGATGTCCTGTTCGTCTTCGTCCAACTGGCTGCCGACGGGCGCGCCGAAGTCAGGGTCGACAATCAGGGTGTCCACAATGACCCCGACTACCTGTCCCAGATCGGTGCCGTCTGGCTCCGCCATGTCCACCGACACAAACCGGCCAAACGCGAAATCGGACGCCGCGGGCATCCGCTCTCGTTCGCCGTCTTCGTTGATGCGACATAGGTAGGCTACATGCGAATTCGTTTTCGCGACCTTTCCGATTGCCGGCAGCATTGTTCCGGATCCGTCCAACTCAAATCTCTGGCGGCAACCCTGTCCCTGCCGGACGGCCCTTTCAGCGACCGCCCAGACCCGACAGGGTGATGCCCCTCTGAAACCAGTTTTGCCCCAGCATGTACACCACCAGCACCGGGAGCAGGGCAATGACCGATCCGGCCATCAGCAGATTCCACTGGGTGTTGTACTGACCCTGAAAGGTACTCAATCCCACTGGAATGGTGCGCATGCGGTCAGAGGTGGTCACAATCAGGGGCCACAGGAAGGAATTCCAGGAGCCCAGAAAGACGAAAATGCCCAGCGCGGCAAGGGCCGGACCACTGAGAGGCATGATGATTTGCCACCAGATGCGGAAGCTGGATGCTCCGTCCATGCAAGCCGCCTCGTCCATTTCCATGGGTAGGCTGCGGAAGAACTGCCGCAGTAGAAACACGCTAAAGGCGGAAAAGGCCGTAGGCAGGATTAGGGCGTTGTAGGTGTTGTACCAGTTCAGGACCTTGGTCACGATGATGAAATTGGGGATCATGGTGACCTGAAAGGGAATCATGAGGGTGGCCAAGTACATTAGAAAGAGGCTGTCGCGTCCCTTGAAACGCAGCCGGGCAAAGGCGAACGCCCCCAGAGACGACGCTCCGATCTGAAGCAGCGTGGAACTGACGCTGACCACCGTGCTGTTGAAATAGTACCAATGGAAAGGCAAGGCCTGCAGGGTGTTGGGATAGTTGGACCAAGCGATCTTGGCAGGGATCCAAACGGGGGGATACCGGAATATCTCCGGCGGCAGCTTCAGGGAGGTGGAAAGCATCCACAGGAAGGGGGTCAGCATGACTAGGCTGCCCAGCAGCAACCCTGCGTGCAACAGCCAACGGATCCTGACCTCAGTCCCCTGTTTCATAGTGCACCCAGCGGGTTTGCCAGCGAGTCTGAAAGAAGGTGATGACAAAGATGAACCCGAACAGCACCCAGGCCACGGTGCTGGCCATGCCAAAGCGAGAATACTCGAACGCATTGACATAGACATAGTACACTAGGGTTGTCGTGGCCAAGGCCGGTCCTCCCCGCGTCATCACGAAGGCCTCGTCAAAGAGCTGGAAAGCTCCGATCATCTGGATGATCAACAGGAAGAAGGTGGTGGGACTGACCAGCGGGAAGGTGATGTGCCAAAAGCGGTGCCAGGCCGATGCCCCGTCCACTTCCGCGGCATCATACAGCTCTTGGGGAATGGATTGCAGGCCGGCCAGATAAATGACCATCGTGAATCCCACGTTCTTCCACAGGGTCAGCATCACAACCGCCGGTTTCGCCCAGCGGGGATCGTTGAGCCAGTCCGGAGGCTGCACAGGGATGCCGGTGACTTCGTTGAAGCGCCAGATGCCGGCGCTGACAAGGCCAAAATCCTTGTTGAGCAGCCACTGGAACACTAAGGCGCCCGCCACAATGGTGGTGACGACCGGCATGAAGTAGATCAGCCGATAGAAGGAAATTCCGCCGATGGCCTGATTGAGGGCCGTGGCAATGATGATCCCCAGCAGGAGCTGCAAGGGCACGATCGTGCCCGTGAAGAACAGGGTGTTACCCAGCGCCTTCCCAAAGATCGGATCCCGGGTCAGCAGGTTGACATAGTTGTCAATGCCGACAAACTGGGCCGGAGACAGCAGGGACCAGTCGAAGAAACTGAGCCCCAAGGCCACAAAGACGGGAATCAGGACAAAGACCAGGAACCCCAGCAGGCTGGGCAGCAGAAAGAGGTAGGCCTCCCACCTCTGATCGGGATCAAAGCGATTCCACCAGCGGGAGGAAGGGGCAGGCGGTAGCATGGGGCGGATACAAAAAAGGCGGATGGATTGCAATCCATCCGCCTCGGTTTCATCAGGCCGGGCCTAGCGGGGGAATCCCTCGTCGTCAAGGAATTGATCCACGCCGGCGCAAATGGCTTCCACCGCTTCCTGTGGTGTCAGGTCACCAGTCCAAACCTGGTCCACGAAGGGGCTTACATGGGTGCCGTTCATAAGTCCATACTCGGGGAAGTAGCCAAAACGCCCCACTGCGCCGTGCAGGCCCTCGGTCAGGAACGCCTGTCGGTTCTGCGGATGAGCCTCCGCCTGCAAGAAGGCGTCGGACATGGCCGTGGACTGCAGGGCCGGAAAAATCTCGCCCGAGCTGGTATAGATCCGCTGTCCCCCGTTGGTACTTTGCAGCCAGCGCAGGAAGTGCCATGACTCTTCCTTGTTGTCACCCCCCGAGCTCATGGTCCAGGCCGCACCCCCGGCGCTGGCGGCTCTGCGCCCCCCGTCTGGGATCGGCACTACCGAAACGTCGTAATTCATTTCAGCGGCATTGAAAGCGCTGACGCGACTGGCGTTCTGAATGATCATGGCTACCTGTCCCGCCTGAAAGACGGCGGCGTCGCCACCCGCCTGACTGAGATTGGAGCTGGACATGGCTTCGTTGCTGTCCATCATGTCGGCGAAGAACTGCAACGCCTCGACAGCCCGAGGCTCATTCAAGGTGCATTGGGTGGGGTTGCGGAAGTCGTCCAGCAGGGCGGCATTGTTCTGCAGGACCCACAGCATGTATTTGCCGCCTTCCATGCCCAACCCATAACGCTCCACGCGCCCACTGTCATCCACGATCTTGAGCTGATCGGCCGCGGCCCGCAGATCATCCCAAGTCCATGTGTCATCCGGATAGGCCACGCCCACTTCGTCGAAGATGTCCCGGTTGTAGTACAGGACTTCCAGACCAATGTCCCGTGGCAGCCCATAGACATCGCCGTTGTACTTGGCGGATTCGAGAAGGCTGGGCCAGTAGTCGCCCAAGTCATAGCCATCCTGTTCGATGTAGGGCTGTAGATTCTCTAGGACCCCATCCGCGGCATATTGCGGCGTGGGCCACAGGAACAGGACATCGGGAATGATGGCTTCATCACCACCGGCCCACAAGGCCTGCATCTTAGTGAAGTAGTCGCCCCACGGTTCGGCCAGAATCTCAATGTTCACATCGGGATTCTCCGCCATGTACTGATCGGCCACCGCCTGGTGGGTCGCGACTTCCGCCGGACTGCCCCACAAGGCCCAGGTCACGGTGGTTTTGGCCATGGCTTCCTGCCTGCCAGCCGGTGCAGCGCAACCTGTCACTCCGATGGCGAGCATCAATAACAACGACAAGATCCAATAGCGTGCTTTCATGTTATGCATGCTCCTTAAAACCCCCAAGATGGTGTAAACACAAATACCTGCATTGAAGATCTGCACGGACTCGAGATCCGCGGGCCCTGATTATAGCAATCCTTGCAGCACGGATTTGGCGTCAGCTTGGCCTAGCTGCACCAGTTTCGGCAGCTGCAGGTGTGTTATGCACGGTGAGCCGACATGCAGCGGTATTTCCGATCTTGGGCTGTGTTTTCATTGGTTTTTGCCGTTTATCTCCTTTTTGATTTTGATGGGCTGCTCAGCGCTAGAACCGGCCTTGTGCTCTTTGGCGCCAATCGGAACGGAAGACGCCTTGCATGTTGATCAGATCACTGTAGGGGCAGCTGCATCACCCAGCTGTTGTCGGCTTTCGATCTTGCGCCTGGCATCTTCCGCAAGCCCTCCATAGAGATCACGCAGGCATGTCTCAACCGGATTTCACATACTGGCGTATCCATCCCCACTGCATTGCGGACTCAGACCCGGGGCATGATCAGGAACAATCTGTGAGGAGCAGCTTGCTGGACGTCCCAGATCCGCACTCATCCCCAAGCGGGTTCTCCGGTCTCGGCGACGCTGCTGCCACTGAGAGACTGTCCTGATCATTCACCTGACTACTGACTACACTGGATATGTCGTTTCATTCCCTGCGTGCCACCTGCAGCAGGCCATCGACAGGCACGGCGTAGAGATGGGATATCAATCCATCGGGCCATGTGACCACAAGGTCTACCCGGTCCGCGCTCAGGCCCAGCCCCAAGTGAAGGCGGGGTGCATCCCCGGACAGGTAGCCGGCCGCCACCTGCACCTGACGGTGTATGGTCCCTGCGGCGGAAAAGGCTTCCACCACGGCGCCGACGGCATGCGGATTGGGAGAATCCGGCCATCGCAGATCCACCTCCAGGAAGTGGTTGTCGGCGATGCACAGTTCATTGGCAAACAACTGCGCGGGCCCTCGCATGTTGTTGACGACAATGTCCAAGTCCCCGTCCAGGTCCAAATCGGCCATGACCATGCCTCGGCCACTGCGCAAGCTGGACAGACCCCACTCGGGCGCTGCCCGGAAAGCCGGGACTGCAGTCGGGTCTCCGCCCATATTGCGAAATGCCACATTGGCCTCCACCAATTCCTGTTGTGGCAAGTGTGCGAAGAGTCTCTCCTCCATCATGCCGTTAACAATGTACAGGTCCAGCCAACCATCGTTGTCCAAGTCCCCGAACTTGCCCGACCAACTCCAGCCGGTGGCGTCCACGGCCAGTTTCTGTCCCAGATTGTGCCACCCTCCTTCCGCGTCGGCCAGCTGCAACGTGTTTTCCATGAGCTGGGTATCGTCCTGCTCCTCCATGGTGGCTGCCATCATGGAGTCCATGGCCGGAGCCCACGCCGCCAAGACCTCTGGTGCTTGGGAGGGGGGCTTCATGTCCGTGGCCATCAGGTCCGGACGCCCGTCGTTGTTGATGTCTCCCGCCGCCAAGCTCATCGTGGAGTGGGTAGTGTAGGCAAACGGTTCTGCAGGCGCCCAACCCGAGTCCGTGCGCTCGAAGGCCATGTCAGGTACGGCGAAGTCGTTGCCGATCAGCAGCTCCGGCAGGCTGTTGCCAGTGGCGTCAAGGAACAGAGCCGCCAGCCCTTGCGCCTCGGGAGCCAATTGTATGGATCGATAGGATCGGGGTTGACGCAGGTAGAGATATGCTCCCCCGACGTCACTCATCATGAAATCGTCGCCCAACATCTCCAACAGCTCGGCATCGTAGGTGGCGCCCCCCAGATCCAGGTCCCCGTCTCCGTCCGCGTCGGCCCAGTCCAAGGCATACAGCGGCTGATCTATCCCTTCCAAGATCAAGGGCACAAATGGGTCCGATCGCCCAGAGCGGATATCATTGCGCCAAGCGGCCAAGCCCGTCCCACGCCGCGAGGTGACAATGTCCAGCCAGCCGTCCGCATCCAAATCCACAATCTGCACTTCCCTGGTTTGACCCTGCCCGAGTGGCTCCGCCCGGAACTCCAGTTTCCCTTCGTTCCACAGCACAGTGGATGGTTGGGCAAAGCCGCCCAGCACCAAGTCCAGATCGCCATCCAGGTCCAGATCGCCGACCGCTACCCCCGTGCCGTTGCTCTCGAATCCGCGGACGGTGAATTGGGCCGCCGATGTTGTATGCGGCAGATCCTGGGGCACGAAGGTCCCGCTGCACGAAGGTCCCGCAAGGGCCTGACCCGAGAGCGAGAGGGCCGCATCGGAGTGTATCGCCACCCCGGCGTACAACCCCGAGGTCTGGTGATAGGTGCAGCCTCCGAGAAAAATCGCCAAGACGATCAGCAGTCGCCAGTGGGCGCCATGTCTCTGCTTGATCCAGAATGAACAAGAAGGGGTCATGAGAGTACACTGTATGTCATGGAGTATCATTCCGCAGGCATCACGTCCTGCGGAATGATACTCCATGACGATAGAACGCCTGAGAACTTTTTGTAGACGGGATCTGCGGGTCCATTGTCCGACATTGAGGAGCCGATGACAAAGCTAGTCATAGTTGAATCCCCAACCAAAGCCCGTACCATCAAGAGCTTTCTGCCAGACGGGTACGAGGTGCTAGACAGCCGGGGCCACATTCGTGATCTGCCCAATTCCGCACAGGAGATTCCGGCTCGGTTCAAAAAACAGAAATGGGCTTCGCTGGGGGTCAATGTGGAAAAGCGGTTTGAGCCGCTGTATGTCATCCCGCAGCACCAGCAGGATACAGTCAAGACGCTGAAGAGCGCCCTGCAGCGGGCTGACGAACTCATCATCGCCACGGATGAAGACCGCGAAGGGGAGAGTATCGGCTGGCATATTTTTGATGTGTTGCAGCCTCAGGTGCCGGTCAGGCGGATCGTGTTCCACGAGATCACGAAAGAGGCGATCCAGGAGGCGCTGGAACATCCCGGGGCTCTGAACGACGACCTGATCAACGCGCAGAAGGCCCGACGGATTCTGGATCGTCTGGTCGGCTACACTCTTTCCCCTCTCCTCTGGAGAAAGGTGGCGCCCAAGTTGTCGGCCGGCCGAGTGCAAAGTGTGGCGATGCGGATGCTGGTCGAGCGCGAAAGGGCCCGGCGCACTTTTGTGGCGGGCCACTATTGGGACATGGTCGCGCATCTACAGACGGACCAGCGGCAGCGGGCACAGGCCCGCATCCATTCCGTCAACGGCCTGCGGATTGCGACCGGCAAGGACTTTGACAAGGACACTGGCACGCTGACGGAAGGGATCAAGGCGCTCGTTCTGGATCAGGCCGAGGCCGAGGCCGTGGCAACGCAGCTGGCGGCAATGGACTGGCGGGTACAGTCTACGGCGGAACGTATCACAACCCGGCGCCCTCCTCCTCCCTATACGACGAGCGCCTTGCAGATTGAGGCCAATCGGCGTTTCGGCTACAGCGCCGAGCAGACCATGCAAATCGCCCAAAGTCTCTATGAAAACGGGCATATCACCTATATGCGGACCGACTCGGTCCACTTGAGCGCGCAAGCCGTCTCGGCTGTGCGCACCAAGGTCCAAACCATGTATGGGGCAGAGGCGCTGAAATCCGAGCCGCGGCGCTACAAGACCTCGGCCCGCAACGCGCAGGAAGCCCACGAGGCGATCCGGCCTGCCGGAGACCAGATGCAGTCGGTGCGCGAGAAGAAGCTGTCGGGCGGTCAAGCGTCATTGTATGACCTCATCTGGAAGCGTGCCATGGCCACTCAGATGCAGGATGCCAAGGTCAACAATGTCGTGGTCAAGATCGATGTGACACGCCCTGAATCCAACGGCGCCGAGCCTGAATCCAATGGGACTGCCGTGCATCTGGACGTGAGCAAGGCGGAATTCCAGGCGCGTGGCGCCACTTTTCTGGAACCGGGGTATCTGGTCCTGTATGAACGGGCTCTGCAGGAGGGAGACGAACACTCGTCCAACTCCCCGGAGATCCCAGTGCCCAAGATGGCGACTGGAGAGCGGTTGGACCTGGATCGCCTGGATCGGGAGGGACATGAAACCCGACCTCCGGCACGCTTCACGGAGGCGAGGCTGGTCAAGGCTCTGGTGGACAACGGCATTGGCCGACCCAGTACATACGCTTCCATTATCGAGACCATTCAGGCCCGGGATTACGCCTTCAAGCGCAAGCAGGAGTTGATCCCCACCTTTACGGCCTTTGCCGTGGTCAACTTGCTGGAACAGACTTTCTCCTACCTGGTGGATTACGCCTTCACGGCCCGCATGGAGAACGATCTGGACCAGATTGCCTTGGGCGAGGAGGAATGGCTCAGCTACGTGGAGAATTTCTATCTGGGTGCAGAGGGTCTGGAGGTGCAGGTCAGCGAACAGGATGCCCGCATCGACCCCTCTCTGTTCCGATCCTTGGAATTGTCCAATTTCGATTACACGGTGCGCATTGGACGCTTTGGCCCCTTTCTGGAGCAAAAGAGCGCGGGAGAGGGCGGATCCCAACGGGTTTCCCTACCGCCCGATCTGCCGCCTGCCGATTTGACGATGGAACAGGCCAAGACGCTGTTCCGCAACAAGACGGCAGGCCCTAGGGAGCTGGGACGGGACGAAGAGGGACACAGGGTGATTCAGCTGTGTCAGGGACCTTATGGACACTATGTACAGTTGACGGATCCCCACGCGGAAGGCAATGGCGACAAGCCCAAGCGGGTGTCATTGCCCAAGGGGCTGGAGCCCGATGCCGTGACGTTGGAGCAGGCCCGGTATCTGCTTTCCTTGCCGCGCGTGCTGGGATTCCATCCTCAGGATCAGAAAGAGGTGCGGGCGCAACTGGGACGGTATGGTCCCTATGTCAGCCACGACAGGGCCACTACCAATCTGAGCGACACAGACTCCATCTTCACGATCACGCTGCACCGCGCGATCGAACTGCTCTCACAGCCGCGGAAATCCCGCCGTACGGCTCCGAAGGTGCTTAGAGAAATCGGTCTTCATCCCGCGGAGCAGAAAGCCATCTGTGTCCTGGACGGCAGATATGGACCGTATATCAAGTATGGGGATTTCAACGTGACCATCCCCAAGCAGACGGATCCGGCCTCCATCGGGGTGGAGGAGGCGGTGACCCTGATTGAACATCGCCGTCTGAATCCCCCCAAGAAACACGCGCGGCGGAGGCGCAAGTAGAGCTGTCGGGGCCCGCTGCTAGGCCGCATATTCGGGAGGAGGAGGCGCCAGCCCCATGTCCTGCAACAGATAGTTCAACGCGTAGTTAGACAGGACTGTGGAGAATGCCGGCCCGAACAGAAAAAGCGGTATGAAGGCCGGAAGGCTGAACAGGAACAGCACGGTGGCCTTCAGCACGAACACCAGGATGCAGAAGAGGGGATACCGCAGCACCAGAATCATGGCGTTCTTGTAGGCCAGCTGCAAGGAAAGCTCTTCCTGTTCCCAGAGCAAGGGAAAGACAAATTGGGTCAGCAGCAGGAAGAACAGTGCGATCCAAAGCAAGGGGATGGCGACTAGATTGACCCAGAGCAGGGTGACATTGAGATAAAACCAAATACAGATCAACAACGCCACGCTGGCCAAGGTGTTCAGGAAGTACACCAGATAAGCCTCCTTCTTGTGCTGACGAGCTCCGAAGAAGAAGAAGTCGTTGTCGATGCGCTTGTAGGTGGATACACGGTATGCCACGTGGTTCAGACCCATGTGCACGGCGGGAGCCAGAACCACAGTAAGGGTTCCGACCCACCACAAGATGCTCAGCCAGACGAAATTGAACAGGTCTTCGTACACCGACTTGAAGGTCTTCCAGAAGACGACGAAGGACCGGGAGATGGAGTTGTTGATTCCGTTTAGCACGGCCATGAGCGTGTCAGTTGCCTAGGTTGGGTCCCCGCCTTGCAACAAGGCGCAGTCTGGCGCAGTCCTCAGGGGCACAGCCATTATACCCCGTTGGCAGGCAGGTTAGGCTAGAATGCAGAGAGAGGCGGGTTCCCTTGCGCAAGTGGGGCTTCGCACTCTAGGACATTGGTCTGTTCAGATTGGATATTCCGCTTCTACGCCCCTCTTGTCGTCTTCGCTGAACCGCCGGCAGGTGAATTCCAAGCCTGCATCTGCCCCGATCCCGAGTCATGGACAAGCATAAAGTGCTGGTTGGCGTAGCGTGGCCCTATGCCAACGGCCTTCAACACATCGGACACATTGCGGGCGCGTATCTGCCCCCTGACATCTTCGCCCGTTTCCATCGGATGCGGGGCCATGAAGTGTTGATGGTGAGCGGATCCGACACCCACGGCACGCCTGTCACGCTGGAGGCGCAGGAACAAGGCATCACCCCAGCAGAGGTGGTGGCCCAATATCATCCGCTCTTCATTGAATCGTACTTGCGGTTGGGCCTCACTTTCGACTTGTACACCCATACGGACACCGAAGTCCATTGGCAGGCCACGCAGGAGATGTTCCTGAAACATATGGAAAACGGGCTGGTGTACAAGGACACCTTCCGTCAGCTGTACGATCCGGAGGTAGCCCGTTTTCTGCCGGATCGGTATGTGGTGGGGAACTGCCCCAAGTGCGGGGCGGCCGGGGCCCGCGGTGATCAATGCGATGCGTGCGGCCGGCTCTATGACGCGCTGGAACTGAAGAATCCCCAGTCCACTGTCTCGGGCTGCACGGAATTGGAGGTGCGTGAAACGGAGCACTTCTTCTTGGACCTAGGCAAGCTGAACGATGATTTGCTGGCCTGGATCCAAGTGGACAAGGAGTTCTGGAGACCGCAGGTGTACCGCTTCACGCTGGCCGAGCTGGAACGCCGCGAGCTGCGCGGTCGACCCATTACACGTGACATTGACTGGGGCATCGCCATCCCTGTGGAGGGATACGAGAACAAGCGGATCTACGTCTGGTACGACGCGGTGATTGGCTATCTGAGTGCCGTGCAGGAGCATGCCTTGCTGTGTGGCCGGCCAAATGCCTGGGAAGATTGGTGGAAGACCGGCAGCCAGCAAGGCAGTCGCATCTACAACTTCATCGGCAAGGACAACATTCCCTTCCACACCATTATCTGGCCCGCCATGCTCATGGGACGGCAGGACTTTTGTCTGCCCTATGACGTGCCAGCCAACGAATACCTGAACATGAAGGGGCGCAAGTTCAGCAAGAGCCGCGGCGTGATCATCGCCATTAACGATGTGCTCGATCGGTATCAGCCGGATGCCTGGCGGTATGCCTTGACCGCGACCGCTCCGGAGACTGCGGATGTGGACTTCTCTTGGGACGACTTCGTCGAGCGCATCAACAATGAATTGGTGGCCAACTGGGGCAATCTGGCGTACCGGGTACTGGGCTTCACGTATCGGGCGTGCGCAGGCCGAGTCCCGTCGCCGACGCGCCTGCAAGGAGACGACAGGGCTCTGCTCGCCGAGGTGGAGAGGGGCTTTGTGGAAATCGGGGTTCTGTATGACGAAGTGAAGCTGCGGGCGGCATTGGAGGCCTGTCGACGTCTTAGCCAGCGTGTCAACCAATACCTGAATGCCCAAGTCCCGTGGCAAGTTGTCAAGGAAAATCCGGAACGCGCGCATACCATCCTATATGTGGCCTTGCAGGCGGTGGATTGGCTCAAGTTGATGTGGGCTCCCATCCTGCCCTTCGCTTCCCAGAGGCTGCACGAGGATCTGGGATATGAGGGCCAGCTCTTTGGACAGCAGTTTACCGAGGAAGTGGCCGATGCACGTGGCACCCATCTGGTCCTGCGCTATGACCACGGTGATGCCGTGGGGAGTTGGGAAGCCGGGACCCTGCCCGCGGGACAGCCGCTGCGTCAGCCCCGCATTCTGTTTGACAAGCTGGACGCCGCGGCGGTCATACAGCGGGAACACATCGACTCCGAAACCACCGCGGGCGTTGACGGTGCAGACAACGGACAAAGTACAGGAAAGCCCCAGTCTTGACCTTTGCAATGAAATTCCTGTCTTCCCAAATCGGAGCGATTTTCGTGGAGCGACGCGTTCTGACAGCCCTTCGTTGGCTGGGGCTGGGGCTGCTGCTGCTGGCGACGGCCTTGGCTACTGCGGGCGCTGCCTGGCAGATCTGGTACACCGGCCGGATCTTCCCGGGTGTGGCAGCGGTCGGCATTCCGCTGTCAGGGCATACACCGAGCGACGCCTTGGCCTTGTTGCAGGAGCGTAGCTTGCGCACAGCCACGGAGCCTGTCTTGGTGACCCACAGGGAGTCGATCTGGATTCTGCCTCAGGATCATGAGCTGTCGGTTCCCGCGTTGGGGCAATTGGTCAACGAAGCCTACGCCTTGGGGCGCAGCGGCCATCCAGTCAGGGACCTGGCAATGCGCTGGCGGCTGCTGAGCAAGGGCTACAATATCGTTCCCGGCCTCGAGCGGGAGGCCGCGAACCTGGATCACCTTGTCGACGAAGTGATCTATACGGTATCCCAGGCTCCGCGGGACACCACGGCAGTTCACGCGGAACCCTTGCAAAGGCAAATCGGCCCCATCGTCATTCGGGAAACTTCATTGTCGGCGGCGCTATCCGATTCTGGGCAGGAGACCCACTCTTTTCCATCGAACCTGCCCCTTCAAGAGCCGTTGGTGGTCACGCATGCGGGGCTGAATCTGCAGTTTGCCGTGGATGCCCGCAGTCTGGCGGTGGCCACTGTCGATGCGTCTGCACATCTCTATGATCCCGCGGCCCTTCAAAGTCAGGTGCAGAGCTGGGCCGGACTGATCGACAAGGAGCCTCAGAATCCTCGACTGCATTTCAATGCCTTCGCCAATGCCTTGGAAATAGTGCAGCCCAGCGAGCTGGGCGTGAGGCTGAATGTAGAGGACACAGTGGCCGGGATCTTGACGGCCCTGCAGGCGGGAGAGACCATGGCCACGCTGCATCTTGAATGGCTGTCTCCGGAATTTACGCGGGAGGACTTGCCCAGTCTGGGGATCCATGCCTTGGTAGGACACAGCGAGACCTACTTCAAGGGCAGCAGCGCGGCCCGGGTGCACAACATTGAGCTGACCACAAAGCAGTTCGCCAGCGTACTCATAGCCCCTGGCGAGGTTTTCAGCTTCAACGAAACCATCGGTCCGATCACGGTCGCGGCCGGGTATGCGGATGCAGCCATTATCTGGGGCGATCGCACCGCGATTGGAGTGGGGGGTGGAGTCTGCCAAGTAAGCACGACGATTTTCCGTTCGGCGCTCCATGCTGGATTGCCCATAGAGGAACGTTACAATCACGGGTACGTAGTGAGCTGGTATGGGCAGCCGGGCTTGGATGCCACCATCTATACGCCGCTGGTGGACTTGAAGTTTCGCAACGACACCTCTGCACATCTGTTGCTGCAACCAGACTTGGACGTAGAGAAGGGGACGCTGGCCATCAATCTGTTTGGCACGCCCACGGACCGCGTCGTGGATATTACAGATCCTGTCATCTCCCGAGTGACGGATCCAGAGCCCCCGATCTTTGTGGAAGACAAGTCCTTGGCACCGGGCAAAACCCAGCTGTTGGAGGAGGAAAAGCTGGGCCTGACCGTGGTGATCGATCGCAATATTACGGAAAACGGCATTACCCGTTTCGAAAGCTTTGTCAGCGTATATCGCCCTTGGCGTGCCGTCTATGCAGAAGGCCCTGCTTTGGAACCCGATGTGGCAGGGAATTTGGAATTGGATCCGGGTTCCTGAAGAAGGGATGAGCCAGACCCCCAGACCACAGGGTGGCTCATCGGGTCAGCACCCGACGCAGCCGATTTCATGATTCCCTTCTGCTCTGTGTCCCAGACCGTGGCCTTGGAACAGGCGGCCATGCAGGCCGATCTGTCTCAGGCCACCTTGATGCACAACGCCGGCGTGGCCCTGTGCCAAGTCCTGCTTGATTGTGCAACCCAAACCAATCAGGTCGATACCCCGGCGCTGATACTGGTAGGGCCGGGCAACAACGGGGGCGATGGCTTGGTGTGCGCCGCGGAACTGTGGGCACAGGGCCAGACGGTCCGCATCTATGCCTGGAACAGGCCATATGGGACTGCAGACACGGGGCTAGGGGAGGTGGAGTATGAAGTCGCCGGAAAGGATCCGGCTTGGCGCCAGTTGCGTCAGTGGCTGGCAGAATCCACTTGGATTGTCGATTGCGTATTGGGCACTGGCTCCAATCGCCCTGTCTCCGGCAGTCTGGCTGCCCTGATGACAACGGTCAAGGAGGGTTTGACGGCAAGCCATTTCGTGATCGCGGCGGACTGTCCCAGCGGTGTCGACTGTGATACCGGATCCGTGGATCCCCACGCCGTACCTGCGGATCTGACCGTCATGTTTGGCACGGCCAAGCGGGGTCTGTATCGGAATCCTGCCCGGGAGTGGGCCGGTCGGACGGTTGTGGCGGACATTGGACTCGCCCCAGCTTCTCCAGATCAGGTGATGGGCTGGGGATTGCAGACGTCGGATTTGCCGCGGCTGTTGCCTCACAGAAGCGATCACAGTCACAAGGGAACCTTCGGCAAGGCTCTTTGCATCGTGGGCAGCCGCCGGTATCCCGGTGCGGCACATCTCAGTGCGTGGGCCGCCGCCAAGTCGGGGGCGGGGGTTGTATGCGCGGCCGTGCCCGCCTCGGTGCAGCCGGGTCTGGTGTCCGGCATGTCGGACATCACTTTTCTGCCCTATCCCGATACTACGGGGACGGCCGCGCCTCAGGCCTTGTCCGCAGTGGAGAGGGAGGCGCCTCGTTATTCGGCAGTCTTGTTGGGATGCGGCCTGTCGCACACGTCGCATACCACCGAGTTTGTCAGAGAGTTCCTAGTGGGCTGGCAACACTGGGCGGCCGTCCCGATTCCCTTGGTACTGGATGCAGACGCCCTGAATTGTCTGGCTACCTTGGCGCAGTGGCCCAGTCTCCTGCCTCCTGACGTCCTGTTGACACCGCATCTGGCGGAAATGGGACGGCTCTGCGGCATGAAGACATCCAATGTGCTGGCGCGAGCCCCGGAACTGGCCCGCGCCAAGGCGCAGGCGTGGAACTGTACGCTGCTCTTGAAAGGCCCCCAGACATGGATTGGCACCCCCCAGGGGGAGCTCTTTGCCATCCTGGAATCCAATTCGGCGTTGGCTACCGCCGGTACGGGAGATGTATTGGCTGGGCTTGCAGTGGGGCTTCTGGCCCAAGGGCAGAGACCTGTTGCGGCCGCGCAGGGCGCGGCCCTGATTCATTCGTTGGCGGGCCAGACCTGTGCTCGCAAAATAGGGTCGGCCGGCACAACCGCCTCGGACGTGTTGGCGGGCATACCGGCCATTCTGCAGCACGATGTTCCTTTCTTGGCGCGCCATCGGAGGACGAAGAGCCATAATGAGCCATGTCAGCAAGGAGACAAGGTCGCGTGAACAGCGATACCAGCGCAGTTCGGTTGGTGGTGGACACCAGCAGCAACGTGCCGCGCGAGATACAGGTGGCACACGACATAATCGAGGTCAATACCTTGGTGCTCTTCGGCAGCGACCAGTACGAACTCAACAAGGACATTGACATCGATCAATTTCTTGCCTTGCTGGAGAATCGACCCGAACATCCCACAACCAGTCAGCCTGCGCCTCAGCAGTTCCACGACGCCTATGCCAAAGCCTTTGCCGAGGGCGCCAGCCGGGTGCTGTGCCTTGTAGTCAGTGCCAAGCTGTCCGGCACCTACAATTCGGCGACGCTGGCGGCCCGCGAGTTCCCGGCAGGGGACGTGACTGTCTGGGACACCCAGGGGGCCAGCATCGCCAGCGGCCTGCAGGCGATCGCGGCTGCCCGGCTGCTGCGGGAGGGTACGCCTTGGGATTCGATGATGAACCGGTTGAAAGATCTGCGGGAGAGCACGGCGGCGTTCTTCACCACGAAGGATCTGGATTATCTGGCGCGCAGTGGACGTGTGTCCAACATGCAAAAGAACATAGGGAGCATGTTGAGCCTGGTGCCCATCCTGTCGGTCCATGACGGCTTGGTGGTGGCGGTGGCCCGCGTGCGCGGCCGCGTCAAGGCCAAGAAGGAACTGCTGCACCGTCTGGCCGGCCAGCTGGACACCGGGCCCTGCGTGGTGGCCGTGACACATGCGGAAGCCGAAGCGGAAGCGCAGGAACTGTTGGCGGCGGCCAAGGCGCATCTGGATGTCAAGGAAAGCTACCTGATTCGACTGGACCCCGCGCTGACGGCCTTGGGGGGACCCGGCACCTTGGGGATGGCAGGTCGAGTTGTCCACTGAGCGCCCTGTGCATATCGCGGTCGACGCCTTGGGGGGGGACTTCGGTCCGGCCACCGCGGTCGTCGGCGCCCTGCAGGCGGCAGGCCAGTATGGAGTCAAGATCACCTTGATCGGCGATCCAGCCCAAATTCAACCGTATCTGAATCGACATGAGCGGGATCGGTCCGCTCTTGCCGTGATGGAACCGGACAAGGCGGCGGATGCAGCGGCAGCGTGGAGCAAGCGCATCCTGACGCATGGACATCGTCTACTCAAGCGGGGGAATGTGGACGCGTTTGTCTCCGCCGGGGATACTGGGGATGTCTTTCTGTCCGCGGTTCGGCATGTGGGCCGTGCTCCTGGCGTACAGCGTCCCTGCATCGCTGTGCCTCTGCCCACCGCAAGTCGCTATGTGATGCTACTGGATGCGGGCGCGAACCCGGATTGTCAGCCGGAATACCTAGCCGATTTTGCGTTGATGGGCGCCCAATATGCAGAAGTTAGTTTGGGGCGATCCCGTCCCCGGGTTTATCTGCTCAGCAACGGCGTCGAAAGCGGCAAGGGAACGGCCTTGACCCGGGCCGCCCATGTCTTGTTGAGTTCCCTGGACAACCTGGATTACAGGGGGTACGCGGAACCCTACCAATTGGCGGAGACCGATGAAATCGACGTCTTGGTCACGGACGGATTTTGCGGCAATGTATTGATCAAGGGCATGGAGACCGCCAGCCGCATGTATACGAACGCCCTGCAAGCCGCCTTTGCCACCAATTGGCGCAGCAGACTGGGCTATGGTCTGGCCCGACCCGCGTTGCAGGCCATACGCGCCAAGGCCGACCCCCGGCAGTATGGTGGGGCAATTCTGCTCGGGGTCAACGGCATCGTGATTGTAGCCCATGGCAGCGACGACACCGAGGCATTCTGTAGTGCCGTGCGGCAGGCTCGGGATGCCGTGGCACAAGATGTACTGGGCCGGGTGACCAAGGCCTTGGATCCGGGTACCTGATCTTCCGGGGTAAAGGCTATCTGCCCCAAGCACACGAGGAAGCGCCCAATGAGAGTTGTAAGCAACCTGGACTACATCAAGAAACGAGAAACCTTGGGGCGTCGCCTGTTTCTGGTGGCGGTGCTGGCTCTGGGCAGTGGTCTGCTGGTCAGCTTCACCCCCAATCTAGAGAGCTTTCGCGCGGCGGCCGCAAACAACGTGGTGATGCAGGTCGTGCTGGACAACTACGCCATTTTCAGCTTCGCCTCGCTGATAGTTGGTTTTCTGTCGGCCAGTGTCGGCAGTTTCTTTATCAACCGCTTTGCACCTCGCCGGTGGCCCAACTCCAAGGTGATGGCTCGTCCGGACGAAGCCTTTGCCCGTCTGCTGAAGGGTCTCAACGATCAGTACACGCTGTACAACTGGGCCATTCCTGGTGTCTCGCATCTGTTGGTGGGGCCCTGTGGCATTCTGACTTTCGTCTTGCGCAGCGACAAGGGGCGTTTGCAGGTGACCGGCACGAAGTGGCGCGAACCTTTCACCATTAAGCGACTCTTTACCCTGTTCGCCCGCGAGGGGGTGGGCAACCCACCCCAGGAAATCGCGGAAAATTGCACGGCGATGACTGAAGTGCGAGACGAGATGGCCGAAAACGCCGACGACTATCGTCAGATCCCCGTCAACGGGGCCGCGGCTTTCATCCATGAGGAACTGGAGCTGACGGTGTCGGATTCTTCGGTCGAGGTGTTGCGGCCCAAGACGGTCTTGGGTTATGTGCATGCACAGACGCGCACGACTCGGGTCAAAAATTCCCTGATGCGCCGCTTTACGCAGGATCTGGAGGTACAGCTGCAGACGGCGGGCATCAGTGTGGAACCGGAGACGGACGCGGCCGATGCGTCGTAGGTCCATGAGCGTCCGCTTCTCTCTTGCTGGGCACCGTAACCGGGAGCCCCGCGGGTTTTTCCGGATGTCCCACTCGGCAGGTTCAGGCCATGACTAAGTCGTTTTCGCGGCAAATCAAGAAAAAACGCACTTCGCCCCGGCAGCGGGAATTTGCCGCCCAAGTGCTGCGCCGTCTGGCGTTGGCCTATCCCGCTGCCGACTGCGCCCTGCATTTTGCCAGTCCCTTGGAGTTGTTGATTGCCACGATTCTGTCCGCCCAATGCACGGACGAGCGGGTCAACCAGGTGACCCCAGCCCTCTTTCGACGATTTCCCACGGCTGCGGATTTTGCCGACGCGGAACAAGAGGAAGTCGAGACGCTGATTCACTCCACCGGCTTCTTCCGCAACAAGGCCAAGCATATTCGCGGTGCCTGTGCCCAGATTGTCACTGAATTCGACGGCGAGGTGCCTCAGACCCTGCCTGAACTTGTCACCTTGTCCGGCGTGGCCCGCAAAACGGCCAATGTAGTCTTGGGTGTGGCCTTTGGCAAGGCGGAAGGTGTAGTGGTGGATACCCATGTCAAGCGGATTTCCCGCCTCTTGGGCCTCACGCGCCAGGCGACGCCGGACAAGGTGGAGATCGATTTGGTTTCCCGACTGCCTCGGGGAGAGTGGATTGTGTTTCCCCACCGAATCATTGCCCATGGACGTGCTGTCTGCATTGCACGCCGTCCCCGGTGCGGCGAATGCAACATGAATGACATCTGCCCATCCGCATTCCCATAGGAGTTGCATCATGAGCTCTAGGCCTTTCCTCCGCAGGGAACAGGGCCTTTTGCCGTTGTTGTAGGTTACCGCTGCACACCATGGTCAGGTACTGTTGCCGGATCCTGCTGCTCTGCGCCTGCGCCTGGGTTCTGACATGGGCCGCCTGTGTGGCGCCCGGCGCGGAGGTGCCGGCGTCTCTCAAGGTGTGGGCGGCCTCGTCCCTGACGGCTCCGTTCACGGAACTGAGTCGGATCTGGGCGGAGGAAGGGCATGACACGGACATTGAACTCATTTTTGGCAGTTCCCAGTATCTTGTGCTGCAGTTGTCGCAAGGGGCGCCTGGCGACGTGTTGGCCACTGCCAACTACCTTCAAGTGGAAAGAGGGATTGCCGCCGGTCTGACCGATGCCGATCTTGTCGTGCCTTTCGCAGGCAATTCTCTGACTCTGGCAGTCCACCCCGATGTGGCGCATCGGGTCAAGGGCCTTGCGGACCTGACCCAGCCGAACCTGCGGCTAGCCTGGGCCCGCGAGGGCGTGCCGCTTGCTGTTTATACTGGACAGCTGTTGGCTCGCTGGGCCGAGCTGCAGGGAGACGAAACCTTTGGGCATCGGGTGCAAGCCAACATCCTGACCTATGACGCCAATGCCCACAGTGTACGGAATCGGCTGGTGCAAGGGGAGGCGGATGCCGCCATACTCTACACGTCCGACGTCATTGCACGACCTCTCGTCTTGCATGCCGTGCCGCTTGACCCGGCCCTCAATGCGCCGATCGCCTTGTACGCGATGCCGCTGCATCAGAGCCAACTCCCCCGCCAAGCCCGGACCTTCCTCGAGTTTCTGACTGGGCCGACGGGCCAAGCCGTACTCCAAGCGCATGGATTCCTATCCCATGCCTCCGAGTAGTCGGAGCCAATCCGGGCGTCGGGTACAGACGGCCTCCACTTGGATGTATGGGTATGGTCGCCAAGGGATGCTCTTGGGGTTGTGGAGCGTTCCCATCGTGCTCTTTCTGGCGCTGCCCGTGGCAACGCTCTTGAGCCAGAGCCTGGTCCTGGACTTCCAGCTGACGGGCCTGGCTGCCGACCAGGTACGGCAGGCCCTGCTGCTGTCTCTGCAGACCTCTGTTGCCGCCACCCTCTTGACCGTGGGGCTGGGGACGCCCTTGGCCTTCCTGCTGGCCAAGGGGCTGCTGCCGACCTGGATCACGCGGGGGGTAATCGTCTTGGTGGAACTGCCTCTGATTCTACCTCCAGTCGTGGCGGGCGTGGCGCTGCTGCTGGTCTTTGGGCGGGTAGGATGGCTGGGCCAGTGGCTATACGCGGCGGGTATGCCCGTGGCCTTTACACCGACGGCGGTGATTTTGGCCCAATTGTTCGTGGCCAGTCCCTTTTTTATTCGTTCCGCTGTGGTGGGATTGGAGAATATAGACTTGGAGATCGAGAATGCAAGCGCCTTGGATGGGGCTTCCTTTGGTCAGATGCTGCGACATATCACACTGCCTCTTGCGTGCAATGCTCTGGTCACGGGCGGCATCATGACATGGGCCCGGGCCTTGGGAGAGTTCGGAGCTACCTTGATCTTTGCGGGCAACTTTCCCGGACGCACACAGACCATGCCTATGGTGATCTATCTGGGATTCGACATTGACATGGCAGTTTCCCTTTCCCTGGCTGGCATCCTGCTGCTGGTGGCGTTGGTGGTTCTGACCCTGGCCCGCTGGGTGCAACGGCACTGGCGTAGGATTATATGAGCCGTCTGCAGGGGCACACGGAAGATGGAGGAACTACAAGATCAACTGGAACGGTTGCTCGACTGGGAAGCGTGGAGTGGCCCCCCTTCCTGGGCCGCTTGGACGCTGGCCATGGATCCGGTGGCTTGGATTATGGTTTCCGTGGCGGCGCTGGCCCTGATCCTGGGTGTCTCCATGCAGATCATGCGGCATAGCGGCGGGAGTTATGGAGGCGGCGCGGAAAGCATGCCCTACACCTTGTTGGAGCGCCTCCAACGGAATCCCGCCTATCTGCCCTCCACCGCCATCTTGCAGCAGATTGGGGCCGAACGGGCACTGGAACTGCTGACCTATGGGGACGGCATTGCGGATCTGGCTTGGGTGAACAAGTGGACCCCGGTCCGGGAGGAGCTGCTGCGGCAAATGAGCGCCCAGCAGGCCTTTGCGCCGGTCAAGGCCTTGGTCGCGTACTTTCATTGCACCGATGCGGCGGAGCCCGCCAGCGTTCGCATTCGCCGCACGGCCTTGATCTACAAGCTGGGACAACGGCGCTTTCTGCCCCCGGGAGAGGATCAGCGGCCCGCCCAGCTGATGGTCTTCACGGATGGAGAGGAGCCAGTCGGAGAACTGGGCTTTCCGGGACGAATTCACTGGCTGCGCCCTGAGCACCGTACTCGCTTGGAGGATGGCCCCATGGTGGAATTGGACCCCATCAACTTCTACGGTCTGGACAAGGCCTCGCTGCAGATCCGGATTTACCGCTCCCTGTTGACGGGGGCCGGTTTCCGGCTTTCCTTTACACGGGTAGGCCCGGACTGGATCGTGACGCGGGAAGAGCAGGAGTGGGCCCGCTAACCCGTCATGCGCACGTTCCTTGAATTGGGGCTGGTCGAATACCTGCACTTCACCTACGTGGTGACAGCCTCCATCGTGGCCATCACGGCCTATTCGTTGTGCGTCTACGCGTTGACCTTCAACTTTCGGTCCGCGGTGGCGCGGCAATTCTCCTTTCTCGCGGCCTGTGTACTGCTGGTCTTTGCCATTGACGTGGCGGTGGTACGGTTGGATTCCGAAGCCTTGGCCGAACGTTGGTTGCGGGCGCAATGGATGGGTCTGGCCTTGCTGCCGGCCGCATATTTCGGCTTTGCCACATCAGTCCTGCAGGCCACGCATCTGAAAATTCGGTACCGCGCTGCGGTGGGCGTGGGCGTGTTGGTCGGCAGCGTCTGTCTGGCCTTCGGAGCCCTGTTCACCGAGGCGGTGGTACACGAGCCGGTCCGCACCGCAGAGACTTTTCCGCACTTGCAACCCGGCCCTTTTTTCTGGGTGTTTGCCCTAGTCTTTCTGCTTGTGCTGGCGCACGCCATCCGCGACTTGCTGCTGGCGCGGGCGCGCAGCCTGACCCAGGCCAGTCGCACGCGCAACACTTGGCTGTTGCTAGGCTTTATTGCGCCGGCCATGGGATCGTTTCCTTATCTGGTGATCATCAACGACGTCGTTGGTAGCGCGGAAATTACCATACTGCAGGTTTCCATACTCGTTAACCTGGCCACCGCCGTGCTGCTGTCCCTGATGATGTTGGCTGTGGCCTATCACGGTGTGCGTCTGCCTGACAGAGTGGTCCGATATCGGTTGGTGCGCTTCATGACGCGCGGCCCCTGCATCGCGATAGTAGTGATCGTGCTGCTCCAGACCATTCCCACCGTGGAAGTGGTGTTGGGCCTCCCCCGGGATTTGGTGGTCTTTTCGGTGGTGACGGGCGTGATTGTGGCGGGCCAACTGTTGCTGAGTCTCTTCCGGCCCTTCATTGACTTCCTGATCTACCGCGGGGATGCGCAAGAGGTGACTTGGTTGCGGGAGCTGGAACGGCGCCTACTGACTCCCAGTGACATTCGACGCTTCATGGAGAACCACCTGATTGCCCTATGCGAGTTCATGCAGGCTCCGCGCGGCTTTGTAGCCGCCATTTCCGGGGACAACCTAGTGGTCGAAGCCGTAACCGGCATGTCGGATCAGCCGGATGAAATCATGTCATCCGAACGGTGGCGCCAGCTGCTGAACGAGTTCCTGCAGCACAGGGAGCGGCAAACTTTTCTGCCCTTGGCCACCGACAGCGCCGGCATGAGCGTGTGGCCTCTGTATGGACAAGGGGAGGCGGGTCCAGAGCGGGTTCTGCTGGGGCTCATGGGAGTGGAAACCGAGCTGTCCCCCGAATTCTTCAGTGTGCAGGAGACCTACGTACTGCAATCCATGCAATCCAGGATGGTGGAAGCCCTCATGGACCGGCGCATGCAGATCGACGTGCTCAAGGGCTTGCGTCACATTATTCCCGAGATCCAGAAGATCCAGGATATGCGGGGCCAGATGCCCTATCCCGGAGGCTTGTCCGAAGGAGCGACTAGGGATGGCGCATCCATCCTGCCGGATCCGGAATTCACGGCGTGGGTGCGGGATGCCTTGCGGGACTTGTGGGGTGGTCCGCGCCTGACCCACAGCCCCTTGATCGGCCTGAAGGTCGTAGGCCGGTATCTCAAGAAGACCAACGGCAACTCGAACTTGGCTTTGCGCCTGCTGTTGGGGGATGCCATCGAGGGCTTGCGTCCTTCGTCCTCCGACATGGCGCTGGGTCAACTGGATTCTCTGCTGTTCCAGATTCTGGAAATGCGTTTCATTCAAGGTCGCAAAGTGCGGGAGATCGCCGGCAAGCTGGCCATGAGCGAAAGCGATCTCTATCGCAAGCAGCGGATTGCCATTGAACAGGTTGTCACCATTATCCAGGAGATGGAGGAAGCAGAGCGGAACGGCGCTGGATCCGGTCCGGCCGACCTCAAGGTTGACGAAACGCAACGAAGAATGGGCTGAATCGTCCAATACAGACAAGGCGAGATGATGCGGCTTGGCTTCCTGTCGCGGATTCGCCTCCAATGCACGGTCGTCTGCAGCGCCCGGCGCATTCCGTATTCAGGACGTAGGATCCCGCTTTGGCAACCCAGACCAAGTCCTCGGCTTCGGCCACTCTCCGTATCACCGTCGAGGAATTTTCCGGTCTGGCGGTCACGACATTGGGCCTTCTGTGCATTCTGAACCTCTTGGTGGCCGCAGAGCTGGCCTTGGCGACTGTGCTCATGGGCTGGACCGCCCCTTATTTTGGGCTGGCTTGCCTAGCGGCGGGCATGATTTCATTGCTGGGGCACCGCAGCCGACACTGGCATCTGGAATCGGCTCTGGGGGCGGTGATTTTGCTGGTGGCCCTGATGGCAGGTTCCTTCATCTGGAAACAGTCCACCATGACTTGGCTGCCTATTCTGGACGGTAGCCTAGGCGGTCTGTTCGGTCAGGCGTTGGGCAATATACTGCTGGACGCCTTGGGCCGTACAACAGCCGGGATTATGGTGCAGATCGCCGCTATGGGAGGCATCTGGCTCTTGGTGCGATATTCCCCCTTAATGATGGCTCCCATTGCCCTCAATGGTCTTCTGTTTTGGGCCCTGCGGCAAATGGCCGTCAGAGAAGAGCTCGTGACCGTGTCACCGACGCCCCCGCACAAGCCGAGTTTCGCCCCACCGGATCCCAATGCAGAGTCTCCCAAGTCCACTCCGGTCCAGACGCCGCCGCCTCGGCGATCGTTGCAGCCCGCGGCCACTAGGACCCCGGATGCCGCGCCACTCCAAGCCTCTTCCAAATCGGTCCCGCGGCGACGTACCCAGAAGACGGTCCGTCCCTCTGCACCGCCTCTTCCGATAGCAGTCGAAACCGAAAAGCCGACGTCTCGTACACGCAAACGTTCCCTGCGCTGGTCCGGCTGCCGCTACGATGAATTGCCTAGTCTGGACTTGCTGCCCAACCGCGCTAGTCTGGGTGTGGAAGAGGGCGCCCAGGAAAAGGCCAGGGAGCTCGAGAAGGCATATGAGGAATTCAATCTACCGGTCGAGGTGGTCACGATAGAGGTGGGCCCTGCCGTGACCCGCTTTGGTGTCAAGCCCAAGAGTGTCAAGAAAGGCGGTCACCTGCGTCCCGTGCGCGTAATGGAGGTATTGGCTCGGCAGGATGACGTGGCTCTCGCCCTGAAGGCCGAATCCCTGAATTATCGGGCTCCAGTGCCGGGTCGCCCCTACATTGGAATTGAAGTGCCCAACGCCTATCGTCAGGTAGTGAACCTGAAAGATGTCCTAGGCAGCTGGGATTTTACCTCCAAGAAGGGTTCTCTCAAGATTGCCATGGGCCGCGATGCCACCGGAAAGACCGTGATGGTCGATCTGCTGACTACACCTCACATGTTGGTGGGAGGGGCTACGGGCACTGGCAAGTCCACTTTTATCAACGCGCTGCTGGCCTCGCTGCTGATGCAGCATGGCCCCGACACCCTCAATCTAATCCTGGTAGATCCCAAACGGGTCGAAATGAGCTTGTTTGATGGCTTGCCGCACACGGTGGGCCGAGTGGTGACGGACCGGGCGGTGGTGTCTCCCCTGCTGCTGTGGCTCATATTGCAAATGGAGGCCCGCTATGAAGAATTCGGAAAGGCCCAGGTACGCAACATCTTGGGATACAACCAATTGGCCCGGATGCGCCAAGACAGGGAAATCCTGCCCTATATCGTACTGGTCATCGATGAATTGGCCGATCTGCTCATAGACGAATCGGAAATTGAGCGACGGCTGTGTCGTTTGGCACAGAAATGCAGAGCCACCGGCATCCACATTGTACTGGCCACCCAACGCCCCAGCGTGAACGTGATTACCGGCGCCATCAAGTCCAACTTTCCCGCCCGGGTCGCCTTTGCCGTTTCCAGTCAGGCTGACAGCCGTGTCTTGCTGGACGAAGGCGGAGCCGAGACTCTGCTGGGACGCGGCGACATGCTCTACAAGCCTCAGGGCAAGGGACAGCGGATCCGGATCCAGGGCAGCTGGGTTGATGACAAGGACATCAGGACCATCGTGAACCATTGGAAACGGGTCCAGCGGAATCTGCCCGAAAGCGACCGGATTGAGCCTTGGCGTGGTCTGTTGGATCGGCAGGCCGAGTAGCTACTGATCCCCTGGTTCATTTCACAGGGTGTAAAATGGGCGCGCGCAGACGGTCCGTGATCGACCTGATCTGTATCCGGGCGGATAGCTCAGCTGGTTAGAGCGCTTCGTTTACACCGAAGGGGTCGGGGGTTCAAGTCCCTCTCTGCCCACCAATTCACGCCAAAGCCAGAATTTGCGGATTCCGGCTGACTTGGCGCGTGTCTGTGACGCGAAGGGCAATGAACCGAGATGGCGCCACCGGGTCTTTGGCGGGATCGCCCGGCTCCGAAGAGGGAAGCGACCTAGCCACAAGGACAGACCGCAGAAAGGCAAAAGGGCGGGGATGCAATGGGCGCGACACACATGGCTGCCTTGGTCCGGACTAGGCATGGGCAGGGCTTTTCTTGGTCGCTCCCGGCGTGACCGATTGTCTTGTATCTAGGCGGCATCTGGAATCCACAGGTCTTGAAGTCGCTCCCGGCATTCAAATTCTCAAGAGACCGCCGATCATCATACGGACGAGAGATTTTCGGCCGCAGGACGAAAGTGCATAGGCCGCTTTCGTTTCTCGGCTTTGCCGTCTCCCTTGACAAGACGGTTGGGGAGGTGGAATACTTTCTCCCATCGCCTGCATCACGGGATCAGGCGCGGCGGCGCGGTCGCGTCAGGGCATCCCGCGGGAGCTTGCACAAAATGGAAAGCAGGCGATGATTGCGCTTGGCAGGGAAACACAAACCTGGGCCGGATCCACTGCCCTGTGCGGTCTTGTGGTCGCAGTCGCGGCTCTGTAGGCGGCGTAGACAGGATCCGATGCATATCTGGCTGCGCGCGATACGACTCCATCAGTGGGTCAAGAACCTTTTGCTCTTCCTGCCCGCACTGGCGGCGCATAGCGCCGGGGGCGCTGCTTGGAGTATGGCCCTGCTCGGTTTCGCGGCATTCTGTGCTGGGGCCTCCAGCGCCTACATTGTCAACGATCTGTTCGATCTCAAGGCGGATCGCCGCCATGCCTCCAAGCGGTGGCGTCCGATTGCAGCCGGTCGGTTTCCACGCCAGCATGCCAAGGTCTTGGCGGCAGGGCTATTGATCATCGCGTGCCTGCTGGCTCTCGTTGTCGGCCCGCTGTTCTTGCTTGTTCTGCTTGTCTATCTCGCCGCCACCTGGGTTTATTCAGGGTTTCTCAAGCGCGTGGTGTTACTGGATGTGGCACTGCTCGGTGGCTTCTATGTGCTGCGCGTCGTGGGTGGAGCGACAGCGAGCGGGGTCCCATTGTCGGCATGGCTGGTGGCCTTCTGCTTCACTTTTTTCTTTGCGGTGGCGACGGTGAAGCGTCAAACGGAATTGACTCGTTCCCATAACGAGACGGAGAAGATACGAGGCCGCGGCTACCAGCCGGGACGTTCCGGCTGGCTCATGGCGTTGGGCGTACTTGCAGCCGGGGTGACCGGTGCCATTCTGATCGCATACGGCTTCTCTCCCAGTGCCGCAGCCCTCTATGCCAGACCGACATTCTTCTCGTGGGTGGCCGTACCAGTCGGAATTTGGCTGGCGCGTGCACTGTACGAGGGGTGGCATGGCCGGGTGGATGACGATCCGGTGGTATATGCGCTCAAGTCCCGCTTTAGCTATCTGGTCATGGCCGCTGTCATTGTGATTGTCGCCGCGGCTTTCTGAAATGGAGTGCACGTGACGCGCGCCTCTCAGAACGAGATTCTCTGGAAGACGCGCTCCGGCAGCGCGCGCACGATCAACATGATCCAGCGCCAGAACCACGGGATATAGACGATATTTCGTCCCTGCCGTACAGCCTGCAACATGCTTGTCGCCACTGCCTCGGGGGTCGCCACGAGAGGCCTATGCTCCTCTTTCCAAGTCATGGCCGTGTCGACGAAGCCGGGCTTGACCGTGACGACTTGTACTCCCTGTCGTCCTAGCCGGTTGCGCAGTCCCGAAAGGTATGTATGCAATCCCGCCTTGGCCGCCCCGTATACATAGTTCTTCAATCGACCTCGATCTCCAGCGACCGAACCCACGCCGATGATGGTTCCCGTCCCGCGTGCTTCCAACAGTGGAGCAATCCGATGCAACACGGAAATGGCGCCCACGAGATTGTCCGCGATAATGCCCTGCACCAGATCGGGATCGGCGTCAATCTCCCGCTGGCTGGGCATGGAACCCAGAAAAACGGCTACGTTGATTACACCTGCGCGTGTCGCCAAGGTCTCCACAAGGGACTGATGCATGGAAGGCTCCCGAGCATCGAACTCCACGATATCGGCCGCCACGGCGGCATGGCGGGTTCCGATGTCTACCGCGGTGTGGCTCATGTCCTCCATATCGCGCCCGGCAAGCAGCACGTCCGATCCCGCCGCGGCCACCTGCAGGGCAAAGGCGCGCGCTATGGAGGAGGTCGCGCCAAGGATGAGCCAGTTCTCTCGATTAAACATGCGATGGCTCCCGCAGCCGCAGTCGCCGCGCCAAATTGGAGGAGAAGCGTCGCCTCGGGTCGATCCGGTCGCACACCTCGCGAAAGGCGTCAAGCTCGGGATACATACGGCGGACCGCATCAGGCGAAAGCAGGGCATCCTTGGCGAGATAGACCCTGCCCCTTGCGTCGAGTGTCATCGCCGTGAGCCGCGCGAGCAGCTTCGCGGCGGCTGGGCCCGCGCCAAAGTCCACCGCCAGAGTCCAGCCCGCCATTGGGAAGGAGAGCAGACCCGCGCGCCCCGGGCCCAGCCGCTTCAATACCGCCAAAGGAGAGGCAAGCCTGCTCGCCACAATCTCGGCCAACATGGCATGCAGTGCCGTCTCCTCCGGGAGGACGCACTGGAACTGGTGGAATCCCGCCTTGCCGTAAAGACGATTCCAGTTGTGCACTCTATCCAGGGGAAAGAGAAAAGCGGAAAGCGGCCGCACGCGTGTGCGGCCTGTCTTCGGGATGTGTCTGTAATAGGCCGCGTTGAAGGCCCGAACGACAGGGCCATACATAAGGCAGGAAGGCGCGTCCAGTGGAACCGCCCGGGCACGACGGGTACGCTCGGCGCTCGGCGATGTCGTCGCCTCGGCTTCCTCAAGAATTCCCCGGCCGAGCCCCATGCCTTGTGCGGTGGCATCGATCCATCCTACGCTGTAGTGGGCCTTGGATGCGGCAAAGGCCTCGACGAACGCCGTGAGATCCGTCATGCGTCGCTCTCGCACTTTGATCCAGATGGACGGAACGCGGCGGAGCCGGATCCGGGCGGAAAGAATGGCGCCAGTGAGTCCGCCCCCTCCCACGGTCGCGTGAAAAACCTCCTGTCCGGGTATGAGCGACAGGGTCTTCCCGGCGCCGGTGTGCAGCGTGATCCGGGTCACATGTGCACCGAACGAACCAACCGCCTGATGGTTTTTCCCATGGATGTCATTGGCAATGGCCCCTGCCACAGTGACGAAGCCGGTGCCGGGTGCAACGGGGGGCGCCCAACCCTGCGGCCCGAAGTCCCGCAGAAGACTGCCGATGGAAACGCCCGGTTCCACCTCAATCTCGCCCGTCGCCTCATTGAAATCCCGTACTCGATCCAAGCGTGCCGTGATCACGGTCGCGCCGTTGGAGTTCAGTGCATCGTCGCCATAGGACCGCCCAGCGCCATAGATGCAGACACTGGGGCCGGCGCTGTCGACAGCCGAGACGAACTGTCTTGCCCGTTCGGGCCGGGTGGCACGGGTCTTTCCTCTGAGAGCCCTTCCCCATCCCGTGAGCGTAATTGAGCGCCAGGCAGTCATCAGGGATCCCAAGACAAATTGGGGCTGGACACGAGTACAGGCCGCATGCAAAGTGGCAGAGTTGTCATTCCGTAATGGTAATCCGTGCCTTCGCCAATGTCATGTCTGGTGTGCCCATGCCATTCAATCAATGATGTCGGCGGGATCCGAAGAAATCGCCATCGCGGATGCAACACAGTCTTGCCCAAGGGCATTGTCTGCCTCCGTACAGTCGATTTTCCCAGGAATCCGCTCTTGAACCGGGGGAGGGTGATCGCGGGTATGGTGAGAATCTATGGGTGCGGGGATGCAACAGAACGTGGGATACAAGACGTGATCAGAATTCCGCTGGCCGTCGGTCTGATGTCCTGTGCCATGCTGGCCATGTCATAGCCGGGCAGCGGTCTGGATCCCGTCGACCGCGCGTGGTAGAGTATCACCGTTCGCAGAGGGGCGCCAGATATATCTGTTCCGCACTGTCTTGCACGATGACAGGCAGATTTTCCTGGAGCCGCAAGGGTATGCTTCCGTCAGTACATGAATGCCGCTTGCCATCATGCCCACCTCGATAGCGACACAGAAACTCCTGCGCAATTTGCCGGCAGTGCAGATTCTGTTGCAGCGGCAGTCCATGCAGCGGCTTGCCTTGCAAGCAGGACATTCGCTGACAACCGCCGGCCTGCGTCATGCCTTGCAGATCGTGCGCGCACGCATACTGCAAGGAGAGTGCACCGCAGTGGAGGAACAGGAGCTGCTGACTTCCGCGTGGGCATGGGTACAGGAACAAAGAGCCGCCACATTGCGTCCTGTCATCAATGCCACCGGGGTTCTGATCCACACGAATCTGGGCCGAGCCCCCCTTGCTTCCGGTGTTCTGCAGGCCGTGCAGGACGCGGCAGCCGGGTACAGTACATTGGAATATGACCTCGCGGCCGGTCGTCGGTTTGACCGGTACCTCCATTGCCGGCGCCAATTGCAGGCATTGACGGGGGCCGAGGACGCGGTAGTCGTCAATAACAACGCAGCGGCTCTTCTGCTGGTCCTGTCGGCTCTTTGTCGGGACAGGGAAGTTATCATCAGCCGGGGGCAACTGGTGGAGATTGGAGGAGGATTCCGCATTCCGGACATACTGCGCGAATCCGGAGCGCATTTGGTGGAAGTGGGCACCACCAACCGGACCTACACTGCGGATTATCATGCGGCCGTCACGGATCGCACCGCAGCCATTCTGTGCGTGCACACCAGCAACTTTCACCAGAGCGGCTTTGTCCACCAGCCGTCGTTGGCGGAATTGGCCAATTTGATCAGCGAGATACAGCGGGTCAAGGGTCCAGAACTGTGGCTGCTGCATGATCTTGGCAGCGGCCATCTCAGGGAACTGGAGGCGCCGGCTCTGGAAAGGGAACAGACAGTGGTCGACAGCGTGGCGCAGGGGGCTCATCTTACGGCCTTTAGCGGGGACAAGCTGCTGGGCGGTCCCCAGGCAGGCATTTTGGTGGGCAGAAAGGATTTGGTCGCCCGACTGCTGCGCCATCCCCTGCTGCGGGCTCTGCGCATGGACAAGATGGGACTGGCCGCCTTGGCTGCGACGCTGGACTTGCATCTCACTGAACGGGCCTTGTCGGACATTCCACTGTTGGTCATGGTCATGCAGCCTCTGGAGCGGCTGAAGGTCCGGGCCGAGGCGATTTGCGCGGGGTTGCAGGATCAGGGGCTGCAGGCCGACGCCGTGGAGTTGACGGGTGCTGTGGGGGGTGGCAGTTTGCCGGGCCGGGCCGTGCTCTCTGTCGGGGTGGCCCTGCACGTGGAGGCGCCGCAGTCCGTGGCAGCCCGGTTGCGCTCGGGTCTTCCGCCTGTCGTCAGTCGCGTGTTGCACGATCAGGTTTGTCTGGATCTGCGGACAGTGTTGCCGGACCAGGATGGAGCCCTGCAAACAGCCGTGTCGGACTGTCTGCAGTCATGACTGCAGACAGCCACGCACTTGGCCGGCGGGTTTTTCTGAAGCTGGGGGGTTCTCTGCTTACGGACAAGACGCAGCCCGCGACACTGCGGGTTTCCTTGGGGCGGCAACTCGCGCGGCAGATTGCCCATCTATATTTTCAACATTCCGAAATCCAGCTGCTGCTTGGTGTGGGCGCAGGCAGTTTCGGTCACTTTCTTGCTCTTGAACATGACGTGGCCCAAGGCATTCCCCAGGGAGGCAGCTACTATGGCGCCGCGCTCACCGCAGATGCCGTGGCCCGCTTGGCGCGACAAGTGGTCGCCTGGCTCTTGGAACTGCAAGTGCCTGCCTGGACGGTCGCCCCTAGCGCCTGTTGGCAATCCATTCGCCAGCATATCCAGCCGGGCCCGGATGTATCCGTTGTCAAGTCTTTGCTGGGAAGGAGAATTCTGCCTGTCGTGCATGGCGATGTCATGCTGGATACCAGCCAAGGAGTGTCCATAGCCAGCACGGAGGAGGTCTTTCGTCACCTGGCCCGTCATCTGTGTCCCCGGCAAGTGCTGCTGGCCGGAGAGGTCAAGGGCGTCTGGCACGAACCGGAGCGGGGAGATGTCAAGACCAACATTGTGCGGGACATTGACCGCGGATCCCTGAATCGGTACGTCGGCGGCCTCAGAGGTAGCCGCGGCGTCGATATTACAGGGGGCATGGCGTCCAAGGTGGAGCAGGCCCTGCGCATCGTGGAGGCCAGTCCCGAGACCGAGGTCCTCATATTTGACGGTAGACCACCCCATGCACTGACCCTTGCCATTGTCAATCCTGCCGATACCTTTGGCACTCGCATCGCCAAGTCCTGCTGAAGGGTGGGATCCACGGTGCAGTCCACAAGAACCTTCAGACTGGAGTCTGGAATTTATAATGCAGGCATGAATATCCCCGTCGTACCGTGGAGCAACGAACTGGCCTGTAGTCAACATGAGGCGGATTTGCCATGATTTTGCGTCTGGTGGGATTCCTGCTGGTCTTGGGAATCATCATCTTTGTACATGAGTTGGGACATTACCTGGTGGCCCGACTGTCAAAGGTCCGCGTTGAAGAATTTGGCATGGGGTATCCGCCCCGGCTGGTCAAGCTCTTTCGATTTCAAGGCACGGACTTCACACTCAACTGGATTCCATTCGGAGGCTTTGCCCGTCTCAAGGGCATGGATGAAGAGGATCCCGGCCCTGATTCATTCACCGCTGCTTCCGGAGGGCGCAAGGTAGCCATTCTGATAGCCGGTTCCGTGATGAATCTGCTACTGGCCTTCTTCTGCTTTGCCTTGACCTATCGCGTCGGTGTACCAGTGGCCACCGGTCTGCCGGAGTTGAGCAAGGTGCCTGCACAGTCCGTGGCTGCCCGCTACGCCTTGGAACCAGGTGACATTCTCTTGGAAGTGAATGGGAGGGAGGTTCACGCTACCCCCTTTGCCCCTCAAGTTAGGCTACAGAGACAGATGGCTACGATACCCGAGGCGCCTACGGGACAGATGGCCCTGATACGTGATGGCGAGCTGGTATATCTGCCAGTGGCGCAAACCGAGACCTCTGCCACGATTCTGGCCGAGACCGCGCATCAGGCGGCGCTCAGCATCCAGATCGGTCAGGTTATTCCGGACAGTCCGGCGGAAAGAGCTGGGTTGCAGTCAGGTGACAGGATCTATTCCTTGGCAGGGTCTCCCTTCTACTTTCAAATGGAGGACTTGGTGGACGTGACTCGCCAGAATCTAGGTAGGCAGGTACCGCTGGTGGTTCTGCGAGACGACACGCAGTTTATCACCGCCCAAGTGACTCCGCGTCTGGATCCCCCCCCCGGGGAAGGGCCTCTAGGGATCACAATTCGATCCATCAGCGAAATCGGGTATGTGCGCGCGCCGCATTTCTTGGCATTGGGGGTGGCGGATGCCTTGGGTTACATACAGGCCTTGGCAACCCTGCCATCCCAAATTGTCCGGGGGCGGGCGGATGCGGCGGATGCCACATTGATCGGGCCTGTGGGCATTGCCAATTTGGTGGGCGATGCCGTGGAGGTCACCACCAGGACCGGCCTTTGGCTGCCCATCCTGCGCCTGTCGGGCGCTCTCAGTTCCGCGCTGGCCGTTATCAATCTGCTGCCCATCCCGGCTCTGGATGGGGGTCGCCTGCTCTTTGTGATAGTCGAATTGATACGTCGCAAACGCGTGGAGCCTTCCCGGGAAAAGCTGGTGCACATGGTGGGCATGGCCTTGTTGTTGCTCATGATGGCCTTCATTACCATTCAGGACGTGACCTCGCCGCAAGAGGGCATTGACTGGTACGCGGTGCTGGGCCAATAGACATGCCAGCATCTCCGGATGCCTACTCCAAAGGGAGGGAAACGGGACGTCTCGGTCCCGACCCGATGGGGGAAGAGATAAGCGGACGCCACTCATGCGCTTGGTGTGGAGGGCTGAATTACGCCGCCAGCGCAAAGTGCCGGATTTGTGGCCATTCCTTGCGCTACACATCGCCCCGTACGCGTTGTCCGCATTGTCGAACCTCCCAGACATCCGAACTGCTGATGTGCCAGTCTTGTGGGCAAGATCTGCGACCGTCCCCTCGGCGACTGCCTTGGCTCATTCCGGTTTTGACCGCCGTCACAGTGTTCTTCATTTTGTGGCAAGCCTAGGAATCAACTGGATTCGCCGTACCATGGATGCCACCATCTACACTGTCGGCGAGCTAATGTATGAACTCGTGTCGGGCACGGGTCCTGTCCGGCCCGGCAATCTCCATTGTCTGGCGGATCTAAGCGTGGCCGAGTTGGCGGAGCTGCGGGATTTCTGGCTGCTGATTGCCCGCCGCCGGCGTATCCAGGTCGCCGCCGACTGTCTCCACCTGCTGCGCAACACTCGGGCATTGCAGTTCAAGGCGTTGTTCGTGCATCTGTTGACAGATCCCGTCGCCTCGGTCCGTGAGTTGGCGGTCGAAGGTCTGGGCCTGGATGTATACCCCGACACCTTGCCTCAGGTAGAGCTGATCGCATCTCAAGATGTGTCCGATACAGTGCGCCGCATCACGGTCCAGACTTTGGGTCAATTCCTCCAGGTCGGAGAGGTGCGTTTCTGGGAGGAACGCGTGGTGATGAGAATCCGGGAAAATCTGGCCTTGCTGATTGCCAGTGCCGACCAGTCGCTGGCCTTGCAGTGCAGCGCCTTGGAAAGTCTGGGCTACAGCCCAGGCCCCATCTACGGGCTGCTGCTGTCGGAAGCTTACCGATCCGATCTGGAAGAACTGCGAGTCAGCGCCTTGGTGGCCATGGGACGCAGCCACGAGCCGCAGTGGGAAGATCTCCTGCTGGAAGCCTGTGAAGATCAGTCCCTTGCCGTGCGCACGGCGGCTATCCAGGCAGGCGGCATGTTGGAGTTGGCGGTCTTCCGAAACATCAGCCTGCATGTCATTGAACTGGAGACCGACAGTCAGCTGCGGCTTGCTGCGATTGAGGCGTTGGGGCGGTTGGGTGGTCCCATCGCGCAGGAAGGCTTGCTGTTGGCCGCCGAATCGGACGATCCGGAACAGCAGGAGGCCGTGCTCAGGGTCTTGGAGAATCAACAAATCGATGATGCGACGGACATTGCCTAGCGATCCGTCCACCGCTGGTCTCCTATTTGATCCTGCCTTTCGAGATTGCTAGGGGATGCTTGTCGCGAGAGGAGCCGTTCCCCTCGCGCGGCACACTTTGGGGCTCGATATGAACCAAATTCGGATGTCGGAAGAAGAACAGAGGCCCTTGGAGGCTGAATTTGGACCCGCACTGCAGGGCAGAATGCGCAGAGACCCGTTGCGGCTGGCCTGGGTCGTGACGCTGGCGTCCTTCGCCGCATTTTGTGTTCTGCTGCTGTTGACCATTGCGGGAGCGGTATTCGCCTACCGCAATTATCAAGTGAAAGGCAGACTGCTGCTGCAACCCGCCTTGGGTACGGTGTACGTAAACAATCATGGCAGCGCCGAAACCATTGCCGTCACACAGGTTCTGCGGGATCTGGAGGAAGGCAGCAACTTCGTTACTCCACAGGAAGCTACCCAAGGAGTGTTGGGCCTTTTCTCGTCCCCCTCGGGGGGTATGCTCAATTCCCTGCAGATGTCTTCCAGCACGCGTGTGGAAGTCCATCGGGTGCGACGCCCCTTTTTCCGCGGCAATGGTCGCCCGCATGTGGTGCACCTGAAACTGTATGCAGGACAGGTACGGGTCGTTACGCTCATGCCGGAAGGGCTGTCCATCTCCATGCAAATCGCTACGCCCCAAGGCCGCATTTCCCTGGCCGATGGCGTGACCCGCATTCTGGTGGACGACGCGAAGACCGAAGTGGATGCCTTGGACGGCGTCATTCTGATCGAAACTCATTCGGGGCAGCGGCTGCAGTTGGAGGAGGGACACAGGATTGTCTTTTCCCAAAGCGACCTAGAAGTGCACACGGATGATTTGGCCACCGATATTCTGACCAATGGCTCTTTCCAAGATCCGCTGGACGAGGCCTGGGTGCAATCCGTTGTGGCGAACGACGTGCCGTCCCCTTCGATGCGGCGGGAGATCAAGGACGGACGCTGGACTGTGCACTTCTGGCGGCAGGTGGGAGACAACGCTCACAACCAGTACGAATTGCGGCAGCAGGTGGATCGCAAGGTGAGTCTCAACGAAAGCCTGTTCCTGTTGGTCAATCTGCGCATTGACCAGCAAAGTCTGCCGGGGGCGGGAGACTTGAGTTCCGAGTTCCCTTTGCGAGTCGAAATCGGGTATACCGATATTTATGGGCAGAAACGGGCTTGGGGCCATGGCTTCTTCTCCCTGGATCCGTTGCCGCACTACTGGATTGAAAACGGAGAACAGATTCCGACTGGAACGTGGTACGCCTATGAGTCGCCCAATCTGATGAGCTTGTTGTCACTGACCCGCCCGGAACGTATCGACTACGTGCGCATTCATGCCAGTGGTCACGATTATGACAGCTATGTAGGTGACATTTCGCTCATTACTCGATAGCTTGGTTGTGGTCTGTCTCTGCCGCGCAGCATGTGCCCATCCACAAGGCCATGTGACACCAGGCTTGCAGGAGGCGATTCGTGGCGTGTGCTGCCCACCGCGACCGCGGGGAAAGTTGGATGGGATATCCAAGAGGCTGGGAATGAGGATCCTGCGGGTTCCATCAACACTCTCGCATGCATATTCTGGCTGCGCCCGCAGGGCTGCCTGTCCGCCGCGGGGTGTTGGGACATGGACAAGAGAGGCGTCGCATATGCTCAGGGCACAGCTGTGACCACCGTAAAGTGGCCCAGCGTGATCTCATTGGCGAATTCATTGTTGCCGGCACTCTCGGCGGTGTTCCAAAGAGGGCGCATCCAAGTCCAGGGATTGTAGAAACCCATGACAATTTGCCCTTGGATCCCGTGTTCCAGGCTGGTCGGCATAGTCATGGTGAAATGTTCGGTACGGATTTCCCCCCGAGACCATTGGGAGGTAGGCCAGAGACCTCCGCCCGGGAAGCCATCATATTGTGTCAGCACATTTCCTGCCGCATCTCGAAAGTGCACGAAGACGGCATAGTCCTGTGAGGTCGTCCCTACCGTCTCCAGACGCAGGTAGACGGGATAGCTCTCTCCCGGCGCGATTTTGTCAGGCAGACGGCTGCCGATCAGCCTGAATTCCGGTCGCGCCATGTCTTGGCCCACTTCGGCCTGACGAGGGGTCAGCGGCAACTTGGCGTACTGGGATGCAGAGGGCGGCGTATAGGCCGTGTCCAGGATCCAGATCGGTGTCACCAGACAGAGCAGGGCCAAGCCAACCGGCAAGATCCAGGCTATCTTCCTGCCTAGGGGCGGCAACAGCGTCACGCCCAGACCCAAGGCCAGACCTGCCGCAGTCAACGCGGGAAAGAAATAGCGGCCCTGGGCCGCCGGCGCGATCCACATGAAACGCAACCAGGACAATGTCAACACTCCGAACCACAGAAAGGCCAAGTAGCCTTGCATGAATGTCCCGTTCTCCAACAGATAGGTTTCAGCCTGTAAGGATCGGGCAGCCCGTACAAGCCAATGGCAAAACAGCAGCAGCAGGAGAAGTGAAAGCCCAGTCAGTCCCTGATAGATGGCATCGGGATATGGCACGGTCAGCCATCCGAAGAGGCCCCAGAAGCTGTGAAAAAGGCCTGGCAGCTCGGCCCGCAGTTGACTGAGACTCAAGTCCGCGGCACGCAGGGTGATGTTCGCTTCCCAGATGTTCCAAGCCAATGGATCCCCATAGAGCCAGAGGTTGCGCCCAAACCACCAACCGGATCCCAGTAGAATCGGCAGCGCCATGCGCCCCCCCAGTTGCCACAGCATCCGTCCCGAACTGCGCCGCCAAGCGATCCAAGCGACCGTCAAGGCCGCCACCCCCAACAGTCCCACGCCGCTCAACTTGGCCAGCAACGCTACTGCCAGCAACAGGCCGACGCGCCATGCGACTCTATGGAGTACGGCCGCCGTGCCCGGGTCCGTTTGACTGATCCGCATCATTTCCGCCAGTTGCCAAAGGGTCAGACAGGCCGTGGCAATGATCAGGTTGTCATTGGAGGCGGCGCTGGAGATGAAGACGAACTGGGGAATGAAGGCGCAGGTGGCCGTGCAGAGCAGGGCCACCTGCGGGTCCAGCAACAGTTGCAGAAAACGGAGAATGGCCCAGAGCGCCAGGCATCCGAGCCCGATGGAGAGAACCCGCAGGATGTGGAGCGCCAGAAATTCCCTGCTCCAGGGCCAGGCGTCATCTGCGTGAGGCAGGAAGTAGTTGCGGTTGTCCTGCGCGTCGGTCTGCCCCAATCGGGCAAAACGGTTGACCCGGTGGGCCGTAGTCGGAAGATTGGATTGATCCACCCACCAGGTCAGCAGCGCGCCCGCAATGTAGTACAGGGGGGCTTGTACGCCCTGCTGGCGCCACAGACCTGGCGTATTGGCTTCCGACTTGGGCAGGTCACGCCACGTGACCACATGTTGCACAAAGGCGTAGTGCTGAAATTCATCCGGCGCCTCGAAGGCCGGCACCTTGACGCTGAAGTAAAGCGCTACCATGCCAAAAACTGCCAGCAACCCCCAAAGGTCCCAGTTTCTGGGGGACAAGGCAGTCGGCGCAGAGTCTCCATCGAGGATGTCTCGTCGCTCCATGCCGCCGGCGCCAAACACAGGCAGGGTCAGCCCGAGGTCGGGCTACGGTCCGCGGGATTCCAGAGGAACAGATAAAAGAGCAAAGTGAGGCCAAAACGCAGCCACACGTCCCTGATGCGAAAGGATGACGCTCCGTTGGCCCGGATGTATTCATGCGTTGGCACTTCTACAACGCGGTATCCGCAGCGCAGGGACTTGATGATCATTTCCTGTTCGATCGTGTGGATGTTCTCGGACAGCATCAAATCCACGGCCACATCCCGGCGCAAGGCACGAAACCCGTTCTGGCAGTCGGTCAGACGTACGTTCTGGGTGTAGTTGATGAGCAAGGTTACAACCTGACTTCCAAATAATCGGATGGATTGACCTATGGTGGCATGCAACTCCTCGCTGCCGCCAATCATGCGCGATCCGGATACATGATCCGCCTCTCCGACCACCAGGGGCTGCAGCAGACGGGGAATGTCTCCGGGATCGTGGGACCCGTCTGCATCCATGCACACAATGTAGTCGTTGCGGGCTCGGACAATGCCTTCCCGCAGGGCGGATCCCTTGCCTAGGCCTTTGTCCTGAATCACTTCAATCCCAAGGGCTCTCCCCAATTCCGGAGTCCCGTCTGTGCTGTGACCATCCACCAGCAGGATTTCATCGGCGTATCTCTTTAGATAGTGCAGGATGGGCATCAGATTGGCGGCTTCGTTTCGAGCCGGCACGATTGCCGTGAATTTCAGGGGACCAGCTCCATTGGGCAGCGCTGGCAGCATAGGCAGCGCTCTGCCAAGGCGGTACCATTGGGGAATCTGGATCATGAATTCGCTCCTGGCTGAAGGTCACTGTTCGGCCATTGGCTTGCGGACACACAGCAAGGTATGTACCAGAAACCCTTGGCGTAGACACCATCGCTCGCGATGCGTGGGCTGATAGGGATCCAACAGATGATGCAGCTTGTCATTCGGTGGTTGGAACAGCGCGGTCTCCGCGATCAGAAAGCGGACGTTGTCCACCAGTCCCGCCACATCGCTGCGCACGTGCAGCAATCCGCCGGGCCGTATGCACTGTCCCAGCAAGGCCACGAAGGCAGGGGTAAAGAGGCGTCGGTGCACATGACCGGGTTTCCACCAGGGATCGGGGAAGAGCACGTGCAGGGCCACGGCCTGCCGATGCGCAAAGAGATGGGGCAGTCCGAAACGGGCATCATCGTCGCTGATCCACATGTTGGCCAGTTCGGCCTGGACCACTCGTCGCACCAGCTTGATGGCTGTGCCGGTCTTGACCTCGAATCCCAGAAATCCCCGCTCCGGGTGCTGCTGGGCGCGAGCCAGCAGAAAGTCTCCCCGGCCCACTCCAATCTCAATTTCCACCTCTGGCGTGCTTTCCAGGAATGCCTGAAACGATGCCTGGTTGAAGGAGGAGGAGTCATCTTGCATCAGGGATCGCACGAAGGGTTGATTGCAGCCCCAATCCGGTGCTTGTTTCCGATCCGGTCTCTGGTAGGGATTGCCTCCCAGCAGGCCCCGATCCTTTTTCCGGGGATCTAGCTCCTGCTCCTGGGACCAGGTGAAGTCCATGCGACCTTGGGAGAAAGGCTCGTGGAACTTGGTGTCCATCCGGGCGGGCGCACTAGCGGGATTGTTGGGCATGAGCGTCTAGAATCTCATGTACGGCACCGCGCACATCGTCCAAGGAAGGCGGCAATTCCCAAGGAGAGTTGGCCAGACGGCCCTGTATACCCTCCAGTTCTCCCGCGTGATATCCGATCTTGAATGGAGTGAATTTCAGTCCGTGCGCCGTACTGACTACCACTACCCGCTCCGCCGTGCCAATCTCGCCCCGTTCTGCCAGCTGCATGAGTGCGCCCAGAGCTACACCGGTATGGGGGCAGGCATAGAGGCCCGTACGGTCGCCCAAGGCTGCCGCGTGGGCCAGTTGGTCTTCGGGTACGGAGGCCACGATTCCTTGGGTCGCGTCCAAGGCCCTGACGGCCTTGGCATAGCTGACCGGATTCCCGATCTGAATCGCGGACGCCAGCGTCCGTTCCGCCGCGACCGGCACAAGGCCCGCCGCAAAGCCCTGCGTAAAACTGCGGAACAGGGGATTGGCCTTTTCCGTTTGGGCTGCCACCAGCCGCGGCATGCGGTCGACAACCCCCAAGTCGTGCATCAAACGCAATCCTTGGTACATGGCGCTGACATTGCCTAGGTTGCCGGAAGGCACAATGATCCAGTCAGGTGGGTCCCAGGCCAGCTGCTGCAGGATTTCCAGAGCCACGGTCTTCTGCCCTTCTACCCGCAGGCTGTTCATGGAATTGGCCAGATAGATGGTTTCGTCTTGCGTGATGGCCTGCACAATTTCCATGCAACCGTCGAAGTCGGTATCCAAGGCCAGTACATGGGCCCCATTGGCGATCGGCTGGATCAGCTGCGCATCGCTGATCCCGCCCTTGGGCAGGAAAATGATCGCCGGAATGTCCGCGGCCGCGGCATAGGCCGCCAACGCCGCGCTGGTGTCGCCAGTGCTGGCACAAGCGACCGCCTGGATGTTGGATGTGCCTTGCGCCATGATCTGCCTGACTACACTGATCAGCACGGTCATGCCCAGATCCTTGAAACTGCCCGTGTGGCTGTTGCCACACATCTTGATCCAGAGGTCCGGCACCCCTATCTGCACCCCTAAGCGGTCGGCTTGGAACAGATTGGAATTGCCTTCGTACATGCTGACAATGTGTTCCGGCAACAGGCTAGGCATGACCCATTCCCAATACCGCCAGACCCCGCTGCCATAGGGAAAGGCGTGGGTGCCGCTGCGATCCTCGAATGTCTGCCGCCACTCAGGGCCTGAGTGACGCGCGCGCAGAGGCTGGCGCGCGTGGTGTACCTCCAGCAACCCTCCACACCGGGGACAGCGATAGATCACGTCGAACACGGAGAGCCGCTCTTCCGGCGTGCAGCACATGAAACAGCGAAAGTGGCTGTCCCAAGGCAGTGGAGTGGACATGTGGCGACGAGACGAATGATCTAGGTCATGCGCAGCGGGCAGGGACTCAGTCGCTTTCATGCCGTGGGAGTGCCCCTTGTCGGGGCGTATTTCTCCTCGCGCCTTCACTTGTGGAAGAAGACCCCTTATACATGGCGGGCTTCAGGTCTTCGAGCGCAGTCCCAGATATACGCGCGGGCCGCTTAGCACGCTCAGAATTTTTTGCGCAGTCCACTGGGCACTGCTCACGGCTGTGGTCTGGCCCAGAATTACGCTGAGTTCCCGCGGCGTCAAGGGTGCGTTTTGATTGGTCAGAAAGACCCGGAAGCAGGCCGAGGTCAAAGGCAGCCGGTCGTCAATGAAGTCCGGCTGATGGGCACAAGTGGTGCGCAGGCACTCGATCAGTGCATCGGCCTTGCGGACTTCGCCCGTCTCCAGATCGACCCAATCTACCTCTTCCGTCTTTTCGTGCGACTTGAAGCGTTTGCGGCAGTCCTCGCACAGCTGATCGTACAGGTGCAGGCGTTGGTTGAGGCCGCTGCGTTCCCACCAGTCATAGTCAATATGGAACTTGGTGTCTACGGTGATGCCAAAGCGCCGGGTAAGATTGCTCATTTGCATTTGGGCGGACATTGCGGGTTGTTCTTCTGCCTTGTCTTGTGGATTCTATGCAGGATGGATCGCGTCGCGGTGTTGCCGCTGCAGGGTCAGATCGCCAGTCTCCAGGTTACCCGATCCTCCATTTGGGTGAGCCGGGAATTCGACACCAACGCGTGGAACACAGCGCCAGGGGCATGGCGTTGCACCAAATTTACGGCTCCATACACCGTGGCGGCATTGACCGATCCGCTGCCCTTGACCAGCTCGCGCACCAGTTCCTCGACTAGCAGGAACACCTTGGTGTCCTGATGGTCGACCCGGATCTGGGACCAAGCCTCATCGTCACTCTGAGTGCTGACCAGAAGCTCCGGCATGAACTCGTGGGCGATTTCCCCCTTGCTCTTCTCCAGCTTGAACTGAATGGCACCATCTTCCACATTGAGAATATTCAGCCACTCCCGATTGCCCCGCCGTTTGTTGTATGACAGAGTCAGCGAACCGTCCGCCCGTCTTTCCAGAGTCAGGCGGGCTCCTACAGAGAACTGGCGGGTGGCATAGAAGTCTTCCAAGCCACAGATGTAGCGTCCTTCCGGCACGTACCATGCTGGAATCGTGTCTCCGCTGAGGGGATCGGTGATTTCTAGGAAGGCCTTGTGAGTTCCCGATACGCCCAATAGATGAGTCATCTGCGCCGTGACGGGCATCGTGCCGTAGTGGAAGTGGGGATAGAGCAGGTAGAACGAGGCAAAGTCCGCGGTTTCACTGACCTCCAATTCGCTCCACTCGTCCTGCAACTGGATCTCAAGGGCCAACATCGGCCCCTCCAAGGTGGAAAACCGGTAATGCAATGGTACGTGTTGCAACAGCGTCGGGGTCTCCCAAACCAACGCCGGCAGCTTGTTGCGAGTGTGCCACCGCACTTCGCCCTTGTACAGGACCGGATCGAAGCGTTCGTCCCGGGTCAAGGCGATTTCCAGACTCAGGTCCACGATTTCTGGGCTGGAATCCCCCGTATCCAGTTTCAGCTCGTCCAAAATGGTCTGGCTGGACACGGGGCGATCTTTCTCGAACATCAGCGCCTCGGCCAGATCGCGGTCGTGCTGACCCACTTCGACCAGCAGATCCTCGACGATCCAACCCCCTTGCCATTCCACGATGCCCAAGGTATTCTGGTTGTGGGCAAAGGACTGCCGGATCTGGGCATCGATCTCGTCTCTGTATTGCTCGAAGATTTCCTCGGCGGTCATCAAGTCCGCGGCATTGAGATCTTCCGCTTCCAGGGTGTTCAAGGGATGGGGACTGCGCAGGTGCGCCGCGAACTCCACTGTTTCCGCAGGATCCTCCATCTCGACTTGGATCACCTCAAAGCGACTATGTTCCGGGTTCTGTCCGGTACGGATGTCCTTGACCGTGCCGGTGCGATAGTCCAGCGCCGTGAAGACCAGGACCTGATCCACAGCGTACTGTTGCTTGGGCTGGTACATCGTGCCCAGGGACAGCAGCTTCTGGACATGGCTGTCCTCCTGCCTTTGGATTTCTTCAATCAGGCAAAGAGCCAGCTTGTCGAAAGGGGCTGGGATTCCCAAGGATCCCTGTGCCAGCAGGCTGTAGACATACTCTAAGTTCTGTTCCGACAGCCTGAATTCACGGGTCCAGTACTGAGGATCTAGGGTCTTCCGCAACATGCAATGATTCTCCCACTCAGACAGCCTAAAGCCAACACCCAAGTCTAGCGCCAAAGAGGCAGGTTTCCCGCTTTCAAATCGAGATCAATCCCCTTCTCTCCAGTGCCGGCAGGACTCAGGCGGTTTGGGAGGAGCTTTGTTTTGGGAGGAAGCGGACAAACCCTTACACTGCAACGATATAGTCATGATGTACGTGCAGGAGACACCATTCAGACGTTAGCCATGATTCTGGCCGGAGGAGCGGGTACCCGGCTGATGACGCTTTCGGACAAACGGGCCAAACCTGCCGTACCCTTTGCGGGCAAGTTTCGCATCATCGACTTCACCCTCAGCAACTGCGTTCACAGTGGAATCGCCGCGGTCGGGGTTCTCACGCAGTATCAGCCCCACAGTTTGCAGCAGCATATTGGCATCGGTAAGCCTTGGGACTTGGATCGCGTCCAAGGCGGGGTGCGTGTTCTACAGCCCTACACGGCTCCGGGCGCGCGGGACTGGTATGCTGGCACGGCCGACGCCATTCTGCGCAATCGCTTCTATCTTGACGATTACGACCCGGATCTGGTTCTCATACTGTCTGGAGACCACATCTACAAGATGGATTATGCGCCGATGCTGCTGCAGCATCGGGAGACCGGAGCGGACCTGACCGTAGCTGTCATGCCCGTGCCCTTGGAGGAGACTCCCCGTTTTGGCATCATGCAGATCGAAGGGAACGGACGGGTGCATTCCTTTCATGAAAAACCCCCAGGCAAGGACAAGGGCAATCTGGCTTCCATGGGCATTTACGTCTTCAATCGCACCCGTCTGCTGGAGCGCTTGGTGGAGGGCTCGCCGGAGACGCCGCGCTCCGACTTTGGCCAGCATGTGATCCCGGCCATGATCGAGGCGCAGGACAAGGTCTATGCCTTTGAATTCACGGGCTACTGGGTGGATGTGGGCACCATCGACTCATACTGGAGTACGAGTTTGGAATTGCTGCAGCCGGATCCGCCGCTGGATCTCTACAGCGGAGAATGGCCCATTCTGACCCGTTCCATGGAACAACCGCCCGTCAAACTGGCGTCCCAGGCCGAGGTCAGCAATTCCATGCTCTGCAACGGCTCGGTGGTGAAGGGACGGGTTGTCAACAGTGTGCTCAGTCCGGGAGTCTACATCAGCGCTGGGGCGGTGGTGGAGAACAGCGTGATCATGAACTACACTTGGATTGGCCCTGGCGCCTATATCGAGAACGCCATTGTCGACAAGTCCGTGGTCATAGGGGCCGGATCCCATGTAGGCACTTCGGACGAATGCGCGCCCAACCAGGAAACACCGGACAAGCTGCACACCGGCATTTCGGTGGTGGGCAAGGATTCCTTTGTCCCGCCCGGTGTGCAGATTGGCGGCAATGTGCTGGTGGGCAGCAATGTCGATGCGGAGGATTTCGTCAACCGCGTGGACCCGTTGGTCAGCACCACTGTCCTTTCCGGTGCCGAGTAGGTCAGGACAGGCGGAATGGACAAAGTGCTGGCTCTGATTCTGGCCGGAGGATCCAGCGACAAGCTGGGGGCCTTGACCGAATACCGCGCCGATGCCGGTCTGCACTTCGCCGGCAAGTTTCGGTTGATCGACTTTTCGCTCAGCAATCTCACGAACAGCCAGATTTATAACATTGGGGTGCTGACTCAATACATGCCTCGCAGCCTCAATGATCATATCGGCGTAGGCAAACCATGGGATCTGGATCGGGCCAACAGTGGCATTCGTCTGTTGCAGCCCTATACGGGCGGGCCCTACGGAGGCTGGCAGAAGGGCAGCGCGGATGCGGTGCGCCGCAATCTGGACTTCATTCGTAGACAATCCGCCCGCGACGTCTTGATTTTGGCGGGCGATCACATCTATCTGATGGACTACCGGCCCATGCTGCGGCAGCATTGGGCCCGGGGCAGCTCCGTCACCATGGCAACACGGTCAGTCTCTTCCTACGAAGCATTCCGATATGGCATGGCCGTCGTGGACGAGGACCAGAGGCTGCTGGCCTTTGAAGAGAAACCCCGGCGCAGCCCGCGCTCCCTGGCCAGCATGGGCATATACGTGTTCAAGGCTGATGTGTTGGATCGCATTCTGGAGGAGCGGCCGGGTCTCAATGATTTTGGGCGAGACGTGATCCCTTATATGCTCAGTCAGAATGAGGAAATCCAGACCCACCAGTATCCCGGATACTGGGCGGATGTGGGGACTGCGCAGGCCTTCTGGGAAGCCAACATGGCCCTGATCACGGAGGAATCGGCCTTGAACCTGCAGAACCGACAATGGGTCGTGCGCACCCGCAGCCAGGAACGTGCCCCCGTGAAGATAGGGGCGCAAGCCGAGGTGAGTCACAATCTGGTGTCGAACGGGTGCGTTATCGAGGGCTCGGTTTCCCACAGCGTCCTTTCTCCCGGCGTGCACGTGGCGGTCGGGGCGACGGTGACCAACAGCGTCATCATGCGGAACGTCAGCGTAGCGCAGGGGACGACCATAGACCAATGCGTGATCGATGTGCACTCCGTGATCGAAGAGAACGTGTGCATGGGGTTCGGTCCCAGCAACGTGCCCAATCAGGAGCTGCCGGAGGTGTTGAACACGGGTCTGACCTTGGTCGGCCGCAACGTGACGATCCCGGCTCAGGTGAAGGTCGGTCGCAACGTGCAAATACATGCCTACGCCAGTCCTGCCGACTTTGCTGGTCCTGAAGTGCCCCATGGCGGTGTGGTGGGCGCCAATCCGCGACAGGTCTGAAGCCGTTGGAGTGAGACCTGGCGCTTTGCTCTTGTTCATGATTGTGAGCGTTGCCGGACAGCTTTGGGAGAGACAGGATAATGCATCGAGCTGACCTGGGCTTCATCGGTCTGGCCGTCATGGGCCAAAATCTGGTGCTCAACATGGAGCGCCATGGGTATGCCGTGGCGGTCTACAACCGCACCACCACTCGCACAGACGAATTTCTGGAACGAAATCCAGGCCTGAAACTGATTCGCGCTGCGACATTGGCCGAGTTGGTCGACAGACTGGCGCGTCCCCGCATTGTCATGATCATGGTGCAGGCCGGGCCCGCCGTGGATGCCATCATCGCGGATCTGCTGCACTTGCTTGAGGCAGGAGATCTTGTGATCGACGGAGGCAACAGCCACTTCAAGGACTCTGACCGGCGCGCGGCCTACATCCAGGCACAAGGCCTGGATTTTCTGGGGGTGGGAGTCAGCGGCGGGGAGGAAGGAGCGCTCTGGGGACCTTCCATCATGCCGGGCGGCGCGCGCGCGGCCTTCGTCAGAGTCGAAGGCCTCTTGACCGCCATCTCGGCCAAGGCGCCTCGGGATCAGGCACCGTGTCTGGCCTATATGGGGCCCCGAGGGGCCGGACACTATGTCAAGATGGTGCATAACGCAATTGAATATGGCGATATGCAGTTGATTGCCGAAGCCTATGACCTGCTGCATCGAGGACTAGGGCTGACCAACGCGGAATTGGCAGACACTTTCGCGGAATGGAACGAGGGGGAGCTGGACAGCTTCCTGATCGAAATCACGGCCCAGATATTTCGGGCAATGGACCCCTTGACCAACCAGGCCCTGATCGATGTAGTGCTGGACAAGGCGGCCCAGAAAGGTACGGGAAAATGGGCCAGTCAGGATGCCTTGGATTTGGGGGCTCCCATACCGACCATCAATGCGGCGGTGGTCGGTCGGATCCTCTCCAGCCTGAAAAGCGAACGAATCCAAGCGGCTGACCGCCTACCGGGACGGGCAGACGGTCAATGGACCGGAGACCGCGAAGAGGGCAAGGCCGCCATTCGGGATGCACTCTACGCCAGCAAGATCAGCGCCTACGCTCAAGGCATGGCGTTGTTGAGCACGGCCAGCGCGGAATATGGCTATGAATTGCAACTGGGCGAAATCGCCGCGATCTGGCGCGGCGGCTGCATCATACGGGCTCGCTTTCTCGAGGACGTCATGTGTGCCTACCAGCGAGATCGGATCCTGCCCAATCTGCTCTTGGATCCCGCGATCAGCGCCGCGGTGGGAGCACGATTGCCGTCTTGGCGCAGGGTGGTGTCCCACGCGGTCCTGATGGGAATTCCGGTGCCTGCCCTAGGCACCAGCCTAGCCTACTATGATTCGTATCGGACCGCGCGCCTGCCTGCCAATCTGATACAGGGACAAAGAGATCTCTTCGGCGCCCATACCTATGAACGCATCGATCGGCCGGGCAACTTCCATGCGGACTGGAGTCGATAATTCCCTGTGTCCCTGTCGAACACGAGCGCGCATCCTGCCGCTTTCCGCCCGTGGAATCTGGTGTCCTTGTTGGTTCTGCTGCTGGGAGGATTCTGGATTTGGCTGAGTATGCCGCGGGACATTTCCTCGTCCCTGCAGGATTTGCAGGGTCCCTGGGTAGGCCATGCCGCTCCCCATTTTCATGCATCCTATCTTTTATCGGGCGAAGAACTGCATTGGAACAGCCAAGGGAACATACCCACCGTCATCAATTTCTGGGCCTCCTGGTGTCCGCCCTGCCGACGTGAGATTCCGGCCCTGATGGAGGCCTTCACCCGGTACGGAGGGAATATCGATATTCTGGGGATCGTGCAGACCAGCGACAGCGAGCCGGCAACCGCCATGACGCAGGAACTGGCCATCAACTATGCGGTGGCCGAGTCCCTGGCAGGAGATCAGGTGTTCGAGGATTATGAGATCCTCAGTTTTCCCACCACTTTCTTTGTGGACCGGAACGGCGTCATTCAGCTGCGGCACATCGGGGAACTGAATCAGGCCATTTTGGCTGAGGGCATATCTCGCATCCTCAAGTAAGGAGCCGCGCCGTCTTGGTCAGATCCTGCAGGCAGACCAGTCCAAAGAGCAGAGTCCAAACCAGCATCAAGTCGGGCAAGGCATAGCTGGTGTCTACCATCCCATGCGCCAGACCAGCCACGCCGGCTGCGGCCAGGCCCATGGCCAGAGGGCTGGGATTCGACGTATTGATGTGCCTGAGCAGTATCCGGAACCCGGCACCCCAGAAAGCCAAGCCGGCCACCAGACCCGTCAGCCCCAATCGGGACAGCAGGTCTATCAGGATGTTGTGGGGATGGTTCAGACTGGGCTCGTTCCACACCGCGGGGTCCAGATAGGCGCCGCGGTACCAGTAGAGAAAGTTGTCAGGACCGACACCCAAGATCCAGTTGTCAAGAAACATCTGCAGGCCGCTGCGCCACAGATGAATTCGCACGAAACTGGAAAAATCTTGTCGCCAATCCAAGATGCCGGCAAGACGGGGCGTAGTCAGGAAGGGGGCGAGCAAGAGCAGGCCCAGGATTGCTACGCCTCCCAAAAGCCACATGACACGCCGCGCTGCGTGGAGACGCTGGCGCAGGAGATAGACTGTGCCAAAGAGCAGAAGCAAGCCTGTCGGCAATCCCAGAAAAAGCCCGCCTTTGGAGAATGTCAGCACAAAGGCTCCGGTCTGGATAGTTGCCAGGCTGGCCCACAGAATGCGGCGCGGCCAAGTCTGGGCAAAGAGAAATAGGGCAATGGTGACCAAAAGGGTCCGTTCCAGGTACAAGGCCAGATTGTTGGGAGATCCAAAGAGGCCCCGGATTCTGCGCACGCCATCCACGTCGGTCACGAAAATGCCTTGGAGATATGCATAATAGCCAAACAACGCAATGGCCACCGCCCCGCCAATCCACATGATCAGCATGATTGCCGCATCGGCTTCAGGCCGTTCGGACATGCGCAAAGTGGTGACCATGGCCCCAAGGAAGATCACGGCAGTCAGAAACACCGTCCGCCATTCTCGCAGGCCCTGTGCCTGATATTGGGCTTCCAAGGCAGATCCAAGCGCGACCAAGGCAAGTGCCAACAGGGCCAGCAAGACGGGAGCCGGTGTGGAACCCCGCTTGGCTTGGGGCAGCCGGTCAGGACCTTGACGTAGATACTGCAAGCCCACCAGGGCCAAACCGCCCCACGCGCCAATTTCCACCAGATTGAGGGCGAATCCCGGCGCCAGGGGGACCGGGAAGAGATGGAAGGGCAAACCAAGAAGTACGGCTCCCAGCCAGAGGGCGGGTCGCTGCAATCCGGCCAGCCCCAGCATCGCCAATCCCAAGAGGCTGAGCCACCAAATATGATCGCGTTGACCTAGTCCCACGGCTAATATCCCCAGTCCCGCCAGAAGTCCCAGTTCTATGGGTTGGGTTGGCAGGACATGGGAAAGACGTCGCATCTGACGGCGGGCGAGATGCATCGGAAACCTGCATGCCAAGGGCCAGTTGTCTATGGCCAAAAGGACGAGCATTAGAGCCAACCCGCCCAAGATCAAGCACAGCAGACCTGGCCAATAGGGAAGCCGGAAGGAGACAGGCAGATCCGTGCCTACGGCCAGAACGGCTGGACTCGCATCCAAGATGTCGGCCATTGGGCCTGAATGCATCTGAATCTGGACTGTATGGGGCTGTGCCGTGTTGGTTCTATGCACTGAAATCCACTCGGATTCGGGTCGCATGGTGGCATGTTCGTAAGGGGAATACAGGGGAAGTCGGCCCGCTCTTTCTCCATTTCCGGCTGGGAATGGAGCCTGGATTGGAATCAAGTTGGCGGGTCGGTCGTCGACCGTCACGAACAGCAGACCGAAGTCATCGCCGCGCTGCAATTGCAGCCAGAGCTGTCGACCGATGTAGGTGAACCGAATATGCCGGGGTTGGCCGGGTTTGCACAGCGACAGGTCAGCCGTATCGACCTGCTGGTCTCCACAGGCGAGATCCGTTGGATGCCGGGGGTCGCCCAGAACGACAATCTCGCCCGAAGAGAAGTCGAAGGGCCCGTCGATCAAGGTGGGAGACACAGGGCCGTCGGCGAGGTACAATACCCAACCCCCACCGGCCACGACCAGACCTAGCGCCAAGAGAAACGAGGCGGTCAGCGAAGGAAAGACCCCTGCCGTTCCGTTCCGGGGCGGGGCGGGGGAGAAGGACATCAAGAGAGCGGCAGAGTCCTCGAACGGGACGGGATACCGCCTGTGTGACCGCCAGAGGGCATATGTCCTCTGGCGAACGCGTTACCTCATGGTACGCACAACAGCCAGCACCTTGCCTTGGATACTGACCTGCCTTGCAGGTCTAACGATGGGCTGGTGCTCCGGATTCGGACTGCTGGGTTGCAAGCGCACCATGTCCCCTTCCCGGAAATATCGCTTGAGAGTCATTTCGTCGTCGTCCTGCAGCCAGGCGCCTACCAAGTCACCATTGCGGACCTGGTCCGTCGGCCCCATTAGGACCACGTCGTTGTCCAAGATGTTGGCGTTGATCATGGAATCACCCTGTACGCGCAAGGCATAGGGAGTCTCTATATCCCCCAGCAGGGTAGGAGAAACGTCTATCCATTCCCGGGCATCGTTCCAAGTGTTGAGTTCACCCACGTTCACGGGATTGCTGGCCACCACATTGCCCAGAATGGGCACTTTTTTGAGGGGGGGCACCCGCGGGGGATCGACCGCGAAACCCATGTCGGAGGCCCGTTGCCGGTTGATCTTGATGGCTCTGCTGACTTCCTTCCAGCGCGAAATCAGCCTGTGCTCCACCAGCTTGTTCAGATTGTAATTCACAACCGAAGTGCTGGGAATGCCCGCGGCGTCGCCAATCTCCCGTATGGACGGAGGAAATTCGTGCTTGTCAATGAATTCAAGAATGAACTTGAACATTGTCGATTGTTTATCCGACAAAGGCCGGAGCTTGTACCTGCCTCTCTTTCCTGATCTTGGCATGATTACTCCTTGAATCCTATGCGCACTCAACAGAAACTGTGCTCTGTACCCAGAACGCATATCCTAACACGAATGGACATGTCTGCAAAAATCCGCAACGAATTCATATTTTTGGAGATGTCAAATGGGCTGTTTTCGGCTGTGACATTCCTGGCCATGGAGACCTCTGGAGGGGACGTTGCAGCCATGTCCACACGCTTCCGCGCCAGATTCCAAAAAAGATTGGGCAGATGAGGATGAGAACTGTCTGTAGACCACGGACCGAGAGTCATAAGCGCAGAGGCAGGATCCACATAGGTTCAGGGCCCACCTGACTGCGAGCGCGGAAGCTCAGGAGCCCTGTTTCCGCGCAGATGCGGTAGATGGACAGACAGCCTGAAGCCAAGCCACTGCAAAGCAAGTAACGACTATCCGGCGTGATGGCGAAGGCGCGGGGCGTTGACTCCGTTTCCTGCCACCCGGCAACAGCCAGTTCACCGGTCTCGGGATCAATGCGGAAGACAGTCAGGCTGTTGTGGCCCCGATTGGAGACATACAGAAATCTCCCGGCCGGATCGCCATGAATCTGCGCGCAAGTATTGGCGATTCCATATGGACTTGGCAAAGTGGACAAGGTGTTCACTTCCCGCGTCAAGTCTGTGTCATTGAATAGCCAGTGGGTTACGGAGGACCCGTGTTCATTGCAAAAGTAGATGCTCTGCGTAGCCTCATGGAAAGCGCAGTGGCGGGGACCTACCGGTCCCACCAGAGAGTCTTCCGCGGCTTTTCTGGTCCCGACCCGGACCAACCGACCGGTGGCTTGGTCCAGCCGAAACCCATGCACGGCGTTTTCCTGTCCCACGTGTGGCACCCAGACCATGGAGTTGTGATGGTTGATCCCGATGCAATGGGCTTTCGGCCCCGTGACAACCTGCTGTACCGGTTTGGGCGTGAGGCCTCCGTCGTGCAAGATGCCGTGGACCGTGACTTGCCCGGCTCCATAGTAGGCGGCCAGTAGCCATTGCCCTGTGGCATCGATTTTCAGAAAACAGGGATCGGCATCGAGTTCGATCTTCCGCAAGGGCCGCAGCAGCGTCGCCCCATAGTCGTTGCGGTCCGGGTTGCAATGGTAGACGCCAATCTGCCGGGACCCCCGAAGGCCAGCATAAAGAAACCTTTCGTTGCGCGAGATAGCCAAGGGTCCAGGTCTTGTTGCCGCGGGCACTGTCTGCCGGCAAATTGGTTTTCCGCCATTTGGGTCCCAAGCAAATGACTTGATGCAGTTTTCGCCGCTGACTGCCACAAGAAGCCGATACTCTGTCGTTGCCGTCATGACATGGAACCGCAAGATGAAACTGGACGGTGGGTTGACATCGCGGGGCGCACCCGCGGCGCTCCCCACGCACAAGACTAGGCCATTGTGTCTTCGTCTGGAGCGCCCATAATGTTGTAGCCCCCGTCCACGTGGATGACCTCGCCGGTGATGCCGCCAGCCTTGTCGCTCAAGAGGAACTGGGCCATGTCTCCGATGTCCTGTTGCGTCACGTTGCCCCGAGGCGCGACGCGCCCAATGTATTCTTGGCTTTTGCGAAAGTCGCTGATGCCCGAGGCCGCCAAGGTGCGAATGGGGCCGGCGGAAATCGCATTGACTCGAATCCGGTCTTTTCCGAGATCCCAGGCCAAGTACCGCACCGCGGCTTCCAACGCAGCCTTGGCAACCCCCATCAGGTTGTAGTTGGGAGTCACCTTCTCCGCGCCAAAGTAGGTCATGGTTATGATGCTGCCGCCCTCCGGCATCATTTCGCTGGCCTTCTGAGCCAAGGCAATCAAGCTGTAGCAGCTGATGTCCATGGCCACCTGAAAGCCGGATCGGGAAGTGTCACGGAAATTTCCCCTCAGTTCTTCCTTGGGGGCAAAGGCAATGGAGTGGACTAGGAAGTCAATGCAGCCAAATGCATCCCGCGCCTGTGCAAAGGCGGTCGCAATATCTTCGTCTCGGGTGACGTCACAAGGCACGACCAAGGGACTGTGTACACTTTCCGCCAAGGGACGCACGCGCTTTTCGAGCATCGCACCCGCATAGGTGAAACCCAGTTGCGCCCCTTCGGCATGCAGAGCCTGGGAGATGCCCCAGGCGATCGAGTTCTTGTTGGCTACGCCAAAGATCAGTCCTTTCTTGCCGTTCAGATTCATGTTGCGCTCGCCTATGGTTGAAAATCGCGGGTTTCAGATACAAGAGACACCGACTTTCGTGCGGCCATTCTGAGAGTGTGACATCCGCGGCACATCAGACAGGGCTAGCGGACAAGCCTGAGAAATCTTGTCTTGCCGATCTGCACCACCCTGTCGCCTGTCTTAGGCTCAAGGGCGGTGATGAAAGGATCTGTCACCGTCTTGCCGTCCAGCTTGACCCCACCTTGCTGTACCAGCCTGCGACCCTTGCCCTTGCTCTCGATCAAGCCGGCCGCTTGCAACACATCCAGCAGGCCGGCGCTCCCGACCACCTTGAATTCGGGCGTGTCGCTGGGCATGGATCCGGAAAACATGTCCGCCGCATCGCGTTCCGCGCGTGCAACCTGGCTGTCGTCATGGTAGGCGCTGACAATCTCACGGGCCAGTTCTCGCTTCACGGCGGGCATGTCATCGGCAAATCGGGCATGGACATGGGTCAACCGGCAGGAATCCCAGCGGGTCAACAAGTCGCAGTACAAGGGAATGACGGTGTCCGGCAGATTCAGGACTTTGGTAAACATCTGTCCCGGACTGTCCTCTAGGTCAATGGTGTTGCCCGTGGATTTGCTCATCCTTTTCACTCCATCCGTGCCAGGCAGAATGGGGTACGTGAGCACGGTCTGGGGCCGCAGCCCCTTGGCGTGCATCAACTTGCGTCCCGCCATCAGATTGAACAGCTGGTCCGTGCCGCCAATCTGCACGTCGGTCTCGAGCACATATGCATCGAAGGCCTGCATTAGAGCGTAGAAAAACTCGTGTAGCCAGATGGGATCCCCTTTTTCAAAGCGCATTCGGAAATTCTGTCGACCCAGGAACTGCTGGACGGTGAACAGGCTGGCCACGTTGATGACATCGGCAAAGGTCAGGTCCTTGAGCCAGCGGTGGTTGTAGTCCACGCGGGTCGTTTGCCTGTCCAGCACCCGAAAGGCCTGCGTAGCAAAGGTTTCCGCCTTCTGCATGGAATCGTCCAAGGTCTGTTGCGCACGGGCTGAATCCTTGTCGCTCGGATCGCCAATAATGCCCGTAAAGGTCCCGATCAGGAAGACAACCTCGTGTCCCAAGTCCTGAAACTGCCGCAGCTTGCGGAGCGGCACGGTATGGCCTAGGTGCAAATCCGCCCGCGACGGATCAAACCCGCAATAGACGCGCAGAGGTCGCCCTGCATCGCGGCTCTGGGCCAGCCGCTCGGTCAGTTCCTCCTGCATGGCGGCCTGCGTCTGCATGTCGCCACAGTCTACGCCACGCATCAATATTTCGACTTGATCGGCAATGGGCCTAAACTGGGGAGTCATGAAAGCATAGTTCTTGTCTTGGGCGAGTCACAGCCAGATTATACCCGCGACTGGAATCGAAAATGCGAACTAAAGGGGAATTGCACGCAATGTTTGAAATCCAAGCCGGCCCATATGGCTCGCGATGCAGTTCCGCGATCCGCCTGCAGGCATGGGGCCATGAGTAGCGGCGGTCGGCAATTTGGTCTGACGAGCGTCGCGGATGCGGTCGGCGGCAATTTGTGGAAGCAATTTTCGGGGTCCGAGTTGGCGTACCCGATGCACCAGGTGCGAGCCTTGCTCTTCGATATGGATGGAGTGCTCTACAAGGGCGACGAAATTCTGCAGGGAGTCTTGGAGGGCTTGGCCTATTTTGAGCGGACCGGTCGGTCCATTTTGTACGTGACCAACAACGCGACCCGCACGCCTGCCATGTTTGTGGACAAGCTGGCCGCCATGGGCATTGTCGCCGGGGAAGAGCAAGTGCTCACTAGTGCGGATGCCACGGGCGGTTGGATGGCGCGCAACGTGCCCGCAGGCAGCAAGGTGCAGCTGATTGGACAGGCCGGAGTCTGGACCGCACTGCTGGCCCGTGGCTTCAAGCCCGCCAACAAACCGCAGGATGCGGATTTCGTGGTCGTGGGCATGGACTTCCATCTGGACTATCGCAAATGCGCCGAGGCCACCTTGGCCATCAAGGCGGGAGCGCGTTTCATTGCCACGAACGAAGACGCCACCTTCCCCTCCGAAGAGGGTGAAATACCCGGGGCGGGGGCCATTGTGGCTCTGCTCAAGACCGCGACCGGAGTGGACCCGGAGGTGATTGGCAAGCCTTATCCGGGCATGTTCGAAGAGGCCATGGCGCGATTGCAACTGCCTGCGGATTCCTGCTTGATGATCGGAGATCGGTATGAGACTGACATCAAGGGGGCACAGGCGCTTTCCATGTGGACAGCCGGAGTCTGCACGGGGGTGACATCCCACACCGAATTCCTGGCGCAAGAGCGTCCCCCCAATTTCGTTTTCGCCGATATGCCGGATCTGACTGCCACGTTCCGACAGCTTGACGGTCTGGCACAGAAGGCCATCGCGTAGAAATTCGGTCATAATCGAGAGGTTTCGGCACCTTGGGACCCAACGGAATACCGCGCTGTTCCTCACCCATTGAGTGTGGATTCTGATATATTCTTGGTTCAAGCTGATAAGCAAGGGGTCGCAGACCCACAGAAAGTCGGCAGTTGCTGAGAAGATTATTCCCTATGTTATAGGGATTGGAGAGGTGAGTGCATGCGCAGATTCGTCAAGTTCCTGATTTTCCTGGTTGTGGCTGCCCTTATCATCAGGGCTGTCAAGGCATACTTGGCCCCTGGCGATCACCAAGAGAATTCCCTGACCGAACCGGATACCGAACCCTACGACGAGGCTCCACTCGGAGGCGAGGTCAGCGCCGATCTGCTGGAGATCCTAGTGTGTCCCGAAGACAAGGGCTCCTTGGAACTGGTGGACGAAGGCAAGTTCCTCCTCAACCCGCGCAACGGCTACAAATATCCCATTCGGGGTGGTGTGCCGGTGATGCTGATTGAGGAAGGCCGGAAACATCAGGATGAAAGCCTGATAGTGACAGAACAGGGCTCCGGATAGTCGATGGACCTCCTGCATTTGCCCGTTATATGGAATGCGTAACCGATATGTTGCCGCCGCAGACCAATGCCTTTCGGGCAGTCACCGATTTGAGCGGGCTGTGGGATTTCCAAGTGGATCCCCAATCCGAAGGCGAGAGCGCGAGTTGGACGCAGGGTCTGCCCCGCGCCTTGCCCATGGCGGTCCCCGGCAGCTGGAATGAATTGCGCAGCGAATATCGGGACTATCTGGATGATGCTTGGTATGCCAGAACCTTTCAGGTACCGGCGATATGGCACAGCCAGCGCATCGGGTTGCGTTTTGAATCGGTCAACTACGCCGCCAAGGTCTGGTTGAACGGAGTTGCACTGGGAGGGCACGAAGGAGGGCATCTCCCTTTTGAATTTGACATAACCGACAAAGTGTTGCCAGGTTCCAATCGGTTGACTGTCAAGGTCAACAACACCCTGCGTCCGGATCGGGTCCCTACGGGCGGGGATGCCGACACGGCTTTTGGGGGCTTTATGCGCAGCTACCCCAAAGCCAATTTTGATTTCTTTCCCTACGCGGGAATTCAAAGGCCCGTCAAGCTCTTTGCCACGCCCCGTGCCTGCATCCGAGGGGTAGGCATGCAGACCGGATTTGAATCCCGATCCCAAGACAAGTCGGTTGCAGGCTGGATCCAAATCACCGTCGCGACGACAGGCACCGAAGGCAAACGCCTGGCATGCACCATCTTGGACAATGGTCAGGCGGTGGTTCGGCAGGTATTTTCCGTCGAGCGGGACAAGGCGGAAGGGCGTTTGGAAATACCCAATGCCCAGCTTTGGAGCCCGTCCGCGCCCTTCCTGTATCAGTGTGTATTCTCCTTGCTGGATGCAGCCGGGGTGGAAATCGACCAATACACCCTGCCTACCGGCATTCGCACGGTGCGCGTGCAAGACTCCCAGCTCCTGTTGAATGGCGAACCGATCTTTCTTCAAGGGTTTGGCAAACACGAAGACTTTCCCGTGCTGGGACGCAGCTTCAGTCTGCCCCTGATTGTCAAGGACGGGGCCCTGTTGGAGTGGATAGGGGCCAACTCCTACCGGACCTCGCATTATCCCTATGCGGAGGAGGCCATGGACTACGCAGATCGCGCAGGTTTGCTGATCGTGGACGAGATTCCCGCAGTGGGGCTCATGTTCGACGACGATGCCGAACTCAGGGAAACCCAACTGCAGACTTGCAAGCGGCAATTGTCCGAGCTCATAGCGAGAGACTGCAACCATCCCAGCGTGATCATGTGGAGCGTTGCCAACGAGCCCATGCCGGCTGACTTCATGCGGCGGTTTCAAGGCAAGGAGGCGGATCCCGAGGCAGACGCGCCTGGCACCCGTTTCTTTGCCGAACTGATCCGGCATGGCAGGCAGCTGGATGACAGTCGACCCTTTACACTGGCTGGAGTGATGGGAGGTCCTGTCCCGTGGTTGGAACTCTGTGACGCGGTGATGGTGAACCGGTATTGGGGTTGGTACGCCCTGGGCGGCCAAAGAGAACCGGCCCGCCACGCCTTGGAACAGGAACTGGAGATGTTGCACGCCCAATTGCAGAAGCCCATCATCATTGCTGAATTTGGCGCAGACGCCATTGCCGGTCATCACAGCCAGCCTTCGGAAATGTTTTCAGAGGAATATCAGGTGGAACTCCTGCAGGACTATCTGGAAACAGCGGCGAAACTGCCCTATGTCGCAGGTCTGCATGTCTGGAATTTCGCTGATTTCAAGACTGGTCAAGGGATCATGCGTCCCACGGCCATGAACCACAAGGGTGTCTTCACTCGGGACAGAAGGCCCAAAATGGCAGCCCATTATTTGCGCTCCCAGTGGTACAACTCCCAATCCGATCGGTAGTTTCGCATGGTGGCTCCATAGCCAGAATTGAAAGTGCCCGGTGCAATCCATAAGATATCGGTGGGCGTGGATCGTGCAGTCCGGGTTCGCGGGGTACAGGTCCCTGTGCAGGCGGGTGGTTTGCCAAATTCTGGCGCCTGAGCGATCTCCGATTCCGGCCTTGCAGCCCATACTGTGATCCGGTGTCTGCACGCGCAGCGTCGAGATGTACTTCAGGGGCGGGAAAGACTGGGTGGAACAGTGCTGCATCAAGCCATGTCAGATGCTTGAAAGCGCCATCCAAGAGAACGTGACGAGGTTGACACGAGCATGCTCCCGTGGAATGAAGGGGACTCTGCATGGAGCTGTCGTTCCAGACTCGTTGCACTGCGTTTGCTCCGCATTCCGATGTATCCCCTCTCTACCGTTAGGCAGTATAATTGCCAAGGCCGTGCCGTACCCACAGGGCTGCAAGCGGCCACCAGGAGCCCAATTGAATAGTTGCAAGGAAGGAGGACTCATGCCGAGGGCTGTGACGCTTTTTACGGGGCAATGGGCCGATTTGCCATTGGAGAATCTGGCGCAAAAGACCAGTGAATGGGGTTTTGATGGATTGGAGCTGGCCTGCTGGGGTGATCATTTTGAAGTGGACAAGGCTTTGTCCGACGACTCCTATGTACGGGCCAAGCGGGATTTGCTCGAGAAATACAACTTGGGCTGTTGGTCCATTTCCAACCACTTGGTCGGCCAAGCCGTGTGCGACCCCATTGATGCCCGTCATCAGGCCATCGTGTCTCCCCAAATCTGGAGCGATGGAGATCCTGAGGGTGTACGGCAGCGAGCCGCCCAGGAGATGAAGAATACGGCCTCTGCGGCCAAGCTCTTCGGGGTGGACGTCGTGAACGGTTTCACGGGCAGTTCCATATGGAGCAAGCTGTACTTCTTTCCTCCCACTTCGCAGGCCGACATTGACGAAGGCTACACGGATTTCGCGCAGCGCTGGACACCTATTTTGGATCACTTTCAGGCGGAAGGCATCCGGTTTGGTCTGGAAGTGCATCCGACCGAGATCGCCTATGACCTTATTACCTTTGGCCGGGCCCTGGAAGCCGTGAATGCCCATCCAGCCTTTGGCATCAACTTTGATCCCAGCCATCTCATTCACCAGTTTCTGGATCCGGTGGAACTGATCAACGCCTATCCCGATCGCATCTTCCATGCCCATGTGAAGGACAGCAAGGTGCAGCTGACCGGCCGCAACAGCATTCTGTCCAGCCACTTGGACTTCGGCGATCCCAATCGCGGTTGGGATTTTGTGTCTCCAGGACATGGCGACGTGAAATGGGACCCCATTATCCGGGCTCTGAACCGCATTGGCTACGAAGGCCCTCTGTCCATCGAATGGGAGGACAGTGGCATGGATCGGGAATTTGGCGCGCAGGAATCCATGCAGGCTGTGCGCAACTTTGACTTTCCAGCTTCCGACATTATCTTTGACGAGGCCTTTGCAGATTGACCCCTTGCACGAATTCTCTTAAGAGAGGAAGTGGACTTATGAGTGACGGTAGCGGTTTTACGGCCATGGCGGGTGCCAAGGCCACCGGGGAAGCCCCCCAAATTGGCTTTGGCATGTTGGGCTATGCCTTCATGGGCAAGGCGCACTCCAATGCCATGCTCAAGATTCCTCACATGATGTATCCCCCGCCAGCGATTCCAGTGTTGGAGGCCATCTGCGGCCGGGATGCCGAGGCAACGGCGGAAGCGGCCCGGCGTTTCGGATATAACAGCACGTACTCCTCTTGGGAAGCCATGCTAGAGAATGATGGAGTCCAAGTATTGGACAACGGCGGCCCCAACAACATCCACGCCGCCCCTTCCATCGCGGCGGCGGCGGCGGGCAAGCACATTTTGTGTGAAAAGCCGCTGGCCCGCACCGCCGAAGAATCCAAGACCATGCTGGATGCGGTCAACAAGGCCCATGTAAAGGCCATGGTTGCCTTCAACTACCGGTTTATTCCGGCCATTCGCCAGATTCGGCTGTTGATTGATCAGGGCCTGCTGGGCCAAATCTATCATTTTCGGGCGGTATATCTACAGGAATGGATCATGCCCCACTACAACTTGCCCATGATCTGGCGCCTGCAGAAGGAACAGGCGGGTTCCGGCGCCTTGGGCGACTTGGGCGCGCACATCATTGATCTGGGTCGGTATCTGGTAGGAGAGGTGAAGAGCGTAGCAGGCATGACTCGCACGTTTATTGAAGACAGGCCCTTCGAAGACGGCTCGCCGGGCAGGGTGGACGTGGATGACGCTTTCGCCGCGCTCCTGGAATTCGACAATGGCGCTTTGGGCACGGTGGAGGCCACCCGTTTCGCTGGAGGCCGCAAGAATGGTCAGCGCATCGAAATCAATGCCGAAAAGGGCAGTGTGTCCTTCAACCTGGAACGCCTCAACGAACTGGAGGTGTTCTGGAACGATCCGGCTGATCCCAATGTAAGCGGTTTCACCAATGTTCTGGTTTCGGAACCGAGTCATCCTTGGTGGGAGAACTGGTGGCCCCAGGGGCACATCATCGGCTGGGAGCACACCTTCGTGCACGAGATTGCACACCTGCTGGACTGTATCGTGCATGATCGGGACATAGCTCCCATCGGCGCGGATTTCGAGGATGGATATCGCAACGCGGTCATCTGCGATGCAATTCTGAAGTCGGCGGAACAAGGAAGGCAGGTGAACTGTCAGTATTGAAAATTCGGAAGATGGCACTACGGGAGTCGGCAGCGCCCCCTGCTCCCTTGTTGCAGGAGAACCTGATAGATGAGCAATGCCTATACCCCTCGGCCCGAGGACAGATTTACATTCGGTCTCTGGACCGTGGGCAATATCGGACGGGACCCGTTCGGAGATCCCGTGCGGTCGGTCCTGTCTCCGGTGGAGCTGGTGCATCTTATGGCGGATGCAGGAGCTTGGGGCGTGAATTTCCATGACAACGATCTGGTGCCCATTGACGCCACGCCGGCCGAACAGGATCGGATTGTGTGGGATTTTGAAAAGGCGCTGCAGGATACAGGTTTGGTCGTGCCCATGGCCACGACCAATCTTTTCACGCATCCTGCCTTTCGGGATGGAGCTTTCACCAGCAATGATCCGGAAGTTAGAGCCTATGCCTTGCAGAAGACCATGCAGGCCATGGATCTGGGGGCACATCTGGGAGCGTCCACCTATGTCTTCTGGGGCGGGCGGGAAGGAACCGAGACCGATGCCGGCAAGTGCCCCGTCAGTGCAGGCGAGTGGTTTCGGGAGGCGATCAACTTCCTTTGCGAATATGCGATGGATCAGGGGTACAAAATGCGGTTTGCGCTCGAACCCAAGCCCAATGAGCCACGCGGTGACATTTATCTGCCGACCGTGGGCTCCATGCTGGGTTTCATCGCCACGCTGGATCATCCCGACATGGTCGGGGTGAACCCGGAAGTGGCGCATGAGCACATGGCCGGTCTGAATTTCCTGCATGCGGTGGCCCAGGCCTGGAGTGCTGGCAAGCTTTTCCATATTGACTTGAACGACCAGAATCTGGGGCGGTATGACCAAGACTTCCGATTTGGCTCCCACAACATCAAGCAGGCGTTTTACTTGGTGAAATTTCTGGAATCCGTGGGATATGACCAGCCCCGTCACTTTGATGCCCATGCCTACCGCGCCAGCGACTACGAAGACGTCAAGGAATTCGCCAAGGGCTGTATGCGCACCTACCTGATCCTGAAGGAGAAGGCGGTCCAGTTCGCAGCGGATCCGGAGATTGCCGGGTTGTTGGACGAGATCACGGCCGACGATGGCTCCATGATGCCCTTCCAAGGTGCCTTCAGCCCTGACAAGGCGGCCGCCTTGAAGAATCATGAATTCGATCGAAACGCCTTGGGCCAACGCAGCCAGCCCTACGAACGCCTGGATCAGATGGTCATTGATTTGCTGTTGGGAGTCAGGTAGGGGCCCGCCGACACGCCCTCGTCCGTGGGCACGATGTAGTCCTAGTCCCCATCCTCATCCGTTTGTCATTGTCCAGGAGAGATGCCATGTACAAGTCATTGAATACGCAAATGCTAGGGCACCAAGTGCCTTTTCCCGAACTTTGCCAATTGGCCGCCACCCACGGCTTTGAGGGCGTGGATCTGGACGGGAATGCCTTGCGCGAATTGGCTCCAGAAGAAATTCAGGGAAGTCTGTCTCTGCATGGCCTTGTACCTGGGATTGTCGGCTTACCCGTGGGATATGGCGGCACCAGAGCGGCACTGGATGCCAATCTGGAGGCTCTGGACGAATTGGCGCCCAAGGCAGCCCAGCTGGGCTACAACCGCACAACTACGGTAGTCATGCCGGGGCACGCCACGATGTCGTTCCGCGAGAACTTTGTCTTTTTGGTGGAGAGGCTTTCCCCCATCGCTGTGCGGCTCGATTACTACGGCATTCGACTTGGTCTGGAGTTTATTGGTCCCAAGACGTTGCGGGACACCCTGAATTACCCCTTTTTGCACACTTGGGATGGGGTGCTGGGGCTGTGTGCGGCCGTAGGCGCCCCCAACTTGGGCCTGTTGGTTGATATTTTTCATCTCTATACCGGTCACGCCAGCATGGACGAGATGGGACGGCTGCGCAACGAGGACATCGTGCTGGTGCACTTGAACGACGGCAGAGCCGGTTTGGGTCCCGATGAGCAGATGGATCTTGAACGCGACCTGCCCGGAGCCAATGGTGTCACGGACATTGCCGGTCTTCTGCAGGCCCTGGACGGCATGGGATATGATGGCCCCTGTTCCGTGGAACCGTTCCTGCCCCGTCTGCGCGCAATGTCAGTGGAGGATGCAGTGGCCGAGACTGCGGCCAGCCTCAAGAGAGTCTGGGCTGATGCAGGTCTGAGTTGAACAGCCAAGTGATTGTCCCGCAATTCATCTCGATTGGGTTGTTGCATAGGATGGGATAGGTCGGAGGGATTTCCGCTTGGGATGGAGGAATCGCCCGTTGCCCAACGCAGGCAGGGCAAGTTGCCTTGTTTCTGGAAACCGTCACACGCCTGAACTTGGAGACCCAGCCCGTTTCATGGCTGCTCGGTAGGAAGAAGAATAGACGACAGGTTGAGAGGATTCCGGTTTTCGCCGGAATCCGTATTGTGGATTGGGTCTCTTGACCGGACTTGCCTGCCACATTCCATTGTTCCCAGTGTCATGCGCCTGTTCTTCCTAATGGTCCCAGAACCATGGGATCCAGAGGGCAACTCGGGTACTTGGCTCTGGGAAAAAAGAGATCTTGTCGCACAGTGAAGGCGTCGATTTCAGCCTAGGGCTGTGGCAGGAGCACGGCCCTTTTGCCACCAATCTGGAAGCCTAGGCTCACAAGGCATTGGAACATGCCAAGCCAGTTGATACCAAGACAAACGAAGAAGTCATTGAACAGCCCCAGCGCGAACTGATTGAGCCGTTGGAGGAAAAAGTGCAGGGAATACACTTGGTAGATCAGGATTCAGGCAAGGATCCTGCGAGAAAGATGCACGCCCCTATTGGGATGTCCAGTTCGCTGTTCTTGATCTCAATTCGGGTTTTGATTTCTTTGACCTCAAGGGAGCTTTCAAATCCAATAAGGTCGGTCTCCGCATAAAAAGGGGGGGGTGCATAGTGGAAGTCCGGTGGTGCAGAAGAGAAACACTCGATTCAGGAAATCAGTTTGAGCCATGGACAACCTGCTGCAGGATAATCATAATCTCAATGCACAACAAAAGGAAGCGGTTACGCTTCCCATGGGCCCTGCTCTGATCTGGGCTGGTCCCGGTTCAGGGAAGACAAGGGTGTTGACTCACCGTGTAGCTTACCTCGTGCACACCCTGAAAGTCCCCCGAGGATCCATCTTGGCAGTTACGTTTACCAACAAGGCGGCCAACGAGATGAAGAAACGGGTCCACTCCTTGGCAGAGCGGGGAACAGGCAACCGCAGCAGCGGTCATGACCCAGACAACACCGCCGTGGCTGTCGGCACTTTTCATTCGATCTGCGCTCGTATTCTGCGCGGTGAGACAGCATGTACGCCTTACCAGCCCAACTGGACAATACTGGATACCGAGGATCAGAATGTCCTGATTGAATCGATTCTGAAGGAAAAGAGTGAAAGCTTGCCTGCTTCGCTTCAGGCTCCCAAGCCATTCGCGCTAAAGACCGCCATCAGCAATTTCAAGAATCGATGTATTGAACCCAAGGTGGTCGGGAGAACGGGATCTGCGTCCATAGACCAGAATCTGTCTTATCTTTATGAGGTGTACCAGCAGAGACTGCTCACATACAACGCGGTGGACTTTGATGATCTGCTGATGCAAACAAAGCTGCTGTTTCAGAATCACGAGATCGTGCTGGAGAAGTATAGACGGCAGTGGCCTTGTGTGCTTGTGGATGAATTCCAGGACACAAACCAGATTCAGTACGACATTCTCAAGCAACTCACTCTGTACAGAGACTCTCCCCAATGTCTGTATGTCGTCGGCGATGAAAACCAGTCCATCTATGGTTTCAGGGGGTCTCAATACGCAATTCTGCGCAACTTTACCCGTGATTTCCACCGGCCACGTACAGTGTACCTAGAACAGAATTATCGGAGCACGCCGCAAATCTTGGCCGTAGCCAACGGATTGATAAGGCACAACACTCAGCGGGAACCCAAGGTGCTGCATTCGGATCAGGCACGGGGGCCCATTCCCATACTGCGTGACGCGGACAACGAATACAACGAAGCGGACTGGATTGGGCGGGCGACGAGCCTAGTACTCAACCAGACCGACTATCGACCGCACGATATCACAATCATGTATCGTGTCAATGCCCAGAGCGGTCCGATTGAAGAGTCGCTGATTCGTCAACGCATTCCTTATCGTGTAGTTGGCGCCCGCAAGTTTTATGAAAGGATGGAGGTAAAGGATGCTTTGGCCTATCTCCGTCTGATCGCCAATCCCCATGATTTCATGTCCTTGACCCGCATTATGAACTGTCCCCCACGGGGATTAAGCACTGACGTTCCGCAGCGATTGCATGAATGGAGCCTGCGGTGGGGGTTGTCCTTGGAGGATACCTTGACTGTTGTGTGCCGGGGTGCCGAAACAGAGGAAGGCATTGCCTCTCTGTCAGTCCTTCCGAAACACGACTTGATGAAGCTGCAGAAGTTGGAAGAGCTTCTGCGGCAGTGGCGCACCGACCTTGTCCACAACGAGAAGTACGCGGATCCAGGCGAATTTCTGGCCTATGTATGCGAATCTTGCGGTTATTTTGCCTACTTGACAAAAGAGTTCGAGAACGGTCGAGAACGGGTGGAAAACGTCAAGGAGTTGATGGCAATTGCGTCCCAAAGAAAGGCTGAATCATGGCTGGAGAATGCGGGATCCAGTTCGCTTGATTCGTTTCTTGTGCATGTCAGTCTGATGGCAAGTCAAGACGAACTGGAAGATCAGCGGGAAACAGTCAACTTGATGACTCTGCATACTGCCAAGGGCTTGGAGTTTCCTGTTGTCTTCATTGCCGGATTGGAGGAGAATTCGCTTCCCTTCTATTACAGTGTACAAGCCGGTACGAGAGAAGCGATAGAAGAGGAACGACGTCTGCTGTATGTGGGTGTAACGCGCGCCATGGAATGGTTACTGCTTTCATGGGCGCACAAGAGAAGGGGGTTCTCAAGGGAAGCAAGTCGCTTTCTTTTGGAAATACCCGACGATGCCCTGTACCGTGAAGAAGGAACTTCATGGCGATCAGTAGATGATAGATCTCCCATTTCGTCACATGTGATCAGAGCGCGAATCCAAGACTCGGATACCTAAATAGGGCGGATCCCAAAGCAAGTCGTAGGGAAAGCCAGAGCCATTCATCCCTACGCAAACCCAGCGTCATGACGCCGAGCGCGGTTCTGGAGGAGCTGGAGGTGGCGAAGCCCGTGAAGGCGTGGTTTCCAGCTTGGCAGACTTTGGTGCCTTCGTGAACATTGGCGGGGCCGTCGGCTTGATCCACGTCAGCGGATTGAGTTGGTCCAGGGTCAACCATCCCTTGGCGATGCTGAACGTAGGCCAAAAGGTGCAGGTCAAGGTCATCTCAGCCGAGAAGGAACGCAAACGCATCGGTCTGAGCCTGCGCCAGCTGCAACCGCGTCCTTGGGATACATTGGCAGAGCGGTATCACGAGGGCGATCTGGCGCGCGCGGTCATCACTCGCATCAAGGACTTTGGGGCTTTCGCCCGCCTGGTGGGCGAGTCCGTGGAAGGCCTCATCCACATCAGTGAAATGGGCCGGGTTATGAAGTGAATATCATTCGCTTGGGACACCCAGCGACGACGCATGGGGTTGTCCATCAAGCAGACGGGCGGATTTGGGTCTGAAAGAACATGAATGACAGAGAAGTGTGCTCTTCATGAGGCGGCCATTCGTTCTCTTCTGTCCTGTTGATGATCTCTGCCCATAGTGCGCTCCGAAGTGACTACGGTGACAACTTCCCTCCAAGTCCGACATTGGGTCATTTGTCTCTGCCCTCCGCGCAATCATGCCGATCCTGATTCTCTATCTACGGAACTTCCAGCGCTCGCCCTGTCTGGCCCATCTGCACGCTGTGTTTCGTGGCCTTAATTGGGTGAGGTCTTTGTGCCGGCGGCATGGCTGTCTGCCGTGGACTATGGGCACTGTGCGAGTTTCGTCTCATCGAATCGAAATCTGTCATTGTCGGACGTCGGAATGGCGCCAAGCAGTCAACGAGCAAGGCGCGTTGCGGGTTGTGGCCCTGATCTCGGACAATGTGGATGGGGGATGGTCCGGGTCCGACCAACGGGCCCGCCCGCCTTTGTAGGAAGACCAAGAATCCATCCCCTAGGCGTTGAGCACCGGGCAGTACGAATGTGATCTGCAGCGATTCCCCGAAGTCGGGGCCCCTCCTTCACATCTCGCAAGGAAGCACGAGCGCTAGCGGATTCCGACGCGCTGCCTAGTAATTTTTTTGAAGCGGGGTTGATTGTTTGTTGGCTGTCTGACCAGACAGAGTAGGACCTCGCCTAGTCCATAGCGCATGCGAGACGACCTTGGAGCAAAGAGGGGGTCTTTCTCAACCCGCCTCATTCGCGTCAGTGCGCCGGTCGCGTGATCGGTGGAGGCTATTCTTGGGTTTCCCTTTCCAAGTACGAAACCACATCCCCTACGGACTGCAGGCCTTGTGCCTCCTCGTCACTGATGTCGCTACCGAACTCTTCTTCAAACGCCATGATCAACTCCACGAGATCCAAGCTGTCCGCATTGAGGTCATCCCTGAAGTTGGCTTCCTTAACGACGGCTTCATCTTCTACGTCAAGATGCTCGATGATGATTGTCTTGACTCTGTCAAAAGTGTCACTCATTGATGATATTCTCCTAAGGCAAGCCCAGATTCAATTGTACCCGTCTTGAGTGGATTGATCCGGAGCCAACGTGACAGGGCTTGACTGGAACCAAGCCGCAGCGTTTGCTGTGGGAATCTTAAAGGGTGGTAGAGTCAGAGTCAACTAAATCCGGCCTTGTGCGCACTTACGAATTCAGAACGTGGCATGCTGTGGTCCAATTGTCTTTTGCTCCTGTTTCCGGCTGGGACTTTCAATGAGATCGGATGATTGCAGCCAGCCGGAGACCCAATATCATGGCCGGCGCAAGAACGACCACATTCGCATCAATTTGGAAAAGGAGGTGGAGGCAGCCGGAGTCTCCACGGGATTTGCCCAGATCGAGCTGCGGCATCAAGCCTTGCCAGAACTGGATCTGCAAGCGGTAGACACCACCACCAGGTTTCTGGAACGCAAGTTGCGTATGCCCTTGCTTATCAGCTCCATGACCGGGGGCACTGCCGCAGCCCAACAAGTCAATCACCGCTTGGCGGAAGCGGCCCAGAACCGTCGCATCGCCATGGGCGTAGGCAGTCAACGCATCATGGTGGAAGGGCGACAACCTGCCAAGGAGTGGAGAATCCTGCGGGATCTGGCGCCGGACATTCCACTCTTGGCGAATCTGGGAATTGTGCAACTGAACCGTGGCTACGGCGTCTCCGAGTGCCAGCAGGCAATCGATGTCATTGAAGCCGATGCATTGTTTCTGCATTGCAATGCGCTGCAAGAGTGCATTCAGCCTGGTGGCAATACCGACTGGAGCAACCTTCTGGACAAATTGGAGGCAGTGTGCGCGGCATTGCCCGTGCCTGTTATCGTCAAGGAAGTGGGATGGGGCATTGACGGGATTATGGCTCGCCAGCTGCGTGCAGCCGGCGTGGCCGGCATTGATGTTGCGGGGGCTGGAGGCACATCTTGGAGCGAAGTGGAAAGACATCGGACCGAGGACGACAGGACCCAGCGCGTGGCTTTGGCGTTTCAAGGGTGGGGCCTGTCAACAGCCTACTGTCTACAGAGCGTCAGGAATGCAATGGCGGCACAGAAGGACGATGAGTGTCTGCTCATCGCCAGCGGCGGCATTCGCACTGGCATCGATGTGGCCAAGGCCTTGATTCTTGGGGCCGACCTAGTGGGCATTGCGGGGCCATTCCTGAAACAAGCGGTCAAGTCGGTGGATGCAGTCGTCGAGGGAATAGACACGCTGCAGGCTGTTCTGCAAGTAGCCATGTTCTGTATGGGAGCTGGTTCTGTAACGGCTCTGCAAGGCAATGCTGATCTGCTGATATCGGTCGGGAATCTGTCCGTGGATCATAAGAAACAAGGAACGGGGATCTGACCGCGGCCAGTCGGCATGGGTTGCCTTCCTTGTTTCCTTGGCTGCCCTCGGGTTGGATGGTATTGCTCAATGCAGCGCTGTCATTCGCCAAGATTCTGTTGGTGATCTGAATCTGCCAAACGGGTTCCTGAAGAACGCCATGCAGGCGCGTACAAGACCGGAGTCGAGCCCGCATGGCCACCGGCCCCATCCCGGTCGGCCATGGCTGCCCATGACAGGGATCCCAATGCACGGGATCCCTGTTTCCCGGCGATCTAGGCTTGGGGATCTATCTTTCATATGCTGGGTCGAGGTGTCTTGCGGCAGATCTCCAGCTATTGCTACCAAGGTTTGGATACGGGTCACCGTGTAGGCAACTGCCAGACATCTCCGCCGTATAAACATGGAGCTGCTTCGACGACCATCGGGACTTTCTGTGCCGCATGCACACTTTCATGATCTTTGCTGTCCGGCAGCGAGCCCGCGCCGCCACGGGGCTCCCATACAAGCAGGATCTTGCGTGCCATGTCCCTTGGTCCCTTTCCCATGGGGCTCGAATCATTGTTGTATCATAGCCATATGGGATATCAGGGACCTCCAAGCTGATCCTGTCCAACAGGATTTCCGTCCCTTTTTCTGGTCTTTCCTCCGCGTACATGTCAGACATCAGCCCGCAATCATTTCTGCGTCACTGGCGCGGCCCCATTGAGGAAACGCTCAAAAAGTACCTGGAAAGTCCCGCTCCGGCGCTGCATCGCCATTACGGCATGATGGAATACCACATGGGCTGGGTTGATTCCGAAATGGCGCCTCGGATCCGATCTGCCGGCAAACGGTTGCGTCCTACCTTGTTGCTGCTGGTTTGTGCAGCCATGGGGCACGATCCGGAACCGGCGCTGGCGGCGGCAGGGAGCGTGGAGATATTGCACAATTATTCGCTGTTGCATGACGACATCGAGGATCTGGACGAAGTGCGCCGTCACTTTCCCACGGTCTGGAAAGTATGGGGCAATGGCAAGGCCATCAATGCCGGGGATGGCATGTATGCATGCGCCTTCAAAGCGATGCTAGGCCTACAGGATGCCGGCGTGGCCCTTGACCTGACGTTGCAGTCCCTGTCATTGCTGTCCTGGGCTTGTGTGCAGCTTACAGAGGGCCAGTTTCTGGATCTGGATTACGAGGATCGTGACCACCTGACCTTGGGAGAGTACATCTTCATGGTCAAGAAAAAGACATCGGCCCTCTTTTCCATCTGTCTGGAAGTGGGGGCCTTGCTGAGTCTCTGCGAGAAACGCACCCGTCTGCTTTTCAGTCAACTGGGTGAACACTTTGGCGTCGCCTATCAGATGCTGGACGACGTGGCCAACCTCTGGGGCGAGATGGATGAGACCGGCAAGACATCCTGCAAGGACATTGCACAGCGCAAGAAGAGTTTGCCCATCGTGTTGGCCATGAACGACGCGGAGTTTGGCGCTTGTATGCGACGCCTGTATGCATTGGACATCAACCAGGACATCGCCCAACCTGTGTTGGAGCTGCTGCATCGACAGGGCATTCGCGAGCAATGTCTGGGCATCCTGGGACAGCGCCGGGAGCTGATGCAGGCTCTGATCCGGGAACTGCGCTCCGAAACCCGGGCCAATGCCAGCGCGGATCTGTCGAGCATGGAAGCCTACTTGGACTCGTTGTTGACGCTGCCGGCCACTGTCTGACGCCGGCCCATCCGGGCAACGGAGAACTTCCTGGAATCCAAAGAGCCCGTCCAGCGGACGGGCTCTTCTCTTGTCGACGGCATAGGGGAGGGGCCTACCGAATCCCGGCCATCTCCTGCAGCGTCCGCCAGTTGGACAGGCGATCCTCTTGCGAGCGCAACAAGATCTCCGACGGGTTTCCATCCCGGTCAAACTGCTTGGCGAAGCGTCCCTCGGTGCGGGCAAAGGAGACAAAGTCGATCTTTTCACCGGTCTTCGGTACCACGTACCAATCTTCCTTGGCGGCTGGGTTGCCTTGCAGGCTCAACCGCTCCTTGATGGTCTCGCCCTTGCGTGGGTCATACACAAAGAGGGGGAAGGCCCGACTCTCCACCGCTAGCTTGGCCTGATGGCGGGCCATGTCGTCGGCCACCCCGTGTTCGGGTTGGCAAGTGGTAAAGGTGTTCACTACGGCGGGCCCGTCGAACGAGGCCGCCTCCAAGATGGCCTTGTAGAAATGATTCGGAATGGAAGCCACGGTCTGTGCCACATACGTGTTGGGGTGCATCATGGCAATGCGGCCGAGTTCCTTGCGCAATTCCGTTTTGCCGGGCTTGGCCTTGCCGAAGGCGTACATCTTTGAATCCTGGCCGGTGTAGGAACTTGTGCTGGTTTGGCCGCCCGTGTTGGAGTAGACTTGGGTGTCCAGTACCAGTACCTTGATGTTCATGCCGCTGGACAACATCCGGCTCAATGACTGGAAGCCAATGTCCAACATGGCTCCGTCGCCGCCCATGACCCAGAGCTGCTTGTCTTCCCAGCCCTGTTGATCCCAGCGCATGCGAATGCCCATGGCAAAGGCCGGGCCGTTCTCGAACAGGGAATTGCTCCACGGCACAATGTAGGGGTTGTAGGGATAGGTGCTGCCATATACGGTGTTACACCCCGTGCTGGCGGCAATGCCAATGTTTTCGGCGCCATAGACGTAGCCTAGCGCAGCTAGCCACATGCGGATCACCGTGGCTTCGCCGCAGCCGGCACAGGAACCGGCGCCACCGACATACAACATGCTCTGCTCGGCCAGCATCATGTCCACGGCCACGCGTTCGTTGATGAACTCGTCCGGCGTGGGCGGCAGGCTGCGGAAGAAATCGATGCTTTTCTGATAGATCGGGACGGTCTTGTCCTCTTTCTGGATCATCTTCAGAGCGTTGTAGCCCAAGTCGGCGCAGGCCTCTACGCATTCCGCACAGCCCTTGCATTTGGTGGGATCGATGAATATGCCGAACTTGCCCGGATCCTTCTTGCGCTTGGCCGGCACCTTGAAGAACTTGCTGGTCTCCGCAAACTGCTGAGCCATGAAGTCTCGTTCCGGTGCGGATTCAATGTGGCCTAACGCGTCTTCCAGCACATCCACCTTGACCACCTTGCCGAGAATGGCCGTGTCCGGGCACTGGTTGACACAACTCATGCAACCCGTGCAATTGCCTTCGAGGTATTCTGGAATTTCCGGCGCAATATAGCTGAAGTCGCGGGCCACGCCGGTGCCGCCGGGAATGGTGGAGCGGGCGAGGCCCACATCGGCGATCAGATGCTTTTCGCCCGTGCCGTCGTTGTAGCCGGCCACGATGCGGTCAAAGAAATCATTGACGTCGACAATCTGCGCATCAAAACCGTCACCGGTACCGTTCTTGGTGCGGCTTGTCTTGGTTACATCAAGAAGATCGGTAGTTACACCCATGTTGTGTCCTTTGGTGGCGCCTAGTGGTGGCAATGCAATGCGTTGCCGCCTAGGCAAAGAGTTCGATTTCGACTCCAACGTTGAACTTCGGTGCGGAAACTTCAAGGGCGATTATCTCCGGAGACAGTTCAATCACGGAATCGTGACCTCGCTGCACAGCCCGCAGATTGGCCTGCACGACCGCCTCGCCGCGTTTGCCGAAGTACTTCCGCAAGGCGTTCTCCGCCCGGTCCATAACCTCCGAGTAGGTCATGCCCGCCTCTTTCGCGAAAGGCGTGATTTTCAAGAATATGCCCAACAGCACAATGCCTTGCATACGCACGGATAGATCGGGAATGGGGGCCTCCTCGCGGGCAATCAGGGCTCCGTCCGCCGCAAACACGCGCAGGCCCTTTTCCCGAATGACCTGCTGCGAGCTGGGCGGAATGTCCGCCCAGATCTCCATCGGATCCGTCTTGGAGGTCTGCACGAAGATGCTGCCGCCATTTAGAATGCCGCTCAACGGATTACTGGTCACAAACGCGTTGACATCGTTCATGGGCACAAAGTCCACATGCTCCAACTCGCAATGCGTCAGAATTATGTCGTCGGCCACAGTCAGATAGTAGGTCGTAGGCAACCCTTTTTTCTCGGACCCGTACTTGGGATAGGCCTGCACCTTCTTGCCGAACACGTCGCCGGCGATCGTGGCGATCACCTTGTTGGTGGTCACGGAACCGAATCCACCGACCGAGTGGCCGCGCATGGAAAAGGCACCGGTGGGACGCAGATCCGGATCGGGCTCTTGGGGCAGGGTCAATTCGTGATCTATGCCCAAGGAAAAGAAATATCGGTTACCTTCCAGCATGTTCCGTACGATGGCCGAGAAATCGGAGGGACGCACGTCCCGACTGCCCAGCCCGGCTATACCGCTGAAGATCTGCGGCATCCGGGTGAGCGCGGGAAAGTCTGGATGGCCCATCATGGCATCGCTGAAAGCGGCCTTGATGTCGTTGGTCAGGGGATTGTTGGGCGCCAAGGCATCATCCATGCGTTCAATCACCGTAAAGGCTTGGAGGCCGCCCAAAACCTTGACCAGCTGCGGGCCGGGGAAGGGGCGGTAGCAGGTGACGTGGATTACACCCAACCGAATACCATAGATGTCCCGCAGGTAGTCGATGGCGGCGCGGGCTGTCTCAATGTAGCAGCCGATACCTACAATGGCATAATCCGCGTCCTCCATCCGGTACTGCTCAATGACATCGTATTTGCGGCCTGTGGCGGCATAGAAGTCGGCAAAGGCCCGGTTCACCGCATCGGGCACCATGTCGTAGTAGTGCCTTTGGGCGACAACCCCCTTCATGTAACTGTCCTGATTCTGGACCACGCCGGTCATGAGAGGATTGTGAGGGTCAAAGAGATTGGGAATCTTGCCGGCCGGAGGTCCTACGAACTCCTTCATCAGTTCCTGCTCCAACATCAGTACGTCTTCCACCGTATGCGTGGTCAGGAAGCCATCCTGCACATTGAGGAACGGGGTATAGGTCTCTTCGGCGATGCGCCGGCTCATGAGGGCCAAATCGCCTGCATCCTGCGCGTTCTTGGCAAAAAGAATGCCCCAGCCGCAGTCAGCCACGCACATCACGTCGTCGTGTCCAGCATGAACATTCAAGCCCTGCCGCGTGATGGCCCGGGATCCGATGTGGAACACAATCGGCAGCCGCTTGCCGCTGATGGTATAGAGAACCTCCTTCATCAGCACCAAGCCTTGGCCTGAGGTGAAGTTGCTGATCCGTCCGCCCGCCACGGCAAACCCTTCACACGCCGTGGCTGCGCTGTGCTCGGATTCCGGTTCCAGGAACATCAAGGGATCACCCCAGAGGTTGGCTGCTCCGTTCGCGGAGGCCGCCCCGTACCCCCCACCCATGGTAGTGGTGGGGGTGATGGGAAAGGCACAGGCACCCTGGGTGATGTTGGTCTCAACCCAAGTGACGGTGCCGGACCCGTCGGCCGTGGCCGGAATGCCGGGATAGGGGAACTGGGTCATCGCCGTCCCGTTCAGGGCCACATGTCCGTTGGAATTCAATTGTCCCTTGCTTAAAGGTCTGCTTGCCATGCCACCACCTTGCAATATCCGTCAGGTCTGCGACCTGTGTCATTCAAGAAAACAAAGTCCACCGGGCAAGGGGTTGACACGCCAAGTGGAATCTCTCCTCACGCACCGAATTCGATCATAACATAGCGGCAACGACCCACTTGGGTTGAATCGCCCGCAAGACAGGTGCCGGACTAGACTGCCGTCCAATCCAGGTTCAAGGCCGCGTGCACGTTCGTTTCACAACAGGCACTTTTTTTTATCTGTGGTCTGGCTGCACCCTGCCGGGTCGGGGCGCGGAGGCAAGGGACCCATCTGGCACGCCTTGGGTCTGCAGATACTGCAAGGCCTGTTCCAATACCGCGGACACTGTACGAATGCTGGTCTCGACATGCAGGCCCGCGTGCATTCGGATGTGAGATAGGCGTTTCTTTCTCCATCTGGAGTCAGTCCGTGGTCCAGGTGACATCGGGATGACGTGCCCTTTGGGTTTCCAGCGCGGCCTCCAGATAAACAAAAATCTGGGGAGGATGAAGGGGTTGCTACATGTCCCGGACCTAGCTGTGTTCCTGTCCGGCCGCGCGGGCGTCTATGTCCTGTACAGGCAAGCTTCGCACCAGTGCGGCGGGTACAGGCACGCTGGTGCCCACGACCTTGATCTGGGGCAAGTCCCTCTGTAATGTATGCCTTGAAAGAAGACTGTGGGGTCTTGTCGACTAGATGGATGCAAGGGAAAGTCCACTGTCATGTGCCGTGCTTCGGATTCTTCTTGGCAGGTCGCTATCTTGAGCGTCCAATACCGTGCGATCGTCGCGCGCCCGTCCCTGATCCATCTCCAAGGCCGAATCCAGCAGCCTCCGGACCAAGTCTGCGGTCGAGTCGGGAGGCGGCCGCGTTCCAGACAATCCATCAGGGCCGGTCCATGGACTGGTCAACATGACGGCCGGCTTCCCATCTGCGGCGATAGGTAAGCAGTAGTCGTGTGTGGCCCTGGCCACTGCGCCGTCCCGTTCCCTTTCGCCAGCAGGCTGATGGCCTTCCGCACCACTAGGTTGCTAGATCATCTTGGCGCTCTGGCCGCTGTGCTGGCCGTCCACCCTGACGGCGCTGAGGCTCCCATGGGGCCGTCTGCCACTTCCATGGTGTCGCTGCTCTCGCGGGTGACGTACTTGCGCAAGTTCGAGACCATGATCCGGACGTAGGGCTGGCTGTCCATGAGGGTCTTGGCTGCTACGGCAACGGATCCATCGGTGCATCTTCCCCGATGCCCGAGGGTGGCATCGGGACGGGGCGCTGGCGAAAGATATCGTTCACGTTCATGAACGGGGCCGGGTTGCAATAGCCTCCCCAGCCATCGGTGCGGCGGTAGGGGATCACCTTGACGCCCAGATGCAGGTGTGGACCGGTACTGTTCCCCGTGTTGCCCGATACGCCAATGCGGGCTTGCGCGGGCAGGGTCTGTCCCACCGCAACGTCAATTTCGTCCATGTGGCCATACACGGATTCCCCCCAGTCGTGTTCCATGAGAACGAACTTGCCCAGCCCCCGGGTGCCAAAACTGACTCGCAGCACCTTGCCCTTGTCGCATGTCAGCAGCGGCGTCCCTACGGGCAGGGCAAAGTCAAAACCGTTGTGTCCGCGCAGGGGTACGCCTCCGTAGTTGAACTGGCCATAGAAATCCGGATTGCTCCCCCAGGCCTGCGACAGGGCGTACTGTCCGGCAAAGGGGTTGGCCACCCTGATGTGATCGGCCAGGAAGTCGTAGGCCAAGATGCGCATGCCGCCGCGGGAACTCTCAGTCACCCAGCCGGCGGGCTGCGTGGTTTCGGGGTACTCCAATTGGACCAGCCACCAATGCAGCCCGTCCACTTCCCGCGGGCCGTCTTGGATGGACATCAGTCCACGCCGCGGGGCTCGAATGATGATGTCTTCGTCCCCCTTGTTGACATTGCCCGGGGTAGCGCGAATCCGGACTGTCTGCGGGGACACGTTCATGACCCGATCCCCAATGGCAAAATGGGTCCTCTCCCGCTGTGTAGGGGCTCGGCGCGGCACGGGGGCCACTTCCACGGGCAACGGGTCGCCCGAGACCTGATTGCGCCCTGCGGGATCCATCTGGGCAATCCAGCCCCACTGATTCTCGCGGGAGGAGGCCGTAATCGCGATTTGCCACCAGAGCCCATCCTCCACCACTTGTGGACCGGCCAGCACCTTGCACAGGGTGTTGCGCGGAATGGTGTCCAGCAGATCGTAGGGAGTCTTGCTCTCCCGACCCGGGCTGCGCCGCAATTCGCAATTCTCGATTACGTACAGGCTGTCCCCCTGCTGAAAGGGCTGGTCGGGAGATATCGATGGCTCCGGCTGTGTATCGGCCAGCACCTCGTAGCCACTGCTGGATGTTTCAGGCACCCAGCCGCGTTGGACGGGAATCAGATCTGGGTGGGTGGAAACATCCCACCAATGCAGATCGTCCACTCGACGCGGTCCTTTTTCCGTGGTCAAGGCCTGCCCCGGGGCCAACTGCACCACCAACCCGTCCGCCGTGCGCAGGGTCAATCCGGGCACCCGGCGCAGCAGGGCGGGACGCTGCACGTAGATTTGGGCTCCTATGCCAAAGCGGGGTTGGGCGGAGGCGGGTGTGCCTGGGACTGCAATCACCTGAATGTTCTTGTCCGTTTCCCCTATTTGCTCCTGCATCCAGCCTTGGGTGCCGCCGCCTTCCGGCAGGGCCAAGCGGGCGCGCCACCAGACGCTTTCGCCCACGTATTGTGGTCCTTCCAGAATCAACCCCGGCGTGTTGCCGGGAATGAGGCGAATTACGTCGCTGGCATCCTTGCCGACGGAGCCCGGGGAATGGCGCAACTCGGCCTCCTGCAGCAGCAGGAAGTATGTGCCTGGCGCTAGGGACTCGTCATAGTGGATGGGCGCCGGCTCAAAGGGTTCGGCGAAGTCCGGCGCGCCGGAAATGCGCTTCAGATAGGGCTCTCCGTCCACGCCAGCCTGCGGCACCCAGCCCGACACCTGCTGTTGCACTTGATCCGTGGTATGCACCAACCACCAGATCAAGCTGTCAATCCGCATGGGACCATCGGCGATGTAGCACTGATGATGGGCCGGTAGCAGCGCCACATGGAATTCCTCGGTTACGCCAATGAAGCCGGGGATGGTCTTCAGGTTGATCGCAGAAAGGGTTTCCACCACCACACCGGCGGTCAAGCTGGTACGGTCCTGCGGTGCCCCCGGATCCGGCAAGGGCATACGGGTGGGATCCCACTGATGCTGTTGGGCCAAGGCCTTGCGCAAATCCTGCAGCACCTCGTGTTTCTTGGCCAGACCCCAGCGATCACCGGGGCTCTGGGACCACCGGAAGAGAGCCAGGCACTGGATCTGCTGCGCCCCCGGTTGTTGATTCCAGTGCGCGATCTCGGCATAGGCCCTCTGTACCCATCCGGAATTCCGGTCTGTCCAAGGCTGGTACTGATCCGCCTCCACGATCAAGACCGGCAGATGCCGCATGTTGAGGGGAATGCCTTGCATGAAGTCCCGGTAGACGCGAAACCCCGCCCGGCGGCTTTGATAGTCTCCTTCCACCCATGCATCCTGTGTCAGGGATTCCGGGTTGGCATCGACCGTGTGGGCTTGGAGCGCAATCCCATCGCAGCCGTGCGGTCCCAACCGAATCAGGATGTCGTGGAGATAGGTGACCCAGTCGCCCTTTTCGTTGCCCGCGTAGCGCGTCTGGGTGTTCCAGGGAGTCACCGCTCCGGCCAGAACCGTTGCGGAAGGCTGTGCAGCCAGAATGGCGTTGCGGCATTGTCGGTAGCAGGACGCGTACAAATCCGGGGTGATGGGCACGCCCCGGGTAGGCCCCGAGACAGTCTGGCTCTTGGCGTACAGGGCGTCGAACCTTTCCGGCAAGGCCCGTAGAATGGCATGCACTTCCGCGGGGTTCGTGATGTCCCGCAGGATTGGTACGTGGTTGCGGGCGTGGGCCCTGGGACGAGCCGCCCAGTAATTCATCTCATTCCCGATGACCCAGTGACGACATCCCGTGGACACCGCCACAAAGCGCGCACAGCGTTCGGCAAACCGTTGATACTGGGCGGGTTCCGGAATGGTGCCCAGTGGATTGAAGCCATGTTGGAGCTTGACCACGACTCCGAATCCCCGGTCCGTCCAAGAGCTGTAATCGACTCCCGAGGCGTCCACAGGATCCTGGCCGACGAACTCGTTAAAGACCACCCAGCCTTGCACTTGGGCGTCCAAGAACAGTTGCTCGCCGCCGGCATCATGCAGTCCATACAGAAAAGTCAGATCAACGCGCATAACACGGCCAGGCCTTGCCTGATTCTCATGTCTGGGAGAGACCGATGTTGCCTTCCCTCTTCCCCCGCAATTGCCGTTTCAGTTCCTCATGGTATTTCCGGGTGATGGGGTACTTGCGTATGAAATGGATGGAGCCCAGCACTAGGAGCGCGGGCACCACGCCAATGAGGAGGCGCATGGCCAAGTGCACGGTTTCCGGTTGTGCGATGCTCGTGGCGAACGTGCCTTCTTCAAAGCCGGCGCGCCCCAGCACAAAGTTGACCATCAGCGTCACCACGGCGGAGCCCAGCTTGCGGAAGAAGGCCAAGTAGGCCGTAAAAAGTCCTTCACTGCGCGTGCCGGTCTGCAGTTCGTCATATTCCATGATATCCGGGAGCATGGTCCAAGGAATGGTGATGCCGGCTCCGTACAGAACTCCCATTCCGGCAAGGAAGATCACCAGCGCGGGTAGATTGCCCCCCGGAAAAATGGCCAGAAAAGGCATGAAGACGCACCAGGCCACGCTGACGTAGATATAGGAACGCTTCTTGCCCCATCGGCGCACCAGACCGTTGACGAGCGGCAGCGAAAACAAGGCGGCAGTGAGCAGCACCCCGATCATGACGCTGTCCCACGGGGCAGACACCCCGAGTGTGATGTTCAAGAACCACACGAAAGTGACGACCAAAATCTCCAAGCCGGAAAAGGCCAGAAAATAGGCCGCCGACAGGTTGCGGAAAGGCTGATTGCTGAATGCCTGCCGGAACAGGTACAACGGGTTTCTTTCGGTCGGCTTCCGCAAGCCCGGATTCTCGCGCACCACGGCCACGATCAGAAGTGGGGCCACGATTAGGGATCCCCCGAAAAGCCAGCCCGTGATCATGTAGCCGCGCAGCACGTTGGACTGTTCCCCCATTGAGCCAAAGAAGTTCTCGGCCATGAGCTTGAAGGTGACGCCAACCAACAGCGCTCCCAGAAGGAAGAAGACGTTGCGCCAGACGGTATAGTTGATGCGGGCGTTGTAGTCGTCGGTCAGCTCGGCCAGCAATGCAGTGTGCGGCACCGAGAAGAGTGTCAGCATCGTGTCCAAGACAATGCTGACGATGAGGAAATACAGGACGAGACCGCTTCCTTCCAAATTGCCCGGTCGCCACCACAACATGACGAAACTGATGCCTAGCGGGAGCGCGGCGGCCAGCATCAGGGGTCTGCGGCGGCCCCAAGGGGAGTGGAAGCGGTCGGAGACGAAGCCCACCAAGGGATCGTTGATGGCATCCCAGATGCGGCCTACAAAGAGAATGCGTCCGACACTGGTGATATCCAAGCTGACGATCGTCACCAGAAAGTAGTTGAGAAAAAGGGACCGCGCCGTAGATGTCACGGCGCCGTTCCATTCCCCCGATCCGTAGATGGCCTTGAACCGGAGCGGTGTGCGTTCCTTGGATGACATGGGGCCTCAGGGGCGTGACTGGGGGCAGAGACAAGGTCGCCTAGGTCAGGCCCCGCCAAATTATAGGAGAGGAACCGGGTTCCGACTAAGAAGTCGGGGCACTTGCGTTCCAATTCAGATGGGCTGTGGTCACCGCGCGATTGTCCACACAGGAGACCCTGATCTCAACTTGGTTGCAGACCACCGTGTCGCCCACCGCCGGAATGCGTCCTAGGTGGGCCATGACCAGACCACCGACGGTTTCCACCTCCTCCATGTCGAAACGCAGGTCAAAGTGCTGTTCCAATTCATCGAGGAGCAGACTGCCCTGGACTTTCAGATGGCCGGAGCCGTACACTTCCCAAGGCGGAGTCTCACGGTCCGTCTCGTCCTGAATCTCGCCGAAGATCTCTTCCAACAGATCTTCCATGGTGATGAGGCCATCTGTGCTCTGGAATTCATCCTGCACAATCGCAATGGAAGTCCTGCCTGCCCGAAACCGCCGCAGCATTTGGTTGAGCGGCAGCGTGGAAGGCACCAGCAACGGGAGCCGCAGGTGTTCGGCCCAGGCCGCCTGCTCCGCTGGCTCCTGCGCGAGGCGGGCCAAGGTCTTGTAGAAGAGAATGCCCTGCACGTTGTCCAAGTCCTCCTCGTACACCACCAGGCGGGACTTGCGGTGCATGCGAATGGTTTCCCAGATTTCGGGCAATGTGGAGGTCCGCGGCACACCTACAATCTGGGTACGCGGAGTCATGACTTGCCCTACCGTCCGTTCCCCAAAATCTCCGATGTTTTCCAGATAGACAAACTCCTCCTTGGGAATCTGCCCCCGCTCATGGCTTTCTTCGATCAGAATCAGGATTTCTTCCTTGGAATAGGTAGGACCCTGATCTCGCTTCATGGACACTCCCAGCATGCGCATGAAGGGAATGCCGGCGGAGTTGAGCAGACTGGCGAATGGCTTGAGCAGGGCTTCGCAGACGCGCATCGTTCCGGCCACCGCCAGACTGACCTGGACCGGCACTTGCACGGCCATGGACTGAGGCACCATTTCGCCCACTACGACATGGATGAAAGTCAGGCTGGTCACGGCCGTGACAAAAGACAGGGTTTCCAGAGTGCCATGGGACCAGGGCAGAGTTCCCTCCCAGGTATGCAAGAGCCAATGGGCCACTTTTTCTTCGGCATACATGCCCAGTCCCAGACTGGCTACCGTGATGCCGATTTGGGCTGTGGCGATGTACCCGTTGCGCCGCTCTGTATCGCGCAGAATGTTGAGGACATAGGCAGCCTGTCTGTGCCCTGCCCGCTCATGGCTCTCTATGCGCGGATGCGGAGCCAGAATGATAGAGAATTCCGCCGCGACGAACAATGCGTTGGCCAACACGAACAACGTGATCAGGCCAATCGGCAGCACCACCCCTAGGATTTCCGCTGTAGCCACTGCAGCCTCTCCAGCATGCTCGATTCGAAAGGTACACTGCATGTGACCACTTGATTGCCGCATCGGGATTCAACCTGCATGTCCCCCAATGGACTGGCCGTGTCGGCGGTGGCCTGCAGACCGGCCCTGACCCGTGCGACCGGCCAATCCAGGAATCCCGCCAACTGTCGGATGGGCAGCGAAGCGTCCAAGACGATGCGATCGGCCGACTGTATCCAATATCGGGGAGGTTCAGTGTCGAATTCATCCTCGATGCTGCCCACGACCGCTTCCACCACCTCCTCCAGCGTGGCTATGCCGACTGTATGGCCGTCTGGGTCGGAAACCCGCACCAAATGCATCTTCTTGGCTTGCATGCTGCGCAGGGCGTCTTGCACGGGCATGTCCTCCTGCACGGTCTCAATGGGATGGACCAGATCGAATTTTGAGACGTCGCCGTTCTGTTCGCAGAGCAAATCCAGCAGATGCACAGTGCCTACGAGATCATCCAGGTCCCGACTGAAAATCGGCATGCGGGAGTACGGGGATTGGACCAGCATGCGAGTCCATTGTGCCTTGTGAAAACTGACCGGGGCGGCAAAGCACCGTTGCCGGGGCGTCATAATGTGCTTGACGAGAATCTCGTCGATGCGCAGCGCGCTGTCCAGCCACTGCTGCTCCTCCTTGGGCATGTCTCCTTCCTTGAGATGCTGGCTGGCCAAGCTCCGAATCTCGTCCGGCGTGAGCACCAGTCCATGCTCATGGCTGACTTCCATGCCCAGCAGCCGCAGCAGGGCACTGTTGGCCAGGTTAAAGACAAACAGGAAGGGGGAGAAGAGCGTATGGTAGACCATGAGCGGCCGCACGGTGCCCATCGCCAAGGTTTCCGGGATGCGAATGCCCACGTTCTTCGGAATTAGTTCGCCAAAGAAGACCTGGGTCAATGCAAGCAGGATCAGCACTGTGGCCACGGAAATGGATGTGGTGGCCGTGGGGCTGGCCCCCCAGCGGGCGATTAGGGGTTCCAGGCGCGCGGCCAGCCAACCTTGTCCCACAAAACCCAGCACAATGCTGCAAATGGTGATGCTGATCTGGCAGGTAGAGATATAGGCGCTGAGGTGGTGGGGGTTTTCGACAATGTGCAGGACTTTGCCAGCCAGCGCGTTGCCCTCCGCCTGCAGTTGTTGCATGCGAGAGCGACGCGAACCAGCTATGGATATTTCAGCGGCCACGTAGAAGGCCGTCAGCAGGACGATGCCCAACACTATGAGGATGACCACGGCCAAACTCATATGACTTCCATCTCAATCCTGCTGGGACCGTTGGCTTTGTAGTGTGGAAATGCGTCTGTATTCAGAGTACAGATAATTTTACAGCAATTGAGTCAGGTAGCACTTGGCTTCTTGCAGTGTGGAAACCTCGAGACAGGCCTCCGCCTCCAGAATCTGATCGAGCAATTGGCCCACTTGGGGACCTGCAGGCAATCCAAACCAGTTTTGCAGATCAGTTCCGGACACCAAGGACTGGGGTTTCCGGAAACGGGTCCGGGACAGCATGGCCACAGCGTCTTGCTGCCAAGCCCAATAGCTGGCTGCTTGGAGGTCTGGTGGACCTTCCTGTCCTTGCAGAGCCATGCCCGCCATGAGCAGGGTGTCCATCAAGACAGACACCCTGTGAGTATAGCCGCTGTGGATGATGAAACGATGCAGCTCTCGGATCCCCATGCACTGGAGTTGATCGGACTGCCAGGCCAGGATCAGGCGGTCCAGGCAGCGGAGTGCACTGAGGCTGTGCCTAATCTCCACGCGGGAAAAGGCCAGATGATGGAGGTGCTCTTCCACTGCCTGCCAGTAGGCAGGCAGCATCTCCCGATACAGTTCCGCGCGGAACTGGACCACGGTGGGCCAGATGCCCCCTCGGATCAACAGCGGCAGGGCCAGCAATGACAGACGAGACCACCAGTGGCGTCTTGTGTAATCCGCGGTCAAGAATCTGCTGGCTGCCTGTTCAATATGGGATCGCATGGCAGGCGCCAGATCCAAGGTCGGAAAGCTCGGAGCGTCTGCCCTTGCCAACTGTCCCATGCCGTCCACAAAGACTTGGACGGGACCCGGCAGCCGATCCTCGACAAGATTGGGATCCAAGTGGTCCAGTTGGCAGAAGGTTGCCTTGTACAGGCGGGTCTCAAGCAACCGATTGATGCCGTGGCTCAATGGCAATCGGCCCTGAAGCAGCATCCGCCATCCTTCTTCCCTGATCCTTTCTCCGCTTGTCTTGTCCAGAGTCACATGGGTGGTCTTTAGCAAAGCCAAGGTTTCCGGCTGCAGCCGGAACTTGCGCGTGTGCGCCAGCCGGACCACACGCAGCAGGCGCAGCGGATCGGCCCTTAGGTTGGCTTTGGCCACCGGACGCAAAATGCCCTGTGCCAGATCTCTGCGTCCCTCTTGGGGATCCCAGAGCGTTCCGATCACTCCCGTTTCGCTCGTGGTGGCGACTTCCACGGCCATGGCATTGACAGAGCAGTCCCGCAGAGCCAGATCCTGTGCAATGTCCTCCCCTTGCATAGGGGCAATGTCCACTGTTTCCACTTCCCCTGTCTCCTGTGTCCACCGGCAACGCCAGTGGCCTCGGTGGGCATCCAGGACGAAAATCTTCCAGCCTTGAGAGCGGGCAACTTTCTGCCAAGTGCAGGAGCCGCCTGGACCATGCACAAGATCCAGGTCGGCGTCGGGCTTCAGTTCCATCAGCACATCCCTGACATATCCGCCTACTAGGTAGAAGGCACAGGGACATTGCTGCACCAAGGTTTGGACCAGAGCTACCTTGGCTGTGGAAAGAGGCCAGATTCTGCCTGATTCAGACATGGCGCGGCCATCGGGCCCTAGGGCCGGGTAGATGCGAAATCCCGCCGAAAACATTCTGGTCCGATTGGACGATTCCAAAAGGAGAAACGACCGGGCTTCCAGTTCCGGGGACAAAGTGGAAGCAAATGCATTGGCATGCACAAAGGGGCACGTTGCGTCTTCAATCCAAGGAATTCGGTCAGAGAAAAGAACAAATTGTCTCATTATAGTGCATAGGTTTGTCAAAAATCCGGAATGCAGCCCGATATTCTACCTAGGAGGAGCCAGATGGACGTCATGGGATGTTCCTTGTTTGCAGATGCCCACTTTCCGGATTTCATGGCTTAGAGTCTATATTGTCGGACAGGAGCGTCGCTGCTCTGTGTGAGAGGACCTATGGAAGCAACGGCAGAGGTTCAGATTCAGGCCGCCCGATCGTCGGTCTGGGAAAGATTTCGGGACATTTCCACATGGCCCGGCTGGCATGTCCAGATTGCGTGGGTCGAGTGGCTGACCGCGCCGGCTTGGTCCGTCGGCGCGGTCCTGCGGATGACAGTGGTTCCGTTTTTTGTACCTGTGACCGTGCACGCCCAGCTAAGGATGGTTTCCCCCCAGAACTTGGTGGTGTGGGAGAGTCGCACCACCGGCCTTACGGCGGTGCATGTCTTTGAGTTTAAGGACTCGCTGGGGGGTTGTCTCGTGCAAGAGAAGGAAACCTATCATGGTCTCAGTTCCCGCTTCATGCCCTTGCTAAAGGGCCGTCAGGCCCGATCCTTTCATCGTTCTTTACATAATTTCAAGAAAATGGTGGAAGGCAATCGGGCACGGGAGGTCTAGGAGACCCTGCCCCAAGGAGTTGACAAGCCAGAGACTGATGGCTAGCATGGCGGCACGATGGCTTCCTCGCATGAGTGACGTTCTAGGGATCTCGATCCAGCCCCTGCTGCCTCGGTGTCATGCAAGATGCTGATCGGTACTCTCCCTGATCGCAAAGAGCTGCGTGTCTTGGGAGATGCGACCTCCAAGGTGGGATGTGGCGCGGGGGCGACCCGCGAGTGCCGTCTCTGCACCAGGGAATTGGCACCTTGAGGGTTGAGGCCAACGTTGGCTTGGAATGCGAGGAACGACAGCACTGTGGAGAATATGGATGTAGGTCCGTCCATGACCACCGACTGGCCGGAGCAGACAGCGGAGGCATTGGGCATTTGGGACCGGATCGCTGGTTTCTGGGATTCCTACATGGGAGACGAGGGCAATGACTTTCATAACCAGCTGGTGCAACCCGCTGCAGACCATCTCGTGCAGCCCGGTCCGGGACAGCGCATTTTGGAATTGGGGTGTGGTGCGGGTCTGTACGCGCGCAGATTGGCCCAAGCAGGTGCATCCGTCGTGGCAACAGATGGCAGTGCCGCCTTTCTGGATATCGCGCGACAACGCAATCAGGGGAACAAGGTGGAATTCGCCGAATTGGACGTCGCCTCGGCAGCCCATTGGTCCGCGTTCAGACAGTTGTATGATCAGTTTGACGTTGCAGTCGCCAACATGATGCTGATGGATGTCTCTTGTATCTCCGCCTTGTTTCGCAATGTATATGCGGTGTTGCGCCCCGGGGGCATCTGGGTCATGACACTCATGCATCCCTGTTTCAATTCGGCGGATATCACGTTCGTTGCGGAGCAGAAGGAGGCCGTCCGCCGCTATGCTTTGCAAGTGGATGGCTACATGGCGGTTGCACCGTACAAGGGGCGCGGCATTGCACAGCAACCTGAAGCCCACATCTACTTTCATCGGCCCTTGCATGCCATCTGCAATGCGCTGTTCAAGTGCGAATTTGTAGTGGACGGACTGGAGGAGAGAGCCTTCGCACCGAATCCGCACCAGTCGGATCGGATGGGTTTCGGCGCCATGTCGCAGATTCCCCCTCTCATGGCCATACGTGCCCGCAAACCAGTCTTGCGTTGAAGCAGACAACAACCACCAAGGCGTGTCGATACGCAAGATTCACGCCAGCATACACAAGAGGAGAATTCATGAATTTGCATCTGAACGGAAGGGTCGCGGCGATAGCTGCCGCGAGTGCAGGGCTGGGCTTCGCGTCGGCCTACACTCTGGCTGCAGAGGGGTGCAGAGTGGCCATATGCGCGCGCGGCGCGGACCGAGTGGAGCAGGCGGCAGCACGGATTCGCGCGGAAACCGGAGTCGATGCCTTGGCCCTATCCATGGATATGGGGTCGCCATCCGGCCCTGCCGATTTCATATCTGCCGCCGTGGAGCAATTTGGCTCTCTGGACATTGCCATTGCCAATGCTGGAGGTCCGCCCAGCGGTCGCTTTGAAGCGATAGAGAACGAGGACTGGGAACAAGCCTTTCAATTGAATCTGCAGGCCACGGTGCGTCTGTTCCGGGCGGCCTTGCCCCATCTCCTCCAAAGCGATCAGGGTCGGCTGCTGGCCATTACCAGTATCAGTGCCAAGCAGCCGGTGGAGAACCTGCTGCTCAGCAACGCGATGCGCGCCGGAGTGCATGGGACCATCAAGACCTTGAGCAAGGAAATTGCCCATACCGGGGTCACGGTGAACGCTGTCTGTCCGGGTGTCATTCAGACCGACCGGGTCAACGAGTTGGCACGGCAGGAGGCGGAACAGACTGGTATCACGTCTGCAGAGGCGCATGCACGGCGCGCGGCCACGATCCCTATGGGGCGGCTTGGGGACCCGATGGAGTTCGGAGCCGCCGTGACATTTTTGTGTAGCCGGCAAGCGGCTTTTATTACGGGCATCGGTCTGCCCGTGGATGGTGGACTCTTGGCGGGGATTCCCTAAGGCCTAGACTGGAGCGGCCAAGATTGCTTCAGGGATAGGCGATCACGCGCAATGAATGCGAGGAGTCGTCCGAATCCGGTATCTATTGCAGGGTAGCGTACAGAGTCTGAAGAGCCCGCGTAAGAATGCGCGTGCTGGTGTGGAACTCCGCCAGTGCAATGTGCTCGCTAGGGGTGTGGTCCAGCAGGGAGTCTCCTGGTCCGTAGGCTACCACGGGACATTGCCAGGCAGGTCCTATCACGTTCATGTCGCAGGTTCCGGTCTTGACGGAGAACCGAGCCTTGTGGCCTGTTTCCTGTCGAATGGAACCCTGCAGACTGCGGCACAAATGGTTGCGCTTGGGTGTAAGCCAAGCCGGTTCCACGCTCCCGAAGGATATCTGGCCCCTGATCTGTTCACCCTCAAACGGAAAGTCCAGAGGGCGGTCCGGCCCCGTGGCGGGTACCCTTCGGGGCATGCGGGCACCTGTTTGCGATGCCAGCCATGCAAGGCTGGCCCACACCAGATGGTCTAGATGGAAGTGCAGAGGCAGCCGGATGCCCATCATGCATTCCACCTGATTTTCGCCACTGTTCCACAAGACAGTGTTGAACTCGCGCAGGCTGGGTGAAGCCTGGTCGTAGAGCCGCTCTTTCCCCTGGTTCACGAGGGCCAACGTGTCTTTCAGCCATTGCCAGTATGCGGCGGCCAGTTCGGCGATCTCATGGCTCGGTCCCGCCGTGTGGGCTGTAGGCTGCCGTGCGGACAGACGAATGAGCGCTCGGCCTCGATAGCCCAGGTTGATGGAACAGGATCCACTGGGCTCCCCAATGACACAATACAGAGGTCGGGGCTCCGAAACGCCGTCGAATCGATTTCGAATGGCGCGTGCTCCCTTGGAGGTGGCGGCTTCCTCTTCGACTGCACCCACTACCAGCAGACGCATATCAGATGGCAATTTCTGCCGGGCATGCGCGGCGCTAAGCACAAAGTTGGCCAAGGGTCCCTTGGCGTCCACGGTGCCCCTGCCGTAGAGGCAGGGGCCTGCGGCGGTCTCTTTGCGTTCCACGGGAATGCAGCCCGGCACAGTGTCAATGTGTCCCAACAGCACGATGCATCTCTGAGCCTCGGATGGCCCGAATTCGCCCACGGCATTGCCCGCCTCATCCACATAGGCCCGGTCGTATCCCAGGGTTTCCATTTCCCCTACCAGCCAAGCGCTGGCGGGTGTTTCCTGGCCGCTGAGCGACGGAATGGCTACCAGACCCTCCAGCAAGGTCTCGGCCTGACGTTCCGAAATCATGGGGTGGTGTCAGGTTGGAAATACTTGCCCAGAAGGGCAGGGACAGCTTCGACCTGAGCCCGCGTTATGTAGTCGGGATTTGTCTGAATGGAGTGCGCCAGCGTGTCCGCTTGTGGTGAAGGGGGAGCGTCGGCCAGCAGCGTCACCGCCCTTTCCACGGCGGCATTGATCGCGGCGACATTTCGGGCCACGTTGGCCAACACCACTTCCACGGAAACGCTCTCTTCCTCGTCCACTGTGTCCTGATCCGTGATATGGGCCATCACGGAAAAACTCATTTCCGCTTCACGCGCCAGCTGAGCTTCCGGTGAAGTGGTCATGCCCAGAATGTCCGCACCCCAGCTGGCAAAGGTGTTGGTCTCGAAGCGGGAGCTGAAGCGCGGTCCTTCAATGGTCAGAAAATTGCCGCCCGCGACCACGTGGGCGCCGGTCTCCTGCAGGGCTTGGACGCAAATGGCATTGAGAAAGGGACAGAAGGGTTCCTCGAAGGGAATGTGGGCCACCACACCTCCCGTGCCTGTGGCGGGATCGTCAAAAAAGGAGAGAGAGCGTAGGCGCGTGTTGTCGTACAGCTGATCCGGCACCACTATCGTGCCCACCTCCAGATGCGGACGTACGCTGCCACAGGCATTCGCGCTGATTAGGTACTCCACTCCCATCTGCTTGAATCCATAGATGTTGGCCCGATGGTTCAGACGAGTGGGAGAAGTCGTGTGTCCGTGCCCGTGCCGGGCCAAAAAAGCGACTTTCTGCCCATGAATCTTACCCACTGTATAAGTGCTGGAAGCGCTGCCGAATGGAGTTGTCTGTGAAATCTCCTGCAGGTCGACAAGGGCCTTGATTTGATGGATTCCGCTCCCGCCAATGACTCCAATCCGTATGTTGTCGCTCATGTGTTCCTCCTATTGCGGTCGCAAATTCGCAGGCACTGCCTGCCAGGCCGGATTTTTCTGGTCTCGGGCAGACAACAGGGGGGCGTCCGTTGACCAATCCACGGCCAGTTCCGAGTCGTTCCAAATCACGCCGTGCTCATCCTCGCCATCATAGTGGCGATCGACTATGTAGAGCAGGGTGATCGGGACTAGGCTGTGAAAGCCGTGGGCCACGCCGGGCGGAATGTAGATGCCCAACCCGGATTCTGCATCCACGCGCAGCAGGACGCTATGGCCAAAGGTGGGGGATGAGCGACGCAGATCCGCCAGTCCCACCTCCATGGTGCCGGTCAACAGCTGCCAGTAATCCACTTGATGAAAGTGGTAGTGAAGACCACGCAGGACCCCTGCGCGGCTTTCGCTGCGGTTGCACTGCATGGCCTGCCAGCTCCTCTGGGGAAACCATGCCTTGCGGAAGGTCTCGCAGAATCGACCCCGACTGTCTTCAAACCATTGTGGGTGCACCAGTTGCACATCGGCGATTTCGGCACAGGGCCTTATCTCTGTCATGGCCTTCTCCGTTTCCTTGCTGACGGATCATGCATTTGGGGGACCGGCCGGGAGCATGCCAAGCCTTGGATATCGGTTCCCTAAGGATGCATGGCCTGCAGAAAGCGTCCTACCCGTTCGGATTGAAGATGATAGGCGGAGCGATTCACAATGACGACCGGATAGCATTGCATAACCTGATACAGCTCTTCCAACCCATTGGCCTTCAAGGTGCGGCCGGTTTCGACAACATCCAAAATCAGGTCCGAGAGGCCTGTTAGAGGAGCCAGTTCAACGGATCCGTTCAACTTGATAATCTCGGCGCTGATGCCTCTGGAGACAAAAAACTTCGAGGCGATATGCATGTACTTTGTGGCTACGCGCAGATGATTGGCCTCCTGCAGCGATTTGCCCCGCCACTGGGGAAATCCAGCCAGACTCATGCGCCAGACGCTCAAGGGCAATGTGAAGGGTTCCAATACGTCCAAATTCTCTTCGCGCAGATTGTCCAGGCCTGCCACGCCCACGTCCGCTACTCCATGGGAGACAAAGGTGGACACGTCGGCGGGCTTGGCCAGGATGTATTCGATACTACGGTCTGCATTTGTCAGGGTCAGACGGCGGTCATTGAGAGACTGTGGAATGTCCAGCCGACGTGTCTTCATGTAATCAAACAGTATGGTTACCATACGCCCCTTGGGAATTGCCAAACGGAGCGGTCGATCCCCCGGGGGGGTGCCGGCGCCGGCGCCATTTTGGACCATCGGAACTGTTTCCTTTCTCTGCCTCTAGGGACTGGACAGCAGACAATCCACTATACACTGTGGGGTCCACTGTTGATCCACCCAGTCCGTTTGCTGGGCATCCAGTATTTGCAGGCGAGGCGGCTCTTCCATCCACCGGGCCGTGACTTTGGCGTTCTGACTCGTGCCTATCCGCTGGAGCTGTATGGCAGTGCGTGGCAGGGGATCGACAATCACAGTGAGACCTCCCTGTCGCAACTCCTTGACAAAGGCCAGACACCGTGGATCGCGAGTGCTGCCTATCAACAAATCGGGAACCACTCTCTGCAAGGGACTGGACGCCTGTACGGCGCCTGAGGCACGAGTCAGCCGATCCAGTTGCAACGCACCGCCGACCGCCGCCTGGGGCGGTCCAAAATGGCCTACCAGATTGTCGTAGCGTCCACCCCCGCCCGCCACCATGGTGGCATCCGGCAGCAAGACATCAAAGGTCATGCCAGTGTAATAGGTCAGGTCCCGAATGTCGGCCAGATCCAATACCACGTGATTCCCTTCCCCATGGGCCTTCACTCCCGCGAGGACGAGATCCAGATTGGCGAGGGCCCGTTCCATCCGGGCGTTCAGGCAGCTCGTGTCCGCCCGATCGAGTACAGCGGCCGTGTTCGGGCCGCTCAGTTGCAGAAGCTTTTCCAGCGCCTGTCCTTGCGGGCCCGTGATGCGACTCCGTACGATCAACTCCTGCACCGCGGGTTCGCTCTTGCGTCGCAAGGCGTCTCTCAGTTCCCGCTCCAGCGTGGGAGGCAGATGCAGCGAATCCTGCAACCCCTGGTAGTAGCCCGTATGACCCAACACAAGGGAGAATTCATGCAACTGGCAGGCATCCAGGGCTGCCGAGAGACAAGCAAGAATTTCGGCATCTGCCTCCGGCGTACCGGCGCCGATCAATTCTATGCCCAGCTGTCGGAATTCCTGTTGGTAGCCAATTCCAGAGGATTCCTCATGGCGGAAGACACTGCCCGCATAGCAAAGCCGATGGGGTCCATCCACTCCCGCCATGCGGGTGCCCACCACTCGGGCTACCGAGGTGGTCATGTCCGGGCGCAGCACTAGGGTCCGGCCCTCCAAGTCAAGGAACTGATAGAGACGGGTGCTGGATTTCGCCTTGATGGGGAGTTCCAATGTGTCCGCATATTCAAACATGGGCAGGATTACATCACTGTAGCCCCAAGCGCGGAAGGTTGCCACCACGCTGGTCTCCAGCTCGCGACGCGCCAAGGCTTCCTGTCCCAAATGGTCACGCACGCCCAAGGGAAGACTGGACAGATGCATTGCGTCTGGCTGGACCTGCAGGACAGACAGAAGGTCGCCTTGGTAGGGAGTAACCACGGAGAATCGGGCTTGCCTATACAGACTTGGGCTTGGTGCGGCTGGCCTGCAGCTGATCGATATGGGACTTGGGCGTAATGGATGCCATCTTCTCTTCGATCTGTTTCACCTCGGATTGCTCCTGTGGCGTAAGGCCCCCAATCTGGCCCAGTACCGTGAGCGCGGACAGGACGCGCTGAGCTTCGGCTTCACCACAATCGGGACAGAGCGGCGCCTGATGGGACGTGGCATCCGCCATGGATCGCCACCAATGCGAAAAGAGATGCCGACACGTGCGACACTGGTATTCGTAGACGGGCATCGGCAAGAGGGGGCAAGGCGGTGGGCGGGCGGAGCTTAGGCCATTATAGAGGGAAACGACGCCATGATGTAGAAAGGCGTCTTGCGCACAGTCAGAGTTTCCAGTCTTTGGTGCATCTTGGACAAAGCCGACATTCCCATGGCTTGAAGTCGGGAGCGCAACCCCCAAGAGCTGTGCGTATCCGGATCCAGTCCCAGTATTGTTGATGGGGCGGGATCATGTCAGCGCTGCGGGCTCTATCCCATCCACCTCGCAAGGGCGAGCAAAATGATTCCTCTACGTTCTGACAATTTCCTCCTGAATCTCCAGCTGCGGGGTTGGCGACAAAGGTGATGTAGGACAAGGATATGTTGTCGGGGATGCCTTCAGGCTGGATCAAGGAGGTGGTCAGGATAACGATCTTGGCAGGAGGGTGGATTCCCGGCTGTCACTCCGGCACAGAAGGGTTTCAGCTCTGGGACCCAAGACTCAATGATGTCAAAGCCGTGAACATCTTGTCTATTCCGTCTCTAGGGCCCACCTTCTCAATCCGCGCCGGAAAGCGGCCCGGGCCCTTGAGATGCAAAGATGCCGTCCGCGATCGGCAACGTTGTGGCCCATGGATGTTCAGGCGTAGATTATGGGAATGCACAGTGTGGCTATCAGCCACATGATGATTTGCAAAGGCACTCCCAACCGCAGGTAGTCGGCGTAGGAATAGCCACCTGGTTCCATTACAATGGCGTTGGTCTGGTATCCCGTGGGAGACATGAAGCTGGCGCTGGCCCCGAATGCGATAGCCATGATCAGGGGGAGTGGGTCAATGTGCAGGGACTGAGCCAGACCCAAGGCGATGGGCACGAACAGGGTTGCCACCGCCGCATTGGATATTAACTGGGTCAAGACAGATGCCGACAGGTACAGGATGCCTACGGTGATGGTCAGATTGGTGAGCAGGGAACCTTGCAACAGAAAGCTGACGACGGGATCAATGATGCCAGCTGCCTGCATGCCCATGCCCAAGGGAATCGTGCCCACCAACAGCATCAAGGTACGACTGTTCAGGGAGCGAAACACTTCCTGCAGCGTCAAGCAACCTGTGACAACCATGGCCAAGACGCCGGTCAAGGCCACCAACACGAAGGGCAGCCCCGTCAGGGCGCCGACCAGAATTACCCCCGCCATGATCACCAAGGCCGTGTTGTTCTTGCGAAACTGTGCCGCCAGCCGTCCCCGCTCTTCGATCAAGGTCAGGTGATATTGATCCTGAAGGGAGTTGAGATCGTCTCGGGTTCCTTCCAGCAACAGGGCATCTCCGCTCCGAATCTCCCTTTCGGGATCGGCATGGACTGTATTCGCATCGGGCGGCATGTAACCCAATACCCGAACCGTGTAGGGATCCAGCGAATCCAGCGATTCCAGGGGATGACCAATCAGAGAGGAATGGGAAAGCACCACGGCTTGAATGACCAAGCGATCCCCCGCGGCTTGGGTAGAGACAGCTTGACGATCGCGGCGTCCGAAATCGGGGGCGAGATTGTGCTGACTTTGAAACCGTACAACGGCATCCGCCTCTCCGGACACCAGCAGTTGATCCTGTGCCTGGACTTCCTCGTTCTCGGTCAGATGGGTCGACAGCGAACTGTCGACCCGGCGGTGGGACAAGAGTCGTAGTTCGGCAGGGGCAGGGGCACGGGTGCCCTCCGGCATGAGACGGCGCACACTGGAAAGTGTCTGGTGCATATCCAAGGTGGGTTGTACGTGATCAAACACGTCACTGGCTTGGCGGCCTACCAGCGGCGAAGCGTTGGGCACCCTGAAACGGACCAGATACACTTGGTATGGCGTAGCGTCCCGGGAATCCTCCGACTTGTCTGGTAGCAGATGTTCACTTAGAAAAACAATTAGGATCCCGCCGACCACCATGAAGATGATGCCCAGCGGCGCGAAGTCGAAGAGACCAAAGGCCGGCTGGCCGGCTTCCACCGTTAATTCATTGACCAGAATGTTGGTACTGGTCCCGATCAAGGTCAGGGTGCCCCCCAGTATTGCGAAATAGCTCACCGGAATCAGAAGCTTGGAAGGGGCCATTTCATAGCGTAGGGACAGTGAAATGATGACCGGCACCATCATGGCCACCACGGGGGTGTTGTTGATGAAGGCACTGGCGATGGGCACCGCGATGCCCAACAGGATCAGAAGCCGCCGAGACTTGCCCTGTGAAACCTCGGCCAAATTGATGGTCAGGCTTTCCAAGGCTCCGGTGCGCACCAGACCCGCGCTCAGCACGAACATGGCCCCCACGGTCACTGTGGCCAGATTGGAGAAGCCCGCCAGTGATTCGGCAGGCGAAAGGATCCCCGTGAAAGCCAGGCTGACCATGATCAGCAAGGCCGTGACTTCCATGGACAACCACTCTGTAATGAAAAGGAGAGAGGCGCCTACCAAAATGATCAGGTAGAGCAATTCCAATGACATTACAGTTCAATCCAAGACGAACCCTTTACTTTGTCACAGGACACCAAGGAGCGACCGTCATGCAGGAAATAGCCTCGGATCTGAAACGTGTCAGTCCAAGAGAGCGCTGGCAATGACCGGCCTAGGGAGGGAGTGTCAAGAGCGGGTGAACGGGTTCGAACCGTCGACATTCAGCTTGGGAAGCTGACGTTCTACCACTGAACTACACCCGCTTGCAGGGGCTGTGCCCATTCCGCCAATCCTACCGCAGACGCCCCTGTCCTGCAAGCGCTGCTTGCAGGGGCTACTTGTCCGGCATGTACTCTCGACTTTCGTCCAGCAGCCACAGGATCAGGCGGTCAATCTCTTCTTCGGTCATGCGATCTGCAAAGTCGTCCGGCATGCTGTCGTCATAACCTTCGACCCGGGAATTGTCTGGCCTCAGAATGCTTTCCTTGATATAGGTCGCCGGGTCGGTCACGTTGTCCCGGTAGCTGTCTATGGCATGTATGTTGCCCATGTTGGGACCCGCCTCGCCTAGATTCCGAGGATCCTCGTCCAGTTCCAGATTGTGACAGCCAGCACAACCCATGGCGCTGAAGAGGTAGTCCGGTGCGCGATTGCCCTTGGGCAACACGGCGGAAACCGTAAGTTGTACCGGTTCAAACTCCCGATCCGGGGCCACGCCCATATTCTGCAAGTCTGGTGGCTTGGGCACGTCCAAGAACGGCTGGAAGGGGTCTTCCTCCACTGTTTGCTGGAGAGCGGTCTCACGCCAGTTCATGACGTATGCCACGACATCCTCGACTTGGTCTCCCCTGAGGGGCCCCCCGAACTGGCTGCTCCAAGGCACCATGCGGTTGATCCACTGCGAGTTGGCCTTGCTGGGCCGACCCGCGGCCACCGTCAGATGCACGTACGTGGAAAGAGGCAAGGTGCCGGCCTGTCCGACATCTTCCAGACGACGGGCGAAAAAGTAGTGACTGTTGAGGGACGGTGCAATGCCCGGCAGGCCCTGCCCGCTTTGACCATGGCAGGTGGCGCAATTGTCGGCGAAGATTTTCGCTCCGTTCTCGATGCCGCGGCCTTCCCAGTTGTTGGTTTGCATATCCATGCGCGTGTCTTCCGTTTGGGCGGTCAGACCCACCGACACCACGATGACCAAGGATGCAAGCAGACCCCAGATCAGCTTGTTGCCGATGTCGCGAACGTAAAGGGAGCGCATGGCCGCGTGGATTGCCCGATGGAATGAAAGAGCCTAGCGCTCTTCCCCATTCTGCTGCTGCAGGAACTGCGGGATGCCGAACTTCTTGAGGCCGTACTGCTCCCAGTAATAGGAGTTTTCGTGCAACCAGAAGTCCTGCGTAAAGAATTCCTCTTCGCCTGCGGCGCTGATCCAGTTGATTTCCCAATTCACGCGCTTGAGACTGTCCTGATCTTGGGTAATGGTAATTTGACCCCAAGGAGCGTTGAAGTCGTCTACCTTTTCTTCCCAAGTGGCCAAGGCGTCCCGGAATTCATGCAAAAGTTCGGCAAACTCCGCATTGACCTCGTACTCCTCGCGGGAGTCGTAGACTCCGTTAGGCAAGTGAACATACCCCATCTCCCGTGAAATGCCAACGCCTTCCTCCGGCATGAGTTCCTGCACGATTTCCAAGGGAGGGGCGCCCTGCACGGCGTAGCTGGGGGTCCCCATCCAGCTCAGGATGATCATGAAGATGCCGGCGATGATCCCCGAGATGGTAGCTACCCTCCGGTCGGCCCCCCGGCGACTGGGATTGCGATCGAGGTAGGGAATGGCCATCAACAGCACCAAAAGCACACCTGGAATGATGACGCCCGCCCACATCTTGTCCGCGATTTTCAACAGACCCTGCAACCAGTAGAAGTACCATGGGGCGACCGTATGGAAGGGAGTCTGCTGGGGATTGGCGATATGTTCCAGTGGCGCTTGGAAGAGGAATACGGTCACCGCCGTGATGATGGCCGTGACCAGCAGCAGAAAGCTGCCTTCGTCTACCAGCACTTCCGGCAAATAATAGACTCGACGATTGGCGGGCACCCGGTTTGCGGTGTCCTCCCCGATTTCCTCTTCCTGGGCCGGCAGACTGATGCCGTACAGGACCACCTTGTAGTAGTGAACGAAGAAGAACAAAATCAAGAGCAGCGGCAGAAACAGCACGTGCAGCAGATAGAACCTGAGTAGACCGTTGGCCCCGATGTCCGGTGCCCCGCGGGCCAGCAGGTTGATGATCTCGCCTACAAAAGTAGGGGGAACGGCTTCCGCCATGGACGTGCCGATGGTGACCGCCCAAAAGGCCAGCTGATCCCAAGGCAACAAATAGCCGGAGAAACTCAGGAAAAGCGTGATGACCAGCAGGAGCACGCCTGTCAGCCACGTGAACTCACGCGGAGGTTTGTAGCTGCCTGTCAGATAGGTGCGCACCATGTGCAAGGTGACGATGGCCACCATCAATTCCGCGCCAATGCGGTGCAGGTCGCGCATGAGCTGGCCAAAAGGCACATTGCTCAGCAGGCGGATCATGTCTACATACGCCCGCTCCGGAGACGGGGCGTACCAGATCATGAGGATGAGGCCGGTGATAGTCTCGAAAAGGAACAGGTAGGTGGAGAGCAACCCCAATCGGTAGGTGTGTGTGAAGCGCGTTACGCTTTCATGGTAGTAGGACGGCTTGATGTGCAGCAGAAAGGCATCGGCATGGGGCTTCAGCCTTGTATTGGGTCGGCCCGGAGGATTGCCCCGCAACATGCTGCGGAACTCCTTGGCACTGATGCCGGCTGTCAAATAGACAAATATGCCGTTGAGCCCCTTCAGGAGATTGCTGTACCACCTTTTTTCGGTGACTTGTTGTTGCACGGCCATGGATACAGAGTTTACGTCGAACGACCCGGTCTCTCCACATGCTGGATGGGCCAGGTTCCCGCGGTTCGATCCTAGTGGCTAGGAATGCGACTTTCCTTGAATTCTTTGGCCAGTCTTGATCACAATCTCCAGTTCGCCCGCAGTCAGGGCCGGAGGCTGGACCTGTCCGTCTTTGTCTTCCGTGGCCCCGACGGCAACGCCGTTGTCCTGCAACTCCACCACGAACTGGTCCAACCCGCGCGGGGCAGGCCCTTCGATGTATTCGCCCTCACGGGTGAACTTGGAGCCATGGCAAGGGCACTCGAAACGTCGATTGGCCTCGACCCATTTGTACAGACACCCCAGATGTGTACAGACCATATACAGTGCCCGCGGCCCTTCCGCGGTGTTGACCAGCCAAAACTTGCCAATCGGGTCGCCTTGCGGCGCCGCGTCCGTACTGGGCAAACTTGTCGTGGACCCTAACAGAAAGTCGCCGCCAAATTCACCGGCGCGGAACCGTGGATACATGAGCAGGCCCGTCGCGACCAGACTCTGGGCCGACACGACGCCTACCGCTGCCCCCCAGGAGTAGGTCAGGAACTCCCGTCGATTGAGTGTGCGAATGTCCGTCCGCAGAACCGTGGATTCCGTGCCCGAGGCGTCTGCCTCTGGGGGCGCAGAGGCGGTGCGCGACGGGGAAGGCGGTGCGACAGCTCGCTCTGGACCTCGGGCAGCCGGCTCCGTGCCCGGAACTTCGGCCGCTGTCGGAGCTTGCGTCACGGAGACTCGATCGGTTTCCTCCGCTTGTGCCGCGGCGGGCCTTGCCACTGATTCCGTGGAGTTACCCGTCTCCTGCGGTGCAGCCGCAGGTTGCGCTGCAGGAGACGTCTCCTTCTCAGGGACGTATTTTGTCCCCCGCTTCTCCGCGGCGCGTCGTTTTGCCTCCGCGATTCGCTGCGCTCTTCGTTCCGCAGGTGTCAATTCCGCCATTCCGCCACTTCCTGGATCAGGAGACCATTCGCCAAGTCGAGGCGGAGCGTACAACAAACTGCGAAGGGGACAGGGAAGTCCGGTCGCAGTCTGGGTGACGGGGCAATAGGAAAATTGGTCCGAACATGCCCTCAAGAAACATCAGAGAAACAGCACCCAAAGGGGGGTTCATGTCTGGCCGCAGTTGTTGAAACCAACCTTTGCGAACGGGGGCAGTATAGCATAGCCAGAGGCTTTCACTTCCAAATTTTTCACCCTGTTTGGATGTTTCTCTCGCCCATTGGACTAGCCCTGTATTTCCTGCAGCCGTTGCTTGATCTGGTGAGACTCCCATTCCAGTTTCACTGACTTCTCTCTCTCCCGGGTCACAACTTCCGCCGGAGCCCTAGACACGAACGAGGTGTTGGCCAGTAGCTGTCGGACACGTTGCAGCTGCCCCTGCAAGTCGTCGCTTTGGGCTTGCAGGCGTTGTTTTTCGGCTTCCATGTCCAAGACTCCGGTCCATGGGAAGTATATGGTCACCTCCTCCACTGTCAGCGTGATGCATCGATCTGGCTTGGCCCATCCTAGGCCAAAGCGCGATTCGGAGGCGTCCAGACGCGCCAGGGCCGCCAGCAGACCCTGGTTGGCCGTCAACAGGGCCGGCCGACTCTGGCAGGTCATCTGCACTTTCAGGCGCAGGCCCGGGTCGATCTTGTATTCGGCTCTAAGGTTGCGAATGGCCCGCACAATCTTTTGCAACAGGCCAAAGTCCGTCAATGCTTGGGAGTCCACCGCAGCGGAAATGTCGCCCCAACGGGCCAGCATGATGGTGGGAATGACGGATGGCAGACTTGGCAGTTCCTGCCAAATGGCTTCGGTCAGGAACGGCAAGTACGGATGCAGGTAGCGCATGCTCTGCCCCAGCACGTGAGCCAGGACTTGGACCGTGGCCTGCGCCTTCTCCGATTCTGCGCCGCGCAGGGTGATCTTGGCTGCCTCTACATACCAGTCGCAGAGTTCATGCCAGATGAAGTCGTACAGCGACTTGCCCATCTCCCCTATCTGCCATGCCGCCAGGAGTCCCTCGGCGTCCCGTGTCACTTTGGCCAGACGGGCCAAGATCCAGCGGTCGGCCAACGTGAGTAGTTCGGGAGCCGGCAAGGCATAGGTGGTCAGAAAGACGTTTTCCGGCTGGGTCAGGGGCAAGGTGCGCCCCTCCGCATGGAATCGCAGGAACCGAAAGGCATTCCACACCTTGTTGGCGAAATTGCGGTTGTTTTCAAAGCGGCTGGTTTGTACCGTCAGGTCATTGCCCGGCGATATGCCTGTCAGCAGGGCGAACCGCAGGGCATCGGCGCCATATTCCAAAATCACGTCCAGCGGATCCACCGCATTGTCTTCGGACTTGGACATTTTCTTGCCGTCTTCCGCCCGTACCAAACCGTGCAGATACACGGTCCGGAACGGCACTTGTCCCGTCAGCTTCAGTCCCAGCATGATCATGCGCGCCACCCAGAAGAAGAGGATGTCATATCCGGTCTCCAACACGGAGGCGGGGTAATATCTTGCATAGTCCTCTGTCTGTTCCGGCCAGCCCAGAATGCTGAAGGGCCAGAGGCCGCTGCTATACCAAGTGTCCAGCACGTCCGCATCCTGTTCCAGCCGCGTGGGTGCGCCATAGTGGCATTGTGCCCGCGCGTGCGCTTCCTCAGCGTCCATCGCGCAAAACATGTGCCCATCCGGGCCATACCAGACGGGAATGCGATGCCCCCACCACAGTTGGCGCGAGATGCACCAGTCCCGAATGTTGTCCAGCCAGTGAAAGTACACTTTCGCAAAGGAACTGGGCACGATTTCGATCTGGCCGGTTTCCACCGCTTCCTTGGCTCGCTGGGCCATCTCCTCCATTTTCACGAACCACTGGGTGCTAATCATGGGCTCGATGATTTCACCGCTGCGTTGCGATCGGGGCACCCGCACAGTATGCGGTTCGGTTTTGAGGGTCAGGCCCTGGGCTTCCATGTCCGCCCAGATCTGGACCCGGCCTTCTTCCCGGGACAACCCCGCGAATTTCCCCGTCGTCTCGTTCAAGTGGGCATTCCGATCAAAAATGGCAAGGCAAGGCAGCCCATGCCGTTGGCCCACCTCGTAGTCGGTGTGGTCATGTCCAGGCGTGATCTTGAAAGCCCCGGTGCCGAAGGACAGGTCCACCGCGTCGTCGGCGACTACTGGGATGGGGCGATCCTGAAGGGGCACCAACACGTGCCGTCCCGCCAAGGGGCCATATCTTTCGTCATCGGGATGCACCGCGAGGCCGGTGTCGCCCAGCACCGTTTCGGGGCGTGTGGTGGCCACCGGAATGTAGTCGTCCGATCCCTGCAACCGATACTTGAAGGTGTACAGGGTGCCTTCCATTTCTTCGTATTCCACTTCCAAGTCCGACACGGCCGTCTGCAACTTGGGCGACCAATTCACTAGGTAATCGCCACGATAGATCAAGCCTTCCTCATAGAGTCGCACGAAGGAGGTGCGCACCGCGCGCGACAGATTGGGATCCAGCGTGAACCGTTCCCGTTGCCAGTCGCAGGAAATGCCCAATCGCCGCTGCTGTCCGGAAATGCGGCCATGGTATTCTTCCTTCCAAGACCAGACTTCCTGCTCGAAGGCCGCGCGGCCAATGGCTTGGCGGCTGCTTCCGGATTCCTCCAGAAATCGCTCCACAATGCTTTGGGTCGCGATCCCTGCATGATCGGTGCCCGGAATCCAAAGTGCGGGATAGCCTTGCTGCCGCTTGGCCCGCACAAGAAAATCCTCGACGGCATCCATGATGGCATGACCCAGGTGCAGCGCTCCCGTCACGTTGGGGGGAGGCATGGGAATGACAAAAGGGGGCTTTTCGGGATCTAGCTGGCCGAGTTGTGCCTGGGTTTCGGGTTGGAAGAATCCCTGTGCCTCCCACCAGGCGCCAAGCCGTTCTTCGTGGGCTTTGGGATCATAGACGCGACTCAATTCAGATGACATGACGACTTCTCCAAACAAAAAAACCGCTTCGTTCAAGGACGAAACGGCTCCGTGGTACCACCTTGTTTTACTTGTCCTTGGGACAGGCACTCGACAGCTGTAACAGGCTGACCCGAGACGGGCTAGGCACTGCCCTGACCCATCCTGGCTTCCCGGCGACTTCCACGTCATTTTCCCTGTGCAGACAGTTTCAGCCTATGCCGTCCGCTCTCTGCGGAAATGCGCCGCGTACTGCTCCGGTGCAATCCAGTTAGAGACCTTCTCTGGTCGATAGTATAGCCAAAACATTCCGATCTACAATGCACCGAGTATAGATTTTCCGGAGTATGATTGTGGACTGCCCCTGTCGTTTCCTCCCAATGGGTCGGTGGGTGCAAGGCATCCGCGCCATTGTGATCCCACCCTGATCCGGTGCACAGGCGTCCGAATCGGGGCCGAGTGCATAGAGATCCATCCAGCGCTGGTCCTCGATCCGAGGGAAGAGTGGTTTCCGCAACATTGGCCTGTTGGCGTCAGTAACGAGGAACACGGTGTTTCCCAGGAATGGGATTCCATGGTCGCGTCCGGTCTAACACCGTGGCCGTATGTTCTTGGCATGCTTCTTGTATTGTCCCAAGGGAATTGGGTCTGAGGATGTGGGGTGTCTGCAGGACACCGGCATGGGGGGCTCCGCCTGAGCCCAAGCTTCCGACATCGGTCTTGTTGTCCGGATCTCCCGCGTGCGCGCTGTGCGGCGCCGCTGTCCTTTGATTCGGCTCTATACTGTGCCTTGCGCTGTGTGGTCCTTGGCCACCATGTCCCCGGAACTCCTTTCTGACAGACCAGAGGCTGATCCCATGACCACTGTCTCCCGGGTGGAAATCCGCCCCTTTCACTTCACTGTGCCTGACATGTCCCTAGGGGTGCACTCCGCCACCGGCGTGGGCAACATGGTGTATGCCCAAGGCGCCGTCCTCAGGGCCACGCGGTATGCGGTGCGCATTTCCTGCGATGACGGGACGCAGGGGGAATACGTTACGCATTGGGTGGGAACCCCCTCGACTTTGGGGCAAATGCAAATGCTGGCTCCCTTGCTGGTCGGCAGGAATCCGGAGCGGCGCGAATTCATCTGGGAGGAGCTGAAGCGGGAATCCCGAGCGTATGACCACATGGGCATCGGGCCTCTGGACTTGGCTCTGTGGGACTTGCACGGCAAACGACTGGGGGCTTCGGTGTCCAGTCTGTTGGGTGGCTTTCGGACGATCCTGCCGGTCTATGCCAGCACCTATCATGGTCAGGAAGAGCCGGGCGGCCTGGAATCGATCCAAGCCTTCTGCGATTATGCTCGGGAATGCCAACAACGGGGATTTCATGGCTTCAAGATTCATGGATGGCATGCAGGGGATGCCCGCAAAGAGGCAGCCAACGCGCTGGCCGTGCGGGACGCTGTAGGCCCAGATTGGAATCTGATGCTGGATCCTGCCTGTCAGTTGCGGACTTACATGGACGCCCTCTTTGTAGGCCGGGCCTGTGACGAAGCCGGATACTTCTGGTACGAGGATCCCTACCGGGATAGCGGCGTGTCCGCCGTCGCGCACAAGCGGTTGCGCGCGCAGCTGCGGACTCCGCTGCTGGTCAGCGAGCATGTGCGCGGCATAGAGCAGAAGGCCAATTTCCTGCTGCAGGGCGGCTGCGACATCATGCATCTGGATCCGGAATACGACATGGGGCTGACCGGAGCCCTGAAAGCGGCCCATTTCTGTCAGGCCCTAGGTTTCGACGTGCAACTGCATGCATGCGGCCCAGCCCACCGGGCTCTGATGTCGGCATTGCCCAACACCCACTTCTATGAAATGGCTCTGATTGGCCCAGGCATGGCCAATTGCGTGCCTCCGGTCTATGTGGACGGCTACTCCGATCAACCCGGGGACCTGGATGCCAACGGCTGTGTACCGGTGCCGGATGGCCCGGGCCTAGGCGTAACCTATGATTGGAACTGGATTGAGGCCCAGACCGATCAGGTCTTCAGCTATGGCTAGGCCGGGGATCCCCGCGCATGGGATGTTCCGTGTGCACGTACCGGATAATTCCGGATTCGCCGCGAATGATCAGGGAGTGGGAATGAGCCCAATTGCCGGCGTACTGCACTCCGCGCAGCACCTCGCCATTCGTGATGCCGGTCGCTGCAAAGAATATCTGGTCCGACCTGATCAAGGTTTCGGTCGTGTGGATTTGGGAAGGAGCATGACCTGCGGTCGCAATCTCTTCCATTTCTTCGGCACTTTGCGGGGCCAGCCGGGATACCATGGCTCCGCCCAAAGCCTTGATGCCCACGGCGGCAATCAGCCCTTCAATCGCACCGCCGATACCCATCAGCACATCAATGGGGCTGTCGGGGGTGCTCGCCAGCAGGGCTCCGGCCACATCGCCGTCAAAGCGGATCTGAGCCCGGGCTCCAGCCCGGCGGATCTCTCCCAGCAGGTTCATGTGACGGGGACGGTCCAGGACAAAGACCACCAGGTCCTGAATCTCCTTGCCCAACGCGCGCGCCACTAGGGCCAGCACCCAGCCCGGTGGCGCATCCAGGCATTCTGGCACCAAGGCCGCGCCTACGCGCCGGTCCACCACGATCTTTTGCATGTACAAGGCGGGATCTGGACTCCACAGGGTGTGCCGTGGCGCCGCGCAGATGACGGAAATGGCCCCAGGCCGCCCCTGTGACAGCAGATTGAGACCGTCCACTGCATCGTAGACCACATCCATGGCCGGCCCGGCGCCGTTGCCGATCGGGACGTCCTGTGCGGCGGGAGGTTCAAGTTGCTTGTGGGCCCGGCTCAAGACATGCCCTTCAAAGGGTACCTGGCTCAATTCCTCCAATAGGGTTTCCGTGGCGATGGTATCGGCTTGGGTACGCAGGCCCAAGCCCACATAACGGCCCGCGGCCAGCGCAGCCATCTCGGTGGTCCTGACCAGGTCGAAGCCGAGATTGATGTGCGTTTCGCCGACAAAGGGATCGATGGTCATGTCGGGGAATACTCGCTTAAAGCTGTCAAGTGAGAGGTTTCCATCCAGGCCTGCATGCCGCCGTCCAGGACCCGTACTTGCTTGAATCCATGTTTCCGGAGCACCAGGCCAATGTTGCAGGCCCGGCGGGTCGTATTGGAAACCAGAATGATTTCCTGCTCGTGCCTCAGCAGCGGACTGAGCGGGTCAAATGTGGAATAGGGCATATGCCGGGCATCGGGAATGTGTCCCCGGTCCCACTCCATCTGTTCGCGCACGTCAATCACCAAGCTGTCCGAATCCGTGGTGCCCAAGCGGGCGAAAACCTCGTCCACCGGGATCAAGTGGGCTTCCACGGCTCCGGAATGGGCCAGCAGCAGGTCTTGAAAGGGAATGGCAATCTTGGGCAGATTCTGACATTCCTGGAAAATCCGATGTGGACAGTCGTAAATGCATTTCTTGGGATTGAGGATGCGCTGGAACAGATATTCGATGGCGGTGTCCTCATCCAGAAAGTGATCCTGCCCCACGAACTCGTGAAATCCGGAGGATCGAAACAGACGATCCGCTAGTTCGGTCACCTTGAAAAAGTAGACGTCTCCTCCCTGCTTCCGTACAAAGTGCACGAAGTTTTCCAGCACTCTGACGCCGCTGATATCCACCTGCACCATGTTCTGCAGTTGCAGCAGGACAAAACGTCTGTCGCCCGCCCGCGGCGCAATGGAGCGCAAGAGATCCTCGACGTGGTTGGCGGCTCCGAAATATAGGTCCCCCTCAATACTGAGAATGCTCAGTTGAGGACATTGATCCTCTTTCGCGTCCTGTACGGGGCGCATGTGGCGAAAGTTTGCGGTAGGCACCAAGGACAGTACCCGGGGGCGGCTGGTCTTGTATACATACACCATCAGGGAGGCCGCAATCCCGATCGCGACCGCATAGACCAGAGGAAACAGAAAGACGGATCCGAATGTCACCAGCATGATGAAGGTTTCCGACTTGCTGGTGCCCATAATCTGGCGCGCCCGTTTGTAATTGACCATGGCAATGGCCGTGGCGATCACGAAGCCGGCCAAGACCGGACGTGCCAAGTACTGTATCAGGGATCCAAGACCCAGCATGGCGATCAGCACAAAGATGCCGGAGAAGATGCTGGCCATGCGGGTTTCGCCCCCGGCCCGGAACATCAATGAACTGCGCGTGAAGGAGCCGGATGCACAATAGCCACCCAGAAAACCGCAAATGACATTGGCTACACCCTGCCCAACCATCTCTTGGTTGTTGTCCAAGTACTGTCCCGATTCGGTAGCGAGAGAACGGGAAATGGTCAGGGCCTCGATCAGGCCAATGGTGGCGATGGCCGTAGCTCCGGGCCACAGGGCTTGCAGCAGATTCCAGTTCGCGAGAGGCAACTGCTGACTCAGGGACGGCAGGACATTGGACAGGCGGCCAATGATTGCCACCCCCTGTTGATCCAGCCGCAGCCCCCAAACCAGCAGCGAGATCAGGAAGACGGCCAGAAACTGACTGGGCAGCTTTCTATGCAGGCGGGGCAGCAGGAACATGAGAACCAAGGTTGCGAATCCCAGGCCCAGGCTCAAGTAGTGCACCGGCCACGCGTTCTGGGTCAGATTCATCAACGTGACGCTCAACTGGGGGCTGGACACCACGTTCAGCCCCAGCAGGCCTCCAAATTGATTCACCACGATCAACATTCCGGCGCCTGCGGTAAAACCCACTACCACGGCATCGGAGACAAAATTGACTATGAACCCTAGGCGCAGAATGCCCAACCCCAGACGCATGACGCCGGCCATTACGGTCAACAGGCCCGTCACGGCCAGGTACTCCGAGACGCTGGTGGCGGAGACGATGGGACTGATAGTAGCCAAGAGCAGCAGGGAGGCTGCATTGGTCGGCCCTGTATGGAGGTGATTGGAGGAACCCCACAAGGCCCCCGCGATGGCGGCCACGATTGCCGTGTACAGTCCGACCTGCGGGGGCAGGCCGGCAATCAGGGCATAGGCAATGGACTGGGGGACTAGGATGACGCCGGTTGTGATTCCTGCCACCACGTCCCCGCGCAGGCTGGCGGTGTCATAGTGGGCCAGCAGAAAAAAGGGTTGCAACAAGGTCCGCAAGGACGCTTGCAGTGGCGTGACGAAAGTTTCGCTATACCCCGCCCCGGCTGCCACGTTGTCTCACTTTCATCTGGGTTGACGGGCCAGCGTGCATCGATCCCTACCGCGCGGCCTCGATCTTGGCAAGGACAACGGTAGATTTGGCCTGACGCGGGAGAAGGCGGAACACTTGGCCGTGAGCTATTTCCTCCGTCAACACCGGCGCAGCCCGAGATTCAATGAACCTTATCGGGCACCACAGGCCTGCAGGCACGCCTGCATATGACCTCTCGATTCGGCGGCGATGATGCATGTCTGGAGCAGGTCATAGGACTTGGCTCCAATCACTTCCAGGTTGAGAGGGCCCTGATAGCCATGCGCCTGCAAGACGCGAATATACCCTACCAGATCGATGTCGCCGCGCCCGTTGGCTTGGGTTTCAGGCTTGCCGGGTCCCGTCGCGCGACCTTGGCAATCCCGGATATGTACGTGCTTGACACGGGAGACCACGGCCGCCAATGCCTCGACGGGATTCTCGTGGGCCCGGTGGATATGGCTGGGATCCATGTCGATGCCAAACGCCGGAGAGGAAATGGCCTTCATCATCTTCAGGGTTGTGGGTGTGTTGTACACGGCGTTGCCTACATGGGCCTTCACGCATAGGGTAACACCATAATGCTCCGCTCTGTCTGCCAACTTGCCCAGATTGTCCACAGATTGCTGAAACGATGCCGCATCGTCCGCCGTGCCTCCCGGCCCACAATTGATGATGGGCACGCCCATCTCCACGGCCGCCTGGAAAGCGCTTTCCATCACCGTGTCGTCCTGGCTCGGCTGCTCCATGGCCAGCAACTCCAACTGGTGATCCTGGGCCAGTCGCTTGATGTGGGCGGCTGATCCCTGCCAATCGTCCAGTGGAAGATGGTTGGCCATCATGGGAATGGCCCCCAGCTCAATTCCGTCATACCCGGCCATGGCGGTGTACTTGAAGGCGGTCTCCACGTCGTAGCCACCAAACAAAACGGTATTCAACCCCAACTTCATGCTTGCTCCCTGATAATGTATGACGGATCACGATCCCGGACAGTCAAACGGAGATGACTTGGCCGGTGCGCCATGATTCAATCGCAGCTTCGATGATGGTCTGCACCCGCAAACCATCGGCCCCCGAGGCGTCAATGTCCGCCGGGGCCGCGTCTTTCTTGTTCTGCTCTATCCAACGGGTGATGCGGGACTTGAACGTCTCGGGGAACGCCATCATGCCACCCAGAAAGGAATAGGTTTCCTTTTCCATGCTGGCCCGCGGATAGAATTCCAGATGCTGACAGGCCTCCCGCAGCACGAAGCGCGCCTCCGAACCGACCACCTCCAGCGTCTCGAGACCGTAGCTGCCGCCCGCGTCGTAGCTGCCGGTCAAATGGCCGATCACTCCATTGGCAAAGAGCAGATTGACCTGTACGTTGGACCAGATCCGGCGGCCCTTGCCCTTCTTGAAAAAGGCATGCACCTTGGTCACGTCGCCGGCAAAATAGCGCATGACATCCAAGGAATGGGGATGCAGGGCCCGCATGTGAAAATGCTCCGACGACTCGTTCGGGTTGTTGATCCACATCGTCATGTTGATGATGTGGAGCTCTCCCAGTCGTCCCGCTTCCACCCACTCCTTGGCCCGCAGCGCCGCCGGCGTGAAGCGGTGATTGAGATTGATGCCATATCGCAGATTCTTCTCCTGGGCCAAGGCAACCATCTCCCGGGCCTTGGGCAATTCGTTGGAAATCGGCTTCTCCCCCAACACGGGAATGCCACCGCCCAAGAGAGCCATGGTGGGTTCATAGTGATCCCCGCCGTTTTCCTTGCCCGCGGTGCAGACGCTGGCCATGTCCACTTCGATATCACTGGCCAGCAGGGCCGCCACTGACGTGAAATACGGTACACCCAGTAGTTCGCCACCCGTCTGCGCCGCGGCTTCGATCTGGTCGCAGACAGCCACGATTTCCGTGTCTGCATGCTCCTGGTACACCTTGGCATGGGTCTTGCCAATGTTGCCTATGCCGACAATCGCAACCTTCAACATCGCAGTCAGACCTCGTTGGTATGGATTAAGGTGAGCCGTCCGCCTAGGGAGACGGATACACTTGGGGGAAGTATTCGCCTGTCAGGATTTCGTTGTCCGAGACCTTGACATAGGGTTTCATGATGTGTTCGCCCGAGGCGACGTAGCGTGTATCCTCGGTCATGTAGTGCATGGCGATGGCACGTCGGGGGCGCCCACTGGTGTTGGCGTGACTGCCGTGCCATGTCAAGGCATGGTGGTAATGCACCTCACCGGCCCGGACCGGACATCGTACCACCGCAATTGGATGGTCCTCGAACCGATTGGGCATGGCCTCATAGGACTCCAGGGTGCGCAGAAAATCGATGTGGTTGCCCCAAAGGTGAGAGCCGGGCACCATGCTCATGCAGCCGTTTTCGGCATCGGCATCGTCCAGCGCCACCCAGGCGGTCACTTCCGTCATGGGGGCAATGATCGGCCACAGTGGCGCATCCTGATGCCACATGTTGACTCCGCCCTTCTGAGGGGGCTTGTATTGAATCTGGTCATGCCAAATCCGCAATTCCCGGGCTTGGGTCAATTGCGCCAGCCCGTAGGTAATGTGGGGATGGGACAGGAGTCTCTGAAACGGTTCGCTGCTAATCCAAATGTCCACGATTTGCCAAATGGGCTCTGTGTCCACGCTGGACAGGTTGCGGCAACTGACGGGCTGCTTGACACCGGCGGCGTCCCGCTGCTCAATGGTCCGCATCACTTCGTCTCGCAGGACCTGCACTTCGGCCATGTCCAGCACCGGGCCGGCATTCAGAAAGCCGTTGGCTTGGAATTCGTCAATCTGCTGTGGGCTAAGCATGGGGTTTGGCTCTTAGGTGAATAAGGAACGGTCCGGTATCAGCTCTTGTCATCTTGGCGCAAGGTGCGGGCCTGCAGTTTCGCGCCGGCCGCGGCGCTGCCGATATGCAAGGTGTCGTAGGCCTGCTGGGAGGACTCGAAATACCCGATCCCTTCCTTGCCGTGCCAGCCTTTCTGATCCTGAATCGGGTTGGGAAGACCGGTCTCGTCTTGCCGCTTGCAGATCCAGGCCTGCAACTGGGCTTCCATCCACGCGCACAGTTCCGGATGCTCCGGTGCGATATTGTGGTTCTCTTCGGGATCCGCGATCAAGTCGTACAGTTCAATTTCCGGCTTGAAATGGAAATCCGGCTCCAAGGCGTGAATGTACTTGTGGGAGGCGGTGCGCCAACCATGCTTGCGCATCCAAGTGCATTCGGTAATGTAGATGCCGGTTTCAAAGGACTCCACCGTGCCCTCCATCAAGGCACGCAGGCTGCACCCGTCGAAGTCGATGCCCAGATTGTCGGCTTCGACATAGTCCAAGATGGTAGGTACCAAGTCCTTGTGCTGATTGAACCCGGTCAGCCGCTGTCCCGCGGCGATGCGTCCCGGAAGCCGCAGGATCAAGGGGACATGCAACACGTTGTCGTACAGGCCATGGTGGTCAAACCAGCATTCATGGTCGTACAGAGTCTCGCCGTGGTCCCCGTTGACAATCACGATCGTGTTCTCTTGCAAGCCCAGGCCCGCAATCGCCTTGAAGAGCGTGGCAATACAGGCATCCATGTAGGCGATCGCGCCGTCATACTGCGCGATGACGTAATCCTTGTCGGAGATGCCGGGTGGCAGCCATTGGGCGAAGAAATCCCGGAAGGGCTTGAAGGCCATCACCGGATCCATCGAACGATTGTGCGGATCCGTCTCGTTGCCGTGATAAAAGGCTCTTTCGTAGGGTTCCGGCGGCAGGTACGGCGCATGGGGATCCATGTGTCGCAGGAAAAGGAAGAACGGCTGGTCCTGCCGGGCTAGCCGTTCCAGTTCGGGAATGGTCACGGCATTGAGGTTCTGGGCCTTGGGGCTGCGCCCCTCGGCCCAACTGCCCCAGGCACTGTAGTCCAGATAGGTGTCAAATCCGCGGGAGCTGGGGTTGCCGCTGAAGCCGACACAGGAGGTGTCATAGCCGTTTTCCCGCAATATTTCCGCCAGGGTCTTGATCTCGGGCCGCAGGCCGCCCCGATGGCGCAGCGCCACGACCTGCGTGCCGAACGTATCCAGACCGGTCAGCATGGACGCGTAGGCGCTGGTGGTGGGAATGTGGGCGCTGATGGTGTTCTCAAAGAGGGCGCCTTCCAAGGCAAACCGGTCCAGATGAGGGGTGGTCAGCTTGGGATACCCATAGCAGCTCATGTGGTCGGCCCGGAGGGAATCTATCCCCAGTAGGATGACATTGAGTTTCCTGGCGGACATCAGGACTCCTCAGGGGATTGCCCTAGAATGCATTGGATAGCCAACGGGTTCATTATAGGTTGGATTGGGCCGAACCGGAATAACCATACCCGCATGGGCTGGGCCGTCCGATTACATCCAGGTCTGCAAGAAGGTCAAGGCAGATCCGACGTTGTAGGCATGCCCAGTGGGATGCACGGCCATTTTCACTCGATCTGCACAATCCAGTGCGGCGTATGCCTGCTGCACGGTGTCGAATTCCCGGCGGGCCGCGGCAATGGGGAAGATGTCGTCGAATTCTCCCTGAATGAACAATTGGGGCCGCGGAGCCATCAGGCTGGCTATGTCGCCCATTTCAAAGAGGTGCGCCGCGCCCGGCACGTAATTGCATTCGCAGTGGCGAATCGACATCAAGGAGTTCTCGAAGGAGCAGAAATAGCACCCCGTAATAACGACGTCCAAAGTCTCTTCGATGGCTCCCAGCCAGAACGTGGTGGTGCCTCCGCCCGAATTGCCCGTCACTGCCACTTTGGCTCCCCGGGTTTCAGGCCGGGCCCGCAACAAGTCCAAGGCCAACATGCCATCTCGACATCTTTCGCCCACCAGCGTGCGGCCCAGCATCTGGTAGTGAAAGGCCAAATGGCGGCAGGAATTGGGTTGCTGCATGCCATCGGCCGCCCTTGTAATCCGTTCGCCAAATCCCCTTTGCTCCACGGCGCAAACCATGTGCCCGGCCGCGGCCAAGCGCTCGGCGTAGTTGCCGTCGCGGGCCTGCTCGGCGGTGGCGGTGTCAACATCCGGATAGTTGCCCAGAATGTACTGTACGGATGGATTGTGACCATGAAAGGCCAGTACGGGGGGCAGGGGGTCCCGCTTCTTGGGCACAAGAAAGTAGATGGGAAGAGCCACATCCTCCTGTGAGGTGACAGCCCATTTCTCCTCTACAAAGGCGCCTCTGTCCCGTTGGTGCAAAAGATCCTGTCGGATGGCTTCCGGCCGGGGCAGGTCCGCAATGCCCAACAGCTCCGCCACGCGTCGGCGTCCGGCCTTCTGCCAATTCCCAAAGGCCGTGAAGTGGTGCGTGGTCGCTTTTTCGCGTCGGGCGTTTCGCTGAAACAGTGCGTCCAGATGTGGATCCAGTCCGAAAGGTGCTCGTGCCTGCGTCATTGCCACGCTCTCCTGTCCTTGCCTGTGCATCAATGATTTTCCATGCAACTTCTCATGGCGACTACCGGAGCCGCATCAAGCGCCATACGCCTCGGCGCCCTTCCTTGACTTCCGAGTCTACCTGTTCGCTGACCGTCTCGAAGCGGGCGTCGAAAAGCCGGGAGAGGTCTCCCGGCAGGAAATATCGCCGCTGACCGTCCGGGGGCGGGTCGGCGGACACTCGCTGAAAGCCAAACACCTGATAGAAGCCGGCGGGGACCAGCACGCGACAGATGCCTTCCATGTAGGTGGGGCGTTCCGAGGGGTCCAAGGTATGCAGACACCCCAAGTCGAGGGCATAGGAAAACACGCCGGCCGCCAGAGGCAGATGGGTTACGTTGCCCACCGAGGCCGCAGCGCGGTGTCCCTGAGCCCGACAGGTCACCATTCTGGCGGATCCCTTCTGCAGAGCCTTCTGGGACAGGTCTAGGCCAACGGCCCTGACCCCTTGCCGAGCCAGAAAGATCAGATTGGTCAAAGTGCCACAGCCCAGATCCAGGACCAAGTCCCGGGCACCGAAGGCGTGTCCGTATTGGCGCCAGAACGCCTTCACTTCGGGCGGCGTAATCCCGGTGTCCCATGGCGTGGACCCCGAGTGGTATCTCTCATTCCAGTACTGGTAATCGCTCGTCATGTCACATCCTTCTGCTGGGCTTCCGCTCCTGATCTCCCTTGACACAACCCCCTTCGTCGCTGGGTTGCGCCTTGGGGCGCATCCGATCTTCCCATCCAAGCGTAGAGGTCTCGGCTCGCGATCCTGACGATGTCTCGAAAGTCGTTAATGCCCTGATGTACACCGTCCTGCAGCGGGAACCAGGGCAACAGCGATTCCGCGCTCATGTAATGGTTGACCCGCGCCCATCGGCGTCCTGGCGCGGCGCGGTTGGGGAAAGACCGGTGCAGGAGGTGGCCGTTGAAAAGGACAGTGGAACCGGCCGTGACCTTGACTCCCGTGCAATCGAACCGGGGATCGTTGTGATCTCGCTGGGACCAAATCAGGCGGTCCTTGTGAGAACCGGGAATGACCCACAGGCATCCATTCTCCTGCGCGGCGTCATCCAAGGTGATCCAAGCCGTGTGCAGCGAGCAGTCACGTGTGGGAATGAAGAATTCATCCTGATGCCAAGCTTGTCCCGGCTTTCCACTGGCCTTGACAAAAAGCATGGATTGCATGCACTTGACATTGGGTCCGATGCGCTGTTGCAAAGTGCCGGTGATGACCGAACGGCCCAGATAGCGCGCCATGATCTCGGAAATCTTGTGCGGGAAGTGGAGGCACAGGTATTGTCGCGGCACCTCCATGTCGGTGGCATCGGGAGGGGCCGGTGTCACTCCGTTGACGGCTCCCCGGTCACTGCAGCAGATGGCTGTGGCTTCCTGCCGCAACTCCGACAGTTCCGTTGCCGGCACGACCAGAAATCCGGCCGTGCAGTACGCCTGGATTTCTGTGGGGCCAAGCGGGGGGCTTGTGGCTCTCTGCACGGAGCCCTGGGCTTCTGTCATAGGCTGCCTCTTCTGTTGTTGTCTGGGGCATGGCCAGTGATTTCGCACTGCTCAGTTTTGCATGAAGGAAAAAGGCTGCGGAAGGGAGGCCTCGGGTTCGGTCGCCGTGAAGGCTTCCTGCACCAGCATGGAATTGAGGACGCGTGCCAAAGGTCCTCTTTGGTCATGTCCGGTTTCACCGAAAGTGCTCACGGCGACATGCACTTTGCGGCCCGTGCGTCGCAGCAATCCCGTCAGCAACCTCCAGACCTTTCTCTGACTGGCCTGCTCTTCGTCGGCGTCGCTCCAGGCCCGATGCGCATTCCAGGAAGGCTCGAGCACATGGGGGTGAGTCAAGGGCTGATGCATCCGGTGCCCCCAACTCTGATGGTTCACGTCCAGCCAGAACTGATGTGCCACTCGGTACCCTTGCAAGACAAAATTGTAGGCCGATGCCAGCACGACCGCCTGCGGGGGCGGCGTGTCGTCAGGCAGATGCAGACTGCCTATCAGGCCCGCCAGAATCAGCTCCACATAGATCTTGCCTATCTCGCCCTGCAGCAGAAAGGGATTTTCCAAGGTGTCTTCCTGATACCCGATTTCCTCCAACAGCAAGCGAAAACGGTGGGCCGATCGCATGAGCTGATGTGCGAGGCGGGCGGCGTCGGCATCCTGACCGAAACTGAAGCCGGAACTGATGAGCAGTTCGTCATACAAGCGGGCCAGAAAGACATCCAGTGTCTCGTAGCGGTCCTCGTTGTGATAGTCCTGTAGCCAACTGCGCAGGGCATCGAAGCGGATTCCAAACCGGGTGCCGATTCTGTCCTGCAAGTCCGCGGGATAGGACAGAAAGGGCCGATACGCGTCGGTCCAGACTTGGGCCAGGCTGTGCGCTCGCCAGCCTTCCAGGTCCTTCATGCACAGCTGCAGGGCAATGCGCTTGGCTATCGGATCTACCGGCAGCCGCCAGTGGGGATGGGCCAGACAGGTCAAGGCTAACAGGGCCTGAACCACCGGCTCGTCCTTGAGCAGTCGGCTTGGCCTGTGCGTGAACATTTCCAGACCCCGTCTGCGCAGCTTCTGTTCCAAGGCGAAACGCAAGGCATTGCCCACCACCGGGGCCAGTATCACCACTTGACTGGGTGGCAGACCCCTTTCCTGTATAAGGGCAGCCACAGTTTCCGCGGTCCAGGTCAGTGTGTCTCCGAAGTGATCGTGATGGCTGATGTCAAAGTACTCCTGTATGGCTCCGCCACATTCATCCAGCGGCGAGGCCCGCACGACTTCAACACGGGTCCCGATCTGTACCGGGTCCGGCATCGGGGAGTCCGCGCCCGACACGCCGCGGGCGAGCCGGTGGGCCATGATCGCACGCCCCGAATCAGGTGGATCCGCCAAGGTGAAGGCAAGTTCCGAGACTTCCGCCAAGCGCGGCAAGCCATCGGGATACGCCCCCAGGAAATATCGGAAGCCCCCTTGGGGATCGGCTAGGCAGAGGCTGGATTCTGTCAGGGGGACGAGGGTGACCAGAAATTCGTGACCTGCATAGTCCAATTCCTCGCACTCGAACGCAATCAGATGTTGGCACCGCTCCCGCAACAGAGAATCGGTCAGCCGTGTATCCCGCAATAGCAACCGAAAGAGGGTATAGAGCAAGTCGATACTCACCAGATTCTGGCGCAGGCAGTTGCGACGAAACTTGCGGCTTACCCGCAGGGCGGTCCGCAATGCTTCGAGCCGACCTTCCTGGAAGCGGCCCGGCGGTATGGAGCGCGCAAGACGGGTATAGGCCTCCTCCAGCGAGTAGCCATACATGGCGGCCTTGGACAGATTGTCCACCAGCTGGCTAAGCAATCTATTGTTGCCAGGGCTGTGGCGGCGCGTGGCAGCCTCGAACTGGCCATGGATGGCTCTTTCCATGATTTCAGGCGCCAGCAGATGCTGGGCCGACTCCAGATTCAGAAAGCGCGGCGCGGGCGCCGGATCCGGATATCCGGCTTTCTCGGCCAAGACGGGCCATGCCAAGGTCACGGCTTCCATCATCAATCCGGCAAAGGTCACGAGACGAAAGGGGCTGTGGGCAACGGGTATCGTCCCTTCCAAACGCCGACGCAGCCGGCGCAAGGTATAACGGGACGGCACAAGCAGCGAGACGATCTGACCCTGGCCCTGCACTTCCTGCATCACCCATTGCAGGCGCATCAGCCCCAGATCGGTCTTGCCTGTGCCAAAGGCGCCCTCTATATAGAGTCGTCGGCTGGTAGCAATAGGGGGGATGGTCAACGAGACTTTGTGAAGGAAATGGTATGGAATCTCGGGCGCTGGATGCCGAAGATTATGGCTTTCACGCGCACGATCATTTCGGCTTCCGGGCTGCAGGGTTCCATGGTCGAGACATGGGTACAGAGAATGCCAGCGGGGAGGTCAAGATGGGGCCTGACCTCCCTGCTGGTTTCAGTGCACCTGGAAGAATTCGACGACCTCGCCGCAAGGGCCTTTGAAGAACGAGAGGGTTACCGTCATGTCGCCCAGCTCCACTGTCTTGGGCTCCACCGTGATTTCGTAACCAGCGTCCCGCACTCTCTCGGTGCTGGCCTTGGTGTCCGAGGTGGCCAGGGCGAAATGGAAAATCGGGTCGTTGGGGGCTTCGGCCCCTGGCGTTGGCGTGTCGTTGGTGGGCTCGAAAAGCTCCATGAAACTGCCGTCTCCCATATCCAGAAGCCACACCTTTCGTTCGGGCGAACCGAATTGGGCGACCACCTTCATGCCCAGCACATCTCGGTATAACTGCAGCGCAGCGTCCCAATCCCTGGTCTGCAGGGCAATGTGGTGACAGCCACAGCCCTTGACAACGTCATTGGAGGTTCCAGCGGGCATTCCAAATACTCCTTGTGCTTGCAGTTGAAACTGACCGAAAAAGCATGGGTCAGAGGCCCACTATGCACTGGCTGTGCAAGGTGGGGCACCAGTGTTTCTCAATATAGCCCACTACCAGATTCGTGCCTTCGGCATGCGATACGTAGGGAGAACGGGCCGGGTTGTACATGCAGTCCGTAAGATCTCGGATCAGGCCGGTCTGCATTCCCCAGCGCACCATCTGCTTAATGCCAAAAGACCTGTGTAGTACGCACATGTTCGTGTGCACTCCCAGAATGAAGAGCCAGGCGATACCGCGATACTGCAGCCAGCTGTAAATTTCTTTGCCGCTGTCCGAGATCACGTCCCGTGCTTCATCAATATAGATCCCTTCCTGTTGGCGGCGCCAAGCCTTGTGCGGCTCTGTTTCGCCAGTGTCTGCACCGTGGTCGGAATCGTCGATGGGCAGAGGTGGATTCGGCACGGTCAGGTCAGGCGGTGGCTTGACGGCAGGTGTTCCCAAAATGCGTTTCCGGGCCTGCGAATCTGCATAGAAATCCAAGGTGTCGGAGGGAGCATGAATGATGGACATGCCCCGTTGGCGGGCGGCCCGTACGGTGACCTCCATGCGAGGCACGAGCTCGGCCAGCCTCTCTTGGGCGCCACGGCACCAATGTCCGTCCCAGACATCGCAAACGAGCGCTGCACACTGGGTAGGGTCCAGTTCGACATCTTCGACGCGAGTCTTCCATGTCGCCTTTCCCGTATGGTCTTGGCCCAGTTCAGATCGGCGCAAGGCAATATGCATAACCGGCTCCCAGCCTAGGCCATAGTGGACAACATGTCACGCGTGACCCGCTCCGCAACAGGCTCCCCGCAAGCATATCTCTCCAGTTCGCTGACGATCAATGCCCCTTGCCGCCGCCGGGCGTTCTCTGATTTGCCGGCCATGTGCGGGGTGAGGGTGACGTTGGGCAGACCGCGCAGCCGGCTGTCGATGGGCAAGGGTTCCGTGTCAAAGACATCCAAGGCGGCTTGGTACCGATTGTCTTTCAGGGATTCATAAAGGGCATCGGCATCCACTACGTGAGAGCGTGCCGTGTTGATGAACAGGGCTCCGTCCTGAATTTTATCCAACAGATCCTGCCCGATCATGTGATGGGTCTCTGGGGTGGGTGGAGCCTGCACAGTGATGATGGGGCACTGGCTCATCAGATTTTCCAAGGAGACTTGACGCACTCCCAGCTCTTGAGCCCGTCCCGAACTCAGATACGGATCATAGACCCACAGCTCCGTGTTCAGGGCCCGCAACACGCGTATGACATTGCGGCCGGTGTGCCCGGCGCCAATGACGCCGACTCGGGACCCAGCCAGCTCATAGCCTAGATTCTGGGTCTGCGGCCAAGGCTCGCCCTCTTTCATGCGCTGGCTGATGCGATGTACGTTTCTGCGGCACATGAGCATCAACAACAGCGTCATTTCCGCCACGGCCGGAGCAATGGCGGCGGCGGCATGCACTACCAGGATGTCACGTTCCCAAACCGGTTCAGGGAGCAGTCGCCTTATGGATCCGGCGGAATGGGCAATCATTCTCAACCGCGGGGCGCCATCCATCACGGCCCGCGAAAAGGGGGGGGTGCCCCAACCCGAGATGACAACCTCACAGTCCTGAATGAGCTCCGTCAGTTCTTCTTCCGCAAGGCGGGTTTCCTGCTCTTGAAATTTCAGCGCTGCCAGTGAAGCCAGCCGGTCCTGACTTTCGCGGGCGAAGAGGTTTTCAAACAGGCTTGGATTGACGGCGACGGCAACGGTCAGATGGGATCTGGGCATGGAGTTTCTCACAGCGGAGGGAATGGCGTGAATTGTATCGCGTTTGCAGCCAAACCGAGTTCAGGGTGTCTGGGGAAAGTCCGCTCGAGTCTGCCCTCACGGACTGCAGCATGGCTCAAAACGGGACTTGATTTGGACATCCAAGAGCCATCAAGTATGGCTTGTTTTCCGCCTCGTTGTGTCTGTACAGGAGGATCGGCTCGGCGGACACGCGCCGGATTCTTTAGACTTGCACCGAACCGGTGCGTTTGTCGCCGCTGGATTCTTCAAGCAAAGTGGTTTCAAGATCTGTGCTGTAATTTGCAAATTGACATAAAGCAAGAGGCAAGGGCTACCGAGAATTTCCGCGGTCAAACAACTCTAACTGACTGACAGAGCTTGCCGCAGATGGTCGGGATTCCTTGGGCGCTCCTGTCGAGATGGACCAAGAGGCAGCGGAAGGACAGACAGATGCGGCAAGGGACAGCGCGGAAAGTTCAATCAATTGTGTCTGGCAGTGTGCCAGTTACCACCATGCAGGCAGAGCGGGGGCAAACAGCTCTTCGATCTCAAGCGCAAGAGCCGCATAGGCATCGGGTTCAGATCCGATACCATCCAGGCAAGTCCGCCCTTGATCTGCCGAAAGGCGATGCAGACGTTCATGAAGTCCTGCCAAGTTGTTGAGAGTCATTGAGAAAGACTGTCCTCTGCTATCCAATCCTACGCAGATGATGGTAGCCAGTCGTTCGTGAGGTGGAGAGTGAGTCGCGTTGTCGCTCCACACCAACAACAGTTCCTGTGGCCGATTTGCCAGTACATACCCCATCATGACAGGTCCCAAGGCGATATAGTCGACAGGCAACGCGATGCTGGTTTCCGGATTCTTGCTCAATTCCTCGGCCAACTCGATCAGAACTGCCGTAGCGTACAGATCGGCTATGTCTTCGCCGAATGTAGTGCCATAGCGAGTTGCTATGTCTTGGGCCTTGGCTATGGATTGTCCTAGGCTTTCGATTCCACGGGTCGCAATCGGATCATCCATCAAATGATGTGCGAATTCGTGCAGTACTACAGCCAGAATGCCGCTGGTCGCGGCCACGGTGTATTCCAGAGACGAAGGAAAAACGGCTTCAATCTCGGCGAAGTCCAACCACATTTGGGTCAGCAATTCTTCGCATATTACGATCTCTTTCTGTCCAAGAAAGGTGAGAGCAAAAGCGTTGGCCTGTCCACAATTCTGAACCGTAACCTGCACGGAGCGCGTGGAGTCGGTCTGTTTGACGGTATGTTCAATCATAAAGTCGAACAGGGCCTTGGTGTCCGGCTTTTCGTGAGATGCCAAGACTGGCAAAAAATCAACAAATGGGTACTGGGCATGCTCAGCGTGAATCCACTGATTGCGACTGCTCCCTGCTATATGCACTGCCAGCCATGTCCTTTCCCGATTGCGTCCCAACACATTTAGGCGTTGCCCTGGTTTCATCTTGCCCAGTTGGGCATGAAACTGGCTTGGTCCAGCCCAAAGCGCTGTCTCTGCCTTGATCACTGCCGTTTCAGACACCCAACCGAGGACCACTCTGGAGTGGTTGAAGTGGTCAGGGTGTGTTGGCTCTGATTCCAACACTGGCAATTCGGGCGGCATGTAATCAACCAACTCGGACCAGATCCAGGTGCCACGTGCCAATTTGAACCATGCTTGGCTGGAAGATTGTCCGACAGGCAACACCGGGTGCTCTGCCGGAATGACCTCCACAACTTGGAACTCCAATCCGGGACCTGCGCGCAGATTTGAGACACGCAGTGTTCGCACCACTGCTTGCGAGGGCAATGGAGACCGCGGATCTGTTGATTCTGGAACACTGTCGGCAGTTCCGGCATACCATATCGCTCCCCCTGCAACAACCACAAGCGACAAAGAGCCGACTATCCACAGCATGCAGCACGGCCGACAACGTCTCTTGGCTTGCGGATGCGAAATGGGAGAGGTCTTGCGTCGGCCGCGCATAGTCTGGGCTTGCGGATCCAAGCGATCATTGATTCTAACTAAACAAGGCAAGATCACAAGTCAAATGGGACATTGCCGGTCCAATCGCTGTCCTGATCTGCACCTGTGGGGATGGCTCTGTCCGTGATTTTGTGGTCATGCTTCTCCGAACAAGCCGTCAGGCCGGGATTTTGAACTCCAGAGGTTTGCGCCTTCTATTTCGGGCTGAATGGCAATGTGTCATGAAAATTCCTGTCAGGGACGCGATATGGATTTCATTCCGTCTTGGGCTGTGGGGGTTTGTGGCCAGCGTTCAGCTTTCAGGATCTGTCGGACCAGAATGGCAAGAACTGGCGATTTTCCAATTCGAATCAAGCGGGCATCCCGGCTTGGATGTTGTCTGGAGCCTCTCGTTTCAGCAGCTCACCGAATCCCGGATCCACCGTGATCGTGCCCTGTTTGCAGACACAGACTCCCCGTACGAAAGTCTGTTCCACGCGTCCACGGAATTGGAACCCGGCAAACGCACTGTGCTGGTTGAGATAGTGCAGATCCTCCTCGGCCAACGTCCACTGTCGGTTGGAGTCGACAATGACCATATCGGCATCGCTTCCAGGCTGAATCGTGCCTTTGCGCGGATACAGTCCGAAGATGCGGGCTGGATTGGCTGATACCATTCGGGTTAGCAGGGGAAGGGAAAGACCTCTCTTATGGACACCCTCTGTCATCAGCCCTGGCAGCATTGTCTGGATCCCTGAAATCCCGCCCCACGCCTGCCAGATATCCGTATAGCCGATCTCCTTGTCCTGTACTGTACAAGGCGAATGATCCGATCCAATCGTGTCTACCTGGCCCGCCAAGACACACTTCCATAGCGCTTCCACCTGTGCGCGGCTGCGGATTGGCGGTGCACACTTGGCTCTCGGCCCAATGCGCTCATAGTCGTTCAGATCAAGCATAAGATACTGTGGACAGGTTTCAACGGTTACATTGACGCCTTTTGTCTTGGCTTGGGTTGCCGCCTTGATTCCTTCTGCAATGGATACATGCACGATATGGAGTTGGGCGCCAGTCACGCCGGCCCAGAACAGGACACGCTGGACCGCCTCCAGTTCCTGGAACGGTGGTCGTGATTCCGGCCAAGCCAAGAAATCTCGTCGTCCCGCAGCCTGGAGCTCTCGTGCCAGAAAGGCTGTCATGTATTCGTTTTCCGAATGGATGGCGACCAGATTGCCCAATGTGCGCGCTTGTTTCATGCCTGCATAAATCAGATCGTCATCCACTCGGGGAAATCCAGGAGCATATGTCATGAAGGCCTTGAGTCCAATGACCCCTGCATTGTGCAGCGACTGCAAATCCGCCAGATTGTTGTTGACCAACCCGCCCCAGTGCGCATAGTCCACCACGGCCTCGCTCTGCACGGCCTCGCGTTTGCGGTCCAACTCGGTCAGGTTGATGGTGGGTGGCGTGGAATTGAGGGGCATGTCGAGTATTGTGGTCACACCCCCCGCAGCAGCGGCTTTGGTGCCCGTTCGGTATCGTTCCCATGTCTCGAGACCGGGTTCGTTGAAGTGAACATGTCCATCCACCAGCCCTGGCAACAGCCACTTTCCCTGAAGATCGACGGTTTCCGCCGCTTCAAGGGTCGGCGCTCCTTCCACAACCTGGGAAATGCGCCCGTCCACCACGGTCACGCCACCGTGAAAGACCCCTGTTTCCGTGACCACTGTACCGTTTTTCAGGTAAAGATCTGATTTCATGGGCATCTTGCTTCACTAGGATACATGGTTCAAGTGCCCACGACAGGCGGCCCCGCGCCCAATCCTGACCTTGCCGTGCCGTTGCACGAAAAGAGAGCTCTGTGCGAGTGTCCACAATCGTGGGTTCAAGGGAGAGTTGACGTTCGGTGATGCCACCGCCATGTCGTCAGCCGGAACCATCCTGTTGCACCAAGCAAGAGACAATGTTGCCATCGTCCCCACTGCATGCAGTGTCGGAGAGGCTGCCGTCGGGGTCGTGACAAACATTTCCAAAGGCAATGCTTGAACCTTCTCACAATCAACGCCGAACGTGCAAAATCAAGGAGAGCTTACGTCAGCCAGACTGGGGAGAATGAGGGATCGCAGGGCCGGACAGGGATTTCCTGAAGCTGTTGAAGATGACTGTCACAAGGTCGATGTCACAAATGAGCGGCAAGACCGGAGGACGCCTCTGCGGCGTCAATTCCAATGGGCTGAACGTCACGCCCGCGTCTGTGATCAATCATGACGGCGCTGCAGAGAGACTTGCGCATGGTCGCTCGGATCCGAAGCAGGAAGGCCCAAGCTGACTCAGGATAGAGGTCCCCGTCATGATTCCTGCATGAAAAAGTCGGTCTGGAGTTTAGAATCGATAGGTGTCGGAACAGACTTGGCTGCTTTCTTGGGCCCATTCACTGCAACTCTGCATCCCAGCGATCGGAATCAGTCGTCATGTATTGAAGTCGGCATGGGAAACAGCCGCCTTGAAAATCCGCTGCCATGGTCAGCAAGGAGCATGCAATGCCTTTTTATGAACCATCGGAACGCAAGTCCCTCCAACCCTTTGGAGCTGATGGTCCTTCCCTCAAGACCTTTTGGGGCGACAACATTATGGTTTCTGTGATTGAAATGGCACCCGGCTCCATAGTGCCACCGCACAGTCATCCTCAAGAGCAAGCGGGTTATGTGTTGGAAGGAGAACTCGAATTCATCTTGGAAGGAAAAAGGACCCAGGTCGGTCCCGGCAGCGTTTTCTTCATTCCCGGAGATGTGGAGCATTCCGTTGTTGTGACCGGTCCCGGCACTGCCAAAGTGGTGGACATATTCGGTCCGCCGCGCGATGACTACAAATACTAGAAGACTGGCGAGACCTGGCCTGGCCGTCAATGCATAAGGAGCCGTCCCAGTGCAGATCACACGCATCACCCCTATCATGGCCAAAGGATTGAGCCGTATTTACACTTTCGTCAAGGTGGAAACGGATCAAGCCGGGCTGGTCGGATGGGGAGAGGCCTCCCTGGAAGGCAAACCGCGGGCCGTGGCGGGATGCATCCATGATTTCGAAACCATGATTCTGGGCGAAGATCCGCTGCGCATTGAATACCTGTGGCAGATTATGTATCGCAGTGCCTTCTGGCGGCAGGGGGTCATCGGCCTGACAGCCTTATCTGGCATTGATCAGGCTTTGTGGGACATCAAGGGCAAAGTCTACGGCCGCCCCGTGTTTGAACTGTTGAATGGACCGGTCAGGGACAAGGCTCGCATGTATACCCATTTTGGAGGCGCGGATCCTGAGTCTGCAGTCCAAAGCGCCTTGGCCAAGGTGAGTCGGGGCTGGACGGCCATCAAGACGGTCCCAGTGCCCGTCACTGAAATCGTGACGGGACCTGTCAAAGTAAAACAGGCGGCCGCCGTATTGCAGGCAGTCCGGGAAGCCGTTGGGGACGACATCGAAATTCTCCTCGATCTGCATGGCCGCTTGACCCCCCAGATGGCCGTATTGTACGGCACCGCCTTTGAGGAATTTTCGCCCTACTTTCTTGAGGAGCCCTGCCAGTCCGAGAATCCCAAGGCCATGGCGGCTGTGCGAGAAAAACTGGTGACACCCATTGCGACGGGGGAACGTCTTTTCACCCGCTGGGGGTTTCGCGAAATACTGGAGGTCAATGCCGCCAGCGTCTTGCAGCCGGACTGCTGCCATGCCGGCGGCATCACGGAACTGATGAAGATCTCCGCCATGGCCGATGTGTACTATACTGGCTTGGCCCCTCACAATCCCTATGGGCCGGTTTCCACTGCAGCCTGCCTCCATGTGGATTTCGCCGCCCCCAATTTTCTGCTGCAGGAAATGGTGGATCCGCTGACCGATCCGGTAGCGCAGGAATTTGTCACAGAGCCTCTGTCAGTGGTGGATGGTCACATGTTCCCGCCCACTGGACCAGGACTGGGCGTGGAGGTGGATGAAGCAGCCTGTCGGCGACACCAACCTGATTTCTCGTCAGGGGAGGCCGCGGATTTCGCGCGCGGCACGTATGGTGCCTTTCATCCCGACGGTGGAGTGGCAGATTCCTGATCCGAATCACTGCCCCGGACTTGGAGAGCGGCGCCCGGTACAGGAAGACGACACCCATGACCGACCCTGATCGATGTCTAGCTGTCAGCCGATGAGGCTTGAGGGCACGGGGCTTGTATTGCTTCCATGAACACAGTCATGACACATGTCAAACCCAGTTTGCTGGATGTGTCCCCTTCGGAGTTGACATCCGCGTTGACTCGAGCCGGCGAGCCAGCGTACCGGATCAAGCAGGTGCAAGACTGGATCTACCAGGATTTGGTCTCCGATTTCTCCGAGATGACCAATCTGCCAGTGCATCTGAGACAGGCGCTGGCAGAGGCCTATGACATTTGGCCACTCAGCTTGGACATTTACACAGTGTCCAGGAACAGGAACACGCTGAAAGCCCTGTTTCGGCTGCAAGACGGAGAATGTGTGGAAGCGGTCCTGATGCTGTACGATCGCCGTCAAACCTTGTGCATCAGCAGCCAAGTAGGATGTGCCATGGGGTGCACGTTCTGTGCGACCGGGCTGGATGGCCTGACCCGCAACTTGACTGCCGGCGAAATCATAGGGCAGGTTCTGGCTTTGGCCAGCATGTTGCGCCGTCGCCAGGAACTAGAGTTGCCCCTGGATGCCTATCGGTCCCATGTGAGCAACATTGTCTTCATGGGAATGGGCGAGCCTTTTCACAATTACAAAGCGGTCTGGGATTCCGTTCGGAGTCTGACTGCGCCCCATTTCTTTGGACTCAGTCCGCGCAACATTACGATCAGCACCGTTGGACTTGTCCCCCAAATCCGGGCAATGGCCCATGAACCGTTGCCCGTGCGCATGGCCATCAGTCTGCATGCTCCCAATGACGAGCTCAGATCCCAGATCGTGCCACCCGCCCGACGTTGGCCTATTGCAGAGATTTTGGAGGCTGTCCGCAACTACACGGATCACACCGGACGGCGCGTGACTTTCGAATATGTCATGTTGAACGATCTGAACGACGACCCGCGTCTGGGCATGGAGCTGGGGCGCCGATTGCGCAGTCTTAACTGCCACGTCAACCTGATTCCCTTCAATCCCATTCCGGGCGACGTGTTCCAGCCCAGTCCTGCGAACCGCATTCAAGCTTTTGCGGCGGCCGTGAACCAAGCCGGCATCACTACTACCATTCGCGTCCGCCGCGGGATCGAAATGGAGGCTGGCTGTGGCCAACTGCGAAAGAGAATTGAGCTGCAGCCCCAAGCCGTTTGATTTTCGCCCTCGCAGGGATGGTACAGGAGGACCACCGCAGTCGCCCAGGCGCGCGGCCGATGGGCGTACACTCCGGCAGGGCCCAACGTCTGAGAAGAGAACTGATGTGCCGCTATTTGCCGAGAGACTTTAGACAAGAAGTGCAGACGCGTCGTCTGACAAGCCGCCCGCCCTCCATGATCCGGGTCTTCTGGATGTTGGGATTCCAGCGCCGGCGGGTGGCCTTTTTCGACCAGGGGCGGTTGTTTCCGTACATTGGCGTTTTGGGACAATAATCGCATTTCGCCATTTCAGACCTCACCGCGCAGCGCAACTGGTAGACCGGAACGGGCTTTGCAGACAAGCCGTCCCCCAACGCTTCATTCTAGTCCCAAGCAGGCATTGCCCGCAAATTCCAGACCAAGACAGGCAACGGGGTCCTGCAATGAGGCCCTGTCACCTGTCGGCACGGTGTCGGAACAGGGGCAACACACGTTGTGGAACTAAGGGCCATGGGCAGCGCGCAGCGATTTGGGCTCGAAAGCCTCTTACAGACATCATCAAAGAAAAGTGCTGGTCAGAAGCATAGTAGAATGGTCTTTTGTGTCACCGGCATTCCCTTTCCTCTCTAGGATTTCGACTGCTACGCAACTTCAAAGAGTGAAGATTCTGCATGACTGCAAACCAAGTGTCGGGCGCGACGCTTTTACAAATGCTGCAGGCTGGACGACTGTGGATTGGAAGGCACCGGACACTCCTGAATGACCAGAACGTGTATCCCGTGCCCGATGGGGATACGGGCACCAACATGTGGCTGACCCTGAATTCAGCATGCCAGGCTGCCGTGGCCCAATCGCCCGATTCCTCTGCTGGGGAGATATGGAGTTCAGCGGCCCATGGGGCGCTGGCCGGCTCACGGGGCAATTCAGGCGTCATATTGAGTCAATTCATGCGCGGCATGGCAGAGAGCATGGGATTCTGTGGCCATCTGAGTGGCAATGCTTTCCGAAAGGCCCTGCAAGCCGGCAGTGACTGGGCCTACGCTGCTGTAAGCGACCCCCAAGAAGGCACCGTCTTGACTGTCGCCCGCGATGTGGCGGCCGCGGCCCAAGCGTCCTCCGATGCAGACGATGTGGCCGTTGTACTGCAGCATGTGCTGCCCGTCGCCCGCGCTTCAGTGGAAAAGACTCCCGACCTGCTGTCCGTTCTGAAGCAGGCCGGCGTAGTGGACGCCGGCGGCCTCGGTCTGGCCTATTTTCTGGAGGGCCTGCTGAAGGGAATTCAAGGCGAAGCGATTGAGGCGGACGCATCCGCGGATGTCTCCGCCGCTTCCCATGACACTGGACGGGGATTTGCTGAAATCCCCGACTTGGTCCACGGTTTCGACGTGCAATTTCTGACACACCAGCCCCGGCTGTCTCTGGCCGAAATGCGCATTGCAGTCGACAGCATGGGAGAGTACGGTTTGGTCGAAGGTACGCCGGAGATGGTGAAAGTGCATGTCCACGTCAAGGATCCGGGCCCAGTTCTGAGTTGGGGTTGTTCAGTCGGATTTCTGACGGATGTAGTCGTTGAAAATATGGATGCCATGGCTGCAGTCAAGATTGCCGGCAGCGCAACCGATGATCCGGACATTCCCGAAGAGGGCCAAGTGCGGGCGCTGCAGCCGGCTGCAGCGGAAGAGAAGGCAGTCGTGGCGGTGTCCTCAAGTTCTGGTTTCAGTCGATTGTTTGCCTCTCTGGGAGTCAACTGTCTGATCGAGTGCCCTGAAACCATCAATCCCAGTGTGCAGCAGTTTGAGGAAGCCGTGAAGAAGGCTGGCGGAGGCCACGTGGTCGTGCTGCCCAACAGCGTGAATGCCATTGCCGCGGCTCTCACGGCGCAAGACGCATTTGCGTCGGAACAGGTTTCAGTAATTCACACGCCATTCATCTTGAATGGCGTTGCTGCCATGTATGTTTTTGAGCAGACACTGCCTTGGCCCGCGCTCGTGGCCGAAATGACCGCCCAATCCCAAGCGATTCTGTTTGGGTCCGTGGCCAAATCGGTCCGGGATGTCCGTGGCCCTCTAGGCTCGGTGACAGCGGGCGAATTCGTGGCAATGGGCCAAGCCAAGGATGTCATTGGAGGGGGATCGAGACTGATTGACGCCGTGCATAAATTCTTGAAAGGCTTTCTCCTGCCTAGCCTGGCACAGGAAGATGCAGATGATTTCACCCTTTTGACCGTCTACAAGGGAGCGGATCTTTCACCTGCGGATCAGACTGCCGTGGCCGCAGCGCTGCGTGCACAGCTGCCGGACCTTGAGATTGAATGGGTTGAATCCGGGCAGAAGCATCATTGGCTTCTGATTGCCGCGGAGTGACCTTGGGGGGACTGTCTTCGTGCGGCGGATGCCTATGTTGCCGACCAGCATTATCACCGACAGCAACGCGTTTTTGGACACGCGGACGCGCAAGTCCGCATCTGTGATTGTGGTGCCCAATCGGATCCGATTTCTGGATGAGGTCCTGGAGGAAAATCGGATTACGGCGGATGAATTGCTGGAACGCGTCGCCAGGACGAAAGGTCCTTTCTCCGAAAAACGGCCGCAAGTGCTGCCACCCTGTCCTGCTGCAGTGCAGGCTGCATTCGGGGAGGCTGCACAGGTGGGCCGGGAGATCCTGGCCATTCACATGAGTGGGCACTTCAGCCCCATGTATCATGTCATGGCGTCTGCGTCCCGTGCCCTGAACGGGGTTTCGGTGCGTATCATGGATTCCCACACGGTATCACTAGGTCTAGGCCGCCTTGTCGCGCAGGCGGCCTTGGCTTCGGCAAAAGGGCAGACTCTCACACAGGTCAGTCGTAAAGTGACCGAGGAGATTCCCAAATATTTTGTCTCGTTCTTCGCCGAAAGCATGCACTATCTGGAAGAGGGAGCCCAAATGGGGTCCTCCCAAAGTCTTTTGAGCGCCATGCTGGATCTGAAAACCTTGTTTCTGCTTGAAGACGGAAAACTGCTGCCTTTGGAAAAAGTGCGGACCCGGCCTGAATTGGTGGAAAAGCTGTTCGATTTCATCACGGAATTCACCTTCATCAGACAGGTCGGCATTATGCACCACGCCTACGGATCCATTGTACGGATGCTGAAAGAGCGGCTTCTGAGCCACAATCCGCGGCTTCCGATGGTGGAACTGCCCTATCCGCCCTCCTTGGCCGTGCATTTGGGTCCCAATGTCGTCGGGGTCGTGATCCAAGAGGGCTCACCATGAGCCAAGGGGTTCGCGATACGCCTGAATTGCTGACTTGGCGCCTGCGTCTGCAGGATTTGCTCAGCCGGGAAGACGCCACGGACTATGGTTTGGGGCGTTGGGTCCAGGATCTGCGTTCTTACGGCCTTGGCTTGGGGCGCATGGCGTACCCGGCGGGCGATGTCCAGGAAGTCGAGGCGGTAACCGAGTTGCTGGGTCTCTACGGCCATTGTGACGCCGCGCAGCGGCGGTTGATCAGCGAATCGCTGCAGCGTTGGTGCAGGGGCGCGCAGATTCAGGTCCCGGATTTGGACCGAGTGCAGGATGACGATGAATTGAATCAGCTTATGCAACAACCCGACGGAAAGTCCATAGTGCCCACTAGGGCTACTCTGCTGGATTCGGTCACGGTCTTGCGGGGCGTTGGTCCGACCATGGCCCATCGTCTGTCCGAGTTGGGCCTTGCAACCCTAATGGACCTGCTCTTCCACCTGCCGCGCAAGTACGAGATGTACGAAAATCTGACCCTGAATCAGATAGAGGTTGGACAGACGGTTTCCGTGATGGGACGCATTTGCGAGGGCAGTGTCGCTTCCTTCCAGTTTGGCAAGCAGGTCCGGAAACGGGCGGTCAAGGCGCGTTTGCGGGACGGCACGGGCGAGATTGACATCATCTGGTGGAATTCGTGGGTGATTTCCTCCGTGGTGGCAGGGAACCTGTACCACATGTACGGCGAGGTGGAGCGCTCCGCGGGACGCTTACGGCTCAACAATCCACAATTCGTTTCGATCTCGCCCCACACCGTGCGACGCAATTTGCGGCTGCTGCATGAGGGGCGCATGCCCAAACACAGTATCATGGCCCTGTATCCCCTAACGCGGGGCATTACGCAAGCGTTTTTCCGCAAAATCAATGGCGCCTTGCTGGACGCGGATGTGCATCGCCAGCTGGCGGATGAACTGCCTCTGACGGTACGGGAACGGTTCGCCCTGCCGACGGTACGGGAATCGATGGTCCTGTTGCATCGACCGGAGACCGCGGAAGAGTGGCAGCAGGCCCGCCGCTACCTTGCTTTCCAAAGCCTCTACAAGTTTCAGACTGATTTGGCGGCAGTGAAGGCGGGGCGCAATCAGGGTCGGGCTCCGGCGCTGACGATGCCCCCGGATTTCAGCCGCACCTATGACACGGCTCTGCCGTTTGCCTTGACGGCGGAGCAGCGAGCCACCCTGCAGGACATTTTGCAGGACATTGCACAAGTGCAACCCGCGTTTCGGCTGGTCCGTGGCGAAGCTGGCAGCGGCAAGACTGTGATGTTGGCGGCCGCGATGTTGGCCGCGGCCCGGAATGGAGTGCAATCGGCTCTAATTGCCCCTACCCAGCTGCTGGCTACCCAACATCTGGAATCGATGCAATCCATTGCACAGCGGATCGGATCTGCTCTGGGCTGGCCTTCTCTACGCGTGGCGCTGTTGAGTGGCGCTCTCCCTGCCGCGGCGCGGACGCCGGTCCTAGAGGGCTTGGCCACAGGGCAAATCCAGATTGCCGTGGGCACCACGGCCTTGCTGCAACCTCAGGTTCGCTTTCAGCGGCTGGGGTTGGTCGTGATTGACGAAGAACACCGATTCAGCGTGGAGCAACGCAGGGCACTGGTGCAACCCCGCAGGGCCATGGAAGACGAGGAGCGGATTACCCCGCATGTGCTGTCTCTTTCGGCCACTCCGATTCCACGCTCCCTGAATCAGGTGCTGACCGGCTACATGAACGTTTCCGAGATGCGCGGCCGACCGGGAGACCGCCAGCCCGTGCAGACCGTGTCGCGCCAGTCGGAAGACCGCCGTCAGGTGTACGGTTTGCTGCGCCGTCAGGTGGCACAGGGGCTACAGGGCTTCGTGGTCTATCCGCAGATCGAGGTGCTCGACGAGCTTTCCGACATAGGCTCTTTGAACTCCGAGTATGAGTGGCTGTCGGGGGACATCTTCCCGGATCTGCGTCTGGCCAAGGTGCATGGCGGTCTGCCCAAGGCCGAAATACACCAGATCATGGAGGACTTCAGAGATCGGAAACTGGACATTCTGGTGTCCACGACCGTGATCGAGGTAGGCATCGACGTGCCCAACGCCACCATGATCGTGATCGAAAACGCCGAGCGGTTTGGACTGGCCCAACTGCACCAGTTGCGCAACCGGGTGGGGCGTGGCGCCGTGCCCGGCATCTGTGTCCTGATCAGCGAGGCTCCGTCGGAACAGACGGAACGACGCCTGCAGGTTCTGCTGGAACATGATTCCGGGTTTGATGTCGCCGATCAGGATCTGGCGCTGCGCGGCCCTGGAGACCTGCTGGGCAAACGCCAGAGCGGAGTTCCGGACATCCCCTATGCCGTCTTCATTGATGACCAAGTGCTGAAAATGGTGCAGGAGTGTTTCGGACCCTCAACCCTCCCCCAGCTGAATTCGGACCGCTGATCGGAGCCCGAATATCCCAATCGTTAGCGATATACCTCCGGGTTGGCACAGTGGGGAATTTGGCGTCCTTCCAGGCCGGCTATGAGATTCTGGGCGGCCATTTCCGCCATTTTGCTGCGGGTCACGACGCTGGCGCTGGCAATGTGGGGGGCAATGATGATGTTGTCCAGCGCCAGCAGCGGACTGTCCTGGGGAATTGGCTCGGGATCTGTCACATCCAGGCCAGCATACAGAATCTGGCCCGTGGTCAGCGCCGTGTACAAGGCTGCCGGGTCGATCAGGGGGCCGCGGGCCGTGTTGATCACAATGGCCGTGTTCTTCATCTTGGCGAACGCCTGCGCATTGAGTAGGTGATGCGTTTCGGGCGTCAGCGGCGTGTGAACCGATATGAAGTCTGATTCCTGCAGTAATTGATCCAGATCGACCTTGGTGACTCCCAGTTCGGCGATGGCCGGACTGTCATCGGCAATGTAGTCGTCGTAGAAGAGGGTGCGCATGCCAAATCCGGATCCGCGGCGAGCCATGCCCCGGCCGATGCGCCCAAAACCCAGAATGCCCAGCGTGGATCCGGCGATGTCCTGTCCCAAGAGCAGGGTGGGACCCCAAGTTTGCCATTTGCGGGCCCGAACGTAGCTGTCTCCCTCGACCACGCGGCGGGCCGTCGCCATGAGCAAGGCAAAGGCAAAGTCGGCTGTAGTGTCCGTCAGCACATCCGGGGTGTGTCCCACCGGAATGCCTCGCCGGGTGGCCTCGACCATGTCAATGTTGTCGAATCCCACGGCGTAATTGCTGATGACCTTCAAATCGGCGCCGGCCCTGTCCATTACCTCCTTGTCAACGGGTGTTGTCAAGAGGGACAGAATGCCATCCCGATGGCTGGCTTCCCTGAGTACCAAGTCCCGCGGTGGCGGCAGATCGCCGCGCCAGACCTCTGCATTGCAATACTCTTCGACCATGCGCTGGCCCGGTTCGGGAATCTGACGGGTGACGAAGACGGAAAACTTGGCCATGATGACGCTCCTTTGAGCCCGATCCGATCCGATGTCCTGCTTGACGGGCAGGGGCCTCGCTTGAGGTTATCTCTGTGCCAAGGGCACAAAGTCCCGTCTGACAGCTCCTTGGTAGATTTGCCTGGGGCGGGCAATCTTCTGCGCCGGGTCATCCAGCTGCTCTGACCAGTGCGCCAGCCAACCCGCCGAGCGGGCCAAGGCGAACAGCAAGGTGTAGTACTCGGCGGGAATGCCCAGAGCCTGATAGATAATGCCGCTGTAGAAGTCGACGTTGGGATAGAGCCTGCGTTCCTGGAAATACTCCATGTTGAGCGCCGCACGTTCCAATTCAATGGCAATGTCGATCAAGGGATTGTCGCCCGTGACCTTGAAGACCTCATAGGCCAGCTCCTTGATCAGCGTGGCTCGGGGGTCTGTGTTGCGATACACCCGATGTCCAAAGCCCATGAGCAAGGCTTCCTTTTTGATGACCTTGTCCAGGAAGCCCGGAATGGCGGCAGTGTCTTGGATCGCGGACAGCATGGCTAGCACCGCCTCGTTGGCTCCACCATGGAGAGGCCCATACAGGGCCGCGGTGGCCCCGGCCATGGAACTGTAGGGATCGGCATGGGAGGAGCCTATGCCCCGCATGACGGCCGTGGAGCAATTTTGCTCGTGATCGGCGTGCAGAATGAAAAGGGCGTTCATCGCATCCTGCACGGCTGGGTTCGGTTCTTCCTCGTGCAGGCCGAAGTTATGCATCATGCGCAGAAAATTGCCGATGTACCCCTTGCTGGTATCGGCCGTGGGCACTTTGTGCCCATGCGTGTGCCCGTAGCAGTGGGCGGCAATCGCGGGCAGCTGTCCCAAAATCCGATACATCTGCTCTTGGCGCACGTGGGGATCCAGTACCTGCTTGGATTCGGGGTGCAGCGTGCCCAGCGCCCCCAGCGCGCTGATCAGCATCCCCATGGGATGCGCCGATGGGGGAAAGGATTCAATCAGTCTGTGGATCGAGGGATCAAGCTCCACCTGGGCCAGAATCCGGTTGCGCCAAGTTTCATTCTTGGTCTGGCTGGGCAGCTCGCCCAAGATCAGCAGGTAGGCTACCTCCAGGTAGTTGGATTGCCCCACCAAGTCCTCGATGGGATAGCCTCTGTAGCGCAGAATGCCCTGCTGTCCATCCACGTAGGTAATGTAGCTGATCGTGGTGGCTGTGTTCTGATAGCCGGGATCGTAGGAAACCACCCCCGGATCTGTCTGGTCTACCTTCATCCGCTGCAAGGACTTGGCCGCGATGGCGCCATTCATGATGGGCAATTCATACCGTTTGCCGTTGCGGTTGTCGGTGAAGGTCAAAGACTGAGGCATGGAATTACCAACTCCCAACTAAGTAAGGATTCTGTCTATGGATGCAGCCGCAGATCCTGAAAGAGCACGCATCAACGGATGGCGAAGTCATGCAGAAGCGGGGACAAATGGGGCGGCACCCGCCCTTCGATGCGCGTCCCATCTTCCTGATAGGTCTCGGCATCGATCTGTCCGTACTGGTGCAGCTTGGACACGATATCGCCGCGGGCATACGGGATCACCACGGACACGGCGTCCATGCGGGCGTACAGAAGCCGGGACAGGGCATCCCGCAAGGCGGGTATGCCTGCTCCGCGCTTGGCGCTGACGGGCACGACGGCCAAATAATGCTCCGGGTCGATTTCATGGACTTGGGCGATCGGATCGTTGTCCGTCGGCAAGAGGTCAATCTTGTTGAGCACCAACACAGTCGGGATGTCTCCCGCGCCCAAGGTGTCAAGCACCTCCTCCACTGCAGTCAAGTGATCTTCCATGCCGGGATGGGAGGCATCGACAACGTGCAGCAGCAGATCGGAATCGTTGACTGTTTCCAGCGTGGCCCGAAATGCCGCCACCACCGCAGTGGGCAATTTCTGAATGAAGCCCACTGTATCCGTAATGTAGGCTTGCAGCCCATTCTCCAATGCCAGACTGCGCGTGATGGGGTCCAGCGTCGCGAACAACTGATCGTCCGCCCAGACCTGCGCGTCCGTCAACTGGTTGAGAAGCGTGCTTTTGCCTGCATTGGTGTAGCCTACTAGGCCCAATCGGGGCGTCCTGTCCCGATTGCGGCGGGCCTTGTTGCGCTGGCGGTGGTCACGAATGGATTGCAGCTCCTCGTTCAGCTTGTCAATGCGCCGCATGATCTGGCGCCGGTCCATCTCCAGCTGGGTTTCGCCAGGACCCCGCAGCCCCACTCCGCCTCCGTTGCCCCCGACGCTGCCTCCCGCTTGGCGGGCCAGATGAGTCCAGGCGCGGGTAAGCCGTGGCAGGCGATATTCATACTGGGCCAGTTCCACCTGCACGATCCCTTCCCGGGTGCGGGCATGCTTGGCGAAAATGTCCAAGACCAAGGCGGTCCGGTCAATCACCTTCACTTCCTGGCCCAATGCCTGTTCCAATACGCGTTGCTGGCGCGGGGAAAGTTCAAGGTCAAAAATGACAACTTGGGCTCGCAGTTCCGTTGCTCGCTGTACCAGCTCCCGGACCTTGCCGGAACCGATGAACGAGGCCGGATTGGGAACTTCCAGCTTTTGCGTCAGACTGTCCAGCACCTCGATGTCCGCGGTGTCCGCCAGCAAGGTCAGTTCCGCCAGTGATTCCGCCAAAGGCAGAAAACCGGGATCCGATTTCCATTCCGCCCCGACGATGATGGCCCGTTCCCGTTGAGGTGTATTGAGAATGAGCCCCTGATGATCCCGCGCCTGTGAGGCTGTGTCGCCTATCCGACTGAAATCATCAATGCGGGTGATGTGAGATTGACTTGAATGTGGGACCACGGTTACGGCTCTACTTCACGGCACTTCCCAAGGATCCGCCGCGGGCGGGTCTTTGGGCCGTTCTGGGTTGGGCTTCAGGCTTCATTATATCCAAGCCTGCGCCTTCATGGTCGTTTTCGGGGTCGGCCCCACTTCCGTGGGCACATGCCGCAGATCCACAAGAAGGCGAAATTTCCCTGCTGCACTGGCTTCGATATCTTCCACAGGGGATTTCCGCGGTGCGGTCTGCGCATACCGATGCGACAAGACGCGGTGAAGATTTGCCGCCAGCCCCCAGCCTCTTTGCAGGAGAGCGGACAGTTCGATTACGGGGCCTTGGGACGTAGCTGCAATTGCGCTCGCAACCGGACGATCTCGATTGTCATACAGGCTTGCCATTGCGTGTTCCCAGCGCCTCGTGTCCGAATCCGGCGATACACTCCGGGCGTCAGCGGGAATCTTCCGCAACAGCGGATCCACGGGTCAACGTGCAAGTTGTCCGGCGGATAGCCGCCGTTTCCATACGTACGGCGTCTGTGGTCTGGTCTACCAGACGCGGGCCACAGGGAAACACTTGAATTTTTGGGTCTGCGCGAACATGTCCCAAATTCTGGCCATTTGCTCGATTGTGTCCGTGGGACGGCCCTCCATGGCAAAGCCCCGCATCTGGCCTCGCTGTACATACTTGGGTTCCCAAGCCGTGACTCGACAGTAGTCGTAGTAATCGCGGAACGTGTTGTATTCCACGTGAATCTTGAAGGGGGCGGGTTGTCGGCTCATCGGGGACATGGGATCCAAGGTATGGCAGGGATTGAGCATGCGCAACAGATCCGAAGGATAGGAATCGCCTACGCTTTGCGCCAGCTTGAGGGTTTCCCGGAAAGTCTGCAATGTCTCGCCAGGCAGATTAAGGCTGAAGTACACGAAAATGGGAATCCGATACGCCTGCAGATGGGTCAGCATCTGCAGAAACCGTGCATTGTCGTAATGCTTGCCGTTCAGCTCGCGGACAGCCTCGTTGCCGGACAAAGGGGAAATAGCCACCTCCGTGTGATCCAGATCGACGGTTTTGCCGAACTGGCGTATGAATTCCCGGGAGGGCAACTGGAAGAACTCGTTGTAGAACCCGATGCGGATTTGCTGGGCCTGCATCTCCGTGAAAAGGGCTCTCCACCACTTGGCGGGAAATGTGGCAATGTCAAGCGACAGGGACACTTGTTTGTAGCCCTGTTGGCTCAGCTGTGCAATGTCATGGGCCACTGCGAGCGGGTCTCGCATGACATAGCCGTTGCGCGCGGCGAGATCAGCATGGGATTTCTTGCCGCCGCCACAGTAGATGCAGTTGAAAACGCATCCTCGCCCGACCGTGAGCCAATGTCCGCGGTTGGCGGTCTTGAAAGGATCAATGACGCCACCGCCGGTATATTGCAGGGCTCCATAGCTCGGCGCATGCAAAAGCCAGTCCGTGGTGACGAAATCCAAGCGGTCCAGTTGGGCCGCGTCAGCGGTGTAGAAACCCTGGCTCTGGCATACCTTCTTGCGGACTCGCCAAGAGAGATTGGGGATTGCGTCGATCTTGTGAGTTCCTGTCCCACAAATGAATTCCACCAGTTTCAGGAGCGGGATTTCCCCGTCGCCCCGGATGACATAATCGATTTCGGGATGAGTCCGAAGAATTTCCTCGCCAAAACAGGTGGCGGTGAGTCCCCCTATGACGATCTTGGCGGCCGGCAGCCTGCGTCGCACGTGGCGCGCCACATCCATCGCCCCAAAGCAGTGTTCGTACCAGTGCAGATCGATCATGACCAACTTGGGAGGACGGATTTCCGCCAGCCATGCATCCAACCGGAAACTGGCTTGCCGCATGATCTCCAGGGGCAAATTGAGACCCTGTACCTGCCACCCTTCGGCGCGCAGGAGATTGATCATGCCAATGACCCCCACGGGCATGAGGGGATAAAAGGGACTGGCCCTGAACTTTCCAAACTCGGCTTCCACTTCCTGCTTGGCCGGATGAATATAGAGAACATCCATGGGAAGTCAAGTATAGGCCACTTGCAAGGCACAACGCGAAGTCCGTCATGGTCCTGCAAGCGCCGCAGGAGGGGCGTCAGCCGCCGGGGGGGGTGGAGTGGCTAGAGCGTTGAGGTGACACAGGCCAGGGCTGCAACACTGGAACGACCCCTTTGACTGTGTCTTGGCCTGTGGGCTAGGAACCACGGCATAGCGCGGGCATTGTGCCCCGTAGAACGCCAATGAATCCGTGAACACGACAGGCCTGTATATTTAAGTCAAGAGGGCTATGCCCTTGGCACACTAAAGAATCTCAGCCCAATTAGGCTTGAATTTCACTAGCCGCAATAGGTGAGCCATCTCTAGCGTCAGTGGCGACTGTTTGAGTCGGAACCGGGTTGCCCGGCTGGCACAGGTTTGACGAGGGTGATTTGGAGCCGTGCGGCTGCCAAGTGAAAACGTGCTTGTTGCCATCGTAAGCCTTCGAAATTCCGTCCCTGATTCCGTTTTCACTCGTAATTGTTCACCACCAATGGAACAGTTGACCGTTCGAATAGCGTGCACTTCAAGACGACAGGCACCTAATTTCAGCAGAATGCGTCATTGAGGACGAACGTGACCGAGGCCAGCAACGGAGCCACAATGCTTGGCAGAATATGTGTCCGACAAGGCGATCACGTTCAGGATATTGGGCCCCGGAAATGTCGCCACAGTCAGGATGATGACCACTCCAAGGAATGTCATGATTACATCGGTGAACCGCATGACAATCATGTCAACGGCACCTCCGAAATATCTGGAGACCATGCCCAGCAGTGTGCCAATGACTATGGTCATGGCCGCTGAACTGAAGATGGCTCCAAATATCGCGTCCTACCCGGTCTGTTCCCAGCCAATGCACGGCACTGGGACTTTGGAACTTGTCTCTCAGATTCAAGGCTTCATAAGGGTAGCGTTGAATCAGTGGAGGAAATAGCCTTGACTTGGGTGGGCTCGAAATGAGATGCCTGAAAATCTGACATGGTCATGTTGGAATCTGCCATTGGGTCGTACCGGATTCTGGGATCAAAAACTGCATAGGCCAAATCGGCCTCCAAATTGGTGGCCAGCACCACAATGGCCGTAGCGAGCATGATGCTCATTACCATGGGATAGTCCCGCGAGGATACAGCGTCAACAAACAGAGAGCCCATGCACGGAAAAAGATAAAGCGTGAAGATGCCCTCCACAGCTGGCATGGATATCCCGACAAACGACAATCCCTGCATGACTGTGTCGACTCGGACAGTAAGCTGCTGCAGGTGAACAGCTTGCCCTCGCGGATGTGCCGTACTGCATCATGGCCTCAATGGGGGCAGATAATGCCATCCGGCCAATGAGCGTCAATGAGGTGCTTGCGGGCGGATTCTTCGGTGGGAAAACGTTTGATTTCTTCAAACGTACTAGGTGGAGTCGCTCGATTGTACTTTCGCTTGCGGGTCATTGAGATGTCTCGTTCTCTGTTCCACGATTGAAATGTTACGAAGTACAGCGTGTGTCAAATGCACAATTCTCAATATATTTTAAGAATGTACATTCTAAATATATGCAAGCTGACAAGGCAAGCATGATCTCCTAGATCGCGAGGTCTAGGCAACCCCGGACGGACAGCCTTCAAACGCTGGGATGTGAAATTGGTCCATTTCGGACTCCGATCCGGTGCCGCGGATCGCTGCCTTGGAGTCTGCATGGTGCCCTTGCCTACAGCGTCACCAGCGTTTTTCCGATTGCTGCCGACGCCGTACACCTCCGTTGCACCTCCTCCGTGTACGGCCGGCGCTCCTTGACCTCAAGAGGAGGTCAGGGCCCGGTGAGTGCGAGAAAGAATTTCGTTGCACGCCGAGGTCGGATCTGTCTCACACCCGGAAGCCTTTCCGCATGCCCCAAAGAAGATCGTCTAGGTCCTGTTCCGACAATAGCGGCCCGGATTCGATCACCACGGACCGTGCCATCAACTCCTCCGAACGCGGGCACATGCCCATGTGGTATTTGACAGGTTCGGGGAAATAGGTCGGACAATCAAAGGGGCATCCACGCGCGGCGGTCCACTGATTCAATATCTGGGGCGCGGCGTACACGGGCTGTCCCCCATAGATCTTGCCGGCCGGCACGCCCTCGGCACGCAACGCCGCGATGCGCCGTGCCGCAGTGGCTCCGTCTTTTTCATAGGCAACGATCCAAAGGCTCTGACTGTCTCGACCCGGAATACGCTGTTCCAGCGACGCTGTGGACAGCTCTTCCAAGCCGGCCCGGAGAACGCCGACATTCACTTCAATGCGTTCCAGCAGAGCCGGCAGCTTTTGTAATTGGACTCCCAGAATGGCTCCGGCGATTTCGTTCATACGCAGGTTTTCGCCCACGATGGGGTCTTGGCCAAAGTGATCTTGCACGCTGGCATGGGAAGTCCAGAACTGCCCGCCCTGATCGGAATAAATGGTGGCTCTGCGATACCATTCCGGATCGCGTGTCACCATGGCACCCCCTTCGCCGCTGGTGATGTTCTTTTCCAGCTGAAATGAAAAGCATCCAATATCCCCCAATGTACCGGCCGGTTTCCCCCGATGCACGCTGCCACAGGCTTGAGCGGCATCCTCAATGACATACAGCCCCTTTTCCTGAGCAAACTGGTTGATAGCTTCCATGTCTGCACATTTGCCTCCCAGATGCACAGGCATGATGGCCTTGGTGAGGGGGGTAAGGCATCGTTCCAAGTCCGAAGGATCCAACAGCATGTTCTCGTCCACTTCCGCAAAGACAGGGCGCGCCCGGGAAGTGACAATGGCCCCTACGGACGCGATGAAAGTGGCGGCGGGCACGATGACCTCGTCTCCGGGCCCAAGGCCCAAGGCCATCAGTCCCATGCGCAGGGCCGAGGTCCCGTTGGCTGTGCCCACGGCATAGGGCACGCCGAGGCGCTGCGCCAGGCTGGTTTCGAACGCCTCCACTTTGGACAAATGATTCGGACCGTAATACCGAAACAGCGATTGGGCATCCAAGACCTCCAGCACTGCCTGCTTCTCTTCGTCTCCGATCAGGCATGCTCCCTTGTACAGATTCAATTCCTGCTTGACTGCAGGGTCCCCCCCATGAATGGCGGGGATTGAGGTGTCGTGCGATGCAATGGATGACATGAATTGGGCCTCCATACCGTGTTGTCCGCGGGATATGATCAGATTGCCACCGAACTTCTGGAACCTAAATCATATTGTGAATGACTGTTGGCGGCGATTCTTCTCTGACAGAATCCAGTCGTGCAATCCCCCACGGAGCAGGATCCATGCAATTTTTCTGTCACGGCTATCCACGGGGTTGGCGATGCACCCATGCGGCGCGCCGCATGGATTAGGGAGACATATCCGCGGAACATGTCGTGTATGTCGGGACACGACCGGCCTGTCAGACTTTCAAACGAGGTGTTCGGACAGCTGGACCGGACCCGGTCCAGGACGATTGACCATGATCTGGCTTGCCAGACCGGTGGCCTGCAGCTTGCTGACCAGACGGCTTTCGGTTTTCGCTTCGCAAATCAGGTGTAGGTTGGGACCGGCGTCAATGGTGAAGTAGGCCTCTAGGCCCTCCGTGTCCCGCCATGACTGGACCTCTGCCATCAGGTGGATCGCGGTTTCGTTCAAATACAGCAAGGGTGGCCGAGAGGTCAGCATCACGGCATGCATGAAGAGCGCATCCTTTTCCATGAGGGGCCCCAAAGTCTTCAGGTCGCGATCACGGATGGCAGCCCGGACGGGAGTCAACACTTGGTCCACGAAACGCAGACGTTCCTGCAAAAGAAAGCTGCGGGCAGCCATCGCATGTCCGCGATGGCTGCTGACTTTCTTGTCCGCCGCGCTGACGATGACCACAATGTCCCGGAGATCCCAGTGATCCGGTGCATGCAACTGGCGAGGCAGGCTGGATCGGTCATCGGCGCCCGCCTCCCATTCCACAAACCCTCCAAAGAAGCTGCGGCACGCGGACCCGCTGGCCCTCCGCGCCAAGCGCGCCAAAGCATCCCCGTTCCCTGCAGAGCCGTCCTTTGCGCAGGCCGCGTTCCCTGCCAGGGTCAAGGCACAGAATCCGCTGGCCGAAGAGGCAATGCCGGCCGCGGCTGGAAAATTGTTGACACTTGCCATCTTGGCGGCTCGGGCATGGCCCAAGTGATCCCGCAGGCGATCCAAGTGGGCTACCACCCGGGCCCGGACGGACCCGGATGCCACGCGACCATTAAGCAACACTTCGTCACGCGGCACGGAGGCGGAAAGCCATGCCACCGATGTTGTCGTGTGAGCATGACTGAGAGTCATGCTCATGGAATTGGTATAGGGTAGATTCAGGGTTCGGTCCTTGACGCCCCAATACTTGATGAAGGCGATGTTGGCGCATGCCCGGAAAGTGGCTACATTCACCTTGACAATTTACACTCCCCACTCAGGTGGACGTCTTGGGCATTGGGATGGGTCGCCTGTTTTCCGGTTTGCATCTCTCTTGCCCCCGTGCAACTTCCATGCGATCTTACTTCAGGGTTTTGGACTCCACAGACATGCGCCCTCCTAAGATGGCCTCCATTGCGCGCAGCCTCCGCTTGATTCTGGGTTGCCTCTGGGCACTCTGTCTGGGCGCGGGCTGCACCTCGGACACTGTCATGGTAGAGGCCCAGCCCGCCACCGATGCCATATACGCCGCCTCCCTGCCCGTGGGCCAGACTCTGCTGGTGGAGCATCGCGGCCTGCAGGGCATTGACATCGTCATGGAGGGGGCGCCCGAGCCACAGTCGGCCCGCACTTTCCTGTTTCTTCACCCCGAGGGCGACCTGTGGGCGGAAGGCAGTCTCTCTCTGGAGGCAGGGGGAGGTCGACGATGGGTGCCTTTGCGCTGGCCCGGCATCGCAATGCCTGCCCCGCGCTCCTATCGGCTGGAAATACATCCCGAACCGGGTCACGCCCTGTCCGTGGGACAAGGCTTTCCCGACACCTATGTGAACGGCAGTTTCTACCTTGATGGGACACCGGTGGCCGCCCAGTTGACTTTCCGATTGCGCTACAGTCGGTTGGCTCTGGTGGGAGAACTGCTGCGTTGGTCATGGACACAGCTGCAGATCGTCCTGATGGCTTTCCTGGTCTTTCTGGTGCCAGGCTGGGGTCTGGTGGCCTGGCTGCGCCAACCAGCGGAACAGGATCCGCTCCATGGTTGGCCCGTCCGTTTCTGTCTTGCCGGAGGCCTAGGCGTGGCTCTGTACCCCCTGCTGTTCTCTTGGCTGGATCTGCTGGGTCTGCACTTGGGGACCGGCACTTACGCCGTAGCGACTGGGCTCGGCCTCGTGTCTCTGCTCTACCGCACCTTGCTGCTGTGGCGGGACCCCGGGCCCAGAGGCTTGCCACCCTTGTCGGTCGGCCAGATCTCTCACAAAGCCGACATCGGCTTCCTGCTTGTGCTGGGTGGATTGCTGCTGACCCGTTTCTGGCCGCTGCGGGGGGTGGAAACGCCATTTTGGGGAGACTCTGTACAACATGCCTATATCGTGCAACGCATGCTGGAACAAGGTGGACTCTTTCAGGATTGGCGGCCCTATGCCGAATTTCTGACTTTCACACACCAGTTTGGATTTCACGCCAATACGGCAGTCTACGGGGCTATGCGTGGGTTGACCGGTGTCAAGGCCACCCTCGAGGCTGGTCAGGTCTTGAATGTCCTCGGCGTTCTGGCCCTGTATCCGTTGACCGTCTGGGTGGCGGGTGGAAATCGGTGGGCCGGGGTGGCCGCCATGGTGGTGGGTGGCTTGCTGTCCTCCATGCCGGCCATGTACTTCAATTGGGGCCGATATGCCCAGCTCAGTGGTCTAGTCGTGCTGCCTGTGGCCATTCTCCTGCTTTGGCGCATGGCGGATACTCGGGGCTGGCAACTCGGAACCATAGTCGTCAACGGCATAGCCCTGGCGGGCATGATCCTCTGCTATTACCGCATGCCCCTGTTCTATGGCGCGTTTGCCTTTCTGTGCCTGGTCTTTTGGATCGTCCCGGTTTGGGGTTGGGACGTGCGCAGATGGCGGACGGGGCTGGCGCATCTGGGCGGCGTCCTGACGCTGAGCCTAGTCTTGCTGTCGCCCCACATGGTACGCGTGTACGGTAGTTTTTTGGCGGGCAGGGCGGCCGCCAGTTTGCAGGGCGCCCCCGAACACTGGGTGTGGAACGACTATCAAATATGGCGATCGCTTCCGGAGTACTACCCGCGCTGGATGCAACAGTGGGCGGGCGGAGCGCTGCTGTGGTCCTTCATCGTGGCTCACCACCGTGGCTTTCTGTTGGGCCTTTGGGGGATTTCCCTAGGCTCGTTGGTCGCCCTCAGCCTCGTGCGGATTCCCTTGATGAGCGAACTCCAGAATTTCGCGGTGGTCATAGCCATGTACGTGCCGTTCAGTGTCCTGTGCGGTTGGACCATAGGGTGGTTGATGGACTGGCTTGCACAACACGGGCAGGGAATCTGGAGCCGTCGTCTGTCCTCGCTGGCCCTTGCTGTCTGTCTCTTGGTGGTGGCGCTGGCTCTGCCCCGCACGCAATACATTGCGGACGAGCAATTCAACATGGTGACCGCCCCGGACCTGCTGGCGATGGAATGGATGGATGCCCAGCTGGGACCCGAGGCCAAGGTGTTTGTGCCCGGCTTTCGCATCTATGGCGGTCGAACCGTGGTGGGGGCGGATGCAGGCTGGTGGATTCCCCTGCTGGGAGGTCGTTCCATTTCCATGCCTCCCCAATATGCCTTGCTGGAGCGGCCTGCGGACCCGGAACAGGTCCCTCGGCTGATCAATTTGATAGCCTCCTTGGAGGGAATTCCCCTTTCGACCCTGCCGGCCGCCGCTTTGCTCTGCGAACAAGGCTATTCGCATGTCTACCTAGGCCAAAAGCAAGGGGCCGTGGGTTTTGAGGTGCGGCAACTCTATTCTGAGGCCCAGTTGCGCCAGAATCCGGCGCTCCAGCCGGTGTATGTTCAGGACCGCGTCCGCATCTATGCCTTGGATCCGCAGTTCTGCGCCTCGGGGACGGACTTTTCGAATCCCGTGCAGGGGCCGCCGGTGCGATAAGGCCCGTTTTCCAGAGGAGCTCTGTCCCTACGAGGATTTCTGTGGCGCAGGTTGTGGAGGCTGGCCTCCGAATCGGGTCGCCGGCACGCCCTTGAAACCGGTCTGGGCCGAAAACAGGTTGCCCGCCTGGGGCGCCTTGGCCAGCTCCGCTTCCGACAGGCCCTGTGCCGCGCACGTAATGTAGAGCGTGTCCAGCTCTGCTTCCCCAAAGGCGCACGCCGTAATGGCGGACACAGGCATGTCCAAGGTCTGCAAGATCTCTCCGGTCTCCGCATGCACCCGACAGACCTTGCCGCCTCCGTAAAAGGCCACCCACAGCATGCCCTCCTCGTCGATCGTCATGCCGTCCGGCAGGCCAAAGTCCGGCTCAACCTGCAGAATGGTGCGCTCGTTGGCGATGGATGCCGAATTCACGGCGAAATCCCATGCCCTGAGGGCAAAGGACAGGGAATCAATGTAGTACATGGTCTTGTGGTCGTGGCTCCAGATGATGCCGTTGGAAATGCCAATGCCGCCCAAGACCTTGGTGACCTGGCAGTTGGTGTCAAGACAGTACAGGCTACCTTGATTCCTGGGATCTTCGTAGGCCATGGTGCCGGCCCACAGCCGACCGGCCGGATCACATTTGCCGTCGTTGAAGCGATTGCCCGGCTGATTGCATTCCGGGTCGTTGAATATGCGGACCTGCCCCGTCTCCAAATGGAAGGACCCGAAACCATGTGCCAAGGCCAAGGCCACTTCCTGGTCACGCCAAGGCACCACGGTCCCGACATGTTGCCCCACATCCCATTCCCGATTGACCTCGGTCTGAGGATCGAAGGCATACAGCTTGCTCGACAGGATGTCTATCCACCAGAGTACGGACTTTTGGTCATCCCAAACGGGCCCCTCGCCCACTAGGGCGTTGATCGGTACGCGCACGCGCAATTCTATGGTCATCTCACGGTTTCTCCGTTCAGGCAAGTTTGGTTGCCAAGCCGTCGGGGAATGCTCCAGACAAATTCGCCGTTGGGACCAAACCCGACAGTCGGGGGACGGCATGTATTATAGCCATGATGACTTGTCACCCTTCTCGGTCGTCTACGGCCTCTCGGACAATGGCACGGTCAGGCAGTGTCACAGAGCGGCATGTGTCCGGGATTGTCTCGGTCCTCTTTCTTGGCGGACAGTGGCGATCCAGATGCACGCCCATGGAATACGTGGCATGCTTCTGCCTGACGGGGAATCCCCGCCTTGCGGTTGTCCGGCTATCCGACCTGCAGGCTGTCGAGAGCCCTTCGGCTTGGAGTTCTTGGAGTTGCCATGTCCATACAACCTCATGTTCTGATGATCTGCACAGACCATTGGCCCGCCCATCTGCTGGGAGCGGCCGGCCATCCCGCGGTGCAGACCCCCACTCTGGACGAGCTGTGTCGCAACGGGGTGCGGTTTACCAACGCCTACAGCGAATGTCCGGTTTGCATTCCCGCGCGCCGCACCTTGATGACCGGCACGACCTGCCGCACCCATGGAGACCGGGAATTCCAGGTGCGGGCCCCTATGCCGGACCTGCCGACGATGGCCCAGACCTTCCGGGACAACGGTTATCAGGCGATCGCCGTGGGCAAGCTGCATGTCTTTCCGCAGCGAGACCGCATCGGATTTGACGATGTCTGGCTGGCCGAAGAGGGCCGTCCGCTGCTAGGGGCCATCGATGATTACGACCTTTGGATGGGCGACCATGGCTTGGCGGGCCAGTCCTTCGCCCATGCCATGAGCAACAACGAGTACGCGTGGCGTCCCTTTCATCTGGAAGAGCGCTACCACGTCAGCAATTGGACCACACAGACCCTGTGTCGGCAGATTCGGCGACGCGATCCAAGGCGACCGGGTTTCTGGTACCTGTCCTATGTCCATCCCCATCCCCCGCTGGTTCCGTTGCAGGCCTATCTTGACCTGTACCGGGATGTGCCGGTGGACGCTCCTCGACACGGTGCCTGGAGCCGGGACACAGATCAACTGCCCTATTACCTGAAGGTGATCCGATCCAAGTGGCAACACATGTCGGAGACCGAAATTCTGCGCATTCGCCGCGCCTTCTACGCTTCGTGCACCCATATCGACCATCAGTTGCGGTTGGCGCTGGGCACCTTGCGCGAGGAAGGGCTGCTGGATCACACCATCATTCTCTTTACTTCGGACCATGGGGACATGCTCGGCAATCATGGCCTGTGGGCCAAGCGCCTCTACTACGAACAGTCGGCGAACATCCCCATGATTCTGCTGGGGGCGCGGGGGGATGAGCGGACAGCGCTCCATTCCATTTCCGATCGCATCGTCGGCTGGCAGGACGTGATGCCCACGCTCTTGGATCTGGCTGGCCTAGACATCCCCGATACAGTGGAGGGACTTTCCATGGTGGGGCCCGCGCGCAGACCGTATCTCTATGGAGAATGTGGGGAGGGTCCGAAGTCCAGTCGCATGATTCGCAAGGAGAACTGGAAGCTCATCTACTACCCTTGTGGCCATCGGACCCAGTTGTTTGACTTGGAAACGGACCCGGCAGAGCTCCATGACCTTTCCGCCAGTTCGACCCATGCCACACTGCTGCAGGAATTGCAGGATCTGCTCGTGGGCGAAATGTATGGGCAGGATCTGGACTGGATTCGGGACGGCACGTTGGTGGGCTGTGTCGAACCGAACTTCACCTATACCGAAAATCGAAATCTGTCGGGCCAGCGCGGGGTGCATTGGCCCCCTCCGCCTCTGGACGAATCCGGATCCCAGATTGGCATGCCGTAAGGAGCGAAGTCATGAAGATCACGCGAATCGAAACCTTCCTGATGCATGCCGCGCGCTCCGGAGGGGGTTGGCAGGCCCGCAACTGGCTTTTCGTGAAGGTACACACCGACGAGGGGCTGCATGGCATCGGTGAATCCAGCGGATGGCCGCGGGTGGTACAGACCGCGATTCAGGATCTGACCCCCATTCTGATCGGTGCCGATGCCATGCAGATTGAATCCATAGCGCAACGCCTGCATGTAGCCATGATGGGGCACGGGATGACCGGAGTGGTGGGCAGCGGCGCCATAGCGGGAATCGAAATGGCCTTGTGGGACCTGAAGGGGAAGGCCTGGGGCGTACCGGTCTGGAATCTGCTGGGGGGCCGGTTGCGGGATCGCGTCCGGCTGTATACGCACGCGCATACGCCCGAGCAATGTCACAAGTACATGGAGCGTGGGTTTACGGCCTTCAAGACGGGCGGCGTCACCGGTACCCTGGCCAAGGTGCGGCGGCTGCGAGAGGAACTGGGCGGAGGCATAGACCTCATGGCAGACGTCCATGGACCGCCTTGGCTGACGGTCCCCGACGCCATTCAGCTGGGACAGGCTCTGGAGGAATTCGATCTTCTCTTCTATGAGGACCCCGTGGCTCCCGAAAACGGCAAGGCCCTGGCAGAGGTGGCTCGCCACGTCAATCTGCCCATTGCCGCGGGGGAAAGGCATTCCTTTCATTGGGGAGTCCGCGCCCTCGTCGAGAATGGGTCCATCGACGTCGTGCAGCCGGACACGGGCCGGGCAGGTGGATTGCTGGCCATGCGCAAAATAGCCCAGCTGGCGGAGGCTCACTACGTGACTTTCGCTCCGCACGATGGCTCGCTGGGCCCCGTTGCGGAAATCGCGGCGGCGCATCTGTGCGCCACGGTGCCCAACTTCCTGGTTCTGGAGCACTTGGAGGACGATGTACCTCAAAGGTATGAGGTGATGCAGCCCCAACCCATCATCGAGAAGGGTCATTTGGTGCTGACCGATGCCCCCGGCTTGGGCGTTGACATAGTGCCCGAGGTCATAGCCCACTTCCCCTCGCAAGGCAATATCGCCCCGCCCAAGACTCACTTCTATGTTCAGGCGAAATTCCGTCGGGGTAACTGGATGGAAGAGGAAGTGGCGACTCCAGGCTTCGACTGAACCTGCAGCGGCAAGGAGAAATGAGGTTGTCGGTGCATCGTGCCGCCGGTATCCTGCTTGGGACCCATGGCATCACGTCTTCGCCGCCCGCGGCCAGACGCAGACTTGGCCCAACCCTCAAATCCAGTTCTTGGCTTGAATGGGGCCCACCGCGCTTGGGCAGCGCTGCCGAGACGCCCTCTGGAGGACATGCCCCGTGTGACCACGCTCATGCAGGCCGTGACTTCCGCACGGGCTCCCGTCAGTCCTGCGGATGCGGGAGAGCAATGCCATCGTCCCGGAAATTCCTGTGCATCGGTTATGGGGCAATTGACTTTCTGCATCCTGCATTCCAATGCCCAAGCCACCGGCAGAAACTCCAGGTCGTTAGCGCGGTGGATGGACTGGTTGTATGATTCCAGTTCGGCGTGTCTGTGACATCTCAGAAAGCCCTTTACACTTCCCCAGGAGGCACTCATGGGTTTCCCTGTGTACGATTTCCGCAATCCGGACCACATCACCAATATGCTGGTGACGCCACAGATCCGATCTCGTTTTCTGCGCATGGAACCCGGTTTCACGGCCCAAGGACATACGCATGATCTAGGGCAGGAAATCTTCCTGATCCTGTCAGGCCGGTGCGAATTCACCATTGACGGCGAAACGGAGGAACTGGGGCCCGGTCAAATGTGCGTGGCCTTGATTGATCAGATGCATCAGGTTCGGGTCATTGGGGACGAACCCATGATCATGTATCTGTCCGTCACTCCCCATGTGCAACCTACCCATACCTTTTGGGATGATCAGGGCAACAAGTTGTCGCCCCGCTTCAACCCCAACTCCAATTATGACGTCAATGTCGACAGCGGCCTTCCCCTAGGAGACTTGCTGGCGCGGCAGGCGCAGAAGTCTGCCCTTGTGGCCCAAGCCGCGGCCAAAGCGGCCGAGATCAACGCCACCGTGCATGCAGCAGGCAATTTCGACGTGGAAAGCCGAGAACGCATGTGGACGGCGCTGCGGGCTCTCCATCTGGCCTTGGCGGACATGGACGACAACTGGAACGAATTGGCGCCGCGGGCCAACCCCGATGACTAAATGATTCTGATTTCTTTCTTCTTGGCCCAAGGAGACAAACTATGCGGAAGGTCAAAATCGGTGTGGTGGGTTGTGGCGCCATCGGGCAGGTTCACCACCTGCCCAACTTGAAGGAACTCTGGGCTCTCTACGACGTCGTTGCGGTGTGCGACGTGTCGGCTCAGGCAGCCCGGCACGCGTCAGAGCGGTTCGATGTGCCGCAGGCCTTTACGGATTACGGGCAGTTTCTGGATTCCGGATTGGATGCGGTGGTACTGTGTCAGACCGATCCCAAGACCGAATTCGGCAAACGGGCCTTTGCCGCCGGCAAGCATCTGTTTATCGAAAAGCCGGTCTGTTTCTCGTTGCAGGAAATTGAATCACTGATGGCGGCGCAAGCCGCCGTCGGGACTGTGGGTCAGGCGGGATACATGAAGATATACGACTCGGCCTTCGAGGTAGCCGCGGCCGAAGCCCAGGACATGGAGGTGCGGTTCGTCCAAATTCACCATCTGCACCCCAGCAACGACCTGCATCTGGCCCAGTTCGACGTGCAGCGCTTTGGCGACATCCCCGCCTCCGTTTTCGAGGAGACGGCGGTGGCGCGCCGCCGCGCCCTTCAAGAAGCCGTGGGCGACGTGCCGCCTCATGTCGCCCGCGCGTTCTTTCTCATGGCGGGCAGCATGATTCATGACCTGTACGGACTGAGACATGTCATGGGGGTTCCGGCCCAGGTCAATGCAGTGGATATCTGGCAGGAGGGCAGGGCGTTGACCATGCAGCTGGAATATCCCAACGGGGCCCGCTGCAACGGTACTTGGATCGATCTGCCCGATCTGTGGGATTTCAAGGAGACACTGGAGATCTGCGGCGATGACAAGCGCATCACGCTCAAGTATCCTACGGGCTTTTCCCGCGGTCAGCTGTCCGAAGTTCGGATACAGGAGATCGATGCCCAAGGTACCACCGTGTCTCGTGTGCCCGCCGTTGATTGGGACAGTGCCTTCATCCGGGAAATGCAGGCTTTCCACCGGAGCATAACGACAGGAGCAGCTTGTCGTTCGCCCCTGCAGGATGTGTGCCATGATGTCAAGCTGATCATTGATGTGATTGCTCACTACATGGAACGGCAGTGAAGCGGAACCTTGACTTGACCGATTTGCGGCAGGACCCAGAGGGAATCCAGACATGCATATCGCGCCCGCTATTCGCCTGCAGACTCGGGAAGTGCCCAGTGGTCTGCTGCCCAGCCTTCTGGAGATTGACGAGGAATTGGGCTTGGCCAAGTACCCTGGTCTTGCCGGACAGGTGGTGCATATAGCCCAAAGCCAGGACAAAAGGGTCTACGAGCCCCGCGCGACCCGGATGGCCTCTGGAGACTATCTGCTCATGTTTCCGGACGGAGTCCACTATGGTCGCGCAGCCGTCAAGGGCAATGACCTGTTGGCCTATCGGTCCCGGGATCGGGGACAGACTTGGCAAGGTCCGCAAGTGGCCTTTGACATCGACTATAATCAACATGGCTTCATTCCCCTGCAGCCGAAAGGATCGGATCGCCTCTATGCCTTCGGCACGCAGCCGTTGTGGGACCTATATTCCCAGGAAGGCGGACTGCATGAAAATGCGCCCATTGGGTATCGCCACTCCGTGGATGAAGGCCGTTCCTGGTCCGAAGTCCGGCTGATTCGCCCCCACAACGACCCTGAATTTCGTGGCATGTCGGTGATGCGCATGTGCGAGACCGACAAGGGTGTCTGGCTGCTGGGCAGTCACGAGGGAGACTGGAGTTACCAGCCCCTCATCACGCGCCAGTATCTGTTGCGCTCCGAGGATCAGGGTCAGTCGTGGGAACTGATTCCAGGCCGGCGGCATGGCGGCTGGCACGCCCCGCCGCATGGACGCATGGACGAAGGGCGTCCCTTGGCCGTCGGAGAGGGGGAAGTCTACTTGCTGGCTCGGACTCCCGCGGGTCGACTGTGGGATTCCCGCAGCTTCGATGACGGCCGCACGTGGCGGGACTTCCAGCCTACCAGCATGGTCAACCCTGATGCACCGCCGATGCTCTTCCCTCTTTCCGATGGCCAAACCTGGGTCAATCTGCACCATAACGTGCATTCCGAGACGGTCTATCGCGGCCTTGTCGGGACCACGGAAGGCATGAAGGACCGAGGTCAGATCTGGGCCTCGCTGTCCCGGGACTTTGGCCGCACATGGAACGAACCGGGATTTCTCTGCTCCATGGCCCGGGCCCCCGAATACGACATTCACTTTCGCGACTATCAGTGCTCCTACCTGGATGGTTTCGCCGACTCGCCTACCTTGCATCTCTTCCTGTCGCAGTGTTGGGATCGGGTGTTGCACCTTCAGATTCGCGAGAGTGACCTCGGTGAATTGCCGACAGCAAAGGAACTGGACCTATGACGTTTGACACGCGCTTCGATTTTGACCGCGATGGCTGCCTGCTGGTGCGACAGGCTCTGGATCCAAAGGTTCTGGATCCCCTGATTCAGCATATTGGAGATGAAATCGGCCGCTTCGCGGAGAAACTGCAGCAACAAGGGGAAATCGAGGATACCTTTCCCGAATTGCCCTTTGAAAGAAGACTGATCGCCCTCAGTCGTGAATCGGAGAGCCGGCTGCGCAGTTGGAACAACATCGCGCTGTGCGAGGGCCTCTACGACCTGATTTGCCATCCGACCATTACGCAGATTCTCAAACCCATTCTGGGACGGGATTTCGGATTTAACGGCGACTATCACTTGCGACCCAAGCTGCCCCACAGCAGCTACACGGCGTTTCCGTGGCATCAGGACAGCCAGTACTATGGAAGGGAAAGCCAGCATGCCTGCATCATCACGGTATGGATTCCACTGGTCGACGTGGATCAGCGGAACGGGTGTCTGCAGGTATTGCCTGGCAGCTGGGAATGGGGGCTGCTGCATGGCGAACGGGGTACGGATCAGAATATGCGGACAGAGGAAAAGGTGGAGGATCGCGGCGCTCCAGTGCCATTGCCGATGTGCAAGGGAGACATCTTTCTCTTTTCCAACTTGACCTTTCACCAAAGTACCCTTAATCTCACCGATGCCGTGCGCTGGAGTGTGGACATCCGGTATTCCCGTATCATTGAACGGCACGAATTGGCCCCCGAGGTCTTGTCAAGCGAGAATTTCATGCGACAGAAACTGGACAAGTTCCGGCGGGCTCCCATAGCGCTTGACGGTGATTCAAGACGATACTCCTATCCGGAATGGAGAGCCGCCTTGGGGGCCCAGTGGGAATAGCTTGCATCCTGTTCTTTTCTTCGCCAGCCAGTCCAGATTGAAGGGTGACTTTCCCATTGTGGCCACAGGACTTGGTCGCTCGGGGATTCTGCCGTTCCAGTGACCTTCTTCATAGCCATTTGAGGCTGTGAAGGCCACGCAATTCTTCCCTGCCAACAACGATGTGACATCCCTATGCACCAACATCCCCGATCCGTGACTCACAAAACTTTCGATGTGTGGCGCAGTCCAGGCAGATTCACCAAGAATCCCGATATCGTGGAATTGCCGGACGGCACCTTTTTGCTGGTCTATGCCGATACGGATTCCCACTGGTCCCAAGTCAATCAGGTGCTGACTATCTTGGCCAGCGAGGATGAAGGGCGGACATGGCACAAGCGCGCCGAGATCGCAGAGGCGGTCATGGACAACGGGGATCATCGATGGGTCACGCCCCGTTTGAGCCTGCTAGCGGATGGACGGCTGTCGGTCATTTGCGACCGGAACGACCACAGCTTCTTTCATGAAGATCAACCTTCTGGCAATGGTGTCTGGTGGAGCGAGGACAACGGTCATTCCTGGATTCCGGAAAGTCACTGCGACATCATGGGCTTTGAACCGGATCGCATGATCGAACTGAACGACGGCGCCATTGCCGTGGGATCGCACATCATGTTCGGCGCGACACAGGAGCTGGGGGAAATCCTGACGGTGTCGGAGGATGGAGGACAGACTTGGCAACGGCGGGGCACGGTAGCCCATGATGGGCATTACCGATATTGTGAAGGCGCTTTGGTGCAACTGGATGGCGGTCGGGAACTGGCTTGCATTCTGCGGGAAAACCATCATGGCGGGACGCCCAGTTTTGTCACGTTCTCGCAAGATCAGGGGCGGACTTGGTCTGCCCCGCAAATGTGTCCCTTCGCCTTGGATCGGCCCTATGGAAAGCAGCTGGCTGACGGCCGGGTCTTCGTCACCGGACGCCACGTGAACGGCCCGCTGGGCACCTACGGCTGGTGCGGGGATCTGAAAGCGGAGCTGGGGTATCAGATCGGCGGTCCACGTCGAAAGTACAAGGCCGCCTTGACCCGCGATGCATTGGTCATTGAGAACCTGCCCGGACACGAGTGCCGCTATCGAATGCTGCCACCCGAAAATGCCTTGAGCGAGGTCGCCCTAGAGGCTACGGTCCGCGTGGAAGGGGCGGCGCACCATGGGAGCGCCTTCCTTTCCGTTGCGCATTTGGGAGTGGTGTTGCATTTGGCGCCAAACGGTATCTGGACGCGCCGCGGAGTGGACTTTTTCCATTCCGTGGACATGACGCAATTTCGACGGGTCGCCCTCCACCACCGGCGCGGCTGGCTGCAGATCAAGGTCGATGGTGAAACGGTCATCAACCAGTGTATTTTTCGAGAGTCGGCTCCGGTGGGCGATGCGCGGGGTGGAGGCCCCCTGAGCGGCTATTCCGCCTGGGGACAGCCTGACATCGGCGGGAGCAGTCACTGGCGGTCTGTGTCCTATCGGGTAGAGAATCGCACCCTGCCGTCCCATGTATGGTCTTGGCAGGCCGACTTGGGGCACTGGCCAGACCAGTATCAGCAGGATCGCATGATCCAGATTCACGGCAATCACCCGGAACAGACTCCAGCGCCCGACCACGGCTACTCTTCCTGGATACAGCGGGACGACGGACGAATTTTCTTTGTGGACTATACGAACTACGGGGATCCTCCCGGCAATTCCCACTTGGTGGGAACCGAAATCGGTTTACAGGACTTGGCCTAACTCCGCCCGATTCCCATTCATCGGACGTTTTCCCTAGTCCCCGGGGACTTCTGTTGGGCCAGTTTTTGTGCTTGCAGCAACCGCCAGTGGTCTTCCAGGTTCTGAATCGTAAAGTTGTTCGACAACGCTGTCGCCGAGTTGTGCCGGAGGACCTCCAAGGTCTCTTCCGCGTCGGCTTTCTGGACTGCATCCGATTGGAGCAATGCCAAGCTGTGGCGAGCCTCGACCAATTCCGCGGATGCGGGCATGCCTAGTGCATCGTAGACTTGGACCGCCTGGATCGCTTTCTCCAGCGCCGCGACGGTCCGACCCCTGTCCCAGAACAGATGGGACAGAGCCATGCAACTGCGAGCCAAGACAAGGTCCGCTCTTGCCTTGTGTTTCTTGTATTCCTTTTCAATCCACGCCAACCGCACCTCGGCCTCTTCTGGATCCTCCAGCGCCGCCGCCTGCAGTTGACAGTCAGCCAAAACGGACAGATGTTTCTTGTACGATTGCGCCCGACCCCAAGCGATGGCTGCCTTGTATAGCGCCAAGGCTTCCACATGACGCCCTTGTTCCCGACGGATCTCGGCCAGGGCGTGGCTAACCTTCATGGCTTTCACGCTTGAGACATCGTCCTTGTGCGCGAGTGCATATGCCTGCGCCTGCGCCAGACTCTGGACATACTCCTGTGATCTGCCTAGGTCGTGCAGCAGTTGCGTGGCGTGCAGCAGGTCATTGAAAGCGTCTTTCCACTGGCCCGCTTGATCCCGAAGCGCAAAAGCGGCGGCGTAGTGCAGATGGGCGGTGGCCAAGTCCCCTTGTTGCCGGTACAGTTCGGCAAGGCGTTGTCGAATTTGGAGCCGCTGCGGCTCGCCTTCCGGAGGAGACGGCATTGCCGTGACCTGATTCCAGACTTGAATGGCCTGTTCCGGATGGTCAGCCTCCAAATGACACTGTCCCATCAGCCAGGCTACCGTCAGGGGATCAATGTTTTTCGTCGAATCAACCGGCGGCAGGCGCGTTAGCGTGACCAGTGCATCCTGAAACCGGCTCAAGTGGCATTGCTGGCGAGCGATATCGATTCTCAACTCCTGGTCTGCCCTGCTCCCCAGGCGAAAACCGGACTTGACGCTCTTCTGCAACAACTCGGTCAAGGCCTCCTCGTGCATGGCATGGGACTGATAAAGATCGGCCAACAGGGAGTGAACCTGGAGGGCGGCTGCTGTGGAAGGGCCTATGTGTCTGGCTCGCAACGCGAGACATTGACGATAGTGTTGCACCGCCTGCTCTACTTGCGCGGCTCCCGCGCAAGCTTCTCCCAACAACAAGTGGATGGTCGACAGTTGCTTGGGGTACGGATGCAGATGTCCCGCCAGGCGATCCAGCATGGTCGTCAACGCGGCAATGGATTCGCTGTGGCGCTTTCTGTCCTTGCATCCGATGGCCAATTGAATGCAGGCATTCAAGTACAGTTCCGGATTGCGCCGCGCACCCGCGTCGGATTCCAGTCGGTTCACCGCTTTTTTTACATAATTATGGGATTTCCGCGTGTTTCCGGCTAGGAACAGGGCTATGCCAAAGAGGTATTGGACTCGGGATCTGTGCTCCTCGGTCTGGAGCTTCTTCAAGGCCTTGCTGTCAGTATATCGTCTTAGGTGCTTGATGGCCGTGCTCCAGTCGTTCTGCGCTATCAATGTCTCCGCCTTGCCCAGACAGCATTCGGCTTGCAGGTGTTCGTGCCGCTGATCGCCATTTCTCAGCTCCGCCACGCCGTTGTCAAAATAGATGACGGCCCTTTGGTAGTTTCCCATCAGCACGGCCATGCGACCGTGCAAAAATTCATGTCGGCCTCGGAGCAAGGAGCGATCGGGAGACGGATTCCGCAATCTTGCCATGCTGGCATCCAGACAGGTGCGGGCCCTGGCAAAATCTTTCTCGGCTATCCATGTCTCGGCCAAGCCCTGATATGCATGGGCCAACAAGGGGAAATCCTCGGGCTCTGCCAGGAAATTCACCGCTTCCTGCAATGCCTTGCGGGCTTTGGGCATGTCTCCCAAGGCCTGCAGGGCACTGCCTTGGAGCAGCTTGAGTTCACCCAACTGGGGAGTTCGCAAGGCGAATCCCCCCTCTATCAGGAGCGCCTGGATTTCAGCAAACGCCTCGGCAAACGCCTCCGTGGCCAGTTGCAGATGAATCGCTTCCAAGCGTAGGCGCAGCGCCCACTCCGAGAGCGGATTTCCCAGTTCCCGGCAGGCGTTGCGACCAACCTGGATCGCGTTCCGGGCCTTTTCTTTCTTGCCTTGAATGCGAAATAGGCGGGCTTGGAAAAAGGCCGCAATGGCCAGATCCCGTCGCGCTTGCTTCAAGCGCTGGAAGATTTCGAGCGCTTCCTGGAACAGCTTGCCCGCCGCCGTGTAATCTTCCTGCAGGACATAGAAGCGCGCCATCTCCAGACTGGCCCTGCCTACATCCAAATGCTTCGCCGAGAGCAGCGCCACCAACTGCTCCCTGCCGCCCAGCAACAATGGTTCCGCCTCATCCCAGATCCCCAACTTGCGGTACAGGATCCCTTGGAAGACCTGTAGCTTGGGCAGGAAGTCGACGGGTGGGGCCTCAAGGCAACGGGCGGCTGCCTGGGCTTGGCGCAGAAGATCGGCCGCCCCCGTAAAGTCTCTCCTTGTAGCCGCTATCACAGCCAACAGCCGTAGGGCCTGCGCAGGATAGATGGTGTCGGTTGGCTCACAGGGAACCGTCCCGTCCGCAAATCCCAAGGCCAGCCTCTCTGCCTGAGCATATTGCTCCAACAGCAGCTGGGCCTGTGCCATCATCCAATGACATTTCTGATCTTCCCGGCTTCCTTCCCCCAAATTGCTGATATAGACATACTTGGCGCTCTTGGCGTTGTGGTAGGCGGAGGACCAGTCTTCCGTGGCCATCTGCATCTCGGCCACCATCCACAGGAAATGAGCGAAACCGATCGCGTCCTCGCCGTATGTCGCCGCGACATCCTCGGTCAAGCCTTGCAGTAGGGGCAGGGCCGCGCGGGCTCTGCCCATGCCGTGCAGAGCCCATGCCGTGTGTACCTGCGCCTCCGGATCCGGTCCCTGCAAGTGCAGAATTTCCAGAAGCCGGGTTAGTTCCATCACCGCGGCAATGGATGCCTTAGCCTGGTGGTGACAGAGTGGATGCTGCAGGAGACTGGCTTTGGACTCCAAGCGGTTGGTCCAGAGCTTCGCTTGGCGGCGCCACTTCCGATATTGTCTGCCGAACTTGGTGGAAGACGTCTCCCAATCGGGCAGAGTGGCCGTGAACATCGGCTGATTCACGCATTCAAAAAGAGGGCGTGATCGGTTGAAATCCGCAATGTATTTCATGACGGCACGATGCTTGCGCAGGAGACGGGCCCCGGCGGGTTGGCTGCGCGCTACAGCCTCATGGTCTGGCTGACTATATCTTGGACCTGCTGCAAATTGTCACCTTGGACCACGACAATGCCTCGGCTTTCGGCGAATCGCTCGAACTTCTTTCCGGATTCAGTGCGGTGATGTCCTGAACTGTCCGTGACGAAAAAGCGGAAACACTCGAGTCGCTCCAATTGTCGGCTCCAGCCCTGTAGCTCCTCCAGATACCTGACATTGAAGGGGTTGAGACTGGTTTTGCAGGAGGCTATGGCCAAGTGGCCTCGAGCTAGGCCAATGAAGTCCACTTCCCGCATGGCGCCGTCCAGATGCAGTGTCTGACTACAGCGACAGTCCTCGAAGAGGTGCAGAAGCCGACTGTGCAGGAAGACTTCCAGCCAGACTCCATTGACAAACTTCCGCTCCGCTTCCGAAACAAAACAGACTTCCAGCCGATCGGAGGTCGCCTGCAGGCGGCTGACGATTTTCAAGGCCTGCAGCTCTCGTAAGATTCGCAGCTGATCCGGATCGAGGGTCAGAGGGCCTGCCGCGACCAAGGGCACCGAGCCTTCCTGTATGGCGCTGGAGTCTCGGAGCACGCGAAGCCAAGTGATGACAGCATGCCAGTCTTGGAGATGTCCGGCCAGAAACTCGGCGGCGGCAACATAGCGTTTCGCCATGAGGTTCGAGCTGGAGCCCAAGTGCGGGCCTCGGCTGTCCAGAAACTCCTTGAGACGCCCCTTCATGTTCTCAGGTGGATGAGTTTGGTTGACATCCAGGATCGCCCTTTGCGGCAAGGATAAGAACGAGACGCGGGCTCCCACTGCGCGGGCCCACTGCATGGCTGCCAATCGCACGGCGAAGGGGCCGCTGTTCAGACAGAACTCCACGGCAGGGCCTGGCGCCGCCAATCTGTTTTGTCGCAGCTTGCGATAGATGGATGGGATGTTTCTGTGTCCAGTTTCCCATCTGCGCCAAATGGGAACGCCACAGAGGCTTTGCTTGAATTCCTCGGCATGTGGCCCTACGGCATAGGGGCCAATCAAGGCTACCACCTCGGGATTTCTGTATCGGATCAGCTGCCAAGCGGCATCCATCTTGTCTTCGGAGGCCACTACCACGACCTGCCGAATCGAGGAGGGGGTTGTCAAGGATTGACGGGAATGTTGCGCCGGGATTGCCATCGGAGAAGGCAATGGAATCAAGGAAAGGGTCCTTGTGGATAGAGTGGTCACGGGCCGCGGCCGCAGCCTTGACTGCGTGTCTAGACTTCCAGCTGGACCACAAGGTCGTCCAGATCCGACACATGGAGATCGAACTCCTGTCGCTGCGCATTTGTCTGTCGCCTTTGAGGGGCTTCTTCCTGTGGGCCGAATTCCCAAGGTCGATGGAGAAATCCGGTCCGCAGACCCGTCTGCCGGGCCCCTTCCAGATCGCTGGCATGAGCGGCCACCATCAGGATCTCCTCCGGATTTACCCCCAAGAGGCGGGGGGCAGTCTGATACACAGCGGGATCAGGCTTGTATTTGCCCGCCAGCTCGCTGGAAAGCACACAGTCCCAGCGCCAATCGTTGAAACGCGCCAGATCCACCAACAGGGATATGTTGCCATTGGACAGGGGGACCAATATGTACTTGGTCCGCAAACGAGCGAGTCCTGCCCGTACATCGGGCCACGCGTCCAGGCGGTGCCAAGCCTGATTGAATTCTTGAACGTCTCCCGGCGCCAAACCGGTCATGCCAAACCGGGGCAGCAGATTCTCCAGAATTTGATGGTGCAGCAGGTCAAGGGGATCCCAAGGCACGATTCCTTCATTCACTTTCCGCATGGCCGGTCCATAGCCCGCGCGCCACGCCAGAGCCAGTTGACGCCAGTCCACTTCCAGTCCCGTGCGATTGCCCAGGGATTCCCCTTCCCGAACCAACGAGCCGTACCAGTCCACCAATGTGCCAAACACATCGAAAGCAATGACCTTGATCCTCTGGAGAGCAGGGGCTTGGGGAGGCATTTTTCCTCAGTTTCGAGAAAGCGGGGAAGTGAGGAGGCTGGATATGATGCGGCTACAAATCTTGCCAGGTTTCTCCGAACCGGTCTCGATACCATGACTTCAAGGGCACGTCTTCATCGGTGGGCAGGTAATAGCCCATATGACTGGCACGATGCCCCAGCAGCTGCTTGCCGATGGGAGAACACTTGGCCAACAGGCTGTCAGGCATGCTGTCGTAGTCCATGGGACGCAAGACCCGATAGCCATAGCCAAAATACAGTACGACTCGGTCCTGATCCGAATGGTTCGGGGCGCTGGCATGCCAAGTGGCCTGTCCAAAGATCACGGCGTCCCCAGCCTCTACCGTGAGTTCCAAGGCTCCCATGGGATCCGCATGTCCCGCCAGGAAGGAGGGGCCTCCATCGGATCGGTTGGAGCCTGGCACCACCATCAAGGCCCCCATGTTTTTCCGGGGCAGGTCGGACAGAAAGTATCCGACCTTGAGACTGCCCAAGGCCCGGCGACCATACATACCGATGCCGGGCTGGCCGCCGTCCGGGTGCCAGCCCGTGCTCCGTTTCTCCGGGTCCGGCGGCACGATGATCAAGTGGGACGTACTGAGCTGAATGTTGAAGTGCTCCAGGAAACGGACGGCCTTGGGAAAGGTTGACGGCCACTCGAGAAGCTCCAGGAAGGCGTCGTCCCGGTCCACCACCGGACGCACGTTCAGCCCGAAATCGCCCCTGCGGCGTTCCGAACGCCGGAATTCCTCCTTGAGGCATTCGATGGCGGAATTCAGTTCGGCGATCTTGCGGGGATGCAGGGCCTGCTTGAGCACCAGAAAGCCGTGGGTCTCAAAGAAATCCACATGCTCCCGCGTGACTTCCTCCGTGGCCTCAAATGCGTATTTCATGGCATGGTGTCCTTGGCTGGCGCTTGAGTGACGAGACGGGTATCGCCGCGGCGGTCACACCCCCTGAATGACGGGATTGCGCAAGATACCAATGCCTTCCACCTCGACTTCGATTTCGTCGCCGGGCTTGAGCAGGACCTGCGGGTCGCGGGCCATGCCCACGCCCCCGGGCGTACCCGTGGAAATGATGTCCCCGGGCTGCAGGGTGATGGCCGCGGTGATGTCCGCGATCAGATCATTGACGTTGAACAGCAGTTGTCGGGTGTTGGAGGATTGCATCTCTGTGCCATTGAGCCGCAGCTTGATGTCCAAGGTGTGCGGATCTGGAATTTCCTCGGTCGTGACCAGCACGGGCCCAATGGGGGCAAAGGTATCGAAAGACTTGCCAATGGTCCACTGACTGGTGCGCTTCTGAAAATCCCGCGCGCTGACATCGTTCAGGATCGTGTAGCCCCCCACATAATCCAGTGCCTCCTCCTTGGAAACGTGGCGCGCCGTGCGGCCCATGACCACCGCGAATTCCGCCTCATAGTCCACCATGCGGGATATGGTCGGCAGATGAATGGCATCGCCGGGTCCAATGATAGTGTTGCTGTATTTGGAAAAGATCACGGGGTGTTCCGGGGTCTCGGAATTGGTTTCCTCGATATGATCCTTGTAGTTGATGCCAATGCAGAGAATCTTGTCAGGATGCGGGACGGGAGGTCCGATGTGGGCGATCTGAGGATTCAGCACGTATTCCGCGCCGATGCCGGCCACGACGCTGCTGGCTCGCTGGCGCATGGCTTCGCCCCCGGCCAAAAATTCCCGAATGTCCGCGGGGATGCCGCTGTCGGCCCGACTCACATCCGCAATCGATCCATCGGCGCGGAGCACGCCGAGGCGACTCGGGCCGGACATGGAAAAAGTCACCAGTTTCATTGCTGTTATGTCTCCACTCTGCTGTTGGGGCGAGATAGGGGCCGGAGCCGGTTCTCTGTCCCTATTCTAACGCGAGTTATGGATCAGAACAGTGTCTTGGGGGGATGTAGCGTCTTGGCCAAAGCACAGGATTTCGGGGCCCACAGGCCATCAATCTCGACATCGACGACCGGAGGGGGTGTGCAGCATGGACCTTCGATCGTAAGGACGCCGTGTCGGGATCTTGCGGCGATTCACTTGCACCCGGGGTGGCCGCGGCGGAGGTCGTAAGGGCCGGATTGTGTGCCAGAGTTCATCGTTCGCCAAGGAAATGGGGCAGGAGGCTTTCCTTGGGACGTTGCCTGGTCCATGATCGTCGTTGTTCTGTGTCTCGTCGACCCAAAAGAGACTGTCTTTGGGATTCCTCCCAGCGTACACATTGCAGGCTACAGCCTGATTGCCACCGGGAAAAGTGTGTTGCATACTGAACCATTCCTCTAGGAGATCGCAAAAGGATCACTATGGCTACCATGTTGGAAATTGGGCCCGGCATCAAGATCGCGGCCCAGGTCAGCGCCGAACCCTCGACAGAGCAGTTGTCCTTTATCCGGCAGATGGGGCTTGAGTATGTGGTGCTCTGGACCAGTGGGGACAAGGCCGGCCCGGAGTATTACGCCAGCCGGCGGCGCCTCTTTGAGGATCATGGCCTCAAAATCTATGGCTTTGGCAACTGGGACGTTCACAATCAGGATGCCATCGTGTTGAATCTGGAGAATCGGGACGCCAAGATCGAGGAATACAAGCGGCACCTGCGGGCACTGGGACAGGCCGGCATTCCGTATACCACCTACGCCCACATGGCCAACGGCATCTGGAGCACCGCACGCGCGGTGACCCGGGGTGGCGCCGACGCTCGGGGATTCAATCTGATGGAGGCGGACCTCGGTCATTGGCAAGGGCGGCGCTATCCCATGCCTCTGTCTCATGGTCGTGTCTACAGCCAAGAGGAATTGTGGGACAACTACCAGCATTTTGTCTCCCAGGTGACGCCGGTGGCGGAGGACGAGGGGGTGCTGATTGGCATACACCCGGATGATCCGCCCGGAGTGGACTTGGCCGGGGTGCCTCGTTGTATTTTTGGCAGTCATGCCGGATATGCCCGGGCCATGGCCATGGCCGACAGTCCCAACTTGGGCATCTGCTTCTGCATCGGTTGCTGGCTGGAAGGCGGAGATCTAATGGGCAGGGGAGTGGAGGAATCCATCCGCGAGTTTGGTGGACAGGACAAGATTTTCAAGGTGCATTTCCGCAACGTGGACGCTCCGCTCCCTCATTTTGTGGAGACCTTTGTCGATGACGGCTACTTTGACATGTACAAGGCGTTGCGTGTCTTGCAGGAAGTGAATTTCCGCGGCGTCCTGATTCCCGATCACATTCCCAACATGGCAGGGGATCCGCGTGTCGGGACCGCTTTCTCCATTGGATACATGAAGGCCCTGGTGCAGAGGGTAGAGGCGGAAATTCCTGCATCCTGAAGCCAAGGGATCTGGCGTTCCCCATTGCCCGTATTCTGTCGCAAGGCTTCCAACCCTCATGTTCAACGTTGTCCTGCATGCAAACCAGCAAGTCGCTTTCCTGGAAAGGCCCAGACCCGTTGCCCAAGACGATTGGGTATTGGTCCGGCTTCTGAGCGTACCTCTGTGCAACGAGTATCAGACCTACGCCAAGAGGGAACCCATGTCCCATATCGGCCATGAAGCGGCCGGCATCGTGGAGGACGGCGCGGCCTCCCTGCGATTCAAGACAGGGGACAAGGTGGTGGTCATGCCGCAGTTGTCTTGTGGCACGTGCCCTGTCTGCCTGAGTGGCGAGTACATTCACTGTCGCCAACCCCGGGACTCCAAAGCCTTGCTGGGCGACAACGCGGCCGATGCCACCCTCGCCCCTTTCATGCTGAAACCTGACGCCTTGCTGGTCAAGGTTCCCGACGACTATAACCTGGATCACGCCGCTATGGCCTGCTGCGGGCTGGGGCCGTCCTTCGGCGCCGCAGAGCGGATCGGCGTACGGCATGACCAGACCATTCTGGTGTCCGGTCTGGGACCTGTTGGCCTGGGCGCCGTAATCAACTGCGTGTATCGCGGCGCCCAAGTGATTGGCGTGGACCCGCAGGCATTCCGCCGGGATCTGGCCTTGGAGCTGGGGGCCACCTTGGTGTTGGACCCTGAATCCGAAGGCGCGCAGCACGAAATCCTGGACCTGACCCAAGGCCACGGAGTGCACGGGGCCATTGAATGCTCTGGAGTGGTGTCAGCCCAATCCTTCTGCATCCAGGCAGCAGGCATCAAGGGACATATCGCCTGTGTCGGTTCCTCCCCTGGAAACGCTTCGGTGGGGCTGGGTGGTGAAGTCCTTTTCAAGGGCTTGACCATTCAGGGTTCCTGGCATTACAACCGCAATGTCACGCAAAAGCTGCTGCGCCAGATAGGGGAGGTCGGTGCCCAGATCGACGCCATGATTACTCATAGGTTTTCTCTCAGGGAAGTCAGGACGGCTTGGGAGACGCAGTGCACTGGTCTCTGTGGAAAAGTGATTCTGCAGCCTTGGGCGTAGGCTGAACGGTTTGGCGGCCCAATCCTTTGGGCCCGACCAGACCTCTGCCAACTTTTTGTCATGTTGGACTTGTCCCGGCTCTGTGTTACAAATGGCGTTCCCAGTCGAGGGATTTGGGACTGTCCCAAATCCCTTTCCAACGTAGGAGCCACCTCCAGTCATGATTGCCCCCGCTGAAGTTCAGAGTTTTCGCGACCAGGGATACACGGTGGTGCGAGATCTGTTTGCGCCCATGGAAGTCAAGGCCATGTTGGCGGAGCTGCAGCGATTCCAGGTGGAAGGCTTGGGACGCAACGTGTCCACTGATCCGGATGCCAAGGTCAACTACCAGATCATTCCGCTGCACGACAAGAGCAATCTGTTTCGAGCCATGCCCTTTGTCCCCAAGGTGGTGGCTTGCATTTCCACTCTCATCGGTGATCCGTTCGTCCGGCATCTGGACCAGATTTTCCTCAAGCCCCCCGGGCTGGGGGTGGGCACGGACTGGCATCAGGACAATGCCTATTTCGGCCTTGAGGATCCCACCAAGGGCGTTGCCATGTGGGTGGCCCTGCATGACGCGAATCTAGAGAACGGTACCCTGCATGTCATTCCCAACAGCCATCGCCGGAAATTTGGCCATTCCCGGGATCCGGGCTCGGACCATCACATTCACATTGATGAGGTGGACGGCGAGGAGGTGCCTGTCGAAGTGAAGGCAGGCACCGCCGTTTTCTTCAACTACGGGATTGCCCACGCCACCAAGCGGAATCGATCGCAAAAGGAACGGGCCGGCGTGGCCTTTCACTTCTTCAATGCCAACTATGCGCTGCGCGGAGGCCAAGAGACCTTTCTGGTCGCCATTACCGGACCGGATGCCACTGGCGGCAAGACCGAATACGGCCAAGTGGTGGCAGGAACCTGGGAACGGGAGGTCGCTCTTCTCGCGAGCTGAGAATTTTCTGCCCGCCGGCCGCGAACTCCTTGCCTTTTTCCAATTTTGAAATCTTGAACTGCGAAGACGCCCATTCTGGAGGACACCCGATGACTAAAGCCATGGCCTTGCAAACCTACGGTACCACCGCGGAACAGGTGGAGAGCGTGGAAAGAGACGGGTTCGCCTATTTCCCCGGCTTTCTGGACCCAGAGGAAGTGGCCGCCCTGAAGGCGGCCATGGATGCCACTCCCACGATCCCTGCGCATTTTGATCGGGATCCTAGCCACACGGTGGCGGAACAGGGCTTTTACGAAAAGGTCATCAACAATGCCTTCAATCACAACGAAGTCTTCTTTTCCTTCCTGGACAAGCCGGGTATCATCGAAGTGGCGGAAGCCTTGCACGGAGAGGATTGTCACGTCATCGGCATGACCGCCTGGGTAACCGGGCCGGGCCGGCCGCCGCAGAACCTGCACGTCGACTACTTGGCCGTCGAGATGCCGGCGCACGTAATGGCGGATCCCTTGGTCAAAATGCCGGTTTTCATTACCACCACCCACTTTTATCTCAACGATCTGTACCCGGAACTGGGCCCAACGCAGTTCATTCCGGGCAGTCATCGTTCTGGGACTCGCCCCCAGCCGGGACAGATGGACTGGAACGGAGCGCAGATCGAGAACTGCATTGTGCAATCGGGGGATGCGGTCATCTTTCGCAGCGAGGTGTGGCATCGCGGCACCCCGAACACCAGCGACGAGACACGGTACCTGTTGCAGGTTCATTATGCCCAACGCATGATCACTCAGAAGTTTCCTCCCTACCTCAATCGCTTTGTCTACAATCCGGAGCTGCTTGCCAAGGCCACTCCCCGACAGCGGCGGCTTCTCGGAGATCACCGCAAGAGCAACTACGACTGATCGGAACGGATGGTCCCAGTTTCCAAACAGTGGATCACAAAAGAGGCGCTCCAAGGAGCGCCTCTTTTTCTTGACTAGGGAGTGGACTGGGGTCGAACGGAGGTCTTGCGCGCCGCTCCCGGTTCCTGACGGACGGCGTTACTGTTTCTTCTTCAAGACCAGCATTCCGGTTTCGGTCTCGGCCACCTCGTAGCCTTCGGGCACGCTGTCCAAGGCATTGTCTCGCACATCGCGTGCAAAGAAATAGGTACGACTTTTGTTGCCAGACTTGGATATGCGCTCGTTGGCATGCAAGTAGTAGGTGACACCCTTGCCGTTGGTGTGCGAATAGGCCACTGGAAAACCTCCCTAAAGTCAAATTCTGCGTCAAGCCTTGTCTAGATGATAACCCAACACGGGCTTGTCAGCTGAAAAAGTGGCGTTTTCATGGAGCCGCGCGGCCCCGGCACAATGCAATCGCCCCCTACAGGGGAGCGCCGCCGCGGTCCGGCTGGCCGGCCAAGTCGTCCTCGTGCAGAAAGCACGCGCTGCGCTGCCCTGACCTTCCCTGGGCGGAGAAGAAAGCGGGCCGTTCGGTGTGGCAACGGTCCATGACGTGAGGGCAACGCGCCTGGAAAACGCAGGCATGTTCCGAAAACTCGAATTCCGAGGCATCTAGGGCCGTGGCACCCTGTGCGGTGTCCCAGCGCTGGTGTGGATCGTGGGAAGGCACTGAATCGATCAGGAGCTGGGTATAGGGATGGGAGGGGTTTGTTATCACGTCGTCCATATGCCCTCTTTCAATGACCCGGCCCCGGCACATCACCATGATGTCGCCGCCCAGGTAATAGGCGGTCGCCAGGTTGTGGGTGATGAAGAGGCAGGAAATGCCTTGCTCCCGAAAGTCCAGCAGAATATTGAGGAAAAGCGCCCGCAACGCCGCGTCGATCATGGAAATGGGTTCATCGGCAATGATCAGACGGGGGCGCATCATATAGACCCGGGCCAACATGACTCTCTGTCGTTCTCCGCCGGACAGCTGATGTGGATAGCGACCCAACACGTCCGGAGGCCGCAGGTCGACGGCGCGCAATGACTCCTCGACCAATTTCTCCGCGTCCAAGCCGTTGGACGCCAACTTGAACTTGCGGACCAAGGTCTTGAAGACCCGGTCAATGCGGTAGAACGGATTGTAGCTGGCGTAGGGGTCTTGAAAGATGGGTTGGACCTGCCTGCGGAAGTCAAACCACTGCTGTTGACTGAAGCGACCCATGTCCTGGCCTTGAAAGCGGATCTGGCCGGCATCATAGGTCTTGAGTCCCAAGATGGCGCGTGCCAGCGTGGACTTGCCGGAACCGCTCTCTCCCACCAAGGTGAGCAGCGAGGGTTCAAAAGGCACGGTCAGCGAAACGTCGTCCACTGCTACAACGTTCCTGCCCCCTTGGAACAGGCCGCCGTCGCGGTAGGTGACTTTCAGGTTCTGTATGTCCAACAGCGGCGTATCCATGGCACACCTCTATTCCAGCGCAATTGTGCTGTCCAGCAAGTGACAGGACACGGAGCGTCCGTCATCCAAGGCCACGGTCCTGGGTTCGACTCTGCTGCAGATGGGGATGGCCTCGGGACACCGCGGGTGAAATCGACACCCGACAGGCCAATCCAAGGGGGACGGCGCCTGTCCGGGAATAGTTTCCAGGCGCACTCGCTCTCCGCCCAAGCTGGGAATCGAGTGGATCAGACGCTGGGTATAGGGATGCTGGGGGCTGTCAAAGATCTGGTAGACGGTGCCGACTTCCATGACCTCGCCAGCGTACATGATGGCCAAGCGATCCACCAGTTCCGCATGGACCGCCAGGTCGTGCGACACGAAGATGATGGTGGCGCCAAAGGAATCGCGCAGATTGCGAATCATCTCCAGCACGGCCCGCTGGACATTCACGTCCAGCGCCGTGGTCGGTTCGTCGGCCACGATCAACGCCGGACGCAGCAGCATGGACATGGCAATGCAGACTCGCTGTTTCATGCCTCCGGAGAGTTCGTGTGGATAGGCTTTGCCAACGGATTCCGGCAAGCCCACGAAGCCCAGCAGCTCACGCAGCTGCCTTTCCACCTGCTCACGGGACATGGGTTCGTGCGTCAGGGCCACATCCGCCATCTGGTCCTGAATCCGCATGACCGGATTCAGGGAATTCATGGAGCCTTGGGGAATGTAGGAGAGTTGCTTCCACCGAATGGCCCGCATTTCGGGATAACTCAGCTGGATGAGGTCCAAACATTCTTCCGGCTGTTCCGGATAGGGATAGAAATGGGCCGTGCCGGAGCGAATGTGGCCCGGTGGCACGATCAGGCGCAGAATGCCTTCGACCAAGGTGGACTTGCCGCATCCGGACTCGCCGGCGAGTCCGAAAATCTCCTGACGGTTGACCGAGACGTCCACGCCATCCACCACCTTGTAGGTGCCACGCACGCTTTCATAGTGAATGCGCATGTCCGCGATGTCCAGCAAGCGATCGGCGGGCATTTCAGTCACCGGTGACGGCGCGCAGGCGAGGATTGAAGGCATCTTCCAAGCCAATGTTGACAAGGTTCAGCGAAACGAAAAACGCGATTAACGTACCTACTGGGGCGAACACAATCCACCATTTGCCCAGGGCCATGGCGCCCCAGCTTACGGACCATTGAATCATCAGGCCTAGGGTGTTGATGTTGCCGGGTCCCAGACCAATCAGCTGCAGGCCGATTTCGGCGAGCATGGCGGAACTCATGCCCACGGCAATGGACACTCCCAGATAGGGCAGCAGGTTGGGCAGGATTTCCAGAAAGATGATGGACAGGTCTCCCATGTCGCTGGTGCGCGCCATGTCTACAAAGGCTCTTTCCTTCAGGGACAACACCTGAGAACGCAGGATGCGCGTAGTGAAAGGCCACGCGAAGGCGGCCAGCAGCAAGGACATGATGGGGATGTTGATGCTGGGCATGTACGCCGCCAAGGTGATTAGCAAGGGCAGGCTGGGGATGACCAGTACCATGTCCGTGCCCGTGCGCAACACGGTGTCTATCCAGCCCCCCTTGTAGCCGGCGATGAACCCAAGGGCAATTCCGATCGTGGCCGAGGTGGTGCCGGATATGGCCGCGATCAGCATGGAGGTGCGCACTCCCACGAACAACAGCGACAGCCAGTCTCGACCCAACTTGTCCGTGCCGAAGGGGTGGGTCAGAGACGGGTCCAAGTAGGTCTCGAAAGTGCCAAAGGAAGTGGGCTTCACTCCCTGTTCCAGCAACAGGCCACTGAGGAAGGGCTGAAAGAAGGCGGTCAGGACCAGCAGCAGCAGCATGACGGCCCCAATCTGAAAGTAGCGGCTGCGGCCCCAGGCCTCCCCCAGAAAGAAATTGCTGGGCCACAGGTCCCGCAAGGATTTCATCGCCATGGTCAATTGCCCGTAAGTCGCACTCGGGGGTCAATGAGCGGCAGGCACAGATCGATGAGGAACGTGGCGGCGAGGACCACCGTAATGTTCATGAGCAGAATGCCCCGGATGGTGTTGAAGTCTAGGCGCGCGACGGCCGTCAGAAAGAGAGTGCCCATGCCCGGGTACTTGAAAATGATCTCCACTAGGTAGAACCCGCTGATGGCAAAGCCCAAGGACAGGGCTAGCGCTGTGACCTGCGGCAGCATGGCGTTCCGCAGCACATAACGATACAGGATCTGGACTCGTGGCAGCCCTTTGGCCTCGGCAAAATGGAGGTAGTCGTCGCCCAGTATCGTGATCACCAGGGAACGAGTGGAAATCAGCGTGCCGGCCATGCCCACCAAGACCACGGCCATGGCCGGCATGATGGCGTATTTGGCGGCCGACAAGAGGAACTCCAGCGAAAACGTCCGTTCCACGCGAGGTGAATAGGCTCCGCTGGTGGGCAGGATGGCAATCCAGTAGCCAAGCAGGAAGAGGGCGAACAGCGCCGTGAAATACGGCGGAATGGGGGAAATCACCAAGGATATATTGGTCAGGGCCTTGGAAATCGGGTTTTCACGGAAGGCCCCCAGGACGCCTCCTAGGAAGAAGCCGATACCCCAGGAAAGAAGCGTGGAAATCCCCAGGAGCCAGAGAGTCCAGGGCAGGTGCCGCAGGATATGGTCCTTGGCGGGCGTGGGAAAGTTGATGATGGACGGTCCAAAGTCAAAGCGGAACAGGACGTTGGAGATGTATCTCCAATATTGTTGTGCCAGCGTGCCGTCGTAGCCCAGCATCTCCTTGTAGGCGGAGACCATGGCCTCCGCGTCCTCTGAGGAAAAGGACATGGAGTAGTTCTGTTCCATGGCCGACAGATACGCGGAAATCGGATCCCCGGGAATCAGGTTGAAGAAGACAAAGGCCAAGGTGAAGGCGCCCCAGAGGTTCAGCAGGAAGATCGCGAAACGCGACAGAACGTAGTGGAACAGAGAAGGCATCGAAATTCGCACCAATCAAGCAAGTGGTGCAACAGGGGGCGAAACCACGGCGCAAATACAAAGGAATGCCCGATTGTATACTAGGCTGCGCGCCTCGCGCGGTCTACGGCGCATGCATTCAACGGTGCAGTCGACCTCATTGGGCGCCACCAACAATCTTGAGGGAACCCCCATCATGGCGAATGTGAGCTTCAAGACGGCCATTGTCGGCGCGGGAGGCATTTCCCGCGCCCATTTGCGCGCCCTCCGAGCTCTGGATCACGTAGAGGTGATTGGCGTGGCCGATGTGGTCCCGGGCAAGGCGCAAGAGTATGCAGAGCTCCACGGCATCGCCCGCGCCTTTGAAAGCGTGGAGGAGCTGGTGACCCTGCCTGGGCTGGACTCGGTGCATGTCTGCACTTTCAATCAGGCGCATCGCGCGCCCACCGTGACGGCCTTGGATGCCGGGTTGCATGTGATGGTGGAAAAGCCAATGGCGGCTCGTTTGGACGACGCGACGGCCATGGCAGAGGCCGCTCGACGCAACGAGCGGCTTCTCATGTGTGCAGTGAAGTCCCGTTTTTCCGACGACGTCATGACGGCACGGGAGATCTGCGAAAGCGGGGCTCTGGGACGCGTCTACTATGCTGAGACCGTGGCGCAGCGGCGCCGGGGCATTCCGGGCCGCACCTTCATTTCGGAATCCACCGCCGGCGTCGGAGCCACTGCGGATATCGGAGTCTACGCCCTGGATACGGCGCTCTGGCTGATGGGCCATCCCGTACCGGTGTCGGTGTCCGGCATAACGCTGACGGAGATCGGCCTGGCGGGGCCCCCCACGCGGGGCGTTCATTGGAATTGGGATCCCCATCGGCTGGATGTGGAAGAATTTGGCGCCGGCTGGATCCGGTTCGACAACGGCGCGGTCCTAGTTCTGAAGTCGGTGTGGGCCATGCACATGGAGTCCGTGGGCGAAACCTTTGTGCTGGGTACGGAAGGCGGATTGCAGCTCTCGCCGCAGCTAACCTTGTACAAGGACACCTGCGGCGTGCTGTCCGATGTCAGGTTGCAGGTGGAGGAGAGTCCTCAACAGGTGCAGTTCTTCCGAGAAATCGAGGCCTTTTACCAGGCGATCGAACATGACCTGCCCTCGCCGTTGGATCCTTGGGAAGCTCTCATGACGAACGTCATTATTCAAGGTCTGCTCGATTCCGCGCGACAGGGAGGCAAGGAAACGCCTGTCAGCATGCCGCTCCCTCCCAGTTGAGCGCCGTGTAACGAAGGGTTGGAAAGCCGGTTGCCCAGACTTTTGGAGTGCAAGGAGCGGTCCCGCTCCATCTGCACAGGACTTCCGGGGGCTGCTGGAGCCTGCACTTTGCTCCGCCTCAAGCAAGCGTGTATCATGAGCGCTGTCGATTTGGCGAAACCAAAATTGGGACTTCGAACTTGAGGAGGCCGTGCAGTATGCCTTGCGCGGGTGTCCGAGGAGGATCCTGCGTTCAGAGTCCGCTTTGGGTCTCGCCCCGTTTCCACAGTGATTTTGGTCTTTGGTTTCGGCGACGTTTCCGTTTGGTAGGAGGTTTTGTATGAAGTTGCGTTATACGGGCTTGTGTTTGATTCTCCTGTTGCTGGCGCTGGGGGCTTGTACCGCTGCGCCGCCAGCGGACACGACCGGGGCCGAAGTGGAGGAACCCGCCGCCGATGCTGGGGTGGCCGGAGAGTATATTCCCGTCCCGCGGGAAGAGGCCGTGATCATCAATGAAACGGGCACCTTCAGTGTCTTCGGCAGCTACAACCCATTTGTGCCCAGTGGCGACACGCGGGGCATGTGGCAGGCGGGGCAGGAGCATCTGTTCAATATCAACTGGGCCACTGGGGAATTCGTGAATTGGTTGGGGGAAAGCTATTCCTACAATGACGATTACACGCAGATGACAATCGTCACCCGTTCCGAAGCCCATTGGAACGACGGAGAACCGTTCACTTCCGCGGATGTGGCGTTCACCATTGAAATGGTGCAGTCAGACGCGGCGCTGCGGTGGGGAGCTACTATGCAGGAGTGGGTCGATTCCGTGGAAACGCCGGATGCGCAGACTGTGGTCATCAACCTGACCAAGCCCAATCCCCGATTTCACATGCAGTTCGCTAACGCGTGGGGCTTCGCGGTGCAGGCCAAGCATGTCTGGGAAGGCGAAAACCCTCTGGAGTTCAAGAACTTCCCGCCTGTGCTTACAGGACCCTACACGCTGATGAAAGAATTTCCCGACCAGTTCATGATCATCTGGGAAAAGGATGAAGATTACTGGGCCCAGGACTTGGGCTACGAGGTGGGACCCCGGTACTACGTGATCCGGAATGAACGCGTGCCGGAAGCCGAGATTGCCGACCTGAAGGTCAACAAGATCGATCATGCCCATGCCTTGAGCGATGCGGCGCTGCAGCAGGCCGCCGTGGAAGCCAACGAAAATGTAATCTTGGCCGGCTGGCGCGATCCGTGCCCGCGGGCCATCTGGTTCAACACGGCCAAGTATCCTCTGTCTCTGCCGGAAGTCCGACACGCCTTCAACGCGGCGTTGAACCGGCAGAAGGCCGCGGACCTGCTGTTTGGCATTCCCACGGTGCAGGCCCGTTTCCCTTGGGCGGACTGGGGCGTGCATGACAGCTATTCCTTCGAGGACATTCGCTCCGAGTTCGACCTGGACTTCGATCCTGCCCGGGCGGAACAAATCTTGGACGATCTGGGTTTTGACCGCGGCGGCGACGGGATTCGAATCGATGGCGAGGGCAACCGCATGTCCTACACGATTATCACGCCCAGCTTCGCGGTGGTGGAGCACGACATTGCCTTGGACCTGACCGAGGAGTTGGAAAAGATTGGCATTGAAACGGTGGTGCAGCGACTGGAAAGCGGTCCCTTCAACGAGGCGCGGGACCTAGGCAACTTTGACATCACGTCCCACTGGTTCTGTGGCAATTGGGCGGAAGGACCAATGACCTTCGCGGACTGGAAACACACGAATGCCAAGCCCATCGGGGAGCGGGCGACCGCGGGCAACTGGATCCGCTTGAATGTGCCGGAGCTGACCGAGGTCATGAATCGGATCGAGACCATGAGCCCCAACGATCCGGCGATTGAAGAACTGTACCGCGATGCGGTTCGCATCTATTTCGAGCAGCTGCCGGGTCTTGCTGTCGTGCAGACCACATACGTCATGCCTTTCAATGCCACGTACTGGGAAGGTTGGCCGACATCCGACAACATCTATGCGGTGCCTTTCACTTGGTGGCCGGAATTCAAGTTCGTAATGTTCAACCTCACACCGGCGGAATAGCGTTCCGCGGGATCTGTCGCTACGAACGGCGGAACGGCGGTTCATGAGAGGAGCCGCCGCTCCGCCGTTTGGGGCTGTCGAGAAGGGCCATGCCGATAGTCGTCACCCGGTTCTGTCACATGCGCAAGTAAGGGGTGTGTGCATGCTGATCCGACGCTTGACAGGGTTCCTGTTGGGCATCTTGCCCATCCTGCTGCTGGCCGCGGCCTGCGGCGGGGGCGCGGACGGAGAAGCCGATGGTGCCGTTCCCCTTGAGGAGCCCAAGGATTTCGAGGTCCAGTTGAATCCGCCTGTACCTGTCCGCTTGAAGACCGGTGTGCCGGAGGCGGATCTCTATGTGCGCACCTGGCCCAGTCTGGACAAGTTCATGTCTATCAAGGCCGAGGCCGAGACCCATGGTCTTACCTTGACCAAGAACGGAAACTGGGTGAAGGTGCCGGTTCCCGGCGTGGGCCAAAAGGCCTACATTTGCCGGTGCTATCTGGAACTGACCGATGACTCCATCGATGCCCAGGGCTTGGATGCTCCGTGTACGGCACCCGTGGGCTCCGTTTGTCTGGGGGAGATGGAGAAGAGTTTTGGCCAGTCCCAGCGGCAGGGAGGATAGAGTTCGATCTCCCGGCGCGGTCAGGCCACCGAGAGCATCCATCCACCTGTGGATGGATGCCTGTCACAAGATTCCATATTTGCGAAAGGCGGCTTCCGCACCCATGCCTTGCATGATGGCCTCTCGGACTACGTTCTCGCCCTGCGCCTTGATCCAAGCCTCCTGCAGGATTTCCTCTTCCGCGGTCTGGGGAATCACGCAGACGCCGTCTCTATCGCCAAAGAGAATGTCGCCGGGCTGGATGACGGTCTGCCCCACGGAAACAGGCGCCCGGAAGTCGACGACACGCCCGCGCAGCCCTTGATCCTGAGCATAGGCGCCAAGGGAAAAGGTGGGGAATTCGGCATCGAGGATGCCTTGGGTGTCTCGATGGTATCCATGCAGCACCGCCCCCGCGGCCCCCAGATACTTGGCCCTTTGACTCATCAATTCGCCCCACAGCGCGTAGTCCGGCGATCCACCGGTGCATACATACACTTCATCAGGTTGCAGGCTGTCCAAGGCCCTCATCATCAAGCCAAAGGGCGCGGACTGGGCATCGGGGGCTTCTTCGGGGATCCGGTATACATCGTGTGACAGCACGGGCATGGCGCGGCCACATAGAATCATGGCCTCATCCAGAGGGCCGATTTGAGGGGGCAGAAACTGATGCCGCAATCCATGGGTGTCCATGATGTCTCCCACGACGGCGGGAAACAAGCTCCGACGCATCACGGCGAACATCTCCTGATCCGTTGTCCATTGCATCTTCATATTTCCTCCTGGCAGAAGAGTGACATGGCGGATTCCTCAAGCACTGAATATAGACCAAGCCGCCTTCGTTTCCGCATTTGTCAAGGCGCGCCCTTGCTGCACAGGGAAGAAGCGGGGCACGCGCTTTCCCTGTCTCTGACAGGAGTTTCGAAAGAATTGCAGACGCACCCATCCAAGGTCTGTGGAGCCTCGTGTCCATGAAGATTGTAGGTTTCAAGATCGCTGGATTGCGGGGCGCCACGCCTGCGGGAGGGTGGAGCACGGAAATTCAGCATGAAGAGTGCATTCATACCCTGCTGCTGCTGCAGACCGATGCGGCAGTCTGGGGTCTGGGCAGCGTTTTCACGCACGATGCCTTGGTGCGGGGCGCCATGGAGATCTTGTGGCCCTTCCTGCAGGGTGAAAATGCCCTGGAACCGGAACGGGTCACCGAGAAGCTCCACCAGAACACATTCTGGATGGGTCGCGGCGGATCCATTACCCATGCCATCAGTGGCATCGATCTGGCCTTGTGGGACATCTTGGGCAAGACCACAGGACAACCCGTGGGTCGACTGTTGGGAGGTCGGTACAGGGAATCCGTCATGCCGTACGCCTCCTTGCTCATGGACGAACCTGCAAGATTGGCGCCGACCTTGGCTGCGTTGCGAGCAGAGGGTTTCAAGGCCTTCAAAATGGGCTGGGGACCATTTGGACGAATATCCGACAGCCTTGACGAAGAAATCGTGGCAATGGCTCGCACCACGGTGGGGCCGAACTGTCTGCTCATGGTGGACGCCGGGGCCAGCGATGCCTTCTGGGGCCAAGACTTGAAGTGGGCCATGCGCACTGCAGGGATGCTGGCCCGTTACGATGTGACTTGGTTCGAGGAACCTCTGCCCCCAGACGCGTTGCATGACTATCAAGAGCTGAGGCGGGATTCGCCCGTTCCTGTCGCTGGAGGTGAAGTGCTCACCCGGCGGCAGACCTTTCTGCCTTGGCTGTCGGGGCATGCCTTCGACATCGTCCAGCCCGATGTCACCAAGGTGGGGGGAATTTCGGAAATGCGCAAGATAGGCTGGATGGCACGAGCTCATGGCATACGGCTGATCCCACACGGCTGGAACACAGCCATTGGGCTGGCTGCGGATCTGCAGTTGGCATCGGCCTTGCCCGACATCAATCTGGTGGAGTACATCTCGGGCTCCGTCTATGTGGATGAGCTGAAGGCAGGGGATTGGCAGTTGAATGTGTCCGGGGAATTGGAAATCCCTGCGGAACCGGGGCTGGGGATTGACTTGGATCCGCAAGTTCTGGAGAAGATCACCGGCGTGCGGGATTTTCTGCCCGTCTAACTCGGCGCATTCTCTACCTTGTCCGTTTCCGAACCTTGGCCAGTCGCCATGTACAGCCTGGAAGGCAAGGTAGCATTGATTTCCGGTGCCGCCAGTGGCATGGGCCGGGCTCAGGCCCTGTTGTTCGCGCAGGCCGGGGCGGTTGTCTGTATGGCTGACATCGATGAGGAACGCGGCCGGGAGGCTGCCGCCGAGGTGCGCCGCCAAGGAGGTCGTTCCCTGTACTGCCTCGTGGATGTGACAAGACGGACGGATTGGCGACGAGCCGTGGCAGAGGTCGAACAGAAATTTGGACCCATAGGCATTCTGAGCAACATCGCTGGCGCCAACATCCGCCAGCACTTTGACGAACAAACCGAGGACCAGTGGCACTTCATCGTGCAGACTGCCTTGACAGGGGCCTTTCTGGGCATTCAGGCTGTGGTCCCCTCCATGCGGCGCGGCGGCTCCGGCGCCATCGTCAACATGGGTTCCTTGGCGACACACCATGCAGGATCGAATCCGGCCTACTCCGCCAGCAAGACGGGGATGCATGGTCTCACTCTCAGCACGGCTCAGGCCTATGCGGCGGACCACATTCGGTGCAACATCGTTTCGCCCGGCCATGTAGATACGCCTTTCCTGCGGGAGAACCGATCCCATAGCCCCAACGACACCTCCACCAGCATCGACAATCCAGCCAATTATGCGCAAAGGCTGGCCGCCACTCCCTTGGGTCGATTGGTGCAGCCGCTGGATGTGGCGCAGGCGTTTCTGTTCTTGGCTTCCGATGCGGCCGGCATGATCACCGGAGCGCACTTGAAGGTCGACGGGGGTGCGGGATTCGGCATTTAGGCGGCGGCCCGGTCAGGAAAGGGATGGCGGGGTTCCGATTTCTTACTTCCGCCGCTGTGCAGGGATAATATGGGGACGCTCTTCTATCGGCGTCGGACAACTTCCATGATTGACTGCGACATTCACAACGAGGTCCCGACGCTGTCGGCCCTGTACCCGTATTTGCCCGCACATTGGGTGGATTACTGCGAAGAGTCCGCCTTTGTCGGCCCGGATGCGGATGACTATCCGGAACCCATGGCCACTTCGTACCATCCTGATTACCGACCTCTGTTTATGGACGAGGCAGCGCGGGAAACGCAGGGTCGGGTGGCATTGGTACAGGAGCACGTGCTCGACAAATGGAACGTCACCACCGGGATTCTCAACCCCTCCTACCGTGTCCCTTCCATTCAATCGATGGATCTGGCGGAATCCATGGCAACCGCCATCAACACCTGGCAGGCGGAGGAGTGGTTGAGTAAGGATGCACGCTTCAAGGCATCGCTCGTCGTGCCCAGTCAGCATCCGGTCTTGGCAGCCACGGAAGTCAAGCGGTGGCAGGGACACCCGGGCTTCGTGCAGGTGGCGTTGCCGGTGCGCTCCCGCATGCCCTACGGCAATCGCAACTTCGATCCAATGTTTGCTGCCATCGAAGAGGCCGACTTGCGGGTGGCCCTCAGTTTTGGTGGAGCTCCGGGCAATCCGCCGTCTGGCGTGGGCTGGCCCAACACCTACTTTGAAATCTATGCCGGTATGGCTCAGGTCTTCCAGTCCCAAGTGATGAGCATGGTGTACGAGGGAGTCTTTGACCGCTTCCCCGGCATCTTTGTGGCGCTGCTGGAGGGAGGCTTTACATGGGTGCCCTCGTTGATGTGGCGCATGAACAAGGAATGGAAGGGGTTGCGGCACAACGTGCCTTGGGTCAAGGAACTGCCCTCCGAGTACATTCGGCGCCATTTCCGGTGGTCCATGCTGCCTTTGGACGCCAGCCCGGACCCAGACCAGAATCGGGAAATTCTGGACCAGATGGGAGGCGAAGACCTGCTGCTGTTTGCCACGGACTTTCCTCATTGGCATTTCGATTCGACGCGGGAGATTTGGCCTCCCTTTATGGGAGAGGAGACGCGGCACAAACTGGGAGTGTCCAATCCACAGACCTTTTATAATCTATAAGGGTCGCGGAGCGACGATCTCTAGGCCTCGACGGACAATCAGTCAGGAAAACATTCGGAGGCAGATCCATGGCTATACCGACAGTCGCACCTGCGGGGGCATTGCACATGTCCGCCCGCACGAAGACGAGGATCATCGACAGCGATGTCCATGCCTATCTCAACAAGGGCACGCTGGCGAGATTTCTGTCTCCCTTTTGGCGCCGGTTCTACGCGGACCACGGACAACACAGCTATGATGGCGGCCACTACCCGCGCGCAATGCCGCAGGCGTCGCGTCACGATGCCTGGCCCCCGGACGGTTCTCCGCCCGGATCCAGTCTGGCCTTTACCCAAGAGCAGCTGATCGATGCCTACGACCTGGATTACGCCATCCTGACGCCCTTGACCGGAGCAGGTGAAATCTTGAATCTGGATTTCGGCCTGGCTGCCTCGCAAGCCATCAACGATTGGCAGCTGGAAGATTGGACGTCCAAGGACAGTCGCGTCAAGGGGTCTCTTATAGTGCCCTACGAGAGTGGAGAACTGACTGTCGCGGAGATTCAGCGCTGGGGCCACCATCCTGATTTCGTGCAGGTGCTCCTGATTGCCCGGACGCGGGAACCCTTGGGCCAGAGAAAATATTGGCCCATGTACGAGGCCGCGGTGGAATACGATCTGCCCATTGCGGTGCACTTTGGCGGCAACGGCGGATCCCCTCTGACCGGAGCAGGCTGGCCCAGCTTCTACATTGAGGACCACGCGGGCATGGCCCAGAGTTTCCAGGCCCAAGTGACCAGCTTGGTCAGCCAAGGCGTTTTTGAACTCTTTCCGGATCTCAAGTTCGTACTGATCGAGGGTGGCTTTGGCTGGATGGCACCCTTGATGTGGCGGCTGGATGCCACCTACAAGAAGCTGCACAGGGAACTCACCCGGGTGAAGGAGCTGCCCTCCCACTATATCCGCAAGCATTTCTGGATTTCCACGCAGCCGATTGAAGAGCCTTTGGAAGATCACCAGTTCATGGAGATGATGGGCCATCTGGACATGGCGGACCGATTGCTGTTTGCCACGGACTATCCGCACTGGGACTTCGATGCCCCGGACCGGGCTCTGCCTACCTCCGTGCCAACCGAGATCCGCAAGGGAATCATGGCCGAGAATGCACGCCAACTCTATCGTCTGCCTGCCTGACCGCCCATGCCGAAGTACGCCGTGGCCACTGTGACCGAGATTCCGGTTGGCCATCGCAAGATTGTCAAAGTGGCCGATCGCACCATCGGCATCTTCAACGTCAAAGGGGAATATTTCGCTCTGCGCAATGCCTGCCCCCACCAAGGCGGCCCCTTGTGCAAGGGACGTGTCACAGGCTTCCTGTTTGGCGACAAGCCAGGTGACCTGACCTACACGCGACAAGGCGAGATCTTGCGCTGCCCGTGGCATGGCTGGGAATTCGACATACGCACCGGACAATCCTGGCATGCCCCGGACAGGATTCGGACCCGTCATTATGACGTGACAGTCGAGGCATGTGAGATGGTGCAAGGGCCTTATGTGGCCGAAACCTTTCCCGTTGAAGTTAAGAGTCAGGTAATTTTCGTTGACGTACATGTGAGGCCAACGCGTCCCCAGCCATGCGACACACCCACGGAGGCGGATCCGCTTGGCTGACTGCGTGAGATTCCGGCATCTTACGCAGTTTCGGCGCATGACCCTTTGCATACAACTTTACGTCAATGCTCTCGCCACACCATAGGGACGATGTCTATCCCCTCGCAGGGCTGGGGCGCACAAGCAAGACCCCAATCATTGGCGTGGTGGAACGCGGGGGCCGGGTAGTTGCCCGCGTAGCGCACAGCCTCAAAGGCAACGCTATTCTGCAATTTATCTGCAGTGCAGTCATCTCCGAGCCCTGTGCGAGACTATGCCCCCTGCCGTGATCTATCATGGTCGGCAGTACGCAGGTGGCAGCGTCCACACCAACACCATTGAGGGTGTATATGACCTGCTGGCTCAGCTGACGCGTACTTGGTGCGCCCCGGTACCGCTCATAGGTGAGTCTGGACTGGCAGTATGCTTGGCAGGTTCCAAGTGAATCGATGTCCATGCTAGGCCCACGGGTCTGCGGGCTGGGTTAGTTGCATACGGAAAGACCGAGCTGGTCGAGATCATTGTCAGGTACATTCTGTAAAGACGCGGAAATGCTCCCCGTCAGCTGGTTGTGGGCTAGATCCAGTGCCTGCAGATAAGAGAGTTGGCCCAGTTCCGGAGGGATGCTTTCCGTCAGTTGGTTGTGGGACAGGAGCAGCGCCTGCAGGTGAGAGAGTTGACCCAGTTCCGGAGGGATGCTCCCCGTCAGCTGGTTGTGGGACAGAGCCAGCGTCCGCAGGTAGGAGAGTTGGCCCAGTTCCGGAGGGATGCTCCCCGTCAGCTGGTTATGGGACAGGAGCAGCGTTCGCAGGTGGGAGAGCCGGCCCAGTTCCGGAGGGATGCTCCCCGTCAGTTGGTTGTGGGACAGGAGCAGCGTTCGCAGGTGGGAGAGCCGGCCCAGTTCCGGAGGGATGCTCCCCGTCAGCCGATTGCCGTACAAGTCCAGCGCCTGCAGGTGGGAGAGCCGGCCCAGTTCCGGAGGGATGCTCCCCGTCAGCCGATTGCCGACCAAGAGCAGCGCCTGCAGGTGGGAGAGCCGGCCCAGTTCCGGAGGGACGCTCCCCGTCAGCCGATTGCCGTGCAGATCCAGCAGTTGTAGATGGGAGAGCCGGCTCAGTTCCGAAGGGATGTTCCCCGTCAGTCGGTTGCCGGTCAGGACCAGCGCCTGCAGGTGGGAGAGCCGGCCCAGTTCCGGGGGGATGCTCCCCATCAGCCGGTTGTGGGATAGGTACAGCCGCTGCAGATGGGAGAGCTGGCCCAGTTCTGGGGGAAGGGATCCCTGCAATGGAATACCGACAAGGCTCAGGGCTACCACGCGCAGAGGCGTACTGTCCGCGGCCACGCCGACGCCCTTCCACTCCGCGAGAGGCCGGACAGCATCCCAATTGAGGCCGTTGGCCGCCCGCCTCCGCAAGGGATAAGGCAGCCCTCCGAAAAACCCATTCCATACCCCCACCTGCCTAGTCAAGGTGTCTTGGAGGTCCAACAGCGCTTCACAGTCCTGCACCAGTTCCGGATGAGCCTCAGGTTGAGGTACCACAACGCCGTTGGCGCAGGGGCCGGAGACCAACGCCATAGTCAGTGCCTCTATCCCATCGCGCGTGCCGTCATCGCACCCGGGTTATGCGTACGGCACAATTGCGGACATCGGGCGTAAGCGCGCGCGCGGTATCGATGACGATGGCGAGGACCCACGCTGCAACGCTCGCCGTCCACTCTGGCAACGTGACCGCTACGCCGAGACTCGGGGAGATGGAGTACCACCATGGTACTTCGATTGGCACCTGGATCGAGTGCGGTTCCGGTACGACGGTCATCGGTCCAAACGCGAACGCTTCGGTGTTCCGCCGCTGAAGGCAGGCAACCAATTCTGCCTCAGTATGGCTCCCGAGCAACTCGTAGTCAAAGGCGACGACCGCCTCGGCTGTTGCCTTCTGGGCAGTGTTGAACCAATTGATTCCATCAAAGAGATTACTGATGGGATACCCAGTGCCGGATCGTGTGCTGGGATCCAAGTCAGTTGCCGTTACCTGAAACCCGGACAATTCGACGATCCCAAAGCGGCCGAGCGCGTCATTGAGACACTGGGTCAACGCCGGCAACGCCTCAGCGGGCTCAACGGCGCTGCGACTGTGTTTCGGGTGCGCTTTGAACTGGATCTGGACACGCCTGATCCAGTCCATGACTCCGGGCTTGAAGATATTGCTTTCTCCGAGTCCCAGTCCGACCTGCACCCAGCCGATCCGGGAGGCGTCAAGCCCGGCGGTCAGCTCTGCCTCCTCCATCCCCCAGAGCAACGAGCTTCCAGGGCGGGGGAGGCTCAGGGTGGACCAACCCATCAATTCAGCCCGCGCATTGAAAATGCTGTAGAGATCCTCCTTTTCGTCATCAATGATCGCCAAGTTCGGAGAAAGCTGTCCGAAAGCCTCAAGAAAAAGCGTCGGTGACATGACAACGGCTCTCCGCCCACGATCTAGAGACGGTCGCGGCGGCGCCTCCAAGATGAAGTGCGCGCTCTGTCCTGTTTTCGGATCCCTATTCCCAAGGTCCGCACCTGACATCCGTTTCAGAGCGTTTCCTGCTGGGTGTATCAACGAAGCCGGGAATCATGACTGTAACATTGCTCCGAAACTTAGTAGTATTTGTCGAAAGGCAAGCATGCCGGGCAGTTGCTCTCTTTCCGCTGGTTCCTCCAGATCTAACGAGTGCTGTTTTGGTTGAGAGCCAAGACCACCAGCAAATCCTTGCCACACATTTCTTCGCATAAAGCGTAGTCGTGACATTGGCGTGCGTCGGGCATATCCCAGGGGCCTGATCTTTCCACCCACCATGCGCCGACACGGTAGGACGGCGGGATGAGGATCGGTGGGGATTGTCGCCCAGTACATTGAAGATGCATATTTCAATATCAGCTTGCATAGTAGAATCGGACATATCCGTTTCTAAGGTGTCAGTTCTCGCTGCGGCGTATGACGGGGAGGGATCCAAGTTCTCATCCGCTTCAGATTCTTGCGCATAGGAGACGTTGGATTAGGTCAGGGACGGACCAGCCAAGCTGAAACGGTCCTCCATATTATAAGCTCTATATAAGCTCTAGGTTGCACCGAGTAGTCTTGCAATCGGTCTTCTTCCGAGCGACTCGTAGCCGAAGGCGGTGAGTGCCTCGGCTGTTGCCTTCCAGACAAGTGTCGAACCGAATTGAGTCCAGAGAATATCTGGGCTTGATGGTGCCACGTCGGTATCTGTGTTCTGGGATATGGTCCAGCCTAGGATCGACGTCGGCAGCATCCTGCTAACTCAACGACTTTATCTTCCAGTCCGGCCTGCACCCCACTGATCCAGGGCGAATCGCTCCCGGCGGCGATCAGCTCTGCCTCCTCTATCTTCCAAAGCAAGCGGACAGTGGAGGCGGGAGATCGCCGTGGCGAGCCAACTCATCCATTCAGCCCACGCTCTGAAAATGCTATGGAGATCTCTTCCTCCTTGACAACCATGCCCTCTATGTTCGTGCCTGGGAAAGCCGTCTAAAGGCCTTAAGGAAAAACGTCAGTGTCATGACAACTGCTCTCCACCTCTAAATTCGTGCAGATTCTGCTGATTACCCGTGTAGCGGAAATTTTTGGCACAGGGCAAGCATTAAGATTGCCTTGGAATACGATCTACCTAAATGTCATTTGTTTCAGGGGTGCCGGCTGGTCTAGCTTCCATAGCAAAGACTGCGACGGAATGGCCAAAGCTTCCAAGCTCAAGCGACTAACCTGATGAGCCAAGTAGGCTTGCATCCTGTCCGGAATCTAGGTTGGCGTTGATAGAAGGCGAATTTGGCTGGCTTCTTAATGGACGAGGGTGCCGGAGCATTGGTGCATGCAATCACTCTTGATGACGATCAATCTCCGAGGAGACTGGGGAGGATCTGTTGTCTCGGGCGTCAAGCCCCAGCTACACGCGGCATGGAGGATGATTCACGCTCCATTTCCGCCTGCAGAAACCTATGCATCAAGTCGGCTTGCAGATGGGAATATTCTGGAGCGTTAAACAGATTGCGGGTCTCGCCTGGGTCCAGCTCCAGATCAAACATTTCACCTTCGGCCGTACTCCGGTATAGGGTCAGCTTGTATCTCTCGGTTACCAAGGTGCGGAGGTGCACAGTTGTGGGATTGTGCCGATTCTCCACCAAGGCCCAGTCACGCGTACTTGACCCATCTCCTTGCCATGTTGGCCACTGATTTACTCCCTGCATGATCGAGGGTGTGTGGCCTCCGGCAGCCGCCAGAAACGTCTGGGGATAATCTACCAGACTCTGCAATGCTTCGGAGATCCGGTCTGCTGGCACTGTCCCCGGCTGGCGCACGACCATCGGTACCCGAATCAGGTCCTCATAGTGGAAGGGCCCCTTGGCAATCAGGCCATGGTGCCCTACAAAATGGCCGTGATCGGACGTGAACACCACCAAGGTGTTCTGGGCCAGACCGCAATCATCCAGGGTGTCAAGGATGCGGCCTACGTTGGCGTCCATCAGGCTGATCATGCCGTAATACAGGGCCATGCTGCGCTGCAAGGCCTCTTCGTCATGCAGGTGAGAATGGAACCCGTGCACATTGCGCCCTCCGGGTTCGTCCCAAGCGGAGAAATCCGGGATGGGTTGCTGAGCCAACTGGTGATGCCGTGGCATGTTCTCGAGCTCTCCAGGTTGCAGTTGACCAACTTCCATATCCTTGGGGTCATACAGGGAAGCCCAAGGCTCTGGAACTACATAGGGAGGATGGGGATCGAAAAAGCTGGCCCAGAGAAAGAAAGGACGTTCCGCTTCGGCATACTGCCGGATGTGGGTGCAGGTGCGCTCGCCCACCCAGTGCGAATGGTGAAACTCTTCCGGCAAATCCCAGGCGTCGCCGCCGCGCAAATAATGGCTGGAGTATTTGTCCTTGGAATCTGGAGGCCAGCGCTGAAAGTACTCGGGCCAATCGAACAACCCCCGTTCCTCCATCCAGAGCGCGTAATGTTGTCCGGCATGGGATTCGTGGCCGTGCATGCGGGCGGTTTCCACTTGCTGAAATCCGTACCAGTTTCCCTTAAACGAGCGCCAGTAGTCCAGATCGCGGAGCAAAGGCTGAGATTCGATAGAGGAAGATTCAGGCGTGGAGGCCAGAGGCTGGAAATGGGCCTTGCCGATCAGGGACGTGGCATAGCCCATCCTGGTGAACTCCTCACCGACCGTGGGGACATCTTCAGGCAACTTGACGCCAATGGCCCAACATCCATGTCGGGACGGATACTGTCCGGTGATGAGAGACGCGCGGGTAGGGGAACAGGTGGGGTTGGGGCAATAGGCCCGGTTGAACCGCGTTCCTTCGTTGCACAGCCGGTCCAGGGCCGGAGTGTCGATCCGCGGATTGAGGGCGCCCAGCGTGCTCCAGTGCTGTTGATCGGATGTGACAAGCAGAATGTTCGGTGGCAGAGGCATGGCTCAGGAAGAGAAATGGGGGCAGAGACAGTCTGATCATAGAGGGTACAAGGCAGACCAACAAGGGGACTGCACTCAACCTCAGATGACAGTTGGGATTCCAGTTGACAGGATTAGCCTTCGCCTTTTCGACGCGGTATTCTGATTCCGATGTCATGGCCCGTGAAAACGCCACCGTCTGGGTACTTCCGAAAGAAATCTCTCCCACGATCGGCAGGGAAACAACTGCCAGGGGAACGCCTTTCTGGCTTTGCTATCTTGCCAGTCCCGCGTTGTCCGCAGATGCATAATTGTCTGTATCCTCATTTTTCGGTCCTCAGGGATCGAGGCGAGAATAGGGACATCGTTATCCGTTCTGGATTGCTGTTGGCTGGTGTGCACGCCCCAAGGCCCGGGTTGCCTACAGCCCGGCCCCAAAAGGGACAAGGTTGGGCCTTGTAGCGTGTTCTGCAGCTACAGGCAGTGTGCATGAAGACGATCCATCTCCAAACAGATCTTGACTTGTCGCCAGGAACATCGCAAAACCGATTGTCTGATCCTGTTTCCCATGGAAAATCGTAAGGAGCCATTGTGCAGATTCTTTGCCATTACCCCGCCATGTCTGCCGAGGACGTGGAAAGTTTGCGCCGCGCCGCAGGCAGCCACCATGTGGAGAGAGCCCAAAACATTGATGACGCCATCGCACATGCTCCTCACAGTGAGGTTGTCTTGGGGTTTCTGCCCGAAGAGGTCTTTTCGGCTTGCACGGCGTTGCAATGGTTTCAGTCGGCTTCCGCCGGAATGGATCAAGTGCTGTATCCTTCCCTTGTCCAGTCCGATGTGCAGGTTACGAACATGGCCGGACTCTATGCCCGAGCCGGCGCTGAACAGGCTTGGGCTCTGTGGTTGGCTTTGGCCCGAGGGTTGCAGACTGCCATGAATGGCTTTGCCGACCGCAAATGGCAACCTTCTGCCGTGTACATTGTGAGCGGGAGTACGGCACTGGTCCTAGGCATGGGCGGGTTTGGGCAGGAATTCGTGAAACGCGCCGCTGGCTACGACTTGCATATTCTGGCTTTGGACCCGGTCCAGGAAAGCTACACGGGCGTCGCCGAAATTCGCCCGCCCAGCAAGAAAAATCTGCACCAGTGGCTGCCGCAGGCGGATGTGGTGATTTGTGCCTGTCCGTTAACGCCCGAGACCTATCACTTGATAGGGGCCGAAGAGCTTGCGCTGATGAGGTCGTCTGCCTACCTGATCAATGTGTCCCGTGGCGGCATTGTCAATGAAGATGCCTTGAGAGCGGCCCTGCAGGCCGATGATATCGCTGGCGCCGGGCTAGATGTGGTGGAGCAGGAACCGCTGTCTAAAACCAGTCCGCTGTGGCAAGCTCCACGCCTTGTCATTACTCCCCATAGGGCGGGTTTCTCACAGGACCGGCACCAGAATGTGGTGGATTTCTTTTGTGCTAATGTAAAGCGGTTCGTCGCGGGACAGCCTTTGCAGAACGTCGTGGACAAACAGCTGGGGTACTGACCTGACATTGACCGGTGCCGCCATCGGCGCGCCGGGTGCCGTCAAAAGCCAATTTTCTTCAGATAGGCGTGGGTCTGTGCACTGCGCCGGGCTTCCTCTGCAGGAGAGTCCGCACCGGGAATGGATGCACCAGGGCAGGCGGTCACCCAGCGGTCAAAGCCAATTTCCTCCAGCGTGGCACGGATGGCGGGAAAGTCCATGTGTCCTGGGACATGGAGGTCGACCCAGTCCGGGTAGTACCAGCGTCCGTCCTGAATGTCCACTCCGGTATATTCCTGGAGATGGACATAATTGAGCTGGTCCTTGTAATGGCGCAAGGCCGCGCATGGGTCCCAGCCCCACAGATGGGCATGAGACACGTCAATGCACAGGTGGACCTTGTCCACTGACTGCATGTAGGTTTCCATGTCCGCGATGGAATTGACTACCTGATTGGTATGAATGTGAAAACTGAGTTCCAGTCCCAGTTCCGCCGCGAACTCGGCCCATTCGTCTGCCGCTGCTGCGGCTCTGCGCACTTCAGCCTGGGTGGCCGGTCGATCCTCGGGCGCCAGTGAACACATGTACATGAAACAGTCGCAGCCCAGTTCCGCCGCGAACTCCATTCGTCTCTTGTTGATTTCGAAGACTTGGGAGTCTCTGGCGTCGGGAGTGCCAATCGCCGTCAATATGGCCAAAGGCATGCCTGTGCGTTCGCACAGGGAACGCATGCGCTGGGGGGTCCCTAGCCAATCCAAGGGCAAACGGGCTTCCCAGCCATCCCAGCCCGCTTGCTTCAACATCTCCAAGGCGGGCTCAAGGTTAGGATCCTGCCAGCGCAACGTGGCAAAGCCGAGTTTGAAAGGCATGGTTCGTGCTCTGCGGTGCAGACGGTGTCATTGTAGAAACACAAGGCCCAAGGGCCCGGGAAGTCCTTGACATTGTCAAGACAGGCCCCTGGCTGGGTTTCATTCTACTTGAATTGGAGAGCGGGGCATGGCGCAGCTGCAGAACTGATTGCACAGGGGCCTCCTGGCAGCTGCCTCCGACATCACGGATACCCAAACCCTGAATCTGAAATGGAAGGCGCCAGCCGCGGGCGGGATCACGGGCTATCCGATTCGGGGACATTGTGTGTCAACATCGCTGGTGACAGTGGTGGCTGATGCCGGCAAGCTTGTCAACGATCCCTGCAGCCGCAAAATTACATGGGAGCTTGCCGGCCAGCTGCCCACCTCTACAGCCATCTGTACTACAAAGTGGCGGTCCGCACAGCATATGGCGTGGGCCAGTTCTTGACGCCCCTGGCCATGTCTCCTCCCACGCTGCAGGTAGCAACTGGGATGACAACGGCGGTGCCGGTGCATGCAGCGCCGTCAACGGCGCAGGCGGTTGTGGGATATCTGCCTCCAAGCCATGGCAGCGTCTGCCATGGCATAAGTGGGGCGACAGCGGCAATCGCCTCGCTGGTGGCAGGGGCGATGGGCTGGGTGACGGATGCTACGGATGCTGCGGTGACCACCCAAGGTGATCGGGCGGCCTCGCCCAAACTGCATCCGCGCTTTCGGCGTCAGACAGAGTGGCCTTGACAGGCAAAGTACCGGAGCTGATGTCCGCACTCTCCGGCTGTCATTTTCATTCCTGTTGTCTATTACGAACAACAGGAATGCAGGGAATTGTCTCTGCCATTGGGCACCCAACTACCGACTGTCGGGTAGTAGCCTGTCACTGCGAACCCGGAACTGATACTTGGAGAATGTCAGGAAGCAGGTACCTAGTCCGGAGTGAAGTCTTCGTCCTTCAGTGGATACCAATGTATGGCAGATTCCTTTTCTTCAATCAGAGCTTGAATAGTGTAGTCATAGTGCCGACCGACAACCGCGGCGTGAGCAGGTCGGCCGGTAAAGCGCGTCAAGAATTTTGCATTGCGGATTGCCCGATCAGAATCTCGTGTATCGGCCGTATAAGATGCCTCAACTGCAATATAGTGGATCTCACCTGCCCTGTCAGTAACTTCCATCACTAGATCGGCCTCATAAAAGCTACGTCGCTGTCCTACAGGAATGTCTGAAATATCTTGGCGATGGGCCATATCCCAACGGTCATGGCGGGTGAGTGTATTACGCAGGCGAAATCCCATGGCGTCCGCAATATAGCCGAAATGCCAGTTCAGGGCACGCCGCGCCGCGTTACCTTTGAGTTCGCCAATGCTGTTGTTGATCCGCTTGACTTCTTGCGATAGATTGTCAATATTGTCGCTGTTGCGCTGTGTGGCTTCCGTCAGCCGTGCAATGTTGTCGCTGTTGTGCTGCGTGACTGCCTCCAGCCGCTCGATTCTGTCGCTGGTGCGCTGTGTGGCTTCCGTCAGCCGTGCAATGTTGTCGCTGTTGCGCTGCGTGACTGCCTCCAGCCGCTCGATTCTGTCGCTGGTGCGCTGTGTGGCTTCCGTCAGCCGTGCAATGTTGTCGCTGTTGCGCTGCGTGACTGCCTCCAGCCGCTCGATTCTGTCGCTGGTGCGCTGTGTGGCTTCCGTCAGCCGTGCAATGTTGTCGCTGTTGCGCTGCGTGACTTCAACCAGTTCTTTAAGAGCAGATTCAAAGCGATAGTTCGTCGCCTTTTGCTCTTTGTACCAAGTTTCCTGACGTTCAATATACAGCGCAACTTGGCTTGGCAATTGCAGCAGCTCTTCAGTGAACAAAACACGCCGGACTTGGCTACGGAAACTTGGGTCTTGCTCAAGAGCGCGTAGCAATTCTGCAGTAGTCTCTATAGTCAGGACAGTCATCAGAGAGTTCTTGTGTCTCCGGTTTTACACTAATAATTCAGAGAATTATATCGTAAATTGTCTTTGCTAGCTGACGCGGATACGATCTTTGCAGCAAGACTTGATCTTGAGACAGGACGGAAACAACCAGAAAGAGGCATTGGCGAGAGCCGTTGGTAGTGTGGTACCTACAAAGGTTGTTTCCCGCGGATTTCTCCAGGCAGTCTCAGTTGTTCTTGCCATTTTTCGATCCATTAGGATGCAGTATGCTGCTCTCATGTTTGTCGCGCCGGAATTTTCTCAAGATGTCAGGTGTTACAGGTGCGGGATTGGCCTTGGCTTCCTGTTACTATGGTGGTACTCAATAGCTAGGAGGCAATGCCCAAATGCCAAGAAGTACAAGAAGTAATGGTCCCCTTCTAGGATGGACCGCTGCTGATTGGAATCCAGGAAGTGGCACTGGAGCCTTTTGACGCTGCCTATCCCGGCTGCAAACTCAACTTCGCGTCCGTCCCTAGCGGCTGGAACGGCGGGTACAGCGAAAAACTCTACACTGATTTGCCCGAGTTCCTAGACAAAGATTTATGGTAGGTCTGGACCCGCGCCCCTCGTGGGTCCAAACCAGGCCGTTCCGCGGCCAAGTCGACGGCTGGATCGATCAGGTGTCTATGCAGACGACCGTTGAAAGAACCCAATACATCCATAGCCAAGCCATGGCCAAATTCGTTCTGTCCGATCCCTAAGGAGATGTGGGCCGCTGCAGTCGGGATATACAATGCTAGAGAGTGCCCTATGTCACACCTTGATCCGTCCTGGATCAGGCAGGCCTCTGGACAAGCATGTCAGGCGGACCAAGCAACGGGGCCATTGTCATGGTTGTCTCCAAATGCCGTTGGTGCACCATGTGGATATCTGGCGTAGATGGAATTTTCTTCGGAGAATCATTTAAGGTTGTGGCTGTCTGCAACGCTTCCTGAAAGGGCCTGGACATGGCAATCAGCAAGGTGTGGGTCTGATTCGCCAGATTCGGTGGTGCCAATTGCCCTTTCAATTCTGCCAAAACGGGTAGCCCTATGGAGCAACATGGCCAATCCCGCAAAGGTAAGAATGGATTCGTTTTCCATTGCAATTAGGAGTGCTGCAGCGTAGGAATTACAGGCTTCAACACAAGGCAAATTGACATCCTCGACGGCCCATTTCTGCCAACGGGCCTGATGCTTCGTCGCCAAGGCAGGACAAAATCCTTTCACGGGCATGGATTCTACTTCCAGAGCGGGGTCTTCTGCCGCGGTGGCTTCCATGTTTTCGGCGGATCTCCGCCGGCAGACTGTATCGTATTGGAATGATCCGAGTCCCCGTGGCCTATGGGCCTGTCTGGCATCTTCATGGTGGCGTTGCCTTAATTAGGGTGCACGTGACTTGTGCATGGGATTCCAGTTCCACGCAAATCCCGATCGGAGACGGGGCGTTGCCAGAAGGCGTTTGATGCACGCAATCGCCCGATAACGCAGGTCTGCGGTCTAACTGGCACTGGATCCGGAAGCCTTGGCCCACACTGTCTTTGACCCAATCCTGACTGGTCTCTATACTTGCGCAATATCCCTGCCGTTTTGTTGCCTGGTCGCCAAGTCACTTGTCTGCCGTTTCTCGTCTATGCTCTGCACCGGCTCGGTGATGTAAGCGCTCTTTGGGACCTGACCCAGAGGAGACGGGTTGCGTTTGCCAGGGACCGTGCATTGGGTTCGTGTCATGGACGCTTGAGTGGACGTATAGGGCATTTCCAGGAAAGCGGGTTGACATGTCGGATTGTTCGTTCGGTCAGCGTCGCAGGAACGGTGCACACAGGTTTCCAATGTCAAGATAAATCGAGATGAAATATACCAGCGAGAACATTTTAGTCCACCCCCAATCGCCGGCGGATGGTCAGGATCCCGGTCTGATTACCCGGGTTACGCCCGAGGTGGCGGGCTGGGATTATATTGCGTTCGAAGCCCGAAGACTGCAAGCGGGCGAAACCTGGCAATTCGAAACGGGCGAACATGAATTGGCCCTTGTGAATCTGAGCGGCGTCTACGATGTCTCCTCCAATCGAGGCCACTGGAAGGGCATTGGTGACAGACCCAATGTATTCGCGGGAGCCTGCCATACCCTATATCTGCCATTGCGCACGGAATTTCAGGTCACTTGTCGCACCACCGGGGAATTTGCCGTGGCTTGGGTCCCTACCGACCAGGAATTCGATCCATTCTTGGTCTTGCCGGAGCAGGTAGCCACGAATTTGCGCGGCGGAGAGAACGCTACCCGCCAGATCAACGATCCCCTGCCGCCCGGTTCTCCCGTCGCCAAGCTGGTGCTGGTTGAGGTGTACACCCCCAGTGGGGGCTGGAGCAGCTACCCCGGTCACAAGCACGACGTGCATCGGGAAGATGCACAAGGGAACATCATAGAGGCGGATCTGGAAGAGATCTACTACTACAAGATTACGTCTACACAAAGCCGACCCCCGGGGGTCTACGCGCCGGAGGGATATGCCTATCAGCGGGTCTATACCGATGAAAATTCTCCCCTGCAGCGCCAGGGCAATCCCATTGACGCCTTGGTGCGCCCCGAGAACGACTGCATAGTGCTCGTGCCGGAGGGCTACCATCCTGTCGTCAGTCCGCCTGGGTATATCACCTACTACTTGAATGTCCTGGCGGGCAGTGCCCAAAGTCTGGCCAATCAGGATGATCCCCGGTATGCCTGGGTCATGGACACCTATCGGCATGCCAATCCGGATGTTCCTCTGTATGGCTAGCGCCCGGTCCGCGTTCCCTGCCGGTATCGCGACTCTCCTTGCCACAACGACTCCAGGCGGCTCCTAATGGCACCCATCTTTGACTCGTTGCATATGGGCCGATCCTCCATCGATCTGTACAGCAACGATGTAGGCAGCCCCTTTTCCCAGATTGAATCCTTCGCCGCCTATGTCGGGGGATCGCCGACCAACATCAGCGTGGGCGGCCGCCGGCTCGGTCTCCACACGGCGCTCTTGACCGGCTTGGGGAACGATCCTGTAGGGAATTTCATTCTGGAGTTCCTGCAAAAGGAAGGGGTATGCACCGACTTTGTGGTGCGCAAGCCGGGACTGCGTTCCAGCGCCGTGGTGCTGGGCGTGGAACCACCCAGCAAGTTTCCCCTGGTTTTTTACCGGGAGAATTGCGCCGACATCAATCTATCCATCGACGACGTGCTGGCGGCCCCGATAGCCGAGAGCCGGATTTTCCAGTTCGCCGGCACCAACCTGTCTCGGGAGCCCAGTCGTTCCGCCACCCAGTGCGCAGCCGAACTCGCTCGTCGGGCCCAGCGTACAGTCGTATTCGACCTGGATTTTCGGCCTGACCAGTGGCATGACCCCCGAGCCTTCGGCATTGTGGCGCGCTCCACCCTGAGTCAGGTAGACATCGTGATTGGTACGCATGACGAAATCAACGCGGCCGTGCTGACGGATCCCCGCCAAATGACGGTGGTGGATTCCCAGGTCTCGGACACCCAGGTGGAAGGGGACGTGCTGGCGGCCATTGCCCACATTCAGGAGCTGGGCCCTCGACACGTGATTGAAAAGGTGGGAGCGTTGGGCGCCCGAGTGCACAGTCGCGGTGCGCCGCCGGAAGAGGTTCTGGGCTTCCCAGTGGAGGTCTTTAACATACTGGGAGCCGGCGATGCATTTGGGGCGGGCTTCATTTACGGCTTGGTACAAGGGTGGACCTTGCACAAGGCGGCCCGCCTTGGCAATGCATGCGGCGCGATCGTGGTGACCGCACATGGATGCGCCAATTTCATGCCAACCTTGGAAGAAGTCATGATGTTCATTGACAGCCATGGTGGCTGGTAACCCCACACCAGAAGGGAGAAAAGAGACATGGCCCATGACGCAACGGTGCGCCTCACCATGGCACAGGCCTTGGTACGATTCCTCAAAGTGCAACACTCGGAGCGGGATAGTCGGACGCGGCCATTTTTTGCCGGCTGCTTTGGCATATTCGGACATGGCAATGTAGCGGGCTTGGGACAGGCTCTGCAGCAGTACCCGGAGCTGCGGTATTTTCAGACTCGCAACGAACAGGCCATGGTGCATACCGCGGCGGCCTACGCTAAATACAGCCGCCGCCTGTGCACGCTAGCTTGCACTTCCTCCATCGGGCCTGGGGCCACCAACATGGTGTCCGGCGCCGCCGTGGCCACGATCAATCGCCTGCCGGTTCTGCTGTTGCCGGGCGATATCTTCGCACGACGCAACGTGGCGCCGGTTCTGCAACAGTTGGAATCGGAACACAGCCAAGACCTGTCGGTGAACGACACATTTCGACCGGTAAGTCGGTATTGGGATCGCATCAACCGGCCTGACCAATTGATCACCGCCCTGCCGGAGGCGATGCGAGTGCTGACCAGTCCGGCCGATACTGGGGCGGTGACTCTCTGTCTGCCCCAAGACGTGCAGACCGAAGCCTTTGACTATCCCGTCGCGCTCTTCCAGGAGAGACATTGGCACATTCCGCGTCCCCGGCCGGACCGGGTAGCGTTGGGACGGGCGGCTCAGGTCATCGGCGAGGCACAAAGGCCGCTGATTGTCGCGGGAGGTGGGGTACTCTATAGCGACGCCAGTCGAGCCTTGCAGGATCTGGTGCAACATACAGGTATTCCAGTGGCGGAGACCATGGCGGGAAAGGGCAGCCTGCATTACGCGCATCCCCTCAATTTGGGCGCCATGGGCGCTACCGGCACTTCCGCCGCCAACATATGGGCGCGCGAGGCGGATGTCGTGATTGGGATAGGGACGCGCTACAGCGACTTCACCACAGCCAGCAAGACCGCCTTTCAGCATGAGCACGTGCAATTCGTCAACGTCAACGTGGCGGAGTTCGATGCGGGCAAGCACAGCGGGCTGGCCCTGACAGGCGATGCCCGCGCCACGTTGGAGGAATTGTTGCCCCTGTTGCCGGCGGGCTGCGTGGAGGCCCAGATCCAGGCAACCGCCCATCGGCTGCATGACGCCTGGGAGGAGGAGGTGGACCGCATTTATGCCCTGCTCGAATCGCCGACCGGGCTGCCCGCGCAAGGGGCCTTGATCGGGGCCGTCAACGAGCAGGGCGATCCGGAGGCTGTCATGGTAGGCGCCGCCGGCAGCCTGCCGGGCGATACGCACAAATTGTGGCGAGCCCGGCATCCGCGCCAGTTCCACATGGAATACGGCTATTCCTGCATGGGGTATGAAATCGCCGGGGCCTTGGGCGTCAAGATGGCCGCGCCCGACAGGGAAGTGTACGTGCTGGTGGGAGACGGCTCCTACCTGATGATGTCGTCGGAAATCGTGACCTCCATTCAGGAAGGCTACAAGCTCACCATCGTACTCATGGACAACAGTGGCTTCAAGAGCATAGGCTCTCTAAGCCGCTCTCTGGGTCAGCAGGGCTTTGGCACTCGGTACGTCTTTCCGAAGGAGAATGAGCTGCCGACCGATGAAGATCGGGACGAAGCCATGGCGCTGCCGGTGGACTTGGCCGCCAATGCCCGCAGCGTGGGCGCCCACGTCGTGGAATGCCACAGCGTCAAGGACGTGATCCAAGCCTTGGCCGATGTACGAGAACTGGAGCGGACCGTCGTGATCCATGTCCGCAACGACCGCTACCTGGGTGTGGATAATTATGAGACTTGGTGGGACGTGCCAGTGGCCGAAGTTAGCGAATCCGATACGGTCAACGCGGCTCGGGAAGAGTGGGTCCAGATGCGGGTCCAAGAGCGATACTTTCTGTAAGCGACGCACTTCCCGGGATTTTGCGCAGTTGGGAAATTGGCAGGAAGACATAGGGTTACAGGCAAGACACAAACGAGGATGGTCTCTTGATGCAAGTTCGGAATTTCATTGACGGCGCCTTTGTTGCCAGTCGGAGCGGGAAGGCCATTCCTGTGGTGAATCCGGCCACGCAAGACGTGCTGGCTTCTGTGCCTTTGTCCTCGGGAGAGGACGTGCGACAGGCTGCCGAAAAGGGGCGGGCGGCTTTTCCCGACTGGCGGGACATGCCTGTGGTGGACCGGGTGCAGCCCTTGTTTCGTCTCAAGGTTCTGCTGGAAGAGAACTTTGAGGACATCAGCCGCACCATGACGTTGGAGTGTGGGAAGACCCTGGTGGAATCAAGAGGCGAGCTGCGGCGCGGCATCGAGAATGTGGAGGTGGCCTGTGGCATGCCATCCCTAATTCAAGGTTGGAACAATGAGAACATAGCTGCCGGTATTGACGAGCACATGATTCGCCAGCCTCTCGGCGTGGTGGCTGCCATCACGCCCTTCAATTTCCCAGGCATGATCCCGCTGTGGTTCCTGCCCTATGCCTTGGCCACGGGCAACTGTTTCATTCTCAAACCCAGCGAAAAGGTGCCCCTTACCAGCCAGAAGTTGTTCACCTGCTTGGCCGAGGCTGGCTTCCCCACCGGGGTTGTGCAACTGGTCAATGGTGGCGCAGAGGCCGTGAACGCCCTGTTGGAACATCCGGATATTCGCGCGATCTCTTTCGTGGGTTCCACGCCGGTGGCCAAGCATGTGTACGGGCAGGCGGCGGCCCATGGGAAGAGAGCCCAATGTCAGGGGGGCGCGAAGAACCCGGTGGTCGTCCTGCCAGACGCCGATCTGGCGGAGACTGCCGCCGCCTTGGCCGAGAGTGCCTTCGGCTGCGCGGGACAACGGTGTCTGGCCCTGTCCACGGCCATAACGGTGGGAGAGGTCCGCGGGCCGTTGACGGAAGCGCTGGTGGAAGCCGCCCGAACACGTGCAGTGGGAAACGGCTTGAATCCCGATGTGGAGATGGGGCCGGTGATCACGGAGGAAAGCAAGAGCCGTATCGTGGGTTTGATTGCCGAAGCGGAACGGGGTTCAGGACGAATCCTGGTGGATGGCCGATCCAGCCGGGTGGATGGTCTAGAAAGTGGCAACTGGGTGTTTCCCACAATGGTGGATGGCGTGACGCCTGGCGATGCGCTGGCCCAGGAGGAAGTGTTTGGCCCGGTATTGAGCCTGATGCACGCCGACACGGTGGACGAGGCGATTGCGCTGGTCAACGGTCGGGCCTTTGGCAATATGGCCTGCCTGTTCACGAGCAGCGGGGCGGCGGCCCGGCAGTTCCGCAATCAGGTCGATGCGGGCAACATCGGCATCAACATCGGGGTGGCGGCCCCGATGGCGTTCTTTCCCTTTAGCGGTTGGAACGAGAGCTTCTTTGGGGACTTGCATGCCCAGTCCCGGCATGGTGTGGAGTTTTATACCCAGACCAAGGTGGTGGTGGAACGCTGGCCTTGAAGGCCTGTTCTGCCAAGGCCAGGGAGGGAGTTGCATGAAAGCCGGCATCTACCAGGGAAATGGCGTGTTGCAGATCCGCGAACGGCCCGATCCACAGCTCGCGCAAGCCGATCCGGACTGGGTCAAGATCAAGGTGGAGGCCTGTGGCGTCTGCGGCACGGATTTGCAGATACTGAAAGTGCCACCCGGACATCCCGCGGAGCCTGATACAGTGCTGGGGCACGAATTTGTAGGACGTGTGGAGGCAGTGGGGGACGAGGCAGAGAACTTCCAAGTTGGCGACCGCGTGACCGTGGCTCCCAATCTCACCTGTCGGGAGTTGAATCTACCCTTGTGCCCGCTTTGCCGGCAGGGGCGCTCCAATCATTGCGACCATTGGACCACCATAGGTCTGCATCGAGACGGAGCCTTCGCCCCCTACGTGCTGGCGCCGGAGAAGGCCCTGTTCCCGGTGACGGAGCGCCTGGATGTCCGGAACGCCATTTGGATTGAACCACTTTCCTGTGTCCTAGGTGGCTTCCAGCGTCTGGATGTCCAGGCAGGACAACTGGGCGCGGTCATTGGCGCTGGTCCGATCGGCATTCTGCACGGCCTGATGTTGAAATCGGCAGGCTTGCAAGTCCTAATCTCGGACTTGAGCGACTTCCGTCTCGCCAAGGCACAGGAGGTGGGTCTGGATCGGACGATCAATGTCCGCCAGGAGTCCTTCCAGGAAGTCGTCATAGACATGTCCCAGGACCGAGGGGCGGACATCATCATAGATGCAGTGGGCGGTCAGCTGGGGACGGCCGTGGACAGCGCCGCCATGATGGGCCAGATCTGCTGTTTTGGAATCAACGCCCTGCGCCCTGCGGTACATGAAGCCCGGATCACGGAAAGGGAGTTGACCATTTTGGGTGCCTTCGTGGGTCTTGACACCTTTCCCCGGGCCATAGAGCTGTTGGAGAGAGGAACTCTGCAGCCCGCATCGCTCAACCAGGAATTTCTGTCCATCCAGGACCTGCCACAAGGATTGGAGACCTGCCGTCAAGGGGAAGCCGTGAAAGTGGCAGTGCGTTTCCATTGAATTGGGGCCATGGCACACAGCGGTTCTCAGAAAACAGGGTGGAGACTCCGGAGTAGTCCAGAGGAACGACGATGCAGGAATATGGATTGGGGGTTATCGGCATGGGTTGGATGGGAGAGACTCATAGCCGAGCCTTTGGCCAAGTCGGCGACCGCTTCTGGAAAGCCGGTCTGAAAGCGCGCCTGGTCGTCTGTGCAGATGCCGATCCGCACCGGGCCGAGCAAGCCCAGCAGCGCTTTGGTTTTGAATCCTGGACCGAGGAGTGGCGCGCCGTCATGGAGAATCCGGCCGTGGATGTCGTGTCCATTGCCGCACCCAATTTCATGCATCTGGAGCTGGCACAGGCGGCCGCCACGGCCGGCAAGCATATCTTCTGTGAGAAACCCGTCGGCCGTTCGGTGGTGGAAACCCGCCGCATTGCGCGCGCCGTGGAGCAAGCCGGCGTCAACTCCGCCGTGGGGTTCAACTATCGTTGGGTGCCCTTGGTGCAGTATGCCCAGGAACTGGTGGCCACAGGCGCCTTGGGAGATCTGACCCATTTTCGCGGCCGCTTCTTCTCCATGTACGGACACAATCCCCTGAGCCAGCTCAGCTGGCGGTTCAATCAGGAACAGGCCGGATTCGGTGCACTGGGCGATCTGCTGTCCCATGTCATTGACATGGCTCTTTTCATGGCAGGTCCGATCGTGCAGACCGTCAGTCTGGGGCACACTCTGATTCCGGCACGGCCCTTGCCAATTCCAGGACAGGGCACCCATTTCAGCCTGGGCCGACCGGACGATCCGCATGGTCCCGTGACCAACGAGGACTATGTCGCGGCCTTGGTGGAGTTTGAATCAGGAGCCCGCGGGGTGTTGGAGGGATGCCGTGTGATGTATGGTCCCAAGTGTGAGATGGCCTTCGACTGGCATGGCAATGAAGGGGCTGTACGCTGGAACTTCGAGCGCATGAACGAACTGGAAGTGTATCGCCCGAAGGACAAGCAGAAAATCGGTGTCGAACCGGATCTGCATGATGGGTTTGCCCGCATCGTGGCAGGCCCTGAACATCCCCACTTTCATTGGTTTCAGCCTGGGGCGGGCATCGGATTGGGATATGACGATCTGAAGACGCTGGAAGCGTTCCAGTTTTTGCAGAGCATTGCGCAAGGACACGACCATACACCGGGAGTCGTCCAGGCTCTCCGTGTGGCCGAGGTGCAGGACGCCATTCGCCGTTCTTGGGATTTGGGCGTCTGGGCCCGAGTGGAAACCCGTTCATCATGACCGGCATGTCCGAATCGCGCTCGTCCAGGGACGCCACCGGTCTGGATTGCATCCGGATTGGCAACGCCCCCTGTTCCTGGGGAACGCTGGAGTTCGGTTCGCTGTCCGGGGAAAGGCAGACCTTTGCCGACATGCTGGATCAACTGGCGGCGGCGGACTATACGGGCTCGGAACTTGGGGACTGGGGTTTCATGCCCACGGATCCGGTGGAATTGGCCGACAACTTCACCTGTCGAAATCTGGAATTGACGGGGGCCTACGTCGGAACCTCCTTGGAACAACCTGCCCAGTGGGACGCCAACCTGGAGGTCAATCTGTGCACGGCTCGCCTGTTGGCGGAGACGGCGGCTCGCATTGGACAAGAGCTGGCTCCCCATTTGGTCTTGGCCGCCGACAACGGCACGGATCCGGTACGGGTGCAGAATGCGGGTCGCATAACGCCGGATATGGAACTGGATGCCGCGGGCTGGCGGCAACTGGCTCTGGCCTGCAACGAGATTGCCCATGCGGTGCGAGAGGAAACCGGACTGCCGGTGGCGTTTCACCATCACGCGGCCGGTTTTGTGGAGACTCCCGCGGAAGTCGCACGCGTTATGGAAATGACGTCCGAACTGGTGGGGCTGGTGTTCGATACAGGACACTATGCGCTCGGTGCAGGTCGGGCCGACACTGTCTTGGAAGCCATGAATGCATTCGCCGATCGAATTTCCTATGTGCACTTCAAGGACTGGTCCGCGTCCGCAGCCCAGACCGTACAGGCAGCGGATCTGAACTATTTCGAGGCGGTCCGCGAAGGCATTTTCTGCGAACTGGGGCAGGGGGAAGTCGACTTTCCTGCGGTGCGCGATTGGCTGGTGACCCATGGATATGCAGGATACCTGACCGTGGAGCAGGACATCATTCCGGGGCTGGGCAGTCCCTTTGAAAGCGCGCAACGCAGCCGGAGCTACTTGCGTGCCATTGGCTTTCACTAGCCTTTGACATTGAAGTTGGAACGGAAAGGAGGCTCTCCATGCTGTACCCCACCTACTTGCACGAGCGAAACTTCGGATGCCGCCTGACAGAGTTTCAGTACCGGGGACTGCGTGCCTTGACCTTGGAGAACGAGCTGCTGCGGGTGACCTTTCTGGTGGACAAGGGCACTGACATCTTTGAATTTCTGCACAAACCCACGGATACGGACTTCATGTGGCGATCTCCCTTGGGCGTACGGGATCAGACCCACTTCGTCCCGTCCAATCCCCGAGCGGATGGACCGTACCTCGATCACTACTTTGGTGGATGGCAGGAGTGCTTTCCCGTTGGAGGCTATCCGACCCAGTACGCCGAAGGCGAGTTCGGCTTGCATGGCGAAACCCCCCTCATGCCTTGGAATCTGGAAATCCTGCTGGACACTCCGGAGTGCATTTCCGTGAAGTTCACGGTGCGGACCTACCGGTCTCCCATGCACATTGAAAAGACCGTGACCTTGCATCGCTATCAGTCTGCGCTGCATTTCCACGAAGTGATCACCAACGAAGGGGAAGTGCCCTTTGAAATCCTGTGGGGACATCATCCCGCCTTTGGCGCCCCCTTTCTGGATGCATCCTGCGTGATTGATCTGGAAGGGGCCCGAGTGCGAGTCGTGGAGGCCGAGCCCACCACCCGCCTGGCATCCGGAGAAGACTACACTTGGCCCATGGTCAAGGGAAGGAACGGCGAGGACATCGATCTCAGTCGGATCCCGGGCCCCGAGACCAAGTCGCATGACTTGGCTTTCCTCTTCGATTTGCAGGCGGGATGGTATGGACTGACCAACCAGGATCGGGAAATTGGATTTGGGATGTATTGGCCCACGGAACTGTTCCAGTCTTTGTGGTTCTGGCAGGTATACCGCGGGAGTCTCGTGCATCCTTGGTACGGTCGCACGTACAACATTGCATTGGAACCGTGGACTGCGCCTTATCATCACTTCAAGGAAGCCCAAGCGCACAGTGCCACGCGCATCATGCAACCCGGAGAAATGCTGGATGTTCGGTTTGGCGCGGTGGCCTACTCGGGTCTGCAGCGGATCGGCGGCATTTCCACTGCCGGGGACGTCATGGCCGCCTGACCGTTACGGGGCATCGGCTTGCCCCTATGGTTTCTTCGTCTTGAGTAGCGAGATCGCGCAAGACAAACACAGGCAAGGGATGGAATCTTTTGTGCTTCAGCCTCTGGTGTTCTCGTCCTCATCGGACTGAACAGTTGTTGATTTCGCTGTCGCGATGCGAGATGGCGACAGAGCTGAGGAAGAGGTATGGAAGGAGAAACGCCAGCAGCGAGCGGCAACCATGTCCCTGAGCCTCTCTTCCATTGCCGCTTTCAGGGAGGAAGGCCTGAAACTTAATTTTTTCCTTCCATGCAGATCATGGCAGGATCTGAGACACGAAGTTCCAGACTACCCTGCAGAAAACAACTGAGGAATCCATGGCGCTGAAATGGCAGTTTCCAAAAAATGATGCCCTAGAGCGAGAGGGAATGCAGCATGCCGGCATTGCGCACTATGCAGGAAACATACAAGAAAGCATCGTCCGGGAAACTATCCAGAACGCCTTGGATGCAACAGCAGATGAAAAGCGCCAAGTTCCTGTGCACGTTACTTTCCGAAAAGGAAAGATAGGCTTGGACGTGCTGCGCAGTCAGGAATTGGCGGAGGTGCTAGCCGCCGTCAGAGAATCTGAAGTCGTGAATCAACCCGAACATCAAGCGATGCTGACCCGCGGCGGGCAGCGGTTGCAAATTAATGGGGGGGGGGGGGTGGACTGCCTGTTCGCTGTCGACAGCGGCACAACAGGAGCCGATACCGAAAGCAAATGGCTGGGGCTGACCAAAGGCAACGGATATTCGGCAAAAAACGAAGCTGACGCGGCCGGCAGTTATGGACTGGGCAGCTTTGCCCCCTTTGCCGCGACCGATCTGCGGGTTGTGCTGTACGGTACGGCATACGGTCAAGAGAACAACTTAAGGCGCAAATTCATGGGCAAGGCCATATTGGCTTCCCATGTCGACCGGTCGGGAATTTCACGCCGCTCTACAGGGTACTTGGCCGTGGGCGGTTTTGAAGCGGCGCAAGACCAAGCCGTGCCCGCCCCATTTTCATTGGATGAACCTGGCGTTTGTCTTTGCATACCGGGCTACACAGGTTCGGGAGAAGACCCAGATTGGGAAGAACAGTACACGGTACATGTGATCCGGCATTTTTTTCCGGCTCTGACATACTACAAACTGCGAGTACAGGTCGGTGAGAGACAGATTGAAAAGAAAGACCTGCCTTCCCTGCGGCGCGTCCTCGACAAGGACAGACGGGAAGATGCCGCATTGCTGCGTTTCCTGGACGTGGCCGGCCGCCATCCGGAATATCAGAGGAAGTTCGATGGTATTGGCCTAGTAAAGATACGCGTGGACACGACACCTCAGGGGCTGGACGGAGCCAGTTACAGAGACATAGCCTTGACGCGTGATGCCGGCATGATCACACTGTGGGGCAGAAGCAAATTCCGAGAGGCATTCTCGTTCAGGTCTGTGCCGCGCAGTTGGCACAACTTTACGGCTTTAATAGAGGTCATTTCCTACGGCATGGGTGGCAGTTATCTGCGCAAGGTGGAATCGCCTGCTCACGACCACATTTCCGTTGACCGCATCAGCGATCCGCAAGAAAGGAAAAAGGTGAAAGCCGCGCTACAGGCGATGGGAGCATGGATTTGGGAAAAATTGGAAGAGAAGTGTGCTCCGCAGCAGAACCAAGATGATATGCCAGTAGACGCCCTGCAGAGCTTTCTAGGCCTTGTGGACGATTTGGGTGCAGATGACAATACAGAGCATAAAGCTAATTGGCAGCAGGAAGACTTGTTTACCCGAACTCCGTATCAATCCGAGAAAGTCCTGAAAGATGTCGCAGTGCCCACAACAACCAACGGCGATACCCAAACTCCTGGCGATGAGAATGATGAAGAGGAAACAAGTACGGAAGTTGTAGACCCTCCTGGGGAGAACGGCGAAAGGAATGGTCACCCGAAGAAGAAGAGGAAAGAAAAAAAAGAAAAAACAGTATCCAGTGTGACGGCAAGAGAGATTTTTGCCCAATTGCGGCTCCGTCCCGGGCCCAGTTCAACCACGCATATCTTGGTAGCTTCCTTCAACCGGCCTGACCACCCCATATCCGGAATCGGGCTCTCCAAACTGACGGATGATGGATCCGAGGTTACGGTGGGGTTTAACAAGGTGTTCGTCAATGGAGACGAATATCCAGTAGTGGACAACAGTGTAGAGGTTGCAAGTTGGCCTTGTGGCAAACGGGTGGGCATTACATTCCATACCAATGAACCGGTAGGACACAAGACGTTCTGTTTGGTGCTCAAGAAAAAGCGGGATTTATGAAATACGTTCGCGACCGACATTTTCTCCATCCCGTGCTACGACCGGATGCAGACGATTATCCGCATGGTTCATTTGCAGTTCCGTTGCCCAAACTCAGCCCAGCGGAAGATGATGGAAACATCAGAATTGAAATGTCATTTGACCTTGAGGAAGAGAGTATCCGCAAAGCGGTGTTGGATGGATATGCCAGATGCGGTGCCGTGTTGCGATGTTCGCCTACACTGCATCGCACTTTGATGGCAGCCCACGTGGCGGAGTTTTCGTTGGACACTTCCCAGCCCCGAAAGCTGTTGCAAGGTCGGGTTGAAGTTGACCCTCTGATTTATGTATGCGAGGACATGCGGTATCAACCCCGTTCCGTTCACTCCGAATACGGTGAGAACGCCTTTTGGCATTTGGGACCTGGCCAGCTCTTGGCCCAGACAAAGACTTGGGTGCTGCCTCTGTCTTCACCCAGAACCATCCGCAGTCTTGTACACTGGAGAATTGATGAGGAGCTGGAAGACGGGATGTTCAGGGTCGAGGCGGAAGTATCCAAATCTCATTTGGTTATCGGTACCAATCAGGCTACCCGTAAAGAGTTGATGCCGCTAGAGGACAACGTAACGCTACCGTCCTTTTATACAGGCGCCATCTTTTCGGCATTGACGGATACTGTGGATCTGGAGGCAGGATTGCCTGAAGATGAAAACTGCGAATGGCTAACGGTATTGCATGACAGGTTGAAAGCCTGCGATATTGATTCGGCAACGCTAGGCACTCGGGATGGGATGTCGCTGTGGGAGGCTACGCAAAAGATCTTGGGATTGCCCTACCGGAGAATGTGGTCCAGTGAGGAAGTAACATGACGAGCTTGACCATTCCAATTTTGTCTGAAGAGGGATATCGGCAATTGCTGGAGATGTCCGAGACCGATCCGGATTCTTTCTTGCTGGCCGAACCGTGCAAGCTGAAGGAAGCCTTGGATGCCGATGCCTGGATTTCCAAGGGTTTGCCTCTTGCGCGCAGTTTGGACTCTCTGAACGACGTCACGGGCAAAGGTCCGTCCACGGACTATGCCTCTGCACGCACTCTGCGGGCGGCGCTGGCTCTGGTGCCCTACCGCCTCGTGAATGAACCGCGCTTGTGGGCCAGCTTGAATTGCTTTGTCTTGGCTCTGTATACGGGGCATCGCTGGGAATGGTCGTACAATCCGCGAGGCAAATGGTCGGAAAAGGAATCAAAAACAGAATTTGTCAAGCGCCACTGGCTCAAGCTGGGCAGTGCGGCCCGCGAAAGCAATGCGAGCGCTCGCCTCTGGTGGCTGTACGAGATAGCAGAACGCGCCAGCGCCTTTTCCGAACATGATCCAGACACCTTTTTGCGGCTGATGGCAGACAATGTGGGGCTGTACCATCAAATGCTGCGGCGCCCCAATCTGATCGGCAACATGCAGTTCACCGCCGCCCTGCTGGAGCTGGCGCTTGAGGAAATACCGGAACTGAGAAGTCTGAAGTCCGCGAACAAATTGCTGCAGCAATTGAACACCCAGGCCGGCTCCTCACTGTTTGACGTAAAGGACAAGGGGCAAATGGCGGCATGGATTCGAGACACGTTCCACCCAAAAGCGCACAGGGGCTCTAGTCCCCGATCTCATATTCCTGCCGCGCTACGTGTCCTCTCCCTGGGCGGTGGTGTCCAAAGTACCGTCATGTGTCTGTTGGCTGCACAAGGCGCCTTTCGGTGCCAGCGTTCCGGTGAGGTGTGTCTCCCGGACTATGCGCTCTTCGCCGATACCGATTGGGAACCGCAGGGAGTGTACGACACGATCGATTGGCTGCGCACTCAGGTGCCCTTCCCCATTCTGACCGTGTCAAACAAGCGCAGCCTACGCCAGGACGTCAAGGACGGCGTCAATGCCCGAGGCCGAAAATGGCTGACCATTCCAGTATATCTTGCACACAAGAGAGATGGCACGGCCGCAGGCCGCAATTGGCGCCAGTGCACTACGGACTACAAGATTGTGCCCATTCAGCGCAAGGTGCGGGCATTGTTGGGACTGGCAGCCCGGCGGGCCGTGGCGCAGGAGACCAAGGTGGAAATGTGGCTGGGAATCACGACGGACGAGTTCACCCGACTGAAGGCCAGCCAAGACCCCTGGATCGAGAATCGCTATCCGCTCATTGAGGAAAAACCGATGAGCCGCGACGATTGTGTGGCGTGGTTTGGAGAGCATTATCCAGGCCGGACCCTGATACGCAGCGCATGCGTGGGCTGCCCGTTTCGCAGTGGCAGCAGTTGGATACAAGTGCGCGAGAATGATCCGGAACGGTTTGCCGAAGCGGTGGCCATCGATCGCAGTCTGCGCCAACCGCATCATCCGGCTGCACGCACGTTTCGCCACACGGTCTACCTGCATTCCAGACGTCTGCCCCTTGCCGAAGCCGTTGCCCAGGATGCAGAGGACCTGCTCCTGTCAGGGGAATTTCACTCCGAGTGTTCCGGACATTGCGGGGTGTAGGTGGCGCGAGGTGGAAGCGTCCCAGGAATCAGGTGGGTAGTTGAGGTAGACAGGTCTCGGCAATCGTCCCCAAGCCAGAAGTGTCGCGCGTGCACTTGTCCGAAGACCGCGTCGATTAGGGGCAGCAATCCGTTGCAATTCAGAATGCCTGGACTTCGCTCTTGTGTTTTGCGAAGGCGTGAGATCTGGTTTGCGACAGAGTGGCGCATCGGATCCATTGCCATAATTGCAAACTGTCGTCGATGGTAATGGCCATCTCTGCGTTGTGCAGGATTGGATTGCAGTGATCCATTGATCCATCTGCGGAAGCCGCTGTGGACATGAAGAGTTTGGTCTGATCCATAGGATCTCGTTGAGGCGCATCTTGGGCCACTTTGAAGTTTCACGAGCATTGCATTGGTTTCCCAGTTCAGAAACTTCTTGGTCTTGGCTCCCAATATGGTTCGGGGCAGCCTGCTGTACCTAAGGAGAAGGCATTCAGCGATCACCCGGACTTCGATTCCACAATGAGGAATAACAGTCGGGCCGCTTGATGACAAGCTGCTGCAACGGTGCGCCCTTGCCAAGTTGCAGGAGAATCATGCCTGCACTAGGTCCAGTCCATCTCGTCCAGAGATGGACTATATACTTAGACTAGTATAAATGGACTACAACAGGAGCGTCCGCTATGCACAATGACACATTTGACAGTGTTTGGACTGTCGCCGAGGCCAAGGCTCGGCTGTCCGAGGTGCTGCGGCGGGCCAAAACCGAAGGACCGCAACGGATCGGGGTGAAGGAGTCCTTTGTCGTGGTGCCCGAGCCCCTGTGGCAGACGCTCGGGCCGCGGCGCAAGCCAATGGGCCAGTGGCTTGTAGATCGTATGCCGCGGGGTGTGCATCTGGAAATTCCTGAAGGCAGAGAGTCCCGGAGGGAGATTCCGTTCATGCAAGAGGATACAGAGTGAAGGGGTTTTTGCTGGACACCAATGTAATCTCGGAAGTGACAAAAACCCAGCCGAACCTGCAAGTTGTCACCTTTCTGACACGATCGGATGAGTTGTGGCTGCCCACGATCGCATGGCACGAGTTGGAGTTTGGATTGCAGCTGATGCCACAGAGATCGCTGCGGCGCGACCAGCTGCGGGCAATCCTGCGGAAATTTGTGGCAGAGTACGAGGATCGTGTTTTGTCTCTGGATAGAACAGGAGCAGAGTGGGCCGCCCAATTTAGGGCCCAAGCGCGTCGTTCCGGTCGTGTACTGGACTTGGGCGATGCGCTCATCGCGGGGACGGCCAAAGCCCATGATCTTGCCGTAGCCACTCGCAACATCGGCGATTTTGACGGCTTGGATGTCGAAGTCGCCGATCCCTGGCAAATCCTTCCTTGAACAATGTCGCTTGGCGCTGCAGCGCGGATTCTCTGCTTTCTGTAGTGCGGACTTCCCAGTTCACAAGAGCAATGTCATGCTCTTTCACGGATCCATGATTGGCCACGGGCAACGGCGGCAGGCGATGGTGCCAGGCTTGGGCGCGTACACATCATGTAAAGTCTGCTTGCACGGTGGGTTGTGGCCCTTCCAGTTCTAACAACTGTCCGCACCCCGTTGGAACAGGTCTTGGCAGCCCTGAAACAGGGAATCTGTACAAGGATGGCAAGTTTGGCCTTGTTGCTGGGCAGCGGAGGGATCATATGCATCTCCGGGAGTTCCCGGCCTGTACGGCATGGGAATCGGAACGGCTCCTCTTCTATTCCCTTTTCCGTATTGGCATTGGCGTGGGGCCCGGTCTGCCATGGCATTGGCGCCTTGCACCAAGGAATAATCTTGGCATCTTCCGGTGGCGACACGGTCGGCCCCAAACATATGACACGGAAAGCCGGGATTGCGGGAAAATTGAAGTGGGTGTTCAGGCTACAGAGCCATTTAGCCGGGCAGACGATCCCAGGCAGCCCCGACTGCCGCTTGGAAGCGGTCCAGGATTCGATCCAGCTCCGGTTCAGAACTGACAAGAGCCGGTGCCAGCGCTCCCCAAGTGGGCATGACGCGCAAGATCAGTCCCTGTTCCATGGCTGCCGTCTTGACAAGGGGCCCCAGGTCCGCGGCGACTTCCGTCGATCCGGGTTCGCGCACGAAGTCAAACCCCCACAGCAACCCCTCCCCACGAATGTTGGAGATGGGCAGTTCGGATTGCATTGACTGCAAACGGGCCTGCAAATAGGCCCCTTGCCGTTGCACATTGTCCAGCACATCGTCATCGGCGAATGTATTGATGACCTCGATGCCCACGGCTGCCGCCAAGGCGTGGGAGGCAAAGGTATGCCCATGATTGAAGTGTCGATTGTCCACTTCCTCTCCCAGGAAAGCCGCGGCTAGTTCAGACTTGATAACCATGGCGCTGAGGGGCAGAATGCCCGCCGACAGCCCCTTGCCACAGCAGAGGATGTCAGGGGTCACGTCAAAGGTCTGGGCGGCGAACATCTGACCCGTGCGCCCCATCCCCGTGATGATTTCGTCAAATATCAGGAGTATGCCGAACTTGTCGCACAACTGACGCAGGCTCTCCAGAAAACCGGCGGGCGGCACGGCTATGCCCTGCAAGTGAATGATGGGTTCCAGTAGCAGGACGCCCACAGTGTCAGGATCCTCCCCCTCAAGCACACCCTGAATGACATGCAGGGCCCGTGCGCCGCTTTCTGCCGCGGAACAGCCAGTGACTCTTTGATAGAAGACTGGGGGCTGCACTTTCAAAAACCCCGCCATCTGGGGTTCGAACTGGGTCTTGCGGGTGCCGGTGCCACTGGCGGCCATCGCGGCTGCCGTGGCCCCGTGATAGCTTCCGTAAAAGGAGAGGGTCTTGTATTTTCCAGGATGGCCGGTCAGGCGATGGTACTGGCGCGCAAACTTGAGGGCGGCCTCGTTCGCTTCGGATCCCCCGCTGAATGATTTGACAAAGTCGAGTCCCGACGGCGTGATCCCGCTCAGCTTTTCGACCAGTTGCAGGGCGGTCTCGGCTATTCCGTGCATGGGCGGGGCCAAGGTCACCTTGTCCAACTGGTCCATGACCGCCTGACGCAGCCGTGGATGATTGTGTCCCAGCGAAACCGCATAGACGCCACTCAATCCATCCAGAAATTCCCGTCCCTGCGAGTCCCAGTAGGAGACGCGGTCGGCGCGGGAAATGACCAAAGGCCGTTTCAGGAATTCCCGTGTCTGCGTGAAATCGATAAAGGTGCGCTCAATCAACTCGTCCCATGCCGGGCATGACAGCGGGCTCTCACCTTCTCTTGCATTGTTCATAGTCAAGGATCAGTCCAGGGTGTTGTTGCGTATGCTAACCGGGAAGCGAACCGACAGGATACAAGGGGGTGTCAAGTCATGGGAGAATTCGCCATGCATGCGGCGGTCCCGCGCTTTCTTGCGACAAGCGACAACGCAGGAAAAACCCATGCCGGGATCAAGAAAATCTGACTCTCTGTCCATCCTGCCAGAAGGGTACGGCTTGCCCCCAATTGCGCGTGCCGTCCTTGGTTCGTATCACCTCTTTGGAATACTGGGCTAGATAGCTGCGTCTGACACGGGACGAGGTGTTGACCCCGCTGCGATGAAAAGTGCGGCTGGAAAACACCACCACGCTGCCTGCGGGCACCACTGCCGGGATGCCTGGGTCGTCGCCTTTGTAGCCGACCTTGTCGTTGGTGCCCCGCTCCACTTCGTGGTCGAAAAGATCGTCTGGCGTCATGCCGGCACGGTCGTAGGGGAGTACGTAAATGGTGCCATTCTCCAGAGTTATGTCGTCCAGAGAGCACCAGCAGGACAGATAGGGCGTATGGTAATGTCCGATATATCCCGAGTCCTGATGCCACGCGAACTGCGTGCCCTTTTCCGGGGCCTTGACGACATATTGCTCGTTGAAGAGATACACCGTGTCACCCAAGGTGGCGCGGGCCACCGCGGCCATCACATCGCCGAAGATGAAGCGTGAAATCTTGGCGCTTTCCTGTCCGCGGTTGCCGATGAAATACCTCTTCTTGTAATGGGTGATGCCTTGGGAAGTCGCGCCGGCGCTTTCCATTTCCTGATCCACTTCCTGGACAAGTCGCGCGCATTCCTCCCGTAGATCCTCCAATTGGTCGCGGGGAATTACATTCTCCAGTATGAAGAAGCCGCGCGTGCGGTATTGTGCAATCTGTTCGGCGGTGACGTTCATGTTCGGCTGTCTTCCTCACAATGTGGTTGCCCAAGCGGGCCGTGGATGCGCCCAAGTCCCCAAAGGGCCCTCACGGGATTCAATGAATGAGACCGGCCCTGTTGTCCGAACTGCCCGGGAACGATGCCGGCCGAGGTGGGCGTGGGGTGCAAATGAACCAAGTCCATGGAATTCAACGTACAGGATACAGTCTGTCACTGATCTTGGGGAAAGTGGAAAGGGACCATTTGTGGGTTGCGGGTCTCATTCGCAAAAGCCCCTGCCATGTCCATGCACGGGATTGACGCCGCTTAGGCCAAAAATCCGCGGGCAGACAACGGCAGGGTGCCAATGACTCTCTGGGTTCTCTTGCGCAGGCCGCCTTGACCCGGGCTCAGATTCCATGCTGGATCGGGACTTAGGGATTCTCAGAAAAAACGGCATGTTCAAAAAGGGAGATGAACCCATTTGTGAGACAAGGAATTCATGGTGTTCCTTCCATTTCGGTCGCTCGATCGGCTTGCCTGCCTGCTTGGTTGGGGTACAATGGGATCTGTTTTGGGGTGTGTATCCATTCCATGGTTGCCAAGGAAGAGGCAGACCGCGGTCTGTTGCACTTGGGTGGCAATTCCATATTCATCTGGCAATCACTTGGAAAGAAGAACCCGGTGATTGGTCCTCGCAAAATTCAAGCAACGCCTGACGCCATGTTCGGCCGCGTCCTCTGCAGGAGGAAGGCGGGTGTGCATCTCTGGCAAACGGGACACGTTTGAATGGGCAGAGCGGAGTGCACAGGATGCATGTCCGTTCCCTGGACGAAAACAGGAACTGTCGCCTTGAGCAAGAGTTAGGTGCCGGGTCACACTCTGTCACCATATTTTCCAGGAGGAAGCGCATGAAACGATTCAGAGTATGGGTATGCATGTTGGCTGTCTTGGGCCTGATGCTGGCTGCCTGCGGCGGCGGCGGGGACACGGATCCTGTCCAAGAAGAGGTCGAAAGCGAAGTGCCCGCCGCGGAAAGCGACGGGGCGGCGACCGAAGAGATGGAAGGCCCCATGGTCACATTCACTCAGCAGGTCGAGCAGTACAACACCATTGCCGATTACGAAAGTGCCACCGGCAACACAATTGATTCGTTCCAACAGTCACCCATGCTGGATGCGATGGTGGCCGATGGCACTTTGCCTCCGGTGGAGGAACGACTGCCGGACGAGCCGTTGGTGATGCAGCCTGCAGACCAGATTGGGGAATACGGCGGCACCATGCGGAATGTCCACGAGGGCAACTTCGATTTCCTTGAGGATCTGTTGCGGGAATTTCCCCACGTGTACGGTTCGAATATGCAGGGCGTTCTGCCTAACGTCTTCATGAATGCGGAAACCAGCGCCGACGGTCTGTCCACGACTTTCACCATCCGCCCAGGCATTAAGTGGTCCGATGGCGAGCCCTTCGGCGCCGACGACTTCGTCTTCTGGTACGAAGCCATTGCCGCGAACACGGAACTGAATCCCAACGGCGTCAACAACATGAAGGTCGGCGGCGAGATGGGCACTCTGAGCAAGGTCGACGACAACACCATCGTCATGGAGTTCTCCGCCCCGTATGGCGTGTTGCTGGAACGTCTCAACCGCTGGCGTCCCATGCCGTATGCCCCCGCCCATTACCTGAGTCAGTTCCATCCCAGCTACACGGACGCCGACACGGTGAACGCGACAGCGGATGAAAAGGGCTTCTCGACTTGGGTTGAACTGTTCGAAAGTGAGAACGACTGGTATGGAAACCCCGATGTGCCCACCATCTTTGCGTGGAAGGCCGTCACTCGGGGAGCCAGCGTGCCCGTCCAGGAGTTGGAGCGAAATCCCTACTACTGGAAGATCGATATCGCGGGCAACCAGCTGCCTTACGTGGACCGGATCAACCGCCCCAACTTGGGCGACCGCGAGGCCATTCTCCTGGATGTCATTGCCGGCGAGAACGACTACATGAATCCCTACACCTTGGGCTACCTCACCAATTACCCCGTGCTGAAGCAGAACGAGGCGACTGGAGGGTACAGAGTGCTGCCGCAATTTGGCTGGTCCGATGTGCTGGGCGTCATCTCTTTCAACATGTCCATTGAGGACGAGACCTTGCGCGACCTCTTCCGGAACAAGGATTTCCGGATTGCCCTTTCGATCGGCTATGACCGCAACGAAATCAACGATGTGGTCTTCAACGGTCTGTACAAGCCTTCGCAGGTGGCGCCCCCTGACGCGTCCGTCTACAACGGCGCCGACCCTGCATTCAAGCAGCACATTGAGCACGATCCCGATCGCGCCAACGAGATCTTGGACAGTCTGGGCTTGACCTGGAACGATGATCAGACGCAGCGTCTTCTGCCGGACGGACGGCCGTTTGAACTGGCTGCCCAAGTCGATACCGGCTGGGTGCAGCAGGTCCCGATTGCGGAACTCATCGCCCAGGGCTGGGAAGATCTGGGCCTGAAGGCCACGGTTGTGCCCCTGGACGGCACACTGCATGCCGAGCGGCGTCTGGCTGGCGACTACGAACTCCAGATTCGGCCGGTAAACTGGGCGGGCCAAGCTCCGATCATTGGTGCCATGCGCGGTGAACCTATGCCCATTTCCCCTGGCTGGTTGGTCAATCCGCCTTGGGCCCAGTGGGTATTGTCCGGTGGCGCCGAAGGCGAAGAGCCTCCGGATGAGGTCAAGCGTCTCTACGAGATTTTCGAGTCCTTCTTGGCGGAACCCGATGCCCAGAAACGCTTTGACCTCGAGGCGGAGATGTACAAGATCCATCAGGACAACCTGTGGGTCATTGGTTCCATCAAGCAACCGGGCGATCTGGAAGCCGTGTGGTATGCCGTCTTCTCGAATCGCATGTACAACATCCCCAACCCCGTGGCTCCCGAGTGGTACTACGCCGCTCCCGAGACTTGGGCTTATCGGGCGGAGTAGTCTTCTTTTTCTTTTTCAGTGAGGATTGGGGAGGCCATGGCGTGACATGGCCTCCCTGCGTTGTTGGGAAAACGCCTGATGCTGCTCTTCATCGCCCGCAGATTCCTGATCATGGTGCCGACGGTAATCACCATCAGTTTTGTGGGCTTCATGATCATTCAGGCGCCCCCCGGCGACTTTGTCAGCTCCTACGTCGCCGGCTTGGAGGCGCAAGGCGACATCATCGAACCCGAACTGATCGACGCGTTGCGCGCTCGGTACGGTTTGGGCCTCCCCTTTTACGTGCAATATTGGCGCTGGGTGACCGGTCTCGTGCAGGGCGATCTCGGATATTCAATGGTGTATCGCGAGCCGGTGCTGCAGATCATCATGCAAAGGCTGCCCTCCACCTTCACCATTTCCCTGCTTTCGTTGATACTGGTTTTTACCATTGGCATTCCCATTGGCGCCCTGTCGGCCACCAAGCAGTATTCCGTGACCGACTATTTCTTCACCTTGGTCGGCTTCTTGGGGGTGGCCACGCCCAACTTTCTGTTGGCCTTGGTAGGGTTGTGGCTGTTGTTCCTGTGGACTGGCAATGCCGCGATTGGACTCTATTCGCCGGAATTGCAAAACGCCCCGTTCAGTCTGGCAAAGTTTCTTGATCTGCTGAATCACATATGGTTGCCAGCCCTGATCGTCGGTACTGCGGGCACGGCGGAGCTGATCAGGACCATGCGCGCCAATCTGCTGGACGAGTTGCCCAAGCAGTATGTGACCGTGGCCCGTGCCCGCGGCGTCGGGCCGAACAAGCTGCTCTACAAATACCCCTTGCGCATTGCCCTCAACCCAGTCATCAGCACCGTCGGCTGGTTGTTGCCCGTATTGGTGGAAGGGGAGGTGCTCGTCTCACTGGTGCTGGGACTGCCCACTCTGGCGCCGGTGTTGCTGAAATCCCTGCTCAATCAGGATATGTTTCTGGCTTCGAGCATCATCATGATTCTCGGTGTCCTGACTCTGGTGGGCACGTTGCTTTCCGACATATTGCTAGCGATCCTGGATCCACGCATTCGAGGCGCCGTATGAACGCCTCTCTCGCGGCAGACACGGAAATGGCGACGGATCCGGCCGCTGCGCTGTTGTCCGTGCGCAACCTGCAGACGCACTTCTTTTCCCGGGAAGGGACGGTGAAGGCGGTGGACGGCGTGAGCTTCGATGTCAGGCCGGGTGAAATTCTGGGCATAGCCGGAGAGAGCGGTTGCGGCAAGAGTGTGACAAGCCAGTCGATTCTGCGGATCCTGCCTCGGAATGGTCGGATCGTGGGGGGGGAGATCCTCTTTCGCCATGAAAATCAAGCCATCGACTTGGCGGCGACGGATCCGGACGGCAGGCGGATCAGAGACATTCGCGGCAAAGAGATTGCGATGATCTTTCAAGAGCCGATGACGGCGTTCAGCCCGGTGCATACCATCGGCAATCAAATCATCGAGACGATTCGCATTCACCAGAACGTGAGCCGGGAGGAAGCCCGGGATCAGGCCGTGGAAATGCTGCACCGGGTCGGCATGCCCAATCCGGTTCGCAACATCGATCAGTACACTTTCAATCTGAGCGGCGGCATGCGCCAACGGGCGATGGTCGCCCTGTCGCTGTCCTGCCAGCCCAAGTTGCTGATCGCCGACGAGCCAACCACCGCCGTGGATGTCACCATCCAGGCGCAGATGCTGGAGCTGCTGCGCGAGATACAGGCTGATCTGGGCATGGCCATCATCATGATCACCCATGATCTGGGAGTCATTGCCGAATTGACCGATCGGGTAATGATCATGTACTTGGGCAAGGAAGTGGAGCAGGGTACGGTGGAGGACATCTTCCATCGTCCGCGCCATCCCTATACGCGCGGCCTGTTGGCCTCCATACCCAAGATGGAGCCGGGCCAAGTCGAGATCGAGCCCATTGCGGGATCGGTGCCCAGTCCCTATGCCATGCCCACGGGGTGCAAGTTCCACCCTCGGTGCGCCGACTATATAGCGGGGGTGTGCGAGGTGCAGGATCCGCCCTTGACCGAGGTGGATCGGGGGCACGAGGTGAGCTGCTATCTGTACGATGGCATCGCGGAGTCCGCGGGATGACCACCGCCGATCCCGTTGCGACCATGGGCGTCCCTGCCGTCAAGCCAACGACGGATACCGAATCTAGGGGGGCGATGGATGAGCGCGCCATCATCTCAGTGCGTGACCTGGTCAAGTATTTTCCTATCGAAACCGGCCTCTTGCGCCGGGATCAGGGTCAGGTCAAGGCAGTGGATGGCGTCACCTTCGACTTGAGGGAGGGCGAGACCTTGGCCTTGGTGGGAGAGAGTGGCTGTGGCAAGACGACCACCAGCCATTGTGTCATCCAGGCGCAGAAGCCTACCGCTGGGCAGGTGTGGTTTCGGATGGACGGCGCCGATTCCCCTGTGGACCTGACCCGGTTGGAGAAGGGGGATCTGAAGACTGCACGCCGCAATATTCGCATGATCTATCAGGATCCGTACTCGTCGCTGAACCCGCGCATGAACTTGTTGCAGATCATTGGCGAGCCCTTGGTGATCAACCGCATGGTGCGGAATCAGGCCGAACTGCAGGAGCGGGTGGCCGAACTGCTGCGCATGGTCCGTCTGGATCCCAGCGCCATGAATCGGTACCCTCATGCCTTCAGTGGCGGTCAACGCCAACGCATTGCGATTGCGCGGGCCTTGTCTCTCTCCCCCAAGGTCGTGATTGCCGACGAGGCCGTGTCGGCTCTTGACGTTTCCGTGCAAGCCCAGATATTGAATCTGCTGAAGGAACTCCAGACGCAGTTGGGTCTCACCTATCTCTTTGTGGCCCACAATCTGGCGGTGGTGAAATATGAGGCGGATCGCGTGGCAGTGATGTACGCCGGGAAAATCGTGGAGACCGGGGAGACCGAAGAGCTGTACACCAAACCGCGGCATCCCTATACCGAGGCGCTGATATCGGCGGCCCCCAATCCGGATCCGGACACCAAGAACCGGCCTCGCATCGTGTTGTCCGGCGATGTCGCCGACCCCGGCAACCTACCCGGTGGCTGTTCCTTTCACCCGCGTTGTCAATATGCGCAGGAGCGGTGCCGACAAGAAGCCCCCGCCTTGATCAACCTCGCCAACGCCGATGCACCGATTCACCAGTCCGCCTGCCACTTCGCCGACGAACTGGAACTGGTGGGCATAGCCGGTGGGTAGCGCGAAACGAAAGGAGGCGCGCCATGATTGACACCAAGGCGACGGTGGGACAGCCATTGGATCTGACGCCTGCCGCGGATTCCGATCAGCAGTTGCAGGTAGCCTCCCAGTGGCAGCTGATACGCTGGCGTTTCGGGCAACACAAGCTCGCGGTCGTCTCTCTGGCGATCGTCGGCGTTTTTTACTTCGTCGCCATCTTCGCCGAGTTCGTCGCCCCCTATGATCCGTATGAATTCAAGGCCGAACTGACCTTGTCGCCCCCACAGCCCATCCGTTTTTTTGACGCCGACGGCAATTTCCACCTGCGCCCTTTCGTGTATCCCCTGGAAAAGGGTCTGGATCCTGTGACATATGCTCCCGTCTATGTTCCTGACGAGACGATTCGCCACTCTTTGCGCCTGTTCGTGAAAGGAGATCCCTACAAGCTGTGGGGCTTGTTCGAGAGCGACATCCATCTGTTTGGGATCGAGGACACCGACGCCCGCTTTTCGTTGCTGGGACAGGATACGGTAGGGCGGGATCTGTTCACGCGGATCGTCTATGGGTCCCGCATCTCGCTCACCATTGGCTTGGTGGGGGTCGCCATGAGTTTCTTTCTGGGCATCCTCATTGGCGGACTGTCGGGATATCTGGGTGGTGTCGTGGACATGGTGATCCAGCGCATCATCGAGTCGTTGCGGGCGTTGCCGACCCTGCCGCTGTGGATGGCCTTGAGCGTGGCGTTGCCGCATGACTGGCCCGTTGTAAGGACGTACTTTGCCATTGTCCTCATTCTGTCCATCGTGGGCTGGACCGGCATCGCCCGCGTGGTGCGGGGTCGTTTTTTCGCCTTGCGCGAAGAGGACTTCGTCGGTGCGGCCGAACTGGATGGCGCGGGCAACTTGCGCATCATCTTTCATTACCTTCTGCCTTCCTTCATGAGCTACATCATCGCACGTCTGACCTTGGCGATACCGCAGATGATTCTGGGTGAGACCGCTCTCAGCTTCATCGGTCTGGGCCTGCAGGCGCCCGCCATCAGCTGGGGTGTGCTGCTCAAGGATGCACAGGCCATTCGAGTGCTGGCCCTGTCTCCATGGCTGTTGCTGCCGACGGTCTTTGTGGTGGTCAGCATTCTGGCCTTCAACTTTGTGGGGGACGGCTTGCGCGACGCCGCCGACCCCTATACGCATGTCTAATCCGGTTGTATAAGTTGAGAGGACAAGCCCCACGGCCCGCAGGGCAAGGGAAGGCGCCGATGAAACCATTTGTAGTGTCCAACGACATCAGAGACGACAGTGCAGCATTGCGGCAGCGTGCCGATCGTGACGGGTATCTGTTTCTGCAAGATCTCGCCAACAAGGAGGCCATCTTGGAGGCCCGGCGTGACATAGCGTCAATCTTGAATGGTGTGGGCTGGCTTGAGGTCGGCACAGATCCAGGCGAAGCCATTACGCGTCATCCCGCGGTTCTGGCAGGAACCCCGGACTTCACGCCAGTGTACGACACCATCCAATGCTTGGAATCCTTCCATTCTCTGGCCCATGACACGGCCATTTGGAGTCTCCTGCAACGTCTCTTGGGACCGGACATGGTGTTGCAACCCAGCAACATCGCCCGCGTGATTTTCCCGAGCGGGCTTGAACATACCACGCCGGCCCATCAGGACTTCGTTCATATCCAGGGCACCGAGGATGTCTGGACCGCTTGGCTGTCGCTGGGAGACTGTCCCGCAAGTCTGGGCGGATTGAGCATACTGACCGGATCCCACAAGAAGGGCGTATTGCCGGTATCCAAATCCTTGGGTGCCGGCGGCCTGCGCGCGCATTTCGAAAGAATTGGCGGAGAGTGGGTTTCGAGTCCCTTCACCTTGGGAGACGTGCTCTTTTTCCACAGTCTCACCGTGCACCGGGGGCTACCCAACCGTTCCGGCAACCGCATTCGCCTTTCCGTGGACTATCGCTATCAAAGAGCGTCGGACCCCATCATGGACAAGGTGCTCACCCCGCATCAAGGCCGCCTCTCGTGGGAGGAGGTCTATCAAGGGTGGAAATCGGACCAATATCAGTATCACTGGCGAAAGTTTGCTCTCAAGCCGGTACTCAAGGAAGCTGTGGAAGTAGTGGCAAAAACTGGGTGAAGGGGCTAGAGAGGCGAGATTGCCCTTTGTTCCTTGTCCTGTATGAGAAGGGCGGCATACTGCTGTTTTCACTTTGCATGCAAAGTGAAAACGTACAATCAGACAATAGATCTTCAAGGGTGGCTAACGTGTAGTTGCATGGCAGTGACAGAGGATTTTTTCCTGGCCTTTGAAGATCTGGTGTCCATGGGGGGTCGTTGTTGCGTTGAGAAAGGCGGGAGCGACTGGGGGTAACCTTGACCACGCACGGTAATTGTCTACGGGACGGTATGGTCAGGTATGGTTGCAGCAGAAGACTTGATGGCATGGGTAGCGAAGGGCGTCTGCATCTCTGATGATCAAGTACCGAAAGCCTGTGACTGGGAAATATGAATTCAATCCGTGTAATCCGCTCTTTCTGAGGGATTCTGGTCGCGCTATTCCTGTATATCCGCGGGCTCCGGGCCGCTAGGTGGGTGGGGCTCCCGACCGGTGTATACTGCCGGCTGTCCATACCTTGACCCAAGTACAATGGCCCCATGCATCTCTCTGTTTCCCCCGCCACCCCTGACCGCGCCCCGGCGGAATCTGGTGCCTTGCGCACCGCCCTGACTGTCACCCTACGTCAGGGCTTGGCCACGTTGCAACGGCTGCCCGCCACCGCGGGACCCACCGCCCACCGCCTGACACAGCAGGGTCAAACCTGCCTGCGGCAGATCGCCACCGCCGCGGCCCGTACCCTGCCACAACTGGCCGCGTGGGTGGTGCAGTGGGCAACCACCGTGGTTCGATACGCAGCACCGCAAACGTCGCTGGACCCGGATTTGGAGGCACAACTGACAGAGCTGGAAGCGGCCCTCGGTGGCTCTGCACCCCAGCCTCCGAATGACCGCCTGATAGCGGTGCTGCGCACCTTGGCGGGTCGACTGGCTGGGCTGGATCAGAAGGTGGACCATCTGGATCAAAAGGTGAATCATCTGGATCAGAAAGTGGACCATCTAGATCAGAAAGTGGACCATCTGGATCAAAAGGTGAATCATCTGGATCAGAAGGTGGACCATCTGGATCAGAAAGTCGACAAGGGATTTCAGGCGGCGGCGGCAGATCGGCAACGTCTGGACGGTAAAATCGACCGCTTGGAACAGAAAGTCGACAGGGGATTCCAGGCGGCGGCGGCAGATCGGCAACGTCTGGACGGTAAAATCGACCGCTTGGAACAGAAAGTCGACAGGGGATTCCAGCGACTGGAGGGCAGAATGGATACCGATTTCCGGACCCTGCAAAAGTCGCAAGACCGCTTTCACCAGCGCTTGGAGGATGTGGCGGCGGCACTGGATTACGGGGCGGGTCTGGAACAGCGGGCCCGGGACGAAGTGGAAGCGTGTGTGGACACCTTGGATGGAGAGTTGGCTTGTACGCTGCTGTGGCATGATCGTTGGGATTTGCGGCAGTGGTCAGCCTTGACCCAACGCTTGGGTCTCCCTGCAGATACGCCCGCCGTGGAGACCTGCGATCTACTCTACTTGGTAGAGCATGAACCTGCGCAGCACAGGGTGCTGGTGGTGGGCGAAGTCTCCGCCCGTCTGAACCGCACCCGGCTACAGAAAATAGTCCGGGCCCGAGAGGCCTTGGAAACTACCGGGCACCTCGTGGTGGCGACCGTGTGGGGGACGGAAAAGGTCCCTCCACGCGTGGTGGCAGCGGCGGTAGCCGCCGGGGTCCTGCTGCTGCAATGGCAACACAACGACCGCTATGAGCGGGTATGGCAGTCTGTGGGTGCACCCGATCTGCCTGCCGCCCTGACTACTGCTTTGGAACTAGAACGGCTCGGCGAAGCCTAACGGCGACCCGCCGCAGGGTACGATCCAAGGACTTGGGGTCGGCACCGCGTCACCCCGGCTTGGAACTTTGCTGGAGGAACCTCATTCTGTTCTTTTGTCTGTCTCGCCTTTCGCTCTAGACACTGCTGTAGGCTGCTGCTGGTCGGGATTGGGGTTTGGCCGGTGGCCTTCCCGCCAGCTATGCTGCACGCGAGTCATTTGCACTGCCCTGATGAAGCGGTTTGGATGGTGTGTCCCACAGCTCGCCTAAGAAAACCAGCCCGTGCTCCCACGTATTCCTCTCCCATCTACGTACCGCCCAAGGAGTTGCGCGAGAACGAGAAAGTGTACCGGGCCTGATATCGTTGTTCGAGTGGAGTATTCCAGTCGCGCTGTCTGGACGAGTACAGCAAGTACAGCAGTCCCTAGGAGCCGCCCCGTGCTGGCAGCTACGTTACATCTGGTGACAATCACGCCGGCGAGGGCCTTGACAGCAAATTAGATGGAGCCTGCGGTCCGGCGACTCCTTCATGCATGTTGTAATAACAGCATCAAGCGTACACCTAAGACTCCGATTCACTACATCTGCTACAGACGGCCCGGAATACGTCCCCGTGCATTCCGATGTTGTATAACTGGACCACTTCTGCACAGATCTCATCCTGCTACTCCGGCAAACAGAGGCCAAGTTGTCAGCCTCTCTGTGGGGTAGGTCTTCTGCCCCAGCACCGCGGTGTCCCCGCGCGGGGACAAGAAGGCTTCAGCGTCCAATGAGCTGGCGACACCAAGGTTGAAGCTGATTGATATATTGGAAAAGATTCGCCTACTGCCGACGCTAACTATGTAGGGGAGAATCCCGCGATCCTAATGATTGCCAGCAGTGGCGCTAGAGGGTTTTCACTCTCCGATTGATATCAGGGCCTTTCAAGGCGGGGACTGAACGGCCCGCCTTGCAGCAGATGCGAACGACAAGATTGCACGGAGCTGCTACAAGCCTGACGGATGGATAGTGGAGCAGGAAAAAGCAGCCCCGTCCCTGACAGCGCGGAAGCACCGGAACTTTGTATGGGATGCCTATACAAAGTCACAGCTCATCAGTATCGGTCCATTGCAGTCACTTCTGTGCAACAGGCCTCCGTCAGGTAGCCGAGAAGAGACTGCATGGCCTGAAAATCCACTCTGTAGCACAGGGAACGCCCCCTGCGACAGCAGGTCACGACACTACCTTGTTTGAGTTCCTTGAGATGAAAGGAACAAGTTGAGGCGGGCACGTGCAGACGCTGCGAAATAGTGCTCGCGGCAAGACCGCGGGGTCCAGCACGTACCAGCAGCCTGAAGATGTCCAGGCGGGTTTCCTGTGCCAAGGCAGAAAGCATCGCCAGCGTCCTGTGCTTGTTCATGGCGTTGAGTCAAAGGCAGGCTTTTTCGCTCGCACAAAGGCCGACATGAACTTCCCGGACGCCGCTTGGGCCATCTCGGCAGCTTGCTCGCCCAGATTTGCGAACAGTGCCTGGGTATCCGCCAGATCGTAGATCCGGGTGGGCTCAATCTCGATTTTGCTGAAGCCGGCATCCGTTAGATAGCTGCGGTACTGCTCTTCCGTAAGAGCGCCTGCCACGCAGCCGATCCATAGTTCAACGCTCTCGCGCACACGTGCATCCACTGGACCGCGCACCACGATGTCAGACACCGCCAAACGTCCCCCAGGCGTAAGCACACGGAACGCCTCGGCCAGTGCACGTGGCTTGTCAGCCGAGAGGTTGATGACACAGTTGGAAATGATCACATTGACACTGCTGTCCGGCAGCGGGATGTTTTCGATCTCGCCTTTCAGGAACTCCACGTTCGCCATATTGGCCGTTGCCTGGTTTTTCCGGGCCAGCGCCAGCATTTCGTCGGTCATGTCAAGGCCGTAGGCTTTGCCGGTTGGGCCCACGCGCTGTGCCGACAGCAGCACGTCGATTCCGCCGCCCGATCCGAGATCCAATACGATTTCCCCCTCCGACAGTGTGGCCAAGGCCGCTGGATTCCCGCAGCCACGCGACGCCAGTACGGCCTCTTCCGGCAAGCATTCCGTTTCGGCTTCGGAGTACAGGTTTGTCGTCACGGGATCGACAGTGGTTGCCGTGCCACACTCACAACCACATCCGCGGGCAGGAACGGAGGCTTCGTTCGTTGGACCACAGCAGGCGGTCGCTGCAGCGACCGCCTGCTGCGCTACCTGTCCATACTTGTCACGGACGATGGTGCGCAGATCTTCGGCGGTGTTTTTGTCATCGGTTTGTATCACATCTGGTATGGCACTATCGGGCATTGTATTTTTCATCATGGCATTCTCCCTGCATTTCGGCACTAGGACTCTCGTCTACACCCAAAATAATTCTATAATTCCAATAATATAGAATTAATGAAAAGAAATCAATATTGGAACTGGCTTGGCAGCCTCTTCAAAACATAGGATATGTCTTGGCAGTACCGTGAACCCACCGTCCTATTTTCACTGTAAACGGTCTGGACCGGCTCAATATGTAGGTGGGTCTGAATCGGACTTTGATACAAGGGTATTTGCCAGCGTTGCCTGTCGTTGCGCGCCCAAGCTTGCACTTTGGGGTTGGCGTCCAAGGCGCGGGCTACCATGGCTTCCCAGCGACTGTCGCAAGGAGCTACGTTAATCTCAGACTTGCGGGTATGCACCCGGTTGGGACGGGAGGACCAATAGGGATGAATGTCACCGGTGGTCAGAAAGGCTGGTGTCTGGCCGTTGGCTACGACAGTCGGCTTTTCCTGATGGACGCCCAGCTGGGTGTGTAGGAACAGGTGTTGCACAAGCTCATCCACCTGCGGAGAATCGGCCGCGGCCCACACCATGTCCGGCGCCACCTTGATGCAACCTTTTCGGATCCCCTCGCGGAGGCTTGTGACGGCCGATTGGAAGATCCGGGCCCGGCGCAGTGGCATTGCTCCTACCTTGGTCTCATTCCATTCCTGCTCCTCCAGACCCTCGACCAAGCGATGAGCGATATGAAAAAGTGATTCGTGATCTCTCGCTTCTTCACCGAGGGAATCGTAAGTGTCTGGCCCGTAATGGCCTCCAATTCCGTTGTCTGAGGGCTCGTGGTCAATACAGTGAAAGGTTTGAAATTGTCCCAGTCAATGGTTAGCCGATCGTATCCAGCCAGGTGCAATCGGTATCCCGTGATATTGGGCCAGACAATGCGGTACTGTCCACGGTCCGACAGGCGCTTCACCTCGTAGGTAGGCAGTGGGGGAGGCTCCTCAATGTCTGTAGGCCGATCGAAGGCAAAGCTGAAGGGAATACCGAAGATATCGGCGTATTCCGCGGAAATCGCTGTGTCTCTTCGTTGAAATTGTCATAGGCTACGCGTCGCAGACTGCGCCCGGCTACCTGCTCGTACAGCAACTGGGTGCCGAAACGCCGAAAACCCAATACATGCTTGACCGTGCGCGTGTCCCAACCCTCGGTCAACATCGAAACCGAGACGACGCATCGTACGGATTCGCCGGGCTGACCCTTCCGGCCCACTGAATTCAACACAGCCCGCATGATTTCCTTGTCATCCAAGCCGCGGATTGCTTCCGGATAGGCTGCACCAAAAGCTTGGCTTTGCCATTTCAGGTATCCAATCAGGTTTTTATTACCGACCTTGCCCGGGTCATCCAAACGGCTGTGAATCAGGATTGTGCGCAAGGGCGACCGCAGCCGGGCATCGGCATCAATGTTGGACAGTGCAGATAGGTGACCCGGTCGCCAAGGACTGTCTGCGTCAGGCTGGTATCCGGCCACAAAATCAAAGATGGCACCTGCATTCGCAATGTTGTTGGCCACAATGATGAATACGGGAGGTGTATCCGTTCCCTTGTCCTGCCAGCGTTGCAATTCCGCCTCGTATTCTTGGTAAAGGCTGGTCAGGCCTTCACCGAGTGGATTTGTCAGTGCGTCTGGACGTTGCTTGGTCTTGCATGTGGAATGGGCATAGAGATTGCGAAAGATGGGGCCTTGGGTATCGCGTACGTCGTCTGTCACTGGCACACGCGGAATCTTCACCATACCGGACTCGATGGCATCTGTCAGGGGAAAATCCGACACGGTCCAAGGGAAGATTTCATCCTTTTTACTTCCATTGGCGGGCTTGGTGAGGAACATGGGAGTGGCGGAGAGATCCAAGACCCAGGCGAGGCGTCTTGATTTTTGCATGGCGCGGAGACCGTTGAACCATACGTCGGCAACTTTTGCCTCCTCGCGAGAGGACTGCACGGTTTCCGGGATGGTATTGTGGCAGTGGTGTCCTTCGTCGTTCAGCACCAACACGAGACTCTGGCTGTCTAGCCCCGGCAAGGCCCGCTGCATCATTTCCCGGTCGGTTTCCCGTCGGGTCTCCATCTTGGCCAACTGCTTCTCCCGTTTACTGGCCACACCCCACGAGATCTCCTGGGGCTGGAGGGCATGGTAGTTGGTAACTTCCACCCTAGCGGTCTGTACGGCGATGGTGCAGTTCCTGTCGTTGGGCAGGAGCCGCCACTCTCGGTACATGTCTCGGCCATCGGGTTGCGGGATCAGGTCCTTGGCGTTGCGATCGCGCACGGTGATACCAGGCGTGATGATCGCAAATTGATTCGTAAAACACCGATTCTGAGGACGAAAGAAGTGATTGACTGCCTGCCAAATGATGACGAGAGCCATCACGGCTGTTTTGCCGGTCCCCGTAGCCATCTTCACGGCCAATCGAGTCATCGCTGTGTTGTACTTGCGGTTTGCTTCTCCCAAGGCTTCCCAGCCGAAAGACCTCTGAGGGGCGACTTCATGGAGGTACACGACAGTTTCGATGGCTTCGCGCTGGGCAAAGAACAGCTGGGGTTCCGTCTGCGCGGATGACCAGTACCACAACAATTTGCTCGTGGCATTGGTAACGCCCGGATAGTCTTGGTTTCTCCAGATACCGACCTCCTGGCGCAGATGATTGACCAAGGCCAATTCCGGCGCCGCGTCAAAGAGATGCTCCTGGGCATGGCTGCCCTTGGCTTTGGGCACTGGCAGGATGCCTTTGGAAAGGCGTCGGCCCGGCCGGGCCGGGGCCCGGGCTACGCCCCGCTCATCCAGATCCCAGTGCCACTGCGGCTCTGCGTAAGGGGAATTGATAATGGGTTCGTCCAGAGGATTCGAAGGGCTTTGCATTGACTATCCGCAGTAACAAGGTGTTTGTTCCAACGCGAGAAGCACGGCCGGCACCAGATCAATTCTCGACCTGCAAGAGGCATGGTATAGCGCATTGGGTTAGCAGACAAGGAAAGAAACAGGTCTTGCCCAAGACCCAAACGAATCTTGGTAAGGGCGCTTGCAGAGTCTGGAGCAACAGGCAACAGTATCCGCGTGCTTTGGGACAGATACATAGGCGCTCCTGCGCAATATCTGCTCCCGATACGGCTTCTGCTCCTGGAAATTGTTTCCGGCAGGCTCCAGTCCACCAACAGTATTGTACGGGGACATGCACTTCTTCAGCCCGGTTTGCAAAGGCCAGGATTGGATGTCAGATCCCGGCGCCTGTCGTAACCTGGCTTCTGGCAAGTCCCTCCGCGCTGAAGTCCAGATCCATGGGTGCATTGTTTCCTGCAAGGGCCAGCTCTCGCAGGGATCGGGCGAATGGTTCTCGTTCCCATTGCGCGGCTTCTATACAATACCGACCCAGGTTGTAGACCCAGCACGCCTCAATGGTACGCGCCCGGGTGTCCAGGTTGAGGCCGATCACGGCGACCCGCTTGCAGGTGGCGGCAAACAGCCCCGGATAGTCGCCGATGCAAGCCTGTCGCAAGGCCTCCGCGGCTGACTGATTCAGTTTGATTTCAAACACGCAGACGCGGTCGTCCAAGTCGACCGCGGCATCAATACGCCCACGGGCGGTGGGGACCTCGATCCAAGGGATCAGTCCGGCCATGCGCAAGGTATTGCAGAGCAAGGCTTGATAATGGGTTTCATAGTGCCAGCGACTGGCCCATCCGCGCCGCGCTGCCGCGCCTGTATCGGTACCATCTCTCGGTAGGTCAGCGGGGGGATGGTGAGGATAGCCCAGCCCGGCGAGACAAGCAGAGAAGGCTTCTGCCAAAGCATCGGGATCCGCCCGCAATACGGCCTGCGCGACGGCATCGCGCAAAGTGTGATCAAGGACCGGCAATTTTCTCTCACGCTCCTGTACAACAAATTCCATGAAGGTAATCTGCACCTCCCGGTTAGGAAAATCCAGGTACCAGCCTCGTTCGGGGCTGCCCTTTCGGGTCAGATAGCCTGTCTGGTGCATCAGCGCCGCGTAGTCAGGCTGGTCGATCTGATAGTGGACTTTCTCAATCCGATCAGCGTTGCGAGGCAAACCAGCTAGGTCATAGGCGCCGGATTCCAAGGCCCTCACCAAGAATCTGGGAGAGCCGGAGGCGGCCCAGTAGTTGGGCAGGCCTTGGCGCAGACCGCGTGTCTGCAACAGGGCTGCCGTGTCTGGTTCTGTCATGTCGCGCAAACAGCGCAACAGGGAATAAGGATTGTAGACCGGTGCAGCAACGGGTCCGAACCGGTAGCCATTGTAATAGGCCGCGAGAGCTTGGCGCACCTCTGCTAGGGGCAGGTCCAAGGCCCGGGCTGCGTGCTGTACATGCGGTGCCAAAGCTCCGTCTAACTCGGTGGTTGTGATGCCGGCCAAGTCGTGAAATCCTGGATCTAGCGACAGGTCCTCCAAGTTGTTGGCCCCCGAGAAGAGGCCCGTGCGGGCGAACCGCGTGACCCCGGTCATGAACGAAAAGCGGATGATCCCGGTACAATCCTTCACGGCACCGTAGAAGGCCCGCATCAGATCCAAGATGTCTTCCAGTTCCGGACGGCCCAGATTGGCTGTGATCGGCGCGTCGTATTCATCGATCAGTACCACGACCTCGCGGCCTGTCCGGGTATGGATGTTGTCAATCAATTGGCTCAGACCCCGCGCCGGACTGAGGCGCGTGTCATCGGGCAGGGCAGGCGCCTCGTGGACCGTACATAGGCGCCGTATGAGAAAATGCAACTCTTCCCGCAGCAGCGCTGCTTCATGCACGTCCGTGATGTTCAGATTCAGGTGGATCACCGGAAAGCGGTTGTCTTCGCTCCAGTCCCAAGTCCCGTGTCGGTAGATCCAGGTATCAGCATTGAGGTCATTGCGCGCGAAAAACGAATCGGCGCCTCGGAACAGCGCTGCCAACGTAGACACCAGTAGACTCTTGCCGAATCGGCGCGGGCGAGCAAAGAAGACATTCGTACCCCTGGCGTATCCCACCAGTCGAGCAATGGTCTCCGTCTTGTCCACGTATAACATGCCACTGCGGCGCAGAGCAGCGAAATCGCCCGTGGTATCGAGCAGGAGGGGAGACGAAGGGAAGCTTGCCATGGTCGTCTTATTGTAGATGTGCTATTGGCTGCTCTGCGGTCTACTGTCTGTTATCAGGGTCGGTTTCGTCAAACCTGTACGACCCCTCACAGAGAGGGGAAATCCGGCTTGGCTCGCGCGGTACGCGGTAGATAACCCCCAACCTGTTCAGTCTTTACTGTAGGAATAGAGCACAAATCCCTGACCCGCGTTGGTCTTGCACAACTCTTCACCAATCACTGCGGTAATGGCTACGTCTGTATGGACGGGCAGATTCGTCCGTCCTGTTGAAATGTTTCGGCCCCGTGCTATGTAGAAGCACGTCAGCTGGGCTACGTGTATCCGGCTTCGCCGATTATCCTGTTCCTGGACTGTTTGCAAGCGCGCCAACACCACCGACATGATCTTGAACGCCTGAATACTGAACAGTACCTCTGCCTTGTTGAACATCCAGTAGAAAAGGGTAGGGAGATAGCAGCCGTTGGTCTGGATGATACCGTCGTCAAAAGTCAAAAGGGGAGATTTGCTCGCGACCAAGTTCACAGCGCTCTGGGATGCGGTAGAAGGCATCGTCCATATTGCAGTACATCACGCATCAGGTGCATGAGGTCAAAGCGGGCGAGCGTGGTACCAAGCAGATGCGGGTCAGGTCGTCCGACAGGACATGTGCTCTGCCTCCTTGCTTTGATCACACAAGCCCGCGCATATCCGCGCAGCAGATACCTGACGTAGTACCGATCACCAACTCCATGCAATATGTGTCTTTTACCGCTTGTTCTCACCGTAGCTCGCTTGCTCCAGGAAGTTGAAACGACCTTCCCAGTACAGCTTGTTGTCAATGGGGAGACCGGTAGCTGCGCGGCGCATCAGCATCACGTGATCCAAGGCGATGGAGTATTGGGTTTCGTAATCAAACAACTCCAGCCTCAATATTTTGTCCGCTACCTCTGCCAAGGAATAGAACACGATATCGAGGCCCTCTTCCGGCCTGGTACCGCGCAAGATGGCCCATAGCTGCTCATCGGCGAACAGACGCAGACCGAGGTTGCCCTCCTCCTCTCCCCCGCGGATTAGTACGACGAGGTAGTCTGCCGCGGTCGCGGTGAACATGGGCGACAATGCCTGCCCGGTCGGCACGTCGCGCTTTCCATCAAGAGCGGGTTGGTAGCTCGTCAGGAAACCGGTGCCGACGCTGCGTGTGATAAACGGCAGGTAGTCATGCATGTCCTGTAGAGTGGGCTTTACGATCGCATCGTCGTCGCTCTTCCATCTTTCCCAGTCATTCTCAAAGGAAAACAGAATGCGCCGGCCAACATAGGTATCTTCCCCGAACTGATATATATTGGCAGAGGCTTCATGTGTCGAGAAGGATTTGATTCTGGGGTCTAATCCCGCCAAGTATCCCTGCCCGGTGTGGATGGCAACAATCGGATAGGCCGGTAGATGCCGGATGGCTAGGCAAGTTCGTTCGACTTGGTGACCGAATTCCTGGAATTCGAAATCGAGGTCGTCGGTTGGATACTGCCGACGATGAGCGGGCAGGTCGTTCCAGTCAAGCGGGTACACGTGCAGGACGAAGGGAACGACCACATCTTTTCGTCGACATGGCTGTTTCGCGTAGACGAGCCTGTCTCCGATGAGATAGACATTGAAGTTCGAGTGGATGATGGCGGATTTGGATGCAAGCAGATTTATTACATATGCACTGTCACTGCTTGTCCATAAGCCGGGTGTATCGAATCGTTCAAAGACTCTCCTTTCATCCAAGGAATCGAAAGGTATCTTTGGATACTCTTCAACCTGCACGGTGGTATCGGCGCGTTTGAGTGCTGTCATGTTGAATGTGGCTTTCCAGACCGGGGCCTTTCCAGACACAGGTCTCTTGCCGGATCGGTACTGGCCGGTACGGATGGCAGCAATGGGATAGTCGGGAAGATCGTGCAGCACGAAGCACTGTCCGCCAGACAGGAAGATCGGGGCGTTGCTTGTCATCAGCTGGTAATAGAATGGGCGGCTGCCAAAGCCAAAATCGAGGTTGTTGAAGTCGTACTGCTGCCGATCTTGGGCAAGATCGGACCGATCAACCGGAAAGATGTGCAGGAAAAAGGGATTGATTAAGTCACGATACACACAGGGTTTCTTGACATATACGAGCGTATTGTCATCTAGGTACAAATCGAACGGACCGCTGGCGATGCGCGTGGACTCCTCCAAGCCCGTCTCTACTATATCCTGTACCCTCTTGAACGAGATCTCGCCTCGAGTCGCATACAATAATGCAGTGAAGAGAACAAGACCTGTCCAAGCCGCATAGCGAAAGTTGTTCTGCCTGAGGAAATTAGGCCATTGGAAACCCTTGGCTGCCTGTGAGTTCCACGTGCTGAATCTCGTTTCCATCAAAGCAAGCAGCACGCAAGACATACTCATTCCGCAAAGTACGAATACATACCTGCTGATGCGGTAGTGCAAATCGTTGGAAACGAGTAATTGCAGGGTGACCAGTGATATGAGCACCCAAATCCAGATCGTGCTTTGAAGCAGATCGGTCCGGCGTTGTCGAGACCGCATCATGGCGACGGCGGTTGAGACCAGAAGTAACAGAATCCACACCCAAGTCAGGAGGGCACTCCACAGTTCGTTTCGGATGCCCGCAAATGTCCAATAGTCCGTTAATAACGAGATTCGATTGATTCGCCTGTACCAAGGGTCGTCATCCAAGGTTGGCAAAACATGTACAACATGTTCAAGTAGGGGAATACCTTCTAACGATTCCCTCAAACTGAAAGAAATCTCCCAAATCGTCCGCTGTACGTAACCCATAGCTTGATCAGAGAATGCGATATCCGCGCCACAGAATTGCTGTCCCCCCAACCAGTCGGGGATGAGACATTTGCTGCCTACGATCTTCACTGTCAGTCCCAGGCCGTAGCTGGCTATAAAGCCGACGACGTACAGTCCAATGCACCACGCCGCCAGCCTGCGTCTCTCGGTGGAGTTGAGCTGGCCGGATCCGAAATAGATCAGTAGGCCGATGAGTGTGATGAGGAGTATGGTATGTCCGTCAAGAGTACTGAGGTAGGCAGACGTCAAGCCGACGATGAAACAGAAGAAACGGATCAACTGGTGGTGGTCTGCTGGTGTCATCCGGGAAGGCATCCGTCCGAGCAGCAACAGTGCCAGTGCTGCGGATGACCACACCGTAAACATATAGGGCAGACCATTGACGAAGTCGGAAAAATACCGGATCCCCGAGGCAAACGCGCCCAGCACAACCAGTGGCGATATAATGAACAATGTTCTTGGGGCAAACAATAGTAGAATGGCTGCCAGTGCGATCCAACCGGCATACGAGCCAAACCGAACCAGATTCCGGAGTTCCGCGACAGACAGGTAAGGCAGCGCCAGAGCAAAGACGGCCTTTTTTCCCCACCAATAGCGAAGTTTGGAGAAACTAGGTCTCAGCTCGCGGCCGTTTACCTCCGCTGCCAGCTCTTCACAATAGTCTTGTAGATCGTGTGGGCCTGAGTCCCATAGTGTTGGACCTTTCGGTAATATGGCCTGGTAAAGCGGACTTTCGTCCGATTTTTTTGATCCAGCGAGGACCATTCCTGCCATCTGGCAGTACTCAAAGGGAGTGATGAATCTTCGGGTATAGCCCTCATTGCGACTGTATGTCTCGAACTCCTCAACAAACCGTTGTACAGCGGTCTTGTAGGAAATCTGGTTGCCGAGGTGGTGCAGAAAGAAGAACAGTGTTGTACCGAGAAGAGCGGTTGCCACGTAAAGCACCACATGTGCCGTTGTACGCAGGAAGTAAGATGGGGGGGGGGGGGGGTGGGTGGATAAGGCAAAGGAATTTTTCGCTTCATTAGTCTTACAATGTCTCTGTCAGCAGGTCTCTACGCGCAATACGAAGAGAGTGCATTTGCAATGGCCCGCGATGTCGCCATCGGATACACAGCAGGTCTAGCATCATCGAAAAAGAGTTGCGCAAGGCTAAGACCTTGCTGTACTTCCATTGAATGGCAGAGGAATGGTTCCCCATAACGGGCAGCACTGAGACCGTTGGCGAGTAGCAGTTGCGATCCGGCAAACAGACGTTCCGCCTGGGTAATGGGAATCGATGAGTTGGCATCGCACAGCAACCGGCACTGCCGGCGTCGGCCACTACCATCTCTGATGAACACTCCTGTATTTGCAAATCGATGATAATCTTGCCAATGGTGCGGGAGGTGCGAATTTTCTCGCTGCAAGATGAACTTGGAGCAGAGATCACTGACTTGACACAGGACAAACTGGGATACGACTGCAACACGTAGTCCATCTAATCTATCAGTCCGTAGTGCAACACGAGGTAGCTGGAGGTCCATTACATGGGGGGAGCAGCCGAAACGCTGCCACGGATGCAGACAGTGTGTCCCCTGCCGACGTAAACTCGCCTGAGCTACGCTAGGCCGTGCAAAGAGAAAACGGAACCTAGCCGCGCAGCCCATCCGGCGGCTGGCTTCAATACCAGCAGAATATCTGGGTCTGCCTAGACCTATGCATGTTCAGTGTAATGCCGCTGATCCGGTGAGTGCAATCTTTAGCCCTGTTCGACTTTGCACAATATAATTTACGGTGGGATGTCCAAAACGTCATGCACTATCAATCCTTGATGCACGGTCCACTCGGTGGTTTGGTGCTGCGCAGCTCTAGACCCAGATTTTGATTTGCTGTCCATTTGGCTCTGGGCTTGTACACGCCGGCCTTGCCTTAGGCTGGCGACCGCATACAGACCAAAATATCACGGCGTAAAAGTGGCTTCTCTACAGGACTATCCTTGTCCAGCCCGAACAATCCCGCCATTGTCGCCCCGCGTACGATGAAGCTAGGCTAAAGATGCGCGCGATACATATTTTGTGCGGTGCGTTCGCTAACGAAAGCGAAGCCAAAGCACTCCATTACATCAAAAGCCGTTTGATATCCAGCAGCGGCCATGACGAATGGTTTCTGCTGACCAATTTGTCCTTCTCGTTCAATCAGCGGCTTCAGTCGGATGAAATCGACCTCGTTGCCATAGGTCCTGCCGGGGTTCGGATCGTCGAGATCAAACATTGGTCCGGTACATGGATCACGCAGCATATGAAAGGCTTGGTGGAACATGAAGCCGAGAAATTGACAAACAAAGCACGCAAAATGGGGACAAGCCTGCGCAAGATCCTCCCTCACCTTCCATTTGTAAAAGGCTCTTTTCTGCTGACCCACCCGTCCTCAAAGGGCAGGTGGCGTGAAGATCTTGCCATTCGTGGCATACAGTTTCATCCGCTGCAAGACTGGGCGGAGGCTATCGGGTTACAGGCTCCCCAGGCGCTGACTGCAGCGGAAGTGCATCGGCTGAGCAATGCCCTCGAGCCGAAAACCGACGCTGTCCTCACAGGTTCTTTACGCCGCATTGCAGACTACATCAACCTGGAATTGCAGACAGTCGAGGAACAGCGCTTCCACCGAATCTTCAAGGGCATCCATTCCACCCGGAAAGACAAAGTCAAACTCCATCTCTATGATCTGTCGGCTATGGACAGCAAAGCCGAAGTGAAAGCCCGTCGAGCATACGAAACCCTGCATCGGTTGCAAATGTACCGCTGGGCACCGCGTATCCTTGATTCTTTCCAGGAAGCGCCGGGCTATACAGGCGAGATGTATTTCTTCACGGAGATCGATTCAACCGCTCCGTCCTTGGCCCAACGCATGTCGGACGCATCGTGGCATACCGATGCCCGGGTGCATTTTGCGCACAACGCCGTCCAGGCTCTGAAAGAGTTTCATGGCATAGAAGACGAAACGCTGGTGCTGCGGAATCTTGATCCGGACACTCTGCTGGTCAAGCATGACAATTTACCTATCTTGTCCGGCTTTGAACTTGCCAAGATCGACTCTCTCGCAAGTGTGATCTCCCCCGGCGCTTCCATTGCAAGCAAGTGGCTGGATACAGTTGCGCCCGAAGTGAAAAAGCAAGGGCTGGGAGCGGCCGATCAGCGTACGGACGTGTATGCGCTCTGTGCATCTTTGGCAATCCTGTTTCAGGAACAGGAAGACTCAACGAGTCAAGGGGCCTTGGACATTCTGACTAGGGGCATGTCAGAGAATCCGGCAGATCGAGCTGCATTGCCTGACTTGGAAGCCGCATTTTCCGTTATGTTGGGCCAGTCTGTCCCACCACCGCCACCCGCTCGGTTCTGGTCGGAAGGCCTAGAGGTGACCTTTCGGGACAAAAGCTACCGCATTGTGGGCTCTCTGGGCTCCGGCGGTGTAGGAACTACGTTCAAAGCAGTGGAAATCGATCAAGCTTCAGGCCAAGACCTTGGCACTTACGTAGCCAAAGTCAGTCACGCTGCGGAGGCGGGCCAAAGAGTTCTGCATGCCTACAATCTGGCTCGTTCGCACTTGGGCCGACATAAAAATCTGTCCGCGATTTTCGAAGTGGCGCCGAAGTGGGGCGAAAACGAAATCCTGGCCTTGCTGTCATGGGTTAATGGCGGTTCTCTGTACGATTTTGCCGGTGTATTTCCACTACTGAGCGAAAACTTGGCTGAGGCATCCAGTGAAGCCTTGGCATTGCGATGGCTGCGCAGCATGTGCGACGCCCTGCGCACCCTCCATCAGAATGGCCTCGTGCATAGCGACGTGAGTCCGCGCAACATGATCGTTTCAGATCGTGAACTGGTGCTGATCGACTATGACTTTGTCACCAGGATCGGTGAACCGGTCTCTGTGCCCGGCACCGTCCTGTATAGTCCGCCCGAAACCGATCGGAGAGCCAAGGCTGCGGACGATATCTATGCCTTGGCTGCCAGCTTTTTCCATGTGCTCTTCGCCAAAACGCCGTTTCAGTACAACGGCGTCCATGCCAAGGAGCGCGGCTTGAACTGGGAAGGGGTAGCGGAGCGCACCGAATATTCCGCTGTAGCCGAATTCCTGGATCGGGCGACCCATCCGCAGCAGGCGCAACGCTTCCAGTCAATAGAGGAAGCCTTGGGGACTCTGCCGGAACAAGAGACGTCGCTGGCGCCAAAGACACCACAGGCAAACGAGCGATTTCCCAATCAGGTGGATTGGCTGGACCACTTGTTGCAATCGTATCCAGGTTCGCCCCGAGGCAACAAGGAAACCCGCGGTCTTGATACAAAATTCGCCGCTGCCGTCTATGTGCCTACTGACTTGGAGAAAACTCTCCTCAGGGAAATTAAAGAGCGCAAGGTACAGCTGGTTGTGCTGTGTGGCAATGCCGGAGACGGCAAGACTGCGCTTCTGCAGCATCTGGCCACGGAATTGGAATTCGACGAATATGCTTCCGCGCAACGCATTATTGAGCTGAAAAGACCAGACGGCCTTGTTGTGCGCATGAATCTCGATGGCGCGGCCTCATGGCAGGGGCGTTCCGCGGATGAACTTCTGAATGAGTTTCTGGCGCCGTTCCAGGATGGCACCTCCAAGAGAGATGTTGTGCATCTGCTGGCGATCAATGATGGCCGATTGCTGGAATGGCTTGAGACTGTGTCTCCACCGACTCCCTTGAAAGAACAGTTGGCGAGTTTGCTCAAGGGGCAAAACCCGGACAATGCATCCCATATCCGCTTTTATTCACTCAATCGCAGGTCCAATGTAGGCAGCATTACGCCCGCTCAAGACAGAATTGACACCGAATTTCTGGAAAAGCTGTTGGTCTGCCTGTATGGAGGCACGGAAGCCCGCGGGATCTGGGCTGGTTGTCAGACGTGTTCAGCGCAGGAACGGTGCGAAGTCTACAGAGCACAGCGGATTTTCGGACCTGACGATCTGCCCGATCTCGCCTCTGCAGATATCCGTGACCATGCACGGCGGCGCCTTTTTGAAGCTTTGCAAGCAGTCCACATGCGTGGAGAGGCACATATCACTGTCCGCGAATTGCGTTCTGCCTTGGTCTATATTCTATTTGGCATCCACTTTTGCACAGATTATCACGAGAGCAGCGAGAAATTTGTGCCCTATTGGGAACGGGCTTTTGCACCCAATGCTCCAAACAGACAAGGTACAGTGCTGCAGGAACTGATTCAACTGGACCCGGCCCTTGGATCTCACCCCGTCACGGACCGCTACTTGCTCCGTGGACGTTCCAGCCGCGGCTATGCTTCCCATGTCGATTTGAAGTCAGCCCGCCGGCAGGCCTATTTTGAATTGACGAAAGAAGGTATGGCAAATCATCCGGCAGTCGAGTTGCCACGGGTTGGATTGGCGCAAGGAAACCATCTCCAGGTTTTTCGTGATCTGGCTCTCCAGCGGAATGCGGCGACGCGTGCCCATCTCCGCGTGCACCTTTGCCGCGGTATTTCCCTGCTTGAGGGTTTGCCATCCTTGGCTCTTGCGCGCAAGGATACAGTGCCGCTGCGGATTACACCCCGGACACCGACCGAGACGGTCTTCTGGGTAGAGAAACCCCTAGACCGTTTCTCTCTTGAGCCTGTACGAAATCCAGAGCAAGTAGGGATTGGACAATTGCACCGACAGGTCCGTCTGACGTATCGTTTTCAAGACGAACAGCGGGGAGACGAAGAATTGTACTTGGGTGCCAAACTCTTCCATCTTTTGCTGGAACTCGGTGAAGGATATCAATTGGGCGACGTTGCGACTGACGACATTTTTGCCAATCTGTCCATATTCGTACAGCGCATCATACACGAAAACGAACGCGAACTGTTTGCTTGGAATCCCATGCAGGAAGAAACCATCTATCGGGTAGCAGCCCAAATTGAGACTTTGGCCACAGGGGTGCAGCAACCCATCACGATCGAGGCTCTCTGAGCAGAGTTTATGCTATGAGCACGGCACGTGACATTGTGGAACAGGTGCTTTCTCCCAAGATGACTCAAGAGATCTGGTCCGGCAATTACGACAAGGTGCTGCCCATAACGATAAACGGCTTTGATCTTGCGGCGATACTGCCTGCCGTGTTCTACATGTTGCGGTTCGGTTACCGCTGGGGTCGAGGGGAATTTCTCACAGTTTTTGGTCCGGAAACAGGAACTATTGCCAAACGAAGGCGAGCCACGACCATTGCCCGAGTTGCAGACAGATTGGCGCAACATGAAAGGCTTGCAGGGTTTGACAACGAAGCCGAAAAGGCTGTACTAGGCGACCTGTTGCTCTGTTTTTGCCTCATCAATGCCAATAACCGGCTGGGACGAGACCAGCAAGTGCAGCGCGTCGCTCCAGTCCACTACATGGCCAGTTGGATAGATCTTCCCTACTACTATGCAAGCAATCTACGTTATGTACCCGAGATGATCGTAGCTATGCTGGCCAATCAAGACGGAGAGTATGTGCAACGACAGGATGCATTTTCTTCTGCTGGTTTTCCAGTGGGCCAAGAATACGAGGAAAACGTTCTCGTGCGCGCCTTTTATCAGGGAATGGAAATACAGGGCCATCCGGATAGCCTGACCGCGGACCAATTCCGGGAGGAAAACAGACAAGTCGGGCTGGATCAGATCCTGATGATTCGACTGGCACAGCAACTGGGTACAGCACCACAGAAGGCATCGGGCCAAGAACGGGATCGCATCTCCAATCAGCACCCTATAGCGGAGAAAGCGGCCAACAATTTTGCGGCAGACATCCGCCGGTTTGTACGCACGTACAGCACCATTATGCCCCGACATACCTTCTTGGAAATGTTGGAATCGTGCATTGCGCTCGGCCTGACAACTATATTGACCAGTGTGGTGGAGATCCTGTTTACATGGGCAGCAAGGGGAGAAATTCCGCCATGTCATAAGCAGGATCCTACCTATTTGTTTGTGGATTGCTCAAACGGAGTCGAGGGCAATTTGAGAGCGCAAGCTGAAGCTTCCATGGACGATTTTGTGCGACGTGCACAGCGCATGCCCGTCATTCTGACCGCGCTGCGTCTGTTGGACTACAAGGCACGTACCAACCGGAGAATTGACAACGAGAACATTCCAACGCGCCCCTATGCTACCCAGTGGATCAATATGTTGGGTGATGTACTGGAGGGACGGCATACGGAAGCCGGGCGAATTCGTTATTCCATGGAAGACCTGATAGCGGACTTGGCCGACAGTCTGGCAGAGGAGTATCCTAACGAAGCCGAGATGCTCCAAGATTACGAAATCCATCCCGTGTGGCCCTTGGCCGAGACTCTAACCTCTTTGATGGGAGTAAAGGCGTTGCAGAGTTTCATGAGGATGATCGACGCGGTGCTGTATGCAGACCGCCCCAACGGACTCGCGGCGAAGAGATCAATATCCCAGAATGTTGATGGACGCCGAAGACGCAGGGTGGCACGCTCACTCGTGCTGACTGACAAGATGCTGGACTTTCTGGTGCATCTGCAACTCCTGCGGCATGAAAAGCAGCAAGAGCTGTCGCTGCCGGAGTTTCTGCGCAACCTGCGTGAACGCTATGGTTTCTGTGTAGATACAGTGCCGCCTGGCATGTCCACATCCAACGACCTGCTGCAGCGGAACCGCATGAGACTGGAGCGGCGCTTGCGGGAACTCGGGCTCGTAACCGGGGTCAATGACGCAGAGTCCATGAAGTGTCTGCAACCCCGTTTCACGCTGCACTCGGGAGAATGAGGTGTGTTGGTCAAGCATGCACACTTCTGTACTGGCAGCGACCTTCAGCAAAATATTGGGACATCCCGAAGAGGGGTTGTTGCATTTATGCATTGTTTGACATCCTAGGTAGTGCTTGCTCTGGCTTGAGATGCCCAATTCAATGTAGAAAGTTGGGCTGTGTAGCGCATCATACGCGAACGCGAACTTTTCGCTCGGGATCTCATGTCACTTGGAATACCATGCGTGAAAAGACCGTCTATCCAGGTAACGGCCAAGATTGAGACTTTGGCCACAGGGGTGCAGCAACCCATCACGATCGAGGCTCTCTGAGCAGAGTTTATGCTATGAGCACGGCACGTGACATTGTGGAACAGGTGCTTTCTCCCAAGATGACTCAAGAGATCTGGTCCGGCAATTACGACAAGGTGCTGCCCATCACGATAAACGGCTTTGATCTTGCGGCAATACTTCCCGCCGTGTTCTACATGTTGCGCTTCGGGTGGCGCCGGGGCAAAGGGGAATTTCTCACAACTTTCGGCCCGGAAAAAGGGACTTCTTCCCAGCAAAAGCGAGCCGTGACCATGGCACGAATTGCAGACAAGTTGGCGCAGGACGAAAGGTTTGCGGGATTTGACAGCGAAGCCGAAAAGGTTGTGTTAGGGGATTTGTTGCTCTGTTTCTGCTTCGTCAATGTCAATAATCGGCTGGGACGCGATCAGCAGGTGCAGCGTGTCGCACCGGTCCACTACATGGCCAGCTGGGTAGATCTGCCCGACTGGGTGGGTAACATGCGCTTCGTTCCCGAGACGATCGTGGCTATGCTGGCCAATCAAGACGGAGAGTATGTGCAACGGCAGGACGCGCTTTCTTCTGTCGATTTTCCTATAGGTCCAAGATACGAGGAAAACGTCCTCGTGCGCGCCTTTTATCAAGGATGAAGCAACAGGGCCATCCAGACAGTTTGACTGCAGATCGGTTTCAGTTTCAAGAAGAGAGCGATCAAGTCGGGCTGGATCAGCTCCTGATGATTCGGATGGCGCAGCAACTGGACACGGCCCCCAAGAAGGCGTCTGGGCGGGAACGATCTCTCATCTCCAACCAGCGTCCTATAGCGGAGAAAGCAGCCGACAATTTTGCGGCAGATATCCGCTGGTTTGTACGCATGTACGCGTACGACACTGTTATGCCTCGACACACCTTTCTGGAAATGCTGGAATCGTGCATTGCGGTTGGTCTGACAACTATATTGACCAGTGTGGTGGAGATCCTGTTTACATGGGCAGCAAGGGGAGAAATTCCGTCATGTCACAAGCAGGATCCTACCTATTTGTTTGTGGATTGCTCAAATGGAGTCGAGGTCGATTTGAGAGCACGGGCCGAAGCTTCCATGGACGACTTCGTGCGACGTGCACAACGCGTGCCTGTTATTCTGACCGCGCTGCGTCTATTGGACTACAAAGTACGCAACAACCGGAGAATCGATAGCGAGAACATTCCAACGCGCCCCTATGCTACCCAGTGGATCAATGTAATGGGTGATGTACTGGAGGGGCGGCATGCAGAAGCTAACCGGATTCTTTATTCCATGGAAGACCAGATAGCGGACTTGGCTGACAGTCTGGCAGAGGAGTGTCCTGACCAAGCCGAGATGCTCCAAGATTACGAAAATCCCGTGTGGGCCTTGGCCGAGACCCTAACCTCTTTGATGGGAGTACAGGTGTTACATAATTTCATGAAGATGATCGACGCGGTGCTGCATGCAGACCGCCCCAATGGACTCGCGGCGAAGAGATCAACCTCCCGGAATGTTGATGGTCGCCGAAAGCGCAGGGTGGCACGCTCTCTCGTGCTGACCGACAAGATGCTGGACTTTCTGGTGCATCTGCAGCTCCTGCGGCATGAAAATCAAGGAAATCTGTCACTGCAGGAATTTCTGCATAACCTGCGTGAGCGCTATGGCTTCTGCGTGGATACAGTGCCGCCCGGGATGTCTATATCCAATGACATGCTGCAGCGGAACCGCATGCGCTTGGAGCGACGATTGCGGGAACTTGGGCTGGTAACTGGGGTCAATGACGCCGAGTCCATGAAGCGTCTGCAGCCCCGTTTCGTGCCACACTCGGGAGAATGAGATGTATTGGTCAAGCATGCACGCCTCTGTACTGGCACAGGCCTTCGGCACCATACTGGGCAGATCTGAATCAGGATCCGTTGCCTTTGTACGTTGTTTGGCATCCGATGTAGTGCTGGCTTTGGTCCGAGATGCCCAATTCACTGTGAAGGATTGGGCCATATGGCGCGTCGCCGATACGGCAGGACAACGCACGATCACTGCAGATCAGGCTGTAGCGATACGCGAGGAGAAACAACAGGCGGCCTTGTTGCTAGTGGACACCGCGTTGGCCGGCGCCGGAATGGACGGCATCTACAGTGCAGCGCGCGAGATATCCGAGAAAAACATCTTTGATGCGGCACACCGGCTAGCGCTAGGGAAAATTACGGCCGAGTACCGTCAATATGCTCAATCCGCGATCAAACAAGCATCTCGGCATGGGTATCGTTTGCAGGCAACGGCTTGGACGAAATTGGATTTTCTGTGCCGGATTGCGGAAACGGGACAGCATCCTGGAGCCTATCTCCCTTTGCTGGGACTTTGGCCTGTCAAAGGTGACGATCCGGATGCCTATGCCAAGGAGTTGGTCGTTTCAGGCATGTTCATCGATCGTCTCTTGGGGCCCCATACGATTAACCAACCATCCCGAAGCAGGATGGCGGCTCTGAGGTTGTTAGACCCCTCTCCGAAACAAGAAAAAGATCTGAAGATTTTTCTGGCGGCTGCCGCTACACAACCATTGCTCCCCGCGTTGGCAAGATTGGCCGACCAAACGCATTTGTGGATCAACGAACTGCACATTGAAGAGAGTGCACAGGAGATCCAGGGTATCGAACTGGTGCCTTGGCACACTAAATCGGGAAGGTTGACCAAGTGGTCAGGACTACAGGGAGACGATGCAGACGACTCGATCCCGATTCTCAACTTGCCGCTGGACAGCACACGGGCAGGTGGTAGTGCCGGCCGACTTGAGATCCGATGGAAATCCAAGCCCGCAGTGCTGCCCAAAGGCAGTGTGGAATATGGCGTTGCCATCGTGACAGACTCGGACGTACTCGTGTCCAAATCGAGACTGCATGCGGAAACGAGCGTGGAGAAAATCGTTTTCAGCAACGATGATTTTGAATTGGAGGAAGATACGGTTGTCTACGCGCGCGCTGTCGTTGCCGTGACTGGCAAACCTGATATACCGTTACAAGAGAGCGAAGAATTCCGTATACGTTTCGGAGAGATGCAGGAGAGCGAGCAGAGTGGAAGCGGACAGATTGTTCAAACTTTCAGCGAGGGGATCATTGAATTGGGAGACCGGAGCAGGGTTTCGGAAATCGCCGATACCATCGTCGCGAATCGTCCCTTTCCGGCAAACAATCTCAAAGAGGATGGGAAAGGATTTGTCAGCCTGCACATTCCGCAATCCGCAAAACGTTTTCGGGTACATCAATCTCCTCTGGTACAGCAATTAACCCGCCTCTGGCAGAAACACAATGGGGCCTTGGGACGCTGGTGTCTCAAAGTCTCGGATGCCGGTCTGCTGGTTGAGGACCCGAGTTTTGTGCATTTCGCTGCCTATTCGTCGTCACCGCTGCAGGAAATGTGGGACCGTGCAGTCGTGGCCAGTCAAAAGATGGCGGAACTACATGCGGCGATCGGTGGTGTGGGACAGATATATGACGAAAATGTCCCCGCGCTTTCCCATATCCTGAAAGAATATCTTCTGGCTTGGGTGAACCTGCTGGATCGCGGCGCACCAGAACTGGCCTTGGCCAATACCGTTGAAGTACAGTCCCGGTCTGGCAAGACCTTGGGCCTGATTGTTCTGCCTAGCCATCCATTGCGGGTGGCATGGCTTGCAGCGTACGACAACCTGGTTTTCCATGCTGCCTTTGATCAAGGAGTGACTCCCCAAGACATTCGACACGAATTCAAGAGGTTGGATGGCTTTCTGTTTCCGCCCATGTTGCCGGTGCCAGAGGCCTCCGATGTACCCTCTGGCAGTTCTTTCGTGTTTGCCGACACCCTAGGGTTTCACACCGTGGGTATGGTGCTTGACAGCGACTTGGAACCCAAAGCTACGACAGCCATTCTTGCGCGTATGTTGGGAGATAGCACCGTGGAAGAGGCTGCACCGACTCTGGGCAGCAAGAGTGCCAATGTCTTGGGGGACGAGATCAAAAAATATCTGGGCTGTCACTATGACGCAAATCCCCTCCACATGCACGCACTGAGAGCGGGAGACGGCATGACGGTAGTACGGGCGCTCGGCCAGGTGGAGGACCGCACCGGTGAAGAGACAGAGGACGATGCCGCGGAAGTATCGGAGCGACAGGCATTTGTATTGGAACTCTATCCGTCCGCGGCGCAACGCGAAGTGGCTGGACGCTTCATTGCAGAGGCGCAGCAGAAACGCCGCACGGGTGCCGGCAGCGTATCTCCCGAAGACCGTTGGATGCTGGAATCGCTTGGCTTGCCAGGTGGCGTAAACATGCCCCAACTGCGCTGGGCGCGTAAGGAGGTGCCGGAACCTGACCGCGCTGCCCATCTGGCGGTGGGCTTTAATACTTTCCAGTCCAGTGTCACCGCCGAGGCCGAGCCTAATGTACGCAGTTCCTTCCACGCATTTGGTCTGCTGTCCTTTTTTGACCGGGAATTCATGCATAATCCCGCTGTGCTGCGCAGCACACTGCCCGTTGCGGACCAAGGCGAATCACATCCGGACAGTCCCAAACATACTGACCGTCTGATGAAATTGCAGCGGGCTATCCAGAAGCTGGTAGCTCGCAATATCGGTACAGAAGGCGCTTGGCCTGTGTTGAAAACAGAAATACCGCCAGCCCAACAGAACAGTCTGCAACAGCTCCATAGGTTAAGCGATTGGGTCATCACCCTAGACCGGAACGCGGGCATTGAATTTTTCGATTCACCCCGGGACGACAAGAAGACCTATGACGCCTATGTGATCGACTGCGTTCCGGAACGCGAGGATCTGGGGTGTCTCCAGATGATCACATCTACCAGCAATCTGGACGAAATGTGCGATCTGGTGGGCGGTGCGCTTGACCAAATGGGTCTCAGGCGCAGCTCCGACAATGCACAGTTTCTTATAGAGAGTCTCAAGGCTCTTAGTGGACGGCTGGCCATTCGTCTTACTGGTTATCACTTGGCGTCCACTTCGGAACTGATTGCCTTGGCGCTGGCCTATGCACACTGCCGCGCCGCCCCGTCTAGTGACAATGAATGTTGGCTCTCACTTGAAAAAGGTTACCTTGTACCGGTTGACGATATTCCCGATCTGTTGCCGCCGGCAGACTACACAACCGGTACCAACAACAGGATACGCCGCCCCGACTTCATTCATGTATCGGCGACACGGCGTGGACTGTGCTTCCGCTTCATAGAAGTGAAGTACCGCAGACACCTTGGGACAGTGTCCGCTCCCGAACTGCTAAGCAGCATTCGGGATCAAGTCGAAAACCTGCATACACGGTGGCACGCCCACTATGGTCCGGAGGAGAAGCGACAGGTTATCAGAGCCATCCGATGCGCCCGGTTGGCGCGGGTATTGCGTTTCTACGCGGACAAGGCCCGCCGGCACTATCTGTCCGCGGAACAGCACCAGAGCATAGTCAAGGAAATCGATCGCATGATCGAAAAGGGTCAGGATTACAAATTTGCACAAAGTCCAGAAGGCAATCGCGGCTGGATATTCTGTCCCGAGTACAACCGAGAGGGACCCAACCGGATTTCTCCCCACGGCTGGGATGTTCAAATCTTTCTTTTCGGTCCTGGACTGCTGCCAAGGCTGAATACCGGAACAGCCATTTCCGTGTCTCAGCCCGAGCCGGAAGAACCCCCAGATGTTCGGGGCCCTGCACTGCCAACCCCTGCAGCCGAGCCACAAGTCTGTCTGGGACACGATGCAATCACCGATGACGCTGTCACTTGGCCCGTGATGCTAAAAGCCAACCCTCATCTCCTGCTGGCAGGGTTGCCTGGCATGGGCAAGACCACGTGTCTTCTGAACCTGTGCCACCAGCTGGTAGCGGCCGGCATTCGTCCTATCGTTTTTTCCTATCACCATGATATTGACGCGAAGCTGGAAGGCCTCTCAACCATTCACTATATTGATTGCGATGGCATGAGTTTCAATCCACTGCGGGTATGGGATCGCTCTTCATCCAAGGCCCATCTGGATGTAGCAGGTGCATTGCGAGATATTTTCGCGGCGATTTTTCCCGACCTCGGTGATCTCCAGAGCGAGCGTATTCGTACGGCCGTCAAGCAAAGTTTCGAGGAACTGGGGTGGGGTAATGCCCAGGCGGACTCGGCAATCTTGGAGGAACCAAAATTCAGGCGTTTCGTGGAGATTTTGCGCACGGAAAGCCGGCCGGATCGCAGGTTGCTGGCCCGTTTAGATGAACTGGACGACTACGATTTCTTCGTGCTCCGGGAAGCCCACTTGAACCTGTGGGAGATCGATCATCCGATTGTCATCCGCATTCACGGGACACAGAACGAGAACCTGCAGAAAGCTTTCGCGGCGCTGGTTTTCTATGGTCTCTACAAGGACATGTTTCGACGGGGGTTGCAAGATCGCATCACCCACGCTGTGATTTTTGACGAAGCGCATCGCGCCTCGGGTCTCAAACTGGTGCCTACCATGGCCAAGGAGTGTCGCAAGTACGGCATATCGCTGATCCTGGCTTCACAGGAAGCGCGAGATTTCAACGTGTCTCTTTTCTCCGCCATAGCGAACTATTTGATGCTGAGACTGACCGAAACGGATGCCAAGTCGCTGGTCCGCAATGTAGCCGGGGCACGGCAGGAGCGAGATTTGACCGACAAAGTAAAGCAGATGGCGCGATTCAAGGCTCTGTACTTTCAGGAAGGCAAAGACCGTCCCGTGGAAGTGAATCTCCTGCCAGAAATTCGGCCGGATCACGCCTGAGCATCCGCAACATCCGAACATCAAAAAGCTGGGAACAGGGAACTGCCTCCGGCTGTGTTGCGCTGTTCAGTTGCAGTGGAATCTATTCAGCCGCAGCCCGTTGGAGATTCACGTGTACCCATCGGCTGCAAGGTCTTCGGCATCACGCCGGTTTCTGGCAGAATCAGGGGCCCTGTACATCAGCTAGCAGCGCAGTGGCTCGCTCCAAGTGAAGCGAATGCAGCTTGGGCCACAATACAGAGCTGAGGTGCATATGAGGGCAGAGAATTACCCTGCAAGATTGCTCCGGCCTTCCGATGCCAGGATGTCGTAGCCATCCCTCCCCTGCCGCGTGAGAGATGATATTGCCGCGTCCCCGAGCCGTCTTGGCGCACAACTTGAACGATGACCTGAAGGGTCCTTGCGCCAGTAGGCCAGCATGAGACATCGTGCTGTGGACACACCGGGTTTCCGCCAGCGGAAACTCCTGCACTCATCGGCATTGTTCCGTTACGCTTCATCTGGCATCGGATGAGATGGTCATTGTCAGAATACTGGACAGCCCTGCCTAGGGTTGTTTCGGACTTTCGTTCAGGCCCAACGTATACAGGTCAGAATAGAACCTACTCGGATACTTGGCCACCAAGATATGGATTCTGTTTCCTTGAGGGTTCCCGGCCAGGGCACCTAACTATGGCTGTTGCCAGCCCTGCAGGACGATCTTCAATCAATTTGGGGACTTGCAGGACAATGACGCCCCAGCGCTCAATGCATGGATCTTCTGAGGTACGCGGCACTCTCTGCAGCCGCTTCCAAGGGGCTGACCACATCCAGCTGGGTATGATGCAGCGTCACGAATCCCGTATATCCCAGATCTTGCAACCAGCCCATAATCTCCAGCATGTCAATACCTGTCGGATCCGTAAATCGCAGTAGCTCGGAAGGCGTTGCACCGCGCGTCCATGTCTGCATGATCAGTGAACCTCCCACTACGGGCACATGATTCTGCAGGTATACATTGAAGAGAAAAGGTTGCAAGCGCTGCAGTGTATCCCAGCCGTATGCCTGGCCGCACAGAGCCAGGTTGGCCGGTTCATAGATAAGACCGAAGTTGGGTCTATCGATGCGCTGCAGTACATCCAAAGAGCCTGATACGGTTTCGAAGAGACTTTGCGTATGGCACTGATGAGCCAGTCGAATCTGCCGTTCGTGGGCTTCATCGGCCGCCCGCCGGGCAGCCCGAATATCCTCTTCGGTCTTGAGGCAGACTCGAATGAGATTGCAACGGAGGTCTTGGCACAGATCCAGGTAGGGCTCAATGTTGCGTAGGCAATCCGGGCCCGCCGCACTGTTTTCGGGCACGGCAAAATCCCCTGTTACCATCGAAACCTCCAGTTTCTGTACCTCCAGCTCGCGTAGAATGGCCTGTCTCTGAACCCCATGGCTATCTATGGATATCACCGAGGCTCTCATGCACAGGGCATCGTAACCAGCTTCCTTGGCTGCCTGCGCCAAGCGAGCAAACGGTACAGTGGAAATGCGCTTGTTGGTGAAACTTTCGGCCACTCGGACCGATAGAGAAAGCTGCATTGACATGGTGAAGTTCCAAGATTGCACTCTTTGTATTGTGTGGACTATGGATATGGATCCTACTGTGACTGCAAGGGGACCAAAAGGGCGTGCGCTGGCTTCAAGTCTCAACCCGCCGGAGACCCATGCTCCCTACCATGCAGCCAAAATCCCTGTTTCGCCTAATAGCGCCGGTAGTTTTACCCCGAAGACCTTTTGGCAGCGCCATGTCACGCGGCGTGGACCACATCTCCAGCCACTACCGTGAGCCGCGAGGATGTCCGGGCCAAGTCAGATTCACTGCAGGTGAGCAGATTGCAGGTAGGCACAAAGAAATCGGCTCTCCATCCGGTCCCAATGACACCAATTTCTCTTTCCCAACCTTCCAGATAGGCGGCATCCACGCTATAACCTTGGATTAGCTGCGCCCTGTGCAGCTTCTGTGCCGGGTACCAACCGGGCAATCCCGATTCATCGCCTTGGCGCCGGCGCGTAGCGCCGGCAAACATGCCCCAAAAGGGATTCGGGGATTCCACGGGAGCATCAGATCCATAGGCCAGCCGCACCCCCTGCTGCAACAGGGTCTGAAAGGCATACGCAGTCCGCCCTCTATGCCCCCAGTAGGCATCCACCAGATCCTTGTCCTGCGTGGCGTGTATGGGCTGGACGGCGCCGGACACTTCCAACTCTCGCAGACGGGGCATGTCCTCGGACTGTATGACCTGCACATGTTCAATGCGGTGCCGCCGGTCCGCCGGCGCCACCCCCATTTCCCGCTCGACTCGGCGCAGCGTCTCCAAGACATCCAACACGTCATGGACAGCCCGATCCCCGATGGCATGAATGGCGGAGGCAATGCCATGGCGCGTGGCCTGCAACGCACATTCCAGCATCTCTTCCTTGTCAGTCACCGCCATGCCGTAGTTGTCCGGTTCTCCTACATAGGGATCGATCATCAAGGCGGTTCGGGGGCCCAGAGCTCCATCCGCGAACATCTTGAGGCCGCCAATACGGAACCACGCGCCGCCCAAAGGCCCGCGCAGGCCGAAGGCAATTGCGTCGGCCAACTGGTCCCGGGCGATATGGTTTGCCGCCCGCAAGCGCAGCTGATCGCGCCGCAACATACTCTGGAACATCTCCAGCCCCAAGCGGCCGTCAAAGTCGTGGACGGAGGTTATGCCCCATGCGTGAAGTTGTTTTTGCGCATGAAGAGCGGCTTCCAGCGCCTGGGCTTCGGAGGGGGCGGGAATCTGATCAGCCACCAGCTGAATCGCGGGGCCTTCCAATAGCAACCCAGTGGGTTGTCTGTCCTCTTGTCGGACAATCTCTCCTCCTTCCGGAGACCAAGTTCCCGCCGGGATCGAGGCGGCGCGCAGCGCCGCGGAGCTGGCTACGCCGGCATGACCACTCTTGGCATACAGCAGCGTTGGCGTGTCCGGCCCCACCGCTTCATCCAGATCCTGTGCCGTGGGGAATCGATTCTCTGGCCACAGATTCTGATCCCAGCCGCGTCCGCGGATCCAGCTGCCTGGAGCCAGGGTCTTGGCCTTCTGGGAGAGCTGTTCCTTGACTTCACGCAACGAGGCTGTCCCTTGCAGATCCAACTCCTGCAATGAAAGGGCGTAGTTCACAAAGTGAATGTGGGAATCGCAAAGCCCGGGAAGAACCAGAGATCCTTCCAGATCCAGGATTCGAGTCTTGGCGTCAGTCAGGTCTCGGGTGCAGCCTGAAGGCCCCATTCGGAGAAACCGTCCCTGCCCAACAGCGAATTCGCGGACTGCTGCGGATGGCGTGGTCCCCGTGTAGACCTGCGCGTTGCAAACTATCAGTTCAGCCGCCATGGGAACGTCACTAGGGAGAATGCGGAGTTGTCACGAAAACCCAGTCTTGGATCAAGGGTGGGGTAGGCAACGGAATGCGCCCCTCGCTGTCTGCGACCAGATTCTGAATTGGAAGGCGTTCCCCTGTCTTGGGGTTGAAATAATAGGCTTGACGACTCTCGTTTGGAACCAGCCCCTGCAGCTGCAACCCGTTCCGACGCACTCCGAGGATGCTGACGGCGGGGACAAAGACAACCAGTGTCCCATCCGCCATGACGCCCGCGTAGGGACCTATGCGATCTCCAGGCGTCGCATGACGGGTCAGTTGTGAAGCTGCGGGCGTGAAAGTCCACCAAGGGTATTCATCCAAGAGTTTCTTGGCCAACCCAATCTGTCCTGAACCGGCCAACTGGCTGGCCTCCCGCCAGGAAGGACCACCCCAAGCCATGCCATGGGGTGAGGGGCCATAGGGCGTCTTCTCGCCATTGACTTGCCACAGGCCGTTGGCTCCGTAGGTAAATCCCCCTGCGCCTGACAAGATGCTGGACCAATACAGGAATCGTTGTATTTCCGGTCCGCTGGACTCCAGGATGCCCTCGTAGTTGACCTCGCTGATGATAATGGGCATCGTCGGCGTGGCGGGCAGGGAAGCCTCCAGCATGTCAATGGTGCTGGTCAAGGCCGGAAACCCACCATGCCCGGTCTGGAGCATTTCAAAGTCCAGCGTCTCTGGATCATCTACCTGCCGCCGTCCGTATTGTGTGGGATGGATGGTAATGGGTCTGCCAAAGCCATCCAGGTCTCTGACCCAGCGAGCCATCTGCGACCAAGCCGCGCTGCGCTCCCGATTCCAAGCCTCCATGTCGTTGATCTTGTCTCCATCCAGATAGTAGGGCATCAGACCCTCTCCCGCCAGGCACCAAGTGACGGGCAGCGCGCCATACCGGGCGATCAGGTTGCGCCAATGCAAACGCAAGACGTCGGGACCGGCCACATCCATGAAGTAACCCCAGAATCCGACAATGCAAGGTGACAGGCCGGCCTGCACCAGCAGATTGAGGCGCAGATCCATCTGTTGAAAATAGGCGGGGTTGAGACTATGGAAGTCTTGGGTCCAAGGGTATCCTGCATCGCCTTCACCGCGTGGATCATGCCACGGCATGTCCGGGTACAGACCGGCAATGATCTGAATGACCGTGAAGCCCTTTGCAACCCGGTCTGCAATCAGATCCTGCAGACCTTCCACAGGCAGACGCTTGGTCAAGCCCATCCACCACGTGTCTCCCAACCAGGGAAACGGCTTGCCCGAGGCATGGACAAAGCGCCTCTGATCTTCCGCTATGCAGATCGGCCCTTCCTGGAAGAGTGCATTGGCAGAGCTTGTCCCTTTCACCGTGACTACGCCCCGCTGCCCATGCAGTCCGGGATCTGCACTGTTGCTGCAGGATGTTGCATAGACAAACTCTCCTGACGCGCATGCGGAAAATCTGACCTGCCACGTGTCCTCTCCATTCCAGTAGCCAGGGATTGTCATGGATTTGCCCTGCGCATCCGAGAAGGTGGCCTCGAATGTCACGTCCTTGGTTGAATTGACATAATTTTCCGTTGCCTGAAATTCCAGAGTGACAACCTCGTTTTGCATGGCACTGGGCATGAGAGTTCTCCGCAAGACTGACAGGAACAGGGGAATCTTACTTGCTTGCCTGCCACTTGCCCAATCCGATCGGCACAGGCGCTGGGTTGCACCATGCCGTCCATTGCGGAGCCGAATCCAGTATGTATCCGAGTGTGCTTCCCCTGAGGGTTGGACGCTGTGCGCGGGTTTTCTTGGTCGAAGACCGAATCAAGCTGCCGCCATGGGGATACCAAGGGATATCCACTGAGGTTCCACGTTCTACGCCAGGAAAGAGGCGTCATGGGTATAATCGAAAGATTGCCCAACCCAGCTCAGGAGATATTGGACATGGCGTTTACATTGCAGATTGGAGATGAGGCTCCGGCCTTTGATCTGCCGGCCACCGATGGTCGGAACTACACGTTGGACAGCTTCCATGATGCGGATACCCTGGTTGTCTTTTTCACCTGCAACCACTGCCCCTATGTAATTGGTTCCGACGAGAATACCCGAGCTACGGCCAAGGCGTTCCAAGACCAGGGAGTTCGTTTCGTCGGCATCAATTCCAACAGCGTGCACGTGGCCGCTGACGATGACTTTGACGGCATGGTCAGGCGCATGACCGAACAAGAGTTTCCATGGGTCTATCTGCGGGACGAATCACAGGATATCGCCAGGGCCTATGGCGCCTTGCGCACGCCCCACTTCTACGTCTTTGACAAGAATCGGCGGCTGGTCTACACGGGGCGGGGGATTGACAACCCGCGTGAAGGCGCCAAGGCCACGGTGAATGATCTGGAGCGGAGCCTTGCCGAACACGTCTCGGGTCAGGAAATCTCGCAACCGTTGACCAATCCCATTGGCTGCAATGTGAAGTGGGTTGGGCAGGATGCCCACTGGATGCCCGAAGAGGCGTGTGATCTCGTCTTTGCATAGCGGAGAGACCGTCGCCAGGGATGGCTGGACCGTGAAATTCGGGGTTTAGGTCGATCGCGTTCCGCCGGAATTGAAGTCAGGCTTCCAGTCCTGTACAAGACGTGTTGAGAGAACGAAACATTCAGTGCTTGTACATTGGTGGAGGGGTCCGGAACTGGGGCACGGAGATCGGCCTTGGGCCAAGTCGACAATCTGGGGTTTGGCAGACAGGGCAGAATGTGTTTGCACGGCAATGACCTCTGTTTCGATATTCCCCTCCGCAACGGTCTCCGCTTCCTGATGTCAAAGGTCATTGGCCATTAGGCGGTTGAACTCTCGAGCCTGCCAAACCAGTTGAGAAATGCATTTGCCTTGATCGACAGGTCCTTGTACATTGAGATCTGCACGCTTGGAGTCCAAGGGCAACCAATTTCCTTGGGTCCCTAAGAGACAAGATCGGAACAGACAAGCGTTGGCCATGACGACTGCATCCAAAATCAAGGACCTTGACATCTATCACTTGTGGGTGCCTACCCGAACGGCTATCCGGCGGGAGATGGAGAGGGCCCATATTCACCGGTGGTCGGAAGTCGAAGTCATCCATGTCACCTTGGAATCAGGCGCGGAGGGTATAGGCGAAACCATCGTCCACTACACTTGGGGACGACCGCGGCAGCCGGAAAAGACCCTCGGGCGGAATCCTGCCGAGCTGATGTGGGACGACAACTGTGGAGCGGGGCTGCAGATGGCCCTCTTTGACGCGGTGGGCAAGGAGTTGGGCGTTCCCGTTCATCGCCTTTTGGGCGTTCCGCTACGCACTCATTGCCCCGTTTCCCACTGGGGCCACGACATGCCGCCGGCGCTCTATGCACAGGAGGCGCGGCGCGCGGTGGAACGGGGCTACACCAGCATGAAGATCAAGGCTCGCCCCTGGTTCGATGTACGAGAGACCCTCCACCAGATCAGCGTGCACACGCCAGACGGGTTCCAGATCGATGCCGACTGGAATGATTTCCTGCTGTCTGGCCCGGTGGCCGTTGCGGTGATGCAGGAGCTGATCCGGGATTTTCCCAAGCTCTCCTTGGTGGAAGGCCCGCTCCCCGTGGAGGACAGCGAGGGCAATCGCAGTCTGATGAGAGCGATCACCCTGCCCGTGGCTCACCACTATTCGGACGCCTTGGCCCGGCGCATTCTGGATGGAAAGGTCTGCGACGGCTTTGTGATGGCGGGCGGCGTTTCCCAAATCATGCGCGGAGGTCTCACGGCCGCTTCGCTGAACATGCCGTTTTTCCTGCAGATGGTAGGGACGGGCTTGACAACGGCCATGGCGGTGCATTTGGGAGCCGTGCTGTCTCATGCCCAATGGCCCGCCATTACGTGTCACGAAATATACGAGGACGATCTCGTGATGTACCCCCTGCCCGTCTGCCAAGGCTATGTCAAAGTCGGCGAACAGCCGGGCTTGGGCGTAACGTTGGATATGGAAGCGGTCAGTCGATATGCCATGCAAGGCTCCGAATCCGCAGTGCCGCCCCGTGTCTTGCAATTCAGTCGGTCCAATGGCATGGAGGTCTGCTTTGCGGACAATTCGCATAACCTGTCTGCCGTCTGGTCCTATTTCAAGCAGGGCAATCAACCGGTGTGCGAAAGGGGCGTGAACATGACCATGTGGGACATTGACGGCAACCCCGAACTTGCGGAGATCCATCGGCAGGCGCGGGAAGGTGGGCCGGTGGTGCGTTTTCGAGAGCGAACCTCATGAAGGGCATCGCTCGTGAACATGTGGTCATGGTGGGCGCCGCGGAAGGCATAGGGCAGGTCATGGCCACCCTGTTCGCCCGGCAGGGGGCGGTGTTGACGTTGTGGGACCGCAATCCCCGGGTGCAGGAAGTGGCTGCCACAGTCGGGGGGCAGGCCGAGATCGTGGATGTAACGGACTGGGATGCCGTGTATGCAGCGGCGGCGGCCGCTGAACAAAGACAGCCTGTAACCCATGTGCTCTATGTGGTTGGAATGGGATCGGGGCGCTCGGGGTATCCTTTTTGGCGATTGCAGCCCGCTGACTGGCCCGCGGTGTACAACGTGAATGTACAGGGGGCGGTCAATGTAGTGCATGCCTTGGTGGAACCCATGGTGTCACGCCGGAAAGGCAGTTTTGTCCTGCTTTCCTCCGTTTCGGGACAGTTCGGAGCTCGGAACGATCCTCCCTACAGCGCCGCCAAGGCCGCGCTCATCAACTTTGGCCAAGTGATGGCCATGGACCTGGCGGAATTCTCAATCCGAGCCAACCTGATTGCCCCCGGCATCGTCGACACCCCCATGCAAAAGCGGGTCTATGCCGCCAACGTGGCACGGCTGCCCCAGCCCGAAAGGCCGGACTACGAGACTTGGCTTGCGGCCAAACTGGCACAGATGGTGCCCCTGAATCGCCCGCAGACGCCGGAAGATGTAGCTCAGGCGGCCCTGTTCCTGTGCTCCGATGCAGCCCGGAACATTACAGGCCAGGTCCTCAACGTGGACGGTGGCTGGATCATGAAGGGGTGAGCGACCGGATTGTCAGACTCATCGGTCGGACAGAGAGCCTTGTGCGGCTTGTCGCGATCTGACTGCAATCAGGAAGGTCGACTACGCAGCAGGGCTTCAATCTCGTCCCGGTGCGGCAAGAGACTGCCGGTCCCCATGTGAGTGACGGCCGCGGCTCCCACGGCATTGGCCATCATGCCAGCGTCATGCAGGGATTGGCCTTGGAGCAGGGCGGCGACAAAGCCCGCCGCAAAAGAGTCGCCGGCTCCAATCGGGTCCACCAGATCCACCTTGAAACCCGGACACGTCCACTGTTCCTGCACCGACACAATCTGACACCCCCGGGGTCCGGTCTTGACGACAACCAAGGCCGGTCCGGCGGCCAACAGCGCTTGGGCGGCGGCAAGGGAGTCTGCCTGTTTTGACCAGGCGCATATCTCCTCCTCCGTGGCCAGCAGCATATCGGTAGCCGCGATGGCTGGCGCCACCAGGTCCGACCAATACTCCTCCGGCCCCAGATCCAGACAGACCAAGCCCCCGTGCGCCTGCGCGTGTCGCATGCAGGTCAAGGCGCTTTCGGCGCCTTCCAGCGCTTTTGGCGTCAGGGCATATCCTGTGGCAAACACGACCGTGGTCTCTTCCAGGGTGGTCAGCCAGGATGCCTGGAAAGGAACGGGATGGGATAGTGTCCAACCCCCTGCGAAGACATGTTCTCCATTCTCGGCGACCACGTTGACGGACAAGGGTGTAGTCTGATCGGGCGCGAAAAGAACGCCTTGCAGGTCAACGCCTTCGACTGTCAGGATGTCCGCCACGAGCTGGCCTGCTCTGTCATCCCCCAAGGCGCCAATGGAAGAGGTCTTCAATCCTAGGCGCACGCTCATGATTAGCGTGTTGGAAGAGCCTCCCGCCTCCCACCGGGTCCAATCCGCATGCTGGTGCTTGCCGGCTTCCAGGGGAAGGGACGTTATGGGCAGAATCAGGTCCATCGCCAACCCTCCGATGGTAGTCAGATCCCACTTGCGGCGCGGCAAATTCTCCCAAGGCCGCTCTCGAGGCATGGTGTCGTGAGTCATTCCATCTCCCGGGGCAATCGGGTGAAGCGCCGCCGCCGGGCGCCAGCGATGAGGACAACAGCGAGAAACGGCGCCGTAGGCAGGACAATGGACCAGCCCAATTGCCCCGAATCCAAGATTCGCACCGTACGCTGGCTGCCGGGATACGGGTGGCCGGTGGCGTCTTCCAATTGGATCTTCGTTCCCGCAGGCAACTTGGCGGCATCCAGGGCATATCCATAAAAATCGGGACGTCGCTCTTGCAATCTCTCCAGGTTGGTTGTGGTCTGATCGTGAATTTCGTATCCCAGAGCCGCCCCGGTAATCTGGCGCACGACATAGGGCCGGCGTTCGATACGCGCAATCTCCCGACCTCTCCGGTATGCCACGAGCTGTGCATCCTTGATTTCGGCCAGCCGGAACCATGCAAAGCGATCCGCCCGTCCCCCCCAGGACTGCGGGTCCTGCAATCGGGACAGATAAAGTTCCCGGTACTCGACTTGGGAAAAGGGCTGCAGATAGGCCTTGGCGTCGCCACGCAGATAGATGGCTTCTCTCGCGTCCTGCGAAGTTTCCGGGAACGTGTACCTGTCGTGGGGAATCACCGAATACGCAACCCCTTCTCCGGTCGAGGGAAAGACCACCAGTCTCTTCTGGCTGCCCGGCACGGGCTCCCCATTGGGCCCTTGCAGGACAATCTGGTATGTTCCGATCGGCAGCTCAATGACATGACCGCGATTGACTGGGGTGCTGGAATAGTAGAAGGGCGCGGGTTCCGGGGGAGGCGCAGACGGCTCGTCCTCCAGCGCGTTCGCCGCGATGGCCGCGTCCAGGTCTTGCCGGTAGCGCAGGGTGTCCTGAAAGTACTGCGAGACTGCCTCCCGATATGCGGAGCGGGCAGTGTCAAACCGCTCCCACTGGGCCGGGGCCTCATCGCCCACAAACAGTTGGCCGGGGCTTTTGCCCTTGCCTTCCGCATATTGAATGACATATGCCGTTAGGTCCAGTTGGGCAACGTCCCGACCGGCCTGGCGCACCACGAGGGTCCCTTCAATCTGTTCGTTCAGGGCATCCAGATCGGCTTTCAGCTGGTTCGTGATGGGCCAAAAGTACACCAGGGTGCGACGCAGCGAAATGACGGAGGGCACATCGGCCACTAGGTACAGGGTGTTCCGATCCGCCGTATAGTAGGAACTCTCGTAGGCCCCGCCCAGTCGTGCATTGACGAGATACACCAGCTCCTCTGTCCTGCCTGGATCCTGGGCCCAGGTTGGGGTGGTCAGGCCCTGGAGGCTGAGCAGCAGAGCCAAACCGGCCAGACATGCTTGGCAACGTCGTGTCAAGTTCATGGATGCATGCCTCGCGGCAACAGAAAGCGCATGCCGCCCACGGTCAGGACGACGGCATACAAGGTCGCCACCACTGCAGTGACTAGGGCATGAGGCGCGTCTCCCCTGCGGACCGCTTCCGTCCCTTGGGCCAGCAGACCAAAGGGCGAGATCCAGCTTGCAATCCGATCCACCGAATCCAGCGCGCCCCGCAGCACGCGCACCGGATCGTAGTATTGACTGGCAGACGGAGCCAAATTCAAGAGCAGGGGACCGAACTGGACTGCCAGCAGCAACAGGGCCAGAGCCATGAACCAGCCCAAGGCGGCGCGCAGCTTGCCGGTCACCGCCGAAAGACAAATGCCAAAGGCAATGAGATACAGCGCCACCGGAATTGAAAGACCAATTACGGCCCACGTGGAGACCGGCAGTACAAAACCGCTGATAAGAGTCAGGATACCGTATCCGCAGGTTCCCAATGCTAGGGCTGCGCCATAGGCGGTGGCGCAGGCCAGCATCCGCCCGCCGACGTATGCCACGCTGTCAACAGGGCCGTAGAAGAGGATTTCCAGCGTCCCGCGCTCCATGTCCCGGGCCACCGTGGTGATGACGGCCACCGTCAGGAAGAAGGAGACGGTCAACACAAAGCTGTGTACCGGCAAATTGAAGGAACTGGACAGGATGTTGAGGCCACTCTCTGCCACGGTGTCGACATAGTTGACGAGAAAGAGATAGGAAATCAGGGCGCTCAGCCAGACAATCACCAACGTGCCGGGACTCAGGAGCAACGCCTGGGTGTCTCTGATCCAGATGACGCGCAAGGCCCAATACCGATGAGTCGGCTTGCACGTCCCCGTCTCGTGTGCCTCAGGGGCTTTCATGGCGTGTCTTCCCCTACCCATTGCTGAAGATTCTGTTCCGTCAAGGATACAAATGCCTGCTCCAATGTCACTTCCGCCATCTGCATCTGCACAATGATCCCTCCCTGCAAGGCGATGGCCTTGGATATGTCGGCCCGCGTGGCGGCGGTGTCGCCAGGTTGCAGGGTCACTGTCAGTTGTCTGTCGTTGCACGTGACCGTTTGTACCCCTGCCACCTCAAGCAAGCGCGGCGCGATCGGCTGGGCCGATTCGGCCAATTCAAGGAGAAGTTGGGCGTTGGGCTGCAGCCGGGCCTTGATGCTGGCCACGGAATCCTCCGCCACCAACCGGCCCTTGTGCATAATGCCAACTCTGTCGGCCAACTGTTCCACCTCTGTCAGCAAGTGGGAGGAAATCAGGATCGTGCTGCCGCGCGCGACCTCTTCCTGCAGTGCCTCTCGGATTTCGATCACGGCCCTAGGGTCCAAGGCGCTTACGGGTTCGTCCAATACCAGCAATTCAGGGCCATGCAACAGGGCGCGAATAAATCCGAGTTTCTGCTGCATGCCCCGCGAGAAGCTCCGAGCGCGGGCGGCGGCGGCAGCGGTCAGATTGAAGCGTTCCAGGAGAGTGGCAATGCGTCTTTCCAGATCCTGGACCCGGTAGAGGTGGCCAAAGAATCGCAGGTATTCGCGGGCTGACATGTCGTCGTAGAACACTTGTTGCTCGCCCACCACCCCGATCCTCTGTCGAGTCGGGAAGTCTCGGCGCGCGGCAGGCTGGCCAAAGAGCCAGGCGTCGCCACGGGTGGCGGACTGCAAGCCCAACAGGATCTTGATAGTGGTGGTCTTGCCGGCCCCGTTGGGTCCGAGAAACCCGTAGACTTCGTTGGGCGCTACCGACAGGGAGACATCTCGCACGGCCTCGAAGTCGCCAAAGGACTTGGAAAGGGCATGGGTTTGGATGACGGCGGACATGTCTGGCAATTCGAAGTGGGAACAGAAGCATTATCATACGGCTTGCGGACCCTGTGCAGATCAAAAATCTGCATGGGGTGGTCGTTGTCATCAAGGAGTGGAACATCTATGGACGGGACTCCTTCCTCCCGTTTCTTTGAGACGCTTGAATGTCGCTCTCCAGGCTTCACGCGCCGTTTGCAGGACATCGTTACCCCCGAGCGCACCTTTGACCTGTTCCGTCGCATTGCAGATACCTACGCCCCCACCTTGACGATAGGGCATACGCGAGCCCCGGTTCTGGCTGATCAGTTGCAGGCGGCTCGCGAAGAGGGCCTGGTGGATGCCAGGATGGACTTTGAATGCAATTATCTACAGACCGGCGTGGCAGCGGCTTTCTTGGGCAAGCGTGAGGCGATTCAGACCTGGTCGGTGGCTCACCTGGACCATATCAGCTACCTGACCGAGCCGCGCCAAGAGGCAGGCTACCCGTTGACCCCCTTCTGCCAATCACGACAAAATCCGGGAAGCCGTCCCGGAGTGGCTTTGGGTTTTGACACTGCGACGGGCCAGGCGATCGTGCTGGCGGAGGGGGAACTCGTTACCGGAAGTGCATCTGCGCGCGGTGTGGAATCGGTGCATTTTTTCAAGACAGATGCCCAGGACCTGCCTTTGGCGACCCGAATCTGCTATGCCACCGCGGCCCGCTGGGACCGGGACACCAACATGGCATACGGCTGTATCGACAACGCGGCCAGTTGCGTTGCGCAACTGCTGGCAGCGCTGGTGACGGCCCCCTACGATCCGAATGTCATGGTGTTGTGGCCGGACGAGGAGGAGGGGGTGGTCGATTTGGGCCCTCCTTCCTTTGCCCGAGCCACGCTGCGTCTGGTGCACCGTACGCCGCCCCATCTGTTGCCTCATCTGGTGTTTGTCAGTGACATTCAGGATCTGCTGTTTGCCACGGGAGTCGATCCCCGGGACCCCGCACATTTTGGACAGGGAGCCAGTATGGAAGGATATGCCAGCCGCGCGCGCGGGGCAGTCACGCCCCCGCGGTTGCAGACGGCCATGCGGGATCTGGTGCGGGGGATGAAGGCGTTGGATATCAGTGTGCGCGAGACAGGCCGCTACATAAACCGCAGCGACGACACCTCTCTGGTCATGGCCACGCCCAATGTGGCCTTTCTGAGCTGTCCCGGTGCGTTTACGCACTTTCAGGAGACGCCCAAAGTCAGCGTGCTGGATATCATGCACTTGGCCAAGGCCTTGGCGGTGTCGTGGATGGCGGCCCAGGATCCAGAGTGGACCGACCAATTCTCGAAATAGGACTTGCCCAAGACAGGGCTTATGCATACACTCGGTTCCATGTGCGACATGCCACCTGATCTGATCTCGATTTCCAACATTATCATTGACGACATTGTGAGCTGGGACGGGCGAACCCATATGGGGATGCTCGGAGGCTCTGGTGCCCATGCGGTGGCCGGCATGCGCGTGTGGCACCGTGGGGCCGTGGGGATCTCGGCCTATATTGGCTCCGATCTGCCCGCGGACTTGCTTCCAGCCTTGGAATCCCTAGGTCTGGATCCGCAGGGTCTGATCACTCTGTCGCCGATAGCCACGCCCCGGGCGTGGCAGATCTTCGAAAAAGACGGGCGTCGTTCCGAGATATTTCGAACATCGGCGGCCGAGTTTTTCCAGCATTCCAGCGATTTTGCTCGGGTGCCGGCCCATTGGTGGAATTGTCGGGCGTGTCACATACAGGTGGGAGGCACGTTGCCCCAGGCCTTGACCGCCTTGCAGCGGCTCAAGGCCGGCCGCGAGGCTCCGGCTCCCTATGTGCTCTATGAGCCGCAAGAATCCAGTCTGGTGGACCCTCCGGCCTTGTGGACCCCTGTGCTGGAGCTGGCGGACGTGATCTTTCTCAATCAAAAGGAAGGTCGGAAATTGACCGGATACAGCGAACCCATGGACATGGCGGATCGGATCCAGATGTGGGGCGGACAAAATTTGGTGATAGGGCAAGGGCCCGGTGGAGCGCTGGCCCGAACTCGGACAGGTGATTCCTGGCAGATTGAGGCCTATCCGGTTTCGGCCGCGGATGAAACGGGGGGAGGCAATGCGCTGAGCGGAGGACTGCTGACCGGCATACTGCAGGGGGCAGAGTTTCTCACCGCGGCCCAGATGGGCGTTGTCAGCGCAAGTTTTGCGGTGTCCCAGTTTGGCATCCATCCGGATTTGGAGCGGGTCGCGCCGGTGGCGGCAGACCGTCTGCAGTGGGTACGGCAACATACCCAGGCAGTGGCCTGATCCGGTCTTGTCGGGGAGACGGACCCTTCCCCACCCGAGTGGATTGCCGGAGGGAGCGTCTCAGGAAAACTCCAGCGGCCTTCCTACGGGGAACGAGTAGCGTACAAATCGAAAAGAGGTATAATGACAAACAGTTCTTCCCCATTATGTGGCAGGGCTCCCACCTAAACTATCGTCGTCTCTGCATAGGATCGTGTTAGCGGTTTGGCTGGGGAGTCTTTCCTAATTACCGGACTTCGGTCTTCAATATCCTAGGAGAGTGGCAATGCGTGTTTTGACAATGACTTGGCTGGTGGGTGTGATCAGCGTGATAGTCTTGGCAGCCTGTGTCGTGGCATCGCCCGCTGCACCGGCCTCACCTGACGTGATGGATGACATGGGGCCTTCCGGGCCTGTCACGCTGCGTTTCCTGGCCGTGACGGATGACGACCAATTGAATGCTTGGCGCGAGATTCTGGATTCGTTCCAGCAGTTGAACGATGGCGAATACTCGTATGTGGAAATCGAGTTTGAGACCGTGCCTTTCCGGGAACTGTTCCCGAAAATCGAGTCTTCGGTGGCGGTGGGACTGCCTTGGGATCTGTTCCAGGCAGATGGACCGGACATGAAACATTACGGGTTCAACCGGGTTATTACGCCGCTGACCGATCACTTCAGCGAAGAGGAGATGAGTCAGTGGTTCCCGCAGTCGATCGAGGAAGGCAGCTTCCGCGACGAATTCTTGGGCCCTCCCATAATGCAGTCCTGCTCCTTGATGATGTACAACCGGGACATGACCGATGCGGCGGGCATTGCCCCTCCTGCGTCGGTGGATGACGGTTGGACCATGGATGAGGCCATGGCCGCCTGGGAAAACACCACAGTCGATGAGAATGGCGATGGCGTGCCGGAAGTCTGGGGCGTGCGATGGGGTCAGGGCACTTGGACCGGCGACTACGAACACGGCATTTTCCGTCGTTCCAATGGGGCAGTCGGCAGCCCGACCTATGCGGGCATGGGCGAAGATGGACTGAGCTTCAGAGGGTATCTGGACACCCCCGAGGCAGTGGAGGCAATGCAGTTCTATCAGGACATGCATCTGAAGAATAAGGTGACTCCGGTGGAGCCTATCCCGGAGATTTTTGAAAGTCGCCAGTCCGCCTTCATGATCACCCCGGACAATCGCATTGGAGCCCTGAACCGCATTCATGGTGAAGACGGCTTTAACTGGGGGGTGACCAGCATCCCGTACTTCCAAAGTTCTGTGTGCCACACGGGTAGCTGGCACTATGGCATATCGCCCAACACGGAGTATTTCGAAGAGGCCCTGGCCTTTGTGAAGTACGCTTCCAGCGATGCAGGCGCCCGTATCTGGTACAAGCATGTCCGACAGCTGCCGGCCAACATCGGCCTTTTCAATGAGCTGGATGAATACAGCGAAGACGGCAATCAGCGCATCTGGCTGGATGCCATGAACACTTTCGGTATTCCCCGGATTCAGACTCCAGGCTATACGGAATACCAGCAGCTCTTTGCCGAGGCGGCCGGCAACATTACGTTCGGAGCCGATCCCCAGGAGCAGCTCAGCGCAGCTGCAAGGCGCATTGAGGGATTGGTTGCCAAGTATGCGGGTTGGAACGAATAGTCCGCCGACTGGGCGTTTTGAATTCCTGATCTGATGGCTTGTCCAGGCATGATGTTGCATTGCCTGGACAGCCATCATCCCCTTAACTGATGTTGGCCTCGCCGCCGCCAGCCTCGCAAGGCTGGCATCGACTTTGGAACAGACAGAATCGCTATTACGTCGTCGCGTTTCTGTTCGTGCTGCCGGCCCTGATCAACTTCGCGATCTTTCGCTACTTGCCCATTCTGGCAGCCTTGCGCGCCAGTGTGTACGAATACTCCCTGCTGGGGGGGTTTGGCGACTTTGCCGGACTGAAGCAATATCAGGACATTTTCGCGGATTCCTACTTTCGGAATTCGCTCTGGGTGACCCTGAAGTTCACCTTCTACAAGGTGCCCTTGCAGGTTCTCTTCTCATTGTTGCTGGCCCTGTACCTGACGCGTCAGAACTTGGCCACTTCGTTGGTCCGGAGCGCCATCTTCACGCCGGTGGTGACTTCGGTGATCGTTGTGTCCGTGCTGTGGTCCATGATGTACCACTCCCAGCTGGGTTTGATCAACAGCCTGCTCTCTATCGTGGACGTTCCGCCGCAGGCCTTTCTGTCCAATCCCCGGCGGGCCCTGCCCGCCTTGACCGCCATGATGATTTGGAAGGACGTGGGCTTCTCCATGATCATCTTGATGGCGGGGCTCAAGGGCATTCCCCATGTCTACCGCGAGGCCGCCGTGGTGGACGGCGCTCGTCCCTGGGAAGTGCTCTGGTACATCACCTTGCCGCTCTTGCGCCGCGTCATGATGTTCGTGGTGGTGACGCAGACCATCTTTTCCTTTCAGGTCTTTGTTCCCGTCTACGCCATGACCCGGGGTGGTCCTTTAGAGGCTACCAAGGCCGTGGTCTATTACATCTATCAGTACGGATTCCTGTTTCAGGACATGGGCACGGCCAGTGCCATGTCAATTGTGACCCTCTTCATTCTGCTGGTCATCAGCCTCATTCAGATGCGGCTGTTTCGGTCTGAGGTTGCCACCTAGGCAAGTCCCGCACATGGCCCTGTTGGAGGATCTCAGCGGCAACCTGCGCCGCGAGCAGGCGGGGCTCGTTCCCCCTTCGTCAAAAAGACACCGCACTTGGCGCAGCACGCTGTGGGACGTGGCTCTGGGGCTGTCGTATGGCGTGCTGTTCCTGCTCTTCACCGTCCCTTTCTTCTGGATGCTTTTCGGCAGCGTCCGGAACGAGGCGGAGATTTTTGCCCATCTCTATCCGTTTAGCTGGAAGACTCTGCTGCCCATTCAATGGACGCTCAAGAGCTACGCCGACATCTTTGGCATTTCGGCGGACGGACAGAAGTATGGGCTGCAGTTTCAGCGTTTCCTGGCGAACAGCTTCTTCGTTTCCTTCGCGGTGGTGTGCAGTTCGCTGGTCATAAACACCTTGGCCGCCTATTTCTTCGCCCGTCTCAAGTTTCCGTTCAAGACCTGGCTGCTGGTGTTTGTCGTGGCCACCATGCTGGTGCCCTTCCAAGCCACAATCGTGCCTCTGTACATCGTAGTCGATGCGCTCGGCATGGCCAACGCCTTTTCGGGTCTGATCCTGCCGTGGTACGCCAGCCCCTTTGTCATCTTCGCCCTGATGCAATTCATGCAGGACATTCCCGTCGATTTGGACGAGGCAGCGGTCATGGATGGCGCCAACCTGTTCCAGATTTTGTGGCGCATCATCGTACCCCTGACCATTCCCGGCCTCATTACGATGTCTCTGTTGGAATTCCAGTTTATCTGGAACCTCTTCTATTGGCCCCTGATCGTGATCAGCTCGCCGCAGTTGCAGATGATTCAGGTGGCCATCGCCACGCAGACCACGCAGACCCAGACGTTCTGGGGCCGCACCTTCGCCGCTTCGGTCACCGCCTCCCTGCCCGTGATTGTCATATTTCTGATCCTGCAACGCTATTACGTGCAGGGCGTTGCCATGACCGGCTTGAAGGGATAGGGCCCCTCGCAGGAGATGTGCCATGCCCCACCCGCGCAAGTTCATATTCGACACGGATCCAGGCGTGGACGATGCCATGGCCTTTCTCTTCGCCATGGCCTCGCCCGAACTGGAACTGGTGGGCGTGACCACGGTCTTTGGCAATGGGGGGATCGAGACCACGACCCAGAACGCCTTGCGGCTGGTGGAACTGGTGAGTCGGTCTGACATTCCGGTAACGGCGGGCGCCGCCCGGCCTCTGCTGCATCCCTATGTGGGAGCGGGCGCGCGGGTACATGGCTCGGATGGCTTGGGAGAAACCCGCCTGCCGGTTCCGACGGGCGCGCCGCAACCAGGCCACGCCGCCCAGTTCATCATTGATACGGTCATGGCCGACCCAGGCCGGATTTCCCTGATCGCGGTGGGTCCCTTGACCAATCTGGCGTTGGCGGTGTCCCTAGAGCCGCGCATCGTCCAGGCCGTACAGCAGGTGGTGATCATGGGAGGATCCGCGTTGCACCCAGGCAATGTGACTCCGGTGGCGGAAGCCAACATTCACAACGACTCGGCGGCGGCGCGCATCGTATTTGCAGCGGAGTGGCCCTTGACCATGGTGGGGATGGACGTTACCTGCGCCACTGTCATGTCGCCTGAGTATCTGCAGACTCTGTTCACAATGGGCAACAAGGCCACAGACTTCATTGCGAAGATCGTGCCGTTTTATTTGGATTTCCACCGCAGTCGCGGCGAAGATGGGATTTATGTGCATGACTCGTCGGCCATCGCCTTTGCCCTTGACTCGTCCCTGTTCAAGGTGAAGACAGCTCCCGTGCACATCTGTGTCACGGAAGGCAGGGTGGATGGGCAGACGATTGCCGATTGGGGGGACACCGGGTCCGGCGGCCACAAGGTCAACGTCTGCATGGAAGTGGATTCTCCCCGATTTCTGACCTTGTACAGGGAGAGATTGGCAACCTATTAGACAAGCCAATCCTTCGGGCAGGGCCCAACGGGTGCAAAGGACCCACAAGAAGCATGACAGATTTATATTTGCGAGATGGGATTTTGGGATCCTTGGCAACGGCAGGACTGGGAGACGCCTTGGGAGCTGCTACCGAGCAGTGGACGATCGCCGACATTTTCGCCGCCCATGGAGGGCCGTTGCGTACCATTCTGGATCCTCCGCCTGACACATTTGCCGGCGCGGCGGGCAATACCCGAGGCCAAATCACGGATGACGCCAGTCAGATGTATTACATGGCCGAGGACATTGTGAGCGCCGGCCGACTGGACGAGGAAGTCTGGCGCAACTGCCTCTTGCGCTGGGCCGCCGAGTCGCCGCACATAGCCAACATGGGACCGTCCACGCGCCCTGTGGTGGAGGCGTTGCAAGCTGGAGGAGATCCCTATCGGGTCGGGTTGATCGGCAAATCCGGCCGGCATCTGGCCAGCATGGGCGCAACCAATGGGTCCGCCATGCGTGTGGCCCCCGCGGGCCTCATCCATCCCGGAGACATGGAAAGCGCCTGTCAGGCCGCCGCCAGCACCTGCTTTCCCACGCACAGCACCAACGTTGGGATCGCGGCGGCCTGTGCCATTGCCAGTGGCTGCGCGGAAGCCTTGACCGAATCGGCCGACACCTATTCGGTGGTGCAGGCGGCATTGGCCGGCGCCTACAGAGGCGAGGAATTGGCGCAGGCTCATGAACATGGGCGCATGGTACCTGGACCCTCTATTGCCCAGCGCATATCCTTGGCCGTGCAACTGGCTCTGGAAGCGCGGGATCTGGAGACGATGCTGCACAGGACGGAGGGGTTGATCGGCAATTCCGTCATGGCGTGCGAATCGGTGCCGGCCGCCGTTGGCTTGTTTGTGTTCGCCCAAGGAGATCCTTGGGAGACTATCGTCGGTGGAACCAATCTGGGCAACGACACGGACACCATAGCCGCCATTGGGGGTTCCTTGGCGGGCGCCCTCAGAGGCTTCCAAGCCGTGCCGGCGGATCAATATGCCTTGTTTCGGTCCGCCAACCTGGCGGAACACGACGTGGAAGCGATCACCGATGGATTGGTACAAGTAGCCATGAGGAATCTCAATGCACAAGGTCATTATTGATTGTGATCCGGGCCATGACGATGCCTTGGCCATTTTGCTGGCCGGCCAACACCTGAAGGTGCTTGGCATTACCACCGTGGCAGGCAACCAGACCTTGGAGAAGGTCACGGTCAATGCCCTGAAGGTGCTGGCCTTGATGGACCGGACGGATATTCCGGTGCACTCAGGCATGCACGCGCCATTGCTGCGCCCTCCGCACCATGCGGGCCATATTCATGGCGAAACCGGCATGGATGGACCTGTCTTGCCCGCGCCCAGGCAGAAGGTCGAAGACACTCATGCCGTTAACTTTCTGATTGAAACGGCCCGGTCCATTGACGATGTCTGGCTCGTTCCCGTTGGTCCCTTGACCAACGTGGCCATGGCCATCCGCCAGGCTCCGGACATTGTCGGTCGCCTGGCGGGCATCAGCCTCATGGGCGGCAGCCTGACTCACGGCAACGCCACCCCCACGGCCGAGTTCAATATCTGGTTTGACGCGGAAGCGGCTCGCATTGTGTTCGAGAGCGGCATTCCCATCAAGATGTGCGGTCTGAATTTGACGCATCAAGCCAACGTCACGGATGCGGTCATCGCCCGCATCGCCGGGTTGGACAACGAAGTGGGCAATGCCGTGGCCGAATTGCTGCGGTTCTATTTGGGCACCGTCACGGAGTCCGGCGGAATCCGCAAGGCCGCCATGCATGATCCCTGCGCCATGGCGGCCTTGATTGATTCGGACCTGATCGATTTTGAACCTATGCACGTGTCAGTGGAAACCGTCGGCGTCGACACGTATGGCATGACGGTCTGCGACTATCGCCATTTGCGAGGCTTTGGCACGGCGGTCGTCGAAAAGGGTCCGCAGCGCGGCCAGGATCCCAACGCGGAAGTGGGCATGTCCATCTCGGAAGAGGCCTTTTGGGATTTGCTGGTCGACGCCTTGCGGGCCTACTGAATCTGGGCAGGATCCCCACGATTAAGGTTGTGCCATGACGATTCCCGTTGTTCTGGACGTCGATACGGGCGTGGACGATGCCTTGGCCTTGCTGCTGGCCGCACGTTCCCCCGCCTTGGAGTTGCTGGGTGTGACCTGTGTGAATGGCAATGTGGATCTGGAATCCGTCTGCCGGAACACCTTGCAAGTGCTGGAGGTCGCAGGCCGGAACGATGTCCCCGTGGCCCGCGGCAGTGCAGCCCCTCTCAAGGAAAAGCCCATCGGGGCCTCCCATGTCCATGGCGAGGATGGACTGGCCAATCTGAGCCAGAGTCTGCCTGTCCCGACCCGCTCGCTGGAGGCTATGGAAGCCGTGCCATTTCTGGCCTTTGTCTTGGCCTCTGCACAGCGGCCGGTCACATTGGTTCCGCTTGGCCCGCTGACCAATATCGCTCGTTTTCTGCAGACCCAAGCGCACCTGACACCCCAAATCGCCCAGATTGTGCTCATGGGCGGGGCTGTCGGCCAGGGCAATGCCTCGGCCGTCAGTGAATTCAACATTCGGCAGGATCCCGAAGCTGCTTCCGTGGTACTGAGCAGTGGTCTGGATATCGTGATGTACACATGGGACGTATTTGTGCAAGTCGCCTGCAGTCCGGCACAAATACGACATCTGGCGGCACAGAATGATCTCGCTCCGCGTCTGGCCGGCCGTATCTTGCAGTACTCCTTGGACACTCTGGGGCGCGAGCATGTCCTGATTGGGGATGCAGGGGCTGTCGCCAGCGTGATTTCGCCGGGCTCTCTGGTTACATCTCTGTGGCCCGTCAAGGTGGAACTGACGGGCGCCTATACCCGGGGCATGACGGTGTTGGACCAGAGACCCCCGAGTTGGATCGCCCGGGAGTCGGAGTGGCAGGAGCCATGGCCCGACCGCGTAGCCGCGGCCACGGCGGTGGACGCCGACGCGATTCGGGAGATTTTCCTGCAGCAGGTGGTCGGAGGCGAGGGTCCATGACTGCACGGGACATTGACGTACTGGGCATTGGAGGCATTGATCGGGACCTAGTGCTCAAGGTGCCCTTCGTGCCGGGCCACGATGAAAAGGTGCGCGGGGAATTTGTAGGATGGCTCTCGGGAGGGCCGGTAGCCAACATGGCCTGCGCGGCCAGTCGGTTGGGTCTTGGTGTGCATGCCGTCTGCCAAGTCGGAGACGATGGAGGTGCGCAGTTCCTAGCGGACTATCGGGAGTTCGGAGTCAACACGGACCTTTGCCGCCTGTTGCCCGACGCCGTGACCCCCTTTACTGTGGTGCTGATTGATCCTACGGGAGAGAAAGTCATTATTTACTCTTCCGTCACCCCTGTCACCTATGAATGGGACAGGCTCGAAAAAGCCATGGCCCGCACGAAAGTCGTTTTTCTGCTCCCCCACACGCCTCGGTTTTCGGATCTGGCGCATCTGGCCCACCGCCAAGGGGCCAAGGTCATGACAGACATAGAAGAAAGGGGCGACCACGACGAGACGGAACTGCCCGAGTTGTTGCGAGAAGTGGACATTGCCAGTTTCAATCAGTTCGGTGTGCGATCCTGGACAGGACAGGATCCTTCGCGTGCGCTGGCCCGGAGCCTGCTGGAGTACGGGCCGCAAACGATCCTTTTCACCTTGGGTGCCGGCGGCTGCATCGGAGCCGATGTCCAACAAGTGCTGGAGTGTCCGGGCATCCCCGTACAGGTTACCGATTCCACCGGCGCCGGCGACACGTTTCATGGAGCCTTTCTAGCCGCCCACTTGCGGGGCCAGGGCTTGCAACACTCCTTGCCTTTTGCCAATGCCGCCGGTGCCCTGTCGGTCACGGCCATGGGTCCCAGGGGCCTGCTGCCCACCCTGCCAGAGGTTCGGGACTTTCAAGCGGCGACCAGTGGACAACCTCGCCTCTGACTCATGCCGGCGGCGGCGTTCCGGTTCCTCGGCGATGCAGCCGTTGGGTTGGGCCGATTTGACAGATGACTTGCCCTCCCAGACTTGGACATATTAGGAAACACCCATGACTACAAATCCCATGGTCGCACAGGTAGAAAGCTTGCCGGATCTGCTGACAACCCAATTCGAGCCTCTGGACGAACGGGTTCAGGATCTTTTGGATCCGGAGGAATGGACTGGGCTTGAAAGGATTGTCGCCACGGGATGCGGCGACTCCTTTATGGCTACGGTTGCCACGCAGTGGGCCATGGAAAGACTGGGGGGCGTACCCACCGAAGCCGCCATGGCGATGCGGGCCGCCCGATATGGTCTGCCTGCCGCGGGCTCGCTATCGCCTGACCGCACCCTGGTCATCGCCGTATCGGTGTCCGGAGCCGTCAGTCGCACTCAGGAGGCCGTGGCCATAGGACGGGAGGTAGGAGCGTGCACAGTGGCACTGACCGGAAATCCCGATTCTCCGCTGGGTCAGATGGCGGAACGAATCCTGAACTGCCGGATTCCGGAATTCGTGGCCGCTCCCGGAGTTAGGTCCTACCGCATCTCTCTGCTTGCACTTTGGCAAGTGGCGCTGCACCTAGGCACGGTACGGGGATGCCTGGATGCACAGGAAGCGCGGGGCTACAAGGGTCAACTGCAGTCTTTGGCGGCAGCCGCGGCCGAGACCATCGACTTGTGCCGCAAGCCTGCACAGGACCTGGCTTCGATCCTTGCCGATTGCACGCACTTCACTTTCGTGGGGGATGGGCCCAGTTATGCTTCGGCGCTCTTTTCGGCGGCCAAGATCCTAGAGGCTTTGGGCCGTGATGCCTGGGGCCAAGATACGGAAGAGTGGGCCCATCTCCAGTATTTCAGCCGCTTCGATGCCAAGTCTCCCACCTGTGTAATTGATGCAGCAGGGCCGGCTTCCGACAGGATGCAGGAAATTCTGGGTCCCATGCGGCGCATCGGCAGGGAGATCGTCCTGATCGCGCCCCAAGGCAGCGCATTGGCCCCTCTCTGCCACCACCACCTACCGGTGGCCAACGGGGTTGATCCCCTGTTCGCCCCCATGATCAACGCAATTCCAGGCGAATTGCTGTCGGCCTATCTGGCGGAGATCGTGGGCGAGGAACATTTTGGGGGATTTACTGGGCTCTACGATTCCTCGATTCAAGGGGGCAACAACATTTACACCAGTCATGTGGCCGCGCTTTCTGAGTTGACATAACATAAAAAATGAGACAGGAGGAAGAGACAATGGCGATCGTGACCCATTTTTCCCTTTCCGTGCTGTTGCCATGGCTGGACCCTGATACCCGGTGATGCCGGATCCCTAGGTGAACAGGGGGATTGCCTCTTGGGAGCGCACGTCCATCATGCCCACCAGGTCGCTGGCCGAGGTGTCGGGAATTACGGTCAGGGCCAGCCCTGTAGTGGCCAGTCCGCGGGCGGTGTGAGTGATACCCAGTCGTTGTGCGCAGTCATGCAGCCTGTCCATGGCCACGGCGACTTCCGCTACCGGCCGGTCTGACATCAGGCCCGCAATGGGCAAGGGCACGCTTGCCTTGATGTGCCCGTGGACCACGATGCAAATGCCGCCCCCCAGATTGACGAGATGCCGCGTCGCCAAGGCCATGTCCTCGGCATGGCGGCCCACTACCAGCAGATTGTGCGAGTCGTGGGCTACGGTGGAGGCGATCGCGCCTTCGCGCAGGCCAAGTCCGGTCAGGATGGACAAGCCGGGCGCATGATCTTGGCCGTGGCGGGGCAGGACAGCGACAAAGCATGCATCCGGTCCTATGGAATCCAATTGGATTTCTCCATCTTGCACGGTGGCTTCGACCCGCCGCAGTACAGTCAGGCGGGAAGGCAGCAGATGAGATGTATGCAGCCCGACTTGACCGACCGTGACAGGAGGCGTCGGCGTCAGGTCGGCGGCGGTGACAGGATTGACGAGATGCACCGTGTTTCCGGAAGGCGGATGCACGACATTCAGGGGGATATCCACAGACAGAGAACCATCCGCCACTACCTGTTGACCGCTGACGAACACATCCATGACATGGACCTGCTCCAACGAATCAAGCAACAGGAAGTCGGCCATGTAGCCGGGCGCCACCGCGCCGCGGTCCCGCAGACCATAGTGCCGGGCCCCGATCAGCGTAGCCCATCGAATCGCGCGCGCCGGCTCCACGCCATGGTGCAACATTTCTTGCACGACTCGATCCATGTGGCCATTCTCCTGCAGATCCGACGGCTCTACATCGTCGGTGCAAAGGGCAATGTCAAGATGTGGCGCCTCCAGCAGGGAAGGCAGTATGTTGGGCACGTGATTGCCGTGGCTGCTCACCTTGAGCAGGGGCAGCATGCCCAGACGCAGTTTCTCCAGACCTTCGTCCCCAGCCCGCAGTTCGTGATCATCCTGAATGCCGGCCGTCAAGTATGCGTTGCAATCCCGACCTCGTAGCAGAGGGGAATGGCCTTGGATGTGGGCGTCGGCATCCAAGCCGGCTTGGACAATGTGGAGCATTCTTTCGTCGCCTTGGATCACGCCTTGGTAATCCATCACTTCCGCGACGCCAATGACCCGTGGCCACGTCAGCATCTCCGCCACGTCGGGAGCCCGGAAAATGGCGCCGGCCGTTTCCATCCCTTCCACGGCCGGAACGCAGGAAGGTACGCAAACCAGCACATGGAGCGGCAGGCCTTCCGAACTGTCGATCATGTACCTGACCCCTTCCTGCCCCAGCACATTGCCAATTTCATGCGGATCAATGACGGAGGTGGTGGTGCCGCGGGGCAACACGCCGGCCGCATAGGCCGGCGGCGTGACCATGGTGCTTTCGATGTGGAGATGGGTGTCCACAAACCCCGGGGTCATCCACCGGCCCGTGGCGTCAATGGTGCGGGCGGCATGCAGCCGGTATGCACCGGCCGGGCCCACCACCACGATGCGGTCCTGGTAGACGCCAATATCGGCGGCATAGATCTCGCAAGTGAAGACATTGACCAGACTGGCATTGAGAATGGCCAGATCCAGGCGTCTGTCTCCCCGCGCCGCCTCGATGAATTCGATCCGTGAAGTCATGTGTCAGATACTCCTTGCCGTTCTTTCCGGCCTGCACCCAAGACTCCGGGTCGGGTCGAGATTCCCGCTGGCAGGCCAATGTCATGGGCCTCGTGTTGGCTTGTAGGAGAATTTCGCTTGGGGCAAAATGCAAATGCAAGTTACCACCAAAGGGCCATTCCCATGCAAAATCTGCGAGTTCGCACCGAACACAAATCCATCTTGGGGCTCATTCACTTGCTGCCCATGCCCGGCACTCCGCACTATCGGCCTGGCAATGTGAAGTGTTCCATGGAAAAGGCCTTGCAGGATGCCCACGCGCTGCATGAGGGTGGTGCGGACGGTGGCCTGATACAGACCATTGATGGAGCGTATCCCGTCGGAGAAGAAGTGGATCCGGCGCGTCTGGCGGCCTTTGCCACCATCGTCAGCCGGGTCCGGCGCGAGATGCCTGATTCATTTGAAATCGGCGTGCAGATTCTTTGGAATGCCACGCGGGCTTCGTTGGGAGTGGCCTTTGCCTGCGGAGCCTCCTTTGTGCGTTGTACGGCCTTTATCGGCTCTTCCCGCAGTCTGTATGGTCCTGTCCAGTCCGATCCGGTGGGACTGCTGAACTACGTCAGGCAGCTGGGAGCGGAGGGCGTGTCTCTGATCGCGGAAATCCACAGTATGCACTTCCGATCACGGGAAGGCATGTCGCTGGAACGACTGGCGGAAACGGCGCATAGGGCCGGCGCCCATGCGGTGGAGATTGCAGAACCCCATCAGGCCAAGTGCTTGGACATGGTAGCTGGAATCCGGAAAGCCGTTCCGGATCTGCCTGTGCTGTTGGGAGGTCATACTCGTCATGACAACGCCAGAGATCTGTTGTCCGTGACGGATGGCGCCTTTGTGGGAACCTGTTTCCAGCCGGACGGATGGGGTACCCGTATCAATGTAGAGCGAGTGCGGTCTTACGTGGAAATCGTCAGAGGTGGGGGATAGAGGCGCGGCGTGTTATTGGTATACGGCAAATTGGTCATCGACTCCATCCGTTTGATGTCGGGTGCGCGCACCGACAATCTCTTGGGTGGAGGGGGACCTCAGAGCGTTTTGGGGGCCCGTCTCTTTACGGACTCGGTGGGATTTCTGACCCGTTCCGGCACGGATCTGGAGGCCAGTCATCTGGACATGCTGCAAGGTCTCGGTGCGGATCTGCAGGGCTGGCATCAATTCCCTCACTTGCAGACACCGCGACTTGACTTCAGGTATGCCCCGGACCAAAGCATGTTGGAGAAAGATGATCAACCCATCTCTGTGGTTCGGCAGGACAGGATCTGGAACGATCTGCTGGCGCAGGACCTGATCTGGCCCACCGCGTACGAGCAGGCCAGGGGGGTCCATCTTGTTTCCGAATTCTCGCAGGAAACCATGGTCCATCAGGCTTTGCGGCTGAAAGCGGCAACAGGGGCCCTGTTGTCGCTGGAACCCCTTGTTGATACGCATACCGAGTCGAATGTGGCGGCAATGCGGTCCCTGATACCCCACGTGGATGTTGTGTGCCCGGACCTCGCGACCGCGTTGCTGCTTTGTCAAGCCCAGACCCCCTTGGACGCGGCCAAGGAACTGCATGACATGGGCCCCCGGCATGTAGCGATTCGGGCGGGCAGTCAGGGATCGTTCGTGGTAGGTCATGCCATGCCGCAGACAATCCGAATTCCTCCCTTGGAAGTCATGGTCGTGGATCCCACGGGAGCCGGCAATGCATTTTCGGGGGGATTGGCGGCTTCCCTGCTGGAAGGTGTTTCCCTGATTGAGGCCGCTTGCAACGCGACCGCCGCCGCTTGTGCCGTATTGGAAGTCGCTGGTGTGCCCCGGTATTCCGAGGAGTTGGCCCGCCAGGTGCACCGGCAAGCCAAGCAACTGTTCCAAAGCTTGAACGACTGACTTGGCCCATCTGGAATTCCCCGGAACGGGGAACCCCGCAAGCTGCGCACGGGTACGGAACCAGCCATGATCTCATCGTTGTTGTCATTTCTTCGGGCGCGGGCCAGACGGAAGCCCATGTTTGGAAAAGCGTCTGGGCGAAATGGCAATGCAGAGAAGTGCCCTAGGCAGCACATCAAATTCGGTTGCAGGCTTGCAGGGACAGGCCGCGGAGTTTTCCAATGCCAGGGCACTATCCCGGTTTCTCCTGTTGCCGAGCCATTGCAGGTACGATAGAGGCGGTGGTCCCATGCAACGGTCTTGAAATGATGATTCCTCTCCATGGCTGTAGAGCCGACATCCAGCAACTCGATCCGTTCCGCCGCTGGAGTTGCCCATGAAAGTGCAGATCTACGAACATGTACACCCGGCCGATGCCAGCGCCAGCGTGCAAGGCGGAGTGGACTTTATTGGCGTCAAGCCGGGAGAGCAGGGTCTCAGTCCCGGCGAGTTGACCTACGCTCAATGTCGGGAGATCTTCGCGGCCGTGCCACCTGACAGCGGCTGCTTGCGCGTGGCCCTGACGGTCTCGAACGACCTGTCTGCCATTGCGGCGACCGTGTGCGCGGTAGAGCCCGACGTGATACATCTTTCGGGAGACATTGAGGGACTGCACCCGGCGGAAGTGGCCGCGTTCCGGGCCGGGTTGGAGGGTGTGCGAGTCATGCTGGCCATTCCTGTGACAGGCCCAACGTCCGTTCCTCTCGCCAAAAGTTTTGAAAAGGCCGTGGACATGCTGCTGTTGGATTCACCAGGCCGGGACCGGGTGGTCGGCGCCACGGGCCAGACCCACGACTGGAACATCAGCGCCGAACTGGTACAGAAGGTGCATGTACCTGCAATTCTGGCCGGAGGTCTAAGTCCCGACAATGTGGTGGCGGCGATCAAGCGGGTGCGTCCTTGGGGCGTAGACAGCTTCACTCATACCAACCTCACGGGATCCCGATGCAAGAATCCGGCAGGAGTGGCTGCATTCGTCTCCCATGCCAAGGCGACGCCGTCGTGACTGAAAGGAAGCTGGGCAGGGCCTTTCTCCTAGGAGACATCTGCATCGACCTGTCTCTGGAAATTCCGGAAGTCATGGGAAATGCGACGGGTCAGCAAGAGCCCGTGAGCAATGGCGGCGGTACGGTGGCCAATGCGGCCTATGCCTTGGCCAAGCTGGGCTTGGAGACCCATTTTCTCGGTACCGCAGGGGATGATTTTGCCGGCCGCCTGGTCAAGCGGGAGCTGAATCAACGCGGCGTAAACACAGAGGGTATGGCGGTTTCCTTGGACAGGCCCACCCCACAGGTCATTTCCCTGGCGGATGGCACGGGACAGAGAACGACCTTTCTGTGGCCATCGGCGAGACCGGCGTACTCGGAACTGCACGATTTCCAGTTGCAATTCCTGCGATTGGCCCCTGCAGACTGGCTGCACACTTCAGGTATCTGTCTCACCGAGAAGCAGGGGGCGGAAGTTACATTGGCGGCCTTGAAGATCGCTCGGCGCGCAGGATGCACTTCTTCATTTGACCTGAGCTTGCGTTTCGGCCTGCGTCACGGTTCCTTGCCTCCCCGGTTTCGCGCGTGTCTGTGGGATGCGATTAACCTTGTCACCTACGTACTGGGATCCGTGGAGGAGGAGCTGTTCCATCTGGTCCCCTCGGTGTCTGATGCACGGCAGGCCACCGAAGCGTTGGCGGGCGCGGGGAAGTGCGTTGCCGTGATGCGGGAAAGCGGCGTGGGGGCCCATGTCTCCGCATACGGTGCGGCGTGTTTCACCGTTCCGCAGTTCCAAACGCCCGCGGTGGACACGCTAGGGGCAGGCGATGCCTTCGCGGCCGGATTCATCCTCGGCGGCATGCACGGCAAGTCCTTGCCGGAACAGGTACGTTGGGCCCATGCCGTGGCAGGGTACAAAGTGGGAGGCCGTGGAGCCCGCCACTTGCCGGACCAGGAGGAGCTGGATCGGTTCCTGTGTGATTTCCGGTAGCGTATATCGTGTCGTTTATGCCGCGGGCGGGGATGATATTCCCAGTCCCTGTCCAGTTGTCACAAGGCGGACCCAGGTCTTGTCTTCAATGAGAATGCCGTGGGCCTTGCGATCCCGCTTCCGCTGTTCTTCTAGTTCACCAGGCAACAGAATGGCCTGGATGCCCGGCGCCGTGCGCGCCGATTTCACCCAGTCAATCAGATATTGCACTTCCGTGTAATACTCCTCCAGATCCACAAAGGCTTCGATGCGGAGAGCCAGGCACAGGAAGCCACTGCCTCCGCGCGTAGGTTGGTTCCGGCTGCAGCCCGCACGGGACAATGCCCCCGCCATGACGTCGATCATCATGGACAGGCCATAGCCCTTGTGTCCCAGCGAGCCGCCCAAGGGCAGCATGGCGACATCCGGGGAGTGAAAGGCGTTCGGGTCCAAGACCGGGTTGCCTTGCAGATCGATGAGCCAGTCAGCCGGCACCTCGGCGTCACGGGCCGCCTGCACCTCCACCTTGCCCCCCGCGACCATGCTGGTCGTGATGTCCAGCATCATGGTTTGGCCTGGTCCCATCGGCACGGCAATGGCGATCGGGTTGGGAGGCAGGCGACGTTCCGTGCCGCCAAAGGGAGCGGCAAAACGACCTCCTCCATTAAGCATGATTATGCCTATGCAGTCTTGCGCGGCAGCCAGAGGTGGAAAGGCTCCTAGGCGGCCAATATGCGTGGCCGAATGTACCGTGACGGCCCCTAGATCGTGTTCACAGGCCTTGGCGACTGCCATTTTCATGGCTTCGTAGGCCAACACGATGCCCATGCTCTGCCTGGCGTCAATGACCGCAATGGTGGACGACTCCCGTTCCGTCTCGTGGGTGCCGACCGGCAAGTACTGGCCCGCCTGCAAGGACCGAGCATATCCCGGGACGCGGATGACACCGTGGGAATCGTGCCCCATGAGATTGGCTTCCACCAGATGATCTGCAGTGACACGGGCCTGATCATGGGGCAACCCGGCTTTTTCCAGGATGGTGGTGCAGAAGTCCGAAAGCGGTTGGGGAGCAATGACATGCATGGGGAAATTGTTCTCTTGGAGATGGCACGGCACCGATCCCGCATCGGGAACAGACCATCTCCATTATATGGGCTGCCCCAGTGTCATCCAAGCCACGCAAGGCGGATAGTCGGCATTGATTCCAGCGTCTGGAAGGAGCGTCAGACCGGGGGTTCAAGACGCGTTATGGAGGCGTGAATCTCCAATAGCCGATTGTACTTCGCCAGCCGTTCGGACTGCGCAATCGATCCTACCTTGATGTTCTGCGCGGACCAGCCCACGGCCAGATCGGCCAGCCAAGCATCCTCCGTCTCGCCGCTGCGGGCCGAAATCACGATGTGCCAGCCCGCGGCGCGCGCCACCTGCAATGCGTCCAAGGCACGGGAAACCGTGCCGATTTGGTTGAGTTTCAGCAGCAACGCATTGGCAGCCCGGAGTTCTATGGCCTGCTCTATGCGTTGCCGGTTCGTACAGAGCAGGTCGTCTCCCAGGATCAGGGTCTTGTCCGCCAGCCTTTCGTACATGTGTTGCCAACCCTGCCAGTCGTCTTCCGCCAGTCCGTCCTCCAGACTGTAGAGCGGATAGTTGTTCGCCCACCCCTCGTACACCCGTACGAGCTGATGGGCATCTAGAGTGACTCCGTCGAGGACATATTGTCCATTCACATGGAAATGACTTGCCGCGGCGTCCACGGCTACGGCAAAGTCCGCACCCGCCGCCAGACCTGCCCGGTAGGCACATTCCATGGCTCCGTCCAACATGGCCCCGGAGGAGGAAAATGGCGGGGCCAGCCCTCCCTCGTCCGCCGTCAGGTAGCGCATGCCATATTCGGAGGCCATGAAATCCACCGCCACGCGATACACCTCGCTCATGGCTTCCAGTTGGGTCGGGAATTCGTGGGATGGCTTGGGCACCAGCAGCACGTCTTGAATCGCGACTTGCTGGCCGGCGTGCATCCCTCCGCTGAACAGATTGATGGTTGGCACGGGAAAGCGATGGGGTCTGATCTGATCGGCAGCAGCGCAAAGGTCCGCGAAATAGGTGTGCAAGGGCACTCTCTGGGCGGCGGCGGCGGCGCAAGCAAAGGCGAGGGAAACTGCAAGAATGGAGTTGGCGCCCAGTCGGCCCAGATTCGGTGTGCCGTCCAGGTCGATCAAGTGTTGGTCCAGTTCGGCCTGATCCCGGAATTCCACGCCCCGCAGACTGTCCTGTATTTCTCCCGCGATGTGTGCCACTGCCTGTTGACAGCCCAGACCGCGATAGCGGAAGGCATCCCCGTCCCGCAGCTCCACTGCTTCGTGCTTTCCGGTCGATGCACCTGCGGGTACCGCACAGACGCCTGTAGCCCCCCCCGTCAGCCAACATGTGCATCGCACAGTGGGGTTGCCCCGGCTATCCAGAATCTCTAGGGGTCTGAGTCGCTCGATTTGGATCATGATGGCATTCCTGTCAATCTTGATCAGGGGTTTCCCGCAACCGTTGTCGGAAGCCTGCCAGCAGTTCCGGAATCCGGGCGCAACCTCCATGCATCAGATCGATCGCGACCCGGGCTTGCCAATGCCTTTGGTCGGCATTCAAGTACTCCAGAGGAGACCTCCCAACCGATCGAGCCAGCAGGCAGGCCAACGTGTGCCGCACGGCTCTCTGTTCCAGCGCCGCGCCCCAGATTCTCTGGGCTCCCCCCTCTGCATAGGCCTGCCAGAAATGGGCCGCTCCGTCCAGAAACTCCCGCTGTCGACGCGGTATCTTGTGCGCCTTGCTCAAGGCATGGGTCAATCCGAAGCCCACGTCGAAGGCAGGATCCCCTATATGGCAGACCTCGTAGTCAAGCAGATGCAGAACATTGTGGCGCAGGAGAACGTTTTTGGGGCTGTAGTCGCCATGAACCAAGGCATCCGCCTGGTTCATGGTTTCCGTGATCAGACGATCCAAGAACTCCGCTGCGGCAGGTGCCCGCCGTCCACTGAATCGATAATAGGGCTCAAGGCGCAGAGTCTCGAAGAAGGAACGGTCCTGCAGGCGGGTCGGGAGCGTCGCCAGATCCCGATGCGTGGTGGTGTGGATGCACGCCAACAGGGCGCCAAACGCCGCCCAATGCGCAGTCTCCACCGAGCCGGCCAACATTTGGTCCTTCCAGTTGACGTGGGGAGCGGGAACTTCCTCCATTACGACGAGATGATGGAGGGTGTCTTCCATGTGGACCAGCGGGACATGACCGGGCAACAGGGCGCCAAAGACGCCCAGCGCCATAAACTCGCGATGGATGCGTTCTGGCGCACTGAACCAGTCAACTTGAACTCGCAGTTTGGACAGGGCCTGTTTGACGATCAAGTTGGGCCCGTCCACCCGCACGACCTTGACCGTACGGTTGGAGACTCCGCCCGCCAAAGTGATGCACCGGGCCTGTTCTCCCTGGACCAGCTCTCCCTGTCGCTCCAGATAGGGCAGCAACTGGCTTTGGTCCTCTACATTCAGATCGCCATCGCCCCCTCGTCGCGTGTCGCCATTGTGGAAGTCCTCACCGGATCAGATCACACGGAGTGTGCACCGCGTCTCAGCGAGAGGTGGCTTCCAGATCCGCGGCCGCAGGAGGAGATTCTGGCGCCTCCGGAGGAGGCTGCAGGATGAATTCCTCGCGAGTCCGATTGATCAGGCGTTCCACGGTGAACCGATTGGCTTCGATGAACCAGGGCGAATCCGATGTCTTGACCACCACTCGGTTGGGTTTTGCCGTGTCGGCTCCGATCGTGATCGTGATTTCCTCCCTCGCGTCATCGTCCTGCACTTCCAGCAAGACGGTGGCCTGTGGATCCAGCAATCCATATTCGGGTTTCTCCTGATTGCCCAGGGGGGCCGTCAGGCTAATGGTGGACACCGTGGTGATCAGCGAAATCAGGTTGTTGGGATTGAATGTCTCCCCCGGCTCCAAGTCCTGCATTTGCCATTCCTCGTTGTCGTCTTGGACAAACTCAAAGCTGCCTTGCGGATTGACGAGAGTGAATTTCTTGATGTCACTGTAATCCTCGGAGAAATAGACGGTATTGACCCAGTACGTAGGCTGCAGCGAGACCTCTCGGTGACGCAGATCATCCGATATGAAAACGCGATCATCCCCCTCCACGCGGATGTGGGTGGACCGGGGCAAGGGCGCGGTACCTACGTAGATGACGGCCACGCGACCATCCACCATGGTGGTTGTGACTTTGCGCTCGAAGTCGTCAGCGGCGACTCGCAGGCGTGCATGGCTGGCCTGGGTCTGGGTCACGGGGCGCAAATTGTCCAGTTCCACCATGTCTTCCACCAGCTGGTCGGCCAAGACGGCTGTCACGGGATATGCATCGATTTCGGGCAGAATCCAGTCCTCTTCACCCCGACGCGTGAGTTTCATGTAGTTGCCCGCCATATCCTCGATGTAGAGTTCCGCCACCTCCATGCCTTGCATCATGGGTAGCAGGCGTTCGGGCTCGACAGGCCGTTGGCCCCATGGGATCAGGAACAGAAGAGCCAAGGCAATCTGCAAAAACAACAAGCCTCCAAGAAAGCCCAGATTGCGCTTCTGGTTTCGAGTGGGAAAAAAGGCGGTGTTGGTAGACATTCAAGTCACCCCAAGAGCAATGATGAGGTTGGATACAAGGAACAAAGGGCATTCACTCCCTAACCGCTTCGGTGAGTGGCCGCTGGTGCGTCGAGCGCCAACGCCAGATCCCGGTCACCACGACCAAGGCCAACAGGGCCAGCACGTAGTTCAGGACCTCGATCGTAATCTGCTCCTGTGGGTCCAGCGGCCTCAATATGCGAACTGTGTCGCCCCGGGCCCGAATGGCCAGCAAGTCTGCATCTTCCAGAGTCCAATCGATCAGATTCTGCAATAACAGGACATTGGCCTGGACTTGGTCCGGAGCCAACACCCCCATCAAGTTCAGAATGAAGTCGTCCAGGAATTCCGCACTGCCCAACACAACCAGACGCGTATCATCCGGGGACTTCTCGATGACGTTGAGGTCAGGTTGTGCCGCCTCTTCCTCGGTCGCCTCTCCCTCCTCGTTCAGAAAGGGACTCGGTCGCCCCGTGAAAAAACTGTCGAATCGGCCCTGCACGGACACCGCGAGCGGCACCGCTTCCCGCTCCTCCACCGGAGGAACGGGAAAGCCGAAATCGGGATAGGTCTCAAAATCCTCTTGAATATTGGGCTCGTCCAAGGTCCACGCATCGGGGCTGGCGGTGAGCAGTATCTCGGTCTGGCGTTCCGCGTTCTTCTTGGCATCCAGCAGGACGGGCGAAGCGAAATTGAGCGTAACGGCCGCTAGGTTGGTCAGGACCGGGTTGCCCTGGGCCATGGCCTCCGTGAGAATGTGAATGAAAAAGGGATAGTCCAAGGCTTGGTATTCATCCACAGTCAGGTTGCCGACTTGCCGCGGCACGCTCACCGGAAACGGCGTGTTTTGCAAGTCCATGACCAAGGTAGGGGCCAAGGTTACGCCGTGGTGTTCCAGCATGGGGGTCAGTGTGCCATAGGTGGGCTGCAGGGAAAGCGCCCCCGTGAGCATATCCGGCGCAATCATGAAATGCGTGGCTGCCACAATGACGGACCCGCCGCGCATCAGGAACTGATCCACGGCGAACAGGCCAAAGTCGGTCAGCATCTGGGGCGCGATCACCACTAGGGCATCAATGTAATCGGGTACCTGTCCCGTTTCCAGATCCGTGAACTCCACTTGAAATTCCGCGTTCAAGGTGTCAATCACCCGATTCCATGAGGTCAAGGGCTCCTGCATTTGCCCCAAGAAGTCTTGCGTGGGTCCAATCTCGGGAACCCAGACCCCAATGGTGCGCAGAAAGCCGGGAGTGCTGCGCTGGATCGTGGAGTCAATCGCCTCGCGCACCGATGTGCGGGAAATATCTCCCTGCGGAAAAATCAGATGCAGGTCGTCCTCGAATTCCAGAATCAAGTGAAAGTAATAATCCTGTGCGTTGTTGATCGAGGGAGGATAGGGTGGCAGACCGTAGGAATTGATCAGGATTTCGCGGGTGAAGGGACTGTCTCCCACATCCGGGTTCACCACTTCGAACAGAAACTGTCCATCGGCGTTGTCCATCAGTTCGGTGCCCGTGTCAATGACGACTTGCATGTCCGTCACGGCCTGTTCCGGCAAGGTCGCCTCCGTGACCAGAAAGTACAGCTTGACAGGCATGTCCAGAGCGTCCAATACGGCCTCTACGCTCTGAAAGCCGAAGACGACCTGCTTGATGGCCCGGGTCAAGTCGTATTCTAGGGTGTCCAGCTGGATCTGGGTGGAACCGTCACGGGCATTGACGATATCCACGAGTTCGTCCACGCTCAGCACCACATGCTGATCGGCATGCCGGATCAACAGGTGGAAATATGACGATCGCACCGCGGTCTCGTACCGTTCCGCCACCTGGAAGGGAATGGGTTGAATGCCATAGGTCTGGGTGGCATCGAGTTCGATTTCGGGGTCCGTGGTGGGATCCAGGATCCTGGTCTGCACCAAGGGGCCGCCGGCGATGTCGTATTCCGCTAGCATGTCGGCTATGCCGGGCACCACCGGTGCGAGCAAGGGATGGGTGCTCTCGCTGAAGTAGCCCTGAATCGTGACCGGTTCCGTCAGGTTGGCCAACAACTCCTTGGTGGTGGGGGAGAGGGAGTATTCCTGTTGCTGGGTGACATCGAGGCGCAAGGTGCGCAGGGGATACAGCCAGACGTTGGCGGCAACCAGGTTCAGAATGATCAAGGCGGAAAACACGTATTCGCGCTGTCGGATGCGGTCATGGCCCTGGCTCCAGCGAATGGCCTGAATCGACAGCACGTTGAGGGCGAGAAAGATACCGGTGAGCGAGAGATAGTAGACGAGGTCGCGCAGATCCAGCACGCCGCGCTGAATGCTTTGAAAACGACTGTCCGTGCCAATGGCCTTCAACAGCGTCGCCAGATCGGAGGAAACGAATTCCGTGGCCACGCTGGTCCCGGCGAAATACAGCAAGCCCCCCAAGATCACGGTCAGCATCAGGGCGACGATTTGGTTGTCCGTGCGCGACGAAGCGAAGAGTCCGATGGCGATATAGGTGGCGCTAAGCAGCAAGGTGGCCAAATATCCCGCGAGCACCGGTCCCCAGTCCAAATTGCCCAGGGTGGATACCGTGATGGGCAGGGGCAAGGTCAAGGCAATCGCCAGCGCCACCATCAAGAACACGGCCACGAACTTGGCCGCGACCAAGGTAGGTATGCCTACCGGCAGCGTGAGTAGCGTTTCCAAGGTGCCGGAGCGCTGTTCCTCGCTCCACTGCCGCATCGTCAGGGCGGATATGAGGAAGATGAGCAGAATGGGCATCCAGCGGAAAAGGCCGCGGATTTCGGCGAGGCGGCTGGCAAAAAAGGTTTCGATCCAGAAAAACGCATACAGGGTCACGACCAGGAAAATGCCCAGAAAAATGAGAGCCATGGGGGACCCGAAGTACCCTTCCAGCTCCTTGCCTACCAGTGAACGAAAATGTCTCATGGATGGGATGCTCCGCAGAAAGTCTCAGCGCGAATCAGTGGAAACAGGGGCCTTGGGAGGGTCTTGCCTCGCCATGGCCAAGGCGTTGAACCTGGATTCCAGGGTGGTCACCTCATTGTAGATTTCCCGGACCGGCCAACCATGTTCCCGGGACGTCTGGTATATCACCGAGCTCAATTCATCGGGCCTTTCCCCCTCGATGCGATAACGCAGCCCTGTGCCCTCGGTGGTCTGGCGCGTGACGGTCTGGACAGTCGGAATCTGGGCTAGGATGGGCTTCAAGCGCGGCACGTCCGACTTGAGGACTAGAATTACGCCGTTGGTGTCCCGCAATTCCTCCATCACGGAGTCGGCGCGCAGCTCTCCGTTCAGCAGGATCAGGACGCGGTCGCAGAGGGCTTCCACCTCCGCCAAGATATGCGTGGAGAAGAGAATGGTGGAGTTCTGGGCCAGAGTGCGAATGAGGGATCGGATTTCCACAATCTGGGTCGGATCAAGACCTACGGTCGGTTCATCGAAAATGAGCAGTGCGGGTTTGTGCATGATGGCTTGGGCGATGCCGACTCTTTGCCGGTAGCCCTTGCTCAACGTACCGATGCGCTGGGTCAAGCGATCGGCCAGACCGGTGGCCTTGACCGCGTCCAGAATCGAGCGGCCTTGATCCGCCGGTGAAATCTTGTGCAGTTCCGCCATCAGGGATAGGTATGCCTGGACGGTCAATTCAGGGTACACGGGCGCGTTTTCCGGCAAGTATCCGATACCCTGCTGGACGGTCAAGGTTTCCTCCATGACGTTGCGCCCGTTGATCTGGGCAGAACCGCCGTCGGGATGCAGGTATCCGGTCATGATCTTGATCAGCGTCGTCTTGCCGGCGCCGTTGGGACCCAACAGGCCCACAATCTCGCCTTTTCCGATATCGAAGCTGACTTCATTCAGGGCCGTGATTTCATCGTAGGACTTGCTGAGTTGGCGGATTTCGATCATGGTGTGTCTAAGCTCCAGCTAAGGCGTGTTCCTGGGGACTGCCGGGGATTGGCGGAAGGCGCCGATGCAACAAGCTAGGGTCCAAACCGCAAAACAAGAGACCAAGGAAGCGGTAGATCAAGAATAAGGTTGGGGTTCGCACGGGATGGGACACTGGCGGTCCCCGCTCCTAGCGGTGGCCCCGAACGCTCTTGGAAAGAATGTAGTGTACGACTCGGCGGCGGCCAAGCCTGTATATGGTGCAAGAGACCAAGCAGACAAGGGTGGAGATCCCAGATTCGGTTTCTTGAACTTTTTTTCATCCCCCGTCCATTTTAAATCAGGATTCAATTCACTTTGGAAATTCCGGAGCCCACTTGTCAAGGAACCGCCCCGAAGGAAGCGGGGCACCTGGGTCCTGGGCGTTGGGGGAGGCTTCATATCGGCCCCTATCCTTTGCGTACCATAAACACGCATGATCCAAAAGGCAGGCTGTCCATTCCGCCCGAACTGGCATGTGCCCCTATACGTGGGGGCATTGGAAGAGAAAAACAGACGACTGCAAGAGACGGACTCCAGCGACAGCCAATCCTAGCAACTTGGCAGGGTCATTTTGTCCATGTATCCCTTTCCCGCAGGGGTGTGATTCGATAACAGCAAGAGTCTAACTTCAGCTTAGGTGCCAGAGGCGACCCTGGGGCGGCCGCGGGTCGGGCATCTCGGCCAGACAGGCAGGCTACCTGCCATGATGGTCGATAGAGCCAACGGAATCTGCACTTTGACGAGCAGCTGCAACGGCGTCATCCCAAACGCCCGGACTGCTTCCACAACCGCGGACGACACTTGCCGAATTCCCAGGTCAGTGATCCGGATGACAGGAGGCACAGCGTAAATTACGGTTGCCAAGATAGCAGGCACGTTTCCCAACCTAAAGAATAAGGATGCCCGGCACAAGATCGACGAAACTAGGCATGGTCTGCATGCCGCCTAGGATCGGGTGCATCAATGCATCCCAGAAGACACTCTGGGCCCCGGCAATCCCAAGTGGAATGCCGATGAGTGGGAAAATGGTGACGGACACCATGATGAGGGCCATGGTGTCCATGGCTCCTTCCCACAGGGTGCCAGTGCCGCTTGGCAAGCGGCCCATCAGACCCACAAACAACATGGAAAAAGCGGTAAACAACGCCATGTTGCGCCCCAACACCTTCCGGGTCGCGAGTGCGACCCCTAGGATCACCACCGGCCAGGGTATCCACAGCAGAATGTCCGCTAGGCTGATCAGAATCCGGGTGATGACATTCTTGGCCCCGTCAAAAAACCACGATGCGTTGATCGTCAGCCAGAGGATGAGACAGAGGGCGAGACATGCCAACAGCACCAGAGAACCGAAAACATAGGGACGGAGATGGCACCACAGATCCGTCATTTCCGCTTCTGGGGACTGAGGGCGAGCCCTAGGCCGTGCAGTGAGAATCGCCTGCCGTCTGCGGGTCGATACGTGACTACAGGTGCAGGCGCCCCGTCGGGGCTCTCGATATTCCTGACAGAGCACTTGACCTCGAAATCCGCTATCTGGACCGGTGCCCACCAGTATGGCACAGCCAATCCGGCTCCTTAATATAGCCTTGACGTCACCTGTATGTCATCGCGCGTCTCATGGTCGGCCCTGCGGCGTGAGAGTCCCATCGGGCAAGCGGGATGCGAGTGGTGGCGGAGTGGACCGGCATTGTCGCTTGCCACCGTTCCCCCGGCTGGTGGAGACGGCCATTTCTGGGGCGGGCCGCGGTAATGCAGGAGGACGGTGATAGAGTGTGGATTCGGGTGATGGTGTCTTGGATTGGAGAAGGGGAGGCATGGCTATGGTTCTGCATTGGCTGGGAGCGCTGCTAGGGGGGCTGGGACTGGCTGTGCACTTGGTGGGAGTGCAGACGACAGCAGAGGAAGGCCCGCCCTTGGCGACCCAAGGCCCCTACACCAACCAGGCGGAACACTGGGCGGGCCGGTATCATGTGCTGCGTACGGGGACGCAGGTGAGGGTGACGCTGACTACGCACCGTTCGCCGGTGCAGCATTGGGCGCGCCAGGCCCCGCAGGCGCTACTGCGCTTGCCGGAGGGCTACCGGCCACGCCAGCGGATGACCTGGACCGTAGAGGCCCCGCGCGTGACCGGTAAGGGGCGGCCCGAGTCGGTGGAGTTGCCCGCGGTCACGGTGACGCTGGTGGCCCAGCCGGACGGTACGGTGCACTACTTGGACAAGCCGGCCTTGGACAGGGTGGGATACGTGGCGTATACCACGACCGTGACTTGGGACACGGCTGAGGTGGCCTTGTTCTCAGCCGGCGCATTGGCGACAGCGGGATGGATGGGACAGTACCGCCTAGAGCGTCGGGGCTCCGTGGTGACGGCCACCCTCATCACGGCGGCACTCGGGGAGGCGGCGGACAACGCGGTTCTATTCACTGTGCCGACGGGTTTTCGTCCCCCGCACGCTGTATGGGAGCCGGACTTTCCGCCTAGTGGGGATTTGCATGTACAGCCGGACGGGACCGTGCAATATACGGCGCGCCACCCGGAGACGGGAAACTCGGTCGAGCGTTACACGCCGCCCCGAGTAGGGACGGGCGACGGCGCGCCACCCGCCGTTACGCAGTTACGGTGGCAGACGGGGGACCCGGCTCCGGAGACAGGGGGCTACGCCCTGTCACGGGGTGAAGCGGATGTCTGCCACCGTCTGGCCGCAGTCCAGCATGCGCTGCTGACCGCACTGCAGACCATAGCCCGGCCTCGGAACTCCTGTGTCCAGGTAACGTGGGCGGATTTGGCATCCTTGCAAACCCTGAATCTATACCTAACGGTGCCACCGGAGCGCCCGTTTTTACCCCATGATCTGGCGGGGCTCACGCACTTGCAGGATCTGGACCTAGTTCCTGAGAGTGCATCTCTGTCCCTCACCAAGGGGATAGAGTTTCCTCCTGAGATGTTGATGTATACGCCGGAGCTGCGGGACCTGAAGGTCTCCAACGCACACAAGACGGTACCAACGGATTTCTTGGCCTACACCCCCAAGCTGGAGAAAATAATTCTCCAGCTTTCGTATATGGAGCTGCCGGCGAATTTCTTGGCCTACGCTCCCCAGCTGCGGGAGGTAACCATCACACCCAACTCTTTCTTCAGAAGAGGTGGAAGTGACCATATTCCAGAGCTGCCGGCGGATTTTCTGGCCCATGCCCCTCAGTTGCAGAAGGTAAGTATTGAAAGCATATTGCTTTCAGAGCTGCCGGCGGGATTTCTGGCCCATGCCCCCCAGCTGCAGAGGCTGGAGCTGTATCTGTACACTGCGGCGCTGGCGGCGCTGCCCTCCGATTTCCTGACCTACGTCCCCCAGCTGCAGGATCTGACGCTGTATGCTGCGGCACTGGCGGCGCTGCCCTCCGATTTTCTGTCCCATACCCCCCAGCTGCAGAGGTTGGATCTGGGTGCCGCGGCGCTGGCGGCGCTGCCAGCGGGATTTCTGACTCATATCCCCCAGCTGCAGGAGCTGGATCTGCGCGCCGCGGCGCTGGCGGCGCTGCCGACGGGATTTCTGTCCGATACCCCCCAGCTGCAGGAGCTGGATCTGCAAGCCGCGGCGCTGGCGGCGCTGCCGACGGGATTTCTGTCCGATACCCCCCAGCTGCAGGATCTGACGCTATACGCCGCGGCACTGGCTGCGCTGCCGGCGGGGTTTCTGTCCCATACCCCCCAGCTGCAGAGGCTGGATCTGCGCGCCACGGCACTGGCGGCACTGCCGGCGGGATTTCTGACTCATACCCCCCAGCTGCAGGATCTGATGCTGTACGCCGCGGCACTGGCTGCGCTGCCGGCGGGGTTTCTGTCCCATACCCCCCAGCTGCAGGAGCTGGATCTGCGCGCCGCGGCACTGGCTGCACTGCCCTCTGATTTTCCAGCCCATGCCCCTCAGCTGCAGGAGCTGAGGCTGTACGCCGCTGCGCTGGCTATGCTGCCCTCTGACTTTCTGATCCACGTTCCCCAGCTGCAGAAGCTGACGCTGTACACCGATGCGCTGGCTGCGCTGCCCTCCGACTTTCTGGTCCACGTTCCCCAGCTGCAGAAGCTGGATCTGCAAGCCGATGCGCTGGCTGCGCTGCCCTCCGACTTTCTGGTCCATATTCCCCAGCTGCAGAGGCTGGATCTACAAGCCAATGCGCTGGCTGCGCTGCCGGCGGGATTTCTGACTCATAACCCCCAGCTGCAGAGGCTGTATCTGTACTCTGCTGCGCTGGCTGTGCTGCCCTCCGATTTTCTGGCCTACGCTCCTCAGCTGCAGAGGTTGGAGCTGCATGCCGCTGTGCTGGCTGCGCTGCCCTCCGATTTTCTGGCCTATACTCCCTCACTGATGGGTTTAAACTTGAAGGTCCCTGCCCTAACGGCACTGTCCCCCGCCTTTCTGGCCCACGCACCCCGAATGACAGCCTTGTTATGGCGGATCGATGGGCTGACCGTGCTGCCGCCCGACTTTCCAGACCGTGTCTCCGCGCTGCTCATGGGAACGATCTGGCGTGGAGAACGGGGGAATTCGGTATCTATGTGCCAAGTGTGGTCGGCAAAGAGCGAGGACAAGGTGGGGGCGGACCTGTTCCGTCACTTCCTGGATACCTGCCAACATCCTCCCCTCTCCTAGTGACATGGGGGTGACGTTCCGCTAACGGTCTGGCTATGGCCCGGGCCACTTGGGATCTCCATACTGGGGACACGGTTCTAGCTGAGACCGTGTACATATCTCGAATGCCCCAGGAGGAATTCCATGGCTACGTCGCTTGGCCCCCATCTGCTGCAGGATTGCAGCGACGACATGAAAACGCAACTGCGACAGTGGCAGCCCCCGGTCTGTCTCGTGCTTATCAATATCAACCACAATGGCGGAATCGCGGCACTGTATGGCATGTCCGTCAAAGCCTTGGAGTCCTACATTGTCATTGATGGCAACACCCCGGTAAAGTTCTTCCAAGAGAATGCCCAAGTGGCGCATACTCGGGTGATCGGACGCCTCTACATTTCCGATACGCAGGTGCAGAAGCACATCGGGGACGCTCCCGCGCAGGCGGCGCAATTCCATCACAATCTGGTGCAGGCAGCCCGGGCAAAATTGAATCGGGTGGCTGCCAACCTAGCGGACCGTGTGCAGTACTGGGTCGTAGCCAACGAAGTCTTGGGCAACAGCCAGGTGGATCTACACAAGCTGGGCCAATATGAGCGAGAGCGCATGAGACTGGCGGGCACCACTTACGGGTGCGGTCTGTACGCCTTGGCCAATGCAAATCCCCACAATCTGAATTGGTGGAAGACGAAGACAACGAAGACTGATAAGGACATGAACATGGCCGCCGTACTGAAGGTGGCCAACGATGCAGGCGATATTCATGCCTCTTCTCCACACGTTCTGCTGCTGCACCAGTACTTCCAGCCGGATCGGGAGGGTGTAAATGACGAGGGCTATCTCACGGCCGACAACCTGCGGCACAACGTCCGCCGCTTCGAGCATCATCTCTATGATTGGTTCCGCAAGGCCTTTCCCTATCTCCAAGTGATCGTGTCGGAGTATGGTTTGGATGGCCGGATTGGGCTGCCTGCAGATCAACTGAAGGCGTCCCGGGGCTGGAAGTATTTCGACCGATGGAGAGGGACAGCTGGCGACGGGGAGAGCTACCTGCGGGTCCTCCAGGCGCTGGACCGGGCAAACCGGGGGTGCCAGGATGTCATACTGGGCTACTGCCTCTTTGGCTGGGGCTACAACAGTGACGCTCAGTTCTGGAGCTATCCCCTTGATGCCACACCACGCATTGAGGGCTCCTCCCTGTCAGGGGTAGAGAAGACGGAGAACCGCAAGCGTGGGGCCAGCGTGATCGCGGGTTTGATCGCCTATGCCCAATCTCTGAGAGACCAAGCTTTGCTTCCCCAGTTGCGTCTGGCAAACTGGGTCACGCAGGGACTAAATGTGCGCACCGGCCCGGGCACCGACTATCCAGTGCTGTTCACCCTGCGCGATGACGACTCGGTTTGGCATGACATCATGGGCCGAAGCGCCTCGCCGATCCAACCGGGCTGGTGGCAGATTCGGGTGTATCGCATCGGCCCGCAAGAGCAATTCCAGATTGGCTGGGTGCATGCAAGCTATGTAGATACGTCTGGCAACCTGAGTGGGGTGCCGGTGCAGGGGGCGGATGTATCTGGGCCCGATCCGGCACCGGCGGGGAGTACACTGCCCGAGACGGTGGCGAACGCCTCGGGCCCGTTCCACAACCTTGCAACCAATCCAGATGGACATTGGAAGGTGTGGAAGAAGGGGAGGATAGTGACGGTCGACTTCAGCAGTCCCCGCGCGCCGGTGCAGTACTACGCACGGCAGCAGCCACAGTCGCAGTTCATATTGCCGGTGGGCTTCCGACCGATGCGTCAAGTGATTCATAGGGTGAAGGGCACGCGGGTACACGCAAATCGGGAGAAAGTGAAGGATGCACCGCAGGCCGACTTCGACCTGACCATTGACACGAATGGAGAGGTGCGCTACGTGGACAACGCCCAAGTGAATGACTTGGGCTATGTGGACTACCACGTGATGCACCTGACGTGGCAGACGAACGAGGCGCTGGCAGTGCCGACCGACCCGATACAGCCAGGAAACATCTCCCAGTCGGGCATCTATCTCAACCAGCAGGTGAACTGGGGCAGTACATGGGATCTCAAGCGACGCGGGAACGACGTGTCGGGGAAATTCCGGTGCACGCGCTCCCCGGTGGCCTACTACGCCAACCAGAACCGGGAGGAGCTTCTGCGCTTGCCCGCGGACTATCGACCGACAGCTCACACGCAATTCCGGGTGGTAGGTGCCATCCGCGTGGGTGAGAACGGCGCGGACAGCAAGGACAAGCGTCGAGTGGACTTCAGGCTGACGGTGCAGCCCAACGGGGAGATGCGGTACGATGCGGATACCTCATTGGATACCCAGGGGGTGGGCTATGTGAGATACGAGGTCGACGTGTCCTGGATCGCCGCGCCGCGCATTACGGTGCCCAAGGAGCCCCGGAACCTGGCAGCGGAAGATGTGGCAGCTAGGGCGCTGGCACTGGATTGGCACGCGCCAGTGGCGGATGGCGGGGCTGCCATCGAGGGCTACCGTGTTCAGGTCTGGGACGGAGACGACGAGACATGGGACAACGAGAAGGCGGATACGGAATCGCACTACACGCGCTACGCGGTGGAGAAACTGGATCCCTATACGCGCTACAGTTTCCGGGTGGCGGCGCGCAACAAGGTTGGCTGGGGGAGCTTCAGTCCGGCCATTACGGTAACCACGGAACGGGAAGCGCCGGGTGCTCCGTCGGCTCTATCCGTCTTCGCCACGCATGAGCAGGTGACGCTGACTTGGGGAAGTGCATCTGGCACAATCACTGGCTACCGTATTGAGAGGAGCCAGCGCAGAAATGCTTGGCGCACTCTCGTCTTTAATACGGGAGAGACGACCCAGATTTGGAGGGACTACACGGTGGACCCGGTGACGCCCTACCGCTACCGGGTGGCAGCGCACCATCACGGTGTGGTAGGGGCTTGGTCACAGGAGAGGTCCGTGACCACGGCGGTGCTCCCCGTCCGTGTCGCCCCGCCGGGCCCGGTGGGAGCTGGTACGACAACGCTGATCGGGGATCGCGTGACACTGGTCTGGCGCGCTCCCGCCGTCTCCGGCAGCCATCCCATCCGCCACTACCGGGTGCGCCAGCCACGGCGAAGCCTACTCCCTTGTCGCTCCGCGCGTGACCGATACCCACTGGACAGGCCCGACACCCACCGCCCCCGGCACCTGGTACTACGCGGTGCAGGCGGTCAGCGAGGCCGGTGCCGGCCCTTGGTCCAACCCGATCTCCAACCACCATGTGCTGGTCGTGTCTCCCACCTGAACCCCTTGGCTTGGGGACACGAGAAGGGACGGGTGGCAATCTGTCATCTTCACTGGGCCACCCACAGTCCGGAGGCCTGCGGCGATCCGTCTGACTTCAGAGGGTGGTCCAGTGAACATCCACGATCTGCTCAATCTGGCCATCCTTGCCGCAGCATCTGGATTTATGGTTGGGCAGTGGGATGCGTACACATGATGCAAGGCCAAGGCCCGCATTGGTGTCGGTGTGGTCATTGTCCTACATGCCGCATGGCGAAGAGTAGCATTCGACTACCTGATTGCCCTGAGTTACAGTCATATCCTGAAGCTTGCGCGCACCAGGGCCCCAGTCTGGGGGCCTAAACTTAGGTCGATGCGCGTACGTACTGTGCACGTCCTGCATTGCTGGTCCATTCTGCATGGGCTCCAGGCTTCCATGTCCTCAAACAGCGAAAATCCGCCCGCTTCGGAGGTGCCAGCCAGTGTCTTGCAGTCGCGGAGAACAAGATGCATCGGATTCAGCCGATAGAATCCATGGTCTCATCTGCGTGCAAGACAATTGTCCACCGGAATGGGCCTTCAGCAGTTTTTCGTTCTGCCGCGTCCATTCGACGATGAGTGCGACAGCCATTTAAGGAAATTGGAAAATTCCAGCTACAATGCAATTTCTGTGGAAAACCTGCTGCCCGGACACAGGAAGAAGTCAAAAGCCATCTGACAGAGGTGAGAGGCCAAATACACAAAATGGTGCGGGAAGAAATCGAGCATGTGTCTCCCACGAAATCCATTGATTCCTATGAAACGGTCGCATGGCTGCCAAGTTTGGAGGAAGACCAAGAGGACTGCACGCTGCAGCCATCGAGTCGACCGCTGTTGTACCCCTATCTACGACAGGGCCTTCCGAATCACGCGTCTCTAGACTCCGGAGCTGCCATGAGCAGATCGCGGTTCAGCATCTAGTATGGACAGTGATTTGAATTGCAAGCCGCATCCGCTGTAGCATAAAACGCGCACAGCATTGAAACGCTGTTGCTCCCCTGCCTGAGCAGTTGCAAATTGACCACTTGATTGTGGTGGATGCTCTGGATTGTCGGGGAAATTTCTTTGGTTTTGACAAAGGTCGGTCCGGCGGCATGTATATCAATCCCAGATGGACATTTTCTCTCCTTCATCCCAGTGACACCAAGAGCTATACATCAGCAGGGGCCGTGATCTTTTCCGAGGATACGTTGGCCAAAGGCATCAGGGAACTGCTGCAAAACAGCTTGGACGCGTTTGTTTCCCCCACCCAACCCGTACATGTTGACATTCAAGTCAAAGACATGCCTACTCACGTTTGGGGTGGCCCAGATCTGCTTCGACATGCCGTTTCCTGTTTGGCCACGACGCAGGAAACAGGAAAGCCTGCCCATCAATATAGGAAGGAGTATCAAGAACGCGTAGCGTTGCTGAAAGAATCGAAGCTCCCTACATTGGTTTATACCGACAGCATGACCACCGGCCTGGTTCCCGAAGCTTGGGAGTCCCTCGTAGAAACCAGCAGCGGCGGCGGACTCAAAAGGGAAGCGGCGGCGGGAGGCTCCTTCGGAGTAGGCAAGAACGCCTCGTTCAATCTATCGAAGCTGAACACAGTCATATACAGCACTCACTACACGCCAACGCGCAAAATGCGTCTTCAGGGGCGGCAATTGCTTATGACCGGCAAGACGGAAATGCTGAATCACCCTGATCCCTATGGTCAAACCGAAGAAACGTTTCGGCATGAAGGACGTTTCATGTTTGCGCCTGCCGGTCCGGAGAAACCTCGGGAACTCCGCGGTTCTGCAGAGGTGCCTGACGAGATGGCCTTGGACCGAACCGGGACTCGCATCGCCATACCGGCTTTCACGCACGCCGCCCTGGATTGGCAGAAGCAGGTTTTGTATCATGTTCTCTTTCACTTTTGGGCGGCGCTGCAACAACGAAGATTGACGGTTCAGATCGATGCCATTCGGATCGATCACAATACCTTGCCTGGGTATCTGTCGGAAGATCCGCGTTTGAAAACGACCCAAAGGTTTTATGACATGCTGCGTACCCAGCAAAGACCCAAGCTGACGGAACCAGTGGGGGATATCGGACGCCTTGCGGTCTACATCGATGTGGATGCTTCCCAAGAGGACAGGCACTTGGCCCACATCAATCGAAAAGGCATGTTGATTGCAAGCACTGAACAGCAAAGCAAAAACGATATGCGCCCCAGATGGAGCCAAATGGGCCTTCAGCAATTTTCCGTTTTGTTGCGTCCATTCGACGATGAATGCGACAGCTATCTAAGGAGATTGGAAAATCCCAGTCACAATGCAATTTCCGTAGAAAATCTGCCGCCCGAACAACAGGAAGAGGCCAAAAGTTGTCTGGCAAAGGTGAGAGACCAAATACGCAAAATGGTGCGTGAAGAAATTGAACATGTAGTGCCTGCCCAATCCATTGACGCCTATGAAACGGCTGCATGGCTGCCAAGTTTGGAAGAGGACCAAGAGGAACTGCCCACTGCAGCCATCGAGCCGACTGTGGTTAAAGGCTACCCCCCCCCCCCCCCCATCTACAACGGGGCCCGAGGAATACGAGGGCTCAGATCTGCCAGACGATCCGCCGCCAGACGATCCGCCGCCAGATGACCCACCACCAGATGACCCACCGCCAGATGACCCACCGCCAGATGACCCACCACCAGACGATCCGCCGCCAGATGACCCCAAACGGAAGAAACGGGCTGGAGTGCCCTTGGCCCAACCGCGATTCATACCTATTGACGAGACAAGAGCCAGGATAACGTTTACGCTACCGGATTCGGTCGAGTTGCCCTGCACCATTCGAATTCGCCCGACCGGTGCGGAGATAATCACGGGTTCCAAGGAACAGGTCGCGGTGGCTCGCGCCCAAAAGCTGGAACACAACGACTGCGATTTCGTAGTTGAAGACAACGCTTTGAAAGTGTTGCAAACCAAAGGGAGTCGCAGACTGCAAGTGCAGATAACTGCCGAAAACCCTCTGCCGGGCAGTACATTCGTCATAAGCTACTAAGAACAGTCTTGTCCCACCAAATACTGAATCGCACCTTTCCTTATCCAGTGTTGCGTCCCGGCAGCGACGATTATCCTGACGCCGCCCCTCTGGCGTACGCCAAGACAAGCGATGGCAAGGCAGGGCCGGCTTGGGAACTGGTGCGCCGCCCCGATCAGCCAGATAATCTGGTGGCCACAGGTTCCTATGAACTTTCCAGCGTGGATCTGCAAAGACTTTGGGAAGACGGCAAAGCCCAAGTCGCGACCATTTTGGGTTGCGATAGAACCGGGTTTCGCAGATTACTGCGTCAGGTCGAAGACGATCGGACAAGGGTTGACTGGAAAATTGACAGTAACTGGTTGACTGGAATGGTCCATTACACCCCATATCTGTTGGCAACGGAGGAAATCAAGGGTTTCCTAAGTGAAACGCACCATCCCGATTTCCGATTGGCCCGCCCGCAAGGGTATACGGTGCCGGCACGGGCAATTCTGGCCATCGGCGCCGAGATGCAATTCGACATGGACGCAATTCGCGGGATTGGTGCAGTCATTGTCTTGTCGTCCGATCCTGGAGTGAAGGCCAAAGACGAAATGGCATTGAACTTGGACAACCAAAAAATCGAAATTCGTCTAAACGAGAGGCTGTTCAGCCGGATAAGCCGATTGCATGCACACCCCAACTTAAGGACCATGCTGGAAACCACCATCTACTTTCCGGCGGTCATGCAGTCTGTACAACAGCTGGCCGACATTGCAGAAGAAGACAATCGAGCCTGGGTCAAGGCCCTTCGAGCACAGCTAAGGAAGCTTAGGTTGCCAGACAGCGGCGACGCCTTGAAGGAAGAGGCACAAACCATTGCCAGCCGAGTGCTGCAACAACCTCTGGCGAAGTCGTTGGACGTCTTTGATCATTTTGTGAATTTCGATGTCGAGTAGGACCATGGAACAAAAAATCTGCAGATTGAGCGAATCGGCCTACAACACACTGCTGAACATTGCTCGAAACGATCCAAGTCCTTGGCAGAATCCAGAAACCGACTTTGCCGGCATTCTCGTACAGCAAGGAATTCCCGACTACACCGAGGAAGTCAAGGGGATTCAGGTTGCAGGAGAGATCGGACTGAAAATATTGAATCCCGACAAGGCTCCCCAACACAACGATACGCAGGGCTTGGATTTCCACAGCGCGCTGCAAGGACTTTCTCCGGCCCAGGCGGCAGACCCGCGATTATGGGCCTGGTTCACGCACTTCCGACACCACAGCTATGGCATTGAGAGGTGGCCACTGGGGAAAAAAAGAAAATGGTCCTTCAATCATGTAAAGAGCCACTGGTTTGCCAAGAGCTCGTCTCTGAACGCATTGGCGCAGTCCAACACAAGCGCCCGCACTTGGTGGATGGCCGAGTGGGCTCTCCGATTGGTCAAGCATTCCGTACACAGCGCCACAGATATTCTGCAGCAGCTTGCGTCCCACAACACGCATTGGGATTATCTGACCATCATGGGCGGCAGCGGGTTTCTCTACAATCCTTACGTGGCCGCCGTGTACCATGACACGATTGCTGACAATTTGGATGCTCTGAATTTCAGGGGAGTCCGGGCCGTGATGAATCGGTTGCAGCATCGGACAGGCCTGTATCTGCTGGATGCCTTGGATCACAACGACCTGCGCGAATACATTCAGGGCAGCATTGAAAGCGTACTGTCCAATCCAGAATATACAAGGTCGCGTCAGCCCAAATATCAGGCTCCGGCACTGAGAGTGTTGAGTCTAGGCGCGGGAGTCCAGTCTTCGGTACTGGCCTTGATGGCGGAACGGGGAGAGCACGGTCTGCCCAAGCCCGACTTTGCCATCTTCGCCGACACTGGCTGGGAGCCCCAAGCCGTGTACGATCATCTGGCCTGGCTGCAAAGCAAGCTCTCGTTTCCGGTCTATCGGGTTAGTGCCGGCAATATTCGTCAAGATCTACTGAATGGAACCAAACCCGACGGAGACAACTTTATTTCCATACCGGTCTACTTCAAGGGGCTGGATGGGAAAAATGCCGGCATGAGCTACCGGCAATGCACGAAACACTACAAGATCAATCCCATCAATCAGCACATTCGAAAGATACTGGGCATTCCCGATGGCCGTCCCGTGCCAAAGACAAAAAGAGTGGAGCAGTGGCTGGGCATCTCAATAGACGAGTCTCAACGGCAAAAACCCAGTCGTTATTCTTGGATTTCTCTGCGCTATCCCCTCGTTGAACTTGGTTTCAGCCGATACCAGTTGCAAGACTGGTTCGCTCGCCACTATGGCCATCGAGACCTGCCGAAATCATCCTGCATCGGCTGCCCCTATCGCAGCGACGATTCATGGCAGCACATGAAAGACAACGACCGGGCAGCTTGGCAGGACGCGGTGGAAGTGGACATCGCCTTGCGATCGGATCCAGAGCGTTTCCCCAAGATGAAACATGTGCCGTTTCTGCACTCGACACGCATGCCGCTGGAAGAGGTCGGTTTCAGCAGCAGACCCGACCAGTTTGGAGAAGAGTGCGATGGGCTCTGCGGCATTTGAGTTGACAGTATCGGCAATGCTCCGCAAATTCATCAAGCAATTGCAGAATTCATGGGGTATCGCCTCAGCCGCTATGCGTGGATTGCCTTCGGCCAACAAGAGCCATTTCCGCAAACCGCCGCTGGAGCGCAGACGGATCAAAGCAGACTCGGTTCAACTGCTCTTCAATCTCCTTGGCAGGACTGGAAGCCATCGTGTGGCGTAGGCCAATGAAGTTGTACCGAACGGTATCGACTAGATTGGCAAGATCCGACTCGGAGGGTAGAACTCCACCAAGGAATTCCCTGACTGGCACCTCGATTTCTTCCAGCGATATCCCAGGACCCGGGGAGAGCAAAAAGGGACCAGTTGATGAAGGCCTCTACAGTAGAATGAAGGCTATCAACTCGTTTGGCGCGGGTTATTAGAAGCACTTGCGGATCAATTGTGCCAATGGTCAACCGGCCAATTCCCTTCTCTCCCATGGCGCAACGCTTCTTCAAGCCCAATGTCAAGGCAGCTTTCTGCAGTCCGTTAAGAGATAGCTTGCTCTCTGTCCCCAATACAAGCCAGCGCTCTTCTACATCCTCCCGTGTCATGCCGAGGCCATTGTCCCGCAAGACCAAGAGCTAATCAGGACGGTAATAGTCCACTGCCACATGGGTCGCGTACGCGTCGAAGGCATTCTTGAACAATTCACCAATCGCCGTGGAAATACTTGCAATTTGCTGCCGTCTGAGCATATCCACAGCCCGAGCACGGGTTTTGAATTTCACCACTGTGTTGTCCTGAGGCCCAATGCAGATCAGCCGTTAGGCATCGTGTCCTTTACATGTCGCACGAAGTATTCTCCAAAACGCTTCGCCAGCAACTGGGGTACCGCGTTCCCTACTTGACGGGCCTGCGCATGCAGGCTGCCGGCAAACTCGAAATCAAGTGCAAAAGTCTGCAAGAGGGCGGTCTCGCGTACACTGAGGGCACGGTCTTGTTCAGGGTGTCCAAATCGCCCGTTGGAGTAGCTGATGCACCGAGTTGTAAGCATAGGAGCCGGTCTATCCCAACGCAATCGCCCACAGACATCGGAATACCCTGCGAAACTCCGATGACAGGAAGGTCTCAAATACATCGGCCAATTACGCCAATCTCCGCCTTCGGGGGTTGGCTTCAAGCGTTTCAGATTGAGGTTTGAAAGGCTTGCCACCCTATGATTGGCGACGCAGGCGTTTTCTGTGCCGCAGCGATCCCGGGCAGGTCCCGGACCCAGTCTGCCGCCGTAGAGTAGGCAGGATGCGGTGAACCGGGTCCATGTGTGGGAGCGGGAAAATCAACAGGTCCTCTGCGGCTTGCCAACAGAATCAGCCGGGCCCGACGTTAAGGAACACCGTAGCTCCAGGCATAGACAACGCGGCAGCGCGTGTGGCAACCAAAATCCACTTGCAATCTCTGCGTGAAATCCTGAAACAGGGCGCAGCCCAATCTGCGTGAACGCAATCCTGGCACATTTTCGACAAAGACAAGGTCAGCTTGATATTCGCTGATCAAAGGCAGCAGAAAATCCAAGAGCCCAAATCGTTTATCGTGGGCTGGTAGGGCACCGCGTCGCTGCAGGGAAAAAAGGCTGGCAAGGCGCGCAGGCACTGAACAGCAGGACGCGATCACTGTCGGCCTCCACGTAGGGCGTCAAGTCCTCTGTGGGAAACTGCTGGATATCCCGTTCCAGGAACGCGGCCTCCGGGAATTTGGCTTCAAAAGTCTTGCCGGCATCAGGATCGTTGTCCAGACCGAAAACAATCTCCATCCCCGCGGCCTTCATGCCTATACTGGTACCTCCACAGCCCGAGAAAAAATCAAAGACGCGGATGGAATGAGCGATTTGATCTGCAGACCAGTCTTTGAAGGACATGAAACAGCCTTTCTCTCGTTGGTGCAATGTCCTGTGGTGGGTCAAGGATTTGACGCGCCGCGGATGCGGGGGCGCGACCCGCGAAAAGCCCATCGCCATAGCCCCTTCTGGATCTCGTCATCCTGATACACCCGATCCATTGCCCTTGGAGACGATTCAGCCATCAGGTCATGGGTAGCCCAGAGACCTCCATGTTCGCAGGCGGGCATCCGATGCGGAGCACCGCCCTGCCAGAGTCATCCAGACGCCGCTGCGCCGCTGGCGCATGCCCTGCATCGGCTATGGCACCAAGCGGAAAATACCTGCCGCCATTTCAAGGAGTGGAGTGGTCACTCGGCATGCACATGCACGAGACGCTGGACTTGCCGTGCCAGATGGATCGGGCCTTGGCCGGACGTCGGCCAAGATGACATGATGCGCACCGTCTTAGTTTGTGCTCCCGCGGCGGGCTTCTGCATGTGTCCCAAAGGCTTGCAGCGGAACCTTGTGCACTCGTCATGATGCACCGAAACTGTTGTCCTGTAGCCGACTGCAGTGGGCCGCACAAGGTGCGCGATTGGGGACTGCTGATGGACAAGCGAGAACAAGGTGTGACACCGACCCACAGAGGAATGATCTCGACGACAGTGACAGGTGACATCCATCGTAGCACCAACTATGGGGCCTTGCGCTGTCTTAACATCCAAATTTATGTACTATATTCAATTATGAAAATACAGGTGCAAGAGTATAATTCCACGATGCGCCCTGACCTTTTCTCCTGTGGAGGCACATCCTGTCTCAGTCATCGCTTCCCCGTTTTAACTTTGACGGGACGCTCAAGTCCCTGTTTCAGCAGCAAGAGATGGTCCAGGCCCTGCTGCACCCGCGCTTTGTCCCAGACCTGCACGGTTACAAGGCAATCCAACAACTGTCCATCGAGCGCACTGGTATCGAGGCCGAGCGGGAGCCGCGCCACCATACTCGCCGCTCCGATCAGGTGTGGGAACTGGCCCGAGGGCGTGAACGCCGCCTGCTGCTGCTGGAGTACCAAGCCAAGGTCGATCCCGGCATGGGCATCCGTATGGCAGAGTACATGGTCAATCTCTGGCACAGTGCCGGCCGACAGTCGAACGTGCCCATCTACCCACTGCTCCTCAGCACCGCCGCCCGACCTTTCGGACCGTGGCTGCAGCCTTGGCCGCACCCGGCCGGTGACAGATCCGTGTACTTTGTCGATGGTCCGCTCCTTGACATCCACCAGTACCCCTTTCCCAGTCGCGACCCGACAGTCTTCGATCTGCCGCGCGACAATCTGATGACCAGCGTCATCGCTCTGGCTCGGTTGCAGTGGGCACTGCGGACGCGAAGTCGGGATCCTGTCACTCACAGCGTCGCCTACGACCTGCTCTTGCATGTAGTGGTGGATTGGCTGAAACCCCTTCTGGACCCGGCTGGCAGCGAACTGGGAAATTCCCTGGCAGTCTGGATTGCGACCGGCATGAAGGATTTTCTGCGCAGCTGGCCGGCCAGTGGGGCCGCTCTTGATAACATATCTACACTAACTTTTGCCCAATTGGAGAAAACCATGACGACAGTGCAGGATCTGGTGCGGGAAGTGCGCCAAGAAGGACTGCAGGCAGGACACCAAGAAGGACTGCAGGAAGGACTGTTGACGATACTGACGGATTATGTCAGGCTGGGCTGGGACGATGCGGCCGCAGCCGCCTTTCGGCTGCGGCTGGCCGACGTCCCACCCGAGCAGATGCCCTCGCTGGCGGATCTGCAGAACCGCTTGCAGCGCCGGGAACCGCCGCTGCCGCAGGCAAACGGTGTCCGTCAACGCAGTGCAGAGTGACTGCCCAGCCACGGACAGTCACTCTCTGGCAATCCAAGACATGCCCTGTCGGCCCCAATAAACGCCACGCCATCCCCGCTGGCCTCGAGCAGGATACCAAACTTCTGGTGATAGAGTTTCCTCAGCAGGCCCAATGACTATCTTGGCCTTGATTCTGCCTTCACGCAGGAGCCAGGTCAGGACCGAAAGTCGTTTCACTTGGACTTCGTTCTCTGGAACCAAGGACGCGGCCGGCCGCGCCGCCAGACAGTCGGGTATTTGGTGGCGACCCTGCAAGGTCTGAATATCCCGCGTGTCCCCATTGCCGTAGCTGGCCAATAGCCGAACGGGGCGGTCTTGGATGAAACGTGCCAGCCCAGCAGCCGCTCCAGTCAGAGCGCTGGAATTGTGAAGTAGGCAGGCTGTGTGGTCGTATCGCACTGCACAGCTTTCAGGTATATGGAACTCGGTGAGCAGATTGTCGCCAAGCCCGTAATTCACGCGGAGATTCAGATCCCGCAAATGCACGGTCAAGGTTCTTGGTAGAGATCAGTCTATTCGTATCCGGCTGTTGTGCCGAGTGACGCAGATCGGCTTGGCAGAGACGAAAAACGGACATGTTTCATAGATGTCGGAGTATTGTCATCCCGTAGACCAACAGCAATCCTGCCATCAACCGACCGAGCCCCGGTTTCGGTCGCCAAAGTCATCCGCTGTCTTGAACAGGGTGACTCCGACGACCGAAGGGTTCAACACTCCAAAACGGGCCAGCGCATACTATGAGCAGGATATTTTTGCCAAGGTCCCATCGGCCTTGCTGCCAAGTTGTTGCCGTTCAAAATTGCCTTCTGCTTGAACTACACGTACCCAATTGTAGATGGAGTGCCGGATAGGGCCCGCTTCGTTGATGATTGCAGCCTGCAAATGCTAGACGCTCTTGGGCAAGTGTACATTCATGAGTTCAATAAACCTGTTCATGTCGTAGTTGGCCATATTCAATCGGCCCAGTTCGGCCATTGTCGCCTCCCATGTAACGGGGACTGCTCCAGCTTGGATTATCCGCTGCATGCCACGCTCGTGGGCATCGGCACTGGTTCCGCCCGACGCATCGGACACGGCGTACACTTGATAGTCTTCCTGCAGCAGATCCAGCGCGGGAAACACCAGACACACTTCCGTCCAGAGACCGGCCATTATCAGCTTGCGGCGTCCAGTGGCGACCACCGCCTCGCGAAAGGCGGGTTCTTCCCATGCATTCACTTTCGAGCGATCGACGGTCGGAATGCCAGACAGAACCGACTTCAGATCGGCAATCGTATCCTCTTGGTAGCCGGCGTTCACTCCGATGGTGGAGAGCACAATGGGCAACCGAAACAAGTTGCCGGTCTTGGCCAGCGCCATTACGTTGTTAACCAGAATCTCCCGGCTCACGGACTTGGTGCCGTCAATCAAACCTGGTTGGAAGTCAATCAGAATCAGGGCCGAATTTTCGGGAGTGAGCAGGTGATCGGTTTGGGGGTCCCTCGGGATTTTTGTAGTCATTGAAATCTCCTGGTTTGCAATTTCGAGGCCAGTGCACTGGCCGAATTCTCTGTGTGTTCCATCACTTGCTTCCTGCTGATGCTGATCCCGCTTCGGTTGCGTTACTGACCAGCATCTTTTGCAACATCCGCACAAATTCCGCCTGCTCTGCACTGTCCAGTCGGTTCAGGAATTGGTCATTGTTGGCATTTGCCAAGCGTGCCAACTGAGGTACCAATTCCTGTCCGACGGCGGTCAGAGCAATATGCACTGCACGACGATCCTTGACACTGCGCCTCCGCCGGACAAGACCTTTGGCCACCAACCGGTCAACTTGACGACTGATGGCGGCGGGGTCTACCGGAATGTACCGGCACAGCGTCGAAATCGAGTTAGCTTCGCCGTTGTAGCATGTCTCCAAGATGGCCCATTGGGACGTAGTGATATCGAATGGCGCCAAGCGACGACCGAGGCTGTTCCTGATCGCCGAACTCAGCGAACCGACCCAAAACCCCAACCGGCGTCTCGTCTCGTCTTCTTGCCAATTATTCATGATCAGACAATAAACTATTAGTCAATATTTGTCAAATCATATATTGAACAGCCAAGTAAATTGGCACTTGAAAACCAAGCCTAGATCCGCTAGGTCTGGGATTTCATGCCTAGTCGTTTTGGCTTGCTGTTATTTGAACAGACTGATTGAATCCTGCCTTTGGTCCAGCAGACAGACCGAACTCCCAAATTCATGATGCAATCCAAAAGGCAACGCGTGTTTTTGGAGTTGGGGTCTGAGTGAAAACACGCGGATAGCCATAACCCCCCCCCTTACTGCACGTGAAGAAAGTACAGGGGCAGCAGCAGGTGCTCAAAGCTGCTCGTTCGCGCAGTGAATTGTTTCCCAAGGCCGCTGTCGGCATCCATTGATCTGAATCTTGGATATGATGCCTCTGGGGTCAACCTTATTGATGCCGTCAGCTACAGGACGCAAGCCGAGACATTGATTCCCTGCACTGCGGTGTGCAATTGCTGCTGCCAAGGGCCATCCAATGAAACCGGCGTCTTGAAACTCAGTGAAATCTCCGCTTTGAAGGTCGATCCCTCGCCCCCATGCAGAATGTTCTTGGCGGCCTCCTTCCCATTGAAACTCAGGGTTGCTGCAGTGCCGGCACACATTGTCTCCAGACTCAACGCCCACAGTTACCAACGCACTGGGAAAGAAACGAGACATGGCCAATACCCGGAAAGTGCATGTCAGGCAGGTCAGTGCCGCCTGATCCTTCGCTCCCTAACTAAGTGTCAATTCCGTTGCCAAGCCCAATCCGGTATTGTGAGCATCGCTCACAACGCTTTCCAACGCGCTGCCCGGATTACCTACCGTACTGCTCGAAAACGTTGGATACGGGGCGGTACCGTCCACGGGCATGTCGCTACAAGTAAGTGCCCATGCCTCAACATTTGCCCTTTTTCATTATTTCGGTACATGGCAATAGTGTTTGGAACATATCCGAAACCTCTGGCAGGTCACCATACAGACGGCAACCGGAGTGCTGGCTCCGCAAAAGAAGTTTGGAGCTAGATCCACTTTACTTCTGTTCAGTACATACCAAGGCAATGTCCATAGAGGTTACACTTATAAAGGGAGTGTAGGACCTATCTCCTTCAAGCGCTGGCGTTGATACTGTACATCTGGCATCACGCTTGCCACCAAATCCCAAAATTGAGGGGAATGGTTCCGAATTGTCAAATGGGCAAGCTCGTGTACAACAATGTATTCGATAAGCGCAGGTTCCAGCATTACGACTCGCCAGTTAAAGCGGAGGGTGCCATCGTGAGCACAACTGCCCCAGCGCTGGCGTTGGCTCCGAATGAGTATCCGAGGCTTGATTCTGCATCCGAACTGTAGCCTCCATCGTTCAACGCTTGAAGGAAGTCGCTTCTCGGCACGAGCGCGGTACCATGCAATGAAGGCACGCTGGATCTGAGGTATTTGTTCTGCATCGGCAAGATTCTGAGGCACCGTGACTCGAAAGCGCCAGTGATCGAAGCGGACCGCCAGCGAGCGTACATCGGCGGTTTTCCGAAGCAAAAGAGCATTGCGGCCCAAGTAGGGCAAAGTTTCGCCGCTGGCAAACTGCTTTGGTACAGCAGGCAGCATGGCTTTGACGGGCTGACGCAGAATCCATGATGCTCGCCTGCGCACAATGGCGCGTAATACATCATCTGACAGGGTCAAAGGTGCAGAGACCAGAATCCCGTCGCCGTTTACCGTTATTTGTACCGTTTTCTTGCGGCGAGTGCTGCGCCTGACTTCGTACTCAATTACAGTATCGCCAAAACGGATGCGATGACCCACGGTCATGGATTTGCCTGCCGCTTGGCCATTTCAACGATCTGGTTGGCAATTTGGACCAGATTTAACTCTGAAAATTCCCCGCTGTTTCGCAGTTCGCGCTTGATATCACGGCGCATCTCACGCAGAACATCAGAATTCAACTGCCAGTCAATCACTCCCTTGTGATGGTCGACAGCAATCTCCAATTTCAGGGCAACATTTCTCGTCTCTTCGTCAAAATCCGGTTGGTTCGGAGTATATTCCGTGAGCTTGGGCACAGGTGGATCCGTATCTCGCGAATGGCAATCGAGCAATTCGTAAATGGCCATGGACAATGTGGAAAACCCTTGCGACGCTGCGACATCAGCCCTGTTCTGGATTTGTCTTCTCAGTTCCAGGCAACGCTGGCAAACCTCAGCGGAAGCAATTAAGTGGTTACGCCAGTCTTCAATGATGCGAGCCAGCTGTTTCGAGAGCGTTTCATAGAAGGCTGGATTTTCGGCCAGTCTCTCGTGAATCTGTGCCCGAAGCGCGTGTTCCATCACTGAAGCCTGTGCTCTTTGGTTTGGCAGTGCAGCGATTTTCTGTTCAAAGTCGTGAGCGAAAATAGACAAAGGTTTCATCAAGGGATGAACACTTGCATCAATACGCTCATGTACGAGTGCCTTGACCTTGGCTCCTGCTTCAGCCCAATCTAGATCTGTGTCTTCTCGACAGTACTGGGTCCGAACGTATGCATGTATCATCGCAAGACCAGCCAGACGATCGATGTAAGCGAGGGCACAAGGGTCAGGCAGAAAACGATCCATCAGGCGCGCAAAATCGCTATAGTCCGCTCTGAAGCGTGCAAAAAGGTCGGCCTTGTAATGGCCCTCCGTCAAGTCATCCGGAGCGAAAATCCCGACGCAGGCCCAAATATCGTCCAGATTCAGGTCTTTGAAATAAGCCTCCGCTTTGACGGCAATCGACTCGATAATCGGTGCCGGATTCGCTTTGAGCATCTGCATTGTTTCTTGCACGTCTTGTCGTTCAAACGTGGAGAGGGCTGCTTCCAAGTCTTGAGACACTCCATGGTAATCAATTACAAGACCGTGTCTCTTTTCGGTAGCCACGCCGTCTTTGACGTGAGAGAACCGCCGGTTTACACGGGCAATGGCTTGAAGAAGACTGTGTTCCCGCAGCGAGCGATCAAGGTAAAGAACCTGTTCAATGGGTGCATCAAATCCTGTCAGTAGCATGTCAACTACAACGAGAATCTCAGGCTCGCCCTGGGGGTCGACAAAAGAGCTAACGACCTGCTCTTGATCCAGTTGACGGGCTTCTCGGAATTCAGGGCCATCGTTGTGATTCGTTGTAACAATGGGGAAAGTAGACAATCCAAATTCATTGAGACACTTAGCGTAATGCAATGCAGCTGATCGACTGGGAGCAACTACCTGGGCCTTGAACCCGTTGGGACGGATGTATTTTTTGAAATGATTGGCAATGTCCAAGGCAATCATCTGAATACGGCGTTCTGCTGTAGCGATGGTTTCCTTGTTGGCATAGCGGCGGAACAATTTTGCCTTTACTGCCGCTGGCTTGTCTCCAAACAGGGCTTCGAATAAATCATCTAGGCTTTCCGGACCCTCCAAGGCCAGTCCAGGCAAACGGGATTGGTACAGGATGGGAACTGTTGCACCGTCAGCCACTGACTGTGGAATGGTATAGGTGTCAATGATCTGACCAAAGCGATGCATTGTGCTGTAACGGAAATCTCGGTCAATCGGCGTACCTGTAAATCCGATCAGTTTCGCGTTGGGCAATGCCTGCGACATTCGCGCGCCTAATGTCCCGTATTGCGTACGGTGGGCTTCATCCACCATAATAATTATGTTTTCTGATGGATTAAGAACATCTATTTCGTTTTCAGACGTAATCAGTACATCCTCAAACTTCTGTAGCGTAGTCATTACCGTATGTCCAGATCTCGCCGATAAAAGACAGCGAAGATCACGGGTATCGGAAGCCTGTTCCGGTGCGGGGAATCCGCACCGTTGGAATGTTTGGGTGATTTGGCGATCAAGCTGTGTACGATCGGTAACCACTACGATACTTGGGTTGTGCAGGCGCGGCTCTCGGTACAGTTTTGTTGCCACCCACAACATGGTCAGCGATTTACCGGAGCCTTGTGTATGCCATACTACGCCGCCTTGGCCTTCCATGATGCGTTCAAGCGTGGCCCGAACAGCTCGATACTGGTGGTAGCGCGGCAGTTTCTTGACCAGACGCCCTCTCTCGGGCTCATATACGACGAAATCGCGCAGGATCTCTAGCAGTGTGGAAGGAGAAAGCAGACCAATGATCAATTGCGCTTGGCCCTGCGGTACAACGCCGAATCGATCTTGCACTTCCTTCTCTGAATAAGGCAAGACCATTTTCCACTCTGCATAGACATTGCTTGGAGCACCGAAAGCAGAGTAGACTGCAGCAGCACCGCAATGTGCTACGCAGAGCAGATTATAGTAAAAGAGTTCGGGCACACCGGCCCCCTGCCACTCCAATCCCGCCTCCTGATAACGGCGCAATTGGCCTATAGCCTGTAACCGCCATTCTTCCAGCAGTGATGGCGACTTTGCCTCCATCACTACTAGCGGAATGCCATTTACAAAGAGCACCAAGTCCGGGATGACAGCACGCTCGTCATTGAGGTTACTCCACTCGCTGCCGCGATGGACGTGGAACTGGGTGGTGACCACAAATTCATTGAGGCTGCCCTCCGGGTGTTCAAAGTCAAAGAAGCGGACAATTCTTGTCTTGCGTTTGGGGGAAACATCTACATTCAAGGGCATCCCGTAGGTGAGATACTCGTGGACGGTCTGGTTGCGGACCATGTTCGTGGCGTCAATGTGCTCCAATTTAAAGACTGTCTGCTCTGCCTGTTCCTCGGTCATCCACTCGTTGAGCCGAATCAGAGCTCGCCTCAGTCGGCTCTTCAGCAGCACCTCTCGATCGTCATTCCGCTCTGCCACTAGCACATCCCGTGGCACGTATATCCACCCCAGCCGCTCTAGCAACTGACGCGCCGGCCGCTCGGCTTGGTTGAATTCATTAAGATTGGTAGGAGTTTTCAAGCAAGATCTCGTTTTGTAGATCTGTCTAGCATGCGCATCAAGTGATTTGCCAAAGTAAGCAGCTCAAGGGCTACGTCCAGATCATCCTCAAGGTTGTGTTCATGGGCACGCGGGTTTCTAATACCCATCATGACTCCAGCGAAAATTTTCATGTAGCCCGTCTGTTCGTCTTTTTCCGAAGTCGTTTTTAATGTATTCAGCAGGAGCACAGGTTTGTTGGGACTGAATACCTTCAACATCAGTTTAGTCCCATCTGGAGCCGTATCAGGGAAACAGGCTTTGGCTTTGACAGTATTATTAAGTACTTTGAAGGCGTTCTCGACTGCTACTGCGTAATGCCCGTCAATGAACAGCCTACGACACGAATTACGAAGCGTTTGGCTTGTAACCACTGTGTCAAATATCGTCAGTGATGATTGGCATCTTTTATCGTATTGGTCAGCATCTGTCTGATGAGGTGAACCGAGATCGGCGTTGTCTACAGCCTCCTGAATTTTGTTGACTTTTGCCAGCCAATAACGATATCGATTGGGGAAAGCCATTGGTCATTCACCCTTTTTGCGCGTACAAGTGTTGAGCCATGTTGGCAAAAATGCGATCTATTTGTTCAGGAGTCGCGCTGGAGTCAATATGAATTTGAATGTCTATGTGGACTGAGGGTTCTTTCACTGTAATTTCACCGTTGGGATAGGTGAGCGGTGAAGAGGTGACAGGCCGAACAACATCTGATGGATTCTCACTAGTTGGTTTCTGCATAGAATCATTTGTAGGTGCTTCGTCGTCCTGTTCAATAGGAGTCACAATGTTATCTTTGATTAGATTGAGATACTTAAGGTTGGCAATGAATATCTGGACAGTCCTAAGGCTATCTTTATTGGGAATCCCTAATTTCTCAAGCTCATCTTGCAATACGGTTGATTTGGGAAGGGATCGCTCTTTAATCTCGTCGTAGAGGTTACTGAAGGATTCAAATTTGGCGATGGCAAAACTGAACCATACAGACTTAAAATGTTCGTCAGATTGACTGACAAAAGCATATTTAGTTTCGTCTGTAATTTTCAAATACTCGGCGTTATATCCCCCAGAGGTTAGTCCATACTTTGACGAGTTTGTTACTAAGTCCCGAGCCTTTTGGCTGTTGGGACTAAGGTTCAGATCTTCCATAACCCGTTGTCTTTTCATACTGCCGTTAACGCCAGCATCCACAATGTGCTTAGACAATACAAGCACCTCTTCAAGTTCCATTGAAGGGAAGGGTTTGGCTGGGCCACGTCCACGTTTTCCTTTAGGTACATTGTCCTTTTCATTACCATTCTGTTGCTTCTTCATTGATTTGCCTCTGTCTATTGGTTGCGGACTAATAGCCTTCCTGTCAATAGTGCATCGGAAGCAGATACTTTCAATATCTGAATTCTGTCTTTTTCCAATTGCATTTGTGCTATTCCCTTGTCAATGACATCAAACACGGCAACAATTGCGCGTTGTTCCAGTAGTGGAGGGAGAGGTATTGGGAGTGAAGAGTACTCGGAAGCGTTGATATTTGGCTGAGCACCCACACGGGACATGGAAGCAACCCACCGATAGTAAGATTTTGAGTGCGTCCAATACTCAAGAAACTGTGGGTCCACTATATGAGTAAGGGGCCGAAATCGTATCAAGTATCCGGCAAAGACACAAGCTCCATATTGGGTACGGTACATGAAGGTCCGTCCTACCGACCCACTTCTTGCAAATAAGAGATCACCGGCTTCCAGTTCAAATCCCTTGACTTGGGTAGGATCCGCCGATTTACGATTGTCACTCCGTAGCCAACCATCATCGGTTATGTCTGAAATGCGCACGTATCGCGGCAAGCTCGGATCATACTCACGCGCCTTTGCCGGTGCCCCATACTGAGGTAGAGAGCTTACATCTCCTAGCTGCACTACCTCCCAGTCCGCTGGGATGGTCCCGATGCCCGGTGCATCTTGCCATTTGGTGTGCCAGCCGGGAACACCGTAAGTGAGCAGCTCATGTAGCAGGGCGTCGCGCATGTGCTGGATAACAGAGATGACCTGCTTGGTTCGTTCTACGACCTCGTCAATAGAGTCTAGTACAGCGGCGATGGATCTCTGCTCAGGAAGAGGCGGAAGCAAGATGGGGAGAGAGCGGACACTCTCCCGGGAAACCTCTTGAAAAGTGCTGCCCGATGCTCTCCGTTTCAGAGCATTACGGCAGGCTGAAATACAGTAATGTAGCCACAGGGCATCGGTACCATCTCGGACTATAAGGTTTTGGAATCCCTGATTCGTGACAACAGGCATAGTATTGATGGCTGTAACACCTATGGTTGCCCTGCTTGTAAGCAATACGGATCCGACGGGAATGAGTTTCAATCCGGCTGACTTCATTCCTACCTCGGTAATGGACTCCTTTGTATTTGTCAAATAACGACCTTGTAATTCGGTCAACTCAGACGGCACTGCCCAAGCAATGCCACCGTCCCAAAACTCCTCCACTGTTCTTGAAGGTGTACTACCTCCGGTAACTTCCGCCACATCTCCCAGCTCTACAACCTCCCAGCCATCGGGTATATGCTCAATGTTCCACATATACAACATACGAGCTAGTGAACTTTTTCTGATATTGCTCTGAAGAGAAACTGATATCTCGATTCTGCTTTTAGGCTGTCTTGATCTCTCCAATAGCCCTTCAACGTACAGAGTTCCTTTCCTCTGTTGCTGCAAGCGTACTGCCTGCTATGGCAACAATTCCCTTCTTCACTGCATGGTTGAAGTAATGATGGCCCTCTCGCGTTCGATCCAGAAGCCATCCGTCCTTTTCCACCAGCTGGATGGCATCTCTAACCTTCGGCATACCCCAGTTCCGCCAGTAATTCGTTCATTTTTGCTACTGCCTCGTCGCGTCGCTGCTCCGCTTCCCGGACCTGTGCCAAGGCGTCCTTGACACTCATCACCTCCACGGGCTCTGTCGTATCAACATAGCGGCTGATATTCAGATTGAAGTCGTTGGCGTGTAACTCCGCCATGTCCGCCACATGTGCAAACCGTTCTACTTCCTCAAAAGAACGATAGGTGGCAACAATCTTGTCAATATGCTCTTTGTCAATATAGTTCTGTGCTTTCTCTTGCCTGAAGCAACCTTCCTGTGCTGCATCCACGAATAGCACTTTGCCACGCCGTTCACTAGGCTTGGCCTTGTTCAAGACACAGACAACAACCGGAATGCTGGCTCCGACGAAGAGGTTGGGGGCCAAGCCTATAATTGCCTCGAACCAGTCATCTTCCACGATACCGCGCCGTATCCTGCCCTCTGCCCCGCCACGGAAAAGGATCCCGTGTGGCATTACTACACCCACAATGCCCTCGGGAGTGCTTGTCCTCAGCATATGCAACAGAAAGGCAAAATCCCCTCTTGTCCTAGGCGGAATGGTACTGTAGCGATCAAAACGATGGTGAGGATCGTTGGGCGCAAAATCATGACCCCAGTTTTTCAGGCTGAAAGGTGGATTGGCGATCACGAGGTCATAAGAAAGTAGATGCCCCGATGAGTCTGTCAGTCGAGGTTCTATAATGACATCTCCCGCTTCCAGACGTGCCGCCCGCAGATTGTGAAGCAACAGATTCAGCTTGCCAATAGCCAAAGTACCTAGATTGCGCTCTTGGCCGTGCAGCACCAGATTGCGTATGTCTCCTCCTTTTTCTTTCACATACTGGGCGATATAAATCAACATACCGCCAGAGCCTGCAGTCGGATCGCAGATGCGCATTCTTTCCTTCGGTTCCAGCAGCTCAACGATCAGCCGGACCACCGAACGGGGCGTGTAGAATTCCCCGCCCTTCTTTCCGGCATCGTCGGCAAACCTGTTGATCAGATACTCGTAAGCATCGCCTAGAACATTGCTGCTACCGCCTTCTCCGTCTTGGAGATTTGCATCCCGTAGATCCAATTCACTGAAGTGATTGAGTAGACTGCGAATGATGCGTTCTCGGTTGGCCGGGCTGCCCAACTTGGATTCGTCGTTCCAGTTGGTACCCGCCAGTACTCCGTTCAGCCTTGGAGTGTTGGCATGCTCAATGGCTAGGCCCGCCTTGTTGAGGGCCTCTCCTAGATTCATGGTAGTGCTAGTGATAGTTGACCAACGCGCGGACTCCGGGACGAAGAATTCGTGTTCGTCGGGATCGGTAAATGCTGCATTTCTTGGAACGCCCACTAACATAGCGTTCTGTACTTCTTCATCGAAATGATCCGAAAGCCGCTTTACAAACAGAATCGAGAATATGTAATTCTTGTAATCAGAGGCATCGATCTGCCCGCGCAGTATATCCGCGGCTTGCCACAACTTGGACTGTAGTTCTTGGCTGGTAAGTGGCATCGCTTTACCTCAAGATATCAACATAGATCTATTGCAAATTTCTTGAACAAAGGCATCGCGAAATGTCTCGCGTCGCAGATGTGCCGCTTTGATTGCCGATGTATATGCAGCCTCTGAAGTATTCACAAGCTGAACGATGCGTTCAAGATCGCGCTCGGATGGGATAGGAACGTTGACCTCACCAAGGTTTTTTGCAGAAAGCGAATTAATAGTGGCACTTGTTGTTATCCTCTTGGCCAACTCAGCACGACCAACAGTTGAGGTGAGAAAATACCAAAGAAAGTGACCTACCCCCCACTCTGGATGTTTGGGGCGTACAACCAGCAATGTTACGCCTGCCACAGTCCTTGACACATTCGGTGGCACAAGGGCAGCTTGACCAACCCAAGCACGGGCAGTCACCAGTACATCATAGGGACGAAGCAGGTGCCGCTCGGTACGGGCGTTCTGGGCAATACTGATTTTTCGAAGATTTGCAAGACCCAGCCAACCGTCTCTTACATCGCTACTCTCAACCATATGCAACACCCAATCGCCACGTTGTGCACCAGCTCCCCGGCCCGATATGACCAAGCCTTGTGAAACATGAGCGAAGTGTTTGATTGACTTCATAAATACAACCATAGCAGTGTTGTTGTTATAAGTCAACACTATGAAATGTTGTATAGAAATTTCCCGAATTTTCTTTCTGTCTTTCTTTAATCTGATTGATAGAAGGTAGACAGAAGACTACCAGACCTACAATGCATTTAGGGTCGAGTTCTACACGTAGGAATCCAGACCAAGCCTTGGACCCGTCATACCGAACCACTTGTACCAACCCAGCCGATTGCAATTCCTCCGTCTGCATTTTGAGCTGTCAGTTGATTCAATGCATCCTGCCTATGACGGGCATGCTGCCGATACCATCTGCAATGGAGCAGGGCATACCACTTGAACTAAAGCTAGCAACATCGCTTGACATATTGTCCCTCACCCCTTGAGAACACACTCAACTCCTTGCATATTCAGCCCGTAGCCCAAGACAAGATCTGATTCGGTATTGACAATTCCGGCCGTTGTTTGGGGAACAGGTACTGGATCGCCGTACTTCTTGGGTGTTTCTATATAAAAACAATGGCTTTACGTATCAGACAGAGTCAACTTCCTTGGGCGATTCGCCCTTTTCGTCGACTGGCGCGAAATCCAGAGTGGCCGGGAGGCCATGCAGATGATCGGCGTACAGCGATAGGGTCATGAGTATCTGATAGACTCAGAATCGCGATTTTCTGGATGGACTGGCTAGAAAGGCCTTTGCCCCTTGTCTTGGGGAACACTTGGGAATCCATGAATCCTTCATCCATCTTGCCGAATCCTTGGCACACTCCCTGCCCAATCCAGCTTTCGTGTGGAGCCCGCGGCTGCCCACATAAGTGTTGGCGCTTGAGGACATAGTGCCAGTGCGACTCGTCATGCATAAGGAACACAAATGAGTTCGTCTCTCAAGGTATTGGTGGATCCCGCCTTCCGGCGCATGGGCGAAATCTTCTCCGACCAAGACCGCTCGGCGCTGGTAGCCAACTTCGACTCGCATTGGCGTAAAGACGAACCGATTCCCGAGGCGGAGGCGGCACGGATCATCCCTGATGTCGATGTAGTGGTTTGTTCCGATTGGAGATATGGAGATCTCTTGTACCGAGCCTCTCGGCTGAAGGCAATCATGACGGTCTCGGGCGGGTTTCCCCAGGAACTGGATTACGAGTATTGCCACCAGCGCCACATTCATGTGTTGTCCGCGGCCCCGGCCTTCGGACCGCAGGTCGCCGAGATGGCTCTCGGCATGGCCATCGCCTCGGCCCGCGAGATTGTAAAGGCGGATCGAGATTTCCGGGCGGGTGTCGAGCAGTACTTGCACCGCAGCAATCAGAACTCCTTCTTGCTGTTTGATCAACCGGTGGGCTTGGTCGGGTTTGGCGGCTTGGCCAGTAGTCTGCGGTCCTTCCTGGCTCCGTTTCGGCCGCGCCTGCAGGTACATGATCCTTGGATCAGCGCGCGCGTGATCACCGGCGCCGGTTGCCAACCTGTGTCTTTGCCCCAACTGTTGGCCGAAAATCGATTTATCTTTGTGTTGGCCATCCCCAGCGCCGAAAACGCGGGCATGATCACCCGGGAACTGCTGGAACTGATACGGTCGGATGCCATATTTCTTCTCATCAGCCGCGCACATGTCGTGGATTTCGATGCCTTGACGGACTTGGTGTTGGCAGGCCGTTTTCGGACGGCCATTGATGTGTTTCCCGAAGAACCGCTGGCGTTGGATCACCCCATTCGGCAGGCGGAGGGAGCCATCCTGTCCGCCCATCGCGCGGGCAGTGTGCCCGAAGGATTGTGGGACATCGGCTCAATGGTGCTGGATGATTTGGAGGCCTTGGCCATGGGCATGCCGCCGCGCAGTCTGCAGCCCGCACTCCATGAACTCGTTCCCCGGTATACACAGCTGTCTGTCCATCGCGGACGTCGGTAATTCGTTGTGTTGGGAAAACCAGTCCGTGGACGTGGGCCTGTCTTCCAGCCCCAATCGACAGGCAAGCCTTCTTGATTCACTTCAACTTTCCCCCGTTCTTGGCGCGGTTGCGCGGCAGTGGGTATTTTCGTGGCGTCCCGGAAGGGAAGGCATGGCTGATTGTAGCGGCGCTGATGTTCCCGGCTTCCCTGATGCCGATGGCCTCGTCGGTACTGCGCGTCTCTTCGCCGCTGTTCCGGGAGACGTTTGGACTCACGGCGGAATCCTTGGCCTGGCTTTCCATGTCCTTTTCCATTCCGTTCATGGTGCTCACGCCGGTCTACTGCCGGTTGAGCGAGATCGTGGGTCGCCGCCGCCTGATCATGGCGGGATGCGCCTTGTTTCTGGTGGGGGTGACAACCTCGATGCTCTCGCCCCGCTTCTCCGTGCTGTTGCTGGGACAGGGTATCCAGGGATTCGGCGTGGCGGGGATGACACCGCTGGGCATGGCCTATATTTCCGCCATCTTTCAAAGGCATGAAAGGGGCAAGGCCTTGGGCACTTGGAGCTCGGTGGGGCCGACCGTCGCGTTCTTGGGACCACTCATGGCCGGCCTGATTCTGTCCTTTGGGAACTGGCGGCTTACCTTTCTGCTTTCCTTGATCATGGGTGTTTTGGCCTTGGTCGTGGTCATCGTCGCCATTCCCGCGGGCTACAGCAACATCAAGCCGGAAATGTGGCGACGCTTCGACTGGCTGGGCGTCCTGTTTCTGGCTTGCTGGGTAGTGGCCTTTTTTGCCTTTCTGTCCAGTCGCCCCATCACGGGGGTGCCGCCGCTTCAGGACTGGCGTCTGGGTCTGCTGGTCATTATCTTCCTGTCTCTTCTGATCTGGCGCGAGAAAACGGCCGCATCCCCCTTTATCGAATTGGATCTTTATCGGATCCGATCGTTTCGGCTCGCCTCCTTCGGAGCAACGTTCCGCATGATCACGATGGGGTGCACGGGCTTGCTTATGCCGCTGTATCTGGCCGATCTGCATGGTTTGCAGGGCACTACGCTCGGCGTGATGCTGATGGTCAATCCCGCGGCCATGTCCTTGATGGTGCGCTTTGGCGGTCTCATTGCGGATCGCTGGGGCATTCGCCGCCCGCTCCTGATTGGATTTTCCTCCCAGATTCTGGTGATGCTGGCGCTTTTCCTGTTGCCAGCTACGGTGTCTCTATGGGGTCTAGGCAGCATCTTGGCAATTCATGGTCTGGGTGTCGGCACCATGCTGGCCGCTCTGCACCGCACCGCCCTGTTGGATGTCGTGGAAAGCCAAGCCAACATCGCCGCGGGCATGTACAGCCTGACCCGGTTTGTCGGTGTGGCCGTGGGCACCACCACTGCAGGAGTTGTCTACCAGCAATTCAGTACTTGGGATTTCCCTGTCCTGCAAGCCTATCAGAATACGTTCCTGTCCTTCATCGTGGCCGCCGCGGTGGGACTTGTCTCCTCGCTGCTCATGATTCGATCCGATAGGCAGACAGGCCACGCATAGTCACGGAATCCAATCAGTTCCCAACTTGGGCAGAAATGGCCTAGAACCATTTCTGCCCAATCCGGACCACAATCCAAGGCCGGATCATGGGGTCGTCTTGTCAACCGACCGCGGAGGGACTGGGGGCCGTGACACGCGACAGGGCGAAGTTGCTGGGGCTGCAGTGTGCCGCGGGGTTGTTCATTGCCGAAGTCTTGAGCAGCCATTCTGACCGAAGCCCCAGATGCAGTCCAGGAGAATGCGTCCCAGCATATCCAGCGACTCCAAAGAGACCCATTCCTCGGCGCTGTGTAGGCCAAAACCCTGCGGCCCCAGCACCGCACAATCGCTGCCGGCCTCGGCGAGAATCGCCGCATCAGTCCAGAAAGGCGCACCAATCTCCGGACTCGCCAGATTCTGGGCTGCGCGGGCTGCCGCGATTCGAGCTGCCAAGGGACTGTCGGGTCGGGCCTGGAACGGATTGCGGATCTGCAAGGTGCGCAGTGAAATGGCCTCCGTTTCCAATGGGTCGTTGGCCAAATCGACCAATGCCTGAATTTCCTGGGTTACGGTAACTACATTCTCCGTGGGGGCGATCCGGCGTTCCACCGTCAGTGTGCATTGGGCGGGATACACGCTGAGCTCCGTACCACCCGCGATGGTGGAGGCATGTAGGGACGGGGGCCCCGCCAGCGACTGGGCGGGCCTTTTGATCAGTTCCCGAGCCAAGTGTTGCAAGCCCTGCAGGAGCGGGCCCAGATTGGCAATGGCATCCACGCCCTCTTCAAATCGGCTGCCATGTGCGGCTCGGCCTTGGGAGACAATCTGGTACCAGGCAAATCCCCGATGGGCCACTGCAGTCTGCAAATCGGTCGGCTCCAGGATGATTGCCTCCGCCGAGAGAAACTCCTTGACCAGGGCTTCGGTGCCTATGCTGTCTCCCTCCTCATCCACCACAAAGGCCAAGGTCAGGTCGCGCGCGGGGCGTTCTTGGGATTGAGTCAGGCTGGCGGCCAAGCCCAGCATGACCGCCAGACTGCCTTTCATGTCTTGGCTGCCGCGCCCGTACACCAGTCCGTGCTGTTCCCAAGGTGTAAAGGGGGCCTCCATGCCTTCCACATTGACAGTGTCCAAATGCCCGTTCAACATCAGAGAAGGCAGACTGCCCGGTGCATTCCCCTCCAAGCGGGCTATCACATTGTGCCGGGCGGGCGCCGCGGTCTCCTGAAACTGCACGTCCACGCCCAGCCGCTGTAGCTCGGAGAAAACGTAATGGCCAATCTCGGTTTCCCCGGGCGCGTCCGACGTCAGGGTCGGGTTGCGGGAATCAATCGATATCAACCGAAACAACTGATCCCGGACATAGTCTGAGTCTATGGAATGCATCGGCGCTTTCTCCGGGGCACACTGTCTCGCCGATTCAGGGTTGGGCGAGCCTTCCTGTCACGAAACGATGAGCGGTTTCCGCCAGAATTGCGGTGCCCAGCGGGAAGACGTCTTCGTCAATGTCGAATGTGGGTGTGTGATGGGCCCCGCCACCGGGAACGGCGGCCCCCAACATAAACATGGCGCCGGGCGCAGCCTGAGTCATGTAGGCAAAATCTTCGGCCCCCATGCTGAGCGGAGCCTCCTTTTCGACCAAGGCGACGGATCCCGCGAGATCGACCGCCGCGTCCTTCAACCATGCATTGACCTGGGCATGATTCAGCATGGCCGGATATCCCCTGGACAGCTGGAAGCGGTACCGTCCCCCTAGGGTCCCGGCCAGCGCGAAACATTGTTCGATCTCCTGTCCAAGCTGTTCCCGCACGGTCTCGTCTAGGCTCCGGACAGTGCCTTGCACATACACCTCGGACGGGATGACATTGGGTGCGGAGCCTCCCTTGATCTGACCAAGGCTGACCACGCATTTCTCTACCGGACTGATGCGGCGCGAAGGAATGCCGTACAGTTGCGGCAGGATGGAGCTCAGCAGGAACAGTGGATCCACTCCCTGATGTGGCATGGCTCCATGGCCGCCATCGCCTTCTATCCAAGCCTCGAAGCTGTCCACGGCCGCCAAGGCTTGACCACTGCAGATTTCCACATGGCCCGATGGACACGTGGAGTTCACGTGCAGCGCAATGACACTATCTACTTCCTGCAGGGCCTGATCCGCGATCATGGCCGTGGCCCCGCTGACTCCTTGTGCATCAAACGCCTCTTCCGAAGGCTGAAACAGCAACCGGACGCTGCCTTTCCAGGCGGGCGCATCGGTCTGGTATTGGTTCTGCAACAACTCCGCGGCCCCCAGTAGCATCGCGGTATGTGCATCGTGGCCACAGGCATGCATCACTCCGGTGTTGGTGGACTTGAAGGGACGCTTTCCCTCTTCGTGAATGGGCAGCGCGTCCATGTCTGCCCGAATGCCGATCCGGGGCCCATCCGGGGGACCAATGTCCACGGTTACACCGGTGCGTCCCACTTGGGTCTTGATATCCTGCAACCCCAATTCCTGCAGGGCTTCCTGGACCAACAGGGCGGTCTTGAACTCCTGAAAACCCAATTCGGGATTCTCGTGAATTTGCCGCCGATACGCCACGATTTTGGAACTCAATTGCCTTGCTTCAGCCAACATGATGTTTGTCCTTGGGAATGTGGTTCCTGGGTGGCCGCGGTCATCCAGGAAGGAAACGGATGGATTTCAGGACGGGTGGAATGGCGTTGCGTGAAGTCAAGGCCCGTGGTCGGACATGTCAAATACCCGTTCCATGGCCGCCCAATGTTCCGACGGCCGGGCTTCGGGCACTCGCTCCTGAAACTCGTCCATCTTGCGTTGCCATTCGTTGTACCGGGGACTCGTCGCTTCCAGGCGCGCGAAATCGCGGTCTGGCCGAAAGCGGTCCTCGGCTTGCATCAACATGAACATGCGCCGCCCCAACAGCCAGATTTTCATGTTTAGGATGCCCACCGAGGCCAGATTTTCAATGACTTCCGGCCATACATTGCGATGATAGGCCTTGTACTTCTCTATTTTCTCGGGGTCGTCCAACAGATTGATGGTGAGGGCAAACTCTTGCATATCACTACGCTCCTTCCCTTCTCTACAAGCAGGCCATGGCCTTGACAACTCCGGACGCGGGATCCAGCCACTTCTTGTATTGATCCAGCACTGCCGCGAATGGAGTGCTGTGCGTCACCATCGGATCCACAACGATCGAATCGTCCTGCATGGCCGAGATGACTTGATGGAAGTCGTCGCGGGTGGCGTTGCGGCTGGCCAGCAGCGAGATTTCCTTGCGGTGGAAATCGGGATCCCAAAACTTGATTTCCGCCTGCACCAAGCTTACCAGCACGTAGGTTCCACCATGGGCGACCGTGCCAAATCCCTTTGCCATGGATGCAGCGTGTCCGGTGGCATCAAAGACTACCGTGGGCAGATCCCCATCGGTCGCCTCTTCCACCCGGCCCGCAAAGTCCTGATCCACAAGCAGCGTCTGTTCCATCCCCAGACTGCGGCGACAAAAGTCCAGCCGATCTTGTGCAATATCCGCGACCAAGACTAGGGCGCCAGCCTTGCGCGCGAACTGCATGACTCCCATGCCAATGGGCCCGGCCCCCATGACCAGTACGGTATCCGCGGCCGTCAGGCCGGACCGGCTTACGGCATGGGCGCCAATGCATTGGTTCTCCACCAAGGCCATTCGTTCCAGGGTGAGGCCCTCCGCAGGCACAAGGCGATCCACGGGCAAACTGAGGTATTCCCCCAATCCACCGTCACGGTGCACCCCCAGCACTTGCATTTGGACGCAGCAGTTGGTTTTGCCTCGTCGGCAGGCCACGCAGGTCCCGCATTCAAAGTAGGGAAACACCACGCAGCAGTCTCCTGCCGCCCACCCTGGGGCATTAGGGCCTATCTGCAGGATTTCCACCGCCAATTCATGTCCGAGCACTCTGGGATAGGTAAAGAATGGCTGCCGTCCCCGAATGGCGTGGAGATCGGTACCACAGATGCCGACGCGCCGGATCTGCACCAAGGCGTGCCCCGGATTGGTTTCCGGGTCAGGGACTTCCCGCAAGCCGAGGCGATAGGGTTCCGTTAACTCAATCTGGATCATGACGTAAACTTCTCCACTGGCACAATATACATCTTGCATGGGCAAACGGGGGCCGTCTTGATTGTCCACGGACCGGCGACTGGCATACCTTTGGCGTCATCCCCTTGACCCTGTCCACCAAGCCTTGGATCATGAAGCGATCCTAACCTACTGCATGAATGTGTCCTTGCGTTTCCCGCGCCGACTTTTGATGGTGGCCGCATGGGTCATTGTGCCCCTGCTATGCATTGGGCCCGAAACCGTGAAGGCAGAGATGTCGCGGCCTTCCATCGATGCGGCCGCCGTTCGGGCCGCCGGCGCCCAAGACCTTGCAATTGCAGGGTCGGAATCTACCCGAGAGAGGGCCAACGTGCACATGTCCGCAAGACAGGTTGCAGTGCATGTGGGGGATTCGGCATGGTCCTTTGAGACCCAAGCCCCAACCGTGGGAGAATTCCTGGGCGCGCAAGGTGTTCTGCTTGGCCCTCTGGATACCGTGTTTCCGACTCCCGAAACTCCCGTTGAAGACGGTCTGGTCATAACCATATCCCGTATTGACCGAGACTTCGAGACAGAAAAGACGACCTTGGCGGCTGGAGTTGTGTGGCGGGGAGACCCGAACTTGCCCTTGGACCAGACCCAGACGCTCATGGTGGGCAAACCCGGTCGTGCCGCTACGCGCGCGCGCATTGTCTACCGAGACGGGCAGATTTTGGCACGAGATCTGGTCGAAAGCTGGACGCTGCAGGATGCGTTGGATACCGTATTTGTGTTCGGGCAAAAAATTGTCAAGTCCACTTTCACGACTCCCGACGGTCAATCCCTGTCCTATTGGCGCAAGACACGCATGTGGGCCACCAGCTATAGCGCCGCGAAATCAGGGACCCCAAAGGATGCACCGTGGTACGGGTATACCTTTTCCGGAGCGCCCATGGGAAGCGGTGTAGTTGCTGCCGATCTTGACATAATGCCTTTGCATACACGCCTGTACATACCTGGGTACGGATATGGCAATGTACTGGATACAGGAGGCGGTGTCTTGGGTTTACATATCGACCTGGGGTACGAGGACGACGAGTACGTTTCCTGGCACTACCCCGTGGACGTGTATTGGCTCTGGCCGCCCCCGGCCGACACTAGTAAAATCGCATGGATATTGCCAGATTCTCTGCCGTACAACTAGGTTTTCAGGGTTGGAGATCAGGTCTGTGCCCGACGTAGAGTCCGGTCGCAGCAAGGGCTACAAGCCGGTTCTGGTCTCCTGCCTGTAGCGCGGACAACCCGGACCTCTCTCAACCCAGTTCGGAATCGACCATAATCCGAGACACAGTCAAGGCGCAATTCTGCCCGTCGGTTTCGGACAGTGCCAGGATCCGCGGAAATTGCGCGTCATGGGGATCTTGGATTGCCTGGCTCCATGCAGCCGACCCGCAGCGTCAAGGGACGCCGGGATCCGGGATCTCCTTTTGCCGTTCCTCCGATCGGATCCACTGTTCCAACTGGGAAGAGACAAGAGGCAGGTCGCACTGTCCCAAGGCGCACTCCCAGACCGTGGCCACTCGCCAACCGCTCTCGAGCAGTTTGATCTGTACACTTTTGTCTCTTTGCACGGTCCTTTGAAATTTTTTCTGCCAGAATTCCACGTTCGAGGCCGGTGTGGTCGCCAAGCGGCAACTCAAATGGCGATGCCAGAAACAACCGTGCACTAGGACAATCGCCCGGAAGCGGGGGAATACCAAGTCAGGTTTTCCGGGAAGTTCACGCGCATGGGTGCGATAGCGCAGGCCCCGGGCATGCAATGACTTTCGCAATGCCATTTCGGGCTTTGTGTCTTGCCCGCGCACACGGGACATGATGCGGGATCGGGTCTGCTTGTCTACGGTGTCCAAAGGGAATCGGAATAAGCGGCTATGGGCTTGTGGTGTCTAGGAGTACAGGCTGCAATTCGGTCTTGTCCACTACCAATCTGCCTTTGTCTCCAACAGTTGCATGCGCTGGTACTGGATGCCATAGACATTCAGATCCCTCGCGTGGACCGTGAACGATGGTTCCGAGGATGAGGGGGACGTCATTGTTCCTATGGGTGGGACTTGCGGGGCTTGCCTCCCATGGAGGCTTCATCCGCCTCCACAATGCCTTGGAGAAGGATATCATCCTGTGCGCTCAACATTTGAGCGTGTATCCGCTGCTGCATATACCAAGCGGACTTCTGGTTCAGATCTAGGTCTCGGGCCAGCTGATAGCTGGACAACCTTTTCTTGGCATTGACTACAAGCCCAATGGCAAGAAACCACTTCTGAAGCGGGATGTGGGTCTTTCCCATGACCGTTCCAGCCAGGATATTGAAACTGGCATGGCAGTCATGGCAGTTCCAGTGTCCAATTGCGCCCCCCGTCGGCCTTTCGGCTTACATGACCGCCAGTACAACGAGGACACTGCGTCTTGTCAGCCCAGCGGATTGCCTCCAAATGTTCAATGCTGGCTTTCTCGTCTGAATATCTGTAGCAGTTCATGGCACTTGTCCTCCTGTGGTTCCGTATGGAGGCAATATAGCACAATCAAGCCCATATCTACTTATTATGTTTACTTAACTTTATGAGTCGCGAGGGTATACATTGTGGTTATGCATAACAGAACACAAACACACGCCCGCACATACTGTGAGCTTGGCCTTGCAAGCAAGCTTGGCTGGGACCAACACCACTTACGTGGAGGAGGTGCAACATGGACACCACTATTGTTCTGGAAGCCTTTGGCCAGCTGACGCCGGGCACCGCTGTCGTTGATACCGAGGCCGAAGATCTCTACCGCGCGTTTCATGGGCGGGCGGAACTGATGGGCTGGTCCACTCTTACTACGACGCGACGCCCTGTGCTCTGGAATATGCACGAGGCCGAATTGACCACCGGAGACGCCTCCTCTCGGATCGGTTGGGCACAGGTCAGTGTAGATAGAGATGGGAATCCCTTGGGTGTCCTGCCCACCTTGGGCGAGGCTTCGGGATCATGACGCTGACAGGGCTGCAGGTGTCACTACACGACCTGCGGCCTCCTCTGACCGGTCGAGCGGCACGGAACCTCTTCCCGGACCATTGGCTCAACCTATTCCGGCCGGTCCGGTCCCAAGCGCATATCGCCTTCGACCGGACATGTACCTTGGGACCTCTGACCGCGTTGCCTACCTGCTTCTCGCACACGAGGCCAGAGCCCTTTGCGTTTGGCCCCGTGGCCACCCTGCCCGCCCGGCACCGGATCCAGTCCCGGAAACCGCATCCTTGTGCCAGATGGCACCCACGAGTTCGGGGTCTGGCCACCACGCTGCCGGAGTGGAACGCGAGTGCGGTATCGTGGGCGCTCGTCTTGGCCCTTCACACTGCAAGCGACATACTCTTGCCGGATGCCCGTCGCGATTGGGTCGTGCGTGTGACGCGTGTGTAGGCGGCACTCTGCTTTTGACACCGTATTTGCACTTCGTTTGAAGGTGGTCACTAGGCTACATTGATTGAACGTATGCTGGTCCAGATAGCGGTAGGACGTTGGACAGCCTTCCTTGGAAAGTGCTCCCTACACGCGCCCCCAATTATTCGAGTACCTCGCAGGGGGTGCTCAGACGCCCGCGTACTTCCTGTAGACGCGTTTGCGGGGGGAGCCCCTCCTGCCCAAATCATCTTGGGCAAATTCTCTTGGATCATCCGAAAACTATTTATTGCCAAGCCCTTTCCGAGGCCCCAGACCCCGCGTGGCGTCCCGTTTGCACTATATTCTTGGGGGATAGTGAGATCCGCTCTTTGAGTTTGGAGAGAGCGACCTGCCTTGGTGACTTCCCGACGATGATTGCCTTGATGCTGTGGCAACGCGAGTGGAAGAGAATCCTGCACGTCGCTGGCAAATCGGAGTGCGCCATCGCGCTCTCCGGGTAATGAAGATGTTGGTTGCAGACCCCACCACCGCGTGTTGGGTGTAGCCAGAGAATCAAGATGGGGAGAATGCATGCAAGACTCAGAACCCTTTGATTGGAACCTAGTCTATGTCGGGGACGAAACTGACTATAGCGAGCCTGACTTTGGATTTCTGGATGTCATTGACGGCCTGCGACCGGGTCGGGCCCTTGATATAGGTTGTGGGGCAGGGGGACTGGTTATGGATCTCTGTCAACGGGGATGGCAGGTGACCGGAATTGACATAGCGGCAAATGCCATTAAGGCAGCGAGGAAAATCGTGCAAGCACAAGCCTTGGAAGCAACGCTCCATATAGCCGATGCGACCCGTTGGCAGCCTGACGGCCACTATGATCTGGTTACGAACAGTTTTGCGCTCCCGGGAGACAAGGAGGAACGGGTATCAGTCTTTCACATGATAAAGAATGCCCTCGCACCCGGTGGCACCGTGCTCCTGAAAGACTTCGACTCCACTATGCACCGCGTCAGTTTCTTTGCTGGCCTTGATCTGGTCACTGTCAACGAATTCACTACCGCGTTTGACACTTTCAATATTCTGGCCGCCCAGCTCGTAGACACGCCTCTATATGACTACGACTCAGGCGGCAGAGTACAGGACGAGCCTTGGACTGCCGCTTTCCTCCACGCCCAACGTCCTTGCCTACCGGATAATTAATCTCTGGCTTTGCCAGCCTTTATATTGACAGTTCTGGCTGCGCATCCTGTAAGTACAGTGTCGCGCCCGTGCGAAATAAGTCCTCCAGTTGTGATTGCCTCAAAATCGCAAGGAGTACAAGTTTGTGTCGGTCACATTCAAAACAGAGCAGCGCTGCAGTACCCACTAGCAGGACGCACTTGGCTGAAATTGAGCACAGACTCCACAGGGCTGCTTACGGCCTCAATGTACGGCAGGCAGTGCTACAGGTTGTTGGCAGATTTTGCACCTTTCCGCGTATCTGTAACGATTTGCTGCACGACCAGAATACGGGAACTGGGATAGGGCCTGGTGGGGGGCGTATAGCCAATCCTTGCCGCTCGGGTGGCTCGGAGAAACAGGCAAGCAGGCATAGTTACAAACTACACAGTAGGGTCTGTTGCCAGTGCATATCGGGGGCGCCAGTTCTACTGTGTCTGTACACGCGGGCAGTTCTGCTCGGTACCCTGATCGTGCAAACAAGGTACTGGGCCACTACATGTTGACGACCGTAAAAGTAGCCCTTCTTGGGTAGAGGTCCACTTCCTAATCCAGTACCGCTCTCTTCCCATAGGTGAAATCACGGATCTCTCTGGTACTTTTCCTTAGATCACAAGTCGGCGCGTTCCCAGGATGATATGGCATTACAGGAGATGGTCAAACTCATTTCTGCGCGCGATAAATGCGCTGGACGATCCAGACGATGTTGAAAAACGCAATAGCTGCCGCGGTGACCCACAGGGCAGAACCAAGCGTTGAGTTAACTTGCAGGCCCATGCCCAGCCCAAGATAGAACACTACTACTGCCAGCAGAAACAACAGAAGGTGCAAAATGACAATAGGCATGGCTATCTTCTCTTCGGTATTGATTCAAGCAAGATATAGGTCAATTGCCTGTAGATAAAAATAGTATCATCAAACATCAGGTAGACAACCAATGAACCTTAGTCCGTATCTTTCGGAAATTCTCTGACCCACTTGTATTGCTCATCTGGGGGTAGGTTCGCTGGGACAACCACCCAATACACCGGATTTTTGACGACCCCGAAACAGGTTCCTTGATATCGCGAATCCATGTGCCTACCATAGCGGGCAGAGACCGAATTGGACGCATGATTTAGAAGAAGGCTGGTGATAAGGGCATCACCCCACCTGATTTGGATACATTCCTGCCAAATGGCGTTGATGGAGTGTTCATTGCTACCAAAAGAGTCATACGCAAATCATCGCGGATACACTTTTTTTGGTGCACACCTAGACTATCCAATTTTCGTCAAGCAAGGCGTTATCCGAGAAGTGGGAAACTTGTCATCGTTCAGTACAGCCGTCGATTCCACTTTGCCCTACGCAAAGATGATAAAGATTTGCTGTTAACGATTTGTATGAATCCAATCAATCCAGCTCGCGAAAAATCCAGAAATCCCGCCCTAGGAATCGAAACCGGGTAAAACCGTAGGCCACCAGCGTTATGGACAGCATCTGGCCCAGTACCGCCCTGTTGATTACCCGCACGCGGTTTCTGACATAGAAGGTGAAAGGCACCTGACGACAGACTTCAAGCCAGTTCTGCCACTGCATCTACCTAGGCCACAGCGGCAAGGGAAAGATATAAATTTCCGTGGGATGGTAAAGGAACTGCCTGCGGTCTACAGAAAGGGGCCCAGGAAATAGAGCAAAGGAGAGTAGCGGCGGTGAGTCATCAGCCAGTCGCAATATGTGTATGCGCAGGGGTATACGGGATCAGAGTGTGCAGTCTCCGGCTATCGAGTCCGGGAGCAGCCCTCAGCCGGTATCGCCGACATAAAAACCCAACGCCGTGAAGTGCGTACCTGCAACTAGGTAAAAGGCAATGAGAATGATGAAGAAAATCCAAGCTAGGGCAGGGGCGTACCCCATGTTGAAGTACTTGAAGACTTGGGTATACAGATGGAGGATGTAGAACCAGATGGCATAGGCGGTTCCGCCTTCTGTGGATACATCCGTCACGGTAAAGATCCGCTAGTCCCGATGACGCCTAGAATCAGGTTGAAGAACAGGGTCGGGGAAATCATGGGCAGCGTGACATGTGAGTGTACAGGAACGCAAGAATTTTGGCTCGTCCATGGCCCCCGCGGGGGATCTGAATGGCTATGGCATCCAGTACCAGCGCATGCAACTAAGTAAAGGATATTTTGGACGACGCAGGTTTCCTTGCGCCCTCGGTAGTGGGCAAGATCGCATGGCAGCCTGTACTCTTGGACACTACAAGCCCATAGCGACTTATTTCGTCTGATTTTGATTTGTCTGCAATCCCCGTATTTTCTGCCTGGAATGGTTTTATCAAGTCCGGCTAGTCCCCACCGTGCCTTTCTCAAACCCGGTCACTTGGCTGTCGTCGTGACGCTGTTGGGGCTACTGGTACGGGTTTGGCATCTGGACTATGACCAAGGCATGAACAGCCATCCGGATGAAAGATCCAACGGCTTCTACGCCATTGACATCGCTTGGCCCCGTCACATCGACGGCGCCTTGGCTTCTGCCGAAAGCCCCCTCAGCCCCTTCTGGAACGCTCGGGACAACACCAAGAAACGATTCACCTACGGTCACTTTCCACTCTATGCAGGCGTTGTCCTTGCGTCCTTTGGCAGCAAGGTTTGGCCGGTGCTGGAGGCTCTGGGCCTTGCGGATCCTTGGGTGACCCACCTAGCTTTGGGTAGGACGGATCCAGGCCGCGCCCTACTGCTGGGGCGGTTGGTCATCGCACTGCTGGACACATTGACCATAGCCTTGATCTACACAATTGCAAGAAAGATCTATGGATGGCGCACGGGACTGCTGGCCGCCTTCCTGTATGCTGTGGCGATGCTGCCGGTCAAGGACAGCCACTTCTTCACCTTTGATCCCGCCGCGACGACCTTTGTCACGCTGACTGCGCTTGGCAGTCTGTTGCTGCTGCAGGCGGATCGGAGATGGTATGCCACGGTACTGGCCGGGGTGGGGATGGGGCTGGCGGTGGCTTCCAAGTTCAGTGCGCTTCCGATTGCCGTCTTACCGGCGTTGGCCCTCTTTTTGCAATTCAGGGCAGCGGTGGAGGGGCAGCGGCAGTCCCTGCTGTCTTCTTGCGCCTCCCTGACGGGTCGGGCGCTGGCCATCTATGGTCTTGGTTTCATTGCCTTCGCGGTGGCAAGTCCCTTTACCTTGCTCGATGCAGAGTGGTTCTGGAACAACGCCGTCGTGCCCCAGGGCAACATGGTGAGGGGCGTCTATGACTGGGCCTTCACCCGGCAGTATCGCGGCACCTGGCCCTATGTCTATTTTGTGCGCCAGCAGATTCAATGGGGACTTTGGTACCCACTGGGCATAAGCGCCGTAGTCGGGACCCTCTGGACGACTCTGCGGTGGTCGGGCCACTTTGGAGCCAGGAAACCAAGTCTCTTCCCTGCGGCCCTGCCAGGAGAAGTCCTGTTGCTGGCGTGGATAGTGCTCTACTTTGGCATTACCGGATCCTTCCTGGCCAAGTTCAATCGGTACATGCTGCCGATACTGCCCATGGCGGTGATGTTTGGCGCCGCCTGGTTGGGATGGATCTGCGGCTGGTGGGGCAAGTCCCTGTCTAGGATTGCGCCGTGGAAGCGCCGCTCCGGGTCTTGGCGTGGCAGAATGGGTTCGCTCTGGGGCATGACCTTGGTGATCGGGGTGGTCGGAGGGTCCTCCCTTTGGCTCGCAGGCTACATTCACGGCATCTGGGCAAGGGATCACACTTGGCTCACGGCTAGCAAGTGGATATACGAGAACGTCCCCGAGAATTCGACCCTTCTCTGGGAGGTGTGGGACGACCCGCTGCCTGTCGGCGCGCGGCGCATCTCGGCTGCTCCATTTCCCGGCAGCGACAAGGCCTTCCATCGGATTGCGTGGGGCCCGTTTGAAGAGGACACCCGAGAAAAGCTGGACGTATTGAAGGAAACACTGGTCGCCGCGGACTATGTAATCTACAGCTCCAACCGCATCTATGCTGCGGTGCCGCGGCTTCCCGCAAGGTACCCTATGACCATTGCCTATTACGACGCCATGTTTGATGGCAGCCTTGGATTTGAAGTGGCCCATCAGGTTTCAGGTCAGGTGCGGCTGCTGGGCTTTTCCTTCGATGAAACGGGAGCGGACGAAAGCTGGTCGTTGTATGACCATCCTCCGGTTACGATCCTGCGCAAGTACAGGGATGTCTCCGCCGCCGACATTGAGGCCCTGCTGGCGCCGAGACTGGACGAAGCACAGTGGGGCCATGTCACTCCAGGCTCTTTTCTGAATCCCGTCATCGATGGTCTCATGTCCGGTCTCGAGCAATATCGGGCTGGGCGCGGCGGCTGAGGAAACGCGAGAGGATTCGACACGGACATATTCCTTGCAAGTCAAGCTGGGGGCGAAACAGCAGATCTGGTTCTGCTCGCCGCAGAAGTGATTCCGCTGCTCGACAACTTTCGGTTTAACGACGTTGCCAGCAGCAATGCCGTTCTGGCCGCACTTACATGGTGGGCCGCCCTGTTTCTCATAGGACTTGTGGCTTGGCCCTTGGGGTTCCGGCTGTTTGCGGAATTGCCCGACAGGGGATACGCCTTGTCGCGCTTGCTCGGCTGGCTGGCGCTGGCCGTGCCCCTGTGGTGGCTGGCCCATTGGGGCTTGCCGCTCTTTACCGTGGCGGGGGTCTGGTGGACCTGTGCGGTCCTGACAGGGGCAGGTCTGGTGGCGGCTGTCTGGCAGCGGCGGGGCATTCACCGCTATCTGCGTCAGGGGTTTGCCAGGCTCCTATATCTGGAAGCGGGTTTTACCTTCGCCTTTGTGGGGGGCGTTCTGTTGCGGCTGGCCAATCCGGACCTTTGGCACCCTTGGTTTGGCGGCGAGAAATTCATGGAAATGGCCATTTGGAACGGTATTCTGCGCAGCCCTGCATTGCCTCCCCTAGATGTGCACTTCGCTGGCGAGTCTCTCAATTACTATTATTTTGGGCACTTTTTGCTGGCGGTGTTGACCAAGTTCACAGGCATCTGGACCGAAGTGGCCTTCAACTTGGCCATCCCTACCCTCTTGGGATTGGCCTTCCTGCTTTCTTGGGCGGGAGTCTGGTACTACCATCTCCGGCCGCGGCGCAACCCCATACCAGGACAGACGGAGGGCATTGAGTCTCAGCGGGATTGGACCCGCGGCATGGCCAAGGCCTTGTGGAGCCCTTTCTTGCTCTTGGTGATTGGCAATCCGCAAAGCGGTCTCTTGGTGGTGGAAAAGCTGCGGGCCGCCTTTGGCCGCGAGGAGGACATCCATCGCCGCCCGGGGTTTCTGGGCTGGGACTTCAGCGATGCTCCGCGTTCGTTGCAGGATTGGCACATGGATCTGGCAGACATGAACTACTGGTGGGAGGTCAGCCGGGTCATTCCCAATGCGATCACTGAATTCCCAGCCTGGACCTTTGTGTTTGGCGATTTGCATGCCCACCTGCTGGTTGTGCCCTTGACGCTCCTGCTCTTCTGTCTGGCAGTCGCGGCCATGGGATATCTGCGATCTGGCGCCAAGGCCGTGGTGTTCCTGATACTGGCCGGCGTCGTGTGCGGTCTCGTTCCTGCTACGAACATATGGGATCTGCCCTTGGCCATCTCCCTGGTCGCGATCGCGATTCTGCTGGTCAGCTATCGCCTGTTTTTCTCCAGAGGCCTCTTTGTGCCTGTAGCCTTGACGGCATTGACCGCAGGCGCGGGAATCGCAGGCGCGGCGTCAGTGCCTTTCTGGAGCAATTTCGACTTGGTGGCCAGCGGAGGAATCGGCTGGGTGTCGCAAGGCGACAAGCCAGAGACATGGCTGAGAATGTGGGCGCTCTTCTATTTTCTGATCGTTTGCTGGCTGCTCTTGGAAGTGGTCAGGCCCCAAGCGAACGCGCAGCCGGAAACCAGAATCAGGCTCGACAACTTCCCGTTGATGGGAGGCGGGGCACTGCTGATGGGACTGGCAGTGTCCTTTCAGCATGCCACCTTGGGCATGATCGCCGTGCCTTGGGGCCTTGCCTGCGTGGTATTGGTCCGCAAATGGCATTGGGAGCCAGATCGCGAAGTCGCGCTTTGGTGTCTTCTCTTGCTCAGTGTCTGGGCAGGCAGTCAGGTAGTGGTCGTCAAGGACTTCCTCTTCGGCAGTGAGTACTATCGCATGAACACGGTCTTCAAGTTTTTCTTTCAAGGATGGATTCTGGCGTCCCTGGTCTGTGCCATCCTGATTCCTGCGATCTGGCGGGAACTGCGTATCCGGTGCAGCCCGAGCACTTTCCTTGCGGCCACGATTGTCTGCGCCGCATTGCTGGTGCTGTCCTTGGGTTTCTCCTTCGTAGGGGTGCCGTCGCGCCTGGCGGTTCGGTTTCCCGCCCGAACGCCGGAATGGGGCACGCTGAACGGCCTGGCCTTCATGGAGGTAGGCCGTTTCATGGAACCCTCGGGCAACTTCATCGACCTGAGCCATGATCGGGAGGCCATCGATTGGATCAACGCCCACGTGGCCGCGAATGTGACAATCTTGGAATCGGCCCAAGTGGACTATTACAGATCGGGGGGCACGCGCATCGCCTCCTTGACCGGATTGCCAGGACTGCTCGGCATGCATGAGCAGGAACAAAGACCCAGCGGTGACGTGGTCGCCCGGAAGGATCTGATGCACCGGCTCTGGAACACGCCGGACAAGGAGAAGCTTCTGCATGCGTTGCAGGATCATGGCATTGGATTGATCTATGTAGGGCAGCTGGAACGGATCGAGCATGAAGCCGGTGCCGAGCTCTACAGGGACATGGCCGTGGCCGGTCGACTTGCGATTCTCTTCGAAAATGAGAAGGTCCTGATTTTGGCTTTGCCGGAAACGGCCCGTGCGATCCTGACCGGCTAAGGCAGGGAATGGTGTTTGACATTGAATGGGGCGCTGCGCTGCGCTGGTATCTGATCCTCCAACTGTGGAGCATACCGTTCACGTTGTTGGGGCCGACGCTCTTCCCAGACCTCCCTGATCGGGGCTATACCGCCGCGAAGTTCCTAGGGATCGTGTCCATCGGCTTGGCGGCTTGGCTGGGTTTTGCTTGGCTGGCGATGCCTTTCACGCTCTGGATGCCGTGGTTGGTTTGGCTTCTGGCCTTGATGGGGAGCACTGTACTGTACGCTAGGGCCCGGCGGGCCCGCTTCCTGCGCGGCGCGGTCCTAGCGGCGCGGTCTAGGACCGTCGATTGCCTGCTAGTGGAGATGATGTTTCTCGGTGTGTTTGCAGGCTGGATCTGGGTAGTGGCACACGACCCGGGCATCGATCACACCGAACAGCCCATGGACTATATGTTCCTGGCGTCCCTATGGACCACAAGGCAGTACCCGCCGCAGGATCCCTGGCTCTCCGGTTTCGCCCTCAGCCATTACTATTTCGGCCACTGGATGATGGCCACGGTGGCCAAAGGCTCCCAGGTGCCGCCGCAGGTGGCCTACAACCTGGCGACCGCCAGCTGGTATGGATTTCTGTGGCTGGGAGTGTACGGCGTGGCTTTCAACGTCATCGCGCTCCTGGGTCGGACGCGTGATTTCAAGGTGTACCGCCAATGGTATGCATGGGCCGCCGGATTGCTGGCCGCCCTGAGTACGGCGGTGATGGGGACCCTGTCGGGAGTCCTCGAATTCCTGTATGCCTTCGGATTCATGTCGGAAGGCACGGCGGTCTGGTTCGATATTGCCAACTTTCCGACCCGAGCCTCCCGAACGCGCGACTTTTTCATCACCAGCGAATCATGGTGGTGGTGGCGCAGCACCCGCGTGATTCATGACAAGACGCTGGATGGAGCTTCCCTTGAGGTCATTACGGAATTCCCCCTGTTCAGCTATATGCTGGGGGACAACCACCCACATGTGCTGGCCGCTCCTATCCTGCTGCTGGCGGTGACGCTGCTGCTGCAGTGCATGACGTGGCGTCCGTCTGCAGCGCCCTGCAACGCAGTGTGGAATGGGAAAGGAGGCCTGTGGCGTAGGGCGCGGTCCGGCCTCTTCCCTGCCTACTTCGGCCGCGGCCTGGTCGGTGGCCTGCTGCTGGCGGCCGGTATTCTGGCCAATACTTGGGACGCGATTTCGCTCACCATTCTGGTGGCTAGTGGGTTGACATTCTCTTGGGGCTGGAGTTCCCGTTCCGTGAAGTCTCTGGTACTTGCCACGGTGGGAGTTGGCATGGCTCTCCTAGTATTGAATGCCATCCTGCTGGCCCCCCATTTCCTGTTGCTGCAAACTCCCATTGAAGGGATCCGGGTCAATGTGCTGAATCCAACCCAAGGACAACAACTGCTGATATTTTGGGGACCCTTGTTGCTGATCTGCCCCTTGCTGGTGGGACTGGCGATTTCCAAGGGACTGTTTTCCTGGTCCTATTTTCGTTGGACCGCGTTGTGCATATTGGGGATGTCTGGCCTGATCTTGGCGTTGGGGCTTGCCTACTTGTCAGGAAGCGAGACGCTGGCTTTCGGCACTTCCGTCTCGGAAGGTGGGAACGCCGCTGTGCTACGCCGGTGGGTCCGCAGTGTTGGGTCTCACTTGGGCTTGGCCTTGTTGTTCAGTTTGATGCTGACCTTTCTCTGGAGCTGGTGGGGCCACAAGGCGGACAAGAGATGGAAATTGTCCCCGTATGCCTTTTTGACGTTCTGTGCGGGTTTGGCCTTGAGTCTGATCTATGCCGTGGAATTCCTGTTTGTCGATGACGGATTTGGTCCGTTTATGCGCATGAATACCGTGTTCAAGCTCTACTATCAGGCGTGGCCGCTGCTGGGGATCGTGTTGGGCGTCACAACGGTGCTTGTCCTGACTCAAAAATGGCGTCGGCTCCACTTTGCCCTGCCCATGTGGGGGATTGGGCTGCTGATGGCAGGTTGCTTCTATTATCCGCTGGCTGCCGTAGGGGGGCAGATTCATTACAATCAACGTCCGCTGACCCTTGACGTGCGGGAACATCTGTATCATCTGGAGCCCGATTTGGCCCAGGCTCTGGACTGGATAGAGACCAACGTGAATGGAGGGGAGGTTATCTTGGAAGCGCCGGGTCACAGCTATCACATAAGGCACAACCGTGTCAGCAGCCTGTCTGGCCGCCCCACGCTGCATGGATGGGAACGGCACGAAAGGCATTGGCGCGGCGCGGTCTACACGGAGATGGCCGCGGGACGCATCGAGGCCGCCGCCACTGTCTACCGGACCGGCGCTCCGGATCAAGTGGCTGACGCCCTAAGGGCATGGAATGTCAGCTATGTGCTTGTGGGTCCTCATGAACGGAGTCAGTACGGGTTCGGAGTCGAGCGCCAACAGGAGCTGATCCATGTTCTGGCGCCGGTGTTTGAGGCTGGTCAGATCCAAATCTTCAAGCCCATTGGCTAGATGCCACCTTCACTCCATTTTGGAGATTCCCAGCTGTCCAAACTCCACTTGATGCAGACACGGATTGCACTTCCGAATGTATTTCAAGGGGTGGTCCCGCGTGTAGACCGGGAGCGCCTGATCTGGATCTGTCTTGTGCTGGCCGCCCTGATCGCCCGGTTTGTGAGACTGGACGAGCGCGGCATGAGTCACGACGAAAGCCTGCATGCCCTGTACTCCTTCTATCTTGCAGAGCGCGGCGAGTACGTGCATGACCCCATGATGCATGGGCCTCTGCTGTTCCACCTCAACGCATTCGTCTATCGGCTGACCGCCCATGTCTCCGACTACACCGCCCGCTTGGCGCCGGCCTTGGTCGGTACCTTGACGGTTGGCAGCATGTGGTGGTATCGCCGATATTTGGGCAGGATCGGCGCCTTGGCGGCCGCGGTTCTCCTGCTGGTCAGTCCTTCCTTGCTGTTCTACAGCCGCTACATTCGCAATGACATCTATGTCGTTTTCTTTGCCGTCTGCTGGTTTTACACTTTTTTCCGCTACATAGAAAGCGGGAGCGGTCGCTGGATGCTGGGTATGGGCATGGCCATGGTCCTGGGCGTGGCCAGCAAGGAAAATCACTTCATTACCGGCTTTACGCTGGGAATATTTGCCTTAGTCATGGGATCTTGGCTGTCATACCGATCCAAGGGGGCAGACAGCCCCATGGCAGGCCGGTATTGGGATGCCGCAGTTGTCATGGCATGCCTCGTGTTGCCGTTTCTGGCTCCTGTTGTGCTGTTGGTCATCAAGGCGGTAGTCATCCAGATGGTGGTCATCCAGGAAACACTGGCCGTGTCGCCTTTCGTGCAGATGGCCAGGGACCTACAATCCGTACCGGCCACCCCCGAAGAGCACTGGTTCGCCGGCGGAGTGGCCTTGGGCCTGGCCCTGATGGCCCTGTTGAGCGCCTATCTGTGGTTTGAGCGCCTCAGAGCCCCGAAATGGCGGGGTGCCTTTGGTTTCAGGCAGTTTGCCTTTGTGTGGGTCGCCTTCTGGATTACGGCCTTGCTGCTGTTTTCCACTTTTCTGACCAACGTTGGGGGCATGACGTCCGGTGTTGTCGGCAGTCTGGGATACTGGCTGGCGCAACAGGAAGTCCAGCGGGGCAGCCAGCCTTGGTACTACTACATCATGCTGACCAGCTTTTACGAATATCTGCCGCTGTTGCTCAGCTTGTGGGGCGGGTTCGTGTCCTTGCAGACCCTCGGCAGATGGTTGCGTATCGTGTCCCGGTCGGCGCAGGAGCAGTCCGCACAGTTGCCTGTTGTGCTGCAGGTTGCCCTCTTGTTGCTGTGGTGGTCCATCGCCAGTTGGCTTGCCTATAGCTTCGCAGGGGAACGTATGCCTTGGCTTCTCTGCCACATTGCGGCTCCAATGTGTCTCTTGGGAGCGTTTGGACTGTCCCGGCTGATCGCGCAGGCCCGACACAGCACGCCCCAATGGTGGATTCCGATTGCACTGTTGGGAACCGGTCTGGCTTGTGCCGTGGCTCTCTTGGTCTTCGAGCCATTCATGGGCCGGAGTCTGCAGGCCTTGAGGGAGACTCTGCGCTGGGTCACGCTGCTGGTCGGGGGGTTCCTGTCTCTATTGCTGGGATTGCAGACTCTGCGACGGATCGGGCCCTACTTCATGCAGGCCGCCGTGCTGTCCTTGGCTCTGCCCCTAAGCATCCTGACAGCCCGCTCCTCCTATCAGCTGAACTACGTCAACTTCGACTATGTAACGGAGTATTTGGTGTATGCCCATGCTGCGCCGGACGTGAAGGTGTTTCTGGCGGAATTGGAGACTCTCGGAGAGGAGACGGGGGCAGGCCAAGACTTGAATCTAGCCTATGACAGCGACAATTCCTGGCCGTTGGCCTGGTATTTTCGAGACTACCCCAATGCCCATGTCTATAGCCTGCCGAACTCGGAATTGATGGCTTGGGAATATCCGGCCATTGTGGCTTCCGCGTCCAAGGATAGGCGCGACATGATGCAGCCCTACACAAATGACTATGTCCGGCATACGTATCGTCTTATTTGGTGGCCGGAAGAAGGCTACAAGAACTGGTCATGGGCAAATCTGCAGGCATTGTGGGACCCGGCGGAACGGCATCGGTACCGCGAGTTGTTCTTCAACCGGGAACACAGCCAGTACGATCTGAGATTCTGGCCCTTCCAGAAGGAATTTGATCTGTATGTGCGCCAAGAGCTGGCCCCCCTGATCTGGGACGACGCGACTTCTCTCATTATGCTGTCGTCAAGTCTTCCCCTGTCGTACTGCGAAGAGCGGCGCGGCGCCACGCCATCAATCACAGTGGATGAGTTCCCTTCGGAGCCTGGCGCAGAACTGGAATTGCCCCTGAAGGATGTCTTGATAGGACCCTACGATGGTCACCCCCTTCTGGATCCCAAATCGATTACGGTTTCCGACAACGGTCATCGCATCGTCGCGGAGGCAGGGCGACACCGTATTCTCGTGCTGGATGGCAAGAACCGATTGGTGCGAGCCATGGGAAGCTTCTGCCCATTGTATGTCACGGACAAGAGCCCTTGCATTGATCCGGATGGAAATGGTCCCTTGGCGCTCGGCGATGGACAACTGCATGAACCTTGGGGGGCGGCAGAGGCCTTCAACGGGGACATTGTCGTGGCGGATACGTGGAATCATCGGATCCAAGTCTTTGACAAAGAGGGTCGCTTCAAGGCCAAGTGGGGTGGTTTCGGCCAGCGTCCCTCCAAGGATCGGGATGGAGCTTGGCAGCTGTGGGGTCCGCGTGGGGTGGATATGGATCCTTGGAGCAATCCCGTTGTCGCGGACACGGGCAATTGCAGACTGGTGTCCTATTCGTTGCAGGGGGAGTGGTTGGCTACATGGGATGGAGAAGACACAGTACATCGGCATATCAGAGAACCGGTAAGCGTGACCCGGGATCGGCAAAGCGGACACTGGTACGTGACGGATTCATGGAATGGCAGGGTGCAACAGTTGTCCCAGAACTTCGCATCGACAGCCGAATATCCCGTGCCCCAGTCCATGTGGCAGTCTCGATCAGCAATACATAAACCCTACATTGCCCTGATCCCCGGCCGGGGGATGGTGGCTACGGATCCGGCCAGGGGCCGACTGGTCTTCTTTGACCCGATGGGAGAGGCAACGGGCGCTCTTGCGTTGCCCGATCAGGACGAGGAAGATGAGGCGATGCCCCTACCCTTGGGAATTGCGGTGGACTCGGTAGCACAGGAGCTTCTGGTGGTGGACCAGGGCCAGAACCAGATTCTCATATACGATTTGGCGGATTATATGGAACTGGATTGACGCGAGTTGCGAGGTTCTGTCCAAAAGAGTTGATATATCCGAAGCGGGTCGCGAGATCGGCTCCATGTAGTCTGCCGATTTCTCCTTGCAAGGAGAAATCGATGACCCTGACCGGCCATCGGCATGCGCTTCGTACACAAGATCGATATTCCCAAGGACATACGGCCTTGGAAAACGGGATGCGGCTTGGGCACGGCTTGCTGTAATAGAGCGGAACCTGCAGGGTTGGTCCATGGTACCCACAGGCCTGTCGATTTCAAGCGCGCATTCTGCTGATTTCTCTGTTCAAGAGCCGGCGGAATCCAAGACGCCGAGCGGCTTGGGCTGCATGCCACTGGCCAAACGATGCAAGGCAAGCACGAGGCTCAGACCCAAGGCAAAGACGGCCAGAGCCATGGTCGGCTCCCATGGAAACTGACCCCCACCGACTGCGGGCAGGTAATATGTGGTTGCGCCTGTCCCCTCTGGCAGGGGATTGCTCTGCCAAGGCCAGAGCCGGCGCAGGCTGCCCAGCAGCAGTCCGGAGAGGACAGCCATGGTGGCGTCCATGTGACGGCGCAGCAACCATGTCAGACCGCGCGCGCAGGAGAGCAGGCCGAAGGCCCCACCGCATACAAAGAGCAGCAAGACGACAAAGTCTCGCTGATTCAACGCCTCCAGCAGATATTGGTACTTGCCCAGAAGAACCAGAACATAGGAACCGGAGACTCCGGGCAGGATCATGGCGCACAATGCTAGAGCCCCTGCAATCAGTATGAACCACCATGTCTCCGGCGTCTGGGCCGGCGCCAGTCCCACCAGCCAGAAGGCAGCACCGGCAGCGCCCAGACCGACCAGCGCCGACCTCCAGTTCCAGACCGTGACACGCTGGCTCACCAGCGCCGTCGAGGCCAGCACCAAGCCGAAAAAGAAACTCCAGATGTAAACGGGATACTCCTGCAGGGCAAACGCGACAGGGCCCGCCAGAACCACAAGGCTGGACAGGATGCCCACTCCCAAGGCTACGAGAAAGGGGCCGTGGATGGTCTGGAAAGCCGCCTGCAGGCGCAACCTGAACAGATCGTGCCAGAAGGTCCTTTGCGTCAAGGCTCGGATACTGCCCACCAACGGGCCATAAATGCCAAGAATCAGGGCCATGGTTCCGCCAGACACTCCGGGCACCAAGTCCGCGGCTCCCATGCATGCGCCCTTGATCGCCACCTGCAGATAGGCTGTCCCAAGGCGTACGGACTTCCTGACGCCCAGCTTCACGGGAGCCATGACGTCCGAAAGTTCATTTGTGGATCTGGGGCGGGAAGCGCTGAACAGTCCTGCCCGAGGTGTCGCTACCGAGACTCTCGATAGACGACATGCCGGCGTAGAATGGGATCGAACTTCCTGAGCTCCAGCCGGGATGTGTTGTTGCGCCTGTTCTTCTCGGTCAAATACCGGTGCGTACTTTCGGTACTCTTCATGGTCACCAGCAACCGGACGCCTTTGCTCTGTTTTGCCATGGGAACTGTTTCCTGTTTCAAATTGTCAGGCCGCATCGGCATGGCCGACGCGAGGTACGGAAGGGTATTCTATATGATCGGGTTGCAGCGGGCGAGCACGATCCATGTGGAGATCTTTAAGCTCTCATGTGAGAGGCTGCCGATACAATCCGACTTCTGCCTGATGGGGTAACGACTGCAACAGGAAGCAACGACGGTGGATGCCTTGGTTCGACCCACTCCTCTGTTGATCTGGATTCGGGCCGCGCGGCCCAAGACTCTCTGTGCGAGTCTGGCTCCTGTACTGCTGGGACTGGCCATAGCGGGCCGTGACGTGCAGGTTGATTGGTCACTGGCCGGGTTGACTCTCCTGAGCGCCGTGACGCTGCAGATCGGCACGAATTTCATAAACGACTTGATGGATTATCTGAACGGAGCTGACACGGCCGCCCGGGTGGGGCCGCTCCGCGTAATGCAGGCTGGGCTACTCACGGTGCGGCAGATGCAGTTCGGCATCGTTCTGATATTCGGAATCTGTATTGGCACAGGCCTGATCTTGGTGCGGCAAAGCGGTGGCGTCATTTTGATGATCGGCACCCTGGGCGTCCTCATGGGCATCCTCTACACCCTGGGCTCTTCGCTTCTGTCCCTATACGGTCTCAGTGATCTCATGGTCATCGCTTTCTTTGGAACGCTGGCGGTGGGAGGTACAGCCTACATTCAAACGGGAGTCCTGTCATCACCCGCTTTTGTGGCCGGTGTGGCTCCTGGCCTGCTGTCCACGGCCATCCTGACGGTCAATAATATCAGGGACATAGAGCAGGATACGCGTGCCGGCCGCCGCACCTGGGTGGTGCGCTTTGGGACCGACTTTGGACGATGGGAGTACTTGCTCTGTCTGGGGGGAGCTGCCTTGATTCCCTGGATCTTGGTGTACATGGAGGAGACGGGTCAACTGGCGCTGACTGCCTCTGCCACCCTGATTCTGGGCATACCCCTGATTCGACAGGTATGGAAGTGGCAAGGCCCTGCCTTGAATCGAACCTTGGGGCTGACCGCAGGATTGCTGTTGCTGCACAGCGCGACCTTTTCCTTGGGATGGTTGGTATAGGGGCGCTATATCTGTGTATGCATCGCTTGTTGGGGCGGTCTTGCGAAATGGGTTAGACTTTGGCCAACAATACTCTTTCTCAACCAGGTGGCGCCATGGTACCCTCCCGTCGCAGCCAGCCATTCTGGCGTTCCGTTCTTGTCCCTGCAAGCCTTGGCTTGTTGTGGCCTTCAGCGCTTTGCGTCTTTTGGTTTTTCTTCGTTTCTGAATTTGGAAATCCGCTGTCGGCCGAAGCCGCCGGTCCGCGCCAGGCGGATGTGTCTGTCCAAACCCAGGAAATCAACGAGCCGCGCTCTCCGACAGAGGGGAGTTCCCACGCGTTTCTTGAGGTGGCAGGACAAGTCGTCGTGGATCAGGAACTGACCCACCTAGGCAAGAGGCAGGTGCAGACAGATACCAACTTGCTGGCCTTTGATCTGATTCCCACCGGCAGTGAAACAGCTGTCTTGGGCCAAGTGCGCATATACGACTTGCAGACCGGCGGCCAAGTGGCCGCGTTTGCCGGCTACGGTCCCGCTTGGACCGCGTCGGGACAGCTCGCTTTCCACGATGCCCAAGGCGAAGCCATGTCCTACGACCTGGAAACGGGCGAATTCTCGATGGTTGGCGAGGTTGCCGCCACCGCCGTGGACGTTCTGCCGGCCAGTGCGGAGCCCAATCCGCCGGCATCTTTTCGTCCGTCCACGATCAGGGTGCGGCATCGCGACCATAACCAGTGCCGCCCCGGTACACCCGTGGATCAAGTGGACGTCATTCCGATAGAGGAATATGTGGCTCGTGTGCTGCCGGCCGAAGTGCCCCCTTCCTGGCGCATGGAGGCCTTGAAGGCACAGGCAATTGCCGCGCGGACTTATGCCATCAATCATATTTATCACAATCAAAACGACAGATATCCCTATGATGTAAGCGACTGGGCCAATACACAGATGATGTGTGACTACCGCCATGCACGTACTGATCAGGCCGCTGTGGAGACGGCAGGCATGATCTTGAGTCCTATTGACGACGCGGCGGTGATCCTACCCATAAACGCGATGTATTCCGCCGAGAATGGCCATCCGACTCGCAAGCACGGCTACTTGGCCTATCTGGACAGTGTGCCGGACGTGAATGCACTGGGGCAGGAGCGGCGAGGACATGGATGGGGGATGAGCCAACTGGGGGCACAGAGACTGGCCAAGCAGGGACTGAACTTCTGTCAGATTTTGGGTCATTACTATCAACAGGTGTATTTGAACAGTCTGGAGCAACTCAACACTCCCATCGGCTGTCTGAAAATCAATGATCAGTCCGGGTTTGCCACGGGCACGGGACTCTACATCCGGGCCCTTGCCGCCAAGGGTCAGGGTGATCTGGCGATATCCATCAACAAGGTCTCGGGCGATGCTGAACCCGGTTGGACATCTCTGGCAACTGTAGCGTCCGAACCGACAGCCACCCCCGAGCCACCCGTGACGCCCGAAGCGGAGACTATTTCCGAATCGTCTGCGACACCCGAAGTGGAGGCGGCCCCCGAAACGGAAGAAGTGTCACAGTCCGAGACGTCCGCCAACCCGCCGGCCCCTGCCTGGCCGATCACCTTGCCCTTGCCAGGCAGGGAGCTGCTATGGTATTTTCCCAGTGACGTGGGTTCAGGCGCTATCCTTGAGATTGAATTGAAAAGCGGTGAGCGTTCCCTGCACACTGTACAGGTTCAGGTGGACCACAAAGGACCACAACGCCTAGATTTCGCTCTCCTCGAATCCAATGTGCCTGATGTCCCGCAACTCTCGGCCGCGGCGGCTCCCGGAGATAGGGTCAGCGTGGGTCGAGACTGGCAATGGGAGCAGAGCGCTCTGTATTATTCGAAGGATTCAGGCGAATTGGTACAGGACCCCAATGCCAATGACGGAATCCTCTGGCTTGGCGACCCTGCACGTCATCAAACCGGATCTTGGTATGGCCCCTATACCTCGGTGTTGCCCGGAGGGCAATCCTACCGGGCTATCTTCAAGGTCGGGATCGGCGCCGGCACTCATATGGAGGAAGGCGCCGTTGATGTCGCGCTGCCCGTGGCCCGCTTTGACGTGGCGGTGAACCAAGGCGTGAAAGTCTTGGGACTGCGGGATGTCTATCTGACCGACTTCGCGTCGGAGGCGAGTCTGCTCAGCTTCCCGGTGGACTTCCATCTTTTCGAAGATGTCGAAGATCTGGAATTCCGCGTGACTTGGTACGGCCATGATCCCTTTGCGTTGGACAATGTATCGGTAGTGACCCTGCCTTTTGCCGATTGGGCCAATCACCCCCTGCCGCTCCCCTTGGTCCCCAATTCCCCGATCCGGGACTTGCGCATTGTGGCCTTTGACCAAGCCAACAACATAAGTACGCTGTTCTCTCTGCGTCTGGGTGAGGCTCCCGGCAGCCAGGCAGCGGAATTTGACCCTGATGACTGTTCGTGGCTGGGGGATTGCCGCGACGCGGCCATAACTCTGGACTTGCCCACGGCCGCCGAATAGCCTGTGTGGTCTTCGGGCTCGGAGCCCGAAGACCACAGTTTCCGCCAGGGCGGAGATTTCTCGCCGTTTTGCCAAGGCTCCGATCGATGGCCATGACGCGGCCTTCTTGCAAAATCCGCCTCAAGGCGTCATAGTGTGCTTGGTGTTTTTCTAGGGATGCTTGCTCCTCTTGAAACCGCCTGCATGCCCAAGTGTCCAGCCTACGCATGCTCTGGCTGGCTTGAAGTAGACAGCTGCAGAAATCCCCACTGGGGCTTGCATCAAGGCCGCACAGCCAAGACCCTTCGGGAATCAGGCGCCACTGCAGGTACGGTGCGTCGATCCAGACAAGGGGCGCTATGGGGATGGGATGGAGATGGCATCCATGGCGCCGAGGCTCCAGATAGCTCTCATTTCCTCGGAATTCTCGAGCAGATCCTCCAAGGTACCAATGGCTTGGACACGGCTTTTTTTCAGAACCACCACTTGGTCTGCATGGCGCAAGACACGATGGCGGTGAGACACTACCAGGCAAGTCGGAGCGTAACTTCTCTTGCCGTTCGCGGTGGAATTCATGCCGACGCGTTGGAGCACCCGTTCCCACAACAGTCGTTCCGTGTCCAGGTCCAATGCGCTGGAAAGGTCGTCTATCACCAACAGGTCTTCGCCCGCTATCAGCATGCGCGCGGCCGCCACTCGCTGAATCTGACCGCCTGAAAGACGCAGCCCTCGTGGTCCTACCAGAGTTTCCAGCCCTTCGGGCATGGTCTGCAAATCTTGTTCGAACATGGCCGCGTCCAACGCATCCTCGACCGCGCCGGGAGGATAGTCCTTTCCCAGCGTAATGTTGTTGCGCAGCGTGTCACTGAAGAGCTTGGGGATCTGCGGGGTATAGGAGGCGCGCGGCGGTGTCATGTACAGATCCGGATTTTGGACGGGATCATCATTCCACCGGATGGTGCCGTGCTGCAGTGGCAACAGGCCCAGAATCGTCTTGAGCAACGTGGATTTGCCGGAACCAATGCGTCCAGTAATGACCGTGAAGGATCCTTGATCTAGGACAAGATTTACGTCTTGCACTCCTTCCTCTTCCTCAAAAAGATGCGTTACCTGTTCCAATCGCAAGCGCTTCAGGGGCGTGGATTCCTCATCGGGAACCCGAAACGCCCGCTCCCCGGCGGCTACGGGATGCGCGTAGCCCATGTCTTGGAATGTAGCGTGCGCAGGCAAGGCATCCTGGAGTCTCTGGAGGGACACGCGTCCCCGTTTGAAACTGCCCAACATCCAGCGGAGCCATCCCGCATAGTCGGCTACCCGGTCAAGATAGGTAATCATCAGTATAAAGTCTCCCAAGCCAATGCCATTGCTGTTGCGGGTGTAGGAAATGTAGAGCAGCAGACTGACGGTACAGATCGCCGTCGTCGCCCCGGATAGGCTATCCAATAGTACGGAAAGCCACTTTTCCCGCACCGCAGCCTTGCGGCGAGTGGCATTCAAGATTTTCAAGCGTCGACTCAACCCGTCGTGTCGCGGGGCAAGCTTGAAGAGGAGCAAGGCATTGTAGACTTCGCCAATGAACTCAGTAACGGCAGCGCCGCGCTTTCGGGATTCACTGCGCAGTGCTCGGACCCGCTTGTCCACCAGTTCTATGGCCAACGAGGACAGCATTACCGGCGCCACAATCAGGACGGTGGCTGTCCAGTCGATGGAACCCATGATTAGGACGGCTCCGATGCCGAACGCCACTACCCCCCAACCATCCACCATTTCTTCGATGGGCATGCAGGCCTCCTCGACATCATCCCGCATACGGCTGATGGTTTCACTGGAGTTGCCCAGGTTGGCTTGCGCCCCCGGCTTGTGGGCCACCAGCCGCATCATGTTCAGGCGTACCAGCCCGGTAATGCGATGCCAGTAGTCGCCATAGGCCCAGGATGCACCAAACTGCAAGAGCGCCCGGGTCAGACCTATGGAACCCAACAACACCAGTATGGAGATGGGGGAAATCACTGTCTCTCTGCTGCCTTCTAGGCTGTCGTAATACAGTTTGACCAGATAGCCTGGCAACAGGGGCAGCGTATGGATTGTGGACCAGCCAATGGCATTGACCAAATAGAACCATGTCTTGTACCGGAGCAGTACACTCAGGAATTGCAGGACTGGTCGGCCAGTCTCGGTTGCATATGTCATGTGTGCCCTCCCTTACTCGCTGCCTTGCGCAATGAGATGGTTAAGCCGGGACTGCGGCAGGGCCAGCAGATCTTGGCGGGTGCCATATTCCAGCACTACACCCCGGTCCAGAATCAGGATTTCGTCTACCTTTTCCAAGGACTTCATCTTGTGGGCGATCACAACGCTGGTGCGGCCCCGCAGCAGTTTCTGGAGCGCCTCTTCCACTTCCTCTTCGGTGGCCGGATCCAGACTGGCGACAGCTTCGTCCAGGATTACCACTTCCGGATCACGCAGAAAGATCCGTGCCAGTGCCAGACGTTGCGCCTCCCCTGTCGAAAGATCCAGAGATGCACTTGACATAAGCGTATTCAGTCCTTGCGGCTGGGTCGCGAGCCAAGGCAGCAGATTGAGTTCTCCCAACGCGTCCTCCAATTGCGAGTCGGTGTAATGCTCCTCAAAGAGGTGCAGATTGTCCCGTAAGGTACCGCTGAAGAACTGCACATTTTGGGTTACCACTCCCACCTTGCGCCGCAGCGTCTCCTGGTTGAATTCCTGCAGGTTTCGGTTATTCAACAGAATTTGCCCTTGATCGGGATCGTACATGCGGGCCAGAAGCCGTCCAATCGTGGTCTTGCCGCTGCCGGTCCGTCCTGCGATCCCCAGTGTATGCCCCGGCTCTAGGACAAAGTCGATGTTTTTAAGGACCAATTCGGAGTCATCCGCATAGCAGAAGTGCACCTGCTGGAAGCGGACGCTGACAGGAGATGGGCCAATGTCGGTCCAAGGCCCGTAGTGAAGACGAGTTTTCTTCCGCCTCAATTCCTCGATGCGAACCAGACTGCCCCCGGCTTTTTGCAACTCCTCCATTTGGTGCGACAATTCCTCGATGGGCCATAGCATCAGGTTCATGTAGGCATACATCAGGTAAATGGTGCCGATGGTCATCTGCCCGTTCAGGAACAGATAGCCTCCCCAAGCCAGCATGAAGCCGGATCCTAGGCCCGTGGTAAACAGGGTGCAGGGCCAGACCAGTCCGCCCAAGCTGAATGCAAGCCTCCCATGCCGAATCTGTCGCTGGATATATGTTTCCATTTGCCGCAGAGAGTATGTGATGCCACCGAGGGCCTTGATGTCCTCCATGTTGGTCAGACGCTCTTCCATCAGTCCATAGAGCTTGCCAGCCATCTCCCGCAATCTCTCGTTATAGGGCACGCCGAAGGTCCGGAGCTTGATCATCAGGCCGGCCATGACTCCGATGAAACCTACAATGACCAGGCAAATCCGCCAGTCTTCAAAGGCCATTACGATGCCAATGCCCACGACTAGCAGGATGCTGCGGAGGAACCGTAGCGAGAACTGGGAGAAGAACTTGGCCAACTGATTGGCATCGCCGTCCGTGCGCTCTAGCATGGTGCCGGGGGGATGGGTATTGAAGAACTCCATGTCTAGGGTGATGGCATGTCGCAGCAAGTCAACTCGAATGTTGTTGGTGGCGGCCCAAGCCACGTTCTCGCCGAGGTATTCGGTCAGTCCCTCTCCGCCCAAGCGGCCGAGACGCACAATCAGGTAGAGGATCGCCAAGCTTGCCAGAGAACGGGTGGTAGCATCCCCGGCTACGCCGTCAATGAAATCCCGGAGCAACTGCGGTCCATACAGGCTGAGGGCGGTATGCAGCAGCAGTCCCATGCCCATGAGCAAGACCTGTCCCTTGTAGGGAGACAGATAATGGAAAAGGTAGGTTTGGAAGATGGAGAGCGATGCTTTCAAGTCGTACAGAATCCCAGTGTCAAGTCGGAACAAAAAAAGCCGTGGACAATCAGGACTTCCACGGCTTGAGGGTTCTGCTCGAAAACAGAAGACTACATCATCACAGACAAGGGTCCTGACCATAGGGCAAGAAGCATGTATTCGCGAAACAAATCATTTCCTTCCCTCCTTTGGATCCAAACCCGATGACGATTCTCTACGACAACACAGGGAGAGGTTGTAACCCAGAGGCCGCCGGAATGTCAAAAAGCGGGGTCGCCTTTTGTACGGCTCTGACGATGGCTTCCTCCACGCAGCGGGCGGCCAAGGCACCCACTTGTCCCACATCCCCCGCGACTTCGCCTCGGCACAGGGCAAATAGGGTGTCGCCATCATGCTGCGTATGGCTGGGATCGATGGCTCTGGCGATTCCGCTGTGGGCCATCTGGGCCACCTTGGCGGCCTCGGGTTTCAAGAGAGCCGCATTGGTGAACACGATGCCAATGGTGGTATGGGTCAGGATGGGGGACGAGATGGTCTCCCCCGTCGCCAGAAATTCCAGATAGTCCACAAATTGATTGGTTTGGGGATCGCGGGCGCCGGCCAGTATCTCTGAGTTCGCTTTCACATTTCCCAAGGCGTTCACTACCATCAAGGCGCCAACTCGCAGGCCGTTCGAAAGTTCCAGGGCCGCGGCTCCGAGACCTCCCTTGGAACATTGGGACATGCCCAGAAACTTGCCTACCGTGCCTCCGGTTCCGGCTCCCACACAGCCTTCGGGTACGTGGGTCAAACTGGCCGCGGCACAGGCCTGGTGCGCGTGCGCTGACGTGGGGGTCGGCTTGCCATTGCCAGTACGTGGCCCTATGCCCAAGTCAAAAATGATGGCTCCTGGCACAATGGGCACCCGGGCCGGCCCGGCCCGGTATCCATAGCCCTGCTCCGCCAGCCACTGCATGGCACCATCGGTGGCGGCCAGGCCAAAGGCGCTGCCGCCCGCCAGTACAATCCCGTGAACCACGTTGACCTTGCAGGCCGGATCCAAGAGAGCCGTCTCCCGTGTACCGGGCGCTCCGCCGCGTATATCCACTCCCCCTACGGCTCCCCGCGGGCTTAGCGCCACCGTGCATCCGGTCCCGTGTTCCAGGTCCGTATAGTGGCCCACGGCAAAACCAGGAAAGGGCAGCAGGGGTTGAAAATCAAGAGACGCCATGGCGGCCTACCCACACAGTCGATCCATGCCGCCACCAAGATGACGGCGGTTGCGTGACCGTGTCAGATGTAGAGTTCCTGTGCATAGGTGCGCAGAAGAGTCCCTGCGCCCGTGCGGACCGGCATGCTGTGCCCGCTGGCCAAGGTTGCCAATTCCACCCCAACCCGATTCGCCAGCTTGAAAATGCTCAGCCGAGCTCCCGGCAAGTCGGGCGTGAAGATGCCCGCAGGATCCCAAATGCGTCCCGCGCGGACTAGACAGGCATCTCCGGAAAACAGAACGCTGCTTGCCTTGTGCCACAGAGCGATATGTCCTGGCGTGTGACCCGGGGTGTGAATCACCTCCAGTTCCCCTCCTATCATATCTCCGTCGGCCACCAGATGCGTCGGTTCCACGCCGATGGGCTGTTGGTTCCCCACTTGCATCAGCCCGTGCAACAACGGGTCCACCCAGTGCCGCATCCAATTGTGTTGAAAGACTCGGCTTTTCGGTTTGCGGATCAACTCTCTTTCCTCCGCATGGCAGTACACCGGGACACGCAGCGTGTGATACAGCTCGCCCAGACCGCCTGCATGGTCATAGTCCCCATGGGTCAGGGCTATGCGATGGATGTCGAGGGGATCCAGCCCTGTTGTGGTCATGGCTTGCAGCAGGCGTGTACCATCACCCGGGCAACCCGTGTCAATCAGGGTGAATCCGGCCGCGCCGCACCAGAGATACACATTGACGGTGGGGCGCAGCTCGTCAAAGTGCCACAGTCTTGGAATCAGTTCCATCATGAGAGTTCTGCTCAGCCTGTGGGATTTGCCTTGCGAACTCCGAGATGCCGCAGACGCGTCCGCGGGTGTGCCACAGCGATCTGAAAGTCGCCTTCGGCCAGTCCCGTCCCCGTCTGCAATCGATCCAACAGCTGGTAGGGGGACTGGACGAATTCCTGCAATGTGGCCATCTGTTCCGGGGTCAGCTTCAATCCCGCCATCATGGACCGCGGGTCACGCACAAACGCCTCCCGGCATTCGCGGCACTGCCAAAGATGTCCCACCAGGATTTGGTAATCCGAAATGCGACTGGCGAAGTTCATGGTGCACTTTGCCTGCAAGCAGCGCGAATCTTTTCCACCTCACGGGGAACCGGGCACAGACACAACGGTGGGCTGATGTTTCACCAAGCCGGCGCTGTCGAGGGGCAATAGGGAAAGCCAAGTCTTGCCTACCAAATTCTCTTGGGACAGCAGGCCCCAAGTATGGCTGTCAGCAGAGTCCGCTCGATTGTCGCCCAAGACATAGAGCATGCCGGTCCCTACCAAGACGGGTGGCGCATCATAGGTGGCGGGCAACACCGGATAGGGCTCCGTGGCGGGCAGGTTGTTTATGAACAACTGACCTTGACGTATTTCCACAGTGTTGCCTGGCACCCCGATGACGCGCTTGATGATATCGAGATCCGAGCCGTCCGGATGGTGAAAAATGACTACATCGCCGCGGGCGGGCTCGTCCAGAAGGTACGCCAGCTTGTTGACCAACAGAAATTGGCGTTCGGAAAAATTGGGTTCCATGGACGAACCGGCTATGCGATAGGGCTGGATGGTAGAGCGAACCAACAAAAAAATGGCAATCGTGAAAAGGGCGGTTTCCAACACATCCCGCACAATCCGCCGTGCCATGCCTCGGGACTGTTGTGGCGGGGCCTCGAGGGGAGGAGCGATCGAAATGGCCGGGATGACAGAGCCGGGACCGCCCATGGACGGTCCCGGGGTCCCGATCCGGCGGCGCGGCGGCACTGCCCCAGGACCAGCCCCAGGTTTCGCCCGTCGGTCACCCAGATCTATTTCAAGAAAGTCAGAAGACTCGTCGGAAGCCAAGGCTCAACCTAGAGCGATGAAGATGGTAGTGTGAAGCACGCAGATGCGCCGTCTTGGCGATTATAACACCGCGGCTTGCAGCCTAGCCGACCTGCGGTCGTCATTATGCTGGCGGGAATCTCACGGACTTCAGGATGTAACGGGGCGCCTCTCTTCTCCCCAATGCGCAGCAGCAACTGTTCATGCGGTCCCGCCATTGCCGGAATTGCCGCATCCTCCCAAACATTGTACATCTTGACGGCGAAGTGATGTTGGGTGGCGCTAAATTCCGGTGGGGAATGACCATGTCGCGTCAGTTCGCTGTATATCAGATCAATGCCCAGCCCCAGTTCTTCAATGAGACCCAATGGTTAAAGACCACGTACAATGCGGGGATTGCGACTGCAATGCTCGTGCAACATGTTGTCCAGCGTGATATCCGTGAGCAGACCTCCGGGACTGATGATTTCCAGGGAATCGTTGTGCATCTGTACCTCTACACTGCGTCCCGTCAAGCTGTAGTCTCGGTGGGCCACAGCATTGACCAGTCCTTCCCGCACGACACTCAGCGGGTACTCGGTTTGATCGACCCGCGCCAGTCCCTGCACCACCGATTGCTGGTTCATCTCCTGACGCACGACGTTGTACGTTTCCGTAATGACGTGGGCCAAGTGTTCGATGATCTCCTCCCGACGGGCATACCGATGGAAGCTGCCAGCCTTCAGCTGGTGTCTTGAAACTCACAAAAACAACCTATGCGAACGGCAGAAAGGTCTGGGGATCTCGTCCCAAGAGGAGCAGACCGTTGAGAGTGGGTCGCAGGTCCGGATCCAAAGCGCCTGTTTGCTGCAGAAAGTCTTGGGTAGGCAAGGCCGCCTGCATGGGGCCGCGGGCTCGGTGCAATTTCCGAACCTCCTGAATCAAGTCGAGATCCAGATCCGCCGAGGTGGCCCCCGCAACCGACTGCTCCTCCGTGACTGCAGGAGGTCGCTCGCGGAGCAGAGCCTGCAGCTCCGGTTCGAGCAACACCCGATTGACAGTTCCCGATCTGCGGAATATGCAACCATCAATGAGAGAATGTAGATGGTGTAGATGTCGACTGGATTCCACCTGCAAGACGACCAGCGGACCCTGTAGAGGCTCTTCTTCCCGCCAGGTTACCGGAATGAAAGGAGTGGCACGCGCCTAGGCTGCCCGCAAGTCGAGGAGACAGCAGGCCCTTCGGCACCAAGCTGGCCGTGTCCAGTCTCACTACAATGCGACCCCCTTCGGCATTGGCCAAGGACACCAACGACTCCCCCAGCCGATCCGGCTGGGACGTATCCAGAATAATGAGGCAGGGTCCCGGGATCAGCGACAGGAGGTCAGCAGACCAGTGCATGGAAGAGGCGCAGAGGCTAGCCGATCGCTGATTCTACCGTCGTTTCCGTATCTATCTCCGTCAATTCCGAAGGGTCTTCGGCAGCAGGCGGAGAAGAAGGCATGGCGGTCGCGTCCACCACTTCGTCGCCATCGTCCAGTCCCATGACCTTCACACCTGCCGCAGCTGGGGAAATGACAGACAGGCTGGCGGCGGGAACGCGCACGATCATGCTCTGTGCAGACAGCACCGCGACATCGTCCGCCTCGGACACAGGGGTGATGGCGGCGAGAGGCCCCATGGTCGCCAGTTTGCGCCGCGGGACAATCCAGATCCCCTGTCCGTTGCGGCCCTTGACCCGAATCCGATTTATGTCCACGCGCTTGCCCTTGCCCTTCGCATGCAGAAGCAAGAGGCATTCGCTCTCTCGGACGACAACGCCCCCCAGCACTTCATCGTCTTCCAGCAGTCTCATGCCGCGTACACCAGAGGCTGTGGTGCCTTGATACCGGATCTTGGTCTCGTCCAACCGCAACGCCTTGCCTTGGCGTGTCACCAGCAGGATAGTACGCGTCCCATTGGTCAGCAGAGCCTGCACCAGGTTGTCTCCCTCCTGCAGATCTATTGCCTTCTTGCCACTCTTGTTGATACTGCGGAAGGCGTTCCATCTCATTCTCTTGATGCGCCCCCGGCGTGTCACCAGAATCAGGCTCTGGGGCACGGTATCGCGTGGCACGCGCAGCAAGACATCCATTGTCTCGCTGGCCAGTCCCATATTCACTTGGCCACGTATGGGCCCGCCACGGACCGTGCGCGGGCCGGCCGGCAGGTTGTACATCTTTCCGGTGTACGCGCGCCCTTCGTTGCTGATGCAAAGAAAACTGTCCAGAGAATTGGCAAACAAGGTCTGTGCCATACGGGCGTCCTCGCGATCGGAGTGACCCTTGACACCAATCCCGCCGCGTCCCTGCACGGTGAAGTCGCTGATCGGAGTGCGGCGTACATTGTTATTGGCCCAAATGGCGATCAAGTCATCCTGTTGCGTTACCAAGTCTTCGTCGGACAATTCAGGATGAGCGCCACCTAGGATTTCGGTCCGCCGCGGATCGGCGAATTTGGTGCGGAGAACGGCGAGTTCCTCCGCAATTACGCCTCTGATGGCAGCAGGGTCCGCGAGCAGACTCTGGTAATAGGCGGCTTGTTCCTGCGCCTCCTGATATTCATTCTGCAACCGCTGTCGCTCCAGGCCAGCCAGCCGGCGCAATGCCATGTCAAGAATCGCCTGGACCTGAAGATCGGAGATGCCCAGTTCAGCTTTCAGTGTCTCTCCCGCCAACTGGGCGCTGGCGCTGGTGCGCACGATCTGTATCACACGTTCAATGTGATCGATGGCGGTGAGCAGCCCTTCCAAAATATGAGCCCGGTCCAATATCTGTTGCAACAGGTACTGCGTGCGCCGGGTCACTATCTCGATGCAGTGCTCCAGATGCAAGATCAAGGCGCGGAGCAGCCCCAACCGTTCTGGAATCCCATTGACCAAGGCCCTGAAATTGACACTGAAGGAGATTTGCAGGTCGCTGTGCTTGTACAATTGATTCAACACGCGTTGGGGAATTTCCCCGCTGCGCAGCTCAATGACCACCCGGGTGCCGTTGCGGTCGCTTTCGTCCCGCATGTCGGCAATGCCGGTCAGCTTGTCGCCGTCACGGGCCGCGCGCGCCACGCGCGCCACCAGATCCGACTTGTTGATCAGATAGGGGATGGAGTCAAACACCAGTTGATGGCGCAGTGTATTGGGTATTTCGGAAATCTGTGCCTTGGAACGGACGACGATCCGTCCGTGGCCCGAAGCGAATGCGTTGCGGATGCCTTCGGTGCCCAGGATCTGACCGCCGGCGGGGAAGTCGGGTCCGTGTACCTGCGCCATCAGCTCGTCCAATCGGATCTGATCCTTGTGCTCCCAGCGCTCCAGGATCAGGTTGAGGCCATCGACGACCTCGCCCAAGTTGAGGGGCGCGATATTCGTGGCCATGCCTACGGCAATGCCGCTAGTGCCATTGATCAACAGATTGGGCACCAAGGAAGGAATCACGACTGGCTCGTCGAGCGATTCATCAAAGTTGGGTTTCCAGTCGATCGTGTTCTTGTCAATATCCCGCAGCATCAGATCCGTGATCGAAGCCAGCTTGGCTTCCGTGTAGCGCATGGCGGCCGGATTGTCCCCATCGATGGATCCGAAGTTGCCCTGACCGTCTACCAAGGGATAGCGCAAGCTGAAAGGTTGCACCATGCGTGCCATCGCGTTGTAGACAGCTTCATCGCCGTGGGGATGGTACTTGCCCAGCACCTCGCCTACGATACGCGCGGACTTCTTGTATGAAGAGTTGGGGCGCAGGGCCAGATCCGCATACATGGCATAGAGAATGCGCCGCTGCACCGGCTTCAGACCGTCCCGAATGTCCGGCAAGGCTCGTGCCACAATCACGCTCATGGCGTAATCGATGTAGCTGTCTTCGATTTCCTGGGTGATGGCCTTGGGACTGACTTGCCCCAGGTAACTCCCATTCGGCGGGCTGAGAGGGACTCGGCCCGTATCAGCGGTGTCGTCCAACGGCAGCGTGGCTTCGTCAGCCATCAGAATTGAGCATCATGACAATGCGGGATTGGGATTCACTCTATGCAAACGGACTTGGTGTCCATCCCTGATTTTACCCTAAAAAACGCAAAGCCGCTCTCTTTTCAAGGGACATGTGCGCCCCGGGAACGGATGTGCCAAGCAGCACCCCTGCGTGGCTGATTTTCCGATGCAGGAGACCCCTAGCCTCCCATCAATCTTAGGTAGACATCAGGCAACCCGCGGTGACATAAGGCGAGTGGCTCCTTAGGCCACCTCGTCTAGGACATCTTGAATCTCAGCGTCGTCGGTCTGCAATACAGCGTCTGGGGGTTCTGTGGCGGCTTCCGCCTCTGCCGCCTGTACTGCCAGCAGGCGGTATTCCTCCGCGTTGTCCCACGTCTCGCCCTCGCGCACAACGCCCACTTCAATAAAGGACTCCACATCCTGCATAAGTCGAATCCGCACGGGCGCGACGCCCAGACTCCGAATGGGGCCGTCCAGCAACAGAGTGCGGCGGTCCAAGGGAATTTCCATCTCCTGTTCAATCCGGTTCACAATGTCCGCCTGCGTGATGGAACCGTAGAGGCGGTTGGTTTCGCCTGCATTGGCCATGAACAACAGTCTGCGTCCGCGGATTACCTCAGCCTGCGCTTCGGCCTTTTCCTTCTGCTTGGCCAGCTTCAAGAGACCAATGCGGCGCAACTCGTCCGCCTGCTTGAGGGCGTTTTTGGTCGCCCACACGGCCAATCCGTTGGGAACCAGAAAGTTGCGGGCATAGCCCCGGGCCACAGTGCAAATGTCACCGGCGATCCCCAGTTCATCGACTGCTTCCTTCAGAAGTATCTTGGTCTTGGCCATGGTATTACCTAAACTCGATCTTGCCTCGCGCAAACGGCAATTTTACCTTGGATGGCAAGAGCCGACCAAAAATGATCGCTCGAAGATTGAGAAGGCAGTTTCGATTGAGTTTGCACGCCGGATCTTGGCCTTGAAACGCCGTGGCACTCGATTTTCTGTCCCCTAGCCGTCTTGCTTGACGCTGGAAAGCACTGCAACCCATGGACAGTCAGGCCAACGGGAAGTCCAGATTAGCCTTGATTTGCCACCCAATCGGAAATCAGCGCTTGGGTTGATCGAAAGGCCAAGGGCCCGGGGAATTCCGTAGGGCTGCACCAACGAATGTCCGACGCGTCATCGGCCGCCTGAACGCCTTCTGGATCTCCAAGACAGAACGCCGCATATGCAAGTACAACGCCCGGCACCCGCGGGCCCCTGCCTTCCATGGGAAAGACGGCGAGAATGCCCTGGATCTGAATGTCCAGGGATGTCTCCTCCCGGGTTTCTCTCCGCAAGGCCTGTTCGGGGGTTTCTCCGAAGTTCAGAAAGCCGCCGGGGAAGCACCACTTTCCCAAACCCGGCTCCACGCCCCTCTGAATAAACAGCAGCCGACCTCCGTGTTCGATGCGGGCCACGACACTGACTTTGGGCTCTCTGTAATAGCGGAAACCGCAGCCATGACAGTGCAGAAAGGAAACGGAGCCTTCGGCATCTTGTGCCAAGGCCGTCGCGCATTGGGGGCAGAATCTCAGGCCGAGCGGCTCCAGCGGGGTTGGATCCGAGACGGTCATGCAAGGCTCCAAGACAACGGGGAAGGGATTGGTGACCGGTGATACACTAGCCTGATCCAGTCATGGAGTGCAAAACAGGCAACGACTGTCGGCAGTCCGTGGAGCAACTACAACAAGAAGCAGGAAACCACATGGTCGGTGGCATTGAAGCGGGCGGGACCAAGACAATCTGTGCAGTCGGCACTGGTCCGAACGACATTGTGGCCTTGGAACGATTCGAGACCGAAGCTCCGGATGTCACATTGGGCAAATGTCTCGCCATGCTGGAATCCCATGGGTCGTCCTTGGAGGCGGTGGGCATTGCCACCTTTGGTCCCGTAGACTTGGATCCGGCGTCCTCCACCTTTGGGTATGTCACCAACACCCCCAAGACAGAGTGGCAAAACGTGGACTTCATGGGCACGTTCAAGAAAGGACTGGGCTTGCCGGTCGGCTTGGACACCGACGTGAATGGCGCCGCGCTGGGAGAAAACAGATGGGGGGCTGCACAGGACCTTGACACCTTCGTGTACTTCACCATTGGCACAGGCATCGGTGGCGGGGGCATGGTCAATGGCGCCCCGCTCCATGGCTTGCTGCACCCGGAAATGGGCCATGTCTACGTGCCGCACGACTGGGAGGAAGATCCATACGAAGGATGGTGTTTGTACCACGGGGATTGCTGGGAAGGGCTGGCGGCGGGCCCCGCCTTGGAGGGACGATGGAAGGTCAAGGGCGAGACTCTGCCCGCGGACCATGCCGCTTGGGCCCTAGAAGCCAAGTATATCGCCGCCGGCATCATTAATGTGCTGTATGCGATCTCGCCCCAGTTGGTGATACTGAGTGGCGGAGTCATGCACAACGAATTTCTGTACGAGATGGTGCGATCGGAAGTGCGGCGGCAAATGAACGGATATCTGCAGGCACCCTGTCTTCTGCATGACCTTGAGAATTACATTGTGCCTCCGGTTCTGGGGGACAGGGCAGGCGTGCTCGGGGCATTTGTCTTGGCCCAGCAGGCGGCCGCCTTGGCCACCAGCTGACCACCACAAGCCATGCTCCCGGAATCCCTGAATTCAGGATCGCACAGCCGATTCAATCCGTTGACGGGGGACTGGGTGTTGGTTTCCCCGCATCGCCTGCAGCGTCCTTGGCAAGGCGATGTTGAAGAGGACGCATCGGATCAATTGCCTGCCTACGATCCGCATTGCTATCTGTGTCCCGGCAACGTCAGGGCCAGCGGTGCGGTGAATCCCCCGTACGAGTCAGTCTTGATTTTTGACAACGACTTTCCGGCCCTGCAGGCTGAGGTCTTGACAGGGGACACACTGCATCGGGGCCTCTTCACCTACCGTTCCGAGCAAGGGCAATGCAAGGTCATTTGCTTTGACCCCGCCCACAACCGGACCTTGGCGGAACTGAGTCAGGCTGGGATTCGGGATGTAGTGGAGGCCTGGGTGCAGGTGCAGACGGAGTTGTTCCGGGATCCGATCATCCAGTACGTGGAAATCTTCGAAAACAAGGGCGACATGATGGGATGTTCCAATCCCCATCCCCACTGCCAAGTCTGGGCCACGTCGCATGTTCCCGCCATCCCAGCCCGCGAGGATGTCCTGCAGTGTCAGTATCGCCAACGGAACGGATCGGTTCTGCTACGGGACTACCTGACCTTGGAACTGTCTGAAGGGGAGCGGATTGTCTGCCTGAATGAGGACTGGGTGGCCTTGGTGCCGTTTTGGGCGGTCTGGCCCTTTGAGACCTTGCTCTTGCCTCGTTGCGCGGCCCGTTCCTTGAGTCAGCTTGATGACAGTCAACGCATGTCGCTGGCAGTCATTCTGCAGGATTTGTTGCAGCGCTACGACAGGCTCTTTGACGTCAAGATGCCCTATTCCATGGGTTGGCATGGCAGTCCCAAGCCCGGTCGGGACGGCGATGCGGATCACTGGCAACTCCATGCCCACTACTATCCACCACTGCTCCGGTCGGCTACGGTGCGAAAGTTTCTGGTCGGCTTTGAGATGCTGGCACAGCCACAGCGGGACATTACGCCTGAATATGCCGCTGACAGGTTGCGCACTGCGCAGCGGGACCGTTGACGGATCATGCTCATGCCATCTCCCTGCCGCAGCCAGAAGCCGGTGCCCTCTATGAATGTGTGCCGAACTTCAGTTGCACTCAGGAAGACGGTGTCTTTCCCCGGCTGCGGCAGGCGGCGGAATCCACGGGAGTGCAGGTGTTGGATGCGCATTCCGACCGTGCATACAACCGGACCGTCCTGACCTTTCTGGGGTCTCCGGCACAGACGGAACGCGCCAGCCTGCAATTGATCGAGGTGGCCACACAGTGCATTGACATGTCCATTCACAGAGGCGCCCACCCGCGTCTGGGGGCGATTGACGTCTTTCCTTTTGTACCTCTGCTGGGCGCTTCCGAATCCCAATGCATCAAGGACGTGCAGAGGTTGGCGCAGACGGTGGCTCGGGAATTGGACCTGTGCGTCTACTTGTATGGCAAGGCCGCCTTGCGACCGGAGAGACGGGAGCTGGCTTCCGTTCGCCGCGGCCAGTTCGAGGGCTGGTATCGGGAGATTGGGCATGCATCTGCGCGCGACCCTGACTTTGGGCCTGCCACGGCCCGGCGCTGCGGGCCTGTGGTCCTCGGGGTGAGGCCGATCTTGATTGCAATCAATTTCATTCTGCAGGACGCGGACTTGGAGCTGGCCCGATCGATTTCCCGGGTGATTCGGTCCTCGAGTCAGGGCTTGCCCGCCCTGCAGGCACGGGGCTTTCGCCTAGGCAACCAGGTTCATGTGAGCTGCAATATCCTAGACTATCGGATTACAAGTCCACGGCGGGTGTTTGCCCGCATTGGACTGCTGTGTCGTGAGGCGGGGTCCGCCGTGCAAGAAACCGAAATCGTGGGCATGATTCCCCGGGTGGCGCTGCCTAGGGTCGATCGGGTGGCAATGCAGGTCAAGGACTGGAGGGACGCCAAATATCTGGATTGTTGGCTGCCTGCGCCGATCCAGATCTGATAGATGTCCCTTGGGATCTGGCTGCTGGATGAATCCCTGGCATTGTCTGCCCCCACACAGTATGGTGATCGTCCTGTTTATGGAGCTTGGCAGACCCGCATGTATATAGAGGCTCAGACTGTCCTTCCCCTGCCCGCTTGGGCATTGCGCCAACGGCACTTGGTTGCCACCATGAACGAGGCGGCACAGGTGTATCGGCAGCGATACACGAGACCTGACGGCAGTTTTGTCTGGCGGGACGAATGGCCTGGCATGGACGGTTCGGACGATGGCTATGAGAGCTATGGGAATTGGCCTCTCTTCTATGTCTTGGGGGGATCCGCGGCGATCCACGAACAGAGCCGATTCCTGTGGGATGCCGTGACCCGACAGTTCACGGCATATGGCCAAATTCATAGGGAGTTCGACGGGTACTACGACTGGATGCACCATGGCGAGTCCTCCCTGTTTCTCTATTACCTTGGACTGGCGGATCCCGCGCGCGAGCCGGATCGCGCGCGGGCTCTCCGCTTCGCGCGCATGTATACGGGAGAGGACGATAGGTCCCGCAACTGGGATCCAGACTTGAAACAGATGCGATCCCCTATCAACGGCAGCCGCGGGCCTCGATTTGAGACCTCGGCCATGGACTGGCAGACTCATCGCGAGATATTGCATCAGTATCCTGTACCGTACTTGGATCTAGCGGTGCCTCTGAGACGGGAACCCTGGGGCAACGGCGAGTTCGTATCCAAGGCCGACTGGAATGATGATCAGATTTTCAATCGCATTCTGGCCGCCATGAATAAGCGCATGATGCGAGGCGATGTTCCCTTGAACCTGACGGCCACCAGTCTGATAACGCATGCATACGCCTTGACTGGGGACGAAAGGTACAAATCCTGGACCCTCGACTATCTGGAAAAATGGGCAGGTCTGCTGGAGCGGCATGGCGGGATCTGTCCAGACAACATTGGCCCAAGTGGCCAGGTGGGCGAATGCCTGGCCGGCAAGTGGTGGGGTGGCTACTATGGCTGGTCTTGGCCGCATGGCTTCGCCACCATCATCGAGCCTCTTACGATTGCCGCCATGAACGCCGTGCTGCTGACGGGAGACCTGCGATATCTGGATATTCCCCGACGGCAGATTGACGCCATATGGGAACTAGGGCGCGAGGAAGGGGGAATGTGGCTGGTGCCTCATCGGCATACCGACGAGGGTTGGGTGTCCTTCCGGCCCTTCGATCCCAAGCATCTCCTGCAGATATGGTGCCTGTCACATGCCTCTCAGGATCTGGAACGCATAGAGAGGTTGCCGGAATATCCGGGGCGTTGGCAGGTCTTGGCACCGGGCAGCGGAAAGGGGGATGACTTGCATTCCGGCCCTTGGCTTCGATATCTCCAAGGGAAAAATCCTCAATACCCGGACCTTATTCTAGAAAATCAATGGCTGGAAGCGTTGCGTCGCATGGATGCGATCCGGACTGACACCGGAGATCCGGAGGACTGGGACATCCACCACTGGCAAAACGTCAATCCCGTACGGACCGAGGCGCTGCTGCAAACAACCTGCGGCGGTCCACAGGTCATCTACCATGGGGGGCTGCTGCACACGAAGCTTCGGTACTTTGACCCCAGCGGCGGTCGGCCGGGGCTGCCTCCCGATGTCGGTGCACTGGTCGAGACCATGGATATCGGCCAAGTCACGCTCCGCCTTTGCAACACCTCTCTGCTGCAAGAACGACGGCTCTTGGTGCAAGGCGGGGCATTCGGGGAACATCGGCTGGTCCGAGCCGAGACACTGGGTACCGAGAGCCAGGGAACCCAAGATATCCAAGGCAGGGCGCTGGGCGTCTCGTTGCCGCCGGGCCGCTCCCTGCATCTGGCCTTGCATTTGGACCAATACTGCTTCCGACCTTCATATAGCCAACCGCTGTGATATTGTGCCGGTCTAGGACGCTGCAGAAGGCCATCATGGTTGTGCCAACTGGCATGAAGCGGAGCGGAAGACCCATTGCGAGACATCGGAGTACAGTGACTGCCAAGCGGGCGAGGACATTCCTTGCATTCCGACGTTGCCCTCTCCCGAAGGACATGATGACTTATCAAACCCTATAGAGTTTCTTGGTTGACGTTGGCTGTCAACGCTGTGGTCATTCTGCAAGGAGCCATAGTCCGCATCACGGGCTCGGGAGCGGGATGTGGGCGAGACTGGCCCAGGTGTCAAGGGGAGTTCCTGCCCTTGGACCACGGCGTCACGACATGGATTGAGTATTCCCACAGGGCCTTGTCGGGCATGGCTCTGCTCTTGGGAGTCGGGTTGCTGATCACGGCCGTGCGCCACCGCGCGGCCCTCCCGGTCATGCTGCGCTGTGCCGGGGCCTCCGTGGTGTTTCTGTGCATCGAAGCCTTGATTGGCGCGGGCACTGTGCTCACGGGCTTGACGGGAGACAATGTGAGCATCGGCCGCGGGCTGCTGGTGGCATTCCACTTGGTGAACTCTCTTCTTCTGGTGGGAGCCCTGTCCCTTACGACTCTCTACGCCTACCCCACGCCTCCGATGCGTCCATCCTGGAACGGTCACATCGGCCTGAATCTGGCGATGCTTCTGGGTCTGGTCGGCATGACACTTCTGATGTTTTCCGGTGGCATCGCTGCCATGGGAAACACCATGTTCCCGCCTGAAACACTGCAGGCAGGCCTAATGGAGGACTTCAGCCGGGAGGCGCATCCTCTGGTGCGCTTGCGTCTTTTGCACCCCGTTCTGGCCATCGGGGTAGGCGGATATCTGTGGTTCATTTATGTGATGTCCGGTTGGATCCGGCCGGATCCCCAATGTCGCCCATACCGCAGAGGGTTATTTCTGGCATACTGTCTGCAGCTGGGGGTCGGCATAGCCAATCTGGCATTTCTGGGCCCTGTATGGCTGCAACTGTTGCATTTGGCGATGGCCATGCTGTCCTTTGCCTTGTGGACCATAGTGACTTGGCTGACATGGGGGACTTCCCGAGTTTCATCGGCTTCTGCAATCCAGCCCCGCTCCATGGAGGTCGGGCCAACATGAATGACGGATCCGCATTGCCCCGGACAGCCACGTGGAAAGACTATTTGGCCTTGACCAAGCCGAAAGTGGTTTCCCTGCTCTTGTTCACGGCCATAGGGGCCATGTTCATTGCTGCCAGAGCCGTGCCGGATTGGATGCCCTTGGTCGGGGTTCTCCTGGGGGGCTATATGTCGACCGGAGGAGCCGGCGTGTTCAACATGATTCTAGACAGGGACATCGATGCCCAAATGAAGCGCACCGCGCGTCGTCCTCTGGTGACGGGCGTGATTTCCGTGCGCAATGCTCTCATCTTTGCGCTGTCTCTCAGCGTGGGGTCCTTCTTTGTCTTGATCCTGACGACGAATTTGCTCACCGCGCTCTTGAGCTTGGCTGGGCTGCTTTTCTACGTTGTGGTGTACACCATGTGGCTCAAAAGAACCACATGGCAGAATATCGTGATCGGCGGAGTGGCCGGAGCCGTTCTGCCTCTGCTGGGATGGACGGCCGTGACCGATCGTCTGGATCCCATGGCTTGGGTGCTGTTCGCCCAAATCACTCTCTGGACACCGGTCCACTTTTGGGCCTTGGCATTTGTCGTGAAGGATCAATATGCCGCGGTCGGAGTTCCCATGGCTCCTTCGGTGTTGGGCACAAGGGGCACTTTGCAACAGATGCTCCTGTATGCGGGCCTGACCGTGCTGGTCACCTTGCTCCCCTATGCCTTGGGACAAGCGGCGTGGCCTTATCTCACGGTGGCCCTGCTGCTCAATGGGGTCTTGGTATGGAAGGTGTATCAGCTATACCGCAAAGGCCGTGGTCTCGGCCCGGAGCAGAACATTGATCGCCAAGATGCCTTGGCGGTCTACAAGTACTCCATGTCCTATCTGGCTCTTGTAATGCTGGCTCTGGCCTTGGATCGCCTGATCGTGCCTATGGCCTGAAAAGGCGGAATTTTGGGCGCTGCCTTGCATTGGCCCAGAACCTAGGCACCCGTATCTGGCACGGGCCAAGGACGCATGGTGGCGGTGTGCATCCTTGGTCAATCTCCTTCTGGCGTCAAGCAAAAACGCAGGCGATCCCAATTGATCTGCAAGGGACAGGTGTGTTCTCCCATACAGGATCGAGCCCTGTTCCGTGTCAAAGGTACGACATGGACACGATCAAATGGTACAAGGAGATGCACCTCGTGTCGGGACTGCGCTTGATGGTGTCTCTGTACAGTTCCACAATACTTCCGCCGCGGGACGCGTCTGTGCCGTTCGTCCTACTACAGCCCGCAACGATCAAGACTGATCGCTCAGGATGCGACGAGACTTCTGCCTATCGACCGGCCAAGCCCGTCAATTGAATGCCTTGGATAAAGTGTCTTTGGGCAATCAGGAAGAGAATGACGGTAGGCAGGATAAAGACGGCCGAAGCCGCCATCATCAAAGGCCAGTCATTGGTGTAGGTGCCTTGGAACATGCGCATGCCCAGCGCCATGGGAAACCGTTCCACCGCATTGAGGTACAGCAGCGGACTCAAGAATTCGTTGTAGTGCTGCAGAAAGGAAAAGATGGAGACGGTGATGATCGCGGGCCGTGACAAGGGCACCACAATCTGCCACAGAATGCGCAGCGAGTTCGCGCCATCGATACGGGCCGCTTCTTCCAGTTCCATGGGCAGGCCCAGAAAGAATTGGCGCAGAAGAAAGATGTAGAAGCCCTGCATGGCAAACCAAAAGGGCACGATCAGGGGCAGGAAAGTGTTCAGCCACTTCAAATCCCGAAACAGCAGAAAGGTGGGAATCAGGATCACCACGGTCGGCAACATCATGGTGGCCAGACTCAGCGAAAACAGAAGGTCCCTCTCGGGCCACTGCAACCGCGCAAAACTGTAGGCCACCAAGGTGCTGGACACGAGCGTGCCTGCCGTGGCCAAGATGGCGATGACAAAGGTGTTGCGAAAAAAGAATGCAATGCCGGGCCAACCGGAAAACGTGAGTACCTCCAGCAGGCGAGGGTAATTGGACCACACGATGGGGCGGGGAATCCACTCAATGGGGTAGGTGAATATGCCGCCTTGTCCCTTGAAGGAGGTGGTCAAAACCCACAACAGGGGAATAGCGAAAACAAAGCCCAATGTCAGCAGACTCAGATGGAGGATAGACCTGCCGATGGGCAGCGGAGAAGACAACATGGCATCGGTCAGGAAGACGGAACGGACCAGCCTCTGTCAGGCCGGAGTTCCCTCCTCGTACACCCAGCGGCTCGCCAACCTGAACTGCAGTACCGTAAAGAGCACGATGATCACAAACAGCATCCAGGCAATGGCGGAGGCATAGCCCATCTTGAAATACTGAAAGCCATTGCGGTACAGGTACAGCACTAGGAACAAGGTGGCATTCTGCGGCCCACCCCGCGTCATGATGAAGGCGGTGGTAAACACCTGAAAACTGGCAATGATGCCCACTACCAGATTGAAGAAGGTGATCGACGAAATCAGGGGGATGGTGATGGCGAAAAAGCGTTGGAGACGTCCGGCCCCATCGATTTCAGCGGCCTCGTACAGACTGGACGGGACTCCCTGCAGACCCGCCAGGAAAATGACCATCTGGGGCCCCACACTCCACAGGGTCATCAAGATAAAGGCGGGCTTGGCGGCCTGAGGATCGAAAAGCCAATTGACGGGATTAATGCCTAGCGTCTTCAGAAAACTGTTCAGGATGCCAAACTCGGGATGCAGAATCTGCAGCCATACGATGGCGCTGGCCACGACGGGAGTCATGGCTGGGAGATAAAACAGGGTGCGGTACAGGGCCAACCCTCGGGTCTTGACATTCAGGAGCAACGCCAAGGCCAAGGCCAGCAGGAGTTGCAGAGGGACTCCCGCAAAGGTGTAGTACGCGGTGTTGAAGAGGGAGATGCCAATGGATTCGTCGGTCAGCAACGTGGCGATGTTGTCCAAGCCCACAAATCGGGGGGGAGTCAGCAAGTCCCATTCCTGAAAGACAAGATAGACGGAATAGCCAAGGGGATAAAGCCAAAAGGCCAGGAAGCCCAGAACGAAGGGCAAGGCAAACAGACGTCCTTCCCAAGTCTGTCTATGGTAAACAGCCGAGCGAGCTTGCACGAAACGACAGGAGAGACGGGGTGTTCAGGAACGGGACAGAGTGCGAGGAGGCCGGTCAGGCCTAGCGGCCTTGTTGCTCGAACGCCGCGGCACGGGCCTGGCGGGCTGTTTGCTGCATGCGTTGCCAATAGAAATCCCGTGTCTGGCGCCGCGGGCGTGTCGGCAGCCCATAGACCTGAATGTAGGCACGGCGCGGTTCCGCCGTTCGATTGGGCCCCGCGTAGTGCAAGGTGCGACAGTGATGCACGGTCACCGCACCGGCCGGAATGGGACATGCCGCAATCGTGTCTTCCTTAAAGTCGTCCACTTCCAGGCCATGCACGCGCGGGTCGTGGTCAATGGGATGATGAGGCAAGACGCCTTTCAGGTGGCTCCCAGGCACGAATTGCATGCAGCCGGCTTCCACCGTAACATCCTGCAACGGCATCCAGATGCTCAAGGAAGAGTAGTGCAGATCCGGACTCCAATATGCCTCGTCCTGATGCCAAGGCGTGTCGGAACCGGTGAAAGGCGGTTTGAGAATGGCATGTTCGCCCCCTTCGCATTCGCCCCCCAGCAGTTGCTGGGCATAGGCTTGAGCGCGGGCCTTGAAATTCATTGTATTCAGTTCCGGGGCATACCGGCTTGGGGCTAGGATCTGGGGCAGGGTGGCTTCCGCCCCCTCTTCGTCGGATCCGGCCAGATCAAACTGCATGCCCTCGGCCCGGCCAGCCCGTTGCTGAAATAGATCGTCGTAGATCCGCCGCAGCTCCACTAGCTCTTCCGCCGAGGCAATGGCATCCAGCACCACATAGCCGTTTTTCTGAAAGAACGCAATGTCGGTGGGATCAATCTTCGTCGCTTCCATAAGCCAATCTCTCTACTTGGTTACATGGGTGACCCAACAGGTCTCGTGCCCGCTGCGCCACCCATGTGACAGATGGTCCAGTTTCGTCAGCTCTTGCTGGTCCAGTATTCGTCCAACAGATCTTGAATCTTCACGTTCAATTCCGGCACCACGGTAAAGGCGTCCGCATCGCCGGCCACCATGCGGTCCCGTGCCGGACCGAAGGCTTCAGCCGTGATGAAACGGTCATCCACTTCGCCCGCCAGATGCAAAATGCCGGATTCAAAGGCATCAATCAGGGGCTGGGGATTTTCCAGACCCCATTTCTCGATGGTGGCCGGTTTCCACAGTCGTTCATTGAATTCGGGCGTAACCGGCTGGCGGCCCGACTGGGCCACATACTGCTGTGCGCCTTCGCCCCCGGCAAACTTCAGGAACTCCCAAGTTTCATCCGGATGCTCCGTGCGCGAGTTCATCAACAGCACATGACCGAACACCATGTGAGCACGGGTGCCGTTGGAGGCCTTGGGCAATTGGACCACGCCGAAAGGTACATAGTTGTCCGCTACGGCCTCCTCGGTGCAGGACCATGCGCGGCAGGCCATCTTGGGAAAGAACCAAGGCCCCTCCATTTTCATGGCGATGTTGCCCGAGTCAATCTGATTGCTGCCGCCTTCCATCATGGCCGGCGTAGGGCTGACTCCAAACTCGTTGATGCAGGCATACAGCTGAAAGTTGATGAACTCCATGATGCCCTGCGTGTCCCACCGAGCTTCCTGGGGTTCAATCTCCTGATCCCATTCCTTGTCCCCATTGAGGCGCATCCAGCACGCCAGACGTTCGTAGGAGGTGTTGGTCTGGTATCCATATTGCTGCTGACCGTCGACTTCGCCTGTCAAGTCCATCGTGAGCTGGACGAAGTTCTCATAGGTCCAGTCATCGGTGGGATAATCCAGCCCCATGTTGTCAAAGGGCTGCTTGGAATAGAAAATCACCATCGAGTTCATGTTCCAGGGAATGCCGTACAATTCGCCTCGGAACTGGGTTTGCGTCTCGTATACACTGTCCCACGCGGCCGGGAACGGCGTATCGTATGTGTCTCGGGCCTGGAGCTCGTCCAGCGGGTGGTATACCCCCTTGGCCGAGAAGCTCTGCCACAACCACGTTTGGTTATTGATGATGTCGGCGGCGGTGCCTCCGGCCAAGGCGGCCTGCAGCTTGTCGTAGTATTGACCCGGTGCCTGCTCCAGACGGATCTTGATATCTGGATTCTCATCCTGGAAATCGGCAATCGAGCGATCCGCGATGTCCTTGTCCAGAACATCGCCCCATTCATACCAGGCAATTTCCACGACTTCCATGGAAGCTCCATCCTCGCCTCCCGTCGCAGGAGAGGATGGGGGTGCACAGGCGACCAACGCACCCACGGCCACGGCCGCGGACGACAAACGCAAAAACGCTCTTCGTGACAATTGAGAGATCATGCTCAACTCCTTATGATGCACCCCGCGCTGGGTTCGCGGTGGATGCTGAATTGCGGTGCTACCCAAGACTGGGGGAGGGGGTGAATAGGCTATTGTAGCAATATAAATGGAACCTCCGGAAACCGGGTCCAGAAATAGGGTCTTGCATGGCGAAAAATCGGAATTCCGCGTTTCCAAAGTCTGATGCCGAGTCGTTGCCCGTGTCCGTGCTAGGTACCGTTGCTCGACGTAGAGATGGCCATTGGTGCACAGGGGCGTCTGATGTGGAAAGTCGGCGAGTTCACGGGACTGCGGGCCCAACACCTGCGTTCTCGGTTCCATCGGGACGTGCATCGCGTCCCATGACCCCACCGTTCCCTTTCAAAGCAGAGTCAACTTGGCCTGACCCGCGTCCTGCCTCCGAGGGATTCGTTGGCACGCCTTCACCTACTGAACCCATATCCGCCAAGGACAAGCACATCATGAAACAAGACATTCGCATACGGGAAGTCCGGGTCATTGCCACGCAGCCAGCCCGCCAGCCGCTGGTATTGTTGAAGGTGTTGACGACAGAACCTGGATTGTACGGGGTGGGTTGCGCCACCTTCACCCAACGTTGGGAAGCAGTCGCCACTCTGGTGGAGAGACATCTGGCGCCTCTGGTGATGGATCGTTCGGTACATTGCATCGAAGACACTTGGCGCCTCTGCATGCATAATGGCTATTGGCGCAACGGACCAGTGCAGAACAACGCCATTTCGGGCTTGGATCAGGCGCTCTGGGACATCAAGGGCAAGTTGGCGGGCATGCCCGTCTACGAACTGCTGGGCGGACGCAGTCGCATGGGAGCCTTGGCGTACGGACACGCCAGTGGCAACACCCCTGCAGAAGTTCTGGATTCCGTGCTGGAACTAGAGAGTTTGGGATACCGATGTGTGCGGGTGCAATTGGGCCGGTATGGTGGCGAGGGGCACGCCATGGTGCATCCGGAAGGCGCCCCCTGCGGCGCCTACTACGATCCCCGCTGTTATGCCCGAGAGACTCTGGACATGTTGACTTACGTACGATCTCAGGTAGGCCATCGCGTGGAATTGCTGCATGACATTCACGAGCGTCTGCAGCCCATTCACGCCATCGCCTTTGCGCGGGATGTTGAGCCATTGCGCCTCTTTTTTCTCGAGGACGCCTTGGCCCCGGAGGACATTGCGTGGTTTCACCGGCTGCGCGATCAGTGCGCAACCCCCTTGGCCATGGGAGAATTGTTCAACCATCCGCTGGAATGGACTCCGTTGATTGAGAACCGTCTTGTTGACTATCTGCGCATGCATGTCAGCCAGATGGGCGGAATCACGCCAGCCCGCCACGTCACTTCCCAAGCCTTGGCCTACGGCGTCAAGACGGCCTGGCACGGGCCGGGAGACACCTCGCCCGTCGGCCATGCCGCCAATTTGCATCTGGATCTCTGGGCCCCCAATTTCGGCATTCAGGAATGGTGTCGCTTTCCCGATCATGTGACGGAAGTCTTCCCGGGCATGCCGGAAGTACGGCAAGGGTACCTGTATGTCCATGACGCGCCCGGACTGGGCATAGACATTGACGAAGAGGCCGCATCCCAATGGCCCTGTATCACCGAACCTGTCGGCTGGACTCAGGCTCGCTGGCCGGATGGAACCGTGGCCCGTCCCTAGCGCGCCGGGGCGAGTCACTCCCGGGCTGTCGTTTACCGGCCGCCGACGAGTGCGGGTTCCAGGCCGAGATACTGCTTCTCGTACAGGGACCTGTACAGACTGTCCTGTGCAAACAGTTCCTGGTGGGTTCCCTGCTCGGTGATGGAACCGGCTTCCAGCACGTAGATTCTATCTGCGTTCCGAATGGTGCTCAATCTGTGGGCGATCACGATCGAGGTGCGCTGCGCCAGCAGTCGGTCGAGGGCTCCTTGAATGAGAGCCTCGGTCATCGTGTCCACACTGGAGGTGGCTTCGTCCATGATGAGAATGCGGGGATCGGCCAGCATGGCCCGGGCAATGCAGATCAATTGCCGTTGCCCCATGGACAGGTTGAGTCCTCCCTCTTCCACTTCGGTCTCGTAGCCATCCATCAAGACCGAGATGAAGTCGTGGGCATTGGCTTCCTTGCTGATCTGGATGACCTCCTCCATGCTGGCTTCCGGACGGCTAAAACGGATGTTGTCGGCCACACTGCCCGTGAACAGGTGCGGGTCCTGCGTCACCATGCCCATTTGTACCCGCAGCGAGTGCTTTGTGACGTCTCTGACGTCAATGTCGTCGATCCGTACCCGACCGCGCGAGACATCATAGAAACGGGAAATCAAGTTGGCGATCGAGGTTTTGCCAGCCCCGGTGGGTCCCACCAGCGCCACGGTTTCCCCGGGGTGGACCTGCAAGTTGATGTCGTGCAGGACCGCCATGTCCTCGTTATAGAAGAAGTGCACGTCCTGAAACTCAATTTTCCCTTGGATGAGGGGCATTTCCCGTTTGTCCGCGGGATCCTCGACGTCTTCCGGAGTGTCTAGGATCTCCACGATGCGTTCGCCCCCGGCCATGGCGGCCTGCAGAGTGGTGAAGAGTTGGCTCAATTCCTGAATGGGCTGAAAGAAGCGTGTGACATACGACATGAAGGCAAAGATGACACCCACCGTGATCACCGTACTGCCGGCTAGAATGACAGATCGGGCAGAGTACCAGAGCACCAGAGCGGTGGCCACCACCGCCAGTACTTCCACCACGGGCAAGAAAGTGAAGGCCAACTTCATGGATTCCACGCTCGCCTGGCGTGAATTGTTGTTGTCTCGCGAGAAGAGCCTCAACATCTTTTCTTCTTGGCCAAAGGTCTGCACTACCCGCATGCCGGCCAGAGTCTCCGCCAGAGTGCCGACCATGATGGCCACTTGGGTCCGCGTCCGTCGGAACATGATCCGGGCCCGCTTGGAAAAGACAAAGGAGGCCAACACCATGATCGGAATGACCGTCAAGGTCAGGATCGCCAAGGGCACGTTCAGGATCAGCATCACGGTCACGATGCCGATCAGGAGGATGAGGTCCCCCACAATTTGAATGAGGCCCTGCGAAAGCAGTTCGTTGATTACCGCCACGTCGCCGATCACGCGCGAAACTATGACCCCCGCAATGTGGTTGGTGTGGTACGAAAGAGGCAGAATCTGCAGCTTGGTCACCAGCTCGGCCCGCAAGTTGGCCAGTACGCGCTGGCCAACCCAAGCGATGAAATAGCGTTGTGCAGCCTGAAAGACGAAAATGCCGGCAAAGGTGCCGGCCAGCAGGAACGAAGTGCCCAGCAGGGCTTGTGCATCACTATTTTCAATATGGACGTCAATGGCCTGCTTGATCAGAATGGGATACAGAAGATTGAGCCCGGTAACAAGCAGCGTGAACACGAGGGAAGCCACCATCTTGCGGGTGTGCGGCTTCAAGTAGGCCAAGAGGCGGGCCAGTATATAGCGGGAGAACTTGACATTCTGCTCCTCATCGCCTGCCGTGGGCGTGTTGTGGCGCACGGCGCGCACGATGGAAGTGTAAGAGTTGCTGCCTATGGTCATGGTGAATAAGGGGATGCCGATGTCAGGAAGGAATCGCTAAGGTCGCAGCTGCCCTTCGTAGATCTGTCGGTATAGAGTCGAGCCCTGCCACAGATCTTCATGGGTCCCGAAGGCGGACACGTGACCGCCTTCCAGCAACAGGATGCGGTCAGCCCTGCGTACGGTGCTGAAACGCTGCGCGATCACAATCGAAGTGCGATTTTCCATCAACTTGTCCAAAGCCGCTTGAATCTGCAGTTCCGTCTCCGTGTCTACGCTGGAAGTGGCGTCGTCCAGAATGAGAATGCTGGGGTTGGTGATCAGAGCCCTGGCGATGGAAACGCGTTGCCGTTGGCCTCCCGACAAGGTCACCCCCTGCTCGCCGACCGCCGTCTGGTATTGATCCGGCATGTTCATGATGAACTCATGGGCCTGGGCCGCCTTGGCGGCCATCACAATCTCTTCGTCGGTGGCTTCCTCCAGTCCAAATGCGATGTTTTCACGGATAGTGGTGGCAAACAGGAGCGGGTCCTGCAACACGCTGGCCACGTGGCGACGCAAGGACTTGAGCGAAAACTCCTTGATGTCCGTGCCGTCGAGCCGCACCAAGCCCGCGGTTGGATCGTAGAAACGAGGGATCAGATTGATCAAGGTGGACTTGCCGGAACCGGTGGGCCCAAGCAGGGCCAGCATCTGCCCCGGTTCCAAGGCGAAGGACACGTCCGTGATCACTCGATTGGCGTTGGCGTAGTTGAACGATACTTGTTCAAAGGCCAACTGCCCCTTGACTTGCACTATCTCCTTGGCGGACGGCAAATCCTGCACTGTGGATTCCTTGTCCAGAATTTCAAATACGCGGTCGCTCGAGGCACCGGCCATGGCGACAAAGGGGATGATCATGCCCATGCGCCGAATCGGCATGATCAGCTGGGCCAGATAGGTGGTGAAGGCCAGCAGTTCGCCCAACGTGATCGTTTGATTGATCACTTCCATGCCTCCGAAATAAATAACGATCACGGTGCCTATGGAGGAGGTCAAATCCAAGAGGGGGATCTTGATGGACCGCAGGCGGGCGGCTTGCGCAGACAGATCAAACCATTTCTGATTGGCCGCGTTGAATTGTTCGACCTGCAACCGTTCCTGAGCGAAGGCCTGTACCACCTTGATGCCGCGCAGGCTTTGCTCTAGGTGGGTAGTCAGTTCTCCCAGCTTTTCTTGAATTCTAAGGCTCAGGGGTCGGTATTCCCGGGCGAAGGACCATGCCTGGTAGATCAGCAGTGGCAGAATGACCATGGCGAACAAGGCCAGCCGCGGATTCATGAAATACAGGGTGAAGGCCGTGGCTACCAGGAGCACGAAGGCGTTGACCAGACCCAGCGAGGCCCGTCCGCACAGGAAGCGCAATCGTTCCACGTCCTGCGTAGCCCGGGCCAGCAGATCCCCGGCCTTGGACGAATCGTGAAAGTGAAAGGACAACCGGCTCAGCCGCCAAAACAGCTGATTGCGAAATTGAAAGGCTACGGCTTGGGAGACACGCTCGGAGCTGACTCCCGAAAGATACGTGAAGTAGCCCCGCAGCAGACTCAACAGGATCAGCAGCAGCACGGACCAGAGCACGATCGTCATTTTGCGGCCGCCCATCCCCGCTTCCGCTATGAAGTCGAGGAAACGAGGCAGCTCCCCATACAGTGGTGTGTCCCCGATGCCCGAGTCGATGATCCAGCGTATGAACTGGGGCAGAATCAGGACGATGGCCGTCTGACCCAGCATGCCTACGTAGGCGAAGACTACGTGCCGCTTTTGGTCCTTGAGATACCTGAGGGGCCTTATGTACGACCGAGCACCGTTCCGAGCAGACAAGTCTGGGTTGGTCGCTATCATAAGCCAAGACAGTGCGGTCGAGTTTCCGAGACGGAAATCCGACTACTGCATGCATATTATACTGTAATGGCAAGGCTCTGCCTAACCCACTTTTCTGCCGGACCGCGTGTTACAATTTGTCGGGCCGCGCGTTACAACGGTCCAGCGATGGACCTGTTTCAGAGGCGATCGAATGGGCCCTCCAACCGACGGACTGGACCGTAGTGGGAACGACTCCTCGCTGTTCTTCTGCAGTCTGGACTAGTCCCCGGCGATTCGCATCAGGTCAAAATCAACGTGCCTAGGCGCTCCCCCTTCAGTCTTAAGGGCATGTCGGCTCTGGTCACGGGCGGCGGTTCCGGCATCGGGGCGGCGATTGCCCGTCTCTTTCTGGCCATGGGCGCGCAAGTGGCCGTATGCGGAAGGCGTCAACATCGTCTGGAGGCCTTGCACAAGTCGGTGCGGCGCAGCCAATCCCGCCTGCATCTGGTGCCTGGAGACATTGTCACGGATGCCGATGCCATTGTCAGCAGAGCCTTGGCTGAAATGAAGTCCTTGGACATCTTGGTCAACAATGCCGCCGTTTCCGCAGGGAAACCGGTTGGCGACTTGGACATGGAGGACTGGTATCACGTCCAGAATACCAACTTGGCGGCGGCCTTTCGCCTGACTCGCCTGTGTCTGCCCAGCCTGCAGGCCGCCCAAGGGTGCATTCTACATATCAGCAGCGTCAGTGTCGTGTCGGGCGAGTACGACGACGTGGCCTACGCGGCAAGCAAGGCTGGCCTGGAAGGTCTGAGTCGCCAGTTGGCGGTGGAACTGGCTTCGGATGGCGTGCGCTCCAATGTCATTCGGCCGGGCCTGATTGACACCGATGCCTTTGCCGATCAGCCCCCGGAGTTCTTTGAATCCCAGATCCCCCTCATTCCGATGGGGCGGCTCGGAAATCCGGAGGACGTGGCGTTCGCGTCCTTGTATCTTTGCTCCCCGGAAGCGAAATTCGTGACAGGGGCGGTGCTCGCCGTAGATGGCGGCGAATCCAACGTTTGATTTCTAGGCCCTGCTGCAAGGGGCCGTGTACGAGGCAAGGGCACATGACAGTCAAGGTGGTGGTAGGGACACAGTATGGGGACGAAGGCAAGGGTCGGATCGTCGACTTCCTGGCGAAGGACGCCGATATGGCGGTACGCTTTCAGGGTGGCGACAACGCCGGCCATACGGTCATCAACGACTTTGGGCAATTCGCCCTGCACATGATTCCCAGCGGAATCTTCAATCCGCAAACGGTGAATGTCATTGGCACGGGCTGTGTGGTCAATCCCTTGGCCCTGAAGGCGGAAATGGAGATGCTGGAGGCGTCTGGCATTGATATCGGCAATCTCTACATCAGCAATCGGGCGCAGATGCTAATGCCCTATCATCTGGAACTGGATCGCCTAGAGGAGGCCCAACGGGACACGGGCCAGAAAATCGGCACCACCCAAAGAGGGATTGGTCCAGCCTATGAAGACAAGACATCGCGCAGCGGACTGCGTATGGGAGACCTGTTGCACAGCGTCTGGCTGGAGGAACGTCTGGAAAACCTCGCGCCGCGCATCAGTCAAAGGTTGACCAGTCTGGGCGGTGTGGCCCCTGATTTGGGAGAGTGTTTCGCGGTTTGCGAGGAAGCCCGCGGCTTTCTGGCGGATCGCATTGTGGACACCGTGCCTTTGATGCGTGCCGCGCTGGCCCAAAACCAGACCATTCTCGTGGAGGGGCAACTGGGGATCATGCGCGATCTAGACTATGGCGTATATCCCTTTGTCACTAGCAGCCACCCCTCGGCTCCCTATGCCGCGGTCGGCGCCGGCGTGCCCTTGCAGGCCATTACCCACATCATTGGCATCACCAAGGCCTATGCAACCAGTGTGGGTTCCGGCCCTTTCCCGACCGAACTGGACGATGAAACGGGTGCGACGCTGCGGAACGTGGGTGGCGAATATGGAGCCACGACGGGACGTCCGCGCCGGTGTGGCTGGCTGGATGTAGTGACATTGCGTTATGCCGCCTTTCTCAATGGCGTGACGGAATTTGCCATGACCAAGCTGGATGTGCTGGATGAATTCAAGACCATCAAGGTGTGCGTGGGGTACAGATGTCCGGATGGACGCGTTGAACGGGACAGCATGCCGGACACGCCCCTTATGGAACAGATAGAGCCCATATACGTCGAATTGCCAGGCTGGCGGGAGAGTACCGTACAGTGTCGAACTTGGAGCGATTTGCCTCCGACGGCGCAGGAGTTTGTTCATTTTGTCGAGCAGCAGACTCAAGTTGACATAACTTATATCGGGGTTGGTCCCGCACGGGACCAGTTGGTTGTCCGCTAGATGAGCCGATCGGAACGAGGTGCGGCGCCGTCTTCGCCTGTGTCCTTCAGTCACGAGACATTCGTGTCTCCCTTGACATGGCGATATGGCAGCACGGCCATGCGGACTGTCTGGTCCGAGGTCCACAAGCGGCGGCTGCTGCGCCGGTTCTGGGTGGCACTGGCCGCCGGACAACATGCCTGTGGGCTGGTGTCACGGGCCCAGTTGGACGATCTGAAGGCGAATCAGGATCGGATCGATCTCCCCCGAGCAGCGGAGATCGAAGCGACCGTCAAACATGATCTGATGGCGGAGATCATGGTATACGCCGAACAATGTCCGGTGGGGGGAGCCATCCTTCACCTAGGAGCCACTTCCAACGATGCCTTGGACAATGTGGATGCCTTGCGCATGGCCGAATCCTTGGATCTCCTGCTGGCGGGCATGCGGAGCCTGTTGGAGGCTGCCCGGCGCAGAATTGTGGCATGGGCCCAGGTCCCGACTATGGCCTTCACCCACATTCAACCTGCCGAACCCACCACGGTGGGATATCGCGTGGCCTGCTATGCGCAGGACTTCCTGCAGGACTTTCTGACATTGCGCTACCTGCGCCGGTCCCTAAGGGGCAAGGGGGTCAAGGGAGCCGTGGGATCTGCCGCCAGTTTTCAGGATCTGCTGGCCGGGACGGACGAGACTCCGCAAACTCTGGAGCGAAAGGTCATGGCCCAGCTGGGCTTGCAAGCGTTCCCGATAGCTACGCAAACCATGACGCGCAAACAGGAACTGGATATCGTGGCCGGTCTCGGCAGCCTGGCCAGCAGTCTGCATAAATTTGCCTTGGACAGCCGATTCCTGCAGAGTCCCGTGGTGGGAGAGTGGAAAGAGGGATTTGGCAGCGGGCAGGTGGGTTCCAGCGCCATGCCGTTCAAGCGCAATCCGGTGGACGCGGAGAACATCTGCAGTCTGGCCCGTCAGATCTCCAGCCAGCACGGCGCGGCTTGGCAGAATCATGCACATGCCATCTTGGAGCGTTCCCTGGATGACAGCGCCAATCGCCGCCTGTTCCTGCCCGAAGTATTTCTGCTGGCCGACGAAATCGTGGGACGGACCGCCACTCTGCTGGACAGTCTTGCCCTGGTGCGGGGACCAAGAGAGGAAACCTTGACCCGCTTTGGTCGTTTCTCGATGGTCGAGAGAGTCTTGTTGGCCGCTACCAAGGCCGGCGGCGACAGGCAGAAAATGCACGAAGTCACTCGGCATCACTGCATAGCGGCCTGGGATGCGATGCAAGCGGGCCAAGAGACCTCCTTGATTGAGCGGTTGGTGCATGACGACCGGATTCTCGCCCACCTGGATGCCGCGCAAGTGCGCCGTCTGATGGCGGATCCCGAGGAGTATGTGGGAGATACGGCCGAACGAGCCTTGGCCCTAGCCGAGTCCATCGCGGCGACAGTCGCCGAAGCGGCATGCGACTAGCGGTCATCGCGGATCTGCACGGCAATCTGCCTGCCTTGGAGGCTGCCGTGGCTGACTTCATGCCTTGGAGACCGGATTATGTGGTGCTGGCCGGTGATCTGATCAACGCCGCCCCTTTCAGCGTGGAGGTGGTCGAATATGCCATGGCCCAAGATTGGCTGGTCATTCGGGGCAACCACGAGTTCTATTTGCTGGACTTTGGCTCGCAGCGGGTGCACAGCGTCGTGCAGCACGAGGCTCGATGGCAAGCCCTGCACGCGCTGCAAGCCGATATGCCAGCCCATTTGATCCGATATCTGGCTGCCTTGCCCGATGATCTCACTTTGCTCTTTCCGCAGTGCGAGCCCCTGCGTGTGCTCCATGGGTTGCCTGGGGATCCCCGCGCGGGCGTGTACCCGCACAATCTGGACCCCTATGTCACAGGCTTGCTGCAGCGGGTTGCCCAACACACCTTGATTACGGCTCACACCCACCTGCAGGGAGAAGGCCGGATTCCCCGGGGCCAAGAGGCGCCGTCGCCGCGTTCGCCCAACCCTCCCTTCAAGTCGGAGGAGTTGCGGGCTGCACATTGGCACGTGATCAACCCCGGCAGTGTGGGCCTTTCCCTGAACGGCTGCCCCGATGCCCACTACGCCTTGATGGAATCCGTGGCGGATGCGCCTGAGGGCACAGGCTGGCGGGTTACCTTGCGCCATGTGGCGTATGATCGGGTCAGAACTCTCCAGGCCTTTTTTGAACGAGGCTTTCTCGATGCGGGAGGACCCATCCTAGAGTTGTTCTACTGGGAGATCGTTTCGGCTGATCAAGAAATCCTGCCCTTTATGGCATGGGCTCGGCGTCACGGGTTCGATTCTCATGTCGATTTGCAGACGGCCTTGCAAGCCTACAAGCAAGAGACCAGGAGAGAAAAAGCGATAGCGGCAATGGACCCCTCGGGCTGTTACGCTCGATACATCTCCTAGACTGTCCTGCCCACAGTACATCCTGGTTATGAATGCATCTTCCTTTTCCAATCGAGATGTGGCTCAGGCCTTGCGCGACGTGGCGGACATGATGCGGCTGAAAGGCGAAAACCGATTTCGGATCGCGGCCCTGGACAAGGCCGCGACCAACGTCCAGGACTTGGACATTGGGTTGAGTGACATGGTGGCGGCAGGACAATTGGAGTCCATTGATGGCATTGGCAAGGGGATCGCCAAGGAAATCGCCACCCTGTTCGCCAAGGGCGAAATGAAGACCTTCACAACCTTGCGCCAAGAATTTCCCTCGGATCTCCTGGAAATTCTGCGGTTGCCGAACATTGGACCGCAGAAAGCCTTGGCGCTTTGGCGGGAACTGGACGTGTCCTCGCTCGCCGACTTGGAGCAGGCCGCGCAAGCCCAGAGAGTGCGATCGGTCAGGGGATTCACGGCCAAATCCGAAGCCGCCCTCCTCGCCCATATTGCACACGAGCGGAACAGGCCACCCGCAGGGGAACCCATCGGTCTGGTCTTGCCCGCGGTGGAGGGCTTGATCGCAATGCTACGCGCGGCAGATGCCACGCTCAAGGCCGTTCCGACCGGAGAGCTCAGGCGATGGCAGGAGACCATTGACCAAATCGAGATCCTTGTTGCTTCCGCGAACGATGCCTGCCTGCTGCAAGACCTGCAAGGCCTTCCCTCGGTGGCCCAAGCCACTTGGATTGCCGAGGGGGAGCGCATCCGAGTGGACCTGCATATGGGACTGCAGGTGCACATCGCCGTCTGTTGCCCTGTAGACTGGGCGTGGCGGCTTGTGCAGACTACAGGAGACGCGGAATTCCAAAAGACTCTGGAACGGCATGGCAGGCAGGTGGGATATGCGATGGGACCGCACGGTTGGGTCAGCCTGACCCAGGGAGCTGGCTTGTCGCTTGCCGCGCCCGCCACCGAAAAGGAGGCGTTCACCCAAGTGGGCCTTCCTTGGACGGTCCCGGAGCAGAGAACTGGCTGGGCTACCCCTGATCCGCAGCGCACCCGGGATGCCGCCAGGCTGATCACTGCCGACAGTCTCAGGGGCGAGCTGCATGCCCATTCCACCTTCAGCGATGGACGCGACACCTTGGCCGCGATGGCGCGGGCCGCCATAGAGCAAGGATACCAATATTGGGGTGCGACGGATCATGGTGTGGGGCATGGCTTTGGAGATAGTCTGGATGCGGCCGCCCTGCAGGCCCAGGCCGCCGAGATTGACGGCCTCAACCAGACCTTCGCCGAACAAGGCATTGATTTTCGAATGCTGAAGGGCGTGGAAGCCGAGATCCGAGCAGATGGTTCCCTAGGTCTGGACAATGAGGTTTTGGATCGATTGGATGTGGTGGTAGCCAGTATCCACAGCGCCTTGCGTCAGGATGTCGAGACCATTACAGCGCGATGTCTGAAGGCCATTTATAATGTCCATGTGGATATCTTGGGCCACCCCTCCAGCCGCCTGGTGGGCCGGAGGGATCCCTCTGCCTTGGACATACCCCGGATTCTGCAAGCCTGCGCGGATACGGGAACCGCCGTGGAGATAAATTGCAACCCGGCCCGGTTGGATCTCAAGGACGTGTACGCGCGCCAGGCTGCCGATATGGGATGCCAGCTGGTACTGAATTGCGATGCCCACCAGGTAGCGGATTTGGAAGTATTGCGGTACGGTCTAGGGGTGGCCCGCAGAGCCGGTCTCTCATCCGACAACGTGCTGAACACGCGTCCGTTGGCCGAGGTGTTGGACTTCTTTCACCCGACCTAAGCCCGTCTTCATGTCGTTCAAGTCTTTCTGGCGCAGGTCATGGTTCCGACGGGCCTCGGCCGTTCCTGTTCCACCCCCCGTATCGGACGGGTCTCCCCCAGTGAAAAACAGTCCTTGGCGGAAACCGAGGCGGTGGATCGTGGTGCTCGTGCTGGGCACGGGCATTGCCGCCGCGCGCCTGTTCTATCCTGATGTACTGGATGAGGGGGTCCAATTCGCCGACTCGCTCTGGACGGGGGGCCGGTCCACGCCCGACGCAACGGAGACCCCACTGTCAGCAATGCAGCAGGCTTCTGCGCCTACAGCCGTTTCCCCGTCCCCTGCCATGGAAACGGTGGATCCGGGCGATGCCAGCACCGCCCTGTCTGCCACAGTCGAAAGCGTAGAGCCAGCCACAGAGCCGGCAGGGACCGTCGTGGTTGTTCCGGGAGCGCGTATGGTGGGCAGATCATGGGAGCCCTACGTAACGCTTTGGGCCTATCCCGGGACTTCCACGGGGCACTTGGCAGTCCACCGCTATGAAGTGTCCACCCTGTTTGAAGTGATTGAACCGGAGCGTTCCATTGGCGCCTATCCAGTGGAACTCGACGGTCTGTCTTGGGTGCGGGTCCAAGCGGACGATGGCTTGGTAGGCTGGGTCAAGGCCTCAGAGTTGGAAGAGGCAGAGGAGACGGCAAGCCGGTGAGTGCAGTTGTGGCGGCAGAGAGACTGGCCAAGTTGCGAGAGGTGATTCGGTTTCACCAGTACAGATACTATGTACTGGATCAGCCGGAGATCAGTGACGCGGGCTTTGACGCCTTGGTACGGGAGCTGGAGAAACTGGAGAGTCAACATCCCGACCTGATCACGCCAGACAGCCCGACGCAAAGGGTCGGAGGGCAACCTGCCAGCCAATTTGAGAAAGTGCGGCACGAAGAGCCACTGCTCAGCCTCTCGAACGCGTTTGGCCCCGAGGCGCTGGCAGGTTGGCGCCAGCGAGTCCTGAACCGGCTTGGAGAGGCGGAGTCACGGCAGGTCGCCTATGTAGTGGAGCCCAAGATAGACGGCCTTTCCGTGTTGTTGCGTTACGAAGATGGGGTTTTGATCCAGGGAGCGACCCGGGGCAACGGCGAAGTGGGTGAGGATGTAACCGGCAATTTGCGTACGGTCCCCCAGATTCCCTTGCGCATTCCCGTTTCCCGGCTTGATGTCAATGTACCTGCAGGGTGCCTGCACGTGCGGGGAGAGATGTATGTGCGCCGAGCGGACTTTGAACAATTCAATGCGAAACGGGCTGCTGCAGCGGCCCAAACGTATGCCAATCCGCGCAATTTCGCGGCGGGCAGTCTGCGCCAGCTGGATCCGGCTCATACCGCTGGGAGACCCCTGCGGTTTTTCGCGTTTCAGCTGATTTCGACTCTTGGTGGCCCCGCCGTGTCTGGAGACAGCCATTTTGGCGCCCTGCAATATCTCCGCGATCTGGGCTTTTCCGTGCCCGACCTGATCCGGAGATTTCCGGATGCGGAGTTCGACGCGCTGCAAGCCTATGTAGCTCGGTTGCTGGCCCTGAAAGGGATTCTGGACTTTGACATGGATGGTGTGGCCATCAAGGTCGACAGTCTTGTCTTGCAGGCGACATTGGGTTCCACGGGCAAGGAACCGCGTTGGGCCACTGCCTTCAAGCAAGGAGGGGAGGAGGCCGTCACTCGACTGCGGAAAATCGAGGTCTTGGTAGGACGCACGGGAACCGTAACCCCCAGGGCCATTCTGGAACCTGTGCCAGTCGGTGGGGTCACGGTGGAACATGCCACCTTGCACAACTTCGAATACATCCGGGAACTGGACTTGCGGGAAGGAGACTCCGTGGTGGTTACGCGGGCGGGCGATGTGATTCCGAAGGTGGTCAAGGCCTTGCCGGAACTGCGTTCGGGGCAAGAGGAGCCTTGGATATGGCCTGAAACCTGCCCCCATTGCCATACCCCGTTGACGCAGGCCGAGGAGGAGGTGGCCTTCCGCTGTCCCAATCACAGTTGCAAGGGGCAACTGGTGCGTGCAGTCGAGCACTTCGTGTCGAGCGCGGCGCTTGACATCCGATCTTTCGGTAATCGGCAATCCCGTCTGTTTGTGGAGGAATTGGGTCTGATTGAGGATTTGGCCGAGGTCTTCTTTCTGCCTTGGGCGCGGATAGGGCGGCTCAAAGGCTATGGCGCGAAACGAATCCAGAGGTTGCAGGAAGGAATGGCGGCTGCGAAAAGCCAGCCCATGCATCGCCTGCTGGTGGCCTTGGGCATTCCCTTCGTGGGAGAGCAGGTGGCCGGTCTCGTGGCTGAGAACCTTGTCTCGTTGCTGGAATTGCCTCACGCCTCGGTGCAGGATCTGGCCGAAATTGACGGAGTGGGGACAATCATCGCGGAATCCGTGGTTTCATACTTCAGGGAACCCAGACATCGGCAGCAACTGCAAGCCCTGCATCTGGCAGGGCTGGCGACAAGAGCCGCAGAAGGGCCGCGGCAATCGGCAGACCCTTCCGCGGAATTCGCCGACAAGGTGTTTGTTGTGACGGGCAAGTTGGACAGGATGACCCGCAACGAGGTCCAGCAGCTCATAGCCGCCTTGGGCGGCAAGGTGGTGAGCTCGGTGTCAGGCAAGACCGATTTCCTAGTGGCTGGCGCGGAGGCTGGCAGCAAGCTGGCACGCGCCCAGGCATTGGGCACCCAGATCCTGTCGGAAGTGGAATTTCTTGCCATGGCAGGACGCTCGCCCCGGTTGGAACAGTAAGTCTGGCGACCGCGCCGTCACTGGCGACGCCCGGAAGATCGGTCAAGGGACCACGGCGGACCGCATGCGGTCCAAGGCCAGGACCAGATTCTCGCGTCGGGTCCCCAGGTTCAGTCGTACAAAGGAATCTCCGTCTTGGGTGCAATAGCTGCTTCCCGGGCTTAACGCCACTTGTGCCTGATCCAGAAAGCTCTGATAGGCCGATCCTTCTACATAGGGGGCGAAGTCAATCCAAGCCAGGTACGTGGCCTCAGGGCAAGTGGAGCGAGCCTCCGGAAAGTGGCGCTGCAACTCCTGCAGCAGAAAATCCCGGTTGCCCGTCAGAAACCGGCACAGGGAAAGAACCCACTCTCGGCATTCCGGATCACCATAGGCCGATACCGCCGCGGCATAACCCAAGACATTCACGTGCGGCACGATGCCTTGGATCTGGCGCTGGACCGCGGCCCGGAGCCGGGGATTTTGGACGATGGCGACGCTGCAGCCCAGCCCAGGGATGTTGAAGGTCTTGCTGGGGGCCATCAACGTGATCGTATTCTGGGCGATGTCCGGATCCAGCGCGGCCACCGGGATATGCCGGGTGTCGCCCAGCAGAAGCTCGCAGTGAATTTCATCTGCACAGAGCGCAATGTCTCGTTCCAGACAAAATTCCGCTATCGCCCGCAGTTCCGTCTCGGAATAGCTGCGGCCGACTGGGTTGTGGGGATTGCAGAGCAAAAAGAGCCGCGTGGACTGGTCAGCCACCTGCCTGCACCGATCCATGTCGATGGCGTAGTGCAGATGGCCTTCCTGCATCGCTTGGTGCAACGTCACGGACTGCAATTGCCTTCCCTGATTGGTGGGCGCGCTAAAAAAGGGCGGATACACTGGTTCCAACGTCATGACACTGGAACCAGGCTCTCCGATCGCCGCGGACACGACATTCAGGCCACTGACCAGGCCCGGCAGGAACATCAGGTCCTGCGGTGTCACATGCCAGTGGTAGGTGGAGGCCAGGTGCTGACAAAAGACCTCGGCCAGCTCCTCTTCCTGTCCCCCGTAGCCAAACACCCCATGTGCAAGGCGGTCCTGCAGACTTTGCAAAATGGGCTGTGGCGCCTTGAAGTCCATGTCGGCCACCCACAGCGGCAGGATACCGGGGCCGTATCTACGCCACTTTGCGGAATCCGAGTGCAGGCGATCCACATATTCCAACGCCGGATGGCTATCGGATCCCTCTGCGGCAGGGTGTATCGAAGAGCTGAATTCATCCAAGATCAAATGCTCGCTTTCTCGAGAATCGGCGATGTGCAGGGATGCGCGTGCCATGGCCGATGTAGCCACAGGGGCTGTCAACAACAGGAAGAATTCTAGCACTCCCAACAGGATCAAGGTGTCCAGTTCGGAATCCAGGGCAAAAAAATAGACTCCAGTGGCGGCCAGCAACAGGAATGCACCCAAAGTCGAACCTAGGCCCGCTGCGTGCATGCGGGCGATGACATTGGGGACGCGCAGATTGCCCCAGGCGGCCAGCAACATGAAGAGCGAACCCAGTCCGGCAGACGCCAACAGCGCCCACTCCCACAGGATCTTCGTGTTCTCAGCCATGGATCCGGCTACTCTTTCCTTCGCTCCATGTATCGGGCCAGCAGAAAAGTGCCCAAGAAACCCAGCACCGCGATCACAATGGCGATATCAACCAGGTCCGAGCTGTCCAGGAGCATGGCCACCAGCACAATGATGCCCACGGCTTGTAACGACAATTGATCAAAGGACACGGCCCGGTCCGGAGTGGTGGGGCCCAGCATCAAGCGCAGGAGTGTGAGACACATGGCGACCCCCAGCATCAACAGGAAAACCAGCAGGGCCCCACGCAGAGGGTTGTGCACGAACATTGGCTTGCCATCACTCCCGCGCCAATTCGTATATGCGTCGTTCGAAACCGTGCTGCAGGGATGCCCGAAACCCTTCGGGGTTGCGACCGTCCAAGAGATGGACATAGAGCACGCGCCGACCGTCCTGCCGGTGCCGCGTATCCACGGAAATGGTGCCGGGGGTCAGCGTAATGGCGGTGGCCAAAATCAGGGTTTCAATATCGGAATCCGCCTGCAGCTCGTACTCCACGATGGACTGCTCAAAGGTCTGCCGGAACAGAATCTGGCCTGCTACCTGCAGGCAGGATTGCACAATGTTGGCGGCCAGATGAAGAAGGAACGCCACGATGCCCCACAGCCAGCGCACGTAATGGCGATTGAAGGCCGTCAAGATGATGGCTGCAAAGAGAAATCCGACTACGGCGGACCGGACGGTGAAGGATCCACTGAAAGCCGGCCACAGCAGCGCCAACAGCACATTGCCGGCGAACAGGGACAACCTGTCGCGCAGGACAAAGCGGGTGCGCACCGGCAGGGCGCCCTGACTGCTGCGCGCGGCGCGAAGCGACATGTCAATGGTTGTCCTGGTTGCCCGTGGCGGGTTTCGAAGCCAGCCCCACCATCTCTATGTAGGCCGTGCGATCTTCCAGTTCTTGGGCGGCCTGTGCCGAAAGGTCCCAGAACTGCTGACCGAAGATACCGAGAAAGAGGCTGCACAGCACCAACCCGGCCAAGGGCGAATGCGATAGGAGGCCGGTGGCGGTGATCGGTGGTACATTGTCGTCCGCGGGAGACTGGGGATGGGCCTTGCCCCAAAAGAAGCTTTGCCAGATGCGAATGACCAGTATCAGGGACAGAATGCCACTGCCCGTCACGATGGCCAGCAACAGCCACTGCTGATCCTGGACCAACAGCTGCACTATGCTGATCTTGCCCACGAAGCCGCTGAACGGCGGAATGCCCAGGAGCGAAATAGCCGCCAAGAAGAACCAGATGCCCAGCCAAGGACGGTGGGCCAGCAGCCCGCGATATCGGTTGGAACTCAAGTAGACCCGCCCGGACTTGCTTTCCTGCTCCACGATGCCGGCGGCCATGAGCAAGGCGGTCTTGACCAGCATGTGGTGCAGGAGATATACGATGGCAGCGGCCAGACAGACTGCCATGGGCAGGGCACCCGACCCCGCCATGCCCAGTCCCAGAAAGATAAATCCCACGTGGCCGATGATCTTGAAACTCAACATGCGTCGCACAGTGCGGTGCGAGAATGCGCCCAACGTGCCCACCACAATGGTAGTGCCGGCGATGGCCAGGAAAAACGTGTGATACTCGTATATCAAGTCCGGTAGAATCAGGGAAAACACACGCATGAGGGCATAGATGCCCACCTTGGTCAACAGTCCGCCAAACAGGGCGTTGACGGCCGGGTGAGTCGTATGGTAGCTGCTCGGTAGCCAAAAGTGCAACGGAAACAGGGCGGCCTTGTTGCCAAAGGCAACGAAGAACAACACTCCCATGACAGGCAGCGCCCAAGGCGGCACGGCATCCGCATCTGTCAGGGAGGCCAGATGGGCAAAATTCAGAGTGCCAAACACCCCGTACACCACGGCGATGCCACCGAGAAACACAAAGCTGGCGAGCAGGTTTAGGACCACATAGCGCATTCCGCCCTTGATCTGGTCGCTCTGTCCGCCTAGGGTCAGCAACACAAAGCTGGAGATCACAATGATCTCAAAGAAGACAAACAGGTTGAAGACATCGGCGGCCAGGAAAGTGCCGTTCACGCCCATCAGCAGGAAAAGAGAGAGCGGAAAATACCCCATGCGGTCTCGGCTGTCCAGGAGGTCGATGGCATAGGGAATGGAAGCTATATAAACGATCGCGGTCACAGCGAGCATCAGGGCGGCAAACGTGTCTGCCACCAGCGTGATGCCAAAAGGGCCGGTCCGGGCTCCCACGTGCAGGACCAGCGCCTGAATCCGAGTGCAGTGGTACAGCACATATCCCGCCGCGCACGCGTTGAGGATACCCACCCCTAGAGCCACCAGACTCTGCGAATGCAACCGACGTCCCAAGGGGCGGAAGCCAATGATCAGGCTGAATCCGGCCCCTAGCAAGGGCAACAGGGCGAACAGGGACAGCAGATTTGGAATCGTGTGGACCGTCATGTAGGGGACTCGGGACCGGGGTGGGAGATGGGCGGCAAGGATCCAATCTCGTCCAGTTGCAGATAGTCCTCGGGCGCGGATTGTGCGGCAGGGTCGAAGCGTTCGACTCCCAGATAGGGGTGATAGTGGTCCGACTCCCTTGTCCTGTCCGGGGAAGGCAGGGGTTCGACTTCATGCAACCGCTGGAGCAGGGCGATCAAGTAGGCCGTGAGACCAAAGCCGATTACGATGGCAGTCAAGATCAGGGCGTGAGGCAATGGATCGGCAAAGGCCTGCGTGGCCCAGTACTCCGGGTCTGCGATGCGGCTCTTGTCAATGATCGGTTCCGCGCCGTCTGTGAGGCGCGTAGTGCCGAAGAGGATCAGGTTGAAGGCATGGCCCAGCAGCCCCAGCCCCAGCACCAGCTTGATGGCATGCTGGCGCAGGATCAGGAGGGTGCCGCAGAAGATGAAAACGAATACCATGCCGGCGGTGAGGAAAACGCTCATGCTGCGGATTCGTCCCTCTGACCATCATGCCCGGATTCCGCCCGCCCTGTTTCCTCCAAGTCCAACGCCCGCACATCGTCTGGGGAAAGCGCCAGCGTCAGGTCCAACAGAAACAAGGCCGTCACAGACATGACTACCAGAAAGACCCCCAAATCGAAAGTCAGAGGCGTGCCAATGTCTATCTCCAGGAATGCAACATGCGCCCACACCCCTGCGAATACGGTTCCAGTCACGGCGAAACCCACGATGATGGAACCTGCCGCCAAGAGCAGGCCGAATCCGGCAGTGGGCACGAGCAGGCGTCCAATGCGGGCCTGCATATGCCGGGCGCCAAGACTGATGACAGTCAGTTCAATGGCGGCAGCGGCCATCAGGCCCCCCACAAAGCCGCCGCCCGGCAGATCATGGCCGCGCAGGAGGAAGAACACGGCTAGCAGAACCAAGGCGGCCGTGAGGGCGGCCAGCACGTATTTGCTGTACAGCTCAGTCATGGCGCGGCGTTGTGAATGAGGCATCCGACCCCTGCGGGTCCGTGCCCGGCACGTCGGCGCGGACCCGCAGCCGATGAGCCCGTACCAGACTATAGACGCCTATGCCGGCAATCGCGATCACGGTCACTTCGCCAAAGGTGTCAAAGCCCCGGAAATCCACCAGAATCACGTTGACTACATTGGCTCCGCCATGAGCCCCAGCCGGCGCAGCCTTGATCAACGCTTCGCCAATCGGCCGGAAGACAGGCTCGCCCGCCGTAAAAAGCACCAGCCCAAAGCCGAACGCGCCCATGCCGAAAGCCAGCGCCAGATTGCGGACATGGGCCTGCAAGGGAAGCGTCGGCAAGATCGTCTCCGGCAACTTGAAGAGGATGATCAACATCAGAACGAACACGAGCACCTCTACCAGCAGCTGGGTCAGCGCCAGATCGGGGGCGGCGAACAGCACGAACCAGAGGGTCACGATCAATCCCACTACGCTAAGGGAGATGATGGAAGTCAAGCGGGCCCGGGCCAGGACCGCCGTGATTGCGGCCGCCGCCCCAATGCCCGCCAAGATGATTTCCAGTTGCGGGAGCACCCGACTTTGGGAAACGATGCGCAGCGTGCTGACGTCCAGGCCCGAACGCTGCCAAGCGACCAGCACGATTACAATGGCGGTGGACATTACGATGGCAATATGGGTGGACAGCGATCGGCTCTGAAACAAGCGGGTGACATTGGTCGCGCCGTACACAAGAAATGCCTGAAGTCGATCCAGTAGATCGGCGCCGGAAGGCACTCGGCCGAGAATCCTGTCTTCAAACCGCAGGATCCGCGGCAGGAGAACATAGATGCCGCAGCCCAAGGCCAGGGCCAAGCTGGAGAGGAACACGGGCAGACCCCAGCCGCTCCACAGATGCACCTCAAAATGTCCGCCCTGATCCTGGATGGCATGGGCTGCGACATCTATCAGTTCGCCCAAGGGTCCCGTCAGGAACAGCGGAGACGCGAATCCCAGCGCTGCAAGCAGGAGAGGCCCCGCCGCCATGCTGAAGGGAGGATGATGCACCGCGACAGAACCGGTAGTGTCATCGGGGTGACGTTTCAGAAAAAGACGGTAGGTCAAGACCACCGCGATGGCTGCGAAGGAGATGCCAGCCGCCACCACGGCAGTAAGCGCCAGCCAACCCAAGACGGAACCCGTCTCGGTCGCCAGCGGCAGCAGGGCGGACAACAGATACTCCTTGGCCACGAATCCTGGCCATACCGGCACCCCCATCAAAGACAGAGAGGTCAACAGGGAGATGACGAATATGACTTTCAATGGACTGGCCAAACGGGCAATGCTTCTGTAGTCCCTGGTGCTGGTGGCATGTTCCACTATACCTACGACCAGGAAGAGAGGACCCTTGTAAAAGGCGTGCGCCAGAATGCCCAGCACCACGGCGAGCGAGGCGTACTCGTTGTTGAGGCCCAGGGCGACGAAGAGGAGTCCCAGCTGGGTCAGCGTGGCATAGGCTAGGAGGGCCTTCAGATCTGTCTTGGTCAAAGTGAAAATCGCGCACACCAAGGCCGTGACGGCGCCTAGAGAGAGCAGGGTGGGCAGCCAGTAGGGATGGTCCGCCAGCAGAGGATGCAAACGGGCGACCAGATAAATACCGGCCTTGACCATGGTGGCCGAGTGCAAATAGGCGCTGGCGGGCGTGGGAGCGGCCATGGCCCCCGGTAGCCAGAAGTGAAAGGGAAATTGCCCTGACTTAGTACAGGCTCCGATTAGAATCAGGGCCAGAGCCAGCGTGACATTGGGGTCGGCCAGATCAATGGGGCCTTGGATCATCTGCGAGAGAGCAAACGTATTCTGCGTGGAGGCCAGCAGCAAGAGGCCCCAAAGCAGGCAGAGTCCTCCTGCTCCCGTAACCGCCAGTGCCTGCTGGGCCGCTCTCTGGCTGCCTTCCTGATGAAAACGGTGTCCTATCAAGAAATAGCTCGTAAAGGTGGTGCCTTCCCAAAACACGAAGAGCAGCAGCACGTTGTCCGCCCATACAATGCCCAGCATGCTGGCCATGAACAGGAAGAGATATAGATAGAAGGCGCCCTGCCTGGGATCTTCATGCAAGTAGTAGTGGGTGTACAGAACCACCACGGCTCCGATCAGCAGGATGAGTAGGGTGAAGAGCAGGGACAGACCATCCAGATGGAAGGACAAGCGGAGACCGATGCTGTCGACCCAAGGCCAGATTTCCCGATAAGGCAGCTCGTCCCATGTCGGCAAGCGAATCCCCAGGTACACCAGGACTGCGAACGGCATGAGAAAGGAGATCCACCCCGTATACCAACGTCGTTCCGGCTGGGTGCGCCAGAGCAACAATCCGCACCCGCAGAGGAAAGCCAGACTAGCTATGAGCATGGGGATCGCGATCGGGTGAGAATAGTGGGATAGGATCTACAATGTGCCTTGCAGCGCAAGGCCACGGATTACAATACTGAATCGTAACAGAAAACAAGGCTGTCCCCTCCGCTTCCGCGATGGTATGGAGCCTGCGGGACTTGGCATGCCCCATGCAAGTCGCTCACACCCTGCCCGGCCATTCCGCCTATGTCGTTTCGCTGCATTTCGCCGCGGAGGGAACGCGCCTGATTGCGGGTGCCATGGGCGGTTCCCTGCATCTGTGGGACACCCGGGATTGGGTGGTACGCCATGTGGCGTCCGGACACATGAAAAGCGTCAATGCCATGGCCCTGAACCGGACCGGAGACCGACTGGCAACCGGCGGCAGCGACTGTGACGTGTGCATCTGGACCTTTCCTGACTTCGACCTGCTGCACCGGCTTCGGGATCGCAAGCAGGTGGTCTCTGCCCTGACTGCATCTCACAATGGGACCTGCTTTGCGATTGGTTCCTATGGCGGGCGCGTGGCCCTGTGGGACTTTGCCGGACAACCCATCTGCGGATTCAAGGCCCAGGCCCGAAATCTATCCGTGGTGGCCTTTGCCCCGGGCGACGCCTCCTTGTGGGTCGGGGGGCTGGGTGGCGCATTGGCGGACTGGAGCCTGCCGGACGCCGTCAAGATGGGCTCCAGGGAAGTGCATGAAATCGCGATCAGCGCGTGCCAGTGTCTGCCGGATGTGGGCCAACTGCTGACTCTGGGATATGGAGGAACCCTGAAACTGTGGGACAGTGACAACTGGACCCTGATCCGCAGCCAACCACTTTGTACCGATCGCATCACGGGCTTTTGCGTGGACGCGGCAAGAAAGAGAGCCTTGGTGCTGTCGCGCGGACGGGTCCGCATCTTCAGCCTGGAAAGCTGGATCTATGTGGATGAATGTGCCGTGAATGCCAAGGTCCTGCCCTGCGGCGCCTTTGCCCCGGACGGACGGTCCGCCGTCGTAGCCTCCGCCGACAGGACGCTGCACATCTTGGCTCTGGACTGAAGCCCCCTTTGCCCGAGACAACAGGAGCATACCCAATGCCCTTTGAAAGACCGGACCAGCCTCTTTTGTTGAACCTGAACGAAAACCCGCTGTCCCCCTCGTCCACAGTGGTGGCGGCTGTGGCCTCAGCGGCGGCCCAACTGAATTATTACCCGACCAGTGGCAGCAGTTTGGAAGCCCGGATCGCAGCCTACCTGGGACACGGGCTGACGGAAGACAACATCACGCTGGGGCACGGGGGCTCCGATATCCTCAAGCGGGTGTCGGCGACCTATATCCAGCCCGGAGACGAAGCCGTAATTCCCGTCCCCAACTTTCCTTTGTACGCTCTTGACGTCGGCAATCGAGGGGGCATACCCGTACTGACGGAATGCAACAACGACTTCACACTGGACGTGGATGCCCTGTTGGGACAAGTCACCGCCAAGACCCGCCTGATGTACATCACCAGTCCCAACAATCCCAGTGGGACCGTACTGCCTCAGGATGAGATGGATTACCTGATGTCCCGGCTGCCGGATCATGTCTTCCTGATCTTCGATGAGGTCTATTGGCATTTCGGTGTACAGCCGCACCGGGCACGCGCCTACCACTATCTAGGGCGGAAGAACGTCTTGATTCTGCACAGCTTTTCCAAGGCCTTTGGCTTGGCGGGACTGCGTCTGGGCTATGGCATCGCCCACGCCGAGGTGACCGCCGACTTGTGCCACTCCCAGACCACGCGGTGGCACAGTCGCTTGCTGACTGCCGCCGGCGAGGCGGCCTTGCTGGACACCGAGCGCGTGGACCAGGCGATCGATCTGGTCCACGCGCAGCGCGCCTATCTGTATGAAGGTCTCGCCGCCTTGCCGGGAATCAGGCAGGTCTTGCCCAGCGAGGCCAGTTTCGTGACCTTTCAGCCCGAGGGGTCCAGTGTCCGGCTGGCTCAGGAACTGGAGGATCGCAATGTATTTGTGCGCGAGCTGGGCGCCTTTCACATGCCGGACTGGCTACGCGTTTCCGTCGGGTTGCCGGAGGTCAATGCCTGTTTCCTGGCAGCGCTGCAGGACATCCTAGAACATCGGCCAATTGTTGAATAGGTTGGACGCCAGCGTGTTGCCGGATTCCTTGGCCTGCACCTCGACCACAGCCATGACGGCCACGTTGATGATGTCGCGTACTTCCGCCCCGGTTTCCAGGGCGTGAATGGGCTTGGCCAGGCCCACCAAGATCGGCCCAATCTTGTCGGCTCCGCCCAGACGATTGACCAGTTTGTAGGAAGCGTTGGCAGCTCCCAGCGACGGAAAGATCAGGACGTTGGCATCCGAGACATTGCTGAAAGGATAGACCTGTGACATCAGGTCTGGCTCCACCGCCACGTCGGCCTGCATCTCGCCGTCCACGGCGATTTCGGGGCGCAACTCCTTGACGATTTCCGCAGCGCGCTGCATCTTGGCGGGTTCCGCGCCACGCGTACTGCCGAAGTTGGAATAGCTGATCATGGCAATTCGAGGATCGACGTCGAAACGGGCCGCCACATCCGCCGCGTTGATGGCGATGGAGGCCAGCTGTTGGGCGTCCGGATTGATGTTGACCGTGGCATCCGAGAAGAAATAGAGCTTCTCGTTCACGATCATGACGTAGACACCGCTGACGACTGCCCGATCCTCTAGGGTGCCCACGACTTGCAGGGCTGGTCGCACCACGTCTGGATAGTTGTAGGTCAGGCCGGAGATGAAAGCGTCGGCATAGCCGGTCTCCACCATCATGGAGCCATAGTAGTTTTCCTGGACCATCAATTCGCGGGCCATGGTCAGGGTGACGCCCTTGCGCTGTCTCTGTTCATGAAAGACGCGAATGTATTCTTGGAGATCGTCGCTGTCCGCCGGATTCAGGACCTCCGGTTCAAATTGCAGACTGAGAGAGTGGCACTGGGCATATACTTGGTCGGGGTGGCCCAGCAAGACCACCTTGGCGATGCCTTGCTGTTCAATGGCATGGGCCGCCCGCACGATGGAGGGATGTTGACCTTCCGCCAGCGCGATGCGCTTTGGGTTCCGACTGGCCTTGATCTGCATGAAACGCATGACCTGCTCCGTCTTGCCCATACGTTCGGCCAGCGAATCCAGGTAGTCATGCAGATCCAGGTTGCGCCGGGCCACCCCCGTGTCCATGGCGGCCTTGGCCACGGCAGGGGCCACCCACATCAGAGCCCGCAGATCCAGGGGCTTGGGAATGACATAATCCACCCCTAGACTCAGTTGGCTCAGGCCATAGGCGGCCAGCACAGAATCCGGCACGTCTTCCTTGGTCAGAGCCGCCAACGCCTGGGCCGCGGCCACTTTCATCTCCATGTTGATGGCCCGGGCCCGCACGTCTAGGGCTCCGCGGAAAATATAGGGAAAGCCCAAGACGTTGTTCACCATGTTAGGGTAGTCGCTGCGGCCCGTGCCCATGATGACGGTGTCCGTGCGCGCAGCCTTGGCCGCATCGTAATCAATCTCCGGATCCGGATTGGCCATCGCGAAAATGATCGGATTTCCCGCCATGGTGCGCACCATGGCCTGACTCAGGGCCCCCTTGGCCGAAAGCCCGATGAACACGTCCGAGTCCACCACGGCCTCGGCCAAGGTGCGCTTGTCGGTTTGCGCCGCGTAGCGATGCTTGTAGACGTTCATGCCTTCCTCGCGGCCCTCATGGATCACGCCGCGAGTGTCGCACAACACGATGTTGTGGCGCTGGGCGCCCAGCGCCAGATAGAATTCGGCGCAGGCCAGACCCGCGGCGCCGGCGCCGTTGATGACAATGCGGGCCTCCGTCAGGCTCTTGTCCACCACTTCCAGGGCATTGAGCAGACCGGCTCCGGAAATGATGGCGGTGCCGTGCTGGTCGTCATGAAAGACGGGAATGTCCAGCTCCTTGCGCAGGACTTCCTCGATGTAAAAGCATTCCGGGGCCTTGATGTCCTCGAGATTGAGGCCCCCGAAGGTGGGCGCCACGCCAATGCAGAAATTGATGAAGTCGTCGGCGTTGGCCGCGTCCAGTTCCAGATCGAAGACGTCAACGTCCGCAAAGCGCTTGAACAACACGGCCTTGCCTTCCATCACCGGCTTGGCGGCCATGGCTCCGCGGTTGCCCAGTCCCAAAATCGCCGATCCGTTGGTGACGACCCCGACCAGGTTGCCCTTGGCCGTGTACCGAAAGGCATTGGCGGGATCCTTGGCAATCTCCTCCACGGCCACGGCCACGCCGGGAGAATAGGCCAAGGCCAGATCCTGCTGCGTGGACATGGGCTTGGTGGCCGAAATCATGAGCTTGCCCGGTCGTTTGCCTTCGTGGTAATCCAATGCTTCTTGGCGGGAAATCGTATCCATGGGATCCCTTGTGTGTCGGAGGCGGACAGGCGCAATGAAATTAGATAATTCAATCGCAAAAACGGCTGTCAACTGCAAGGATACTAGCATAACGCAACCCATGGATCCGCGCTCCCGCGGGGTCTCAAGCATTGTGGAATCCTGCGGTCTTGGAGCTGTGCGCGGCTTGCCGCGCAGGACTAAAGAGGGAAAGGCAGAACGAACGCGAGACAGGAAGTTTCGCGAGACGGCTTGCCTTCTCTTGTGTCATACTTGGGGTTTGGCGTGATTTGTCTCTGTTCCCTTTTCCGGGCGACACATTTTGTCCAACTCCATGACCAGGCAAACGCGACACACTTCTCCCCCCAAGGGTCAGAAAGTCCCTTGGAACGGGTGCACTGTCGCCCTTGCGAATCGCTTTGCCACCACGGACAATCACAGCCATCGCATGTGGCGCTTCCCGGCAAGGGCATGGCTGGCCCATGCCTGAAATATACGACAATCTTGATTCGCACCTTGGCGAGGCGTTGCGCCAAGCCTTGGCGGGATCCACAAGGCTGGATGCCTGCGTAGGGTATTTCAATTTCCGAGGCTGGAAGGAGATTGCCGCTGCGGTCGACGAGTTGCCTTTGGGCGCGGATGCATCCCCGCCCGTGCGCCTGCTGATCGGCATGCACACCGGGGAACATTCCGCATTGCGCAATGCATTGCACCAAGGAGAATTCCGGCGCCACACCAATCGGCAGGCCGAACGCCTAAGGCAGGATACCCAAGGCGCGTTGCGCGAGCAGTTGGCGTTCCGCGTACCCTCCGCCCTAGACGAGGCCACACTGCGTACGCTACGCTCGCAACTGCGGGAAGGGCGAGTCCATGTCAAGATGCACCTAGCCTTTCCCCTGCACGCCAAACTGTATCTTTGTCATATGCGGGATCAAACGGCCACGGACCGCAAGGGATTTCTGGGTTCCTCGAACTTGACCTATGCAGGATTGCAACGACAGGGAGAGCTCAACATCGACGTTCTTGACAGGGACGCCACGCGCAAGTTGCAGGCCTGGTTTGACGAACGCTGGGAGGATCGACTCAGTGTCGATGCCAATTGCGTATTGATCCAGCTGCTGGATGAGAGCTGGGTGTCGGAGCGGCCTCTGCCACCTTACCTAATCCATCTCAAGCTGGCCTACCACCTCTCCCGCGATGCCCGCAAGGGATTGATTGAATTCGACGTGCCCGGAGTAATCCGATCCAAGCTCCTAGACTTCCAGACGGCCGCGGTGCGCATTACGGCGCGACGCATCATGGTGCAGGGCGGCGCCATGATCGCCGATGTGGTCGGTCTGGGCAAGACTCTGATGGCTACAGGCGTAGCCCTGACCCTGCAGGAACGGCATGGCTACGAAACCTTGATCATCGCGCCTCGAAACCTGGTTGACATGTGGCAGGCGTATCTGGAGGAGTATCGGCTGCTGGGTCGAGTGCTCAGCCGTACCCAGGTCCACAACGAACTGCGCGCGCTCCGCCGCTTCCGCCTGGTGATCATTGACGAATCGCATCATCTGCGCACCCGCAGCCGTCGGGACTACCAACACGTCCGGGACTACATTGTGCGGAACGAGCCCAAGGTGCTTCTGCTGACGGCCACTCCCTACAATCGGTCCATGGAAGACGTGGCGAATCAACTGGGGTTGTTCCTGTCGGACGATACGCCGTTGCCGGTACGGCCGGAATCGGCCTTGCGGCGTCAAGGCGAGTACAACTTTAAGACTCGGTTTCAACTGGACCATCTCAATTCCCTGGCCGCCCTGCGTCGCAGCGAGGAAATCGAGGATTGGCAGCGTCTGCTCTCCCACTACTTGATTCGGCGCACCCGCAGCTTCATTGAGGAGAACTACGCGATACGGAATGCCGAGGGCCGTTTCTTTCTGACGCTGGGCAAGGATCGCGTGCATTTTTATCTGCCACAGCGAAAGCCCAGGAAACTGGAGTGGAAGACGGCCAAAGACGACCCGGCGGCGGAATTGGAAGACGACTCGGTTCTCGACGAGATTGGCGCCCTGTCGTTGCCCCGATACCAGATTCAGAAATTCCTTGATCTCGCCGTCCAGCCAACTTCGGTGGAAGCGGCAGCGCTGGAAGGGTTTGACAAGGGCAGCCAGGGCAATCTGTTGGGCATCACGCGCTCGATGTTGTACAAGCGACTGTCCTCCGGTAGCTATTCCTTCGTATTGTCCCTGCGCCGCCATCTCCTGCACAATTGTGTAATGCTGTACGGTCTGGCATCGGGAGACGTGATCCCGGTGGGGACCTATGACGGCGCTGGCTGGGAGGATGAGAGCAACGAGGAAGCGTGGGCCGTCGTCTCCCACCTTGATCCGGCTCGCCCCGCCCCGGATTGGGAGACGCTGGCCCGGATCACACTGGCACAGCTCAAGGAGCAGACACCCCCCAGTGTCACGCTGCTGTCCTCCCGTCTCTTCGTGGCGGAACTGCAGGTCAAGTTGCGGGAAGACAACCGAATTCTGCAGGGCATATTGGCGCGCGTTCCGGTCTGGGATGCAGATCGGGACAGCAAGCTGCGATCACTGTTTCGGTTGCTTGAAGAGACACATGCGGCGGACAAGGTCTTGGTTTTCACGGAGTTTGCGGATACCGCCCAATACCTGTATCGAGAATTGACGAACATGCAGACGAGCGGGGGTCTGGGCGTGATCACAGGTTCACGCGTGGATGCCCAATGGGGGCGCAAGCGGGATGTCGTGGCCGTGGCGCGTTCTTTCAGTCCCCATACGGCGGGGGCGCCCGGCGTCGCATCGCCGGTGGAGCGTGAGCTCCGTGTCTTGGTGGCCACCGACGTGCTTTCCGAAGGGATCAATCTGCAGGATTGTTCCATCGTCGTAAACTTCGATTTGCCTTGGGCCATCATCAAGCTGATTCAGCGCGCCGGACGCGTGGACCGCATAGGACAGGAAGCGGCAGAGGTCGCCATCTACAGCGTCTGTCCGACCGAGGGAGTGGAAGCCGTAATCGACTTGCGCGGACGGATTCGACAGCGCCTCTCCGAATCGGCCTCCCTGTTTGGTTCGGACGAGCGGTTCTTTGGGGATCGGGAAGAAGAGGCGCAGGTGCGCAGCTTCTTTGACGAGAATTCGGCGCTGCCCGCCTTGGACGACGAGGACGTGGACTACACTTCCAAGGCCTATGAAATTTGGCGCACGGCGAAATCTCGCCATCCGGACTGGGCCCAGCGGGTCGAATCGTTGCCCGATCAGGTTCATGCCACCCGCCGCAGAGGCGAGGAAGCCAAGGGTGTAATGGCCTATGCATTGTCCCGACAGGAAGTGGATCGTGTGTTTTTCAAGCCAGTTGGGGGCGAAGTGCAGAACTTGTCTCCACTGGAGGCGTTGTCACGCACGGCGTGCGATCCGGATACGCCGGGGCTGGCACGCCAGGACGACCATCATGATGTTGTGGCTGACATGCTGGAGGCTGCGGAGCGGCAGGCGGTCACCCGCACCGTCGGCAGTCTGGCCGGGGTGCGCAAGCGGGTCTACGATCGTCTGCGCTCGTTGATCGAACAAGAGAAAAGCACGCTGTTTTCGCCCTCTGCAGAGGATCGAGCTGCGGTCAACGCTCTGTATGAGCACCCCTTGACCGAAATGGCCAATCAGCGGCTGGGCAGGGCGCTGCGCGGTGGAATGCAAGGTGACCGGGACATCATGGACATGGTCACCGACTTGCATCGCGAAGGCAACCTGGTGGTGAAAAGGATTCGGGACGACGAAGAAATACGGCTTGTCTGCTCTTTGGGTTTTGCATAGCAACAGGTGAAGACCTTGTTACAACTACATCGACATTTGGATTCCGCTGCGTTCGAAGCATTGTTTCTGGACGAATTGGGGTGGGATCGCGTGCAAGATGTCACAGGGATGGAAATTTTGCACCCCGCGCTTCTCGGCAACGGGTCTGAATGACCCGTTGCCGAGAAGCGCGGGGTTGTCATTTGGCACTGTACCCAGATACCGCCCGCTCGTGCTCGACAGCAACTGGATCGGGAAATCGCCAAGCGTTCCACGGAACGTCTGCTAATCTTCACCGCCGAAGAGAAGCAACTTTGGCTGTGGCCTGAAGCGCGGCCCTCGGGTGGAACCCGTCTTGTTTCTCATGCCTACCAAGTTGGTCATCCCAATCCGGCCCTTGAACAGCGATTGAGACGGATTGCGTTCCGGCTGGACGAGGAACAAGACCTCACTATGCTGGCAGTGCGGGAACGGGTACGCACCGCCTTCAACGCAGAAGTCATAACCAAGCGGTTTTACCGAGGCATTTCGCAACAGAGAGAGTCCCTCTCTCGGGCGATATCGGGTCTGGACGAGGCGGCGGAGCGGGAACTCTACGCTTCCATTCTGCTGGACCGTCTGATTTTCCTTTATTTCATCCAGCAGAAAGGTTTCCTCGATGGCGATCGCGAATACCTGTCCAATCGCCTGCGACGGATAAGAGTGCAGCAAGGGCCGGATCGGTTCTATGACTTCTACCGCGACTTCCTGGTGCCGCTGTTTCACCAAGCCCTAGGTTCCTCCCGTCCCGAGTACGCCGACGAGGAGATTCGGAAACTCATTGGTGACGTGCCGTATGTCAACGGGGGACTTTTCTCGGAAATCCCTCTGGAGCAAAGAGGCGGCATCGCAGTGCCCGATATGGTTTTCGAGGGAGTTTTTGACATGTTCGATCAGTATCGCTGGCATCTGGACGAGCGACCGACGGGGGCCCAAAACGAAATCAATCCCGAGGTGTTGGGCTATATCCTTGAGCAGTACATCAACCAGAAAGAACAAGGGGCCTACTACACTGCAGACGACATTACAGGCTATATGGCGGGTTGTTCCATCGCAGGCTATTTCCTAGACCAAATGGACGATCCCTCTCTGTGGGCCCTGTTGCGGGAAAATCCCGCTCGTTATGTATATGAAGCCGCACAATATGGAGCAGAGGCTGGAATGGTGCCCGACGACATTGTTCCAGCCGATTGGGTTTCTCCTGAATGGGAAGAACGGGCTCCGGTCGAGGTGGGACTGCCGACAGAGAAGCTGCGCGAAGCGGCAGATCGAATACGAACCTATCGCAGTGTCCACACCCGAATACGAGAGGGGGAAATAGCCAGTGTCAATGCTGCCATCACTGCCAACTTGAACATTGTGCAGTTGGCGGTGGACTGGCTGAGCGAACAGATCTCCCCGGAAACGCTGGTGAAAGCCTGGAATACCTTAAGGACTCTGCGGATCCTCGACCCTACTTGTGGTTCCGGCGCTTTTCTGCTAGCCGCCATGAAGGCGCTGCAGGAGTTGTACGAGGCCGTATTTGTGGCTATCGAACACCATACCGCAACCAGTGCAGGCCCTTCCGATGTGCTGGCATCCATCGCGCGCGAGGCCGCACAACAACCGTCCCCCGACTACTTTCTGCGCAAAACCATTGCCCTCCACAATCTTTATGGCGTGGACATCATGCAGGAGGCGGTGGAGATCGCGCGCTTGCGTCTGTTTCTGGCTTTGGCGGCGACTGTGGAGGAACGAGGCAAACTGGAACCGTTGCCGGATCTGGACATGAACATTCGCTGTGGAAACATCCTTGTTGGTTGTGTTTTCACCGATGACCTTAAGCATGTCCATGAAGGCGACATGACAGTGGCGCAAAAGCTAATGGGCATCGAGGACAAGGCCCTGAATTTGCGCGAGAGTTACAGGGCTTTCCAAAGAGCCCAGCATGAGGGAATAGAGGACACGACATTAAGTGCCAAGGCCAGTCTGCAACGCGACACGGATGCATTGCGCCATGAATTGGATCATCTGTTTTCCCGAGCCGACAATCAAGAGGCCGGTTGGGATATTGATCAATGGCGCAGTTCACATAAGCCGTTCCACTGGGTAGCGGAGTTTCCCGAGGCAGTTCTAGGAGGAGGATTTCATGTCGTGATCGGCAACCCACCATTTGTTGCCAAAAGAAAAGTAGTGCCTCATTTGTATCAGTTTCAAGGATTTGCAACTGATAATGCGCCCGATATCTATGCTCCCTGTATAGAAAGATCTGCAAGTCTGCTGACCATGCAAGGCAGATTTGCCATGGTAGCACCGATCTCAATGGTATCTGGGCTTCAATATGACGTTTTACGGGTGACTATAACAAAAATTTTGACGTGTTGTTGGATATCAGTATACGACTGGGGACCAGCCCATCTATTTAATGCCAAGGTGCGTCCCGTGTTTCTGACGGGAACTGTGGGACTTGAAACAGGATTGTTTGCCAGTAATCTGCGGCGATGGCGGCAAGAATATCGTTCTCATCTCTTTTCAACCGTCCGATTTTCTAAAATTGAACCAATCCAGGAAATGAAGTCTGTTTGGCCTCTCGTGGGTGACGAAAACGCCAGTGCCATGATGCAAATTTTGCGGTCTGCCAAGCGATCTATTGGACATTACACAAAAAGGCATGGCATGCAGTTAGGTAGAAAGGCGGTCATGAACCGTAGGTTCATGACCGCCTTTCTGACAGAACCACCATGCTGGATCAAAGAAGGACCCGTGCCGGGCAAGAGAATTCCGCATACCAAAGTGAAATGGATGCACTTTGACAGCGCACAGCACCAACATGCAGCCTTTTTGATTTTTGCAGGTCGTTTTGGACACTGGTTATGGACGACCGTCGGTGATGCATTTGATATTACAGACACTATGCTCAAATGGTTTCCCTGCGATCTGGACCGATTGACACCGATTGCCGGTCGATTGGCGGATCTGGCCGAGCACCTGGATCAAGCCCAGATAAAGGCCCCCATGGTGGACCGTAACAAGAAATTCGTTGGTGGTTACGATCTTGGAGCATGCCGAGACATCACCGACGAAGCGGACCAACTGATCATGAACCAGCTAGGGGTGGGCCAATATTGGCCCACGGTATTGATGCTGGACAACCGTATCATTAAGTCGGAACCGAAAAGCAGGAAGACGTCATATGAGTGGTTGAAGGAATGGACACCAACAAGGGGGCCTTGGGATCCTTCCATGCCGGAATAAATGGTGTCTTCACAGGCAATGAGAGCCCAACTACAAGGTCTTTATCGTATCTGTTGCCTTGTTATTTTCAGAAGTCATCCAATACTTGGCCTGATCCTGCAGATTCAAAGCAAGGCTTGACTGGCGTCCAGGAAAATCTTGGCGTAGTACCCCACATAGCAAAGCAACAACAGAATGCCCAGCGTTCTGTTGCTTTTGAATCCCGTGAACCAGACTACGGCAAAGGGCAAGGCGCTGGTGAAAAGCATGACGGGATAGTCTAGGGTCAGCAAGGTCGGCGCCGCCGCCGAAAGCGGTTTGACCAAGGAAGTGATGCCGATGATGGCCAGCACGTTGAATATGTTGCTGCCCACCAGATTTCCCACGGCAATGCCCGCCTCTCGATGTCGGACGGCGACGAGGGTCGTGACCAGTTCCGGCAGGCTGGTCCCCAAGGCGATGACCGAAAGCCCAATGAAGAGCTCGCTGATGCCCACCATGCGCGCCAATCCGCTGGCTCCGTCCACGAGCCAACTGGCGCCCAGCGCCAAGCCGGCGATGGAAGCGGGCAAAATGACGAGGTTGACCGCTAGAATGCGATTCCGCGACTGGACCCCCGGAGCTGCCACAGCGGCCTCTTCGACTTTGGCATTGCGTCCCACCACGTAGCTGTAACCCATGAAAAAGGCCAGTCCTATGACCAGGATCAACCCCTCCCAACGCGTAATCTGCCGATCCGCACCCAACGAAAAGAGGACCAACAGCAGGGATACCAGCAGCATGTAGGGATATTCCCGCTTCAACATCTGTCGCCCAATCGGGAGCGCGGTGATGAGCGCCCCCACGCCCATGATCAGGCTGATGTTGGTGATGTTGCTGCCCACCACATTGCCAATCGAAAGGTCTCCGGAACTATCCGGCCCCAGATTGGCAAAGAGGCTGACCATCAGTTCCGGCAGACTCGTGCCAAAGGCCACAATCGTGAGGCCAATCACCATAGGGGACATGCCCAGCGCGGCCGCCAGCTTGCTGGCGCTGCGGACCATCCAGTTCCCGGACAGGATGAGCACCACCAGCCCGACCAGCACTTGCGTGCCAAGAAAGGGCAGTCCCTCCGTGAAGGCAATGGACATGGGCGAAGCCTGCCTGCTTGTTGAAACTCCCGAGGACGGGATTCCACTCAGCCTGCGGGCATCTCCAGAATGTCGCCCAATCGGCCTTGCATGCTCCAGGGTCCTGCCCAGGTGATGTCGGCCGTGATCATTTGACCCTTGAGGTCTTGCCCCGATTCCACAAAGACCAGCTTGTTCTGTGGAGTGCGTCCCAGCCACTTGCCCCGGTGCCGCCTCTCGATAAGCAATTCCTGCGTGGTACCTAAAAGCCGTTGGTTCTTGTCCAGGCAGATGCCTTCCATGAGGGTCTCCAGCCTGCGATGCCGGGCCTTCTTGACGGCATCGGACACGTCATCCTCCATACGCCGGGCGCTGACCGTGCCCGGACGAGGACTGTACCGGGCCAGATGGGCCTTGTCCAGTTTCAAGTCCTGCAAGAGGTCAAACGTGTCCTCGAACTGGCGATCCGTCTCGCCGCAGAACCCCACGATGATGTCGGTGTTGATGCCGCAATCCGGAATCGTGGTCCGGATTCGGTCCACCAACGCGCGGTACGCGGCGTTGGTGTAGCCGCGCCGCATCTGGTCCAGCACGGCATCATTGCCGGCTTGCACCGGCACTTCCAGATGAGGGCAGACCTTGGGCAGATCCCGCACCGCCTGCAGAATGCGGTCGGAGAAGTACGAAGGGTGGCTGGTCAGGAAACGAATTCGCCACAATCCCGGTATCTCATGCAGGTCCCTGAGCAGGTCGGCCAAGTCGGGGGCTCCCGAAGCCGCCAGTCCGTGTTGCACGGGGACTTGGTCGCTGTGTCCCAGATTCCCCAACATGTCATATCCATAGCGATCCACGATCTGCCCCAGCAGAGTCACTTCCCGCACGCCCCTTTGCACCCTTGACTGGACCTCGTCCACGATCTCGGCGGTCGGCCGGCTTCGCTCCACGCCCCGCCGGAAAGGAATGATGCAGAAGGTGCAGGCATGGCTGCACCCGTAGACCACCGGCACGAATGCCGTGACGTCCTCGGTGCCATGCGGTGGAGAATTGGGACGGGTTGTGACCCGATCCTGCCGCACATGAATTGCCTGTGCCATCTTCTCCTGCAGCCTGCGCGTCTGATCATTGATCCGATCGCTCTGCAGGTAGTTGACCAACGGCGTCGACTCGCTGGGCGGCATGAAGACATCGACATACGGAAATCTCTTGCGCAAGGCCGGACTGGGATTTACGCCAACCATGCATCCCATGAGAGCCAGTGTCCGTTCGGGTTTCTGGCTCTTCCACCGCTTGAGGGCTCCTAGCTTGCCCACCGCCTTGTCTTCAGCGCTTTGCCGTACCACACAGGTGTTGACCACGGCCACGTCGGCTTCTTCCAGCTCCAAGGCCGGGGCGTATCCCAAATGCTCAAGGGCATCGGCCACGTGTTGGCTGTCGGCCGTGTTCATCTGGCAGCCAATCGTCCAGATGTGAAATTGCCTGGATGCAGACATCATGAAGTCAATCCTGGGAGACGGGGAAGAGACATGACGGGCGGTATGCGATCGGATTCCATGGGACTTGGCGCTGGATCAAAGAGCGGCCAGACCGAAAGACATTATCCCACGCGCGGATCGGTGGGATAGACATTCATCTCTGCAATGCAGACGCGGTACGGCAATCGGGCGGCAAAGACAATGGTGTCGGCAATGTCCGCGGATTGCAGCATGCGAGTCCGCGCCTCGGCGGGCGGTGGCGCGGGTCGCCGGTCCAGCAGAGGCGTGGCTCCGACCCCCGGATTGATGAGAATGGCACGCACGCCATGCGGATTGCCCTCCTCGTTCAGGACCTGGTTCATGGCCTGCATGCCGATCTTGCTGCTGCTGTAGGCCACCCCGGAAAGCAGGCTGGGGTGGTTGGCGGCCCGTGAAGCCACATTGATAATGGAACCGCGTCCGGCCCGCTTCATGCTAGGCAACGTCAGCTTGGTCAGCTGGAACGCAGCTCTTAGGTTGACCGTCATGATACTGTCCCATTCCTGCAGCGTGGTGTCGGCGACACTGCGGGCGGGCACGTTCATGCCAGCGTTGTTGACCAGGATCTCGACCGCTCCCAATTCCTGTTCCACTTGGGCATGGGCCCGCGCGACCTGATCCGCACAGCCCACGTCCACAGACAAGGCCAGCGCGCGCGTGGCCTGATCGCGCAAGCGGGTGGAAAGGACCTGCAGTTTGCCACTTGTGCGTGCGATCAGGGCCAAGGACGCCCCCAGCGCGGCAAACTTCTCTGCCGTGGCCTCTCCAAACCCGCTGCTGGCTCCTGTGATCAGAACAACGCGGCCTGTCAGATCCAACATTTCTCTCCTGCCTTTATGGAACGAGACTGCCTGACGGGCCAATCTCATTGAGCCCGGCCCGAGAATTCCGTTGAGTCAAGCTCCATTGTCCGAAAGGCGGGCGGGGCATCGGGCAGTATAATATAGTCGGCCGGAAAGGCCTTGGGACCGGTCTGTGCGCGCAGCCTCGCCTATCATGTAGGCAGCGTGACGGAATCGGGATTCTGCATGCAGGTTCGCCCCAAGGCCTTGCATTGCCGGTGCCATCCGTAAGCCCCGAAGAGACAGGGCCCCTATTTGCCCCATGGAAAATTCGTTACGCTATCGATGGCCCTAGCCCTCTCTCCGGTGGCGACGCCAAGACTGCCCCTCACGGTTGTTCTCTTTGATGTGGATGGTGTGCTGTGGGATACCCGGCGGAGCTACGACGCCGCGATCCTCAAGACCCTTGACTACATGGTCGTCTTGGCAGGTCGCTTTGACCTGCAGGGGCGAGTCGAGGAAGCCGACCTGCGACGGATGCGGCGCGCAGGAGGGCTGAACAACGACTGGGATTTGACGTATGTTTTGTTTGTGGCCTTGTTGCACGGATACCAGGACCTGGGACAGGCCGCTCGCGATACGGCGGGACAGGGAGTGGACTGGGCCCATGGACTGAGGGGGTGTGTCTCCCGTCTTGAATTTGACATAATCAAGAAAAGCTTCGATTTGGTATATTGGGGCCATGAGACCTACCGGCGTTTCCAGGGAGCGGAGCCACCTCTGGTACCGGTGCAACATGGGACATGGCAAAAGGAATTCCCCTTGATTTCGGATTCTGTCTTTGACGCCCTGGCTGCCGTTGGTGTCACGGCCATGGGCATCGCGACCGGCCGATCCGATCTCGAATTGCAGACCGTCTTGCAGCACAGCCGGCTGGCGGACCATGTCCCGATCGCGGCCATGTGCACCGCCGATATTCTGACCAAGCCAGATCCCCAAGTGGTGTCTTGGTGTCTGGAACGGCTGGGCTTGACCGGATCCGGACAGGACGCCGTGGGAGTTCTTTTCTGCGGGGATACTCGGGACGATTTGCAATTGGTTCTGAACTACGCCAACTGGGATGCCCGACCTTCGACTCCGGCGGTGTGGCTGGGAGGCGTGGCGGTGGTGCCGGAACCAGAGTTTGAGTTTTTCCTGCAGAAAGGCGCAGTGGCCTGCATTGACCATGTACGGCACCTACCTGAACTGATACGACGATTGAACGAAAGGACTGTGCAGCGCTCATGAGTGACAAATTGTGGATTCCCGGCCAGACGGAACCGGCGGTCTCCCAAGAACTGATCTTGCCGGGGGGCCAATCCGCCGACCCGGCCCCGCCCTCTGCGCCGAATGCCCCCGCGGCCCCGGCCCCGCCCGAAGCTCCAGCCGCTCGCCAGGATCCGGATCCGGCCGCGGCGGAGGAACAGGCCCAACGCTTCAGGAAGTTCATCGAAAGCCTGAAGTACCCGCCGCGCCCGGTCCAGGTGGCCTGTCCACAATGCCGGGCGCAGGTCAATTCCCTGGTCTTTCCCATTCAGGACTATGGAGCCAATCCCCAGCTGCTCTCCATGTTTCTCTCGGGGCAACTGGATACCTTGATGTGCGCCGGGTGCGGGAATTCCCTGACTCTTGGCTTTCCCGTGATGGTGCATTGGCCCCAGCAGGAGTTTCTAGGCGTGGTGGTTCCCGAATCCGGCAATGCCCAGGCTACCCCGCAGACCCTGATCGGTCAGCTGTCCGCTACCTTCATGGCCAAGGTGCCACCCCCGGAGCGCAAGGGGTACATGCTGAACCCCAAGCAATACCTGAGCAGGGCGCGGTTGCATGACACCCTATGGGAATTCCAAGGCGTCACCCGGGAAATGCGCCAACGTCAGCAAGCCCAGATGATCCTGCTGCAGCGGATGCTTACGGCCCAGGGCCAGGCAGACGACTGGCAACGATTGGTGGAGGCGGATGCCTCCTTGGTGGATCGCGGTTTCATGCTGCAGATCATGCAAATGGCACAGCAGGCGCCGGCAGAGGCGGACGGTTCCCCAGAATTGCGGGCCCTGCTGCAATTCCTTCTGGAAAGGACCGCGGCCGGCCAGCAAGTTCAGGCACAGCAGCAGGCGATTGCGGACATCACGCGCAAGATGCAGGACGGAGTGGCAGTGCAGGACCTGGTGCACTTGCTGAGTGCACAGTGGCATCAGGAGGGCGGAAGTGACGTGGTGTTGGCGCTGGTGCATACGGCGCCGCATCGGTTTGACTATGAATTTCTGCTGGAACTGTCCCTGCTGATTGACACGGAGGAGGAGGATCGGCGGCGCAAGGCCCTGGAAGAGATGCGTTCCGGGATCGACGCCGCCATGAAGGCCGTGGTCCAGCAACGCGCACAACTGCAACAAAATGTCTACCAAGCCAGCGTTTCATTGATTTCGGGAGCCTTGGAGGCGGAAGACCCGGCCGCTCTGCTGCGCGGTCAGCCGCGCCTGTTGCGGGGTCCCTTCATGCCGGTGTTGATGAACATGATCGGCAATGCGGAAAGAAACAAGGCACAGGAGGTGGTGCAGCGCTTGTTACACTTGCGCGACGTGGCCTTGCAGGTACAGACCGAAACCATGGGACCCGAAGACTGTTTTCTCTTTCAGTTGATTACCGCCAAGTCCGTCCGTGAAGAAAGGTCCCTAATGGAAAAGGAGCACGCGCTCATTACCCAAGAGCTCTTGGATAAAATGAACGAGTTGGCAACCGGCCTGCAGGAAAACGATATGATGGAACAGGCCCGGAAGATTCGTTCTCTGCGCGGCCAACTGGCGTTGATGCGGTAAGGGCGGAAGGCCATATGCAGGCCCGCCGCCATTCGAACGGCGACATGACACGCGGTGCAATGGAGACTTGAGGATTGGGGCTTGTGGAGATGAGGTTGCAGTGAAGGCACACGATTGGTTAAGCGGCGAGATAGTGACTACGGGGTCCGAGCTGTTGCTGGGCCAGATTGTGGATACCAATGCGGCATGGATGGCCCGGCATCTCAATGCGATTGGCATTCATCTCTATTACAAGAGCACGGTCGGTGACAACGAAAACCGCCTTTGCGCTCTGTTGCAGACCTGTCTGCAGCGCAGCGACGTGGTGATCGTGACCGGTGGACTGGGCCCTACGGCAGACGACATTACCCGTCAGGCCCTGGCCCGCGCCGTGGGCGCGCCGCTGTTGATCCATGAGCCTACCCTGGAAGGACTGCGCCAGCGGTTTTCCCACTGGGGCACCAAGATGACGGCCAACAATCAGCGGCAGGCCTTGGTGCCGGCAGGGGCCGAGATTGTGTCCAACCCCGTGGGCACGGCCCCCGGCATTCGGGTTGAGATCAGGGAATGTGTACTGTTCGCGTTGCCCGGAGTGCCGCGGGAGATGAAGCACATGATGACGGAGTCGGTGCTTCCGTTCCTCAAGGCCCGCACCGGGGGCGTGGGTCTGATTCGCACCCGTACCTTGCGGACCATCGGCATCGGAGAAAGCATGTTGGACCACGAGTTGGGCGAGCTGCTTCACTCCGCCAATCCGACTGTCGGTCTGGCCGCGCACACCGGCCAGGCCGACATCAGGATTACGGCTCGGGGCCGCAGCGAGGCGGAAGTCGAGAGACTTCTGGATGACATGGAAGGCCAGGTCCGATCCTTGGTGGGCCAGCATGTCTACAGCGATGAAAAGGACAAGGACATTGCCGCGCATGTCGCGGAACTGCTCGCGGCCCGCGGAATCCGTTTGGTCTTGTTCGAGCAGCAGCAGGGCGGCCCGATTGCACAGCGTCTCCGCGCCAGCGCCGACCCCGCGCCCTTGCTGGAGGTGGAGGCGCTGCGTCCCGGCCTGTCGGCGGAATGGAATTCCCTGCTCCCCGACATGGCGACGGCAGAGAGCCTGGAAACCGCGCTGGACCGGTTTTCCGCAGCCTTGGGGGACCTCGCCCCGGACGTGTCTTGCATGATTGTGCTGGGCGCCACACAGCCGGACCACGGGATGTATCAGCAGAAGAAGGGAATGACCTCTGTTCTGTACAAGAGGCCCGAAGGGGAAAGTCGCTTGCAGCTGGAATTCGGAGGTCCCGATGAATTCACGACTGTGTGGATCGGCAACCGGTGTCTTGATCTGATACGGCGCGATATGCAGGGGCTGGACCAATAACTTGGATGGCGCGTCGCTGGCGTTCGTTCTGCAGCGGCAACGGACAAGGCCATTCCGGGTTCGACGGGTTCCCCGATTCAGACAATACGGATATGCTATCCCTTGTTGCATAGCCGGAGCCTGCCGACATGGCTCTCCATGAATTTCCACATCGTGCCTTTCCATGCAGATGCTTTTGATTCGGTTGGTATCCGTCGCGGTGACGCTGGGCGGAGTCCTATTGTTCACCCAGAGCGCAGCCCCTGATTTTCTTGTGATCCCTTCCGCCTATGAGCTGAAGGAAATGGCAGGCGAGATGCACCTTGACGCATGGCGCCAACAACTGGCCGAGATCCGACGGGACGTCATCGCGCCCAGCCCCGTGTCCCCGGAGGACGACAGCGGGTCCGAAACGCCGGACATGAGCCGTACAGAGCTGCCGCCGGCTTTGTCGGACCAGGAAGACACGCCCCGGGGTTCGGTGGAAATCCCTTTCCTGCAATTTGGGGACACACAGAACCGACCTTTCAAAGAACCGGTGACTGCAGCGGGTTTTCGAGGAGGATCGTCAGAAACGGGCGCCAATCCGGACCGAGAGGATGCCTTGGCCCAATTGCCCACCATTTCCCTGCCCAAGGCAAGAGTGGCGACGCCGCAGCCCGAATCCCCCGCACCCCTCCCGCTGCGGCCTGTCAGTCCACGGGAGACCGGGACGGTCTTCACTCCCATGCGGGGCGTACAGACATTTCTGCTCATGGGCAGCGACAAGCGGGATCATGACGCCACTTGGCGCACGGATGTGATTGTGCTCGCGATCATGGATCAGAGGCGGAACCGCGTGGACATGATTTCGGTGCCGCGGGATCTCTACATTCAGGATCCCCCACGCCAGGAATCCAACAAGATCAACACCTTCGATTACTGGGGGGAGCAGGAAAAACCCGGCGGTGGTCCTGAACTGATGAAGCAGATTGTGTTGAGCTACTTCGGAATTCCCATTGACCACTTTGTGCGCCTCCAATTCTCGGGCTTTTCCCAGATAGTGGATGCCATGGGCGGGATCGATGTGTATGTACCTTGTCCCCTCTATGACATCAAGCCGCAAGAAAATCTGTATCTCAACCTGCAACCCGGACATCACACTCTGGATGGCACACAGGCGTTGGCCTATGTGCGCAGTCGGGAGCAGGGCGGCGACCTCTCCCGCGTGGAACGTCAACAGCAGATCTTGATCGCGCTAAAGCAGAAATTCACGGTGCGCAACATGGTGCCCCAGATACCCAGCATTTACGCCGCCGTGCGCAACGCCGTGGATACGGATATCGGTCTTTTCGAGGGCGTGGCACTGGCGCGTGCGGCGTACAACATGGACTTCAACAGCGTCAAAGTGCTCACGCTGCGTCCGCGCGAGCATTTTGAAGACGGCTGGGCCCGAGGCATGCAGGTGTGGTTGCCCGATTGGGAGCGGATTCGCGGCGATATCCAACTGCTGCTGGCCGACGTTCCCGATCCGGCCAACGGTCCGATCGGCACTGCCGCCTCGGAAATCGAACAGCAGTCGCGGGCGGGCGCCCGCTGCCAGTAGGAGAAAAGGGTCAGGGGACTGCCAGGTTCAGAGAGCGGCACCGCTCTCCTGTCCCGCGGCCAACTGCCGGGCAAATTCCAGACTGGCCTTCAGCCACATGGAATGGCCAAAGATCTCCAAGGTAACGGTCCCGTCATAGTTGAAGTTGCGGAGTTGCTGAAATTCCTGGGCTACACGCAGCCCTCCCCGCTTGGGAGCGGCAAGGGGCAGGTGGTCGTCTCCAGCGCCATCGTTGTCACTGAGGTGGATGTGAACCAGTCGATCCCGGAGATCGAAGAGGTAGTCTCGGGTCAGGGACTTGGGGGTGTCGATATTGCCGTGTCCAATGTCATACAGCAGCTTCAAGTCCGGAATCCGATGCAGAATCTCGCGAAAGGGCTTCAGCTGATGCAAGTTGTAGGGGCTGTTTTCCATGGCCACCCGCACTCCCTTGGACTTGCCGTGCGCCACTAGCGGCCCCAGTTCCGCCACATACATTGCAACTCCGTCGGCAAAGGACAGGTAGGGGGGCCACATGCGGAAGTGCATGGTGCAGACCGTGGCCCCCAGAAAGGCGGCCACGTCCACGCTGCTGCGCAATTCGGCGTAGGCGGTGTCCCTCACCTTGGCGGAGGGATTCTCGATAGGCAGATAGGGCCCCGTGTGCCCTATCAGGTCCAGCCCCAGATCCCGTATGTACCGCCGTGTCTGGTCCCAATCCGAGCGGTGAGGACCGGCCTCGGGTTCTTCCACGGTCAGGTCAACGTAATCGAAGCCGAGCGACGCAATGTGCTCCAACTCGTCTCGCAAGGGTCGGGTGGGGTTGTTCATGGCGCCAAACTTCATGGTCCGTAGCTCCTGTCAGAACGGGATTGCGCGTGTAGGAAGAAAGAAACTGTCAACACCAAGACAGACGCGGCGATCACGAACAAGGGACCCGGTCCGGGCGCAAGTTCCTGGCGGTACAGATGGGCAAAATAGGGCAGGTATACAAAATGGCCCAGCGCGACCGCCGGGAAACAGCCTGTAGCGACTACCGGTAGCCACCAGCGTCCCCTGCGCAGTAACCAAGGTCCAGTTAGAGGGGCAACCATGATCAGACCTGCGCACAGCAGAAAGCTCAGGGTCTGCACCCGATTGGGAGAGATCCACAGGTTGCTAGGGGACCAGTCCAGAGGCAGGATCTGGATTGCTGTATAACTGGAAACGAGTGTCAAGGCCAATCGTGAAATCCACTGGAAGCCTGCGGACCCATTGCGGAGTCGGCCGTGAGCCCATGCCAGTTGGCTCGTCAGTGTACTCGAGGCAACCAGCGGCAGACTCCAGATGAAGGCCGCCCTATGCCATCCCGCAAAGTCTTCCGCGGGCAAGATTTTGATGTATGTGAGATAGTCCAGTCCCAGCACGGCCAAACCGGCCACGGCGTGTTGAATCCAGACTGTGTGCATGCCCCAGAACCAGAGCAGGGAGCCTGCCAGCAAGGCCAAAAGAATATGCCATGGTTCTCTGGACCTGCCTTGATCTTCCATGTGCCGCCTTCGGATTCGAATGGATGGCGGGAGACCCGAAATGGCCCCTTCCGTCAGGGGAGGATGCCATGCACGGGAACCCATTCGCTAATGGACGGAGGCCCATGCCTGCCGATAGGCATGCCAGAGCAGGCGGACACTGCGGTCCCACCCCATGCGGGTGGCATGCTGCAGACCTGCTGCCCGCATGGCCTTGCGCAGTTGGGCATTGGATAGAATGAGATTCAGACCCGCCGCGATCTCCTCTGTGCTCTGGGCATCTACATACAGGGCCCCGGCGCCTCCCGCCTCCGCCAGGCTGGAATTGCACCCCGTCAACACCGGGGCGCCACAGGCCATCGCTTCCAGGATCGGCAGGCCAAACCCCTCGTACAGGGAGGGATAGGCGAACAGGGCGGCGGCGCTGTACAAGGTGGCCAAGTCCTGATCCCGAACGAAGCCCGGGAAAAGAACACGATCCTCCATTCCCAATGCCAGCACTCTCGCGAACAAGTCCTGATATTTCCAGCCCCTTTTGCCCCCGATAACCAGAATCAGGTCGGGATGGTCATGGACAATGCAATGGAAGGCTTCGACCAGACGCACAAAGTTCTTGCGGGGCTGGAGGGTGGAAAGGGCGAGAATGTAGGGGGCATCCCCTATGCCGTAGCGACGACGAACTCGATCCAGCGAGTCCCGATCCTGAACCCTGCGAAAAACCTCTGGATCGACTCCCCCGGACACGACTGCAATGCGGTCGGTCGGCACCTGCCACATGTCCTGCAGGTCGCGCGCCGTGTTGTGGCTGTCTGCAACGAGGAAATCCGCACGCGCCACGCTGCGTGGGATCACCTTCTCCAAATAGTGGGTCAAGGAGGTCATCGCCGTGTCACGGAACTTGCAAAAGGCTAGATCGTGGACCGTCAGGATTTGGCATGGCGCATCGGAAGGGGGCAGCACAAAGTCGGTGGCGTGAAAAATCTGGGGATTGCCGCCCGTAAACCATTCCACCTTGGGAAAGGGGCTGTCCGCTCTGTGCCACAGACGAGTCATGTCCCGTTCCCGCAAAGGGGTGTAGTGCAGCTCCATTCCCTGGACCGTGGCCGTCGCGTCCCCTTTGCGACCGCTGACAAACAGCGTTGGCTCCAGACCGGCCTCCTGCCAGGGAAAGTGCCGCACCAGTTCCTGGGTAATGCGGCCAATGCCGGCAGTCTGCCGGATGGCCGACGTGTAATCTACCAGGATTTGCATTTCAGGGTTGAGCCCGGAAAGTCCAGAGCCGGGTGGCGGTGTAATTCCAGGCAAGCACGATGGCGATGCTGGTCAACTTGCCCAGATTGGTGCTCAAGGGATCCATCAGGGCGATCGGCCCCATGAATTCCAGCACGACACGGACCCAGAGCGAAACGAGGGGTTGCAGCATCAAGTTGCTCAAACCCAGTCCGATCAAGCTGGTAATCGTAAATTTGGCCAGCTGGGACGAGACCTCGCTTTTCTCGTGATTGGCAAATGTCCAATAACGATGCAGAGTGTAGTTTTGCACTATCGCGACACTGATGCTAATGGTGTTGGACAGCAAGACAGGCTGTCCCAATGCGAACCGCAACAGGTTCAGCACACTCACGTCGGTGATGGTACCCAAGCCCCCTACGCCTGCAAAACGCAGAAACTGGAGGAATTCCTCCAGTTTGTCAATGGAAGCCGACACGAGATACCTTAAGCGGCTGGAAGCGACGACACGGCTTGCCGACAGAGGACGCGGGAGGGACTGGGACTGGGATCAGAAATACCGTGCCCGAGGCGGGGAAAGGTTTCCGAGCGAACCGGGCTCATCAGGCGGAGAGGGAGGGATTTGAACCCTCGAGAGCTATTAACCCTACACGTTTTCGAGACGTGCGCACTCAACCAGACTATGCGACCTCTCCGCGTTGCGGGGCGCATGGTCCCCTTGACCTTTATTGTAGACCAATCTGCTGCTTTAACCACTCTTCCATGAAGGAGTTCAGATCCCCATCCAGCACATCCCCGGTTCTTCCCGTTTCCATGCCTGTCCGCAGATCCTTCACCAACTGATAGGGGTGCAAGACGTAACTGCGGATCTGGGTGCCAAAGTCCGCTTGCACATTGTCTCCCCGCAGGCGGGCTCGTTCGGCTTCGATTTTCTCCTCCTCAATGGTGTGCAATTTACCCCGCAGCACTTTCATGGCCTGCTCCTTGTTCTGCGTCAGACTGCGCTCATTCTGACAGGACACCACAAGTCCTGAAGGCCTATGGGTGATGCGGCAGGCGGTGTCGTTTTTCTGCATGTGCTGGCCGCCCGCCCCGCTGCTGCGAAACGTGTCGATTTGCAAGTCGGAACTCTTGATGTCGATGTCGATGTCCGTGTCCAGAGATGGCACCACTTCCACTTTCGCGAAACTGGTGTGACGGCGGTTGCCGGAATCGAAGGGACTGATGCGCACCAGGCGATGGGTGCCAGCCTCGGAACGCAGATAGCCATAGACGTAGTCTCCGCCAATCTCGACCGTGACGCTCTTGACTCCGGCCGCCTCGCCCTCGGTACGATCCATGATCTCTGCTTGGAAGCCTCTCCGTTCACTCCAGCGCAGGTACATGCGCAAGAGCATCTCGGCCCAATCCTGCGCTTCGGTACCGCCCGCGCCGGCATGAATGGAAATGATCCCGGCGCCGCTGTCGTACCGCTTGCCCAAAGTCAAATGGAATTCCTCCTGCTCCAAGGTGGCGTGAGCCTCCGCCAAGTCCTGTTCCAGTTGTTCCCGCGAGTCCGGATCATCCTCGAGCATCTCGCCCAGCTCCAAGATCTCCCGTACCTGGAATTGCAGATCATCCCATTTGCTCAAGGTCTTTTGTAGATAATCCAGCTCCTTGGAAGTGGATCGAGCCCGCTCCTGATCCCCCCAGAAGCCTGGCTTCGCCACCACCTTTTCCAGTTCGTCGATGCGCTCTTGCTTGACAGGCAGGTCAAAGCCGCCCCCGTGTAACTTCAATTCGGTCCAGCAGTTTTCGGGCTTCTTCCGCTATTGCGGGCATGAGATGTCACTCCTTGCGTAATCAGTCAAACAGGGCCGCGGCAAACGCGTCGGCTTCAAAGCGGGCAATGTCGTCAATCCCTTCGCCCGTGCCGATAAACCGAATGGGCAATCCCAGGGTGTCTCGGATGCTGATGATGGATCCGCCCTTGCTGGAGCCGTCCAGCTTGGTCACCACAATGCCTGTCACTCCGGCCGTCTCCGTAAACTTCTCGGCCTGGATCAGGGCATTTTGCCCCGATGCCGCGTCCAGCACCAGCAGCACCTCGTGAGGCGCCTGATGCACTAGCTTGCTGGCCACCGTCCGGATCTTTTGCAGTTCCCGCATCAAGTTGAATTTCGTGTGCAGACGGCCCGCAGTGTCCACCAGCAGCAAGTCGGCCCCGCGACTTTCCTGGCTGGCACGGATGGCATCGTACACGACAGCGCCGGGATCCGCGCCTTGGCCCTGAGAGATTACGTCGACGCCGGCTCTCTCACCCCAGACCTGGAGTTGCTCCACGGCGGCGGCTCGAAAGGTATCGGCGGCGGCCAGCACCACTGTGCGTCCCAGTTGGCGATAGTGCCGAGCCAACTTGCCAATAGTGGTGGTCTTGCCGGCGCCATTGACGCCCACGACAAAAGCCACAGTGAGCAGCCGCGCCTCCTCCATGGGGAAATCCGGGCGGGATTCGAGCCGCAAGGCCACTTGTTCCTTTAGGACCCGGTACGCCAAGTCCGGCGTCACGGCGCCGCGATATTGCAGATCAGAACGGGTATCCGCGATGAGGGCCTCCGCCGTGCCAAGGCCGACATCGCCCATGATCAGGCTGTCTTCCAATTCCTCCCAAGTGGAATCCGTAACGATGCTGGTCTGGAATACATTCCGCACCTTCCTCCACCAGCTCTGACGAGGCGTTTTCAGGTGGGAGCGCAATGACATGGCGGCGGGAACAACAAATTGGAAAGGAGCACAATGGACCGCGAGATTCTAGCACGTGGCAACTCGACTCAAGGGGAATTGGAGAAGGCGCGTGTTCTGCCGTAACGTATATAATCCACTTTCTTGTTGGCATTGATCTGGTTCCCCTCATGGCCTCGCTGCAGTGTGTTTGGGCAGATGGCACCGGGCTAGCGTCCGGCTCCCCATTCCAAGAGGCGCGCAATTTGGTTTCACCTTGATAGTCCACTGCCCCACCAGCAAGTTTCGGACATCCGCCGAGTCCTTTCCCGTAACCTGTCCGCATACAGGGGCTCCGCTGGAATTCATGGATATTCCTCCTTTTGAGCCCGACTGTATCGACTCTTCATTGCCCGGCCTGTGGCGTTATCTGCCCTGGTTGCAGCCCTACAATCAAGCTGGTTCGTTCATCACGTTGGGGGAAGGCTGGACTCCACTTCTGCAGGGTGGTTGGGGCACGCGGAACGTGTTTTGGAAACTGGATTCCAACATGCCGACCGGCAGCTACAAGGACCGGGGCGTGAGTGTCATGGTCAACTGGTTTCGTCATTATGGGTTTCAGACCGTAATGGACGATTCCAGTGGCAATGCAGGGGCCAGTCTGGCCTGTTACGCGGCCCGGGCGGAACTGCATGCAAGGATATTCGTGCCGGTCGCCGCTCCGGAACCCAAGAAAAGCCAAATCGCCATTTACGGGGCCGAATTGGTGGAGGTGGAAGGACCCCGTTCCCTGGCCGCCGCCGCCGTCGTCGCTGCTCTAAGCCATGAAGTGGGGTATGCCTCTCATGCCTTGCATCCGGCCTTTCTGTTGGGGCAGATGTCGGTGGCATGGGAAATTTGGGAGCAGCTGGGGGGGCGTGCGCCGGCATGGCTGGCAGGACCGGCGGGCAACGGCGGCCTGATGCTGGGGGCATGGCGCGGATTCGAGATGTTGGCGCATACGGGCCTGATTGCGAAACTGCCCCGTTTGCTCGTGGTGCAGGCGCAAGGCTTTGACCCTTTGCACAAGGCCTTTGAGGGAGACTATCAAAGGGTCAAACCCATACCCAGCCCACCGACCCCTTCGGTGGCGGATGGCATATCCATAGTGGATCCGGCGCGCGGCCAAGGCTTGCTGACGGCGGTGTACCAGTCGATGGGCTTTGTCACCAGCGTCAACGACGACGACATTCTGTCGGCCCAGCGGGAGATGGCCAGCATGGGCTTTTTTGTGGAACCCACCAGCGCCGCGACCTGCGCGGCCCTCACCCGGCACATGGACGTTCTGGCTGAGGACGAGGACATTGTCGTCATCCTCAGCGGCACAGGGTTGAAGAACCCGCCCTTGGTCTAGTCCCTAGGCGGATCCTCCGCTGCGGGTCGCTATGCGAATGGGGAATTGTGGAGCTCCATGCTCAGCAACTGGCTGATGCCTTCCGTGTTCTTGGTCACGCCAAAAATGGAGTCGACATATCCCAACATGTGTTGGTTGTGGGTGATCAATATGAACTGGGTGTGCTGGGTCAGCTCCCTGAGCGAAGAGCCGATGCGCCCTACATTGGACTCGTCAAGAGCTGCGTCTATCTCGTCCAGCACGCAGAAGGGAGGCCGATTGAACTTCAGTAGAGCATAGAGAAAGGCAATGGCCGTCATAGCCCTTTCGCCACCGGACAGGGCGGCTATGGACTGGGGACGCTGGCCCTGCAGATGTACGTGCAGATCCATCCCCGGTTCCATCGTCCCTTCGTCCCGTTGCCATTCCAGCCATCCTTTCCCGCCGGGAAAGAATCGACCGAAATATTCCCCAAAGCTCTGGTTGATAGCGGCGAAAGCCCGTTGCGTAATGGCATCCAGCTCCTGCTCCAGCTGGGCGATGACCTTCCTGAGGTCCGCTTCCGATGCCGCCAGATCCGTGGTTTGGGCCTCAAGCAGCTGATGTTGCCCTCGAGTCGCCTGAAAACTCCGGTAGAGATCAGGATCCACTTGACCACAGCGGTGAATCCCCCGCCGGATCCGGTCCAAATCCGCTTCGTCGCCCTGCAGAGGCGAACCGGAGGTTGGTACAGCCTGCAAGAATTCTCGGGCTTCGGATTCCGTCACGGGCCGATCCTCGAACAGCTCCATGTCCTGCAGAAGAGTGCGGTGCAGCCAGTTGCGCCGTTCGGTCATTTCGGCATGCTGCAGTTCCAGTTGATGGCGGCGTGTCTCGAATTTCTGGTACGCCTCCCGTTCCTGGACGAAGGCTTCGGTCTGGGCGGTGCGGGTCACATCCAGCTGCTGCTTGGCCTTGGCCAAGGGAGACAGTTTTGCGCGCCAGGCATGTACCTGCCGTTCCACCGTGGCAAGGTGGGTGGCGGTGGCTTTCCGTGTGTCCTGCAAATGGGTCCAGTCCGTGTCCCATGCCGTGGCCTCAGCTTGAAGTCGCTGCACGGAGATGGCCAGATCACGGCATCTTTCCCGCTCCTGTGCCTCCAAGGCGCGCATGGCTTCCAATTCTCGGTTCTGCGCCTTTTTTCGCTCCTGCAATTCGGCCAAGGCCGTCGTTTGATCTTTCTGTCCCCACTGTTGCATGGCTTGGACCTGATTATCCCGAGAATGCCGTACCGCAGCGGTCTTGGGGCCTATGGGAGTCAGTGCCTCCCGTATTGCGGAGAGTCTGGCTGTCCGTTGTCGGGCCGTCTCGCTTCGGGTCCCCAGCGCGGCCTTCAAATCGTCAATGGCATTGCCCAAGGCTTCCCGTCGGTCTTGGATCAATGTGGCCTCGTGCTGTTTTCTCTGAATTTCCAGCACGACTTCCTGCAACGCGGCCCGTACGGTCCTGACTTCGCGGTCCGCACGCGCCAGTTGCGCGATGGCATCTTGTATCCTGTCCCGGGCCTGCTCTTGGCTCCGCGACAGGTCCTGCAACTCTGAATCCAGCGTCCGCATTTCGTGCGCCACGTTCAACAGGCTGTCACGCTTGGCACCCGTACCTCTGACGCGCACCAGCCCCGGCTCTGTCAGAAGATCCCCTTGCCGTGTGACGATGAAGGAAAGCCGTCTGGCGGGATCCTTCGCTGAAAAACGGGAAATCGCTTCCTTGGCATCCTGGGCCAGAGCCGCTTGGGTCAGCAGATGGCCCACCAGCCCGCGAATCTCCGCGGCCCCTTGGACAGCTGGCAGGAGTGTTGCGTCAGCGAGTGGGGAGAAGGCCTTGGCGGGCACGGCCTCCAGCACGGCCAGTCGCAGGTCGGAAGCGGTTTTTGTCTTCTGGGCTTCCTGCCAAACCTGCGTGGCCTCGGCCCATGTGTGAAAAACATAGCTATATTGCCATTCGCCGAGACAGGCCGCGACCCCTGCCTGACTTGCAGGCTCCACATGGAGCAACGTCCCCAATTGTCCCAGTGACCGCTCCATGCCCGGTACATGGGCAAAGGGCGCGGCGCTTTGTCTGGCCGTTTCCGCGCAATAGTCCCGTCGCGCCTGGCAACGGGATTGTTGCGCGTCTAGTTCGGACAGCGCCTGTCGCTGCGTCTGCAATGTCTTGCGAGTTGCAGCGACCGCATTCTGCAACGAGGTCAGCTGGCTGTCCAACGTTCCTTTCCGGTGCGTACAATCTTTCCGTTCTGTCTGTACACGGACTAGGGATTTCTCGATCTGCAATGCCTCTGCCTTGGTACGGCGCAGTTCTTCGGCTTGTCTCTGCGCCGCTTCCTCGTCCTGCTGCTGCTGCCATAACAGCATGGACTGTTCACGCTGCAGGTCGCCTTGGGCTTCCTCCAGCACCTTGAGTTCCGCCTCGGTGCGCGCCAGAATTTGTTGCTGCTGCATCCGCGTCTGGCGCTGTTCCTCCACTTCCTGCCTCACTTGGTGCAGCTTTTGTTGCAGCTGCCATGTCCTGTTCTCCAATTCCGCACGCACGCGACGATGTTGATTCAGGTTGGATTGGACGCTGGCCAGGGACTGCTCTTCGGACTCCTGTCTGCTTTGATTTTGGGCCTGAAGGCGTTCCAGACTGTGTTCTCGCTCGGCCAGCACCTGTGTCTCGCTCACCAGAGCCATGTACTGCTCCTCTGCCTGGGACAGGCCCTTCTGCGCCGCGGCTACCTGTTCGTCCAGGGTGTGCGCCTGACCTTGTAATTGGGATGCAGACAGACGTTGCCTCTGGAAGGACATCTCGGAAATTTCCTGCTGACTCCGCATTTCCGCCAGCTCCCGGGCGGTTTGGACCAGCTCCGACTCCACGATCTGCAAGACGGGCGCATAGAACCGGGCCACCGCAATGCGCAATTCCTCTACCAGCCGCTTGCGCCGTTCAAATTGGCGGGCCTGCCGTTCCAGATGTGAAAGCGACAGCTGCAGGTCGCTCAGTTCCCGATGGACGGGAGCCAGATGGTCGGCGATGCGCGCCAGTCGGCGCTCCGCGGCCTGCTTTTTGTGGATGAGGCCCAATGCCCCGGCTGCCTCTTCGACAATGCGACGTCGCTGTGCTGGACTTACGATGAGAAACTGGTCACAGTGTCCTTGCCGAATCAGGCTGAAGGATCTCTTGGCCATGCCGAAGGGGGCGAAGATCTCTCGAATCTGGGTCAGGCGGGTGCGGTGACCATTCAACCGATATTCGCTTTCGCCATCTCGGTATCCCACCCGATTGATGTCAAAATCGTGCCCTTCCAGAGGCAGGACACCTTCTTGGTCCTCAATGGAAATTTGCACTTCCACCAAGTTGGGCGCGGCCAGACCGTTCATGGGCTGGTGGATCAGGTCTCGGGACCTTTTGATCCGCAAGGCGGAAAGGGCCTGTTCGCCCAGCACCCAAGCCACCGCGTCGGCCAGATTGCTTTTGCCGCTCCCGTTGGGTCCCACTATGGCCGTCAACCCGGGACTCAGTTCCAGGTGGGCGCTGGCTCCGAAAGTCTTGAAGTCCCTGAGGTGGATGGATCTCAGTTTCATATTTTGAAGGAGTGGCCGCCCGTCATGTTCGGGATCAAGACAGGGCGATCAAGACACCGGTTGCGGTCATCGCCAGACCCAAGCCTAGCGCCGGTCTTTGCAGCGGCCAGGAAACCGCCGGCTTCACGCGATGCTGCCATAGCCATGGGCTTAGACCAAGGTGGACCACCCACAAGCCCACCAAGAGCAGGACTTGCCCCCAAGGAACGGCGACATTGACAAAGTGCATCCAGTCGCTGGCATTGGAGAGCCCAAGATCAACGATGAGTCCCACTCCAAAGTACACGGTGTGGTTGGCGGAGTGCGCTACCAGCCAAGAACCAGTGAAGCCCCCCGTGACCAGCGTGCCGATCGTGGCCAACAGGATGCCCCCCATCAGAGGTATCCAGCCCGAGGAAGTCGGTGGGCCGGCAGCAGTCCCGACATAGAACAGCTCAAGCCACATGCGCCGCAATTCAAATCCATGGGGCATTATCCTTTCCAATGCCGCCATGTTCCAAGCGCCCAGCAGCAGCAGAAAGCCAACTTGCGTGCCAATCCACAACAGAAATACCGGGACATGCCTGCCTGCTGGTCCGAACCGGGCCGCCACTGCCGTGAAGGCCCCTAGTCCCAGGCCTTGCATCCCGAGCATCATCCAGTATTGGCCGCCCATGACCGGAAGCAGGCTGGTGAGCAAGGCAAAGACCCCGCACAGAAAGTAAAATGTCCAATCAGAGGTCGGACGGTAGATTTCCATGCAAGTGACAGTCCGGCGGCGTTGTTGACAAAGCGGAGTAGGATTGTAACGGGGAGAGCCAACCTGTGTTGTTTCCTGTCAAGGCTATGGTAGTACATGCTTGAATTGTTTAGCCCTTTTCACCTTTGGCGCGCGGGAGGATACGATCCCGGCCAGTTGGGGGTTTATGCCCAATACGCAGCTTGGTTTATCGGCTGCTCCACCTTGGTGGAAACCCTGGTCAGAAGTGGAGAGCAATTCATTGCCAACGTCAAGGGACGGGCTCTCTTCTGGTTCCAAGTCAAATTCTTCATCGGCTTGGGACTGACCTATGTAGCGTGCTTCTGGACAATGCACCTTGTTCTGACCACGGGGTTTGGGTACGGTGTGGATACACTGACTTTCGTCGGGATCGTCGGTTTGGCGATTCTGCCCCGGGTGTACATGGTCTATGGGTTGATTCCCTATGTCGGCCGGACGGTGCAGTGCTTGATTGACTTGTGGTCCCCTGTCTTGTTGTTTCTGGCCCTTCACCAAGGGATGGATATAGAATCGGGACAACTATGGCTCCTGTGGGGCACGGGGTTGGGCTGTTATCTGGGGACCCAAAGGCTATGCAAGGCCTGGGGACTCTGGCCGTCCTCCTTGAAAAGTGACCCAAGTTGATTCCTGGACCTTAGGTGTGGTTCATTAGGGGAATGGGATGAACGAAACGTTGAGTGATTTTCAGTTGGATGCAGCCTTTTGGTTCTGGGCCACGTTGCATTTGGCCCTGCTGTGGTTGGCGATATATCCCATCGTCATGTTGCGCGGTTTCGTATGCACGGGAGGGGCGTTGACCATACACTCTCGGTTGGTGCCACCGGATGGCAATGTCCGGCGGCAACGTACTCCGAGCGAAGCCTATGTCCTGTTCCTGTCCGGCATAGGCCGGGTGTCGTCGCATACCTATAGTCGGAGGGAGCAGGGCATTCTCCGGCGAATTGCCGACCTGTGCCCGCGGGCCGTCGTGCTGGATGATGTCTTTGCCTATTCCATCAACAACCAGCCCTTGACCGAAAATCGATCCCTGAGCGTGGTATGGCGTTGGGCCATGCGGCAGAAGCTCAAGAAGCGCAAGCTGAATGTGTTGCTGGGATACCTGATCAATCTGCGCAACATAGTGCAAGTCGCCACCTCGGGCGACAGACGCTACTCTCAGGTCTACAACAAGGGCTTTTCCGATGTGCTGGCCTACCACCTGCAGCAATACGGATACGATCTGGAAAACCCCAAGCCGCTCTTTTTGGTCTCCTATAGCGGAGCCGGTCAGATTGCCGCGGGCGCGGTGCAGCCTCTGCGGGAAGGCTATGGCCTGCCGGTGTACGTCATGATGCTGGCCTGCTTCTTCACCGATGGGCCCGGCGTGGTGACCGCCAATCACATCTGGGAGTTCGTGGGCACCCTGGACAAGGCGTACCGCCTCTTTTGCGCCGTCACGCCCAGCCGCTGGCTGCGGCCGGGCCGCAACACTTGGTCCGAATATTTGCGACAAGGGAGCGTGACCCAAGTGGATATGGGGGCCATGCGCCACACGGGGAGGGGCGGATATCTGGACCGGAATAGCACGCTACCCAACGGAGTTAGCTACATCGATCACACGGCATCGCAATTTGCTGAAGTCATCAACGGCATCAGCGCCCAATATGCGCGCAAACAGATGGCATAGCCGTGGTGTCCACTTGAACCTCCGGCCAGCGGACCAAGAGCCATGATGGCCGACAAGGTCAGGACTCGTTTTGCGCCCAGTCCCACGGGCACTGTCCATCTGGGATCCCTGCGCACCGCCCTTTTCGCTTGGCTCTGGGCTCGGCATGCCGAGGGGGACTTCGTGCTGCGCATCGAAGACACGGACACCAAGAGATTTGATCCCGACAGCGTGGCCGGCATTATGGAGGGCTTGCGCTGGTTAGGGCTGGATTGGGATGAGGGGCCGGATATAGGCGGTCCCTTTGGCCCCTACACGCAGAGTGAAAGGGGGGCGCTCTATCGAGATCATGCCCAGCGCCTGCTCTCGTCCGACAAGAGCTATCGCTGCTTTTGTTCCCCCGAACGTCTGCAGAGACTGCGGCAAGAACAGAGGGCGGCCAAGCGGCAACCCCAATACGACGGCGCCTGCCGCCACTTATCGCATGATGAATCGGCCGCTCGGGCGGCCGTGGGAGAGCCGTTCACGATCCGCCTGCGCCTGCCTGCACAGGCGCAGATAACTTTCCACGACGTCATCCGCGGCGACATCACTGTCGCGGCGTCCACGCTACAGGATCCCATTCTGGTCAAGAGCGATGGCATGGCGGTCTACCACTTGGCGGCCGTGGTGGACGACCACCGCATGCACATATCTCACGTGCTGCGCGGAGAGGAGTGGATAGCCACCGCACCGTACCATGTATTGCTGTATGAAGCCTTCGGATGGGACACGCCCGCCTGGGTGCATCTGCCGGTCATTCTGAATCCAGATGGCAAGGGCAAGATGAGCAAGCGGCACCAAGGAGAACGGCATCTGCCGGTCAACGTGCAGGATTTCATGACCGCGGGCGTCTTGCCGGATGCCATGTTCAATTTCCTGTCCCTCTTGGGTTGGACTCCGGATGCATCGAAAGAGCTCTTCACCCGGCAGGAGCTGATTGACAGGTTCGAACTGGCCATGATTTCCCCTGCGGCGGCCAAGATGCCCTATGCCAAGCTGGAATGGATGAATGGGGAGTACGTGCGCAGGCTATCTTCCCAGGCGTTCAGATCCGTATCCACGCCCTTCTTGGCCCGCGCGTTTGGCAAGTCCGAGACTGCAGTGGACCAAATGGCGGGTCTGGACTATGTGCTGCCCGAAATCCAGACCCGAGTCAAGACTCTGAGAGAGGTCGCCCCTTGGCTGTCTTGGGCATTCAAGTCCGCCGCCGACATGGAGTATACCCCCATAGACATGTTGATTGGACGCCAGTTGGATGCCCGGCAGAGCGCGGAGACGCTGGAAGTCTGCCAGGCGATGCTGGAAGAGGCTGTCCCGTTTGAACCGAAAGTCTTGCAAGCGCTGTTTCGAGTTGCGGCCCAAGAACAGGACATGAAACTAGGAAGCCTGCTGGGTCCCGTGCGAGGCGCCATCTCGGGGGCCAAGGTGTCTCCCCCCTTGTTTGAAATGATGGCGGCCCTGGGCCGACGTGAGTGTCAGGCGCGGATCCATCGAGCGCATACGGCGCTGGTGGCGGAGGATGTCGCAAGGTCTTGAAGGGTTGGTGACGCGGAACCCCAGGCTCTATCTCCGGCGTTGTCCAGTGGAGCGGTGCATGTTGGCAACACCTTGCGGAAATCGCGTATACTGGGGAAGCCTCTGTACCAGAGAGGCCATTGGGGGATAGTTTAATTGGCAGAACACATGACTCTGGATCATGTAGTCGGGGTTCAAATCCCTGTCCCCCAGCTCTGGGTTGTGAGTCTCCGTCTCTGACGGGGACGATCTTCCGGCGTCTGTCTGTACCTAGGGGCACATCCATACTTGCCATGAATCGGGATGTCTGAACTGCGCGCCTTGGCCGCCTGCATGGGCGATCTCGTCTCGGATCTGTTGACCACGCTGGATTCAAGTCAGCGTCGATCTCTGTCGCTGGATTTTGCGGAGGAAACCGAGCGTACCTTCTGGGATTACACTCCGCGCGCCCGACGGGGACTTTCCTTGCGAGAGATGGATCGTTCCCAGCAGCAAACAGTGACACGGCTTCTGCGGGTGGCCTTGAGTCATCAGGGGCTGAACACCGTCTCGATCATCATGGCCTTGGAAACCATTCTCGATGCCCAAGAGAATTTTACCCGACCCCTGCCGGGTCGGGACTGCGCCAACTACGTACTGACCCTTTTTGGCCTGCCCGACGACCAGGCGCCGTGGGGATGGCGTTTCGAGGGACACCACGTGTCTTTGCACTACACCATTTCACAAGGTCTGATCGTGTCTCCCTTCCCCCTGTTTCTCGGGGCCAATCCGCGCGAGTGCGAGCTGGCCGGGGGCATTTCGTTGCGACCCCTGCGGGAATTCGAGGATGGTGCACGCGATTTTCTGGTTTCGCTGGATGAAGAACAGCAAGACCAGGCGCTGCTGACTCCCCATGCTCCCCGCGACATCATGATGGGCAATCGCTCCAGGGTGGAATATGGAATGCCCCCCTTGTTTGCCGTGCAATCCTGGCAACAGGAGACGGGCGCTTCGGACCACGATGTGCAGGCCCTGATTCTGAACAGGCAGGCGGCAGGCATAGAGGCTCAAGCGCTTTCCGTGGGGCAAGCCGCCCATTTGATCCGGCTGATTCACAAGTATCTGGACTGCCTGCCCGAAAGTCTGGCGGCTGCGGAAATGAATCGGATCGGCTCTCTGGGGGACCGGCCGCTTCATTTCGCGTGGGCCGGCAGCCCAATTTTGGGCGAAGCCTGCTACTATCGTATTCAGGCGCCCGACGTCCTGATTGAATTTGACAACTATCAGAACGACGCCAATCATGTTCATGCGGTGTGGCGGAATCCCGCCAATGACTTTGGCCGCGATCTCTTGGCCCGACATTACGCCGCGCATCACTGAACTCTCCGACCTTGTCGCCGCAGGTCAACCCGGGAGCACTTTGATAAGATTCCGGCTTGCCTTTTCCACAGTCTGCTGGTCATGTCCGATTTAGCCCCACCAATTGCCAAGGACCCCGAGACCGCCGGCCCGGATTTCATTCGAGCGCGGATCTTGGAGGATCAAGAGACGGGCCACTTCGACAGGCGGGTGGTAACCCGATTCCCCCCCGAACCCAATGGCTTTCTCCACATTGGCCACGCGAAAGCGGTGCTTCTCAATATGGGACTTGCCCGTGAATTCGGGGGTCGATTCAACTTGCGCTTTGACGACACCAATCCCCAGAACGAGGCCTCCGAGTTTGTGGAGGCGATCCAGCGTGACCTGACCTGGCTGGGTGTGGAATGGGACGGCGTTCCCAAGTTTGCCTCGGGGTATTTTGAACAGCTGTACCTTTGGGCCACCGACCTGACTGCGAAAGGCAAGGCCTATGTAGACGATCTCTCGGCGGACCAGATTCGGGAGTACCGGGGTACCTTGACCGAACCGGGTCGGAACAGCCCCTATCGAAATCGGTCCGTCGCCGAAAATCTGGAGCTGTTTGCGGCCATGCGCGCGGGCGAGTTTCCCGATGGAGCCAAGGTCCTGCGCGCCAAGATCGACATGGCGTCGCCCAACTTGAACCTGCGGGACCCAGTTCTCTACCGCATTCTGCGGTCGACGCACCACCAAACCCAGGACGTGTGGTGTATCTATCCCACCTACGACTGGGCCCACGGGCAAAGCGACTCCATCGAAGGTGTGACCCATTCCCTGTGCTCGCTGGAGTTTGCAGACCACAATCCCCTGTATCAATGGTTCCTGCAGGAGCTGGGCCTATACGCTCCCGTCCAATTGGAGTTCGCACGGCTGGAACTGACGCACACCATCGTCAGCAAGCGCGTGATCAACACGTTGATTCAGCAAGGCCTACTGGATGGTTGGGACGATCCCCGCATGAGCACACTGGCCGGCTTGCGCCGACGTGGCGTGCCCGCGGCGGCCATCAGGGAGCTCTGCAGGCAAGTGGGCGTGGCCAAGACGAACAGCTTGGTGGAAACCCAGCTCTTTGACCATTGTGTACGGCAGGAACTGAACCGAACGGCGTTGCGTCGCATGGGTGTCCTGGATCCGGTGAAACTGGTTGTGACCAACTATCCCGCGGGACAGCGGGAGGAGTTCGAGGCCATCAACAATCCGGAAGACGAAAGCGCCGGGACACGGCCCATTGCTTTCAGCCGCGAGCTGTACATTGAAAGGTCGGACTACCAGGACAATCCGCATCGCAAATTCCATCGCCTGGCCTTGGGCAAGCGCGTGCGTCTGCGCTATGCCTACATTGTGACCTGTACCGGGGTCAGGCATGACGCAAGGGGAGAAGTGGTGGAAGTGCATTGCACCTACGATCCCGCCACGCGCGGAGGATTCACACCCGATGGGAGCAAGGTGCGCGGCACAATTCACTGGGTGGATTGCCGCACCGCGTTGGATGCGGAAGTGCAACTGATCGATCATCTTTTCCTGGATCCCCGTGTGACCTACATGAAGGCCGATGTCGTCCCTGAAGCGTTCAATCCAAATTCCCGCCGGATCATGGACGGGGTCAAGATAGAGCCCGCCGTGGTGCAGGCCGCCAAGGCCGACACCATCCAGTTGGAACGCCAAGGATATTTCCGCCAGGACAGCAAGGCCGCAACAGGACAGATTTCCCTGATTCGCACTGTGGCCCTCCGCGATTCTTGGAAAAAGATCACCAGACAGGCCGGCTGAGGTGGCGCAGGAATTCGGTTCCCGGGTTGGTCCCTGCCTGGATCACTGCGCTCCGTGTCTTGGTGCCATGAATCCATGGACACGGATCTCGCGGTGAAGAAAATCATAGTTTCCGCCGCCTTGGTAGGGTCCAGACCCACCAAGGCGATGAATCCGGCTGTGCCCTATGCACCCTCCGAAATTGCCCAGAGCGCGTTCGAGGCGTTTCAGGCCGGCGCCGCCATTGCGCATGTTCATGTACGTGATCCCGAGACGGGCAGGCCCAGCTCGGACATCAGTCTTGTCCGTGAGACCATGGAACGCATCCGCGACCTTTGCCCCATCTTGGTCAATCTCACCACCAGTGGCTTCGATCTGGAAGATCAGAGCCTGGACTCCCGACTGGCATCTCTGACATTGCGACCCGAGATCTGCTCCTTGGACGTGGGTTCGCTCAACTTTGTGGATCGACCTTTCCTGAATCCTCCCGATTGGGGTATGGCCGCCGCCCGTCGCACACAGGAGTTGGGGATCAAGCCCGAGCTGGAAGTCTTTGACATGGGACAGGTCGAACAGGCCCGACACCTTGTGGACCTGGGGCTGGTGGACCCGCCCCCCTGGCTGCAGTGCTGTCTCGGCATCAAATGGGGGCTGCCAGCCACCATTGAAAATCTGCTGTACATGCACCGTCGCATCCCGTCCGATGCCGAGTGGTCCGTCTTGGGAGTGGGAGCGGCCCAACTGACGCTGACCACCGTGGCTCCCTTGCTGGGAGGCCACATTCGGGTGGGCTTCGAAGACAATCTGTACTACGCTCGGGGCCAGCTGGCCCACAGCAATGCCCAACTGGTTGCCAGAGCCGTGCAGATTCTGGAACTGCTAAATCTACAGGTGGCCCATGTGGACGACGCCCGACGCACATTGGGTCTGGCCTGATTGCAGGATTGCCAAGCAGCAAGGCCGAAAGGCAGGAGTTTTCCATCCATGGATCTGTTTGAGTATCAGACGAAGCAGCTGTTTCGCCAAGCGGGATTGGTCGTCCCGGATGGCGATGTGGCCACCACTCCGACCCAGGCCAAGGCCTTGGCCATCCGGTATGGCCCTGTCGTTGCCGTCAAGGCGCAGGTCCTGACGGGAGGCCGCATGAAAGCCGGCGGCATTCGCATTGTGTCTTCGCCGCCAGAGGCGGAACACGCGGCGGCGGACATTCTGGGCATGGACATCAAGGGGCATACAGTCCACAAGGTGTTGGTGGAGGCCGGATCGGAAATCGCCCAGGAGCTGTATCTCGCGGCCATGGTGGACCGCGATGCCCAAGGATTGATGCTGATGGCCAGCGCCGCCGGCGGCATTGACATTGAAGAGGTAGCCGCCGCCACACCCGAGAAAATCCGAAAGGTTCCCCTTCATCCCTTGCTGGGCCTGCGTTCCTATCAAGGTCTGCAGTTGGCCAAGGAACTGGCTTTGCCTGGGGATCTCTGGCCGGCCTTTGTCCGCGTCTGCCAGGGCTTGATGGCAGCGATGACCACCCATGACGCGGACCTGGCGGAAATCAACCCGTTGATCATCAATTCCCAGAATGAAATCGTGGTGTTGGACGGAAAAATGAGCATTGACGACAATGCCCTGCCCCGTCAGTCTCACCTGGTCACGCCGGAGACGGAAGCGGTCGACAATGCCTTGGAGCGGCGCGCCAAGACTGCGGGTCTCAATTTTGTTCACTTGGGTGGCGACGTGGCCTGCATGGGCAATGGCGCGGGGCTGGCCATGGCGACTATGGATGCCATCAAGTACTTCGGAGGCAGTCCCGCCAACTTCCTGGACATAGGCGGGGGAGCCACCACGGAACAGGTGACGCAAGCCTTGGAGATCATGGCCGGCGATCCGGCCGTGAAGGCCCTGCTCGTCAATGTTTCGGGCGGCATTACCCGCTGTGACGAAGTGGCCACCGGTATAGCGGCGGCCATCGTGCAGGACCACGTGGACGTGCCGTTCGTAATTCGCCTGGTTGGCACCAACGAAGAGGAAGCCCGGGAAATTCTGGCTCCCTACAAAGTCACTTTCGCCCGCACTTTCACCGAGGCTGCACAAAGCGCCGTGAACTTGGCCAAGGGGAGCCGCTAGATGAGTATTCTGATTGACAAGTGCACCCGCATACTGGTGCAAGGTCTTACAGGCCACCAAGGCAATTTTCAGGCCCAGCGCATGCAGGCCTACGGAGCCCGCATCGTGGCTGGAGTCACGCCGGGCAAGGGGGGAACGCAGTCCTTGGGGGTGGCGGTCTACGACACGGTGGCCGAGGCCGTGGCCGCCGAGTCGATTGACGCCACCATTGTTTTCGTGCCGGCGCCCTTTGCCGCCGACGCCATGCTGGAGGCCGCCGCGGTCGCCGTGCCCTTGATCGTTTGCATCACGGAACATGTGCCGGTGCACGACATGATCAAGGTGCGGGAGTATGTACGCATGCAAGGATGCCAGTTGCTGGGTCCCAACTGTCCAGGATTGATCTCTCCCGACAAATCGAAGATCGGCATTATGCCCAATCATGTGTTTCAGAGAGGCGCCACCGGCATCGTCAGTCGGTCGGGTACCCTGACCTACGAGGTGGCCTTTGCGTTGTCCCGCAAAGGCATCGGCCAGAGCACGGTCATAGGGATTGGGGGTGATCCAGTCAAGGGATTGAACTTCATCGATATTCTGCGCCTCTTCGAGGCGGATCCCGAGACCGAGAACATCGTGATGATCGGGGAGATTGGCGGCACGGATGAGCAGAGGGCCGCTCAATATGTGCAGGCGCATGTCTCAAAGCCCGTGATTGGACTGGTCGCCGGTGTATCCGCGCCGCCGGGGCGCCGCATGGGACATGCCGGAGCCATTGTGTCCGGTGGCGCGGACACATCCGCGGCGGCCAAGATTGAGGCCTTGCGGGCTTGTGGCTTGCGTGTGGCCGATCACCCCGAGCAAATTGCGGATCTCGTTCCGGCGTAGGCTTTCGTCCCCAAAATGCCAAGCGTCTCCCACACAGGTTCCCCGGATGACGACACGGTTCCAGCGGCGCAGTCCAAAATGGATGATGCGGGCCCCGTGTATACTGGAATTTGGGTTGCGCCGCCCTAGTCGGCACGATGCAAAACGCATTGCCGCGTCGCTTCCATCGATGGACTGCGCCTTGTCCACTTTGGAGTCCCGATTCATCGGAGGTTCGTTGCATGAATGAAGAATTGGACATCCCTGCCGGCCAAGGCACAGTCCATGCTCCTGCGGAAGTCGTCGTGGCCAATACAGGGTTGCCTGGCTACTTGGAGATCAGGAAGGAGGCGGAGCGGGATCCGGTGGCCTTTTGGAAAGCCCGGGCTGAGGAACTACTGGATTGGTTCCAGCCCTTTACCCAGGTCCTGGACGATTCCGAAGCGCCTTTCTTCAAGTGGTTTGCGGATGGAAAGACGAACATCGCGTTGAATGCCTTGGATCGCCACATGTCCACCTGGCGCAAGAACAAGGTGGCCTTTGTCTGGGAGTCCGAACAGGGCGAGTCTCGCACATACAGCTATCTGCAGCTGGGGCAGGCCGTGAACCGCTTTGCCAATGTCCTCAAGGCTAGGGGGGTCAAGCGCGGCGACACGGTCACCATTTACATGGGACGCGTGATGGAGCTGGTCATCGCCATGCTGGCCACGACCAAGATTGGGGCCGTGCACAGCGTGGTCTACGGCGGATTCAGCGAACAGGCCTTGGCAAGCCGAATTGAGGATTGCCAAAGCAAGGTGCTGATCACCTGTGACGGAGCCTGGTTGCGAGGCAAGACCGTGAATCTCAAGGATATCGCGGATGCGGCGGTGGCCCGGAGTCCCATTGTCGAGAGCCTGATCGTGGTGCGCCGTACAGAGCAGAGTGTCATGATGGTGCCTGGTCGAGACTTTTGGCTTCATGATCTGCTGGCCGATCCGGAAATCAGCTCCATTTGCGACACCGCCGTCATGTCGGCCGAGGACCCCCTTTTTATTCTTTACACTTCGGGTACCACGGGCAGGCCGAAGGGAGTCCTGCATACCCATGGAGGCTATCAGGTACAGATCGCGACTACGCTCCAGTACGCCTTTGACCTGAAGGACGAGGACATATGGTGGTGCGCCGCGGATCCGGGCTGGATCACGGGACACAGCTACATCGTGTATGGCCCCTTGATTCTGGGAGCCACCAGTGTCATGTACGAAGGGGCGCCAGGCTATCCGGAGCCGGATCGCTGGTGGAAGATTGTGGACCGATACGGCGTGACCATTCTCTATACCGCTCCCACGGCGATTCGCGGTCTGATGCGCTTTGGCGAGGACTGGCCCCTGCGCCATCGTCTGAATTCCCTGCGCCTGCTGGGCACCGTGGGCGAACCCATCAATCCGGAAGCCTGGCGTTGGTACTATAGGTTGATAGGCAAGAATCAGTGTCCTGTGATTGATACCTGGTGGCAAACCGAGACGGGTGGCTTCATGATCACACCTACGCCGGTGGTGCCTCTCAAGCCTGGCAGCGCCACGCTGCCCTTTGCGGGCGTGATCGCCGACGTGGTGGACGAAGAGGGAAATTCCTGTGCCGCCAACGAAGAGGGATCCTTGGTCATCAAGCGCCCTTGGCCGGGCATGTTGCGCACTGTCTGGGGGGATCCCGATCGCTATGTAGAGCAATACTGGTCTGAATTCAAGAAGCAGGGCTGGTACTTCCCGGGAGACAGTGCCCGCCGAGACGAAGACGGATATATCTGGATCATCGGTCGGATGGACGATGTCATCAAGGTCAGTGGTTATCGGCTGGGAACAGCGGAGATCGAGAGCGCCTTGGTCAGCCATCCCGATGTAGCCGAAGCCGCGGTGATTGGCTTGCCGGACGCATTGCGCGGAAATCGCATCAGTGCACATTGCATCCTCAATGAAGGCATTGCGCATTCGACGGATTTGGCGGATACTCTGAAGGCCCATGTGCGTCATGAAATAGGCCCCATCGCGGTACCGCAGGAAATTGCATTCACGCCATCCTTGCCCAAGACACGCAGTGGCAAAATCATGCGACGCCTGCTGAAGGCCCAGGCCTTGGGCGAACCGCTGGGAGACACCAGCACGTTGGAAGACTAATGCCCTTTGTTCATTTACTTTTAAGGAGACTGTAGTGTTGACCCTGTTCAAGCGTATCGTGTTTGTCTTGTTGGGCGTGTGCGCCCTGGCCCTGTCGGGATGTGCGGCGGCCCCAGGCCCTGCACTCATTCCGTGCAGCGAAATGGCCCCGGACACCTCCGGCTCCCTGCCGGACCTGGGCGGTTGTGAATTGCGGGTTGCGGTGGAGAACGCCTATCAACCCTTCAATTTCATTGATACCGAGACCGGAGAGGGCATAGGGTATGACTATGACGCCATTGGGGAGATTTGCGATCGCCTCAATTGCGTCCCCACCTTTATTGAAACCAGCTGGGATGCCATGGTCGCCGTGATGGCAGGCGAAGGCGAGTTCTCGGCCTTCGATGTAGGCGCGGACGGCATCACCATTACGGCCGAACGTGGAGAGCATGTGGACTTCTCAATTCCCTTCATATCCACCGAGCAGGTCCTTTTGGTGCGGTTGGACGAAGAGCGCTTTGTAGATCCCGATGAATTTGCAGCGATGAGCGAACTCACAATTGGGACCCAGCTGGGCACCACAAACTACTATGCGTCGGTGGATCTGGTGGGCGAAGATCGGATCGTGGCCTATGACCAGTTCGGCACTGCAGTCCAGGCCTTGCTGAGTGGAGACGTGGATGCAGTGATGATCGACAGCGTGGCTGGTATGGGCTACATGGGCGTCAATTCTGACCAGTTGAAAGTCACCGGCACCGCAGTCCAGAATGAGGAACTGGGCTTTATTTTGGCCAAGAGCAGCCATCTTACCTCCAGCATCAACCAGGCATTGACGGCCATGCAAGGGGACGGAACTCTTGAAGAACTCTTTAACAAGTGGTTCTAATCGCGTGATGGGGCACTGCGGGCGCGACGGTCGTCGCGCCCGTCCCCGTCGGGATGGACTCCGCTATGGCATTGGCAGGACATCGTGTCGTGCTCGTTGCTCATCCCCCTTCCTGGTCCAGTCTAAACAGAGCCGTGGATTGCGAAAATGGCCGCAGGATGCCGATTCCCCATCCCCTTGCCTTTGGCGGCAGGTCGCTGGGATCCAGTGTGGCTACCCTTCGTGGTATACGGAGACAAGGAATCAGGACACCTTGCGATAGAGAAACCAGTAGGCGTCAGGGGGAAACGCGTCTGCATACGCAAGGTTCCAAATGAAATCACCCTTTCCCGTCATCCTTTGGATTCGGGCATCCACCTCTTGCAGAACGCCATTTGCCGCGGACCAGCTGAATGTCTCGCCGAGGCGCTGAATACGAGATCTTTGCGCCATTTCCGTGGCAAACAGCGTTGGACTTAAGTGGCCTTCGTCAGTCCAGCTTTCCAGATTCCAGCGCAAGCCGTCCAGGCGTGCCTTGATTTCGCGTTGAGCCAATTGCGCTGCCCTGTCCGCAAAGGTACGAAGCTGTGATTCACCCGCCTTGGCGAGTGTCGTGTCCACCTGCGCATAGACTTCGAGTTGCTGGGTTGTCAGGACTTTCCACACTGCGCGGTGTTCCAGGAAGTCTCCCAAGGACATCAGGTGCTGAACGAACTGACCTTCATCTTCAACTCGCACCTGCCGGTAGACTAACGAACCCATCAAATAGTCTTCCAGCACACCCGCTTCGGCGGTCAGAATGGCTCTGATGCGTTGTGGAGTCTCAAACATGAGACTGTCCTCCCCTGCCCCAAAATATCAAATGTCGGCGATCAAGGTGATCCCAGTAAAGGCTAGATGCCGTGCCTCCTGACAATGCGTAGAGTGTGGATTCATTTTCTCCATGCCATTGCAATGTGCAGGCATCCTCTTCCTTGTTGCTACAGGATACAGTCATTGTGTTTCTTTTTGTTGCATGCTGTCCTGGCACCACCCAATTGGTCGATCTCGGGGAAAATCACATGCATTGTAACCAAGGCTCTGATGTTTCCTGCATGGGGTCTGAGAGACAATCTGAGTGCAGTGCGTAAAGGGAAGGCACTGCATCGGTCAGGGATATCCGTGCCCCCCCCCCCCGAGGCCAGCCGGTCGTCTGTGCCGCTGCCGTCAGCCAATTTCCGTGAAGGTGCTCAGCAGAAGCAGGATGAAGTTGTAAAGCGCGTGCGTGGTGATTGCAGGCAGGATCCCATAACGCTCTCGAATGATGCCAAAGGCAAAACCCAAGATGAGGACCACCAGCAGACCGTCGGTGGCGTACTGAAAGGCATGGGCGGAGGTAAACAGGATATTGGAGAAGACAAGGCCCAGACGAGGCTGAATAACCCCCCGCACAAACATTTCCTCGCTGACGCCGGCGCTCACTCCAAGCAACAACATGCCCCAAGGATGCCAAGGCAGTTCCGCGATCTCGGCAAACCGTTCCGCATCGGTAATGGGAATTCCCAGTGCCTGCCAGACTAGTTCAATCAGCGCGCCTATGCCAATGCCCGCACCCACCAACAGGATCGCGAACAATAGCGAAGCAAGGAGCCTCCTGCGTGTCAGTTCCTTGAAGCCCAGCCGGATCAGAGATTGGCGCAGATTCAGGGTTCTGCTGAACCCCACCGCCAACAGAACGGCCGGAACGCTTAGTAGGGTCGTAGCCAGAAGAGATACATTGCGCGCCAGGGCGCTCTGGCTGACGGTCTCTTCCGCTACGGGAATTCGGTACAAGACGGGCTCCCCAAACGGCACCAGACTGAGCAATGACAAAGATACCGCCGCGAATCCCATGGCTACCGCAAAGGCATGCGCAAAGTCATTGGCGTCAACGGGCAGAAAACGGGCCACAAGGGATCTGACCCGCGGCACGAAGAACAGGCCGGATAGCGCCAGAATTACCAGACCGCCCACACTGATCTCCGCATTGTTCGGATAGGGCGTTGCATTCCCCTCCGCCATAGCGGAGGCCGTGACGAAAACCAGAATGAACAGAATCAAGACAGAGTAGCCCAACAGAAGCAGCAGGATTCGCAGAGGCGGGCTCTGTCGGGATTCACGTATGCCTAGGGCAGCCACTCCCAGAAACAGGGGCCAGACGCCCAACCCGAACGCGGTGACCACGGAGCCGTCGCGCACTCCCAGGAAATACTCCATTCCCAAGGCGGCTCCAAAGCCTGTTGCCAGCAGGGCCAACAGCAGGAGCAGAGTGGTGTTCAGCCGAGGATGCCAGCTGTCCCAGGCAGACCGCCTTGTCTGCAGAATGGAGATGCCTCTTTCGTCATGCATCGGGCGTTTCCAGAACAAGGGTCACGGGGCCGTCATTTGTCAGCGATATTGCCATTGGGGCTCCAAAGATTCCCGTTTCGACCTTGACATGTCCTCGTAGCCTGTCGATGGCTACAGTGTATAGCGCCTGGGCCTCTTGGGGAGCCGCCGCCGCGGCGAAATTCGGCCGTCTGCCCTTGCGAGTATTGCCCAACAAGGTGAATTGGCTCACCAGAAGAACTTCCCCCTGCACCTCGAGCAGACTGTGGTTCATGCGTCCTCCCTGATCCGGGAAGATGCGCAAATGCAATATCTTGGAACACAGATAATCCACCTCTTGGACAGTGTCTCCTTGCGCGACGCCAAGCAATACCAGCAGCCCCAAGCCGATTTTGCCGACGATCTCCTCTTCCACCTTGACTTCCGCCGCGCTGACTCTTTGAACAACCGCTTTCACAGATAGATCCTCCACCCCACACCACCAAGCACGAAAACAGGACAATGCAGAGTGGCATTGCTGCCTTCACTGGATGTCGACTCGCTGCAGTTTACCCAACTGCAGGATGAAAGGGTCTCCCTCTTGGGGACTGACCGATATCATGAAGCCTTTTTCGAATTTCTGGACGACGGCCGCCACGCGTTCCGGATCTCCCAGCGGCGTACCCAGACGACTCCGCAAACTGACGACATTGGCCGTTCTTTCCTCTACCAAGTCCAGAATCGGAGCAAAGAAATCCAGGTCGGCCACCGGAATTTCCTGACCCAGAACCAAGCCAGGATCACTGGCGAGCGCGTTGAATTCCACTGGACTGACATAAAAAAAGTCCCACTCGGGATAGCGAAAGAAGGTTGTTGCAGTTCCAGTCAGCCGCGGCCGACGCTCGGCGCTGTCATCCAGCAAAAAGGTGACATAGACTCGCCTGGGTTGCAGCATGAAGAGCATGTCGCCCCACTGAAAGGACTGCATGATCATGGCGCCCCACGTAGGGACGGAAGCCTGGCAGCCGAATTCCTCCAGGGCATTGAACTCCTGAAACACCTCCTTGAAATCGGCATGCAGGCCGAAATCCCGGCACAGGGTCAAATAGCTGTCCGGTACCAGAGTCGATGTGGGCGCCGCAGCCACTGGATCCCCGGTGGGCATCAAGATCGGATCCAGCGGCATCACGCTGTCGACGTTGCGCGCCAACACGAATTTGTTGCTCACCCAGCCGCGCAGTCCGCTCTGGTTGAGGCGTTCTGAAAGATCGATTTCCCACCAGTCGCGCGCGGTGGTTATGCCCGTGATGGGCAAAAGCTCCAAGTTGGGGATCAGGGCCAACACTGGAAATTCCACGCCCGGCCCCGCCCGGATGTTCACGCCTTCGGCCGTATTGACCACGGCATAAGGCACCAAGGTGGGAGTTTCTCGCGGCAGGGGCGGGACCGCCACTATACGGGGCAGTGCCGGGGTAGGGTTGGATACTCTGTTCCCCACGTCCTCGGAAGCAAGAGCAGCCGGATCGTTCGTCTTGCCGGCTGCATCCAGCAGACTAGGCGGCGCACCAGCGATGCCCAATCTGCCGGTGGATTGCGAGCGGATCAACAGCAGGCTGGAGGCGACTAGGACTAGGACCACCAGCAGAGCTGGCAGAGACCCCACGAAGGCGCGCCGCGACCGTCTCCACCGGGCCCTGCGCAAGAGATCCAAGGTCCTGGAACCGAATGTCTTGGGCAACCAGGGAGAAGTGTCCAGTTCCGGCATGGTGCGCGTGGCCGCTCCAGGGTCTCCTCGCTCGGTCCAACCGGAGGGGCCAATTTCAGCGCTGTAGCCTATTTCCGTGAGACGTTGCGCCAGCTCGCGGGCACTCTGCAGTCTGGTTTCGGGAGACTTGGTCAGGCAGGACTGGAGCAAGTCGAGCAGGGACTGGGGTAGGGTGACCAGCTGCAGATCGTGACTCTTGACGTCAAATTCCCAATGCACATGCTTGTAGAGAATTTCCGAGGTAGTGCCGGTGCACAGGTCTCGACCCACGATGCAGCGGTAGAGAATGAGGCCCAAGGCGTAGATGTCTGCCCGACTGTCGACGGGAAAGGCGCCGGAGCATTGCTCTGGCGCCATATAGACGGGAGAGCCTACAGTGCGCCCGGCTACGGTGATCTCCGGCATGTCCAAGGCCCAGGCAATGCCAAAGTCGGTTAGCAAGGGGACTAGGGGATAGTCCAGAGAGGCAATCAGGATATGGTGCTTGTCCAACATCGTGGAAGGTCGGATCAGGATATTGTTGGGCTTGACGTCCCGATGCACTAGCCTTTCGCTGTGGGCATAGTCCAATGCTTGCGCGATAGGCGCCAGGAAGGAGCATGCCTCGGCAAAGTTGAGCTGGTTTACATCCCGCAACAGGTCCGCAAGGGTGTCCCCAAAGACCAGCTCCATGGCGATGTATCCCACGTTGTGTTCCGTAAACATGCCCACTTGGTAGGTCTGTACAATATGGGGGTGCTGCAATCGGCTGGCGATCTGGGTTTCGATCTGAAACCGTTGCCGTGCCACCTCGTCCGAGTGGGAGTGCATTACCTTCAAGGCAATGGCCCTGTTTTCCACAGTGTCAAAGGCTTGGTACACGGTGGACGCACCGCCACTGCCAATGGTGCGGTAGATGTGAAACCGTCCGATGCGTTGGCCAGATAGGGTGCCGGATTCGGCCCTTGCCCGCCGGGCAAGGCCAGCCGTCGGGAGACGTGCGGTGGAAAGCAGATCGGGGATGCTGTCCATGGGGGCGTCGGAGGTCATCTGTTGACTATTGCCCATCTTCCATACACAATGGACGGGAGGCGGCTGGATTCTCGGCGCGATAAAGGTGTAGGATGGGGATCTGATTCAATGTGCCACCGGGATTCTGTACGCGGTGATTTGAAAAGTCCATGTCTATTGTAGGTAAACTCGTTTGTCTGGATGGTCCGCAACGGGGCCGCTCCGTTGTGCTACACAAGGAAAAGATGTGGGTGGGTCGGGCTCCCGACTGTGACATCGTGCTTGATGACGGCTTTGCCTCCCGGGTCCACGCCTCCATTACCCGCTTGGACCATTCCTTTGTGGTGGAGGATGTCGGCAGCAAGAATGGTGTCATGCTCAACAACGAGCGGCTGTCAAAAGGGGCCCAAGGGATTCTAGCGGATGGCATCGTGGTGGCTTTCGCTCAGACCCGTTTCAAATTCGAGGACCCCGCGGCGACCATGACGAACCTAGAGATTCAATCTCCTGTCATGGGCCCGTGGTTGATAGTCCACGCGGCTACCCGTCAGATCAAGGTCAATGGAGTTCTGCTCGATCCACCTCTGAGCGCAAGGCAGTTTGAACTGTTGCAGTGTCTGTACTTGCGCAAGGGACAGGCCGTCAGCAAGGACGAAATCGCCGCTGCAGTCTGGCCCGACGACTCGGTAGCGGTGCCAGACAACAACATTGATCGCTTGGTCAGCAGGGTTAGGGTTAGACTTTCGGAGGCTGCAGGCGGACATCAGTTCATCGCCACGGTCCGCGGCTTCGGATTTCGTATGGAAGATGTGGCCGCAGGGGAATAGCGACCGCAACCGTCCTGCGCGCAAGAGTGTTTTGCCTTCTCAGTCCGTGAGTTCTCGCCGATGTCTCTCCCCTTGTACAAGAAAGCCCAGGCCTTGCAGGCCACCAACACACCCCTTGCCGTTGCCACGATTGTGTCGGTCAAGGGTTCCGTTCCCCGCGAGGTGGGAGCCAAGATGCTGATTCACCCCATGGGACTGCATGAAGGAACAGTGGGAGGCGGGTGCGGTGAAGCCGATGTCATCCGCGCGGGGCTGGCGGTGATCCAAGATGGACTGCCCCGGACCGTGCGGGTGGATCTTACCGAAGACATTTCCATGGACAGTCTTGGAGTCTGCGGCGGCATCATGAATGTATTCGTGGAACGACTTGGCCAGACACAGGAAGACTGAGCGCCCATTGTGGGGCGTGGGTTTCGGTCCAATAGGGAGTTTGCTCTGCAGGATGTCCGCATCCGCCCACGGCCCCGATCGGCCAGCCGCCAAGGGAGAGGCAACGCCGTGAAAGCAGGTCTTCTGACATCCCTGATAGCCAGTGTGGAGACCGGGGCGGCGGTTGCCTTGGTCACTTGTACCGCAACCGTTCCGGAATCGCGCTGGGCAGTAGGACAACAGAGTCTGGTCTGGACGGAACAGGGCAGAGAGTGGAAAGGCGATCTGACGCTGTCGCCGGAGATCGTCGGACAAGTGAAGGAGGCAATCCGGACCGGGCAATCACAACTCCTGACTGTAGAGGTCGGAGCAGGCCAGAGTTCCCTGTTTGTAGAGGTCCACGCTCGTCCCTGTCATCTTCTGATAGTGGGAGCCGGACACATTGCCGTGCCCCTAGCCCGGTTGGGCACGCTGTGTGACTTCTCCGTCACGGTGCTGGATGACAGACCCCAATTCGCCAACCCGCAGCGCTTTCCGGAAGCGAATACCGTGATGGCCGCCGATTTCATTCCCGCCTTGCAGGAATTGCGTCAGCGGCGCAGACTGGACAGCCAGACTTACATTGCCTTGGTGACGCGCGGTCATCAGTATGATGTGGATTGTCTTACGGAAGTCTTGGACGACGATTTGGCCTATGTGGGCATGATTGGCAGCAAGCGCAGAATTAGGGCCGTGTTTGAACTGCTGCAGGCTCGAGAGGGAATTCCGCGGGCACGGTTCAAGCACGTGCATGCTCCCATCGGCCTGAACATTGGCGCACAGACACCGGCCGAGATCGCGGTCTGCATCATGGCCGAAATCATCAACTGTGTTCGTCACGGACCCGCTCCGAGCTTTCGGGACGAACTGTAGACGGAATCTCCCCTGTCCGATATCGGGTGGTATGGAGCGCAAAAGTGCATCGGGAGCAGAACCGTCTGTGAGGGCGTGATGCCCTCACAGGAGGAGAAAGCGGCGGCGACTTCGGTCGTCTGGACGGGGCTGCCCCGCGCATACTAGGACTAACTAGGCGAGAAGGTACATACACGGTTACTGATGTCCTTGACGCAGTTGGCGTTCCATGTAGCGAACGCCTCGTGTCAACAGCAGCACAATCAAAAGATACATGGTGGCCAAAGTGGTCAAGGACTGCATGTAAAGGAAATTGCTGGAGAAGTAGAGTCGTGTCAGCTGTGTCATGTCCTGTACTCCCAAGACAGCCACCAGAGACGAATCCTTGACCATGGCGATGAAGTCGTTGCCCAGAGCGGGCAACACATTGCGTACGGCCTGTGGCAGAATGATGAAACGCATGCGTTGCCGGTAGTTCAAGCCTAGGGAATTGGCGGCTTCGGACTGGCCGAGACCAATGGACTGTATGCCTGAACGGAAAATCTCGGCGGAGAACGCGCCGTAACCCAGCCCCAGGGCCAAAATGGCTCTCACCTCGTTGGGAATTGTCGTTGCCCAACCCAAGGCGGCCAATCCGCGCACGATCAGAGGAGTCAGTGCAAAGGCAATGTACAGAAGCAACACCAACATGGGAATGCCTCGGATCACTTCAACGTAAAAAGAGGAGATGTTGCTCCATAGCGGGTGGGTTGAACAGCGCATCAACCCCATGACGACCCCAATGCACAAGGCCAGGATGTAGGACGCCAAGGTAATGGCCAAGGTTACTGTTATGCCCTTGAACAGGATCTGGCCAGCCAGCAGCAACGCGGGCTTCTGGCCCGAAATAAACCAGAAGGTTTGTCGGATCTGTGGTTCGGTCAAAAGCAGATAGACGTAGAAGCAAGCTCCCAGTAGAGCCACCAGCAACCACCAAGGTAGCTGGTGCAGCTTGCCTATGGCGGGCAGCAAGCGGGATTGGCCCGTATGATCCGGCGGACGAATTGAGGTCATGTGTGAGACTGCGGCCCGTCGTGGGACGCTTCAGTCGATGATGTCTTTCACTGTCTGAACCAGGGTTTCCGCCTTGAGTTCCGGCAAGTTGAAACACTGGGCTTGCATGGCGTCGGCCAGCTTTTGGGCTAAGCCCCGGTCAAAGGCCGCGTGTTCCATGTTCACCACCACGGACCTGACATCGGACATGGCGTAATGCTCGGCGATGTGCAGGGCCTCTTCCTGGGCCGGCCGGCCACTCATGCTGACATTGCCTGCCCCGTCCGTGAGCAGAATCATCATGGGCTGCACTTCGGGTTCACGCCGCTTGACCTGCTCAATGACTTGCCAGGCTACGGACAGACCGTTGCTGAGAGGGGTCTTGCCGCCCACAGGCAGGTCGATCAACGCGCTTTGGGCCAGTTCCACACTATTGGTGGGAGTCAGAACAACCCGCGCCTTGTCGCGCTGAAACACCACCAACCCCACCTGATCCCGTCGCTGATAGGCATCCACCAGCAGGCTGAATATGGCGCCTTTGGTGGCCTCCATCCGCTCGCTGGCCGCCATGGACCAACTGGCGTCTACCACGAAGAGAATCAGATTTCCGGTGCGTCGGACTCGGATCTTGCTGTACAGGTCTTCCTTGCGCAAGCGCAGCGCCAGATGGTTGTCCGCTTCCTCCTCCTTGCGCCGCGGCTGGAAGGGAGCCGCGGCGCGCAACGTGGCGTCGAAGGCAATATCACTGGGCTTGGGGCCTGCGGGTTTGGCCTTGATGTAGCGCCCTCGCTTGCGTTCGGTGCGGGTGTATGAACGCTTGCCGGCCCGTTCCCGGGTCATGCGGTCCAAGGGCGAGTCAACCGGCTGCGTCTCGAATTGCTCTCCTACGTCTGTGCGCTTCTGGGCTCCGCGGGGATCACCGGGCGATGTACTGTCGGGTTGCTGCGAGTCAGGTTGGACAAAGTCTCCTTCATCCGCATCCTGCTGGTCGGTCAGCTCCGAGTCATCGCCCTCAGCGCTTTTTTTTCGTCTGACGCTGAAGTGCCTTCGGCCTCTTCGGTGATCGCTTCGTCATCGTCGACCATCTGCTGGGCTTCCTCCTCAGCCTGCTTCATGGTCCGTTCCAGTTGTTCCGGGTTGAGGAAAGCCTCTTGGAAGGGTTGTCTTTTCAGGCGGTGCGGCAAGGCCAATTCGGCCGCCATCAGGATATCGCCGGAATTGATTCGAGAGCGGCCATCCAGTCCCGCTTGCGCCCGTGCGGTCTTGAGAATGACGATGTCCGCCCGATGTCCATCGACTCCGAAGTTGGTGGTCAAGGCCGCTATGGTATACAGATCCCTTTCGGTGTATCCCACTTCCGCGTAATGCAGCCTAGCCTGGGCCACCCGACCTCCCAAGTCTTTTTCCTTGTCAATCCATTGCTCCACAAAACGCTCCGGATGCACGTCATAGTCCAGCCGTCGCTGCAGAATCTTGACACGGGCTCCCGCGTGCGTAATGCCCGTCACGTCCACGGCATGGGCAAACCGGTCTAGCAACTGCGGACGCAGATCGCCCTCCTCCGGATTCATGGAACCCACCAGCACGAACCGGGCTGGATGCTGGACGCTGATGCCTTCCCTTTCCACCGTGTTGAAACCCATGGCGGCCGAGTCGAGCAGCAGGTCCACTACATGATCGTCTAGGAGATTGACTTCGTCCACGTACAACACGCCCCGATTGGCGGCCGCCAACACTCCAGGCTCGAAATGCTTGCGCCCTTCTTGGATGGCCTTTTCAATATCCAAGGTCCCGACTACGCGATCCTCGGTGGCGCTGACCGGCAAGTCCACAAAGGGCGTAGGCTTGGTCATGGCGGGAATTGAACTGGCGTTCCGATGCCGCTGTTGACACGGCTCACAGAACTGCGCCGGATCCTGCGGATCACAATTGAAGATGCAGTCCGCGACCACTTCCATGGTGGGCAAGAGGGCTGCCAGAGCGCGGGCTGCCGTGGACTTGGCAGTGCCTCGTTCGCCCCGAATCAGCACCCCGCCGATCTGCGGATTGATGGCATTGAGAATGAGGGCCCGTTTCATGCGTTCCTGGCCCACGATGGCAGTTAGAGGGTATGTCGTATTCATACTGGATTCCCGGGTTCAAGGTGTACTCGCTGGCGCCCAAACCTGCAGTATAATCGACTGATTGAGAGGTGCCCAAGTATCCAGTGTCTTCCGCTTTGCAATCTTTTTGCAACCTTGGCCCCCCGTGGACCGTATGTTCAGAGACGTAGTCATCCCTTGTGTCCGCCATGAACCAGAAAAGTACGGAAAATCGAATTTTGCTGCAGCGGTCAAGTAGTGGTGACAGCGAAGCCTATGGTCAGCTCTTTATGAACTACTATGTGGCCTTGGTGCGGTTTGCCTGGCCGATGCTGGGCGTACAGGAAGATGCGGAAGATGCGGTTCACGACGCCTTTTTGAAGTCTTGGACTCGCTTGTATCGGTTTGATCACGAAAAAGGACAATACAGCACTTGGATATTTGCCATCACGCGCAACTGCTGCCTTGACAAGTTGCGCCAGCGCAAGAAGTGCGGCCCGGCCAGCGATTTCGCGGATTTCGAGATGGATGCCCAGCCCGATCGGGCCTTGGCGGATCCAGCCCAGATCGCACTCAATCGGGATTGCCGCGATGAGGTCTTGTGGCTTATCTCCGCCTTGGCCGACAAATATCGGGAAACGATCGTCCTGTATTATTGGAATGAGCTGAGTGTCCGGGAAATTGCGGACATTACTCAGACGTCGGAATCCAACGTGAAGTCCCGTCTGGGTCGGGGGCGCCAACGGCTGGCGGAGGCCTACAGCCGTTTGCACTCAGTTCCAGTTGAAGGGGCCGCCTTGGTTCCAGCCCTGCTGAGAGACCTGCAGGCCATGTCAACTCTGGCCGCCTGACAATGGAAAACGGAACGGCCCTTGGCGCCATCCCGCCCCGCCCTCCTTGGATATCAAGCGAGACAGTCAATCATCCCTGATTCTGGAATTTCATGCACAGCCCATCCGAACCCAATGCACACCGACGGGTGGATTCCCCCAAGGTGATGCTGCCGGGAGACTGGCTTACGGTGAATGGCTTGATACGCCGCGAACAGATGTTGATGCCATCCGCCGACCTGCGGAGCCGATTGGCGGCGAGTCTGGAAGCGCTGCCCCAGCCGATTCGACGGGAGTTCCCGGGTACTTCGGACCATTGGGTGCTGTTGGGCACCCTCTTGCTGCCGACAGTCTTGTTGTATGCCCTGCTGTACGGTTTCTTGGCTTGGATTTGGAATCATCCCTTGGAACTTGCCTACCGATACAGTGGCTGGATACCCAGTATGGGATCTCAAGCAGTGCAATGGCTGGCTTCCGTTCAGAGCAATCGGCGATCCGGTCTGCTGGAAAGCCTGCAGAATCAGATTTCTCCTTGGGCTTGGCAGGCGGAGTGGCAATCCGTGCTGCTGTTTTGCGGATTGTCCCTGGTAGCTGCGGAGCTGGCAGCCATTCTACTGCTGCATCGTCTCAAGACCTACAATCTCTAGACGGAACGCCGTCCCCACATGGGTGGATTGGCATCGTAGGGAAGCAGCTTCTTGCGGTATTTCGCGTACTTTGAAGCGAAATGGGTCCAATAGGGGCCGATTTTGCCGAATGGCTGGGCTTGGCGCAAGGCGACCTTGAAACTGGCCGAGGTTGCCTCGAAAGGGGGCATCCACAATCCACATTGCCCCAGTTCGTGCACTATATGCGCATCGCTGCCTGCGGTGCAGGGCTTGTCGAACTCCTGGGCCAGAGTCGCTGCCCTCTGATTGTCGGCCGCCCAGAGACAGCGAGAATTCAGAACCTCGATCGCGTCCACCCGGCCCGCTATGGCGCGGGCATGGTGCGGCCCCAGCGCCGAGTTGCGGACCCGGTCCACCGGATGGGGCATGCTGACGACAGCCCCTTGCTCCTCCAAGAGCTCCAGAGTCCGCAAGAGAGGCAGTCCAGGAGGCACTTCTTCTTGGACAAAGTAGGCGATGACTTCGCCGACTTCGGTCCTGATCTCTTCGCCGACAATGACCCGATCCGGATCGGCATCACGTGCGATCTGGGCTCCTAGTATGCAGTTGTGATCGGTAATGGCAATTCTGTCCAGCCCTAGGACCCGGGCCCTGTCCAGCAAGAGATGTATCTTGGACAGGGAGTCGTGACTGAAGTGGGTATGACAATGCAGATCCACCTGCCATAGTCCTGCTTCCCTTTCAGGGGGTTCCCGTTCTTGGCGGAACATGGGGTGGACAACCTATTCTGGCAATTTCTGTCCGGACGATAGTTGCAGGCGTTGTGAAATCAGGTGGGATGCGCGCAACAACATGCTGTCGTTGAGAAACGCCGCGGTCAGCTGTGCCCCCATCGGCAGCCAGTCCCCGAATCCATTCTGGAACAGCCCCAGCGGCACGGACGTGACCGGCAGACCACCATGGGTCCACGGCAAGTTCATGACAGGATCGCCAGTGGTGGTGCGGCCTCGGGGGGCGGTCCCTACGGCAGACGGACTGATCAGAATGTCAATGTCATGGCTTGACAGGAAGTCAGTCATGGTCTTGCGCCAATCCAGACAGCTTCGCTTGCACTCGACATGGCGCGCTAGGGAGATGCCTTGGCCTTTTTCTATCAACGCTGCGGTGCGAGGCCGATAGAGATGCCCAAAATCGGCAAACCATTCATGGTGAGCCAAGGCAAACTCATGGGCGATTACGTCCTGATGCCGTTCATTGAGATCATGGATGCTGTCCAGCGGCAAGTTGACTTCCGTGACATCCCATCCCACGCTCTCCAGCCGGGCGGTAAAACTCCTGATTCGGGTTCTGGTGGTTACGTCGGCCTGCTCTGCATAATCGCCGACAATCAGGCCAAACCGCAGCTTCTCCAGATCCTTGTCCGATACATGCGGAAGATTCATTGTGTGCTCCGCAAAGGTGCGCAGCATCTTCCAGTTCCGGGCAAAGAACCCCATCTGGTCCATGGTTTCGGAGAAAAGGATCACGCCGTCTCGAGATGCCAGTCCCAAGGAAGGTTTGAAGCCGCAGACGCCACAAAAGGCCGCGGGCCGGATTACCGATCCCACCGTCTGAGTGCCAATGCCTATGTCAAAGTACCCAACGGCGACTCCCGCCGCGGACCCACTGCTGGATCCGCCCGGGGTATAGGATGGATGATGGGGGTTGCGCGTGGGGCCCGGCTCGAAGTACGCGAACTCCGTGGTGGCGGTCTTGGCTATGGGCAGTCCTCCCAACTGCCGCACGCGGGTGACTAGACTGGCTTCTGGTCCATGCCACAAGTGACTGGGCAGAAGACTGCCGGCCCGTGTTTCAAAGCCATCAACCTGAATGATGTCCTTGACACCCACTACCAGAGACTGCAGCGGTGCCCTTTGCGTCTTGTCCAGCCGGGTCGAGAAATCCAACCTTGAGGTAGCCAGAATGTCAAACTTGGGCTCCATGGCCTCGATATACGCCGTAAGGCTGCGGTGCCAGGTGGATCCCTCTCTGGCCGCGAGAGGCCTGTTGTGAGGGTGCAGCAGGGGAGAGCGCCGCCCTGGGTCAAGGTGATCATGCATAGGCATTGGTTCCAATCCCTATAGACTGCGGTAGGCCGCAAAGTGGATCCCTTGTGTATTCGTCGCTTCCTGTATGCTGGTTTCCGATCCCAGCACTACTGTGCGCGCAGTGTCCTGACTCGCAGCCAGCCAATCTGCCAACCGCACCATGTCATGGTGGGATGTGTCCAAGATCTCTTGCCGCAATTCGAGACGCAGTTCCTGGGTGGATCCAGTCAGAATCCGCTGCAACGCCACTTCTCCTTGGGCTCGGGGTTGCAGGTCTTGGTCCAAATCGCCAAAAGTCCCGATCACCAGCTTGTCCAACTCTTGCTGGTCCAGGTTGGCTTGGCGCAGAAAGTCGGATGTCTTGTCGTAAACATCCAGCGTGCCCCCAACTTGGGGGTCTCGGTAGGAAACGAACGAAAACTGGCTGCTGAAGCGATTGAAACTGCTGGAGCACCCATAGGCACCGCCTTGTTCCCGGACCGAACTCCAGAGCCATGCAGTATTGATGAGTCGGGTCGCAACACGAATGGAACCATGGAACTGGAATCCCGAGGGTTCCAGATTGTAGCTGCGCCCCACGTAGTTTACCGAAGCCGGTATGACAAAGGCCTCGCTGACCGGCGTCGCATCCATGGGCCAATTCCGCCTTTGGGGGTTTCCGTCCGGTATCTTGGCTAGCAGAGAGGACAAGGAACATGCAAGGGCCCCCTGCTCCGGGCCGGAGCCAATGATGTCGATCAGCATGTTTCCGGTCTGTATCAGGCGGTTGCGCATGTCCTCCATGATGTTCAGCATGGCAGGCCAGCGCTGTTCAAAATTTTGGACCAGGTCCCGCAAGAACAGCAAGTGGGTGATACCGCCTGTAATCTCCTCAAGCCAGTCGGTCTCTGACGCTTGTGCACCCAGCCGCGCGCTCACCAGACTGTGACCGCCAGGTATGAGGGCGGCTTCCATGGATGCGTGGCTTTGTCGTACCAGCTGCTCTACGCGTGTCTTGTTGTCTAGGCGGGAACGGGTCAGAACGTCGCCCAGCAGCAGGATCATGTCCGGAATCTGCGACACCAGACACTTGCTCCCTACATTCAGGTAGGCGACGGAGGCCGGATCGTCATACCGGTGCAAGATCAGGTCTGAAACCCCTATGCCGCCTGTAAGACGACTGATGCGGCGACTGAAGGTGGCAAAATCCTCCTCGTCGGTTCCCGTTTGCCGCAGAGCCTCTTCAAAGAGATCCAAGTAAGGCAAGTGAGTTGCCGGCAATGCATGCAGATCAAACATCAATTTTACATAAACAATGCCACTGGTATTGATATCATGGGTGTAGCAGGGCAAGTCCTCGTATGTCCGCAGCTCGGAAGGGTATGTGGGAGATTCAATCTGCAGGTCCGATCGGGCCAACAAAGGCATGGTGGCCAGAGCCTCGGGAGTATCAGGTCGTCTCTGATACTCCTGCAGCCATTGGGTGCGTGCAGTCATCTCTGCCCGGGTCTTGACATCCAAGGCGTCCAAGTGAGTGCTGAGGCTATCGGCTTCCTTTTGTCTTGCCCGTTCCTCCGCCTGTATGTCGGGCACCATGGTGACCGTGGTCCGATGTCCGGTCATGGGCAAGTACTGGAGAATGGGGTCGGTCAGATATCGGGGGTCGGCCAAGGCCCGCTGCTTGGCCTGCATGAATTTCTCCAGAGATCCTTCTCGGCCGCCTCTCAGCCGCTTGTTGTACAGCAGGCCCGGTGTGGCCGTCATAAGCAGGAATAGTCCCTTCGGGAAGGACTGGTTGCTGTATTCACGGAATGAGAATTCGGTGGTGTTGAGTACGGCCTCCACGAGGTCCTGATCAAAGCCACGTCGCGCGATGTCCACCAAGGTGTCTTCGATCAGGGTTTTCACGTCCGCGAAGTGCGCGGGAGCGACACTTTCCAGGCCCACGGAGAACACGAATTGACATAGGTTCGAACTGAAACCGCCAACTCCAATGACGTCGCTGCCCAGGTTGGAGTCTATGAGTGCCTTGTAAAGAGGGGCCGAAGGACTGCCTACCAGACACTGGGAGAGCAGGCCCAGCTGCATCCGTACTTCGCTTGGTTCTATGGCAGGCAGCAGCCAATTGCAGGTGATGTGCCCCTTGTCCTCGGCGCTCTCCATGGGGGCAAAGGGAATCTCAAGATGACGTTGGAACTGGCGCAGGGGGAGTGGATTCACGCGGGCAAAGCTGGGATCCCTGTACTGTACGCCAGCCAGTCGCTGGGCCACGAACTCCAGACGGACGTCAGGGTCATCGTCCCCGTAGAAAAAGACAACGGCGTTGGAAGGATGGTAATGAGCGGCATGATAACGCTTCAACTCTTCGAATTCGAGGCCGGGAATCTCTTGGGGCAAACCACCGGAATCGTGGGCATACGGGTGATCGTCGAAGAGACTGGCTCTGGAGTGACGCATCAATTGGGACAGGGGGGAGGACTGGGCCCCTTTCATTTCGTTGAAAACGACGCCGGCATAGGTCAATTCGTCTTCAGCCGTCAGTTCATAGCGCCAACCTTCCTGTTCGAAAGTCTCCCGCGTCAGCAACGGATGGAAGACGGAATCCCAATACACATCCGCTAGATTGTAGAAACTCTTGAGATTGAGGCTGGCTACGGGATAGGTCGTGCGGTCCAGTTCCGTGAAGGCGTTGAGAAATGTATAAAGCGATCCTCGCAACAGCTCCAGAAACGGTTTCTTGAGGGGATATTTCCGAGAACCACATAGAGCCGAGTGCTCCAAGATGTGCGGCAAGCCCCTTGAATTGTCCACGGGAGTGCGAAAGACGATCCCAAACACCTTGTTCCGATCGTCTGCTTCTACCGAGATCACCTTGGCTCCCGATTGACAGTGCATGTAATACTTGGCATTGCAATTCAGATCGGGAGAAAACTGTTCTCCCATGAGTTCAAACCCGTTGACAATCATTTAGGCGGTTGTTCCTTCTGGTTCCAGGTAAAGTACAAACTTGGTCACTTCGTCTATGGCTTCCGGAGTGAAGGGCATGGCATGGTATGCCCCTTCGCGCCACATGCCTATTTGGTCGTCATACATGCGGCTTACCGGATGCCCCGACTGTCCCGTGGAAATCACGGACTCCATGCTGTCCCAGTTGCCAACTTCCATGACGGCGCGGTAGGTAGGCGCCACAAAGACCAGACCATGGGCAGTTCCCATCGGCGCGGAGGCCAGCATGGGGCTGGTCCCATCGCCTCCAAGAGGAAAGGGCCCTCTGTTGATCAGTGGCTTCAGAATCCAGACGCTGCCCATAATATGGACGAACCGGATCTGATGGATACGCCCCCAAGCCCATTTGCGGGAGGCCTCGCCCATCTCGGATCGGATTTGGCTCACGGCCTTGCCTACGGCCGTTCGCACAAAGTCTTCCCGGTTGCGTGGGCGGCCTTGGGCGTCCATACCATACCAGTCTGATGAATCACGGGTCTGGAGCCATTGCAGGATACAGGCCAGGGCCCCGATTCGATCGTCTGTATCCCTGGCCAAGGGGCTGTAGGACTGTCCCAGATATCTGTCCTTCAACTCGCCCAACGGGGAGCTGAAGGCTTCGTGCAAGAGAGTGTTGGCAATGTAATGGAATATCAGACCTTCTTCACCACCCACATCCATGCGGAAATCCCAACGGGCCAGGGTCTGTTGAGCGTGCCGCTCCCACGGATCGTGGAATTCATACCGAATCAATTCTGGAACCAGTTCCTTGGCAAGCCCACTGAACGTGTCTTGCTGCAACCTGCACATTTCCACGAAGGAGGGAGAGCGGAATTCCTGCAGTTGGCTCAGTATGCGGTTGGCCCTGAAGCTCAGATCGAAGTCACAGCCGTACCAGTGATCCCCCTCGTGGGACGTGAGGCGATTGTTGGCGTGCACTAGGTACCCATTGTCCGGATTGTGGCAGGAAGGCAGCTCCTCATAAGGAACAAAGGAAGTCCACTCGCCGGCTCCGGTCCACCCGGCATTGGGAACCAAGCCGAGTCCACTGCTGCGGACAGGATGACGTCCTACCAGAGCGTAGCTGATATTGTGGGCGGTGTCCGCAAAGGACAGGTTCAGCGAGGGGGTGATCCATTCCCGGAACGCGGCCTCCCCTTCCTGACAGGAACGGGCCTGGAGCAGGGTTCGGATACAGTGAATGGTGTGCCCAGGGTCATGTCCGGTCCAACGCAGCGAGATCGGCCCTTCTTCCAGATCCGCGATCAGGTCACTAACAATGGGCCCATGCCGTGTCTCGCGGATCGTCATAACCATGGGCTCTTCCCGGCCTTTGATCTGGATTTTCTCGGAATGGACCTGAAACTTCTGCCAGCCAGCCTCCGTTTCGTATTGACCGGGTCGGTCGGGATGCGTTTTTTCAAAATACAGATCCTGAACATCGGTGCAGGCGTTGGTGATGCCCCATGCCAGATGTTCGTTGTGACCGAAAATCACTCCCGGCGTGCCTGGGAAAATTGCGCCGATGGCATTCAGGTCGGGGCAGGTCAGATGCTGTTCGTACAGTGAGCAAGGTATGGACACCTGCATGTGGGGATCATTGCACAGCATCGTGTATCCCAACTTGGTGTGTTTCGTGGATACAACCCAGCAGTTGCTGCCTTGTCCGCCGGCGACTTGGGGGATGAATTCCCGTACTCTTTCCAATTCCGCGAGGAGCATCTCGGTAGTTTTCAGGATCTGCGCATCCATTTCAGGAGGAAGCGGATTGACGATGGCCTGGGCATGGAGTCCCGATCGGTCTTCAAGGTCCGCCACCTTGTCTGGACCCAGTTTCTTGAGCAACAAGAAACGGATCAGTTCCTTCTCCCAGTTCAGACTCATGGTCCACCCGACAAACTTGGCCAAGCCAAGGCAGTCCGTTGGTGTCCAGGGCTCGGGCTCGAACTGCAACAGACGGAATTCCGCGGCCAGTTTGCCTTTGCGCTGTCGCATGTACTCGTTGATCCCTTGGCAATACCAGTTTAGAATCTCGATTTCCTCATCCCAGAGCAGGGAGGTTTCTCGTTCTGCACTGCGCCAAATGCCTAGGGTGCGTATGTATCTGTCAGCTGGCAGCGCCGCTTCTCCGAAAATCTCCGACAGGGTACCCCGCACAATGCGGCGAGTCTGTTCCATCTGCCACATGCGGTCTTGGGCATGTACGTATCCCTGAGCGCGGAAGAGGTCGGCTTCGCTCTCGGCGTTGATATGGGGAATGCCGTGCCGGTCGCGCTTGACTGTTACCTTGCCATCCAAACAGGAAAGATTCATCTTTCCCTGGATGTCCGGCACAGGCCGAGTCAAAAGCCAACGATATACGTAGATCAAAAATCCACCTGCGATGAGCAAGAGGACCAGCAACGCCAATAGAACTGACTGGAAAAGCACCATAATTGATTCTCGCGAGCCGTGCAAGAGGCATTTCCCGCATTGGCGGAAAATCACTCTTTTTTCTCCAGCTAAAACGATACACTGAATTCAATGCAGTTGTCCGCAGCGGGCTGCGGGCCGGAAATCGCCATCTACACGCCGCGGAAAAAGACCGCGTGCCAGCGTTTCGTTTCACAGCGGCCTGACGGAGTCTATTACACCCATCGCCTAGACCAAGGACTTGGGACATTGTCAAACCCGCTCTGTCCCCACCTGATTCTAGGGAAAACGGAAACACAAGAACAGGACACAATAAACATGACTACCAACCTGCCCAAGAAAAAACTCATGCGGAATCCGCACGACAAGGTGATTGCCGGAGTGTGCGGCGGGATCGCCGACTATCTGCATGCAAATCCTACCTTTGTGCGCATCCTGGCTTTTGTTGTGCTCCTGCTGCCTACATTTGGCACGGGTCCCTTCCTGTACATTGTGCTTTGGCTGTTCCTGCCCACAGGCACTCAAGCGGCAGGGCGCATGGGGAATCCCATTGTTCAATCCAGGAAACGTGCAGTCCCACAATCCATCTGTGATGATCAGGAGGGCCAGTCATTGACGAGAAAAGGACCATGACGTATTTCCTGCCACTGGCAGGAAAGTGGATGTGGAGGCTTGGTGGCGCGCAGGGCGCGCGGGTCAAGGCAAGAGAGGACGGGAGGTCGGGGACGGCGGCCGATTCGGGGGAGTCTCAGAGGTTGAACCGCTCTCTTCGATCTTGCTGATTACTTCTTGCAGGACTTGAATACGAGCGAATCTTTTGGTTTCCGCAGCGATTACGGTCCAAGGAGCTTCAGGGGAATGGGTAAGACGAAACATGTCCGCGATCGCAATTTCATATTCCTTGCGTTTGCTACGGTTGCGCCAGTCCTCTTCGGTCAGCTTCCAAGCCCGCAAAGGATCGTGGGCCCGCCGGTCAAAACGTCTTTGTTGCTCTGCCAACGAAATGTGCAGGAAAAACTTGAGCAGCAGAGTCCCTTCCATGACCAGCAGTTTCTCGAAAAGCCGGATTCCTTCAAAGGCCCGTTGCCATTCCACTGGCTGACAGAAGTTTTCCACCCTTTCCACCAGCACTCTGCCGTACCAGGTGCGATCCAGAATGCACATGCCACCCCGCCCCGGAATCGCGGGCCAGAAACGCCACAGAAAATGATGTCTCTTGTCTCGAGAGGAGGGAGATTGGTACTGGTGTACCTTGTAGTGGCGCGGGTCAAGAGGGTCCACCAGCCGCCGTATACATCCACCCTTGCCGGCCGCGTCCCAGCCTTCAAACAGAATCAGCAAGGGAGAACCCAACTGGCCTCCCAACTGGCCCCCCCGCTGCAGTCTCAGGTGCAGAAACCTAGCTTGCAATTCCGAGAGTTGCCTTTCATATTTTGATTTTCCCAGCCTTTGGGACAAGTCCGCGTCCGCGAGTGCGGGAATCTTCATCGCTTGAGTTGCCTCTTGTATTGCGGCAGGGTCCAGCACTGGATCTGGAGACGTTTCCACTCCATTGTAAAGGAATGTGTGTGCCTCTGTCCTAGAATATGCAGGGATCGCATGCCGCGCAGGCATGTGGATTGCCCACTGGGACCTAGACCGAGGATCTACCGTCCTGACAAGCCATCCATTGAGAGTTTCGGGCGGCTGCAAGTCGACTGGAGCGTAGAGAATCCGTTCGGGCATGCTCCGGCCCGTGTAAAGAAACACTCCAGTGTGCCTGCATCCGTCACACGCACCGCAAAGTGGTAACACTCCGCGCCAAACAGCTGCGGACCTTGGACAGACACATCGGGGCTCTCGCCCGCAAGCGACCCAATTTCCTGCGGTATGAAACAGGCTGTGAGATGCACAACCCAGTGGGTACACGTACCTGCGCGTCCTTTCCAGAAAAGAAACAGGTGCGTGCATGGCCCGGGCCGGATGGGAAGGATTTTCAGGCGGCGGGCACAACCAGCACCTGACGACTGGGGTCGGACCAAGGGCCATCGTCGCCGGTACTGACTGCCTGTACCGAGTAGTACCAGGTGCCGACCGTAGTGGACGCTCGCTTGGTATAGCGGGTGACAGATACCCGTTCCGCCCCACCACCGGTAGCCCTAGACTGCGGCGCACGCGATTGCATTGTCGACATAGCGCACGGTGCCCTGTGTATCCACCTGCATGGTGAAGACGTGGTTATCGGTGCCCGGCCGATCTGAGCCATCCTCATTGACATGCCGTACATTCGTCACCTCCCAAGTTTCAGTCCGTGCCGGCCGGAAGCCGATCGACAGCACGCACAGCTCCTCGGGGATTCTGGCGAGCATGGTATGTACGGGGGAGCGTAGAGAGGCGAAGGGGGCCTTGATCTGATGGGCTCCTGAGGCTTTGTTCGTCGAGACCGGTGTGACGAGTGTGGGCGGCACCGCAGCGGTAACTTGCACCAGACCATCTAAAATGGATGTGCATCTCGCGATATCCCGGTGATCGGTTTCGCCCTCCAGACGATAGCTCCAGAAATCTTCGATGCTGTAGCCCAAGCCGAAGAGACAGTAACCCAAGACCACATCTCGATAGGCTTGATTGTCCCGCGCCAAAGTCTTGACGACAGCCAAGTATCGACTTTCACCTTGGGAATTGTTTTTGCGCCAAATGGGTACTGCTTCCAGCCTAGAAACGGTATTGAACCCGAGAGAGCCACTGGAGCTAGGATGCGGTCGTCGGCCCCGTACTCCGAGACGATCACTTTCAAATGAGGAAAGGCCTGCTTGTACCAAGTATAGACACGATGTTCAAAGCAATGGACATTATTGCGACGGTTGAAGGGAGAGATCCTCTCTATGGCGACCTGTGTCTTGTCAACCCAGAGTGTAGTGTTCTTGTCATCGGCTTGAAATACTGGTGCAGCAGCAACACATTAGGCGGTACCGGCCAGCATCCCAGGGTGCTCTTCACGGTACTGGTGGGTTTCGGCCGACGGCCTCTCTCTTTGATGATTTGGCGTCCAATCCCACGCTGGTCATAGACGGTCGGCTGCTGGACCTGCCGAAGGGGCAATATCCTTCGCCCCAACCAAGGTCTGTGCCAACGGCATCGTGGTGCCCCGGCCTGATCTCTATCCGGATCTGGTGGGCAACTGCACCCTGTTGCTGAGCCTGCATGTCCCGTATTGGTGGGATATTGTAAAGCCCATAACCCGGTGGTCCGGTGTAGTAGAAGAGGACTGCATCGCGAAGCTACATGTGCAGGGTACCCCATCTGATGGGTGTTCTGCCCTCGTCATAGGACCAGCTCACGCACCTGACAGACCTGAACCTGAGCAGCAACATATTGAGCGGGTTTCTGCCGCTATCATGGGACCAACTGCACCTAACAGCCTTTGTCACAGGACCATTGCAACGTGCCGCGCGCAAGAATGACGGGACAAGAGTTCCCCCGAGGGTAAGGTGTTCAAAATCAGCTGTAGGCGGGACTTGGTCCTAGGCGCAAAATCGGCAACTCTAAATTCAGATAAGCAAACCCAAGCAATAGCTCAAACAACCATGGAACTACGGGTTGGAATCCTTGGCTTGCCATTGTGGGATCAAGCACATCGCGCAGGGCCTCAGCCAAATTGTTCAGTTCCAGGATGAGTGACGTAACGAAGAGCCTAGGGAAGAATCAATACCACGACCAGGATGGCAAATGCAATGGCCAAGGTGATCTGCACGATAATGGAGGCTAGAGAGTTAGGCGAAATTGTTCTGAAAATGATCCTGCGTGCGGTGGAATCCGCTAGTCTTGGCCACCAACACAAAGGGGAATTGGTCCAGCGTCCATCATAGCCAAGGCAGGTGTTCTCCGTATGCGCAGCCACGTGTTCTTTCAGGAAACCGGTGTCGCCGGATTCATGCATCGGGCCTTTGCCAAGGCCATGGGCCTTGACGCCCATGATCTTGATAGACCGGTCATTGGCATCTGCAATACATACAGTGAATTGAACAGTTGTCATGGCAACTTTCCCGCACTGGTGGAGGCTGTCAAGAGGGGCGTGCTACAGGCGGGTGGATTGCCTTTGGAATTTCCCACGATCTCTCTCGGTGAGATCTTTCTGAATCCCACCTCCATGCTGCTGCGCAATCTGGCCGCCATGGATACCGAGGAGATGATCCGGGCGCAGCCTCTGGATGGCGTAGTGCTGCTGGTCAACTGTGACAAGACCATTCCCGCGGCCCTGATGGGAGCCGTAAGCGCCGATCTGCCGGCCATGCTACTGTCGGGGGGACCGATGCTCAATGGCCATTTCCGCGGCCAAATCCTGGGGGCCTGTTCGGATTGCCGCCGTCTTTCCACCGAATTCCAAGCCGGGACGCTGAGTCAGGCGGACTACGAGGCGGTAGAGGATGGCATTGTCCGTAGTGATGGGCACTGCATGGTGATGGGCACTGCATCCACCATGAACAGCATGTGTGAAGCCTTGGGCATTTCCCTGCCCGGAAATGGAGCCATACCGGCGCCGGACAGCCGCCGTCTGCGGTTGGCCGTTGCCACGGGCCGCCGCATCGTGCACAACGTGCGAAACGACTTGCGCCCCTCCCGCATCCTGACCCGGAATTCCTTGGAGAATGCCATCCACTTGCTATGTTCGCTGGCGGGTAGTACCAATGCCGTGGTCCACCTGTGCGCCGTGGCGGGTCGTCTTGGCATCGACCTGCCGCTGTCTCGCTTTGATGAAATTAGTCGGTCCACTCCCATGCTGGCCCACATGCGGCCCGCCGGCGCCTACCAGATGGAGGACCTGTTCGAGGCAGGGGGCATATCCGCCGTGCTGAAGGAACTGCTCCCACTCCTTCACGGAGAGGAATTGACGGTGACAGGCCACACTCTGGCTCAGAATGTGGCCCAGGCGCAGGTTCTCAATCCCAAGGTCATAGCCTCTCTGGAGCAACCCTTTGCTCCTGAAGGGGGATTGGCCGTGTTGACCGGCAACCTGGCCCCGGACGGCGCTGTAATCAAGCATGCCGCCGCCTCTCCCGCACTGCTCCGTCACAGGGGCCGGGCCTGCGTGTTTGAAAACTTCGCCGACTTGGAGGCTCGCATCCATAGTCCGGACCTCGAGGTGGATCCCGACGATGTACTGGTGCTGAAAGGGGTGGGACCCATAGGTGGACCGGGGATGCCGGAAGTGGGCAATTTGCCGATCCCCCGAAAACTCTTGGAGCGGGGCGTCCGGGACATGGTACGGATTTCCGATGGCCGCATGAGCGGCACGGCTTTTGGCACGATTGTGTTGCATGTCTGTCCCGAGAGCGCGGTGGGCGGCGCTCTCGGCCTGGTGCAGTCGGGTGACATGATTGAACTGGATGTGGCCGCGCGCAGCCTGACACTGCAGGTCTCGGACGAGGATCTGGAACGACGACGCCAAGCGTGGAATCCCCCTCCTCCTGCCTATGCACGGGGATATGGGCGGCTATTTCTGGATACGGTGACCCAGGCGCAGGCAGGCTGTGACTTCGACTTCCTGTTGGGCAACACCCCGGTCCACAGCACGACCCAGCCCAAATTCTAGAGGTCAACTCCCGGCCACGAACATGACCCAGCCATCGCCGATCTTGATAAAGAGCGCACTAATCATTAGAATGCGAGTATGTTGGGAGAGGTCGCATAGTCTGGCTTAGTGCGCGGGCCTGGAAAGCTCGTAGGGTAACACCCTCGAGGGTTCAAATCCCTCCCTCTCCGTTCTCCTGATTGGCGGTCGGCTGCCATCGCTGCGTCGCCTTTGGGTCCCATACAGCGGAGCCCCGTGAACCCCGTCAGGGCCGAAAGGCAGCAGCGGTAAACGGCCAGCACCGGGTGATATGGGGGTGCCTGAGGTGCGGCGTGGCGATGGCAGTCGATGGTCGGTTGGGTCAGGTTCTCGCCACTTGCCGTCGGATTCTATCCACCACCGCGCCCATTTCTCGGCGAGCTTCCCGGTAGCGGGCCAAAGAGGGTGCGGGGCTCCGCAGAGCGTCCAGAATGATGCCTTCCGCGGCGACGAATTCATCGCCAATGTCGACGATTTCACTGGCAATGGAGACGGGAATGGTCGAAATGCCATTCACGTCGCAATGCAGCAGGTCATTGGGCATGACACTGATGCCTCCCACCCGTACCGGCACGTTGATTTGTGGGAAGTGGCAATAGCCATGGGCACAGATGGTGCCGCTGGTGAAAACCGGAAAATGGATCGCCCTGACCTGGTCCAGATCGCGTCCGGCTCCACTGGTGATGAGACCCACGGCTCCGAAAGTCTGGTAGGTGGTGCACATGACTTCGCCGAAGGTCGCCGCCACCGCCGGATCGTCCAAGTCCTGAAAGACCACGATGGGGGGACCGGACAGAGTGTCAAAAAGCTCCACCTGGTCTTCGTTGCTGCTGTAGCCGTCCTCTCCACTGGGCGCGGCATCCGATCGGAATGTGGCCGTGGCCGCGAAGCCCACAATGGGCCCCATCTCGGGAAAAGCCGCCTTGATGCGGTCGTTCATGAAACCGGTGTTGCGCGGGCGCACATTGAAGAGTTCAATGATATTGCAGATGGTAGGCGTGTCAAAGGTAGCAAGTTTTTCCAGCACGGTGGTATTCAGCATGGTCAAGCCTCGTCAAGAATCTGAAATATACAGAGTCAATTGTCCATTTTGCGGTACGCTGGCCTTGCCGCCAAACAGCGGAATGGCCGTGTTTCGCTTTGATATTCCGTCAGCTTTGGCCTGAACATGTTTTATGATGAGTGTCCTTTGGCATTCAAGGGCCCTGTTCGTGAGCCGCTTTCCAAGGCAAAATTCCGGCAGAACAGGGCTCGCCTACAAGCGCAAAGCAAGGAGAATTTCATGCCCCGGAATGCACGTGTTGCCCTGATGCGCGGCCAGGATCGGCGTTTGGTCACGTATCAGGCCTTGGAATCCATTCGGGATGACGTGGAACCCAAGCTAGCGGAAGAAGTGCTCATCAAGCCCAACTTTCTCTCCGACTCAATCCAGCTGGTCTCTACGCATGCCGATTCCGTACGCGGCGTACTGGACTTTCTGATGTCCGTAGACAGCCCACCTCGCCGTGTCCTGGTGGCGGAAGGCAGTGCAGGCTCCACACAACGGGCCTTTGCCCTGTTTGGATACTTGGACTTGCAAGCGGAATATGACGTTGAGCTGGAATTCAAGGATCTGCATACCGAAACGCGTTGGGAGGAAACCACCATCTTTACCGCGAGGGAACAGCCCACAAAGGTGCGAATGCCACGTACCGTAACGGAGTCGCCCTGTACGATCAGTCTGGCGCGCGCCAAGACGCACGATGTCTGCGTCGTGACGCTGGCACTCAAGAACATGATCATGGGAACCCTTTGCCAAGAAGACCGGGTGCTCATGCATGGGTTTGACTCCCATGCCGCTCGGCGTCAGCCGATTGAGGCCAAGTTGCTGAACATCAATCTGGTGCGCTTGGCGCGCCACCTGGCTCCTGACATTGCGATAGTGGACGGCATTACCGGGCTCCAGGGCAATGGTCCCGGCGGCTCGGATGCAATCGACCTTGATGTCGTGGCGGCCGGAGTCGATGTCTTTGCCGTGGATGCCGTCATGACCTATGTCATGGGATTCGATCCCGAAGCCATGGGCGTGTTGCACTATGCTCGCACCTATGACATGGGCTGTACCGCGCTGGAGGATATCGAGATCCTCGGGGTCCGGCACGAAGAGGTGCGGACCCGTTTCAAGCCTCACGAATCCACTCCTCTGCAATTGCAGTGGCAAAAGCGGAATTCCGATGCTCTGATTTGGGCCTAGAACTCTGCACTCCCTAGATTTGGATCCGATTTTATCCTCAACGGAAAGCGAGAGAGATACCATGCAGTACACTGTCCATACCGTGCTGAGCCAGTTGCTCAACGACGAGCGTGCCCGGGCCATTCTGGAGAAGCACCGTCCGGGTGCGACTTCTCATCCGCAACTGTATGAAGCCCTGCACTTGTCGCTGTTGGAACTGTCTGCCATACCTGAAACAAATCTGAGTGCAGAGGATCTCCAAGCCTTGCTGGCCGATCTAAATCAGGAGACATCGAACAGTCAGAAGAACTGATTGGAATGGACTGATATATCGCTGCCAACGGAGCCTGGACATTCCAGGTATTACGCAAAAAGCTTACAGAGTTGCCGGCTCGGATCACAAATGCAGGGCTGGATGCCAAGACCCGAATTGCCCCCAATGTAGTTTGGCCTTTAGCATTGTTGCCCCTGTTGCTGGTTGTCCAGCTGGTAGCGCCCAGCCCGATTTGGGTCGGGTTGATTTGCGCATGGGCCAGCGTTTATGTCTTTGCCTATGGCTGGCTGCGGATCCAGATTCCGCGGTTGTCCTTGCAACGCAAGACTACAAGCCAGGTCCTGCTGGTCGGTGATGCCTTGGAGGTGGAAAGCCTCTTTGCGAATTCCGGCGTCATTCCGGTGCTATGGTGCCGCGTCGTCGAAAAGGTGCCGGATCTTCAACGGGTGTCATGGGAACGCGTAGTCGCCTGTACCAGCCAGTCCTATATCGCTTGGACGGAACAGCATGTGTGTCAACGGCGAGGCCATTTGCAGTTGGGTCCCACGGAACTGGCGCTGGGGGATCCGGTCGGCCTCTTCCAGGCCAAGCGTGAATTCAGTGCATCCACACAGATCCTAGTGCATCCCCGTGTTCTGGTCTTGCCGGCCATGGCTTTCCCGCAGCGAAGCCTCCGAGGGAATGCACAGCAACGACGGCGACTCCGCGCGGAAGTCAAGGCGCCCACTATTCGCCAGTATGCTTTCGCGGATAGCTACCGTCTGATCCACTGGCCTTCCACGGCCCGCCAAGGGGAACTCATGGTGGCAGAGTGGGAAAGTGAACCAGGCGCCCGTCTTACCGTGGTCTTGAATCTGCACAAGTCGGATCATGTGGGCAAAGGGATCACGGGCACCCTGGAGTTCGCCATTTCTGTCGCCGGCAGTCTGGTCGCCCAAACGGTGAATTCCAGTGACCAAAGACAATATGGACTCTTGTGTGCCGAGACGGAGACCCATGTGTCTTCTCTGGCACCCGGCCAAGGGGCGAGCCACATGTGGTCGGGGTTGCGCCTGTTGGCAGGAGTGAATGCCGGTGAGTTCCCTCTGCACGAGTTGTTGGCTCACAGTCACCGCTTGGCCCGATCTCGGCCGGAGGATTCCCTGTTGGTCGTGACACCCCATCCGGCCCCGCATTCTGATAGGACCTGGCAGAAACGGCGCGAGCTCCGCACCATGATGTGGCTGGCTGAATTGAATTCTCAACAACAGCGCGGACTGGACTGTGGGATCTTGTTGATCCGCCATCCGAGCCAGCGGGGGACTCGCATACCGGCCGCTATGGAGGCACAGCTGGCCTCCTTTCCCCTGACTTTGCTGGAAACGGATGACTCCTATACGCCATTGATTACGTATCGACGGCAACGAAAGAAATTCCTGACCACTCCGTTTGGTGGGGTAGTGGAAGTCAGTGTCGAGGAAGTCGTAGGGTAAATGCCGCGGGCATTGCAGATGACAGGGAAGTCAATGTGTGGGCTTTCATACAGATTTGGCTAAGAACTCTCCTCGATCGCCTGCGGCCCTCAAAGGGATGGACTTCCCTTGTGCTCATGGTGGCATTGCAGTTGACTCTCGCAGGATCCTTGCGACAGACCGAATGGGTGAACTTCAAGGCGGCCCATCTCCCCTTGGAAGTCGCTCCCGTAGCGGGAATGCTATGGCTGTGGCTGTTCCTGCCTCCTGCACAACATGACAGTGGAACCAGTGCACGCATACAGAGAGTCTGGGCCGTGGTGGGAGCTGCTCTCATGGGCGTTGGGTTGTGGCTGCAGCAGGTAACCAACATGGCGGGTCGTTGGCTCCAATGGCGTCCTGCGGACTATGAAGGCCTAGAGCAACTTTTCCGGGAACTTGGACAATTCGTGGTGCAGGAAGGGGTCGTTTCCGTTGCCGGTTTTGTCGCGCGGCTGTCCTTTTGGATGGAAGGCGTGAAGAGCACGGGCGCACAACAGGACGACCTGATCCTAATTGCCATGGGCAGCATCCTCCTTGTGCTTTTGGCTCTGCAGTCCACGCTCATGTTTTTGCAGGAGAAATCAATATTCCTCTGCTTGATGCCGTCGCTGGCGGTTCTTTCCTACGTTCTGTACTTTAGCCAAGGATCAAGAATCCATCTGTTGGGCTATCTGGCGCTTCTCTTTATTCTTTTCGCGTGGAACCATCAGCGGAAACTGGCCGAGACCTGGCAGCAGCGGGATGTGGACTATCCGGATGGAATCATTCTGGACAGAGCAATGGGGATGGGCAGCGCCTTGCTTTTCATGGGACTGGTGGCGGGAATTGTCCCCAGCATTGATGTCACCCAGTGGACCGAGTGGATACAGAAGACTCTGCAGCCGATGGACGAGGCTACCAGTGATTTGGGGGAACGCATGTTTCCTGATCTACAGAATTCTGTAGGCGGACAGAACAGGCGAGCTGCCGGTGGACTGCCCAATAGCTTTCTGCTGGGAGAATCGCCTGATCTTTCCACACAAGTGGTGATGCAGGTGGCTGCGAGTTATCCTTTTCCCGAAGAACGCGGTTTTTACATGCGCGGCATGGTCTATGAGAGATACGATGGCCGCGGATGGTCAAACCCGAATCCCGTCTTCGGCGATGTGCTCGATGCCAACACACGCCTTGAACTGCCCCCCTATCCTTACCGGCGCGAAATCTGGCAGGCCGTGCAATTTCAGACAGGATCTCCCTTGGCCTACGCCATTGCCGAGCCCATGCAGTTTTCCGTGAACGTCAGACCGGAAACCAATCCAGTGGGAGTGCCCTTGCTCTTCCGAAATCTGGACCGAGGATCCTACTCCGTGCTCTCGGCCATGCCTCTGTTGAGTGAAGCGGTTCTGCGCGAAATCCCTTGGGAATCCTATGAATCGGTTCCGCCGGAAAGCCTTGAGGCCTATCTGACCTTGCCCGAAACGGTTACGGAACGCACCGTGCAGTTGGCGCGGGAACTGGACCAGACCGCGGAGACCCCCTATGATTTGGGGCTGGCCATAGAGACATATCTCAGGACTTTTCCCTACGATCTGCAGGTCGATCTGCCTGGCGCCGACGTACAGGACGTGGTGGATCACTTTCTGTTTGACTTGGGTCGTGGGTATTGCGACTACTACACCACGGCCTTTGCTGTACTGATGCGCAGCCGCGGCGTACCTGTGCGATTTGCCACAGGCTATGCTCCGGGGTATTTCACCGAATACACCGAAGAATGGGTCATTACCGATGCCCAGGCGCATTCTTGGCCTGAGGTCTGGTTTCCCGGACTGGGCTGGATACCCTTTGAGCCTACCGCCAGCCGTCAGGAATTGGATCGGAGCTATCTGCCCTCTTCCTTGGTATCCACGGACACCTCCATCAAGCCAGACAGTGCCTCGCTGCTTGCCGGCATCCCCGATGCAATGGACTTCCCATGGAGATCTGCCTTGAGCGTCAGCGTGCTTCTACTGACAGTGGTTGCCTTCATGGTCATGCTGCGCAGGCGATCTTGGCCGCGCGATCCTTGGATATCCCTTTTGATCTGGGGACGGCGACTAGGACGGGCAAAGCGAGATTGGGAAACTGAATCCGAGTTCGCGGGTCGGTTCTCAAACTTTCTGGCCACCAAGGATCGAATCAAGGAGCACGATGCTAGAGCCATGGACAAACAGATAAGGCTGATTGCGCATACTGTAGTACGGAGCAAGTATGGCCCGCAAGAAGATCTGGAAGAAGAGCGACAAGCGGCGAAGCATCAGTGGCAGCACCTGCAGAGCCGCCTGCGACGTATTCGGTTCCTCCGTTATTGAATGTGAACAATGCATTTCCGGGACAGGGACGCCGCGGAATACCCGGCATAATGGGCACAGGCCACAGCAGACAGATCCCTTTGTGAGGATATATGGAAAGAGCGCTGGATACCTATGTGCCCGCCCGATACCGCGTGACGATTGTTTTTCTGCTGTTGTTGATTGCCTTGTGGCTGGTGGCGGCCATCATCAACTGGTTGTTGAACGACGACAAGACATAACCACAAGATCGGTGACCCTATGACTGAGCGGAGACGGGCCCACGGTAGAGAGGGTGGGACACGAGCACCCTGTCCACTGCAGCCTCCGATCCGTCACAGGCCGTCCCTGCCTAGACTTGAAACAATGGGTTGGCGTCCCTCTGCGGAAAATTCGAGAATTTCTTGAGGGCAGCGGGACTGTCATGGTACTTCTGCTGTCTAATCCAAAGTACAAATCGACTCTCGTTTTCCGCGGCCTCTAGACACGGAACCTGAATCGCACCTTGGACACCTTGATGGCATCAAGGGAGGTATGGTCCGCAATTTCGCTGTCTTCGTGATTGTTTATCTAGTGGATGCACTGAAACCCGAAAGCGGCAATTTTTTGGTTCACTCACCTGCCGTCTTGGTGCATGTGACAGGGAAGGGTCTGGCACTCTAGGATGAAGAGCGCAGTTCATCGGCAACGTCTCCGGAGTCTTGGTAGACAAAGTCGATCAGTCTAGCGGCGAAAGCACGGGCATTTTCTATCATTGGAGCGTGACCCGCGCCCTTGATTACTTCCAGGTTGTTGGCAGATGGGATGGCAAGCAGCGTCTGCAAAGTCATGACATGAGAGGCAACCTCGTCGTCTTCACCGCGCACCAGCAGCAAGGGCACCCTCAACAGATGGATTCTGTCCATACATTCCCAATGTTCAAGATTGCGTGTAAGGCCATCCAAGGCCTTGGGGGACATTTTCTGGAATTCAACCGCCAGCTGTGTCATGAAAGTGCGGTGGATCTCTTGCCTTGGATCCAAGTGGGGCAGCAGGGCACCAAGCAACTCGCGGGTATGATTGGGATCTCGAATCGCCTGCTGGAGATAGCGGTAGGCCTCGGGTGGGGTGGCTATGCCGGCTAGGGGAGGACACCCCACCAAGACCAGACAATGCAATAGGTGCCCGAATCTGAGACTGAACTCTATGGCCAGAGGGCAACTTGTCGAGTGAGCCACCAAGGCCAAGGGAGCGGGAGACAGATCCAGCGTCTTGATGAAATTGTCCAAATCCTCCAACAAGGTCTGCAGGCGAAAATCCTCGCTGGCGCTCTGTGTAGCTCCGCAGCCCCGCAGGTCGGGGGCCAAGAGGTACATTTCATCGGGCAGGATGTCAAAAAGGGGTTGCCACCAGCTTTTGGTGCCCAAGTTCCCATGCAGAAACAATAGAATCGGTTGAGAGCTGGAATCACCTTGGGACAGGTAGGAAACCGTCAGGTCCGTGTTGGGTATGGCAACGTGCTTGTGGGCGGTCATGGTATTGGAGACAGGTCCAAAGGCGTCATCCTGGATTCTCGTTGGGCAAGGGACTTTCCCTCCTTGCGTGCAACAGAGGAAAGACATCGGGATCCGTCCCGTGGAAACCACCTGTGCAAGGCGCGATCGATATGGTGCAGACAGATGGTTTACGCACTCTTGCCGGTGAGTCCCGCGTAGCTCCAAGCCAGAATCAGAATAATGGATCCGTACACAACCTGCTGAATATCCTGACCCACGTTGAGAAAAGTCAGCAGGGAATTCAGCACGCTCAGAATCAAGGTGCCAATGATGGTGCCGGTATAGCCTCCCACACCTCCAAAGATGGATGTGCCACCGATCACGGCAGCCGCCACTGACGGCAAGAGAAAGGCGTTTGCCAGCTGCAAGTCCACAGCGCCGGTGCGCCCGGCCAACAGAATGCCCGCGATGGAGCCCAGCACGCCGGCTACCATATAGGCAGTGATCCGCACCTGCCACACCTTGACTCCGGCCAATCGGATTGCTATCTCGTTGTCGCCTACGGCAAACAGCAATCGGCCCCAACCCGTGCGCTTGAGGATCCAGGAAATGCCGATGGCCACCAATGTCCATACCACAACGCTAAAGGGTACTTGGTTGTTTAGGAACGAACCCGCCCCCAGGATTTTGACAAAGGCGTGCACTTGGGTTGAACCTTGGAGGATGGTCTGAGCCCACGCCGTAAAGAGCCCCAGCAGAATGCCAGACATGGCCAGGGTCATAATCAAGGGATTGACGCGAAAGACGGCTACACCGGTGCCATTGATGGCGCCTACAATCAGTCCCACCAACAGACCCAACACAATGGCGATGACCGCTCCTTGCGGAGACTGGTTGGCAGTGACATAAGCGGATCCTGTAGCGATCATGGTGACCGACAGGTCAATGCCGCCGGCAAGCATGAGAATGGTTTGCGCACCGGCCAATATGCCCAACGGAGCCGCTTGGAGCAAGGTGCTTCGCACTCCGTTGAGGGAAAGATAGTGCGGTTCGATGACCCCTGTAGCCAGAATCAGAAGCAGCAGAACACCGCCCAAGATCAGAACCGGCTGTTCCGTGATCAGAGTGTGCAATCTGGATCGGACTGATCCGGCAGCAGTTGAAGCTGGCTTATCCATAGTGATGCGTCACCTTGAAGCGGAGGCGCTTCATGAGGTTTTGGCCCGCTTCGGTGCCATGGGTCCCGATCATCATGACTCCGGCAATCATCACGCCTTGAATGATTTGGACATTGTTGGGATTGATGCCCATCGCGCTCAGGATGGGGTTGAGCATAATTAGAATTACACCCGCCGGCACCACCCCGGGCACGGATCCAGACCCGCCAGCCAGAGCCACACCTCCCAACACCACTGCGGCAATGCTGTTCAACGTGGCCATAGCCCCAACGCTGAAGCGGGGATCTCCGGTCCCCGTGATCGCAATCGTGGCCAAGCCTGCCAGGGCGGCCATGCCGCCTCCTATGGCATAGGAAGCGATTTTGGCCTTGCGGATGTTCACGCCTGCAAGCCGGGACGTTGCGCGGTCGCTGCCAATGGCATACATGGATAGTCCCAGGTGACTGCGCCTAGACATGAAAAAGACCATGGCGGCAGGAATCAGCATCATCGATAGGGGCATGACATAAGTGCCTCCAATGCCGGAAGGAGAGCCGGTGAAGAGCCACCGAAATTCCGGTGCCGTGCCACCCCCTGGGGAGGGCAGAATCCAGAGAGCCAGACCAGACCAGATGTAGCTGGTGGCCAAGGTCACCACAATGTCGGGAACGCCGGAAACATGAATGATCCAACCGACCAAGGCGTTGAGGAACCCCAACCCCAAAATCAACGCGAGGCCGATACCTAGTACCATGCCCAAGCCTTGCTCATCCATGTGCCTGGCGGCCAAGGCATTGGCCAGAATCAAAAGGGAACCCAAGGAGAGATCGATTCCGCCGGCTATCACGATAATGGCCTGCCCTATGGCCAGGTAGACCAAAGGCAGGCTGTTCTTGCTAATGGACGTGATCTGAAAGTTGCCGAACGACGGTATTAGGGAGCCATACCAGACAACGAGCATGATCAGAAGCAGCCATATGCCGAGGATCCAGCCGTTCCGACCCAGCTCCCGGATCCAGATCTTGAGACCCTGCCGGGAAGTTGCAACCGTCATGCCAACGCTTCCAGACCATGTGCAGCCGTCAAAAGCGTGGATTCAGTGGCCGCGGCGGCATCCTGCTCATCCACGATACGGCCGCCATGCATGACTAGCACTCTGTCGCACACCAAGGGAATTTCGGCCAGTTCGCTGGTGTAAAGGAGAATGGAAGCCCCGTCCGCCGCCAGTTCGCGCAACAGAATGTAGATATCGCCTTTGGTCTGAATATCGATTCCGCGCGTAGGGTCGAAACAAAGCAGTGTCTTGAATCCCGCAACCAGCCATCTCCCTATGGCCACCTTCTGTTGATTGCCACCGGACAACCTGCGCACCTGGGAAGCGGCCCGGGTGTCGATCGCAAGCCGGTCCACCGCGTTGTGCACCGCGGCCTCTTCATGCCGCGGCAAAGTCAGCCATTGTGCAGGATGGTTAAAAAGGGGCGCTGCCAAATTCTGGTGTACAGGCAGGCTGGGCAGCAAGGCCTGCTGGCGATCCCCAGGTACCAAGGCCACTCCATGGGCCACGGCATCGGCGGGAGAACGGAACCTGCGGACTTGACCCTCAATGATGATTGCACCCTCCGTTGGTCTGCGCTCTCCGGCGAGCAAATCAAAAAGCAATTCCTGTCCCTGACCTTCCAGCGCTACCAGCCCCAAGACCTCGCCCCCGTGAAGAACAAAGGAAATGTTCTGTAGGCGCTTCTCAAAGCCCAGCTGTTTGACTTCAAAATGGACCGCGCCTTGGGGTCGATTCCCCGTGGTTGCCTCTTGGGGAGCAGTTGCCTGTTGATGCTGTGCCGCACCCAGCATCGCGGCGACCAAGGTGTGCTCGTCCAAATCTTCTGAACCATGGCAGGATGCTGGGACGCGACTTGTATCCAACAGGGCGACGTTCTGCCCATCTCGCAAAATGGTGGCGCGGTCACAAATACGCAGGACTTCCGCTAACCGGTGAGTGATCAAGACTGCAGACCGGCCCCGCTCCTTCCAGTGAACCAGAAAGGAGAAGACACGCTCCGCCTGTTCCGCGGTCAGGGCCGCCGTGATTTCATCCAAAAGCAGGACATGGGGATCCCCGGCAATGGCGCGGGCCAGATCGATAATCCGCAGCGTCTCCAGCGGCAGGTCCTTGACCAAATCCGCAAGTTGAAGATGTGCCAACTCAAACCAGGCAAGCCACCGCTGAAAAACGACAGGATCGGTACGACTGAGCCGCAAATTCTGACTCACCGTCAGATCAGGCAACAGGGCCGAATCCTGAAAAACGGTGGCAATACCAGCGTGCAAGGCATCGGACGGAGCCTTGCACGCGAAAGGACTGCCGTTGATGGAAAGCGAGCCGGAGTCCACTGTGTGAACTCCAGCCAATGCCTTGACGAGGGTACTTTTGCCGGCGCCATTGGCGCCAAGCAGGGCGTGGATTTCACTCTGTGCCACCGCGAAATCCACACCCCGAAGAGCCACTACAGGACCATAGGCTTTGGTGACATTGGCCGCGGCAAGGATAGGGCGCGAAGAAGTCACTGCAAGCCCGTTGCCAAGGGGAATCTACTCGCCCGGCGCCTTGCAGGCCGAAACATCCGCGCTGCCGTTGTAGCTGGTGTATGGTTCGATATTTACATAGGTGCTCCAACCCACCTGCTCATCGGGAGCGTACATGGCTTCCAGTTCCTCGGTGTCCCCCGTGGCGTACACTTGAGGGGTAAGCGTGGTCACGAGAGCGGGGTTCTGACCGGTCAAGGCATCAATGGCGATGGCCATGCCTACGGCTCCAATGGCGGGGGGATTGGTCACGGCCGCGCCAACAAAGCCATCATCGGCCAGGTTGAGCAGCTGCTCTATAAAACCATTGTTGTCGGCGCCCACAACCGGCACGTAGTCCACGTTGGCAACCTGGAATTGTTCCACGACGGAGTAGTCAATGCCCGAAGTCCAAATTCCGTCGATCTCTTGCGTAGTAAGCAGGTCCAGAGCCTGCTGGGCTCCCGTGGAAGGGTCCCAGCCCGTAAAGGGAGTGGCGACCACTTCGATACCTGGATAGTTGGCCAATGCGGCTTCAAACCCGTCGTGACGGTCACTGTCGGCGGGAACGCCATCAATGCCTCGCATTTCAATGACCTTCCCCGATCCACCTAGGGTTTCAAAGAGCCACTCGGCTCCCAGCTGGGCGTAGGCGGTCTGATCATTGGTAACCACATAGGCGCCTTCGGCCGAGACGGCTTGATCGACGGCTACCACTACAATGCCTTGGGCAATTGCAGACTCGATTACGGCATTGAGGCCGTCTCGGTCCGTGGGATTGAGAATGATTGCATTGACGCCTTGGGAAATCAGCCCTTCCAGATCCGCAATCTGTTCAGTGGGACCACCGTTGCGATTGACCACTACCACCTGGTCCACCTTGCCGCTGGCTGTGGCCTCGGCTTTGATGGCGCAGATCATCTGCTCCCGCCAACCGTTGCCGACCAGAGTATTGCTGACTCCCACGACAAAACCATCCATTTTCTCTTCGCCATCCGGCATTTCGGCAGGGGTGGCAGGTGGCGCGGCCACACAGGCACTCGCCACCAAGACTACCACCAAGAACAGCGGCCATAGCTTGAAATTAATATTCATCTGTACGTTCTCCTTCCTCCTTGAAACAGACAAGAATCATGTCAGGCAATGAAAATTTCTTGACATGATTGCAAAAACGTTTCCTTGGCCTCAGGTCACTCAAGTCAAGTCAAGCAGGTTGCAAGTCACAGAGCACCCCTTGCAATGCTGGGACATTCCCTTTGGCTCCAAGACCAAGGTTTCATATGACGGATATGGAGCCTGTGAACCTATTCTGCCATTCAAAATATCTTACCATCCCCCGTTACAACATTGGTCTGGGGTTGATCTGGGAGACAGCTCATCTGTGCTCATGGTACCGCGATGATGGTGGTTGGCGTCATGAACGTGCTTTTGTGCCGCGCGTGACAGGACTAGGGCCAGAGAAGAGACGGAAGAGGGGTGCATGCACTACCCTGTGATTCCAGCGCAATATACAGTCCTGATACAGTCCTGATTATGACAAATAATTTGTTGTATCTGTAGACTCTTTGTTTTGTATAATAACTATTATACAAAACAAAGAGTCTACAGATGTCAGGGCCGGGAAAGACCGTTTCGGTGGTTGCTATTGTGAAATCCCGACATTGAAGTTCATGTGGCAATGTAAGGTCGGCTGGCTTGGGCTAGGAGCGAAATTCGGATCGGAATCGGAGACGATTCCGGCTGTGATCGCGCGTGCGGGACCGGCCACGGGGTCTCCTGCGTGGACGCTTAGTCCTCCCGTTTCGGGTCAAGGCGCCATGCAGAGCGTCATCCCTTTAAGCCGCTCAACGATACACCTTGGATTATGTAACGTTGACCCAGCAGAAAAATGATGAAAGTGGGTAGAAATCCCAAAACGGCGCCGGCCATGTCCAGTCCTGCATCACCCCCCGAGCGAGCCACTGTGCCCAATCCCACCGGCAGTGTCCGCATATTGGCCTTGGTGGTAACAATCAAGGGGTAAAGAAAGGAATTCCAATTGCCCATGAACCGCAGTATGGCCAGCGTGGCCAAGGCGGGTACTAGTTGGGGCAACAGCACGCTTCCAAAGATCTGGAACAGATTGGCCCCGTCCATGTGGGCTGCATCGTCATAGTCCCTAGGGATGCTGAGAAATTGCTGTCTCATGAGAAAAGTGCCGAATATCGATGCAAACCAAGGGCCAATCAAGGCGGTATACGAGTTGACCAACCCCAAGTCGGACAGCAGGATGTATTGCGGAATGATCAGGGCGGTGTCCGGCATGATCAGTATGCCGATGAAGATGTAGAAAAGAAACTCCTTGCCCAGGAAGTTGCCCCGGGCAAAGGCATAGCCGGCCATGGCGGATGTGATGACTCCACCCAGAGTGGAAATCACGGCCACGACAAAGCTGTTGTACAGCCATCGGGCCGCCAGAGTGCGAGAAAAGAGGAGCCCAAAGTTCTCCACGGTAAAGGGTTGCGGAATCAGATCCACAGGAAAGAGCAGGAACCGAATGTCCTGTGTCAGGGACACTGACAGCATGATGACAAAGGGTCCCACCGTCGAGACCCCTACCACCGCCATCAGCGCGTAGGTCAGAATGGTCTTGATTTCTTGGCCGGGCTGATAGCCTACCCACGCCCGAATCTTGCCCAACAGGCCCGGGTCCAGTTCTGTGCGAACCGTACTCATTTGTGATTCAATACACTTCCTCGTCAAATTTCAGATATCGGCTTTGGATCCAAGCAATCACCAGAATGAGAGCAAAGAGCAGGATGGAAAGAGCATTGGCGTAGCCGAAGCGCGTGAAGTTGAAGGCCTGCGAATAGATATGATAGACCGCGGTGGTCGTGGCATAGACCGGCCCCCCGCCGGTCAGTATGTAAATGGCGCCAAACTCCTGCAAGGCTCCGATCGTGGTAATGACCACGATGAAGGCTGCGGTTGGCCGCAGGAGTGGAATGGTCACGTATCTGTGCAACCGCCACCCATAGGCTCCATCCACCATCCCTGCATCGTAGAGTGGCTGCGGAATGGCTTGCAGCGCCGCCACCCAAATCACCATGAAGAAACCGAAAGACTGCCAGACGCCCACTGCGGCGATGGAGGCCAAGGCTTGGTGAATGTCCAACAGAAATTTCTGGGCCGGAATTCCGACCAAGCCTAGCATGTAGTTGATGGGCGCGTCGGGCCGGGGCGACAGGAACCTTCGGAAGACCAAGGCCAACACGGCAATGTTGGTGACATTGGGCAGAAAATAGATGGAGCGAAAAAAGCGCATGCCACGCAATCTCTGGTTGACCAGAATGGCAACCACCAAGGATACGAACACGATGGGTGGCACATAAAGGAGCGCAAAGAGCACCGTGTTGCGGACGGCTTGGTGCAGGCGTTCATCGGCCACCATGTCACCAAAATGGCCCAACCCCACGAATTCCGAGTGGCTCAGCAGATCCGTCTTGTACAAGGCATTGCGAAACATGCTGAGCCAAGGCACAAGGTTGAACAACAAGAAAACCGCAAGATTGATCAGAATGAAGGGATACCAAGGCAAGGATTCCTTAATCCTGTGCCCGATGCCCGAACTGGGCATCGTCTTGATATAGCTGGGAACCATGACTTGCTTATGTCAATCAAGCAGAGCCAGACGGCAGACAGGGTTTCTCCTTGCCTGCCGCCAAGTTCTGCAACACGATAACGTGCCGCAGGGTTGAAACTAGGCTTTTTCCGCCAGCAACGCGTCGATTTCGGTCTGCATGGTTTCCAAGGCTTCGTCAACAGGGCTGTGTCCCAATATGGCCGCTTGGAACTGTGGACCGCAGACCACCTTGCTCTCCTGCCACAGAGTATTCGAATCCTGGTCGGAAAAGAGATGCGGACTGTGCCGGTTGACATGCTCCAGAACACAGGGTTCCGGATTCCAGAATTCGGTCTTGGACCTGGTGCCAATGGGCGTGGATCCCGCCAGCTGGCAGTATTCGCCTACTTGGGGTGGTTGAATCATGAAGCGGACCCAATCCACGGCGGCATCCACTTCATCGCTCTGTGAGGTTATCGCCCAACCCTGTCCTGACACCGTGCCGGAAATGGGGAATTCCGCACCGGTACGCGTGCGCGGATGACCCAAGATGTATTCCAGCTCCGGCTGCGCTTCTACATTCGTGATACAGGCCGCGTCTTCCCTACGGGTAGTGACCTGTTCCAGTGAAAGCCAGTAGTCGGGCAAGCCGCCCTGTTCATCGACGCTGCCGATGGCAAACTCGATAGGTACCCAACCATTCTGGTATTCCATCACCCAACGCTCCAGTGTCTGGCGACACGCGTCTTCCGTAAAGTGTGACTTGGTACGGTCCTCAGAGTAAACGGTGCCGCCTGCTTCATGCACCTGCGTAATGAATTCACCCCAGTTGAAGGTGCTCAGGGCCTCCAGATAATAGCCTTTGGCCGCGGCCGATTCCGCCACGGTGAAAAGCTTGTCCCACGTGTCCAGCTCCGTGGTGTCTGGATCCAGACCCAGTTCGCGGAGCAGACCGCCACTGTAGGCGGGACCATTCACTTCGGCTTCAAACAGGGGCATATACAGCACACCGTCAAAACTGGCTGCGGCCAGTTCTGCATCCTGGTAATCAGCCAGATCGGCTTCAGTCAAGAGGTCCGAGACACCCAGAATGACCCCCTTTTCAATGTAGGCGGGTATCGTGTCGGTTGTGGCGTCCCAGATGTCCGGAGCCTCGCCAGCGGCGGCGGCGGCATAGAGACTCTCGCGTCGGCCTCCCCATGGTTGCACCTCGATATTCGCCTTGATAGTGTCATGACTGGCATGAAATTTCTCCATCAGAGGCTTGAACACGATATCCAAGTCATTCTCTGTACGGGGATAGGACCAAATGTCAATTTCCGCCATTTCCATCATGGAATCGGTACCTGAACCGCCTGTAGGTATGCTGGCTACGCAGGCGCTCAAGAGGCTCAACGCCCCTGCTGTGCCGCTTAACTGCAAGAAATTCCGTCGACTTAAACTATTCCGCAATGTCATGTTGGCCTCCTGATAGGGGCTGGTGAAATGCCAATCTCTCCAGACTCACAAGCCAGAAGAATTCAGCAATTAAATGAATTGACATTTGAAGCAGCCCCCAATATAACAGCCGAGATAATTTTCTCCAACGCTGATGTACCCATTTACGTTACAGACTGCAGGCAAGCAATCGGATCCTGACGACCTCCAGACGGGAAATTTCAGGGTTGTTGTGTTTTCACATTAACTTCAAGCCCTGTCTATAATCGGATGTTCCACAGGAACCCCCGCCTGTGCCTAGGGGCTTGGACACAGGCGCGGTGGCAGCCCTCCGCTGGCAAGACTGCTCGGACGCTCTAAGTTCCGCAATCGTCCAGAACCATAGTCAGAACGATGAGTCTCACCTTAACACTGGCAACAGGAATGCACTGGTGGCAAAACCAACGCTTGTAGCACTGGATTTGGAAGGCGTACTGCTAGAGGAAGTCTGGCTTGCCATTGCAGATCACACGAGTTTGAAAGAACTGCGACTGACGACACGTGATGTTGAAAACTATGCGAAACTTATGAAAATGCGCATTGACATTCTGAATCAACATGGCTTTACGCTACAATTTTTGCAGGATATCATCGCCGAGACTGTGCGGCCTCTGGAAGGCGCGCGGGGCTTCCTGGATTGGCTGAAACAACGGACCCCCGTTGTGATTCTCTCGGACATCTTCATGGAACTAGTGGCACCGGTTCAGGCCCAGCTGGGTTTTCCCACCATCTTTGGCAACACACTGGTGGTGGACTCGATGTCAGGCATGGTGAAGGACTTTCATATTCGCCAGACCGATGGCAAGCGCAAGGCCATCGAAGCCTTTCACGAGTTAGGGTTCAAGACATTTGCCGCGGGGGATTCATATAACGATCTGACCATGATCCGGGCCGCCCACTCGGGATCCCTGTTTAATGCACCGGCCCGCATCAGAACGGATGCTGCTGATCTGCGTTGTTGTACGGAGTATGCTGAACTGCAGGCTCTGATAACCCAGGATTTGCTTGATGCCCCTGAGAATTGCCGGCTCGGAGATGCGAATTTGGTTCCAAGGAAATGGACATGAAATCAATCCAAATGACTGATGCACTTTGGAGTTATGTACAGGCTGTCACACCGTCCGACGACGATGTCATGCAGGAGCTCCGGACATTGACCGCGGAGATGCCGGCCGGAGGCATGCAGATTCCTCCTTATCAGGGTCGTTTCATGCAGTTCCTGGTGCGTTTGTTGGGGGTCAAGCGTTATATTGAGGTCGGCTGTTTCACGGGGTACAGCGCCTTGGCCGTAGCCAGGTCGCTGCCGGCGGACGGCCAAGTGATTACTTGCGATGTGAGCGAAGAGTGGACCGCTACGGCGCGCAAGTTTTGGCAGAAGGCTGGAATCGCCGATCGCATTGAGTTGCGACTGGGACCGGCGGTAGAGACATTGCAAGGCATGATCAACGCGGGAGTCGCCGGTTCTTTTGACATGGCCTTCGTTGACGCCGACAAGAACCAATATGTTCAATATTATGAGCTGTGTCTGCAACTTGTGCGCCAAGGGGGCATCATCCTGATCGACAACACTCTCTGGGGAGGGGGCGTTGTCGATGTCGCGGTACAGGATGAAGAAACGCGGGGCATCCGGGCGGTCAATCAACGGGTCTTTGAGGATCCACGCGTGGACACCTGCCTGCTCCCGATTTCCGATGGCGTGCATCTTTGTCACAAGCTGTAGAGGGTTTGCATTGAGCGCTACTCGTCAAATGGAATTGAACGCTCACTCCTCTGTGGTACTGGAAGCCATAGGGTACATTTTGGCCATCTCCTATCCTCTGCTGGCCTTCTCGGCGGCGGGACGATCGGTGTACCAGCTCTTTTTCAAGATGGGTGTTGCCCTAGAGGCAGGATCTTTGCTGTCCGCTTTCGCGGGCCTTTGCTATCTTCTGGCCGCTTTCGGCCTTGTCTTCCGTAGACCTTGGACCTGGTTCCTGTCCTTGACAGTATTGGCGGTCGAGTCGCTGGGGACCGTATTGGTGGGAACCTTGAGCATTACAGCCCCTGACTTGGTGGGACGGTCCGTCTGGCGTCTATACGGAGTGGATTTTGCTTTCTTCCCATTGGTGCAGCCTTTCCTGGGAATTGCATGGTTGCTCTGGCCGCGCACCCGTTTCCTCTTCGGGCTGCCAGCGGTCTGAAGCAGTTTCTGGAAAGGGGAGTTCCAAGGCGACTTGACGCAGAGACTGTCTGTTTTGGTACAAAGTCTCAGCGCTTCAAGTAGCACAGACACAATGTAAGACCATGGTGTTTCGATCCGTATGATCCTTACTTGGTCGGGACTGACTTTTACCCGTTTCCAACTTCTCCCGTTGACATTAAGCCCAGAGACGTCAATCCTCCTGCCATGAACATCATTCAGCACATATCCGTAAAACCTTCCTTGCCGGCGACCATTGGGCGTCTTGAAGAACTGGCCTACAACTTGGTATGGAGCTGGCTCCCCGGAGCTCCGGACCTCTTCAAGGAGATTGATGCGGAGATCTGGTCCGCTACCAACCACAACCCGATTTTGCTGTTGTCCGAGGCCAAGCAAGAACGTCTTGACCAGCTGGCCTGTTGCGATGCCTACCTAGGCTATTACGCGGATGTCATGCGGCGTTTTGACGAGTATATGTCAACGGATGCGCTGACCTGGATTCACGACCGACATCCCGACAAGAGCGAGAAAGTCATCGCCTACTTCAGCGCCGAATACGGTCTTCACGAATCCCTGCCCATCTACAGCGGTGGCTTAGGCATCTTGTCCGGCGACCACTTGAAGGAAGCCAGCGATCTGGGGCTTCCCTTGGTCGGGGTCGGGTTCCTGTACCCCCAAGGCTACTTCCATCAGCTGCTGGACGCCTCCGGGTGGCAGCACGCTCATTACGACCATCTCCCCTTTGAAATCTTGCCTGTAACCCCCGCGTTGGGGACCAACGGACAACAAGTCATGGTAGCCGTGGAACTGCCCGCTCGGCTGGTTCACATTCGGGTCTGGCAAATCCAGGTAGGCCGCTGCAAGGTCTATTGCATGGATACAGATGTGGAGCAGAACTCTCCTGCGGATCGGCAGCTCAGTCACCGCCTGTATCACGGCGATGAGGAGACGCGGGTGGCCTGGGAAACCGTCTTTGGGTTGGGCGGCGTGCGTGTCTTGCGGGCGCTGGGCTTGGAACCGGCCGTGTGGCACATGAATGAAGGACACAGCGCCTTCATGGGGCTGGAGCGGGTGCGGGAATTGGTGCACCATCATGGCCTTATCTTCTCGGAGGCAGTGGAAGTGGTGCGATCCAACACCGTCTTTACAACCCACACTCCGGTGCCCGCAGGCAATGACACCTTCTCCCATGAATTGATCGGAAAGTACTTCTCCAAGTTTTGGGGGCACCTGGGTATTGAACAGAATGAATTTCTGGAGTTCGCCCGCCAGGAATTGGATTGGCAAACACGGTTCAGCATGACAGTGTTGGCGTTCCGTTTGAGTGGCTATGCCAATGGAGTCAGCCAACTGCACGGATCCGTGAGCCGCGAAATGTGGCAGTTCGTCTGGCCCCATACGCCGCCCGAGGAAATACCCATTCAGGGGATTACGAATGGGGTGCATGCCGCGACGTGGATACCGGAGCGCCTGCAAAGCCTCTATCGGAAACACCTTGGGCCAAGGTATATGGAGGAAATCCATGAAACGCAAACCTGGGAAGGCATTGAACACGTGCCAGATCATGATCTATGGACAGCCCATCTGGCCTGCAAACAGGATTTGAACGAGTTTGCCTTGCAGAACCTCGTACGCCAAGGGGAACGATTGGAGGACATTCCCGCTGATCTGGCGCGCGGTGCACCCGTATTGGATCCGAAAGCGCTGGTGATTGGGTTTGCCCGCCGTTTTGCCACCTACAAACGGGCTACGTTGCTCTTGCACGACGTCGATCGTCTCCGTCACTTGGTCAATGATCCGGCCCGGCCCATCCAGTTTGTGTTCGCCGGCAAGGCTCATCCGGCGGACGATGCCGGCAAGCATTTGATTCAGGAGATCTTCCGGCTCGCGCGAGATCCCCTTTCGGGCTTCAAGGGCAAGTTCATTTTCCTGGAAAACTATGACATTCGCATGGGGCGCCATCTGGTCGCGGGCGTGGACATATGGCTGAACACGCCGCGCCGTCCTCATGAAGCCAGTGGCACCAGTGGAGAGAAGGCCGCCCTGTGTGGAGTGCCACATTGCAGCGTGTTGGATGGATGGTGGGCAGAGGGATTCAATGGCCGGAATGGTTGGGCGATTGGCTCCGACATCGCCTTTCAGGACGAAAATACCCAGAATGAAGCGGATGCCCTCTCACTCTACGAGATCCTGGAAACCGACATCCTGCCGCTCTTTTTTGATCGGAATGCGGACGGTGTGCCCACAGGCTGGGTACGGATTATGAAGGAGGCGATTCGCAGTTGCGCTCCGCGGTTCAGCTTGCGCCGGATGTTGCATGACTACTGCCATTGCCTGTATTTTCCAGCCATGGAAACCGGGCACAGTCAACATAGCGGGAACTTCGAAAGGGCGGTGCGACTGGCGGCCTGGATGAAATTCATGCGCGTACATTGGCCGGGAGTCTCTTTTGCGGGCATACGTGTTTCCACTTCCGCACTGACCGTGGGGAATCCGGTGCAGGTGGAAGCCACGGTGCGGCTGGGCTCCATTCTCCCCGCCGAGACGCAAGTGGAGGTGGTGGTATATCGGTACGGGGTGGACAATTCCCTGGAGCTGCTGTCGCGGCAGGTATTGGAATATAGTGGTGGCACAGAGGGTTTGGAAGTGTATGGCGGGGCACTGCATCCCCAGCAAAATGGTAACCTCGGCCTCGGTGTTAGAATCAGGCCCACCCATCCGGATTTGATTGCATTGAGTCATTCCGGGTTGGTCACATGGGCCGAGAAATCCCATCTACAGTAAGGAAGGCTTGTCCTCTATGCGGGTTGTAATTGCCGGAGGCTCCGGTCTGATAGGGTCCTGTTTGACTCGGTTGCTCGTCGAGGCAGGGCATGATGTAACCGTCCTTTCCCGCACGGCGAAGCCCGATCGGCAGGAAGTAAACTATGTCAAATGGTTGGGGACGGACGCGCGCGAAATCGCTCCATGCATCGCCGAGACGGACGCCATTGTCAACCTGGCCGGGGCCAATATTGGCGAGAAGCGCTGGAGCCCGGACCGCAAGGATCTCATACGATCCAGTCGAGTACAAACCGGTCAGACACTGGCAGCGGGGATTCAGGAAACCCAGAATCCCCCTGCAGTCTTTGTCCAAGCCTCCGCAGTGGGCTATTACGGCAACCTGTATGGTCCTGAAGTCCTTTCGGAGCGTCTGCCACCGGGCAATGATTTTCTGGCTTCGGTTTGTGTAGACTGGGAAGCCTCGACGCAGGGTCTGCGCCACCATGGGATCCGCCACGCCATCGTCCGCTTCGGAATCGTGCTGTCTATGCAAGGAGGCGCCCTGCCACGTATGCTGCCTCCTTTTCAGTTTGGTCTGGGGGGACCTGTCGGAACCGGTAAGCAACCGTTTCCTTGGATACACGCACAAGATGCCGCGCGTGCCATTCTCTTTGTTCTGGAATGCGAAGAGGCGGTGGGTGCCTTCAACATCACGGCTCCCGCCGCGGACAACAATGCCGAGTTCAGCCAAGCCTTGGCCACTGTGTTGCACCGTCCCCTCTTCGCGGGAGTTCCCGCTTTTGTGGCTCGCATCATGTTCGGCGAAATGGCCGATCTCTTGCTTTATGGACAGAATGCGTCGTCTGGCAAGCTGCAGGCGGCGGGATTTGAACATCAGTTTCCACAGGTGAAATCGGCTCTGGCTGACTTGTTGTCCTAAAGGCGGGGACGAAGTCCCGCGTCGATTTGCCGAACGGGAGACCAATCGCTTCCTTCCACTTGGTGACCTGTACCTCTGCCGCCATCCCTAGGCGGCGGAAGTCCATGATCGTCCAGGATTCCCATACGGCAGATCTTGGTCAGGCGAGAATTCAGGACTGTGGCAATGGTCACCGGCTTGCTGCGTCCCACGTCGGGAAATGTGCAGGTCATGGGATTTACGCCGTGGGGGGAGAGGCCCTACCTCCGCAGCATCAATATGGCAATGGGCAATCACACCAGTTGACTTGGGACATGATCCTGATGTCGTGACGCGTCAGTTGCGCCATTACGGAGCTGCCTTGCGGCCAGGTAGTCTCATCCATCTGCAATATCATATGTCCATGGCGATCTGGATGTTGGCCCTGGCGGCCGCCATGCGCCTTGTCTTGGAATGGACGGTGGTCCAAACTGCCTTCTAGGCCGTGGGACATCAGCGCTCTCAATGTGGGCTACGCTTCTACTGCTCTTGTCTGGCCGATTGGCCCCATTGACCTGTTCCCGGAATGGTTCGCATTCTTTGGCCATCTGCTTCCTTTTGGGGCATTGTCGTAGGAGCATGCATGACGCTGGTCTTTCGGCACACTACTTTCGATTGCTGATTCTCGGCACCACCAGCTTCTGGTTGATACGGGTAGACAATATTTTCGTGCTGTTTGATTCCCTCTTTCAAACAGCCAAGTGACCGTGACCATCTACTCGATTTCATGAGGGTCTTACTTGCGTTCGTGATTCCGGAGGCTTGGGCGGTGACCAGCCGTCAGCCACAGTAAATTGTACGCAAGGCACCTGTGGTATAAAAAAAGGTCTTGGACAAGGGCCCTAGGTGGTATACGAGAAGATCGAATTGTTGAGGAGGATGTCATTATGAAAGTTTCCATTTTGCAATTGAGCGTTCTGGCATGGATAGTCCTGCTGGCTGCGGCCTGTACCGTAACCCCGGCTCCCGCGATTACCGATGCGCTGGTCTGCACCGACGACATTCGGTGCGTGGCCGTGGAGGAAGGCGAACTGATCAACATCGCCTCCATGATCGTGAATTCCGGTCCGGTCGCCTTCTTGGGTACCGACCAGATCGGAGCGATCGAGATCGCGGTTGCGGACTATGGCCCCATCCACGGGCACGAGATTGCGCTGCGCCAAGAGGACTCCCTGTGCAGTGCGGAAGGCGGTCAGACCGCGGCCCAGAAGGTGGCTGCCAACCCGAACATCATAGGTGTGCTGGGCACCGCCTGCTCCAGTGCCGCGACCGCGGCTCTGCCCATCATCTCGAAAGCGGGCCTGAGCATGATTTCTTCATCCAATACCTCGCCCACACTGACCGATCCCGATCGCGACGCCGGTGGGGTGTGGCAGCCTGGGTATTATCGGACCGCCCATAACGATCTGTTCCAAGGCAAGCTGGCGGCGGAATATGCCTACAACGAACTGGGAGCGCGTACGGTAGCCACCGTCCATGACGGGAGTCCCTACGCATACAAGCTGCAGGAAGTGATGGCCATCGAGTTCACAAACTTGGGGGGTGCGGTCACCCACCAAGGCGCGGTCAATGTAGGCGACACGGACATGCGTCCCCTGCTGACCGAAGTTGCCTCGAGAGTGCCGGATCTGCTGTTCTTCCCCATATTCCAGCCGGAGGGCAATTTCATTGTCGTACAGTCAGAAGAAATTTCCGGTCTGGAGAACATGATCCTGATGGGAGCTGATGGCCTGTTTTCCCAGGATTTCCCTGGTAACACCGGAGTGGCGGCGGTCGACATGTATCTCACTGCTCCCAGCGTGCAAAACGAAGCCTACACTGAGCTCCTCCGAAAGTGGGCCGACTTGCATGGAGGCGGTCCGCCCTCGGCATTCCATGCCCATGCGTATGACGCCACCACCATGTTGCTGGATGCCATATCCGCGGTGGCCCAAGTCGACGCCAACGGCAATCTCCTGATCGGGTTGCAAGCCATTCGGGACTACCTGAACTCCGTGGAGGGGTTTGATGGCATAACCGGCACTCTGACATGTGGGACCACGGGCGACTGCGCGACGGGCGAGGGACTGGCTGTCTTCCAGATCACCGAGGCCGAGCTGGAGGGCGAGTGGCCGCCAAAACTGGTGTTCCAACCCTAGGCCGCGAAATGTCCGGCCTGCGAGGACTGGCGTAGACAGAGGGGCGTGGACACACCCACGCCCTTCTTTTTCTGCCAAGGAGAAGCCTTGAACTGCAACGATGCCTCCAGAACCGCATTCCGACTTCAGGATATCGCCCATGGTGTGTAGGCATGACCGGCAGCTTGTTCCAGATTGCCGAGGCCGCGCTAGAGGGCGAGTGTCACAGCCGGTGGTCCAACTCCAAGCGGTCAGACCGCTTGCGTGTCTCCACAGACTTGAGCAGGGATCGCACTGTGGCTGAATTGTCAACGGTTCCGCTTGAGACCGCTGTTCACAAAGAGGAAAGGGCAGATCGAGGTAATCTGGACCCCCCAAGGCAGCGCCTGTAAAGATGGACATGGACCGGTGCAAGTGTGTTACCATGCTTGCATGGTTGCAGTCAGGCCCAGCGGGTCGCCCTTTGTCAACAAGAACAAGTGCTCCCTATAGGATTGCCTCGGGTCAGGAACGTTTGCCTCCGCGCAGACCTTGTTGCCGGCTGACCCAGCCGGTTTTGTTTTTTTCTGGGACTTTTCTTTCAGTATGCAGCAAGGGGACCCGCGGTGAGTGTCCAGCAGTTTGCCATCATCGAATCGACTCTGAGGGAGGGCGAGCAATTTGCCAATGCATTCTTCACCCAGCAGCAGAAGGGAGAGATCGCCAAGCGGCTGGATGCATTCGGGGTTGAATATCTGGAACTGACCTCTCCGGCAGCCTATCCGCAGAGTCGCAAGGACATTGAATTCATCTGTGGCCTAGGGCTGGGGGCGAAAATCCTGACCCACACGCGATGCCATATGGACGATGCCCGTTTGGCCATCGAAACCGGAGTGGATGGGATTGACATCCTGTTTGGCACCAGCAGCATCCTGCGGGAATTTTCCCACGGCAAGGACATCCAGGCGATTATCGAAAGTGCCCAGGACGTGATTCGCTATATCCAGTCCTTCGGGCTGGAGGTGAGATTCAGCAGCGAAGACAGCTTTCGGAGTGAACTGGTGGATCTGCTCACTGTCTACCGGGCGGTGGATGCCTTGGGCGTGGATCGCGTCGGCATTGCAGATACGGTGGGCGTAGCCCGGCCCCGGGAAGTGTACGAACTGGTCAGCGTGCTGCGATCCATGGTCAATTGCGACATCGAATTTCATGGTCACAACGACACCGGCTGTGCCATAGCCAACTCGTACTGTGCCATGGAGGCCGGTGTGACTCACGTGGATACCTCCGTGCTGGGCATCGGGGAACGAAATGGCATTACTCCGCTGGGAGGCCTGATTGCACGCCTGTATGCCGAGGATCCCGCCTTGATCAACGACAAGTATGATTTGCCGCGGCTAGTGGAAATCGACAGTTACGTAGCGGACATTGTGGAAGTCAGTGTGCCTTTCAGCAATTACATTACTGGTGCCACGGCTTTCACCCACAAGGCCGGCCTTCACGCCAAGGCCATGATCAACAGCCCGAAAACCTATGAAATCCTGGATCCCAAGGACTTCGGACTGCAGAGGTACATCGATATTACCAACCGCTTGGTGGGCTGGAACGGCATCAAGGAGCGGGCTAGTCAACTTAATCTGCAACTCTCGGAGGAGGAAATCAAGGCGGTTACGAAACGCGTCAAGGATCTGAGCTATCAAATGAAGGTTAGTCTGGAAGACGTAGATCAGTTGCTGAAAGATGCCGCCCACTTGGGTCAGCAAAGCTGGGCTGCATAGCAAGAGAACAGGGAAATCATGTTGAACCCCATGCTGCCGGGACAAACCTTTGCCCAGAAGGCCTTGGCGCGGGCCGCCGGGCGGGACCATGTCCAGGTGGGAGAAATTCTGGACGTCACGCCCGATATCATCCTGAGCCATGACAATACGGCGGCGATTCGCCGCGTGTGGGCCGAGTTCGGTCAGAAACGGATCCTGAATCCGAACAAACTGGCCATCACCTTGGATCACGCCGTACCTGCCCCCACTCCGGTCCATGCCCAGAATCACAAGGAAATCAGGGCTTTTGTCCAAGAACAGGGAATTGGTCATTTTTTTGACGCGGGACGAGGCATCTGCCATCAGGTACTCTCCGAGGAGGTCGTGGTGCGACCAGGCCAGGTAATCTTGGGGGCCGATTCCCACACCCCGCACTTCGGCTGGCTAGGCGCTTTTGGAGCCGGTATCGGACGCAGTGAAGTGGCGGTGTTGTGGGCCCAAGGTACTCTGTGGCTCAAGGTGCCCGGTACCATTCGCATTCATTTGACGGGACATATGCCTCCGGGGGTGACTGCCAAGGACTTCGCGTTACGGGTGATTGGTGATCTGGGATCGGATGGCGGCATATACCGGTCGGTGGAATTTACGGGTGACACGATTCAGGCCATGAGCATTGATTCACGATGTGTACTGCCCAACATGATGGCGGAATTCGGTGCCAAGAACTCTTTTGTCAGTCCCGACGAGATCACTTTGGACTACTGCACCACCCGCTTGACCCGACGGCTGCATGGACTGGATGCTACACCCGACCAAAGCCAACAGGTACGGGAAGAGCTGAGGGCCGGTTGCCTGTACCCGGATGGCGACTGCGAATTGGAGGCCGAGCACCATTACCAGACCACAGAGCTGGAGCCGTATGTAGCCTGTCCCCACCATGTGGACAATGTGACGCCAGTGTCAGAGCTGTCGGGGATACGGGTGGATCAGGCCTTCATCGGTACGTGCACCAATGGGCGTCTGGAAGACATTGCGGCGGCGGCGGAGATTCTGGCCGGCAGAACCATGGCCCAGCACGTCCGGCTGCTGATCATTCCCGCATCGAGTCAGGTGCTCCAGGAAAGCATACGACTGGGGTATGTCAATACACTGGTCAGCGCCGGAGCCATGCTCGGTGTGCCGGGTTGCGGCCCATGTATGGGAAATCATCTGGGAATTCCTGCACCAGGCGAGGTGACCATTTCCAGTGCCAACCGCAACTTCCAGGGCCGCATGGGTACACCGGAAGCGGACATTTATCTCAGCAGCCCTGCCGTGGTGGCGGCCAGCGCCGTGACAGGTTACATTACGGATCCAAAGGAGCTTTGACCCGTGGCCCAACCGATTACAGGCAGGATCTGGATTTTCGGAGACAACGTCAACACGGATGTGATATTTCCTGGAAAGTACACGTATACCTTGAAGGAGCCTGCGGAAATCGCGGCCCATGCCCTAGAAGATCTGCAGCCTGATTTTGCTTCGCAGGTGCAGGTGCAGGACATGATTGTGGCAGGATCAAACTGGGGTTGCGGATCCAGTCGTGAGCAAGCGGTCACCTGTCTGACATATGCAGGAGTGAGAGCCATTGTGGCTCGTAGCTTCAGCCGCATCTACTATCGCAATGCTTTGAACAACGGCCTGCTGGCCATCGAGTGCCCGGAATTCGTGGACTTGGCCCAACCCGCGTTGCGCGCCACGATCTCCTTGGAGAACTCCACCATTACTCTGGAAGGGACGATCAAACCGGTCTCCTTCAAGCCCTTCAGCCCGGATGTAATCCGCATTCTGGAAGCAGGCGGACTGGTCTCCTTTGTGAAGCGGAAACTGAATCAAGAGCCATAAGGCAAATTGCCCAAGTCTCGGAGGAAAGGAATCCATGGATGTCAACATGTCGCTGGCCAGTGGCGCCGTCAGTTGTCTACACTGCGGAGGCAGGATCGAGTTGGAAGATGTCATGATCAACGAGGTGATCGAGTGTGATGCCTGTGCCGCCGAGTTTGAGGTTGTCAGGCTGGATCCATTGGAACTGGAACAGTTGGACGAGGACGAGGAAGACTACGGAGAGTAGCCCAATCGGAAGGCAGAAGGGAAAAGGAACACGGTTCATGCGCGTGGGGATATTGGTCAGTCGCATTCGATCCGAGGAAAAGCTGCTGCTGGCGGCGTTTGAGTCATTATCGACTCCCTTTGATCTAATCGACGATCGCAAGTTGACATTTCAGATCGCACCCGGAGTTTTGGCGCAACCGCAGGATCTCACGGCCTATGACGCTGTCCTGATGCGCAGTGTCTCTCAGAGTCGCACCCTGAACAGCCTGTATGCGTTGGAAGCCGTGGGGGTTAGAACTGTCAATTCCCGCCAAGTCGTCGAGACCTGCGGCGACAAAATCCTGACTACGTTGGCTTTGTCCAGACAGGGTGTGCCATCCCCGCGCACGGCCGTGGCCTTCACCACGGAAACCGCTCTGGAGGCCATTGAGGCTATGGGGTACCCCGTGGTACTGAAACCCGCGGTGGGGTCATGGGGGCGTCTCCTCAGCAAAGTCAACGATCGGGAGGCGGCGGAAGCCATACTGGAACACAAGGAAGTGCTGGGCTCCTATCAGCATCAGATCCACTACATTCAGGAGTACATTGCCAAGCCTATGCGGGATATTCGTGCCTTTGTGGTCGGTGACGAAACCCTCTGCGCTATTTACCGAGATTCCCTGCACTGGATTACCAACACGGCCCGTGGTGGCGCGTCCAGCAACTGCCCCGTGACGCCGGAACTCGAGACAATCTGTCTCCAGGCAGCTCAAGCTGTGGGGGGCGGCATAGTCGCCATTGATGTGCTAGAAGACCAAGAGGGGCGCCTCTTGGTCAACGAGGTCAACCACACCATGGAATTCCGCAACAGCATTCAACCGACGGGCGTGGACATTCCAGGTTGCATAGCCGAATATGTCCTGCGTTTCGCGCAAGGCGGTTGAAGGGCTGGTTTGCGTGGATTCCCGGCCCCGCGGGGTCAGAGGCAACGAAGAGGGAATCTTGGCGAACTACAATGGCAAGGAAACACAGCATGTCTCGCAGGATAAGGGCAGCCATTGTGGGAGCCTCCGGCTACGTCGGAGGAGAGTTGATGCGGCTCCTGCTGCAGCACCCGGGCCTTGATTTGCGGCAGGCCACCAGCGAAAGACACAAGGGCTCGTACGTTCACCTCCTGCATCCCAACTTGCGGGATTGCACCCGCTTGAAGTTTCGCAGCGTGGAAGACTTGGAACCGACGGATATCCTCTTTCTGTGCTTGCCCCATGGAGCCGCCATGCAGCGGATCGGCTCGTTTCAGCCCTTGACCGAATATCTTGTGGACTGCAGCGCGGACTTCAGACTGGACAGCGCTGCCATGTACAGGCGTTGGTATGGTCGCGAACACGTCGCCCCCCAACTCCTGGAGAATTTTGTATATGGTCTTCCCGAAATTAATCGAGAACGCATCAAGGGGGCCAAGCTGCTGACGGGAGTGGGGTGCAACGCCACTGCCATTACACTGTCTGTACTGCCTCTCTTCAAGGCCGGTCTGCCTTTTGCCCGTTCTGATGTCATCTGCGAAGTCAAGGTCGGCAGCAGTGAAGCCGGCAACAAGGCCAGCACCGGCTCTCACCATCCGGTGAGAGCCCAGGCCATGCGCAGCTTCGCCCCGGTGGGGCACCGCCACACAGCGGAAGTGATACAGGCGTTGGTGCCGTGGACCCCGTCTCTGGATCTTCACATGAGTGCCACTGCCATTGACAACGTGCGCGGGGCCTTGGCAACCTCCCATGTGTTTCTGGATTCCGCTGTGCAAGAGAAAGATCTCTGGCAGGCCTATCGTCAGACTTATGGAGCGGAACCCTTTGTGCGGATGGTAAAAGGGACAAAGGGACTGTACAGGCTGCCAGAACCCAAGATTCTGGCGGGCAGCAACTTTGCCGACGTGGGTTTCGCCTGGGATCAAGATACCGGCAGAGTGGTGGCGCTCTGTGCCTTGGACAACCTGATGAAAGGAGCCGCCGGCACGGCTCTGCAAGCCGTAAACATCATGCTGGACTGGGATGAAACCACGGGACTGTCTTTCCCTGGACTTCATCCCATCTGATCGACCCGCAAAGTCAGTTTTCCAGCAGAGCGACCATCTGGGCCACGTCGTCGGCCAGAATGGCGTCTACGCCAATTTTCTGGTAGAAGTCGGTCCGTACCTGAGGGTGCGGGTCCAATGGTGCGACCAGCGTCTCCTGCCGGTGGGCCATCCAAGGATACAAGGGATTGACCCAAAAATTGGGATATATGGGTCCCAGCAGAGACCAAGGTTCCCGCGGCAAGCCCATTTTCATGGATATCAGCCCCAAGGGCATATTGGGGTCCAAGGCGCGCATTGCCTCTAGACAGACGGGAGAGAAGGAAACTAGGAAACAGGAATGAAGGAGATCGTATTCCTTCAACTTCTCCAGCAGGATGTCCCCGTATCCGGGTTGCGAGAAGAGAGGGTCCTTGAGTTCGAGAAGTAACGCCATGCGAGCTGGCCGGACCAGTTCCAGAAGTTCTTCCAAGGCTGGAATGTGGGTGGATCCGTCCTCTGGAGGATACGACGCAAGCGTAGTGCACTGCGAGAGTTCGCGCTGGGAAAGTTGTCCGACCATCTCGGGCCGCCCCATGACCCTTTGCAGGGTCCGATCGTGATGCAACATGATTTCTCTGTCTTGGGCAAACCACAGATCCGTCTCGATGAGGTGGGCCCCTTGTCGGATCGCCAAGGCAAAGGCCGCCATGGTGTTTTCCGGAGCCGAGGCCGACGCGCCACGGTGGGCTATTACGAAGGGGCGACCGCGCCTTCGTCGCTCTTGTCGAACTTGCTTGAAGTCTCGGAAATCCACGGGCGCGCGATCAGTCATGAGGCTGCGGCCAAGACAGAGGAGACCGCATCAATGGCAGCATCGGCATGGCATTGCTCCAAGATCAGGGGGGGCAACAGACGCAGGATCCGAGGGCCTGCATTGAGCATCAGCACTCCCTGTTCAAGCATGAGAGTCTGCAAGAATGGTCTCACGTGCGTCCGCAGCTCAATCCCCAGGAGCAACCCCTTGCCTCTGATATCGCGCACGATCTTGAGATGTCCCGTTTTCTCTCTCAAGCCCTGCAGCAGGTATGCCCCCATGTGCAGGGCATTGCCCACAGTATCTAGTTCCTGATAAGCCGTCAGAGCGGTCAATCCGGCGGCGCAAGCCAACGGATTGCCTCCGAAGGTGCTGCCGTGAGCCCCCACGAACAGCTTTTCCTTGACTGCGGGTGTAAAGGCCACTGCCCCCATGGGAAAACCGGCCCCCAGCCCCTTTGCCATGCAGACGAGGTCCGGGCGCAAATCAGCATGTTGAAATCCAAACCAACGGCCTGTACGTCCAAACCCCGTTTGAATTTCATCGATTATGAGCAGTGCCGCCCGGGACTGGCACACCTGCTGAGCGCGTTGCAGAAATTCGGTCTGTCCTACATTGACTCCGCCTTCCCCTTGCACAACCTCCAGAAAAAGCCCCGCCGTCTTCTCTGTCACCGCGTCTGCCAGCATATCGGCCTGGTTGTACGTTGTATGGGTCACCGCGGGCAAAAGCGGGACAAGCTGATCTTTCGTCTTGGGGGACCACGTGAGAGAAAAGGCGCCGGCCGTACGTCCATGAAATCCTTTACGGGTGGCCACCAGCGAAGTGCGACCCGTGGCAAGACGCGCAAATTTCAAGGCCGCCTCGACCGCCTCGGTGCCGCTGTTGCACAGATAGACATGCGGTAGGTGACGGGGCAGAATCTCAGCGAGCTTGCGCAGGAATCGACCTCGAGTCTCTCCATACAGAAAAGAGGGCAGAGACATCAGTTGGGAGGCTTGGCTCGCCAAGGCCTGCTGCATCACGGGATGCGCATGGCCCAAGAAAGCTATGCCTTGGGCAGAAGTGAAGTCGAGATACTTCCGACCTTCGGTGTCAAAGAGGTACATGCCTTCCCCTCGCTGAAAGATGGCCCGACCGCGTTTGGTCACCACACCGCCCAACATCTGTTCTTCCAGAGTCGCCAGTTCGGAATGTGAAGTTTCCATCAGACACGTCTCCTCGCTGTATCCATGTAGGTTCCGGCTCCCCCTGTCAGTGCGCGATACACAGGAGATTCCGATCTGCCATCGGCGAATATGACAGTCTTGACACCGTGCCGCAATGCGTGACTAGCCCCCATGACCTTTCTTTTCATGCGGCCGGCCGCCACTTCCACATAGTCGTCGACTTCATCGGCAGGTATATGGTCAATCAACGAGTCCTCGTCCGGAAAGTTGGAGAGGAGTCCAGGCACGTTGCTGAGATAAAGCAGTGTGCAGGCTTGGTAGTGGATGGCTAGCAAGGCCGCCGCAGCATCTCCATCCACATTGATGGCCTCTCCGTTGTGAGACAAGACAGGAGGGGTCACGACAGGAAAAAAGTCGTTGTCCCAGAGCAAGTCCAACAGCAGCGGATTCACCGTATCCACTGCACCGGTCCAGTCATCCCGGAGCACCCTGCGCCGCCCATTTTGTCTCACCCGAATTCTATCCTTGCGACGTCCCTGGAGGATGCGTCCGTCCATGCCGCTCAGGCCCACGGCGTTGACACCCCGTGCCTGCAACATCTCGACCCACATTTTGTTGAGCCGACCGCAATACACCATGCAGAATATTTCCAAGGTGCGGCGATCTGTACGACGGCTGGAAACACCGCTTTCGCTGGTCACAAATTGTGGTGGATGTCCTAGGGCCGTAGCGACTTCATTGGTGTATTCGGCGCCTCCGTGGACCAACAGAACCTTTTCCTGCTGCAAATGCAAGTTCGTCAAGTCATCCGCAATTGCCGGTGCGTTGAGATCCTTCCCCCCGCCGACCTTGACCACTACCATTGGCTTTCCCTACCCATTCTTGCCCGGCGCAGGAGGTGTACATACACCATGCAACGCCTCCGGGAGCCACCTGTCAAGGCGGCACTGCAAAAATTATACGATTCTGCCGTGCAGAAAGAGGACCTGTTTTGGACTGAAGACAATGTTGTTCCTCGTCAAGGCCCGCAATGTCAGGCTCCGGGAATCGAGACGTGCAGAGATTTCCGGGAAAGTCCGATAGGGCCCGAGATGGGCAGCGTCACAATCTTGGCGAACGGATTCTTGGCTCACGTCCAGCGCGGAGATTGCCTTGGGAGCCTGAAGACAAGGTATTCTAGGGGGATGCTGAGCGATACATGAATGCATTGTTTCGCCTTCTGACCAAGCCCTGACCTGCCTACGGATGAATTCCCCTCTCAAGGTATTTGTGACAGACTTCGTCTGGCCTTCGCTGGAAGTGGAGCTGTCTGTTCTCAAACCCCTAGGCGCCTATCTTGAATGGCTGCCAGAGTATACGGAAGAACGTCTGCTGGCATCGGTATCCTCGGCGGATGCCATCCTAACCTGCTGGCACCCCGTGTCGGAAGCCGCGCTCCATGCCGCTACAAAATGCAAGGTGGTGGGCAGATACGGAATCGGTGTGGACAACATACCGGTGGAACTGGCCACGAAACTGGGCATTCTGGTGACCAACGTGCCCCAGTTTTGCCAAGACGAACTCTCCGACCAGGTAATGGCCTTCATTTTGGCCCATGCCCGCCAGCTCTTGGTTCTCAATCACAGAGTCAAGGCCGGTCTGTGGGATCGGAACACCGACTCTCCCATGCGTCGGCTCAGGGGCCAGACGTTGGGGTTGGTGGGATTCGGCAGCATTGCCAAGGCCTTGGTACCCAAGGCTCTGGCCTTTGGACTGCGTATTCTGGCCTATACACCGAGATTGCGCCCAGAGCATCTGCTGCCTGGAGTGGATCTTGCATCTTCGCTGCCGGAATTGCTGAAGCAAGCGGACTATGTATCCTTGCATGCGCCCCTGACACCGGAGACACTTCGGCTTATCGATGGGGCCGCCTTGCGCTGCATGAAGGACAGTGCGGTCCTGATCAACACTGCACGAGGCGCGCTGGTAGATGAAAAGGCCTTGGCAACGGCGCTAGATCGCAATGTCATCGCAGGGGCGGCTCTGGATGTGTTGGTGAGAGAACCGCCCGTCGGGCGGCTGCCCTGGCAGGATCATCTCAATGTGATGCTGACACCCCACTCGGCCTTTCTGTCAGCGGAGTCGCTACAAGAACTAGCGTACAAAGGGGCTGACAACGTGGCGCAGGTTTTGGCGGGGCAGAGACCAGCCCATCTGATCAATCCGGAAGTGTTGGACCAAGCAAACTGCCGCTGGCATCCAACACCAAATAGCTAAATGGCGGAAGACGTTTGCCACCTATAGACATCAGGTTGGAATGCCCCAAGCGGTCAAGTCTGTTCGGGCCACTTTGCAGACCATCGTGTAGGCGGGATTGTAGACATTGCCCAAATCATATTGGACGCACTGTCCCAGCATGGTGTGGACTCGAGACAAGTCCGCTTCCATGTCTTCACAAAGCCATCGGGACATTTCCGTCGTGGCATGCTGAATGGCCTGATCCAAGGGCCGGACGTTGCCGCAGGCAAACAGATATTCGGCGTCCTCGCCTCTCGGCCATGTCTGATGCCATCCTCGAACCACATCGACCTCAAAGGTCACGTCGCTGGAGATTTCAATGCCGGTACCCGTGATCTCCCCGTCCCCCTGCAAGGCGTGGACATCGCCCAGAAAGAACAAGGCACCTGACACAGCCACGGGGAAATACAAGGTCGCCCCTTCGCATACACCCACGTAGTCCATGTTGCCCCCGTGAAGGCCGGAGGTGGCGGTGGAGGCGTTTACGCCATTGGCAGGCGCCACACCCAGACAACCGATCATGGGCCGCAACGGAACCACAGGGAAGTCGGAGTCGCCATCCATCTTCTTGATTCGGGCTGTGCCGGCATCCGCGTCCACAAGCCAGTCGACGAGTGTGGTGACGGCTTCTTCTCCAAACACTGTGCGCAGGTATTCAGGATCCAATACATGGGATGCAATGACACGACGAGACCAACCTCGAGATCGGTTTGGGACAATCTTCCTGATCTTGACCTGCAAAGTGTCACCCGGCTGAGATCCTTCCACAAAAAAGGGGCCCGTCATGGGATTGGGACCGTGCGCCCTTGTCTGTTCTGCATGGTCTACCCCTCTGGCGTCCACAGTGGTAGTCTCTACCCGTGCGCCGGGCCTGATGGAAACGACCGGTGGATGAGCTCCCAGCGTGTTGTAGTACCTGTCAGGTTCAAACCGGATTGTAGCCATGTTCGATCACTCCCAAAGACGGGGCAGGGTTCTACCCAAGGGGCTTTTCCCAGTCTTGCCAAGCGGGTTCCGGCTTGAAACCCAACGTCATGTTGAGTTGATACATGGGGTTGTTCTCTTCGTTGCCGGTTACAAGCTCTCTGATGCCTTGTTCCTGGGCCCACTCAATAGAGCGTAGTTTCAAGGCGGTCGCCAATCCCTTGCGTCGATGGGCCCGTCGTACCCCCGTCAGCCATATTGACCAAATCTTGGGATCGGATTGGGGGGCGTTGTTGGCAGAAACACCTACATAGGGTCCTAGGCTCGCGGACACATTTTCATGTGCCGCCACCGCCCAGCCATCAGGCGAAAAGGAAGGGTGCCGAAACATCTTGTCGAATTCCTCGAGAGGGACGGGACGCGGCGGTTCTGGACTGGGCACGTCAAGGTCAATTTCAGCCCAGGCCTCAAACAGTTTCGGATGCCATTCAGGGTCGTGGGCCTGCAGAAAGCGGAGACTCAGTATTTTGTATCCCAAGTTCTCGACTTGGGCAATATGGGTTTCGTAAGGCTTGAAATCGAAATCCGCCACCTGCAATTTCGACAAGGGATACCGCATCTGATAGATGAAACCATGTTCTTGCAGCCAGCCGATATACTGTTCTTTGTCCTCCCGCACACTGGTTTTCAATCCCTTTATCTTTCGTCCCGCCAGTTCATTGCACACGTAATTTGCCACCCCGGTGAACACGGGTTCGCCGTGGAGGACGCCATCTTCATATTTCGGCAACACGTCAATCTGAAACTGATACTTGTCGCTGACATTCAGCCAGTAAGGCTCCAGATAACTGCCAACTCCTACTATCTGGCCTTCGGTTTCCAGTACAAAACGCTGAAACAACTTGCCTTTGCGCCATTCCGTGTCACCGAATTTCATTTCCTCCACGGTACCGGCAGGTTCATCGGGCCAGCATTGATTTAGGACCTGTATGCAGGTCGCGTATTCCTCATCGGTGGGTTCAAAGCGTCTAATGGTCAACATTCGGGCAGTCTCATCCAAAAAAACGACAAGGATACAAGGCCATTGAGAAAATTGGGGAGCGCGACAAACTCAAAGGCATCGGCCCCTGCAAGATGCACTGTCAGTGTAGGGGCAATGCCGCGTTTCTTACGATCCGTATTACGTCGCTGCCGTAATGCTTGAGCTTCCAATCAACCAGCAGGTTACTGCGGGCCAAGTCTTCCAGCGAGACGGGTGCATTTTCCACTATTACCTGCAATATGTGCTTGGAGAGCACAAAGTCGGAATCCACGCCGCGCCGCAAGGACATCTCCTGCCGCCACTTGCGGAGCTGCTGCATCAGATTTCGCTGCTGCTCCCGCTGTTCGCTGTCCATTTCCACGTTGACCGCGACAGGGCGCGACACAGGTTGACGCGTGCGCTGTCCTCTTTCGATCACGGCCAGCAACTCCGTTCCGTATCGTCTGATCTGGGAACTGGACAGCCCACTATACTTCCGCAGATGCGACAGGGAACTCGGCTGCTCTCGGGTTAACAAGAGCAAGGATCTATCTCCGATTACCTTGTATCGCGGCAGATCCGCCGCCTTGGCCTTTTGTTCCCGCCAGTTCCACAGTCTTTGGTATACGTTCATCAAGTGAATGGGGACCCGCTTGGTGGCATGATGATCCCAAAAAGTCTTTGTCGAACTGCCAAACCGCGTATAGTCGCGGCGGACAATCTCCTCCATCACTGCCAAGCCCTCGTGCAACTTCCCTGTGGCGCGTAATTCATGCAGGAGCGAACGGTACAGAGGTATCAGATAGGCTACATCCTGGCAAGCATAGGCAGTCTGGGAAGCGCTCAAAGGCTTCCTGCCCCAGTCGGAAGTCTGAATGTTCTTGCTCTGGACAACGTCAAATTGCTGTTCCAAGAGGGTGGCCAAGGCCGTGCGCTTCAGGCCAATCAGACGGGCTGCAACCTGCGTGTCAAAGAGATTGGCAATCGAAATGCGATATTCCAACCAGAGCTGACCCAAGTCATTGGCCGCGGAATGCAACAAAAACAACTTGTCAGGATTCGCGAACAAGCGTCGCAGTCGGCCCAGATCCACTTGCTGCGGATCCAAGAGGAAGACCTGTGTTAAATTGCCGGCTCCACCAGGCTGGCTTCTCTGCACGGCAAACTGCACTAGACAGAGGCGTGGCGCGTAGCTGTGGCAGCTGTTGCTTTCCGTATCCAGTGCAATGGGGGAGTGCCGTTGCAGCGTCCGTTCCAGCCGCTGCAGCGACTCTTCGGAATCAACGACCACGCAATGAGGCTGCCGAAGCCAATTATTGCGCGTAAGAAATGGTGTTTGCAGTAGGGCCATACGAAACGTCAGAGTCAAAGTTTGGCCGAAACAGCCACAGCTCTTGCGGATTATAGCGATGCCTTCCATTCAAGTCAATTCAAGTACAACTGTCTATCCGAACTATCCGAAATTGATGCTGCCAAAGACGTGCTATGTCTTCGGCGGGAATCCGGCAGATGCAGGAATCGAAGTGACACATTGTCGCTGTGACAAGCGGCAGAGGCAGCCTTCATACCCTAGAATTGAGGTGACGGCACAATAATCCAATGCAATGGGTCGGTGGAGAAACAGCCAATGTTGCAAGTTGTCCTATGCACGTCAAAAGGCAACCTGATCCAGGATTTGCCCCTTTCCAAACTGACCCACTATCTCTGGGACGGCGCCAGCTATGCCTGGATCAATCTGGTCTGTCCGTCCGAGGAGGAATTGAAGGCTGTATTTGAAGGAGGCTTCCCCATTCACAGTCTGGTCATGGACGCTGTGCGCCAGGAAGAAGGCACAGCCAAGATTGACAATTTTGGGGACTACATCGTAGTGGTCTTCCATGCCTTGGAAGTCTTCGGTAGCGCTCTGGAGCTGGGAACGGTAGAGTACGTGGCCATCCTGGGACGACAACACTTGATTACAGTCCGGTATGTGCCCGATGCCACTGCCGGACAAGAGACAGTTGAGCTAAGCAAGGCACAACATGTGGTAGCCGAGGAAAATCTGGGGCCGGCCGGTCTGCTGTATGGACTCTTGGACAGAAAGGCCGCAGTCAGTCGCTCGCACATGGAGGAGTTTGAATCTCGCCTGGAAGGTCTAGGCGATGTTATCTTTAGCCACAGCCTTTCTCCTGGCAGTCAACATCAACTAGTGGACGAAATTCTCACCGCCAAGAGCGCCGCCTTGCGCATGCACCGCACCTTGGTTCCGCAAGCTGAGGTTCTGGCAAAACTGGGTTACTCCAAGTACGCTGTCATTCCGTCCAGCTCACGCATTTTCTTTCGAGATGTGCAAGACCAAGTGCAATACTTGGGTTCCAAGGCGGATTCCTTGCGCGATCTCGCCACCAGCACCATGACGACTCACTTGACACTGGCCAATCACCGTCTCAATGAAGTGATGAAGATGCTGACCATAATAGCTACCATCTTTATTCCCTTGACCTTTGTTACCAGTATCTATGGCATGAATTTTCGCAACATGCCCGAGCTGAATTGGAGTTGGGCCTATCCCGCAGTCCTCGTTCTCTGTCTGCTTGTGGCGTTGATCATGCTGTTGTATTTCAGGCACCGTCGGTGGATCTGAAGTTCCCGTTCGAGGAGAGTCGCATGTCAGACACGTATCGTTTCCGGCCCGCCACAACGGCCGACTATCCCAAGGTTGTTGATATGTGGATGGCTGGCATCTCAAGCGACCGAATGGTCATTGCCTCGGTCGCGAACACTTGGTGGAAGAGATTGCTTTTCAAATACGTGGCCGGCCGGCGCATCTTCGTCCAAGATATGGACACCTACGTCATCGAGACGGATCAAGGTCTGTGCGGATATGTCGGCTTGCAGCGCGATGGAGACACAATCAGTGTTTTTGATTGGGGTCTCGCCCTGCATTGGGACGGCTCGGCGGAAGAGGCCTTTCAAGTCCTGATGGAGGGGATGCTGGACAGAGCCTATGACAGTGAAGAGACGGAACATCTGATTCTGGGCATGGAAAAAGGCGAAGGACCCGTGCGCACCATAGTCTCGCAAGAGGACTTCTTCCTGCTTGACTACCAAACTCAGCAATTGGTTACAGATCTCCCCCTGACAAACCCCATGGAACGGGGAACCTTGCAATTGTCCTTGGCCTTTCAGGCCGACCGTGAATACAAGGACACCAAGGCCGAGTGGATCAGGCGCGAATACACCGATCAAGATATGGCGAAAGTGGTTGCGGCAGTCCACAACTCCCTTCCTTCAAGATCCAAGGTGTATGAGATTCGGACGGCCGAAGAGCAGCCGGTTGGCTTTGTCCAGGGAGTCACCCACCAAGACCAGGCCCGCTTTGTCTACACCTTGCAGCCGGAACTCTGGGGCACGGACTTTGAAAGATTGGTATTGACCGCTTTCTGTACCCAACTGACCAAGAGCGCGCGCAAGGCGCGAATCCGCACCTTCAGTACGGCCCATATGGAAGCCAGCAGAGAGAACATGGCAGGGTTGGGGCTGACTTGGGAAGAAGCGGCCTGGGAACGTTGGGTACACCTTTTGTATGAAAGCGATCTTGACGAGGAAGGCATGGAAGAGAGCCGCGTAATCGGCGGCTAGGAGGGAGCGATCGCGCCATATCCAGTCAGCTCGATGTAGCCCTGTCCCGTTACCGGACTGCCATTCTGAAGACAGTCCGCTGAGACTACCCCTTCCCAGTAGACAGCCAGGCCCACGAATTCTTGATCGGAAACGAGGGGTTTGACTTGACACTCCAAAGCGGCATCAGGGATCAAAATTTGCCATGCAGCAGGGTATATGACCTCCGTGCGAGGGCTCTGCCAGTGTTCTCGCACCTCAATTTGAATCTGAGACTGGTCCAATTTATGCAACTGGCCTTCCCACGTAAGCAGAGAGTTGACAAAGGAAGGTTCCGGTTTCCCGCTTGAGGTTCTCACTTGGGCTGCCATCAACGCGGTACCGTCATCGAGTTGAAGCCCAAACCAATCCCATCCCGCGCTGCTGGATGGCAATGCGGACGTACCCCACTCATGATCCATCCAACTGATCCCCGTCACTGTCACTGGCTGTCCTCCGAGATACAACGTTCCGCGGGTGTCCAAATGGACAAGGCTATAATAATAATTGGCTTGGTCTACGTCGGGACCTTTGCGACTGTAACCTTGGTCTCCATGCAGCAAGGGAGCGGTGTCAGTCTGCAGACTGAAGTCCAAGGCAATGGCGCCAGGGCCCTCCCCGGCTGTGGCGGACAACTCCCATTGCCCGTCGGCGTCGATTTGGGCTGACCAATCCTCCAGCCAAATCCGAACCCCTCGGTCCAATTGCACACCACCCAGACTCGCGCCATCCCGACTGAATCGTTCAAAAGAAGCGTGAGAATTGTCTGTTACATCAGTCAACGCAAAGTGTCCCATCAGCAGACTGGAGCGCTGGTATGCCATAGAATGGGGCATGTGCTCATCATGCCCATCTTGGGACAGGGCGAAGCGGAAAAAGGTCAATTGGTAGCCATATTGGATGTCATCTGCGCTGTGCACTACGCCGGTGAAGTACCACCATTCAGTGCGATACCGGGGATGTGCCCCATGGTCTGCTGGGAAATTGAATTCTCTTGGACCCTGAACCTTGGCAAATCCTTCCGCTGGGGCCTGCGTCAGAAAGTCAATGTAAGAATTTGCAGTCCATGCCTGAGGCGCCGGTCCTGCATTGCACCCCAAGATCGTCAGGATCAATGGCAGGACAATTCTTGGCATCCATTTAGCTGCATGCCAAACCTTCGCGCCCTTGACTTCCCGGAAGAACGTCCCCAAACTTGAAGACAACTCCAACGCATGCATTGTTCGTACTACAACTCCATTGCCAAGGCGCAATTGCGCCCATGAACTCGATGTCTGAACCATTTTTCAAATCACGACACATTGGCCCTTCCGCCGAGGAACAGGCGAAGATGCTGCAGGTTCTGGGCCAAGCATCTCTGGACAGTCTGGTCCAAGCAGCGGTACCCCCGGCAATTCGTTTGCATGACCCCCTAGATCTGCCCGAACCATGTAGTGAAAACAAAACCCTGACTCAAATGCGAAACATGGCGAATGCCAATCGGCAGAGTCGCTGCTTCATCGGACAAGGCTTTCACGAGTGCCTGACACCCCCCGTCATCCGGCGTAACATTCTCGAAAACCCCTGTTGGTATACGCAATATACACCCTATCAGGCCGAAATTTCGCAGGGTCGGCTGGAAGCTCTGCTGAACTTCCAAACCATGGTCTCCGAGTTGACAGGGTTGCCCGTGGCTACCGCCTCACTGCTGGATGAAGCCTCGGCCGCCGCCGAGGCGATGCAGCTGTGCTTTCGTGCCCGACCTCGGAGGTCGCACGCAAGAAGATTCTTGATTTCCCACCGATGCCACCCTCAGATCTTGGCCGTCGTTGCGACCCGCGCCCGATTCCTGGGAATCGAGGCGGTAGTTTGCCCCTTGTCCGAATTTCATGTCGATGATTCCGTCTTTGGAGCCTTGGTACAGTGTCCCGACACAGATGGCCTTGTATTTGACGTAGCCCCCCTCTGCGATGGATTGCATCAGCACGGAGCCAATGTGGTGGTGGCCACCGACCCGCTGGCCTGCATTGTTTACGAGCCACCGGGAGCGCGCCAAGCGGACCTTGCGGTGGGCACTACGCAGCGGCTGGGCATGGGCATGGGTCTGGGGGGACCCCATGCAGCGTTCATGGCAGCCAAGGACGACTTGAAAAGACTTCTGCCTGGCCGTATTGTGGGGGTGGCCAAGGACAGCTCCGGGCGTCCCGCTCTCAGGCTGGCCTTGCAAACCCGGGAACAGCACATCCGCCGGGAAAGAGCGACCAGCAACATCTGTACGGCACAGGTCTTGCCTGCGATTGTAGCCTCCATGTACGCTGTATACCACGGTCCCTCGGGCTTGCACCGCATTGCACATCGCATCGTGGCACAGACCCGATGGTTGCAGGCAGAGCTGGTCCTGCGTGGATGCACTGCGCTGGACGGTCCCGTGTTTGATACCGTCAAGGTGCTGGCGTCGTCTCGCGGCGACCTGGAAGTCCTTTGGCAGGAAGCCCAAGTCCAAGGGATATCCCTGCGGCGCTACTCGGACGGCAGTCTGGGAATCAGTCTCAACGAGACCACCGAGTCGGAAGATCTGCAACGCCTGCTTGCCGTGCTGGCCCCGTCCGCAGCAGGTCCCAAGACCACTGCGCCGACGCCTGTGGCACCACAGGCATTGTTACGGACTGCACCGACCCTGACCCATCCTGTCTTTTCCCTGTACCGTTCCGAAACCGAAATGTTGCGTTATATCGTGATGTTGCAGAAGAAAGATCTGTCTCTGGCCGACGGCATGATTCCCTTGGGTTCCTGTACCATGAAGCTGAATGCCACGGCAGAACTCGAGCCGATTACATGGAGTGGTTTTGCCAATATCCATCCTTATGAACCAGAACACAATCTTCAGGGATACCTACGCTTGACGTCCGAACTTGCCCAGTGGCTGGCAGCCATTACCGGATTGCCCGGCGTATCCCTGCAACCTAATGCAGGATCCCAAGGCGAGTATGCAGGACTGTTGACAATTCGCTCCTTTTTCGCGGCCCGAGGCGAGACGAAGCGAGATGTCTGTTTGATCCCCAGCTCCGCGCATGGGACCAACCCGGCCAGTGCCAATATGGCGGGACTGCAAGTGGTAGTGGTGGAATGTGACAGCCAAGGCAACGTGGATCTTATGGATCTACGGGCCAAGATCGCCTCCTGTGGACATCGTCTGGCCGCCTTCATGATCACCTACCCTTCCACCCATGGAGTCTTTGAAGAGCGAATTTTGGAGATGAATGACCTGGTGCATCGGGCGGGTGGGCGGGTCTATGTGGATGGCGCCAACATGAACGCCATGGTGGGACTTTCCTCCCCAGCGAAGATCGGGGGGGATGTATGCCACCTGAATTTGCACAAGACCTTTTGCATACCGCATGGCGGGGGTGGTCCGGGCATGGGGCCCATCTGCGTGACCCAGGAGTTGACCCCTTTCTTGCCAGCCGATCCCAATGACATGGACGAAGCTGGATCCGGTTTTGCCGTGGTATCGACTCGCTATGGCAGTGGGGCAATTTTGCCTATTTCGCATAGTTACATATCCATGATGGGATCTGCAGGGCTGAAAGAGGCCACGCAAGTGGCTATTCTGAACGCCAACTATGTAGCCAAAAGGCTGGAAGCATACTATCCCGTGCTGTATCGAGGCATCCATGGATATGTGGCCCATGAATGCATCATCGATCTGTCTTGGCTCAAGCCCATAGGCCTGACGGTGGAGGATGTCGCCAAGCGGTTGATGGACTACGGCTTTCACGCTCCTACTGTTTCTTGGCCTGTGCCCTTCACCATGATGATCGAGCCTACGGAGAGTGAGGGCCCACGAGAGCTGGATCGCTTCTGCAAGGCCATGATTGGCATATGGCAGGAAATCCAACTGTCTGTCAATGGCAGGGTGGCAGCTACAGAGAGTCTCTTGCGCCAATCCCCCTTCACTTACGAAAATGTGCTAGGCAACGACTGGCCCCATCCCTTTACCAGGACGGAGGCCGCCTTGCCTGCACCCTGGCTCCGCGAGACCAAGTACTGGCCTCCGGTCAGTCGCATCGACAATGTCTGGGGAGACCGCAACTTCGCCTGCGTATGCCCTCCGCTCGCCAGCTATCTGCCTGAATCAGACCCAGGTTGACTGCAGACTAGGTTTGCAGTTCCTGTCGTCGCGGTATAGAGGGAGCCGCTCCGGCCCGGGTCACGCAAATCGCCGCTGCACGGTTTGCCATGGACACGGCGTCGCGCAGATCGCGTCCCTGTGCCAGCTCGGCTAGACAATACCCGACAAAAGTGTCGCCGGCCGCCGTGGTATCCACCACTTTCACTGCATGACCCGACACAGAGAAGGTGTCATTGCCCTGACGGCAGATGACGCCCCGCTCTCCTTGCGTCAGGACCAGAGATGCATGGGGAAGTTTCGTGCCAATGCCATCCAAAATGGCCTGGGGATCTTGCGCACCAGCCAGTGCCGCCCCCTCGATTTCATTGACAAACAGAATGGCAATATGCTCCAGTGGAAACTTGGTCCAAAGGGCGTTGTCCACGGGAGCCGGGTTGTAGGCAATGGGAATTCCTAGGGAGTGGGCCATGTACATGGCTTCCGCCACTACGTTGGTTTCGTTCTGCAACAGCAGATAGGCGGGTTGCCGATGCTGGCTAAAGTATCGTTCCAGATTGTCTGTGTCCAGACTCTGATTGGCTCCCCCGAAGATGACTATCGAATTTTCCCCGTGATCACTGACCTGAATGATGGCATGCCCCGTCGCCACAGCCTTGGTCTCGATGAGAGAGACATCCACCCCTTCATTGGCCAGGAGATCCACCAGCCATTGTCCTTCTTTCCCAACGCAGCCGGCGTGCGCTACGGATGATCCGGCTCGAGCCGCCGCAAGGGATTGGTTTAGGCCTTTGCCACCGCAGAACTGGCTGTAGGCTTGGCTATGGATGGTTTCGCCAGGACGAGAAATCTCATGCACCTGGTAGACGTGGTCAATATTCAGTGAGCCAATTGTCAGTATCATGGTGGATCGGGCTTCCTCACGTGGCAGTTCCGTATAGGAGAATCACTGCAACAACGGGTCTCTGCATTCCTCCTGCAATGAGCACAGGACCTCCCTGAGTCTCACCAGCTCGGTCCCGTAAGCTGGGGCAAAGGCCAAATTGTTTGTCTCAAACGGATCCGTCTTCAACTCAAACAATTGTTCGTAGGCCAGTTCGGCCTTGCCCTCTCGCTCCTTGAAATACTGAATGAGCTTCAGATCCTTTTCTATGACACAACGCTGGAGATGCTTATACACTGCCAGTATGGCGGTTCGGCCTTCTCCAGCATTTTCTCCATTCGTCGTGAACATTGGTTGACCATCCCCGTTGGAGGAGCCCTGAATGCCGGCCAAGCTGCAAAGCGTGGGCAGAATGTCTCGGTGCTGGACCAGGCGACTTGATTTCCTGCCCCGGGGAATGCCGGGCCCTCTCCAGAGACAGGGAATGCGCAGACTGTGTTCATACAGATTTTGCTTGCCCATCAGGCCATGTTGACCAAGACCTAGGCCGTGGTCCGAGAGATACAGCACTATGGTGTTGTCTGCCTGTTCCGTTCCGGCCAGACAATTCAAAATGTCGCCAATCCGGGAATCCATATGCGCAATCATGGCGTAATACTCTGCCAAATGCCTGCGAGTCTCAGCCGGTTGGCGCGGCCGAGAGGCCAGCAATTCGTCGCGTACGTCCAGATCGCCGCAATCAAAGGGATGCTCGGGATACAGGTTGGGAAACTGGGTTAAGTCCATATGTGCTGGACTGTACCTATCCGTGTATGCCGCGGGCGCCGTGCGGGGATCATGGGGAGCGGTAAAGGCCAAGTAGAGAAGAAAGGGAGTGGTCTCGGCTTGGACGTGCAGGAAGTCAAGAGCAGCGTCAACGAACACGTCCGTGGCATGGCGGCTCGCGGTGGATCCGGTCGGCGCAGTGTATGCACTGCCGGGATCATAGGCATGGAGAGGCAGATTGAAATGATCTCCCATGCCCCCCAGGAACATCGCGTCTCCGCCATTGAAGGCTCGGTTGAAGCTGGCTGGGTCATTGTGCCACTTGCCAATTCCAAAGGCGTTGTAACCGGCCTCCCGAAAGATTTCGGGCAGCAACGGCAGTTTCGGGGACAGGGTTTGTAGGCCCGTAATGTCATCTGTCTGTCTGCTGACGACAGCGTCGAAGGTGTTGTGCCCTGTCATCAGGCAGGATCGGCTGGGAATGCAGACGGCAGCCGTAAGGCCGCCCATGGTGTAGGCCCTTTCAAAGCTGGTGCCTTCACGCACCAAGCGATCCAAGGTGGGCGTTCGAACCTGAAACTCCCGGTTGGAGCCCATGGCTTCGAACCTGTGATCGTCGGCTACCAGGATAACGATATTGGGTGGAGCAAGCGTGGCAGACATCGAGATGGGGAAGTAACGGAGAGATTACCAGCGACCCCCCATTGTCCTACACATTGAAGCGAAAGCGAATCACATCACCGTCCTGAATGGCGTAGTGGCGGCCTTCGACCTTGATCTGACCCGCCGCGCGGGCGTTTTTTTCAGAACCGACCGCGACGAGCTTCTCAAACGCCACTACCTCCGCCGCGATGAATCCGCGGGCAAAGTCGGTGTGTATGCGACCGGCGCCCTCCACGGCAGGGCAATTTGCGGGCACTGCCCACGCTCTGACTTCCTTGTCACCCAGAGTGTAGAAACGAATCAATTCCAGCAATTCAAAGCACTGAGCCACAATCCTCTGCAATCCCGTGCCCTGCAAGTGATAGGCTTGGCGATATTCCTCCTGCTCGTCCTCCGAGAGACTTTGCATTTCCTCCTCAAGGAGAACGCACATGGCAGTGACCTGCTGTCCACGCGCCAGGAAGGCGCCCAGGAGCTCTCCCTGTCCATCGAAATCAGTCAAATGGTTCTCGTCCAGATTGATTAATATCAACTCCGGTTTTCGGGAGATGAACCGCAAGGTGCGGTCTAGGACGCGAAAGACCTCTCCCTGCGCCGCGGCGCTTTTCCTGACAGGCAAGCCGGATTCCAAGTCGGCTTTCAGGGACCGCGCGACATCAAGCTGTCGCTGCAAGGTCGAATCCTGCTTGATCGCTTGCTCCAGCCGTGCGACCGCGCCTTCCAGAAGGGCCAGATCCGAAAGCATCAACTCCTGATTGACGATGTTGAGACGATCTTGCAGCTGGGCCATGCTCCAGATGTCTGGGGTCATGCCTCCCCCGAAGCAACCCACTACATGTACCAGTGCATCACAGTGGCGCGTCTGATCCAGGAAGCGATTGCCCAATCCTTCGCCCCGGGAAGCGCCGGAAACCAAACCGGCAATATCCACCAACTCGAGCTTGACCTTGACCCGGCGGGTCTGACCGGTAAGGTCACCCAACACGTCCAGTCTCCGATCCGGGACATCAATCAGCAACCGGTTGGGGTCCACTGTGCTAAAAGGATAATCGGCTGTCAAGGCCAGCGGCTGTTGTGCCAATACATTGAAGGTAGTGCTCTTCCCGGCATTGGGCAAGCCAATCAGCCCTAGGCTTACAGGCATGGGGCAACACTCCTCTCGGCGGCATGCCGCAATGGCGGGACCAACCCTTGCTGGAAGCAGAGACAGGAACGGATCTGACAGAGGAGAATGCAGCCTGTAGGGTCCATGAAGCCGGCACGGGTGGATTGGCCCCAAAGGGGCGTATATTGACGACAGTCAGGATTCTACCGCGAGGGACTGCTCTGTTCCTTTTTCCATCAGTCATAACCTTGGCATCTTGGTTTCTATCGGAATCAAGGAGACCAATCGGACCTTCGTCTCCAACACGCGACGGCGTTCAACCGTTAGAATGGGAGGCAACTGGGATTTTTCTGAAAAGACACTGGATTGAGGGCAAAACCAAGAGTTGCATATGGACACCGCCTGCCCTTTGTCAGGAAACGAGGATCACTGTATGGAGGCTGTGCAAGCCCACGGGAAATCACTGCCAGCCGTTTTTCCCGACGCCTGGAAATCCCGGGTGTCGGGCCTGCATGTGGCTGCGTTGGATCTTGACGACACGCTCCTGACCCAGGAAAAGGATGTCGCTCCCGAAACACGGAAGGCGGTGGAAGCCTGGCTTGATTCGGGGCGAGAAATCGTGATCGCCACGGGCAGACCCCCGCGCTATGCGCGAGAGATCCCCGAATTCCTGCATTGCCACCCCAGAATCTGTTACAACGGGGCTTGGATCGAATATCGGCGGCAGGTGATCTACCGCAACCCGATTCCAGCGGATACAAGTCAAGAATTCCTGGGACGGGTCCTGTCGACATTTCCCGATTTGTGGATTGGATGTGAATCGGATGATGTCTACTACGCGTCTAGTGAGGCTCCCCATCGGCGGGCCATTGTCTGTGACTTGGAAAGTTTGGCCAAGCCCGCCTACAAGATCATTCTCAGACCCAGTCAAATGGACGAATGTCAACTGAGCATGATTGAGGATATGAGGCCTGTCGGCACCACTTGGTTGCAATCCGACCTGTATGACCTAATCCAAATCGCGGCTCGAGGCACCGACAAGTCTGCCGCCCTGCGCTGGTGGCTTGAGACAAAGGGTATGACCTTGCAACAGGCGCTGGCTGTGGGAGACGACACCAATGACGTGGGCATGTTGGCCTGCACTGGCATGGGGGTCGCCATGGCAAATGCCGCGGACACAGTCAAGGAAGCTGCTGATTTCATTACCTCAGACAATCGGTCTGGGGGTGTGGCCAAAGTCTTGAATCACGTGTTGACCAGCAGTGCATGATGGAACAAACCCATGGAATACACCTGCGGGTCACTCTGTCCCGCTGCAAATACCTGATCTTCCTGCCATGGCCAGTTTGACTCCCGAATTTCTACAACGACGAATGCCTGCCAAGATCGGCGCCATGTTTTCGGATATTGCCCTTGGCTATGACCGCATGAATCTATTGATGACGGCCGGACTGGATAGTGCATGGCGTAGGGAAGTGGTACGGCACTGCGACCTGAAAGCGGGCAGCCGGGTTCTGGATTTGGGCACGGGCACGGCGGAGCTTGCCATCAGGCTGGTCACCAGCCCTGAAGTGGCGCAAGTGGTAGGTACAGATATCTCATGGTCCATGATGGCTCAGGGTCGCCACAAGCCCGCCAGCCGGGATATCCGGTTTGCACAAGCCGATGCATTGACATTGCCTTTTCCCGACAATTGCTTTGATGTCGTTGCCAGTGGATTTGTTATGCGAAATTTATCTAGTCAAACACAGGCTTTGCAGGAGCAGATGCGCATCTTGAAGCCGGGAGGCAAGGTGGTTTTTCTGGATGTGGTGTCTCCCCGATATGCAAGTCTGTCAGCGATCTATGGATTTTTTTTGTTTCATATAGTTCCTTTGGTAGGGCAGATGATGACAGGATCCACATTTGCCTATAGCTACTTGCCCCATAGTACCGTGGACTATCCTTCCCCCTTTGCCTTGCTGCAGATCATGCAGGATCAGGGGCTTGCCGATGTCACTTTCACTTCCCATAGCCTAGGTACGGTTTCCATCCATGTCGGCACCAAGACGCAGAGTGAAGGGTGCTGAGCGATGACACAGATTCTTGCCGCACAGAGAGGCATTCCCAGCTTGGCTTGGGGGCTGGGCCAGCAACGCAGATTGGACATGGTGGTTAGGCGATTGGGCCTTTCAGTGGAACATGCCAGCGGTCAAGCATTGATAAACGGGTGTGGCGCGGGCCTGTACTTGCAAAGGCTAACTCCCTTCTATGACGATGTGTTCGGTATTGATATCGAACCCCGGTATTTGGAATCGGGCCGACTGCAAAATCCTGCGGGGGCAATGGTGCAGGGGGCATGTGAATATCTCCCCTTGCCTGACAAAAGCATGGACATGATCTTTTCCCACGAGGTCTTGGAACATGTGGCCGATGACCGACAGGCCATGGCCGAAATGGCCCGTGTAGTCAAGCCGGACGGCCATATCGTTCTGTTCGTGCCCAACCGTTGGTTTCCTTTTGAAACCCATGGGTTTTTCCTGGATGGGACATATTGCTGGGGCAATATTCCCTTGGTGAATTATCTGCCTCGCCCTTGGCGGGACCGCCTTGTGCCCCATGTGCGTGCCTACGATGCCCAGTCCATCTGGACCTTGTGCCATGCGCTGCCGCTGAAAATTGTCTTCTGGACACAGATATGGCCGGGATTCGATGCCATGATGCATAGGATGTCCAGTGCCGGCCGTATCTTGAAGGCAACGCGTGCCCTGTGTGAAGAATCCCCTCTGAGGACTATGGGAATAAGTCACTTCCTGATTCTGCAATCTCTGGAAAGCCCGTAATGCACAGGTGTCTTCCCAAGCACGCCTTGCACTCTTGGCCTGCCGCTATCCGTCATTTCCCTTGACCATGCATTCTCATTCTCCGACAGCCACAGTCCTGCGGAAGCGCCGCCAACGGCATCGGCGTCGTCAAGCGCGGCCCCGCTACTTTGGACTGGCCGTTCAGATTCTGCTGGTTCTGGCTTGCATGGCAGGGGGCTTCTTGCTCGTGGGAAGCGGTTTGAGCAGTGGTGCAGGTTGGCAAATGTACTCGGAATACGCCCAGCAATTGCCGGACATTGAATCCTTGAAGGTTTGGGAAGAGGAGTTTCAGACGGTTAGCATCTATGACCGCACAGGCGAGCACCTGTTGCTTGTGAGTCTGGACCCGCGGCCTTTTACCGGCGATCGCACGTACGTATCCCTCGATGAAATGTCACCTTGGGTATGGAAATCCGCGATTGCGCTGGAAGACCGGAGTTTTTGGGACAACCCCGGATTCAGTATTCGCGGCATCACCCGGGCATTTCTTTCCAATTTGAGTGGCGATACCGTACAAGGTGGATCCTCCATTACACAGCAGCTCATAAAGAACATCGCCATCCCCTTTGAAGAACGCGCACAGCGCAGCTACGCCCGCAAGATCAAGGAAATGATCATGGCCTTGGAACTGACGCGCAAGCACGGAAAGACCCAGATCCTGGAGTGGTACCTGAACTTCAATTTCTACGGCAATCTGGCGTATGGAGTGGAAGCTGCCAGCCGCGTCTATTTTGGCAAGAGCAGTGCAGATCTTTCCTTGGCCGAGTCTGCCATGCTCGCCCCCATTCCACAGTATCAGGCCATGAATCCCTTCTACCTACCGGAAAGAGCCAAGGAAAGGCAACGCATTGCCTTGAACGCCATGGCCGAGGTGGGTTTCATTACCCAGGAGGAGGCGGATGCCGCCTTTGTCGAGCCCTTGGAATTCGCTTCCGATGTGTCGGGTCGCTTTGACATTCGACTGGCCCCCCACTTTGGGCTTTATGTCCTGAATCAGCTGCAGCAGCGTTTCAACACGGCGGACGATCCCTATTTCATCTGGAAACATGGCCTTTCGGTTCGTACCACGTTGAACCTGGATTTGCATCGGGAGGCGGAAAGCGTGGCCCAGACGCATGTGCGCCAGCTGCAGGCCCGCGGACACAAGGCCACCAATGCGTCGATAGTAGCCATCGAGCCTGCAACAGGTGAGATTCTGGTCATGTCCGGTTCCTTGGACTTTGAAGATCGGACCATAGACGGTCAGGTGAATGTGGCCTTGGCGGAACGCCAGCCGGGATCCAGCTTCAAGCCCTATGTCTACATTGCCGGTCTCGAGCAAGGCATGACGGCAGCCGATATGCTGCTGGATGTACGCACGCCGTTCTCCTTGGAAAATGGCACCATATATGTTCCTGAGAATTACGATAGAGCCTATCACGGACCGGTGTCGTTTCGCACTGCATTGGCTCGCTCCTACAACATACCCAGCATCAAGGTCATGGAAGCCGTAGGCGTAGGCGATGCCATTCGCGTAGCCCAGCGACTTGGCATCAGAGGGCTGGATCGGGGCACCCAGTTCTACGGCCTCAGCCTTGTCCTGGGGGGCGGGGAGATCTCCCTTTTGGATCACACCTATGCATATAGTGTATTGGGCAACAAGGGAGTCATGGCCGGACAGCCGGTGGCTTCCAACTTCCAACAGGCAGGCTTTCGCAAACTGAATCCGGTTTCAATTCTGGAAGTCACAAACAATACAGGACAGGTACTGCTGGCGGAACAGGCGCCTCAGGAAGATCGGGTGCTGGCGGCCGATGTTCATTACATCATCACGGATATCCTCTCCGACGATCGGGCACGCGCCGCCGCCTTTGGCTTCGATACGGCCCTGACCCTGAAGGGCAGGCGTGTAGCCGCCAAGACAGGCACGACCAACAACATCAAGGATGTCTGGACTTTGGGCTATACGCCGCAGTTGGCGGTCGGCGTCTGGGTAGGCAACACGGAAAACACCCCCATGAATTCCCTGTCAGGCCTGACAGGCGCGACCCCCATTTGGAATGCAATCATGGAGACATACCACAAGGACAAACCCGTGGTATGGTACGACCGTCCCGAAACCGTCGTGCGGGCCCGTGTCTGTACCCCCAGTGGCCTGCGACCTTCCAGCAATTGTCAGGCAACAGTGGATGAATGGTTTGTCAAAGGTACGCAGCCGGAGCAGGAAGACAATGTATGGCAGCCTTTTGTCTTGGATCGCGTCACAGGCCAATTGGCCAATGCCACCACGGCCCCGGCGAATCGCGAAATTCGACACTTCCAGATTCTGCCTATTGAGGCGCAAGACTGGATCGCGGAAACTGAATTCCCTCAGCCTCCTACTCGAGACTTGCAAGGGGGGACCGAAAATGCACAGCGCACGATTGGCCTGCTTTCTCCCACCACGGGCGAGCATCTGAGGTTCAATGTCGATGTAAAGGGCTATGTCCGCGAAGCCAGTATCCGCAGCTGGCGGCTGGAACTGCAATCCGGAGAACCGGATTCGGCGTCTTGGGAACTGGCTACGGGCACAGGTCCAACCCATTCGGATCATCTGACCACCTTGTCCACTACCACGTTGGCAGATGGTCGCTATGTCATGCGCCTGATCGTGCAGCACCACAATGGTTCTCTGGAAACCTTGAGCAGCAACATTTTTGTTGACAATTCGCCGCCGATAGCGGAACTGGTATTCCCGGAACCCAATCAAATCTTCATCTTGGAAGACGACGAACAAATCAACATACACGTGGAAGCCACAGACGTCGGAACTGTATCCCGCGCCGAATTCTGGCTCAACGATGAATTGATCAGCACGAGCCGTGTCTCCCCCTTCAACAAAAGATGGAAGATTGCCATGAAGAACCTCCCGCCCCGTCGATTTGCGGCTGAGCCGGTCATTGAGAACGTGCCGATTGTCAATGAGCGGACAGGAGAGGTTCTGGGAGAATCCACGGAGATCCGCGAAGTGACCCAGAATTGGTATCCCGACTTTGATTCGGATGTGGTGGAACTGTCCCGCGGGCAGGTTCGGGAGTTCGCGGACGGGTTTGCAGCGATACTGACATCGGAAGGCCTGTATCTGGAACGAAACAGTATCCAGATACGCGTATTTGACGGAGCCGACAACGAAACCCGCACGCCCATCACTTATGTCTATGTAATGCACCAGGACGCGGCCACGAAATCATAGTGATCCGAGCGGTCCAAGTTCAGGAAGGCAGATGGCAAGGCCATGTCCTTGGGAATACATCTTCGACGGCTTGCATCCCAACGACCTCAGAGAAAATTATTGGCTGTCGGCTTTGGGGGCTTGCCAGTTCTGATACTCGGTGTCGTTCTGGTGCAGTGGGCTCGAGGATCCGCCGTGTTCACGGTGCTTCAGCGCGCGGAACAGAGTGTCACCTTCAGTCTCTGGATTTTGCCGTTGTCTGGGTTTCTGTTCTGGAGCGGCAACTTTCTGGTTGGTGTCCTGCTCAACGCGAGGGGGACCAGCAGAACCCACTATCTGGCTCGCACGCTATGGTGGAGCGGCATTGGCGTGGAGGCGCTCTGCCTCGTCGTTATTCTCAGCTACCTATAGCAGTCAGGGCTGGAAAACTGGCAGTTCATCGATCCTATCCTCCACAGCAAGAGTCCAGGCGGCAGACCAACCTGTCAGGTCTCCTTTTACTATCTGAAGCCATTCACCGTTTGTGGTGCGCCCTGTGACGAGGAATTCCTCGCCTTCCAGCAGAAATCCCAAGGAGGCCCTGCTTTGGGCCGGTCCTGCGCGCAGATGTACCTTGGGATACTTTGTAGTGGTCAGAAAGGACACGGGCATGGGTACCGGCGTGGGTGTCGGCGTGGGTGTCGGAATCGGCGTGCGAGTAGGTCGCACGACTGCGACTTCTTGGCTGATCGCTTCCTGTTGTCGTTGCGATCCCGCTACGTAGAGATTCCAGCCAATCAACAAGATTACGCCGACGATGCCGAGAGACGTGCCGTTTATCGTTGCGGTCCAACGGACACGCCGAGGTTCAGATCTGTTCGACGGTTGTGATTCCCTGGGACGCACGTCAGGAGAAAGCGATGGAGGGGGATCGTTGAATTTGGGGATGACAAAGACTTGCCGTTCCCCGGGCCCATCGTCCTGTAAGGCACTGTCCAAATTGAGAAACAGTTTCTGCAGGGCAGCTTCATAGGTGCCGGCCACCGTCCATGAATTGCAACTGGCATTGAAGCGGAGAAAGGAAGAAGGGACATGCCGTCGCAGCTCCTCCGCGACAGCCGTGCGACTCCATGCCGAAGGGGCCAATTCGATTTCAATCCCTTCTGCGGTACGATGTGCCTTGCGTAACATCAGCTTGTAGCGAGCCGCCTGATCCAAGGCATTCTCTTCCGGAGAGATCCCGATATAGGTGACGGTCCGCGTATCCGGCTCGACTTTATCCAGTTCCGCGGCTGACCCCACATCCGGATGAAAACGCTGGCGGTCGTAGGCTTCCCGGGCGGATATATCGGAGAGAATGCCAAACGCCTCTTCCACTTCCTGCCGTCGCCGCTGCCAAGCGGAAGAATCTGCCGGCAAAGATTTCAACTTGGCTTTCTCTCGGACAAAAGCGTTCTCTATCTCTAGAGACGTGGATTCCCGCCGGATTTCCAGCAGATCGTAATAGGAAGGAGAAGGCACAGGCAACCGGATCTGAAGAGATTCAAGTCAAGGACACGATGCATGCCATGAAGCCGTAGCTATCCGGGCTGCGTAGATTGAGCATATTCCGCCAGTGACAGAAAAGTTGTCAGATCCGAGAGATCCGCAATCCTGATCCGGCAAAACCAACTGGCGTAGGGCACGCTATTGATGAGTTCGGGACTCTCTGTCAGACGTGCATTGACCTCGGTCACCGTGCCGGATACCGGTGCATAGACGTCACCCGCCGCCTTTACCGATTCCACCGTAGCCAAGACTTGTCCCGCTTCACACACATCATCCGGCTCAGGCAATTCCACCCAGACCACGTCACTCAACTGTTCCTGAGCAAAATCCGTCAACCCAATCGTGGCCAAGTCCCCCGCGATATGAATCCACTCATGGGTCTCCGTATACTGCAGTTCGGCAGGATTGTATGCCGCAGTCATGAAACAGTCTCCAGATTCAACGAGCGTGAGACAAAAAGGGCGCAGGTACGACTTCCGCTCGCCTGCGCTGACCCCGAATATCGATGTCTATCTCCTGCAGAGGGCCTTGTGCAGTGGTGCAGAGAGCTAGACCAATGAACCGATTCAGGGTGGGACTCTTGTTGCCTGAGGTCACCTGCCCCAGCCAGACATTCTCGCGGAACACCCCATACTGGGCTCTAGGCATGCCGCTTTCCACCATTTGAAATCCCACAAGCTTGCGCGGCAGACCTTCGAGTTTCTGTTTCAACAACGCGTTACGGCCAATGAAATCGGATTTGCGAAATGAAACGGCCCATCCCAGCCCCGCTTCCAGTGGCGAAATCGCACTGCTGATCTCATGTCCATACAAAGGGTAACCGTGCTCGAGACGCAGGCTGTCCCGTGCAGCCAAGCCGCAGGGTTGCACACCGAATGCCATGCCGCGGTCCAACAAGCAATGAAAAAGCGGGGGGCCTGCCTCTGCTGGACATACAATCTCGAAGCCATCTTCACCAGTGTATCCGGTCCGGGTCAACAGCACGGGACAGCTTCCATACTCCCCTTCCCACAAGCGAAACCGACCTGTCGCCTGCAGATCGACATGCAACACTTGGGACAACAGGGCACAGGCCCGCGGACCCTGTACGGCCAACATGGCCGTGGCTTGGGTCTCGTCGGAAATGGTGACATCCCGAGTAGAGGAATGAGCTCGTAACCAGGCCAGAACCTTGGTTCTGTTCGCGCCGTTGGTTACCAACAGCCAGTGCGAACCACAATGCACGGCTATAACGTCATCCACCACTGTACCGTCTGCGTATGTCATCAATCCATAGGATGCCGCGCCGGGCCGGACATTGTCCAGATTGCGGGTCATGACCCTCTGCAGCAAGTTGCCGGCTTCCTTTCCCATGAGACGAAGTCGTCCCATGTGGCTGATGTCAAACAATCCTACCGCGCTACGTACGGCGTGATGTTCCCGAATTGGTCCTGTAGGGTACTGCACGGGCATTTCCCAGCCGGCAAAGGGGACCATGCGCGCGCCCAGCTCCAAATGAGATTCATGGAGCGGAGTGCAAAGCAGATCAAGTGTCATGAAGAGGGAGAGGGTGCATAATCCGCAGGAGAAATCCCGGGAATTTTTCACTCGCGTGCCACTGCAGGCCAGACACCGCATCTGCAAAGGTCAGCCAATTTACCCTTGCACGATCAAGCTCCAACCTATGTCAAGGCTTCTGCCTCCAATGTGCCTCCTTGGAAAATAGCCTCGAATTCATCCTGATTCAAGGTCTCATGCTGCAACAAGGCCTGGGCGACGGCATTCAGCACTTCCCTGTGGGCCAGCAACAGCTTGGTGACCCTAGCATGCGAATCGTGCACCAGATTGCGAATGTGGGAATCTATGGTCTCCCCGGTGGCTGCGCTGTAGTTCCGTTGCTCCGACATGTCTCTTCCGAGAAAAACCAACTCCTGTTGCTGACCGAACTGCATTTGCCCCATGTCGTCCGCCATGGCGTACTTGGTGACCATGGCACGTACCATTTCGGTCAGCTGGCTGATGTCGCCCGAGGCTCCATTGGTAATCGTGCCGAACTCGATCTCCTCGGCTACCCTGCCGCCCAGCAGCATGTCCAATCTGTCTACAAACCAAGTCTTGGGGATCAAGAATCGATCGTTTTCCGGTACGACCAGTGTGTAGCCGCCCGCCATGCCGCGCGCCACGATCGTAACTAGATGCACCGGATCCGAATGCTTGCAGAAGCGCGCCACAATCGCGTGGCCTGCCTCATGATATGCCAGAATTTTTCTTTCTTCATCCGTAATCCGCCGACTGCGGCGTTGCGGGCCGCCCAAGGCCACCCGTTCCATGGCTTCTTGCAAATCTTCCATTGCAATAGCGTTCCGATCGGATCTGGCGGCCAGAATCGCGGCTTCATTCACCAAGTTTTCCAGATCCGCGCCTACCAGTCCTGGAGTCTGACGCGCTATGGCGGCCAGATCGATGTCGGGACTGACCGGCTTGCCTCGAATGTGCACGTCCAAGATCGCCTTGCGGCCCTTGATATCTGGCCCATCCATGACTATGCGGCGGTCGAATCGACCCGGACGCAAAAGGGCCGGGTCCAGAATGTCAGGACGATTGGTAGCTGCGAACACAATGACATTGGTATCAGTGTCAAAGCCATCCATTTCGACCAGAATCTGATTCAGAGTTTGCTCTCGCTCGTCATGGGAGCCGCCTAGGCCCGTGCCGCGATACCGTCCTACGGCGTCTATCTCGTCTACAAAAATAATGCATGGACTCTGCTTCTTGGCCTGTTCAAAGAGATCTCGGACCCGACTGGCGCCGACTCCGACGAACATTTCCACGAACTCCGATCCGGAGATGATGAAAAAAGGCACGTTGGCTTCTCCGGCCGCGGCCTTGGCCATCAAGGTCTTGCCAGTGCCCGGCGGTCCGACCATGAGCACGCCCTTGGGGATGCGCGCTCCCAACTCTTGGAACTTCTGGGGTTCTTTCAGGAATTCCACCACCTCCTGCAATTCCTGCTTGGCTTCGTCGTTGCCAGCCACGGACTGGAAATCGATATCCACCTCTTCACCCACGTACATGCGAGCCTTGCTCTTGCCAAACATCAGCGCCTGATTGGCCGTGCCTTGGCTCTGGCGGAAGATAAAAAGGAACAGGCCGCCAATGAAGAGAATGGGAAGAATATTGAAAAGCACACCAAGCCAAGTGCCTGTCGAACTGGGGGAGTCCGGGATGAATTCCACCTTTTGCAGGGCCGTGGGAGACACGCCTAACAGGTTCATGGATTCGGACAGGGAAATGCCGGGTTCCTTGCGGGACATTTGCACTGTCCCTTGCGAGCCGCTGGATACGCGCACCTGGTTCCCCCGGATCAGGACCTGAGCGACTGATCCGTTGGCAATCCTGTCCGCCAATATACTCAAGGGCAGTTCCGCCTGCGCGTCCCGGAACCTGACGGAGAGATTGATGAGGAAAGCGGCCGCAGCCACCAGAATCACGCCATATACTAGGATTTTGCTTCTACGCGAGCTCATTGAGGCTATGATCCAACCTGTCTAATTTCAGATGATTAGCGCCAACGGTGGCAGTTCACCATTATAGTGCTTTCGGGATTGTCTAGGGAGATCCCATGTTGCATGGAGCCCCCGGGAGGATCCAGATCTCCAGAGATTTTAGCCGATTCCACAGCGCCAATGAGGAGTTTTCTGCACAATGCCCAAGTTAACCAGGATATTCACTCGTCAGGGAGATGGAGGAGAGACGCAGCTAGGAGGGGGACAGAGAATCTCCAAGGCCGATGTCCGCATTGCCGTGATGGGAGATCTGGATGAGCTCAATGCCTGGCTAGGTGTCATCGCTGGCCACGACCCGACTCCTGAAATCACCAACTCCTTGACTCGGGTTCAGAACGAACTGTTCGACTTGGGCGCGGAAATGTGTTTTGAAAACGTGAAACAGGAAGCTCCGCAACTACAGTTGCTGGACAAACGCAACGTGCAGGATCTGGAATATGCCATCGCGCAAGTCACCGCCCGAGTCGGAAGTCTAGAGAATTTCATATTGCCCGGTGGAGCCTTGGCCGCCACGTGGTTGCATTTGGCCCGTACCGTCTGCCGCCGCGCTGAACGCCATATGGTTCAACTTCATCTCGTGGCCGGCGGACGTGACATCCCTCTGATTTATGTCAATAGGCTGTCAGACGCTCTCTTCATGTGGGCTAGATTGGCCAATCTCGTGCAGGACACGCCGGAAACATTGTGGAAACCCGGCGGCAAGCGCGCGCGCCCGAACTCCAGTCCTTAACAGGTTACGTCCTTGCCTGCTTCTCCAAAGAGTGCCATGCGCTCTTCCTGAGAAACCTGGGCGGTTCCGACGGGACAATAATGAAACTGCAAGGCGCGCCGGCGCAACCCCGACCGGTTGGTCGGGGTACCGTGCTGCATCAAGCTGGAAAAGAAGAGCGCTCCGCCCGGCTTGAGGGGAACCGCGACCGCGGATCCCTGATTGGCGTCCTTGTCACAGATTTGCCAGTCTCGGCGGCGGAAATGGACTACCGGTCCCTCGAGATGAGACCCGGGCATGACTATCATGCAGCCATTTTCGGTGGTTGCCTCATCCAAGGCGATCCACACGCCGACAACCTTCGTCTGCAATTCATAGTTGAAGTATGCATGGTCTTGGTGCCAAGGCTTCTCGCGACCAATCCGGGGAGGCTTGAGCAAGGCCATGTCCTGAAACAACATCGGTGCACCGCCGACGATTTGGGCCACCACTCGCATCAGTGCGGGATGTTGCGACAACCCCTTGAGATCCGATTGGTGTTCCACGAAGCCCATGAATTTGCGGACATGGTCTTGCCTCTCCTCCACCGATAGGCTCTGTCTATCGGTCTGGACCGAATCCCTTTCGTACATGACTCCCTTGAAGTCAGAATTGTCTTCCGCGAGCAAGGACATGAGGCCCTGCACGGCCGCGCCTACTTCCGCCTCGGAAAACGCCCTCCTGATCGCCAGATATCCTTGTGTGGCAAAAAAGTTCAGCTCCGATGGGCCGACATCTGCCAAGGTGGGCACAGTCTTGGCCAATCCACTGAATGCATAGAGGTCATTTCGATAGCCTTCCCGACCGCCGTCGTCGATCATGCCGCTAACCGGATGAGCCATGTGTCCCTTGCTCCCGAGACTGCAGTTTCTGTGTGTCAACGTTGGATTCTAACAAAGTTGCCGAGTCGGGCACAGTACGGTTTCGTGTCGTCAAGTCATGCTGTCCCGAGGTGGATTCCCCCAAGGCCTAATCTCTGGGGCGGGGCGGACATAGCGAAGCGTTGCCATACCTGTAGAATTAGTCTGACGTTCTGCTCACCCATACCATAAAGGTAGGTTAACCGGTTTGGACAGCAATTGCCCTTGTGGACCCAACACCGCCAGTGTACATGGCGGAGAGCCCCGGCATCGCCCTTCCCATAGCATCAACGAACCGGTCGTAACCGCGGTGACCTACCCTTTCGGCAACACTCGAGAAATGGTCGACTTTGTCGAGGAGCGGAAATTTGCTGGCGCCGCCAGCCGATTTGACTATGGGCGGCACGGCAACCCTACGCGCAAGGCGGCCGAAACCAAGTTGGCGGCTCTAGAGGCTGGTGTTTCAACGGGACACCATGGTTTGGACGCGATCCTGACTTCCAGTGGCATGGCCGCCCTGACCGGGTTGTTGCTGTCCTTGCTGTCAGCCGGAGACCACGTAATTCTTGGCGACAGCATCTATCGTGTCACCAAGACGTTTGTGCAGGATGTCCTGACTCGGTATGGGGTTGAAGTCACTTGTGTACATCTTCCCTGCACCATAACGGAAATTGCCGGGGCGCTGCAGGACAATACCAAGATCATTCTGGTGGAAAGTCCGTCCAATCCTTTTGGCTTTTGTTTGTCATACAAGGAACTGGCGGCCTTGGGCAAGACCCGGGACATCGCCACTGTCGTTGACAGCACCTTTGCCACGCCATTCAACTCCCGGCCCCTGACCTACGGCATAGACTACGTCGTCCATAGCGTGACGAAGTATTTGTCCGGTCACAATGACGTGATGGCCGGAGTCATCGTCAGCGAGGAGTGGAACATTGCGGGATTGCGTTCCATTCAAACCCAACTCGGGGCTATCTTGGATCCCCATAGTTGCGCCTGGCTGCTGCGCGGTCTCAAGACTTTCGGCTTGCGCATGGCGCAACACAATGCCAATGCGCTCGCGGTGGCCCGGATGCTCTCCGCGCAAAAAGCGGTGGAAAGAGTCTGGTATGCCGGTCTGGAGAGCCATCCCGATCATGAAGTGGCGCAAGGCCAGATGAGTGGCTTTGGAGGCGTGGTCAGCATCGAGATGGCCAATCACCAACAGGCTGCTAGCTTGAATGACACATTGGAAATCGCCTGTATTGGGGGCAGTCTGGGCGCCACCGAAACTATGGTGCATCAGCCTTGGCTGCTTAGCCACTACGACCAAAGCCGTGAAGAAAGGGAAACCTTGGGCATCAAGGAGGGTTTGATCCGGATTGCCTGCGGCATTGAAGACACCTCTGATCTCCTGCAGGATTTCACACGGGCCCTGGCCCGTCTGGAATCAGGGCAGCGATGACAACTTCCGTCTGAGTTCCGTGATCGTGGGTTCGCTCAGAAAGCTGCCATCCGGAAACAGGATGGTCGGCACTGTGCGATTGCCCTTGTTGAGTTCCAGGACAATAGACACGGCATCGGGCATTTCGTCGATGTCGATATTTTCGAAGGGCACCTGCATGGACCGGAGCACCGCCTTGGCGGCCGTGCAGTCGGAGCACCAGGTGGTGCTGTAGACCTTGATGGGCTGAGACATGGACCATTTTCCTTTGACTGCGTATCATTTGGCGCAGGCCACTTGCCAAGAGTAACCCGATGGCTGCATTTCTGCAAAAGACTCCTGATCTGCCAGACGCCGATGCGTACGAAGTGGAAAAACTGGAGCAACTTGCCGTAGCGCTGCAACTCCGCGTGGACGGCGATGTACGGTTCGATCAATATACGAAGATGCTGTACAGCACGGACGCCAGTGTGTTTCAAATCATGCCGCTGGGCGTGGTTCTGCCCCGCAGCGAGGACGATGTGCAGTGTGTCCTGGAACACGCTGCGGAATTTCATGTGCCAGTCCTGCCCCGCGGTGGCGGCAGTTCGCTGGCAGGCCAAGCCGTAGGCGCTGCCCTTGTCATGGACTTCAGCCGATACATGAACGAGATCTTGGATCTTGACGTGGAGGCGGGCATATTGGATGTCCAGCCCGGCAAGAACCTGTTCGGCGCCAACCAGAAGCTCAAACGTCACGGTTGGATGATCGGCCCTGATCCCGCCAGCGCCAACCGTGCCACCATCGGAGGCTGCGTGGGCAACAACTCCGCCGGCAGCCATAGCATCCTCTACGGCATGATGGTGGACAACGTGCTGGCCACAGAAGTATTTCTGGCAGATGGCTCAAAGGCGCATTTTCGGGACATCCGACCCGACGCCATCGAAGCGTTGGTCCCACCGGATTCTCTAGAATCCCGAATTTACCACAAACTCGCAGAGCTGGTTCAGATCCACCAAGACAATGTATTACAGGACTGGCCGCGGCACTGGCGCCGGACCAGCGGCTATGCCTTGGACAGGATCATTCCCCCGTTGCAACCGGAAATTACGCCGGCCCGACTCTATCTGGACTCTCCTCTGGTACCGGAGGTGGTGTGCAACCGCGACGCCAACTATCTGAATCTTAGCAATCTGATGGTTGGCAGCGAAGGGACTTTGGGAGTGGTGACTCGCATAAAAATGGGATTGGTACCCCTCCCCCGCCATACGGGACTGGCCATCCTGCATTTTGACAGCGTGATCGAGGCCTGCACCGCGGTCGTTGATGTCCTGTCAGTCGCCCCCAGCGCCTCTGAGCTCCTAGACAAGCAGCTTATGGATCTGGCGCGGGCCCAGCCCGGTTGGGATCGGCGTCTGTTTTTTGTCCAGGGAGATCCTGCGGCAGTCCTTCTGACCGAATTCTATGGAGAGACCGAACATGAAGTACAGCTCAAGCTGGCCCATCTGGCCGCTCATCTGCAGCGCCGGAAATGGCAATGTCCGATTGTCGAAATCCTGGATCCTGTCCAACAGGCGCAGGTGTGGGAATTGCGCAAGGCTAGCCTCAGCTTGCTGATGGGCCAGAGGGGTCAACACAAGCCTTTCCCCGGTATTGAGGACGTCAGCGTCCCGGCCGAGCACCTAGCGGACTATCTGGCCGATATTCTGGAGTACTGCAGCTCCTTGGAGGATGTGCCTTCCACAGCCGTGTATGCACACGCTTCCGCCGGTTGCCTGCATGTGCGGCCGCTCTTGAACCTGCATACGGCTCGGGGTGTCGACAATCTGAAACTGGCTGGCACGTACAGTCTGGAACTGGCGCGTAAATACAATGGCGCCATGAGTGGCGAGCATGGGGATGGACTGGCCCGCAGCTACTACAACGAAACCCTGTTCACACCGGCGCTGTACGAAGCTTTACACGCAATCAAGGAAATTTTCGATCCAGAAATGCGCCTGAATCCCGGCAAGGTAGTCGATGCTCAGGAACCCAACGCCAACCTACGATTTGGAGCGGGCTACAGGACCGCGGAGATCAGCACGGTCTTCGATTGGAGTGCTGACCATGGATGGGCTGGGGCCATTGAAATGTGCAACGGGGCTGGAGTCTGTCGCAAGGTCGAGACCGGCACCATGTGTCCCAGCTACATGGCCACACGTGAGGAAAAGGACTCGACCCGCGGCCGCGCCAACGCGCTCCGGAACGCCTTGGCCGGACGCATCCCGGAAGAGGAGCTCTGGTCCGAGAGCATGTACGATGTTCTGGATCTTTGCTTGGGTTGCAAGGCATGCAAGAGCGAATGTCCCTCCTCGGTTGACATGGCTCGTATCAAGGCCGAATATCTGCAAGGGTTCCACGACCGCAAAGGCCTGCCGCTCTTCCAGCGGCTTATGGGGGACATGCCCCGTCTCTTGCGTTTGGGCGCCCGATGGGCCCCTTGGGCCCTGCCGTGGACCAACCGGTTCATGTCCACGGGGCTGGCCAGAGGGTTTATGAGCCGCATCGGCATTCATGTCGATCGCAGCTTGCCACGGATTTCTCTGTATCGCCCCCCTGAGGGACGGAGAGAGTTCCCGGTGAACGGCACCGGCAGGCACGCGTTGCTGTTTGTGGATACTTGGTCCCAATTCTATGCTCCGGAGGTGGCCACCGCTGCATCCCATCTCCTCTCCAAATTGGGCTTTACCGTGCAGACCGCCCCTGACTTGCCTTGCTGTGGCCGCCCCTATATCTCGGGGGGCCAAGTGCGGAAAGCCAAGACACAGGCCAATCGACTGGGCTTGGCATTGCGAGCGCATGTTGCCGCCGGCCATGCCATAGTCGGTCTCGAACCCAGTTGTACCTTGACCTTGCGGGATGAATTTCTGGATCTCATGGAGGATCGAACACTCGCCAAAGACATTGCCGCCTGCACCTTCACGCTGGAAGAGTTTCTTGATCAGTTTGACTGGGACCTGTCGAATCGTCTGAGTGCGGGAGAGTTCCCGGTCTGGCTGCATGGGCACTGCCATCAAAAGTCCTTGGTAGGCAATGCAGCCACCGTTTCCGTCTTGGGCAAATGGGGGTTTTCCCCCAACGAGATACCCAGTGGCTGTTGCGGCATGGCAGGGGAATTTGGCTATGTGGCCAAGCACTACGCGGTAAGTCGCGCGGTTGGCGAAGATCGCCTTTTTCCTGCTGTCAGGGAAATCCCAGCAGGTGCCACACTGGTTGCCAGCGGCTTCAGTTGCAGGGAACAGATCGTTCATTTTGAAGGCAGGAAGGCCGTGCATTTGGCCGAGTTGCTCAATTCCCACTTCAACCCCGGTGAAGTGTCGCTCAAAGCGAACTGAGACTGTTCCAGACGACGGATTGCAAGAGGGCCATGGCTGACTGACCTGTCGTCGACCGTCCCGTTTTGAACCAGTAGGGTGCAAGCCTTAGCATGACCACGGAAAAGATTCTGACACTCCATCCAGCGGGCAAACGCGGAGCAAGAATATCGTTGGGAAAATATGAAATCCTGCGAGAGGAATCTTGGCCGCTCTGGCGGAGGAATCCCTGCCGTTCGGGAAAATGGCGCAGGTCATTGAACAAAGAATCGGCAGCAGTTTCGACGGTTCTGTCAGCTGGTATGCAATAACGGTCAAACAAGATTTGGAGGCGCGGGGAATCGTGCACACGGTGCCCAAGACAAGGCCACCGCTACTTGCCCTAGGGAAAGCGGACTAGCACGCTCAGAGCCATCTCTTGAGAATGGAGGTGGATCCCAGCAGGACAGCCGACAGCCAGTTGTGCCAAGCTCTGAATTGACGAAGGATAAGGTTCGCAAGATCGTCATGGACGGCAATCGGGATTTGCGTCTGAACTTCCCGCGCGGCTACGCGCCCATGGATTGGGAATTCGCGGCGTTTCGCAACTTGGCGGTCAATGTGTCGGTTTTCTTCATTACCCATGATCTTGGAGTTCAAGCGTCCAGAGATCACTTTCCGTTGACAAGCCCAAGTGTGGCTGAAGGTCGCTGGTGCCACTACGTTACGGGTCGGAGGCCTGTTGCTGATCGCCTTCCCCTTTGTGGACGAGCAGAAGCGGCGGGAGGATTTTTCGGCAACGGGAGCCTCGGCGGGCCGATCCTGTCTCTCGGACAAGACGGCCTCTTTGTCTACGGTATGAGCATCACCTAGAGTGAACTTTACCGTGGACCTTAGGGTGGTTAAATACTGGATTTCTGGAAGATTTCCTTTTTGTGTTCTCTGCGAATTGACCGGACTTCAAACTTCCTCATAGAAAGTAATGCATGCATTGTCAGGATCCAGGACAGTAAATTCCCTTGATCCCCAAGGTTTGGTTTCCAGCTGTCCGTTGGGATGCACCACGTCCAAGTTCTGGCAGTGGGCATAGAAAGGATCAAGATCAGTAATCTTGATCCTGAACTGCGTGTCATTGGTTTTGGGATCAATGTGCCAACCCTCACTCCAAGTGAGGTGCAGGTCAATGTCATCACGCTGCAGGATAGTGTAGTCTTCATGCTTGCGGATGACATCAAAACCCAATTTGGTATAAAAATCTCCGGAGATTTCGATGTCATTGGTGGGAACTATCGGGGTAATGCGTGACATCCTGTGACTCATGTTGGTTTCCTCGCTGTTCATTCCAGTTTGCATATTCTGCATCAAGGCGGACGTACCGAATCCTCCTATCCTTCTGCTGGCCTTTCGGGCGTTGCCTTCCTTTCTGCTTGGCGAACACGGGGCGTTTGGAATGGCGTTGCCATTCCAAATTCCCTGCAAGAACTCCTTGGCGAGATTTCCTTCCTCTGTTGCTGCCACCTCAACTGTCTTTTCGGTCAATTCTTCAATCAGCCGCTTGGCTTTGGATTGCGAAGGCGTCAGAGGTTTTTTCTGCCCTTCAGACTTTGCGGACAATGGGGCCATGGCATCACTCAGGGCAGACTTGAATCGGTGCAGGACAACGATAGCCATGCTACACCAAAGTCTCTTTTTTTCTTGGGCGGCGCATACCTGAGAATGCCCTTTTTCCGGTCTTGTGCCTGTGCTAGACTGCGCGCGTTTTGCATTTCCGGGAGCTCTCAATGTCTGATCTGACAATCTCATCAATTTCACTTTCCAAGTACCAATTTGTCAAGCAGGACCTTGGGACGGACTACAATGGGTTCAATCTGGTCTACGAGCCAGGTGCAATCTTGACGACCAGTGGCTATGTCCTGACGATTCAAACCGCAGGCGGTCTAAGAGGGGAGTTTGCCGGAGGGCAAGACGCAGACTACTCGCAGCTGCCCAAGCTTGCTCCATACTTGTTGGGACGCCATGCCTTGGAAAGGGAGCGATTTTACTCTGATATAACCCGCGCCTTGCGCCAGGTGGCCCGGATAGGCCTTGCGCCGCTGGACTGTGCCCTGTGGGATCTGGCAGGAAAATTCCACGAGGTCCCGTTGTACCGCTTGTTGGGCGGGTACAAGACCAAGGTGCCGTGCTATGCCAGCACCTATCACGGAGACGAACAAAAGGAGGGCCTCAACTCGCCCGAGGCCTATGCCGACTTCGCCCGGCAGTGTCGGGAGATGGGGTATCCGGCCTTCAAGATACATGGTTGGGGGCAGGCGCCCATTGCCCAAGAGGTAGCCAATGTAGAGAAGGTGGCCGAAGCCGTGGGCAACGACATGGATCTCATGCTGGACCCGGCCTGCGAGTTTCACACCTTTGCCGATGTGCTCAAGGTGGGCCGAGCCTGCGATCGCCACAACTACTTCTGGTATGAAGACCCGGGCCGAGATGGCGGCATCTCACAGTTCATGCACCGCAAACTGCGCCAGCTGATCACCACTCCCTTGCTCATGACCGAACATGTGCGCACCTTGCAACCCCACATTGATTTTGCATTGGCGGACGCCACGGACTACATTCGTGGAGACATTGGGTACGATGGCATTACAGGGGTCATGAAATTGGCCCACGCCTGCGAGGCTCTGGGTCTTGATATCGAATTCCATGGTCCAGGACCCGCGGCCCGGCACTGCATGGCCGCGATTCGCAACACGAATTACTATGAAATGGGACTGGTGCATCCCAAGGCGCCCAGTTCAGGCGCATCCCCTCTCTACACTGACGGCTATGCCGACACTCTGACTTCCATTGACGCCGAGGGGTGTGTGCCCGTACCGCAGGAACATGGCTTGGGAGTGACCCTGAATTGGGATTGGATCCGCCACCAACAAGTTGACTCCATGGAGTTTACCGTGTAGTGCGGGCTAGGCGCGGGCAGCCTCTACCACCGCACTTAGATTGGCGTCGGGTGATTCCAGTTTCACGACACAGTCGGGCGCCAGAATCAAACCGGTTCCCGGGACCGTGGCGCGGGCTTCCCGCACCATGGCGCGGCACTCCTCGCCGCTGGCCTGTGCCAGAGTGTCTAGGGAAAGCCCCGCCGCCAACGCCTTGTCTGTCAGCTGGCGGGCCTGTGCCAGATCCGGATTGGAACCACCTGCCGCCCAGCTAAGGCAATTTACGTCCATTAGGCTGGCCTCGGCCAACATGATCTCATTTCCACAGACGTGCAGCATGCGAATGGGAGCCACCTTGATGGTTTCTGCCAGATCCTGATCATAGGCCAATCCAAACTCTTGGTATTCGGCTGTTGAAAGAACGCGATGGCTGGCCTGTTGCGTGGCCAGAAAGAATCCTGAGACCCCTACCTCAAGGCAGGCCGCTGCGTAGGCAACCACAGTATCTCGAATCACGCGCAGGGCGCCATGCAGCACAGTGGGATCCGATCGCAAATGATCATAGACTTGATCTCCTGCCAGCTTTTGTGCGAGCGTCAGCGGACTGAAGAGAGTCATCAGATAAGGGACTTCGTCTTGGAGAATCTTTCCTACATGACCACACATCTCCAGTTCCCTGCACAAAGCGCCTGTGGAAGGAGAAAGTGGAGCCAAGTTGGACCAGTCCCCCACGGACTGTATGGGAGAGCTGATTACGGTCGGGGCTTGCGCATCACTAGCGCCAAACTGTATGCCCGCGCCCCAATCCTGGACTCCGTAGAGGCCACTAGGGGTCAATTTGATGAGATCCAAGTCGAACTTGCGGGCAAAATCCACAGTGATGTGGGCCAGTTGCCTAGGGGCGCGATCTCGCAGATGATAATGTTTCCACAAGCTGACAGGGGGGGCGTCAATGTCAGAGCCTTCCAAGGCGCCCAAGACTCGCTGCCAATGAATGCTGTTCACTGCATTTCTCCAATGTTTTGATCTTAAGTGGATTGGCCTTTCCAAGACGAAACTTGATCCAGCACTCGGGTCCCTCCCATTTTGCCTGATTGATCTGAATCAATGGAAAAGAGCCGCATAGCTTTGCTTTTGCATACTCTACTCTTCCCCCGGATCGCGAAGCTCAAGGAGCAAGGTCTCCGTGGAGTATTGAGAGTGGAGTGGATCCATGCTATAATGTCCTTGCTGGGCTGGAAATTGGTTTTTTGCATCGCACCCCTTTAGCCCAGAAAACACGAGAGCCGCTCAAGCGGCTCTCGTGTTTTCTGGGGATCTAAGGGAACTTCGCTCCCAGCTTGAGATAGTTGTCCATGTCAGTCGCTATGCGGGGATATGCCTGTGCCAAGTCCTCAAAGTTGACTATGGGTTGCACAAGCGCCTCGGCATTGATTTGACCTTGGGTCAGGAGTCGCCAAGCCACGTCTACAATCCTTGACTCGTCCCAGTTAGGAAAGTCGGGATTGGGCTCGCTGCAGGACCGGCTGAACACAATCTGAATCCTGTTGTGATGCGCTTCCGCCCCAAAATCCAGTCCCGCGGGATATATGCCAGGAAAGGCGCCCGCCACTATGGTTCCACCATACGCCGCAGCCCGCATGGCCTGATTGAGGGCACTATAGTGCCCACTGTACTCGATGCACACATCGGCTCCTCGTTTGTCTGTGAGGTGGCGCACCTCCATGCCCACGTCCACCGCAGCGGGATCCAGCACGACATCAGCCCCCAGTTCCAACGCCAGAGCCCGGCGGCTGGCCACAGGCTCAACGGCAATGGTGAGACAGGCACCTGCGGCGCGGACCACCTGCAAGGCGCAGAGACCAATGGCCCCCATGCCAAAGACAACGACCTCGTCTCCTAGGCGCACGTTACCGTCGCGCACGGCTCCAACCGCGAAATCCACGGGATCCAAGCAACACGCCGCCTGCCACGAAACGGAAGCGGGCAGAAGCCGGGCCTTGCTTTCCGGCCAAGTATGGACTTCCCTGAAGGGACCATAGGCAAATGCCATGTCGCCGATCACAAAACTGGTTACATCCACACCAACCTCTGTTACGACGCCTATGGCAGTGTTGCCGAGTGGCCACGGAAACTTGAAGTCATTGACCCTTTGCCGAAACATCTTGTATTCGTTGTCATACTGGCCACGGGCAATGCCATAGCCCTTGAAGAAGGCCATCTCGGTGCCATGCTTGGCCGCGGCGAATGTAGTCTGTACACGGATTTCGTTTGGGGCCAGCTGCGGCAACACATATTCCTTGAACTCGGCAACGCCCCGCGCGGTAGCCATCAGTTCTTTCGGCATGCGACAATCCCCTTGATGTAATCGTGAACAATGAGCTTGAGCAGGGATATGCCTTGTGCATCGTCACCAAGGCCTAACGACGCGGCAACGAAGGTCAAGGAAAAAATCAGAGGGCAGCGGCGGGAAGATCCAAGATGGGCGTCAGGTGTCAAGTGGAATCCGAGGGAATCCACTGTACGTTGTGCCACTGGTTGCGCTTTACAAAATAGACTCGGCTTTCGCCGGTCACCAAGTGTTGGGCCTGTTGTCCGACAAAGCGCGCCTGCTTGAATTCCATCTCAAATTCCCCGCTGTTGGGCACGAAGCCATCCTGAATGATCTTGTGTTGAATGGTGGCTTCGGGGTTGAAGAAGATCAACTGGTTCACTCGGGCCAGTTCGCCTAGCCTCCGGTTGAATTCCGTGCCCGGTTCCGCGGTCAGAGTATCCATGTCACGCTGGGATCCGCCGTGCACGTTGAACTTCGAAATCGGCAATTCCACCCATACGATGAAGCAGGAAACGCTCGCAGTCAGAGGCAGGCCCACGCCCTTGACGCTTTCAGCAAAACCCCGGGGCTTGACGCACCACCGTCCTTGCTCCAGCCTTGGGTCGTAGAGAGAGGTGCTGTTCAATTCTAGGCGTCCCCAGCCTCCGGCCGATTCCATGGCCAAGTCGACATATTCCTCAAAGTCATCTTCGAAAATCCGATCATGACGGTCGCTCCAAGCGATGACTGACTTGTTGCGGATGGGCAGTCCTTGGGGAGTCTCAACCCGAGTGTAAATATGGGGATAGGCCCCTGTCTCGTCATGGGCGAAGGCCTGCCGCCACTCTTGGAGATAGCTTTCGCGGGCCCAGTCTTCAGTGCCGCCGAACTGCGCGCTACCCGACCAGTCCCGGTCCCGGACCGTAAAAATATCCTTGATGAGGTAAAACTGCTGCGCCTCGCCACCGGGCAGCAGGCGGGCGCGTTCGTCCAGAGGCTTGACTTCGAATCCGAGGTCTCGAATCCAAGATCCGAATCGCCTTGCGATCATGAAGCAGCTCCGTCTCGATCAATTCTTGCCGTGTCAATACCGCATTGCGGCAAACCATGGAACGATGCAGGAAATTATACCCATCTTCGCACCCGAGCACCCGACCCCGCCACTGGGAGACGCATCCGCCCCTTGCGTCGGGACTGCCAGAAACCTACAGTCTCGCTGCCATGTCCTTGGCATGGTACGTGATGATCTGGTCGGCTCCCGCCCGCAACATGGAAGTCAGCACCTCCCGGACCGCATGCTCTTCCTGCAACCAACCTTGCGCGGCCGCCGCCTTCAACATGGAATATTCTCCACTGACATTGTAGTTAAAAACGAGGGCTTCCGGAATCCGAGACCTGATCTCCCAGGTAACGTCCAGATATGACAGAGCCGGTTTCACCATGATCATGTCAGCCCCTTGCGCCAGATCCAGCTGTACTTCACGCAAGGCTTCGCGACGATTGGCTGGATCCATTTGATACGTGCTGCGGTTCCCGAATTGAGGTGCCCCGTCAGCCGCTTCCCGAAAGGGGCCATAGAAGGCCGAAGCGTATTTCACGGCATACGAGAGTATCGACACCTTCTCTCGCCCCTCGGCATCCAATGCCGCGCGAATGGCTTGCACCATATTGTCCATCATGCCGCTGGGAGCCACCACATCGGCTCCTGCCGCCGCATGACTGAGGGCGATTTGCTGCAGAATGTCCAACGTGGGATCGTTCAAAACATGGCCTTGGGCATCCGTGATTCCACAGTGCCCACTGACGGTATAGCTGCAAAGGCACACATCCGTCATGATCAGCATTTCGGGTACGGCATCCTTGATGGCCTTCACGGCCTTGGGGATTATGCCCTCTCGGGCGTAGCTAGCGGATCCGCGCGCATCCTTGAATTCAGGCACGCCAAAGAGCAGTACGCGCGCGAGGCCTAGCGCCTGCAGTTGTCGGGCCTCGCGCGCCAGCAAGTCCACCGTCAACCGGTATTGTCCCGGCATCGCGGGAATGGGGGTGCGCGTATCCCGGCCTGGTTCCACAAAGACAGGATAAGTCAGCAAATCGGGGTGCAACCGGTTCTCCCTGATCAAGGAGCGCATCGGCGGAGTCTGCCGTAGACGCCGAGGCCGGGTGGCGGTGGAAAATCTATACATTGGCTTCTCCCGCATGGAAGGAATGTCGCTGTGCAAACCAAGTGCTCATTCGGGCAACCATGTTCGCTTCCGACGGATTCTGGCATACAACCTGTGCCACCGTGCCGTATTCCGCAAGCGCAGTGGCCGTGGCATGACCGATGCAGGCCCAACACACTCTGTCCCCACCATGGTCCCAAGGCCTCCCTTGCCGTGCAGCCTGCATGAAGCAGTGCACTCCTGAGGAGCTAGTGAAGGTTATGGCATCAAAGCCGTTCGCCAGACTTTGCATGTCACACGCCAGGGTGCGGCTGCAGGACACCCGCAGGACAGGCCGGAATTTGCTGTGGGGATGCTGGGTCAGCAGCCCTGTCAAGACAGGACCCGGGCCTCGATTGGAGCCCAAGACCAACAATCTGTCGTCCTGATCCAGATCCAGTTGCACGGCCAAGGACAGAGGGTTGGACCAATCGTATATGAAACCGGGATTGTGTCCCGTGCTTTCCGCATACGTCTTGGCCGAGGACTGTCCCATGGTTGCGATCCGAGTTTCCGGCCCGAGAGCGGCAAGGAGCTTGGGGGCATTGGCCCATAGGGCAATTACGCTGGGACTGGGCAGCATCAGCCAATTGCACCAAGCCAAGTCCGTCCTCAGAGAACTTGGGGCAAGGTGCAAGGCAGGGGCAATTTCAAGAGCGGGAATGGACACGGGAATAGCCCCGATTTGATGCAATCGAGCTTGCAGAGAGAACCCCAGACTGCGGGATCGGGTGATCACCACTCGCTTGCCTCGCAAGGGGTGAGACCCTCTTACAGCCATGCGAGGCATCCCTGTGCAATCATGTCGGCTGCCACCTGGGCCGCGGTGTGGCCAGGGTCCGCATCCGTGGCCCTGCCGTAAATGCGTCTTTGCCCATCGGGCGACATCAGGGCCGCCTCCAACACTATCTCCCCTCTGATCAGCCGACTCAATGTCGCGACGGCCAGAGCGCATCCACCTCCCAAATGGACCAACAGGCTTCTTTCCGCATGCACGCATCGTTGGGTTGGCACGTGATTAAGAGGAGCCAGCAATCTTCGCAATACGGAGTCTGCAGTCCGACACTGCAGAGCCAGCGCCCCTTGAGCCGGCGCCGTGAAGTGTCTTGCGACATCAAAGCGGTAGGCTATCCTCTCCGCCAGTCCGAGACGCTCCAAGCCGCATACGGCGACCATCAAGGCTTCGCAGGTGGCATTTTCATCCATGTGGCGGATTCGGGTGTCGACATTGCCCCTGACTTGAATACACTGGAATTGCCTTCCGAGGGAAGCCAACAGCCGCCGCCGCCGGGGACTGCCCGTACCAATTCGGGACCCCACCGCCAATTGTGCGAAGTCGATCCCGGCCCTTGTTACCAAGGCATCTGCCGGGTCCTCTCGCGCCGTGACCGCACCAATCATCAGGTCGGGATGCAATTTGACAGGCAGGTCCTTGAAGGCGTGAACCGCCATATCCACTTCTGCCTCGTGCAAGGCCCGTTCCAGGCCCGAAGTGAAGATCCCGGGCTTCGGGAATTCTGTGAGAGCCCTCTGCCGGTCCTGATCGCCCCGGGTAGTGATTTCCACTTGCCGAAAATGGAACTCGGGATACAGCCGGGTCAACTCGACCTGAATGCGCGTGGTCTGTCGGCGAGCCATCAGGGAAGATCGAGTCCCAATTCTTATGATCGGGGGCATAGGCGCTAGGGTCCAAGGTCGCTCATAGAGAGATTCATCAGGTATTATCTCAGAGGCTAAGCTGGAATAGCTCTGTATTCCCGGTCCCATGGCATGGCCGTTGCCCTGTCAACTTGGCGCAAGGTCGATCCAGGCCTTGGCAGGTTTGAGCAAAATATCTTCTGCTCTTACAATTGGGTAGACTCAGAAGCCACAAACGAGGCCGACTTTAAGGGAGTTGATTATGGACAGTGCCATTGGTGTAGCCACCGAGGTGCGCAGAACAGTCAAGCAGGTGGCAGACGAACTCAATTGCAGTCCCGACACCATTCGGCGCTATGCCAATGAATTTTCCCTGTATTTGTCGACGGCCGCCAGCCCGGAGAGAGGGACCGCGCGGTCTTTTGATGAACGCGACATCGCCATGTTGAAGAACGCCCGTGAGCAGATGAGCTCCGGCAAGAACTTTGACCAGGTCCGGGCGGTCTTGTCCATGATGGAATTCAACGAACCCGGCACGGCCGTGGCTGCCGAAAGCGTGGCCCAGCCGGAAACCGACCCGCTGCCTGCCATATATGAAGTGACAACCTCCATGCTGACGCTGGTGGACGCGGTGGCGGCTACGCAGGCCCAGCTCGCCACTCTTCCCGAGATCAACCAGAGGCTCGGAGTAATTGCGGAGGCCATGCAGACACAGGCCGCCATGCAGACACAAGTCGACAGCCTCTCCCAAGATATCAATGACCTTACCGTCCGCAATGTACAACTGCGGGAAGACATGCAAGACATGCGGAAACAGGGTGTCACGTATCTGATCTGGTTCCTGACAGGGTCCGGTGTTGCGGTGGCGGCGTTGGCAACGGTCATCTTCTTGATGAACGCGGGTCTGTTTTCGTAACGGGCTACTTGGCTCGACGGAGCCAATCTCCGAATGGGGAAATAGGCGCGTGGACATGGCTGCGGCGCCAGTATATCCAGGTTTCGCCAAGACAGAACATCAGCGTCCCCAGCAAGATCGCAGAGCCGATCAGACAGACTGTGCCCAGACTGCTTATTTGGGCTCCTTGCATTGCAACCATATCTGCCATGTCCCCGGGCGATCGGGCTAGAGTCAGGGCAACCCACAGGCCTCCCAGAATAGCGATGCCCGTACTACGGGCGTGGATGCGCGCCAACATGGTCAAACTGGAAATCATGCTCAAGTTGCGGGGATGGGCGCTTCCGAAAATCAGCTGATTGGAAGGTGCGTTGAGCAGACCCGTTCCAATCCCCAGCAGGATCATCTGGAAGACAAACCGCCATAAAATCAGTTCGGCGGACAAGAAGCTCATCCAGTAGTACCCCGCCGCCAGCATCGTCAGGGCGCACAGCGCCAGGAAACGAGGACCGACCCGTGGCGTCAATTTGCCGGAGAACCAGGACGCGGCCCCAAAGAACAAGGGTTGAATGGCAAATAAGACCCCTACGGCACCGGGATTGAGACCTAGCAGGTCTTCCAAGTAGAAAGGCAGAATCAGCATGATGCCGCCAAAGACCAGGAAAGAGAGATAGCGGACAGTCAGATACACGGACAAGCTGGAATCCGTAAAGAGACTTAGATTCAACACAGCATGGGGAGTCCGGGATTCCAGCCAGATGAAAACCAGCAGGGACAAGCCAGAGACGAGGTACAGAGCCGGCGCCATCCATGCCGCGGAAGAGCCAAAGTCATAGGATGTAGCCAGCAGGAAAGTGAGCAGACTCAGGAAGAAAAGGGCGGCCCCACCAAAGTCGAACTTGCCTTGGCCCGTACCGGTTCGGATCTGCATGTAACGCAAGGTCAGAGGGAAAGTGACGCCGACAAACAACAGGTCGAAGACAAAGATCATGCGCCAGTGCAGATGCTCCAGAATCACTCCACCTGCCAGTGGGCCGGCCACGATGCCTAGGGAAACCATGGCCCCCACAAAGCCAAATCCTTGGGCGCGGTTGTGCGGTGCGAATGTCTCGGTGGTGATGGCCAGAATGAGGGCTCCAATCATGGTCATGCCAATGCCCTGCACGAACCGGAACCCAATCAGCCATCCAATGGACGGCGCCAAGGCGCACAGAATGTTGCCGACCGAGACCAGCGTCAGCCCTATGAGCAGGATGCGCTTGCTCCCATAGACACTGCCCAGCCAACCGACCACCAGACTGAGAGAGGCCTGCGTAAGGACGGAGACCAGCACCACCCATTGAGCCAAGACATAATCCACATGGAAATCATGGGCAATCGAGGGCAGCGCGATGGCGACAATGCTTGAATCCACCGTTTCGATGAAAATAATGAAGGCTATGGCGGCAAGAGCCAGCCGGTAACGGGCCAAATCAGTAGCCTGGCAGGAAGAGAGGAAGGTGGGGCAGCTTGATCCAAGACAGCGCGCACCTGCTCTTACCAGAGGGTGTATCCACCATCGATTACCAGATCATGCCCCGTAACATAACTGGATGCGTCCGAGGCCAGGAAGATCAATCCTCCCTGCAAATCGGCTGGCAAGCCCAACCGTTGCATCGGCGTATTGGAAATCCACATCTGGGCGGCGGCATCCGAGAGATTGCGTGCCGTCATTGGACTCAAGGTGTGTCCGGGACTGATCGAGTTGACTCTGACGCCTCTGTCGGCCCATTCCGCGGCACAAGTGCGCGTGAGTTGCACGACTCCTGCCTTGGCTGCATTGTAGGGCGCGTGACGCTGAGGTCGATTGACGATCTGACTAGACATGGAGGCGGTGTTGACGATGCTGCCTGACCCTTGTCGCAACATGTACCGGGCTTCGGCTTGGCAACAGAAGAACACCCCCTTGAGATCCACATCCAAGGTCCGATCCCAGTGTTCCTCGGACATATCTTCGGCCCGATCGCGCAAAGCTACCCCTGCATTGTTGACGGCCACATCTAGGCGTCCCCACCGCTGCCATACCTCGGTCACCATCGCTTCAATCTGCTCCACCTGGGTTACGTTCACTTCCAGAGACAGGGAGGTCACTCCCGCGTTGCACACTTGAGCAGCCACGTGTCGAGCGCGATCGTGATTCACATCCGCCACCGCGACATGGGCTCCGGCTTCGGCCAATGCAAAAGCAAAACTTTCCCCAATTCCGCTGGCGCCGCCCGTTACCAACGCTACTTTGCCGGCCAAGGAAAACTTATGTAAAATCGACATGACTGTGGAGTTCCTGCAATGCATCCGACAAGACGGGAAAAGGGGCTCTGGGCCGGTTTTGGCATTCCCTTCCGTTGCCACCATCACGTCAGCCCAAAAGGAGAAACGGGAATTTGACGCAGGAGTCTTTTGCTATACTGCCAAAGCTCTGGTCAGCCCAGTCAATTGTAAGGGGAACGCCGCGCGGAGCCGACATGCCCGAGACCATTTCCGGCCGAAAACGCATCTTGGATGCAGCCTTGGACGTCTTTGTGGGAAAAGGCTATGGCGAGGCGCGCCTCGAGGAAATTGCCCAAGCTGCAGACACGCCGCGTGGGGTCTTGCTGTTTCATTTCCCAAGTCGGGAAAGAATTTTCCTTGCCCTCATGGACCGATTTGCGGACTCGGTGGAACGCAAAATTCTGGCCGTGATCGAGGAACAGGACCAAGGAATGCTACGCGTCGAAGCCGCCTTGACCGCCTGTCTGGAATCCTTTGCCCGCCATTGGCGCCAGACCAAGATGTTGCTTTCTCCCGCTGTGGCTCTGGGGGCTCCCTTTCAGGACAAGCAGAATGAAATTCGCTCCCGATTCGCCCGGCACATTCAAGGATTTTTGGATGAGGCCATTGCCTTGCGGCAGATTCCGGCCGTAGACACCGAAGTCATTGCTGCGGCTTGGATCGGCGCCATCTACCACCTGATCATGACTTGGATTCGGTCGGGGGAGCCAAGGCGAGAGCGCATTGAGGCCAGCTTGGTCCCCATGCTGTTGCACAGTGTCCAATACGCACCGGGCGGGAATCCGCCCGTGTCAGAGTGACCGGGGGATTCTTCATGCCCTCCCGTCGAAGCAGGACGACTGCGGCGGTAACGGGCGGCACAAGGCGCCTGGTTTCCGTGGGACGCCCTTGTCCCGCCTGGTCCGCTCGCCAACTGGGATCGTTCGCAAATTTCGAGGGCCAGGTTTTCTTCAGTGAACCCGGAGGCTCCCGGCAAGTGCTAGGCTTGGGGATTGCGCATCGACTGGAAAGCCGATCCGCGGCCCGCTTTGCGGATATAGAAAGGGATTGTCTGCACCTATTTGCCCAGGCCCTGATCGAAGGGCCGGGCCGCGGCCCGCAACTCGTGGGGGGATTTGCCTTCACCCCGCAGTATCTGTCAGATCTCGTCTGGCAGGACTTTTTGCCTGCCTGCTTCATCTTGCCCCACTTCCAATTGGAGCGAGAGGGGACTTCCAGTTTCCTGCGTATCAATGTCTGGGCCGAACCTGACGAGGATGCATGCCAAGTCAAGGCAGATTGTACTCAGGCATTGGATCTGTTCTCGGAGACCTATCGGCTGGATCATGCAGCAGGGTATGCACAGCCCATGGTGCCGGCCGTAGTTGCCCAGCGCTTCGAAGTCTCAGAGCCTGTGACCCAAGCGGATTGGGAGGAGTCCGTGCAAAAGGCCTTGGACTTGATTGAGGCGGAACAGCTCAGGAAGGTGGTACTTTCCCGCATACGGGAGATCAGATGTCAGCAAGGCTTTGGCATGTCCACGGCCTTGCTGGCCTTGCTGGCCAAGTACACTGATTGCTTTGTCTTCCTGTTCAAGATAGGCAAGGAAACGGCATTTCTCGGAGCTTCCCCAGAATTGCTATGCAGAGTGGAGAATGGGAATCTGGAATTGGCAGCCTTGGCCGGTACGGCGCCGCGTCTCAGCGAGAAAAGTCAGGATTGGCAACAGAGGCAAGCTCTGCTGCATTCTGCCAAGAATCAAAGAGAGCACCAGTTTGTCGTCAATTCCATAGTAAACCTGGTACACGCCGAAGGGGGTTCCGTGAGAGTTCCCACAGGCCCGCAAATCCTGTCCTTGCACAACGTGCATCACTTGCATACGCCTTTGCTTTGCCAAGACAAGACCGACAAGAGCGCCTTGGCCTGGGCCTCGCTGCTGCATCCCACCCCCGCCTTGGGAGGGGAACCCCGGGCCAAGGCGCTGCACTGGATCGATGCCTTGGAATGTCAGACGCGGGGTTGGTATGGTGCGCCATTTGGCATTGTGGACAGCCGGTCCAATGGCATTTTCACGGTCGCGATTCGCTCCGCTGCCGTTTCGGGGTCCAAGGCTTGGCTTTTTGCCGGGGCCGGGATTGTGGAAGGCAGCCAACCTCACGCCGAATGGAGGGAAACAGCCTGGAAGTTCCTGCCTATGCAAGAGGCTCTCACCGCGCCGCAAGTCATGTAGACTGGGACCATGGATGACAACCCGACCAGTTACCGAATCGCTTGGCTGCTGGTGACCGAGCTGGTCCGAGGTGGCGTTGCACACTTCTGTATCTGTCCCGGGTCCCGCTCAACCGCCTTGGCCCTGTGCGCATGGACCTTGGACGCCGTTTCCATATCAGTGCATCACGACGAGCGAAGCGCGGGATTTTTTGCATTGGGGAAAACCCTGCAGTCCAAGCAGCCTACAGCCATCATTACAACTTCCGGGACCGCGATCGCGGAGCTGTTGCCTGCCGCCGTGGAAGCCTTTCAGAGCCAAGTTCCTCTGGTGTTGCTGAGTGCCGACCGACCTAGACACTTGCGCGGCACCGGAGCGAATCAAACGATTGACCAAGTGGGCATATTTGGCTCCTATGCAAGACAGAGTCTGGAAATACCCTTCGTCGAGAAGGCCTGCCTAGCTTGGGTGGAGCGGAAATTCCGGCAGCGGATTTCCGCTGCCTTGGCAGCCAGCAGGGGGGCCGACGCGGGCCCCCTTCATATCAACGTACAGCAGGAAAAGCCATTTGAACCCCAGGATTGGGACGCTTCGGCACGCTCCACAGTGCCTCTGTCTCCTCCCTTAATGGCTGCGGGACCCGTTCTTTCGGATCAGAAGACGCAAGACCTCCGGCAACTGTTGGACCGAGCCCGAACACCTGTAGTGGTGGTCGGCCCTAACCGATTGGGGCCCGAGTTTGCAAGGGCCGTCAGAGCCTTGGCCAAGTCATTTGACATGCCATTGCTGGCGGATCCCCTTTCCGGCTGCAGAGGTCTCTGCGACACCTCGTTTGCAGGAGAAGTCTCCTCCTACGAGGCCTTGCTGCAAACGGAACGGCCATGGACTTTGCAGTTGGATCTAATTGTCCGCTTTGGACATCTGCCCGTATCCACGCACTTGACCGACTTCCTCAGGTTATCATTGACGTCTAATGGCATCCATATTTATGTCAACTATACAGGCGATATTCAGGATGAAAATGCAGAAGTCACCGAATATGTCCATGCCCATCCCATCGACTTCTGTCGCCGGCTTAACGCCTTGGGACGTATCAGGAGTGCATTCCATAATCCTTGGCTGGACCACTGGCGACGAAGCTCTGTCAAGGCCGCGGCAGGCATCATGGAAAAACTGGACCAGGCACAGCCTTGGGACGGTAACTATGTAGGTGCCTTGCTCCAGGCACTGCCGGCCGACTGCATCCTCTTTGCAGGCAATAGCCTGCCCATTCGCTTGGTTGACCTGCTAGGGTGTGTACGCAAGACAGGCTTGGAGGTAGTCGCCAACAGGGGCGCCAGTGGCATTGACGGACTGGTCTCTACGGCTCTGGGGGTGGCACACGGTCATCCGGCCAAGGTCGTGCTGCTGATCGGAGACATCTCCCTGCTGCACGATGTGGGCGGACTGGTGGCTATCCGGCACATGGGATTGAACAATGTCGTGATAGTGGCGCTGAACAACAATGGCGGCGGCATTTTTGGACGCCTGCCCGTAGCCCAGCTGGAGCGGCCCTTCGAGAAATTGTTCGTCAACCCCCACGGCATGGACTTCGCGGACATTGCCGCCGCGTTTGGCATCGCCTATGTACGGGCCCGCAACCTGCCTGCCTTTCGCAGTGCGCTGCAAACATTGTTACAGGAGGAACATTCCAGTATGCTGGAGGTGCAGACGGATTGGAGACATGACGCCCTGCATGCCCAAGACCTTGTAAGGCGTGTCGGCGCGCACCTAGGAGAATGATTCGGTGGTGGAACAAAACATATCTTGGCTCGATGTAGCCCGCTATTCCGACATCACGTACCAGAAGACGGACGGCATGGCCCGCATCGCCTTTGACAGACCAGAGGTCCGCAACGCCTTTCGCCCCGAGACCATAGACCAGATGATCGAGGCCTTTCGTGATGCTTGGGACGATCCGGATATCGGCGTAGTGTTGCTGACGGGAAATGGTCCCTCTCCCAAGGACGGGGTGTATGCCTTCTGCGCCGGCGGCGATCAGAAAGTGCGGGGGTATGCCGGCTACCAGGATGCCGGCGGTCGCGCCCGGCTCAATGTGCTGGAGCTACAACGTATCATTCGGACCATGCCCAAGCCCGTCATCGCCTTGGTGGCAGGCTATGCCATTGGCGGCGGCCATGTGCTGCATGTCATCTGCGATCTGACCATTGCCGCCGACAACGCGGTCTTTGGCCAGACCGGGCCGGTGGTCGGCAGCTTTGACGGCGGATTCGGATCCAGCTATCTGGCCCGCATCGTAGGTCAGAAAAAGGCACGCGAAATCTGGTACCTGTGTCGCCAGTATGACGCCGTCGCCGCCTTGGACATGGGCCTTGTCAACACCATCGTCCCTGTGGGACAACTGGAACAGGAAGGAGTGCGGTGGGCCCAGGAAATCCTCGCCAAGAGCCCATTGGCCATCCGGTTTCTCAAGGCTGGTTTCAATGCAGACTGTGACGGTCAGGTTGGGCTGCAAGCCTTGGCAGGAGACGCCACCATGCTTTACTACATGACCGAGGAAGGATCCGAGGGCAAAAATGCCTTTCTGGAAAAGCGTCCACCCGATTTTCGTCAGTATCCTTGGCGGCCCTAGGGCCATTGACCTTGAACATGGCACCAGACTGGTTGGCATACAGGGCTCGCAGCCATCCAGACCATCTTTTTCTGCGCTACCAGACAAAGCCCTATACGTTTCGGCTTGTGTCCCAACTGACCTGCCATCTTGGTCAGCAACTGAAAAAGAGCGGCGTCGGGGCACAGTCCGCGCCCGTCGGTATTCTCGTGTCCGATCCGTTGCTGACATGTCTGCTGGTGTTGGCTGCCGCCCGTCATAATTGGCCTGTAGTGGTCTTGAACGAGAGACTGCCCGACAGGCAACTCCAGGACCAATGCGCACTTCTCCACCTGGAACGGATTGCGGTCAGTGAACGGGAGCCCGCGCAGATTTGCCGACAGCTAGGAGCCAACTGCACCAAGACCATTGTCTCGGTACCGCCAGAATCCCACTTGCCTGACAGTACAAGGGAGCTCTCGGACTTCTCAATGCGAGGCAACCTGCATGCGTTACAGGGATATGTGTTTTCCTCGGGGACTACAGGGAGACCCAAGGCCATACCGCTGACTTTTGCCAATCATTTCTGGAGCGCTGCAGCATCTGCCTACCGCCTAGGCTACACCCACAGCGATTATTGGCTGCATTGCCTGCCGTTGAGTCATGTCGGCGGATTGACATTGCTGTTCCGATCCCTGCTGTTTGGATTTGGATTGCATTTGACTGCCGGGTTTCACACCGCAGAGGTCAAGGACGTCATTCTGCGCGGGGATGTCACCTTGGCTTCCTGGGTACCTACCATGCTGGTCCGCTTGCTGGATGCCAATCTGTACATTCGGGACGAATCCTCGTCCTTTCGATTTGCACTGATTGGGGGCGCGAAAGTCTCGACTGCCCTGTGGGCGCGCAGCCAGCGGCATGGCATACGGATCATTCCCAGTTTTGGGATGACCGAAACTTGTTCCCATGTAACGGCAATGGCTCCGGAAACACAGGAAAGGGGTGAGGGAGAGGGGCCGCCCCTGCCTTTTGTCCAGATCTCCATTCGAGGGAGTGACCACAGAGCGCTGTCGGCTCGACAAAGGGGCGAGATATGGATCAAGGGCCCTCAAGTTGCACAGGGCAGCACAGGTCCCGACGGCTGGCTGCAGACCGGGGATCTGGGATACCTAGATCCCCGAGGCCACCTGCATGTATTGGAACGCAGTCAGGACGTATATAACATTGGAGGCGAAAAAGTCTCCTCAGTCCAGGCACGGACCATAGTCGCACAGTTTCCGGGAGTCCAAGATTGCTGGGTTCTGGCCGTGCCGGACAAGGAGTGGGGCTGGCGGCTCGTGGCCTTGGTTGTACCTCGGCCGAACGCCCGCTTCACACAGGATGATCTTGTGCGGCATTGCCGCAGATCACTCTCTGTGGTGCATGCACCACAGGCGGTTCGATTTGTGGACGCCATTCCGCGCTCCCCCACCGGCAAGGTACTGCGCAAACAAGTCCAGGCGTTGGCGGAAAACCTGCCAGCATGAAACAGAGAGGCTGTTTTGTCTTTCGGGCCGCGAGCGGGATCACCTACCACGGGACGAAAACCGGCACAGGACCACATCTCCTGTTCCTGCATGGCTTTACAGGTCACAAGACCGCCTATCCATCATTGCTGAATCAACTGACTCGAGTCTGTACCGTGACAAGCCTGGATCTGCCGGGCCATGGCCATACGGCCATACCGGCAAATGCTCTAGGTGGCTTTATGCAAGTAGTGGCAGACCTTGCCCAGATCCTAGCAGCTCGCGCCCTAGACCCCGCGCATTGTGTAGGGTACTCCATGGGCGGCCGAATCGTTTTGGCCATGGCCTTGCAATTCCCGAAGTTGGTGCAATCCCTGACCTTGATAGGTGCATCTCCCGGCATAGCCAGTCAGGCATTGCGACTGCGCCGTCAGGCCAAGGATCGGGACTTGGCCGCGTTTATTGCGGCCGTGCCTATCGCGGCCTTCCTAGATTACTGGCACAGGTTGCCGCTGTTTGCCCATGGCAAACCGGTGTCTCCTGAAAGCCACCGCGGTTCCCCCTGCCCACCGGGCCAGGCAAGCAACCTGGCCCGATCTCTATCCATGCTCGGCACAGGGGTCCAGCCGTCCTTCTGGGATGTCCTGTCGGAATTGCAGGTGCCAGTGCAGTTGATTGTGGGACGTAACGACGCGAAATATGTACAAGTGGCACGAGACATGCAACGCCGCTTGCCCAATAGCAGAATGGACCTGATTTCTGCTGCAGGTCACCGCGCCCATGTGGATCAACCGGAAGAAGTGGGCGCCAAGCTCATGGAACATGTCCTTCAGCACCCTGGGGAGCAACATCAAAAGTGAAAATCTGGACAGTCACCCCCACGCGCGAAGCCTTGGGATTTGATATTTACCCCAACATGATTGACACCCTTGGCATAACCATTGACGAGGTCGGTAACGACTATCTTACCGGCAGCATGCCGGTAGACCACAGGACTCGCCAGAGCATGGGTATCTTGCATGGCGGAGCCTCTGTGGTCCTTGCCGAAACCCTAGGCAGTTTGGCCGCCAACTTCTGCGTTGATCTTGCACGGTACGTTGCAGTGGGCATGCAGATCAATTCCAATCACCTGCGCCCTGTCAAGACAGGCCGGGTCGTAGGCACCGCCCGGCCTGTCCATTTGGGACACAGCACCCAAGTCTGGCACATTGACGTAGAAAGCGAAGACAAACGGTTGATCAATACATCTACCCTTACGGTTGCCGTAGTGGAGCGCGCCAGAGTCCTTCAACAAAGCGATCAGGAATCCTGACGGCGGGATCGGAAGGAACGCAACCCAAAACCGCGGCGTCTCGCCTTGGTTTTGCTGTCCTCCACCTAGGGAATGCCGTGGATCAGTGCAGCGCCGTCTCTGGATGTCCAGAGAGCAGGGCTGCGCCCTTTCTTCAAGGTGTGGTGATGACCTCTGGAAACGCAGAGCAAGGTGACGCTGAAACTGCCGTTCATCCCGGCAAGAGCTTGAGAAATGAACTGGATGCGATGAGTGTGGATCCAAGAGTTCTGTATCCCACCACACTGTGTTGCGTTTCGGTCGCTCGTTCTGCGTTGACACCTGCAGTCAGGGCTGAATCTTCCAACGCAGTGTGATCTCGTCATAGCCGATCGGAGAATCGATGCGGTCATCAACCACCTTCGAAATTACATGATACAAGTGCAATTCCAAGGATGGAGTTGCCTGTCCCGAGCAGGATCTACGGGATCGATTCTTTTCTATCCCCTTCTTCCTGTTGCTATACTGGGATGCTGGCGTGGAGAGAGCCTGCCCCCATCGTCTAGAGGACTAGGACTCAAGCCTTTCAAGCTTGCTACAGGGGTTCGAATCCCCTTGGGGGCACCTCCCACTTTCGGGTTGTTTCCCTTCTGACACAATGTAGACATTCTTGCCTTGATCCTTGTTGTGGTCTGGGGACTGTCTGTGCTATGGACAGAGATGCGCCCTCTGCCATCGCAATGAATTGTCACGGCCTTAGTGTTGCCTTTTCAGGATTTCCAAGACCGGAACCCATCGGAAGGTCAAGGCGTTTTCAGATCTCGATTTTCACTCTGCTTGAGACATATGGCGCTTCGTCTCCAACACAGTGGAGATCTGCCGCATGGCTGGACTGGTAAGGTTGCTCCTCTTGGTTGGCGTCGCGCTGCTGGCAGCAGTGTACCGTCCCAAGCTCTTGGGGGACGCTTCTCTGATTTGGGTGGAAACGACGGGGTTGTCCGTCAACGCGAAACCCACGGAAAATCCCGGTGTGCAACCCAGCGTTGTAGGAGGCCAGGAGACAGACATTCAGTCCTTTCCCTGGATCGTATCCATTGTTTCCAGCCAGGCGCCAAATGCCTATACAGGCCACCGATGCGGCGGCACAGTGATTGACCGGGATTGGATCCTGACATCCGCCCATTGTATCTTCAACGGAGAAACCTTGGCATCTCCCAGTGAATTGCAGGTGCTGGTCGGTCAAGCGGACCTGTCGGGAAACTCAGGACAGATCGTTGCAATCACCGATATCCTGCCCCATCCCCAATTTGATACTCGGACAGGAGACTATGACGTGGGACTGATGCGCTTGTCAAGAAGGCTGGAGAACTCTGAGCCAATCCCTATCTCCTTCTTGGATCCGCAGCAGCTGGTCGAAACCAGCGCATCAGTCACCGTTGTCGGTTGGGGTTCCACGACCCCTTCCGAAGACTTGGCGTCATATCCGTACATCTTGCGCAAGGCAGAGCTTCAACTGGCTGACTCCGGTCAATGTCAGGAGAGTTTGCATCTGGTTACGGGGGAAGACTGGGTGATTACGGATCGCATGCTGTGCGCCCACTCTTCAACAGCGGATGCCTGCGTGGGTGACAGCGGGGGCCCTCTGCTTTATTGGGATCCCGAGCGAGAAGCTTGGATCCAGATAGGGGTGATCAGCTGGGGCATAAGCTGTGCCGTGCCGAAGCTGCCCGGTGTATACGCCAACCTGCATTCTCTGGCATCCTGGATCCGCGCTGTGACAGTCTCCACATCCGTCCAAGAGCCTGATACGGCAAGTCAACCCGCTTCAGCCAGCGTAGCCGCATCCTACTACTATCCCTTTGTACCACACCTGGTTGATCCTTGAGTCCCCGGATCTGTTTCCAGAATCAAAAAAGGACGCCTTGGAAAACCAAGCGTCCATGCTACGGGGCAATCAGGGGCGACCAATGGGACTTGAACCCACAACCACCTGAACCACAATCAGGCGCTCTGCCAATTGAGCTATGGTCGCCAAGCAACAGACTCCAACACAGGGGGACAGGGATTCGAACCCCGATTGACGGTTCCAAAGACCGTTGTCCTGCCCTTAGACGATCCCCCTACAGTAGATGCCGAGACCCAGACTTGAACTGGGAACCACTGCATTTTCAGTGCAATACTCTACCAATTGAGCTATCTCGGCGGACGAAGCGGGTGATGAGATTCGAACTCACGACCTTTTCCTTGGCAAGGAAACGTTCTACCGCTGAACTACACCCGCACAACCATGGCTGAAAAAATGGACCCGGTCGGATTTGAACCGACGATCTTCTCCTTGCAAAGGAGGCGCCTTACCAGCCTAGGCCACGGGCCCCAATCGTTGCCGAGGCAGGCTCTTCAAATGCCGACGAGAGGACTCGAACCTCCACACCCGATCAAGGCAATAGATCCTAAGTCTACCGCGTCTGCCAATTCCGCCACGTCGGCACCGGCTTGTTCAGCCATTGCGGTGGACCGCAATGAAGTTTCAGATAGAATATACTCCCGATTCTGTCTAGATCCTGTGGACCTGTGCTGCCATCTATCTCAGGCGGACAGAACCCGCCTGGCCGACAGAAATCCAAGCCGAAACCTGAACAATCGGCTGCGGTGAGATTCTGCCGCGGCAGAACCCGCTCACCTTGCACCCAGTTGCACGCTCGCCCAGCCGCATCCATCTCTGGATACGCTGGTGGGCTCTTACCCCACCCTTTCACCCCTTACACGCAAGAAATCTGCATGCGGGTCTGCTCTCTGTTGCGGTTGTAGTCGACCCTGATATGGAATGCCAGAGTCGCCCTCACTTACGGTTTCGTGAGGCAACCTTCCGAAATTTCTTTCGGTGGGAGTCGGGAAGTTCCTCTACTGACACGAAGTCAGCAGCGGCAGCCTTCTACCTGATTGGATTGTTAACATGCGGCCCTTGGACCCAAACCGGCCTCAAGTGGGCGATTATAGCCCTTTGACCAATCCAGAGTCAACATCGGAGCCACTGTGTGCGGCGCGCCGCACACAGTGGCCTCTCGTCAGTCGAGATTCAAGTTCAACCCGGAATCAGGGATACCTTCCAGCCACTGCTGATGGACGCCCTCGTTTTCCTGTTTCCAAATGGGCACATGCATCTTCAAGCGATCGATGGTGAACCGGCATGCCTCGAAGCAGCCATCGCCGCGGTGAGGGCTTGACGCCGCAACCAGCACGGTGGGTTCTCCCACCTCGCATCGCCCTGTGCGGTGTTCCATTGCCAACCTGATTATCTTCGGCCATTGGTCATAAACGGCTTCGGCAATTTGCAGACACTGCTTGTAGGCCATGGCGGCATAGGCCTCGTAGACCAGATAATCGGTCTGGACTTGGCTGCTGCCGACCGTGGTCGTACCTCTCACCACTCCGGCAAATGCCGCCACGGCACCCGCGGAGGGAACTGTCACCTCCTTCACCAGTCGATCCATGGACAATGCCTCTGCCGCAAGCCGAAAGTGGAACTGGGCAGCCAATTCCTTGGCATTCATGCGACACCTCCCGATACCGGCGGAAAGAAAGCGACCGTGTCATCTTCCTGCAACTTGCGATCAGCCTTGGCAAATACCTCGTTCACGGCAACATACAAGGGTGCCTTGCGGATTCGCAACTCGGGAAATTCCCGATCCAGTTGATCAAGCAGTTCGTCAACAGTCGTTTCGGGCAGAATTTGCATGGACCGCTGGGCCCAGCCCGCCCTCTGCTTGAGAGAAGCAAACAACTCAATTGAAATGTTCAAGCGGCAGAATCCCCTTCGGTGGCCGACCAATCCCCTGACTTGCCACCGCTCTTGGCCAAGAGCCTGACTTCCCGAATGATGGTGCCTTTATCTAGCCCCTTGACCATGTCATAGAGGGTAAGAGCCGCCACCGCAACGCCAGTCAAGGCTTCCATTTCGACCCCCGTGCGCCCATTGCACCGCACCTTGCAGAAAATCAGGATTTCCAACCGACTGGAGTCGGGGACAAAGTCCAGATTCACCTGACTCAGCGCCAGCGGATGACAGAGCGGCACTAGCTCCGCAGTCTTCTTCGCTCCTTGAATGCCGGCTACGCGGGCGGTGGCAAACAGATCGCCCTTGGGCAGGGCCTGCTGCAAGATGGCGCACATCACTTCCTCGCTCACCGTCACCTTGGCTTGGGCCATGGCCTCTCGCAGGGTGACGTCCTTGCCTGCCACGTCCACCATTGTGGCCTGGCCGTGGCGTCAATATGGGTCAACGACATTCAGCTTGTCCCGCGCGCTACCACTGGCGTAGATCAAGGGCGCGCAAGACAGTGCCGAGTTCAATGCGCTCAGCCCCTGGAGAAACTTCGACCAAGGCATCTGCATCCAACATGCTGAGCAACCTGCTGCTTGCCTGGGACCCAGTGGAAAGGCCGCGGTAACCGCCCACTCCCGCATGCAGTTCCGGATCCCAGACAAGGGAAACCCGGTGGAATTCGGGCCTCATGCTGTCCCGTTGCCAAGGCTCCGGCACCATTACCCCAATCGTTGGCCAGCGGCATTCAGCCAGTCCCTGCAGGCGACGCACCGCCAAGGCAACAAATACATAGAAGGTGACCACGGCGCTCACCGGATTTCCGGGCAAGGCAAAGAGCAGCTTAGGGCCGGTGTCGTGGTCGACTGTAGCAAACACGAAAGGCTTGCCGGGTTTCATATTCACCCTTTCGGAATGCAGCTCTGCACCCATGTCCTTGAGCAATGCGGGAAGCAGGTCCAATTCTCCCATGGACACTCCACCGGTCGAAATCACTAGATCGCTGGTACTCAAGGCGAATTCAAACGCCTCCCGGAGATGTCCTTGGGTGTCGTGCGCTATGTGGTCGCCCCCGTGCACCTTGGCGCCCATGCAAGTCAGCATATGGGTCAACGTGGGACTGTTGCTGTCCCTGATCTGTCCGTACGCTGGAACCTGGTCGGGGCTGCACACTTCGTCACCGGTGGACAGCACTGCAATCCGAGGTCTGGCATGGACCTCCAACTGGGAAATACCCGCTGTAGCCAGAAGGCCCAACGCTATGGGTCCAATCTTGACTCCGGCCGAAATCAGCCGCTGACCGGAGGCCAGATCAGAACCCTCCTGTCTTACATTGTCGCCTGTCTCCACCCCCACCCGAATTCTGACCTGATCACCCATGGGCTCCGTGTCTTCCACTCGCACCACCGCGTTTGCGCCTTCCGGCAAGGGCGCGCCCGTCGTGATATAGCTGACCTGTCTGGGCGACTGAGTGTATGCCACGGGATGTCCCGCCAAGGCATGCCCCTGTATGCAAAAAACGCCTTCTCCATCTTGGGCCCGGACTGCATAGCCATCCATAGTCGAAGCGGGAAAGGGTGGAAAGGGTTCACAAGTCCGAATGCTCTGGGCAGTGATTCGGCCCAGCGATTCGGTCAATGCCACGGTTTCCGTGGGCATCGGCACGGTGAAACCCAAAATGCGTTCCTGCACAGTGGCCACTGACAGAAGAGGAGCCACTTTCCGAGCCGTCACGGCCTGAGGTAGTTCATGGGACATGCTACACCAAGGGGTTGTACAAAAAAATGTCGTAGTTCATTGTAATCCCAATATATTTTCGCCAACTCGGTAATCACGTTGCAAAGAATTACGGGCACGCAAGGAAATCCCCCAAAGCATGCAGTGGAATGGCGCGGCTCTCGGATCTTGGTTGGCCTGCTGTCGGCCTCGGAGACCCGGCAGTGGCAGGTGCACTGGCGCGCCGTGATTTCCAGGCGTTGGGCGTCGGCCATCCCGACATGCTTGATTTCCCTGCGCGGCCCCGCACTACAACATGTCTGCGCTGACTTTCAGATGCGGCGCGGTGACATGGGCCCACGTCTCGACCACGAAACTTGGTCTTGGCCAAGCTGTTTTATGACCGCGGTTGCAATTCCCGCGGACCTGCTCCATCTGGCGAGGACAGCGCCTCCAACAAGGCCCCGGTCCGACGAGGCGTTCTATGCCGCGAGAGGTCAAAATCTTTGCTGACTGCCCCACGCCAATGTACAATGAATGTCAATAACCTGAATGATCGGATTATTTCGACAGGTGTTCGTCTTGAGCGGCTCGGAGTTTATCGACTATCTCGTCACCCACGAGCGTCACGGTAGCAAACGTCTGCCTCCCTTGTCCCAAATCAGTGAGGAAATTCACTTGGGGATCGGCAAGCTGCGAGAGCAAATGGCCGTGGCCAAGGTGCTGGGTCTGGTCGATGCGGCGCCACGGCGTGGCATTGAAGCCTTGGGATATGACTTTCTGCCTGCCGTACGAGCCAGCTTGGAGGCCGGAATGGCTCTGGACGAGAGCTGTTTTCAGGAATTCGCCGATTTGCGCATGAGGCTGGAATCCTCCTTCTGGATCGATGCCGTGGCCTCCATGACGGACGACGATCGAAAACGATTGCAAGAACTCTGCCAGATTGCCCATGCCAAACTGAACGGTATGCCCACGGAAATCCCCCGGGGGGAGCATCGGGAGTTTCATCTGACAGTGTTTCAGAATCTGGACAACCCCTTTGTCTTGGCGCTGTTGACGGCCTACTGGGACATGTACCAGACGATTGCCCCAAAGTACTACGAGGATCTGACTCACCTGCGTGAGATCTGGGGGTATCACCAGGCAATTGTGGATGCGTTGCAGGCAGGGGACGTGGCTTGGAGCCTCCAGCAACACATCGAGCATATGCACCTGCTTGAGGTGCGCAGAAATCACGTGGCAGAGGCATAGCAGGACGCGGCATCCCGCCCTGCGTGAAGAGCAATATCCCTTGCAATTCGATTGGACAGTTAGGTACAAACTCTGATGGCGCAACTGAGAACCGGGGCGCGGCATGTGGGTGCCGCACCCCAACCGATTGTCAATGATTTCGCCCTTACAGTCGCTACGGCCAACGGCACGGGCAGTCAGACCAGCAATCTGGTCCTGCTGCGGACTCTCTTTAACATGGGTGTTCCCGTCACGGGCAAGAACCTCTTTCCCAGCAACATTCAAGGCATGCCCACCTGGTATACCATCCGTCTGTCCAAGGATGGATACATTGCCCGGCGGGAAGGCAAGGAAATCCTGGTCTGCATGAACCCGGCCACGGCTGTTACCGACATGGCCGAAATGGAGGCGGGCGGCATCGTCGTGCATGATGCGATCATTCGCCCCGCCGCCATTAAGGAAGGGATTGCCTACCATTCTCTGCCTGTCAAGGAATTGATCAAGCCGTTCAACGTGCCGACAGCCCTGCGCACGTACGTTGGCAACATGGCGTATGTCGGAGCCATAGCCTGGCTCGTCGAATTGCCCTTGGTCGAGATTGAGAAGGCCTTGTCCAGCCAACTGCCAGGCAAGGAAAAGGCCGTTCAGCTGAATCTAGGCGTCATCAGAGCCGCCTACGAGCACTGCCAGACGCACTACGAATACACCTGTCCCTATCGAGTCGCGGCCATGACCGGGCACAACGAAGGCCGCATCCTGATTGACGGCAACATGGCTGCAGCCTTGGGTGGCGTCTTTGGGGGAGTCAATCTGGTTTCCTGGTATCCCATAACCCCTTCCTCCAGTCTGGCGGAAGCCTTGGCCGCGACATTGCCCCAATACCGGTTGGATCCGGACACCGGCCGCCCTACTTTTGCCGTGGTGCAAGCCGAAGACGAGATCGCCGCTATAGGCATGGCCATCGGCGCCGGTTGGGCCGGCGCCCGTGGCATGACGGCCACCAGCGGCCCGGGCATCAGTCTCATGTCGGAATTCATTGGACTGGCCTATTTTGCCGAAATCCCGGTAGTGATATGGGACATACAGCGGATGGGCCCGAGTACTGGATTGCCCACCCGGACCAGCCAAGGAGACGTTCTCAGCGCGTACACTCTGGGCCATGGCGATACGCATCACGTGGTGCTGTTTCCTGGCTCGCCCAAGGAGTGCTTTGAATTCGGGCATGAGGCGTTTGACCTTGCCGAGAAGTTCCAGATTCCTGTCTTTGTGCTCAGCGATCTTGATCTAGGCATGAATCTCTGGATCAGCGACCCCCTTGAATATCCGGCCAAGAAGCTCGATCGCGGCAAGATCTTGAGCAGTCACGAAGTCGATGCCTTGGCCTCCGCCTGGGGTCGCTACAAGGATGTGGACGGTGATGGAATTGGGTATCGCACAGTGCCTGGCACACCGTCTCGGTGGGCAGGCTACTTCACACGCGGCACCGGCCATGACGAGAACTCCCGTTATTCGGAGGATCCCGAAATCTGGGAGAAAAACCTGGAACGCATCCGGCGCAAGTTCAATACCGCCCGAGATGCAGTTCCGGGCCCTGTCATTGACACAATGCCCGGAGCTCGGGTTGGCCTGATTTCCATGGGCAGCAACGACCCTGCGGTACAAGAGGCAAGAGACAGACTGCAGGCGGAAGGCTTTGTCACAGACTACCTGAGAATTCGCGCTCTGCCCGTCAATGGACAAGTCAGGAAATTCATCGCGGATCACGAAATGACCATTGTGATCGAAAATAATGCAGATGGCCAGTTGCACGGCATTCTGAGTCTGGAGACGGACAGTTGCCCTCCGCGGCTGGTCTCTGCCAGCCGTTGCAATGGGTTGCCTTTGACGGCCCGTTGGATTGCCTCTGAAGTGGTCGGTTTTGTCTCTCGGTAGGGAATGAACAGGAATTTACGATGGCAGTGTCAAGGTCAGCTTCCGACAAGATAGTTCGACGCGACAGAGGGCCGGCCCTCAATCGGATCGGACTGCCGAAGACGGATTACAGGGGCCGCCCTTCCACCCTTTGCAAGGGATGCGGTCACGACAGCATCAGTCAACGCATTATCAACGTCGTGTGGGCGCAGGGGTTGTCACAACACAATGTCGTGAAGTTGAGCGGCATCGGCTGCAGCAGCAAGACGCCTGCCTATTTCCTGCAAGGCAGTCATGGCTTCAACAGCCTGCACGGCCGCATGGCCGCTCTGAGCACGGGTGTCATCGTTGCCAACAGGAACCTGAGAGTCATTGGAGTGAGTGGGGATGGAGACACGGCCTCCATTGGCATCGGGCATTTCAAGCATGCGGCACGCCGTAACATTCCCATGACCTACATCGTGGAAAACAATGGAGTATACGGACTTACCAAGGGGCAATTCAGCGCCACGGCGGATACCGATCAGACACTCAAGTATCAAGGGGTCAACAAGCTGCCGCCATTGGATATCTGTATTGAGGCCCTGACCGCCAACGCGACGTTCGTCGCCCGTAGTTTTGCGGGCGATCCTAGGCAAGTGGAGAGCCTGCTGGGGGTCGCCCTACGACACAGAGGCATTGCGGTCCTGGACATCATCAGTCCTTGTGTAACCTTTAACAACGACGAACAGTCTACCAAGAGCTACGCTTGGGGGCGAGAAAACGAAGTCGTCATCAATAGTATTGACTTCATTCCGGAACACGAAGAGATCGAGATCTCGGACTATACGGACGAGACCGAAGTCCAGATGCATGACGGCAGCTGGGTTGTATTGAAGAAAGTAGGAGAGGATCACGACCCCACAAGCAAGGCCGCCGCTTCCGATCTCCTGGAGAATGCCAGTACGAACGGCAAGTTCATCACGGGGTTGATCTACATTGATGAAGACCGGGAAAACCTGGTAGAAATGTTGGCTCTCACGGATGAATCACTGGCCCTGTTGCCAGCCCACAAGTTGCGTCCGCCAACAGACGTGCTGGATGAGATCAACCGGACCTATATGTTTGGATCCTGAGCGGAATCGCCAGGTCGCCTAATTTCCGCGGATGCTGACTTGCGGTCAACCGCCCTGCCTTTCAGGCGTCGCCATAGGCTCCCTGCATCTCTGGCGGGAGCATGCGAGCGATCGCCCGCATGATTTCGTCGGTCAGCTGGCGAGCAGGGTCGCCATGGGTCTTGGGATCGGTTTTTTCCACCACCTCCATGGTGGGTACGGGCAGACCGTATTTGATGGTGACCTGGGTCCGGTGCCATTGTCTGAAACGTCTGCTTAGGCTTATCTTACGGGCTCCAATAATGGCCACCGGGACCACGCACGCCTTGGTTTTCAGTGCTAGACGAGCCACTCCGGTTTTGCCCATTTCCAAGGCGGCGAATCGCTTGCCTTCCGGGAACATGCCAAGAACTCTGCCTTGCCTGAGGCACTGTAAAGCCAGTGCAATGGCCTGCCTGTCATTCTGGCCGCGCCGCACCGGAAAGACGCCTGCTCTCCTGAAATAGGCTGCCAACAGCGCATTGTGGTCAAACAATTCCTGTTTGGCCATGAAGTGAATCTGGCGCGTACTGGTACAGCCCAGAATTATGATGTCATGGCCGGACGTGTGATTGGAGGCCAGCACCACCGGTCCTTGGGCGGGAATATTCTGAATTCCTTCCACGTGAATCCGGTAGAAGATCCTCTGAAAGAGAGACAGCGCCACATACGACAGCAACCAGACGAAGGATGCGTTCCTGGGCAAAAAGGAGGCTTGATTTGACATATTAACGTTGGGATACAGCGTGAAGAGCCAGTCACGGACCGCAAATCAATCTGCTCCGATTATAGGATAATCGGAACTGGAATCCGCCCATGCCATGCTGTTTTGCAGGAATGGCAACACACGGCAAGCGACAGATTGTCTGTAGGTAACCCAGAGTTGCCCACAATTTTCAAGAATTCATTGCGCTATTTGCACAATATTATATTCTGCAATCTATGTTTTTACTGTTTTTTTATTGTTTTGTTGTGCATATTGACGACACTCTATCGTTATATTTAGTTACTATATACAAGACAACGTATTGAGACAGCTTCTTACAATCTCCTCCATGTTCATTCGCACAGCCACAGAGGGGTCTTGAAAGTAAATGAATGCAACATGGATTCTACGCAGAGGGATAGTGGCGCTACTGCTGGTTCTCATTGCGGGAATGTCGGTGACGGGTTCTGTCTTTGCCGCCGATCCCACAGGGGCAGACCTGATGGCCGGATCCACCGATCCTAATGGGACAGCGTTGACCTTTGTATGGATGATAATATGCGGCGTTCTGGTGTTTTTTATGCAGGCCGGCTTTGGTCTGGTGGAGGCGGGCTTTGCCAAGTCCAAGAATACGGTCAACATCTGGTCCAAGAACTACTTGGATTTCTGTATTGGTGGCTTGGCGTACTTCTTCTTCGGTTACGGCATCATGTACGGCACCGATATCGCAGGCATCATCGGCAGCGACGGATTCCTGCTGCTGGGAGACTATTATGACGTTGAACATGCGCGTGATTGGTTCTTCCAGATGGTCTTTGCCGCCACGGCCGCCACGATTGTGTCTGGGGCCATGTCCGAACGGACTCGCATTACCGCCTACATGGCATACAGCTTTTTGCTGAGTGGCATTGTGTACCCTCTGAGCGGTCATTGGGTTTGGGGCGGCGGCTGGCTGGCCGGGCTGGGCTTCCATGATTTCGCGGGTTCAGGCGTTGTCCACATGGTAGGGGGCTTTGTCGGCCTGATCGGGGCCAGAATGGTCGGTCCACGGAACGGCAAGTACAATCGTGACGGGACCCCCAATGAAATGCCGCCGCACAATGCCACCTACATTGTCCTGGGGGGTCTTATCCTGTTTGTAGGCTGGTTTGGCTTCAATGCAGGCAGCACCCTGTCCGGGACTGATTTGCGCATGAGTGTGATCGTGGTCAACACCATGCTAGCCGCGATTACCGGGTCCACCGTCTTGGCCTATCAGAGTCTTGCCCGCACGGGCAAGGTGAGCCTGACGCGCGCCGTCAACGGGTCGCTGGCGGGCTTGGTGGCCATCACCGCCCCGTGCGCAGTCGTGGCGCCGTGGGCTGCCATGATCATCGGGGGCTTGGGGGGCATAGTGCTGCTGTGGAGCGAAAGCTTCATTGAAAAGACCTTGAAGATTGATGATCCCGTAGGCGCGGTTTCCGTACACGGGGTTGTAGGCCTCTTTGGAGTGTTGGCCGTAGGCCTCTTTGCCGACGGCTCCTACGGGGATGTATCCGGTCTGGTGGCAGGCAACGCCGCACAAATTGGCATCCAGGCATTGGGTGGCATCGTCATCATGCTGTGGGCCTTGATCGGAGGTGGCATCATGTTTGCCCTAATCAAGGCGGGAATTGGTCTGCGGGCTTCGGATGAAGAGCAAAAATCAGGCTTGGATCTGCCGGAACACGGTATGGCGGCCTACAATCTGGAAGGGTAGCCGGCAGGGATCTTCCCTCTAGACGAACTTGGATCAGACAAGCCGCCCGGCGACGCCGGGCGGCTTGTTGTTGGAAGGGAAGGGAAGGGCGGCTTGTGTTGCAGGCCGTCATGGCACATGATCCTGTATGCAGCGACTGCACTACGCCGACAAGACAGGATGCAGGCTCGAGGGAAGGAACCTTGGGGATGTTGTATTGGCTATTCTAGAATTGCAAGAGCGAGAAGATCCAACGGGAATGCACCAGGGAGAAAGCAACGTGAGTCAGACAACTCGATTTCAGCGGAATCTGGACGATCTGCAGGTGCATGGCTATCTGCACATCAAGAACGCTCTGAAACCCGATACCGTGACCCGTTGGAAGGAAATCCTGTACGCAAAGTACGAAAGGGAAGAGTATTGCGGTGCCAATTCCGTAGGCAATGTCTACTTTGACAAGTTGCTCGGGCAGGCCACGGACATGGTCTTGCCCCTTCTGACCTTGCCTGACACCACGGCATACCTCAAGGCCATCATGGGCAAGCAGTGTCAACTGCGCAGTGTGCGTGCCCACGTGAATCCGGCTTCCTATAAGCAGGAATGGCACATGGACTTTTCCGACTACTACTATCAGGAAGGCAAGTCAGACGCCCTGCAACCCGTAAAGGGTCTTTGCATGAACCAGACCTTCTATCTTACGGACAATGATCCGGGAGTGGCCCGCCTGACCTTCCTCAAGGGCTACCTGAAGAAACCCATCCCCGCGGAACTGTTGCCCCACATCGGTTATACGGATGACCGCCAGAACGTATTTCAGGTTTGGTGCGACAGCCAAGAACAAGTGGACCTGCATCCCAAGGCTGGTGATGCGGTGGTCTTCTACAGTCACATTCCCCATCAGGGGGCCAAGCTGAGAGAGGCTGCGCCCGATGAGGACATTAGGGCCAATCTGGTCTTTCACTTTCAGCAGACCCCGATGTTCCCTGGGATCATGTTTGTCAGCGATCCCCAGTTCACGCTGGATACGCTGGGCTACAGAGGCAGTTTCCCCTTTGCATAGAGCGAGACCGGGTATCCCGCGACGGAGTGTCTCTATCGGACAGTAGGATTTACGCGGTGCACGACCGCTTTGCGATAGTCCTTGTTCATCTGGGAGATGAAGTCCTGGCTGATTTCCTTGGGGCAGACCACGGTACAGGCTCCCATGTTGGTGCAGCCGCCAAAGCCTTCGGCATCCATCTGGGTCACCATGTTAACCACTCGCTGAGACCGTTCCGGCTGGCCTTGTGGCAAGTTGGCCAGATGTCCTATCTTGGCGGCGGTGAAAAGCATGGCGGACCCATTGGGACAGGCGGCAACGCAGGCTCCACATCCAATGCAGGCAGCCGCGTCCATGGCCCGGTCCGCCATGGACTGGGGGATGGGTATGGTGTTGGCCTCCGGCGCCGTCCCCGTGGAAAAGGAGACGTAGCCGCCGGATTCAATGATACGGTCAAATGTCCCGCGGTTGACGACCAGATCCTGGATCACAGGAAAGGATCTGGCCCGCCAAGGCTCGATCACAATGTGGGCGCCGTCTTCAAAATGGCGCATATGCAATTGACACACGGTATGCCCCGGCACGGGGCCATGGGCCATGCCATTGATGAGCATGCCGCACATGCCACAAATGCCTTCTCGGCAGTCATGGTCAAAGGCAATGGGGGCCTCTTCGCGTGTCTCCATCAGGCGTTCATTGAGCAAGTCCAGCATCTCCAGGAAGGAGGAGTCGGGACTTACATCCCTGACCTCGTATTCCTTGAAGGCGCCCTCGCGGTCCGCGTCCGCTTGCCGCCAGATGCACAATCGAAAATTCATGCCACCCTCTCCACGCCCTGCCTATTTGTAGCTCCGCTGGCTGAGGGGAACTTCCTTGAACTCCAAGGGTTCCTTGTGCAGACATGGAACCTGATTCTCACCTGTATAGGCCCAACCCGCCGCATAGGCGAATTGGGTATCGTCCCGTTGGGCCTCGCCCTCGGCGGTCTGACTTTCGACCCGGAAGTGTCCGCCGCAGGATTCCTCCCGATGCAAGGCATCTAGCGCAATCAGTTCCCCCAGCTCAATCAAGTCGGCCACCCGCCCCGCCAATTCCAGATTCTGATTCAGAGTGTCCGCACCGCCCGGCACATACAGATCCTGCCAGAAATCGGCCTTCAGATCCTGCAGCTGGGCATGGGCCCCGATCAGGCCTTCCCGGTCACGGGCCATGCCGCATCGGCTCCACATGATGCGGCCCAGCTCCCGATGAAACGCGGTGGCGGTTCTCTTGCCTTGCAGAGACAGCAAGGCTTGCAGACGGCCCTCCACTTCCTCGATGCACTCTTGGACGGCGGGATGGTCAGGTGCAACCTCCGCCACATCTGTGCTGGCCAGATAATGACCCACGGTATAGGGCACTATGAAGTACCCGTCGGCCAGACCTTGCATGAGTGCGCTGGCTCCCAGACGATTGGCCCCGTGATCCGAGAAATTCGCTTCGCCCAAGACAAAGAGACCCTGCAGATTGCTTTGCAAGTTGTAGTCCACCCAAAGACCGCCCATCGTATAGTGCACCGCCGGATAAATTCGCATGGGGCGGGTGTAGGGGTCTTCTCCCGTGATGCTCTCGTACATGTCGAAGAGATTACCGTAGCGGGCCTCGATGACGTCTCGTCCGAGACGCTCGAGCGCATCGGAGAAGTCCAGATAGACTCCATTCTTGAGAGGTCCTACGCCATATCCTTCATTCACGATCGTCTCGGCATTGCGCGAGGCCACATCCCTAGGCACCAGATTCCCAAAGCTAGGATATCGCTCTTCTAGGTAGTAGTGCCGCTCCGCTTCGGAAATGTCCTGTGGAGCTCGGGTATCACCTTGGGCCCGCGGAACCCAGATACGGCCATCGTTCCGGAGCGATTCACTCATCAGCGTGAGTTTGGTCTGATGCTCGCCTGCAGGCGGAATGCAGGTCGGATGTATCTGGGTATAGCAGGGATTGGCCAGGTAGGCTCCACGCCGGTAGGCACGCCACACCGCCGTGACATTGGTGCCTTTGGCATTGGTAGAAAGGTAAAAGACGTTGCTGTAGCCACCCGTGGCCAATATCACGGCGTCTCCCAGATAAGGCTTCAGTTCTCCCGTCAGCAGGTTTCGCACGACGATGCCACGAGCCACCCCATCCACCAGGATGAGATCCAGCATTTCCGCCCGGGTATGCATTGCCACTTGGCCTGCCGCAATCTGGCGCGCCAGAGACTGATAGGCACCCAGCAGCAGCTGCTGTCCTGTCTGCCCACGCGCATAGAACGTACGTGCCACCTGGACGCCACCAAAGGATCGATTGTCGAGATAACCTCCATACTCCCGTGCAAAGGGAACACCTTGGGCCACACATTGATCAATGATGTCGGCGCTGATTTGCGCCAAACGATAGACGTTGGCCTCGCGGGCCCGGAAGTCCCCTCCCTTGACCGTGTCATAGAAGAGTCTTTGAATGCTGTCCCCGTCGTTGCGGTAATTCTTGGCGGCGTTAATGCCCCCTTGGGCCGCTACACTGTGCGCCCGGCGAGGACTGTCCTGAAAACAGAAGCAGGAGACTCGGTACCCTTGCTCGGCCAAGGCGGTGGCGGCCGATGCCCCGGCCAACCCAGAGCCCACGACGATCACATGGTGACGTCGCCGATTCGCCGGTGCCACGAGTTGCATGTGGAAACGGTGATGGTCCCATTTGTCGGCGATGGGGCCCTCGGGAACCCGGCCATCCAAGTCCTCGCCTCTATCCCATGTCGGGGTCAATCTGTCAGGGGAACGTCCGGCCATTGTCCTACCCCACGAAACCGGCCACCACCGCAATCGGTATCAGGGCAAACCCGGCGGGAATTCCCAAGGCCAGCACGGAGGCCAACACCCGTGTGCCTTTGTTGAATGCCTCGCTGCGCCAGCCCATGGTTTGAAAAAAACTCCAGGCGCCGTGGTACAGATGGAAACCAACCACAATCAAGGCCCCCAAGTACAGGGTCACGTGGATGGGATTTTGAAAACCGACCACTAGATTCTGATACGGCTGCCCCCGGACAAAGTCGGCCTGCAACAGGAAGCTGCCCCAAGTGAAGTGAGCCACATGGTACAGCAAGAAAGCGGCAATGGCGGCTCCTCCCCAGCGCATGGTGACCATTGCATAATTTGCTCCCACTATTCTATAGGTATCGTAATTCTGAGGCCGCGCCTGGGCGGCCATCCTCTTCAGGGCAATGGCCGCCCACATATGCAAGACCAAGGACACGACAAAGACCATGCGGGCAGCAAACAGGGCATGGCCTTTCCCCAGCAGGGGGGCACCCAGCCACCGCAGGCTTTCAGCGTAGTGGTTGAAGGTTTCCGGTCCGCCAAAGACCTTCAGATTGCCGTACATGTGCATCACCAAGTACCCGATCCAAATCAGACCGGTGATGGACATGACAATTTTCTTGCCAATGGACGATCGGAACAACACCTAACGAGTCGGTCTCCTAGCCGGACGAGAATGCCGAGCGGTCCCCGTGGGCCTTTTTACAGGTTGGTTACAATTTTCTTGGCAAACTGGCTGCAGGACACTTTCGTGGCATTGTCCATGAGACGGTGCAGATCGTAGGTCACTGTACGCTGGGCAAAGGTACGCTCCATGGCCGCGACCAAGGCATCTGCCGCCTCGGTCCAGCCCAGATGACGCAACATCATTTCACCACTGAGCAACATTGAAGAAGGATTGACCTGATCCAGTCCGGCATACTTGGGCGCAGTGCCATGAGTCGCCTCAAAAATAGCCCTGCCCGTTTCGTAATTGATGTTGGCGCCGGGCGCAATGCCTATGCCCCCGATCTGCGCGGCCAAGGCATCGCTGATGTAGTCTCCATTCAAGTTCATGGTGGCAATGACGTCGTATTCCGCGGGGCGCGTCAGGATCTGCTGCAAGAAGGCGTCGGCTATCGCGTCCTTGACAATCAAGCCGCTGGGCAGTTGCAGCCATGGCCCCCCATTCACCTCGACTCCCCCGAACTCTTGCCGGGTCACTTCGTAGCCCCAGTTGCGGAAACCCCCTTCCGTGAACTTCATGATGTTGCCTTTGTGCACCAGAGTTACACTCTTGCGATCATTGGCCAAAGCATAGTCAATGGCCGACTTGACCAAGCGGAAAGTGCCTTCCGCACTGATGGGCTTGATGCCGATACTGGAGGTGTCGGGAAATCGAATCTGTTCAGATCCCATTTCGGTGCGAATGAATTTCACGATGCGTTGGGCTTCCGGCGTTTGGGCTTCCCACTCAATGCCGGCATAGATGTCTTCGGTATTTTCCCGGAAAACCACCATGTCCACCAGCTCGGGCCGTCGCACGGGACTGGGCACCCCGGCAAAGAACCGCACCGGCCTTACGCAGGCATACAAGTCCAGCTTTTGACGCAGGGCCACGTTGATGCTGCGAATACCTCCCCCTACAGGCGTGGACAACGGGCCCTTGATGGCTACCAGGTACTCGTCAATGGCCTCCAAGGTCTCTTCCGGCAGCCACACATCGTCTCCATAGATCTCCACCGCCTTTTCGCCGGCATGGATTTCCATCCAGGCGACGGCTCTGGCCCCGCCATAGGCCTTTGTCACGGCTGCATCCAACACCAACCTGCTGGCATGCCAAATGTCGGGCCCAGTACCGTCGCCTTCAATGAAAGCCACTATGGGATTGTCAGGCACTTGCAAGTCCGATCCTTCGAATGTGACCTTGCTGCCATGGGCAGGGACGGCAATATGAGTGTCGGGCATCTCGCTTCCTCAATGTGATCGCGTTGTCAAAGTGACAGGCCAGCCCTTGACCTCAGGTTGGGCCTTTCCCTCACAAGCATAATATGAAATCGGCCATACTTCTCTGTCTGCAAGATCCTCTGATCGAAAAAACGCCGTATAACAGGAAGAATCGTGAGACCTCGACGGGGTGTGGTCTGTCCCGTTGTCCCGTTGCGGTTTCCTGTGAGTCAGTCATTTTGGTCAATCCACTTCTTCATGTAGCGGGCGCATTCCATGACAGCCTCGTCTTCCGCCGCGGCATCGCCGACATCCAGATCCATTTCCATGGCCATGACGAAACGCTCCCGCTGCGCGGCAATCCGCTTCAGCTCGGCCAACACGGGCGGAAAGTTCACGTCCCCCATGCCGATGGGCACGGAACTGCAAACTCCGTCCACTATGCGGTAGTCCCGCACATGGGCGTGATAGGTATAGTCCGCCAGCTTCCGGGTCGCCGTGAGGGGATCCTCGTCCAGGATGAACCAATTGCCCGTGTCATTGTGCAAACCAACGTTGTTCGCGCCCAGTGTCTGAAAAATTTGCAGGAAATCGTCGCTGCTGAAGAAATCATAGTTCTCCGTGGTCACGACCATATCATAATCCCGGGCGGCCTCGGCCAGTTCCCCAATTTGGTCAATGGCGATGCGTACACGTCCGTCTCGCTTGACCCGACCACCGTAGCTGAAGTAGAAGAGTCCAAGCGGAGACCCCAGATAGTGGGCCACTTCCAGATTCCGGATGCTGTTAGCTAGGGGGCCGGTCGCAAAGTCCTCATCCGCGTGCAGTCCCAGCGTGCCAATGATGACCGTGGGCACCAGGTTCAGGTCGGTCAGGCGAGACTTCAATTCCTTCAGGTACCCGATTTCCGTGGAAGCCAAGGCCCCCACGCCAAAATCGATGCCCATGGGATCGATGGACAGTTCCCGGGCCACCTTGCTGACCTTGTCCAAGACGATGTCAATGACGGGAAGGTCTTGAGGTCTGCGCAACTGTCGTCTGTACGAATCGGAAAGAATGCCAAGGGTCAAGCTCATGCCGGATACTCCTGAGAAATAGCAAGTGATAAGGTGCGGGTTGCGACGCCCGCTATGCCAGATGAGATTTCAGATAGGGAACTTCAATGTCAAAAATCTCCCGCAAAGCCGATGCCGGCACATGGGGCTCCAGGGTGACGTAACCGTCATACCGGTCCGCCTTGATGCGTTCCAGGATGCGTTCCACGTTGAAGGCGGCGTCAGGCAAGGCCACGTAGCCAATCCAGGCATCCCGGCGGCCCCGCATCAGGCCACCTTTGAAGCACGACCCCACCTCGTTCCAGTGAATGCCGCCCTTCAAGTGGACATAGCCGATGAAGTCCTGCAGCAATTCGTAGGCATACGGATAGGGCTCTTCATAGGCGTGGTAGTAATTGCAGGGATCGTACTGGGTCTGGAAGTGGGGGGAATCCACCGCTTCCAGAATATGCCGCACATCCAGCGCCAAGCCGGATTCATCATGCGCCTCGTTCTCCAACACGATTGCCACGTTCCGGGTGCCCGCGTATGCCGCCGCGGGCTTCATGGCCTCGACAAAGATTGCAGGGGGCATGTGAGCCAAGTAGCAGTTCACCACCGGCGCTCCCAGGGTTGCCGCGGTGTCCACGGCGCCGGCCAGGGCCGCCGTGGCATTGGCCACCCCTCCGGAGGATGTGCAGATTCGCATGGCATTGAAGCCCAGCGTGACGCATGCACAGTGCATGTCTGCGGCTGCATATGCGGCCTTGGCCGCCGTTACATCCTTGCCTTCGTATCGTTCCCTTTCCTCGACGGTTTCTCCGCCCACCAGATTCTGGGGCCAGATTTCCATGGCGTCCAGCCCATAGGACCGTACAAATTCCAAGGCGGCGGGCAGAGAGTGTTCACGGGCTAGCATCTGCCCGTTCAATGCCATCTTCATAAGTGGATTTCTCCTGTGAATCTCAGATCTAATACACCAGTTCCACTACAGATCCCGAAGTGGCTGATTCTTCGACCGCGTCCAGGAAAACCATGTCCTCCAAGGCTTCCTGTGCAGTAGGCGAATGCGGGGTGTCCTTCAGAATGGCGTCCGAGTAATGCTCAATTTCCTTCCAGTAGTTGTCGAAGTGATCCAGATGCTGTAGGTTGGACTCAAAGTTCAGTTCGTATCCACCGGCCTGGCATGTCAGATGTCCCCCCGGATTCTGCGCGAAGCAGTTGTGGACCGCGGCCTTGCCTTCGGTACCCAGCACGGCAAAGGTGCTGTCGTTATGGGAATAGCAGGTGCTAATCACGCCCGGCACGCCATTTTCCAGCTGGAACCAGCCCATGACGGTATCCGGAGCGGGAAAGTCCTGGGCCACCACCGTGGACATGTAGGCAGATACCCGTGCCACCCGGGCCCCTAGCAGTTCCCGAATGGCGAAGGCGAGATAGATGCCCGCGTCCAGCAGCGGCCCTCCTCTGCGTCCCGTCCAACGCCAGGAACCGATCTTGTCCAAGGTATAGCCGCGCCACGCCGAGAACGAGAAACTGGCATTGACCATGGCGATCTGTCCTAGGGTTCCATTCCGGATCAGCCTTTTGGTCTCCCGAAAGGAATCTCCGAACCGGGACATGTAGGCGCACATCAGGCGCACTCCGTTCTCCTCGCAGCAAGCAATCATTTGGCGAGCCTCATTGGCATCGATGCAGAGGGGTTTTTCGCTCAATACGTGCTTGCTCTGGGCAGCGGCATCCAGGCAGACAGGAAGATGAACCTCATTGGGCAGCCCCAAGTACACCACATCCAATGCGTCGGATTGCAACAGCTCCTTGTAATCGGTATGGACAGAGACCTCCTTTCCCCATCTCTCCTGCACCATGCCCAATCGTTCGGGTCGGACATCCGACGCAGCTACCAGCCGGGCATTGGATGCCTTGTCAATACCGGGCATGGCCTTGTCGAAGGCTATCTGTCCACAACCGATCACTCCCCACCGCAACATGGCATCGCTCCCTTGAATGACTATGATTCCACCCTGCCAATATAAACGTAGTAGGCCCCAAATTCAGCGCCTGTGAGAGGTCTCAGGAAGGTTTGCAGGTGGATCGGCCCTTTCTCCAGTTCAAACTCGAAGACAATTCCCTTCGCTTCCATGTCCACCGCGGCTTCCGCCCATTGAGAGCCAACCCGAATGCAGGCTCGCTGGACATCAATGGCCTCTCCTCCGCCATACCCTGAATCAAAGGTCATCTCCGACATGGCCAGCACCTTGCCCGGCATACCGCCACAGAGAGCTCGATCCTCTTCGCGAGGCCACCGCCGCAATTCAAAACTATACCGACCCGAAGCGGCAACATGCAATTCCCAGTAGCCGTTGAAGCGCACGCCGGCCCGCACTTGATTCTGATTCCAAGCGCATGCGCAATCCGGGTTGCGCCAGTCATGGCTGTTCACGACTTGGTCTGGCGCACGAGAGTCTCCGATGGTGATGGGGATTTCGGTCAAAGCCTGGCGCGACACTCGTTCCCACCAAACTTCGTACTCTTGTTGAAGCCGGGACACAATATCCGGGAAGATCCGCGCCACGTCTTGCGTTTGCCCCGGATCGGTTTCCATGTCATACAATTCCCGACCGTTTACCAAGCGCCAGCCCGGCGCCATGACAGCACTGCGCCGCCACTTCACGGGATAGACAAGTCGCTGCGAATCCGTAATGAGGGTGCGCGTCGGCCACTCTTCCTTCTCGTGCTTGAAAAGTGGGCCGAGACTGCAACCGTCCCAGTCCGGTGTCTGATGCGATTCCAGTTCGCACAGATCCAGCAACGTCGGCATCAGATCCACATTGGCTGCCAGTTCCGGTATGTCTCGACCCTTGGACATGCCAGCCGCTGGCCAGTGCAGAAAGAAAGGAACACGGTGCCCACCATCGTAGGGCGAGCCTTTCTGTCCTCTCATGCCGGCATTGAAGCCGCTGACCACGAAGTGGTCTGAATCTGTTCGCAGCCCTCCGGCAGAGCCATTGTCCGTCGTGAAAATCAGAATGGTGTTGTCCGCGAGTTCCCACTCTGCCAGCAGCCTGCGCAAGGCACCGAAATTTTCGTCGATATTGGTGACCATGCCGTAGAACTTGGCCCGTTCCAAGTCTGCGGTGGATTCCCGATAGGGTTCGCTGTACCGCGAATCTACGAGATGTGGCCCGTGCGGCGCGTTGGTCGAAATCATGCAGAAGAAGGGCTCTTGCCTGTGTCGTTTCACAAAGGCGCAACCCTGTTGAAACCAGACGTCGGTGCAGTACCCTTGAAAACGCCGGTATGCCTTGCCAGTCCAGTACGCATCATCAAAATAGCGGTTGCCCCAGTAGTCGGGGGTGTTGCCCACACCGCCGCCGCCATGGACCACCACCTCGTCGAATCCCCGATCCTGCGGACGATAGGGGTAGTTGTCTCCCAAGTGCCACTTGCCAAACAGCCCCGTGACGTAGCCGTTGGCCCGAAACGCGTCGGCCAGGGAATATTCTTCGACGCGCAACAATGAACGTCCGCCAATGGTATGCCAGACACCGGTACTGTTCGCATAACGTCCCGTCAGCAGACCGGCCCGGGTGGGAGCGCAAGTCGGGCCTACATGATAGTTGGTCAGACGCACACTTTCGCCGTGAAAGCGGTCTAGGTGCGGAGTTTGGATAACAGGGTTGCCATGGCAACCCAAGTCACCATATCCTTGGTCATCCGTGATGACCAGGATCACGTTGGGCCGTGTCAACATAGACAGTGAATCTGGAGAATGGGGCCTGCACTCACGTGAACTCAGTGCTGAGGTTGGTCGCCCAAGACAAGCTGCAGCTCGTTGAGAGTGTCCAGCAGATCCGCCTGGATCCCGGCGTAAGGAGCCAAGCCAAATCGGTTATGCAATTCCTGCGGATCGTCCTGCAGGTCAAAGAGTTCCCACTCGGGGGTGGTGTCCTGGTCAACGGCCCCTGCACAACCCAAGGCACGCCCGTAATAGTGGATCAGCTTGTATCGGTCCGTACGGACGCCATAGTGGGCCGGAATGTGGAAATGGGCCAAGTGCATCCAGTATCGGTAATACATGGCCTGGCGCCAGTCCGGCATCTCCTGTCCCGCTGCCAGCGGGGCGAACGATCGGCCTTGCATCTCGGCCGGAACGGGAATTCCCGCCATTTCCAGAATCGTCGGCGCGAAGTCCACATTCAGAACCATCTCCTCTCGGACGGTACCCGGGGCTATGGCCGCCGGATAGTGCACAAGGCATGGAATGCGAATGGATTCCTCATACATGAACCGCTTGTCGTACCAACCGTGTTCGCCTAGGAAGAACCCATGATCCGAGGTGTACATGACCACGGTGTTCTCGACTAGGCCTTCTGCCTCCAGGCGCTGGAGAATTCGGCCAAGATTTTCGTCAATGGCTTGTACGCACCGGTAGTAGTTGCGGATGAATTCCTGATAATTCCAAGCCACTCTCTCCACTGCGGCATCCCTCGCGCCTGATCTCCGGGGCAAATGGCCCTTCAAGTGCATGGTTTCGATCTTCGCACGGGACATCGCCGCCGCTTTCGCTCTTTCTTGGTGATCGTCTCGCAGAGTGGGTGGTTCAGGCACGACTTCCGTATAACCGTGCCAATGACGAGGATGCGGCTCGAACGAATCGTGGGGGGCCTTGTGGGCCAGGCACAGGAAGAAGGGTCTCTCTTTTTCCCGGTTCCCCATCCATGCCAGGGCAGAGTCTGTCAGGACATCGGTGACGTATCCGTCATTGGCTTTGGCGCTCCCCATTTCCAGCGTCTCGGGATCAAAGTAGACACCTTGTCCGGGCAGCACGTCCCAGTAGTCGAATCCTCGGGGATCCGATTTTCCCCCATGCCCCAAATGCCATTTGCCCACCATGGCAGTCTGATATCCGGCCGCCTGAAACGCCATGCCCAAGGTGGTTTCCCGGTCATGGTCAATCACGTCATCGAGGGTCTTGATCCCGGTGGCATGACTGTACTTGCCGGTCATGATGGACGCTCGGGCTGGCGTGCAGATGGCATTGGTGCAAAAGCAGTTCGCCAAGCGCAGACCTTTGGCAGCCAGCGCATCCAAGTTGGGGGTTTGATTGTGGCGCGCACCATAGGCTCCTATGGCGGCAGGGGCGTGATCATCCGCTACGATGAGAATGACGTTGGGTCGGGGCATAGTCGGACTACTGGTCCAGCCGGATCTGGCAGCAAGAATGAATTGTTTGGTATTGTAGCAAGCAGAAAAGCCAACCCCGCGCTTTGGTTTCTGTGAGTCTGGCAAGATCTCTTAGGGTTTTGCTCCATGGGGAGGACCGATGGTCATACTGAGAACTTTGCATACCCACTACATCTGGCCCGTCTTGGTGGTCGTGGCCATGCTCTACGGTGCAGCCTTAATCATTGGACTGGTGCAGAAAAGAGCGTACGGCCGGTTGCCGAAGCTCGGGGGGATGCTTCTTCTGATTCTGATGGATCTGCAGCTGCTAGCGGGATTGGCTGTATATGGGATACAGCAGAGATGGAATGACGTCGATATCCTGCGCAGCTATGAACATCCCTTTCAGATGATTGTGGCTATCGTGGTGTTCCATGTCGGCTACCGACAGGTAAACCGCACTGTGGATCATCAGAAGAAGCTGCGCAACGCCTTGATCTGGATGGGCGTCGCCATGATCATTCTGGGTTTGGGACTGGTCCGCATCAAGGGAATGATGGGAACATGAGCGAAATGGGACTCTCGGGTCTGGCCTTGGCCCACCGCACCTGGATCATTCCCTTTGGTCTTCTTGCTGTGGCCACCTTCGGCGCACTCGCCTATTCCATGGCGAGAAAACGTCCCTTGGTTTCCTACTTTCCATTGTTGAATCGCTCGTTCCTGGTGTCCTTGGACATGCAGTGGCTGCTGGGAGTTCTCTTCTGGGCGGTGGGACAACAGTGGCAGGGTACATCGCCGCTGGTGGCATTTCGGCATCCCATTCTCATGACCGCGGTCTGGATCATGTACCGATATGGAAATCGGAAGATGAAATTCGCCGTCAATGAACAGACCCGAATCCGCGATGGGTTTGCCTACTACCTGTTATCAGGCGCATTTGTCGTTGTCGGAGTGTGGCAGATCCTCAATCCCTGACCATCTCCCCGGGGCCGAGCGAAGGTTACGCTCGGCGAAAGGCCAACACCGCGTTCTGGCCGCCAAACCCAAATGCGTTGACCAAGGCCACGTCCAAGTCGGCTGCCCGGGGGCAGTTGCCCACAACGTTCAGATCGATGGCAGGATCGGGCGTATAGCTGATCGTGGGCGGAATCCTGCCCGTCTCCAGCGCCTTTACGGCCGCCACTGCACTGTGAGCCCCTGCAGCTCCCAAAGAATGGCCAATCATGCTCTTGACACTGGTGACCGGTATTTCCCTTCCGCGTGCACCGAAAGCGCTGTGGATGGCTCGACACTCTGTCTGGTCGTTCAACACCGTTCCTGTGCCATGGGCAAAGATTACATCCACGTCATCGACGTCAAGACCTGTACACTGCAGGGTTTGGGCCATGGCCCGCGCCGCTCCCTTGCCCGTCGGATCCGGCGCCGTGATGTGGTAGGCATCGCTGGTCAGGTATCCGCCCAACAATTCGGCGTAGACATGGGCGCCGCGGGCCGCGGCATGTTCGGCGGTTTCCAGCATTAGGACTCCGCATCCTTCTCCCGGGGCAAAGCCATTCCGGTCCACTGAAAAAGGCTTGCTGGCCTGTCGTGGTTCTTGATCCTCGGTCAGCGTTCCGATACGTCCAAAGGAAGTCACGATGGACTTTTCCAGCGCGGCTTCGCACCCTCCAGAAATGATGGCGTCCGCCTCTCCTCTTTGTAGAACGTGGAAAGCTTCCAGCAGACCATAGCTGCCTGAAGCACAAGCCGCAGTGCTGGTAATGGCTGGTCCTTGGGCTCCGGTTTCAATGGACACCAGACAGCTGACTGCATTGCTCATGCTGGAGGGGACTAGCATGGGCTGGATTTTTTTCCATCCGCCTTCCTTCAAATTCATGCCCGCCTGAATCACTTCCACAATCCCTCCCGCTCCCGTTCCAATGACCACGCCCACGCGTTCGTTGTTTTGGGAAGAGATCACCAGTCCACTGTCTTCAAGAGCCAATAGACTGGTCGCGATGGCCATCTGCGTGGACCGGGCCGTCCGCCGAATGACTTTGCGCCCCATGAACCGCGCCGGTTCAAAGTCCTTCACTTCACAGACAAACTGATATGGCATGTCCTCCGGATCGAAGGCTTCGATCCGATGCGCGCCATTGGTTCCCGCCAGCAAGCTGGCCCAATATTCCTCAACGGTATTGCCGACCGGAGTAATGGCTCCCAGACCGGTGACGACGATTCGCTTCATGGGCAGAAGACGCGGAAGGGCAAGACGCTGGCGAGTATATCATTCAAGCGGCACGAGTGTACGACGACCCTGTATGACGGCGGCGCTCCAGCCCTCCAAGGTGCCGGACTCGTTCCGTAGCTTGTACCAGTTATATTCGCCTTGGTGGACGGGCCCATCAATGACCAGGAATTTCGTGCCTGCCTCCAAGGTGAGAATCTGGGGACTGGATACACCGGGGTCGCGTCTTATGTTAAGGGATTCGGTGACGCGCACTATGTCGTCTTGGCGGGGATCCCGATCCATGGGAACTCGAGTATTGGCAGCCGGCATCAGATATTCCAATCCATCCTGTCCCTCGGCTACCATGCCCTCATAAAGTTCATCCAATGTCCTGATTCGCCACCAGAAAAGGTCTTCGTTGGTAAAGGGACCTTCCAGGATCTCCACAATAGCCCCCTGCGAGAGCTTTCCGATTTCGCGGGCCGTGGTGGAAGAGAATTCGCGGACATTGATGCCCGAACCGGCCACTACTTGGGCTCTTTCCCCAATGACCAAGGGGACATTTGAATTCGCTACGGCGATTCCCGGATTGTTGGGGCTGGCAGATGTACCTCCCAGCCCTTGCTCGGGTTGCTCCAGCGCCACTTCCAAGACAGGGGTGGGAATAATGATAGGGGTGCTGGTGGGAATGACTCTGGGCGTCGGTTCCGAACGGACGGAATCCGCTGTGTTGGTGGTAAAGGTGCCACAAGCCAGCATGGGTAGGGACAAGACTGCGACCAAGAAAATCAGCCATCGAACCGCCCGCAATGCAGCAGGCCGAAACAAGGATCTGGGTGCATCGGTCCGATGTGGAGGATCCTTGCTCACAATTCGATGGTTCTGACCCAAGTGAATTCCGCGAGGTTGCGGAGAGATTTGCACACAGCGACAGAGAGTCTTTCGTCTGTACCGATGACCATTATAGCCTGCTGCCTCGGAGCCTTGCGTCCCACATGCATAAAGCTGATGTTGACATCGGATTTGCCCAGCAACATGCCGACCTGGCCAATCACGCCTGGACGATCGATATGACCAGTCAGCAGAATGTGTCCTTGGGCGACAAACTCCACCCAAAGGTTGTCTATGGCCACGATGTGGGGTTCGCCTTGCAACAGGGCTCCCCGCACGGTCCATCGCTTTTCCTCCGTGAGGGCCGTCATGGTGAGCATGTTCTCATAACGGTGTCTGTGCTGCGCTTGCTTGCGCTCCACCAAATTCATGCCCCGTTGGGCTGCCAAGCGGTGGGCATTGACAACATTCACCCTTTCCTCCAGCACGCCGGCCAGAGCCCCTTGCACCGCCCCTGCCAGAATGTAGGATATGTCCATTTCCGCAATCGGCCCGTGCACGGTAATCTCGATCTGCTTGGCTCCCTGCCTTTCCACCTGCGTGAGAAAACGTCCCAAGCGAGTGGCCAGCTCAATGTAGGGAATCAGAATTTCCAAGTCCCTGGGCGGCACGATGGGGGCATTCACGGCATATTTGGCCTGCCCTCCGCGCAGCACATCCTGGATCTGGAGGCACACGTCTCGGGCCACGCGATTCTGGGCTTCATGCGTGCTGGCGCCAAGATGGGGGGTCAGAATAATGTGGGGGTTGTTTCGCAAGGGACTGTCAGCCGGCAACGGCTCCTCTTCAAACACGTCGAGGGCGGCCCCGGCCAATCTGCCCTTGGCAATGGCCCGGACCAATGCGGTTTCATCCACCAGTCCGCCTCGGGCCACATTGAGGACGCGGGCCGTGGCTTTTACCTTGGCGAATTCCGTCTCGCCCAACAAGTGGGTGTTGGCCTTGGTCAGCGGCACATGAATCGAAATGAAATCCGACTCCCGCAGCAGGGTGTCCATGTCCACCAATTGCGTCCCGTGGCGACTTGCGTACTCCGCGGCGACAAAGGGATCCGTGGCGATGACCCGCATGCCCAATTCCTTCACAACCTTGACTACCTCTAGCGCCACCCGCCCGAGCCCAATCGTGCCGAAAATCTTTTCCCGCACTTCATGCCCGATCCAGCGGGTCCGATCCCAATTGCCTTGTCGCACGTCTGCGTCGGCCTGTGGCACATGGCGAGTCATGGCCATCAGCATGGCAATGGTATGTTCCGCCGCCGCCACGGAATTGCCGGTGGGGGCGTTGACGACCAGCACTCCGCACTCTGTGGCCGCCTCCAGATCGATATTGTCCACGCCGGTGCCCGCCCGAGCCACAATCTGCAGTCTCTTGCCGGCCTGAATGACCTCTGCAGTCACCTCCGTACGGCTCCGCACTATCAGAGCGTCGCAAGTCGGTATGATCTGCAGCAGCCGCTGGGGCGAAATCTGGGGACATTCATGCACTTCGAATTCGGGATCGGCCCGAAGCGGCGCCAAACCCGCAGCGGACACTTTGTCAGCGGTCAATACCTTGTACATAGTGAACTTTGCTCCAACCAACTACATTGTTTCCGGCGCGTCAACCCCTAGGAGATAGAGCACTCGGGCCAGTACAATGCGCGATGCCGTACACAGGAGCAGACGTCCCCGGGTGCAGTTGGGTTGTTGCGCGTCCAAGACACGGCAGTCTCGATAGAAAGCGTTGACGGCGGAAGCGATGCGCACGGCGTAGTAGGTCAAGTTATGGGGAGAAAGGCGGGTTACGGCCAGTTCAAGCTCTTCGTCCAGACTCAGCAGCGTCTTCATCAAGTCCATTTCGGCCTTGTGTTGCAGCTGATCTTGCATCAAGGCCTCGATGTCGGCCTCTTCCGTGGGCACGGCCCATCCCGCGGCAACCGCCCGTTTCAAGATGGAACAGAGACGGGCATGACTGTATTGAACGAAGTATACGGGGTTGTCCTGATTCTGGGCCTTGGCTTCCACTAGATCGAACTCCAGCATGCTTTCAGGCGCCCGAGTCAGCAACAGGAAGCGCACAGCATCGGCGCTGACTTCCGAGACCACCTCGCGCAGGGTCAGGAACTGCCCGCTGCGCTTGCTCATGGTCACCTCGACACCTTGGCGGACCAGTTTCACCAAGTCATACAGCACGATATGGAGTCGTTCGGGTTCCAGCCCCAAGGCCTGCATGACCGCCTTCATGCGAGGTACATGGCCCTGATGGTCCACAGACCACACATTGATGACCCTGTCGAACCCTCTTTGCTCGAATTTGTCTCGGTGATAGGCCACGTCCGCGGCAAAATAGGTGGGTGACCCATTGCGGCGCACCAGTACGATGTCCTGGTCCATCCCTGCATAGCGACTGGCCGCAAACCACACCGCCCCGTCCCTTTCATATGTGGCTCCCGCTTGGGCAAGACGATCTATTCCAGCCTGTACCTCTTCCGCATCATGCATTTCCTGTTCACTGAACCAACGATCGAAATGAATGCCTATCAGTGAGACTTCGGCCCGTACGTCCGCCAATACAATATCCAGGGCGGTAGGCCGTAGTCGGGGCAGGGCTTCCGCCAAGGGCAGGTCGACAAACTCCCTTCCCACTCTTGCGGTCAGCGTTCTCGCATACGTCTGCATATATTCGCCACCATAGCCGCCCTCGGGAACTTCGATGGCGCGTCCATGGTGTTGCAGATAGGTGGCGCGCAGGCTCTCCACGAAGACGTCAAACTGGGCGCCGGCATCGTTGACGTAGAATTCTCGCTGCACCCTATAGCCGGCCGCCTCCAAGGTACGCGCGATGGTATCTCCCAGCACCGCGTTGCGGGCCCCGCCAAAATGCAGAGGTCCCGTGGGATTGGCGCTGATGAATTCCACTTGCCAGGACTTGCCTTGGCCTATGTCCAGCTTCCCCACTCTTTCGGGGGTAGTCAGGATTTGGGCCGTTTGGGTGCGAAACCAATTCGGATCCACTATCAGGTTGATGAATCCAGGACCGGCAATATTCTTGGCCACCAGCAAGCTCTCCGGGGGCCAGCAGGCCACGATCCGCTCCGCTACCGTGCGCGGCGGCAAATTGGCGCCCTGCCTGCGAAGTTGCGCGGAAAGAACAAGAGCCGCATTGGTGCTGAAGTCCCCATGATCCATCCGCTGGGGACGCATGACCTCCGCCCTAGCGAGGTCTTTCACACTCCAGCCCTGTTGGGCCGCGCAAGTCTGAACGGCGGCCAGCACTTCGTGCCGTACGAGCGCAACGAGGGTTGACATTCTTTTATGGGAGCGCGGCAAGGGGAACCGGCACGAGTTCCCGCCAATTGGACCCGTATTCCAGGTCAACCTTAAGCGGCACTTTCAAGCGGAATGCCCCTTCCATATACTGCCGCGTCAACAAAGCCAAAGGCAGCATCTCGGATTTCGGAACCTCCAGAATCAATTCATCATGGACTTGCACTGCCATCCAGCCCACCACGGGGGAGTTTCTGAGGGCGGCGTCCAGATCACGCATCGCCATCTTGAGAATGTCGGCCGCACTGCCTTGGACTGGAGCATTGATCGCAGCGCGTTCCAGACCGGCCCTGCGGGGACCGGTCAGTTTCTTGCTCTGCAGCTCGTGAAAGAGCCGCTTGCGACCGGTCAGGGTTTCCACATAGCCGCGCTCGGTCACTTGGGCCACGGTGGCCCTGATGAACTGTTCCACCTTGGGATAGGTCCGAAAGTACCGGTTGAGAAAGTCCTCGGCTTCATCTAAATTCATCTCCGTGCGGGAACTAAGGCCAAACTTGGTCACTCCATAAATGGTGGCGAAATTGATGGTCTTGGCCAAGTTCCGTTGCGCCGAATCCACGTCCGACAAGGGAATGCTAAAGAGTTCGGACGCGGTAATGGCGTGAATGTCCTGACCGTTCTCAAAGGCCCGAATCAGGCTGGGTTCATCGGCCAAGTGGGCCAGTACACGCAGCTCAATCTGGCTGTAGTCGGCCGCTATCAGGACATTGCCCGGCGCCGCCACGAAAGCCTGGCGGATGCGCCGTCCCTCCTCCGTGCGAATAGGGATGTTCTGCAGGTTGGGATTGGAACTGCTCATGCGGCCCGTGGCGGCACCGGTCTGATGGAAACTGGTATGCACTTTGCCGGTCTCGGGATCACACAAGTCCAACAGACTTTCCACATAGGTGCTCTTCAACTTGTCCAGCTGCCGAAACTGCAGGATTGTCGTCAAGGCCTCCTCCTGTCGCGGATCCAGATTCGTGACTCGGGTCGCCAGATCCTCCAAGACTCCGGCGGCGGTGCTATACCCGCCCTTTTTCAGCTTCTTGAGACCCTTGGTAGGCAGCGCGAGATCCTCTTCCCCAAACAGCGCGGCACTCAACTGGTAGGTGCTGCGCAGTGAAAATTCTCGTCCCACAAGGTCGTACATGTGATTGGCCAAGTTGGCCAGACGCTCTTCGAATTCCCCTTTCAGCTCTCTGAGATAGTCTTGATTCACGGTCAGACCATGGGTCTCCATGTCAGCCAAGATGGGGATGAGCGGCAGTTCCAGATCGACATAGAGGTCCCAGAGCGCCGCATCCTGCAGTTCCAACCGGAATTTCTCGAACAGCGCAAATGTCTGGGCTGCATCGTCACTGGCATACGGCGCCGCACTTTCGATGGAGGTCTGGCTCATGGTGATCTGCGTGCGGCCCGTGCCAATGAGGTCCTGGATCGGCTGCATGAAGACACCCAATTCCGAAAGGGCCAGCGACTTCAATCCCAGATGTCTGCGACCGGGATCCAAGACCCAGGCCATGATCATGGTGTCATGCAGAGACCCCTTGATGGCAAGTCCATGGCGTTGGGCAATCAAAAGATCAAACTTGGCGTTGTGAGCCACCTTGATCACCTTGGGATTCGCCATGATGGGCCCTAGCGCCGCTTGTACTTCCGCCCACTGCAACTGGTGTCCAAACTGATGTCCCACCGGTATGTAGGCACCCTTGCCAGAGCCCCAGGAAACCGACATGCCGACCAACTTGGTCGTCGTGGGATCGGCGGACGTTGACTCGCAGTCAAAGGCCAACAATCGGCACGCTTCCAGTTCCCGCACAAGGTCCTGCAAGGCGTCGGAGGTCCGAATCGTCAGGTACCGTACCGTACGCTGGGACAGACTGGCCCCGCTCGTCTCGTCTTCCAAGGTGGAGGCCGGCACGCCGTCTCCCTGTTCCTGCAACAGCTCGTGAAACACGGCCAGGGTGGAATTCAGATCCAACGCTCCCAGGCGCTTGGCCACGGCTGCAAGGTCGGGAGCAAACGGCTGGGCCTGCGTCCACTCAAACGGGAAATCCAGATCGCACACTATGCGGACCAGATCCAAGTTGAGATCCAGTTGCTTCTTGAAGGCTTCCAAGCTGTCTCGCAGCTTTGGTCCCTTTACCTGATCCAGATGGGCATAGATGCCTTCGATGCTGCCAAATTGCTGCAGCAATTTCACGGCCGTCTTTTCGCCCACCTTGGGGACACCCGGAATGTTGTCCGAACTGTCCCCTTGCAACGCCTTCATCTGAATGAACTGTTCGGCATCCACGCCAAATTGGGATTGCACTTCCGCCAAGTCGTATTCGCGATCACCGGAGGAGTATCGGCTCGACGAGCCATAGACAACAGTGACCCGATCCGTGGCCAACTGAAAGAGGTCACGGTCTCCAGTGCGGATAAAAACCTTCATGTCGGCGGCGGCGGCCCGCCGGGACAGGGTGCCAATGACGTCATCGGCTTCGTACCCATCTTGGGTGACCAGGCACACCCCCATCTCCGCGAGCAGCGCCTGGATGTGTCCTATCTGACTATGCAGGTCCTCCGGCATACGCTCGCGCGTGGCCTTGTAGGCCGGATACCTCTCGTGACGAAAGGTGTGATCCGGATCGAAGGCCACCACCAGATAGTCGGGCTGGTAATCCCGCACCAAGGTGAACAGTTGGCGCAAAAATCCCAAAATGGCTCCGGTGGGTTCTCCTGTGTGGCGCGCCGTCAGGCCGGCCTGCGCCATGGCGAAATAGGCTCGATAGGCTTCATAATGCCCATCTATCAGGACGCAGGTTTTCACGGATCCAGCCGATCCTTCGCACGACGGATGACCAGATCGCCTTTCTCGATCAACTCCTGGATGCGAGGATCCGCAGCCAGACTGGGGTTGACCTTGAGGCTGCGTCCCGCATCCAGGCGCAACCGCCCCATAGGTCCGTCCAAGATGAAGTTGCAGGCCGACTGATTGACCAGCGTGATCACTTCGCCCTTGTTTTGCATCCAGGTTACGCCGTCGTACCGCTTGTCCATAATGTCCGTCCGTTCAGGGTTGTACATGCTTGGTATCCACCGAGGCCATACCGGACTTCCGGGAGTGGAGCGAGCCTCGGCCCACATGCCGATCCCAGAAAGACCATACTGCCAGTAGCCCTATGCTACACAAACCCATGAGCGAAACCTGCCAGACACCGGTCAGGGGGGGGGCTGTAGCCAAGATCAAGGTCATCAAGCAATACAGCGTGAGAATCCACTCCCACAGCCGAAAGCGGTCTTCCAACGGGCGCGTGTCCTGCTTGTACAGGGCCTTGCCCTGTACCTGGCCGGAACTCTTGGGAGTGCGTTGAAAAGGACTTGTCTTGCCCCTCAATGCCTCAAATACCGCGATGGAGATGGTAAGACAAAATCCCATGCCCACCAGCGACAGAGTCAACAGGGAGGGTATGCTCTGCCACCAGCGCTTGGGTTGGAGACGCCACTGTCCAACGCCCACCACAACGATGGGACCCAAACCCACGGTCATGGCGAACAGGGACCAAATCGGCGGCTCTATCTGCAGCAACACCATGGGCAGGGCCAGCACAATGAGACCAAGCAAGAAGGATTGCTGCAGATAGGAACCGATATGCAGGAAGGCTTGGATGCGTCGGCCCCATCCAATGCGTGGAGATTGCAGCAAGGGGACAAACAACCTTGTCAAGACCTGTAAGCTACCTTTGGCCCAACGAAACTGCTGGAGCCGCAGTTCGGACGGACGGACAGGGGCGTCCGACTTGACGGTCACCGAATCCAGATAGTCTCCCTGCCAACCGGCCAATTGGGCGAGATAGGAAATATGCAGGTCCTCGCACAAAGTCACCCCGGACCAACCGCCTACCTTGGGATCTTCGAGACAGGCCTTTCGCCAGATTCCGGCGGAGCCGTTGAACCCAAACCACAAATCGGCCAGCGTACGGGCCATGATCTCCACCGCAAAATGTCCATTGATCGCCAGACTCATGGACTTGGCAATGAGCGATTCCTGCGTGTTGACCACGTTCCATCGGGTTTGCAGAAACCCGATGTGATGGTTCTCAGAGCAGGTGAGGTATCCGACAGTCGTCCGCAGAAATTCTGGATCAGGCTGAAAATCCGCATCGAAAATGGCAAAGAATTCGCCCTGCGCCTGTTGCAGCCCCCATTGCAAGGCTCCTGCCTTGTATTCGCTGCGCCGTTTCCGGCGGAGGTACTGGATGTTAACTCCCTGGTTACGCCAGAACTGGACGCGCGCGCGGGCCAAGTGTTGAGTTGCGTCCTGGGAATCGTCAAGCACTTGGATTTCCAATTTGTCCGCGGGATAATCCAGGGCGGCGCATACATCAATGATGCGTTCGACCACGGCGATTTCGTTGTACAAGGGCAACTGCACCGTGACGGGAGGCCAAGAACCAGACTCTATCCGGTCAGCAGGGCATGGGGACGGCAACGGCTTGTGGGACCTCCAACGGAAAGTCCGCAACACCATCCAAAACGAGTTGCAACCGAAGAGGGCAAAACCCAAGGCCAGAGGGGACCAGAGAACTTCAAGAAAGCGACCCAGCCAGACAGAAAGATCCAGATGAAGCATTACATACCTCGGTTCCCGCAGGGCCGCGGCCTGTTTTCATGGTCCGAAACAGGTCGGTCCATTCGACCCGGATCCGGATAGCTCTTCACTGTTCTATTCGGTGTCCTTCTGCACCTGATTGTCCTCGACTATTTTGGCAATCAGATGATTGGGCACCTCCTCGTACCGCAGAAACTCGATTTCGTAGGTGCCACGCCCTTGGGTCATGGAACGCAAATCGGTGCCATAGCGCATGATTTCGGCGAAGGGCACTTCCGCTTTCACAATGGAGCGATTTTCAGCCTGATCCATGCCCAGCACCCGACCCCGCCGGTTGTTCAGGTCTCCCATGATGTCCCCCATGTTGGATTCAGGCACTGACACGATCAAGGTGTAAATCGGCTCCAGCAACGTGGCGCCTGCCTGGTTGGCTGCCATCTTGAACACCTCCCGGCCGGCAATCTGGAAGGCAATATCCTTGGAATCCACGGGATGTTCCTTGCCGTCAAAGACCACCACGCGCAGGTCGACAGCCGGAAAACCGGCTACGACGCCTTCCGCCATAACCTGATGCACGCCCTTCTCGATGGAAGGGAGGTAAGAACTGCTGATGGCCCCGCCATAGACTTCACTCTCAAAGGCGAAACCGGCGCCCCGTTCCATAGGCTCCACTCGCATGTGGACTTCGGCGAATTGGCCCGCGCCGCCGGACTGCTTCTTGTGCCGGTATTGGGCCGATCCCACCCGCTGCACTGTTTCCATGTACGGCACCTTGGGAATCGAGGTGTGCACCTTCACTCCGAACTTGGTTTCCAGTCTTTTGATCGCGACATTCACCTGAATGTCACCGATGCCCTGCAAGAGCGTCTGTTTGGTTTCCGCCACGTGGGCCACGCTCAAGGTCGGATCCTCTTCAGCCACTTGGTGCAGCGACTGGCCCAACTTGGCGCTATCCGCCTTGGTGGCGGGAGTCACGGCCATGCTGAACAGGGGCTTGGGGAATTCAATCGGGGCCAGAGGCAGCGCCTGCTCAGGATCCACCAGTGAATCCGCGGTGGCCAGATCCGTCAACCGGGTTACGGCGCAGATGTCGCCCACGCCCACTTCCTCTATGCCCTCCAAGGTCTTGCCGACAATGGAATGAAGATTCACGATCTTCTCTTCGGTATCGGTGGAGACAACCTGGACACTGTCTCCTTTCTTGAGAGTGCCATTGTACAGACGCAGATAGTTGATACGCCCTACATAGCGATCAATGACAGTCTTGAAGGCTTGGGCAGCCAAGGGTCCATGGAGACCCACGTCTTCCGATTCACTGTCATCGGCCGTGGACAGCGCGGCCTGGTCCGCGGAGGGCACGGCCCAATGCAAGGCGGATCCGAAGGACTTGAGGCCGATGTGGGTCAAGGCCGACGTGCTGAAGATGGGCGTCAAGCCTCCCGCGGCAATTCCTTCCTTCAGCCCCTGCCGCACTTCCTTGGTGGATAGTTCTTCATCCTCCAGATACTTTTCGGTCAATTCGTCATTGCTCTCGGCAGCAGCTTCCACCAGCAAGAAACGAAACTCCTCCACCATTTCCTGCATGCTTTCGGGTATGTCGGCCTCGGTGTTGTCCTCTCCCATGTAGGCCTTGCCGGTTACCAAATCCACCACTCCCTGGATGGCCGGACCTTCCCCGATAGGAATTGTGACGGGCACCAGGGTAGAGCCGACACACACAGTCTGGATACTTTCCCAAGTGCGTTCCCACTCCGCATTCTCGCGATCCAGCTTGTTGACCACGATCACGCAGGGCTTGCCCGCCTTTTGCACTCGATTCCAAGCCAATTCAGTCCCGACTTCGGCTCCTGCCACGGCATCCACCAGAATAACTGCGGTCTCGGCCACACCGAGACCGCAAATGACCTCTCCCTGGAAACTGGGATCCCCCGGCGTATCCACTACGTTGACCTTGACTCCATTCTGCATGTACGGAGCCACGCTCAACTGCAAAGAGATACCTCGGGCAATTTCTTCCTCATCCCAGTCCGAAACAGTGGATCCGTCCGTGACATTGCCCATGCGGTCAATGGCTCCGCCATGGAAAAGCAGCGCTTCGGCCAAGGTGGACTTACCTGAACCACTGTGACCCAGCAATACGAGGTTTCTGATTTGGGTAGCATCTAAGGGCATGGGGTCACGGCTCCTGGCTCTGCGTGCGTTCCATTACCTTGCAACCGCACGGGAACGCAAATCTAGTATGCAACGGTAGCGTATCATTGTAAGATTTTTTTACACAGGCATACAATACGGACCCTGATCAAGTGGGAACGGCCAAGTCCGCTGCCTTCACCGGTCTGCCGTGATTTGGTCTTTAGTCTCGTGGAGATCCGTTTCGGTTGCGCATGAACATCTTGTACCAAGAGATCCGGGAACAGCCCCGGCGCATCAGCGACTGCCTGCACCAGAACCCCGATACGCTAAAGGCTTACGTTAGGGAATTGAGAATCCGGAGTATCACCAATCTGACCATGGCGGCCCGCGGGACCAGCCGCCATGCAGGTCTTTACGGACTGTATCTCTTTGGCTATCGGCACCGAATGCCGGTGCAAATCGTGCAACTGGGTCTCGCTTCCTTTCTGAATTCCCTGCCGCTGCACGCGCGCACCGGCGTACTGGGCATCAGTCAATCCGGATCCAGCGCCGATTTGTGCCAAGTCATGGAGCAGGCCCAGGCGGAAGGTCACCCGACCTTGGCTGTCACCAACGCGGTGGCAGGCAAAATGAACCAATTTGCCGACCATGTACTGGATATTCAGGCTGGCCCCGAAGTAGCCACGGCCGCCACCAAGTCATTTGTCAATCAGATGGTGGCGCTGGCGTGTCTCAGCCAGCGGCTATTGGGCGCTGGGGCAGAGGAGGACACGTTAAGTCCGCTGCCTGCGGTGGCCCAAGCCATCCTGGACCGCGAAACGGAAATCCAGCAATTGGGAAGAGAGCTGGCGGATCGTCAAGATTTGCTGGTGGTCGGAAGGGGCTTCAGTCACGTAGTGGCTGCCGAGACCGCCTTGAAGCTGCAGGAAGTCGCCTACGTCCAAGCCATATCCCTTACCAGCGCCGACTTGCTGCACGGGCCCATTGCACTACTTGACGAGCAGGCAGTCTTGCTCTGCATTGACGTCGGCGCGCAGGACAACAGGCACTTTGAAGTGATACGCAAGCATGTCCAGAAGACAGGCAGTGCAGTGTACGCGGTCACCCATCGTCCCGAGAAGTGGCCAAGAACAGTCCGAACACTGGAACTGCCTTCAGCTACGGCTCTGCCAGACTTCCTGTGGCCCATACCGGCCATGATCGCCTGCCAATTGCTGGTCATGCACATCGGGCTGGCCAAGGGGTTGGATGTTTCCCATCCTCGCTTCTTGATCAAGGAGACTTCCACCGACTGATTGGAGGTAGGGCGGCGCCTGCCCCCTCGATCCTCTCTCCCCCCTGTCCTGTCCGGCGGCAGATCAAATTTCAGGAATAACAATGCCCAGTCTGGCACGCTGTTCCTTCCCGCAATACAAACGGCCCCGCCTTGAGCGGGGCCGTTTGTCGGTCATTCGAGGGCCAATCCCTGCCTACATGGAAGGGAAAACCAGAGTGATGGTCACGTCCGTAATTTGCAACAGCGGCACGATATTGCTGACCAACTCGAGTACTTCGCCCAGGCCGGCCAAAGCCGGCGCAGACTGCTCCAAGGCTATCAGGCTCTCGATTTCCCCGTTGCTCCACGTGAAGACGGGGAGCCCGTGCCCATTGACCGCAATCGCCAAGCCATGATCGGTCGTGCTCACCTGCAGCTCCTGTACGCCGCCCAAGGACATCATGGCAACCGTCTCCGGCGGCAATCCCAAGGTTCCCTGTGCGCCGATCAGGCCCTCCACCATGGCCTGATCCAGATCGCCCACGGACCAATTGCCATCCTCAGCCAAGAAGATGGGCACCGATATACGTGGTTGTTGCTCTACATTCGCCAAGAAGCCTTCTACATCGTCTATCGCGTTTCCGCTCATGGAATCCATGAGCAAGGGAATGGGCTCGACACCCGCTGGGACAGGGAACTTGACAATGATGCCAATGCCCAGATTGTCCACCACGGGGCTCAATATGTTCACAATGGGCGCCAGATCACCCAACGCAGTCAAGGCAGCGCCTTGGGCCAGACTCTCCATCACGTTGGCGATGCCGCCCAGACTCTCACTGTCATATTGCATGGAGCCCAGGAAAGGCAATCCGTTTACGCGCAATGTCAAGCCCTCGGGATGCATGTCAATGCCAATGTGCTGTACATTGAGATTGGTCAAACCACTGACGGAATCAGCGGGGAACGCCACGCTTTGTCCCGACAAATCCTCCACGTCGAAACCACCAATGCTAGTGGAACCGTCGCTGGCAACGTCGATCACGATCGAGGGCAGGTCCACCACCAACTCGTCGTCCCCGGCCATCGCGGCCGTCTGGCCACCACCGGGACGGGGAGCGCAGCCAGCCGCAACCAGCCCCAAAATGCAAACCAACGCCAACCCTACAAACCAATTCTTCATTTTTGACTCCTGTTGAAAGTATGGTTGCTTCGCCTTCACAATTTGGCCTTGCACCGATCCAAGAGTTCGCCCGATCCCACCGAATCTCTGGGATCCGGGACGTTGGGCCCTGTCGGACTTTGTACCTGCCTAGCACGTTGCAGATTTGCTAAGTCTATACCAAAGACCCTGATAATGTCTCATAGGTCATATGCCTTCCCAAAGGGAATCAACCGGTCCTCCCTGCATCTTCTCTCGCCGCCTCTCTGTCTCTTGACGGCCTCTCCTGTCTCTCATGTACCCCGAAGGTTCCCTACAGGCCGCGGCCGGCTCTCTGGTCCTGATTCTAACGGAAGGGGAGAAGCGATACCTGTTGCGCATCAAGACCGGTCAGCGCCTGCACTGTCACATTGGCATGGTGGAACATGACAGTCTGATAGGGCAGCCCTTCGGCACGGTAGGCCATTCCCGAAGCGGCCAGCCGTTCCTGCTCCTGGAACCCGACTTGAGCGACTTGATGCAGAGAATCAAACGCTCGACCCAAATCGTTTATGCGAAGGATGCGGCCCTGATCACGCAGAGACTGGGATTGCGGAATGGCAGTGTCGTGCTGGAAGCCGGAACAGGCAGCGGGGCGCTGACCACTGCACTGGCTTGGGCCGTGGGTCCGGCCGGCAAGGTGATCACTGTGGACGGAAACGCCGAGATCCAAACCCTAGCCGCCCAGAATCTGGAGCGTTTTGGACTGCAGGCGCAGGTGGAGATGCATCAAGGTTATCTGGAGCGATCGAATCTCCGGGTCCAAGTAGTGGATGCCGTCATGCTGGACATGCGTGAGCCATGGCGGTGTATGGCCAAGGTGCGAGAATTGCTGAAGCCTGGGGGTCGATTGGTCTGTTTTCTGCCTACTACCAATCAAGTCGGCGAATTACTGTTCCACATGGAAGAATCCGCCTGCGTGGACATCAAGGTCGAGGAGCTGCTGTTGCGCCAATACAAGCCGGTGCCCGATCGCCTGCGACCCGAGGACCGCATGATCGCACACACTGGATTCATCGTCTCCGCAAAAATCATTGTGGATCCGGAAGATCCACAACGATGGCTCTCGCCGAATCGCCTCAAGTACAAGACCCGCCAGGCTGCAGAGGTCAGATATCGGAAGAAAATCCAACGCAAGGCGGCGGCCGAAGCTGCAGAGGAGGAAAACAAGGCGAACTAGAGGCCCTTGACAAGCAGCGCTTGATAGAACTGCTCCAATTTCAGGGAAAGCGATGTCCAGTCGGGTACGACTCTTTCCGCAGTGACGCTCGCAGACATGAGAGCTGTTGTGCATTCCCGCAGCGTCAGAGCCACCGTCTCCGCGAACTGTTCCGGGGTGGCTTCAGGACCCAGAAAGACCGCGGAAGGCAATGGCGCAAACCGAACCTGCTCCCCCACGGCGCTGGCTACGCACCGAAAACCATAGCGCACGCTGTCCAGCAGCTTCACGCTGCATTTCGCCAGACTGGCGGCTTCTTCACGGGCGGGAGCGATGGTACAGCCACTTCGGGCATACAATTCCTGCAACTTTGGGTATGTAACATGACCGCGAAACTCCACATCGGATTCTGACGGGTCTTTGGCGAGCAGGGTGGTCTTAAAAGCCGCATCCAAACCCAGCTCAACGGGAACGCCCGCGATGATCAAGCGACATTGGGGCATCAGCTCCTTGGCATGAGCCCAGAAACGGCGGACCCATGTCGGAGAGACCTCCACGAACCGTGTAACCCAAAGAATCGAAGCGCTTTCAGTGGGTGTGACATTCCCCATCTGCACCGCGTTCTCGATTCCGTTGGGAAGATAGAGACGAGGCACGGACGGATCCATATGTCCGGCACGGTGCCAAAGCCACTGGCTAGCGACAGACAGACCATCGCAGTGGCGCAGACCCCATTCCTCCTGCCAAGCCAGAAATCGGGCCAAAATTGGATTGGCGGCCAAGCCAGGGGTCCAAGCCTGCTCCCAATCGTCCAAATCCAATACGATTAGGGGTTTGCGCTGTCGGATCAACGACCTTTGCAGACATGTCAGGAACTGACTGATGCCGGCATAGGCCCGTGGCTTGACTACATGCACGATATCGGGTTGAAACTCCTGGATCCGCCACTGCATGCGGATTGCGGTGGGTAGCAGGCCCCCGTTTACGGCTACTCTGTATACATCCACATTCCGGTAGAGCAGCAAACTGTCGGCTTCAGCCGGAGTGTCCCAAGGTGGCACTACCACGCGGACTTGATGTCCGCGACGGGCCAGTTGCGCAGCCAAAGGCAAAATCCGGGCCCATACGGTTGCCTTCAACCCCAAACCAAACGGACAGGCGAATACAATGCGCATGAATTCAGATTCCTTTCCCCTGCACTGGGGACTGGGCAACTGCAAGCATAGGGATCCCGTAAACGAGTGCGCGGTATAGAATGGAGCCAAACAAAAGCGATGGGAGTTCACTCAGTAATGGCTGCATCAAACAATGGACAAGATCCGTTCCGGGAATTCATCAATCAGATGCAGGAACGCGAAGGCGAAGCCCTCGTTCCGAGTGATACCGGCAACGGCAACGGCACCACCATAAGCGAAGAACGGCCCCGATCAGGACGCGCAGGCGTGTACTGGAGCGGGTTGGCATTCCTGGTCATCCTATTGGGGTCCCGCCTGCTTACGTATTACACGGATTGGCTGTGGTTCGACAGTCTGGACTTCACATCAGTCTACTTCACACGCATTCTGGCTTCTGGAATCACCTTCTTGGCCGGGGCCTTGGTCTTCTGGCTGATTCTGGCCGGAAACATCGCCTTGGCCACACGCTTGAATCGAAAGGACGGATCCACTCCCCTGGATTCCCTAGCCGCCTCCACCTTGGGCTTTCGGGTTACGCCGCTCCTGCAAGTCGGCGCAGTGGTTCTGGCCCTTTTCTCCGGCCTGGCGCTGCGCTTTCAATGGAACGAGCTGCTGCTATTCCTGAATCAGGTGGAATTTGGAGTCTTTGATCCGATTTTCAATCGGGATGTCAGCTTCTTTGTCTTTTCGCTGCCAATTCTGAAGTCCATCCGCAGTTTCCTGCTGACTGCACTGATCTTTTCTCTGGTTGGCTCCGCGCTGGTCTCCGGACTGAACTGGAAGTCCCTGTTCGAGAAACGCAGCGTAAAGTCCCATCTCAGTCTGCTGTTGGCCGGGATTCTGGTGCTGGTCGCGTGGCAATATCAGTTGCAAGGGTATGAGCTGGTCTACAGCGCGCGCGGCGCCGTCTTGGGCGGGGGCTACACGGATGTATACGCACAGCTGCCGATATTCCGGGTCATGGCCATCGTGACCTTGGTCATCGCCGTGCTGGTCATCGCCAACATTTTTCTCAGCATGGCCTTGAAAGCCATCGCCTATGTGCTTGGGCTTTGGATCTTGGTGGCGGTGGTACTGGGAAACTTTCTCCCCAACATTATTCAACGCTTCGTCGTGACACCCAACGAGTTCACGCGGGAAGAGCCCTTTATTCAACACAACATCGACTTTACGCGCCTAGCCTTCGGACTGGATGATCTGGATTCCGTGGCGTACAACGCCCGCGAAGTTCTCACCGGCAAAGACCTGACCTCAGAGAACGAAACCATTGCCAACATTCGGCTGTGGGACTACCGGCCGATGCGCACGACCTACAACCAGCTGCAGGCTCTGCGCCAGTACTATCAGTTTCAGGACATTGACATTGACCGGTACATGGTGGATGGCCAACAGAAGCAAGTCATGCTTTCCGCGCGCGAACTGGTTCCCGATCAACTGAGCGGCGAAGCCCAGACCTGGGTGAACCAGCGCCTGGTATACACCCACGGATACGGAGCCGCCGCCTCTCCCGTGGCCGAAATCACCTTCGACGGCCTGCCCACCTTCTTGCTGCAGGACTTGCCGCCCAAGGGTTCGATTCCCATTACGCGTCCCCAGATCTACTTCAGCGAAGTCAGCCGCAACTATGTCATCGTCAACACCAACACTCCCGAATTCGACTATCCCAGCGAGGAAGGCAACGTCTTCACCCGCTTTGAGGGAGACAGTGGAATTCGGATCGGCAATCTACTGACCCGGCTGGCGTTTACCTTGCGGTTTACCGATACCAACATTCTTTTGAACGGCGATATCACTCCGGCCAGCAAGTTGCTGTGGAAACGGAATATTCAGGAAAGGCTCAATGAAGTCGCGCCCTTCCTGCAATATGACGATGATCCCTACATTGTGATCGGAGAGGACGGCGGTCTCCACTGGTTTGTCGATGCATACACCTACAGTCGACTTTTCCCATACAGCCAAACGGCCACACTTGACAGTGGCAGGGCCGTCAACTACATCCGCAATTCCGTGAAAGCCATGATCAATGCGTACGATGGCAGCATCAACTTCTATGTGGTGGATCGGAAAGACCCGATTGTGGCGGCCTACGCTGCCGTGTTTCCCGATCTGTTTGACGACATTGACGAGATGCCAGACGATCTACGGGCCCATATCCGTTATCCCCAAGACCTGTTCACCATTCAGGCTCGTGTGCTGACGATCTACCACATGACGGAGCCCAGCGAGTTTTACAATCGCGAGGACGTTTGGCAGTGGCCCCAGGAATTCTTTGACAACGAATCCCGCGAGATGGAGCCCTACTACGTTTTGATGCAGCTGCCTGGGAGCGAGAAATTGGACTTCATCCAGATTCTGCCCTTTACACCGGCTACCCGGGAAAACATGATTGCGTGGCTGGCGGCCAAGAGCGATCCGGCGGAATACGGTGAGAAGCTGCTGTTCACGTTCGGGAAGGATTCACTGGTGTACGGCCCCAAGCAGATTGAAGCCCGGATTGACCAGGATCCTGTGATCAGTTCGCAATTGAGCCTGTGGAACCAACAAGGCAGTCAAGTGATTCGCGGCAATCTGTTGGTCATTCCGCTGGGGAACAGTCTGCTCTATGTGGAGCCCCTGTATCTGCAAGCGGCATCCGGTCGCATTCCGGAGCTCAAGCGGGTCATCATTGCGGCCAATGATCGTGTCATCATGGCTCCCAATCTTGGGCTGGCGCTGGTAGAGGTGTTTGGCGAGGATATTCTGGAAGACGATTTGCTGGCCTCGCTGCTGGGCGATTACGAATCCGGCGAACTGGTCACGTCCGCGCCCACGGTCATCTCTAGGGAAAGTTCGCCCGTGGATGTCGCTGCTGGCGACATGGTGTCGCTGATACAGCAAGCAAACCGCACTTACCTGACCGCCATACAGGCGCAACGGGACGGTGACTGGGCCGCCTATGGTCAAGCCTTGGCGCAGCTGGAAGCCATTTTGCTTGAATTGGAGACGCGGACGACTGAAGAGGAATAAGGAATCCGGACCCTTTCTCTCCAAAGGCAGAGGCCGGTTCCCTTGGGAACCGGCCTCTGCCTTTGCAACGACCCCGAAAGGATTCGAACCTTTGACCTTCTAGACCGCAACCAGATGCTCTAATCCGCTGAGCTACGGGGCCTTGTCTTCCACACTATCCCAATTCACAAACGCTGGCGGGGAGGGAGGGATTCGAACCCTCGAGGGGCGTGAACCCCAACCCACTTAGCAGGCGGGCGCACTAGGCCAGACTATGCGACCTCCCCGCACATGACAGCTCAGGACTCGGTGGCGGGAGGAGAGGGATTCGAACCCCCGGTGGCTTTCACACCACAGTTGTTTTCAAGACAACCGCCTTCGTCCACTCGGCCATCCTCCCTGGCGTCCTCAAACAAGCCGGAAAATGACAGAACAGACCCGCCTTGTCCCGCATGGCCCAAAGTATACCCCGCGGCGGTCCACCTGAGCAAGAAGGCATGGACAGAGGCGCCCGCAGCACCCACAGATCCAATTCCGCTACGGCACGGCTATCTTGTCCATGCCACCCATGTAGGGCCGAATCACCTCGGGCAACCGTACGGATCCATCCTCTTGCTGAAATGCCTCGAGAATGCCGATGATGATGCGCGGCAGAGCCAACCCGGACCCATTGAGGGTGTGTACAAACCGGGGCCTGGCCCCGGCTGCAGGTCGATAGCGAATGTTGGCGCGCCGTGCCTGGAAATCCCGGAACCAGGCACAGGAACTGACTTCCAACCACTCTTCGCTGCCCGCGCCCCAGATTTCCAGATCAATTTTCTTCGCCGCGACAAAGGACAGATCGCCAGTGGGTATCAGGATTTGCCGATAGGCCAACCCCAGCCTTTCCAGCATGGTTTCCGCAGCCGTGATTAGGTTTTCCAGTTCCGCGGGGCCCTGTTCGGGTTCCACGAACTTGACCATCTCGACTTTCTGGAATTGGTGCACCCGCTGGATGCCGCGGGCATGACGGCCGGCGTGAACTTTTTCCTTGCGAAAGCAGGGAGTGTAGGCCACGTGCGAGATCGGAAGGGAATCAGGGGGCAGGATCTCTTCCCGATACATATTCGTGACCGGGACTTCCGCCGTTGGGATCAACCAAAAGCCCTCTTCTCGATCCCGATACAACTCCTCTCCGAACTTGGGTAGGTTGCCGGTGCCCACCATGCTCTCTTCCTGCACCATAAAGGGCGGATACACCTCTTCATACTCGAATTCGGAGGTCAAGACATCTAGGCACCAGGTGCTCAGGGCTCGTTGCAGCTTGGCCCCCTCATTCTTGAGAATGTACTGGCGGCTGCCTGACATCTTCACACCACGTTCCAGATCCAGAATGCCCAGCTTTTCCCCGATCTCCCAATGGGGTCTGGCAGGAAAGGGAAATGCGGGAGGCGTCCCCGTCTCCTTGATCACCACATAATCGTCTTCGCTTTCAGATACGGGAACGTCTGGTTCCGGCAGATTGGGAATCTGCAGCATGGTGGACCGCAGCTGATCCTCAATGGACCGCAACGAATCTTCCAAGCCGGCGATCCGGTCGTTGACCGCCGCCACCTCGGCCCGCATGGCATTGCCCTCTTCCCGTCTGCCACTCTTGAAGAGTTCGCCTATCTCTCTGGATTTCTCGTTGCGCTGCCGACGCAGCCCCTCTACGTCCACCAGTGTTTGTCTGCGTTGGGCATCCCAGTCTAGAGCCTCTCGCCAAGGTGCGTTCATGGCTCCCAATCGAGCCAGACCGGTGGCCAAGACATTCTGATTTTCCCTCATCCACGCAATGTCAAGCACGCACTCCCTCCTTGGAGAAACGAAAGGGCACGCTTCGGGCTCGCCCACTATCGTAAAGATTATAAGGCTTGAAACGTTCATTGGATACACGCCTCGCCGAACCGCGGCAGTTCGGGTTATGGAAAGCCAAGGCGGACTACAGCGTGCTCGTCTTTGCGGTGTGTGAAGTGTTGCAGATTGCACTTGGACTGGAGGCCGGAGCGGCCGAAGTTGGCGGAGATGCAAAATGCCATGTGAACGTTATGCCAATATATTCCAACAAGAGAGGCTGCGACGGAGTTGTCACACGATGACTCTGGTCTGAGATCGCCTTTGCAGACAAGGCGTGGAGACGACACGATCCATCTTCAAGAACAGATCAATCTCACGAGTCAAAAGAACATGTCAGTTGCAAGACTGGTAGACTATAGCTGTTGCAAATAACGCTGAACTACAGCGAGCGGGACACTCTTGCCACTGCCGTGCATCCTCTTGTCCTGCATCACGGATCGGCAATAGGGTTGCTCCTCAATCCAATATCTTTCGACTGTTTTCGTACATGGAGGTAACATGGAGCCGAGGCATGGATTTCTGCTTGGACTGGCCGTGCTTGCGTTGCTGGTCATGGCCTCACCTGCTTGGGCCGCAGATACGGATGTCTATGTCATCCGCGATGGTGACACGTTGATCAAGATTGCCGGCGACCACGGGATGACAGTTGAGCAACTCATCGAACTCAATCCGGAACTCGTGGCAACCGATTACGTTGCCTTCCATGTGGGCAGGACTCTGCGTATTCCGGCAAGAGAACAGAAAATTGGCACAGTTACAGCCAAATGTCCAAATTGGTATACCGTTGTAGAAGGGGATTCCTTGGATTCCATTGCTGCGGCCCATGATCTGGATATAGATTTTCTGAACCTTGTCAACCACGGGATTCGCAAGAGATGGGGAGTTGGTATCCAACTGTGCATTCCGACCGAGATGAAGTCTGCTCTTGAAAGACAAGGCGCCAGCGGCGGGACCAAGGTTCCCTTTTCCCTATCCATTGCGGAAGCGGTTCCTCTACGGGCAGGGCCCAGTCTCTTTCATGTCCAGAAGGGCACAGCTGTACCCGATAAGCAGACTTTTTCGGCAGTGGGACGCAATACAGAGGGTACATGGCTAGCCGTGCAGGCGGTACCGGGGAAACCGGTGCAGTGGATACCGATAGCGCCTGTGGTATCGGAGAATTTCAACCACTTGCCTGCATACGTGTCGCAGTCCGCACCGGATACGGAACTTTTGTTTGATTTTCTGCTGGAACAGACTCTTTATCGCATCAGTGCAACAGGCCGCATAGAGTTTGAAGTGCAAAGTTGCGGACAGGAAAATGCCTTTGCGATTACAGTGGGATCTTGGCAACAAGTGGTGGTTTGTCAAGAATTGCTGCTCGGCATGTGGGAGACACTTGATCATTTCAAGGCAGAATTTCCATCGCCTCTGGAATACACCGTGGCCGCCACCAGCGCCATTCTGGCAGTGGTGCTACACGAGTATGCGCATCTGGTATTGGACGATTCCCTGGCCCGGGGGGGACTTGATACCCTTGGCGAAACTGTAGCGTGGAGTCAGCGGGCTACGGGCCGGTACGGTCCAACCTTTACAGAAGATATTGCCGATCTGTATGCCACGGTATTCTTGATCGAGCTCGCAGGGAAACTGGATGCCTCGGTTACCACACGTGGTGCATTGCCATCCTCCTATGTAGCCGCGGGTCCCATCCTCATGGGTTATACGCTGGATTCTTCCGAGATGCCACGCTGGATGGAAATGCTGCTGGACGATGGCGTGCATTCCCTGCCGCATGAACGGCTAGGAGCCAGTCTCTGCGCCGTGCTGGATGGCGCTGGCCCCGATCTCATCCAGCAGCTGAATCGCATGTCTGAATTGCATGCGGTGCTATTGAGGGAGGCATCGGATCCGGGCCGGATATGTTTGCAAAACCCTCAGGCCGATGTCACAGCCTATGCAACACTGAAGCAAGAGATCGAAACCTACTTTGCAGGAGCCTTGCCGGATTGGTGGTACAGCGGAAACGATGCGCTGGATACAGCTACAGTACAGGTCAATACCGCAGCCAATCTCAGGGCAGGTCCGGGTACCGACCATGCCATCGTTGGGGGACGTCAGCGCGGGGACAGGGTAAAACCTGTGGCGCGGACACCAGATGGACAGTGGCTCAGATTGGCAAATGGATCCTGGATATACGCTTCTCTGGTGGATTACAACCCGGTCGATCTGCCCATAGTCGACTGACACTGACACATTCATCTTGGCACAGATACAGCGGCAATCCCCTCGGAGGGTTGCATTGCAAAGGAAACAACTCCGCTACCCACGAAGCAGATCACGGCCTAGTGGATCCTCTTGGCCTGAATTCGTTTGCTCTTGCGCTGCTCGTACGCCCCCAATCCTGATCCTCAATTGGGGTCTTCTTGGATGATTTTGTATATGACGCCATCTCCCAGCACAGCCTCTATTTTCAACTCTGGCAATGCATCAACCTCTGCGAGGCCGAACGGGTAAGGTCTATCGAAATGGTAGCCCTTGTCTTGCAGATTGTAGAACCAGACGATGTAGATATCTCTGTATTGGGTCTTCCTGGACTGTATGTAACGATTCACGTCGTCCATATCGAACGGCAGGTCGTAGTGTTTTGCTTGGACGCCTGTCAGCAAGTACAGCGCACGCGCTTCGTTGCTCCAGATTTCACCTTCAGGTTGAGAGCGCCTTAAGTATTGGACAATTTCAGAGTTGGCCCAAGGTCTGGAAGAATAACCGAGCTCATTTCCATTGTCCAGCCAATGTTGGATGTTGCCATAATTTGCGCTGACTTGCGACAAGAGCAAGAAGGAGAGACAAGCTGCCAGAATAAACGTCGGCAGGCTTGCTGTTTCTCTCCCCTGGTACGGAATTGGAGTTCTTGAACTCCAAACCAGGGGCAGTGTCCACGAAAACTGTCTTTTTGAGACGTAGCGAAGGAACAAGTCGAGGAGAAGTGCAACCACAACCAGCGCTGGCACGTACATCGGCACAAGATATCTAACATGGAGACGTACATCGGTGAGTGGAAGGGAAACTGCCAGGAAAAGAGCGTAGACCGATATGAAAACAACAGGGACGGCCAATGCGTTCGTATTCAGTGAATACTTCTGCCAGTGCAGATAGGCAAGTGCAAGCCCTGCACCGGTGATCAAGGCAAACGAGGCAAGCAGGGGACCGATTGAGGCAATGCCGAGCATTGTTTCAAACCATGCATGCAGATAAGCAAGACTGGTCTCGCCTAACATCAACTTGACGAATTCCTCACTGGCAACTTGGATTCCGATTAACAACGAAAAGCCATCCGGATAGCTTTTTCCGGCCAACGTCCCTGAAATCAGAAAATTCCTTGCCATCCACACGCCAAGGGGTGTCATCGAAACAAGGGAATAGATTGCCGCATTCCCTATGGTTGACCGGAGTGTTGCTCTCTGTATTGTCAACAACAGCAGAGAACTGGCCACCAATGCCACGCCGATGTAGCGAGTCAGGCAAGCCAGAGCGGCACATGTCGCCGCCAAGAACAGGAATGACGATCGTCTGGTGGTCAGAAACCTGTCGAGAGTGAAAAGCGAGAGGGTGATGAACAGAATGAACAAGGGCTCTGTGAGAGCCGTGGCTGCAAGCCTTGCCATGGACAATGACAAAAGGCAGGTGCTGCTTGCCCAGAGGACCAGCCAGCGGGACTGGACACGACTTCGCAGCCACACAGCCATTGCGACGAGGTTCAGCCCGAACGCGACGGCATTGACAAATCCAGCTGCCTCAACCACATTGGGAATATAAAGGCCTGCGAAAGCCAGTGCCAACGGAAAGAAAGGGGCAGAATCCAGGAACAACACCCCATTCCATTGGACGAATCCCATGCCTGCCAACAAATTGCGCGCGGTTGCTATGTAGGATACGGAGTCCACTGTCAGTCCCACGCCATACGTAGCTTCCCGCAACAAAATCAGGACTCCGCCCAGTATGCCGAGAGCCAGCATAACAATGGTGAATCGATCAATCCCGAGCGTTTTCACTCGAGCCAATGTCCTCATCGCGAAATCGGTCCCTCCACTGTCACGACCACCCCCACCACGATGGCCAAGAGGCCAATCCAATACATGAAGCTCAGCCGCTCACCCAAAAACACTGTGCTGATGATAGGCACGATGACGAAAGTCAGGGCCACAAACGGCATGGCTCTGCTCAGGGGCACGCGCGACAGGACGAACATCCACAGCAGCGTCGCTGCACCGTAAATGAACAGAGCAGCCCAGAACAAGGGGGTGGCAAGCAGCGAGCCCATAAAACGGGGAAGCGAGTTGACGACCAGCGCTTCCGACGTTTTCTTGAAGAGAAACTGTCCAGTGGACAGCATCAAGGGCACCAAGATCAGACAGAGATAATCTATGGGAGCCATGGGCCTTCCTCTCATCTCGAGGTCAGTCACCCATTGTCCAGACAGTTTCTCTCTTGGGAGATCTCGGGATGGTCAGCAGAGCCAGAAAGCACATGGAAAACATCATCTGCAACCCTAGAGCCAACAGGGTCACTGCGGGAATGGCTATCTGCAGCCGCGCCTCGATGGCGGCGGCAACATCGCTGGTCTGCGTGGTCTGTGCCCAAACGAACAGACTCCAGACACCCCCTACCGCCCCCAGCAGAGCTAGAGCAAGGCCGAATGCAAAGACAGCTTCGGGCAGTCCTCTTCGTTGGCCCAACATCTTCCCGAATCCATGGGCAAGACCCATGGTTTTATAAAAGGCACTGGCCAACAGGGCAAAGAAGATCATCTGATTTCCGGAGATAGCAAAAGCGGCCCCGAAGATCATCGTGTATGCTCCAAGCAGCCCGCCTTCTTCCACCGTATAGAGGACGGGCATGGTCAACAGCAGTGCGCCAGCGGCAACCAGAAGGCATCCAGGGTAAAGAAACAACCAATGGTGAGACAGCACAAGAAGCAGTCGGAGGTGGCGCCAGCCATCTTGCCAAATCCGTAAATGCGAAGAACGGTTGGGATCCATGGCCCTGCGCTGGACTACTGGAACTTCGGTGATCCGCATATTCATTCGGATGGCTTTAGCAATCATCTCGCTTGCCAATTCCATCCCGGGGCATTGCAACGCAAGGGCACGGACGCTAGCCGCGCTAAATCCCCTCAGTCCGCAGTGAAAATCCCCGACGGGAGATTGGAAGAGCAGTTTTCCAATGCCAGACAGTAGCGGATTGCCGATGTGACGGCGCAGAAACGGCATCTCAGAATCACCCCCCCCTCCCCTCACAAATCGGTTCCCAAACACGAAATCGTAGCCTTCCTGTAGATGTTCCCAGAACGGCTCCAACGCCCCTAGGTCATGTTCTCCGTCACCGTCTCCCAAGATAATGAACTGCCCGCGGGCGGCTTCGATTCCCGCGATTATGGTATTGCCGTATCCTTGGATTTGCTCTAGCACGACGCGCGCGCCTGCCTCCTCCGCACGGGCCGCCGACTGGTCTTGGCTGTTGTTGTCCACCACCAGAACCTCTCCGCAGATAGTGTTTCTTTCCAGAAACCCGTGAGCCTCAGTGACGCAACGAGCGATAGATATTTCTTCGTTACGGCACAGAATCACGATTGACAGTTTCGGAGCCGACCAGTCTTGGTTAGGCGTGGGGTGTGCAATTTGCACCATATTCATTGTCGATGCACGCCAAGCTTTCGCGCAGTCAAGCGTCTTGTGCCCTGGTAAACTCCAGAATATCGACGCCGCGTTTTGACCTTATAGATAGTCAAGCTCTACCCTCCTTGAGCGAAAGAGGATGCAGGCAAGCGCGGACAAGCTAGTCTGCTTGTGTACCCTGGTTCCAGCGGTAAAAATCTTCCACGATGCCATAGCCTAGATGCTGGTCCCTTCCCTTCAGATTTTGTCCTGCAGGAGTCTGCGTCAGTTCCCCAGACAACGTACGGGTTCATCCATGGCTTCTCCAGCTTGCATGTCTGCCGAAAATCCTATGATACACTGAACGCCGGATCGCCCGGGCCCGCGCCATGGTCAGCAATCATCTGGCCTGCATCTATACGTCAGGATGAAGCGCGTGGGGGCCGCGCGCTTCACAAGCTCACATTGACGTATACCCCCGAGAGCGGCTCGGGCCACAGTGAATCCAAGGCATCTTGCCGCTGACAAAGGCAAGACGGAGCCTGCATATTGGTGCCTTGATACCACGAAGGACAGATTCCCGTCTATACCATCAGCATGGCGATGCTCTCTCATTTTCCGGGTATTGGCTTCCCATCCCTACCAATGGGCCAGCAATCGCAGGACAATATCGGAGCTTGACTTCGTCCGTCCCTCGATTATTGTTCGTTTTCCCCTTTGCGCCGCACATTCGGGCGCTGTGTGCGCTTCCACAGCTTCGCTTCCTTGAAGGGGGCATGCCCCCGCCGATCCGCTGCATGAACCTTCATATATAATTCCCAAGGTAACGACTGTACAGAACGAGCTGTTTTTCACGAAGGCACATCTATGCCGATATCTTGGTCAACCTAACCGGTGGCCACTGTCCTTGGTCTTCATGCACTGTTCAGGTGTCGAATCCGTTCCAGACCTCGATTCCAGTCCTGAAAATACCCTATGCCAAGAGGGTCAGGCGAGAAACCTCTAACCACGCCATCGTTGCCGATTCAAGAAAATGGCGTGCCGGCGATGGCCAAGGATGCGCTGCTCCGTTGCACCGCATCCTTGCTGACCAGCTGCGTTTTGTCTGCTGGAATGGGGCGTGGGGATTGCAACGGGCATGGCCATGGCCGTGGCGGCGATAGGAGCGCGATGAATTCATGAAGACGACAGGGCTTGCCGGGGCAATCTGCGCATACCGGGGATGTCCCGCTTCACCGCGCTGCTAGCGGCGCTGGGCGCGTTGGGCACCGGGTTGGTTCTGCTGCGTGAGGTCAACCATGGCGTGAGGGTAGGCGGAGATTCCCTGACTTACTTGTCCGTGGCACGCAGCCTGTCGGAAGGAAGAGGGTTCGTCTTGTGGAACGGGCACATGTACGAGAATGCGGCGCCGTTCTTTCCATTGGCGCTGGCCTTCGCCAGACTGTTGGGCCTGGATGCAATGGATGCCGCCGGATACGTCAATGCCACGGCCTTTGGACTGACTGTCTTCACCACCGCGATGTGGCTGCGCCGCCGCGTAGCGTCTCGCTTTTTGGTTGTCTGGGCCGGACTGGCCTGTGTCCTATCGCCGCTGCTGGCGCAACTTTCTGCCTGGACCATGACAGAGTCTCTGTTCGTGCTGTTCACGACTCTCTCGCTATCCACGCTGGACCGGTTTCTGGACACAGGCCAACGGTCGTGCCTGCTGCGCGCGGCGATATGCGCCGCTCTGGCCTGTCTGACCCGCTACATCGGCGTCACGGTAGTGGCCAGCGCCTTGCTGCTGTTGCTGTGGCGGCGCAGCACGACGTTCACGACAAAAACAAAGGATGCCGCCCTCTATGCCGTTATGGCGCTGACGCCCATTGGCGTGTGGATGTCAAGAAATTTTCTGAATTCGGGAACATGGACCGGACAGCTGGTCGCGTCTGACTTTACGTGGCCGAGTACCCTCCATACGGCCAGTTCCGAGTTCATCCGCTGGACATTGGGCGATCTCGGGTTCGCCCTGTTGCGCACATGGTCTGCACAATACTTCAACATTACGATATCACCGGCCCCGTCCGCGGTATTCGCCATCCGAGATCCTGCCATGGATGGCGTGTTTCTCATGATCCACGGTGGGCTCGTTCTAGCCATCGGCGCAGGTTATGTTCTCGTACGTCTGCGCTCCAGCGGGTACGTACAGAGTGTAGGAACATGGGCCGTCCCGGTCGTTTTCGGGTCAGTCTATACGCTGGTCTTGATCTCGGTCCTTTTGCTTGAGAAGCCTGAATTTTATCCCCGATTTCTGGCGCCGCTGTATGTGCCGGCACTAGTGATGGCTACACTAATTCTGCAAGAATGCCTGCGTTGGACTGCGGAGCGTCCGGCTCTGGATGCCGACATAGCAGGCCGAGATTACGCCTCAAGGCCGGTGCGTGGACTGACGGTTCTCCTGGTGGTCGGTCTCTCTCTCTGGCTGACTCAGCAGGTTTATGCGAATTACCGCGATATAAAATTCTGGATGGGCTCTAGTGCTTACTCGGGGTGGAGCAACTTCGAGACGGTGCGCTACTTGCGGACCCATTCGCCAAGAGGGGATGTTTTGACCAATCGCGCTGCGGCACTCTACGCGGTAACGGACATTCCTCAGGACAGACTCCATGCGTTATGGACTTGGCAACCGGATTCTTGGATCGTCAACACCTACGCAGACGGTACGGACATGCACTTCGTCTGGTTCCACGGATCCCACCAACCCCTATTTGAGCTGGAAGAGCTGGCCGCGCTGCCGGGAATGGAAATGGTAGAGGTTCTGGAAGATGGCGTCATACTGAGGCAGCAGAAGTCCGGCCGGGCTTCTGCTGCCAAGGCTCAGTCTAGGAATATTCTGAGCGAAAATGCGCTGCAGCACGCCCGTCGCATTGTCCGTGCCTTCTTCACTGTGTATCTGGACGAAAAAAGAAACCGGCTGATTTACGTAAGATCCGAGTGCAGAGACGAGGACATGGTCCCGCCGTTCTTCCTGCACCTCATCCCGGTCGATCCCGCCGACTTGCCTGAGAATCGCCGGCCGTACACTTTTGACAATCTGGACTTCTCCTTCCATAACCGTGGATTTACAAGCGATGGAAAATGTGTTGCGATACGCAACCTTCCCAGCTACGACATCGCCGAAATCAGAACTGGTCAGCTCACAAGCGAAGGTCAGCTATGGAAAGAGACATTCCGCCTAGCTACCCAGTAAGACCGTTTTAGGCCACTACAACGTGCTTGGCCGGACCAGGGCGGTCCGAGGGGAATGGATCGTAGTCTACAGCCGTGCGGCCGCGCGCTGCTCTGCGTACTTCGGAGAATATGGCAGGGCAGGTGGGGTGCGCTGTTCATCTACGGCGCGGTCCCGTTGCTATGGGTGGTTCGTCCCGTCGCGTGTACCCCTAGTGACCCTCACGTTCGTCATTGTGCCCATCATCAATGCAATGTTTTCGGGTGAGCAGCTGAACTCATGTATTGGATTGACCTCTTGGCCATCGTGGTGGGAATGGCCGTGACGGTGGCGGAACCGGTTTCGCGATGAGGACAGCGGTCCCAGTGAAAGCGCTCGGAATTGATCGATTCACCATTTTTCCGCTGACTCTCGGCATATTGGGCGGAGGTCTGATTCTGCTGCGGGACGTTACATATGGCGTGGGACGGACAGTGGACTCCCTAGCCTAATGGCGACCGCGCGAAATCCGTTGGCTGGCAATCGTTCAGAGAGCAGGACAATATTCGGATCCTGACTTCGTCGGGGGTCAAGACTTGTGTTTTTGCCCCTATCTCTTTTGTGCTAGCATGGCCCAATTCCTGATTCACAATACAAGAGGCACATAACTTATGTCTGGTCAAAGCGCTGGTCGTTTGAACCGTAGACGCTTCCTGCAAGTGTCCGCCTTGGGCGCGGGCGTCGCACTACTGTCGGCGTGTGAATTGCCCGTGGAACCAACCGCCACTGGTCCCAGCAGGGATGATTTACCCATCATCTATTGGTCCATGTTTGGTTTGGAAGAGGCGGCTCAGGCACAGAATCAGGTGGAGAGATTCAATGAACGGACTGGCGAAAACGCGATCTTCATGTCCATTGGGTGGGGCAATGTAGCTCAGAAGGCCCAGGTCGCAATTGAAGGAGGAAATCCGCCCGACTTGGTTTCTCTATGGTCACAGGCATACAGCTGGGGACCTCGGGGCCTTTTGCAGCCATTGGAGTCTTACGCAGAAGCGGACGGGTTTGATGGCGAGGGCTGGTCCCCTCCGGCCTATGAGGCATTGTGGTCCGAAGGCCATCTGTGGGGTACTGGCCACACCTTGAACGTATGGGGACTGCACCTGAATCAAGACCAGCTGGACGAAGCCGGTGTCACCGAAATCCCTACGGAGATCGAAGGCTTGGATGCACTGGCCGAAGAAATGACAACCTGGGATGACGACGGGAATCTCACCCGTCTGGGCTTTCTGCCTTGGCAGAACAGCAACCTGTGGCACTGGGGCTGGGCTCATGGGGCGACCTTCTATGACGAGGACACCGACACGGTCACTGCGGACCAGGATGAAGGTCTATTGCAGGCTTTGGCGTGGTTCCAAAGCTACGCCGACAAATATGACATTGAAAAGGTTGACCGGTTCCGTTCCGGATTCGGTCGGGCCACGATGTCCAGTGACGACCCTTGGTACGTCGGCAAGGTGTCGGCCCAAATCGACGGCAGCTGGAAGCGCAGTTGGGTTCCCCGGTACGCTCCTGAACTAAATTACGCGGTGGCGAAGTCTCCGGCCGCGACGGGCATCGGACACACCAGCCTAGTGGAAATTGGCGCCATGTTCAATGTACCCACGGGCGCCAAGAATCCAGAGGGCGGTTGGAAGCTGGCCTTGGAGATGGCTTCTGCCCAGAATCAGATTGAGTTCGGCAAGCTGGTCGGTGACATCCCGCCCTTGCATGCCGCGGCCCGGGAGCCGGAATTCCTCGAGGCCTTGCCCTACAACGAATTATTTGTGGAACTGACCGAAGAAAGCGGCAGAGCCTGGCCCCGCATGCCCGTCCTGTCCATTTACAAGCAGGAAATGGAGCGTATCACAGACCAGGTGGTGCATGGCAAGATCGAACCCGCTGCGGCCTTGGCTGAAATGGCGGCCAAGGTACAGGATGAGTTGAACGACTTCAGGGCACAGACAGCCTAGTTCCTGTCAAGCCACGGGCCCCACCGCCCGCGGCTGAAACAAAATGTCCAGATGGCCCGGCGCGTCAGCGGCTTTGGCCATCTGGACATTGCCCCTGCTCCAACCGACTGACGACAGGGCCCGGCGTGTCGTGGCTCTGTTTCCGTGATTCACCCCATGGCCCCTATCTTTACCCGACAAGAGCGAAGGCAACTGCGCGTTGGGGTTACGTTCGCTCTGCCTTGGATCTTGGGATTCTGCGGATTTACGGTCTTTCCCGTCGTAGCCTCTTTCTACTACAGCCTGCACGTATACACCCGATTTGGACAGCCCATGACTTGGGTGGGGCTGGCCAATTTCAGAGAGTTGCTTTTTGGGGATCCGCTCTTCTGGATATCGCTGTACAACACCATCTACATGGTTGCCATCGGCATCCCCTTCCATGTCCTGTTGGCGCTTGTCTTGGCCCTCATTCTGAATCTCAACTTGAAAGGGGTTTCTGTCTATCGCACGGTTTTCTATCTGCCGACCATCGTGCCGGTAGTGGCCACATCGGTTCTGTGGCTGTGGGTCTTCAATCCCGAATACGGGATGATCAATGCCCTGCTTGACCTGTTCGGCGTTCATGGACCTGGCTGGCTAGCCGTGCCTGAATTGGCCAAGCCTTCGCTCATCATTATGGGAGTCTGGACCATCGGCGGCACTCTGGTCATTTTCCTGGCTGGCTTGCAAGACATCCCCATGCAGTTGTACGAGGCGGCCATGATTGACGGAGCGGGTCCCATCCATCGAGTCAGGCATGTCACACTGCCTATGCTCTCGCCGGTAATTTTCTTCAATTTCATCATTGGCTTGATCAACGGGTTTCAAGTCTTTACCCAAGCCTTCATCATGACGAGGGGCGGCCCCCTGGATGCCACGCGCTTCTATGCCCTGTATCTCTACGAAAATGCATTCGAGCATTTCAAAATGCCATACGCCTCCGCCATGGCCTGGATTTTGTTTTTGGTGGTGATGGCAGCCACACTCATCGTCTTCAAGTCCTCGGCGCGTTTTGTCTACTACGAAGGTGAGGAGCAATAGGAACCCGTCCCGCGTGCCTTATGACCACCTCAACCCCCTCTCTGTTGCCAAGCTCCCGTTCGGCGAATGTCGCCCTAGGCAAGGTTCTGGGCCATGCAGGCCTGATTTTTTTTGGCCTGTTTTTTTGTATGCCTTTCTTTTGGCTGGTATCCACATCCTTCAAGGAATTGAATCAGATATTTCAGCTGCCTCCGGTCTGGATCCCCAATCCGGTGCGTTGGCAGAACTATCCGGAGGCCTTGGGATACTTCCCGTTCCTGAATCAACTGCGCAACACTCTGGTCGTGGCCATGGCGGCCGTGGTGCTGACTCTCTTGTCAAGCACACTGGTAGCCTACAGCTTTTCCCGGCTCCGGTGGCCAGGACGAAACGTCTGTTTCTTTCTGATGCTATCTACCATGATGCTGCCGTATCAGGTGACCATGGTGCCCCTCTTCATCATCTTCCGAAATCTGAACATGGTGAATACGCTGTGGCCTCTCATCATCCTCCATGCCTTTGGCGTTCCCTTTTTCATTTTTCTGCTGCGCCAGTTCTTTTTGGGCTTGCCACGCGAACTGGACGATGCAGCCACTATCGACGGCTGTACGGCCGCGGGCATCTTGTGGAGGATAATTCTGCCTTTGGCCAAGCCGGCGCTGGCCACGGTGGCCCTTTTTCAATTCCTGAACAGCTGGAACGACTTTCTAGGTCCTTTGATTTATCTGAATGACCCTGAAAAATACACTCTATCGCTGGGCATTCAGGTTTTCGCCAGTACATCCGGGGTGCACTGGGGCTGGATGATGGCCGTCACCACCGTACTTACGGTGCCGGTGGTCTTTCTGTTCTTTTTCACCCAGCGGACGTTTATTCAAGGCATTGCCTTGACAGGCATCAAAGGCTGAGGCAGTAAAGGAGAGACGCATGTCGGCACAGAATTCCATGTTCATCGGAATTCATTACGAATACCCTTTTGGCGGCATGGCACAGAGATCGGAATGGCTGCCCCAGGGACCGGAAGATTACCGAAGGGATTTGGCGAAGATTCGGAAGACGGGTTTCGATTGCATTCGCATCCGGATTGGATTGGACAGCGAGTTGGACGACGTGGCCGTCCTGCTTGATCTGTGTCGGGAGGAAGATGTCAGCGTCCTGTTTGGCTTTGCCACCTTTTATGTCCATAACGACTTCATTGCGGAATTTCCGGACTGCAAGTCCGTGGATCGCAACGGTACAACTTATCCACGGCATGTGCATGACTACAGATGGCAGCGATGTTGTATCAGTCATCCCGAGTATCGCCGGAGACGCAACGATCTGCTGGCTGCCTGCGCCCGCCGGTTCGGCCACCATCCCGCTGTAAAGGATTGGGATGTTCACAATGAACCTCACCTTGGGCCGGGAGATTTCCTCTGTTACAACCCATTCACAGTTGAGCAGTTCCGCCGACACTGTCGTACAGATTTTTCCACCATCGATGCTTTCAACCGGCGTTTTGCACAGTCTTTTGCGGGATTTCCGACCATTGAGCCTCCACATGAACCGGATGAGAATCCCACGGGCTATTGGCGCTTTTGGCGTGAATTCATGTCCAAGACGTTGTCGGACTTCCTGTTGGAAGGCATCCAGATCGTCAAGGACAACATTGCGGACTCCGGCGTCAGGGCGAGCTTCAACTTTACCTTTCCCTGGACCCCCCACCGCACGGGTCAGGACTGGTGGGTCACCCCTCGACTAGGATACGCCTCAACCAGCCTTTACCGAGGTTCCGAGGAAACAACCGCCGCCTCGGCTGGAGCCAGCCTGTCTCTGCTCAAGGCTCTGGCCAAAGACAAGGAGACTTGGGTCACGGAATTCCAAGGAGGACCTTTCCGAAAGGACTTTCTCTGGCGGGGCATTCAACTGGAGGCAGAAATAAACCAGGTTTTCAGCCACGCTATTGACTCACTGTTCATCTATCGATGGGATCCTCTCATGGCAGGGGCAGAGCCTTGGATCAATGGCATGGTGGATGTCGACAGCTACGACACAGAAAAGAGACTGCGCACCCAAGAGGTGATTTCCAGCCTGAAGCCCTACCAAGCACTCATTCGCAATGGGCACAACGTAAAGCCCCGCATCGGCATCCTGATGAGCCGGGAAAGCCTATGGGTGTCTGCACTGCAAAACGTCGACTTGAACGGAATCACAACCGGGCTCTATGGCCTCTTTCTGGACTTGGGCTTTGAGGTCACCTTCCTCACCGATCCCATGACGTCCGACTGCGACCTGAAGGTGGTGTGTGTGCCCAACATCTCCGTCCTGGACTCAGAGGAATGGAACAGTCTGGATGGCTACATGCGCCATGGGGGCCGCGTAATCGCGGAGCTGCCTCTGCATGACCGCGCCCACACTCTGGCTGCGGTGGAAAGAATTCCCCTGCAGGTCGAGGAGTGGATGCAGCCGATCTACTTTATCGCCGGTTGGAGCATGGACGACGTGAATGGTCAGTTCGGAGGTTTTGCCTTTCACGAAAGAATTCGAGTGAGCCAACACCCGGGCGCCGCCTTTGCCCGATACAGGGATACGGGAGATCCTGCATTGATCCAACTGGGGCCCGAAGGACGGCTGTTGATGCCAACCTTTCCCCTGGGACGCACCTATGCTTCATCCCTGCACCACAGTGTGAGAGCACTGCTACGGAGATGGTTGCCCGACGACTTGGCGCCCGACATGGAAATCACCGGCATGCCCCGGGAATATCGACCGCTGGTCGAGGCCCGCATCGTGGAAGACGGTGACAAATCGTTGCTATTCGTGATCAACCGGTCTGGATACGCCTATGATGTGGAGGTGATCCCTCGAGGGTACAGCGCCGTGCAAATGACTTTGCCACATCATGGAGCCGTTCACATGCTGGTGAAACCTGCCTAGTCCCCGAAGATATCCCGTGTTGTCTAGGGACAGAAAGGGGAAAGGAGCGGGCGATTCGCTGTGGACTCCACGTCCCACCGGATCTCGTCTGATCCTGAACGGGCCAGACAACATCGGCTCTGCCCGCTGTGCCTTGTCATAGGGGGTGGGTTGGACTTCGTCGTGTCCAAGAATATACATGTGGAGCAGCTTTTCTCTTCCTGCAACACTAAGGTTACAAGCTGCCACCCCATCGGCCCACATCTCGCTTTTAGATACCTCCGTCACGGTCTATGTACCGGTTTGGGTAGGGCCGAGACCGTAATATCCGCGCACCGCTTCCTCAATCAGATCGCGTAGGTACACCTTGTGACTGGGCTCGGCGTGTTGCCGCTCTCGGCGCAGGGCCTCCAGCACATTGTAGATTTCCTCCGAAAACACCAATGTAACCTGCTTCTTGGGGCGCGGATCCCGTCGGCGCCCCGCTCGGCGCCGGGCGGGCGGCTGTGATTCCGTGACGGGGGTCCGTGGGGCGCGGGTCTTCATTTTGTAGCGCGCTTCCAACTGATCAAGCAAATCCATTACACATCTCCGGTCTTCAGTTCGGTGGCCAAATGGGCCAAGGCCGTAGTCACCCGGGCCCGCGGCGCGAAGTCGTACAGGGTGCGAGCCGCCACCAATGCCTCCTCCACTTGTTGCTGGCGTGGAATGCGGGATGCCAGCAGTCGGTCCGGGAAACGCCGCTCCAAGTGTTTCGTCATCTTCGCTGTCATGCGGGTGCGCCGATCCAAGCCAGTGAGCGCCAACCACGCTTGGCGTGTCACATGGTCACATGCCGACAAGCGGGTCACAGTCTCAAGTGTCGCCTGAGCGCCGGCCATGGAAAGCGCCGCCGGTTGCACCGGGATCAGGATCTGGGTGGCTGTACTCACTGCCGCCAGCATTAGCGTACCCATGCCCGGCGGCGTGTCAATCACTGCCGCCTGTGTCGACACGTCCGCCAGAATCCGAGTCAGCCGATCCAGCTGGTCCAATCCCGGCGCCAGCGTCTCCAGTTCGCGGCTGGCCGCCAAGAGCAGCAGATTCGGTCCTAGGGAGTGCACAGCCAATGTCGTCTTGTGGACGCCGCCTGTCTGGGCGGCCACGGTCAGTGTGTGCACGCAGGGAAGAGCAGACAGATAGCGTAGACATGAGACATCGCAGTTCTCAATTATACATTTGAGAATTGGCAATTAGGAGGACGCTACTGTCCTCAGCGCTGGCCGTGTCTGTGTTTCCCAACATACCAATGGGGCGGGACAGCCTTGTCGCTTGGACAACTCGCGATAGCGCCTATGTTGCTGCTTCAAGACAAGCGTCAACGCCGATCCCTGATTCGACGCGCCACTCCCGAGACGGGGACGCTCCGCGTTAAGACCCTGGGTCCCACCATCCTGCACTACAGTTGGAGGCGGCGTGGTTGGGGTTGCGTCGAAGCTAGGGAAGGGTGCCTTGTTCGACCTTGTTGTATAGTTATAGCGATAATGTCTCTTATCACTATAAGTTGTCAACGTGCCGCTACTGAACAGGCCACCATGGAAAATCTGTCCCTATCCCGCGTCTCCACACATATGGAAACGGAGCTCCAGCCCACGGACCACTCGGGCGCCCGTGACGACGCCCACCTGATGGCCCTGTGGCTCCAGGGCCAGCGCTCCGAACATACGCGCCGCGCGTACCGTCGCGATCTGGATCAGTTTTTGGACGCCGCGGGCGGACCGCGGCTGCAGGCAGTCACAGCGGCGGATCTGCAAGCCTGGCAAGCCACCTTGCGCCAGCGGTGCGCTCCCGCTACCGTCAATCGCAAACTGGCCTCCATCAGGTCCCTGCTCTCTTTCGCCCACAAGACAGGATATCTGCTTTTCAATATCGGGGGAGTTGTCAACACCGTACCGCAACCCAACCGCCTGGCAGAGCGCATCCTCTCCGAACGAGACACACTGAATCTCCTGCACGCCGCGGGAGGACAGCGACAGGCGTTGCGCAACCGGGCCCTGCTGCTGACTCTCTACTACACGGGAGCGCGCATTGCCGAACTCTGTGCCCTGCAATGGCGCGATGTCGCCAACCTGCAAGACCCAACGCCGGCCTTGGCCTTGCAAGGTAAGGGAGGGGTTACGCGTTACGTCGCCTTGTCAACGCCGGCGACCCAATCGCTCGCGGCCTTGTATCGGGAGCGAAACCGGCGTATCGGTCCGGAGGACTACGTGTTCGGGACGGTCACGGGGCTTCCTCTGCGCCCCCAGTCCGCACATGTCATCCTGCGCGCCGCGGCGCGTAGGGCCGGCCTCCGGCAGCCGGTCTCGCCTCACTGGCTGCGGCATGCCCACGCCACCCATGCCTTGGAGCGGGGTGCTCCGCCCCACGTGGTGCAGGCGACTCTGGGGCATGCCAGCCTGACTACCACGAGTCGCTACGTGCATGTACGTCCCACGCAAAGCTCGGGCCATGTTCTCGCGGCCATGCAGGCGGTAGGAGACGGAGGCAACGAATGAAGAAGTTACGAGCATGAGATGTATCTGGACTGCTGCAGAGTGGGCCCGACATGTCATTTCACAACGCGTTCTTCATTCTGAAATCACATGCTTATATTCAATTTCAAAATTGATTTTTATGATTAAAATATGCTATTTATGCAATTTTAAAATTGCATAAACAGCAATGTACAAACCTCTATCCCAATTGCCTTTCACAGATCTTGGAGAGCACTGTCTTTTGCTCTTTGAGAATCCCTGCACCGCAGCAGACGTCTCAAAAAGACATCTGTAGGATCTCGTCGTTCAGAATATCTTGGGGATCAAGATAGAGGCACAGACTACAGGGCAATACACCTTGGCGTGACTTCAAGCCGCATAGCAGGGAACGTCAAATGCACAGCGGGTGATGCCCCTCTCCACAACTTGAAGCGCGCGGACATCGCACCGAGCAGACGGAGGACCCAAGGCTCGGATTGGCCAAGCCTCACAGCCAAGTCAGTCTGCGCACAGACCGCGACCTGGTTCTCGCAGACAGTTCTGGTTCTGGCTGGCTGATTGCCATCAGCCAGCGTCTTCAGCCAGTGACGATCGCAACTCCTCGTTTCGGGCTGAGACTGTGATCGGCATGCGTTGCCAATAATACTGAATGTCCGGATTCTTCCAGCCCTCGTAGATTTCATCCCAACCCAGTCTGCCGAAATGAGGTTCCAGACCATCTGCCACTACCGGTTGGGAAATGGCGGAATATCTGTAATCCACCGAAATCCTGATCCGGTTCTCTGTCACATTGGGCAAGGCCTTATGCACTGTGTGGGAATGGAACAGGAGCAGATCTCCAACCTCATAGTCGCTGGCAACCCACTCGTAGCTCAGTTTCTCGGTGCTGATGCCCATGCCGCCAGCGCCTTGGGCATCGTGAACCTTGTAGAGGCCTCTCTTGTGCGATCCTTTCAGGACAGTCAGCCCACCGAGCTTCTGGGGACAATCCATCAACGGAAACCACCCGGTATAGGTTTCTGCAGCGCCCTGAATCAGAGGAAAGTCCTGATGGGGAGGAGTTGCAAAATGGGTAGCCTTGGGAAAACTGATGCGCCCAATATTACGGGGATGCACAAAGACGGGTTCAGACATCACGAGGGCCAATGGCTCAAGAATCTTGAAGTGGTGGGCCAAGGCATGGAAAGATTCCAGTTTCTGCAGGGGATCGTAAACTTCCCAGAAGCGCTCTTCACCTTCCACAATGGGAGGGACTACAAGTATGTTTCCCTTCCCATCCACCCAGTCTTGCTCGATGCAGAGTTGCCAGATGTCGTCGTAGACCGCCTTGACATCTGCCTTGGGAATACGACCTCGGAAGAACAAGTATCCTTCTTCGTCTATGCGCCGACGCAAAATGGCAGTATCCTGAATGTCAGGTTCAGAATCGTAGAAATCGGTTGCATGTCTCATTGGTCTTGCTCCACACGATGCAGTTGACGTCCATAACCTTAGTCTAGTATTGCCGACCGGCTGAAACCGTAAGGACCAAATGCATCAGCGATTTGAAGGCTCCGCCCTCCCTAAGCCAGTGCCTTCTGCATCTTGCCGGTCCGCTTTCTACACTTTGCAATCCACGCAGGTCCAATCACTCAAGTCAACAGCGCTGGATTTGCAATCCACCCATCGGATCTGAAGCCAGAAAGTAGCCTTGGCTAGATCACAGCCAATTCCATTTCCAGAAGCCGGGCTAGCTTCCGGAGACGGAACACTTGGTGGCCCTTGCCTAGAGCCACATGATGGGTAGGGCCCTCTTGCAGCCAGGTGTTCATGAACTGGGTCACACCTTGGGGGAAGCGAATGCGAGAATTAGTGTTTCCAATTGCCAGAGTCGGCCCGGCTTCCGAAATCCCTTCGGCGGCCAACATCTTGAAATTGCCATCCCGTGTCTGGGTCAGACAGAGAATTGTGACAGGCCCCAAGCTGATCTGAAACTCAACCGACAAGCCGTATCCGCGCTTGCCATGGAATAGCCCCAACCCACGCAGGGTCGGTTTGCCATCGCTGATGGCGATGTGACCAGGTCCGTCATGTCCCATCAACATTATGTCGTCCGCAAAATCCATGGCATAGAACTCAGTGTAGGAACCGCCTGCCCGCAAACGGTCCATGATGAACATGGCTACACAGGTCTTGAGATCCCCTTCGCCCGATGCCGGTATCCCGCGTCCCGTCAGCAGGGAATTGCCCACGATCAAGCTGGAACCCAGTTCCTCATTGGCGTTGCCTGCAAGACCACGGTAATAGTAGGTCAACCCCTGCAGATCGAAGTCTGCGACCAAGGCATCCAGCCCACAGGCGACCTTGGCTGACCAATCCAGTCCCTCCTCCGTAATCTCCATGGAAATCTGATCCGTTCCCGGTTCCATGAAGTCGAAAGTCGCCCGAATTTCCTGAACCTTGGCGTCGACCTGTGCCCTGGAAGCCTGAGCTACCCTTTCGTGCAGATCGTCCATTTCCAGTATTTCAACGTGCAGACCGAACTGTCCATGGAACATGGCGAAGTCGGAATACATGTCCACCATGCCTGGGTAGGTGTGGCCCAGGAACCCTATGCGCCCATAGGCCAGCTGTTGCTTGATACCTGCCGCCAGGATGTAGTCTTGGAGTTCCGCGAACGCCTCCTCATGAAAACGGTCGGCTGCAGTTCCGCTCGGTTGAAGCAGTCCCGTGACCACATGAAACGGGATGTCTGCACGGGCAAAGGCGTTGGAGATTTCCGGCACGCTGCAGGCGCTGCATCCCGCCAGCCATTCACCCGTGTCCGTGCGCGGATAGTTGAGAGTGGGAACAGGTTGCAGATTCAGAACCAGTACCGGGCACTTCTGCCTTTGGACCGCAGGCAACACCTGTGACGAGGTGGCGTAGGTACCGACGTAGCAAAGGATCAGATCCACGTTCTGCCGTGCGAAGTAATCCCCTGCAGCTTGGGCGCCTGGAGCCGTATCCACCAGACCGGCAGAGCAAATCTCGACTTCGGGGCTGGCCAGCTTTCTCTCGATAAATCGCTGGTATCCTTCCAGACGTTCCTTCAAGCCTGCAAACTGCGGCCAATAGGCCGCCAAGCCGATGCCAAAGACCCCGACTTTCACGGGCCTGCATGGATTCCCGGTCATAAGCGCTTCTATCCCTTCGGGGTTTCACTGGGCTCAGTCCAAGTGAAACACTTCCTCCAATTCCACCATCATTTCGTCCGCGTGACCACCCGCCCCTTCAAAGTAGGGTTCCATGAAGTCCTGCCATTTCTTGTTGATTTCCTCCCGATTCATGCCCGTCAAGGCGGACTCGAAACTGTCCGGAGTCTCGAAGTAGCCAAACAATAGCCCATCCGGTCGCATGAAAAGGGAATAGTTGTGCCAGCCTGTCCTGCGAAGAGCGGCCTTCATCTCGGGCCAGACGTCTACATGGTGCCGTTTGTATTCCTCAATCCTGTCCTCTCGCACTTTTAGCAGGAAACCGACTCGGGTCATTGTCTTGGCTCCTCTCGTTGATCCTTGCTTTCCGCTCCCAAGATGTGGGTTTCGGCATTCATTATCGGACAAAGGCCGCCGCTACACCGCCGTCCACGGTGAGGGCTCCCCCTGTAGTCCTAGAGGCCCGGGGACCGACCAAGAAGGAAATGGCCTCGGCGACATCATCGGGCGTCACGTTGACTTTCAGCGTAGTGCGGCCTCGGTAGAACTCATCCAGCTCCGCCGGCGCAATGCCATAACCGGCCGCTCGGGCATTGCGCCAGCCGGCATCCCAGATGCCACTGCCCTGCAAGACTGCATCCGGTAGTACACAGTTGACTCGCACTCCCATGGCTCCGCCTTCCTCGGCCAGACATCGTGCCATATGCAATTCGGCCGCCTTCGCCGCACTGTACGCCGATGCGTTCTTGCCTGCATACAAGGCGTTTTTGCTGACAACATAGAGGAGGCTGCCTCCCATTTGCTGCGTCTCCCAAAGACGGAAGGCCGCCCGACTGACGTTGAAGTACCCCTTGACCAAGATGTCCATGGTGCGATCCCAGTCCTGATCCGACGTTTCGGCAATGGCAGCGGCGATGGCTATGCCTGCATTGCTGACCACTATGTCCACTCCCCCGTAGAAGACAGCCACTTCTTGAAAGGCAGCCTCCACGGCAGCCGGATCCGTCACGTCGCAGGCTACGGCCAACGCCCGGTCGATCCCATGCTTGGCACAAAGGTCGGCAGCCACCTCCTGCGCGGCTGCATGGTTCAGGTCCAAGATGGCCACATGGGCGTCATCCGCGGCCAAGCGTCGACACGTAGCCTGACCAATGCCGGAGGCGCCGCCAGTGACACACGCTACCCGCCCCGCCAATTCCTTGGGAGCGGGCTTGAGCGAGAGCTTGTACAGTTCCAAGGGCCAGTACTCGATGCCATAGGCCTCTTCGGGAGTCAGGCTGATGAACTCATCCACCGCCTGGGAGCCATCGATGACGGGAATGGCTCTGTGATACAGCTGGTTGCTGATGTCTGCGGCATTGGCATCGGCGCCTGAGGTAATCATGCCCAGTCCCGGAATCAGAATGATGCGGGGAAATGGATCCGTCATCACGTCGCCTACAGCACAGTGGGCCTTGAAGTAGTCTTCGTAGGTTGCCACATACTCTCCCATGCACCCGCGAATGCGGTCGATCAAGCTGTGCATATCCTCCCCTTCCTGTCGAGGATCCCAGTTGACAAAGAGAGGCAGCCTCTTGGTATGCACCAAGTGGTCAGGGCAGGCGGCTCCAATCTGCGTGGATTCCGCAACGCCATCCTGAGCCAGGAAATTCAGGACCGCATCGCTCTGATCCAGCTTGAGAAGGGCCGGACGGCGTTCGCTGATCATGCCCCGCACCGCCGCCATCAAGCGGGACAGGATCCCACGGGAATAGTCGGACTGGGAAACCGGGGGGTTGCTTTCCCATTTGTCCTGTGCCGCCGTGACAAAGTCCTCCGCTTCCTGAATAATCCGCATGGTGCTTGCATAGCAGGCGGCAGAGGTTTCCCCCCACGTAACCAGTCCGTGTTTGCCCATGACCACGCATTCGGCATGCGGATTGGCTCTCAGGCCTTCTCCAATCCACTTGCTCAGGGTAAAGCCCGGCCGAATGTAATCGACCCAGACCATGCGATCCCCCCATATGCGATGGCAAACCTCCTGACCATCCGGCAGACATGCCAGGCTAATGACGGCATCCGGATGCGTGTGATCCACGTGCTTGGCGGGCGTGAAACCGTGCAGCAGGGTCTCGATCGACTGGCGAGGGCGGTGGAGCGCATGGGTGGCATGCGACAGGTATTCCACCATATCCTCATCGCTCATTTCCGATCGCTCCATCAAGGGCAGGATTTCGTCAAGGCGCAGCCCCGCAAAACCTTCCTCCTTGATGGTCAACACGTCGCTGCCGGAGCCCTTGACCCACAGCACCTCCACTTCCCGGCCCATATGGTCGATTTCGGTCAACTTGACGCTGGTATTGCCACCGAAGACATTGCAAACGCTGCGATCCTGTCCCAACAGATTGCTACGGTACACCAAACCATCCAAAGCGGGCAGTGCAACGGCATCCTTGTCGCTCCAATAACTTACAGGCATGAACTACTCCAGCAGAGTGATTGGCGAGAAGAAGAAAAAATGGAATCTCCGACCGAATCAGCCCCGCAAGGCCTGCAGTCCAGCATACATGTAACTGGGATACAGGGTCACTTTGCCCAGCAGGTCCGCCAAGACTTGCACTTCCGCGGCGTGTTCCATGCGTTCCAGGTTGATCAGGGCTTCGTCCAGATGCCGACCCACGGTCAGGCTGCCATGGTTGCGCAATATCAAGGCGTCGTGGTCCTTGATCAGTTCCCGGATGATACGGGCGTCATCGGCCGAGGACGGCAGTCCAAATTCACTGGTCGGAACATGGCCCAGAGCCACGGCCACTTCCGGCACCATCAAGGGTTGCAGCGGTTTCTCCGCCACGCTGAGGGCTATGCCACAAGGCGGATGGGCATGCAAAACGGCATTGATGTCGGGCCTGACCTGCAGGGCCTCCAAGTGCATGGGGGTTTCCGAAGAGGTTTGCAGGTCCAAGTCAGTGGCAGGAGACACTATGGTGCCGTCCAGGCTGAGCACAAAGAGATCGTCAGGGGTCATGCGCCCCTTGCACAGGCCCGATGGGGTGATCAGAATGTCCCCGTTGACCAGACGAGCGGAGATATTGCCATTATTGGCGGCGAGGAACCCCTTGGCATATCCAATGCGACCGGCTTCCACGATAGCCTCCCGCAATTGGGTTTCCGTGGCATCGCGGCCATAGCGAAGTACATTCATGACAGAAAACTCCTGATGACAAGCAGGATGAACCGGAACTATTGATATCCGCCGGATGCCTCCGTCAACCCCCGTTCCTCTTGAATCCGCTCTTCATACCCGCTGGCGTGATAGGCGGCGATGGGATCCTCCGGAACATCCAGTTCCCGCCGCACCTGTTCCAACAAGGGTCTGACATCGGTGCGGCTGGCATCCACCAGCATCTTGTGAGCCAAGAGAACCTCACCTTCCGCCTGCAAGGCGTGCAGTTCCGCCCGGGGCACCAACAGAGCCTTGGCGAACGCTTCCTGACAATTCAGTACAGACAGGATCATGGGAGCCAGCTTGCCCTCTACGTTATGGGCCTGATCGATCATGTAGGCAACATTGCGGGCTCCTTGGCGGACGTGCTCCTCCGAACTGTCCTCGGCCGCGACCAGTTCGTTGTAAATGAGAAACAACTCCAAGGGATTTACGGATCCCACGATGAGATCGTCGTCGGCATATTTCCGGTTGTTGAAGTGGAAACCACCCAGCTTGCCTTCGTCCAACAGAAAGGTCACGATCTGTTCAATGTTGACCCCTTGGGCATGATGGCCCAGATCCACCAACACTTGCGCCTGATCCCCCAATTTCGCGGACCAAGCATAGGCCGTACCCCAATCAGGAATATCAGTGCTGTAGAAGGCCGGCTCAAAGAACTTGTACTCAATCAGCATGCGACTGTCTGTAGGCAAATGCTGGTACACGGTCTGCAAATGCCGCTCAAATCGCCGCTTGCGCGCCAAGAGCGAATCCTGGCCCGCGTAATTGGTGCCATCGGCAAACCACAGGCTCAGCAGATCGCTGTCGGTCCGCCGCATAATCTCGCAACATTCCAGGAGGTGATCCAAGGCCAGTTCCTGCGTGCTCGGGTCGGGGTTTCCCAAGGAACCCAGCCGATACTGATTTTCCTGAAAGACATTGGGATTGATGGCCCCTATGCCAATGCCGCGTTCGCTGGCATACTGTTTGACCGCATCGTAATCGTCGTCATCGGGCTTGTCCCAGGGAATGTGCAGCGCCACGGTCGAAGCAATGCCTGTCATCCTGTGGACCATGGCCGCGTCGTCCAGTTTCTGCGGCGTGGTCGTGGCGGCCCCCGGCCAGGGAAAGGCCTTGAATCGAGATCCGCTGTTGGCATAGCCCCAACTGGGAGTTTCAATGTGATGCTGCTTGACTCTAGCCTTTATGGCTTCCACATCGAAGCCGCGCCCATGCAAATTGTCGGCCAGCAACTGGTAGGCAGGACTGTCGTTACTCAAGGTGAATTCCTTATCTTGCAAAGAGGCCGATAGAGGCACAACGATGATGCAGGGATCTTATGTCAATGTCGGCGGATTCGCCATCAGGGTCTGCAGACGCTGGAAACCTTCATCCCAGTAGGCCCGGACAGCGGGGTCGGCCACCGGTTCGAATTCTCGTGTCGACACCGACCCGCGCACGACGGCGCCAATCTCCTGAAAGGAATCGATCTCGCCCCGGGCCACGGCTTGCACCATAACGTTGCCCGTGGCGGTAGCCTCCGCGGGTCCCGCCACCACCAGACGGTGGGTCGCATCTGCGGTGGCCTGATTGAGACCTGCATTGCGAGAGCCGCCGCCTACGATGTGTATCGGATCCAGAACGCGTTCCAGAGTTTCCTCCATGCGCGTCAATACCCATCGGTACTTCAAGGCCAGACTGTCATTGATGCAACGCAAAATTTCAGACTTGCTGTCCGGCACGGGCTGTCCTGTGGCCAAGCAATATTTCTGGATTCGCTGCGGCATTGCGCCAGGCGCCAAGAAGCTGCCGTGGTCGGGATCCACCAAGGCCACCGCGCTTGCCTCCTGTCGACTCAGCTCGTCCAATTCTGCGTACGCATATAGGGAGCCTTCGCTGGCCCAGGTGCGGCGACACTCTTGCAGCAGCCAGAGGCCCATGATGTTCTTGCAGAAGCGATAGGCATAATCGATCCCGCCTTCGTTGGTGAAGTTGTGCTGCAGAGCCTTCGAACTCAGAATGGCCTCGGGCACCACCACCCCCATGATGGACCAGGTTCCCGAACTGATCCAGATGCAGTCGGCATTGCCTGCCGGCACGGCCGCCACGGCAGAACCCGTGTCATGACATGCCGGCGTGACAACCTGCAAGGCAGGACAATCGGGAATCTGGGATGTGCCCACCACAAACCCCGGATGCACCACCTCCTGAAAAATGCCGGTGGGCAATCCAAAGGAATTCAGCAGGTCCAGCGACCAGTTCATGGTGCGAGGATTCAAGCATTGCGTTGTCGAGGCGTTGGTAAACTCGTTCACCTTCTGGCCGGTCAGCCAGAAATTGAAGAGGTCCGGCATGGTAAGAAAGGTCCGGGCATGGTCCAGGTCGGCCGGACTGTCTCTTTGCACGGCCAAGAGTTGAAACAGTGTGTTGACCATGATGAACTGGATGCCAGACAATGCGAAGATACGCTCTGGCGCTACGATCTGGAAGGCGGTTTCCATCACGTCCATCGTGCGTCCATCCCGATAATGCACAGGGGAATGCATCATGCGGTCCTGGGCGTCCAGCAGAGCAAAGTCACACCCCCACGTGTCCAGACCCAGACTCTGGATTTCCGGCTCCGCGTGTACGGCCTTGTGCAACCCTTGCTGAATTTCATGCCAGAGGCGCAGCGTATCCCAATGCAATGTGCCGCGCACGGACACTGGCACGTTGGGGAATCGATGAATTTCCTTTAACTCCAACCCGGTGGAAGACAAGCTGCCCAACATGGCCCTGCCACTGTCGGCACCCAAATCGAAGGCCAGATACTTCATGCGCTACAGAGAGTGTCCGTTGCTGTTCCCGTCTTGAGTACGGCAGCGCATCGACAAGAGACAACCCCTTGACACGCTTTCCGCATACCGGAAAGAGATGAGCCTATTGTAGTACCAAGGAGACCGCCCTCGGGTATCTCGGAGGTGGGTTTTCTGGGAGGCTACGTCCCTTGCATGGTCTTTTCAAGGCCTCAGCGAGCCTATCCCACCAACCAAGCCAGAAACTCTGTGCCTTTGGATACTCGCCTTCTATGTCATTGTAGAGCATGGTCAGGTCCACGGCCGGGCGGATGCCACAGATCTGCATTTTTCCGGCGCTGCACCCGCGGGACAGATATGCTATATTCTCGGCATACCTGCTCGGAATTCCGTCATCCTGTTGATCCAGTGTTTGAAGGCGCTCCTTGACTGCCCGCTCCCTGAGCATGGATCCATGCTGCCACCATGACTATCAGTAACCTGCATCGGAAGAGACCTGTGGCCGGTATGTCTCCGGCCTCCGCCACTGTCATGGATTTGGATCCGGCGGCCGCGATCATCTACCCCGAAACCGATGGTGAACCCTTGGCTGAAGGCACCGCACAGTATGTCGTACTGACGGAAACAGTCACCAAGCTGGCTGACCGATACCGTGAACGACTCGATGTTGCCGTAATCGGCAACATGCTGGTCTATTATGAAGAAGGCAACAACAAGGCGTCGGTGGCCCCCGACGTGTTTGTGGTCTTCGGAGTTGAGAACCATCCCCGTCGGTCCTATCTGACTTGGGTGGAGGGCAAGGGTCCCGATTTCGTGCTGGAAGTGGCCTCGATCAGTACATGGCGCGAGGACGAGGGATACAAGCGGGATGTTTACGCACGGATGGGAGTCGCCGAATACTGGCGTTTTGACCCTACGCCTGACAGCAGCCTTATGATGCCGCCGTTGATTGGCGAGCGGCTGGAAGCGGGCGCATATGAATTGCTGCGAATCCAGGCGCATTGTGATCGGGAGTGGCGGGGATACAGTGCCCTGCTAGGGCTGGAATTCCGCGCCGGAAGTGGGCAGCTGGAATTATATGACCCCGAGACTCAGACTCAGTTGTTGAACTACGAACGGCTGAGAGAAGAACATCAGATGGCCGAAGCACGAGCACAGGAGGAAGCTGCCAGACGGCGAGATGCCGAAACGCGAGCACAGCGGGAAACCGCCAGACGGCGAGATGCCGAAACGCGAGCACAGCAGGAAGCCGCCAGACGGCAGGCCGCCGAAACTCATGTCCGGGATCTGGAAGAAGAGCTGCGACGCTTGCGGCACGCAAGTGCCTGATGAATTCGAGGCTCAGAAGTCAATCGTGTCGGCGCGGACAACAACGAAGACTCTCTTGTCCTCTGCCAACAGAAGTCACTTCACAGCCATATTATGCTCCGCCTCGATCATTTCTGTGCAGCAAGCCTCCATCAAATAACCGAGAGTGGCCTGCATGGCTCGAAAGTTCACTCGATAGCATAGGGAACGACCTTGGCGACAACATGTCACGCCGCCGCCCTGTTTGAGTTCCTTGAGATGAAAGGAACAAGTCGAGGCGGGAATATGCAGGCGTTGCGCGATGGCGCTCGCCGCAAGGCCACCGGATCCGATACGCACCAGCAACCTGAAGATATCCAGTCGGAATTCCTGTGCCAAGGCGAAAAGCATCGCTAGCGTCGCATTCTTGTTCATGTCGTTGCGCCGCTGCGCGACTTTTCCGCGTGCACAAAGGCCGCCATGAACTTCCCGATGGCCATTTGGACGATCTCGGCAGTTGTGCTATCCCAGACTTGAAAAGATGGCCTGGGCCTCGCCCAGATCGTAGATCCGAGTTGGCTCGATTTCGATCTTGCAGAATCCTGCATTCGCCAAGTAGCCACGGTATTGTTCTTCTTCCAAGGCGCCTGCTACACAGCCAATCCACAACTCGACGCTCGCTCGCACCTAGGTGCCCACTGAACCTCGCGCCACGATGTCAGACACCGCAAAACGTCCTCCCGGATTGAGAACCGGAACGCCTCGGCAAGTACACGCGGCTTGTCGACCGAGAGGTTGATTACGCAGTTGGAAATGATCACGTTGACACTACTGTCTGGCAGCGGGATATTTTCAATCTCGCCTTTCAAAAACTCCACATTCGCTACATCGGCCGCCATCTAGTTTTTCCGTGCCAGTGCAAGCATCTCGTCGGTTATGTCAAGTCAGTAGGCTTTCCCTGTCGGACCGCCGCGCCGTGCCGAAAGCAGCACGGCAATTCCGCCGCCCGATCCAAGATCCAGTACGATTTCCCCTCTGACAGGGCAGCCAAGGCCGCTGGATTGTCGCAACCCCGCGACGCCAACACGGCCTCTTCCGGCAAACATGCCATTTCAACATCAGAGTACAGGCGGGCCGTTGCCGGATCGACGGCAGTGTCCATGAAACCACCTTCACAACCACAAGAGGAAACGGGGCCGTGCGCAGGATCAGAGTCAGCCTGCGCCGCGCTGTGGCAGCCTGTAGTGCCACCGGTCCATACTGGTCACGGACGATGGCACGCAGATGTTCGGCGGTGTTCTTGCCATCGGTCCGCATCACATTTGGCATAACCTTGCTGGACATTTCATGCCTCGCGATGTCCCCAAGCCAAATCCTGATCTTGCGGCGTACAGACGCCTTTGGGCTAGAATTCTGCCTGTGGCAGATCAGGAGACTGATTCGGTTGCCCTGCTAACCATTTTCTGAACCCCAAACAAGGATTGCCATGGGTAAAACCCTGAAAGTCGGAGTAGTTGGCGTAGGCGGTATCGCCCGGACCCACATGCCAGGTTGGGCGGCATCCGAAAACGCTGAAGTGATAGCCGGCTCCGATGTTGTCGAGCCCGCCCTGCATTCCTGGGGCAACACGTATGGCGTTGACAGGCTGTACACCAATGCCAAGGATCTTTTCAATGATCCGGACATCGACATCGTGGACGTATGTACGCCCAACATGTACCACAAGGAATTGGCCATAGGCGGCCTTCAGGCCGGCAAGCATGTCATCTGTGAAAAGCCCTTGGCCCCCACTGCCGAGGACATCAGGGAAATGATGGCAGCGCGGGACGAGGCCGGCAAGTTGCTGATGACAGCTCAGCACTTCCGCTTCGCGGGTATTTCCAAGGCCATGAAGAAAGAAATTCTGACGGGCGCCTTGGGCAACGTCTATCACGGCCGCAGCTGGATGTTACGCCGCAACGGCTTTATTCCGTCCCCTTCCTTTGTAGAGACGAGGCACAGCGGCGGCGGGCCCTGCATTGACATTGGCGTGCATGTGCTGGATCTCACCTTGTGGCTTATGGGCAATCCCAAGCCGGTTGCGGTCTCCGGTGTGGCTGGCGCCCCTCTGGCCCACATCCCGGGACAATTCCCGGCATGGCGGCCAGAGCGTCCGATGCCCAAAATCTGGGACGTGGAAGACTATGCGGTTGCCTTCGTGCGATTCGAAAACGGCAGCACCCTGATTTTGGAGACCAGCTGGTTGCTGCACCACGACATTGAAGGCGAAGACATGCAGATCTGGCTGTATGGGGACAGAGGTGGATGCCATTATCCTTCGGCCCAATTCCTCTCTTCCAACTATGAAAGCAAGCAGCTGTACAATCGAACCTTGAAGATTACGCGCGATGTCCTGGAACCGCACGCGCAGGAATGTGTGGAATTTGCACAGGCCATCCTGAACGGCGCCCCGTCTCCGGTACCCTCCGAACACTCCCTGCAGGTTCTGGCGATCCTGAACGGCATTTATCAGAGTCAGGAGGCGGGCAGAGAAATCCTCTTGGACTATTGAATTCAGTCTGGATCCCGATCGCTTAGACCCACAACATATCGCTTCGTCCCAAGGAAACGCCCACTATGGACATGGAAATCATTGCGGATTTCGCTTGCAAAACGGGGGAAGGGCCCTTGTGGCATGCGGAGCATGAGTGTTTGTATTGGCTGGACATTCCAGATGGCGAGCTGTATCGATATCGACCCGCCACCGACAAGTCCGACTTGATCCATCAGGCAGACCGGCAGATAGGCGGCTTTACCATTCAGGAAAATGGCACGTTGCTCCTCTTCATGGAAGGCTGTCGCGTCATGTCGTTCGAGGAAGGCAGGACAACCGTCCTGCTCGACGACGTGCCCGGACAGGAAACCAACCGTTTCAACGATGTCATGGCGGGACCACAAGGGCAAGTGTTCTGCGGCACCATGTCCACTCCCGGACAGGAAAAGGCGGATGGCGTACTCTATCTGCTGGCTCCCAACGGCCACTTGACAGAGTTGATGGGAGGAATCGGCACGTCCAACGGCATGGGCTTCACGCCAGACCGCAGATTTTTCTTTCACACCGACACCAGGACGGGGAAGGTGACACGGTACCCTTGGTCGGACCCAAGGGGAGATTTCGACAGATCTCGGCCTGAAATCTGGTACTCGGCCGCAAAGGAACCGGGGACTGGACGTCCTGACGGAATGACGGTGGATGCCAACGGGCATCTGTGGATTGCGCACTGGGACGGATCGCAGATTGTCCATCTGGACGAAACCGGGACGATGGCCGGATCCATTCCATTCCCTACCTTGAAGGTCTCATCGGTCACTTTCGGGGGCCCGAACTTGACTGACATGTACATCACCACTGCCGGGGGACAAGACAAGGATTTCAACGGAAAAACAGCTGGAGCCTTGTTTCGGCTGTCTGGCATCGCCCAGGGCCTGCCTGAATTCCGATCCCGCATAGTGGCGGATTGAACCACTTCCCCAATTCCGTTCATGTCCCATTCAAGCCTGCCGCAAGAAATGGAAGCTGTGGTGTGCCACGCTCCCTTGGACTATCGACTGGAGACTCTGCCGGTTCCGGCTGCTGCGCAAGACGAAATCTTGCTACAGGTCGACGCCGTGGGCATCTGTGCCAGCGATCTGAAATGTTATCTGGGCGCGCCCATGTTTTGGGGCACGGCAGACAAGCCCGGATACTGCCAGGCTCCCATTGTACCGGGACACGAGTTCACGGGTACCGTAGTGCACATGGGACCCGAGGCCCAAAAAGCGCAACCGCTCCAGCTGGGAGACCGAGTTGTATCGGAACAAATAGTCCCTTGCCAGCAGTGTCGCTATTGTCGCCGCGGACAATACTGGATGTGCCAGCAGCACGATATTTACGGCTTTCACCAAAACACGCCGGGTGCCATGGCACAGTATGTCAAGCTGCCGGGCAATGCGCTGAACTACAAAGTGCCCCGTACCATGCCCGCGGCCTGGGCCGCTTTTGTAGAGCCGTTGGCCTGTGGCATTCATGCCGTGCAAAGGGCCGAAATCGAATTGGACCACACGGTGGTCATAGCCGGAGCCGGTCCGCTGGGACTTGGCATGGTAGCCGCGGCTCGCCTGAAGAACCCGGCCCAGCTCATAGCCTTGGACCTGAACGACAAGCGGCTGGACCTGGCCCGGGCCTGCGGAGCCGATCTGGCCCTGAACGTGGGTCAGGTGGATGTTGTGGCCGAAGTCTTGAACCTCACGGCGGGATACGGCTGTGATGTCTACATCGAGGCCACCGGGCAACCCTTGGCCATCCCGCAGGGACTGGACATGATATGCAAGCTGGGAACCTTTGTGGAATTCAGTGTCATGCGCGAACCGGTCACGGTGGACTGGACCGTAATCGGAGATGGCAAGTCACTCAATATTCATGGAGCCCACCTGAGCCCGCATGCCTATCCCGTTGCCATTCGGATGCTGGAGCAGGGACTGCTGCCCATGGACCGCATCATCACCCACGAAATGCCACTGACCGCCTTTCAAAAGGGATTTGATCTGGTGGCCAACGGCAGCGAGTCAGTGAAAGTCACGCTGCGCCCCTGACACCCACAGCGACAGAATTCCGTCAGTTCCTTGCTGCACCCAATCGCAAGGGGGGGGCAGCTTATTCCCACTCTCTTTCAACGCTGCGGCCCAGAATGCAGAACTGCTCCAGTTCATATACGCACCCGTTCGCGGGTCTGGAAGCAGCAGACAGCCAGAAGACCACGTGCACAGCCACCTCCTCGGGGGTCAGAAGTCTGCCCGAGGGTGCGAATTCCTTGGGCACGTTCTCATGCCAATTTTCGGGCAGCCCTTCCGAAACCTTGAGCGCTATCTCGTTCGGCGATGTGCACCAGCCCACGTTCAGCTGGTTGATCCGAATGTGTTCCGCGGCCAAGGCATTCGCCAGATTTCGGGTCATGGTCTGCAGCCCCCCCTTGGCCGCGGAGTAGGGCAGGAGATCGGCTTGACCAGACCAGGCGTTGACGGATCCAATGTTCACCACGACGCCTCCACCTTGCTTTCGAAAATACGGAACAGCCTGCCGGATGACCAGCAGAGGAGCCCGCAGATTGGTGTGATAGTGCCGGTCGAAGGTTTCAGCGTCGGTCTCGTCCAACGTCGCCCGGGAGGTTCTCGCCGCGTTGTTGACCACTCCATCGATCCGCCCGAATTGGGAAACGGTGGCCTCCACTATGCGCACACAGATTTCAGGATCTGCCACGTCGCCCAGCACGAAACGGGCTTTGTCTCCCAAGTCTTGGGCCAGCGTTCGAGCGGCGTGCTCTCTGCGTCCGTGAATCATGACGGCAGCGCCCGCGGCCACACAAGCTCTTGCCGAGGCTTCGCCAATGCCCGTAGTGGATCCTGTGATCAGCACTACCTTGTCTTTGAGTTGCATGGAACGACTCCTGCTTTCTTCCGTGGCTACATTCCATCAGGCAGCAAAATTCACTCTTGTGCCGGCCCTGCCTACAATCTGCCAATCGCCCTGCCGGCACGGTCAACCCAACTCGAGACACAAGGTTGCAGATTGCAGCAACGGATCAAGAGACAGACGCTGCTGCCTGATCGCAGCCAGCCCTATTTCAACTGCCAAGGGCTGGCCATCACTCCCACATGCGAGAAAGAAAGTGGAAGCTCGTCGTCAATGGACAGCCGCGGATGGGTCTCTATGTCCTTTCGCAGACTGGGGCTGGCATAGAACTCGTCGACCATCAGCGTATTCCGTATAAATACCATTCGGGCTTCTTCCGGGGGCTTGGCACATCCTCTGATTGCCACCTGCAGAGATTGCTCATCGGCAGGCATGGTAATGGGCAGATGCACCCTGAACATTCCGAAAATGCCAGAGGTGATTGCATTGGTATAAGTGGCCACCCAGTCAATCTTTTCGGCCACGCGCGCAGTGGTCACATTGGCCAGTCCAAGTCCGGATACATTGCCGTGTGTCTCGGGAGTCAGATCCAGGACCGTGATAAGTCCTACATCCACTGCGCCGAAATCTTCCGGCTGCCGCGGGATCATCAACCGGCTTGCTACATTGGTGTCCATGCCTGTGCCGCTGATGTTCTTGCCCAGTTCCTTAACCACCAGGATGTCTATGGCGTCAAAAGGCAGACTGGCCATCCGCTCCTTGGCCTCGACCAGCAATTCCGCCTCGCGGGCCGTGCCGATCTCCCCGTCGCTTAGGAACTCGATGCGGGCCGTCTGGTCATAGGCATTTTCAATCGGACACAGCGCTCCGATCAGATTCGTTTCTGCCTCGTATAGGCGGGCCGCGGGAGCCAGGTATTTCTGAAAGTTTTCTCCTCCGCCGGCATGCATAACGGAAGCCCCGTGCTGCTTGCCCAAGCCAATGACCGACATCTTGGAGGGCCCGCTCTCCAATGTGCCCCTGAAGTCGGTATGCGGCTTGATGCGGCTAATCAAGATGCAATGATCCGCGGCCATGGACTCCACGCCCTGAAACAGAACGGGCCCATTCTCAATCTCGCCAATGGACTTGACCTCCATGGTGGCCCTTATGTCACATCCAACGCTTTGGGCCGTCACGCCCAGCTCCGCCATCATCAGCTTTTGCCCTTCGGCCGTAGCGCCCCCGTGGCTGCCCATGGCGGGAAAGACAAAGGGCCGGAAACCATGCTCGCGCAACCAGTCTACACTGGCCTTGGCCAAGACCGGAATGTGGGCAATGCCACGGCTTCCCACCCCCACCCCCACTGTCGCCCCAGGCTGCATGCGGTGATAGACGCCGCTCTCAGTCCAAGCCTCGTGAACCCGCCCGGGCAAGTCCTCCACCTGGCTGGCATTGAAAGTCTGTCGCACCTTCAACAGCGTTTCCGGCAAAGGGGCGGGAAAGTTCAATTCTTGAATTTGCTTTAACAACTGCATTGCGCACTCCTGAAGTATGGGGCAATCTCCAGTCCTCGAAACACTACCCCTTGACCCGGGCCACTATTTCCTGCATCAGACCGCCAAAATTATCCGAATTCGCCTTGAAGGCGTCGCGGGCAATCACCAGCGGCGCCCCAAACACCACAATCTCCGCCCCCATCTCCAAGGTGTCCAACGCCTGTTCCACACTCAGCCCCCCCACGGCTTGCACGGGAATGGACACTGCATCGACTACGGTGGCCAAATCCTCCAACGGAGTTCGTTCCGGTTCCAGATTCCGCTCGTCGAAGCCAGTATGCACGATGATGTAATCCACTCCCAGCTCTTCCGCCCGGCGGGCCCGTCCCGGTTTGTCGGGACAGAGCATCACGTCGCACATGACCTTCTTGCCGTACTGGCGGGCCATTGCCACTTGGGCGATGATGCTGGCATCGTGGGCCTGCCCCATCACCACCACCATATCCGCACCGGCCCGAAACATCATTTCCCCCTCCAAGCCGGCTCCGTCCATGGTCTTCAGGTCCGCGATGAGGGGGACTCCTGGAAAGGCCTCCCGCAGAGCTCGCACCCCATGCAGCCCTTCCGCCAGAATCAGGGGCGTGCCGGCTTCCAGCCAATCCACGCCCGCCGCGTGGGCCACGTGGGCCATCTCCAGAGCTTCGGGAATGGTGGTCACATCCAAGGAAACCTGAATGATAGGGGCAGGGTGGACCGACATGGCTTCCATCTTGAAATTATGCAGAACAGACTCTAGTTCCAAGTCAGGACAGATTTTACGCTGTACCCTGACTCCATGCGCTCAAAGGCTTCGTGCCACTCTTGCAAGGGATAGACTCCCCCGATCACCGGTCCCAGGTTGAGCTGGCCCGTATCCAGCAGCCTTAGCACGCGCTCCCACGTGCCATACGTATGGCTAAAGGCACCCTGCAAGTGAATCGCCTTCTGGACCAAAAGATCCAGATTGAAGTCCAGAGGCTGCGGTCCCCATCCAATCTTGGTGATCTGGCCATTGGGACGAACCAGTTCCATGCCCTGCCGCAAGGCCCGGCTGACTCCGGTGCAATCGACCACCAGATCCGCGCCCGCTCCATCGCCCAGCGAGTCGATCAAGGCCTTGGGATCCTCCTTTTCGACGTTCAGCACATGATCGGCCCCCAGCTCTGCGGCCACGTTCAGGCGGCGCGTGTCAGCACCGGTGCCCAAGACCACCAATGTACCAGCTCCGCGTATGCGGGCCACCTGCAGAGCCATGATGCCAATGGGGCCCGGACCCTGAATAACCACTAGGTCACCGGGACGCATGGCAGTCTTTTCCACCAATGCGTTGTAGGCCACACACCCCGGTTCCGTCAAGGCGGCTTGCTCATAAGTGACACGGTCCGGAATTCTGTGCAGAATCTCGGGACGGGCCACGACATACGCGGTGAAGGCCCCGTGCGTCAGGGCTCCGTACCCCAGACGGCTGGGACACATGTTGTAGCTGCCGTCCAAGCAGTAGCTGCAGCGGCCGCAGACGGAGGCCGCGGTTTCGCAGGCAACCCGGTCACCTGCCCTAAAGCCCTGTACGTCCTGACCTACCTCCACTATCTCGCCACTGAATTCGTGGCCCAGCACCAAGGGCAGAATAATGTCCCAACTGTGCTGGTTGCGCCATAAATGCACGTCGCTGCCACAGACACCGGCGGCCTTGACATTGATGACCACCTTGTCCTCGGACCCGGTCGGCTCGTCCATGGAACGAATCTCGACCTCCCTGTCCCCGGTTCCATATTTGACTAGCGCTTCCATTCTGCTCCTTGCGTCACAAAGCGATCAGTCGAAGTGATACGCCCGCATCTCTTTCAGGAAATCCACGCTCCGCTTCATTTCCTCCATGCCGTTCATGCCATCCTCGATGCTCACCCAGCCAGCAAAGTTGCGGCTGGCCAGACGGCTGAAGATCGCGTCATAGTCGTTCAAGCCCTGCCCTGTAACCCCGTGCTGGAGCTCGTCTAGGTAACCGATGCTGCCATCCTGCACTCGCAGGGCCTCCAGACTGGTGTCCGGCGTCAGGTACCTGTCACTGGCGTGCACGGTGACCACCCGGGGCAGCACTGCATCCAGCAAGGCGATGGGATCGTCGCCCGCCACAAGGGCATTGGAAGGATCGTACTGTATCCCGAACCACTTCGAATCCGGAATTCGCTCCAAGACTCGCAGAAAGACTTCCATCTTCTGCGCAAACTCCGGATACAGCCAGTATCCATCCTTGTAGTGATTTTCGAGAGCCAACACCACACCCAGCTCCGCCGCCACCGGCAGGACTGTCTGAAATGCCTCCACCACCAGGTCCAGTCCGACTTCCAAGGACAGGTCCGGATACCGCTGCCCGGTCAGGATGCGGCAGGTCACACCTTCGCCGCCCAAGTGACGCGCCACCTGCATCATATTCACCTGGTGTTCCACGGCCTTCTGACGCATTTCCAGCTGGGGATGCGTGAAATCTGCCGAGACACAGAGCATGGGCATTTCATAGCCGCGGGCCGCCAAGGCTTCGCCTATGGAGTCCAAGTACGGTCCCTCCAAAGAGGCAACAAAGCCTTCGTACAGCTCCAAGCCCTCTACGTCCAAAGATTCTGACATGCGAATCCAATCAAAGACATCCATGGTGCGATGGACACAGATGTCATCCAGATAGCACTTGGGAAAGGCGGCGATGCGCATGGCTGGATCAGGGCTCCAGAATTACCTTTATGAGATCCAGTTCACCCTTGGCCAACCCCTCGATGATGGCTGGCCCCTCCTCGAGGGGAGCCACCTGTTCAATCAAGGGGGCCACATCCAGGAGACCCGCGTCAATGGACTGGATCACCTTCTCGAATTCATCGGAAAACCCATATGTGCCCGCGACAGTGATTTCCCGAGTCACCACTTCCTGCATGTTGACCTCGATCATGAGATCGCTGTTGCCTATCCACGTCACATGCCCCCCCACTCTGACCATGGCGTGGGCCTGCTGCACCGACTTGGACAGCCCCACGGCCTCAATTGCCACGTCCGCTCCGATCTGGCGGGTTATGTCCATAATCCTTGCTACAGGGTCTTCATCCCTGACATTGATGGCCACATCCGCCCCGGCACGGCGTGCCGCCTCCAATCTGCGCTCGCTCATGTCTGTCACGACAATGGTGCCAGCCCCGCCTAGACGGGCACACAGCATCGCCAGCAAGCCGATGGCGCCGGCGCCGACCACCACCACGGTGTCCATAAGATCCAGAGGCGTGCGGGACAGTGCATGCATGGCAATCGAAAGAGGTTCGCACATGGCAGCCTGATGCCAAGTCATGCCTTCCGGCTTGGGGTACAGCATGGACTTGTGCACACGCACCAAGTCTGCATAGGCCCCTTGCGCATTGACCCCCAGCACATCTCGTTGTCCTATCCCGTCATAGGGAAACAGAGGCGAGACAATGACTTCATCCTCTTCTTCCACACCCCTGACATTGCTGCCCAGAGCTGCCACAACGCCACTGAATTCATGGCCCATGATCATGGGAGGAGTACGCCGGCCGGTACTTCCAGTGTATCCGTGAACATCGGATCCGCAGATGCCCACGGCTTTGACACTGACCAAGACATCATCTGTAGCAAGCTCCGGCGGAGAGGCCTCGCTGACCTGCATATGCCAAGGAGCGGTGTAAAGCAGTGTCTTCATTGAGATGCATCCTGTTGAAAACCGGCAGGATCAGCAAGGTCAAAGGCTACCCACCTCGACGGCATGTCCTGTCCAAGGCATGTGCGACTTCAAACGGATCGAACCGCACTGATCTTGGCAGCACCCCAATTGTAACCGTCTCGCGCAGGCAAAGGGCCAAGCCTCCGTGCCTTGAAAGTCTTGCAGTTCACCTTTGCCCGTCAAGAGATCCTCCTCAATCTCATTTCAATCCAGGCTGCTTGGCAGCACAGACACCAGCCTTGCCTGCCCAAGAACCATTTATGACGCCGTGCAAGAGACAGATTTGAGATCCATCCTAGGGACACCCCATTTCCTGTTTGTCCTTTGGATGAAGACCTGAAAGTTTCCTTGCACAGGGCAAGGCAGTGCAGATCTCAATATCCTTAACGTCGCCGAAATTTGGCAAGCCATGGAGCATCACGGCCTTCATAAGCCTGGTCAGGTTTTCCCTCGTTTTCAAGCGTCTGAGGCATTCCTTTCAAGTTGGACTTTCACCGACTGCACGCGAGCGAAGGCGACGTGCGTGACGCGTTGCGTGCGGAGCAGATGACAGACCACTGTCGGAATGGCAGCAGGCTCGTGGAGACAGTCGGCGCGAGATTCTGCTGCCATGGTCAGTGGATGGAGGGACAGGTCCATGCTGGGATAGGTCACGAGGTCATTGACCGAGAATGTGGCACGGCAATCCTGTCTGTCCCATGCATTGGCGACACAGTCATCAAGGTGGTTTGCAATTGTCAAACTGTCACTTGCAGTCGTCCTGATGCAAACAGCCCGAAATTGGTTTTGAGCATGCCTGCGCGTCCATCTGTCACAGGTGAAACAGGAAGGCAACAAGAAACGATGCAAAGATTGTTCTCGCTGCCAGCACAGCAGCGAGAACAATCTCTCGGCATTCCTCGTAGGGCATCTCACTGGCTCCCTGCAAGCGCAAGGCTTGGGATCGCATGCCGGGTCTAGACTCTGGCACCATCCTTCTGACACCGCATGCGATAGCCACGGCCCCACAGGGGTTTGTCGGCGCAGTTGCATATGAAATCCGCTGCCGTGCGCTCAATCCCATGGAGCGTTCATCCGGACGGAGTATCCAAACAAGAATCCATGCAGATTCCCACGATTGCATTGGCTGTCGAGCTATTCCCATGCCAGACAGCTGCGAAAGCAGCCGCTCTCTTTCATGTTCCGTCGGCGGCCAAGGCCAGCGCGTAGACTTGACGGCCCTAAGGCTGTGCCGTGGCAGGTGCACAGCAAGCAAATCGACACGTCGTTATGCCCCGTATGCAAGCAAAGGTCCAAGTGCGAAGCCGTTGAGCACTTGGCCTAGGCTGTCCACAGAGCAGCGCGACGCTGATGAAGATCGAAATGTCGGGACACTGCCATCGTCAGCTTCTGGCCGGACAGATGCAGTGTGTGCAAAACCGAGCCCTTCTGGCAGCAGGATAGTCAGTGCGTGATCTGCTGGCGGCAGTCCAGACAACTGGCTGGCAGTGCAACCAGCTGGCCGCTATGGTCCAGAAACAGTCTTTCCAGCGGGGACAGATCCACGAAGAAGTCTGCCGGAATCGTGGCCAGCTGAGGGGTGCGCCAAATCAACGTGCGCAATGCGGCAAGATCGGCCAACAGATCCTCCGGTACCGTTGTCAGACGGTCACTCGACAGATACAGATTCTGCAGCTGGGAGAGTCCCGCGAAGAGATTCGGTGGCAGAGCAACCAGATCAACTATATCGGCCATCGACGTGTCATCCATCCTCAAATCGGTGCCCAGACACAGCATCTGCAGGGCCCCCAAGTCGGCGAAGAGACCCGCCGGCAGTGTGGACAGCTTGGTATTGCACAGATTCAGTTTCTGCAGGGCGTCCAGCCCGGCAAAGAGACCCGCCGGCAGCGCAGTCAGCGCCGTGTTGCCACTCAGATACAGCGTCTGCAGGGCGTCCAGCCCGGCAAAGAGACCCGCCGGCAGGGCAGTCAGCGCCGTGTTGCCACTCAGATACAGCGTCTGCAGGGCGTCCAGCCCGGCAAAGAGACCCGCCGGCAGCGCAGTCAGCGCCGTGTTATCTCTCAGATTCAGTTCCTGCAGGGCGTCCAGCCCGGCAAAGAGACCCACCGGCAGGGTAGTCAGCGCCGTGTTGTCATTCAGATACAGCGTCTGCAGGGCGTCCAGCCCGGCAAAGAGACCCACCGGCAGGGTAGTCAGCGCCGTGTTGTCACTCAGATACAGCGTCTGCAGGGCGTCCAGCTCGGCAAAGAGACCCACCGGCAGGGTAGTCAGCGCCGTGTTGTCACTCAGATACAGCGTCTGCAGGGCGTCCAGCTCGGCAAAGAGACCCACCGGCAGGGTAGTCAGCGCCGTGTTGCCACTCAGATACAGCGTCTGCAGGGCGTCCAGCCCGGCAAAGAACTTCCTCGGAACCGCGGCCAGCTGGGGGGTGTACCAAGACAGCGTGTGCAACGCGGCAAGATCGGCCAATAGATCCTCCGGTACCGTTGTCAGACGGTTACTCGACAGACGCAGCGTCTGCAGGGCGTCCAGCTCGGCAAAGAACTTCCTCGGAACCGCGGCCAGCTGGGGAGTGTGCCAAGACAGCCTGTGCAACGCGGCAAGATCGGCCAATAGATCCTCCGGTACCGTTGTCAGACGGTTACTCGACAGACGCAGCGTCTGCAGGGCACTCAGTCCGGCAAAGAGATCTGGTGACAGGCGCTCCACTCTGGTGTCGTGCAGCTGCAGCGTCTGCAGGGCGTCCAGCCCGGCAAAGAGACCCGCCGGCAGGGTAGCCAGCACCTTGTTGCCGCGCAGATGCAGCGCCTGCAGGGCGGTTAGGCCGGCGAAAAGACCCACGGGTAGATGCTCCACTCTGGTGTCATGCAGATGCAGCGTCTGCAGGGTGTCCAGCCCGGCAAAGAGACCCGCCGGCAGGTGTTCCACTCCGGTGTCCTCCAGATGCAGCGTCTGCAGGGCGTCCAGCCCGGCAAAGAGACCCACGGGTAGATGCTCCGCTCCGGTGTCACTCAAATGCAGGGTCTGCAGGGCGTCCAGTCCAGCAAAGAGACCCGCCGGCAGCGCAGTCAGCACCTTGTTGCCGCGCAGATGCAGGGTCTGCAGGGCATCCAGCCCGGCAAAGAGACCCGCCGGCAGGTGCCCCACTCCGGTGTCCTCCAGATGCAGGGTCTGCAGGGTGTCCAGCCCGGCAAAGAGACCTACCGGCAGGGCAGTCAGCGCCGTGTTGCCGCTCAGATGCAGGGTCTGCAGGGTGTCCAGCCCGGCAAAGAGACCTACCGGCAGGGCAGTCAGCGCCGTGTTGCCGCGCAGATGCAGCGTCTGCAGGGCGTCCAGCCCGGCAAAGAGACCTACCGGCAGGGCAGTCAGCGCCGTGTTGCCGCGCAGATGCAGCGTCTGCAGGGCGTCCAGCCCGGCAAAGAGACCCGCCGGCAGCGCAGCCAGCTGATTGTAATCCAGATGCAGCGTCTGCAGGGTGTCCAGCCCGGCAAAGAGACCCGCCGGCAGCGCAGTCAGCGCCGTGTTGCCGCGCAGATGCAGCGTCTGCAGGGCGTCCAGCCCGGCAAAGAGACCCGCCGGCAGGTGTTCCACTCCGGTGTCCTCCAGATGCAGCGTCTGCAGGGCGTCCAGCCCGGCAAAGAGACCCGCCGGCAGGTGTTCCACTCCGGTGTCCTCCAGATGCAGCGTCTGCAGGGCGTCCAGCCCGGCGAAGAGACCCGCCGGCAGCGCAGCCAGCTGATTGTGACCCAGATCCAGCGTCTGCAGGGTGTCCAGCCCGGCGAAGAGACCCGCCGGCAGCGCAGCCAGCTGATTGTGACCCAGATCCAGCGTCTGCAGGGTGTCCAGCCCGGCAAAGAGACCCGCCGGCAGCGCAGCCAGCTGATTGTGACCCAGATCCAGCGTCTGCAGGGCAGTCAGGCCGGCGAAAAGACCCGGCGGTAGCGCAGCCAGCTGATTGCGACGCAGATCCAGCGTCTGCAGGGCAGTCAGGCCTGCGAAATCATCAGCCCGCAGCTGACCCAAGTGGCTGTAGTGCAGATCCAGAGCGGTTACGCTTGCCAGCTGCGCTGCACCAACAGATGCACAGGTCTCCTGGCTCGTCAGTGCAGTCAAGGCGGATGCCACCACCTGCGCGCGCCCATGCAGGGGGCCGTCCTCGCACCACGCCTCGTTCGTAGTCCAAGCCAGTTTCGTCTCGTAGCGCAGATAGCCTGTGCCCTCTACCCGTTCATCATCTACATAGCGCACGGCACCCTCCCGCGTCACCAGAAGTCCAAAGCTGCGTGCCGCTGCGGCCAAGTCCTGTCCTTGTACATCCACCGGATGGGCTACCACCGTCCTGTTCACCCGGGTCACTGGCCGGTACCCAGCCGGCACCTTAAACAGATCGGTCGGCTCTTGGCGCGCATAATGCTGCACCGGCGAGCGCCATGCAGCGATCGTAGCTGTCACTTGCATGCCTGTGCGCACCAAGCGGTAACTGCTCTCCCAATGCTCAGCCGGATGATCGTAGGCCCCCTGCGCTACCCAGGTTGGTGGCGATTCCGACGCCAGCCCCGGCCGGGCCAGCAGGGTCAAGGCCAGCAGCGTTCCCAGTGCCCAACACAGTATTCGGCTGATCCAAGTATGCATCTGCTCTCCTGTCGATCGTGGCCAACTCCCATTGTATTGCACACGGTGACACGACAATCGAGTAGGGCAACCTCAGACGAGAGACGACCCGGAGAGTGCAGTGGAGGATAAGTCTCCAAGTGCGCAAGCCACCATGAAACCGGTGTCAGTCACAGCGTCTGGGTTCCAAGCAGATACGAAATTACCTAATATGCATATGCACCTGTCGGCAATACTGACCGAAGAGGCCAAACCACAAACCAAGGTGATCTGATCGGCATCTCTGGCGTGACACGGACAACTCCGAAGCCCCGCACCTGTGTATGCATGACAAGCCCTATGACTTTTAATCCGTACAACACAAAGGTTTTGGGAGCGCCGAGAAATTTCAGGCCTGTTTGTCCAATTAAACGACATCACCATTCAGAACAGAGAGGTCGACTGCCTAGAGTGTTTGATTTGTCTCGTCACTGATCGCGTTATATGCAATGGCGTTCCAATAGCATAAGTGTTTTCCATCAACAAACACTTGAAATCTTGGCCACCATTGAAAAATGTAGAGACGAGAGCGAATGGAAGTGGACAGAGGCAGGATATTCAGGTTGGTATTAGGTCAGTGACGGGAAAGGGGCATAGATTCGGGATCCTCCAGTCTATGCCCCTGGTTTGAGAGCTTGGATCTGGATAAGCTCAGGCAGGCAGAATCAGGACGTGACCGCCGGGTTCGGGATTGGACCAAGGACCGGCGCCCAAGGCATTGACTGCCTGTACCGAGTAGTACCAGGTGCCATCTACAGTTGGAGCGGCCTCGACATAGGAAGTGTCCTGTACACGCTCGGTACGCAGCGCATAGGGCTGGTTCCGGCTGGCCAGACGACGGCGCACGCGGTAGTGGGTGACGGGTCGGCCGCCGTCGTGAGTGGGGGCGGTCCAAGTCAGAGTCACTTGGCCACCAGCCAGACGCACCGTGCCCGCGCCCACCGCAGCGGGGGATGTGCCCACCTGCAGCACGTGACCGCTGGTTTCAGGATTGGACCAGAGGCTGTCCCCTAGGGCATTGACGGCCTGCACCGAGTAGTACCAGGTGCCGTCCACAGTTGGAGCGGCCTCGACATAGGCAGTGTCCTGCACGCGCTCGGCACGCAGCGCATAGGCCTGATTCTGGCTGGCCAGACGGCGGCGTACCCGATAGTGGGTGACAGGGCGACCACCGTCGTGGGTGGGAGCGGTCCAAGTCAGGGTCACCTGGCCACCGGCCAGACGCACCGTGCCCGCGTCCACCGCGCTCGGGGGCGTGCCTACCTGCAGCACGTGACCGCTGGTTTCGGGATTGGACCAAGGGCTGTCTCCCAAGGCGTTGACCGCCTGTATCGAGTAATACCAGGTGCCATCCACAGTTGGAGCGGCCTCGTCATAGGCGGTGTCTGGCACGCGTACAGCACGCAACGCATAGGCTTGGTTCTCACTGGCCAAACGTCGGCGCACCCGATAGTGGGTGACAGGGCGACCACCATCGGCAGCAGGAACGGTCCAAGTCAATGCAACCCGGCCGCCGTACAGGTGCACGGTCCCGGCTCCCACCACCCCTGGGGATGCTGCCGCGGTCACCACCGAGACTGGAGCCGAGCGGATCCCGGCTGCTGCGGCATGGTGACCTTGCACCGCATAGGCATAGGCTGTGGCCGGAGCCAAATCATGCCGGTCACGCCACTGCGTCAGGGTCTCTCCCGTGTCCGGCACGTGCCGAACCCAAGATCCTGATGTTCCAACGCGCCGCCACACCCGATAGCCGTGTACCGGCCCGCCGCCGGCTGGCGCCCGCCAACGCAGCTGCACGTGAGGCCCCACCGCCTCCGCCGTCAGATCCCGGGGCTGTCCAGGTGGAGGCAGTGGGGCAGCCGACGTAGCTACCTGCACTACCCCCGAGGGCACCCCCGCCCCCGCCGCGTTCAGGGCGCGCACGCGCAGCAGGTAGACCGTAGCCGCGGCCAGCCCCGTCAGCATGTGCCGCGTGCGCGTGGACCCCGTGTCCTGCACCAACGCGCGCCAGACCGAACCCGTCCACCGCTCAAGACGGTAGCCCTCAATGCGGGCCCCGCCATTGTGAACCGGCCGGCTCCAATCCAGCGTGGCCGTGGTGGCCTCAAGACCCTCCGCCTGCAGATTCTCCGGCGCGGCTGGCGGTTGCACCCGCGCCGCTGCCGTCCATCGCACCCGGGCCGTGTAGCGCAGGTAGCCCACGTGATCCAGCTCCGGCCCGTCCACGTAGCGCACCGCCCCGTCTTGCCCTACTGTCAGATCGAAGCGGGCGGGCAGGCCGCTCACGTGGTCCGTGCCGTCCGTGTTCACGCGTCGGCCGTCCGGCACCGTGTGCCGGTATTGGCGGGCCGGGCGCAACTCCGCCGGCAGCACGCATAGGTTTGCCGGATTCTGTCGCGCCGCGTACTGCACCGCCGAGCGCGTGCTGCCCAAGGTACCGGTCACCGTGTTCCCCCGTCGCGTCAGGTCGTAGCGGCCCTCCCAGTGCACCGCCCGGTTCTGAAAGTGGCCTTGGCGGTTCAGGTCTGGCTGCGAGATCGGCGTCGCCAGCGCCGCCGCCGTCTGCCACTCCAGACCCGTGACCTGGTAGGCCAAGTACCCGACATGATCCACCTGATGGTCATTCAGGTAGCGCACCGCCCCGTCTTGCCCGACCGTCAGATCGAAGCGGGCGGGCAGGCCGCTCACGTGGTCCGTGCCATCCGTGTTCACGTGTCGGCCGTCCGGTACCGTATGCTGGACCGGAGCCGTGGGTCGGAACCCCGCTGGCAACACAAACAGATCCTCAGGCCGTTGGCGGGCGTAGTACTGCACCGGAGAGCGGACGCTGCCGAAACTTGCCGTCACCGTGGTATCCCGTTTCGACACCGCCCATCTGCCCTCCCAGTTCGTGGCCAGATTCAGGTAGCGCCCCGACGCCCTTTGCACGCCACCCGGCGGTGGCGTCGGCATCTCAGGACCCGGCGGCGTGGGTTGCTCCACCTGCACCGTGGGCACCTTTGACAGAGTTCCCGACGTCACTACGAAGTTCCTGCTGACCCAACCCGGCATTGCAGTGCGATACTGAATCTGCCACCAGGCAGGTGTCTCCGCATCCTTGCCCACAATCGGGTACACGGTCCGGTCCGCCAGGCGACCCACCTCTGCATGCACCGTGCTCGGCCCCGAACGCACCGGCAGGGGCGTGGACACGTCTGTTGCCTCCGCGGACAACACGGCGGACACGATCCTATCCATGTCCGCCCCGGCCAGCGCCTCCGGATCGGCGATCAGACGCGGGTCGCGCAACGTGCTGACCCGCGTCCCGGTATCGCCCGTCACAGTCACCTGATTCATCCGCACCCAACCGACCTCTTCCTTGGATCGCTCGATTTGCCACCAACGTCGTTCGTACCGGATGCCAGGAGGGCCGACATGATCTCGTTGAGAGTGCGCAGGCATATAACGTCCGTCGTGGCCCACAAGGGCATAGGTGCCAGGGGCCAGCTTGTCAAGGCGATGCTCATCCGTGTTGTCATACGGTTTGCTGTACACATGCACTGTCGTGCCCGCCTTCACCTGCACTTCTGGACAGGACCCCGGCGAGATGTTGGAGTTTAGACAATGTCTGTTGATTGCCTGAGGTATGCCACTGGTATCGTTTGTAATCGCATCCCAATTGTATGGGTGCCCCACCAGAAAATTCTTGAAATCCCGGCCTCCATTGAAATCATCTCCTATGCCTACAACCCCTTCCTTATTGTATGTCCTGTATCGCACATGCAGGTGCGAGACATCAGTGTTCGTGCGACCGGAAACACCGATCAGATCACCTTGCTTCACACCTTCTTGGCCCTTCTCAACCAGCAGCACCGACAGGTGTGCATAGGCCAGTTCAAACCCGCCGCTCGCATCGTCTTCCCGTGCCGTGCGGATGGTGATGTAGTTGCCATAGTTATTCCCTGGATCCCTTAGTGCCTTGTGGACATAGCCTGCAGCCATGGCATGGATGGGCGTGCCCGTGCAGCAGCCCCAATCGATGCCTTCGTGGCCCTCCTGTTCAAATTCTTGATAAAGTTCTCTTGTGGCAGGATCATTGAATATATTTGTAATTGTCCAGTTTTCGCCCGGCCGAAACGGTAGTCCTAGTTCGAGGGTTTCATGGGATGTCATGCGATATCTCCTTATGCATGGAACAGACTAGGACGGTACTCTATGTCATTCCGTGCATGTCCGCCATTGCCATCGCGTGGTAGCCGCGTCACTGCAGCGTAGAGCTGTCCGATCCAAATCGCACCCAAAGCCCGTTCCATGCCAAGAGGCATGGAACGGGCAGAGACATCCATCCACGGTAGAGGATGTCAGAACCCATAGTCAAGTCAGATACAAATCAAGGCTTTCCTGCCAGTCTGTGCCTTCCAACTCTACGCCTGATGTCAGCTACTGGATTACAAGGCTCAGCGGGAAGCATAGGTCGGCGATGTAGTGCAGACAAGCATTTTTCATAGCAAAAACCACAGTGATTCACTCGGTCCGCTGGACCAGATCCCGCCGAATCGGCTGAGAGTGTAAGTCAAGAAGTCTGTCGGCAGTGATGTCACATAGTGAGCAGCTAGGCACACCGAGACCAGATCCAGATTACGGGTCAGCAAGTATCCCAGACGCGCACCGTCCAGTCCCTAGAGAGCCATTCCCACCATTACAGCAGGGATGAGTTCCAGCCTTAGGTTGTAGCTGGATCCTCGTCTACTTCACCATTACACAACAGCATCTTCTCTGATTGCTTCCTGTACCCCTACATGCGCAGACCTGCGGTGACAATCCACTCAACAACCAAAAGTCAGGGCTGTGCGGCAGGCACTCGCTTGTCACTGTTGACAGGGACAGCACTCAGAACATGAACTTAGGGGCAGACCAGCACATCGTTCCAATATTCGCCCTCGAGCATATGCGCGGGTAGGCAAATCAAAGGGTTGTCGTACATGTACAGCTTTCGCAATTGGAGAAGGTCGGCAAAGAGACCCACCGGTAGCGTAGCCAAGTAGTTGTTTCTCAATTCCAGCGTTTGCAGTTCGGAGAGGCCGGCAAAGAGATCTTCAGGTAGCGCAGCCAGTTGGTTGAAACTCAGATCCAGCATTTGCAGTTCGGAGAGGCCGGCAAAGAGATCTTCAGGCAGCGCAGCCAGTTGGTTGGAACTCAGATACAGCGTTTGTAGTTCGGAGAGACCCGCGAAGGCATTCGGCGGCAGATCAGCCAATCTGTTGCGGAGCAGATCCAATCTGCGCAAAGCCGTGAGGTCGGCAAAGAGATCTTCAGGCAGCGCAGCCAGTTGATTGGAACTCAGATACAGCGTTTGCAGTTCGGAGAGACCCGCGAGGAGATCTTCAGGCAGCGCAGCCAGTTGATTGGAACTCAGATACAGCGTTTGCAGTTCGGAGAGACCCGCGAGGAGATCTTCAGGCAGCGCAGCCAGTTGGTTGGAACTCAGATCCAGCGTTTGCAATTCGGAGAGACCCGCGAGGAGATCTTCAGGCAGCGCAGCCAGTTGGTTGGAACTCAGATCCAGCGTTTGCAATTCGGAGAGACCCGCGAGGAGATCTTCAGGCAGCGCAGCCAGTTGGTTGGAACTCAGATCCAGCGTTTGCAGTTCGGAGAGGCCCGCGAAGAGATCCGCTGGCACTGCAGCTAGTTGGTTGGAACTCAGATCCAGCGTTTGCAGTTCGGAGAGACCCGCGAGGAGATCTTCAGGCAGCGCAGCCAGTTGGTTGGAACTCAGATCCAGCGTTTGCAGTTCGGAGAGGCCCGCGAAGAGATCCGCTGGCACTGCAGACAGTTGATTGTGGCCCAGCTCCAGCGTTTGCAATCTGGAGAGATCGGCGAAAAAATCCGCTGGCAGCGTATTCAGTCGGTTGAAGCGCAGATCCAGTGTCTGCAGTTTGGAGAGATCGGCGAAGAGACCTGCCGGCACTGCAGCCAGTGAGTTGTAGTCTATCTCGCTGGAGTGAAAGGCCCTCGGATCCCGAGGACCCAAAATCAGCGACTGCAGGTCTGTCAGACCTGCAAAAAGACCGGGCGGCAGCGTATCCAGTTGCTCGCTGTACAGTGTCAGCGATTGCAGTGCAGCCAAGTCCATAAAAAGATCGGACGGCAGCACGCTTAGGTTCAAAAGGGACACTTCCAGCGACTGCAGGTCTGTCAGACCTGCAAAAAGACCGGGCGGCAGCGTATCCAGTTGCTCGCTGTGCAGTGTCAGCGATTGCAGTGCAGCCAAGTCCATAAAAAGATCGGACGGCAGCGCGCTTAGGTTGGAAAGGAACAGCTTCATCGATTGCAGATCCCTCAAGCCGGTGAAAAGGTTGGACGGCAGCATGCGCGGGTTCGGCAGGGAAGGCTCCACCCACAGCCATATGGCATCGTGAGCGTAACGGTCTATAAGGGGAGAAGGCGACCGCGGGGAAAAGGAAGGAATGGCATCAATGTCGTACAGTTCCAGCGATTGCAGGGCGGCCAGGTCGGAGAAAAGACCCGACGGCAGGGCAGCGGCAAAGTTGTACAGTTCCAGCGACTGCAGGGCGGTCAGGTCGGAGAAAAGACCCGACGGCAGGGTACCAGCAATGTTGTACAGTTCCAGCCATTGCAGGGCGGCCAGGTCGGAGAAAAGACCCGACGGCAGGACGGTCACGTGGGGAATGAACAGTTCCAGCGATTGCAAATCCGACTGATCGGCGAAGAGATCCGATGGCAGGACGGTCACGTGGGGAATGAACAGTTCCAGCGATTGCAAATCCGACTGATCGGCGAAGAGATCCGGCGGCAGGGCCGTCATGGCACTGCTGAACAGATGCAGCTCTTGCAGTTGGGAGAGCCCAGTGAAAAGACTTGGTGGCAAGGCTGTCAGATCGAGATTATGCTCCATTATGCGAGGACCGCCGCGTCCAGTACCCAACCACAGCTGCTGCAGACTAGCAAGGGGTACGAAGAGATTCTCAGGCAGAACAGTCAACCGGGTATAGCGCAAATGCAGGGTGTGCAGGTGGTCTAGCCCAACAAACGACTCGGGTGCTAGAGTCGTCAGTTCGGTGAAGTTCAGATTCAAGGTGTGCAGCCGGGAGAGACCGGCGAAAAGGCCCACTGGCAGAGTGGTGAGTCTGCTGTATCTTAGATCCAAGCTATGCAAGACCGTAAGCCCAGTAAAGAGATCGGATGGCAGGGTAGGCGCGGTGCTGTACAGCTTCAGCGTTTGCAGGGCGGTCAGGTCAGAGAAAAGGCTGGCTGGTACGGTGTCAACGCTGTGCAGCTTCAGCGTTTGCAGTCCGGAGAGGCCCGCGAAGGCATTCGGCGGCAGATCGGCCAATCTGTTGCGGAGCAGATCCAATCTGCGCAAAGCCGTGAGTCCAGCGAAGAGATTCGGGGGCAGAGCAGTCAAGTTGTTATCCCTCAGATCCAAGCTGTGCAAGGCTGTGAGCCCGGCAAAATCACCGGTCTGTAGGACGCGCAGGCTCCTTCCTCTCAGATTCAAAGCAACAATGGCCGACAGGTGTGCCGGAGTGATCTGGGCGCAGACCAGGCCGGTCTGCGCCTCCAGTGCATTCACTATCCCTTGCGTGCGTCCATGCAGAGGACCGGTGCCACATCCCTCTTCGTCCGTGAACCGGACCGGGGTCACCGTAGCTGTCTGTTCCCCCTTGGGGTTGTCTGCATAGAATGCCACTCCGTCCGATCCCAAAGTCAAGTCCAGGCTGTGCTCCGCCGGATCGGACCACTCCAGACTCATGCCCAAGTACAGCGACACCACCAACATCCACCGCATGTACACTTGCATTGTCCACCTCCGAGACGTCGCTGGTCCCAAGGCTGGAAGATCTCCTGGAGACTGGTCTACGTCGCCTTGCCAGAGTGTTACGAATTCTGAATCAAACAAGGGCTATCGGTGATTCCATAGCCTCAAGGTCAGTCCCAATCCGGTCCTTGGATCCTATTGATGATATAGTGTCGGCTTCTTTCTGTAGCCTTGTCGCAGGTGACATATCTGCCGACACTCGACCGTACACTAGTCTCCGCGGTCACTGAGGGGATAGCTGGGAGGGACAAGGGCCAACAAGTGTCCACGTCCGTTGACTTCCCTCATGCTTCAATGCGCGCATCGTCCCATCCGCACCAACGTGCCATCGGCAGTTCAATAGTCTCGCGGATACCCTCAGCTTTTTGGCGCTGGTTCAGGACATCCTCTGCAGCAGAATCCGGCAGAGAAGACGCGCTGACCTGCATGTGTCAAGGAAGAGTATGAAGCAGAGACTTTTTCCACAGTGTCAGAGGTCTCTTTACAAGCACGAGGGCAGGAGGATCGACCAGAACTGCACCTGCAAGCCAAAGATTGCATTTCAGGACCGCTCGGCCTACCTCACCTGCGTTGCCTGTCGATGAACCTATATTCATTCGTCTTTCGTTTATCCTTTGGGGCCAAGATTCTCTTGAACAGGGCAAGGCAACAACCAGACGATGCAGCTCTCAAGACCCTCAATGTCACCGAAGATCGGCAAGCCGTTGCTCATTGCGGCCATCATCGCGGTCCCCACGCTTTTGGTTGGTTTCTTCTTTGTCTTCAATCTGTACCTGAAGCCCTTGATGCAAGTCTGTCCCAAGAACTGCCAAGGAGCGGACTATGAAGGGCAAGTCCTCCTTGGACAATCGTTCAAGAACTTTGACCTTTCTCACGCAAACATGCCGCGGACAATCGCCAGAGAGGCGGATTTCAGCGGAGCCAATCTCCATTTCGCCAATCTCTCTCATGCGGATCTGAACGGAGCGGATTTCAGGAGATCCGATCTCTCCGCTGCCCTGCTGACACACGCGGATCTGCGGAATGCCAATCTGGCTGGCAGCCGACTTGGCGGGGCCAGACTGTACGGAGCGGATCTGAGACATGCCGATTTGAGAGGCTCCATCCTAGGCTCGGCGGATCTGTCTCAAGCCTTGTTGCAGGGATCCATCATTGACGAAAAGACCGTATTGAGCGGCCATTGGGAACGCATTTGGCATCTCTGGAACGACTCCGATCCAGATCTGGATCTGGAAGGCGCCAGTCTGTCCCGAGCCAATATGCAAGGATACGACTTCGGTCCAGCCAATCTCAGACATGCCCGTCTGCGAGACACGAATCTCAGCGGGGCCAACCTCTCCGAGGCCGACCTGGAAATGGCAGACTTGCGTCAATCCGTGATTGACGACTCCACTCGCCTTGCGCCGCGGGACCGCTTGGTATGGGAAATGCACAACGCTCCAAGCGTATCTCCGGATTATGCCAACGTGGTCGTAACCAATGCCCTGCTGTCCGAAATATATCTGCAGAATGCCAACCTGCAAGGGGCAGTGTTCCGAGATTCCATCTTGACATTTGCCAATCTGCGGAATTCCGATCTACGGGGGGCGGACTTTTCCGGAGCCAACATGACAGAGGCGGATCTTGACGGGGCCCTTTTGACGGACACCATTCTATCCGGCGCGAATCTGCATGGGGCCGAGATGGGATTCAGCAACCTGCGGGGCGCCATCATTGACACCGACACCGTCCTGCCGGAGAGATGGCTTGTTGTCTGGACCATCTTGAATCACGGGGGTGAGGGGGGAGATTACTCTGGTCTGTTTCTGGGCAGCGCCGACTTGGCTGGCGCCGCCTTGCAAAACGCCAATTTCACGGAGGCTGATCTCCGCTTTGCCGTACTGGCCGGAGCCGATCTCCGCAATGCAAACTTCACCGATGCCATCTTGACCTCGACGGATTTCACCGATGCGCTGCTGACCGGAGCCATTTTTTCCGGCGCAGATCTGTCCAACGCAGTCGGCTTTGTGCCTGAAGGGAAGTAGACAATCTACGGCGGCTGGATCGAGCCTTGACATGCACTTCCCCAGTCGGCACTGCCTCTGGAATTTCCACAGCGGAGAAATCAACGACCTAGCACAGAACATAACAGTGAAAGCCAGTTTTCACCTTTTTGCCAAGTTGTCTTGTTATAATGCTCTCGCCTTTTTTCCAAAACAGCAGGTTGTGCGAGCACAGCTGATGGAGTTCATCCTTACGGGGTGCGCTTTGGCTCAGGCCGTGTTTGAAAATTCGGTTGGACCTGCGCCAAGTTTCAGAGGTTAATGTGTCATGAAGAGAGGAATATCGTTATTGTTGGTTGCACTGCTGGTCATGCTGGCAGTCGTGGCCTGTGCTGCACCGGGGACCACGGGTCCAGCAGCAAGTGGAGAAGCGGCGGAATCCGGCGGCGAGGAAATGGCGGAGGACTACTCCGACGCATCTCGCGCTGAAACCGTTATCTTCGAGGTGGATGCCCGTGGCGGCCAGTTCGCGGATCCCGAATTGATGAATCCCTATGTTCCTGGCGGTCTGCGCAACCAAGGCATACACCAGGCTGTGCAGGAGCCCCTGTTCGTCCTGAATTACCAGACCGGTGAAATAGAGTCTTGGCTGGGCGAGTCCATGGAGGCAGACGAAACCTTCACCACTTGGACTCTGAACCTCCGCAAGGGCGTGGAATGGAGCGATGGCGAAGCGTTCAACGCCGATGATGTCATCTTCACCATGGGTTTGTTGATGGAAAACACCGAAATGAACTATGCCGCCGGTCTGCAGGACTGGGTGGAGAGCACGGAAAAGGTCGACGATTTCACGGTTACCTTCAATCTGACCCGCCCCAATCCCCGATTCCAGCTTGACAACTGGTCCGTCCGCATTTGGGGCGGTCCTATCATTCTGCCTGAGCATATCTGGGCCGATCAGGACCCCCTGACCTTCAAGAACTACGATCCCGAAAAGGGGTGGCCAGTCTTCACGGGCCCATATCTGCTGGACAGCATCGGCCCCACGGAATTCAGCTACGTGCGCAACGACGACTGGTGGGGAGCCAAGGCCGGTTGGAAGGAACTGCCAGAGCCCAAGAAGCTGATTTGGGTCCGCAGCGCTTCCGACGAGACCGCCGTCAACGTGATGGCTCAGGGCGGCATCGACAGTCTGATGGACATCACCTTGGGACAGCTGCAGGCCCTGCAGGGCCAGAACCCCGATGTCATCACCTGGTTCTCGGAAATGCCGCTGGCTTGGGTTCCCGATCCCTGCTCACGCACCTTCGAGTTCAATAACGCCATTGAGCCTTGGAACGACCCAGACATGCGCTGGGCCATCAACTACGCAGTGGACCGCGACGAGATCGTTCAGATTGCCTACGAGGGCACCACGCTGAAAAATCGCCATTATTTCCCCGCATATCCGCCGCTGGATGCCTTGGTGGACTTGGCCATCGCGGAAGGAGCTTGGGACGTGGACCAGCTCTTTACCCACGATCCCCAAATGACATCCGAAATCCTGGAATCCAAGGGCTATACCCGTGAAGGCGACGGCTATTGGCAAAAGGACGGAGAGGATCTATCTCTGGAGATTGCGACGCATGAAGGCTTCATTGAAAAGAAGCGCATTGCTCAGATCGTGACCGAGCAGCTGCAGCGTGTTGGCATCAACGCCGTGCATGTGAACCAGGCGGGCCAGACATGGGGCGACAACTTCCGGAACGGTGAATTCGAATCCCGCATGGGTTGGCAGACCTGCGGTTCCGTAAACGAACCTTGGGCAACCATGGATACATTCAACACCCGCTGGCTCGAACCCATCGGCACCCGCGCCAACCAAAATTCTTGGCGCTGGAGTGGTGAAAAGGCGGAAGAGTACGGTGCGCTGGTAGACCAGATTGGTTCTCTGCCGCTGGGCGATCCGGCCATTGAGCCCCTGTTTCTGCAGGCCACCGCGTTGCTCTTCGAAGAGCTGCCTGTCATTCCGATCACGGAAGCCAAGAAGATCATTCCCTTCTTGGAGACGTACTGGACCAACTGGCCTACGTACGACAATCAGTATGTGCACCCGCCAACTTGGTGGCAACACACGCACTACATCATTCACGAGATCGAGTCGACCGGCAACTAGCCCGCCTCGAGTCTTTACGACCGTATAGGGAGACCAGCCGGGGCAGCCCCGGCTGGTCCATTATTTTCTGCACACTGCAATTTCCCTCCGAGATGCTTTATGGGTGAACTTACCCTCGGCTACTTCTTGCGCCGCCTCGGCATGTGGACCTTGACCATATGGATTGGGTCCACGCTGATCTTCCTCATTCCTCGTCTGGCTCCAGGCGATCCCGTGACCGCGATGGTGGAGCGCATGTTGCAGCAGGCCGGCACCATTGAAAATTCGGCTGACATGATCAATGCGTGGCGGGTTCGGTTTGGCTTGGACGGCCCCTTGCATGTCCAGTACCTCCGCTACCTGAACAATATGGCCAGACTGGATCTAGGCTACTCCTTGGCCAATTTTCCGGCTCGGGTCACGGACATTGTGACCCGTTCACTACCTTGGACTATTGGCATGTTGTCGATCGCCACTGTCATTTCGTTTCTGATCGGCAATATGATAGGAGCCTTGATGGCATGGCGCAGAGTTCCGGGTTGGATTCGCAGCGTCCTTCCGGTTTCTCTTATCTTCACGGCCATTCCTTTCTTCATGTTCGGGCTGCTGCTGATTGCGGTATTGGCCTTCGAGTGGAAGATCTTCCCCGCCTTTAGCAACTACGGACGCAATATTGATCCGGGTTTCAACTGGGACTTCATTTCCAGCGTGGTATATCACGGCACATTGCCCGTGTTCTCCATTGTGATTACCTCCATGGGCTTTTGGGCCTTGGGTATGCGGGGCATGATGGTGACCACCGATGGGGAGGACTACATGATTCTGGCCGATGCCAAAGGCCTGCGTTCCCGCCGCATATTTTGGTTCTATGGCGTACGCAATTCCCTGCTGCCCCAGATCACGGCCTTGGCTCTCAGCATCGGTGCCTTGGCCGGGGGGTCCCTGCTGGTGGAATACATTTTTGGCTATCCGGGTCTGGGCTATTTTCTGTATCAGGCCATCATCAGCGCGGACTACACGGTCATTCAAGGCATTGTGTTCATGTTGATTGTGGGCACGGCCACGGCCGTCTTGATTCTGGACCTTCTCTATCCCATGATCGATCCGCGCATTACCTACCAGAAGGGCACATCATGAGCGTGATCATTCAGGAAACGGCCAATCAAGCTGAAGGGGGGCTGAATGCATGGGATTCTCCTTGGCTAAATACCAAGTTTCTCATCGGTCTGTCTCTCATTCTGATGGTATTGCTGATGGCCGCTGTGGGGCCGTTGGGTTTGTGGGACACGACCTTGGCCAGAGTTGCCTCGTCGCCCTTGAATCTGCCCCCTATGTGGGTCACCAGCGAAAATCCCTTCTTTGGAACTCCCAGTTCTGAACATCCCCTAGGAACCGACAGTGATGGCAGAGACATGTTGGCCGTGCTTCTCGTCGGCGCCCCGCGCTCCCTGCACATCGGCTTGATCGCCGCCGGGGTCGGTATACTCATTGGTATCGTGCTGGGCTTCACGGCGGGTTTCGTTGGCGGCTGGGTGGATGCCGTGATTCGAACCCTGTCCGATTCCATCATCACAATCCCGGCGCTGGCCGTGTTGATTGTGATTTCGGCATTTGTCAGGCAGCTGAGCGTACCCATTCTGGCCTTGTTGCTGGCGGCTTTTGCATGGCCTGGACCTACTCGACTCTTGCGCGCTCAAGTATTGACCTTGCGGGAACGGGGCTATGTGCAAATGGCGCGTTTGTCCGGAGCCAGCACATTCACAATTCTGTTCAAGGAAATGCTGCCCAACATGATGCCGTATTTGGCAGCCAGTCTGACAGGCAACGTATCAGGGGCAATCCTGGCGGTCACTGGCTTGGAAGCCTTGGGATTGGGCCCTACCCGCATTCCCACCATGGGCATGACCATCTATCATGCCACGGCAGTGTCTGCTCTGTTCAGGGGCATGTGGTGGTGGTGGGGCATTCCCATCGTGGCCTTGGTCGTCGTGTTTATCTCACTCTTCCTGATGGCAGTCGGCTTGGATGAAATCGCCAATCCGCGCCTGCGAGGAGTGATGTCTTCCTCATGACCGTGGAAATGACCCAAACCCGTCCCGCGACAGGGGGCTTTGACGGACATGGAGAAGGCGCCGCATTGACAGTCAAGGAACTCAAGGTCTACTATCACACCCCTACCGGGGACGTGAGGGCCGTAGACAGCGTTTCCTTTGAAGTGCGCAAAGGGGAAATCATGGGCTTGGTCGGCGAATCCGGCTGCGGCAAGACCACGACGGCGATGGCCATTCTGCAGCTGGTGCAGAGTCCAGGCCGCATTGTAGGCGGTTCCGTCGAGTTGGACGGCATTGACTTGATGCAGCTGAATAGCGCTGAACTGCGAGATGTGCGATGGACCAGGTTGTCGCTGATCCCGCAGGGGGCCATGAACTCCTTGAATCCCGTGATGCTGATCAATTCGCAGATCAAGGATGCCATCCAGACCCACGAGGCGCGATCCAGTTCCGCGGAGCTGAAGGAGCGCATTGAAAACCTGTTTCAGCTGGTGGGTCTGCCCAGCCGGGTCTACAACATGTATCCCCACGAGCTGAGTGGCGGCATGAAGCAGCGGGCCTGCATTGCCATGGCCATCGCGTTGAATCCCCAATTGATCATTGCGGATGAACCGACTAGCGCCTTGGATGTAGTGGTGCAGAGGGTTGTGGGCCAGACCCTGCTGGATGTCAAGAGACGTCTGGGCATTTCCATGATCGTGATTGGCCACGACATGGGCCTGATGGCCCAGCTGGTGGATCGCCTGGCCGTCATGTACGCCGGCCGGATGGTGGAAATCGCCCCTGTCAAGTCAATGTTTGCCGAGCCATTGCATCCCTATGCGCAATTGCTGATTGAATCCATCCCGTCGATCAAGGAACGAAAGCCCCTTAGGCTGACGGAAGGCTTGACTCACGATCTGCGCACTCCACCTACGGGCTGCATCTTCCAGATGCGGTGTCCCCACGTCATGGACATTTGTCGGGAAGCGGACCCCCCGTTGCGGGAATTGAGACCGAATCATCAGACTGCCTGTCATCTTTACGAGGATGACGGTACGCCGATACCCCATCCCTAGACCCAAGACCGTCGCCTTCAGCGCTTCACACCCAAGACATAAGGACACTCTGTAATGCCGCCGCTGTTGGAAGTACAGAATGCCACCAAGCTTTACGGTGGTTCCTTGCTAAGTGGAGGCCCCGTCACTGTGGCCCTGCAGGACTACAATTTGACCATCGAGGAATCGCCTGCCACGATCACGGCCGTCGCGGGGGAATCAGGCAGCGGCAAGTCCACCTTGGCCAATCTGGTGTTGGGATTTACCAGCCTCACTTCGGGAAACATCATTTTTCGAGGCAGGAATGTCAAGGAAATGATCGGGCAAGAGCGCATGCAGTATCGTCGCGAGGTGCAGGCCGTGTTTCAAGACCCCTATGCGGTGTATAACCCGTTTTACCGGGTGAAGCACGTATTCGACATGATCATCCACAACTTCAAGATGGCCCACAATGTGCGCGACGGGCGTGAGATGATTGAAGACGCCCTGAATGTGGTGGGATTGCGAGGCGAGGAGATTCTGGAAAAATATCCTCATCAGCTGAGCGGTGGTCAGCGGCAACGCATCATGATGGCGCGCGCCTATATGTTGCGCCCCCGGCTGATTGTGGCCGACGAGCCAGTTTCCATGGTGGATGCATCCCTGCGGGCCATGATTCTGGACATCATGCTACGGTTGCGGGATGAGGAAGGCATCTCCTTTCTCTACATCACGCATGACCTGAGCACTGCCTACCAGATCGGCGATGCCATCTACTTGCTGTATCAAGGGGTGATTGCCGAAAGCGGGGAAACCACCAGTGTCATTGAGAATCCCAAGCATCCCTATGTGCAGCTGCTGCTGGACTCCATTCCCGTGCCTGATCCGGATATCAAGTGGGGTTCCGAGGATATGGCGACAGTCGACGATGAAGAAATGCGGATCAGCGTAGACAGCGGATGTCGTTTCTATCCCCGCTGTTCGCAGCGATTTGATCGGTGCCTGGAATTGACGCCACCCCCATTCTCGGTGGGGGAGAAAGATCACCAGGCCGCCTGCTTCCTCTATGAGGACAAACGCTAGGGGACGGTTCCTGTCTGCGCCTGCCCTTCTCTTGGTAAAGCCAGAATTGGCGTTGGCAACCCTGATCGTGGGCCGGCGCGTCCGCAACTGGACCTGAATCTGCGGACGAAAATCTTGCCGAAATTGTTTTTGGATAGCCCAAGAAGGCCTACAGGAGAAGCAGATCCTCTCGAACATCCTTGTCCTGATAGACTCTGCCAAACGGGAATGCGGCGCGGAGGCCCCTGGCGATGTATGCATCTGGATTGTCCAATGAACTGCCTGAACCCAGGCCCAGGGTGCTGGCAATTGGGTACGCCTGCTATGACCTGACCTTTGCCGTGGCACGACACTTGGGCCCTGACGAAAAGGCCAATGCCGAGAACTTCGCCGGTTGTGGCGGTGGATTGGCAGCCAACGCTGCCGCCACCGCCGGGGCGTTGGGGTACGATACCGTTCTGGCCGCCTATTTGGGCCACGATCTCTTTGGCGACGCCCATGTCGGTGAACTGCGGGCATTGGATGTGAGGGTGGACCACCTTCTTCGATCGGATGCACCCACAGGCGTTTCAGGCGTCATGGTCAAGCCGAACGGCAACCGTACATTGGCCGCCTATAGGGGAAAGCAGCCTCAGTATCCTGCCGATGCCTTGGACTTGGAGGTCATACAGCCCCAAGCTGTATTGGTGGACGGGCACCAGCCAGACGTTTCCGTGAGCGTAATTCAGCAGGCCCGGGCAAGAGGTGTGCCCACTGTCTTGGATGCCGATGCCGATTCGCCGCGCAGCCGGGCGCTGGCGCCGATCGTGGATCATGTAGTGGCCGCAGAACGCTTTGCCTTCGACTATACGGGCGCTGCCACGCTGCAGGACGCCTTGCAAGGCATGGCCCGGCTGGCAGAGACAGTTGTGGTTACGTTGGGAGAAAGAGGACTGGTTTGGTCTAGGCATGGACAGACAGGTTCCTTGTCGGCCTACGATATAGAGGTGCGAGACACCAACGGAGCGGGCGATGCATTTCACGGCGCCTATATCGGCGCACTGGCTGAGGGCATGGCCTGGCCAAGGCTCTTGCGATTTGCCAGCGCCACTGGCGCCTTGTGTTGTCAGACGGTGGGATCCAGGAATGGACTGCCTTGTCGTTCCGAAGTTCTCAGTCTCATGTCCGCCCAAAGCATTGCTTGATTTTCCGGTTTGAAGGAGCCATAACATCATGACTGCACGCGTTTCCACATCTTCTTGGAGCCTGCACAGAGCCTTGGGGTCCGTGTGGCTGGATGACTTTTCCACTGAGAAGCTGACCCCTCCCAGCAATAACGCCGCCATGTCGCTGCTGCAGTTGCCAGACATGGCGGCTCAGCATGGCATCCATACGCTGGAAATCTGTCATTTTCACTTCCCCACTCGAGACAAGGGCTACCTGACCGAACTGGCCAGCGAAGCCGCCCGCGCCAACGTGGAAATCTTCTCGATCCTGGTTGACGATGGGGACATCACAGCCGCCGATCCGCAAGAACGGGAAGTGCAGTTGGACTGGATCCGAGGCTGGATTGACAGTGCCGGCATCCTCGGCGCGAAGGCGGCCCGCATAGTCGCGGGTGAAGCGTCCGTGCCGGCTGACATCCAGAATCCGGCGGGACATCCCAGCATTCAAATGAGCGCCCTGCAACTGAAATCCCTGTACGCCTATGGACAGGACAAAGGGATCAAGATCTTTACCGAAAATTTCCGTCCACTGTCGTTGCAGGCAGACCACCTTGTTGCAATTCTGGAGCTTTGTGACGGCCAGATCACCATCTGCGCCGATTTTGGCAATTTCAAGGGGCCAGATCGCTACCAGGAATTTGCCAAAATTGCCCCGTGGGCTACCTCGGGCCATGCCAAGGCTCAATACGAAACAGACGGCTCCATTGTTCCCGATGACCTGGCAGGCGGCATTCAGGTCCTGAAGCAGAGTGGGTTTTCAGGTCCGCTGTCACTGATTTTCGATCAGCCCATGGTGTCGGATTCAACCGAATGGGACTATTTGGATTCCATGAAAAGAGTCGCCGACATGGAGCTGTAGGCCTGTCCGCGGCCAATGCAGATTGTGCCCCGATAGCCACGCCTACCATCCTGGGGGAAAGCAAGCGCCGTGAATATCCGCAACAGGACACGCAAAACTCATTGACACGTCTGAAACCACTTTCGCGGTTGACAACGTCAGCGCCGAAATCTACCACATTGCAACATCAGGACCAGGGCCTGCCGGGGCCCTGCCCTTGGACGATGGCCTGCTGCGGCATTCTTCCAGCGGCAATCTCTTTGGCTTGACTCAGAATGCCGGCATGGGCTGGCAACCGTCCCGACTCAGACAACCCGAATTTCTGATCCTCTCTACGCAAGGAGGCATCCGCGCTCCGGATGGAACGCCGGTAGCGTTGGGATACCACACGGGGCACTGGGAAGTGGGACTGCTGATGGAGGAGGCTGCACGGACCTTCTCCGAACTTTCCTGCACGCCCTTCGCCGCATTCGTCAGCGATCCCTGCGATGGCCGGACGCAGGGCACCACGGGCATGTTTGACAGTCTGGCATACCGCAATGATGCAGCTATAGTGCTGCGCCGGCTCATCCGTTCCTTGCCCACCCGCAAGGGCATTCTGGGGATCGCCACTTGCGACAAGGGATTGCCGGCCATGATGGTCGCTTTGGCTTCGCAGTCTGACTTGCCCGTGGCCGTGGTGCCGGGGGGAGTCACCTTGCCGCCTGTGCATGGTGAAGATGCCGGCAAGGTGCAAACCATTGGCGTCCGCTACGTCCATGGGCAACTTTCAGTGGAAGAAGCGGCTGCACTGGGCTGTCGAGCTTGCGGTTCCCCGGGCGGAGGCTGTCAATTCCTGGGTACCGCAGGAACCAGCCAGGTAGTCGCCGAAGCCTTGGGCCTGTCCATAACTCATGCGGCGCTGGCCCCTTCCGGACAGCCGATCTGGCGGGAAATGGCACGGCAGTCCGCCCAATGCCTGGTGGATTTGCATCGGCGCGGCATCCACGCCCAACAGATTCTGACGCCCGCAGCCTTGGAGAATGCCATGGTGGTGCATGCCGCCTTCGGAGGCAGCACCAACCTGCTCTTGCACATTCCGGCCGTAGCCCATGCGGCAGGACTTGCCCGACCATCGGTAGAGGATTGGAAACGCATCAACTTCCAGACGCCCCGCCTAGTGGACGTACTGCCCAACGGTCCTGTCGGTCATGTCACGGTGCAGGCCTTTTTGGCAGGGGGCGTGCCCGAGGTGATGCTGCATCTTCGCAGTCTGGACCTCCTCGACCTTGACGTGCCCACAGCCACCGGGCTGCGGCTGGGCGACAATCTGGCCCAGTGGGAAACCAGTGAACGCAGACGGCGGTTGAAGGAGATTCTGCGGGAACGAGACGGAGTCAAAGCGGACGACGTCATCATGGCTCCTCAAGAAGCCAGAGCCCGCAGACTGGCCAGCACCGTGACTTTTCCCACGGGAAACCTGGCTCCTGAAGGGTCCGTGATCAAAAGCGCCGCGATAGATCCGTCTGTGCTGGATGAAGATGGCGTATATGCCATTATGGGTCCCGCTCGAGTCTTCAACAGCGAAGCCGCCGCCATTCAGGCCATCAAGGGTCAGACCGCAGTTGCAGTCAAGCCCGGTGACGTCATAGTGCTGATGGGCAGGGGACCGATAGGCAGCGGCATGGAGGAGACCTACCAGCTGACATCGGCGCTGCGCTATCTGGAGTGGGGCAAGGAAGTGGCTCTGATTACGGATGCCCGTTTCAGTGGGGTCAGTGCGGGCGCCTGCATCGGACACATAGGCCCGGAGGCCTTGGCTGGGGGACCGCTGGCCAAGGTCAGAGACGGCGACCTGATTCGAATAGTGGTGGATACGACAAACCTGACCGGCACTGTCGATTTAGTGGGATCGTCGCCCGAAGATGGAGCGGGCGCGACAGCAGCGGGCGATGCTCTGCTCCGCCAACGAAGTCTGCATCCGGATCTGGCGCCGGACGCGCAGCTGCCGGAGGACACCCGGCTCTGGGCCGCCCTGCAGAAAGTCAGCGGCGGTACGTGGGGGGGTTGCGTCTATGACGTGGACGCCATCATTGCAGCTCTAGACGGGACGAATCGCGCCTTTGAAGTAGAGAAAGATCGCTACGCTTCCGCTTGATCGCCCAGAAGCCACCATGCGGCAATCCGGTCGCGCAACTGTTGGGCTGTTCGTGGTTGTCCGTTCCATGAGCTGACAGCCACCGTGCAGTCTCCAATCTGGGTGAACGCAGGTACCCAGAAATCGCCAGCATCCGGATCTGTCGCCACATTGCACAGAATGTGGCGCTGTGCAGCCAGATGCGCAATGACATGATTGAGTTGCGGGTCACTGGTCGCGGCGAAAACAAGGAACATGCCTTCCAGATCCGCACTGCGGAATTCACGGGGCAGCCACGTTATTTCATCCGCATCGATTCTGTCTTTGAGATCTTGCGTGACGTTGGGACTGCAGAGGACAACCCGACCTCCTGCATCCAGCAGTTTCAGACACTTGCGCGTGCCCACGGCGCCTCCTCCTACCACCAGTACGGTCCGGGATCGCATCTGGGTCAATGCGATGGGATATGTCTCCGGATTCCGCTCGCTCTTGAGAGGCGCCGCTTCCGCCGGAGCCTTGGCCCCGACTGTCATGCCAGACCAATGTGCCACCACTTTCCCTATGATCATCAGGCTGGGACTGTTCCATTCCCCTTCTGCCACGGCCTGCACGACTTGGGCCAAGGTAGTCTGCTGCACATTCTGCTCCGGCCATGTGCCTGCGCTGACCAGGAGAACGGGAGTGTCAGGGGGCTTGCCAGCCGTCAGCAATTCCTGTCGCACCTCGGAGACTGCCCTGAATCCCATCAGAACGATCAGAGTGTCCAACTGGGCCAAGGCTTTCCAGTTGGAACGGCCTTGTCGGTTCTCCAAGGCCGATTGCCCCGTAAACACTGCAAAGTCCGCGGCCAGGCCCCTGTGCGTCAAGGGAACGCCCAGAGCCGCAGGCACACCGGTGGCGGAGCTGACGCCTGGAACCACTTCCACCCTGCATTGCGCCGCACGGAGAGCATCCTGTTCCTCTCCACCGCGCCCAAAAACAAAGGGATCGCCGCCTTTGAGGCGGACCACCTTCTTGCCTTGTTGTGCCAGCTCAATCAGCAGCGCGTTAATGTCCGCCTGCGCCCAGCTTGGCCCTCCCGACACCTTGCCCACTTCAAGGAGCTCGGCGTCGGCACGGGCCAGGGCCAAGAGGCGCCGGTCCACCAGGCGGTCATGCACCACGGCATCCGCCGTTTGCACCATCCGCAGCCCGCGCACAGTTATGAGATCCGGGCTGCCAGGTCCGGCTCCCACCAAAAAGACCTTGCCGGCCATCTGAGAACAGTCAACCGCAGCGGCTGTTAGGCCAACGGCTCGGGACACGAAGACAAGTGGCTCAGAATGATCTCCGAGATACCCGGAACATCCTCCAGCGGGCCCAGCAATGTCACCCCTCTATCCGGAAATTCATCCGACACGGACGCCAATATGCGCGGCAAGTCTTCCTTGACGTGTCGTCCCCAGTGGAGAAAGTAGGGCAGCACTGCCACATGGGCAATACCTTGCTGCAACAGCCTCTGACATCCCGTCGCCAAATCAGGGCGATTTATGTCAAGATAACTGGCCACCACGGGCATGGGTCTGCACGCGGCCTGCAACTGCGCAGAGATGGTCTGGACCTGACATACAGACTGCGCAAAATGCGAACCGTGAGCGACTAGGACCACACCGGCGGTCTGGTGGGAAACGAGGGTCTGGCGCCAAGGATCAAGCTGAGCATGCAACAGCTTGGCCATCGAGTCATGCTCACCCAGAACCGGCGTCAATCGGCACTGCATATCGGGATACATTGTACGCAGATCCCTTGTCTGTCGTGACAGATCCCGCTGAACGTATTGTCCTGTAGTCAGGAAATAGGGCTGCACCGACACCTGCCGCACCCCACGCTGCGCCAAGGCCGAAGCGCATTCGGCCAAGGTGGGGACGCCATAGTTGAGAAAACCCGTTTCAATGGCGAGGCGGGACGTGCACGCTCTAAGCCTGGCGGCCACGCGCTGCATGCCCGCCGCACTGTGTGGCCGCAGACTGCCATGGCCTACGATGAGTAGACCTTCCACTCTTCCTCCTTGCTGGCAGAGGCGAGGCCCTCTTCCTCGTCGACTTGCAGACCGCACTCTGTCTTGTCCATGCCTTGCCAACGGCCGGCCCTCTCGTCTTGCCCTTCCGCGACCGGTTGCGTGCAGGGCCAGCATCCAATGGAAGGATAGCCTTGGTCATGCAACTCGTTGTAAGGCAAATCGTGCGATCGGATGTAATCCCACACCTCATCGCGCGTGACCTTGGCCATGGGGGACACTTTCACTACATTGAACCTGTCGTTCCAAGAGACAAAAGGCGTGTTGGTTCGCGTCGGGGACTGGTCCCGCCGAATCGCGGTGATCCAGGCGCTGCTGTCCTTCAAGGCGTGAATCTGGGTGTATACCTTGCGCAACTTGCAGCATTCCGTGGGATTCTTGTAATAGAGATTGGGACCGTACCGCTCCTCCTGTTCTTCGATCGTAATGAAGGGCTTGACCTGCCGAAAGGTCCGTCCAAAGTGCCTCTCGGCTCGGGCAATCTGCGCATGAGTCTCCTTGAAGAGAAACATCGTATCCAGAAAGTAGATGTCGATGTCCGAGTTTATCTTCAGGGCGATGTCCATCATCATGAGACCGGAAGGGCCAAATGAAGTGCCGAGCGACACGCCGCTCTTGAACATGTCCAGACACCACCTCAGCATGCGTTCCACCGAAGCAGACTCAAATTCCTCGTTGAGAGCTTCCAGGTACCGCGTCGTGATGAATCCCGGGCGACCGGAATTGGTGGCGAAAAAGGCGGATCGAGCGAAAGTCATTGTGCATCTCCGGAACAGATCAAGCGGTCTGGGTCGCGGTACGGAACTCACCCAGCAGAGCGCGGGCGTCCGCAAGGCAGGCCTCCGCAGCCGATATGCCTGCAGCCTGCGATGGCGACCGACCCAAAAGAGTCAATAGGACCCCGGCCGTCATTACGACTTGCGCCCGGGCGGCCGATGCCCTGTTTTCCAACGCCTGCAGGTTCAGAGCGGCATGGTGCGCAACGGCACGACCTGCAGACACGGCTTCGCGTTGGGGGAAGCCCAATTCCTCCGGATCCAATGTCACCGGGATCTTCAGGCGCTTTCCAAAGATGCGGGTCTTGCGTCCCGATCTCATCTCAATCGAACCTTCTTCTCCCTGTACAATCCAGCTGTCAATCCGGCCGGTCTGCATGTCTCTCATTTCGTTAATGTATTTGGTGTGATAAAAGCCAGACACCTGAAAGTCGGCATCGGCCGGATTGACCAGCTTTTCCACTGTGTTGAGGACCGTGCGCAGGCCGAATTCCCGCCGCAAGGGCATGAGATCCAGCCAAGCCGGCATGAAGGCGCGGGCATCGCAATACGCAATGCCGGTCTTGTCCAGCGTCTTGGCTGCGACCTCGGGCGACAAGCCGGTGGCTACGCCCAGTTCGGACAGGACATGGGCCGGAGTGACTCCGGCCTTGGTGGGCACGCCTTCCGCTCCATGCAGCAGTACCGGTTGCCCACAGGCCGCTAGAACCAAGGCCACCGCCGGCGCGAGCTGCGCTGTACGTTCCTTGCCATCATAGGGCACGGCCAAATCCAGCAATCCCCTCTGGCTTGTCACGACAGGCGTCATCCAACGCGCCCGCACCGCTTCCACAAAACCGCGGATTTCGTCTCGGGACTCCCCCTTGACCCGCTGGGCCACGAAAAAGGCGCCTGCCTGGGCCGGGGACACCGTGCCGGCCAAGATGCGGTTCAAGGCGTCGTGCGCCTCTGCCTGAGTCAGATCGCGGCGCAACGTCTCGCCTCGACCCAATGCCTGCACGTAGGGCCTGAACCCGTCTCGGTCCCATGTGGACGCGGGACGTCCTTCTATCGCAGGACCAGCCATGGATGAGCCGACCGACACCGGCAATCAGATATTGGAGCGAACTAAGCGACGACGCGCGCCGCCAAGTCGGAAAGATTCAATGCACCCGCGCCCTGCACCCGCCACGACACGGATTCACGGGGATCCCCGTCCGCTCTCTCCAAGGAGAACTGCATCTTGCCCAAGACTTGGGCGAAGAAGGAATGCACTGCACCCTCCACTTCATCCAGATTGGCGGCGGCGGAAGGGTACAGCAGGCGGTCCAGCAATGAGATCTCGATATGGCAAGGATCAATTGTCACATCCAAATCAGGTTCCGCCTCGAGTAGCTGTCCTGTCGTCAAGGACAGCGTCCAGATCTCCTGGAGCCGCCGCGCCAGTGGCTGAGTGTCGGTCAAGCGGCCATGCTTGCGCACATAATAGAAGCCCTGACATTCCGCGTCCGCCCGCGTGCCATTGTCCAATCCCAGATCCTCGGCATGACCCACCAGCATTACGCCGGGCCCCGCAGGCACATGCTTGTAGTCCGCCACGTCGATCATGACGGTCGGGGTTTTCTCCTGTTGAATCCAGTCATGGAACACCGGAATCACTCGCTCCAGATCCACAGGCCTGCTGGTCCGGGAAGTGCCAAATCGTATCTTGAGTCGTTGTGGCGCCTGCATAGTCGTAACTCTAGAGCTGAATGCCTTGCGATGCTTCCTGCGCCGCCATGCGTCCATCGCAGGCATAGGCGGCCTCGATGAAGAGATGAGCCTCTTCAATGGTTTCATGGGCTTGATCGTGGGAGGGCTGCTCCAAACGCCGCTGATGGTGCTTGAAGAGATACTGGCCAAACTTGCCTTTGGCAAACTTGTCAAAGAACAGTTCAGTATCAAAAAATCGTTCCCTGAACCGATTCACGATGTCCGCCTCGTCATGACCAATGTCCACCGCTTGGCCGCGCAACAGGGACCGTGCGCCCAATACCATGGCTTGGACCGCTCTTTCATAGGCCACGTCGATTTGCCCTTCGTCCAGCGCCACCAGCGCTTCCAAGGCCTCCGCTTCGGCCCGGGAGACCTCCATGGTAAAAAGGGACACAACCTCTCCGGCACATTCCCCCACGCCAATGTCGCCAATCGTGAATTCCCGGGGGTCTCCCCAATCACTGTAATAGGAGGCATCGTCTTCGTAGAGGGGAATGGCGCTGAACGGTTTGAACAGGCTCCGAATCTCCTTTTTGCCGTAGCGTTGCACCCACTCCTGGAAACTCTCGCCTTCGTCGCGCTCCGTGTCGAACTTCTTGGTCAGGACATGCAGAACATCAGGGACGGACCGGGAAGGCACTGCGCCCACGGGCAGACCGTAGCTGCCCGCGTTGTTCTTCCACTGCCCTCCCAGCACCACCTGGAAATGTGGAACCGTGCGCCGATTGCGGTGGCGGCTATTGCCGAAAAATCCGATATCCGCCACGTGATGCTGACCACAGGAGTTGAAGCAGCCGCTGATCTTGATCTTGAGGTTGCTGATCGAATCCGGCAACTCCTCCCGCTGCGCCGCCAGGCGCATGGACAATTCGCCGGCCAAACCCCGCGAGGAGGCAATGCCCAGTTTGCAGGTGTCCGTGCCGGGACAAGCCGTAATGTCATGAATGGCGCCGGCTCCCGGCGTTGCCATGCCCAAGCAGACCAGTTCGTCGTAGACCTCTTTCAAATCCTGATTGGCCACCCACCGCAGCACAATGTTCTGCTCCACCGTGGTGCGCAGATGCTCGCCCACGTAAGTACGGGCCAAGTCGGCCAACCCAAAGGCCTGCTGCGCAGTCAGATCTCCCAGCGGCAAATTGACATAGACCACCGAGAACCCGGATTGTCGTTGTGGATACACATTCGACTTGAGCCATTCTTGATAGTCTTCGTCGTCATGGAAGGCCTCGAGGGTGATGGGCTGATGCAGGGGCCGCTCCGCAAAGGATTCAATGGTGTCGAGAAAATCGTCCCATCTTTCGTCTTGGGGCATGACCGCCCGCTCCGCGTGAACCAACCGCGTAAATTCCTCGATACCCAGTTCCGCCACCAGAAACTTAATGCGGGCCCGGTTGCGGTTGCGCTTTTCTCCCAAGCGGGCGAAAACACGGCAGACAGCCTGCGCCAAGGGCAGAATCTCGGTTTCCGGCACGGCCGCGGCCAAGAGTTTGGCTTGATGGGGAATGGCGCCCAATCCTCCACCCACATACATGTCAAAGCTGCGCATGGAACGACCGTCCACTTCCCGGACTTGGGCCACAAAGCCCAAGTCATGCAGTCCCACTAGACCACATCCTTCATGTGCGCAGCCTGAAAAGGCAATCTTGAATTTGCGCCCGAAGTCCTGCACATCGTCATGTCCCAGGAGGAAGTAGGTCAGGGCATCCGCATATGGTGTTACATCAAACACCTCGGTCCGACAGACTCCGGCCAATGGGCAGGCCGTCACGTTGCGAACCGAATTGCCACAGGCTTCGCGGGTGGTGATCCCCACGGCCGCCAGACGCCGCATCAGATCAGGCGTGTCTTCCACGTGCACAAAGTGCAACTGGAAATCCTGCCGGGTGGTAATGTGCAAGATGCCATCTGCATACTCGTCCGCCAACTGAGCCACCGTCTCCAGTTGATCCGGCTTCAAGCCGCCCCACGGCACCTTGATCCGTTGCATGCCGGGAGCGTCCCACAGGGTTTCGGGGCCCTTTGTGGCATCGCCCGAGGGGTACGACAGCTCCCGGTCCGTGATACCGTCATGTCGCTTGCCATTGTCGTAGCGTTGACCGTAAATGCCCCGCCGCAGCCGTGTCTCGGCAAGGACTTTCTCGTCCAAGTCGCCCCGCTGGCTTAGGACCATCTGCCCTTCAAACGTATCGATCTCGTTGCCCCACGTCTCGGGGATTTGAGATCCCAGTCTGCCTTTCCAGCTTGTCTCTTGCACTGCACCCATCTCCTTGTCCTGCGAAAGAGCCACGAGGCCCGACCTGTCAGTCCCAATGGCCTGCATCAAAGCTCAGTGACATCCAAAACCGTACCAGAAACGTACAAACGGCCCGCTGCTGGCGCTGGGCCGCTCCTATTCAATTCATCTACGGGAATGTTTCCGTGACGAAGCCGACCCGACGTCTCGCTAGCGGTCTGGACAACACGGACACTCGCAAGGACAATCCCCATGCATCCACAAGATTTCATGCATGGCACCGGCGCCAAAGCCGCACTCAACCGCGGCTATACGTCGCATGGAAACCCCCAGAGGGCCTGCAGTGTTCAAGAACCGCCTCACGATTATTTGGACAATGTTATCACAGGATTGCCTGCCTTTCGCTGGCCAATTCAGGTGGTATATCCATTTGTCGTTCGGTCTTGTCCGATCTTGCCTGTACCCTTCATGCTCCAGTTCTGGAATGGCTTGGAAGCGTGGCCGCAGCCCCTTGAAATCCCATCCCACTGGGTACACGGAAGCCTGGAAAACAAGAAGCTCAAGGCACTCTTGCAATGGCGCCTCTCATCATGCATGAATCCACGGCGCCGCAGGCATGTTGAAGTTCTCTTCGAAATCTTCCCATTCTGCGGAGACATCCCCAGCAGTTCGTTCGCCTCGCATTCTTGTGTAGGATTCGGGAGGTACCAAGGCATTCCACTGCCCCAATGGCATTTGCGCCTCAACAAGGAGACTGCCGTCCATGACCTTCGATCCCATCACTCTGGAAATCCAATGGCAGCGATTGGTCAACATCGTGGACGAGATCGACAACGCGGTGATCCGCACTTCGTTCTCGACCATTGTGGGTGAAAGCCACGATTTCGGTTGTGCGCTCATGGATGCCGAAGGATCCGGTCTGGCCCAGGCGCAATGGAGTCCACCCCAGTTCTGCACGATGCTGCCGCGCACCACCAAGGCCATGCTGCAGCGATTTCCAGCGGCCACCTTGCAGGAAGGGGATGTCTTGGCCACCAACGATCCTTGGATTGGCAGTACCCATCTGCCGGACTACAACCTGATATCGCCCGTATTCCACAAAGGCCGGCTGGTGGCTTTTCTGGGCACGGTGGCCCATGTCTCGGACGTAGGCGGACACTTGGGGGATCTCGAGGCCCAAGACATGTTCATGGAAGGCACTCGCGTCATGCCCAACAAGTTTTACGCGGCAGGCAAGGTCGTGCCCATGATTGAAGAGTTCATTGCCGCCAACTGCCGCGTGCCCAACATGGTGCTGGGAGACTTGCACGCCATTGTGGGGACTCACCGCATGGGCGCCCAGCGTATCCGCGAGTTTCTGGATGACTATCGGATGGCCGACTTGGATGCACTGGCCTCCGAAATTCTGGACCGCAGCGAACATGCCCTGCGCTCCTCGATTCAGGATCTGCCCAACGGTCGGTCGGATTACTCCGTGACCGCCGACGGCTATCTGGAGCCCTTTACCCTGAATGTGCAACTTGCCGTGCGAGACAACGAGATCCACATGGACTTCGAGGGCACATCCCCCCAGCAATGGCATTCCGCCATCAATGCCGCCTTCAACATTAGCTACGCCACGGCGGTCTATCCCATCAAGGCCATGCTGGCTCCGCACATCTTCAACAACGACGGTCTCATCCGGCCCATTCGCATGACTGCACCGGAAGGCTCTATCGTGAATTGCACCTTCCCGGCGCCCGTGGCCGCCCGGGCCAAGGTCATCAAGCACATTCCACCTCTCATCTTCGGAGCCCTGGCCGATCTGATGCCGGAATCCGTGATTGCCGCCGCCGGGGGCATCTTTCCCTTCCATGTCGTCGGCAAGGATGAACGCTTTGGCCCGCATGCCGTGCATATGTTGCCGCACGGAGGTCTCGGAGCCACACATGACGCCGATGGCCTGCTGCCCACCGCCTATCCTCACAACAGTACCGTGACACCCACGGAGCTGATCGAGATCCAGTGTCCCCTCCTGATGACGCACAAGCGCCTGATCCCGGATTCCGGTGGACCAGGCCAATTTCGGGGCGGACTGGGCCAGGAAATCGGATTGCGCGCCACGTCGGCGCAGGGCACCACTCTTACCATTCGTCCCGATTTGATGAAATATCCAGCTGAAGGTCTGCGTGGCGGACAACGCGGCAGCGCCGGCGCTGTCATCATGAATGGCGAGCGCATGCACCGTTTCGTGCCTCATCCCTTCAAGCAAGGAGACGAAGTCATATTGCGCGTGCCGGGTGGCGGCGGGTATGGTCCGCCCACGGCACGGAAGCGGGAGGCCATACTGCGGGATATGGCCTTGGGGCTGGTGTCACCGGCGCATGTTCAAGCCGTCTATGATGTCTCGATCGCGCAGTCGGAGGACGAACTGGCTCATGCTGCATTACGGCAGGCTGTCACGCAGGTGCAGGCCCGGAGCCGCAAGATCCGATCATGACAGCCGACTTGGCCATCACTGGCGGACTGATCATCAATCCCGCGTACGAGTCTGCCCATGCCTCGCGGCATGGCACGTTGGTCGTGGCAGGAGGCCGCATTGCCGCCTTCCTCGATCCAGCGGACAGACCACAGGCTCGACAAATTCTTGACGCCACGGGCATGCTGGTGCTTCCTGGAGGCATCGATCCGCATTTTCACTGTCGCGCGCCTTCGTTTCCCCAACGCGGCGATTTTGCCACGGAATCAAGAGCGGCGGCGGCGGGCGGTGTCACGACGATCTTCGAGATGCCCATCTCCAAACCGGGAGTGGCCACTGCCAGTGCCTTGACCGCGCGCGGCGCCCTAGTGGAAAGAGATGCCTATGTAAACATCGCACTGTATGGGGCGCCAGGCCTGCTGGACGCGCGGGAGGTGCAAGGCATGGCGCAAGCCGGAGCCATTGCCTTCAAGCTTTTCATGACCGAGGCGCCGCCCGGGCGCGCGGATGAGTTTGACGGTCTCATTGCCCCCGACTTGGCGACCGTGGGAGCCGCGCTTGCCTTGACGCGGCGAACCGGTTTGCGCTGTGCCGTCCACTGCGAGGATCAAAGCCTCATCGATTGGTATTCCGACCAGGCCCGGAACTGCCCTGTGGCGGACTGGCAGCGTCATTTGATGTCCCGGCCGGCTGTTGCGGAAACGGCGGCTCTCGCGGGTGTACTGCAGCTGGCGCAGGCGTTGCACGCGCCCGTTCACATCGTTCACGTCAGCGCACAGGCCAGTGTGGCCCTAGTGCAGGCGGCCAAGCAACAGGGAACCCCCGTCACGGCCGAAACATGCCCGCACTATCTGCTGTTTACCAACGAGGTCTTGGCACAGGTCGGCCCCTATGGCAAAATCAACCCGCCGATACGCTCGCAGGCGGATCAGGATGCCTTGTGGAAGGGTTTGCATGGAGGGATTTTCGATTTCATCGCCACCGATCATGCACCTTTCACCGCCGCCGAGAAGGAAGCGACTTGGGGCCGCATGCTTGATGCACCGCCGGGACATCCGGGCGTAGAGGCGCTCGTGCCGCTGCTGTTGACTTGGGGGCTGGAAGGCAGGTTCCCCTTGGAACGCGTCGTGGAACTCATGGCATCCAATGCCGCCTGCAGCTTTGGTCTCTATCCCCACAAAGGGGTGTTGCGCCTTGGATCAGATGCCGACATTTGCGTATACGACCCACGGACGGCCACCACGCTGGAAGGGGGTTCCTGGCGGACCAAGGGGGCTGAAGCCAGCCGCTTGTACCAGGGAGTGCCCGTGCAGGGCTCTGTCCATGCCACCATCGTGGGTGGCCAAGTGGTCTATCAGGACGGCGCCGTAGTGGGCCGTCCCGGGAGCGGCGCTTGGCTACGCCCCCGCCGGGCCGACCTGGAACGCCAGTCATGACTCTCGCCTGTGCACTGGTGGGATGTGGCGTCCGGGGTTCGATATGGGCCGAGGTCCTGATGGCACACGAGGCAGTAAATCTGGTGGCGCTGGTCGATCCAGACATTACGCGCACACGGAGTTTGGCCACGCGCCTAGGTGGGACGATGTCCTGTCACGCCGCCTTGGTTCCCGATCCGACACAATGGGATTTCGTGGTCTTGGCCACTCCGCCCGAGATGCATTTCGCACAGGTTCAATTGTGTCTTGCACGGGGCATGCACATTATCTGCGAAAAGCCTCTGGTGGAGGAATTCGGACGTGCCGTCGAGCTGGTGCGGATGGCGGAAGCGGCGGATCGTCTCCTGATGGTGGGCATGAATTTTCGCTACCTAGCTTCCAGCCAGTACCTGCGTCGCGCGGTACAAAAGGAACGGTTCGGCCCGCTGGGCTTCGGCCATTTCGATTACACCCGCCAGCGGGACGGGCGGCGCGCCGATCTGAACACCTATAGCCTCACCATGCGCTACCCCATGCTGCTGGAGCAGTCCGTACACCACTTGGATCTGCTGCGGTACTGTTACGGGGAGGACATTGTACGTCTGTGTGCCGACTCATGGAATCCCCCCGGCAGCGTATATCGCCACGACAGTTGTGTTTCCGTCCTGCTGGAACTTGTCTCTGGGGCCCGTGTCAATTATCTAGGCACCTGGACGGCGGGTTGGAATGGTATGGCCTTTTCTTGGCGCAGCGACTTTCGCCGCGGCGTGATTCTGCAGCGCAACCAGTTCGGCGATCTCGTGGAGTGCCATTTCGAACCGGAACTGGGCTTGACCGGATCTCGCTTCAAGGAACCCTCCGAGGCAGAACCTTGGCAACCCGTCGCCCTGCCTGATCAGCGCCCTTTCTACGATGACACCAGAGGCCTGCTGGACGAGTTGCTGAACTCGCTCCACCAAGGAATTCCTCTGCAGACCTCGGCCCGTGACCACTTGCAGACTCTCGCCATACTGGAATCCGTGATGCATGCGAGTGATCACCGCGTCTGGTCTGACATCTCCGGTGTCTTTGCAGCCCACAACGCCTCTGATCTGGGACGGACCGCGTGAATTTCACAAAGTGGTGGTGGCGTGCCGTTTCGGCAAGAACGTGCTTGTACCTGCACGTAGGAGGCGTGGTTTCAGGGACTCCCGCCAAATCGCTCCATCATGTCTTCGCGTCCCGCCTTGGAAAAAAATGGCGGAGCGGTTCTGCCAGGGCATGTCCTGGTCCGCCACGCTTTCTAAGGATCGCGTAATGTCAAGTGTTTTGATCCCATTGCATCAAAGACCCTGGGCATTCCGGAATGCGGGAAATTGCAGGATGCCCGATTCGAATTGGGACAAACAGGCCTATGCCTTGCAAGCAGCAGCACGAAAAAAATGCGATGAATAGAGTCACGATTCCGGATCTCGCCGAGCGGGACAGACGCTTGGCCCGCATAAGGACCGCCATGACTCACATGGATCTCGATGGTCTGCTGGTGGCCGGCAAGGGTCACTGGTGGACCGGCCGCGGCTATTTTCGGTATCTCACCGACTTTCACATTTGGGGACATGACGGCTTGATCTTCATTCCATGCCAGAATGATCCCTTCCTGACTTTCAGCTCCCATGCCGTGGCGGAGCGCATCGGCGATCGTGGTTGGATTACGGATGTCCAAGGCGACGTCTACATCGCGCCCCGCATGGCGACGGAGTGCAAGGCCCGCGGTTTTGGCCGGTCCCGCATCGGCGTGGCCGGGCATCAGTTTATTCTGGGAGCGGGCACCATGGAGACCCTGACTGCCGAGATGCCCGACGCGGAATTCCTGGTGGCCGATGATCTCCTGAATCGGGTGCGGGCCATCAAGAGTGATCTGGAAATGCAACAGGAATTCGAGCTTTGGGACTTGGCCAAGTCCGCCATGGAACGCTTTGTCGAGGTGATCCGTCCCGGGGCCACCCAACGCGAACTGGCTGCCGAAGCCTGTCGTGTAGCTTGGGCGGGTGGAGCCCGCGACATTCTGGTTTTCATCGGCGAACGCCCTGGCGAACATGAAGTGCCCCAGGCTGTTCCGCTGCGTTGTGACGACATCGTGCGCTACCACATGGAAATCTTGGGGCCGGGTGGGCACTGGTGTGAATTAACCGTGAATTGTGCATTCCGGACTCCCACCGAACTGGAGTTGAAACTCATGGACAGTGAGCTGCAGGCGTTCGAGCGCATCCGGGCCGCGGCCGTGCCAGGGACGCGCCTGAATGATCTGGCGAGCATCTTCGAACACACCTTGCAGAAGCAGGGCTGGACACTGGGAGCGCCTACCCAGCATTTCGATTTCCATGGTCAGGGCATGGACACGATTGAATATCCTTGGTATTCCGCGGCGAAAGGCTGGGGCGCCAGCCAAGACTGGCCTCTGGAGGCGGGCATGGTGTTCTCCTATCACCCACGACGCAACCTTGTTAACGGACCGAGCTGGAGCACGGGTATCAACGAGGACATTCGGATCACTGCCACGGGCGCCGAGACCTTCAGCGGAGACTGGAATCACCGCTGGCGACATATGTGACATATGCCATCAGGGCAGACAGCATGACTTTGCATGTAGGCATTCTGGGTGCAGGCCAAGCGGGAGCGCGCCACATCACGGGGTTTGCCGCATTGGGGAATGTACGGATTGACGCGGTGGCGGACCCGGACCCGGAACGGGCATATCGAGAAGCGTCCCGTTGCGGGGCAACGCCCTTTCAGGACTGGCGGGACCTCTTGGAAACTTCCACGGCATTGGATGCCGTGGTGGTGGCTCTGCCGCACCATCTGCATATGGAGGTCGCCTGCATGGCGGCGGCTCGTGGTCTGCACGTTCTAATGGAAAAACCCATGGGCACGACCGTGACCGAGGGTCTCAAGATAGTGGAAGCCTGCGATCAGGCCAAGGTCATGCTGATGGTCGGCTATGTCCACCGATTTCGGGAGGAGGCGCTCCGGGCTCGGGAGTGGATTGCCACCGGGCACATCGGCCTGCCGATCAACTGCGCGGAAACCATCGCCTCGCCCCGCGGTGCGCATCTGGGGACCTGGGTGAACGCGCCCGATCATGCAGGCGGCGGTGTCTTGCTGTATACGGGCATTCACGCGCTGGACCGTTTGTTGTGGCTGGTAGATTCGCCGATAAGCAAGGTGTACGGGGCGATCCGGCGATTTTCCGCAGCCTCGCAGGTTGAGGAAACCGTGGCAGCCCTGCTGGAATTCACCAATCAAGCCACGGCGACTTTCTCGGTCAATGGACCAACGTATCCCTGCGGCTTGACCGGCTGGCGCAGCGAGATATATGGAACCAAAGGAGTGATCCGGATTCAGGCCCGTCATTCCGTGGAAATCGCGAGTGCGGGGCTGGTACGACAGGTTGACGTAACGAACGTGGCCGCGAAAAGCGGTGTGCACTACAATTTCCAACGTCAGGCCCGGGCTTTTGTGAAAGCCATTCAACAGGGCATGGATTCGCCTATTCCCGGCCAAAGCGGCCTGTCTGCGCTGGAGGTTTGTCAGGCCATTTACCACAAGTCCCTGCCGGGTTGAATCTCTAGGGAAACAGCTGGCCACGGCCCTGATTCCGAAACCAAGCAGCCATCACGTCATGTGACACCACACAGAGGAGTTGCGTGCCATATGACCTTTTCTGATTTCCCTTGCTTCTGAAGAACGAAGAGAAGCCGACAAGGGTTCAGTGACAGGGGCAGCAATCTGTCACGCAAGGCCAATAAGGCACGGACAGAAAACATCGACTCTATGGAGGGATCAATGCCGTTGTTGGATCCGGATACAGACCTCAGTCACGACTCGGTGTCGCATGCGTTGCTGCAGCAACGGCCCATCATTGAATCCATGCTGCACCATCCTGCCTGCCAAGCCCTGCAGGGCTTGGCAGGATTGGTTCTGCACGGACGTTACATCACAGTGGAGACGCGTGTGGACACCTCCAAATCGAGTGGGTTTCAGAGACGTCTGTCCGATATGGCGTGGGTCCTGACCGGCAAAGGCAGAAGAGTTCTGCTGATTGTGGAGCATCAATCCACAGATGCAGACATGTCGTTGCGGATGCTTGAATATGCCAAGAACGCCTTTCATGCCCATGGGGAATCACTGCAGGTTTCCACATTCCCTCTCCTTTTCTACACGGGACGGAAATCAAGCCGCGGCTGGTGGATGCCCCGCACGGATTCCCGCCAAGGCGACGACTGGTTTTGGAAAGCGGGACCCATCGTGGACGTGAACGATTTCCCCTTGCAAGACATGTACGCGGATTCGGAAAATCTGCCAAGGCCCAATCTGTTCAGCGGCATCATTGCCTTGCACCAGCTCTATTGGAAACTGCAGGAGAGTGAGGATCTGGTTGAATCATATGGGTATTACAATATGATTGTGGAGGTGGCAAAGGTATGGCTGAAACCGTGTCTTGCTGAGGAAGATGGAGAACTGGGGCGCATTTTCGCCATCTGGATAGCGATCGGGATGAAGGATTTTCTGCAGGGCTATCCGCAGGGTCAGACGACCTTGGACCATCTGTCAACGCTGGATTTTGGGAAACTGGAGGCGAACATGATTGGATTGCAGGAAGTTGTAGACGGGATGTGGAAAGACGGTCACGCCAAAGGCCACGTGAAAGGCCACGTGAAAGGCTACAGGGAAGGCCACGTGGAAGGCCAGCTGGATATCCTGACTGACTTTGTGGCAAGACATTGGGGCGCCGAAGTCAGTGTGCAGTTCAGAGCGCGTCTGGAACAAGACCCCGGGATTCAATATCCCGATCTGAATACTTTGTATGGGCGGCTGGATGCAGGTCATGCACCACTGCCGGATGATCTCGGCTCCTTGGGACGCCGCTGAGCCGTAATCACGTGCAGCATGTCAGTCTGTGGTCATGAAGCAGACAACCTGATTTCTTCCACTGAGGTATTTCCCCAGATTGTAGCTGTGCAGGCGTCGGCTCGATGATCTGCCGCCGAGTCTGGACGCCATGGCGGAACGTGCGAGAAGGAAAGCGACAGTCCTGCGTCGAAGCCAGTGCCACCGGGGCGGAGATATGGCACACTGGGACAAGGACAAGAGCCTGAAGAAGGGAATGGAGAATGGAATACCGACAACTGGGCAGCAGTGGGTTTCGAGTGCCTGTCTTGGGACTGGGAGGCAATATCTTTGGGCGCCAAGGCGCCACGTCACACTTCACCGACCAGACGGAAACAGCCCGGATAGTGTTCAGGGCCCTAGACCTCGGCGCCAACTTCATTGACACCTCGGACAGCTATACAGGAGGCGATTCGGAACTGTTTCTGGGCCAGATTTTGGCGGGGCAACGGCACAAATTCATCATCGCCAGCAAGGTGGGATGGGAACCCAATCACAAGATCGCGGCGGGGTACCGAATGGGGCCCAATGAAGCCGGCCTGTCACGGGGACACATCATGAACGGCATTGACGGCACCTTGCGCCGACTGGACACGGATTATGTGGATCTGTATTACGCACACAAACCGGATCCCCATACTCCGTGGGAAGAGACACTCCGTGCATTCGACGATTTGGTGCGCATGGGCAAGGTCCGCTATGTGGCCTGTTCCAATTTCGCAGGATGGCACATCGCGGCCATGAGCGAGATTTCCGCCCAGCGCGGCTACACTCCCCTGATGGCCAGTCAGTCTCTCTACAATCTGTTCGATCGCCAGATTGAACGCGAGGTTCTTCCTGCCTGTCGGAGGTATAAACTGAGTGTGATGCCCTATTCTCCGCTAGCCCAAGGTGTGCTCACCGGCAAGTATAGGGCTGGTGAATCCGCACCCCGTGGCACTCGGGCCTACGGCAACACCAGTCCCCGCCTACGCGCCTACATGACCCCTGCACGCCTGGAAGCGATAGCGAATCTGGACCGTTGGTCCCAAGACCACGGGTATCGAGTGGCGGATCTGGCCTTGGCGTGGCTACTGGCCCAGCCCGGTGTAGCCTCGGTCGTCAATGCCGTGACCAGTGTGAAGCAACTGGAAGCGAACATCCGTGCCACCGGCTGGACATTGACCGTAGCCCAGCTGGCGGAAGTAGCGGATCAGATTGATCCACTGGCAGACCGCTAGCCTCGGGGATGAGGCCAAGACTGAACACAAGACCGGCAGGGCTCCGGTGACCGTATCTTGGATCGGGGATCATTCACGGCGCACGGGCATCTTTTGCCGCGGGCCTTAGGGAACACTCCCGTAGCGTCTGCGGAACACTGCACTTTGTGAAAACGAGAGGTTTCCGGCAAAGATCTGTCGGGGACCACGGAGTTGAGGGTTTTCTAGTGATGCGCTCACGGCGCGCATGACGCCGCCAATCCCGCTGAAGCGGGAATAATCATCGACGGATTCCTGAAAACCATGATCAGCGGAGAGCAGACCGGTCTCGGGCCTGAGCCAATTTGTCCCGCCAAAAGGCATCCAACTCTGTCATCTGTTCCATTTGCACGGCCAATGCGGGATCATACATTTGATATACACAGCGATTGACCGCCTTCAGGGTCATGCCAGGATGGGGTCGTGCCATGAGATGCCAAGTATCTCCCGCCTCCACGACGCCTGTCTCTAGGACCTGAAGATAGAAACCTGTACGCAGTTCCTGGATGGTCAAGCGCACCCAGTCGCTGCGCCCCACGCGTTTCCCCTGTTTCTGGCAGGGAGTGCGCGGCTTGGAGACTTGGATCCGCGCGGTGCCGACATCGTAAACGTCCAACAGGCAAATCTCGTCTTCATGGGCATGCGCCAGAGTCCAGTTTTCACCCACCCCTCCCGGCTGCAGGGCTAAATCCAACTGCCTGTTCCAGAAAGCGTAATCTGCAAGCGTATGACAACAGACAGCCATGTTCGGATGCCCATGATGTTCCTTGTCCGTCACTTCGTCTCCGACCAATCCCCTCAATTCCAATTGCACAGGACCTGTGACTCGATTACGAAAAATGGAGGAACGCCAAGCGCCGCCGGGGCCGGAATGGATTTGGGGCTTCCCGATATGAATGGAATCGATCTGGATGTTGAAGGGTTGCTTGGCCATGAACGCCTCTGCCGGTCCATCTTGACTGTGGCTCGTCCCGTGCGGAGCACCGTCCCATTCTATCGCCACCGTGGACTTTCCAGTTCATCATGGCCGGAGCGGGAAAGGGCATGCCCAACCGCGCGGCAGGAGGTGAAGCAGGGTCAGGCGGAATCAAGACAGAGAGAACAGGTTTGACAGCAGGCCTGTGACCCGAACCAGGTTTGAATTTGCAGTGGCGTCTCTTCGAAGTGTCCTCCGATGTCGGTTGCGCGGACAGCGACCCGTGCGCACAGCAGGTGTTCATTTCGGAAGCAGTCCTTGACAAGACATTGAACTTGAACGTTAGGGTCGTTCGCGTGGCAAGGGCGGCCCGCGTTCATTGGCTCTCCCCAAGGGAGTTTGCAGGTCTGGGCAAGGGTGATAGGATGCACTATGGCTACAGGGGCATCCCTGCAGGGAACCCGAGCCCGATGGCAGAAAGGCACGGCCCTTCGATTTCCAAGGAGATTCACATGAGGAACAGAGCAAGAATTTCACGGCGCACCTTTCTGAAAGGAGCCGTGTGGAGCGCATCGGGACTGGTTCTGGCAGCTTGCGTCACGCCGACCGCTACCACCCCCGCAGCCATGGGAGAGGCTACGACCATGGCGGAACCAGTGGACATAGATGTATGGACGGGATGGACAGAAGGCGCAGCCGACAAGATTGAACAGATCCTGGAAGGTTACAACGAATCTCAGTCCAAGGTCCGCGCTCATCACGTGGTAGTGCCCGGGGGCAGCGGCACCATGATGCAAAAGCTGTTGGCAGGCATTGCCGCCAACGAAGGACCTACCACGGCCGTCGTGTTCGGAGCCGACAAGGCGTATCAATTGGCCGCCAACAACGCGTTGTTGGCCTTGGATGAGTTGGGCGATCCGGCCCAGGTGCAGATCTTGCGAGATTGGATGCACCCAGCCATCTGGGACCTGGGCGAATACGAAGGCGGGTTCTACTATGCCAGCATGTGGAATCAGTCGATCGGCACATTCGTGAATCTGGACTTGGCCGAAGCCGCGGGTGTAGACGTGGACAGCCCTCCCCAGACGCTTGAAGAACAGATCGATGTCTGGGAACGGCTGACGACCTACGACGACCAAGGCAACATTGAGATACTCGGCGGCGACTTCAACTGGGACGCCATGATCCTGGGTCGTTACCATGGCCAGTTCATAGCGGATGGCACTACCATCACGGCCAATCACCCCAACAACGTCAAGGCTCTGGAATGGAACGTAGCGGTTTGGGAGCGGTTTGGAATTGAAAAGATGCAGGTCTACCAAGCCTCATTGCAGGGCGCGGGAGGTCGATCGCGGGGACTGGCTCCCTTCCTGGCCGGTGTGCGGGCGACGGAAACGACGGGGCCTTGGCGCTGGAACTCGCTCCGCGACTATGCCTCCGAAGACTTCCGATACACCGTCTGGCCCTTCCCCAGTCCCGCGGGCTATACAGAGCAAGGCATGTATACCTATGGAGATGGCTGGATCGTGCCGGTCACCGCTCCAGAGCCGGAAGCGGCCTGGGAAATCATCAGCGTCATGACCGGCGCCACCGGCGATCGAGACACCTACACTTCACTATTCGTCACGTGGTTGTGCGTCAACAATCCGGTGTCGGAGGGCATGAAGGATCATCCCAAGTTCAAGGACGAAGTCATCAGTCAGTGCCCTGGCTATGTGGATATCTTCATGGATGATCTGTACAACTCCGACCATTACCTGTATCCAGCCAAGTTGCCCACCAGTTCGTCGTTTGCGCAGTTGCTGGGAACCGAGTGGCAAAAAGCCTATCAAGGGGAAAAGTCGGCGCAGGAAGCCTTGGACTTCGTACAGGAAGAAGCCCAGAAGGAACTGGACCTCTGGCTGGAGCAGTCCGCGTAGCGCCTAGACTGTCATGACCTTGCGCCGTGTCCGTGCTGGATCACGGCGCAAGCGCTTCCGGCCGGCGCAGCCTGGAGGGCTTGCATGGGGCCGGCCGGTCCGTTGATGGGCCGGCCGGCGCTCTCGCAGCACAATTCGAAATCTGTTCCATTCTGAACGGCCTTGCCCTTGACTATCTCGGACGGCATCGCACCGCGTAAAGAACGCCACTCCTTGGCTCGGCGTTCCTTGCGCATGGAGCGTTGGGGTCTGGAGTTCAGCAAGTACCTGATACTGGGGCTGTTCGCGTTGTTTTTTCTGATACCTTGGGCCTGGATGATTTCCACCTCGCTCAAGAATGCAGAGGAATTGTCTTTGCATCCTCCCATCTGGATCCCGGAACCAATTCGGTGGGACAACTACGTCACGGCCTTTCAAGAGGGCTCCTTGGGACGCTTCCTGTGGAACACCGTGGTGGTCACCGTACCTTCCGTCATTGGCGCCGTGCTCGCCAATTCCCTTATCGCCTATGGTTTTGCCCGCATTCAATGGCCAGGGCGCGACTCGATATTCGCCATCGTGCTGGCCACCTTGATCTTGCCTGACTTTGTCACTTTCATTCCTCTCTACTTGATCTTCCGTGACCTTGGCTGGCTCAACACCTATGCCCCCTTGATCGTGCCCATTTTTCTGGGGAGTCCCTTCTTCATCTTTCTGCTGCGCCAGTTCTTTATGGGCTTGCCGGCCGAGTTGTCGGACGCCGCCCATGTGGATGGCGCTTCCGAACTTCTGATATTTCTGCAAATCATTCTGCCACTGGCCATGCCGGCCTTGGCCGTCGTGGCCCTGTTCCAATTCATCGGCAGTTGGAACGACTATTTCGGCCCCTTGATTTACCTCAGCGACATTGAGAAGTACACCATCTCGCTGGGCATAGCCAACATGGAATCCTCCTACGGATTTTCCAATTTCGCCTGGATCATGGCGGCCACCATCATGAGTGTCCTGCCCATCGTCGTGCTCTTCTTCTTTGCGCAACGCACCTTCATCGAGGGTATCGCCTTGACGGGACTGAAAGGATAGGTGATCATGGCCGTTTCCTCCTCTTTCCGGTTCTCCAGCTCCCGCGATCGACGTCGCCTGATCACCGGCCTGCTTTTCATTTCGCCCTGGATTCTGGGCTTCCTGCTGTTTCGGGTCTATCCGTTCGTCGCTTCGCTGTATTACAGTTTCACCTTCTATCCCGTCTTGCAGAGCCCAAAGTGGATCGGAATCCGGAATTATTTCAATCTCTTCGATGATCCTCGATTCCTGACCTCGCTTTGGAACAGTTCCTACTACGCCATTGGCGCTGTCCCGTTGGGCGCTCTCTTCGGGATTCTCCTGGCCATGCTTCTCAACATGCGCGTCCGGGGGCTGTCCATGTTTCGGACCGTCTTCTTCTTGCCCAGCATCACGCCCATCGTAGCCGCGGCCATTGTGTGGCTGTGGATGTTCAATCCGCGGATCGGCATCATCAACTACTTTCTTTCGCTGGTGGGTGTGCAGGGGCCTGCTTGGATGGGTGATCCGCAGTGGGCCAAGGCGGCCCTGATTCTCATGAGCGTGTGGAGCGTGGGCAATGCCGTCGTGATTTATCTGGCCGCGTTGCAGGACGTTCCCCGCGAGTTGCTGGAGGCGGCCGCCTTGGATGGGGCCAAGGCGCTGCAGCGCATATGGCACGTTACCTTGCCGATGATCAGTCCGGTCATTCTCTTCAATGTCATCGTGGGCCTGATCGCCGCATTCCAGTTGTTCACCCAGGTGCACGTGATGACGGACGGGCAGGGCAGTCCCGCGGACTCCACACTCATGATGTCAATCTACCTCTTTCAATCGGCCTTCCTGTTCTTCAAGATGGGGTATGCCTCCGCCCAAGCCTGGATTCTCTTTCTCATCATTGTGCTCTTTACCCTGCTGCTTTTTCGCGTTTCGGGCCGCCTCGTGTACTACGGAGGTCGTTGATCCGGTTCGAGTGGGAAGAATGCGATTCAGGCCGCTCGCCGTCGAATCTCTTGCTGACTGAAGATTTGCAGCTTACGCTTCCTCTCCGCCGATCCAACCATAGTCACGCCGGGCGCGTTCCGTCGAAATGAAACCAGCCTCCAGATCCCGCTGGATTTGGTCTGGGTCTCGTTCCGTCACAGAGCCGAATCCACCGCCGCCCGGCATACGCAGTTCGATTTCATCGCCGGGTTGCAGATCCAAAGGCGGAAAACGCGTGATCGGCCGGCCATTCCATCGGACCTCTCCGACCACGCCGGGCGCGCCGCCCGCAAGACCTGGAGGAGCGCAAAACATCTTGTCGGGCCGCACGCGGCCCTGAATGGGGACCCGGGCAATGTTCTTGAAGGTCATGCGCTGTCCAATTCCGCCGCGCTGGCGGCCCGCCCCTGCCGAATCCATTCGATATTCCTTGTGAAGAATGAGAATGGGAGCCTGGGTTTCCATGATCTCGATGGGTGTCACCGAGCTGTTGTGCGGAAAGGCAATGGGAGGCATGCCGTCCAGCCCCTGCATGGCGCCCCGACCTCCATGGGGCAGGCAGCTCACGGCAAAGGCACCGTATTCTTCCAGATCGCCATGCACCGAGAACGGCCAGATGGAGCCGCTGCCGGCTTGGGCGTGCTCCCCGAGAATGGGCCAGACCGCGCCGAACAGGACCTGATTGATGTTGTTCGTGACCTTGGCCCGCGCCTGTACGGGAAAGGTGTCGTCGCAGTTCAGAATGCAACCTTGGGGCGCCGTGACATGGATGGGCTGGAATAGTCCCTGATTGTTGGGTATCTGCGGCGCCAAGGAACACTTGAAGGGATACATGGTGGAGGCAAAGGTAGTGTTGTAGACACAGTTGATTGAGCCGGCCCGGGTTTGCGGGGATGTGCCGGCATAGTCCACGAAGATGTCGTCGCCCTGAATGCAAACGGTGGCATGGAGATGCACGATGTCAATGTAGCCGTCAATGTCAAGACCAAACTCATATGCTCCATCGGGCAACTCCCGAATGCGGTGGCGCATCAGGGCTTCGGATCGGCTATGGATGACCTGGGCGAGGCGACTTAGATCCGACATTTCGTAGTCGTCCAGAAATTCGCGCAGCCGTCGCACGCCAATGTGATGGGTCCCCACGATGGCCCGAATGTCACCCAGCACCAGATTGGGCACCCGGCAGTTGTTGCCGATGACTTCAAGGAGAAATTCGTTTGGCATCCCTTGGGCAAACAGCTTACAGGGGGGAATGCGGATGCCCTCCGTGAAGACATCGTGGGCTTCAATATCCCCCCGATGCCCCCCCACATCGGAAAGATGAGCCACGGTCCCCATGAACGCGACGGGCTTGCCATCATGGAACACCGGTGTCAACAGCACATAATCGGGCAGATGCCCCGTGCCAATCCACGGATCGTTGGTGCACAGCACATCCCCTTCCCGAAGAGTCTCCAGCGGATGGGTCTGCAGCAGGCGCCGCGCCGTACGGGGCAGGACCACACAGAAGTTAGGTGGCGAAAAACGAGACTGGCACAGGGAATTCCCATTCTGATCCACCAAGATGCAGGCGAAGTCGCGGCTTTCGCCCACGATGGTGGAAAATGAGGTCTTGACCGTGGCGAAATCAATCTCGTCCATGATCGAGATCAGCCGTTGCCACTGGATCTCCAAGCTGACGGAATCAATATCCGCAGGGGGGGCAGGGGGAGTCTGTCGTGACATGGAAGCTACTCTTGAGAGTTGTGCAATTCATCCAGCGAGGTGTGCAGGGTGCAGGACCCGGCTCTGTGGGAACGGACATGCACACTTACGTCGGCATTGCCGGGACCGCGCACCAGCCATTCGGCCTGGGCGGCGGATTCACCCCAAGGCCGTCGCCAAGGATCATAGGGCATGCGTCTTTCCTCCCGCCCGGCCAAATCGCCTATCTTGACCTTGGGAGGGCCCATGAGTATTTCACAGTCTGCGTCGACTTCAAGCGAAACCGTAACATCGCCGTTCCGGTTGAGGATCTGAGTCTGATGCGTGAGATGCGTGGCCAGATACCCCAGGTTTTCCACTTGGGCCTGCACGATATACAGATCCGGACCGACAGGTTGTGCCCTGACAGCGCGCAGACGCAACAGGGGTGAGGCAAGAGCGTGCCGCACGGCAAAGAGCACGTTGGGCTGGGCCACTTGCGCAATCAGTCTGGGAGGCGGATTCCGATGGATATAGAACGGATCCCAGCCCCCGAGTAGCACGACACCCAGTTGGGGATGCTCGAATTCACGCCAGTCCCGATGCGCCCGGGGGCTGTGGGCGTCGGCCCACTGCAGGAACCGAATTTGTTCGGACTCGTTGTGAGGCCGAGTGGAAAAGTATTGGGGCTTGGGTATACCCACTTCGGTTTCGATATCCCACACCTCGCTGGACAAGGCCGGAATGCCGAAGCGATCATAAAGCCAATCCGAAAAGACGCCATGCCGCGGACTGCGCAGGTTGGGGGTGAAGTCTTCGTAGGTGGAGATTAGGGGATACCCTGTAAGCTCCGTGCCGATGGCGCCCAACGCCTGGAAAATTTCCAGGTCGGCCGCCGGCAATTCCGAATCCCGCTTGAATCCGGAAGGACGCAGGATCAGGCCGCCATGGCTGTGATATGCCTGAGCCCCCGTGATGTTGGCATGAGACAACACGAAACGCGCCATGGCCATGGCTTCGGGTTCGTTGAGCGGGAAGTCGCCGGACCCGTACTCGCCCCCTTCCGGCTCCCAATTGACGGGAAATTGGCGATTCAGATTGCCGTGGCAAGGAGGAATGATGGGCAGTGTAACCCCATCCCAGTCCCGCAACATGCCTTCCGGCAGCATGCGATAGTACTGTCCGTCCGCCTCCCAAGGCTGCCGTGGAATGAGCAGGCGCGGCTCGCGGGATGAGCGTTTCCATTCCCCGCGCAAGTCGGGAATGGCCATCTGCCGGATTTCGCCATCTCCGTTCACATCCTCCAGATGGAGACCCGTGGGATACTCGTCCGCGGGATGATAGCGGCCGGTGCCCACTGTACGATAAGGGGAGGTCAGGCAGAGTTCGGCCCCATCCGGATTCACGCGCGGCAGCACATACACAGCCCGCGTATCCAGCAAGCGCGTGACATCCGGATCCCGTCCGTACTCGCTGAGCAGAAAATCGATGGTATAGAGCGTGATGGCGGAGGTGATCACCTCCTCGCCATGATTGTTGCCATCAATGTAGAACCCGGGCTTGTTGTCATGGGAGCCTGTCGCCTGATTGGTCAAGGTGACCGCCCAGATCTCCCGTCCGTGAAAACTCGATCCGATTGCGTCAAGACAGGCCAAGGAGGGAAAGGCGGCCACCAATTCCTGCAAGGCAGCCGTAAACTCCTCGTGGACGAGATAGCGATCGTGTTGTAGTTGCATGAGTCTGGAACGGGATCGTTGAAGGGAGCCAGAGAGGTCAATGGGAGCGGAGTGACGACTCCCGCGGGATGTCCCGACGGACATGTGCCGGGACGGATCAACCCCTATGTTGGCCAGAAGCGACGATACATTGTAACGGTACGCAAGCGAAAGGATCGCCCCATTCGTTCATTCCAGGAATTCAGGTTGGTGTCCAGAATGGTCTTGGCCTTCCGACATGCATCCAAGACGCCGTTTTGCAGCAGGATCACTCACACCGCAAAGGGCGCGGCTCTAGACAGAAGCATGTGGATCATGGCGGCAGCCAGAAACTCCGAGCGAAAGCGAGCACTCCCTCATGGGCCTTGGGGGGACGCGGCGTCAGGGAAGGAGACGACCAGGTTGGCGTGGCGGTCCAGAGTGGCTACGCCACTGGGTCCAATGACAGCCGTGGATTCCCGTTCTTCCACGATGGCCGGTCCTTGCACGATGCAACCGCGGCCGAGAGCGTACCGATCGTAGATAGGCGTGTCAACATAGGACCGGATTTCGGTGAAATAGACGGGTCGGTGGCCCTTGCACGCCTCGTTGGGATCTGGGCCCGGCATGGCCTCCGGCAATGTGACATGTGGCTTGGGCCCTGCGGCGTTCAAGCGGCATGTAGTGATTTCCAGACCAAGATGGGTGTGGGCATGACCGTAGATTGCCTCGTACTGGGCAAAGAAGTGGGGGCGCAGATCCTCCTCCAAGGATATACCGGCCAAGCGTTCCCAAGGCAGGGAAACCACGATTTCATGCCCCTGTCCCACATGGCGCAAATCGGCCTTGCGCGTGAAGACCATGTCGGCATCGGCCACGCCAGCGGTCCGCAAGACTCGTCGCCCCTCTTCCACGAGTTGGGCGTAAATGCAGTCCAGTTCGGCCAAGTTCGTGGATTCGAGGCGCGCGATGTGCGTGCGTGCAAACTCGAAAGCCGAGGGCGCGGTCAGGAAGCCCAAGGCCGAGGTGACACCGGCCGCGGCCGGACAGATGAAGCCGCGCATCTTGAGGGCTCGGGCAATCTCGTAAGCGTGGACGGGGCCGGCTCCACCAAAGGCCATCAGCTGGAGACGTCGTGGATCCGCACCGCGTTCGGCCACATGGATCCGAGTGGCCGAGATCATGTTCTCATTGACGACCTGGTAGATGCCATGCGCCGTGTCCACCAACGACAGGTCCAGCGTGGCTGCCAGGCGCGCGATGACTGCTTCGGCGGCGGCAGGCTCGAGAGCCATGCGCCCGCCCAGAAAGAAATCGGGATTGAGATAGCCCAACACAAGATCGGCATCGGTGACGGTGGGTTGAATGCCGCCCAAGCCGTAGCAAGCGGGACCGGGATCCGCGCCGGCGGATTCGGGGCCGACCTTGAGCAGGCCCAGTTCATCTGTCCGGGCGATGGATCCCCCTCCGGCTCCAATCTCGATCAATTCGATGGTGGGCACCCGCACAGGCAAGCCGGAACCACGCTTGAAACGATGCACCCGGGCGATTTCAAAGTCATCGGACATCGCCGGCCGACCATCCTTGATAAGACACATCTTGGCGGTGGTGCCGCCCATGTCAAAGGAAACAAGATCGGCTTGATCCAGCAATTCGCCGTAGAAGACGGCCGCCAGCGCGCCGGCTGCGGGTCCAGACTCGACCAGGCGGATGGGAAACCGGGCCGCGGTGTCCAAGGTGGTAACGCCGCCCGAGGAAAGCATGAGGAAAAGTTCTTGGCGGAATCCGACCTCCTCCAGCGTCTCTTCGATATGCCGCAGGTAGGTTTCCGCCAGAGGTTGGACGTAGGCATTGCAGACCGTGGTGGACATGCGCTCGTATTCCCGGATTTCCGGGGCCACCTCATGGGACAGCGAGATTTGGAGATGGGGCAGGCGTTGGGCCAGCCAGGCCCCCGCCTTTCGTTCATGTGCCGGATTGGTGAAGGCGTGCAGAAAGCAAATGGCCGCCGCTTCCACGTCGTCTGTGACGCCGGCGCATTCCAAGCGCTCCACCATCCGTTCCAGGCTGTCCAGATCCAGATCTTCCACTACCGCGCCAAAGGCGTCCAGCCGTTCCCGCGCCTCAAATCGCAGGGGACGCGGCACAAGGTGTTCCACCTGGGGCGCATGCAGATCGTAGATGTCGTATCGCATCTCGCGTTGGGTGTCCAGCACGTCGCTGAAACCGTGCGTGGCGATCAGGAGGGTCACGGCTCCCGTGCGCTCCACCAGGCAATTGGTGATCAAGGTGGTACCGTGAATGGCATTTGTGATATCGATACCCACGATGCCGGCTTGCGACAGCAGATTTTGCCAACCCTCTCGCACAGCCAATTCCGGATTGTGCACCGTGGTGGACAGCTTGTGGCTGTAGATAAGACCGCTGTCAGCCTCAATCAGGACAAAGTCGGTAAAGGTACCGCCAATGTCAAAGCCAAGTCGGAAACGTGCCATAACGCAGGTTTTCTCCAGGTTGAACAGTGATGTGCCCGAATCGCACGGCCCTACCAAACGGTCTCATTCCGACATCGAAACGATCAGATTGGCGTAGCGGTCAATGGTGGCCAATCCCCTCGGGCCAATGACGGCCGTGGATTCGCGTTCCTCCACAATGGCGGGTCCTTGCAGGGTGCAGTCACGCCCCAAGGCGTAGCGGTCATAGATAGGGGTCTCGACATAGGCTTGGGCTTCCGTGAAGTAGACCGGACGACTCCCCTTCAAGGCCTTGGCAGGATCAGGGTTCGGAGCGACCTCCGGCAGCGTGACGTTCGGCTTGGGTCCCGCGGCATTCAAGCGACAGGTGGTGATTTCCAAATCAAGGTGCGTATGGGCATGTCCATAGATTTCTTCGTAACGGGCAAAAAAGTGGGGGCGCAGATCCTTGTCCAGAGACACTTCGGACAAGTGGTCCCAAGGCAAGGAGACCACGATTTCGTGGCCCTGTCCCACATGGCGCAAATCGGCCTTGCGGGTAAAGACCATGTCGGTATCGGCGACCCCGGCAGTCTGCAGCACTTGACGCCCTTCCTCGACCAGTTCGGCATAGATGCAATCAAGGTCGCTCAAGGCGCTGGATTCGAGGCGGGCGATGTAGGTGCGTGCGAACTCGAAGGCCGAGGGGGCTGTGAGAAACCCCAAGGCCGAGGTGACACCGGCCGAGGCAGGACAAATAAAGCCTTGCATCTTGAGGGCACGGGCAATTTCGTAGGCATGGACCGGACCGGCGCCACCAATGGCCATCAATTGCAACCGCCGCGTATCTGCGCCCCGTTCGGCGACATGGACGCGAGTAGCCGAGATCATGTTTTCATTGACAACTTGGAAGATGCCGTGGGCCGTGTCCACTAGAGAGAGATTCATTTCGGTTGCCAGACGTGAGATCGCTGCTTCGGCGGCCGCACGATCGAGGGTCATGCGACCGCCGAGGAAGAAATCGGGATTGAGATGCCCCAGCAGGAGATCCGCGTCCGTGACGGTGGGCTGGTCGCCCCCCAAACCGTAGCAGGCGGGTCCTGGATCGGCACCTGCCGAATCGGGACCGACCTTGAGCAAGCCCAGTTCATCCATGCGGGCGATGGAGCCGCCACCAGCGCCGATTTCAATCAATTCAATGGTGGGCACGCGGATGGGCAGACCGGAACCGCGCTTGAAGCGGTGCACACGCGCAATCTCGAAATCGTCAGACATGGCTGGTTGGCCATTCTTGATGAGGCACATTTTCGCGGTGGTGCCTCCCATATCAAAGGAGACGAGATCAGGCTGATGCAGCAGCTCGCCATAGAACACGGCCGCCAGTGCGCCGGCGGCGGGGCCAGACTCGACCAGGCGGATAGGAAACCTGATCGCGGTGTCCAGAGTGGAAACACCCCCCGAGGAAAGCATGAGAAAGAGTTCCTGCTTGAATCCAACTTCTTGCAGTCGCTCCTTGAGTTGCCTGAGGTATGTTTCCGCCAGAGGCTGTACATAGGCGTTACAGACAGTGGTGGACATGCGTTCGTACTCCCGGATCTCCGGGGCCACCTCGTGCGACAGGGAGATCTGAAGCTGGGGCAGACGTTGGGCTAGCCGCTTCCCCGCCATTTGTTCGTGTACGGGATTGGTGAAGGCATGCAGAAAACAAATCGCTACGGCTTCCACCTTCTCTTCTTCCAGCGTGTTGCCAATGGCATCGAGTTCGGAGGTGTTGATGGGAGTGATGATCTCTCCCTGTCCATTCAGGCGTTCTTCCACCTCAAGACGCAGACTGCGCATGACCAGGGGCTCTGGCAGCACGAGCAGAAGATCATAGATGTCATATCGCATCTCCTTTCCCATTTCCAGTACATCGCGAAAACCTCGAGTGGTCAGGAAGGCTGTGCGAGCGCCCTTGCGCTCTATCAAAGCGTTGGTGAAAAGGGTAGTGCCATGAATGGCGGACTCCACGTGTGAAGCGTGTTCCGCAGGCACCAGTTCCTGCCATCCCTGCAACACGGCCAAGGTCGGGTCAAGAGAGGTAGTCAAGGTTTTGTGTGTGGAAATGGCGCCGGAATCTGAATCGATCATCACGAAATCCGTGAATGTGCCGCCGATATCAAAACCAAAACGAAGAGATCGGTTACCACTCATGCTGCTGTTTTTCGCTCCAAACCAAGAATCGGAATTCCGGGGCAAACAAGCAGGTGTGGAACACACCCTCTCAAAATAGTCCCCTTGCCACCCGGGAATCGTGTCACTCCCAAGGATACACAGTGGTTTTCAGTGCACTGAAAACCGCTACAGGCCAATTCTCCCAGATATACCTTCTTGACAAGCAAAACGGCATACGACACATTGCCATGGGAAATGTTTGTGAGTAAAGTCTTTATGCTTGGCAGCCGACCAACGAGCACACTCCCATGACCGCGTCTTTCATTGATCCCATTACTCTTGAAATTCAGTGGCAGCGTCTGATCAGCGTAATGGACGAAATAGACGATGCCACAGTACGGACCTCGTTTTCCACGATCGTCGGCGAAAGCCGTGACTTCGCGTGCATTCTGGTCAATCAAGATGGCTACTCCATTTGCCAGTCCAGCTTTAGTCCTCCGGATTTCTGCGTCATTCTGCCTCGCACGACACGCCACATTCTCGAGAAATTTCCTCAGCATACTCTTGTGGAAGGTGATGTGCTAGTCACCAATGATGCCTGGTTGGGGGCAGGTCATTTGCCAGATTACGTGGTGATCACCCCTGTTTTCTGGCAGAAACAAGTCGTGGCCTTCATGGGCACCATAGCGCATCTGGCGGATACGGGCGGGCACCCCGGTGACATTGACGGCTATGACGTATATAGCGAAGGCTTGCGTCTGCCCCCCTGCAAACTGTATGAGGGTGGAGAACCGAACTCCCTAGTGTTGGACATCATCGGCAGCAATTGCCGGGTGCCCGATCTCGTGCTGGGAGATCTGCGCGCTATTGTCGGCACTCATCGCCTGGGAGCCAGACGTCTCCAAGAATTCCTGCACGATTATGAGTTGACGGACATTCGCCTTCTGTCAAAGATCATCCACGACAGCTCGGAACGGTTGATGCGCCAGCGCATTGAAGCCTTGCCCGACGGTATCCACGAGTTTGGACTGGATATTGATGGCTACATTGAACTGGTCCATCTGCACGCTACGGTAGAGATCAGGGGTTCCGACATTTATGTGGACTACACCGGCACTTCGGCGCAAACCCGCAACGGATCCATCAACTGTGTGTACAACGTGACATACTCCAGTTCCCTGTACCCCTTCAAGTGCGCCTTGGCGAGCCGAATTCCCAACAACGAGGGTCTGTTTCGTCCCTTTCACGTGACTGCGCCTGCAGGATGCATCCTCAATTGCGAGTACCCCTTTCCTGTGCGTGCACGGGCCAAAACGACCAACAACATCAATCAAGTGCTGTTTGGCGCGGTGTGGCCGATCTTGGGTGAACATGCCCAGGCAGGCAGCGGGTCCATCTGGCCTTTCTCGGTACGTGGAGAGGAAGAGGGCTTCGGAATCTTTTCCGTGCACATTTTGCCGCATGGCGGACGTGGGGCCATGCAGTCGATGGATGGCATGATTCCGATTGCCTTTCCCCATAACAGCTCAGTAACGCCTGTGGAGATCATGGAGGTACGCTCACCGGTCTTGATCAAACACAAGGAATATCTGCCCGACACCGCGGGACCTGGAAAATTTCGCGGGGGTATTGGGCAGCGCATGACATTCCAGAGCATTGCTCGCAACACTCTGACGGCCCGCGTGCGTCCGGACAAGATGCTGTGTGCGCCTCCGGGTCTGGCGGAGGGCGCGGTGGGGCGGGTCGGCACGGTGCTGGTCAACGGCGCCCCCATTGACCGCTTTCCTCCAATTCCGTTGGAGACGGGAGATGAGATTGAGTTGCGCATGCCCGGTGGTGGTGGCTTCGGGCCTGTAACTCAACGACCACGACAGGCGGTAATGGACGACTTTCGCAGGGGTTACATTACGCGCGAGGGAGCCCGCCAAGATTATGGAGTGGATGTGGACGCGGCAGGGCCATAAGATCCACAAACAGGATTCTAAGTCAAACACGAACCTGCAATAGTGCTTCTTTCCCGCCGGTGCGGGTCACTTTACAGAAGACTTTTCCTGACGATCGCCCGGTTGGGGATCTGAAGAACCGCAGCAGGGACAAGAGCCGCCATCTCCGGTCAGGCGGACGATTCAACCCAAATACGCTTGAGGTTCTCTCACTCCAAGCGGTGTGAACCGGATCTTGCGTGCTTGGCTGCTATGATTTCCAGTCGTTGCGTCGTCCCACGGATCTGCACCGTCACTCCAACGCCACATCGGGCTGTTTATCGATACTGTTGCCACATGCCAACGGAAATGCTATACCCCGCCGCCGATGACGCCCGAATGCCACACACAATGGCGCCATGGACAGAGTCCAGACCGAGCCCAAAAATCCGTTGGCGTCGCTCAACGGCATTCAACGGCACAAAAGGCATGGCCCAACTGTCGAGCCAGCGTCTGGCTCACGCTGGCTTTGGAGCAGGTCACGAAAATCGTGGGGACTATCGCTTCGATATCGTCGAGAATCTGGATGCCATCGGCACAGTCTTTCAGACATCTTCTGTAAAGCGTTCCACCTTGTCCCAATCCAGTTCCACACCAAGGCCCGGACCATCCGGGGTGGGCAACATGCCCTGGACAGGATCGCGCGGGGAGGCGACGAAGGTGTCCGCCAGGTCTGTGGCCGGTGAAGGCCACGTGGCACAAGGCAGGGCCGATGCCAGATGGCATGCTGCCACGGCGATCAAATCGTAATAAATCGCGATCGACAGTCCGAATCCGGCCGCCTCGAACAGATGGCCTATCTGCTGTACTGGCTGCAGACCGCCGTGCTTGCTGATCTTCATGAGTGCCAGTGTGGCCGCGCCGCGTCGGATCACGTCCATGGCGTCCGCAATGCCGTAAATCGCTTCGTCGGCCATGACCGGCGTATGTAGACGCCGGGCGATTTCCGCCATATCCTCAACGCGCTTGACAGGCTGTTCAATGGCTCCCAAAGCTCCGATGTCCTCCATGGCCTTCAAGGCAGGCAGGGCTTGCGTGAGGGTATATCCGATGTTGCCGTCGACCTGGATCACTGCGCGTTCGCGCACCGCCTCCGCCACGGCGGCATAGCGCTCCACGTCTTCACGGGGGTCGAGGCCGATCTTCATCTTCAGCACTGGGTAGCCGTGTTCATCCAACTGAGCGCGGGCATGCGCCGCCATGGCCGCGGGAGTCCCATGATGCACAAAGCCCATAAGGGCAATGCCGTCTCGTACCTTTCCGCCCAGCAGCTGGTATATCGGCACGTCCAAGGCCTTGCCCTTGAGATCCCAGAGCGCCATCTCCACGCCGGAATGGGAAAAATAGTGATGGGGCAGGGCCGCGCGCAGAGCCTGATTGAGGGCCGTGATCTGCATGGGATCGGCTCCCTTGACCACAGGTGCCAGATGATGTCGGATGTTGGCCAGCATGCCTACGGCGGTCTCGCCGTAGAAAGGAGCGTCAACCGAAGCCTGCCCGATCCCCGTAAGTCCTGCATCGGTATGCAGCTGAATCAGGATGGTGGGCGCCTGATCCCAGGAGCCATAGGCGGTGGTCAAGGTAGCCGTACGCGGAATGTTCAGCAATCTGGCCTGTAGCTTGGTGATCCTCATGTCAGGTTTCTCGCTGGCAAATGGGCAATGAATTCTTTCATGCGGGCCGTTGCGCGAGCAATGTCGTCCAAGGGCTGCAGCAGGGTAATGCGCACATGGTCTGTCCGGGGATCGCCGAACAGGGTGCCCGGGAATATCATGACCCCCTTTTCCTGCAGCAGGCGCAGACAGAATTCCTCGGAACTCAGGCCGGTCGAGGATACGTTGACGTAAATGTACATGCCTCCTCCCGGATGACCATAGGTCAGGTCCATGTCGTCCAAGGCCTGCATCAAGGCGCGCCGCCGCCGGTCATACGTCTGATGCATCGCTTTCACGATGGATTGGGGGCCGGTCAGGGCCGCCAAGGCCGCTTGCTGCATGGGAGTGGCCGTACAAATGCTCATGGTGTGCTTGACCTCGATCACGGCCTGCACGAATTCCCGAGGCGCGGCAAAATAGCCTACGCGCAATCCCGTCATGGCATAGGCCTTGGCGAATCCATTCACGGTGATGGTCCGTTCGCGCATTCCCGGAAAAGTGGCCAGCGAAACATGCTCCAGACCATCGTACATGAGTTTCTCGTAGATCTCGTCGGAGATGACAACCAGATCCCGCTCCACAGCCAAGGCCGCCAAGGCCGCCAATTGGACGGGAGGGATGACGCCTCCGGTGGGATTGTTGGGCGTGACTACGGCCATGGCCTTGGTCTGTGGCGTAATGTGTGCCGCGACCGCTTCTGCGGTCAAGGCGAAATCTTCCGCCTGCAGAGTGGGCACGGAGACCACTGCACCCCCTGCCAGATGCACCATGTGGTCATAGGCGTTGTAGCGCGGTTCCTGCAGGAGCAATGCGTCACCGGGGCCGATCAACGCCTGGATCAGCAGGTACAGCGCTTCCTGACAGCCATTCGTGACCACGATTTCGTCCGCGGTGTAATCCAGCCCGTTTTCCACCCGCAGCTTGTGGGCGATGGCCTCCCGCAACTGGGGCAACCCCGCCGGCAGCGTATAGTGGGTATTTCCGGCCGCCAGCGCGGCCTGGGCGGCCTCCACAACATGCACGGGGGCGTCAAAATCCGGATCTCCTCTGCCTAAGGTAATGACGTCATCCAGCTGGGAGGCCATCGTCAACATGCGGGACCGCAGACTCCCCTGCACCCGCGAGCGGTGAGGCACGATTCTTTCCTGCAGCATGTCCGTTTTCCTTGTTTTCAGGTAGGTTCAGAGGGCGTTACAACTGCAACATAGTGCGTCTGATGGGCTTTGGAACGAGAGCCCGTGCAGGTTTTCAAGGAGCGCTTCAGATACATGCACCCGGGACCGGCGATCTCCATTCCTCTGGCAATTTGGGACAGTCATGCATGTTCGTCTCCCTAATTCCAAGTATGTTGTATCACACGGCAGACCGTGCATTGAATATAAGGCTGCACTCCATCTCATAACGACATCCCCATCCCGTTTGGTCAATCTGTCAAATTGGCCCTTGACGTGAATCTAGGTATGATTGACGTTGCAGTCTCTTTCGTTTTTGCAGATACAAAGGATCGTTTCCGATGCGCCGCTTGCATTTCTTGATGGTCATGGTCGCCATGCTGTTTCTTATGGCCGGATGCGCCTCCCCAGCGGCTCCGGCCGCTCCGGCCACCGACGATGACACGAGCGTCGCCAAGGGAGGGCACTTGGAAATAGCCTTTCCGGCCAACAGTGAGCCGGCCTCTTTGGACGGGCATATCGATCCCTATCAGTCGGCATGGCTGTTTGACTCGTTCGCCGCCGATCCGCTGGTCATACTGGCTCCCGACGCCACATACAAGGGGGCGCTGGCCGAGAGCTGGGAATCGCTGGAAGGCGGCCGCACCTGGACCTTCCGTCTGCGATCCGGCGTCTCGTTTCAGGACGGAACGCCTTTCAACGCGGAAGCCGTGAAATACAATGTTGAACGCGTGCTGGCCCCCGAGACGGCCTCGGCCCAGATGGCCGCCGATCTAGGGGACATTGCCGAGATCGAGTTGGTTGACGACCTCACGGTAACCATCCATTTTGAAACCCCTTCCGTAAACCTGCTGGACGCCTTGCGCCGGATGCCCATTTGGTCTCCGACCGCCGCCGAGGAGCATGGTCTGGACGGCTTCGATCGGTTCCTGATCGGGGCGGGTCCCTTTGTACTGGAAGAATGGGTGCCCAACGATCGCATCGTATTCCGCAAATGGGAGGACTACGGTGGCTGGAACGCTGTGCAAGACCATGAGGGTCCGGCCTATCTGGACAGTGTCACCATCCGCTTCATCGGCGAGGATGCCGTACGAGCCGCCATGCTGGAAACGGGGGACGTGCACATCGTGCGTGAACTGCCGGCTGCCAATGTGGAAGACTACGAGGATCGCGAGGGATTTGAATTGATCACGGGATATCAGGCAGGCACGGGCCTGCAGATGGTGATTAACATTCGCAATGCCCCGCTGAACATTCTGGAAGTCCGCCAGGCGCTGCAATGGGCCACGGATCAGAAGGCCATCAACGATTTGGCCTATGGAGGTCTCTATCTGGTGTCCGACGGTCCAGTGAACGTGGTGCATCCCTGCTACTGGTCAGGAGCCGCGGACATGTACGGCCACGATCCTGCCCAAGCCATGGAGTTGCTGGACAGCGTGGGCTACCGGGACGAAGACGGTGATGGCATCCGCGAAGCGCACGGCGTATCCGGAGTGGAAGACGGGTCTCCGCTGAGTCTGCGCTGGACCGTGCTGCATCACACGGAAATTGGGGAAGTGGTGCAAGGCCAATGGCGTGAACTGGGCATCGATCTGCAATTGGAACAGGTGGCGGGTCCCATTCAGCTTGAACGACGCAACGCGCGTGACTTCGACCTGATGTACGAGCGGCAGCGCACTCCGGATCCGGCGATCTTGGAAATGGTGTGGAATTCCGCGAATGATGTGGAAGGGGGATGGGCCTGGACTGGATTCGTCGATGCCGAGCTGGACGAGGCAGTAGTGCAGATTTTGCAAGTGGCCGATCCGGAGGAACGATGCGCCTTGGCGCATACCGCCCAGCGTATCGTCATGGAAAACGCCGTCATGCTGCCCACCTTGAGTCAGCCGCAGTTCTATGCCTTGGCCAACTCGGTGAAGAACTTCCAGCTGTCTTCGGAATCCCCGTACTTCTTCCTGCATAACACCTACATTGAATGAGAGGCGAGAGGGGAATGAACCTCCCTGCATTGCGTTGACTGTGTTGTCTGAACATGGCTTGTTGATCAAGCCCAAGGAGAGATCCGAATGAACAAGGTGCACAAGTTTCTGATAGTCGTGGGGCTGTTGGCGTTGGCGTTGGCGTTGGCGGCCTGTACTCCCGCCGCCCCAGCGACTGATGAGCCCATGGCGGAACCCATGGGTGTCGAGGAGACAGGGGTCGAAGACGAGGGCGAAGTGACCCTGACCATCGGCATGAACGAACTGGTCACGTCACTCGATCCGCCCACGGATTGGGCCATTGCCGCGACGTGGATCCACACGAACATCTTCGACTGCCTGATCTGGCGCAACCGCGAGACCGCGGAGTTCGAGCCTTGGCTGGCCGAATCGTACGAGAACATCGACGACACGACCTGGCGCCTGAAGTTGCGCGAGGACGTGACGTTCCACAATGGCGAGCCCTTCACCGCGGACGCGGTGGTCTGGACCTACAGCCGCATCATCGAAGCGTCGCGCGACGAATTCATCACCTATAACCAATGGCTGTTCATTGATCAAATCAATGTCTTGGACGAATACCACATTGAAATCGTGACGGCCACGCCCGAACCGGCCTTCCTGAGCAAGATGGCGGGTACCGGTTGCGGCATTCAGGCGCCGGATCATGGACGGGCCCAGGCGGAGAGCGGTGCCGAATACATGCCGGTCGGCACGGGGCCCTTGATGTTTGACAGCTGGGTCAAGGACGACAGCATTACGCTGCGGGCCAACGAGAGTTACTGGCAAGGCAAGCCTGATGTGGATGTCGTCATCTGGCGCAACATCCCCGAAGTCTCCACGCGGGTGGCGAACATGCTGACGGGCGACGTGGACATGATTGTGGCGGTGCCGCCGCAGGATTGGGAACGTGTCAATTCCAACGAAGGCACAAACGTAGTGGATTTTCTGACCACGCGGGTTATGTTGTTGGCTCTGCGCGTAGGCCCTTCGTCCACTCTGCCGGAATGGTCGGGGCCCACCGCTGATCCTCTTGTTCGGGAGGCGATCAGCCTGTCTATCGATCGGGAAGGCTTGCTGGGCCTGATTGACGGCATGGGGATTCCCGTGCTGTCCCGGATCACGCCCCCTACGCTGGGTTGGGATGCCCGGTTCATCGATCAGCTGGGCGAATACAATCCGGATCGGGCGATGGAACTGCTGACCGAAGCCGGCTATGACGGAGAGGAACTGACCTTCCATTCCAGCACACGTTGGCTGGCACAAAAGGAGGTTTCCGAAGCGCTGGAGGCCATGATGGAAGCGGTAGGCCTGAATGTAGATCTCCAGGTGTTGGACGTGACCACCTTCAATGAACAGGTCTATCGTCCCTCCCGGAACGAGGAGATATACATGACTGCGCTGGGCAACTCCTTCTTTGATCCGTGGATCACCGTGCTTTCCGAGCGATCGGACCGACGAGAACGAACCGGTTGGAACGGACCGAATGCGGATGCCGCGGACGAATTGGTCCGGGCCGCCGCCGTGAACATGGATCCGGAAGCGCGGCGTCAACAATATGTCGAAATCCAAGAACTGATCGCGGCTGACATGCCCTATATCTATCTCTATCAAATGCGAGACACCATCGGTCTCAGCGAGACATTCGCTTGGGATCCGCCCTTGGATGGCTTCATCTGGCTGGGCAACATCGACTACACGGGCAACAACTAGAAGACAATCGGCCCACTGCGATCACGCGCCTTGCGGAAGACCGGCGCCGGTCTTCCGCAAGGCGCGTGATCGCTTTCGCCTCTCCAATTGCCACGATTGGAGAGGAAGAGTGGAACAAGATCCCAGAGACAAGGCAGGTGCCTGACGGATGCTGGCGTATCTGGGCGGACGGGCAGTGCAGCTGGTCCCGATCCTGATTTTGATTTCCCTCATCGTGTTTCTGATCCTGCATGCATTGCCTGGAGATCCTGCCCAGCTCATGCTAGCGGGGGCGGAAGGCGGTGGCGTCACGCCCGAGCGCATCGAAGAGCTGCAGGAAGCCATGGGACTGAACGATCCCTTGCCCATGCAATACGGTCGCTTTCTATGGGGCATCTTGCAGGGAGACCTAGGCAATTCCATCCGGTTGCGGGCTCCCGTGACGGACATTATTCTGGAACGTTTCGCCTTTACTATCCAGCTGAGTCTGGGAGGCCTCTTCTGGGCCCTACTATTGGGCCTGACCACAGGTGTCCTAGCCGCGCTCCGCCCCAACAGCTGGTCCGATTTCCTGTTTAGCGTCTTGGCCTACATTGGCATGTCCATGCCCTTGTTTTGGTTGGGGCTCGTGTTGATTTTTCTCTTCGCCTTCCAGCTGAAGTGGTTTCCGCCTTCGGGATCGGAGGGATTGAATCGCTTGATTCTGCCCAGTCTGACTCTGGGATTCGTGTCGGCTGGCGCCATTAGCCGCCTGACGCGGTCGTCATTACTGGAGACCCTGCAAGAGGACTACATTCGCACGGCGCAGGCGAAGGGGCTGGGGCGCGGATTGATTGTGCAACGGCACGCACTCAAGAACGCCCTGATTCCGGTGGTTACCATCGTGGGTCTACAGTTCGGCGGCATGCTGGCCGGCGCCGTCGTGACGGAAACCGTCTTTTCGCGCCCCGGCCTCGGCCGCTTGGTTGTGCAGGCCATTCTCTGGAAGGATTATCCCTTGGCACAGGGCATCATCCTGTTTCTGGCCCTCCTTTTTCTCGTCGCCAATTTGCTGGTTGATGTTTCCTATGCATGGCTGGATCCGAGAATTCGATTTCATTGATGGCCCTACTTCGTCCTGCGGCCCGAGATGCACCGTAACCGGCTAAGGTTTCCCGGTCATGTTCAAGCGCAACCTGCAGGTGTTCGCCTCGCATCCCAATGGTGTAATTGGGTTTCTGTTGCTGGCGCTGTGGGTGGGAATTGCTATCATGGCAGGCCAGTTGGCTCCCTATGATCCCCTGACACAGGCCCTGCCTCCGGCACGGATCGACGATTCTCCGGCGCGGCAGGCTCCATCGGCCCTCTATTGGTTCGGTACCGACGAAGTCGGTCGCGACGTATTCAGTCGCGTATTGGCCGGCGCCCGGATTTCCTTGGCGTTGGGTTTCATCAGCGTTTCGATTGGTCTGGTGACGGGGTCCCTGCTCGGACTGGTCGCGGGCTTCTATGGTGGCTGGATAGATGGTGTCATCATGCGCGTGATGGACGCCCTACTGGCCTTTCCCGGCATCCTGCTGGCCTTGGTGGTCATCGCTGCCTTGGGCACCAGCATCCAAAACGTCATGATCGCGGTGGGAATCGCCATCGTGCCTCAATATGCGCGATTGGTACGGGGTCTCTGTCTGACAATCCGGGAATTGGCCTATGTCGAGGCAGCCCATGTGGTGGGCAGTGGCGCAGCGCGTATTATCTTTTTCCACTTTCTGCCCAACATCATGGCACCCTTGATTGTACTTTCCACTTTGCAGATCGGTCAGGCCATTATTTATGGATCGGCTCTGAGTTTCCTGGGCATGGGCGCCCAACCCCCTACCCCGGAATGGGGCCTGATTGCCGCCAAGGGACGCGACTTTTTTCGCAAGGCCTGGTGGATATCCACCTATCCTAGCTTGGCCATCCTGTCCGTCGTCATGGCCTTCAACCTGTTGGGGGATGGCCTGCGCAGTCTGTTGGATCCCCGTCTGCGTCTGGTGCGAGCGGCAGGCAGGACATATAAGACCTAGGGCAAGAAACAGAGGAAGATGATGAAGATTACCGATTTGGAGGCCGTAGTGGTTTCGTTGCCGCGGACCGATGCACTGACCACCGCCTATTCCACTGCCACCGGAGCCACCACCGTGGTGGTGCAAATCCACACTGACGAGGGCCTGATCGGCATTGGCCAGACCGCCGTGGCCCCCCGCTCCTATGGGGAGACGGCGGAAGGGATCCAAGCCAACATTCAAGCTCATCTGGCTCCGGCCGTAATGGGTGAATGCCCGCTGAACATTCACCGGTTGGTGGGGAAAATGGAGCGAGCCTTGCCTGATCACTGGTCTTCGCATGCCGGTGTGGAGTTTGCTCTGTGGGATATCAAAGGAAAAGCCTTGGGCGTGCCCGTGTATCAGTTGTTGGGTGGCAAGGTACGGGAGGGGGTGGATCTAATGGGCTTTGTCCATCATGGTGCACCGGCCGCCATGGCCGAGGAAGCCACCGCTACCTTGGCCGCGACTCCCTTTCCCGTGTTGAAAATGAAGATAGGCCTGGATCCAGTGGACGACCTGCGTCGCTACGCGACGGTGGCCCAGGCAGTGCAGGGGCAAGCCGTCATTCAGGTGGATGGCAATGCCGGATATACGCTGGCCCAGGCATTGCCTGCACTGGCCCAAATGGAGGCCTACGGCACGTTGGGCATCATTGAGCAACCCGTAGCCCGGCGGGCCGACATGGCCAATCTGGCTCGCCGGCTGTGCACGCCTCTCATGGCCGATGAATCCATCTACCCCCCCGCGGATGCTTGGGAAGTCGTACGCCAGAAGGTAGCCAGCGTCGCCTTGATGAAAATCACGAAGCATGGCGGGATTCTGAATGTATGGAAAATCGCTTCCATTTTCGAGGCCGCAGGCCTTGACCTGTCCATTGCCATCTACTACGACATCATTGCGGTGGCCGCCGCGCACCTGGCCGCTGCCCTTCCCTGTGCACGCTGGCCCTCGCCCTTCACATACTTGAACGACACCATCCTTACGGAGCCTTTTGTGCCGGAGGGGTTGCTCTTGCGTGTGCCGGAAGAGCCGGGCTGGGGAGTAGCGTTGGACATGGACAAGGTGGCGCGGTATCGCATTGGCTGACTCTCCCGCCCCGTTCTTCCTTGCATCATGACCACGTACCTCGCCTCGCGTCTGCTCCAGATGGTGCCCTCGCTGTTTCTCTTGACCGTGGCACTATTTGTCCTGATGCGCCTGGGCGGGGATCCTGTGATGCATCTGGCGCACCCGGAAGCCTCCCCCGAGGAAATTGCCGAGATCCGGGCCGCGTACGGGTTTGACCGTCCGTGGCCCGAACAATACTGGAAGCAACTGCTCATGATGTTGCGCGGCGACTTCGGGGAATCCTTTCGCTTTCGCTCTCCCGCTCTGCCGCTGGTTCTGGAAAAACTGCCTGCCACCATGGAACTTGCGTTGGTCTCGATGCTGGTCGCCTTGCTGATCGCGATCCCTTCCGGCCTGATCTCGGCCATCTACCAGAATTCCCCTCTTGATCTTGCGGTCACGGCGATCTCGACACTGGGTCGCGCCATGCCCAATTTCTGGATCGGAATCATGATGATTCTGCTCTTCGCGGTATATCTGGAGTGGCTGCCGGTATCCGGCCGTCTGGAAACGACTTCCATCGTCTTGCCCGCCCTGACCCTAGGCACCAGCGTAGCCACGTCCTTGGCCCGGATTCTGCGTTCCAGCATGCTGGAGGTGATCCGCCAGGAATACATGACGACCGCCAAGGCCAAGGGCCTGCACCGTTGGGTCGTGATCATGGGACATGGACTGCGCAACGCACTGATTCCCTTTGTCACGGTCTTCGGGCTGCAAATGGCCTGGTTGCTGGGCGGTTCGGTAATTGTGGAAGAGGTGTTCGCTTGGCCAGGCATGGGACGTCTGTTGCTGAATTCCGTCAAGGTGCGGGACCTGTCGGTAGTGATGGCGGGGGTCTGTGTCTTTGCGCTGGTGGTGATGGCCACCAATCTGCTGGTGGATTTCCTTTACACAACCTTGGATCCGCGCATTCGCTACAGCTCATGACCTCCTCCCGACCCGAGGCGTCCCAGTCGCCATGGGAGATGGTGGACGCCCCCCGAAGGCAGGGCCGTCGCCGGTTGTGGCGCTTGCGCAAGAGTCCGACGGGCCTGCTGGGGGCGGTGATTGTATTGTGTGTCACGACTGTGATGCTGCTGGCCCCGGAGATCGTTCCGCACGATCCCGAGAAAATTGATCTCCAGCAACGCCTGGTACCTCCCATCTGGGCGGAAGGGGGCAGTGGGACCCATGTGCTCGGTACGGATCAACTGGGGCGAGATGTGCTGAGCCGCATTGTGTTGGGCACCCGCGTCTCGCTGCTGGTGGGTCTCGCCGGCGTGTCGCTGGCCATGCTCACGGGAGTGTTTCTGGGCGTGACCAGCGGCTTTCTGGGAGGCTGGTGGGACATGCTGGTGTCCCGCGCGCTGGATACCTTTCTGGCCATTCCTTTCATCATTCTGGCTCTGGCGGTAATTGGGGTGTTGGGCGTCAAGGGCGGCAACAACATGCTGCGCCTGATTCTCGTGCTAGGACTGGCCAACTGGGTCATCTTCACTCGGGTGGTGCGGGGCGAGGTCTTGGCGGTCAAGGAGCGGGACTACGTAGAGGCAGCGCGTGCCATTGGACAACGGTCCTGGCGGATCATGCTGGGTTACGTTCTGCCCAATGTCATGGCCTCCATCATTGTGCTGAGCGCCTTGCAAATCTCCACGGTGATCATCGCCGAAGCCTCGTTGAGCTTTCTGGGACTGGGCGTACAGCCCCCCACCATTACCTGGGGCATCATGCTGGCCGACGGTCGGGATCATCTGGCCACCTCCTGGTGGTTGGCCACGTTTCCAGGATTGGCCATCACCGTGACGGTCCTAGGTTTCATTCTGTGGGGCGACTGGTTGCGCGATGTGTTGGACCCGCGTTTGCGGGAGTGAATGCCATGGGGACAAGCGAATTGAGGGAAGAAACGCAATGACTTTTTCGATCACAGGACGGGGCGGCGGCAAAATGGGCGTGGCCGTGGCCACCAAGTATTGGGCCGTGGGAGCCCGAGTGCCGTATGTCCGGGCCAACGTGGCGGCGCTGGCCGTACAGGCATATGCCCAGCCCTACATCGGATATGACGTCCTGAATCTCATGCGGGACAATCCAGACATGGAGGGTCCCGAAGCCTTGCACATCGTGCTGGACAGCGATCCCGGCAAGGAGTGGCGGCAGGTAAGCCTAGTGGACATCCATGGCAACGTGAAGGGATTCACGGGACGGGAAACGGTCGCTTGGAGCGGTCATTGCGTGGGGGCCGATTGCGTGGGCGCAGGCAACATGCTGGTGGGACCGGAGACCGTGCGAGCCATGACCTCTTTCTTTGGGTCACACCTTGAACTGGAACTGCCGGAGCGCCTAGTGGGTGCATTGCAGGCTGGCCACGCCGCTGGCGGTGACAAGCGCGGACAGCAGTCGGCGGCGGTCTATGTGGTGGATCGGGAAGAGGCCCCCTATCTGGACCTACGCATCGATGATGATCCCGACGCCATCGTGGCCTTGGCCCGCCTGCTGGACAATACACGAGACGAGGAACTGGTGCGCAGCGCTCACTTTGCATCTTCACGGGCCTCCCCGACCGTTGAAAGCTACATGGTGCACAGAGCAACCTTGCGTGACCAGGGTCTGGCCTAGCGTGACCACTGTCCAAGCCATGTCCCGGGAGCGCACATCTGAAACCGTGCTGATCACGGGCGCCAACGGCTTTGTAGGCTTCAATCTGGTGCAGCGCCTGGCGCACCAAGGCATACACGTCGTGGCCACGAGCCGCCGTCCTCCCGACGCGATGGCGCTCAGCGCCATCGCGTCGGGAGCGCCGATTGAATGGATCCTGTGCGATGTGACACACAGGGACGCGTTGACCGATCTGGTCCAAGACCGTGCAGTCACTCGCGTCGTTCATGCGGCTGCGGTCACACCCACGCCCGATGTCGCCCAGAACGATCCAGCCCGGGTGGTTGATATTAATCTGGGAGGGACCCTCAATGCCTTGGAAGCGGCGCGCTTGGGTTCCGTCCGGCGCTTTGTCTTCGTCAGTTCTTCCGTGATCTATCAGGGGTTCCCGCCCGCCCGCGGCAGCGCGCGGGAGGAAGATGCATTGCCACCCACCAGTCTCTATGGCATCTGCAAGGATGCCTGTGAACGGCTGTGCCAGCAATACCGCTCACTGTGCAATCTGTCCACAGTGAGTGTCCGACTAGGCACAGCCTATGGGCCGTGGGAACGCGCCAGCCACTCGCGTACGCGCCTATCCGCCATCGCGCAACTGGTTGCATGGGCCCTGCAGAGCCTAGAGCGGCCGCTGCACGTCCATGGCGCGCATATCGTGCGCGACTACATTCACGTGACAGACGCTTGCACCGCGTTGGCGGGACTAGCCTTGCATCCCCAACCGCGCTGGGACATTTACAATCTGTCTTCTGCTGTGGCCTATCCGCTTGCGGATGCGTTGACGGCGCTGCAGGCGTGCGTGCCAGGCTTCCGCTGGCAACGCACATCGGAAGCCGAGATGGCGGATTTCAGCTTTACGGATACGGATACCCGAGTGTCCTTGGACCTGACCCGCTTGTACACAGATCTGCCCCACCTGCAGTTTGGGGATCTGCACACCGGTATCGTGGACTACGTGGCATGGCATCAAAGTACATACGCTTGACAGACGGATGCTCCCCGGATTCTTGTATGTGCATTCCGCATGATTTGGCGCGGATCCTTCCAAGGGCTAACCTGTTTCCCTAGGCATATAAAATATCGTCATTTTTCTTGCAAGAGGTAAGCGTCCCCATGACCCAGAGTTTTGTGATTGGAGAGGTTGAAGTACAACCTGGTGAACGCAAGTTTGGCCAGTTGCATGTCGGGCATCTGGCAGCAGGTACCCCCGTGACCGTGCCCTTTCAGGTCATCAACGGCACCATGCCGGGACCGACACTCTGCTACGAATCCACCATGCATGGCTGGGAACCGGTAGGAGCCGAAATCATTCGTCGGGCCATGCTCCGCGTCGATCCGCAGGAATTGCGCGGCACGATCGTGTGCCTGCCCCTGGTCGTGCCCATGTCCGTCGAATTTGGGGGTACGGTCGAGAGTTCCGGCATGCGCGTCAACCCCGGAGACGTATTGGACATCAACAAGGTGTGGCCGGGCAAGGCACGCAACGCCTGGCTCACGGAACAGATCGCGTATGTGGTCTGGAATCAGGTGATCAAGCACTGCGACTACATTGTGGACATGCACGACGGAACCGGTTCCTGCGAGGAATTGCCAGTGGCCTTTCCCCATGCCTTCCCGCCCGCTGGCCAACCTCCCTTGGCCGGTGGTGTGGCCGATGGCACGGGTTCCGAGATTTCATTCAAGAAAACCGGTCTGACGCGCGCGCGCATGGACGACATCAACCGCCAGATCGCCGACATGGCCAAGGCATTTGGCTCACGGGTCATTTGGTGGCGCGAGAATCCCATCAATCCGTCCATGCTCTCAGGACACTGTGCCATTCATGGCATAGTACCCTTGGTGGTCGAGGCCGGCGGAGCCTGCGCCTTGGACTTCTGCGTGGATGAAGGGGCGATCTGCCTGCTTAACATTGCCCGGCACCTGAACATGATCGATGGTGATCTGGTGTTGTCTCCGCGCCAAGTCATGGTATCCAACTACGAGGTGTACCGTTCGCTGACAGGGGGCTACTACATCCCAGACACCCACATCAAACTGGGCGACACCGTCAGACAGGGACAGTTTCTGGGCGAGGTGGTGGATCCGGTCACCAGCGAGGTACGCGAACGCTGCGAGTCGCCGGTCAATGGCATTGTGGTGTCACGGCGGGTCAGACTCCCCATGAATCCGGGCGGCTACATCGCCCACATTGCCGATCTGGATTCGGCACTGTGGCAGCGTGACAACTGAACTATCCTCGGCATGCACCCCAAGGCAGACCGCCTTCTCCCGGGCCCGGGTAGGCCAAGGAGATTGTGTGCGAGACAACACGCCGTTGCCGTGAAGGACGATGACACAGGGAGAAGGTGGCAGGCATCCTGAAGCGAACCCCTTTTCCACAAATTGCCGTGGAGGCACAGATTCATGAGTAGTGTGGATTCAAAGTTTGTGGGCATCCAGATCAGTCCGATCAGTTTTGTGGACGAGGGAGTGGAAGGCGTGCTGGACACGCTGCAGGATCGAGTCGGGATCAATGTCCTGATGATTGGCACCATCTCCTGGCTGGGTCTCAAGGTGGGGCGGCGCATTTCCTGGGAAATCGAGGGGTTCCCGGATCACGGGGTACAAGCTCCCATGACGCTGCGTGGAGGCTCCTATCTGCATCCCCGCCCCGAATACTATCAAAACACCTCCATCCGGGATGTCCGGGCCCATGATACGGAGTTTGGTACGGGCGACATTCTCGAAATGGTCATTCCCGAAGCCCAGAAACGGGGCATGAAAGTCATGCCAGAGATGATGGAACCGGTGTTCAAGTATTCCGGACATGGCTCGGCGGCCGAGGTGTCGGTTCCCGGCATGGCCCAGTGCCTGGAAGTGGATCACATCGGCCGATATGGCGCCGAGCCCTGCCTCAATCATCCCGACTACCGTACCTGGTGGCACTCAATCATGGAGGATCACGCCCGCAACTACCCCATTGACGGGATCATGTGGTGCAACGAGCGCAAGAGTCCCCTGGACAAGATGATCACGGGAGAAGCCCCCGCCTGTTTCTGTGAACACTGCATTCGTCTGGCCACGCAGCAGGGCATCGACGTCGAGACGATCCGGCGCGCCTACAACGATGTATACGCCTATTTTCAGGCGGCCCGGGCTGACGTAGAGTTCGTGGACGGCGCGTTTATCGAATTTCTGCGCACGCTCTTCGCCAACCCTGAAATTCTGTTGTACGAACGATTCTGGTTGGCAAGGAACAAGGCGCTAGACAAGGAACTGTATGGAATTGTCAAGTGGTGCAATCCAGACTTGGAGTTTGGACTCAATGTCTGGAACCGCAACCACTTCAACCCCTTCCGCAAGGCCCAGTGGCCCTGGCAGACGCAGACACCGTATGCGGACTGGGTCAAACCCATCACCTATGCCCATCAGTCGGGCCAGATCTATCACAAGGAGATGTCAGACTTCCACAAGTCCATTTTCCGCGATGTAACACCTGACGAGATGACGCCCATCATGTTCAAGTTCCTTCACCTGAACGAAGCTCCTTGGGACCAGTTAATCCAGACCGGCCTTGATCCCGACACGTATGTATTTGGACAGTGCAGGGATACCGTCAAGGCGGTCAAGGAACGGGTGCCGGTCTACATGGGCATCGGGGTGGATGCGCCCCGGGTCCAAGCGGACCAAGCAGTCTGCACCCCCGATCATGTCTATCGCTGTGTCAAGGCCACCTATCGCGCCGGCGGCCGCGGCGTGATTTTCTCTCCCAATTACGCGGGCATGAACTTGTCCAATCTTGATGGAGCCGGGAAGGCCCTGACGGAATTGGGGTTGAAATGATCACCGCATGTTGGCACCAAACCAGCGCAATGGACTTTGTGCATCTGGGCAAAGTGCAGAAACCGCGCGGGTGGCAAAATCAGGATGTGGCATCGCGCTCTGGAAACGGAGCTGGATCCTTTCCGACAGGATACGCTGCCCCTAGTTTCCACTGCACTTGAATTTGACACTGCAACCCATAGTGATTGGGAAAGGAGAATCCCCATGCCGGAACAAGCCCCGTGGCGTTTTCAGAAACTGATCAAACCAATGGTCGACATTCCCCAAGAGCACGTCATACTGGGAGGGTTGGTATTGACGTGCAGGGGAGAAGAAGCCATTCCCCATGGCTTCGTGGAGATGCAGGAAGGCAAAATCGTGGCCGTAGGCACCATGGATGATCTAGGGGCGCGCGTCTCGCATCTCAAGGATACGGGAGGCACTCTGCTGCCGGGTCTATTCAACAGTCACGCTCATCTGGCTTGGGACGGAGTACACGATCTGGCCCGCCAATCCCTGGACGATTCGCCGGAAATCAGCGCCTACAAGTCGGCGGGCAACATGCTGGTCAGCCTGCAGGCCGGAGTCACTACCGTACGTGATCTCGGCATGAATCAGGCCAACATCCATGCCAAGCAGGCCGTGGAACAAAATATTTTCCCCGGACCACGTCTGCTGATCACGGGCGAGGCGATTGTGCAGACGGGTGGACACACCTACTGGTGCTGCCGCGAGGCCAGTGGTCCCGACGAAATGCGGCGAGCCGTGCGGGATCAAGTGCGGGCGGGTGCGGATCTCATCAAGATCATGGCCTGTCACGACACGCTGGAATTCACGGACGCGGAACTGGAAGCCGTAATCGACGAATCGCACCGCAACGGGCTGCCCATTACGGCGCACGCCACATACAACGATGCCATACAACGCGTGGCACAGTTTGGCATTGACGTAGTCGAGCATGGAGGCAGCATGACGCAGGAGACCATTGCGCTGCTGCTGGCCAAGAATATCCCCATTGTCACTACGTTCGCCCCCGTGTTGATGCAGAGCCAACCCGAGATCGCCCGGAAATTCGACATCCCGGAATGGAAAATCGAGGAGCGCCAGCGCGCCGTCGGCGACAAGTCGCGCTATCAGGGACTAGTCGATGCGGCTGAAGCGGGTGTGACGATTGTATTTGGAACCGACGCGGGGAGTCCCGTGGTAGGCCATGACGTGATCGCGCCCGAAATGGAATTCATGGTGCAATTGGGCGTAGTGACCGACAACTACGCCGCCGTGCGCAGCGCGACCTCCTCTGCGGCGCGTCTGAGTGCACTGGACCATGAACTAGGGACATTGGCGGAGGGGATGCGCGCCGACATCATCGTGGTAGATGGAGATCCGAGAGAGGACATTCATGCCATGGCCCGCGTGCAGTGCACCTATCGCGATGGCATGCAATTGGCATAGTCCCTTGATTTTGTGCTACGGGAGACCCTGTGCAGGGAAGAGGTGCGCGCAGGGTAGCGGGTCTGTATCCGGGCGCCTGCAGAGCCGGCAGTGAACCGTGCGGCTGGGCAATCAATCGTACATACGATCGCCCAGCCCAAGCAGGATCCCTAGCATGGAAGGACATCGTGGATGTATGTTCCAAGGCAGACCCGGTAGTCTGGGGGTCCGCAACAGCCTCAATACACACAAACTGACGGCGCTCTACGAACACTTTGGTTGGGCCACGGCGGGCACTTCGTGCCTGCAGGGCACGCTCCGCAGCGCCGAAATCTCCAAGCTTGGACGCGGAGGCGCCATCGGAAAGGCGCTCCCGCTGTACCCATAAACATAAACCGGTCGCAGCAGGGCCTGTCCTGGTTTGAAGTCGTGACCCCTCGCCGTTGGGCATGGCTGAATCCTGCTTGAACCTGTTTTCCTGTCTGCGATTCCAAGATACACCCTTCGCGAAGTCAGCGGCACAGGGGCTGGGATATATGGAGTCCCCTCCACCCTTGTTGGTCGGCTTTCTCGTACCAATCTGGACCCAGCCTGCATTTGCTGCCAGGTTCATTCGAGGCCATCACCTGAATCATCACGCAAGAACATGCAATCTTCATTTTTATACAAATTCAATCTTTGGGGGGAAATATTCACGGAATTCCAAATTCGCTCCGCGTACGATTCTCCAAGTTGTATTCAGATCCACCATTCGCTGACGCCAGTGCACAGCGCTGGTGTGACAAACATCTCCAAGGAGGCATCATGACACCCACCATCACCATCTTGCAACGGAATTCCCGTTGGTTCCTGCTGGCATTGGGAATGCTGCTGGGGGCTTGCGCGTGGCTGGTTACGGCCGCGGGCAATCCCGTGCTGGGAGCGACATCCCAGAATCCCGGGGTTCAATCGGGCGAAAGCCTGTACCAGTCACTGGGCGAGAGCGTAGTGCGCATCGAAGTGGAGCAAGCTGGACCCGAGGAGTTCCTCCCCAACCGCTTGGACAAAGACGACTTCCGAGGCCGCATCATGGCGCTCGACTTCGGAGGCAGTGGCACCGGCTTCGCGTTCAATGACGAGGGACATATTGTGACCAGTCTCCGCAATGTCAGCGGAGCCAATGCGGTTCATGTTATTCTGGCCGATGGCCGCTGGTTCGAAGCCGAAGTCGTAGGAACAGACTCCTACGCCAATCTAGCTGTCCTTGCCCTCATGCAGGACAGCCATGACTTGAAGGCCTTGCCGATAGCCGCGACCGATCCTGCCATTGGTGACACGGTCTATGCCTTTGGTTTCGCGGACAGCCCATCCGGCACCTTGACCAAGGGTATCGTCAGTAGCCGCAACGGCGCTGCCGCGGCGCTGCAACAGCAGGGATATTCCTTGCCCTCCTCCCTGCAAAGTGACATCCAAGTGCTGCCTGGCATGAATGGCGGGCCGTTGGTGAACGAGGCCGGAGAGCTGATCGGGATCAACCTGGGGACGGGTTCGTCCCTGTTCGGCATGGACACCTTGAACAACAGCATTCCAGCTGATCTGGTCAGCGCCATAGCCTCTGTACTGGCTGCGGGAAAGGATTTTGCCTACCCTTACCTCGGAGTGTCGGGAGGCAGTCTGACCGTCGCCAAGGCGCAGGAACTGCAGTTGCCCAACATTCAAGGCGGCGCTTTCATTGCCGCCGTAAACCCGGACGGCCCTGCTGCCAGTGGCGGATTGACTGCAGGCGATGTGGTAACAGGAATCAATGGGGAACCTGTGCGCAGCTTCGCAGACATGGCCGCCAGCTTGCTTTTTGACTTTGCACCGACCGACGTGATTTCCGTCTCGGTCTGGCGTCAGGGCACCAGTGAGGATCTGGAGGTCGTGCTGGGCGAGCGCACCCCATCGGCGAGCTGAGTCCATCCATTCCCACAACGCAACGGGGCCAGACAAGTTGTCTGGCCCCGTTGCGTTTCATGTCCACTCTGGCCCATGGCCCAACATTGTCCAGTCCCTCCGATAGGGTTAGAATCGGGAAGTGCCAGCAGGATGGGACTGGACAACCACGGGAGCGGAAAATGTACGACCTGGAAATGCAGAAGTATCTGTTTGACTTGCAAGGCTATTTGATTTTGGAGAACGTGCTGTCTCCTGATGAGATCACCCAGATCAATGGGTTGATTGACGCTCAAAATCTGCCCACCCCAGGCACTTTTGAGCGCTTTGGCAGCGCCCCCACTGGATCCGGATTTCTCAATTGGGGATCTCCTTTCTGCCATCTGTTGGACCACTCCAGCATCATGCCCGTGTTGCGGTTTCGCTTGGGAGACTGCTTCCGGCTGGATCGGTTGTATGGCATGTACATGCGCGAAGGGATGCCCAGGGGGGCCTTACATGCCGACTACGGGGCCTCCGCTCCCCATTCGAGAGCCCAACCGGGCGAGATCTACAATCCACCGGAGAACGAACTGGTCAGCGGATTCATGGTGGTTACCTGGAATCTGGCTCCATCCGGGCCGGAACATGGTGGATTTTGCTGCATTCCGGGCAGCCACAAGAGCAATTACAGGATCCCTCAGCAGGTCGCGGAAGCGCCGGAAGCGTCGCCGCAGGTGATCATACCGGAGGCGGGCGCGGGGTCTGTCGTACTCTTCACAGAATCCCTCACTCACGGCACCGCCGCTTGGACTGGAAAACATGAACGCCGCGCCTTGTTGTACAAGTACTGCGTTTCGCAGATGGCCTGGACCGCGAATCGTGTAGACATCCCCACCGACGTGGAATTGACGGCAAGACAGAAGATCCTCTTTCATGCGCCGGCGGACCCGCATCGGCATTTCCCTTCCCTGTTTGAAAGTCCCAACGGCACATCCTGAAAGCAAAGCCTTGGGTATTGTCTGAATCCACAGGTTTCCATTGCATTGGGTGCGGGGCACTGCGTTGGCAAGGGCATGAGGGTGCGCCAAGACCCACCAAGGGTTGATACTGCCGATCGTGACGGGTCTCCTGACCGGGACCGCACTGGCCTGCGCCCTATGCACAGCGCTATCTGAGAGCAGGACTCATGACTGGCACAATCGACCTCCTGACATGTCAGGGCCATGTTCGCGGCTGAAGCTGGGGGATTTGCTACACAGGAGAAACAACATGGTTTTGACAGACATCCAGAGAAGTGTGGTGGAACTACGCCATCACGGATGAGGTCTTCGCTCTCAAGGGACATCTCGCGAGTCTGGGCCGGACAGGGACCATGCGCGGGGACTGCGCTTTCTATTACGATCCCGACAGTCTCACGGCCTATGTAGCCCCGGACGTGCTGTTTGCCTTTGACGTAACAGTGCCCAGAAAGGAGGGCTTCGCACCTTGGATACACGGAAAGGTGTCGGGTCATGGAAATGACCTCTTCGTCGACACATGATCAGGACAGTGGAACCAAGCTCGCGCGATATGCCTCTTTAGGCATTGCAGAGTATTGGCAATATGACCTCTACCATCAATACCTACCGAACGATTTGATCGGATGGTGGTTCCGAGCGGGCCGCTACGACCGACCTACGACGAGACCCGCGGTGCATCGGTCGGTAAGAGCGAGGTATTGGACACCGTCTGGGATCTGGAGAGAGCAACCGGTGCCTTGCGTTTGTGGAATCCGTTCACGCAGGCATGGTATCTAACAGACAGAGAAACGGAAGCGGCGCGCCGCCGAGAGGCTGACCAGGAATCTGCCCGCACCAATCAGGAAGCCGCCCGATTAGCCTAGGCAGAAACGGAGATAGCACGCCTACAGGCCCTGTTGCAGGGAGAAGACAACGAATCCATGGGCTCTCCAACCTAACCCTACGATAGCCGTGGGCATCGGAGTGACAGGTATCCTCCGGTGGCGTGATGTCCCCTTCCATCCACGTGATCAGACGCCCAACGGCAGATTGCGCGCGGCAAGAATGCTTCTCAATGTTAGACTTTGGACTCAGCGGAAGCAGCCAGCTTGTGGCGGATATTGACCATTCTCAGAGGTTCCCATGAGTTCCATCATCAGTCGTACAGTAGTCCTGAAATCCCGGCCCGACGGAGTGCCCACGGCAGACAATTTCGCGATTCGGGAAACCACCTTGCCGGATCTGGAAGGCAATCAAGTCCTCATCAAGAATCGCTTTATGTCCGTGGATCCCTATATGCGCGGCCGCATGCGGGCCGGCAAGAGCTATGCCGCCCCATTCGCCACCGGCGAAGTCATGAATGGGGGTGCCGTAGGCGAGATTGTGAAATCCTGCAACCCCAATTGGCCCGTGGGCGATGTGGTTCTACACATGAATGGCTGGCGGGAGTATCACATCTCCAGCGGCATTGGCTTGACCCGGGTCGATGAGTCCATCGCACCTATGCAGGCTTTTCTGGGCGTGGCCGGTATGCCGGGCCAAACCGCCTATTTCGGCCTCCTGCGCGTCGGCGAACCCAAGTCTCACGAAACCGTGTTGGTTTCGGCCGCCGCCGGGGCCGTAGGGGGCATGGTCTGCCAAATCGCCAAGATCAAGGGATGTCGGGTCGTAGGCAGCGTCGGCTCGGACGCAAAGGCGCAATGGTTGCTGGACGAAGCAGGCGTGGACGACGTTGTCAACTACAGGCAGGAATCCGATCTAACCGCGGCTGTGGCGGCCAAATGCCCCAAAGGGGTCGATGTATATTTTGAGAATGTAGGGGGCGCCCATCTTGATGCGGCCCTTGCCAACATGAACCTGTTCGGGCGTATTCCCTGCTGCGGGATGATCTCCCAATACAACAACCAAGGGCCGGCGGCTGGACCCTCCAACATGACCTTGATCGTAGGCAAACGCCTCAAGCTGCAGGGATTTATCGTTTCCGACTTTGCCGAAGAGACAGACGACTTTTATCGAGACTTCCAACAGTGGAGGGAGGCAGGCCTCATCAAGTGGCAGGAGAGTGTCCTGCCCGGCATCGAGCGGGCTCCGGAGGCCTTCGTCGGACTGTTCACCGGATCCAATCAGGGCAAGATGCTGGTTGAGCTGAATGTCTGACGCCAAGTTCCTCTTATCCTGCAAGCCCATGGCCACTCTGAGATTCGCCGACGTTGCGCGATTGCCCCTGCCCGACGACAATGTCGCCATCATGTCGCGCCGGTTGGAACGGGGCGCTCGCATTGAAACTCCAACAGGTGTAGTCGAACTGGACGCAACGGTGTTGGAAGGCCACCGATTTGCCTTGGCTCCCATTGCCCAAGGGGAACCTGTTCTCTCTTGGAATCTGCCCTTTGGGACCGCCCTCTCTGACATTCAGCCCGGTCAATACATTTGCAACAGCGACATTCTGCAGGCCTTGAGGGGCAGAGACATTGACCTGGATTTGCCTGTCCAGCCTAATTTTGAAAGCGAGATTTCGCCCTTTGAGCTGCAGGAAACGGAATTCGCGCCTGGACCTCCCACCGCTCGCTATAGGGAATCGGGAACGTTCCGCGGCTTTCCACGTCCGGGGAGACGGGGCGCTGGCACTCGCAATTACATTGTCCTGCTCGGGACCTCGTCTCTCGCGGGCGGTTTCGTCAGGGCCCTGGAGGAAAGGCTGCGGCCCGCAGCGGCCGCACTGCCGAACGTGGACGGCATCGTAGCCGTAGCCCATACCGAGGGGGCCGTGCCCAACCCCAACAATCGGGAGACAGTACTCCGCACCTTGGCAGGCTACATGGTGCATCCCAATACGGGCGCACTGCTGGCTGTGGACTACGGAACCGAGGCCATTTCCAACACGGATCTCCAGTGCTTCCTGGAAGATCACCATTACGCTGCGGAACAGGTCCTGCACGCCTTTCAGTCCATTCAGGGATCCTTCGGCGAGGCGTTGGAAATAGCGACGGCTACGGTCCGATCCTGGCTGCCCCAAGTCAATGCCGGAGAGCGTCAGTCGTGTCCCCTCTCGGACCTGAAGATTGCCCTGCAGTGCGGTGGGTCGGATGCGTTTTCAGGCATTTCCGGCAATCCACTGGCCGCCTGGGTGGCGCGCGAAGTCATTCGCCATGGAGGAGCCGCCAATCTGGCGGAAACCGATGAATTGATCGGAGCCGAGTCCTACGTGCTGCAAAGTGTCAAGGACTGGCCCACAGCCCGACACTTCATGGAAGTCAGCGAGAGGTTCAAGGCCCGAGCGGCCCAACACGGCCATTCGGCTGAAGGAAATCCCTCTGGAGGCAACAAGTTCCGGGGTCTGTACAACATTTTCCTGAAATCCATTGGAGCCGCTATGAAACGCCATCCTGACGTGCGTCTGGATGGTGTTCTGGAGTATGGCGAACCGCTCCCTGGTCCCGGCTACTATTTCATGGACAGTCCCGGCAACGACTTGGAAAGCCTTGCGGGCCAGGTGGCCACCGGTTGCAATCTGATCTTCTTCGTGACCGGAAATGGCTCCATCACCAATTTCCCGTTTGTTCCTACCCTGAAGATTGTCACCACTACAGACCGATATAACCTACTGCACAAGGACATGGATGTCAACGCGGGTCTCTATCTGGACGGGATCGACATGGATATCCTAGGTCAGGATTTCTTCGATCTCACGCTGCAGGTGGCCGCAGGGAAGCGGACTCTCGGAGAGAGGGCGGGACATTCGCAAATACAGCTGTGGCGCAACTGGGATCTGGACATCGGACAGACGGACCTGCGCCATCCGGCACCCCCTCTGTCAGGCAGGCCGTTGCCCATAGACGCTCCATTGGAGATGCCCGACTTCAGTTACCAGGGCTTGGTGCATCAAGGACAGGCGGCACCCAATCCCACCTGTCTCATCGTGCCTACGAGCCTGTGTTCAGGGCAGATTGCCAGTCTGGCGGTCCGTCGCCTGCGCAACTCTTATCCCGACGCCGAAGAGACAGGTCTCCACTTCGCGACCCTAGTGCATACCGAAGGGTGTGGCGTGTCCAGTGGCTCTTCCGAGGAACTGTATACACGAACTCTCACTGGCTACATCCAGCATCCGCATGTGCGACATTGCCTGCTCTTGGAGCATGGCTGTGAAAAGACCCACAACGACTTCATGCGTCACGCATTGCAGGCCGCCGCCGTGCCCACCCATCACCTAGGGTGGGCCAGCGTGCAGTTGGACGGGGGCATCGCCGCGGTTCTGGACAAGATTGACTCCTGGTTCAGGGCACAGACCGCGCAAACCCACGAGGAGAACCGGGAGACCGCGGAAACAGGCTTGCAGGATCTGCGGCTCGGGCTAGCGAATCAGGGAACGCTGGGAAGGAAGGGATCCGATCTGCTGAGAGCTTGTGGACAAGCCGTGGCCGGCGCCGGTGGTTATGCAGTAGCCGCCGCCGGGACCAATACAAGCCGTCTCTTCGCTCCTGATCCATTGACAGGCCCCACGCTGGCATATGCCCAGAAGGCCACCACGCCGGGCATGCACCTGATGGACTGTCCTACACGGCACTGGGTCGAAACGCTTTCTGGTCTGGGCGCCACAGGCGTTGACCTTGTGCTGGTGCACGTGGACAGGCATCCTGTACAGGGTCATCCACTCGTGCCTACCTTGCAATTCACCACCTCCCCCATTCCGCAAGGATCCGAATCCCCGGACGTTGACTTGGTTTTGGACCCAAGAACAGAATTCAGGGCAAGTCTGCAGGTGTTGTTTGATGCCATGGGAGCCGTACTTTCCCGCGAGCGACGAGTCAAATCCATGCAGACCGGCAACGTGGACTTCCAGATAACGCGCGGTCCCAGCGGCATTTCCCTGTAATGGGTCATGTCCATTCGGGAGTAAAACGCCACCACCTTGGAGATATGACCAGACGTTTCGGGACCGCTTGCATCGTCTTGGAGTCCCAAAGGGGAGCGACGTGATCCCTGGACCGGGGAGCAGCATGATTCAGACGCGCCGCTGATCGTACTGCGAAACAACCCGACGAACAAGGGATCCATCTTGGCAGTCCCGTCTCATGCAAGAAAGTGGAAGGAAAACGAAAAGATATTGGATCGCATCACTGGTGGTAGTCACGGGGCTGTTGTTAGGCCTGATAGTGATTGCCCTCCAGGCGCCTGCCCTCGGGACGCCGGAAGAGGGAGATGGATCCATGATGGCGCAGTGTCTGCAGACCTACACCGTCCAAGTCGGGGACACTTGGGATTCCATTGCCACGGACAGGGAGGTCGATGTCAACGTTCTGGCTTTGAGAAACAGCATGGCCGTCAAGGATGCCTTGGCGGTAGGTGCCACAATATGCATGTTGGATCTTTCCCCAGCGCAATTCGCACCCGCAACATCAACCGCCGCCAATGTGTATAGGGACCGATTGGGGACGTTGGTCGTAGCGCCCCATCTGCAAGACATTGCCTATAACCGAGATGATTGGCGGCACTGGACTGATGCCGACGGGGACTGTCAGAATGCAAGAGCGGAAGCGCTCATTGAAGAGTCGTTGGTCCCTGTCACATTCAGAGCCAACAATCCCTGTATTGTGCACTCGGGCCTTTGGATAGGACCTTGGGGCGGAGACCGGCACACCTTGGCATCGGAGCTGGACATGGACCATCATGTCCCCCTGCTTAATGCCCACCTGTCTGGAGGGGCATGGTGGTCGGCTGGAGAGAAGCAAGTCTATGCCAATGACTTGTCTCTGGCTTCCGCTCTGCAGGCAACCAAGAACTCTCTCAATCGACAGAAAGGGGCGCGCGGCCCCGAGGCATGGAAACCTCCACTGCGGGAAACCTGGTGCGTCTATGCCCAGGATTGGGTGGACGTGAAGCACAAGTACAGCCTGACCCTCACGATGCCGGAAAAGGCGGCCTTGCAGGATATGTTGTCCACCTGCGACGCCACTGCGATTCAATCCGTGGCCGCGGCCGTGCCATCCCGTCTTCCTGTCCCGGGCGAAGGAGGAGGATCTTGGTACACGATTGCCCGAGGAGATTCCTTGGGCCAGATCGCTTCTCTCCGCGAATGTCCGCTCCTTGTGCTGGTGGCGGTGAATCAAATCAGCAATCCCAATGTCATCCAGGTGGGCGACCGTCTCTGGATCCCGACCCATTGTGCTGCGCTTGCCTCTGCCTTACCCGCACTTGTGCCGGAATCCACTGCCACGCCTTTGCCCCAGTCGACCCCTGTAAGCTCTCCGGCTCCGCCACCGGTCCCACAAACCGCACGTCAATGTACGGTCCATCCCTACGCACCTCCATCCCCGCCCCCCAAACCGCACCAGTCATGCAAATGGTTCGATGATGCAGGCTGGACCCGTGCTGACTTTGACCGTCATTATGGCGGCAGTTTCCACCCTAGCCACGATCGCGACCAGGATTGCATACCGTGTGAGTCTCTCGACTGAGAAAGGGGTGTTATGACTGGAACTCAATCGTCTTGAACCAGCTACGATGTCACACACTAGATTGTGAGCTGAGAAAGGCCGTGCGAACCAGATCGCTGGAGATGATCCCGAGACTTGCTCGACCGATGTTCTAGCCGATCCCCTTGAACATCCGAAGGCTCTGTTTTCCGCGGTATTGGCCTACGGAATCACGGCTTGGTGCAAGGAATGTTGCTTGGATGCAAGACATCCAAATTTCGCGGTGTCAGTTCTGCGTTGCCTCGAACATCAGATACAACCTGGGACAGAGTCATGGCATATTGACTTGGTATCGCACGCCGCGTCGTTTCTGCATTCAACACAAAACGACACCTTCGTCTGACAAGGAAAAGTGTCAGGATTCTGCTGCTTGTTCAACTCTTAGGGTAGGCGCCCGAGAGCGTCAGTTCGCCGGCAAAGTGGCAGGCCGAGTGGTGGCCCGGCTCCACTTCCACCCAAGGAGGCGCCTCATTCTTGCAGATGTCTTCGGCATAGTGACATCGGGGGTGAAAGTAGCAGCCCGTAGGCAACGCCGCCGGGTTCGCCGTTTCGCCATGCAGCACAATCCGTTCCTTGACCTCGTCCGGAGAGGTCTTCGGGACCGCGGACAGCAACGCTTCGGTATAAGGATGACTAGGGGCACTGAAGATCCTTTTGGTGGCGGCCGTCTCGACGATCCGCCCTACATACATGACCGCCACTCGGTCGGAGACATACTCGACCACGCTCAAGTCATGGGCGATGAACAGAAACGTGAGTCCAAACTCTTTCTGCAAGCGAGGCAACAAATTGAGAATCTGCGCCTGGATGGAAACGTCCAGAGCGGACACAGGTTCGTCCGCCACAATGATCCGGGGACGCGTGGCCAAGGCGCGGGCTATGCCTATGCGCTGTCTCTGCCCCCCTGAAAAGGCGTGGGGGTATCTCCGCAGATGTTCGATGTTCAACCCCACGTGCCCCGCCAGCTCCTTGACCTGATCCTCCAACTCGCGGTCCTGAGCCAGGCTGTGCGTGCGCAACGGTTCCGCAATGATGTCAAAAACCGGCATGCGCGGATCCAGAGAGGAATAGGGATCCTGAAAAATCATCTGTGCGTAGGGACGCAGGGGCTTGAGTTCCTGATGGGTCAGTTGCGCCAAGTCCCAGCTCTGCCCTTCATGATGAAACCAGATTTCTCCGGACGTGGGATCCACCGCCCGCAACATGCAGCGGCCGACTGTGGTCTTGCCGCTGCCGGACTCTCCCACCAATCCAAGCGTCTCGCCGGGAAAGATCTCGAGACTGACATCATCCACCGCTTTCACATGCCCTTGCACACGGCGGAACATGCCCACTTCGATTGGGTAGTACTTCTTGAGATTGCGGACCTCGATCAGAGGGACAACGGCGGCGGCCACTTTTAACCTGGACCTGGTTGCGACACGGCAGGCGGCGCGGCCGCGCCTCTCGTCAGTTCCAGACCTTCGGCGTCCACGGCCTCACTGTGCAGAAAACAGCGTACAGAATGACCTGTCGCCACCCTGGTCAAGGCAGGGACATGGCGGTTGCAACTTCCATCCATGGCTTCTTCGCAGCGGTCTAGGAATCCACAATGCGCTGGAAGATTGAGAGGACTGGGCACCGAGCCCTGAATGGCGGCCAGCGGCTCGCCACGGCGGGTGTGGCCCAGCTTGGGAATGGACCGCAGTAGCCGCACCGTGTAGGGATGCTGGGGGTTGTTGAAAATGTCTCGCACCGCGCCGTATTCCACAATGCGTCCTAGATACATGACAGCCACCCGCGAGCAGACTTCAGCTATGACTCCCAAATCGTGAGTTATGTAAAGAACTGCCATGTGGAACTGCTCCTGCAGTTCCTTGATGAGCTCTAGGATCTGTGCCTGGACCGTGACATCCAACGCCGTGGTGGGCTCGTCGGCAATCAGCAGACGCGGCTGGCAGGCCAAGGCGATGGCGATCATCACGCGCTGCCGCATGCCTCCCGAGAGCTGATGGGGGAATTCCGTGATGCGTTGGTCAGGGTTGGAGATTCCCACCCGAGCCAAAATATCCAAGGCGATTTCCGTGGCCTCCCGTCTGTTTCGGGTGCGATGCAAATAGATGGTTTCCCGGATCTGATTGCCAATCGTATGCACGGGCGACAGGCTAGTCATGGGTTCCTGAAACACCATGGAGACCTCCTTGCCCCGAATCTCCCGCAATTCGGAACCGGACATGTCCCGATCTGCCAGATCAACGACTCCCTTGTCCAAGCCGAGCCGGATTTCCCCTCCCAAGATGCGTCCCGGCTTGGGCACGATCCGCATGATGGAGTGTGCCGTGACGCTCTTGCCGCAACCGCTCTCGCCAATCAGGCCCAAGGTTTCCTGCGGCGCCACCTTGAACGTGACGTCGTCCACCGCCTTGACGATTCCTTCCGAAGTGAAGAAATGCGTCTTCAGGTTCTGCACTTCCAACAGATTGGACAGGCCCATGTTATTGCTTGTAGGGATCGGCGGCATCCCGCAACCCGTCTCCCATGAAGTTGAACGCCAGTACCGTAGCCACCACGAACAGGACGGGCGACACGACCCATGGATAGAGTTGGATGGCATTGAGATTGCCGGACCGTTGCAGCAGCACCCCCCAACTCACGGCAGGCGGGCGGATACCCAAGCCAAGAAAACTCAAGGCGGTCTCCCCCAGGATCATGCCGGGCACCGCCAAGGTCAGGGCCACAATCAGATAACTCAGAAAATTCGGCAGCATGTGGATCCGAATGTTGTTGGCCGCGCTCACGCCCATGACTCGGGCCGCGGTCACGTAATCCAGTTCTCGCAGTTCGAGCAGTTTGCCTCGCACCACGCGGGCGAGACCTCCCCAACCGACCAGCGACAGGATGCACACAATTGCAAAGTAGCTCTTGACTACTCCCCAATCCGGAGGCAGGGAAGCGCTAAGGGCAATCCAGAGGGGAATAGTGGGGATCGATATCAGAAATTCGATAATCCGCTGGATGATCGTGTCGATCACGCCACCAAAGTAACCGGAGATGCCGCCCAGAACCATGCCAATGAGGAAGGACACTGATACGCCGACCAAACCGATGGTCAGAGAAACCCGCGAGCCGTAAATCACTTGCGTCAGAAGGTCCCGCCCAATGTTGTCCGTACCGAGCAAAAGCAGACGCCCCGGTGCATCGACCCCGATGAAATGCCAATTCGTCTCCCACAAGCCCCAGAACTTGTAGGCGTCACCGCGGTGAAACAACTTGAGAGGATACCGGACCGATTCATCCAAGGCAAAGACTTTCTCCAGCGTATAGGGATCCCTTTCCTGTTGGGTGGCATAGACAAAGGGCCTTTTCAGCCCGTCTTGCATGAATCGCACGCGGGTAGGCGGATGGTATTCCATGTCTTCAAAACGGGTCTTGACCTCGTAGGGGGCCATGAATTCCGCCAAGAGGGCCAGCAGATAGAAAAGGGCCAGTATCGAGATGCCGACCAAGGCCAATCGGTGTTGCCGGAATCGCTGCCGGATCAGAGTCCATTGCGATGCCAGGTAATATCGTTCCTGGGCCTCAAGGGAAGCCGTATCCACTGTCAGGTCGGCGGCGGCGGAATCCGTTGCCATGGGCGAATCTTAGGTCATGCGAATGCGTGGGTCCAGTGAATACAGCAGCACATCGGAAATGAAGGTGCCGATCACTGTCAGGGAAGTCAAGAACAGCAACAGGCTGCTGGCGATGAACATGTCTTCCGCCACCAGCGCACTGAAAAGCATGGGTCCCACAGTGGGCAATCCCAATACCAAGTCGGTGATCACTGTGCCCGACACGATCGCCGGCAGTTCCCAGCCAATGGTGCTGATGATGGGATTGAGGGCCAACCGGATGGGATATTTCAGGATCAGACGCACTTCGGTCACGCCCTTGGAGCGTGCCGTAATCACATACTGCTTTTCCAGCTCGTCCAGCAACGTGGCGCGCATGACGCGGGCCACGCCGGCCGTGCCCGCGGTACCCACGATGATCATGGGCAGCGGAATGTGTTTCAGAAGATCGACAAACTTTCCCCAAGACCAAGGCTGATCCAGATATTCGGTGGAAAAGAGGCCTCCAACGGACCCCCCCATATTAAAGATGATGACCATCAGGATGAGCGCCAGCAGAAAGTTGGGGGACGCAAGACCGAAGAAGCCCACTGTCGTGAAGAAATAGTCGATGTAGGAATACTGAAAGACAGCGGAGATGATTCCAATCAGAATTCCCGCCGTATAGGCAAACAGCAAGGACAACAGCGAAATCAGCGCCGTGATGCCAATGCGCTCCGCAATGATTTCAGACACGGGCTTGACCTGCTGAAAGGACCAGCCCAGATCTCCTTGCAACACATTGAAGAACCACTTGTAGTATTGTACCCACACAGGTTGATCGAGCCCGAAACGAATGCGCAGGCCATCCAGCGTGGCTTGTTCCACCACTTGTCCCGTAGCGGCGTAGCGCACGGCTAAGGTCGTAATGTAGTCCCCTGCCGGCAACTGAATGATCACGAAAGAGACCACACTGGTGATCACAATCAGCAGGATCATGTAAAGGAAGCGACGCAGCAGGTACGAAACCATTTCCGATCGGAAAAATCAGGCCTTGGGGACGACATCAATGTCGTCCCCAAGGCCTTTTCATTCAGCTGTGACCCAAGATTATTGCACTATGAAGGTCACGTCGTTCGGATACGCGCCCGGCGCTGCGCCACCGAAGGTCTCTTCACCGGCCACGTTCTGTACCCGGTTGCTTACAGCGCCTACGCTGGGTGGCGCGCTGACAGTACCCCAAAGATACAGGTTGTCGACGTTGATACGGATCAATTCGTTGATCTTGGACTCGTAGTCCTCCGTACCGGGTTCGGTCTTCAGCCAATCGAAGGCAAGATCAAACATGTGCTTGATCTCAGCCGGCGGCTCAATCCCTTGTTCGCCCTTGGTGTCATACCACTGGCGCCATACATAGGAACTCATGGCACAGCAGGACTGCCAGTGCCACGGGGGAATGAGACGCATCGGATAGTTCGTGTAGGCCGTCAGCTCGCCGCCGCCGTCCGTGTTCCAAATGCCTACATCGTGTTCATTGGCCACGTAGCGGGACATGAGAGTGTCTTCCGGCACAAACTTGGGTTGCCAGCGAATGCCAATCTGTTTCCAGTCGTCCACCAGCAGCTCCATCATTTCGTCGTGATAGCCCAGCCACTCCGTAGCGTATTCGCCCAGAATCGTGATGATCTCGCCCGTATCGGGATTCACCCGCCACTCGTTGTTTTCATCCCACGGCAGTCCCATTTCGTCCAACAGCGCGTTGGCCTGGTCCACGTCGTGTTCTGCATAGTAGGTTCCCATCCAATCTTCATACCCCGTCCAGACAGAAGAGACAGGAGAGGTAAAGGGCTTGGTCGTGCCTAGGAAGATGGTCTCGGAGAGATCGGCTCGATCCACGGCCAGCGAGTGGGCCTGTCGGAACCGGACGTCGTTGAAGATCCGACTCTTGAAGGGATCGGCGGTGGAGTAGTTGAAGGCTATGCCCAACGCGCTGGAAGTCGTGGCATTTTCCGTAATGATAACCCGGTAGTCGCCACTCTCTTCATTGCGCCGCAGAATGGGCAGATCCGTAATGCTGATCTGGGATGGTCCATAGTCGAATTCCTTGTTCATGAATTTCAACTTGAGCACCTCGGGATCGCCGCCTTGCTGGACAGTGGTGACCAGAATGGAGTCAATGTACGGCAGCTGGTTGCCCTGGGTATCCACGCGCCAGTAATAAGGATTCCGCTCCCAAGAGCCAAAGGCGCTTTCCCACTCCTTGAAAATCCAGGGGTTGACCTGAGGCCGTTCTGGACGGGCTGAATAGTTCTTGCGCATATTCTTGTCCGTGAAGGCGCCGACCCAGTCATCAAAGCCCAATTCCTGTCCGTTGGCATCCGCGTTTTCGTCATATTCGGGATGGAAGGTTCCCAGGAAATGCGAAGGGGCAAAGGGACGGTCCGACGCCCACGCGACGACTACCTTCTTGTAAGGCTTCCCGAAATTGTAGCGGATGGTGTAGTCGTCGATCACTTCCATTTCGACGAATTCGTCGTCGATCTTGTAGTTGGTGGTATCACCGAAGAACAACCGCTTGTCCTGCAGAATGTGATTGAACCAGAAGGAGAAGTCCCCGGCATCCAAGGCGTCGCCGTCCGACCACTTCATCCCTTGGCGCAAGTTGAGTGTCAGGGAAGTGGCATCGTCCGCCAGATCGTAACTCTCCACTATGTTGGCAAAATACTGATTGGTATCTGGCCCAGCCTTGGGCAGGCCCACGAACAGGCCCTGCTGCATTGATTCAGTAAATCCCGTAAACAGGGAACCGGCCTCGGGGAAACCCACCAGATTGAGTTGCCCGCCATATTCGCCGATATGGAAGGGCGGCTTGATGACAAAGGGACTTTCCGGCAGTCGTTCCGCCAAGGACGGCAGCGTCCCGGCTTCGACCATGGCAGCCAACATTGGCGCCTCATTGAAGACGTCAATGGTCTTGCCCGTCATTTCGGTATAGACGGCAGGAGAACTGAACTGGTAGTCCTCCCAAGGAGCCCCGTCGACGGCCATGGGGGAGATCATGGCCTCGGTCGTGTCGGCTTCGGTCAGTGTGGCCGAATCTTCGGTCGCCGGAGCCGAATCTTCGGTCACCGGGACCGTTTCCCCTCCGCAGGCCGTTGTTCCCAACGTGGCCAACAGCAAGGCAATCAGAATAGACAATCCTCTCTTCACTTGGAATTCCTCCGTGTAGACTTGGAAAAGCAGCAGGCAGTAGCTGCCATGGGCACGAGGCACAATGCCATAACCTACAGGGCCGTTGGCAATCTCCACTTGTTGCGCATACACAACTTGCATGCTGTATTTTGGGCAGTGACAATTATAAACGATTGATCAAGGCACACTGCAGAATCGGAACGCCGCAGCTTCCGAACAGCGACAACCGCATTTCGTTTTACAATTTGCAGCGGATGCATACAAACAATCAGGAGAGATGAGTTCCTTATGAATTCCCTGCCGGACTTCTTGCTGGACGACGCCCAGATGCGATCTTTCATTGGACAGGGCTACCTAAAACTGCACCTTCCCTTGGAAACGGATTTTCACGCTCAGGTCTTCGCGGACACGGAGGCGGTCTTCGCCGAGGGCCAGAACCCCGGCGATGACATTTATGACAAAGTGCCCCTGCTCCAAGAGGTATTCGGCCACCCCATGATACGTGGCGCCCTGACCAGCATTCTGGGCAACGACTACTTCATGTACCCCCACCGTCATTGTCATTTGACACCCCCGCAGCGCCAAGCCCAACACGACCACAAGGACAGCATTCCCGCCGACCACTTTGTACGCCAGCACCGATGTCGGTGGGCCATGGCCTTCTATTATCCTCAAGACACTTCACTGGTCTACGGGCCCACCGGAGTGAGGCCGGGAACGCAATATTACGTGTCCCATGAAGCCGCCCTGCAGCACGACGAGATTCCCATGGTCGGCACGGCGGGCGATGTGGTGATTGTGCATTACGACGTGTGGCACCGGGGACTGGCCAACTGCCTTGACAAGAATCGGTTCATGAACAAATTTCTGTTCTGTCGGGCCAGCGAGCCGACGGCTCCCTCCTGGCACAACGAAAGCAAAAGATTGTGGCCCCCCATGGCTTGGGGTTTCAACTACAACGCCGCTCCCATTTGGAATTCCGTCTGGAATTGGCATCGCGGTGTGACGGGAAACAACGAACAGACAGCCAATTCGATACTCGACCTCAAGCAACTGCTCTCGGACAGCGACGAGCATCGGGCCCTGAACGCGGCCTACAATCTGGCCGCGGCGGGAGAAGAGGGTTGTGAGGCACTATTCCAGTACTGGCCGGAAGAGGCGATCAACAAGCTGGAGAGCAATGTCAGTGGCCGGTACCGCAATCCTTGCGAGATGCTGTCTACCCACGGCATCACAGCGGTAGGTGCAATGTCGGTCCCGCGGTTGGAGCAAGCCCTGCACGATGAGAACTGGTGGATCAGGGCCAGTGCCGCCGACCGGCTGGGTGACGTGGGCCTACCGGCGCAAGACTCGATCCCAGCCCTGGTGCATGCCTTGCAGGACAACTCCGAATGGGTGCGGCGGAACGCGGCATTCTCGCTGGGGATCCTGGACAATGTCGGCGCCAGCGCGGCGAAACTTGGACAGCACCTGACCGACACGGCACCGCGGGTCGCGCAAAACGCCTCATTGGCCCTGTGCAAGATGGCCTGCCATGCGCAAGTGGCGCGCGAGGATCTGACCAAAGCCTTGGATTCCCCTGTGAAATATGTAAGGGCCAATTCCCAACTGGCCTTGGAAATCATGGACACCGGCTCCAAACAGGTCTAGCATTGTTCCACTGCGGAAACCTGAGGGGCGGCTCCCAACCGAGGCCGGATTGTGTCTTCCCAAGGCAAGGCCGCGGATCCATCGGCACAGGTAGAGATTGAATAGAATCAGCCGATTGTCAATCGGGCCAATCTTGACACCATGTGTCTGGCTCAGAGTGCACTGAGCCAGCTTTTGAATCCAAGCAAGGAGCTGCACGATATGCAAGAGTACAACGGTCTCAATCAGGGACTGGGCAATATTGCCCGATTGTCCAAGGCCCAGAGCCGATCGATTTCCGCGGAAAATTTTCGGGGCGGCAAGGGGCAGGGCGGCAGGGCGACAGAAGGCACGGGAGCCGCAGCGGCCCGGGAACTGGGTCGAACTTGGAAGGTGTCCCCTTGCATTGATCTGGCAGGCAAATCGACCACTGCATTGGCCGAGATCGAGGGTCCAGGCCAAATACAACATGTCTGGATTACCTGCAGACCGGCTTTTTACCGCTCGCTGGTGCTGCGCATCTACTGGGACAATGAAGCGGATCCTTCGGTGGAAACTCCCTTGGGCGACTTTTTCTGCAATGGCTGGGGCAAACCGGAAAACGTAAACTCCTTACCTGTTTCCGTCAATCCGTCAGGAGCCTTCAACAGCTACTGGCCGATGCCGTTTCGCCGGCATGCCAGGGTGGAAATTGTCAATCTCAGCCCCGATCCTGCACCTCATTTCTTCTATCAGATTGACTATGCTCTGTCTGACGTGCCCGACGATATGGGCTATTTCCATGCCCAGTGGCGGCGGGTCAATCCCTTGCCGTACATGGATATCGTCACCTTGGTCGACAATGTCACGGGGCAGGGTCACTACGCCGGCGTCTATGTAGCCTGGGGGACCCACAACAGCGGCTGGTGGGGTGAGGGGGAGTTGAAATTCTATCTGGATGGAGACAAGGAGTGGCCCACCATTTGCGGTACAGGTACAGAAGACTACTTTGGAGGAGCTTGGGGCTTCAAAGGCAAGCAGAAAGACGAATACGGGACATTCTCGGCCCCATACCTCGGATTCCATCAGGTGCTCAAACCCGATGGCTTCAACAGGAGTCAGACCCGGTTCGGCATGTATCGGTGGCACATCATGGATCCCGTCCGCTTCGAGTCAGATCTGCGGGTCACCATGCAGGCACTGGGATGGCGGAGCCGCCAGGAAGGCAATCCCCGCTACCTGCCCCTTCAGGATGACATTGCAAGCATGGCAGTTTGGTATCAATCCGAACCCCACGAGCCGTTCCCACGCCTGATCGACATGAATGCATTGGAAGTGATCTAGGCGTATCGTCAAAACAACAACGGAATTGGCAAGTCAAGCCAAGGAGGCAAGCACGACAGAATTGCTCTGTATCACTGTCAGTCACACAATCCCTTGCTCGTCGCTGCCACCACTTGTTCAGACCAAGAGGACAGATTTAAAACCTTTTGTGTTTGGCAGACCGCTCTATAGCAAGGACAACCGGCAGTTTTTGAGGCCTGTGTTCCGAATTCTGTGCCTTGGCGGCTTTGGACGCGACTTGCCCCCAGACGCGGGACCAGAGTGTCCAGCCTCAATGGCTGCGTGTCAGCGCGAGGGCCCAGAAGGGAGAAGGGATTAAAGCAGCTGCTCAATCTTCCGCTTCTGCTTCTCGCTCACATTGGCAGATGTCAGCTCCCTGTAAACAGACCTGAACAATTCAAACAACTCCAGCGTACTCTAGACTCTCATGTACCAGTTTCTTGCCGACAATGGCCCAGTGCCCCACTAGGGGCTTCCAGTGCAACGCAGTCTCACAGTACATCCTCATGGACAGGCAACACTGGGATTCTGTTTCGTGCGCTATCAGGTCAAAAGACTGCGCACATCAAAGCCTTGCGATTCATGACGACACAAGCAGAGCCTAGAAGTACGAAAGAAACGGTAAAGGATTTCTTCACACATGTACTCGAACTGGGCTTGCCGCAATTCAGTTCCGCTCTGAAATCGATACGATGGTGAACTAGACAGGTTGCTCGCGACAGAGGATGCCTTGGGATTGTCTTGGAATAAAGGCGTCGGATGTGACCTCAAAGAAGCACATGGGCTGGCTGAACGTACTTTTAATGCCTTGCCGGAAAGTCTGCATTCTCGATACGTTTCCGATCAGCGATTTCCTGCAATTCGATTTGGGCGTGGAGAAACACAGATTTCAGAATCGGATCCGGCCAACGCCAAAGCAGCAGAGCTGGCAGGCCGACTGCATGGATGCATCCGGTTATCGATGCCGCGATCGGGAACGATTTCCCATACGATTCTGCTTGTTCACGGATGACACAGACATTTTCGATCCGCGCGACATCTTCTTGGAAATTCATTGAGGCGCGCACCAACGAGGACAGCTCGACTCGTTCAGGTTCTGGATACACCGAAGGGCAAGAGAACCAGAATACTGGACGAGGGCTTGGATCGTTTCTCCTAGTGTCACAGGATGGCTGGTCCCCACCACCATTCCAAATAAATCTGATATGCATGCTGCCAAATGTCACTGTTTCCGGTACGGGATTGAAATTGTCACAATTGCCTGACGCGGGCTATGCTAGGATTCGCGTATTGAGCAAAAATCCATTTGGGGATCATTGTGAGAACAGCTATAGTTCAGTTCCGGTGAGGTGCACGGTATCATGTAATATTGCCTATTGAGAGTTCATCGCAATGTTTTAAACAGTTAGGAGGCCCCTCATGCTGAAATATTTTGTCGTCTTCTTGGTTGCCATTGCCGTAGTGGGCGTTGGAGCGGTGCGGTCATTGTATGCCGTCTCTCCAGCGGTGGCACAGCAACAGCAGTCGACCAGCACATCTTCGACCAGCACATCTTCGACCAGCACATCTTCGACCAGCACGATCAACGGTGAACGCATACCCGCAATGGCCCGAGAAGAGAGGCTATCTCCCTTAACAGCAGCAGGGTACGTAGTGGCGGATCCAGATGACCAAGGCCCACCCAGCGCGCCCTCAGCAGAATCATCGCGGTTGAACGGGGAATGGAAGGTCAACTCAGAGCGAATCGTGACGCCAGACACATTCCACAGTATCTCGTCAGAGAACAACGGCAACACGCTAACGGACGGTAAGCCTATAATACTAGTAGGTTGCTACGATACGAAAGTGAGCAACGGCTTCGGTAGCTCCGATCGCTGGATGGCCAGTTCGCAGGGGCCGTCCGTGACTATCAAGGGCTTCGACACTCCACCCAACGCAAATGGATGCTATGAGGCAGTCGTGAAGTACAGGAGTGCAATCTACGACTCTAAGCTGCAGAGTATGACAGGATCCCCTTGGGGCTATGAATTCGATCTTGTATCAAGCACGTCATATCGCGAGATTCCCGATTAGCGGCAATTCTTCGCTGCTGTCTGTCTCAACAAATAAAGAAGGGTCGCTGGACTGTGCACAGTCCAGCGACCCTAACAACCACAAAGGGGGGAGAGAGATTGATTGATTTTAGGCGGCCGCGTTTCCCCCACTGTGCTTACACAACCTGCAACCCCGTTACCTGTTTGACGACCTCGCAGAGCCCTGTGCGCTAGAATTTCTCAAGGGTACAATCATGCATACATGCGTATGCCCTCGCCGACCCATTCTGTACGCTTGCATCGCCTCATACCTGTCCGGTGCATTGCCAAAGGCTTCTGAACAGTAACGACCTCGTCTTCAGAAGTGTCTGGCGGCTTTGCCGATGCCGTGCTGGCCCCTCCACATTCTCCCGCATCTCATTCGTCCAAAAACCCCAAGACTCTAGAGGATTGCGCTTCTTTGCACATCCTCAGCGCGTTGCAAAAACAGCTGCTAGACTCGGGACAATACGGTAGATATTTTGTCGGTATGTCCCTCTCTGCACGCACTTGGAACCCAAACTGGCGCAAGAAGCTCTAAGAGCGACCCTGATGCCTCATCAGTCCTTTACCAGTTGGTAAAGGAGCCATCCAAGCGACGCAGCTTTGGCATGTTCCAGACATGTCCCGCCAAGGCCTTGGCGGCCTCCCGATTGAAATCGATGCCCAAGCCAGGTCCATCAGGAGGCAGGAGATAGCCGTCTTCCCACTTGGGTGGATTGGGAACAACTTCAGTCAGCATGACATCCGGTTTGGTTGGCTGTTCCTGAACGCCGAAGTTGGAAGTGGCCAGATTCAATTGCAAACACGCGGCCGAAGAAACGGGACCCAGCGGATTGTGCAGAGCCAGCTTGATGTAGTGCGTTTCACACCAGCCGGCAATTTTGCGAGCCTCGGTAAAGCCGCCCACAATGCAGAGATCAATGCGCGCGTAATCAATCCACTCTTCTTCGACCAGCTGCCGGAATTCCCACTTGGAGCTGAACTGCTCTCCTGCAGCCAGAGGTACCGTAGTGCGGGGGCGCAAGGTCTTGAACGAATCCGGATTTTCGCACCGCAGAGGGTCCTCAATGAAGAAGGGGCGGTGTTTTTCGACTTCCTGGCAGAGCCACACGGTGTCAGGCAGATCCAGGCGGGTGTGAACATCAAAGCAGATTTCAATATTATTTCCCACCGCGGCTCTGACGGCTTCAAACTGCTCAAGTGCAACCATGACTGCAGGTCGGGGTTCCAAGATGGCCCCGTCCTGCGGTAGTCCCCAGCGCACGAACTTCCATCCTGCCGCCGTGGTCTCTTGGCAGGACTGGACCAAGGTGTCCACATCCATGCCGTGACCGCTGTTGTGAGGATAACAGATGACCTTGTCTCGAACCCTGCCCCCCAACAGTTCGTACACGGGCACGCCCAAAGCCTTCCCTTTGATGTCCCAGAGAGCAATGTCAATGGCAGAGATGGCTGCGGACACTATGCGTTGGGCCGGGAAGAAGCCCCCGCGAAACATGGTCTGCCAGTGATGTTCGATGCGGAAGGGGTTCTGCCCGATCAGACTGTGGCCGAGCTGCTTGACAGCAGCTGTCACGGCAGTTTCCTGGCCGCTGATTCCTGATTCTCCTACACCCCATACGCCTTCGTCAGTGTCGATAATCACGAAGAGCCAGTTTCGGTTTCCGTTCCAGACGGGATAAGTTTCCAGAGCAGTAATTTTCAAATGAATGTCTCCGGTTGGGGGCTGGACTGGTATCGAGCTAAAGCAGCTCCGAGAAAACCTTCGTAAGGCCTTCCAGATTTTCTTCGACTTCTGCATTGGATAGAACAGGGGCAATGTGGATCTGCACAGCTCTAGTCAAGAGATCCAGAGTGCGCGGGCACATGTCCCGACTATACTCTACATCTCTGGCGGCCCATGTCCAAGGTCCTCCCTGTTCTGACCACTGCTTTTTGTTGAGCACCGAATTCCATGACGCATAGACATGCTGATCCGTGCTGTCTTGGGTATATAGCCGGCTGCAATTGACGTTCTCCGCCTGCAGAGCCGCAGTAACCCGGCCTGCACTTTCCTCGTCGGGCATGAACATGATCAAAGCCAAACCCGTGTCCCCCGACTCGTCGTGCAAATGGCGGAAGGAGACCGACTTGGTTGCAGCGAGATCAGCGATCCCGTTCTTGATCAATGCCTTGCGAACCCGCATTGCATCGATGATGCGTTTTCTTTTTGAGAACTGCACGCGCGCAAGCGCTGCTGTCACTTCGGGCATCCGGAAATTAAGGCCCCACATGGCATCGCTCTCCGGCAAGTTGACCAGCTGGTTGGAGAAGGGGTCATGGAACATGGCAGCTCGGGCATAGACCTCATCATGATCGGAGACCACCATGCCACCCTCTCCCGATGTGATGATCTTGCTGGCCTGCAGACTAAAGGCTCCTGCATCACCGAATGAACCCAGCGGGCGACCTTGGTAGGAGCCTCCATTGGCCTGCGCCGTGTCTTCCAGCAGCTTCAGACTGTGCGCCCCGGCAAGTTCCAGCAAAGGATCCAGATTCGCAGGCACGCCTCGCATATGGACCGGCATGATCACCTTGGTAAAAGGGGAAATATTGGCACGAGCTGCCTCCGGGTCAAGGGTCAGGGACTCGTCTACCTCTGTAATGATAGGCACGGCCCCTACGCCAAGCACGGCCGATATCGAGGCGATCCAGCCAAAGGCCGGCACGATCACTTCATCTCCCGGTCCCACGCCAAGCCCCTGCAGGGCACAAAGTAAGGCTGCGGTTCCCGAGGTCACAGCCAAGGCGTATTTCCGGTTCGTACTCTCCCGGAACAGATATTCCAGTTTCTCGCATTGGGACCCGCCCGCGGCATCCATGAACCGGTAGACATTCCTGCTGCGTATCACTTCCAAAACTGCGGCCTCTTCCTCTTCGTTATAGGCCATGATGCCAGGCAGCATGGCAGCAGGGGGTTCAGACACTGCAGGGCTGCCGCCCCGAATGGCAAGTGCAGGCCAAGTATGGGGATCGACCATGTTGGTTTGCGTTCCTTATCTAAGGTATATTCCAAGAGGTCAACCTTATACCAAATGGGGAGTACAGGAAAAGACCATCGGCACTCGAGCGCCTCAATTCCCACAGGCTTCGCCAAGAGATTTGCCTCCCTCGCATATGAATTTTTCTGAAGTCCGCAGTGGCCCCTAACCATAATCTCCATTCCAGTAATCCCTAATCCCTTTCCGGAATTCCAATCCGGCGGAGATCGACTGGAAATCCTTCAAATCATAGGATCTCGGGAACTGCTGGAGGTGGAGGAGGTGGAGGAGAAGCGTCCGAATTTCGTGGGCATCAAATATGAAGGACGGATGCGCAATCTCCTTTGCCGAGACAGTCCATGCAGTGGATGGAAGCGGGCTTGTCCTGATTTGCGGAGTCACCGAAACTTGAGATCCCTTTTTCTGGCCGGCCGGGGCTCAGGGTTTCACTTCTGGCTTGGTCAATGTGACACCGAACCATTCTGTGCAGTTGTTCAATGCCCTGCAGTCAGGATGCAGAGGCAAGATCATGTTCATTTGGCATATGACAAGGCTGTTTGAGAGACTGCGGACCAAAGCACCAGTGACGCAAGTGTAGTGAAGGAGGCAATGCACCAGGATGGGATATGCCAGCCCCTAGATCAGCCTCCTTGGCGACAGTTTGTTTTGCGTATAACGACCGCAGGAACGTTTCAAGTTGATGCTGCAGGTGAACAAGGATCGTTCATGCAGTGCCTCCACATCCATTATGGCAGGATTTCCGTGAAGATCGCTCGTATTTCGCTTCACCCCATTATGCCGGCCCTCCACATCGGAATCGCCAAACCAGCATGTCATCGTCAAAATCGTCACGGAGGAAGATGGCTTCGGGTAAGGAGAGATGAGCGATCTGTCCCCATGTGCCCATGTATCAGTTGGATCTGCCAGAACTGGAGAGGATGTTGAATGAACTCTGCAAGGGCAAAGATGCCCGCAACATTGTGGCCATCGAAGATGCACTGATCAAATTTTTCCCGATGAAGGACACACGTATAGCCGTTCTGGACTGGTGAGACAAGGAATGGATTTGGCTCTATTGGCCACTTCTATGGAATCCCAGCCAGCACCCTGCTTGGTGGATGGCTACGAGATCGCATGAAGGTCTGCTATCCCATTTTCAGAATGCGTTCGCTCAAAGAGGTTGATCCGAACCTGCAGAGGGTTGAAGCAATGCTGGATCGGGGATTCGACTTGATTCGGCTATACGTGGGGGCCAGTCACGAAGCAGACGTGGCGTTTCTCAAGGAATCCACCAACCCGTACGACGGGAGAGTCACAATCAAGTCTTGGGACTCTCCAATCTTCCGCACTGACGACATGTGGTCATTCAATTGGAAGAACTGCGGAAGTGGGGCGACTGCCGTCTGATTGAAGATCCGGCCCGCGATACGATCTGGAGGGATTGGCGGAGTTCAAGGCCCGGGCACACAAACCCGTATCCGAGCATGTCGTGAACCTACCCCATACCTGGCAGTTGCTGACTCGCAAGTCGGTTGACATCCTCAATATTTCTCCCTATGTTCTGGGTAGTCTGCGGACCTGACTTGGGCACCGCTGCAGTTGTACATCTGGCCGCGGCTACGCGTGTACTCGACGACCCGGGAGACAGTGCGGGTCTGATACTGTACGAAGACGATGTAGCAACCGAGAGTGTTGGATACGAGGCGGGTCACCTGCTGTGTCCTGCAGGACTTGGCTTGGGCATAGACATTGACGAGGACAAGCTTGAAATCCTGGCCTCGACAGCAACCTAGACGTTTGGCGTGGATCGGGCCAGTGTCCTAGACAGAACGCCCGGTGACCTTTCTTCAGACCCACAGCTCTGAGTGTCGGGCGCCAATACCGGGCAGGACTGAGACAGGGGTTACTGGTAGGCTAACGATCCGTCCGGACGATACAAGCGCTGTCTATGCCAAGGGGTGTATTCCTGACCGGTCACGAATTCCATATTCAATTCTATGCCTAGACCAGGAGTGTCGGGGACTTCCAGAAACCCGTCCACCAACGGTATTGGCTCTTGGAGAATCTTGCCGCGTACCCCTTCTTGGTCGGGATGGTATTCCAGAACCTCGAAGTTCTGGGTGCTTAGCGCAAAGTGTGCGTTGACTGCGTTGGCAACCGGACCGCAGGGGTTGTGCGGAGCTACACTCACATAGTGGGCTTCGGCCAATGCGGCAATCTTCTTCATCTCCCAGATGCCACCTGTCACGCAGACATCCGGTTGTATAAAATCCACCGCATATTGCGACAACAGTGAAAGAAACTGATGACGCGTATAGAGCATCTCGCCTGTGGCCAAGGGCATGCTGACTTGCCGTTTCAAGGCGGCCCACGCTTCCAGATTTTCGGGTCTGAGAGGTTCCTCGACAAACATGGGGCGGAAAGGAGCGACAACGGCACAGAGCTGGGCCGCCCTGCCGACTTCAAAAATGCGGGCATGCGGATCCAGGCCAATTTCGACTCCGGGTCCCACGGCATCTCGCACCGCCCCCACACGGGCTTCCGCGGCATCTAGAACTTGGTTCCAAGCGATCTCGTGTGCATCGGCCGGCAAGGGGTTCATCTTCAACACGGTATACCCAAATTCCGCTACCCGCCCTTGCGCCTGCGCGGCCAAGTCGGTCGGGGTATTTCCGGCCACGGATTGATATACCCGCACTCGGTTTCGAGCCTTGCCTCCCAACAGCCGATATACTGGCAGCCCCGCGGACTTGCCGGCAATGTCCCACAGGGCATGTTCGATGCCACTGATAGCTGCGTTGACCACCATGCCACCTGGGAAGCGGGTTCCGGCAAACATCAGATGCCACAACCCCTCGATATCCCGCGGGTCCCGCCCTATCAGCCAATGTTCAAAATCCTTGATGGCCTTGACTGTGGCTAGATCAGGACCGCAGGAATAGGCTTCCCCCACGCCGGAAATGCCCTCATCGGTCTGCACGGTCACAAAAGGTATGCTCCTGTGTCCCATGTTCACAATATGGACTTCGATACCAGTAATTTTCATTTGGAGCTTCCTTAATCCAGTGTGAAGGGTGCATGCGCAGCTGCGATTTCTGGCCTGCTTGGCGGTTGACTTCGGCCGTGAATAGGGCAGGCTTCAAGGTACCATGTATGAGACGAAACACCGAGATCCCCTCAAGGCAGATACAGGCGGGCACCTATGGATTCACAACTCCCCAATCTCCTCTATATTCATTCGGACCAACACGCCCAGAGGGTGCTGGACTGTTATGGAGACAGTCTGCTGCAGAACACCCATCTCGGTCGACTGGCACAGGAAGGGGTCGTATTCGACCATATTTATTGCGATTCCCCCATCTGCGTGCCTTCTCGCATGTCCATGCTCACGGCCCGCCGACCGTTCGAAAACGAGGTATGGACCAATGAACAGCAATTGGATTCCCGGATTCCCACGCTGGCCCATTCGCTGGGCGCCGCAGGGTACCATCCGGTCCTGATTGGCCGCATGCATGCCATGGGACCGGATCAGCTGCGCGGGTACACCCACCGTCTGGTGGGAGATCACTGTCCCAATCAGCTGGGCGGACCGGCCATAGACAGGGGAGTCTTGGAGGGGACCGCGGGACCGCACCGCATCAGCCTGCGGAAGTCCGGGGCAGGGCAAAGCGCCTACCAGGTCCATGACGAAGAGGTGCAAAGGGAAGCCGTTGCCTTCCTGCAGAAGGTCTGTCAACAGAGACAGGAGGAAAGACGGCCGAGACCCTTCAATCTGACAGTGGGCTACATGCTGCCACATCCGCCCTACGTAGCCCGGCCCCGGGACTTTGCGCGATTCCGGGACCGAATGGCATTGCCTGCCAAACCCAAGGCAAGCCATGCCGAAATGCACCCCTTCCTTCAGTGGTGGCGCAGACACACGGAAATCGAGAGCGTCCCCGAGGAAGAGCAACTCAGGGCCCGAGTCGCCTATTGGGCTCTCGTGTACCGTCTGGATCAGTGGATAGGCGAATTGCTGCAGATTCTGGAAGACACAGGTCAGTTGGAGAACACCTTGGTCATCTACACTTCCGACCATGGCGACATGCTGGGAGAACACGGCCTTTGGTGGAAGCATGTCTTTTACGAAGAGTCGGTCAAGGTGCCACTCATCATGTCATGGCCCGGACACCTGCCGCGGAACATTCGATCTGCACTCGTAGCCAATGGCGTGGATGTTACGGCGACTCTGCTTGAATTGCTGGGAGCTCCTCCCTTGCCACAGGCGTCAGGTCGCTCCTTTGCCAGCCAGCTGCGGAATCCCGCTCGGTCGGATTGGGAAGATCGGGCTTTCTCCGAATACGGCTCGCTGCTCTTTGCGCCGGGCGAGGGCTGCTACCAGCGCATGGTGCGAAGAGAGGAGTGGAAGTACATTTATTTCCACGGACAGCCAGATCAGTTGTTCAATCTGGTCCAGGATCCCGATGAGCTGGAAGACTTGGCCCCCGATCCGCGCCATGCCAGCATCAAGGCGGAACTCAGGGCGGAACTTCTGGCGGATTGGGATCCCGACCAAGTCGCCCGGAGAATGGAAGAACTGGGCAGCGTCAACAGCCTGTTGGAAAAATGGGGCCAGAACACTCAGGTACAAGACACCGTCCGCTGGCAGTTGAACCCCAAGATGAACTTTCTACATTCGCATTCATCCGCCGCCCAGGCGGCATCGAGGTCTTGAGGCAGTTGTCTTGCACAATTTCCCGAGAGGGTTTGCCATGCCGCGCATTTGGCCCATGGCTTACACGGCAGGTCCCTGTTGCCTGCGGCGATGGCCTTGTCGGCTAGCTATGAATCCATCCACCGTCAGGGGGTCTCCATCCTAGGAAATACCAAACCTCGCAATCGGCTTCAACAAAGATGGTGGGCTCGGCGTGTTTGGCATACCTGTCATGGATACTGGGATTGGATGCGATTTCCGCGCGCCCGTGGCCCGGGCCACGTCTCCGGCATGGTCTTGTTGGCCAACGGACAGGCTCGCCTTGACTTTCGTTGCGAAGACCACGAACCACTGCGGATCCTATTGAACGGGTTGTCCGTTTCCATTTCATGACCTATCTGGCATCGGGCTACACGCAGCTCTGCATAGGTTGGGATCCGAAAGCAATTTCGTCTGGCACAAGGTCAATGAGGATAAAATTGATTCTCCACAACACGGAAGACTGACAAAGTGGCCCAAGAGCCAGGAGGAATGCCTTGAAGATTGCGCGGCTTGAAACGCTATGCCTGTCCCGCATGCATGGTCGGCGGGAGCAGTGGGTCACGTCCCAATACCGAACCATTAAGGCCGACTGCACGATAGTGGTGATACATACGGACGAGGGAACCATAGGCATCGGGGAGGCAACTTCCTATGGCTGGCCGCTGCCAATCCGTCAATGGGTCGACTTTCTGGCCCCCACGCTCGTGGGCCAGGATCCTACGGACCCGGGCATCGCTCCCAGTCCCCATGGACTGGACAGGGGATATGATGCCGCCGCGGCGGGCATCGACTGTGCTCTCTGGGACATACGGGGACGCGCGGCGGGCGAGAGCGTCTGTGGCCTGATCAGCGGACAACGGTCCGCAGGAGTGAAGGTGTACGCCTCCAGCGGCTGCCGTTATGACTGGCGTTTCAACCCGGCCCAGCTCTTTGAGGAAGCGGAGGATTACATAGAGCGCGGATTCCCGGTCATGAAATTTCGCATCGGCACGGAATGGACGTGGGATGGCATCACAGTGGATCGTTTTTTGGACCATGTCCGGGAACTGCATCGCATCGTGGACGGACGCATGGATCTGGCCTTGGACGGCAACTGTCGTCTCAATGAAGAGCAATCGTGGGCCGTGGCGCTGGAATTGGATCGATTGGGCTTCGCTTGGTTCGAGGAACCCATGCCTCGCGACCCCATGGCGTATGCCCGCCTGAACAAGGCTGTGGATCTGCCTATCACTGGAGGCGAGTCGTTCGCAACTCTGGCCCAGTTGCAACCCTATCTGGATGCCGGCGCTTATGCCACGATACAGCCTGATGCGGGCCTGAGCGGCATCACCGAGATGCTGCGGATGGGGGCCGTGGCGCGTGAGCGAGGCATAAAGCTCTATCCCCATAGCTGGCATAACGGCCTGATGGGCATGGCCAACGGCCATGTCGTGGCTGCGCTGCCAGTCTGCGAAATACTGGAAGTCTGCATGATTCAGGGCCCGCTGCAATGGGGCATTTTCGAGGACCCGCCTGTGATCAGTCGGGGATTTCTGCACTTTCCTGACCAGTCCGGTCTGGGAGTCAATCTCACTGCGGATCTGGAAGACAAGTACCCCTATATTGAAGGCCACTATGCCTTGACTGTGGAACGTATCCCCATGCCTGGGAACAAGGAGTTGTCATGAACCAGACCTCCTCCCGTCTCGACGATTTCGCCTTGAAACCTCCCAAGGACTTCTCGTTGCCCATTGATGGCGGTCCAGTCATGCGTCCTGATTCGAGCTTGCTGGAAGAGCTGCACCAAGTCAGCAGCGCCACCGCCAGCGCCACGTTGCACAAGATGGGCTTGCGCAATTCCTTCATGGCCGGCATTCCCGCCCGCCGCCCGGGCAGCAAGGTGGTGGGACCCGCCGTCACCTTGGCATTCATGCCGCAAAGGGAAGACATTGCTTCGGGAATGGGGCAGGAGCAAACCGAAAAACGCAGCGCCTTGTGGGCTGTCTTTGAGTCCGTACAACCAGGAGATGTCCTGTGCATTCAGGCCTTTGGGAACCCTTATACGGGTTGCGTGGGTGAAATGCTGACCACCTATTTTGAGGGACGCGGCGGAGCGGGTCTGGTAGTGGACGGATGCATCCGAGACTGGCCGCAGATCCAGAAGCTGGGGGTGCCGGTGTGGACGCGCGGTTTTACTCCCAACTACGCCTCGCAGGCTCGGCTGTTTCCCTTTGCCTTCAACGTGCCCGTGGCCTGCAGCCAAGTGACAGTCCTCCCAGGAGACGTGATCATCGCGGACGATGACGGGGCCGTGATGGTGCCCCAACAGATGATCGGGGATGTGTTGCGTCACACGGTCCACCATGAAGAGTGGGAGGAATTCAGCCGTATGAAATTGCGGGCAGGGGGCAACTTGAATGTGTATTATCCCTTGTCTGAGCAGGGATGGCAGGAATATGAAGCCTGGCGGCAGCATGAGGGCGCTTCTTGAATCCATTCCGCTCCGACGGCAACCAGAATCCCGGAGGGTACGCAAGATGTCATTGAATGGTCAGGTTGCATTGGTTACGGGGGCCGGATCCGGCATAGGCAAAGGGGTGGCTCTCAGGCTGGCCGCCGCTGGAGCCTGTATCGGCGCGCTGGGACGCACCGAGTCCCAGCTCCTGGATGTCGTGGCGCAAATCAAGGTCGCGGGCGGCTCGGCCATTCCCTTGACAGCAGACGTGGCAAACCTGCCCCAACTGGAAAAGGCAGTCGCCCAATTAGGCGAATCCTGTGGTCGCATCGACATTGTGGTGGCCAACGCAGGCGTCAATGGGCTGTGGGCGTCCATAGAGGAAATCACTGCGGAAGATTGGGACCATACCATGAACATCAACCTCAAGGGCACCTTCATGACGATCAAGTACACCCAGCCTTGGCTCAAGAAGCAAGGCGGTGCCATTGCGGTTGTATCCTCGGTCAATGGAACCCGCATGTTCAGCAATACCGGGGCCGTGGTGTACGCCTGCTCCAAGGGAGGGCAATTGATCATGACCAAGATGCTGGCTCCAGAACTGGCCCGGGACGGTATTCGCATCAACGTCATTTGTCCGGGGTCCATCACTACCGAAATCGGAGACAATACCACGCTGCACAATCAGGATCTGATGTGGCGCGCCGAATGGAAGGAAGGCAATATTCCGTTGACCGTGAACGTGCCGGGCACGATCGAGCAATGTGGGGACTTGATTCACTTCTTGGTTTCGCCGGCGGCGTCCCACATCACGGGGACGGAAATGTGGATTGACGGCGGCCAGTCCCTCATTACGGGATAGGGCATCGCCCGCTGATCTCTCGGCTATCCAACTACGGCAACCTTATCCTGACCGTTATGCCCATTGCCCCAACGGAAAACATGTAGAGTAGACAGGGAGCGAAGCCGAGTCGCAAGATAACTTCTGCGCTAGATTAAGATCTTCGGCTGGTGTCAGAAAAGACGGGATTCCTCGCGGCATGGCAGGCAAGGATCTCAGATGGGTCGCGTTCAGGAATGCTCGCGCGGCACGCAGGCCAGGAAGCGGATGCCGGCCCATTTTGTCTTGCACCAAACACAGACTTGATTCAGATCCGGACTCTCCCCAATCCTGACGACCGCCGCGGGTGGTACAACGGGACCGATGTGGCATGTATCCGCCTGCCAAGCGTGTATATACATGTGTGCCTCGTCGTGGATATGACTGGAGTGCATGCCAATGAGGTCATGGCATCGGTTGAAATCTATACTGGGACGCGAGAGGCTGGGGCTTAGGCGGTTCCAAGCCAAGGCCATGCCGCCGGCATGTCATAATCTGATCAGAGATGAATATTGGGAAACAAGGAGAAACGCGAGCTTGTGAATTTCATCGTATTCATGCCAGACGAACTACGCGCGGAGAGTCTGAGCTGCTATGGTCATCCCTTGAACGTATCTCCCAACGTGGACGTGTTTGCGGCGGAAGGCACGCTCTTTGACCAATGTCATGTGCAGCATACGGTTTGTTCTCCTTCAAGGTGCAGCATGCTGACAGGTTGGTATCCTCATGTGCGGGGGCACCGCACTCTATGGCACCTGTTGCGTCCCGATGAGCCCAATCTGTTTCGGTACTTGAAACAAGCGGGATACGATGTACACTGGTTTGGCAAGAACGATGCCCTCAGTCCCGAAAGCTTCGCTTCCAGCGTGAACGAAGCCAGCTCCAAAGGACGCGGATATCCCTTTGGACCATCCCCTTGGTCCATGGACGATCAGGAGTTTTACAGCTTTTTGCATGAACCATGGACGGCTCCCCTCGAGGATCATTCGGACTATGCCAATGTCCAGGCCGCCATCGATTTCCTCCGGCAACGGCCCGCTCAGTCAGACCGCCCCTTTGTCCTGTACCTGCCCCTGATTTATCCGCACTGCCCCTATTCGGCGCCGGAACCCTGGCACAGTCGCTTCAAGGCCAGTCAGGTGGAGGACATGCTGCGCCCGCCGGGTCTGCCTGACAAACCGGTCTTCCACGAGGGCATGCGCTCGTTGCGGCGATTAGACCGCTGCTCCACGGCATTGTTCGCCCAGGTCAACGCGGTCTATCTGGGCATGACCGCCTTTAGCGACTGGTTGTTCGGCATGTTGCTGGAGGAACTGGCCGCCTCTCCTTTTCAGGACGACACCACGGTGCTGTTTCTCTCGGACCATGGCGACTATGCCGGCGACTATGGGCTGGTGGAAAAATGGCCCAGCGCCGCCGAGGACATCATCACGCGGGTGCCTCTGATAGTGCGGACGCCTGGCGGCATGACGGGCCACACCGTAGCCGAACCGGTGGAACTGTTTGACATTATGCCTACGATACTGGGGTTGGCGGACGTTGCACCCACCCATACCCATTTTGCCACTGATCTGGCTCCCCAGCTGGCGGGCGCTGCCGGCGATCCGGAACGCATGGTGTTGGTCGAGGGAGGATACGATCTCCATGAACCTCACTGCTTCGAAGGGCGCAATGAAGGATGGGGAGTAGCAAATCCGTACTGGCCGAAGCTGGAGCTCCAGCAGAGCACGCCGGAATCGGTGTGCCGGACCGTGACGGTGCGGTCGGCGACCCACAAGTTGATCTACCGCAGAGACGATATTTCCGAACTGTATGATCTCACGGCGGATCCCCGCGAGACAGTCAACCTGATCGGGCGGGCGGACTACGCAGAAGTGCAAGGAAAGCTGGAAAGGGAGATTCTCGCCAAGCTGATGACAACCAGTGATGTAACGCCGGAAAAGGAAGATCCCCGGAGACACACTTTCCAAGCCAATCCTTGAGCGCAAGTTGGCTGTCGGCAACCCCGATGCCACTTCTCAAGCCATCTCCACTGCCGCGGGGCCTGACCCGCGCATGTTCGGGGACCATGGCTGCTCCTTGTATCCCTACGGGGCAAGCCCGAAATGGATCACTGTCCAGCAACTTGGGGAAATCGTGTCGCCTGTGCAGGCCGGTCAGTAGCAGAGAATCAGCTGGTTTCCTTCAACCTCAATAGAGTAGGTGGGGATGATCAAGTCGCCGTGGAGCGCGCGGCCGGTCCTGAGATCAAATTCCCACTGATGCCAAGGGCATTTCAACACTTCATTCTGCGGCGAATACCAAAACTCGAAGCCATCCCCGTCCTCGATGCGCGGGCGCAGTCGTCCTGTGCAAACCGGCGCCCCGCGGTGCGGGCACACGTTGTGCAAGGCAAAATATTCTCCACCCTGATTGAATATTCCGACTGCACGCCCCGCAACATACACGATCTTGCGCGTTCCGTCAGGAATGTCTGCAGGAGCCCCGACTGCGACTCGCCTGTGCCGACTTTCAGTTTTCACTATCGATTCCATACAACTCGGCCGCGTTCCGAAACATGATGCGATCTCGTAGATCCCACTCTTCCCCGAGCAGGAACCCGGTCGGTTCATCCCAATCCCAGTGAGGATAGTCGCTGGCAAAGACCAGTACCCGACCCGCATCCAGCCAGCGCAAGAACGTCCCCAAGTCCTCGTCATCGGGAAGTGTCGGCATGGGCTGTGAACCAAAGCGAATATTGGACTTGAGATACTCACTAGGCAACTTGCGCACCCAGGGGGTGTAGTCACGTAGACTCATCCAGTCGCTGTCCATGTGCCACATGAGACCAGGCACCCAGAAAACATCATGCTCGATGAACAGGAACTTGAAGTCGGGGAACTTCTCAAAAACACCCTCGCAGATCAGGCTGGCCGTATGTGCCATCGCGATCTGGGGTCGGGCCATTCGCATTTCCAAATAATACGTCGGAAAGCCCGCCGCAGTGGGAGCTGCAGAGGTTCCGGCGCCTTCGGCGCCAAAGTGGACGCACATGGGCAGATCATTTTCCGCACAGGCTTCGTAGACAGGATGATACATGCGATGACCGAAGGGAAAATGCGCCCCGGCCGGCATCAGCGCCTGTACAAATCGGGGATCCGACCCAAGACGCCGAATTTCGGCCGCAGCTTGGACCGGATCATTGGGAGCGATATGTATCGAGCCGCGCAGACGATCATCCTGTGTCAACCATTGCGCAGCGGTCCAGTCGTTGAACGCCTTACAGACAGCGGCGCCGAAATCAAGAGACGGGTGCACGGCATAGGCGTAGGGACCGCCGGTCAGCACCGCCAGATCCAAGTCGTATGCATCCAGATGATATTCAATGAGATCATCCGGTCGTGTATTGGGGTTTTCCTCTTTCCCTGTCGCATACCACAGGTCATGACGCGTACCCTTTCCCGGCATATTGGTGTAGCCTACAGCAGGCGCCATTCCACCAAAATCAGCCATTTGTTCCTGGAACTGCCGTGGCAAATACGGATACAGGACTTCATGGGATGGAGTATTGTGATGGACATCGCAGTCGATTACGCGCGTTCGCGCTCGCGATTCCAGACTGTTTGTCTGCACGGGAACGGAATTCATCATGCCACGGGCCTCCTGGCCAACTTCAAGGGGATCGGGGATCTCTGCCACCGGTTCTACCCGCAGAAAGACATCAAGACCAAATGCATGAATTCTTCCCTCTGTCGCCGCTCCTTGTTCCAAGGTGTTCCCGGATTTGAAGCTTGCCCAATCCAAGATATGGCGAACGGGGTGACCAGTAGCTTGCTCCGAGCATACACTCGTGGTCAATCTGGCCCAAATCGCTTCCTTGCCTCCTCTGCAGCTTTCTGGGGATAGATATCCTCCTTGAGGTGGATGACGCAATTAGCACCCTCTGTTACACAAAGTGCAACAGAGGCTTTTTTCAATGTCCCACCGGGATCGTGCTCAGAAATACTTGGCTGCCTAGACAACACGCCCTGTGATGCAATAACACCGGAGTGGTCACACGGCCTAGATATTGGCCTTTGACGAGTCCAACGCACTGGGTTCTCCAATTCCGTGCCGTTGCAGTAACTCTGAATTGAGGACGTGTCCCAACCCGGGCCTGTTCGGGACTCGAATGTGTCCGTCCACCACTTCTTCCGGAGGCTCCAGCAACCCAGCTCGCCACTCCGCCTCGCCCCAGGCGAATTCAAGCAGGGTAAAGGACTGTACACAGGCCGCCACGTGCACGCTGGCCACCGTGGCCACGGGCCCCGAAGGGTTATGGGGCGCAAATGCCACATTGTGAGCTTCGGCCAGATGACCAATGTGCCATGTCTCCTGAATGCCCCCGGCATGTTTGACATCCGGCATGATGACATCGGCGGCATCGGCCTGCAGCATTCTGCCAAAGGCTTCCGCGCCAAAGAGGCTCTCCGCCGTGGCCAAGGGCTGAGGGATGCGTCCTGCCAGTTGGGACAACTCTCCGAGGCGGTCTACCGCGAGGGGTTCCTCGAACCAGAATAGATCCAGTTCGGCCAGAGCCTTGGCCACTGCCAGAGCCTCCTTTACATCAAAGCGAGAGTGACAGTCCACGGCGATTTCCACGTCGGGACCCACTGCGGACCGCACGGCTTGCACTCTCGCCAATCCCTTGCGCCAAGCCGCGGCTTGGCCACTGCGACTGCGGTCCGAAGCCCGCACCTCGTCAAAGGGAGCCAGTTTCACTGCCGTAAACCCTTCCGAAACGGCGGCGACTGCCGCCCGGACGAAACCGGAGGGCGTACGATCTACGACGTGCCGGTTGATATTGGCATACAGTCGCACCCGATCTCGAATGGGACCACCAAGCAGGGTACAGATGGATTGGCCCAGCGTTTGTCCCCTTATGTCCTGACACGCCTGCTCGATGGCGCTCCAAGCGGTAGCCCCAATTCTGCCAAGACGTTGCCTTTGCATGAGACCCCGCAATGCATTGATGCGAGTCGGATCCCTACCCGCCAGTTGCGTTTCCAGATCGGAGACCAAGGCAACGAGTTGGGCATCGTTGCCGCTGTGACTTGCTTCCCCCAACCCCATCAAACCTTCATCGGTGTCAACGAGCAAAAAGATCCAGTCTCCGCGCTGGTTGACGGAGACTCCTACCGGTCGGATGGCGGCAATCCGCATGGTGGTTTCTACGCGTTGAATTTGAGGGAACGACCCGGGTAGCCACAAGGATCGGATGGAGCTTGCATCAGCTTTCCTTCCGATATCACCGCCGCGCCATTCACCCAGAGATAATCCACTCCCTCGGCCAGCACGGCGGGGTTCCGAAAGCTGTTCCGTTCCTTGAATCGCACAGGATCAATAAGAGCCATGTCGGCAAACTTGCCTTCCGCCAAGGTTCCTCGATCCCGGATACCGAAGCGAGCCGCGGCCCGGCCCGACATGGCATGCACCGCCTCGGCCAGAGTCAGCGTCTGCCGGGACACCAAGGAATCCAGGATTCGGGTCGTACTCCCAAACTGGCGGGGATGGACATGACCTCCTTCCTGATAGATGCCATCCGTACCCAGTATAAAGGCGGGATGCCGCAGAAAATCTTCTACCAAGTGGTCCTCCCCCCTGTGGAAAATCAGCAGGACAGCCAGATTTTCCTCGATGAGAAAGTCACAAAGGGCATCTCCCGGAGAAGAGGATGCCGCGTCCACATACTCTTGCAATGAACTTCCCTGCCAATGAGAGTTGGCCTTGCCGGGCACCCAGGCAATGCGAGTGCAGGCCAAATCCAGTCTGGATTCGGCCAAGAAGGAGAGGGAATCCCTTACTCGACGCGAACGCAGCGCATGCAAGGCCTGCACGGGACCATGTTCATACACGCGGTAGGGAGCCAAGTAATTCAACATGGATGATCCGGGCAGGTACGGATAGACATCAAAGGTGAAGTCTACGTCTTGCATAGCCACTGCCGATATGTACTCCAGAATCTGGTCGCGCGCTCCGCGCTAGAATTCCCCTTCAAATGGGAAACATGCACCTTGACTCCCGTCTGGCGACCCAGTTCCACCGCCTCTTGTACGCCCTGCAACGTCCCTTTCTTGTACCGTACGTGGGTAGCATAGAGTCCCCCAGCCGCGGCGATGGGCTCGCAGGCCGACCGCAACTCCTCGGTAGTGGCAAAGCACTGGGCTATGTAGTCCAGTCCCGTGGAAAGACCGCAAGCCCCTTCCGCCATGGCCTTCTCAAGCCGCAGATTCAACTCCACCTGCTGAAAATCATCCAATGGCGCGGCTGTCCAGCCTTGTGTCTGTACCCTGACATTGGCGTAGGGAATCTGGGTCAGTACATTCTGGGCATTGCGACCCTCCAACAACTCCATGTATTCGGGAATCGATTCCCAGCCCCGGTAATCGCATTGTTCCAACGCGTTGAGAGCTCGCAAGTACAGGATCCACTGATGCGCATTGGCCTTGGATACTGGAGCATACGAAATGCCATCCGACATGATGACTTCGGTCGTAAAGCCTTGTCGCAACTTGCTTTCAATGAGCGGCGTCTTGAGCAACCACCCATCCATATGGGTATGCACATCGATGAAGCCCGGTGTGAGCCACTTGCCGCGCCCATGCACGACTTGACCGCCTGCAACTGGCGGTATGTTGCCAATGGCGACAATGCGATCATCCACCAGACCCAGATCGGCTTGGTACGGATCCGATCCCGTACCGTCCACTATGGTTGCGGATTGGATAATGGTGTCAAACATGCGGTTGTGTCCACTAGGTCCAAGGAAGAGGATGCCTACACCATTGCCAAGACGCCGCGGGCCACATGACCCGCTTCCATGTCGGCGAAGGCGGTGTCAATCTCCCGCAAGGGATAGGTCTTCGTAATCAGACTGTCCAAGTTCAGACGACCCCGTTGGTATGCCGCCAGGATACGCGGGATGTCCAGAGAGGTGCGGCTGCTGCCCACAAAGGAGCCCAGCAACCGCTTTCCTTGAGCCACCAGCTGCGCAGGGGATATGCTCACTTCCGCAAGCAGGCTGTGCATGCCTGCAATGACCGCCGTACCTCCCGGCCGGACCGCGGCCAAGGCGGCTCCGATGGTAGTGTCGGATCCTACCGAATCGATGACATAGGCTGGTCCTCCCCTCGTCATTTCCCGCAAGCCTTCCACCAAGTCGTGCTCCGACACGTTCAATGTGAGGTCAGCCCCCAGTGACTGGGCCATGATCAGTTTCTTGGAATCCAGATCCACCCCAATAATCGGACTGCAGCCTGCCGCCAAGGCCCCGACCACGGCACAAAGCCCGATTCCACCGCAACCAATCACGGCCAAGGCCTGACCCGGCTGCGCCTGCGCGGTATTCCACACCGCGCCTGCGCCCGTGATGACGGCGCAACCCACTATGGCCGCCACAGGCTTGGGTATGGCAGGGGAACAAGGAATCACACATTCTTCATGCGCCACCATGTAATCGGACATGGTGGCCACTCCAAGACAATGCTTGTACCGGGTCCCGGACAATGACTGAAGTCGTGACTGCCCGTTGGGGAGCAGTCCTTGGAGCATTGTTGCGGGAAAACGCTGGCAAAGATTGGCCCTGCCCGTCAAACAGGCCTCGCAGTGGTTGCAGGAAGGCAACCAGTTGTATACCACGTGGTCGCCCACATTGATCCGGGTCACCTCCGCTCCCACTTCCAGCACCACCCCCGCCCCTTCGTGGCCTAACACCATGGGAGGACGAGTGCGCAGTTCGCCACGCATGGTATGCAAGTCCGAATGACAGACGCCGGCTGCATGATTTTGGACGAGCACTTCAAAAGGTCCTGGCGGTTCCAATTGCATTGTCTCCACCACCACATGACCCACTTCCGGCACTGTCACGGCTTCAATCTGCATGTCACCTTCGCTTGTACATGGACTAGGGCGTGGCAGGCCAATCGAGATCTGTCATCGATTGATCACCTGCTGAAAATATATCATTACCGCTTGAAGGTCTTGACCGCATCCTCTTCTAATTGTGCACAAAAAGACAGCGACCCCGAAATCGGGGCCGCTGTGGGGAATTGCGCTGACTTGCGCTCAGTGTTCAGGAAGTCTCGTACACCATACTATGTCCCTACATAGGTGATGCGCCGCGGTGCCTTGAGACGTTGGCCTGATCCGATCAGCAGGTTTCCAAGGAATTTCCTGAGACCCGACAGGGAGATCAACGAGGCGGGCTGGACGGACCGGAACCGATAAGCCTTTTCGCTCTTGCGAATACGCTCCTGGTACATCTCTTGTCCCAACACTATCTCCAAATACGTCATTGTCACATCATCTCCCGATCCGATGCAGAGTTCAACGATAAGAGTATGGGACTTGCACATTGTATTGGCAGACAAAAGACGTTGCACTGCTGTATGAAATAGAGTGTCCCTGTATCAATTCTGTTGCAATCAGGTCTGGGTGGGTCCGTCGCCTCTTGGGAGCGGTCCGTTCGTCACAGGTCGTGAAACTGTTTCCGATACCCGCGTGGGTGCGGATGCGCTTGCCTCCGGCGTGGATATCCCGCTCAACGTGCAGGTCCCTGGGGCAAGAGAGGCAACCATGCGCCCCTCGACACTCTGCCTCGTAGACTGTGTGATGGGCAGCGCCTCCCCTTGGTGGGTCTTTGCCTTGGAGCGTCTGCACCAAGTTGCAGACGATTCGCCAGTGCAACCAGAAATCTGCGTTGGGCATCCCGACTTCTCAAGACGAGGGGCCACGTCGGACGCGATGGCCAGGTCAAAACGGAGCGGCTGCCACGGGTTCGTTTCAGGTCTCGGCTCAAGCCTCCCACTCTCACGCGCGCCCCCTTGGCTTTCCAGCGCTGTACTTCCCCGGGTATTCGTACCCATGCAAAGGCCCCCAACAAGACAATGGCCCCGGTTGTACCAGGGCCATTGCTCTCCATGTGTGCGCATTTCTCACGCAGGGGTCTAGGCCCCCGCCCAAGTCACCGCCCCAGTCCCTTTGACCTTGCGGCCGGAACTTATCAAAAGGTTGCCGAGAGAAACACGCAGTCGGGATACGGGCTTGACACTCTGCACGGGAAGTTCCCGCAAATGCTGTTTCTGCTCCACCTTCTGGAGACGGGACAAAAACCATTGCTGCCATAGCAGCAAATTTAGATCGTTCATAACATCACTCGTCAAATCCATGTAAACCCATCGTATGGAGTATGGATTTCCAAAATGACAAAGGCGGCGCAATGGCGTACCAGTTCCGTCGCAACGGAGCCTTGGGCGTAGCAGGTTGGTTCAATGGGACTTGGCTTCGGTCAAGAGGGGTTCCGTGTGGAACCGGTACCCCATACCGGGAATGTTCTCGATAAAATGGAGTGGATTTTCCCCCGACTCGATCTTGCGTCTCAGCCTTGAAACGAGTCCCCGCACCAAGTCCCGGTCTCCGCCGTCACTGTAGCCCCAGACTCGGTCGGCAATGGAGTCGGTCGTCACCACGCTGTTGGGGTTGGTCATAAGCAGATAGAGCAAGCGGAATTCCAGCTGCGTAAGCCGAACGGGATCGGCCTTGGCCACGGTCACTGTCCGGTCCGTCGTGTCCAAGGTGATGTCGATCATTTCAATCTTGTTCAAGACCGTGTTGGGCACCGAAGACGAGATGCGCATCAGCACCTTCACATAGTTGGCCAGGAGACGCAGGGAAACCGGACGATCCAAGACCAGATCCGCGCCTTCTTCCAGCAGCATGCACTCCTGCGTATCCGGTAGGTGTTCGTTCATGACCAGGATTGGAGCTTGGGTCTGGCTTCGTACAACCTGCACGTCCTCCCAAGGGATTTCATCTCGATTCCATGCCAGAATTACAATGTCAGCCGGATCTTGTTGCCAGTCCTCCATTCTTTGTGCCAGAGAGGTAGCCGCTTCCACGGCCAAGCCAAACTCCCGCAGAGCCACGCTGATAATGCGTCCTTCCGTGGGATCGTCTGCAAACACAACAATACTCATTTGAATCCTTGCATGCCTCCCGCAGGCTTTTTCTTGCCGTAGTAGTATAGGAACCATTCGCGAAATGGTGGCCTTTTCGCTCGAATGATAGAAGACTAGGGCTCCACACAAGCAGTACAGGAGACAGACCATCCGTTGTGCGAATGGTCGTGGCGGCCGGCGTTGGGTCTGGTTGCGTCCCAGGAATTCGGTGAACAGGGGATTTCATCCCGACATTGCGGATCCCACGAGACCTACCCCACATTCCTTGGCTGCATCGCGCGACATCCGCAAAATCGTCTGAATGGAGTATGACAATGACTTGGCCTACACCCACATGGCCCAGAAATCCATGCAGCGCTGGATCCCACGAAACGAGCGGTAGGGCACGATATAGCACAACACCCACCTATCCGCGGACATGGCGGCGGGCAGCTTTCCGGGCTGGATGATGGAGATCAGGAGTTCGCGAGGGGTTGTCGCAATCGGGTCTGGCTCCAGACCAGCCCGCTCGCAAGCACAAGCAGCAAGGCCGCGCTCCCCTCGAACAACATTGTCAAGTGGCTGGCCTGAAACCAGGCCAAACCCAAGATAGGTCCCCACGCCGCGGCCAGATCGTCCAACGTCGTGAAGAAACCCATGACTTCACGAGGCCTTGCCGTCAGTCGGGCCTCATCACTGGCGCTGGCCTCTATCACCACGCGCAGCCCCGAGAAAAGCAACATGTAGGCGCCGGCAAGCGCCAAGGCCGCCACTCCATAGGCAATACCAGCCAGCCCAATGGCTCCCGCCAGAAACACTGACAGAATCACGAGCATGCGAGTTCGGCCCAATATATCCGACAGCGCCCCAATCACGGGGCCCATCACGATCTGGGACAACCAGTGCAGGGCCAGCACCAGACCTGTCACCAGACCCAGTCCCATGGCTTCCCCTACTGATCCGCCACGCATCTGGACATGCAAGGAAGCCAAGGCAACCAGCAGGGTCAGAATCAGCCGAGAGCCCGCTCCCAAACCCAGCAGCCATTGCAGTGGCCTTGATTGCCCAATGCAGCGGACAGCCTCTGCCAGACCAGTCCAGCCCTTGTCCGGTTCCTTGGCGAGGGCGGCATCGGGGCGGGGCCATGCAAGCGTCAAGCCAAGGGCGATGCCCACTCCGGCAAAGGCCGAGATCGCCCCCATCGACATTGCAAATCGGGTGCGGTCCAGCAGCCATCCTCCAAGCAGCACACTAAGTCCGCTGCCCCAGCGCACCAAGCCCCACCAGAGGCCCAGCAACCGGCCATGCCTTTCAGATGGATGAGACCACACGGCCACGTAGGCAGACTGCCGAAACACGGACCAGGCAATTCCCCAGGCGCCCCGTGCCAGCAGCAGGATGGGGAAGGACCAGACTTGCGTAAAGGCCAGACTGGAAGCCAAAGCCAGTGTCGTGGCCCCAACAAACAATGGCTTCATGCGCCATCGCGATTGCAACGTCGCGACCAGGGAATTGGAAAGCAGTCGCACCCACCGATTGGCGCTCAACAGCAAACTCACTTGCCACATCGTCAGGTTCAGTGCATCCGCCGAAACCGGCAAGGCTCCGTACAGGAACGAATCCCCCATGATGAGGAGCCCTACCACGCAACCGGACAGAGCCACCGAGGTCTGTGTCCGACCACGACGGACCGCGGCTGACATCAATCCGCTTTGGGGATGAAGGGGGAATGCCACTCGCGTCCGCCCGGGACGCGGCATGTGGTCACGAATTCAGGAAAGTGGAGCTTTTGCACTCGCAGTGGGGTCGGGTTGCGAAGATAGGTCCGGGTCGCCTGCAGGCCCGCTTCCCATAGATGTCGAGACCGGCTGAAGTCCAGTATGGACACGTCCTGAAACACATTCAGGTGAATGTGGTGCAAGGCAATCTCCGGATCCTGTTCCGCCTGTTCCAGATCGGAAAATAGCGACTGGGCCATCATCACGCCTATCGAGCGGCTGAAAATGTCGATAATGCCCTTGGCGGGAGCCAGCCGCTGCCCCCCATAGCCCACGTTGAGGACATAGATGGAGGTGGCGCCCTTATCCATGGCAATGTCGGCAGGCACGTTTTCAATGATGCCGCCATCCACCAGCTGCAGGCTCTGGTATGCCACAGGCGGATGCATCACGGGTATCGAGGAACTGGCGACCGCGGCCTCCAAGCAGGAAGACGCGGCATATTCGCCAAACAGATAGAGACGCTTGGTCCTAAGATCCGCAGCCGTGAAGTAGCAGGGCGCCTGCAAGTCCCCGAATGTCATGGTCCGGGAAGGCAACTGCTTGCCCATAAAGGCACTCAAGGCATCCCCGTTGAACAAGCTGTCTAGGCCCCTTGCATACCGCAAGGCGGCGGACAGGGCATTCCCGGGGAAGATATCGTGTTTACGCACCTTGAGCCAGGTCTGGTGCAGGTCTTGGATCGTGTCCCCCGATACCCCCCAGGCAGCCAGAAAAAGGGAGTTCAACGCGCCCACCGAAGTGCCCACAAAAAAGTCGGGGACAATGTCGGCCTCCCATAGGCCCTGCAAGGCGCCTGCCTGTAGGGCGCCGCGCGCCCCGCCGCCACTGAGTACGAAGCTAATCACGGAGTGCCCCTATTCGGGGGCCCCACCCACCAAAACGACACATTCTCCCCTGAGAGTGCACTGGTGGTGCATTTGGGTCAGTAGGGAGCCCACGGTGCCGCGCAGGGTTTCCTCGTGAATCTTGCTAATCTCCCGTACCAAGGCCGCGGGCCGATCGCCCAAGATCCGCAACGCGTCCGCCAGCAGCCTCGCAACCCGATAGGGACTTTCGTAGTAGATCAGAGTGTGAGGATTGGCTTTCTCCGCTTCCAAATCTCGTTGTCGTCCGCCAGATTTTCGGGGGGCGAAGCCCTTGAAAGTGAAGCTGTGCAGAGGGAGACCCGATTGCACCAACGCGGGAATCAGTGCCACAGGTCCCGGCAACACGTGCACATCCAAGCCTGATTCATGGGCCATGCGTACCAGCCGGAAGCCAGGATCGGCAATGCCCGGCGTGCCGGCGTCCGAGAGATAGGCTACATTCTTGCCTGCCACCAGCTCCCCCTTGATCCGAGCCAAGACCCGCAATTCGTTATGTTCATGGCAGGAAAGCAATGGCTTGCGAATTTCATAATGCGCCAGCAGACGTGCACTGTGTCTTGTGTCTTCACAGGCAATGATATCGGCAGCGGCCAAGACCTGCACCCCGCGGTAGGTGATGTCGCCCAGATTGCCGATGGGACCCGGCACCAGAAAAAGGGTTCCGCGAGGATCAGAGGTCACAGGGCGCTCCGTCAGTGTGGAAAGGACACTATGGCGGCGAACAGCCGATCCAAGTCTGCAGTTTGCATTTCGCCCATGTGCCCGATACGCAGGGACTTGCCCTTCTGTGGGCCATATCCATTGCCCACTAGTAGGTGGGCCCGCTTCAGGAAGGCAAGCAGGCCATCAATGTCAAACCCGACTTTCGCTTTCAGGGTGGTGACGGTGGGAGAGGCATGCGCGTCGTTCACCATGGGTGTGAATCCATGGAATGTGGCCAACCGTCGGGTATGATCCCGAAGGTCCATATGCCGTTGCCAGCGTTGGGGCATGCCTTCCGTCAAGATACGATCCAGTTGGACTTGCAAGGCCCGGAGGAGGGAGATGGCGGGCGTGGCCGGGATCAATCCCCGTACCAAGTATTTCTCCATGTTCAGGAAGTCAAAATACCAGCCTCGGCTCTGTACGGTGCGAGCCCTGTCCAACGTGCGGTCGCTGACTGCGGCAAATGCTAGGCCAGGAGGAATCGCCAAGGCCTTTTGGGAAGAGGTAAGACATACATCCAACTGCCACTCATCCACCTGCACCTCGGCCCCGGCAAGCGAGGAAACGGCATCCACGCAGAACAGCGTATCCGGAGCGACTTGATGAATCCGGCCCGCTATGTCTTGCAACGGGTTGAGAACCCCCGTGCTGGTCTCGTTGTGCACCAGACACACTGCATCCAGCTCACCTTCGCGCCGGGCGTCCGTCACTTGTTCGGCCACCCAGTCGGGATCCAGAACCGCAAACCAAGGGACTTCCGCCTTGATGACTGTACGGCCGCAGCCCACTGCTACGTCGTACCAGCGTTCGGAAAACGCCCCGTTCATCAGCATGAGCACGCGGCCCCCTTCTCGCACCCCATTTCGAATGCAGGCCTCGTGCATGCCCGTGCCGGAACAGGCAAAGACGTACACCCGGCGGGCTGTGCGAAAGACATGACGCAATTTACCCTGTACATCGGCAAACAAGGCGTCCATTTCAACGGAGCGATGTCCAATCAGGGATTCGGTCTGGACTGCCAACACGTCCGCCGGCACGTCGACGGGACCGGGAATAAAAAGCCGAATCGGTGGATCGTCTGCCCCAATGTCATGCATCATCAATGGTTCCTGGGCCCCTCCACCCTCTGACGCGAGCGCTTGGTCCGGACCTGGCGCCATACAGAACTCGCAAGGCACGAAGCCCATGCAGTCATTCTACAATTATCCGCATCTGCCTATCAGGACAAAATCTTGGCCCGCGGAGATTTTGCCGCCTCGCTGCGGGGTCCGACGCAATCCGGTGTCTTGGGCCAAGCCTGTAGAATTGCGCAGTCAGGTCTTGGTCCCGAGCGCGTCGGCTCTGTGGGGCCCAAATCCATTGGTGCAAGCGCGCAGCGCAGTTCTGAAATCAAGCCACTCCAGGAGATACAGAGATGCAGGCATTGGTCTGGGAAGCCCCTCACACGATGACCATGAAATTGCAGGACATGCCTGTGCCGGGTCCGGACGAGGTCTTGATCCAGGTGGCATACGTCGGTATTTGCGGATCGGAGCTGAGTGGCTATCTAGGCCATAACGCCCTGCGCATTCCTCCGTTGGTCATGGGACACGAGTTCTCCGGAATCGTGGCCGCCGCAGGCACACAGGCAAATCACGCGGAGGGAGCGCATGTAACCGTGAATCCTCTGTACTGCACCGGCGTGTCCGATTTGCAACAGCGAGGCTTGGATCAGCTCTGCCCAACACGGCGTCTGATCGGCGCCCACGTGCCGGGCGCGTACGCGGAATTCGTGAAAGTGCCGGCCCAGACGGTGCATGAGCTGCCCACGGGCATGTCGCTCCGAGTCGGCGCGCTGACAGAGCCCGTGGGCTGTGGAGTGCGCATTGGTGAACTGGCCGGGGACGTGAAGGACAAGGACTGCCTAGTCATCGGCATGGGACCCATTGGCCTGCTGTCCTTGCAGATGCTACGCAGGCAGGGAGCCCGCCATGTTTTCGTGGCAGATCGAGACGAATATCGGCTGGCCATGGGCCAACGTTATGGCGGCGTTGCCCTCAATCCTCGTGTACAGGACGTGGTGCGGCACATTCTGGCCGAAACGGACCAGCAGGGCGTGGCAGTGAGCGTCGACGCAGTGGGGACTGGGCAAACTCGAACGCAATGTGTCCAAGCTGCCATGACTACGGGCACCGTGATTCTGAGCGGTCTCCACGAGGAAGTCAGCGAGATTCCCGCAGCCGACGTCATTCGGCGGGAAATCACGCTGCGCGGCTCCTTTTCGTATTCCCCCGCCAACTTCCGGCAGGCTCTGCAACTGCTGAATGCAAAGGAGATCTCGCTGGAACCTTGGATCGTGGAAGCTCCCTTAGAGGAGGGTGGAAAGTGGTTCGATCGTCTGATTGACAACCCTGGAGATGTGTCCAAGGTGCTGCTGGTTCCCGCACCTGTCTAGACGAAAGGCGCCATCGCGGACGCCGCGGGCATTGTGGTGATCTTGCATGGAGACGACAACACTCCCTTTGGACAACATTTCAGCTCAGCGTGGCCCGCGCGGCAATGTGCCGTTGGTGTTTGGCGTGACACCGGCTCAACCTCATATCGAAATATCGGAAAGCTTTACAATTCCCCTGCATCCCTACGCTGTCGCGGGTCCAGATTCACGGAGCCCGACAGAATCCCAACCCTGTGAACGAGGCGGTATTCCATGGACATTCGGCTGACGGAAAATGAGTTGCGGTTTTTCCGAGACAATGGTTTTGTAATCAAGCGCAACGTCTTGGATCGGAACTTGGTGGCCAAGGCCGTGGATGTGTTCTGGGAAAACGCGCCGCCCCCCATGCAGCGGGACGACTCGGAAACCTGGTATGGCCCCTTTCGCAAAGAACACGAGATCAATGACGGACACAGCTTCCGCAGGGGATTCCGCTGGAACTTCCGCGCCATCGCCAGAGAACGCTACATGTTCAACCTGGTGCCCCACGATCCCAACATTGTGGGCATGGCCTCCCAGCTGCTGGGTCCGGATCTCAGTCCGCCCCAGCGCGTCCGCGGCATCTATGCCACCCTGCCCAGTCGAGACAAGACGCCGCGAGCCAATCATCTGCACGTGGACGAACACCCCTTTCACTTGGGAGTGGTGGCCTATCTCGGCGCCGTGGATCCTATGGGCGGCGGCTTTCGCGTCTGGCCTACCAGTCATCGCTGGTTCTACTCCCAATATGAAACCCGGCACGAAGGGAACCGACCCGAGGCGTACGAGGCAATGCGGACCTTTTTCGAGACCCAGCCTTCTGTCGAATGCACTGGAGAAGCCGGCGACATTGTCTTCTGGCACCATCGTCTGGCGCACATGGCCGGACACAACCAGTCCAACAATATTCGTCTGGCCGTGCTGTACGACTTCCGACGCAGTGACATAGAGGACATGCAGGCCCAACCACCACGCGAAAATATGTGGCAGGACTGGCCCGGCTGCAACAATCTGCCCGACTGAGTCCTCAATCTCCTGTCAACCGCCCTTGATCCCGCAGGTCGATTTGGAGCGGCTTGCGCGACAGGTTCGTTTTGCTCTTTGGGGAGAACTCCATTTTCAATGCGCAGCAATTATACCCTCGCCGGTGATGTCACGTACCTGAACCACGGCAGTTTTGGGGCCGTCCCCAAGGTGGTACAGGCGGACTTTCGAAAGTGGCACGAAGAAATGGAGGCAAATCCCGTCCTCTTCATGTCGCAGATCGCGCCCCAGGCCCTAGGCCAGAGTCTGCGGGCCTTGGCGCAGTTCGTAGGAGCGGACCCGCGCGCACTCGGGTTTGTTTCCAACGCCACCCAAGGCGTCAACGCCTTTGCCCGGTCGCTTCCCCTGGAATCCGGAGACGAGGTGCTGGCGACCAATCAGGAGTATGGCGCTACGCAAAAGGCCATGATCTACCACTGCCGACAGAAAGGGGCCCGGTACGTTGTGCAGGAAGCACCTCTGCCCGCTCAGGATCCCGACGAGTGGGTCGAGGCTCTATGGCAAGGAGTCACGCCACGCACGAAAGTCATCTTCTTCAGCCACATTACAGCGCCTACGGCACTTACGTTCCCTGTCGAGAAAGTCTGTGCGCGGGCGCGGGCGGACGGCATAATGACTGTTTGTGACGGTGCGCATGCACCCGGCCATGTAGACCTGAACCTGCAGGATTGGCAGGTTGACTTCTACACCGGCAATTGCCACAAGTGGTTGTCCACTCCCCGGGGATGTGGGTTTGTTTATGTCAACCCCCGACGCCATGATCTGGTGGAGCCGCTCATCGTCAGTCACGGCTGGAATCCCGCGGAACGCAGCCAGGATCCCTTGCACGACTACTTCAGCTGGCAAGGCACCATGGATCCCTGCGCCTTCCTGACCGTACCCAAGGCCATTGACTATCTCTACGGCATTGACTGGCCCAAGGTGCGGAATGAACTGCACGACTTGGCGATTCCCTTCCGGTTGCAGTTGGCCGACCGGTTTGACACCGAGCCGCTGTGCTCCGAGGACGCGGACTGGTGGACCCTGATGTTCTCGACTCGCTTGCCGGCCGGAACCGCGGAAAAACTGGGGCCCATCCTGTGGGAAAAGTACAAGATTATCGTGATTCTGAACGGCGGCTCCGATTTCGACCTATTGCGGGTTTCGGTCAAGGAATACAACAGCGCGGCCGACTTGCAGAAACTGTGCGATGCATTGACCGCGGAACTGCTCGCCTGACAGACGTATCCCAGTGGGCTTTTGCAAAGGCACCCACTACGGAAACAGGCCCGGCTCCACCCACCTGGTCTTTACAGGTTTATGCGCCGCCCTTCCCGGGCGGCTTGATAGGCCGCGTAAATGATTCGGGTCACTTCTAGCCCCAGTCGACCGTCACAGTGGGTGGCCTCGTTGCGCAAGACCGCGGTCACGAAGTGATGACACATGGCCACGTGACCCGAGCTCCAGTCCTCGTCCGGCAGGGCGGCGTTCCAACCGGCTGAGGTACTGGCCTTTTCATTCAGATAGGTGTCCGCGAACACCTCCGGGTTGGGAGCATAGAGGTGCACCAGATTGTGAGGGCTGAGGTTGCACTGAATCCGGCTGTTGGACAGAAAGACCTCCAGCCAGCTCTGCATGCCGCCCAGCACGTTGTCCGACGCGAAGGCCACGCCCTTGGATCCATCCGAAAACGTGACAATGGCCGTAGCCCAAGTCTCCACATCTTGCCAGCCCTGTGCGATATCTTGGCAGTCCGCTCCCTGTTGGCAGGCGATCTCGGAAAGGTCGCCGATTTCGGCGGTCACCGAAACAGGCTGGATGACAGGCCCACCGCGGGCCATGCCTTCCTGATGCTTCAGATAGACCATGGCTCCAATTGGGTGCGCACCTAGGCGCAACAGAGCCCCGCCCCCCGTATACCGCCAGACCTTGGAATAGGGGGAGTGGGATCCATTGTGGCACTCTCCCCCTCGCATCTCCAGAATGGCTCCTTGGGAACGACACACGAGATCCCGTGCCTTTTGCACAGAAGGCGCAAAGATCCAATTCTCGCCGTACATCAGTTGTACCCCCGCGCGATCCGCCGCCTCTACCATGGCGGAGGCGTCTTCCACAGCTTGCTCTCGCATGATGGCGGGATCCCGACCTGAAATCTCCTGGTCGATCGCCGTGGGGGGCAGATCCTGACCTACATACGCGGTCAGTGGCTTGGTACAGATGATGTGCTTGCCATACGCGGCCGCCATTTCGGTGACAGAACGATGAAGATGGTTGGGGATACAAAGGTCCACAATGTCAATGGCGGGATTTTGCAGTAGCTCCATGTAGTTCCCATGGGCGTGGGCAATGCCATGCTTGGCCCCGAAGGCCCGGGCATTCGGGGCATTGCTGGCTGCAACAGCCCCTACAATCGCCTTTTGACCTGGCAGCTGGGCATAGCAGCGCACTCGGGTCTCCGCCAAGAATCCGGCTCCAATCACTCCGATTGTTACGGTCTCTTTCATGTGTGTCCTTTCCGTCCCATGGTGCAATCCATCCCGAACCAATCCAGCGACATACTAACGCAAGGCCTTGGATCCGGGATACGACAGGCAAGGATTTTGTCTAGATTGTTCGATGGGCATGGGCCGCGCTCCCGGCGGGACGGAAATCCGTCCATTCACTTTGCCAGACGGATTCGTTGCTTTATAATGGATCTTGGATTGCAGCAGAAATATCTGGGAGGTGATGCCAATGGACAAATATGACGGTAGTTGTTCGTGCATGAAAACCTCGCCTCTAGTCCGCTAGAAGCTGGTTGTCTGCACGGCAAGGGGGCCCTCACCTTGGTGGGGGTCTCTTTGTATGTGGGATACGCTACCTTACTTGCTCGGTGTCGGCGGAAACCTGGAGCGAGAAATCGTGTCGGACACCCACCCCTCCCAGTCACGCTCCCAAGGAGAAATCCATGATATTGTGTGAGCAGCAACCATACGGGGGATGGCAACGAGCCCACCGGATTGGCAATGGCCATTTGGAAATGGTAGTAGTGTCGGAGATCGGGCCCCGCATCATGCATCTGGGCTTGTTGGGTAGCCACAATCTCTTCCGCAATCTGGAAATGGATCTTGGATGCACGGGGGGTGAGACATTCCGGTTGTATGGAGGGCAGAGGCTGTGGGCGGCTCCCGAGAACGCCGACAATACCTACTATCCCGACAATATGCCCGCCGAATTCCAACAGGTAGCGGAACATGTCTTCATGGTAACGGCGCCCGTAGAGAGGACGACCGGCTTGCAGAAACAAATGCGCATTGCACTAGCCCCGGATCGCCCCTCAGCCACGGTGTGTCATACCCTCTCCAATCAGGGTTCGGCCTCGCGTGAACTTTCGCCTTGGGCCCTGTCCGTAATGAATCTGCATGGTACGGCCATAGTACCGCTGCCTCCATTCGGATCGCATGCAGAGAACTTGGCTCCCGTTAGCCCCCTTGTACTCTGGGCGTACACGGACTTGACCGATCCGAGATGGACCGTGGGTCGCCGGTACGTCTTGCTCCAACAGGATCCCTTGGCAGGCCATCCGCAGAAGCTGGGGCTGAATGTCAGTCAGGGTTGGGCCGCCTATGTGCTGGACTCCGTTCTGTTTGTCAAGACTTTTGGCCATGACAGATCTGCCACCTATCCAGATTTTGGGTGCAACACGGAGATTTTTACGGACCATCGCATACTGGAAGTGGAATCTCTGGGACCCTTGACCACGGTTGTGCCCGGCGCGTCCGTAACCCAAACCGAAGAATGGCATCTCTTCCGCGGGGTGCCCACTCCCACCAACGACCAAGAGGTCAAGGACCACGTGCTGCCACACGTGGAAGTCGCGTTGTCCCGTATCTGAATCAATCGCGGGCGTCCGACCAGTCACGTCTCCGGCGATTCAGTCCTGCCAGAATTCCTCCAGCCGATCACGCACCTCGAAGCCTAGGACTTCCCGCAGCTTGGAATGCTGGAACCGGCGGTGCGGCATATCGGCGCTGACGTTGAATTCCTCGTAGGGACCGGACAACGACGGGACTTCGACGGCTCTCTTCAGAGCCCGGCCCGAGTCCTCCCATGAGATGGCAAAAGGCGGTATTTGCTGTCTTTCTGCGGGATCCACCAGCCGCCAGAAAAGCATGACGACGACTTCAAGGCCATAATGCTCGGCAAAGACACGCAGGGTTTCCTGGCCGAGGTACTTGGTATGGTGATACAGGTAGGCCAAGGGTCGGGCCGGCGCTTCGACAGGCACGTCGTAATCCCAGACATAGCTGCCAAAGCCCGGATCCATTTGTTGGAAGGGACCAGTCTGAACGATGCGCCGAATGCCATGTTGCACAGCGCCCCGGGCCACAGCGAAGGCGCCCGCGGCGTTGACATGAAACGCTTCATGCAAGCGCGACCGCAATACGGAGCAATTGATTATGGCATCCATGCCTGCACAGGCCGCCACTACTTGATCTGCATCCCGCATGTCCACCATGCGGTGCTCATGGGGCGCGGACAGGCGTGGAGTGACGGGTCTGCCTCGAAGCTGGCTGTCCTGATGGGCCCTGATGTCCTTTATGCCGCGCAAATCGCACAGCCGCAGCTGATAGTCGTTTTGCATGGCCAGTGCCGTAGACGCGCCCATGGGCCCACCAGCCCCGAATATGACCACTTTCCGTATGTCGCGACGGGGAATCACCAGCGGGCGCGCGTTGCTCTGGATCCAGTCAGCCCAGGCCACCCCCGGTCTCACCGACGATGGAGCATCAGGGGGACCAATCTCATGTTGGGGTGCGTAGGCGAAGGGCTCCATGGCACTGATGGCTCTCTCTTCGCCTCCCGTTTCATGCAGCATCTTGATTTTGGCATGGGGCCCGGGAGCCGCAATATGGAAAAGGCACCAATCGGGACGCGTAGCGTTTCGCATTCTGGACGCGTCAAAGTGCATGGCCCTGTCTATCGCGTGTAGGGCATCGTCCAAGTGCACCCAACGAGGATCGAATGCGGCATGCACCATGTCCGCCGAGTCGGCCTCCTGACCGAAACGCAGGCACACTGCCAGCATCTCTCCCACCCGAACAGTCTCCCGCAAGGACAATTCACTGAGCCAAGGGATCAGTTCCGCGAGATCTGGCGCAGGCCAAGGACGCCATACCTCGTTAACCTGCCAGTTGGCCGGCAAGCGATCAAAAAAAGACAGTGTGCTGCCCAATATGAATCGATCCACGCCCACGGACTGTGCGGCCAGCACAAGGTTATACAAACCACACAAACTGCGATACATCTGGTCGTTTGGCGGAATGGGCTGCGCTCCCGGATACGTCAAGGGATCCAGATGCAGGATGCAGTCTACACCGATCATTAAAGCGGATGTTTGTGTGGCAATCCGGAAATCCACATTCTGGATCGCCGGATCAGGTTCCGTCGCGGAATCGTCCCAATCTGTCAGGACCAGTTCCAGATCGGTGCGGCTTCCCCAACTTTCGACCAGATGCCGTCCGAGTCGAGACCGCACGCCCGTAACCAGCAGTTTCATTGTTTCGCTTGCCTCTCGTCACACGCCCCTGGTCTTGAAGGCCAAATCAGAACCGAGTGTAATAGTCTATGCCGGAACCGGTTTTGCCACTGGCCCGAGTTTCCACCTGGGTGGCATGCCTGGCCAAGACCGCCTCGTTCAGTTCAATTCCCAATCCCGGTTTGGAAGAGGGTACATGATATCCATCCTCCCACACCAAAGGCTCCTGCAGCACATCGGCATGGAATCCATCCCATGTGCCAATCCCTTCCTGAATGAGAAAGTTGGGAGAACAGACATCCAATTGGAACGCCGCCGCCGCTCCCACAGGGCCTCCGTACAAATGCGGGGCGATCTGCACATATTGGGCCTCAGCCATGCTGGCTATCTTCTTGGCCTCCATAATGCCACCCGCAATGGTCAGATCCATTTGCAGGATGGCCGCCGCCCTCTGCGCCAGCAAGTCCACGAACTCGAACTTCGAGAGCAGCCTTTCCCCGGTGGCCACGGGAATCGAGGTGGCGCGAGCAACGGTGGCCATGGCCGCAATGTTTTCGGGAGGCACAGGTTCCTCAAACCACAGGGGATCGAATTCCTCCACCCGCTTGGCAAAGCGAATCGCGCTGTGCGGCGTGAATTGGCCATGTGTCCCTATGAGAATGTCACAGCTGTCTCCCACGGCCTCCCTGACCTTCTGCACTACGTTGGCCGCATATCGAAGTCCCCCCAAGCGATCGCAGGTACGCGGATCCACCGGATCGAATTTCACTGCCGTAAAGCCCCGGTCCACATATTCCAGCGCCATGGCAGCAGCCTTTTCCGCAGAATCTCCGGCGCGCCAGCCCGTCAAATAGGAATAGGCGCGCAGCCTTTCGTGAAACTTGCCTCCCAACAGGTTGTAGACCGGTTGATCGTAGGCCTTGCCTACAATGTCCCAGAGGGCCATCTCAATGCAACTTAGGACAGGGGCTGTCAAGGGGCCGACGCGGCGCACAAATCGTTGCTCATAAATGGCGCTCCAGATGCGTTCAATCCGCGTGGGATCCCGGCCCAGCAGAAACTGTTCCGCGAGCGATTCGATTAGTGGCAAGGCGGTATGGTCCATGCGTGTGTGATAGGTAGCCTCGCCCACACCGAAAACGCCTTGATCCGTACCGATTTTGACAAACAGCCAACGCGGCCCACCCGCATGCGGCGGGGGATTGTCCACCAGAAAAGTGTTCACGGCATCGATTCGCATGACAAACTTTCTCCCATGCCTTGGCTATCCTGAATCCCGGACATAGACTTACCACAAGAGAGTTCGGATCCTCAGACATCCAAATCTCCAAGTTTAGAAGCCTTTCTCCATTATCACTGCAATGCCACAACAACTTGAATTGGGAGGCCACAAAGAAATCACATTCTCCTGCTCCTGCACGATGCACTCCCCTTGTGCCTTGGGCATTGCTGTTCGTATCCAGCCGCGGCTTATATTGTGCGGCAATTGTCCAAGTGTCGGGCCAGATACGAGAACATCTGCAAAAGGGATGCCTAGACATGTACTATAACTTTAAGTTTGGATGTAACCAGACAGATCCCAGCCCGGCCCGGGTCAGGAATGCCTTGGCAGACACGGGACCACCCACTATCCTCAATGGAGCGATAACACTATGACCGAGAAACACAACAAGATAGCGGTAATGTGTTTTGCCAACAATGTTCGCATGGTGGAAAACGGATGCAAGGGATTGACGCAATTACAGAGCTTGGCGTCCATGCCGTTTGACCACAACTGTGTCAACTGGTCCCTAGGCCATCTTTTGAGTTACCGCAAGTTCATATTGCGGGTGCTGGGGGATGAGAGTCTCGATTGGTCCAAGCAAATGGAGGACATTTACGACAATGGCCATGAAGTGGCCGCGTCGACAGAGGCCGCGGCTAACGGAGCCCCTCTGGAGAGGATGCTAACGATACTGAAGCAATCTCAGGAACTGATGGAAGCCGCCTTGGACACAAAGGATCTAGCCGACTTCACGGAAGATCACAAGTTCTTTGGCAACAAGCCATCCACGGCCAAATCGATTGTGGAATTCCTGCTTTGGCATGAATCCACCCATGTGGGAGAGATCACTGTTCAGGCCGCAGCCGCGTTGCACGCGGCCGCCTGACTGTGACAACGGTGCAGGGATACGACGTCCCCTGCGTGCAAACAAAAAAGAGGGGGATCCCGCGGAACCCCCTCTCAATGGGTTCAAGCAGACAGAAAATCAGGCGGCCATTTTGAAGGTACCATAGCGAGCTTGACCATTGGCCCGCGAGACCTTCAGAAATGCCTGTTGGGCGCTGTCACGATTGGTTGTCTCGCCCTTCCAAGTTTGCAACACCGGCTGCTGCAGGGCTCGCCCGTAAGAGAAGCTCAGTTCCCAAGGATGAGCCCCCATGGCGTTCATGGCGTTCAGGTTTAGCGTAGCCTCTTCTGGCGACTGACCACCCGACAGAAACACGATTCCCGGCACTGCCGCGGGCACGGACCGTCTGTAGGTTCGGATCGAGGCCGCGGCCACTTCCTCCGGCGAAGCCGCGGCGCCACTGGCCTTGCCAGGAATGACCATGTTGGGCTTGAGCAAGGTGCCTTCCAATATCACGCCCTGCTGGTGCAAGGCGTGATATTGGTAATGCAAGACTTGGGTTGTCACCGCCTCGCACCTGTCAATCGTGTGCGACCCATCCATCAGCACCTCCGGTTCGACAATCGGCACTATGTCGGCTTCCTGGCACAGGGCGGCATAACGAGCCAGAGCGTGGGCATTGGCCTTGACGCACTGCAGCGAAGGCAATACATCGTCTATGGCTATGACGGCTCTCCATTTGGCAAAGCGGGCCCCCAGCCGGCGATATTCCGCCAATCGTTCCCGCAGCCCATCCAGTCCTTCCGTCACGTTTTCACCAGGGTGACCGGGCAGGGGATGGGCACCAGTGTCCACCTTGATGCCTGGAATCACACCTTGTGAGCTCAACACTTCACTCAAGGGCCGCCCGTCAACGGCCTGCTGGCGAATGGTTTCGTCATACAGAATGACGCCGCTGATGTTCTCTTCAATGTGCGGCGAGGTGAAGAGCATCTCGCGGTATGCTCGCCGGTTGTCCTCGGTAGATTCCACGTCAATGCTGTCAAATCGTTGCTGGATAGTGCCGGAACTTTCATCCGCCGCCAGAATCCCCTTGCCTGGGGCTACCAGCGCCGAGGCCGTAGCTTGCAAAACATCGCTGTTCATCTTCTTGTCCTTGAAATCCTGATCGGCAACTGCGTTGCCACCTCTAGGGGCCAAGCCGGCCCAGTATGACAAAGTCGGTGACCATTATAGCGCGCAACGGGTGGAAACACTTTGAGCGGGAACAAGGAAAAACATCCGCAAATCGGGCCAAGACAGGACAGCCCCCAAGACCAAGAGAGCAGGATCTAGGCTGTCAGAGAACTGCGCGCCAGCATCTTGCCCTGTTCTGTCAGGTGTACCCATGTCCCATCCCGAATTTCCACCAACCCTTGATCCTGGGCCATGCGCAATATGCGGTTGGCAAACGGCACGGGCCACGCGAGATGCATTTGCAGATGGTCCACTCTGTTTTCTTCCCCTTCCGGTCCCGTATCCAAATGTTGAAACAGATGAATGGAGAGCATGCGGATTGCAAATGTCAATTTCTGGTGTCGCTGACGCAAGGTAGCTGCCACTAGACCCTTTTGCGGTGCAGCCAGCAAGACGACGCCAAAAACACCTGCCATAGCCAAGGTCATGGCTCCTCCAATGGAGGCATCCACCATGGTGGCAATCCAGAACCCCGCCGCCGCGCCGAGAACGCTGATGCCCAGAGACAGCCAGATCATCCGTGACAGAGAATCCGTGAGCAGCGACGCCGTGACAGGAGGTACTATCATGAAGCCAAGGACCAGAATGGACCCCACCGCATCAAAAGCGCCCACCGCCGTGACGGAGGTCAGAGCCACGAGTCCATAGTGCAGCAAGACGGGAGGAAAACCCAAGGCCAAGGCCAAGTCAGGATCGAACGTGGAGATCTTGAGTTCCTTGAAGAAGACGACGATGAGCGTGGCGTTCAAGATCAGAATGCCGGTCAACTTCCAGAGCGCCAGAGGACCCAAGGCCCACTCCCCAATCCGGAAACGCTCGAAGACGGCGTAGACCAAGTCTCCCTGAAAGACAGTATGCTCATCCAAATGGGCATCCCGAGCCAGCAGGGAAATCAGAAGAACCCCCAGACTGAAAAGGGCCGGGAAGGTTATGCCAATGGCAGCGTCTTCCTTGACAAGGCGGGTGCGGATGAGTAACTCAATCAGCACTACCGTCAGTAGCCCCACTCCGGCAGCCCCCAGCATCAGCAGGGGATGGTCATATTGCGAGACAATCAGGAAGGCCATCACAATCCCCAACAAGACAGTGTGGCTGATCGCGTCTGTCAGCATGGACATGCGACGGAGCACCAAGAAACAGCCCGGCAAGGCGCAGGTCACCCCAACTACCAAGGCGATCAGCAGGATCTCGAATTCCAAAGCGGACATGCTATTTCGATCTGGAACCCAGCGTCTCTGACTGGATCATGGCCCCCTCGTCAGTCAGGGACCAAGTGCCATCCATTTCGGTTTGCACCAAACCGGCAGCCTGCAGTCGTTCCAGAACGGAACGTAGATTGCCCCTTCCGGGCCGAGCCAGCTGAATCACTTCCAGACTGTGACCGTGTCGGGTCCGCCCATGTTGGATCCACAGGGTCTGCAAAGTGTCCAGCACTCCCTCCTCCTGCATCAGAGATTGACTGTGACGGGTCTTGAACCACCGCCAAATCAACCCTCTTTCGCGGCCCAACAGCAGGGAGAACACCGTGACCCCTGAAAGGCAGAGCACGATCACGGGACCAGTGGGAATATGCGGTCCCAGAGTGGACACCGCCGCCCCCGCTACACTGCTGATCGCTCCTATGCCAGCCGCTATCGGGACCATGTGCCCTATCCTGTGCGTCCACTGGCGTGCGGCGGCGGCGGGGGCGATCAGCAGCGCGCTCATCAGGATGACGCCGACAGCCTGCAGCCCCATGACGATGGTAGTTACCATCAAACCCGTGATGAGCAACTCCAGCCCCTTCACGGGCAACCCGACATTGATGGCGAAGTCGGGGTCAAAGGCAACCAGCTTGAATTCCTTCCAGAGCGTCACTAGGATCAGCAGCAGGGGCAGACCAGTCCAAAGCAGGACCTGCACATCGGATGCCACCAAGGCGGCGGCTTGGCCGAATATGAACTTGGACAGTCCCGCCTTCTGGGCCGTAGGCATGTTCTTTGTCATGGACAGGAGAAAGACTCCCGTGCCAAAAAACAAGGCCAAGGCGGTCCCCATGGCGCCATCCCGCCGAATCCGGGCATGACCATCTATCAGAACAATGAAAAGCGTAGCCGCCAGACCCGCAACGGCGGCACCCATCATCAGGACACCCATTTCTCGGGTCTGCCACAGCAGGAAGGCCAACACCACGCCCGGCAGAGTGGCATGGCTGACCACATCTCCCAACAAACTCTGACGGCGCAGCAGAGCCAGACATCCCAGACTGCCGCTGACAATGCCAATCCATGCCGTGCCCAACACTACATTGCGGACGGTATAGTCACTCCAAGCCGGCAGAGACCAGTCCATGATGAAAGCACCTGTGCAGGCTATGGCTCTGCGCCGGAATTCCCTGTACGCTCATTGGGCAGGCAGGCCGTTTCCGACGACAGGGGTGCCGTAGGCCTGATGGAGGTTGATTTCGGTCAGGGTCAAGGTCATCGGGCCACTGGCAATCTTGCGCAGGTTCAGCAACGTAAGCCAGTCAAAGTACTCGCGCACCGTCTGCAGATCATGGTGGACGACCACAACGGTCTTGCCTTCGGCCTGTAGATTCCGCAGAACCTCCACGATGGCCTTTTCCGTAGTGGCATCCACGCCCTGAAAGGGCTCGTCCATAAAGTAAATATCGGCACTTTGAATCAGGGCCCGCGCCAAGAAGACCCGCTGCTGCTGCCCTCCGGAAAGTTCACTGATCTGACGGTCGGCCAAGTCTGCCATACCCACTTTTTCCAGGGAATCCATGGTTTTTTGGCGATGCAGTGGACGGGGACGGCGAATCCACCCCATCTGGCCATAGGCCCCCATGAGGACCGCGTCGCCTACGCTGGTCGGGAAGTCCCAGTCTACAGAACTGCGCTGGGGCACATAGCCAATCAGCTTGCGTTGCTCCTGCACTCTCCGGCCGAAGACCCGCACCGTGCCGGCCACTGGCTTCTTCAGCCCCAGGATCGCCTTGATCAGGGTGGACTTGCCGGCGCCATTGGGCCCCACGATGGCCATGAGCACGCCGGCCGGCACATGCAGATCAATGTCCCAAAGCACTGGCTTGTCCTCGTAGGCCACCGTTAGATCATTGACTTCCAAGGCCACCCTAGCCATCGAGTTCTCGTTCATCGTTCCGCTGTCTGGGCCAACGCGTTGAAGATAGTGAGTGTATTGTGCTGGAGCATGCCCAGATAGGTGTCCCCTTCGGTACCCTGTGGACCCAAGGCGTCACTGTACAGCTCGCCCCCCAGCCGTACGTCCCAGCCTTGGGCCACGGCGGCGGCTTGCACGGCCTGCACCGCATCTTCGGACACCGAAGATTCCACAAACATCGCCGGAATTCGCTTTTCCACGATCAGCGATGCGATGGACTGCACATCAAAGGCGCTGACTTCCGTTTCGGTGCTCAAGCCCTGCAGGCCGATATTCTCCAAGTCCGTCAGCTGTGTGTAATAGCCAAAAGCGTCGTGGGCGGTGACCAAGTACCTCACCGGAAGATTCTCGGGCTTGAACATTTCACGAACAATGCGCTCCGCCCTCTTGATGTAGCTCCGGATCACTTCCGCATTGTGATGAAATTCCGGTTGTTCTCCTTGAAGTGCGCGGTCCAACGTCTCGGCCATGACGCTCGTAGCGGCCACCCACAATGTGGGACTGTTCCAAATGTGCGGATCGACTACCCCTCCACTGTGAATGAAAAGGTCCTGGAGTTCAGGCTGGGCCAAGAGTACATCTCCCACCGGGACTACACAGCGGGACTGCGCCAATTCCGTCATGGCCTTTGACATCTGCGCTTCCAGATGCAATCCGTTGTAAAAGATGATGTCGGCCTTGTTCAGTGTTTCGGCATCCCTCAGGGAAGGAACGAACAGATGGGGATCCGTACCGGGCCCCAGCAAGGTGTCTATCGTAATGGAAACACCGGGGATGTTGGTCTGTATGCGCTGCACGGACGCGGTGGCCGCGGGAGCGAAGTCTCCCGGGTGCCAAGAGGAACGGCGGGTCAGTTCGTCCAAGGTCCAGAGGGCAGGATCCAGAGTCTTCAGGCCTGCAATCAAGGACACCACATCGCCGATCTGGCCGGTTGTGGCTACCACCCGCACGGTCTCTCCCGCAGCAAACTCATCATGACATGGGTCTTGACCGCGAGCGCCTTCTGTCACCGGAGTCGAATTTCCACACCTGACCACCATGAGGATCAGACCCCAGAGGATCGTGAAGTGCCAGATCCGTCGAACAGCATGCCGGGGAAAGGTCCAACGACGCACTGGCAGTCGTCGAGAGTGGATGGCCCACGCCAGAGGGTCAATCAACATTATCTTCCGAAACCATGATGAGACTGGCCACTTCATAGCTAACGAGATCTTCGGTATTGTCGAGTTGCAGGCGTACGGGTCCATTCAGGGGCTTGCGCTCCAAGATGGTAATCCGTGTGTGAGGACGCAGGTTGATGCTGCCCAGATACGCCAGCATCTCCTTGTCTTGAGTCAGGACTCGCGTTACGCTGCGCGTGGTGCGGTCAGGGAGTTCCACCAGCCGTTGCGTAGAGGCCACAGGCATAACTCCCTCCTTGGAAGGGATGGGATCCCCATGCGGATCAATACTGGGACCTTGCAGGAGGGCATCAATGGCATCCTCAAGCACTTCGTCCATATCATGCTCGAATTTGTCGGCGATCTGGTGCACCAGCTCCCATGGTATGTTTAGCGTCTCGGTCAGAAATAGTTCCAGCAGGCGATGATGACGCAGCATCTCCAAGGCAATCATGCGTCCCCGTTTCGTCAGTTCGATTTCCTGATACCGATGATAGACGAGCAGATCTTGCTCCCCCAAGCGCTTAGCCATGGCCGAGGCGGCGGCCGGCGAGACCGCCATGGCACTGGCGATCTCCGAATTCGTGGCCTCTTTGCCTTCGCTGGCCAGCAGGTAGGCTGTCTTCAGGAAATCCTCCTGCACCCGCGAAGCCTTTAGCGTGGACATACAATTGACACCTTGGCATTCCATTACTTGTTGGTCATTGTATCATAAGTTAATACAGATTAATTTAATTCATATATTACGAAAACAATGGCGCGCTGTGCGTCGGCATTCCTGCCGACGCCTCCAGGCGGGCACAACGTGCGGCCGCGACCTTGGCAAACGCCGGCCCTAGAGAGCGTCCTTGCTTCACGGGGCAGTCTTGGCATAATGGCTCTTGGTCGATAACCGCCCATCATCGCTCTCTCCATCGCAGGCAACCATGCTCCATAGGCCATCCTCCCCCATGAAGACACGCCCCCGTACACAAAATCGACTCTTGTTCCTGCTCGGAACGTGGCTATGCGCCATCACGATCACAGGCTTGTTTCTTGGCATTGGCGCCATCCCCTTTCCCCTACAGGCGCAATCTGCAGAGGCAGCGACTCCCACCCCAGGGCCGGCCGATCCCGATTCATTCTGGAAGCGCCAAAGCAAGACCCGTCTCATCGTGGAACTGAGCTCGCCATCGTTGGTGGAAGTCTATGCCCTTCGACCCGGCCTTAGTCCGGACATCACATATTTCGGTCCCGTGGCGCCTGAACTGCAGTCCTACACCTTGTTTCTGCGTCAAGAACGTGCCGCCTTCCATCTGAGCGTGCCCGAGAACCTGCCGGTCCAGATGGCCCGCTATGTTTCGGGATTGGGAAAGGCTGCGGATGAACTGACTTTTGATCTCGTCAAGAACGGGATCATCCTGGAATCCCCGGTGGAACTGACTCCTGTGCAGATGCAGACACTGGAATCTCTGCCCCAAGTCAAATATGTGCATCAGGATCTGCCAGTGTATCCCCAACTCTATGCGGGACCCGACCTTATGCAGGTCGGCGTTCCTTGGCGGAATTCGCCGGGGGGTCGGTCCGGAGCAGGGCAAGGGGTCTTGATTGCCTCCATTGACGGCGGCTTGCACAAGGACGCTCCCATGTTTTCCGGGGCCGGCTTCGAGTACCCGGCATGGATGCCAAAAGACGGTTTGGGCATTGCCCAGGCCAACAACGGCAAGATTGTCGTGTCCCGCACCTATTTCCGAGAATGGGATCCTCCCGTGGTCAGCGATCATCTGCCTTGGCCGGGCAGCGGTTCATCGCATGGCGTCCATACCGGTGCCATCGCGGGCGGCAACATTGTAGACGGAGCAGTATGGAAAGGGCTGGCCCTGGATCCCCTGAGCGGCATTGCTCCAGGAGCCTGGCTGGGCAATTATCGCGTCCTGTACCGCAGCAAACAAGGCAGTCAACTGTTCTTTACCGCCGAAGGGGTGCAGGCCCTGGAAGATGCAGTGGTGGATGGCGCGGACATAGTGGTGGGCGCCTGGGGCGTTGGGCCCAGTACCGCCAGCGCTCCAAACGATTTTCTGGATGCCGCGCTCATCAACACCACTCGGGCCGGGGTCTATGTGGTCATGGCCGCAGGCAACTATGGCCCTCTGCCCTTCTCGGTGGCCAATCCTTCCGACGAGTACCTGTCTGTGGGAGCCGTTACCACGACCGGTTTCCTGAGGGACGGCTACATGGATGTCGCAGATGCCACCGAGCCCGACACCGCGCTGTCCCGGTTGCAGTTTGTCCCCGCCCAATTCGGACCCGAATTCCCGCAAGGCGCCATAACCTCATACTCCTTGGTTTCCGCCCGTGCGCTGAATCCCGACAATGCACAAGGCTGTCGCAGCTGGGAGCCGGGGTCGCTGGATGAAAGCATAGTGCTGGTGTCGCGGGGTCGTTGCACCTTTGCCGAGAAAATAGCCCGTGCCAGTCAGGCCGGAGCCGCAGCCGTCATGGTGTTCAATCATGCGGCGGGTGGTGACCAGCTGCTGGCAATGATCAAGGGACCCGCGGAATTCGAAACGCCGCTGCCTTCCCTGTTTGTCGGTCACAGATCGGGTCAATTGCTGGAAACGCTGTCCGATCACTCCCCTCATGCTCTGATCGTCCATATTTCCACCATACCGGAACAGGTGGGCAATCAACCTTTTGTGGTCCCTGACTTCAGTGGAAGAGGACCTACTGCCTACGGCGGACTCAAGCCCGACGTGGTGGCGCCCGGCGTTCACATCCTGTCGCAAGGCTATGGACCCGGCAACCTGGACAGCGAAAGACACACAGGCTATGGCCAGGAAACGGGCACCTCCATGGCGGCGCCCTTTGTGGCTGGAGCCATAGCCTTGATTAAGGAGCGGCATCCTCATTGGACCGCGGACATGATTACTTCCGCCCTGATGTCCACGGCCCAGTACGAAGGCATCCAGAACCGTGACGGCTCGGTCGCGCAGCCAACCGACATGGGGGCGGGTCTGGTGGATATCGAAAGAGCCCTCAATCCCGACGCTTTCCTGGTGCCGGCCAAAATATCCTTCGGCCGGGTCCGCGACTTGCAGCGCATTCGAGCGCAGACACTGAAAGTGATCAATGCCGGGCATGCACCTCTTGACTTGCACCTTGCCACGGAAAAGCTGGTGGGCGCGGACAGAATTGCCCTGGACGCCTTCCATGTAGAACCCCAGGCCCTCTCTTTGGCGCCGCGCGCCAGCGCCAAGATCACTGTTACCTTGCAGCCGGAACATGCCGCGTCCCCGACCGGCTATGTACAAGGATATCTGGTTCTGCGCGGCGGGTCCCAGGAACTGCATGCTCCACTTTTCGCCTGGTTGGACTTGCCCACGGCAACACCTGAGATTCTGCTCTTGGATGCGGACTTGAGTCCCGCATATCCCGATTATGGTCCTCAGTACACCGCGGTCCTGGATGAACTGGGAGTTTCCTATGGCTACTGGAATGCGGCGCAACAGGCTCTCAAGGTTCCCGCTTATGTCAACAGTGAGCAAGCTCCTAAAACGATCGTGCTTTTTACCGGAGACAGCCGCAAACCCAGACCCGCCGCCACTACGGTGCCCTTGCCCTTTGCCGCGCACGACCTGAACCTTCTGGCCAACTATGTGGCAGAGGGGGGTTCACTCCTGGTCATGGGACGCAATGCGGCCAACTTTGTTGCCTCGGCTCCGCTCCAGGCATACCTGATGAGCACAGCCAAACCTCAACTCTCCCCTGCATTGACAGCAAATGCCTCGACCCTTGTGGCCCATTCGATCCCGGAAGCCCCGGACCTGTTGCAAGAACTGCATTTGGATTTGCGGACCCTCCCCCCACTCCTGGAGGTGGTGGAGCTGCTGCCTTCCGTCGACGAGTCGCGTTCGGAAACCATCCCCGATGACATTCAGGCGCGTGCCACATTTCATCAATCCACTCTGGATGGATCCTTGGAATACACCCTTGAATTGGAGGCGGCGCCAGGCACAGCCGTCTCGGATGCATGGTTCTACCTTGAACAGGGCGAAGCGCAGACTCGCGTGCATGACCTCCTGCTGGATTCTCACCGGCTGCCGGTATTCGGCACCTGGCGCTGGCATGGCCAATTGACATTGAACGATCCACTGGAAGCGGCGCGATCCCAAGGACAACTCCACGTGGCCGTACAACTGCAAGGCACCACGGAAATCACTCTCTCCGGACAGGTGATTGCACAACCCCTCTCGTTTGGAGGCGGTCTCCAGAAAGACCCCCTTTACAGCCTGATCCCATCACCCGAAACCGAAGGACAGGCGCCGTTCCTTACTCTGCGGGTCGACGAGCATACAGACCCATTCGTAGTAGGTGTCGCCAGCGACTTGAGTCAGAATCCGACCTATACGCCGCGTCATGGCCGCACCGTGTTCACCACGTTTGGCCTGGAGCAAATAAACGAGACTGAATCTTACACTGCGCGTGCCGCATTCCTGAGCCAGATATTGGCCTTCTTCGATGCAGCAGCGGCGATCCCGCCAGGTTGATATGTGCCGATGTTTCTTGAAAGTCGCCCCGGGCCACGGAATGGCTCGTCATGACACTGTGTCTGAAGGCCTATGTCACGAGCATCCCGGTTTCCAAAATCATCGCTACAAAACAGCGTTGGTTCATTCGCCTGGCAGATGCACGTCCTTGCAGACCAAAACATTCAATCCCGCAATGAACGTCTTTATACATGCACGAACCACAGAGGAAATCGCAGCAGTGTCAAGAGACTCCGATGCTCGTAGTTGCCTCGAAGACTTCATCCTCCAGTAAGCCAAGCGAGTTCAAGATCCGGTGGAAACCTTCATGTCATGACTTGTAAACAGAAAAGGGCTCTTCAATCAGCTCCTGTGCCACCTAGACTACAGTCCCAAAGACGCCGTCTCGACTACTTTCTTCCACTCTGTCCCCGATTTTTGCCCGCAGTCCGCACCGCAAGAACAACGGTGCGCCTTCATGTTGCCCTTGCTTGGTTGTGCCCCTATCTTTCCACCAGCGAAGTCCTGCTCTTCCCGTCCTCACTTCATGGTTCTCATGTTGGACACGCCTAGAGACCCAGCACCTCACCCTCCGGCGTGATGTCCATGGCCAGCGCACGGGGCCGACGGGGAAATCCGGGCAGGGTTTCAATCCTGCCCGCAAGAGCGTAGAGAAATCCGGCTCCTACCGAGGCCCGCAGATCCGAAACGGGAAAGGTGTAGCAAGACGGGCTGCCGCGAAGCTTCGAGTCATGGGAAACGGAAAGGTGGGTCTTGGCCATGCAAATGGGGAGCTTGTCCCATCCCTGTGCACTGAACAATCGGGCGCGTCTGCGAGCATGGGGAGTCCAGCTGACGTCGTCCGCCCGATATATCCTGCGTGCCAGAGCTAGCGTCTTGTCTTCTATGGTCGCCTCCATGGCGTAGGCATAGTCGATCCGAGAGGGAGCCACGGTGGCATCGTGGGTGGACCGCACCACCGCTTCGGCCAAGGCAACGCCGCCATCGCCCCCCAAGGTGAATCCGGAACATTCCGCCACGGCGTAAGCTCCGGCATCCTGGGCGATGTCTGCGGCAATCCGCAACTCCTCGGGACTGTCGCCGTCAAATCGGTTGAGCGCGACCACAACCGGAATGCCAAAGCCGCGCACGATGTCGATATGGTGAGTCAGGTTGGCGGCGCCAGCCTCGACAGCCACCAGATTGGCCTGACTCAGGTCGCGCCGGGCCACGCCACCGTGCCAGCGCATGGCCCTGATCGACGCCACCAGCACTGCGGCGTCGACTGGCAAGCCACTCTGCCGGGTCTTGATGTGCATGAACTTTTCAAAGCCCAGATCAGAGCCGAACCCGGCTTCCGTGATCACGTAGTCGGCATAACCCAGCCCCATCCGGTCGGCAACAATGGAACTGCAGCCATGGGCAATGTTGCCAAAGGGACCTGCGTGCACCAGAGCCGGTTGGCCTTCCAGCGTTTGTACCAGATTGGGCATGATGGCTTGGCGCATCACCGCCAGCAGCGGACCGACAAACCCCAGGTCGCCTACCGAGACCGGCTGGCCTCCCCTGTTGATGCCCACTACCATGCGGGACAATCGGACCCGCAGGTCCTCAAGGTCCGTGGCCAGTGCCAGAATCGCCATGATTTCAGAGGCGGTCACAAAGTCGAAACGAGTCTCCCGCAAGGGGCGGTGCGCACCACCGCCCAGCCCGGTTGTGATCTGGCGCAGTCCCCGGTCCAAGGCATCCGTAACGCGCGACCACCATATGTCTTCGGCAGACATGTCGCAGGCGCAATCAAAATGAACCGCGTTTTCCACCAGGGCGGCCAGCAAGTTGTGCGCCGAACCCACGGCGTGCGCGTCGCCAGTGAAATGAATGTTGATTTCATCCTCAGGAACAATACGGGCCTTTCCTCCGCCGGTACCCCCGCCCTTGATGCCAAAAATGGGGCCCAGCGCCGGTTCTCGCAGATTCACCACGGGACGATGTCCCAGCTTGCCCAATCCCTGAGTCAAGCCGATGGCGGTGGTGGTCTTGCCTTCTCCGGCAGGGGTGGGCGTTATGCCCGTAACCACCACCAGTTTACCTGTCTTGTCATCCCGAATGGCATCAAGACTTATCTTGGCCTTGTGGCGCCCAAAAGGATTGAGGTGTTGCGGGTCGACGCCGAGGTGTTCCGCCACCTGGTTGATATGTTCCATATTGCTCCCGATAAAACCGAAGGCCCACGGCTACACTTGTATGCGCTCAGGCCCAATGACCGATGATGCGGTGATGGCAGGGTCTCCGCACAAGGGACCATGTGTGCGCGGCGCAAGTGGGGGGCCTCAAGCCGTGCCGCAGCCCAAGTACACAGCTCTGCCTTGGCGGTTTGGTCATGGGAAACACGAATCCCGACACAGCGAAGCAGAGGGATGGGATGGCCAATCCTCTAGTGATCCGGCCAGCAGTGTACCCGCGTCAGCAGACTGCGCATGGCTTCCTTGAAGTCAAGGAGAAGCCGTTGGGAAAGTTTCTGTCCAGTCGATGGGCTCGGCCCTTTCAGTCAGGTGCGGACCAGGATCCGGCCACAGCTGGGACAGAACAGATATCCTCTGCCGTTGCCGTGTGGAGCCGTCGACACACTAGTGGGCAAACTCATGAAACAGGCATCGCAAAAGGAATTGGAGATCGTGGTGACGGCAATGCCATTCTTGCGCTTGAGCAGGTCTTCGTACACATCCAGCGTCTCCGCGTCCACACGGTCTGCCCGCGTTTTCCTTTCCGCATTCAGGGCCTTCAATTCCTCGGCAATCATTGCCTGGCGTGAACTGAACTCTTTCTTGGCGCTTTGCCACTCGGCATCGCGCGCCTCCAAGATGGTCTGTTGCGGCCGGAAAGCCTGGCGTTTGTCCTCGTACTCAAGGAGCGCGGCCAACGCCCGCTCTTCCATGGCCGCCTTTTCCCTTTCCAGCTCTGTGATGATGGCTTGCAGAGTCGTAATTTCCTTGGGATCGGTCAAGCCCGCGTTTTCCAACAGGCTCTGGTTGGCCGCTATTTTCTCCTTTATATTCTCGACTTGGGCTTCAGCCGCTTTTTGGCTGCTGCGCAGGCCATCTTGCTCTTCTTGCATGGCCGTTACCGTGGCACGCAACTCGGCCAGATCCCGAGGTTCCTTAATGTCATCCAAGGACTTGCGGATGCCCTTGATGATCCTCAGGCGGCGCAGGTCAACTTGTTGCAATTCATACAATTTTTCAATGTTGCTTGACACGCACATGACCTCGTCTGAATGCTCACATGCATTATATCACCTGGGTGCAGGCCCGCTTTGGACAGGTCCCTCCTGCAATTAGGTCTGCCAAGAGCCAATCTCCCGGTCCCAACATCGTCGATATCTCAGGCTCCGGCAGGCGGGTTTTCGGACTGCAAGATGGAATCCCGGACCATTTCAAAGGCAACACAACGGTTGCGTTGGGAGACTCTTCCATTAGAATTCCAAAATTGCATCACAAATTCGGCCCGCATGCCATGTCCCACCTCAGATCCCGTCGTCAAACCCAGAGCTTTCTGGAGTTCATGCTGATCATCATCCTGATCACGATCGTGACCCTTTCCATTCTGCTCATCATGGGAGCGGACCTTCGGATCTTCGTCAACGATTTGCTGTCCGGCTGGTTTCCGCAGAATCCGGAAGGCGGCTAGACCTTGTTGTGCCGCGCGGGACCTACGTTGCATTTGGATTTAGCCACAGACATCCTTGATCAGTTCCCGATAGAGCCGTTGTCCCTGTTCCAGCTGGGCCAAGGCAATGTGTTCGCCCACGGTGTGGGCGTGGGCGATATCGCCCGGTCCCCACACTGCGGTTTCCATCAGGGGGCCATAGACGGACGCTTCCGTGCCATAGGGTACGGACACGGCTTGTGCGGCGCCGGAGATCCGGCACAACCGTTGCATGAGAACACCTTTCTTGGAGCCATAGAAATAGCCGATATCCGATCTCGCAACCTGCAGTCCCTGCGCGGCGGCCCTGCACTCAATGTATGCCACGGCCTCGTCAAATCCGGATTCCGGCATATTGCGAACGGAAACGACACAGCGCGCCTTTTCCGCAGTGACGTTGGACGCCGTGTCGAAATCGGTGACCGTCATGTTGAAACCGTTGGTGGGCGGATCAAACTCCTCGTTCCGAAAGCGGGTGTCCTGGAGAAAGATCCGCTTCAGCTCCGCCATCTCCGCCATGAAGGGCGCGATCCGAAATGTGGCCGAGTCTCCTCTCTCCGTACTGGAGTGCGCCGCCGTGCCGTACGCGGTGACTGCCAGGAACGCCCCGCCCTTGTGCGCATACACCGGCTGCATCAGGGTGGGTTCGGTCACGATGCCAAATTCTGGTTTGCCCTCTTGAAGCAAGACGGATCGGTCCGCGATCTGCTCCGCCCCCTTGTGACCTACTTCTTCGTCGGCGGAGAAGACGAAGTACAGAGGCTTGCGCAGATTGACCGATTCAAGATCTTCCGCAGCGGCCAGAGCGGCGGCGATGGGACCCTTCATGTCACAACTGCCCCGACCCACGATCCGATCCGACTGCACCTCTGCCTCGAAGGCCTTCCAGCCCGGTAGGCCCGGCACGGTGTCGGTGTGCATCAGGAAGGCCAACCCTCCCGCGCCCTGTCCCACGCGGACCACTAGATTATGTTTGACAACACCGCGCGCATCGGTGTAGGTCAGCTCTTCCATTGCCATGCCCGGGCGGTTCTCGGCCCACTGACGGCAATAGGCAATGACCTCTGCATTGCTGTCCCGGGATACAGAGGCAATGTTGATGAGATCGCAGGTGAGTTGGACCGCTGAGGAAGGCACAGGACAGTCTCCGTTGATGGAACAATAGCAGTGTGACGGAAGCGTAAAACAGACCCGGTTCCAAAGGGCGGGAATCGCCATGCAGGCAAGACGGCGTCGGACCCGGGATGGCGACCTGTGCACGGGCAGGATTACCCGCCATGTGCCCCCGCGGCCAATTCGTGCGCCAATGTGGATACCGCAGTCAGACAATCGGGCTGTCTCGCCGCATTGACCAACGCGGAACCCACAATCACTCCCTCGGCAATCTGGGCTATTGCAGAGGCCTGCGGGCCTGTGCTGATCCCAAACCCAATGCAGATCGGGATCAGGGTATCGGCGTAGACACGGAATTGCGTAACCAGGTCATGGAGGTAGGCCGGCACCGAGGCCCGGGCGCCGGTTGTGCCCGACACGCTGACCAAATAGACAAAACCGGTGCTGTGCCGTGCTGCCAATTGCATTCGTTCCGGCGAACTGGTGGGAGTAAAGAAGCAAGGCAGAGCCAGCTGGGCCTCTTGGCACCATCCGGCCAAGTCCCGCGCCTCCTCCGGCGGCAGGTCTGGCACCAGCAGGCCATCAAATCCACTCTGCGCGGCATCGTGCACAAAGGCTTCCACCCCATAGTTGTAAATGGGATTGAAGTAGGCCATGGCACATAATGGCTGCGTCACGCCGGCAGAGCGCAGCTCCGCTCCCATCCGCAGGCAGTCCCGGGTCGTGACGCCTCCTTCCAAGGCCTGCTGCGTGGCGGCTTGAATGGTGGGGCCATCCGCCAAGGGATCGCTGAAGGGGAAGCCGATTTCAAAGATGTCGGCCCCCGCCCGCGCCATCGCCTGCACCAGCTGCAAGGATTTCGCGCGCGTGGGAAATCCCATGGGATGATAAGGCATGAAAGCCGCCTTGCCCTTGCCCCCTCTGTGCTGCAGGGCCTCTTGGATGCGCCCCAGTCCGGTTTGCGCCTTCAAGACGGGAAACTCCTGGTATAGGGTCATGTTACGCCAGCTCCTGCATCGCTACATCTAGGTCCTTGTCGCCACGTCCGCTCAGATTCAGCAGGACCACTTCGTCTTGGCTCAGGGAAGGCACAAACTGCAGGGCATAACCCACGGCATGGGCGCTTTCCAGCGCGGGTACAATGCCTTCCCATTCGCACAGGGCCTTGAAACCCGCCAGCGCCGCATCGTCGGTGCAATATTGATATTCCACCCGTTTGCGATCTCGCAGCAGGGAATGCTCCGGCCCAACGCTGGCATAGTCCAGCCCTGCCGAGATGCTGTGGGTCAAGGCGATTTGTCCGTCGTCATCCTGCAACACGTAGCTCTTGGTGCCATGTAGGATGCCGATGCGGCCTTTTTCCAGGTCGGCGAAGCGGGCCGCATGTGCCCCGCTGGAGATCCCTCGGCCCCCGGCCTCCACGCCTATCATGCGGACGCCTGCATCCATGAGGAAGGGATGGAAAAGACCAATGGCATTGCTGCCGCCGCCTACACACGCAATCAGCACATCGGGCAGGCGTCCGGGACCCACCTCGGGATCCAGCATTTGCGCACGCGCCTCCTTGCCAATGACCGCCTGCAAATCGCGCACCATCACGGGATAGGGGTGGGGACCCAAGGCGCTGCCGAGCAGGTAGTGGGTTGTACGGACATTCGTGACCCAGTCTCGAATGGCCTCGTTGATGGCATCCTTGAGGGTCTGGCTGCCGCTGGACACCTCCCTGACCTCGGCTCCCATCAGACGCATGCGGAACACGTTCGGGGCTTGGCGGGCCATATCCACCGATCCCATGTACACGATGCACTCCATATCCAGCAAGGCACAGGCCGTGGCCGTAGCCACGCCATGTTGTCCGGCGCCAGTTTCGGCCACGATTCGCTGCTTGCCCAGCATTTCCTTGGCCATCAGCGCCTGACCCAGCGCGTTGTTGATTTTGTGCGCGCCGGTGTGCGCCAAGTCTTCGCGCTTGAGATAGATCTGCGCTCCTCCCAGCCGTTCACTTAACCGTTGGGCGTGGGAAACGGGCGTCGGACGTCCTACGTAGGTATGCAACAGCCGTTGAAATCGGGCCTGGAACGCTTCGTGCTGGGATGAGACCCGATGCAACTCCTCCAACTCCTTGAGGGCTGGCATCAGCGCCTCCGGCACGAATTGCCCTCCATAGGGTCCGAAACGGCCTCGGTCATCTGGATAAATGGCGCTGTACTGGTTCACGCTGAAGGCTGTGGGTGCGGCTGTGGCCATGGGATGGTACTACTCCACAAAGTGTTGGTGCAACTGGCTGCGCATGGTGATCAGGGGAGGGACCTGGCCAGTCCAGATTTCAAACGATTTGGCCCCTTGGAAGAGCAACATTTCCAAGCCATCTATGCAAGTGGCTCCCTGAGCTCGGGCCTGCGCCAGAAACCGGGTCTCGCGCGGGTTGTACACCAGATCGTAGGCAATCAGAGAGGAATGCCAAGGAAAATTCTCCGGCAGGGGGGAGGATGCTACATGCGGAAACATGCCGATCGAAGTCGCGTTCACCACCAGCGAGACCTCGGCGGCCATGCCCAATACCTGTTCGGACCGGGCCAGAATATGCCCTTCCATTTGGGACATGAAGGGGGCAAGACGGGTCAGCAGCCGCTGCGCCTTGGACACGGTCCGGTTGTACACCGTCAGATGGGCGCATCCGGCCTGCGCCAATCCATACACTACAGACCGGGCGGCGCCGCCAGCGCCCAACAGCAGAGCTTTGTGGCCCTGCAGACTCCCAACCCATTGTTGCAAAGGGGCCAGAAACCCGTATACGTCCGTGTTGTCTCCGATTATGGATGCGTCGTCGCCCACCGTCAGCGTGTTGACGGCGCCCACTGATTGGACTGTGCACGACATGGCAGACAGCCAAGGCAGTACGCCTTGCTTGTGCGGAATGGTGACATTCGCTCCCCTGAAACCCAGCGCCGACAACCCGTGCAGGGCCTTCTCGACATTGCCTGCCACGGGATCCACCGGCAAGGGCAAGTACACCCAGTCCAGATTCGCTTCCCGAAAGGCCGCATTGTGCATGCGGGGGGAAAAGCTGTGCTCCACCGGCCAGCCTATCAGCCCCACCTTTTGGGTGGAGGCCGCAATGCGATCAGTCAAGATCGTCCACTTCCTGAATGCTGGCTCCCAGTTCCCGCAGTGCATCCACAAAACCGGGAAAACTGTCAGCCGTAACCTGACTTTCGTGGACAATGGTGTCTTCGGCCGTCAACAAGCCGGCGACCGCCAGCATCATGGCTAGGCGATGATCCCCTTGGCTGTGCACGGAGGAGGCCTGGAGAGGCGTCGGACCCTGAATTCGGAAGCCATCGGGGCAGCCTTCAATGTTGGCTCCCAGCCGACGCAACTGACATACCGTGTCCTCGATGCGGTCCGACTCCTTGTAGCGCAATTCCTGGGCGTCCCGAATGGTGGAAGTGCCTTCGGCTTGCGTGCAGGCCAAGGCCAGCAGGGGCAATTCGTCAATCATGCGCACAATGTCAACGCCTCCGAAGTCGGCGGCCTTGAGCGGAACGTACTCCACGGCCAACTCCGCCACGCGCTCCCCCGCCTCCCAGCGCGGATTCCGTTGCGTGATGGAGGCCCCCATGGCCATCAACGCCTCCATCAGTCCAGTGCGGGTCTCATTGCACCCCACGTTCGTCAGCAGCAGCCGACTGTCGGGCACCACGGAACCCGCCACCAGCAGAAAGGCCGCGGAGGAGGGGTCTCCGGGCACTTGCAGGTCCACGGGCTCCAAGTGATCGGGAGCCTGCAGACAAATGCGGGTATATCCATCTTGTCGCTTCCGTGTCATTCTTTCCTGTTGCACTTCCAACCCCATGGCCTGCAGCATTCTCTCCGTGTGGTCCCGGGTCGGGCCTGGTTCCGTGACTGCGGTTTCTCCTTGGGCGAAAAGCCCCGCCAACAAGAGGCAGCTCTTGACTTGGGCGCTGGCTATGGGCAGGGCATAGGGCATGCCGCGCAGGCTCCCGGCAGCCGGGACAAGAGTCAGCGGCGCATATCGATCTTGGCTCCGTCCATGAATGTGGGCTCCCATGGCCTGCAAGGGGACGAGCACACGGTCCATGGGACGACTGCACAACTGGCGGGTGCCCGTGAGAACACTGAGAAACGTCTGACCCGCCAGGATACCCGCCAAGAGACGCATGGTGGTGCCGGAATTCTGGCAGTCCAACGTCTGCCTCGGCTCTTGTAGGCCTTGGAGACCGACGCCGTGCACCCGGATTTGCTGCAGACTCTCGCGTTCGATGCGAACCCCCAGCTCGGTCATGACCTGGATTGTGGCCTGACAATCCTTGCCTTCCAGGAACCCGCGAACATGTGAAGTTCCCGCGGCCAAGGATCCCAGCAGTACGCTCCGATGACTAATGGATTTGTCTCCCGGCACCTGAACCGTGCCGCGCAGGAAAGGGGCAGTCCCCACCTTCAATTGCTTCATAGGGAGGATCGGGGCCTCGCTTCATAGGCCGCATACCAGTTCATGCGGGTTTGCCGATTGGCCGTCAACCGCTTTTTCAACTCCTCTTCATTGACCTCATCCAGCAGCTGCCGCAAGTGCACAATCTCCTGCATGAACAAATCCAAGTGCTGGCCAATGTTGCGCCGGTTGGTCATCAGAATGTCCAGGAACATGCTGACTTCGCTCGCGGCGACCCGGGACATGTCTCGAAAACCTCCGGCTGCCAACTCCCAGACTTCCGGCTCCCGCTTGCTCACCTGGGCGACGGTATGCACCAAGGCGCTGGAGACCAGGAAGGGCAAATGGCTGATGGCCGACACCATCCGGTCATGTTTGGCAGCCTCCAGTGTCAGGGGATGAGCACCCACCGCGCCCACCAGCTGGGAAAAAAGAACCACCGCCTTGGGACAGGTCTGAGGCAAGGGTGTAAGAACCCAGAGGGCGTTGGCAAAAAGGCCCGCCTCTGCCGAATCGAAGCCGCTCGTTTCCTTTCCGGTCATGGGATGAGTGGAAATGGGATGCACATGCGCCGGCAGGGTGGCCAAGGCCTCCGTGATCATGCTGCTGGTACTGCCCACATCCACCACAATGGCTCCGTCCTTGAGGCCGTCTCGGATCTGACGGATCTGACGAATCGCCGCGCGAACGGGCGTCGCCAGCACCACGATGTCGGCTCCGACAATGCCGGACAGAAGGCGCGTTGTCCCTTGATGGATGACCCCGTTCCGTATGCCCATAGCCACGGTTTGCGCAGACCGGCTAATCCCGCGCACTTCACGACATATGCCCAGTTGAGTCAGATCAAGGCAGAGACTGGCCCCGATCAGGCCAAGGCCGACCACGGCCACGCGGCAGTCGGCCAGAGACAAATCCGAACTTGCCTGTCTTGCCATGGAGCTTATTTCATTCACAAGACAGTCTCCGCTTCCAGGGGGGCCCACAACCCCCAAGCACGCCGATAAAGAGGCTGTGCAAGCTGCCGATTATACACAGTGCGGACAAACCTGCCGCTTGCCTGTTCTGGTTGGAGAGACCTTGGGCCAATTACAGTTTCCTGCCTACGGCCTGCGCCACGGTCCGCATATCGATCATCAGCTTCTTGAACCTCTTGAAGGTAAGGCTCTGGGCGCCGTCACTCATGGCAGTGGCCGGATCGGGATGAATCTCGATCATGATGCCATCCGCGCCCGCCGCCACGGCGGACTTGGCGACAGGAGCCACCAAATCCCACTTGCCCGTGCCATGTGACGGATCGGCAATGACCGGCAGATGAGTCAGTTGCTGCAACGCCGGAATGGCGTTGACATCGAAGGTGTTGCGCGTATAGGTCTCGAAGGTGCGAATGCCGCGTTCACACAACATCACGTTCATGTTGCCGGCGCTGAGAATGTATTCGGCGCTCATCAGCAGCTCTTCCAGAGTGCCACTCAGGCCACGTTTGAGGAAGACCGGCTTGCTCGCCTTGCCTAAGGCCTTGAGCAGTGCATAGTTCTGGGTATTGCGCGCTCCGACCTGGAAAATGTCCGTGTACTCCTCCACCAAGGGGATGTCTTCACTGTCCATGACCTCGGTGATGATGGCCAAGCCGGTCTCTTCTCGGGCCGCGGCCAAACACTTGAGGCCCTCTTCTCCCATGCCTTGAAAGCTGTACGGGGAAGAACGTGGCTTGTAGGCTCCGCCTCGCAAAAACTGGGCGCCCGCTTTCTGGGCGACTCGAGCGCACTGCAGGATCTGGTCAAGGCTTTCCACGCTACAGGGACCGGCAAAGACCGCGATGCGATTCCCCCCGATCTCATAGCCATTGACCGAGATCACGCTGTCAGTTTCGGTGAAGTCCCGGCTGGCTGCCTTGAAAGGTTTCATAATCCGCACCGTTCGCTCCACGCCTTCCAGCACTTCAAAGGAATCACTGTTCAACTTGTGTTCATCGGCACCGATGATGCCAATGATCGTGCGGGCTTCGCCGGTGCTGATATGCACATTGAAACCCTGATTCTCTATCTGTTGGGCAACCCGTGTCGTTTCTTCCGCACTGGCTCCCTGCTTCATCACAACGATCATCTGACGGCAACTCCTTGACTTGCTTGAATGGGTTCCACGACAACGAAGACGAACAAGAGAAGATCATTTCCCGGATGTATCGGTAGCCGGTCCTGCGGCAACGGGATAACTGCCTAGGACCTTCACGTAGGTAGTGCAGGCCGCCAGTCGAGAGAGGCAGTCGTGTGCAGTGACCTCTCGCCGGTGGCCCTGAAAATCCATGTAGAAGCTATAGATCCAGCGTTGGGTCCGACTGGGAAAACTGCTGATGCAGCTCAAGTTCAGGTTTCGGTCCGAGAAGACCTGCAATGCCTTCATGAGCGCGCCGGGTGCATCTGCAACGGAAAACAGCAACGAGGTTTTGCTGTTGGGCGTGGGGTCGGCCTCTTCTCCTCCCACGACCAGAAACCGGGTCTGATTGCTTTGGTGGTCTTCGATGCCGCGCTCGGCAATCTCAAGACCGTAGCACTCGGCCGCGTGGACACTGGCGATGGCCCCGTATTGGGGATCTGGTTTCTCGGCCAAGGCCTTGGCGGCCCCTGCCGTGTCATACCAGTCTTCCGGCTCGTAGTGGTGGTGCGCGAGATAGACCCGGCATTGCTCCAAGGCTTGGGGATGACTCCGCACGACTCGCACGCGCTCCTTGCAACCGGGCACCACCAGCAAATTGTGGCGCACCGCATACAGCGTCTCACCGGTGGTCTGGAGATCATGATCCAGGAGCAGCGAAGGCACCCCGGTGACGAAGCCGCCCAGAGAATTCTCCAATGGCACCATGCCGCAGTCGGCGGCGCCTTCCTCTACCTGTTGGAACAGCTCCGCTAGACTGCGACAGGGCAATGTCACCAAATCCTCCCTGTGAGTGAAATGTTGGCGCAAGGCCTCTTCCGAATAGGCACCCGGCGCGCCTTGAAAGGCTACAATCATGGTCATTCCCCCTGCTGTTCCATCTGCGCTTCCACCCACTTGTCCAGTTGATCAAGATCCACATGGGGCAATTCGGACTGGTCAGGACGCAGGCTCACGGCCGCGCCCAAGTAGACATGATGGATTTCGTCTTGGGCTTTCATGGTGTTCCAGTGCAACAGGACACGGACACAGAGAGGCAACGCACCGGGGACCGGGATTTCATGTCCGCACAGGAGCGGCACTTTCATCCACCCTAGTTGACGAGCTGCCGTAGCGGGAAAAACGGCCGTAAGATCCGGGGTGGTGGTGAAGATGGCCGAGGCCACGTCTTGCGCCGCTATGCCATTCAGGCGAATCAGGAAAGCTAGCAGCTGTCGCGTCACGGCCAGTATTTCCTGACTGTCATCGCGGCCCACAGTAGTGGCTCCCCGCACTCCGCGACACACAATGGCCCCCATAGCTTCCCAACTCTCCTGGCTCTACTTTTCAGATACAAAAAAAGGCGTTCCGACCGGACCGCCTTCACTGCACTCAGACTTGCGTTGACCTATGGCCGCCGGTTCATCTCAAGGGCGTGAGGCGTTCCCTTCGTATGTAAAAAAAGAAGCAATAATAGCCCAACCTTGTGCAGCCGGCGTGGGCCATGGCGAATTGAAGACTGATCCCAATTTCCCTGTGCATAAAGAACACTTTATACCCTGATACCTCGCTGTCCAAAACAAACCGGTCCGTTGCCGCGGCAACGGACCGACACCCTATCCGATCACCGTACGGGCCGTTTTCAGCTCCTTTACCAGTTCCTCAGCCGAAGCATCAATCATGCAGCGGTCGTAACTGTCCAGCGAAAGATCGGACACTACAGTCACTTCCCCCTGTGCAATGGTCACTGGAAAACTGAAGAATACATCGTGCGGTGTGCTGTACAGACCTCGACTCTTGAGCCCCATGCTCACAAATTCGCCGTCGGGGGTCCCCCGATACCAGTCCCGCAGATGATCAATCACGGCTTGGGCCGCGCTGGCCGCGCTGCTCTGGCCACGCTGCTCGATGATGGCGGCCCCCCGGTTCTGGACTTGGGGCACCAGCACGTTGCGTACCCAATCTGTGTCTTGAAATACGGGCCAACCGCGGTGCCCCTCGATCTCGGCATGGGCAATGCACGGATATTGCGTGGAACTGTGGTTCCCCCAAATCGCCACCTTGCGCACCCGATTGACTCCCACCTGAGCTCGGGCGGCCAGCTGCGCCACAGTACGATTGTGATCCAGACGGGTCAGGGCCGTGAATCGGGAATCAGGAATATCCGGGGCATTCTGACACGCTATTGCACAGTTCAGGTTAGCCGGATTCCCCACCACCGTAACCCGGACATCCTGCGCCGCACAGTTGTTTAACGCTTGGCCTTGCGTGACAAAGAGAGGCGCGTTGTCCTTGATCAAGGCACTGCGTTCAGCCCCCTTGGCCCGGGGCTTGGACCCCACCAAGACGGCCCAACTGGCGTCGGCAAAACCCTCCCTAGGATCAGAGGCAAGCCGCACGGAGGAAAGCAACGGAAAGGCACAGTCCTCCAGTTCCATCGCTACTCCTTCCAACGCCTGCATGGCCGGCGGAATTTCCACCAAACTCAGGGCTATCTCCCGTTCCGGGCCAAAGACATCCCCGGCCGCCAGCCTGAAGACCAGAGCGTACCCTACGTTTCCCGCCGCGCCGGTCACCGCAACCCGGATAGGCTTTGCCATCGTCCATTCCTACACTGATTTGCTTTAGGCGGCCCAGCGCAGCCTGCCGCCGTGACAGTCACGGCAATCTACAAGGGGCAACTGAAACTGCCCAAGGTTATGCCATCCACAACGGAAAACGCCAAAAATCAGGCAGGGAATATTTCTTGGTAGACGCTTGGGGCACCAATCTCGCACTCTGCAACGCCGCAGATTGGCCCATGCCTCCCGTACACACCGAAAACGCGCAGAAAACAAGTCGGAAAGGGTAAGATTCCGCCTGAAGGCACATGATTGAAAAAATTGGCCGACGCCTGCTGGCGCACGTGGAAGAACCTGTGGTTGGCTTTCTGACTGCAGCGGGCCTGGCCCCCAACCTGCTGACGGGAATCGGCTTGCTTTTGGCCATCCTAACGGGCTTGGTAGTGGCTACAGGCCATCTCCGCTGGGGCGGCCTGCTGTTTCTGCTGGCCTCGGCCTTCGATAGCCTTGATGGGATGCTGGCTCGCGGCACGGGACGAGTCACCCTGTTCGGCAGCTGTTGGGACAGTGCCTGCGATCGCCTATCGGAGGCCATTGTACTGCTTGGTCTCCTGATTTTCCTGCAGCGGTTTGGCCCCTTGAATCTGGACCTGGCCTGGAGTCTGCCCTTGGTCTACACGACCATGGTCGGCTCCTTGGCCGTTTCCTATGTCAAGGCCCGAGCCGAGGGCCTCGGGCTGGAGTGCAAGACAGGCTGGATGCAACGCAGCGAGCGCATATTGTCCCTAGGCCTCGCCATGGCCTTGGGCGTGGTAGACTGGGTATTGCTTCCGATATCCGTGCTCTTGGGCATCACTGTCTGGCAGCGGCTGGCCTTCGTAGCTCGCCAAGATGCTAGAATCCATGGCCCCCCTTCTTGATTCAGTCCCGAAATTGACCTAGACTGCTAACATAAAATATTCTCTAGGTGTTGTCGCACTTGTTTCGCTCTCGAACCCAAAGTGCAAGAACAAATTGACAAGGCGCTGCTGGACAGAGCTCTGAAAGGCAATGCAGAGGCTTGCGAGGAGCTTTTTGCGCTGTGCCTGCCCCACATCTACCGATACATACTCTCTCGAGTCCGCGATCAGCAGTTGGCTGAAGATCTTACCGGGGAAGTTTTTCTAAAGGTGCACCAAGCCATTGAAAGGGGTTCAGCTTGGAAATACACTTTCACCTCGTGGCTGTACAAGATCGCCAGCAATCAGATCATTGACTACCAGCGCCGGGACAGCAAGTTCACTTTCAAGTCCATTGACCAGCATGAGTATTTGCCTTCCGAACAGCCGGATCCCTTGACCTCAGCGCAAGGGAGTCTGGAGGTGGAATCACTGCGGGCTGCTATTGCGCGTTTGCCCAACACCCAGGCGGAAGTGATCAGTCTGCGCTTCCTGGAGCAGTACAGTGTGCGCGAAGTGGCCACCCTACTGAACAAGACCGAGCTGTCAGTGAGAGCCCTGCAATTTCGAGGCATACGCGTTCTCAGAGAGTCCATGCTCGAAGAAATCGGGTAGAATACCGTAGCCTAAGGAAACATGGGGGTTTGGAGCGGTCTCGTGCCTCAAAGAGAGGAATCTTTTTCACCGGAAGAATTGCGGCTGGCGGAACTGTTTGACACAGCAGACCGTCTGTCGGAGGATGCCCAGGCTCTGGACCGGTTCTTGGAGTCGCTGGAGCTTGGGGACAGGGAGGAAGTGGGTTCCGCGCTGGCGTGCGCCAACGCCGTGCGGATGGCGGGCAGCGAGAGTCCGCCTGCCATGACGGGAACGGCTTGGACTCGCATCCTGACGGCTTTGTACCCGGAATCCACGCCGGATTCGGAAACTTGGGGATCCCCCCACCCTTTTCCCGAAATCATGGAAGAGACACGGCGGGATCCCTTGGATTGAGCCGATTTGCAGGCACTGCACGGAAGCGTGCCGGGCTGCCCGCATTTTGGACTTTGGTCTTATAATGGCGGCTGGCAGATAGCTCCTCCAAGGGGGTGGCGGTTTTGATTGCTGTCGTTCGGGAATTCTGGTTGTCCCTTGTTTGATTCACTTTCTTCCAAGCTCCAAGGGGTCTTTGACCAGTTGGGGCGCAAGGGTCGGCTGACCGAAAAGGATATCGAAACGGGTCTGCGCACCATCCGTTTGGCCCTGTTGGAAGCCGATGTCAACTACAAGGTGGTCAAGGCCTTCATTGCCGCGGTGCGGGACAAGGCGATCAGTGCCGAGGTACAACGCAGCCTGACTCCAGGCCAACAGATCGTGCGGATTGTCAATGACCAGTTGGTGTATTTGCTGGGGGAGGCGGCTCCACTGAACTTCGGCGGACAGACCCCCCATGTCGTGGCGCTGGTCGGCTTGCAAGGCGCGGGCAAAACCACCATGTCCGCCAAACTGGCCGTTCATCTACGCCGCAAGGGACACTCGCCGCTGCTGGTCGCCGCGGATGTACAGCGACCCGCCGCCATAGCCCAGCTGGTTACCTTAGGCAACCAGATCAACGTGCCTGTATACCAAGAGCCTGCCAACAAGGCTGTGCTTGAGATTGTCAAGGCAGCCATAGCCTTGGCCAAGGAGAAAGCTCACACCGTTGTCCTGCTGGATACCGCAGGTCGGTTGCAGATCGACGAAGACATGATGGGGCAGTTGGCCGCGATCCAGAAGAGCGTCAAACCTGTCGAGACGCTGCTGGTAGTGGATGCCATGACTGGCCAAGAAGCAGTCAATGTTGCCGCAGGATTTCATCAGAGCATTCCCCTGACAGGGGTAATCATGACGAAAACCGATGGCGATGCCAGAGGAGGCGCCGCCCTCAGCCTGCGCCATGGCACGGGCATACCTATCAAGTTCCTGGGCACCAGCGAAGGCATGGACGGATTGGAGACCTTTCAGCCTGAAGGCATTGCCCGGCGCATATTGGGCATGGGAGACATGCTGACCCTGATCGAAAAGATGGAAGGCATGGTCGACACCGAGGAAGCGGAACGACTTTCGCGGAAAATGGTCGGAGACGGCCTTGACTTCGAAGACTTTCTGATCCAAATGCGTTCGATGACGAAAATGGGAAGTTTGTTGGATGTTTTCAAGCTGATCCCGGGTGCCCAGCGCCTAGCCCAGAACATCGACGAAGAAGAGCTGAACATCAAGTTGACCCAAAGCGAAGCCATCATCAGCAGCATGACCCGACAGGAACGGCGGCTGCCGCGTCTGCTCAACGGCAGTCGCAAGAAGCGGATTGCCAAAGGCAGTGGAACTTCCGTGGAAGAGGTCAACAGGTTGCTCAAGGATTTTAGACAGTCCCAGAAAATGATGAAGAAAATGGGGCTCTCAGGCAAGACCCAGCGTAGCATGGACCACAAGCAGTTTCACAACGTTTTCGAAAATCTTGGACAGCAATAGTAATGCCACCCATTGAGGAGACGCAGGCAGATGGTAAAAATCCGATTGGTTCGAGTTGGACGCAAGCACAAGCCCTCGTACCGCATCATAGTGGCGGATTCCAAATCCGCCAACAAGGGCCGGTTCCTTGACAATATCGGCCATTTCAATCCCCGTACCGACCCGGAATCCATTGTGCTGAAGGCCGATCGGGCCGTGCATTGGCTTTCGCAGGGAGCCCAACCCAGCGCCGCAGTGGCCCGCATTTTGCGGGTGGAAGACATCTTGGACAAAAACGGTGCCCTGCGTCAGACCGCAGCCCTGGCCGAAGAGCGCGCGACTTCGTGACTCCCATGGACGTAGAAGAAAATGTCGGCAAGTTAGTGGAATACATTGCCGTCACTCTGTCCCGCAAGCCCGATGCAGTACGGGTCGAGACCTACTTGGATGACAGGGAACTGGAAGTCAACCTCGTAGTTGACCAAGGGGACATGGGACGGGTCATTGGCCGTCAAGGGCGCGTGGCTCATGCCATTCGTGCCTTGGCCAAAGCCACCCACACGGATCCACGGCTGCATGTGATTTTGAACATCGATTCTTGGCAGGAAATCGACGAGGAACGCGGGGACGAGGGCGATTGGGACCCGGCCGCGGAATAGTCATCGCGCCGATCGATGTCTGCAAAATCTGATTCAACTCACGGAACCGGCCTCGTCATGGTGGGGCGGATGTTGGCCGCTCACGGCATCAAGGGAGAGGTCAAGGTTCAGTCCTTTTCCGACTTTGCCGACCGCTTTGCCGCAGGCAATCAGTGCCGTATCGCAAAGCCCCCGTTTACGCTTACGATCACGGCGTCACGTCCTTTTCGAGACGGCCTGCTGGTGCGGTTCGCCGAAGTCCAGGATCGGACGACCGCGGAATCACTGCGTGGTCTGTCCCTGGAGATTCCCGAGAGCCAGCTGCGGAAGCTGGCCCCTCGTTCCTATTGGCAGCATGATATAATCGGCTTGTCAGTAGAGACTGAGGCCGGACAAAGATTGGGACGGGTTTTCCGTATTTTGCGGACGGGAGCCAACGACGTTTTTGAAGTTGTCCCCGCGTCGGATCTCGGCTTGAGCGGATCGTTCCTGTTGCCGGCTGTCGCCGAGGTGATTCTTGAGGTTGATATCCAAGAGAGACGGCTGGTAGTGCGTTTGTTGCCCGGCTTGATTGAAGACCAAGAGTCAAGGAAGAAGCACTTGGCGCTACATTAAGACAACTTCATAGCCTCCACCTTACCTGCGCTGCAAGGATCCACTGCTTCGATGATTGGCGTGCTTCTGGCTGGTGGCAGTGGTCAAAGACTTTGGCCGCGTTGCCGTCAGCATACTCCCAAACAATTCCATGATCTGCTGGGGCACGGCGAAACACTGCTCCAATCGGCCTTCCGGCGCGCCTCATCTCTAATCGCGCCGCAGGATATTTGGATCGTCACCAGCAAGGAGTGGTCGAAGTTGGTCCAGACCCAGCTTCCACAGGTGCCGCCTCACCAGATTTTGTGGGAACCGGCAGGGCGCGACACAGCGCCCGCCGTTGCGTATTTTCTGACTCGGTTGCACAGGCGGGAGGACGATCGTGCCGTGGTGATTCTCCCTTCGGATCACTGGGTCGAGGATAGTCAAGCATTCAGCCGCACTCTGGTGGCGGCCACACGCTTGGCAGAGGAGGATCGGTTGGTGTTGTTGGGAGTTGTCCCGGATCAACCCAACACTGGATACGGGTATATTCGCAAAGGGGCCACCCTTGACTTCCAAGGGACAATCCCTGCCTTCCACATAACGCAATTCCAGGAAAAACCTGATCGGGAAACCGCCCGGGCGATGATTGCAACGGGTGACTTCCTCTGGAATTGCGGCGTCTTCGTGGCGCGCGTCGGCTTTCTGCGTCAAACATTCGAAAACCTGGCGCCTGAGATGCTGCGGGCCGCCGTGGATGACGACCCTGTGCATGCGGCCTGGACGAACCTGCACGGAATCAGCATCGACTATGCTATAGCCGAAAAGTTGACAAATTCGGCCGTGCTGCCTTTGCAAACTGCGTGGACGGATCTGGGAACCTGGGATGCATTGAGCCGCACCTTGGCCAAGGAGACCGAAACCAATGTCATCATTGGCGATCATGTTGTTGCATTGGACAGTGAGCAGAACACAGTCTGTGCCAATGGGCGTCTGATCGCCATGGTGGGAGTCAAGGATCTCGTGATCGTGGACACCGCCGATGCCCTGTTGGTAGGGCATGTCAACCATATGCAATCCTTGAAGGACGTTATTTCCGAACTGAAGTCAACTGGGCACAGTGGAGTGACCTAATGGAAAGCACCATTTCCCGCGTTATCTGGTTTATCAAAGGAAACGCAGGGTATCTGGCTGCGGGTGTAGCGGGATTGGGATTGGGATTGGTCATTGGCTGGCTCGTCTGGCCCGTCCAGTGGAAAGGGGCTCGACCGGTGGATTTATTGTCCGAGTACAAGGTCCTGATCGTCAACAGTGTAGCCGAGGATCAGATCTTCTTTGGGCAAGCAACCTTGTCTCCCGGATCCGACAAGATCTTGGGCTATTTGGGGGCTGATCCGCTCCAAGCCGTCAATGAAGCCTTGGCCGCCTTGTACGAAGGCGAAGACCTGAATCTCGCCTATGAACCCACTGAAAAGGAACTTGTAGTCAGCAATCTGCTGTTTCTGCAGACCATTTTGGCCGATCCCCCCCAATTGACCGACGTGGAGACCCTGCCCCTGACAGGGAGTTCGATGTTGCCAACGCCAAGCCCGACGGGAAGCAACCAGTTTGCTCGCTTCTCCCTTTGGATCAGCGTCTTGGTACTGGTGGGGGGTCTGGGATGGGTATCCTATCGGATCATCAATCCCAAGGCAGACGCCGTGCCTGCAGCCGTCCGTTTCAATTCGGATCTGGAGGTCGAGGAGTTTGACACAGAAGAAGAACCGCAGGATCGCTATTCATGACCTGCAACCCTACGCAAAGGGAAGATACCGCGCGTGCGCAGGGAGGCGCTAGCAGGCGAAATCCCGATATTCCGGGGGCAGGGCATCCCGTACTCCAAGCGTCACCGCGGTTCTGAACAGAAATCGTTCCGTCATTCCAGCCAAATACTCCCCGATCGCCGTTTCGGGAGCGGACTCGGGTCCTGTCCAGGTCGGCAGTTGGAAAATCCGGTCCACGGGACCGTCCCGGTACGCCTGAAAGACTCCCACCAGAGTCTCGATCCCCTCTTCAATCCGGCGGCGTACATCGTCATGCCGGAAATAATGCAGATACAGGAATTCCCTCAACTCTCGGTTCATCGCGTGCACCTCTTCGGAGTGGTCCGCCAGATTGGCGTCTTGGCGCCGCACGTCGGCCAAGGATTCCACTTGTGCCTCCGCCAGATTGTGGGATGTCACCGCCAGACAGTCCCGCACCTGGTATGCCATCATGGCGGAAATCAATTTCGTGCGGTTCGCCGTGCGACTCAGATCCAAGTCCTGCATCGCCCCAATCTCCGGCTGCGCCAGAAGTTCCACAAACAACGCAAGGTGGGCCATGCCTTGCAGCGGCGCGTCCAGATTCGGACTCAAGCGGCTGCAGAGAAAGTCGTCCACATCACTGCTGTAATACGCGATGCCATCCGCGAGGTTGGCCAACTGGGCCTCCAAGGTAGCGCGTTCCTGCGGGTTGTAACCCACGACCTGACCCGGCGTGAACTGCGGGCTGTGCTTGCAGATGCCTTCCCGCACTTCGTAAGTCAGGTTCAGACCCTTTTGGGCCGGTGTCCGTTGTTCCAGACAGGTCACGAGCCGGTAGGTGTAGTTTTGATGGTTAAAGCCACCGACTTCCCTCATCAGTGCATTCAACGTATCCTCGCCTGGATGTCCAAAGGGAGGATGGCCCAAGTCATGCACGAGACAGATGGCTTCCACCAAGTCTTCATTGCAGCTCAAGGTGCGTGCCAGGGTACGACCAATCTGGGCCACTTCCAAGGAGTGGGTCAGGCGGTTGCGGCAGACATCGCCGCGCGGTTGAGCTCGGACTTGCGTCTTGTCTGCCATGCGGCGAAAGGCGTTGGTGTGGATGATGCGATCCCGATCTCGCTGAAACGCCGTGCGAAGCGGATCCTCGGCCTCGATCCGCCGCCGGCCCCGTGAATCTCCACTGTACATGGCATAGGGCGCCAGCATCCGCCTCTCTCGACATTCCAAGGCATGCCGATCGTTCAAGGAGTTACCTACGCCGCCGGCCCTATGCTTTCGCCGCCGTCCACATGAAGCAACGCGCCCGTCATGTACGGTGACCGGGCAACAAACTTCACGGCACGGGTAATGTCTGCCGGTGTGCCCCAGCGGCCCAGCAATGTCCGGCGGGCAATGCGTTGGCGGGCCGTGCGTGACATTTCGTCCGGAGGCAATACAGGACCTGCCACGATCCCGTTGACGCGTATCCGAGGGGCCAATTCCAGGGCAAGTTGGCGCGTCAGCGCCTCCATCCCTGACTTGGCCACTGCGTGTGCCGTAAATCCAGGCAGCGGCCTGCGAATGGTCAGATCCAGCAAATTGAGCACCGTAGGGTCCGAGGCGGCCTGCAACAACGGGAGGCATTCCTGGCACAGATACAGGCATCCGTCCGTGGACGCGCGAGTGACATGTCGCCAAGTCTTGTATTGGCCCAGCGGGATTGCCTCGCGCACAAAGGGACTGGCCGAATTCACCAGCAAGTCAAGTCGGTGCGTCATCGTGGACAAGGCAATCCGCACTTCCTGAACATCAGCCAAGCTGGAAATATCACACCGCATCGCCCGGGATGCACTGCCGAGCTCTTGCAGCTCACGCAACGTATCGGCAGCCGCCTTCTGGGAATGGTGAAAGCTGAAAGAGACATGGGCCCCGGCCCGGGCCAGAGTCAGACAGATTTCGCGTCCGAGACGTCGTGCGCCGCCGCTGACAAAGACGTAGGCGCCGCGCAGTTCCATGCCAAGTGCCAAAGTTCCTGTTACACTAGTCAGTTCCGACAATGTCCATCATTATGGCACAGGAATTCGCTGGCGGACCGCGGTGGACTTGTCAGAGAATTCCCACAGTTTGGCTGCAACGTCGGCTCAACCCTTATAATGTGTCATAACGAGGGGACCTTGGACAGTGGACAGTGCCCCCAAGGATCACAGGAGCAGTGGCAACATGGCCGAGACGGATGCTCAAGAACCCCAGACCCAAGAGGAAAATGTTGTGACGGAAACAGCCCAAGCTGCATCCCTAGGCAATGCCCAGCCTGTCAAAGCAACCAAGGCCAAACAACCCCAAAAGACCGTCTTCTTGCTGCGCAAAGGAGACATGCGTATGGGCACGGTCAAGAAGGTCATGGAAGAAAGGGGAGCCTTCGTTGACATTGGCGTAGGCCGAGATGGCTTTTTGCCCAAACGGCAGTTCCGCCGCCAGTTTCGCTTTGACAATGCCAAACTAGAAGGGTTTCAGGCCTCCCGATTCATCAAGGAAGGAGACGAAAGACGGTTCTGGATTCACAGTCTGGATCGCGAGAAGAATACCATTGTCCTGACTCTGGTACGGCCTGACTTTAAGCCCATCCAAAAGCTGCAGATCGGGGAAAAACGCCGCGGTTACGTGCAGTCCGTACTTGACATTGGCGCCTTCGTTGACATTGGATCCGACAAGGACGCCTTGCTTCCTGTGTCGCGCCTTTCCCAAGAACACATTGTCGATATTCATCGCGAGCTCAAGGAAGGCGATGAGATGGACGTGTGGGTTTCGGAAGTCCGCATGCCCAAGGGGAAAAAATGGCAAATCAACGTCAGAGGGTTGCCACCCGACATCAAGACCATAGATGACTTGCAGCGCGGCTCCAAGATCACAGGCAAGGTTACCGGTTTCAAAAAGGAGGGCGCGCTGCTTGACGTGCAAGTCGGCGAGAACGCCCTGTTGCCCGTGAGCGAAATCGCATACGACTACATTGAAGAAGCCTCCAAGGTTCTGGAAGTGGGACAGGAGCTGGAAGTGCTGGTCATGCGCGTCAGCTCCCGCCGCAGGCAGGTGGAGGTCAGCCTCAAGCGACTTCAGGCACCGCCGGAAGAGGAAAAATATGAGGATAGCTTCGTCGATCACGGCCCCCCTTTGAGCGTCATGGAACTGGCCTTTATCAAGGCACAGCAGTCCAATGACAATGCCAAGAAGAAGAAGCGTAAAAAAGGTCGCGCCCAGACCAATCCGGAACAAGAGGACATTTTCGCACGGACTCTGAAGTCGAGCGTCTGACGGCATCCCGCAGCCGTTCAGGCAATGTGCCAAACACCGGGATTGTGCACCACAGCCGCGCACCCAACATTTGTTGCCATGGGCCTCAGGGACAGCGTTTGCGGTGTTGGGTACGCTTGGGCCGGATGCCAAGGCCATGATCCGGGTTCTTTATACATCGCGAGACCCACTTGTCCTCTCCAATGACGGAGTGGCCGTCATTGTGTCTCATGTTGCTCCGGAAGCATCGACGGAGAGGGGCACCCTTTGCGGCGTCGTTTCGTTTCCGGTCTTGGCTGGCTTCCACGACTCCGCGGATTCCGCCAGCCTGCTGGCCAGCATTACAAACTATATAAAGGAAAGCTACTATCAGTCGTCGGCCCGAGGGTTGTACGCGCTGCAGGCCGTGATGGAGGGTCTGCACCTATATGTACAGTTTCTGAACGACAGTTCCTTGCGGGATCATCCCATTACCGGTGCCGTGACTCTGGCCGAAGTCAAGGATTCCATGCTCTATGTGGTCTACAGCGGTCACACCCTACACGTAGTGGTCAAGTACGGGACCGCCGATACATTTCCCGCGCAGCGGCTGGATACGGACCTTCTGGTTGGCAGTCCCGGACAACTGCAGGTGTGCGACTACCAGACGGAGCTGAACCACAAGGGTCTGTTCTTTCAAGGCACAGATGCTTGGTACCGCTCCCGCGAAACGACCCAGGCACAAAATGTCCTGAAGCAGGACCTGGTACAGGCGGTAGCCGAGGCTGTCGATGCGGAGGGCATCGTCAACATCCAGCCCTTTGAAAGGCGAAATCCGGATCAGAGGATGCCAGGCTTGCTCATGGGATTTCCGTCACCGGTCAACACAAATCCCCGCAAGAGCACGCATACTTTTGTGACCCCGAAAGAAAGAGTAGAGGCTGCATCAACGCCGGAAATCCCGACGGGAACCTCGGAACCCACCGCGGAAGTGGCGTCGCAGCCGATGCCAGAGGGGACACGGACCGAAGTGAACGCAAAACTGGAACTCCAAAGCGCTTTGGAAACGCTCGATCCCGACAAGCCCCGAGTGCCGCAATTCGTGCGCAAGGTAGCTGGGAACACCGGCTATCGGTTGACCCGCTGGATCAGTGAAGTCTTCCCGGATCCGCAAGCCGAGGCCGAGGCCCTGCCTAGCCCTGCAACCCAGCCGGCAAGCCCGCGCGAACTCCAGACTCCCGTGACGCCCACCGCGAATCAGTCTCCTGCTTCTACCAAAGACAAGGTGCCCGCGGCATCCGACCCTCATTCCCTGTACCAAGTGTTACGCCAAGTTCAGAACCGGTACGAAACCAACCTCAAGGGGCAAGACCAGGACAGTGCAACCCAGAAGCGGCCTTGGGCCGGCATGACTCTGCTGCTGCTTCTGGTTATCGTGCCTCTAGCGACCTGGATTGCCTACGCGGTACGCGACGTTCCAGACGCCAGCGATATCAACAGCATGGCCCAAACAACGCAACAGTACTTGGATGCGGCCCGCGCCTTTCTATTGCGCGATCAATTGGATCAGGCACAACAGGAGTTGCAACGGGCGCGCAACCTCATTCAATCCCATCGGGATCTGGGGGGACTGACTCCCCAGTCGAAAGTGTTGCAGCACGAATTGAACGCCCTATGGTTGGAGGCATTCAAAATCGTGCCTCTGGTTGGCCTCACCGTCCCCTTGCTGACCTTTGATCGCGATGAGGAGCCCGAAAAAGTGAGCGTCAATATCCAGGATCTCTTTCTGCTGATGGACAACCAGGGAAGTCAGGTGGTGAAGCACCGCCTGGACCTGATTGATACCGAGGCACAGAATCATCGGCAAGTGATTTTGCAAGAAGGGGATCTGGTGGATGGCGTGCGAGTAGGGCACATTGTGGACATGGCTTTCCAACCTACCAAGACGGCGCACAGCGACAAGCCCAGCCTGTATATGCTGGATGCCCAACGCAACATTTTCCAATACAATGACACGGACCATGTATCAGCCGTGGATCTGGGTCAGAAGGCTATCTGGGAAAAGCCGCTGTTGCTTGATTTTTATTCCAACCGCATGTACGTCGCCGATGCCGGCCTAGGCCAAATCTGGCGATACAACCTCAACAGTGCCAATGTGCAGCAGGAGGCGTGGCTTGCGGAACCGACCAACCTGAGTTCGGCCATCCGCCTGCATGTTGACACCGAGATCTGGCTTTTGCTTGACAACAACTCTATCGTTGTATATGGCAGTGACCAGGATCCCGTAAATCCGGCCAACATCCAGAAGCCCTTTGCCTTGCATTCGGCCATAGCCTTGGAGAGCCAGTTTGTAGACTTGGAGATCGGAGCCAATCAAAGCAACTATCTGCTGCTGCCGGATCCCGGTCAAAAGAGTATTCTGGTCTTGGACAAGCAAACGGGAGACTTTCTTTATCGGCTGGTGGCTCCGGAAGGGGTCGGGGATGATTTCGATCGGTTGCGGGACATCAATCTACATCGGGACCAGCTGTACATTTTAACTCGGGATTCCCTGTATCAGCACGGCTTTGCTCCCTGACCCTTCCGGGCGAGGCCTATGTGGATTGCACCCCTTCATCTCGCCTGCCTGGAGTTTTCTGAACGGTGGTCTTGACGGACACTTCCTGCCATGAATCAGCAAAACCTCATCAAAGAAGATATGCACAACACCGAATTCTCGACGACGGCCGACACGAAAGTGTCGGCGCAGGCTCCAGGGATCATTCTGGTCATAGTGGCCAGCGCCATCGCCGCTCTGATTCTTCTGCTGTCGTTTCAGCATCTGTACCAATGGACCTTCAAGCTGTCGTACCAATCCATTCCGGCGATAGCCCCCCTGCAGATTGCCGAGCCCGAAATTTCTGTCACGAACACGAAGGAGAAGAGCGCAACAGAGCTTCCAGCCCCTTCGGCCCCCATCTACTATCCTCCCTTGGCTGTGGAACCGCAATTCGTTGCGGTTCAGACGGCAGAACGACTGAACATACTCTTGCTGGGCTCTGACCGGCGTCCCGATGAACAGGACTTTCCGCGCACGGACTCCTTGATGCTGCTCAGCTGGGATCAGCAGGCCAACACCGTTGATCTGCTATCCCTGCCCCGGGACCTGTGGGTACCGGTGCCCGGACAAACACCCACCAAGCTCAATCTGGTGTACTCCATTGGCGAACACGAGACGTGGGGCGGTGGGATACCCTTGCTCATCGACACCATTGAAGCCCTGATCAATCAGCCCATCCACCACCATCTCTGGCTGAACTTCGATGGATTCATTCATATTGTGGACCAGATCGGGGGCCTTCCCATCTATGTGCCTTGGTCTATTCAGGACGAAAAATATCCCACTGCAGACTACGGTTTTGAGGTGTTTGAGTTGGAGGCGGGATACCATGTACTGGATGGCGCGACAGCCTTGCAATATGCCCGCACCCGCACACAGGATGGCGACTTCAACCGTATCGGGCGACAACAGGCCGTAGTGCAAGCCTTCATCCAACAGGTCACGAATCCAGCCAATTCCGCTCGCCTCCTTCTGGCTGCACCGGACATTTTGCGCACCCTGAGCTACAGCTTGCAGTCCGATCTGTCCATCCCTGAATTTCTGCAGCTGGCCCGGCAGGCAGCCAACCCCCCTCAAATCGGTATCACATTGGTCGTGGACAGCCACATGGGCATCGAGAGTTATTCCGACGAAGGGATGTGGGTCCTGGTGCCCGATCGGTCCGAGCTCCGCGAGGCTTTCCAGGAATTCTTCCAAGTTGCCCAAGTGAACCTGCCTTAGGACCAGTCCACAGCCACGGCCCTGCGGTGGCCGTGGCCATCGGGAACAGGACGAGGAACAACCGCCTTTGCCAAAATTCTGCAAGCCCATACACGGACACAGACAGCCATAGGCCCATGCAACCCACCAATCTCCTCTTTATCCTCTCTGATCAGCATTGTGCCCGGGATGCCGGGTTCATGGGACATGAGCAGGTTCATACACCCCATTTGGACACTCTGGCCGCGGCAGGCACCACGTTCACCGCGGCCTACACGCCCTGTCCCATCTGTGTACCCGCCCGTGCAGCGCTGGCCACAGGCAGATATGTGCACCGGCTACGGGCTTGGGACAATGCCTTTCCCTTTCAGGGCGAAACAGCCAGCTGGCACAGTCGCCTACGGGAGAATGGCCTCCAAGTCGCGTCGATTGGCAAGCTGCATTTTCGCGGCCCACAGGATGACAATGGTTTCACCACAGAGATCAATCCCCTGCACATTGTGGACGGAAAGGGCGATCTGCTTGGATGCATTCGCAAGGACCCACCCCGGCGGGACAAGCGACCGGGCATCCTGAATGCCGGCCCTGGCAACTCCACCTATCTGGATTATGACCGGCAAAATACCGAGCAGGCCGTGGCTTGGCTCAGAGCACATCAAGCGGACGAACAGCCTTGGACACTCTTCCTCTCCTATGTCTGTCCCCATCCACCGTACATTGCGCCCAAGGCCGATTATGACCGATACCCGCAGGGACTGTTGACGGAACCGCCCCAGTCGGCCGCAGAGACTTGGCCGGATCATCCAGCCCTGGCAGAGTTCCGCCGCTTCTTTCGTCTGGAGCAGGATTTGGGAGATCCCGTCATGCGCAACATGATGGCCGCGTACTTTGGGGCGTGCACTTTCTTGGACGGGCAAATTGGGCGCGTCCTGAATGAACTGGACAATTTGGGGTTGACCCACAATACGCGAATCATTTACACCAGTGATCATGGCGAAAGCCACGGCGCCCGAGGCCTGTACGGCAAGTTCACGATGTACGACGACGCCTGTGCCGTGCCCTTCGTGATGTGCGGCCCAGGCATACCGGCAGGCCACAGGGAAGCAACACCGATATCACTGCTTGATTGCCACCCTACGATTTTGGAAAGCGCAGACATTGCGCCGACCGAGGAGGACGACGCTCTGCCAGGCAAGTCCCTCTTCCGCGTGTTGCAGGATCCACCGACCGACCGCACGGTCTTCAGTGAGTACCATGCCGTGGGCTCGCAGGATGCCCATTACATGATCCGAACGCGTCGGTACAAATATATCCACTACATAGGGAGACCGCCGCAACTGTTCGACATGGTGCAAGACAGTTTGGAATGTCACAATGTCGCGGCGTCCGCCGACTACCAGCAGGTTCTCCAAGAGTGTGAGCGGCGGCTACACGACATTCTGGATCCCGTGGAGGTCAATGCACAGGCCCATCGAGATCAGGAGAGACGTGTACGCGAAAACGGAGGACGCAACGCAGTAATCAAGCGGGGCGCCTTTGACAATTCACCTGTGCCGGGCGAAGCGCCCCAATTTCGCAACGTCACAGGATAGCCAGCCGGACACGACCCCGGAGGGACAGGCAAACTCCCCCGGGTACACGTTACAAGTCCGTAAGGGTGGATCCCATGACCGGCTTGCTGATCCCGACTTCCAAGGCAGGCGACGTGGGGTCGGCCACTTCTGCATCCAGTCTTTGAATATGGTCCGGCCACTGGTCCAACTCCAGCTTCCGTTCCAGCCCAAAATCAAAGACCTCATCCACCGTATCGACCAGTTTGAAGGTCATCCTGCGTCGAATCGAGGCGGGAATCTCGTCCAAGTCCGCCTTGTTGTTGCGCGGCATGATGATCGTGGTCAGACCCAGCCGGTCCGCGGCCAACACCTTCTCCTTGACGCCCCCCACAGGAAGCACCTTGCCGCGCAAGGTGATTTCGCCGGTCATACCTACGTGCTTCTTGACCATCCTGCGGGTCAGCAGACTGGCCAGAGAGGCCGCGATCGTAATGCCGGCACTGGGCCCGTCTTTCGGAATGGCGCCGGCAGGAATGTGCACATGGATGGAATTTTCGGCAAAGACCTTGCGTTCAATGCCCATTTCCAGGGCACGACTGCGAATGTAGCTAAAAGCGGCTTGGCCACTCTCCCGCATGACATCCCCCAGCTGTCCTGTAATGGTAAAACCGAAATCCCCAGGCATGGCGATGGATTCAATGAAGAGCACATCTCCGCCGCTCATGGTCCAAGCCAAGCCCGTGGCCACACCCGGAATGTCCGTGCGCTGGGACAGCTGTTCGCTATGATACTTGGGCTGTCCCAAGAATTTGGACACCATGCCCTTATTGACGCGGGTCGCCAGTTTGGCAGTCGAACTAGCCGCGATCTGGGCCGCGCTCTGCCGACACAGCTTGGCAATCACGCGTTCCAGTTCACGGACGCCCGCCTCGCTGGTGTGATCCCGAATGATGGCCCGAATCGCGCCCGAAGTTAAACTCACCTCGCCGGGTAGCAGTCCGTTTTCCCGAATCTGGCGGGGCAGAAGATAACTTCGGGCGATATTCAGCTTCTCATCTTCGGTATAGCTGCTCAGCTGAATCACTTCCATGCGATCTCGCATGGGGCCCGGGATGGCCTCAATCATGTTGGCGGTGGTGATGAACATGACATTGCTCAGGTCAAAGGGCACATCCAGGTAATGATCCGTGAACTCCCGGTTCTGCTCTGGATCCAGCACTTCCAGCAACGCACTGCTGGGATCCCCCCGAAAGTCACTGCCCAGCTTGTCCACTTCGTCCAGCATAAACACCGGATTGCGGGTGCCGCAGCGCCGCAAGCTTTGAATGATGCGGCCCGGCATGGCCCCTACGTAGGTGCGCCGAAATCCCCGAATTTCCGCTTCGTCTCGGATGCCGCCCAAGGCCAATCGCACGAACTTGCGGTTTACCGCACGGGCGATACTGATCCCCAGACTAGTTTTCCCCACCCCGGGAGGTCCTACAAAGCAAAGCACCACACCCTCGCGTTCCCTGCGGATCTTGTCCCACAGATTTTCCTCATCCTGATCGAACTTGCGGATGTGACGCAGCTTGCGCACCGCCAGATACTCCAGAATGCGCTTTTTGATGTCTACCAGGCCGTAATGATCCTCGTTGAGCACTTTTCGAGCGCGGCGCAGATCCAGACTGTCGGTGGAAATCACCGCCCACGGCAGTCCCACCAAAGTCTCGATGTAGGATTTGATCACGGAATATTCGGCGGCCTGAATGGGGATGCGGCGCAGCCGGTCCAGTTCCCGGTTGGCTTCCTTGGTCGCGACTTCCGACATGTGCGCCTTGGCAATGCTCTCTTCCAGTTCCTTGATGTCAATCTGATGCTCGTCGTCGTTGCCCAATTCCCGATTAATCGCCTTGATCTGCTCCCGCAGATAGAATTCCTTCTGCGTCTTTTCCATTTCCCCTTGGGCTTGGGACTTGATCTGGCGGCCCAGTTCCAGTATCTCGACTTCCCGTTCCAAGATGCCCAGCAAGGATTGCAACTTCAGAAGCACGCTGTCTTCGGCCAGTATCTGTTGTCCCTGCTCTATGTCCATGGGAATGGTGCCCGCGATGACATAGAGCAGTTGCAGCGTGGACTTGGTGTTGAGGGCGATGTCGGCGATCTCGTTGGGGGTCTGGCGATCAAACTCCACGTAATTTCGGAACTTGACGCGGATCAGGCGCACCAAGGCCTGTTCCTTTTCCGAATTCTCGTCCATCACCTCTGGAGTCCTTTCGATGTCTGCCTGGAGGTAGGGTTCCGTCTGTGTATACTGCACGATGCGGCACCGTTCCAGAGCCTTGACCAAGACCCGCAGGACTCCATCCGGAGCGCGCATTACCTTGTGAATGGATGCCACCGTACCCACATCGTAGAGCTGATCAGGTGCGGGCTCGTCTTCATCCGTCTTGCCCGTCACCAGCATCACATGCCGTTGCGTGGGCATGTTTTCCTTGATGATGCGGAGACTGCGCGGCTGCCCCATGGTCAGGGGAATCCACATCGCCGGATACACCACAATGTTCCGCAGCGAAATCACAGGCAGATTGAGATCGTATGACTCATCCCCAGTGTCTTCCTCTTCTTCTATGGTTCTGAGTTCCTCCGACTCGTAAAGGACTTGTGGGACGTCGGATTCTCTTTCTTCAAATTCATCCATTTAGAAAAAGTCTCTTTTGTTTTTCGCACATTTTCCCATTCTTTTACAGTGCAATTCTAACATAGGAAACGAAGCCTGGAAGTCGACATTAACGGCTTCAAACAGGATTCAAACACTTGGAGGAAGGCGGGACAGGCGTCACGATTTTATAATTGGACACAACCAAGAAGAGGCATAAAACATCCCATGGAAAAGATTGTCGATCGGACAGTCCAATCGTACATGGCGGCATTGGCGGCCAAACGGTCCACGCCGGGGGGCGGGGCCGCTGCAGCCGTTTCCGCCAGCCAAGGCCTCGCCTTGCTGTGCATGGCACTCAATTTTACGGTGGGTCGCAAGCGGTATCGCGTACATGACGACACGTTACGGCCGATTCTGGTCCAGTGCACAGAGCTGTGGCAGGAGGCGCTGTGTTGGGCGGACAGGGACACCACCGTCTTTGATGAGGTCATGGCCTGCTACGCGCTTCCCAAGGCGACCGATGCGGAACGAGAGGCCCGATCGCAACGGCTGGAAACGGCCTTGTATGCAGCCGCGGAAGTTCCACACTCCCTGCTCTACAGTTGCCGCACAGCTTTGCAGGACGCGAGCGTGGTGGGTACATTGGGCAATTCCACTGTCTTGACCGATGTAATCGTGGGCGTACGGCTGCTGCAGGCCGCGGCATACGGCTGTGAAATCCATATCAGGATCAACTTGAAATTCGTGAAGCCAACTCCACGGCGTGTGAAATTCCTGGAGTCGGTGCATTCACTGCTGCAAGATGTGGAAACAACATCGCGGGCCGCGCTGGAAGCTTGCCAGTCCCGTTTGGATTTGCCGACATGAGCGCCGTTCCCCTGCGAGGACACCTGCTGGCCCGTTCCCTCTATGGCGAGATCAAGGCGGCCGTAGCCCGGATTGAAGTCGAAGGGGGTTGGCTTCCCCACATTGCCGTGGTCCGCATAGGAGACAATCGGGACACCCAAGGGTATGCACGCACCCTGCAGAAGGCCGCGAGGCAGGCCGGATTCGGCTTCAAGCCGGTACAGCTGCCTGCCACTTCCTCCGCCGATGCAGCCATTGCCCAACTTAAGGCATTGAATGCCGAGGAAACGGTGGCGGGCATTCTGCTTCTCACCCCCTTGCCACCGCCTCTGCAAACGGCACGTCTGCATTGGTATCTTGATCCCGACAAGGACATTGACGGTGCCCATCCCGAGAATTTGGGTCGCCTCATGTCAGACTCACAGGAAGCCCTAGTGCCTGCCACACCCGCTGCCGGCATGGCGTTGCTGGATCAGACCGGCTTGGAGCTGAAAGGCAAGGAGGCCGTGGTCATCGGCCGCAGCCTTACGGTGGGAAAGCCTCTGGGGTTGTTGTTGCTGCAACACCACTGCACTGTGTCAATGGCACACAGCCGAACGACACGACTGGCGGATGTCGCTTCCAAGGCGGATGTATTGTGCGTTGCTGTCGGCCAACCACACTTGGTGACGGGGAAATTTGTCAAGCCAGGCGCCATTGTGCTGGACTTTGGCACGACATACTTGGAAGCGGGCGTCACGGGCGATTGCGAACCAGAAAGCGTGTCGGCCCAAGCCGCGGCCTTCACGCCAGTGCCGGGGGGCATCGGTCCCTTGACCAACGCCATGCTGATGCGAAACGCTCTGCAGGCATTGAAACGCAGAACTCAATTGAACCCGGGCTCAGTGTTGGCCTGAAGAGTGATGATGATCTTCCACCCAGTTTTCGTTCGAGGACCAATGCAAAAAGGCCGGCGGTTGCAACCGCCGGCCTAGGTCTTCGGATTTTCGATTCGGTTACTTGCCGTTCTGAGACCAGATCTGGGCCAGCACCTTGTCGGGAGACATCGGCAGCTCGGTCATGCGGATGCCGATGGCATCGTGAATGGCATTGGCTATGGCTGCAGCGGGAGGCACGATCGGCACCTCGCCCACGCCACGCACTCCATAAGGATGGCCTGGGTTGGCGATCTCGATCATGACCGTATCGATCATGGGCAGATCCAAGGAAGTGGGCATGCGATAGTCCAGCAAACTGGCATTCACCAATTGTCCACTGTCGTTGTACACATACTCCTCGTTGAGGGCCCAGCCTATGCCTTGCACCACGCCGCCTTGGATTTGCCCTTCAGCATAGCTGGGGTGGATGGCCTTGCCCACATCCTGAATTGCCGTGTAATCCAGGATTTCGACTTTTCCGGTTTCCACGTCCACGTCCACGTCCACGATATGCGTTGCGAACGCGGGCCCCGGCTGGGAAGGCTGCACCGACACGCTGGCCACAATCGGGTCGGCCCCTTTGTCCAGAAGCCCCGCTGCCTCGACAAAGTCGGCGGACTTGCCGTTGCATGAAAAGACACCACTCTCCAGTTTGACACTTCCGTCCTCGACTTCCCAGACTTCGCCGAGCCTGTCACACATGATCTGTCCCAGGCTCTGTCCCAGTTCATAGGCCGCATAGCCCGTGGCGAATGTTACGCGACTGCCTCCCGTACCGTCGTTGTAACCCACCGAGTCGGTATCGACCACCTGCGGATTCACCATCTCCGCCGTGATCCCCAACGACTCCGCCAGCTGCATGGCAATGGAGGCCCGGGAGCCGCCAATGTCCGTGGACCCTTCCACCAGGTTCACGGTGCCGTCCGCATTGACATTGGCCGACATGCTGGAGCGTCCACCCCCGTTGAACCAGAAACCGGACGCCACTCCTCTGCCCCGGTGCTTGCCTTCCAGGCTGGAGGCCATATGCGGATGATCAATGGCCGTTTCCACCGTTTCCTTGTAACCAATCTTAAGGTAGATAGGCCCATCCGGTCGCCGGTCGCCTTCGGTAGCCGCGTTCTTGAGGCGGAATTCCAACGGATCCATGTCCAACTTTGCCGCCAATTCATCAATCACCGATTCCGAGGCAAAGGCCGCGTTCGTGCCCCCCGGCGCTCTGTAGGCACCGGTCTTGGGCCGGTTCACGACAACGTCATAGGCATCAATCCGCACATTCTCATGCTGGTAGGGGGCCAGAACGACCCCGGCGCCGGCGCCCACGGGCGAACCGGGAACCGCGCCGGCCTCATAGATCAAGGTGGCATGACTCGCCGTCAGCTTGCCGTCCCGGGTTGCCCCCATCTTGACGGTGACCACCGACCCCGACGTCGGGCCCGTGGCCTGCAGCACCTCGGTGCGGGACATAGTGATCTTGACAGGCCGGTTGCCGCTCTTGCGGGACAGGACCGCGGCCGGCAGATCCGTATATGCCGTGAACTTGCCCCCGAAGCCTCCCCCGATCTCGGTTGGTGTCACCTTGACTTGAGACACGTCCAACTTCAGCAGGCTGGCCATCTGGTCCCGAATTTGAAAGGCGCCTTGCGTGGCGGTCCATACCTCGATCCGGCCATCCTTGCGCCAGATGCAGGTAGAGGCATGAGGCTCAATATAGCCCTGATGCACCATGGCGGTCGTATAGGTGCGTTCCACCACTACGTCCGCCTCGGCAAATCCCTTTTCCAGGTCGCCGTGTTCATGGACCAAATGCATGGCTACATTGGAAGGTTCGGCGCCCTTTTCACCGAATTCGTCAGTATGTAGGTCGTCCCACAAGATGGGTGCGTCGTCCGCCATCGCGGCCTTGACATCCAAGACGGGCGGCAACGGTTCATACGTGACTTCAATGAGATCCAAGGCGTCTTGCGCAATGCTGGCCTCCGTGGCGGACACCGCCGCCACCGGATGACCATGAAAGAGGACCTTGCCGCGGGCCATGATGTTGGCGCTGAGATAATCCTGCGCCACTGCATCCTCGCCCATTTCCACGATCTCGTGGGAGACGCTGGGCAGATCATCCGCCGTCATGACCGCCGTAACGCCGGCCAAGGCTTCCGCCTTGCTGGTGTCGATATGCAGAATGCGGGCATGGGCATGCGGACTGCGCTTGATGGCTCCATACAGCATGCCAGGCAGCTGCGTATCGGCTCCGTACTTGGCCGCGCCCGTGACCTTGTCGACGCCGTCATGTCGAATAGGACGCTGACCAATGACTCTGTACTGGGGTTGCAATGACATGTGTTTCTCCCTAGACCTTGATATCTGGCAAGTTTTCCGCAGCCACGCCGTACGTCCACTGCAGAAATTGTGGTATCCGAACTACATACAAACGCCGAGCTACGATCTGTACGAAGCGGTGGCTTCGACCGCGGCTCGGATCTTGGACCGATCGTTTTCGGTCGGCAGGGTGCAATCCGCGCCCACCATGAAACGGGATGAATTGACTTTGGCCAGACAAGCGTGCACCGCCGCCTCGATTTCCGCGGGAGATCCGTCCACGATCACGCCGCGGTCATGCAGTCCTCCCACCACGGGACGGTCGAAGCGGACCGCGCCTTCCGCCATGCTCCAATTGCGCTTGGCCGCCGCCCAGTTGACCGCCGTGGCCGGGTAATCCAGATAGTGTTCCAGCCGAATGTCATCCTTGCATATATGCAGCAAGTTGAATTCGGCCTGTCCTTCGATGGCTTGCAACACCTTCAGATCATGCGGCTTGATGTGTTCCAGGAAGCGCTCTTCGGTGAAACGGGTACGTTCGCCCCCTTGCGCCGAATAATAAATGCCGGCCGTACCGGCCTCCAACAGAGCCAGGCACAGTTCCGCCAAGCTGTCCGATATGGCAGCCAATCCTTGGGAAACGCTCTCTGGATCGGCCTGCATGTGGTCCGTCACCAATCCGCCCGTGGCATGGTTTCCTTCGCCAAAAGGCCCAAACACGGTCGCGACCGTCAGACAGTCTCCGCCCACCTCGTCCACGATGGCCTTGACTTCATCCAACATCCCTTGAAAGAAAGGCGCAGAGAGCGGCGCTGGCCGCACATCCCGCCAATCCCGTGGCTCCTTCACTGTCACGTTGGTCTGATAGGGGTGTTCATTGAAGATTTTGAGGAAGTCCACCCCTGTATCCGTCATGTATTGCAAATGCGCCTGCACAGCTGCCTTCCCCTGATTCACTTCTTTCGGAAAATGCAGCCAAAAACTGGCTGGGGTACGATCTACAGGATCGCCTCTAAGAGCAGCCCGCACACGCTCAACTCTATTCATGTGAGGAGGAGTCTCCTTGTGTAAGATTTGCCGAACAAAGCAAGCATTCCAATTCTACCCTTTACCGCAGGATATGTCGGCTCCAAGTCGAAGCCGAACAATGGATTACAGGCTTTCGTCCCAGCGCCGATCCGCCACACTGTAGCCTCCGTCCACCGTGATGCACTGGCCCGTGATGAAGTCCGCGGCAGGAGCTGCCAGGAACACGGCAGTCTCTCCCAAGTCATCCGGCGTGCCCAAGCGACGCGCTGGCGTCTTGCGGCGAATGTCTTCTCCGATCTGAGTCTCCAGCAGGCTGCGATTGAGATCAGTAACATGCCAACCCGGCAGGATTGCATTGACTTGAATGTTGTATTCGGCCCACTCCACAGCCAAGGCTCGTGTCAGTCCCACCATGCCGGTCTTGGCCGCGGCATACCCTGCCGCGTTGGGAGGACCAAACAGGGAATACATAGAGCCAATGTTTATGATTTTTCCGCCTTCGCTTGCATGCGCGAGATGGCGCGCCACGGCCTTGGCGCAATGGAAGGCACCGGTCAAGTGCGTATCGATGAGATCCGTCCAGTTTTGCGTAGGGCTTTCCAGAGCTGTACCGCGGCGCGCGATGCCCGCGTTGTTGACCAGAATGTCAAGGCGGCCTTTCCGTGCCACGATATCCGCCACGGCCTTGTCCACGGCCGCCTCGTTCCGTACGTCCAGACTGATTACGAGATGCTCCTCACCCAGTTCCGTGGCGACGGCAGCATTTTTCTCCGGGTTTCGGCCTGTGGCAACGACAGTGGCTCCGGCTCTCTGGAATGCCAAGGCAATGGATCGACCAATACCTCCGTTGGCTCCGGTCACCAACGCCACTTTTTCTGCAAGACTGAAGGGGTTGTTCATGAGAATGTCCTTTGCAAGATTGCTGAACGATGCAACGAATCCTTGATTGATAGTGAAGCTGGCCTCTGCAAGCTGAACTGAACATGGGTGTCATGCCTAGCAAGGAGCCAGCAGCGTTGGCTGCATAACCAGAGTGCCATGGGTTCACCACATTACAGTGAATTTTGCGCCCAAGGCACAACCTCCACTTGGCCCACCCATTCCTGCGTTGTACGGTTTCCGTATTGCCCGCAGTGCTCAAAGAGATACAGCAACATCAACTCCGCATACCACAACCCTAACTGACTGGCCTGCCACAGGGTTAGACCAGAGAGATCGGGATTTTTCTCTTCATTGTCATGGATCAGGCCATTGCGAATTTTCACAAATATGCGGGGGCCATTGTTCCATTTTCTGTCAATGGCTAACTTGCCCAGTGCTGCATAGCGTTTCGGTATCTCCAAGGGAATGTCGATTTTCCTCAAGCTCCGCTCTATACGCTTTCCGGCCGGCCCCTCTGTAGCTTCCAGCAAGGACGCCAGTCGCTCCAAAGTGCACTGAACAAGAGGAATTTTGCTGTAGGGGGCATCAAGCGATTGTGCCTCAAGGTACCATTCCAAGGCCAACAGGTAAGTCGTCCAATTGTCCGAGTTATACTGCTGCCAGAATTTTGGAAAGACCTGAGACAACAATTCACCGTGGCGGTGGTCAAACCAGCCAGGTATGGAGTGCGACAGACGAGTTGTGCGAGGAATGCCCCACTGCTCCCAAACACAAGCGCCATCCATACTTGTCCCCCAAATACGGACGCTTCCACAACGGCCCTGCCGAGCGAAAGAAAGAAATCGAAGAAAACACTTCCAGACAGACAACGAATCCTCTACGCTGAAGAGACCACCATCCTGCCGCCTGATGGCACCTGTATGAGTGACAACATTCTCCTTTGGCCAATGGGAGGCAGCGCTGGCATCTATGGTGCTTGGCGCTGCAACCAAGTCCAGTACCCATGAGCCAACTTGAATTTCCACATGTGAACAGGGATTGTTTCCAGCAATGAAGCTAGGGAAATTGACAATATTGAAATGAAGGGAATGGAGCGCACAGGTATTTTGTTGGATGGTTACAGGACTATTCTGGACCAGCAGGCTACCACTGATGTTCTTGTCAAAATGAACTTCATGGGCCTTTACTTCCAACTTCAAGCCATTCTGCAAAGATACAGGGAACGAATCCCAATTGGATAGGCAAGCTGTGTACTCTGGCGAAACATTGTCAAACACTAACAACACTCCAAGACTGGGATGCCATTGATACTCCAGTCGGACAGACAGGGCATTCGTAGAACGCCCCTTGATGGCAATGATGGCAGTTTTACAAATCAGGGTGTTGGCTTTGTCAGCTTGAGGCATGTTATGTCATCTTCCAGGCAAGACGCTTTCCTTGGCTGGAGCGACTATCCTTCATTTTGACAGTCGCCCAAGTACACTCCCAGATTTCAGAAACCAGCAGCCTCCGAATTAGGTTGACCTGTCTGTCTCCCATTGGGCTTCAGCGGGGCGCTGTGTGTAGGCATCAGGATCCGCACCTGATCATTAATGGCATGCATGATCCCGATTTCCGTCAGCCTTTCTCGAATGTACCGAGATACTTTGATCTGACTCCAGTGGGCTGCCTCTGGAGTTTCGACTAGACATGCATGCACCTTATGAATTGGCGTCAAACCGGGGCAGCGGCACCTTACGCCAGAAACGAGTGTCAAAGTGGCGGTCGGTTTCCCGGGCGGCGGCGTAGGCCGGCTGTAGCGCATCGGCATTCAGCAGAGTGATCAGATATAGAGCCTCGTCTGGGGCCTGTACATCCAGATAGTAACACCCATGTTCAACTACCTCGGACCGCCCTCGGGCAACCCGCAAGTATTGCCCAGAGCCATTGTAGACCACACGGGCGTCGGGAGCGGGAACTGTCGCCGCAGCTTGCCGTAATGGTCCAGATTGCCCTCCAATGTGATTGGGGTGGCTTTTCCCTTGCTCCTGAAGCGAGCATAGAGATCTGCGGCCTGTTGCCAGTACAAGTGGGTTTGGCGCGCCTCATCCCACTCGGCTTGAAACCGAAAAGGGGAACAGGATGTCCAACGAGACGTATGACCCCGATATGCCAGTGGGCCATCGTAGGAAGCGACTGATCGCCACTGCCTATCCACGAGGCGCTGCGACAATGCAGCTCGCCGGGAAGCGGAATCCGCAGAGGAGAGACGCAAGAGGTTCCACTGTCTCAGTGTGTGGGACGGCTCGCATCCCGAACTTTGGAGGCCTGTCAAGGATAACCTCAGGAATCCCAACAATTTCGATTACATTGACACTTGGATTACGCCGATCGACGAGTATGGGCGGTATGTCCTTCTACCGCGCCGCAGGAATCATGGAAAACGAAACCTGTAACTTTATCGGTGGTTATGTAGTGAGGAAAATGACGTAGGCATGACAGTGGCGTTGCCTACACCATGGCTTGGTTGTATACCTCAACGGGAGGAGTGGCCCGAGCCATCTAGATGCCTACCCTGCAGTTTTCAAGGCAATCATGGGCCATCCAATGCCTAGGCGAATGGAAAGCCACTGATGGTCCACAATGAATCCCGGCGTACTGGGCTAGATTGTACAGTGATCCTCTCCACTCTGCCTGCGAAAGCTGTACATGCCTGTCCCCCTTTTTTCCTCCTTGGGGCGGCGGGTTTGGCGGCGTCTGCTACGCAGACTGCAGGGGTCTACGCCAATTTGAGGAGGACAGTCGCCCGGACCCGACCGATGCGATGCGGCAAGTGTGGGATACCATCCCAACCACCAATGGCTAGGCAGTGCTGCAAGTCCTGGGGGATATTTCGCAGGAGGAGGTGCAGTTCAAGGGTTGATGCGTGAACACATTGGATCTGTTTTGCATCAACGGGCTCAAGCTCCGACCGGAACTGGACCAGTTTGTGCATCTCACACTCCTAACTCTGGTAGCAAACCCGTTGGCCACCCTGCCCACCCACCATTGGCCAACTTAGCAATCTAGCCACTCTGGGCCTGACAGGCAGCCCTATGATGGGCTGAGGCAAGACCGGTAGCGGTCCAAGCCGCTGCTCGCCGTAGGGCAGTTTGTGTAAGGTCGCTGCTTCAAGTTTGGCGATGGTAGCCGCCAAGGTGCGTGTTGTGTGCGCAAGCACAGCGCGAGGACTACTCACATGCCGTCTTTGTTCATCCTCGATGACAGCGTCGAGACGCGGGGTCCGTAGCATGCCCATACCGAATGCTCGCGGCGCGCCGTGAGCATACATTCCAGCGGAGCGGGACCCTCCGGCATGACACCGCAGGCGGAGCGACGATGATTGAGCCATCGATACGCGAGGCTGCCCTCTGCCCTTGAACCCCAACGCAAGCAAGCAAAAAGTACAGGCGGGGTCGTGAACGCACCCACGGTTTAGGCACATAGTCACGGCACAGCGGGAAGTGGATTGCAGCCCTCCGGCTTTGGAGATCTGGCAGGCGGAAGACCGGCCGGCCCGCAGTGAATATGCTCTGGTCATGCGCTACGCCACGCCCTTTGATCGGGAGGTTGGTGCAGGCAACAGGGTGGCGGTCCAAGGCAGCGGCTGGATGCGGCATGCAGAGATCAAGCCCACATTCCCAACTCTACGTTCAATGCCCCTGACTGTGGAGGGAGAGGCACCCTCACAAGCCCTTGCATATCAAAGGCGGGCCGTGGCAGCGCCGCTGCACAATGCAATCGGAGTCTGGATGGTGGAACTGCCCTTGACCTCAAACCCGTAGGGCGAGGTCTATTCATGTGCGGTGCAGCCGGGATCTGAACCATCGCCGAGCGCTTCCATCCGGCCCCTAGACCCCGGCGGAAATCGTGCGGATTTCCGCCGGGTGCGCAAAGGCAGCGGTCCGGTGTGCTGTGGGCCTCAGGTGGGGAGCACGAGCACGTGACCGCTGATCTCGGGATTGGACCAAGGACCAGCGCCGAGAACGTTGACCGCCTGCACCGAATAGTACCAAGTGCCGCTCGCAGTGGGAGCGGCTTCAGTGTGGGCAGTGCCGGACACGCGGTCGATGCTCACAGTATAGGCTTGACCGTGGCTGGCCCGGCGGCGGCGCACGCGGTAGTGCAGAATGGGTTGACCGCCGTCGGTGACGGGGACAGCCCAAGTCAGGACGACCTGCCCGTTGGCTAGGCGCACGGCGCCAGCCTCCACCGCGCCTGGCGGTGTCGTCACAGTCAGCACATGGCCGTTGGTCTCGGGATTGGACCAAGGACCAGCGCCGAGGGCGTTGACCGCCTGCACCGAGTAGTACCAAATGCCGGCGACAGTAGGGGCGGTCTCGGTGTGGAGAGGGCCGACCACGCGGGCGGCCTGCAGAGCGTAGGGTCGATGTTGGCTGGCCAGTCGACGGCGCACACGATAGTGCAGAATGGGCCGGCCACCATCGGTGGCAGGCGCGGCCCAAGTCAGAACGACCTGCCCCTCCCCTAGGTCCACCGTGCCGACGCCCACTGCGCCCGGCGGTGTGCCCACTGTCAGCACATGGCCGCTGGTCTCGGGATTGGACCAAGGACTAGCGCCGAGGGCGTTGACCGCCTGCACCGAGTAGTACCAGGTGCCATCCGTGGCCGGAGCGATCGCGGTATGGGTAGTGCCGTGCACACGATCGGCGCGTACGGTGTAGGGCTGATGCTGGCTGGCCATTCGGCGGCGCACACGATAGTGCAGGATGGACCTGCCACCGTCGGTGGTGGGCACAGTCCAGGACAGGGTAATCCGACCGTTGGCCAAATGCACCGTGCCGCCGCCCACCGCACCTGGTGGCACGCCCATTGTCAGCACATGGCCGCTGGTCTCGGGATTGGACCAAGGACCAGCGCCGAGGGCGTTGACCGCCTGCACCGAGTAGTGCCAGATACCGTCAACGGTAGGGGCGGCCTCCGTATGGACAGGATCGGCCACGCGATCGGTGTGCACCGTGTAGGGCTGATGCTGGCTGGCCAGTCGGCGGCGCACACGATAGTGCAGGATGGACCTGCCACCGTCGGTGGCTGGTACAGTCCAAGACAGAGTGACCTGACCGTTGGCCACGTGCACCGTGCCACCGCCCACCGCTCCAGGGGGTGACGGAAGAGCCAGGGTCGCGCTTTCGGAGAGCGGACCCGGTCCTTGAGCCGAGAGTGCCTGCAGCCGGTAGTGACAGACGACATTCACTGCCGCAGTGCGATCCGTGGCGGTCAGGGCGATGGCCTTCAGATCCGCGCCCTGCACGGCAAGGGATCCCGGGCCGCACTGCCGCCACAGGCGGTAGCCGGTGACCGTCGCTCCCGCTGTGGGAGCCTGCCAAGCCAAGACGACCTGACCACCGGTGCGGGTGGCCGTAAGGCCCATGGGAGCCGCGGGCGGACGGGGCAGGGCCGTGGCGGATCCGACCACCGTGCCCGCTATCGCCGGCAGCCAGAAGGGTCCGGGCATCGTGGCTCCCGGCAGCCGGATCCGCCACCAGCCATCCGCCCCCGGCACCTGCGCCAGCAGATCGTAGCTGCGATCCGACAGGAAGAAGCCGAAGGTGGCGCTCACCGGTGCGGTCGCGCGCGGTTCGGCATGGGCCGTCAGCGGATATACCACCAGCAGATTCAGCCGCAGTTGCGGGCGGCTCTGACCTTGGGCCTCTTGGGAAGGTGCACTCACGCCCGCACTGTTGCGCGCGCTCACCCGATAGTGATACAGGGTATCCGCCGCCACATCATTGTCACCCCAATTCAGGGCAATACTGTGCGTGTGAGCGGCAACTTCCGTCCATACACGCGGCGTCGCGTCCGGCGACCTCTCCACGCGGTAGCCACTAATACCACTACCCGGGGCAGTGGGGGCCGTCCAACGCAGTTGCAGCTGGCTGTCCGAGCCCGGCTCCACGGTCAGATCGGTGGGGCGGCCCGGGACCGTGGGCTTCATCGCCGTGGCGATGTTCTGACTGCTGGACCAGATGCCCGCCTCCCCATAGTGGGTGGCCCGCACTGCATAGCTGTAGGTGGTGGCTGGCGTGACCGCCCGGTCCACAAAGTGGGTGACTGCACTGCCCGTGTCGGCGGCGACCAGCCGCCAGCTGCCGCGGCCCGTACGCCGCTGCACCTGATAGCCAGTGACCGTCCCGGAGGCGGCCTGCCAGCGCAGGGTCACCGCAGCATGCGTAGCCGTGGCAGCCAAGCGACGCGGCATGCCCGGGGCCTCCCGGCGCGTGGTCACGGCCACCTCCGCGCTGCGGGGTCCCCAGCCCGCTGCGTTGCGCGCGCTCACCCTGAAGCTGTAGTGTGTATGCGGGCTCAAACCGCTCACATTGTAGCGCGTGCGCCGCGAGTCTGTGTTGGCTTCCGCCGTGCGCCAGCGCCCACTCCGGTATATCTCAATGCGGTAGCCCTCAATGCGGGCCCCGCCGTCGTCCTCCGGATGATCCCAGTCCAGTTCCAGCGAGGTGTCCTCCACATCCTCCGCCTCCAGATCGCGCGGCCCCTCCGGCACCTGCACGCGCGGATCGGCCGTCCACGCTACCGCCACCGTGTAGCGCAGGTAACCCACATGGTCCACCTTGCTGTTGTCCACGTAGCGCAGGGTGCCGTGTGTGGTCACAGTCAGGTCAAATGCGACCGGGATGCCGCTCACGTGATCCGAGCCGTCCTCATTCACATGCCGCGCCCCCGTCACCGTGCAGGAGTACGTACTCGCCGGTCGGAACTCTGCCGGCAGCACGCACAGATCCTGCGGCCGCTGCCGCGCCGCGTACTGTACCGCCGAGCGCGTGCTGCCCACGGTGCCTGCGACCCGGTCCCCCACGCGCCGCAGATCCCAGTAGCCGGCCCAGTGCACCGCCCGGTTCAGGAAGTCGCCGCGTTGCTGCAACGCACCCAGGGTTGGGCGCGCGGTCGTGGTCACCGCCGCGGCGGCGGTCCAGGTGAAGGGTACGCCCGAACCCACCGTGCCGATCTCGTAACTCAGGAAGCCCACGTGATCCAGCTCCGGGCCGTTTACGTAGCGCACCGCTCCCGTGGGCTCCACGCGCAGCGTGAAGCGTTGCGCGGCGCCGCTGGCAAAGGGGGCGCCATTCTCCAGCGTGTGATAGCCTGTGACTGAGATGTCCCGGCGCGTGGTGGGCCGGAAGGCCACCGGCAGCACCAGAAGATCCGTCGGATTCTGGCGCGCCAGGTACTGCACCGGTGAGCGCGTGCTCTGGAAGGACGCCGTTACCGTGGCGACCGCCTTGGAGACCGCCCACGTCCCACCCCAGCTCAGAGCCAAGTTCAAGTAATGGCCGCGGGCCTGCCTAGCCGCGTGGCCCGGGGGCCGCGGGCCCTCCGGCTCGGCCGGGGTCGGTGGCGGCGCGGCGGCCATGAACGGGACGGAGGCCGTCTCGCCGGCGGTGTCCACCTCCTGGGCGCGCAGCCAGCCCACGGTGTCGGCATCTACCCGCAGCTGCCACCAGTCCTGATGGTGGCCGACGATCTCGTACCAGGCCTCCGTGGCCGTCAACTGCCGGATGGCCTCCGTATAGCCCAGTGCCGGTCCTGGACGCAACGGCACCGCCCCCGGCGCCGTCACGCGGGCAAAGGGGGGCCGCGTGACGCGCACCAGCGAACCGGACAGCCGAACCTGATTGGCCTGCACCCAGCCTACGGCTGGGGCGCTCTGTGCCGTCGACCGCGCCCACAACCTGCCCTGCCCCGCCGTGGCGGGTGCCGCGGTCTTGTACCACTGGTACGGGAGATCTGCGTCAATGAACGCGACCACCTCATGGGACCTAGTCGCGTCCAGGACTCCGCTGTGGGACAGGCGGGGATCCGGCCGCCGTCGCAGCGGCACCGCTACGGCCCCAATCGGGACTTCGATCTGGGTCTTCGCTGGGGGCGCGGATGTCGCGGGTCCCCAGGGATTTTGCACCCAAGTCGAGACTATCTCTCTCGTGTCACCATGCTGCCATACTATATCGCTGCGCACCCAGCCCTTGCTCTCTGCAGCAGTTGCATCTTGCCCCAATTCAATCTGCCACCAGAGGCGTTGAGCGGGAGACAGCTTCTCGTTCAAGGAGTCATAGAATTGGCCTACCACGACATAGCACTTCCGAATTGACGGTTGGAGATCGCTGGACGGAGTCTTTATTATTGTTGTCTCGTTGGCGACCGAGGGCTCGGTTCGGATATTGTTGTTGGTGTCATGTAATACATAAGGCAGGGAGACCGCGCCCGCCGCCGTGGACGGCGCTTCCTCGATGCGCACCCATTCTATTGCCTGGCCCTCCTGGGGGGTTCGAGAGACCCAGCCGGGCCCAGTCGCGAAATGGATCCGGTACCAGGCAGGATTGGCCTCGGGGTACATTGCCACTACGTTGTAGCAGCCGATGCGCCGACCGGAAATCGTACCCAGCACATTGGAGGTGTCATCCAACTGGGCGGCAGGCAACAGCGCTCCGCCACCAGTGAAGATCTTCCTGTACACCGGAATGTTGTGTGCATCTCGGTGGCTGATGCGCGGGCTCAGCAGTATTTTGACATCCTTGGGTGACACCACAGTGACGCCAGGCACCACATTGGGATAGCCTGCCGCCGGCGGATCCGCCGGCAGGAAGCAGGCGAAGTCCATGCAGCCGGAGATGCGGGAAGCCCGCGGCGGATACTGCTGTTTTTGTGTTGCCTCATCCGTGGCGTTGACCGGCTTAAACTCCCAGTTCGGCACTCCGTCCGCAGTGAAGGGCTTGAGGTGCACGTGCAGGTGGGCGCCGGTTGCATGGCCGGTCTGCCCGGACCGACCTATGAGCTCGCCCTTCGCTACGCTGGTACCGACATGGAGTGGCACGCATTGCACCCCCCCGTTCTCCTTCCTGTTCTCCTTGTGCGCCGAGCTCAGGTGTCCGTACCGATGCTCAAAGCCCGCCTTGGTGGCTGGGTCCGTGCAGGACCGGATTGTGACCGAATTGCCATAAGGGAAATTGGCCATAGCTTTCTTCTTCTGCTGCTGCTTCTCCTCCTTCTTCTGCTCGGTATTATCCGCCTCGGTAATGACAGGCCAATCGTTTTTGACCGCAGTGACCACGCCGCCGTACATGGCTATGACTGCAGTGCCTGCATCTGCTTCAAAGTCGATGCCCTCGTGGCCGGATGAAAAGCCTGGAGTCAAGTGCCCGGTGGTGGCAGCGTTGAAGCAATTGCTGATTTCAATATCCGTCGCCACCGGTCGGCGTAGACGTCGGTTGTCGGCCGTGTCGGCATCGGGGCAGGCATCGGCACTACTCACAACGCTAAGACCGTGGTTGCTACCTGTAATGGTCATGCTCAATCTTCTCCTGGCCACCCTGTGACGGGCGGACCTTGGGGATGGGCTCCCGGCGAGCGGGAGTAGCTCATACTGTGCCCGCTCACCGGAGACTTGACCATACTCAGCGCGTATTCTCCGCGTACCCCCAATGTAGCCAGCATGCTAGGCTACAATGCACAATGGTTCCCTTTCTCCCTGCCCTGCGGAGACTCCCCTCCATTTCGTCTTCGCGTATGCGGCGGGGGTGGCGATGCCTGCTGCTGCTGGGCTTGCTGGCGGGGGCTGGCGGCGCGACACGAGGCCAGCCCTCCGTCCCCCCTACCCCCTCTGCACAGACGACAGGAGACTACGCCCATCCGAGGACGCATCACGCAGGCCGCTATCACGTGATGCGCACGGGGGACTTCGTGGAGGCCGTCTTCACGACCACGCGCTCGCCGGCTGCGGGACGCTCGCCGCCGCCGGCGCTGTTCAGGCTGCCCCCGGAATTCCACCCGCCCTTCCCCGTCATGCGGCGCGGGATGGCCCAGCCGGTGGGCCCGGACGGCCACCCGGACCTCGCCCAGCCGGCGCTCCGCCGCGTCCGCCTGCAGGTGGACACGGACGGGACCGTGCGCTACCTGGCCCATCCCGATGCGACGGGTGTGGAGTACCTCGCCTACACCCTGCACCTGGCCTGGGGCGTCACCCCCGCCGCCAATGACCAGGCGGTGCTGCAGCTCTTGGCGAAGCCGGCACCCGAGAGCCTGCAGCCGAGGATGCAGGTCGAGTTCGAGGACGGACGCGTGACCGCCTTGGCCCTGTCTTGCGTCGACGGGTTCGAGCTCCCGCCCGAGCTGGGCCAGCTGTCACGGCTGCAGTCCCTGCACGCGGAAGGTCCGGCGCCACCCGATCTAGGGGATTGCGGATGGACCGGCCCGATCCCGCCTGAGCTGGGCCAGCTCGCCAACCTCACAGAGCTAAGGCTGGGCCACAATTGGTTGACCGGCCCGATCCCGCCTGCACTGGGCCAACTCGCCAATCTGGTCACGCTGGATCTGGGCCACAATTGGTTGACCGGTCCAATCCCGCCTGCACTAGGCCAACTCGCCAACCTTACAGAGCTAGAGTTGAACTACAATCAGCTGACCGGTCCAATCCCGCCCGCACTGGGCCAACTCGCCAACCTCACAGAGCTAAGGCTGGGCCACAATTGGTTGACCGGCCCGATCCTGCCCGCACTGGGTCAACTCGCCAATCTGGTCGCGCTGGATTTGGGCCACAATTGGTTGACCGGCCCGATCCTGCCTGCACTGGGTCAACTCGCCAATCTGGTCGCGCTGGATCTGGACCACAATTGGTTGACCGGCCCGATCCCGCCCGAGCTGGGCCAGCTCGCCAACCTCGCAGAGCTAAGGCTGGACTACAACCGGTTGACCGCCCTGCCGCCCGAACTGGGCCAGCTCGCCAATCTGGAAATTCTGAAGCTGGATGGGAACGAGTTGACCGCCCTGCCGTCCGCGCTGGGCCAACTCGTCAATCTGGAAATTCTGAAGCTGGATGGAAACCGGTTGGCCACCCTGCCGTCCGAACTGGGCCAGCTCGCCAATCTGGAAATTCTGGATCTGGATGGAAATCGGTTGGCCACCCTGCCGTCCGAACTGGGCCAGCTCGCCAATCTGGAAATTCTGGATCTGGATGGAAATCGGTTGGCCACCCTGCCGTCCGAACTGGGCCAGCTCGCCAATCTGGAAATTCTGGATCTGGATGGAAATCGGTTGGCCACCCTGCCGTCCGAACTGGGCCAGCTCGCCAATCTGGAAATTCTGGATCTGAGCGAGAACCCGTTGACCGCCCTGCCACCCGAGCTGGGCCAACTCGCCAATCTGGAAATTCTGAAGCTGAGAGACAATCAACTGACCATCCTGCCGCCTGCCATCGGCCAACTCCATAGCCTGACAGAATTGGGGTTGGCTAGAAACCGGTTGACCGCGCTGCCACCCGAACTGGGCCAGCTCGCCAACCTGAGATGGCTGCGCCTAGCAGGCAACCCTGTGACGATCTGCCTACCCGTCGACTGGCGGGACCAGGACATCAAGCGCATCCTGTCCGCAGGGAATTCCCCCTTGTGTACCGCCATGTCCACGCTCCCCACTCCCTCTGCACAGACGACAGGAGACTACGCCCATCCGAGGACGCATCACGCAGGCCGCTATCACGTGATGCGCACGGGGGACTTCGTGGAAGCCGTCTTCACGACCACGCGCTCGCCGGCTGCGGGACGCTCGCCGCAGCCGGCGCTGTTCAGGCTGCCCCCGGAATTCCGCCCGCCCTTCCCCGTCATGCGGCGCGGGATGGCCCAGCCGGTGGGCCCGGACGGCCACCCGGACCTCGCCCAGCCGGCGCTCCGCCGCGTCCGCCTGCAGGTGGACACGGACGGGACCGTGCGCTACCTGGCCCATCCCGATGCGACGGGCGTGAAGTACCTCGCCTACACCCTGCACCTGGCCTGGGGCGTCACCCCCGCCGCCAATGACCAGGCGGTGCTGCAGCTCCTGGCGGAGCCGACACCCAAGAGCCCGCAGCGGAGGATGCGGGTCGAGTTCGAGGACGGACGCGTGACTGCCTTGGTCCTATTTTGCGTCGACGGGTTCGAGCTCCCGCCCGAGCTGGGCCAGCTGTCACGGCTGCAGTCCCTGCACGCGGAAGGCCCGACGCTGCCCGATCTAGGGGATTGCAAACGGAGCGGCCCGGTCCCGCCCGAGCTGGGCCAGCTCGCCAACCTCGCAGAGCTAAGGCTGGGCCACAATCGGCTGACCGGCCCGATCCCGCCCGCACTGGGTCAACTCGCCAATCTGGTCACGCTGGATCTGGGCCACAATTGGTTGACCGGCCCGATCCCGCCCGCGCTGGGCCAACTCGCCAACCTCACAGAGCTAAGGCTGAACTACAATCAGCTGACCGGCCCGATCCCGCCCGCGCTGGGTCAACTCGCCAACCTCACAGAGCTAAGGCTGGGCGGGTATCATGCAATCGTCCCACCGCCCCCTATCGACAAATTCAACAACCGGCAAACTCTGAGAAGGAACCAGTTGGCCGCTCTGCCACCTGCCATCGGCCAACTCACCAATCTGGTCACGCTGGATCTGGATGGGAACCAGTTGGCCGCTCTGCCACCTGCCATCGGCCAACTCACCAATCTGGTCACGCTGGATCTGAAAGACAATCAACTGACCGTCCTGCCATCCGAGCTAGGCCAACTCCACAGCCTGGAAAATCTGCATCTGGATGGGAACGGGTTGACCATCCTGCCACCTGCCATCGGCCAACTCGCCAATCTGGAAAGTCTGCATCTGGATGGGAACGGGTTGACTATCCTGCCACCTGCCATCGGCCAACTCCACGGCTTGGAAAGTCTGCATCTGGCTGAAAACCGGTTGACCATCCTGCCACCTGCCATCGGCCAACTCCACGGCTTGGAAAGTCTGCATCTGGCTGAAAACCGGTTGACCACCCTGCCACCTGCCATCGGCCAACTCCACGGCTTGGAAAGTCTGCATCTGGCTGAAAACCGGTTGACCACCCTGCCACCTGCCATCGGCCAACTCGCCAACTTGGTCACGCTGGATCTGAAAGACAATCAACTGATCGTCCTGCCACCCGAGCTGGGCCAGCTCGCAGCCCTGAGGTTTCTCAGTCTAGCAGGCAACCCTGTGACGAGCTGCCTGCCCGTCGACTGGCGGGACCAGGACATCAAGCACATCCTGCTCGCAGGGAGTTCCCCCTTGTGTACCGCCACCGTCATGTCTACACCCCTCGCCATACCTACACCCACAGCCCCCCTTGCCCCCTCTGTACAGACGACAGGAGACTACGCCCATCCGAGGACGCATCACGCAGGCCGCTATCACGTGATGCGCACGGGGGACTTCGTGGAGGCCGTCTTCACGACCACGCGCTCGCCGCAGCCGGCGAGCGTCCCGCAGCCGGCGCTGTTCAGGCTGCCCCCGGAATTCCGCCCGCCCTTCCCCGTCATGCGGCGCGGGATGGCCCAGCCGGTGGGCCCGGACGGCCACCCGGACCTCGCCCAGCCGGCGCTCCGCCGCGTCCGCCTGCAGGTGGACACGGACGGGACCGTGCGCTACCTGGCCCATCCCGATGCGACGGGTGTGGAGTACCTCGCCTACACCCTGCACCTGGCCTGGGGCGTCACCCCCGCCGCCAATGACCAGGCGGTGCTGCAGCTCTTGGCGGAGCCGACCGGGAAGGTGTGGTTCGAAGGCGGGCGCGTGGCCGCCTTGGTCCTGTCTTGCGGCGACGGGTTCGAGCTCCCACCCGAGCTGGGCCAGCTGTCACGGCTGCAGTCCCTGCACGCGGAAGGTCCGGCGCTGCCTGATCGAGGGGATTGCAGACGGAGCGGCCCGATCCCGCCCGAGCTGGGCCAGCTCGCCAACCTCACAGAGCTAAGGCTGGGCCACAATCGGTTGACCGGCCCGATCCCGCCCGCACTGGGCCAACTCGCCAATCTGGTCACGCTGGATCTGGGCCACAATTGGTTGACCGGTCCAATCCCGCCCGCGCTGGGCCAGCTCGCCAATCTGGAAAGTCTGGATCTGAGCGAGAACCAGTTGAGCACCCTGCCGTCCGAACTGGGCCAACTCGTCAATCTGGAAATTCTGGACCTGAGCGAGAACCAGTTGAGCACCCTGCCGTCCGAACTGGGCCAGCTCGCCAATCTGGTCACGCTGGATCTGGGCCACAATTGGTTGACCGGTCCGATCCCACCCGCGCTGGGCCAACTCCACAGCCTGGAAATTCTGCATCTGGATGGGAACCAGCTGACTACCCTGCCGCCCGAGCTGGGCCAGCTCGCCAATCTGGTCACGCTGGATCTGGGCCACAATTGGTTGACCGGCCTGCCGTCCGCGCTGGGCCAACTCCACAGCCTGGAAATTCTGCATCTGGATGGGAACCAGTTGAGCACCCTGCCGCCCGCGCTGGACCAACTCACAACCCTGACAGGGCTGGGTGGGAACATGTTGACCGCCCTGCCGCCTGAACTGAACCAACTCGGCAGCCTGACAGAATTATGGCTGAGCAAGAACCCTGTAATAAGCTGCCCGCCCGCCGCCGGGCCAGACCAAGACATTGACTCCCACCTGCCTGCAGAGAATCCCCCCTTGTGTATCGACTGAGTATCAGCGACTGCAGGGCAGTTGTCCAAGGCACTTCTTCTAACTTAGCAATGGCAGCGCGTTTTATACCTAAAGGCTCACACCTGCCGTCTGATCGTCCGAGACAACAACGGCAAGATGTGGGGCTTGTGCATGCACCTACCTCCCCAATGTAGCCAGCATGCTAGGCTACATTGCGCAATGATTTCCTTGCGGAAGCTCCCCTCCATTTCGTCTTCGCGTATGCGGCGGGGGTGGCGATGCCTGCTGCTGCTGGGCTTGCTGGCGGGGGCTGGCGGTGCGACATGGGGCCAGCCCTCCGTCCCCCCTACCCCCTCTGCACAGACGACAGGAGACTACGCCCATCCGAGGACGCATCACGCAGGCCGCTATCACGTGATGCGCACGGGGGACTTCGTGGAAGCCGTCTTCACGACCACGCGCTCGCCGCAGCCGGCGAGCGTCCCGCAGCCGGCGCTGTTCAGGCTGCCCCCGGAATTCCGCCCGCCCTTCCCCGTCATGCGGCGCGGGATGGCCCAGCCGGTGGGCCCGGACGGCCACCCGGACCTCGCCCAGCCGGCGCTCCGCCGCGTCCGCCTGCAGGTGGACACGGACGGGACCGTGCGCTACCTGGCCCATCCCGATGCGACGGGCGTGAAGTACCTCGCCTACACCCTGCACCTGGCCTGGGGCGTCACCCCCGCCGCCAATGACCAGGCGGTGCTGCAGCTCCTGGCGAAGCCGGCCGGGAAGGTGTGGTTCGAAGGCGGGCGCGTGGCCGCCTTGGTCCTGTCTTGCGGCGACGGGTTCGAGCTCCCGCCCGAGCTGGGCCAGCTGTCACGGCTGCAGTCCCTGCACGCGGAAGGTCCGGCGCTGCCTGATCGAGGGGATTGCGGATGGACCGGCCCGCTCCCGCCCGAGCTGGGCCAGCTCGCCAATCTGGTCACGCTGGATTTGAGAGACAATCGGCTGACCGGCCCGATCCCGCCCGAGCTGGGCCAGCTCGCCAACCTCACAGAGCTAAGGCTGAACTACAATCAGCTGACCGGCCCGATCCCGTCCGCGCTGGATCAACTCGCCAATCTGGTCACGCTGGATCTGAGAGACAATCGGCTGGCCGGCCAGATCCCGCCCGAGCTGGGCCAACTCCGCAACCTGGAAATTCTGAGGTTGAGCGAGAACCGGCTGACCGGCCCGATCCCGCCCGAGCTGGGCTACCTCCGCAACCTGGAAATTCTAGATCTGGCTGAGAACCGGTTGACCGCCCTGCCGCCCGAATTGGGTCAACTCGCCAATCTGGTCACGCTGGATCTGAGAGATAATCGGCTGACCAGCCTGCTTCCGCCCGAACTGGGCCACCTTCGCAGCCTGGAAATTCTGAAGCTGGATAGGAATCCAACGGGCGTCCTCCCACCCGATCTGGGTCAACTCGCCAATCTGGAAATTCTGAAGCTGAGTGGAACCGCATTGTACGCCCTGCCGCCCGAGCTGGGCCAACTCGCCAATCTGGAAATTCTGGATCTGAGCCAGAACCCGTTGACCGCCCTGCCGCCCGAGCTGGGCCAACTCGCCAATCTGGAAATTCTGAATTTGAATAGGACCGCGTTGTACGCCCTGCCACCCGAGCTGGGCCAACTTGCCAATCTGGAAATTCTGGATCTGAGCCAGAGCTGGTTGAGCACTCTGCCACCCGAACTGGGCCAGCTCGCCAATCTGAAAATTCTGGAGCTGGATGGGAACGAGTTGACCGCCCTGCCGCCCGAACTGGGCCAGCTCGCCAATCTGGAAATTCTGCATCTGATAGGCAACCCTGTGACGAGCTGCCTGCCCGTCGACTGGCGGGACCAGGACGTCAAGCGCATCCTGCCTGCAGGGAGCTTCCCCTTGTGTACCGCCACCGCCATGCCTATACCCCCCGCCATGTCCACGCTCCCCACCCTCTCTGCGCAGACGACAGGAGACTACGCCCATCCGAGGACGCATCACGCAGGCCGCTATCACGTGATGCGCACGGGGGACTTCGTGGAGGCCGTCTTCACGACCACGCGCTCGCCGGCTGCGAGACGCTCGCCGCCGCCGGCGCTGTTCAGGCTGCCCCCGGAATTCCGCCCGCCCTTCCCCGTCATGCGGCGCGGGATGGCCCAGCCGGTGGGCCCGGACGGCCACCCGGACCTCGCCCAGCCGGCGCTCCGCCGCGTCCGCCTGCAGGTGGACACGGACGGGACCGTGCGCTACCTGGCCCATCCCGATGCGACGGGTGTGGAGTACCTCGCCTACACCCTGCACCTGGCCTGGGGCGTCACCCCCGCCGCCAATGACCAGGCGGTGCTGCAGCTCCTGGCGAAGCCGGCCGGGAAGGTGTGGTTCGAAGGCGGGCGCGTGGCCGCCTTGGTCCTGTCTTGCAGCGACGGGTTCGAGCTCCCGCCCGAGCTGGGCCAGCTGTCACGGCTGCAGTCCCTGATCGCACGTGGAAGGCCGGACACTGCCCGCAGTGCTTGCGGATGGACCGGCCCGCTCCCGCCCGAGCTGGGCCAGCTCGCCAATCTGGTCACGCTGGATTTGAGAGACAATCGGCTGACCGGCCCGCTCCCGCCCGAGCTGGGCCACCTCCGCAACCTGGAAATTCTGAGGTTGAGCGAGAACCGGCTGACCGGCCCGCTCCCGCCCGAGCTGGGCCACCTCCGCAACCTGGAAATTCTGAGGTTGAGCGAGAACCGGCTGACCGGCCCGCTCCCGCCCGAGCTGGGCCAGCTCACCAACCTCACAAACCTAAGACTGAATATCAATCAGCTGACGGGGCCAATCCCACCCGAACTAGGCCAGCTCGCCAATCTGGTCACGCTGGATCTGAGAGACAATCGGCTGACCGGCCCGCTCCCGCCCGAGCTGGGCCAGCTTGCCAACCTCACAAAGCTAAGACTGGGCCACAACCTGTTGACCGCCCTATCGTCCGCGCTGGGTCGACTCCACAGCCTGACATATTTGGATCTGGCCGGGAATCGGTTGACCGGTCCAATCCCGCCCGCGCTGGGTCGACTCTACAGCCTGACATATTTGGATCTGGCCGGGAATCGGTTGACCGCCCTGCCGCCCGCGCTGGGTCGACTCTACAGCCTGACATATTTGGATCTGGCCGGGAATCGGTTGACCGCCCTGCCGCCCGCGCTGGGTCGACTCCACAGCCTGACATATTTGGATCTGAGAGACAATTGGCTGACCGGCCCGATCCCGCCCGCGCTGGGTCAGCTCGCAGCCCTGAGGTTTCTGAGTCTAGCAGGCAACCCTGTGACGAGCTGCCTGCCCGTCGACTGGCGGGACCAGGACATCAAGCACATCCTGCTCGCAGGGAATTCCCCCTTGTGTACCGCCACCGTCATGTCTACACCCCTCGCCATACCTACACCCACAGCCCCCCTTGCCCCCTCTGTACAGACGACAGGAGACTACGCCCATCCGAGGACGCATCACGCAGGCCGCTATCACGTGATGCGCACGGGGGACTTCGTGGAGGCCGTCTTCACGACCACGCGCTCGCCGCAGCCGGCGAGCGTCCCGCAGCCGGCGCTGTTCAGGCTGCCCCCGGAATTCCGCCCGCCCTTCCCCGTCATGCGGCGCGGGATGGCCCAGCCGGTGGGCCCGGACGGCCACCCGGACCTCGCCCAGCCGGCGCTCCGCCGCGTCCGCCTGCAGGTGGACACGGACGGGACCGTGCGCTACCTGGCCCATCCCGATGCGACGGGCGTGAAGTACCTCGCCTACACCCTGCACCTGGCCTGGGGCGTCACCCCCGCCGCCAATGACCAGGCGGTGCTGCAGCTCCTGGCGAAGCCGACACCCAAGAGCCTGCAGCCGAGGATGCAGGTCGAGTTCGAGGACGGACGCGTGACCGCCTTGGCCCTGTCTTGCGTCGACGGGTTCGAGCTCCCGCCCGAGCTGGGCCAGCTGTCACGGCTGCAGTCCCTGCACGCGGAAGGTCCGGTGCTGCCCGATCTAGGTCACTGCGGATGGACCGGCCCGGTCCCGCCCGAACTGGGTCAACTCGCCAATCTGGTCACGCTGGATCTGAGAGACAATCGGCTGACCGGTCCGATCCCGCCCGAACTGGGCCAGCTTGCCAACCTCACAAACCTAAGACTGAACTACAATCAGCTGACCGGCCCGCTCCCACCCGCACTGGGCCAGCTCACCAACCTCACAGAGCTAGGGTTGAACTACAATCAGCTGACCGGTCCAATCCCGCCCGCACTGGGCCAGCTCGCCAATCTGGTCACGCTGGATCTGGGCCGCAATTGGTTGACCGGCCCGATCCCACCCGCGCTGGGCCAGCTCGCCAATCTGGAAAGTCTGGACCTGAGCGAGAACCAGTTGAGCACCCTGCCATCCGCACTGGGCCAACTCGTCAATCTGGAAAGTCTGGACCTGAACGATAACCAGTTGAGCATCCTGCCGCCCGCGCTGGGGCAACTCGTCAATCTGGAAAGTCTGGACCTGAGCGAGAACCAGTTGAGCACCCCGCCGCCCGCGCTGGGCCAACTCGTCAACCTGGAAAGTCTGGACCTAAGCAAGAACCAATTGACCGCCCTGCCGCCCGCGCTGGGCCAACTCGCCAATCTGGTCACGCTGGATCTGGGCCACAATTGGTTGACCGGCCTGCCGTCCGCGCTGGGCCAACTCCACAGCCTGGAAATTCTGCATCTGGAGGGGAACCAGTTGACCACCCTGCCGCCCGCACTGGGCCAACTCACAACCCTGACAGAGCTGGATTTGAGTGGGAACATGTTGACCGCCCTGCCGCCCGAACTGGGTCAACTCCACAGCTTGGCAGAGTTGAATCTGACAGACAATCAGCTGATCGGTCCGATCCCGCCCGCGCTGGGCCAGCTCGCCAACTTGAGAAGGCTGTGGCTGCATGGGAACTGGGTGACCGCCCTGCCGCCCGAATTGGGCCAACTCGTCAATCTGGAAAGTCTGGACCTGAGCAACCAACTGGCCGCCTTGCCACCGGAACTGGGCGAATTCGGCAGTCTGACAGAGTTGTGGCTGAGCGCGAACTCTGTGACGGACTGCCTGCCCAGAGGGATTCCGCCCTTGTGTACCGACTGAGCTGCTGCAGAGCCCTAGGGCATGTGCCCTAGCCTGTCTTTGGCTGAGGTAAACCCGACGGTGGTCCAACTAGCTGATCGCCGAATGGTGGTTGTTTGAAGTTGTCATTTCGAGCTTGGCAATGGCAACGCGTTTTATGTCCAGACGCAGCACGGGGATCACTGCTGTCCAGTCGTCTGAGACGCCAACGATGCAACGGGATTATGCGCTATATGGGCGGTCCGAAACTGAACGATGCAGGCCATCTATATCCAGCTGTTGGAGCAGTCCGATGATAAATGGTGAAGCAAGCGCGCGGAATGACTTCACAGCCTCGCCCTCAAGTATGTCTCCAGCCTTTCAATGGCACACGGAGCCGGTCTCGAGAAGGACGAACCTCACCAACGCCGACACCTTGAACCAGTGGATCTCAAGCTTCTATAAATCATGCCGTTTCGCCTTCTTCGCTCTTTCTGTCAGCATGCGGAATTCTCCGGCACGGTAGGTGATCAGCGCCGCGTCCATATATTCAAGCAGAGCCTGCGCATTCTTGCGACTGGTCCCGAGCAAGTCGCGTATGTCGGCCATGGTAGCGCTGCTCCGAGCATTCAGATGCTGTACAACCTGGTCCTGCATGGCCGTGAGAGCTGCTTGATCAAAGACAACGTCGCTGCTGACGGCTACGTAGGCTCCGAACTCGAGCAGTGCGTCCAAGAGCGCCACATCTCCCTTCAAATGCTCCAAAATGACGGATCGGGCAGGGGGATTGAAGGGGGTTGCAGCCATCTGTCGCGCCAGATGGGCCACTGCTCGCTGCTGAGCGTCAGAAAAGCGCACCGCATGTCCAGAAAGCGAAATAAAACCGTTTTTCACTCTGAAGTTTCTTTCTTCCCTCCACAGAGCCATCAATGCAGTGAATTGCGCCCCATCCAAGTCAAATCGGTGCAGGCGTCTCACGTGCTGGGCCAGTCGGGAGAACAGCTCTTCACGCGGTTGGCCCCGCCGCAGAGGAAACTGGCGATGGTAAGTGGACAGTTCATTTTCCACTAGATCCAGCCATAGACTTTCGTCCTTGGCCGTGACATAGCAATCCCGACCCGCCAAGGGCACAGTCAGCAGTCTTCCTGCACCGACGCAGATCTGCAAGACCTTCCTGACTGCGGCAGGCGCCACAGCCGGAAATTCATGCAGCAACTGCGAGACTGTCAGAAACGGATTTCCGGTTGCTACCTGCATCACTCTTCGGTTCAGATCCCGGGATGCCATATCGGCAAAATAGGCTTCCGTGCTCTTTTCGAACCTTTTCCAAAAACGTGGTGCTGGCGCCGCCAGCACTTGTCCTCCACCCAGAGTAAGACTGGGAGAGGTCAGGCGCATTATGAATCTGTCATCGCGCATCATGACCACGGGGCTCGCGGTGACCAACTGGCAATAACCCTCCTCGCCTGGCAGAACAAAGGAATCCCTAAGCAGTCTGAGACGCGCCACCACCTCGGCAGAACCGTGAAACAGCATAACCTCCATGTCATGCTCGACTGGCTTCGGGGCATCCGGCAAGAGCCGAAAACTGGCATCCAGAACCACTGCTTCCCTCAGCCTTCCCACAAGACCTAGTACCTGTCCCCGCTGAATTTCCTTGTGGGAGATGCCGGTTACATTCACGGCCAGTCTGGTCCCGGCTTCTGCTGCTTGGACTTTCCGATGGTAGGCCTGCAGACTGCGCACCCGGCCTTCAACCTGGCCCGGCAGGATCTCGATCCTGTCCCCTTCGGTCAACTGCCCTGCCTGAAGAGTGCCGGTGACCACTGTGCCAAAGCCGCTCAAGGTGAAAACACGGTCAATGGGCAGTCGGGCCGGAGCGTCTTTCATGATCTGGTCCTTGCCCGCGGGCAAGGACCAGAGATGCGCCTTGAGTTCCTCCAGTCCTGTGCCACGCTCTGCACTGACATGCCAGATGGGAGTCTGTGCGAACTTGGTGCCTTCCAGCAACTCTTCGAAATCCAGCTCCACCAAGGCCAACCACTCCGGGTCCGGGACCGCATCGACCTTGGTCAGGACAGGTATGCAGATCTTTATATCCAGCAAGTCCAAGATGGCGAGATGTTCACGCGTCTGGGGCATGATCCCTTCATCGGCTGCCACCACCAGAATGGCGGCATCGATGCCCGACACCCCGGCCAGCATGTTGCGTATGAAGCCTATGTGTCCAGGGACATCAATCAGACCGATGGGACCCAATCCCAGATCCGCTGGGAGCTTCAAGAAAGCAAAGCCCAAATCGATGGTCAAACCCCGGCGCTTCTCTTCGGTCAGGCGATCCGGATCGATGCCGGTCAAGGCATGCACAAGAGTCGATTTGCCATGGTCTACATGACCGGCTGTGCCCAGTACAAACATGTGCGGTCCGAAATCGCGGCTATGGGCGGCTGGCCGGCGGCTGGCCATTGCCCGCATAGAGTTCCTGCCGGCGGCGTGTTTTGGCCCATTCGTCTTCCATGGCCCGCACTATCTGGTCCCGTTCCCGCATGGCTCGGTGAATGTTGTCTACGGTTTCCTGAGCCGCCTTGAGAGCCATCTGGGGATATGTCTCCTGCAAGGTCCAAAGGTGCTGGATCAAGTCATCGTGCAACCGCAAGCTCTGCTGCAGCGGCTGCATGGTCTCTCCAAGCAGAGCCTCCAGCTTGACGTGGGACTGCGACAGGTGATCCAGGCGCATTCGACCCTTGCGATCCCGTTCACCAAGCCCTGCCTGAAAATCCGCCAGGGCCTTTTCCCATTTGACCTGAAAAACGCGGCTTTCTTCCTTGATCTGTTGCAGGCCCTGATCCAGGCGATTGTTCAGGGCACGCACCTCTGTCAGAGCCCGTTGGGCGCTGTCTTGAAAAGGCGTCAGGGCATTGATTTGGACTTTGAGCTGTTCAAACTGCGGAGGCAGTTCCTGCAGGGAGGCATCAAGCGCGCTGATCCTTTGGACCGTTTCCAGCTTCTCGCTCCGCGTCTCTTCGCGCCGCGTATCCAAGTCTCGCTGCACTTTGTCATAGGAAGCATACAGACTGCCGAGATCAGACCGCAGCTTGCGCTCTTCCGTTTCCAGACGGGCCAATTCCTGGCTTACACTTTCCATTTTGCGGAACACTTCCACCTGATCTTCCTGCACCTGTCGCAACCGCTTCTGTTCAGAGTTCTTGTTCTCCAACAGAAACGGCACGTGCTCCGTGCGTTCCTCCATGGCCGCCTTGGCACTCTCGATCTGAGAGGACAGCCCCTGCAGATTCTCCTGCATTCTTTTCAAATCCTCTTCTCGCAACAGCAGCGACTGCTCCACCTTGGCAATTCGACCCAATTCCTTCTGCAGGCTGTTGAACTCTCGGCGCCAACTTTCCCGCTCTCCGACGCGGGCCCGTTCCTGATCCCTCTGCACTCGTTGCCGTTGTTCTTCTTCCCGTTCCAGCAGCGACGTCATTTCCTGCCGCGTCTTGTCCAAGGCCTCCTCCAGCTGCTGCATTCGCTGGCCTTGCAGTCCGGCGCGTGAAAGCGAAGCCTCTAGTTCCTGAATCAACTTGTTCTGGTCGACCAAGTCTGCGTTCTGCGATTCCACCAAGTGACCCAAGCGTATAATCTCATTGCGGTTGCGTCGATGCTCTTCGTCCAACCAGTTGACAATCTGTTCCAGTTGTGCCAGTTCCATGATCTTGGTCTCAACGTTTCAAAAGGAGAAAGGACGCCGCGGAAAGCCGCGCGCTGGGTCGCCAGTGTCTTGACGGTACGAACAATGACCCGCTCCGCCGGGCAGCGCTGTCCCAGCCCTGCCTATTGTGCCATTCCCTGCTTGGAACCCCGCACATTTCCAGATTCCAGTCTTGGCGCATGCGCCAAGACCTGCTGCAAGTTGACGGACAAGGCAGAAAATGCCGACAGGACTGCCTGTCGTGCATTCACAATGCAAAACATGGAGAGAATGACAGGTGGCTCGCATTGCAATTGACAATCGGCTGGCATATCATCGGCCCGCTGGCATAGCCCGTTATACATGCAATCTTGTCAGGACGTTGCAAGGGATGGCGCTGTCAGACTCCTTCATTGAGTGGCGCCACTACCGGCAGCCAAAAGTGCAGTTCAAGACGCCCAACTGGCGCAGCCGCATTCTGGTCAGTCCGGTGCATCATGCTTGGGAGCAGCGCATGCTGCAATTCGAAATGCTGCGGTTTCGCGCTGACGTGGTCCACTTTCCCGACTTCATCAGTCCATTTCGGTCGCGCCAGAAATCCGTCATCACGGTCCATGATCTTGCATTTCACCATTGGCCGGAACTGGTGACCGAAGAGGCCAGAGTCCATTACGGCCAGTTGCCTTATGCAGTGGAGCACGCTGCCGCTATCATTGTCCCTTGTCAATTCACCTGCGATGACCTGCTGGCACAGGTGCCGCAAGCCAAGGGCAAGACTCACGTCATTCCCAGCGGCGTGGATCTGACATTCCTGCGGCACAGACCCCACGACCATGACGGCTCCGCTGTCGGTCCTGCCCTACCGCCTCAATACCTGCTGCACGTAGGAACGCTGGAACCGCGCAAGAACATCCCAGCTCTTCTCAAGGCCTTGAGAATTGTCCAACAGGAAAGCGGGCGGGCCAATCTGCATTTGGTTCTGGCTGGAGCCCGAGGCTGGCACGACGAAGGCATATATACGCTGGTCAGAGAATTGGGGTTGGAAAAGGTCTGCGTATTTCCCGGCTATCTTTCAGAGGCAGCCCTGCGCCAGACCTACAGCAAAGCGCTGTGCCTAGTGCATCCGGCTCTGTATGAAGGATTTGGCTTTACTCTGCTGGAGAGCATGGCCTGCGGCACTCCTGTTGTCGCCAGCAACGCCGCCTGCTTGCCAGAGATTGCCGGAAACGCCGCTTTGTATGCGAATCCGGCGGAAGAGGAAGAGATTGCAGCTCGGATTTTGGACTTGCTGCAAGACGAGGAATTGAGAAAGGCTCAGATTGAAAAGGGCAGGGTGCGCATATTGAAATTCAGATGGGAAGACAGCGCGGCGGCAACTCTGGCCGTATACCGTTCAGTGTTGGCCTGATGGCAGATCCCACAGCATAGGGTCCGGCAACGTGCGCATTCTGTTCTTGGTCGGGCATCCGCCGTGGCCATTGACGCAAGGGCGAATCCTGCGCAATTTTCAGATTCTGCGCCATCTGGCCCAAAGACATGATTTGGACGTGCTGTGCGGATTCAACCAGGATGCCCCTGCCGCCTGGCCCGCCGCAGTGGAAAGTCTCTGGCACAGCATAAGAGCATTTCCTTGGCCTGTGCGCCGTAAGTGGCGCCGAATTGCCGGACTGTGCCACAGTTGGCCCGATCTCTGGCAGGCACACTTCAGTCGGGAATTGATTGCAGCCGGGCACGCGCTGCTCCAGAAGCCAAGCGCTTATGACTGTATCCACGTGGCGGGATTCGAAATGTTCGGCTGTGCCTTGGCCATAAGTCAGAACCTGGAATTCCCAATGCCTCTGATCTTGGACGAGCCCAACATCGAGTTTCGATTGCAGCAATCCTTGGGAAGGGGACCCGCAGGATTGCAGCCTAGGTTGCCCTACCGGATCTTCCATGCTCTTCAGACACGAAAATTGCGGAGAGAGGAAGAAAGAGCCTGGCAAAGGGCCGCCCATGTTCTGACGGTGAGCCAAGAGGACCGACAGGATGTACTGCGGCTCATTGAAGGCAACAGAATCACTCTGCTGCCCAATGGGATCGATGTAAAGAACTGGAACGAAGCCTCTACTCAAGAGGCCAGACCTTTTCAGCTGTCCTTCATAGGCGCAATGGATTACCGGCCCAATGTGTTGGCCATGCGATGGTTTTGCCGCGAAGTTTTGCCGACACTGCAGGTGCTGCAGCCTAGGGTGCACCTCAACATCGTGGGTCGAGACCCTACGACCGAAGTACTTGCTCTTGCTACACTGCAAAGTGTGACCGTAACCGGTCTGGTGGAGAACTTGGATCCATACTATGCGCCTGGCACCATTGCCATTTTGCCCATGTTTCACGGGGGCGGCACACGGCTGAAGGCATTGGAGGCCATCATGGCAGGGGCGCCCCTGGTCTCCACGCCCCTAGGTGTCACGGGCATTGGCCTGGAAGATCGCAGACATTGCCTGCTGGCGGATGACGCGCCCGGATTCATCCAGGCAATTGTCGGCTTGTGGAACGGGCAGCCAAACGGTGAGTATTTGGTCCAGACCGGCCGGGCTTACATTGAAGAGCGCTGCGACTGGTCGATCCATTTGCCGGTGCTGGACCGAGTATTTCCCTAGATCCTGTGGGCGAATCCGCGGAGTTTGAGTATAGGGGAAAGGAACGGTGGATGCCGCGCCATTCCTGTCAGCGTGCAGGATTCGGGCCCGTCAGTGGAGTGTAGGAGTGGTGGGATAGGACGATGGATCCAGTTCCACTTCAATGAGAAAGGGTGTGCAAATGGCCAGAGCAGTGCCCAGCGCTGTGTGAAATTCTGCAGGCGTGGACACGTGAGCGCCCTCTATGCCGTATGCCTCGGCAAGTTTGACATGATCTGGCACCACCTGGTATTCAGTCCCTACAGGCTTCTTGCCGGCACGGCTCTGAGCAGAGCGGATCAGATCCAGCGCCCTGTCTCTGAGCACAATGATCTTGGTGTTGCTGCCGATTTCCCCGAGGAGTCCCAGTTCACCTGCACTCATGGCCAGACCACCATCTCCCACAACGCTCAGAACCAGCCTGCGGGGATCCTCGGTGCCCGCACCGATGGCGCTGGCCAGACCATAGCCCATGCAGGACAGCCCATTGGACAACAAAAATCCGTTGGGAACGTACGTGGGCCAGTCAAGACTGAAGAAGATCTTGTGCGATCCTACATCCACCGTCATCAGCGCATCTTGCGGCGCGGCCTGCCTAAGGCCCGTCAAGACCTGCTGAGGAGACATGCGGCCCGCCAGCGGAGATGGGCCACTGGCGCTTGCATGCTTCATTGTGCTCGGACCCAAGTGTCTGGCATACCAACCGGAGCGATTCCAGCCTTGCTTCGCCATGCATGAAAGCAGTCCAGCCAGATTTCCCGTCAATTCCACTGTCGCCGGAATCTGAGGATCCCAATTGGGCCATGCCGAAAGCCAGACCAGAGGACCCAACCAGTCCCAAGGCTTCACCAATTCCACCACATCGAACCCAACTGCCACAACGCCGTCAGCGGCGTTCAGGATCTCATAGGCGGGATCGGTCTGGGTCAGGCCAATGACGCCAGCCGACAGGACATGGTGATCCGACATGGTGCCCTTGGCCTTGGGCGTTGCCAAGACAGGCGCACCTAGAGCCTCCGCCAAGTCCCCAACAGCATGCGCAACCTCAACACTTCCTACTCCAAGACCGGTCACTATCACGGGACGCTGCATTTCGGCTATGACGGCGCTGGCATGGGCAAACAACCTGCAGTCGCTGCTGGATCGAGCTGCTATGTCCCCCCGCTCCGGAGAAACTGACCTCCTCTGTCCGGATCCGGCGTACATTTTGCCGGCGGCCTCGTTGGATATCTGAATATGCACCGGTCCGGGTCTGCCTTCCTGCATCAGCGACAACACGTCCGGAATCTGATGGACCGTTTCCGGTTGCACCGTAAAGGACGACTTGGCCATGAGGCCGGCCAGCGAAGTCAAGTCCAAAACCTGATGGGTATGCAACGGACCTGCATTTTCAGCGGTGCAGGCCGTAAGCAACGCCACTGCAGCCCGATCCAGCCACAGGTGACCCAAGCCTGCCGCGGCATGGGTCATGCCCGGCCCCAGCGTAGTCAGGCACGCCTGAGGCTGACCGGACAGCCGGTAGCAAGCGGCCGCGGCGTAGGCGGCGCTGGATTCATTGCGAACCAGGTAAAACGTCAGACCTTTCTGATCCAAGGCGTCAACCAAGTGCACATTTTCTCCCCCTGGCAGACCAAAGACCTTGCGGATGCCCAAGTCCCACAAGGATTCAGCCAGAAAATCGGCCAGTGTATGCATGGTCTTCTCCTTGGATACAGGCGGTCTCAGCCGCCTTGGGCGCGCCCTGCATGATCCGCCAAGGGCCCGAGTCCGAAATCGATGGACTTCCCGGCTGTCCAGCCATCCGTACATGGGTCCCGTTCCCGTATGGCAACGGAATAAGACCCCTGTTCCGACTCCTACGCAAATCAACTCCAGAGCCGATCATGCGCGAATTCACCGTTCCACTCCGCGGTAGACATGTCGAAGGTGCGCCGATATGTCCGATCCAGGAATCCGGCCATGGCCTCCTCGTCGAGGTGGGTAAATCCCAATCCCGGCCCTTCGGGAATGCGCGCATATCCATCTTGCACGAGAGGCTTGGGTATGCCTTCCAATAGATCTTCCCAACCCGGAACATCCACCGCGTGATGTTCCAAGGCTAGAAAACCCTCGGAGGCCGCCGCGCAATGGATGCCGGCCAGAAAGGCAATGGGAGAGCCTGCAGCATGCAGGGCCAAGGGAATTCCATGCTCGTAGGCCAAGGCGCCAATCTTCTTGGTCTCCAAGATTCCGCCCGATGTCGCCAAGTCGGGATGGATGACACCGACTGCCCGCTTCCGGATGAGGGGTTCGAAGTTGCGCCGCAGGTAGATGTCTTCTCCCGTACAGGTGGGCGTGGTCAGGGCCCGTGTGATCTGGGTCCACTGGTCTGTCAACTGCCAAGGGACAAGGTCTTCCAGCCAAGCCAGTGCAAAGGGTGTCAAGGCCTGTCCCAGCGCAATGCAGGATTCCATGCCGAGATGTCCGAAATGGTCCACGGCCAATGGCGTTTCGTATCCGATCCCGTTTCGGACGATGTCGACGTATGCCGCCAAATAGTCAATGCCCTTGGGCGTGAGCCTGATCCCGGTAAAGGGATGCATGACACAAGTTGTGTCCAGCATGTCCGGAGGACACGAGACGCCTTCCCTGATTCCATTCTCGCGCAGGAGATCGATGCCTAAATCCATCTTGAGAAATCGATAGCCCAGCTCCATCCGGCCCAATAGATTCCGAGCCATCTGCTGAGGGTCGGGACTGCTTTGGGTGTCGGCATACACCAATACTTCCTCTCGGTGCTTGCCACCGACCAGCATATACGCCGGAATGCCATACGCCTTGCCCGCGAGATCACACAGGGCCATTTCAATGCCACTGACTCCACCGCCGAGACGGGCATGTCCGCCGAACTGCTCCAGCTCCCGAAAGATCTTTTCGACTTGGCAGGGATTCTGTCCCAGCAGGCGACTCTTCAACATCAACGCATAAGTGGCACTGGCGCCATCCCGTACCTCTCCATAACCGGAAAGGCCTTGGTTGGTGTCTATGCGCAGGACAGAGGACCGGAAGGGCACTCCCTGCAGGTTGGTCACCCGCATGTCGGTAATGCGGAGCCGGGATGGGGCCGAGGCGGAGAACACCGGCTCTGCAACCATCGGATATTTCCTTCCGGTCAGTCGACCGAAACCTATCCCGGAGCGACTTCGGTCACGGCTTCCGCCACAATCGATGAAATCGTGTCAAGTTCCGCGTTCGTGGCGCACAGCGGAGGCGCGAGCACCAAGGAATTTCCCAGGAAGCGGATCAATAGCCCCTTGTCCAGACAGGCGGCCTGGGCGTGCGCGGCCAGTGTGGGAGCCGGTTCCTTGGTGGAGCTGTCCGCGACCAGTTCCACGGCCATCATCATGCCGAGCCCGCGCACTTCGCCTACATGGTCGCTTTCCTCGAGGTGACGCAGGACCCCCATCAGGCGATGACCGCCGTTCCGGCCTCGATCGGCGTAATTCTCCGACTCCAGAATGTCCAGGTTGGCCAAGGCCACGGCGCAGCAGGTGGGATGACCGGAATAGGTGTACGTATGGGCCCAGCGATCGGCGAGGTCAAAGCGGTCCATGACCTCACGGACCCGGTCGTGGACTTGAATGCCTCCCATGGGCACATAGCCGCTGGTGATGGCCTTGGCGAATGAGATGATGTCCGGCTGGACCCCCCAATGGTCAAGGCCAAACCATTTTCCGGTCCGGCCCCATCCTGTAATGACTTCATCGGAAATCATCAGGATGTCATGCGCATCGCAGATTTCGCGAATGCGCGGGAAATAGTCGTCGGGCGGGACCACGACGCCCCCTACCCCTGCGACCGGCTCGGCAATAAAGGCCCCAATGGTATCCGCCCCTTCCCTTTGGATGAGATCCTCCAACTCCCGGGCCGCCGCCGTGCCCACGGTCTCCCCCGACCGCACTTCACCCGCGAAGCGATAGGGATCAGGCATGTTGACATGCAGAAAACCCGGTACCCGGGGTTCGAAGAGATGCCAATACAGGGGCAGGCCCGTGGCGCTCATAGCGGCCAGCGTCAAACCGTGATAGCCACGCAGACGCCCAATGATCTGTGTCTTGTTCGGTTTGCCCATCCCCTTCCAGTAATACCGGACCGTCTTGAAAGCGGTCTCGTTGGCTTCGGCGCCCCCGCTGGTGAAAAAGGTGGAATTGAGATCGGGATAGGCAAAACCGGCCAAACGATCGGCCAATTCCACCGTGGTGTCCGACGCGGATCCGGCAAAGTTGGAAACGAAGGCCCCCTTGACCATCTGGGCGTGCGCGGCATCCGCCAATTCCCGGCGGCCATGCCCGACCGTTACGTTCCATAGACCGGACATGCCGTCGATCACTTGGCGTCCATCCGTGGTATGCAGATAGATGCCATCGGCATGTTCGAAATAAAGCGTCCCCTCATAGGCATCCGGATGATGCATAGGGTGAAGCAACCGCTGGTCCTTTCGTGCAAGTGTCTCTGTTTTGGACATGGATCTCTTACCTGAATTCGTGGCTTGGGATGGCCAATTTCGCGCTGCCGCTGCAGCAAGTCCTGACTATAGCATTAACGGCCTGTGGAAGCGCGGAGAGAGGCTTTCCAACGATCCGGGCGCCCCGCAGAGCCGCACGCGGCAGGCAGGGTCCAGGCACCCATTTTGCCCTTGGATGCGGCTTCGCACAAGCTGCTGCACGCGGCGGCAGGGGATGGTCAATATCGGGTGGACTCGAATTCCCAGTCAGAATTGATCTTCCGCATTTCGATGGCGTCATTGCGTTCCTTGAGACCACACGCCTGGTATTGCGCATGCAAGGTGGCCAGGGCCTGACGATCAATCTCGATTCCCAGGCCCGGTTCGTCGGATACCACGATGGCGCCTTCTTCGAAGACAAAGCGGCCCTGTGTCAGGATTTCCTCGGATTGCCACGGATAGTGCGTGTCACAGGCATAGGACAAGTTGGGCATGGCCGCGCCCAAATGCGTCATCGCGGCCAGCGATATGCCCACATGACTGTTGGAGTGCATGGACAGGCCGCGCCCAAAGGCGCGACAGAAGGCGGCCAGTTCCAAACTCGGACGCAACCCGCCCCAAAAGTGATGATCGCTGAGGATGACATCCTCCGACTGCACCGCCACGCTGCCCGGAAGGTCGGCAAAGGAGGTGGTGCACATGTTGGTGGCCATAGGCATGGACAATTGCCGACCCACTTCGGCCATGGCCGCCTGACCGCGCACGGGATCCTCAAAGTATTCCAATACCCCTTCCAGTCGCTGACCTACCTCCAAGGCCGTTGCAACTTTCCAGATGGCATTGGGGTCGAGGCGCAGGGGGACATAAGGACCAAAGGCCTCCCGCAGCGCCAGAATGGCCGCGGCTTCCTCCGCGGGTGGATAGACACCACCCTTCAGCTTGATGGACTTGAACCCGAAGGTTTCGCACATGGCCTGGGCCTGGGCTACCACTCCCGCAGGGTCCATGGCGGCCTCTTGGCGGGCGGCGGCCCACCCGGTGGCCTGTGGGTTCCGGGCCATGCCCCATGTGCCCCCCGCACCCTCCAACTTGTAAAAAAGATAGGCAGAATACTCCACACGATCACGCACCTTGCCCCCAAGCAGTTCATGCACGGGGCGTCCCGTCAACTTGCCCTGCAGGTCCAGCAGGGCTACCTCCAGGGCGCTGCGCACATGCACGAACTGACGGCTGTCCCAGGGCTGATCTCCCCGTTCCTCATCGGTCTCCGCCAAGTCCTGTTCAACGTCCCGCAGGATTTGATTGAGTGTAAAGGGATTCCGACCAGCCACCACCTGACCGGCCCGTTGCAAGGCCGCTTCTGTCCTGTGGTGACCCGGCACCTCGCCAAATCCGGACACGTTGTCCACCGTCACGATCTCCACAATCAGGCGGAGCGCGTAGGGGGCATGCAGACCGGCGGCGTTCAACAACGGCGGATCGGCCACGGCAATTGGCGTTATGTGCATGGAATCAATTCGCATGATCAGTCTCCTCCCTTGTCGGCTCCGTACCCTGGGACATCCGCGGTGTCCGCAGCCATTCTTGATAATCCGCTTCAATGTGACCTTCCCACTGGCGGTCAATGTCGCCCGCGGTATACACGCCCTCCCCAATGCGCAACTTGCCAAATCGGTCTCGGAACTGTGTATCCTCGGCATGGTCCACGGCGCCTTCCGCCAAGTGCGCAGGCACGAAAATGACGCCAGTGGCCGTGGCCAGCGCCACGTCTCCCGGCAACACAGTAGCCCGACCTATGCGCACGGGCACATTCACTCCTCCGAGGACCGCGTCCTTGATGGCGGAAGGATCCACCCCCCGACACAATACGGTCAGGTCAGGCATCTGTCTCACGCCTTGCAAGTCCCGAATGCCACCATCAATGACTGCGCCAGCCGCCCCGCGCGCCTGCATGGTGGCAGCCAGGTTGTCGCCGATGAAGGTGCCATCCACCACCTTGCCGAACAAGTCGACCACCAGCACGTCTCCCGGCTGCAGGCTGTCAATGGGCCAGGAATTCTGGCCGCCGCCATGGCCGGCCTGTGCGCCCTCGACGTCCACCAGGGCATGCAGGTCAGGTCGGTCGGGCAGCATGCACACCGTCATGGCCCGACCTGCAAAAGGTCGAGTCACGTTGGTGTTAAGCCAGTTTCCTTCAAACTGGTTGTGGTGCGCGTGCTGGCGCAGAAATGCCCAGATTTCCTCCGTGGTGACGCGGGCCATGCGTTCCAGCACAGTGGCAGGGACCGCGGGTCTGCCATCGACCAGACGCGGTCCCTGCCACTGGCAAGTCAATTGCTGGATCGAAGCCGGATCGTTGAGAAAGCGCATGGGCCTTGCCTTGGACTGTCTTCCAAAAGGCCGGTGGAAATCGGTCTAGGCGCTGGTGACGGCGTTGGCCGGGGCGAGGCGCAACGGGATCGCATTTTCCCGGATCGGAAAATGCACCAGGAAACCGAACAGTCCGAGACCTATGCAAATCCAGAAGATCGGGTCATACGTCTGGATCTGATCGTAGACACGACCCGCGATCCAAGAACCCAGAAAGGCTCCGATTTGGTGGCTGAAGAAGACGAAGCCGTACATGGTGGACAGGAGGCGAGCCCCGAAGAACTTCGCCACGGTCCCGCTGGTGAGAGGCACTGTGGCCAGCCACACCAATCCCATGAGACAGCAGAACAGCAGAGAGGACATCACGGTGATTGGCAACAGAAAATACGCCAGCAGCAGCAATCCCCGACTCCCGTAGATGACGCTGAGCAGATAGCGGCGCGGCAGGCGGTCTCCCAACCAGCCGAAGCCAAGAGAACCCACTAGGTTGAAGGTTCCGATCAAGGCCAGAGCCAGACCCCGAATATGGCCGATCCCATGATCGGACCAAAAGACCGGAAAGTGCACTCCAATGAATGCGACGTGGAATCCACAGACAAAGAAACCGGCCACCAGCAACAGGAAGCTGGGATTCCGCAGGCCTTGGCTTACCCTGGGCCACACGGCTCCACTTGGCTCGTTCAGGGGCATGTCTCCATCCTGATTCTGGCGGGCCGGAATGCCGAGGGACAGAAACACGATGCAAGCCACCAGCCCCGATCCAACCCAAAAAGCCATCTTCCAGTCCCAAGTGTCAATAAGCCACTGGTTGAAAATCGGCATGACCAGAAATCCCGCCGAACTCATGGCCGTCATGATGCCGAAGACTTTGGTACGATGCTCCGCGGCCACCAATCGGCCCAAGGCGCCCAACAAGACCACGAAAGTCGTGGCGCCCAGTCCCAGCCCCACCACGATACCCAAGGACACGATCAGCCCAATGGGCGTGGTCCATATCGTGCTCAGGATCAGCCCCCCGGCATAGACCAGGCCTCCTCCCATCAATACTAGGCGGGTGCCAAAGCGATCCACCAGAAAACCGATAAAGGGCAATCCGAATATGAGATTGCTGAGGGCCATCGTGAAACCGAAAACTTCGCGGCCCGTGTCCAGCGTCAAAGTGATGGGGTCCAGAAACAGCCCGAAACTCTGGCGCGTGCCGGTACTGACCATCACGGCGATCGACGCGGAAACAATGGCTACGACAACGGTGCGGGACATAGAGAATCGGGCTGTATCGGCACGCGCCGCCAAGCGCTACCAGTTTCGCATGGATTCAAGAAACAATCGGGTGAGATCGGCTTCCGAAGCCGGTCTGGGCGACAACTTGGTGACTCTGTGTTGGGGCAGTGCGCCTTCCGCCAAGATCTCTGCATCCGCGGGACCATAGCCAACCGCTTCGAGACCTGTCGGCATGCCCGTGGCCTGCATCAGCTCCAGCAGTTGCTGTGCCAGAACCTCGCCGGCGTCTTCCATAGGGATGCCCGTCACATTGGCGCCCATCAGCTCGGCCGCCACCATGTGCTTGCCATAATTCGCCTTGGCGGTGAAACGGAAAACCGCCGGCGCCGTAAGTGCCACGGACATGCCATGGGGAATGATCGCATGATCCGCAATGTAGTCGGGTGCGCGATAGTCCCGCACTAGGCTGGACACCGGATAGGACATGCCGTGACAGAGATGGACCCCGGCATTGCCAAATCCCATGCCTTGATAGAGGGCAGCCAGCATCATGTTCCGACGGGCCTCCAGATTGTGGGGTTCACGCAGGGCCGTGACCAGATTGGCCACCACCAACACGATGGTCTCCTGGGCCCAGATGTCGCTGATGGGGGTCGCGCCCTGATAGATGGGCCTTTGCCCAGAGCTCTCGGCCCGATCCCGTGCGTGGAACGGAATGGCGGTAAAGGACTCCAAGGCGTGGCACAGTACGTCCAATCCCGTGCAAGCGGTCACCATGGGGGGCAAATCCATGGTGTTGAGCGGATCTTGAACGCCCAGTGTGGGACGCAGAAAACGGTGTGATATGCCCGTCTTGGCGTTGATCCGCTTGTGATCAAAGATGGCCACGCCGGTGATCTCGCTGGAGGTTCCGGCGGTCGTCGGAATGCCAATCAGGGGCTTGAGCGGACCCGGCACCGGGCGCCCCTTGCCGAGGGGCGCGTTTACATAGTCAAGAAAATCCGCGGGATATGTGCACTGGAGATTGGCCACCTTGGCCGTGTCAATGGTAGATCCGCCCCCAAAGGCCACGAAGCTGTCAAAGGCGCCTCGGCGGGCGAATTCCGCGGCCACTTCAAACGATTCCAAGGAAGGTTCCGTGCGGACCTCGCTGAACAGCTGCCATTCCAAGGGGCTGGAGTTGAGCGCTTCCTCCAGCCGTGCAAACTGTGCGGTGTCCACCAGATTGGGGTCGCACAGCACCATCACGCGACGGGTGCCCATAGTCTCCAGATCTTCTCTGATTTCCGACATGGCTTCCACGCCGAATTTCACGGCAGCGGCGTCAAAGGCAAAGACGGTTTCCTGGGTCACGGATACAGATTCCTGAAAGGGCGAGGGCGCATGGGATTATGTCAATTCAATGACGGAACAGTGCGGATTGGGCGCAGTGTCCGGCAGGCGCAGAGACAGAGTGCCCGCCGTAACCTTCAGCGGAACATCGGGCGAAGAAGGGAGCCCAAGGATTCTGGCCTTGTCTGCCTGGATGCCGGGCGCCTGCAATCCTCCATGGGCAGGCCAGTCAAAGACCAAAATGTACACTTTCCCATTCTTGACGGTAGTGCGGTAGGCCCGTTGATCCTGAATGGGACCGGGTCGGGTCCCATACACTGCCTCGCCGTGCAGCGCGAGCCAGTCTCCCATGGCTTCAAGGCGGGCAATGCTTTCGGGAGGAATGGCACCAGAGGCGGTTGGCCCCACGTTTAGAAGGTAGTTGCCTCCCTTGCTCACGATGTCCACCAGTTTCCGAATCAAATCCGTGGCGCTTTTCCAATTGTGATCCTGGGACTTGAACCCCCAGGTGTCGTTCATGGTGGCTGGGGTTTCCCAGTCGCCCTCCAGCAAGGCGCCCGCGGGAATGGTATTGTCGTTGGTGGTAGCGTAGTCCCCCAAGGCGTTGCCCAAACGCCCGCAGACCAGTGTATCAGGCTGCAGTCGGTGGCAGAGATCCAACAGCTGCCGGCTTTGCGCCGGTGAAACACCTTGGGTTATGCCCTTGGGCGTGTCAAACCAGATCAGGGCCACCGGACCATATCGGGTCAGCAACTCGGTGACCTGGGGAATTACGTAAGTCTCGATATAGCTGTCAAAGTCCTTTTGCACCGGATCGAAGTCCCAGTCGTTGCCGTCTCCGTCCGGGTGGTGCCAATCCTGCGTCTGGGAATAGTAGAAGCCCAGTTTCATGTCCTGCCGTTGACATTCATCCGCCAGTTCCTGCACGATGTCCCGCGCCCCAGGACTGCTCCGGGTCACGCTGTAGTCCGTGTGCCGCGAATCGAAGAGACAAAAGCCGTCATGATGCTTGCTGGTGAGTACGATGTACTTCTGGCCCGCAGCCTTGGCCAAGGACACCCAGGTTCGGGCGTCAAAGTCCACGGGCTTGAACTGTTGGGCCAAGGCTTCGTAGTCAGCGACCGGGATCTGGACGAAGCGCATAATCCATTCGCCAATGCCGGCAATATCCTGTCCTTTCCAGCGACCGGCCAGCAGTGCATACAAGCCCCAGTGGACAAAAAGCCCAAACTTGGCTGCACGCCACCAGTCTAGGCGGGAGTCGGTGACGGCGCCGGGACGTTGGCTGCGATCAGGCTGAATGGAGGCGTCTTGCATTGCGGTAGGGGCCTTGCTGTGTTGGCGCAATTGGCGTCGGACCGCACGAGGTGGGCGGCCCTGCATTCATAGTGTACCCAGATCCAAAGACTTTCTTCAGATTCTGGACCCGAAGAGACCAGTCCGGCGCTTGGGGATTTGGGGCGCGGCAGCGGTGGGCTTGGAGCCAGATGAGGAAAGAGACATAATGAGTGTGGCGTTGGCCCTTCGTCATTGTGTGCAGGGATTCAGGTACCACAAGGAAGCGCAACCATGGAATACAGACGTTTTGGCAAGACTGGCATAGAAGTCTCGGCGGTGGGCTTTGGCTGTTGGGAGTCCAGCGGCGATTATGGCAACTTCGATGAATCCCATATCGTGGATGCGGTGCATCTGGCCTTGGACAAGGGCATCACCCTCTTTGATACGGCGGAGGGATATGGCTTTGGCCGATCCGAGGCCCTGTTGGGCAAGGCCCTGCGCGGCAAGCGGGATCAGGCCCTGATCGTCACCAAGGTGGGCATCTATCGGGAAAAGGGCAAGTGGTTTCGAGATGCCAGCCGACAACGCATCCTGTCTTCGCTCGAGACCAGCCTGCAGGCGCTGGAGACCGACTACGTGGATGTGTATCTGGTCCATTGGCCAGACGAAAGCCATCCTTTCGACGAGACCATGGCCGTTATGGAGGAATTGCGGGCCCAAGGCAAGACTCGCTTCATTGGAGTGAGCAACTTCTCCTCGGAACAGATCGCCCTGGCCCAGCGAGGCGGCTCCATTGATGTGGTCCAGTATGGGTATCATCTGTTTGACCGGCGCCTGGAGCGATTTGTCTTCCCTACGGTCCAAGAGCACGACTTCGGACTTATGACCTACGGATCCTTGGCACATGGATTGCTGACGGGGGCGTTCACCCGAGACACCCGGTTCCCCGAGGATGACTGGCGTCACAGCGGCCAGGCATTCAGCCTGCCCCTGTGGAGTCCGGATGTGCTGCCGCGCAACATTGATGTCGTCGAGGAGCTGACCGAAATCGCGGCCGAATTCGACAAGTCATCGGCCCAATTGGCGCTGCGGTGGGTCCTGTCCAATCCTCTGGTTGGGGTCGCTCTCGTCGGATTCCGACATACCGACGAAGTCCGGCTCAATCTGGACGGATTGGACTGGACATTGGACCCGGCGATCCTGGAACGCATTCAGGCGATCTTTGACAAGCACCAAGTGGACACCGCCCCTGACATTTGGGTGGAGACCAACCGGTAGGAGCGTGCTCTCTCCCGGACATTGCGGTGATGTCTTCCTGCAGGACCACAGGTCCCGCTCCGTGCCCACCGGCCCGGGCCATTGACCCTCGACCGGACCCGAACCTATAATTCGGCTCACTGCCGCTGGACCCGTTGCATCTCTGCCGGCGCCCCTGTGCGCACTGCTTTCTCCTTAACCCCTTTGGGAGGCCCCATGCCCGCCACGCCCCTGCTTCTAACCGACGACCAGATGCGTCACTTCATCGCGCACGGCTATCTGCTCCTGCAAACGGATTTCTCCGAGGACTTTCATGCGGCTCTGAATGCTCGTATCTCGGCCGTGATACAAGAGGAAGGAAACCCCGGCAACAACATCCTGCCCCGCGTGCCCGAGGTACAGGAAATTTTCCGGCACCCAGTCGTTACGGGCGCGATCAGCAGCGTGCTGGGAGCCGACTACATCATGCAGCCCCACCGGCACTGTCACTACACGGAGCCGGGGCGTAAGGTACAGAGCTGGCACAAGGACAGCTACTGGGGCTACGCGCGCATTCGCAATCACCACCAATGGTGGGCCATGATTTTCTACTACCCGCAGGCCGTCACCACCGACATGGGTCCCTCCGGTCTCATGCCGGGGACCCAATATTATGACAAGCGGCCTGGGGACGAAACGGAAAAGCCGCTCTTCATGGAGGGTCCCGCGGGGACCTTTGCCCTGATTCACTACGATTTGTGGCATCGGGGCGGAGCCAATCTTTCGCGGCAGAACCGGGCCATGCTCAAATTCCAGTTCACGCGGGTATCCCGACCAGCAGCTCCCGCCTGGCAGAACGAGCACACGGCATGGCAATCTCTCAATGGCGGCGGACCGGCCCATACACACCATTCGCTGTGGGCCGAACAATGGAACTGGATGTCCGGACGCCCACGGACTCTGGGCGCCCAAGAGCTAGAAGTCAAGGCTGATCCCGTGAAACTGCGAGCGAAGGTGCAGGGCGAGTATGAACCGGATGGCATTGGCGCGGCCTATGATCTGATGGCCACAGGCAACAGGGGTCTGACCCATTTGCATGCCATCCTGTGCAGTGCGCATCCTCACGCCACCCGGCGAGCGGCCTACGGCTTGAGCGCGGGCCCCGCAGAGACCTTGCCCTTGCTGGCGGCGGCCTGCCGTCACGAATCGGACATTGTGCGCCGCTTTGCCGTGTTCGCGCTGGGCGAGCAGGGCCCCCTGGCGAAGGAGTACACCCCCGAGGTGGCACGCCTGCTACAGGATTCCTCTGCCTGGGTTCGGCGCACCGCGGTGGAGACCTTGGGGATGCTGGAAGATCCGGAGGTTGCCGTGCCGGCCTTGGCGACCGCGCTCGCCGATCAAGACGACCAGGTCAAGTTCAATGCCACCTTGGCCTTGGCCCGACAGGGCAGTCAGGCGGCCTCCGCTCTGCCCGCCCTGCGGGCTTCTCTGCAGGACGAAAACAGATATGTGCGAGGATTTGGAATCGAGGCCCTGCGCCAGATTGGCACGGCGGAGGCCCTCAACGCGGCGTGCGACCATTTGATGGACAGTCGCTGGTGCTATTCCACCACTCCCCATTCCACCTTTTAGACGACACTCTCAACTTATACATCCTCGAATCCGCAAGAGAACGCCGTGGCCTATCTTCCAACTCTTGAATCCGTTTCCACGCACCCAGTGCCCGCTTGGTTTGACAAGGCCAAGCTGGGCATCTTCGTTCACTGGGGCCTCTATTCCGTACCGGCTTGGGCCCCCAATTCCGGCAATCTGGGCGAAACTCAGGAGACCGGAAACTGGACCGACTGGTTTGCGCAAAACCCTTACGCCGAATGGTACGCGAACACGGTGCGCATTCCAGGCAGTCCCACCCAGCGCCACCATTTCGACACCTACGGACACGGCTTTGCCTATACCGACTTCGCGCCTCTGTTCAATGCGGCCGTAGAGTCTTGGGATCCTGGGGAATGGGCTGGCTTTTTTCAGCAGGTGGGAGCTCGGTACGTGGCGTTGACCAGCAAGCACCACGATGGATTTCTGCTGTGGCCCAGCGTCCATCCCAATCCCTTTCACGAAGGATACTGCTGCCGCCGAGACCTGATTGGCGAGCTCGGGCAGGCCGTGCGGGATGCAGGGATGGCCATGGCCACCTACTATTCGGGGGGCGTGGACTGGACTTTCAACCCGCAGGTCGTGCGCAGCATTCCAGACTTGCGCAGGGCCACCCCGCAGAGCGCCACATATGTGGCCTATGCGAACGCCCACTGGTACGAACTAATGGACCAGTATGAAACGGCCATTCTGTGGAACGACATTGCCTATCCACAGCAGACCAACACCAACCAGCTGTTTGCCGATTATTACAACCGGAGGCCGGAGGGGCTGGTCAACAACCGGTTCAATCAGTTTTTCGATGCTCAAGGAACCCAATCCACGGCAGCGGTGCATTGCGATTTCACTACCCCGGAATATCGACGATATGACACCATTCAGGTCCAGAAATGGGAAAGCTGCCGCGGTATCGGGGCCTCCTTTGGCTACAACCAGCAAGAAGGCGGAGAGCAATATCTCTCGGCCCAGGAGCTTATCCATAGCTTCGTGGACATCGTGAGCAAGAATGGCAACCTTCTGATCAACGTAGGTCCCACGGCCCAAGGCGCGATCCCGGAGATACAGCGCACACGGCTTACGGCCTTGGGCGGTTGGCTGGCTGTCAATGGACCCGCCATTTTCGATACCCGGCCCTGGACCCGCGCCGAAGATCAAACCGACACGGGCGTGGACATTCGCTACACGCAGGACGGCAGCAGCTTGTTCGCCATATTGCTCGGGGGAAGCCGGACCCAGGAATTCCGCATTCCTGGCCTGATCACGGAACCCGGAACGGAGATCGAGGTCCTGGGGCATCCGGCGGCGGCCCAGATCGTGGGGCAGGACGGGGGTTTAGCCATCCGCATGGAGGCTCCCTTGCACAACGAGATCGCCTCTGTGGTGCGCATTGCACCGCTGCCCTCCGGGCCACAGGATACCGAGCCATATCCCCTTGGAACCGGGTGATCCGGAAGACCAGGAAACGCGGACAGGGGAATTCCGCCTGCCAAGGAAGTCGAAGGCATACAAGGACAGCCCCCCAAGGGACATCTAGCGCCCGTCCGAGCCGAAATCGGGACAAATGCAAAGGAACACAATGTCTGAACTTGCCTCTTCACTGGTCTTTACTGTCCGGCAGAAATCCACTGCCGCCGCCCTGTTCGCCACCCTGTTTCCCTCCGATAACCTGCAGCCCGGCGCCAAGGAAATTGGAGTGCTGGACTATGTGGAACGGCTGCTGACAGGCTATGGTCAAGATCTGCAGGAGCAGTATCAATGGGGACTGGATTCTCTGGAAGAAGCGGCCCAGAGCACATGGAGACGGTCTTTCGCGCACTGCAACCCAGCCACACAGCAAGAGCTGGTCCGCCTGCTGGAAAAGGGACGGCTGGGCGTGGGGCATGCGCAAAGCCAGCAGGCATTCATGGATCTAGTGGTGGCCCATATGCAGGAGGGCCTGTTCGCGGATCCCTTGCATGGCGGCAATCGGGAAAAGAGGGGTTGGAAGCTTCTGCGTCATCCGGGAGTCTGGCTGGAGAACAGTCCGGCGGAAATGATGTCCGAAGTTCCAGAGGACAAGGGAGGCCACTACCAATCCATCGCGGATCTGGAAGACATCATTCAAGATCGCCCTGACGGGGCCCCAGCCATTCCGCCTGACTTCAATCCGGACCGCGGTCTGGAACCGCCCCAAGGGGATGCAGATGTCATTCTCGTGGGCCTAGGAGCCATGAACAGCGTAATTGTTCCCCAGTTGACGGCGGCCGGACTGCGTGTAGTGGCCTTGGAAGCCGGACCGTACAGGTCCCGTCAGGACTACAGGCCGGACGAACTGCGCCAGACTTACTATGGACGCGCGCACCTAGGCCCCAAATTCAACCAAGAAGTCCCCCGTTGGCGTCTCAACGAGGGTGAACCGACGCGGCCCTGCAGCTTCTCGTTGGGCCGCATGATGAATGGTGTAGGCGGATCAGTGTTCCACTATGGCGGCTGGATGCGGCGCTTTCATCCCCACCACTTCCGAGCGCGCTCCCATATTCAGGAACAAGATTGGGGACATCTGCTGCCGGCCGAAAGCTCGCTCGCGGACTGGCCCGTCACCTACGAAGATCTGGAACCTTTCTACACCGCCTTGGAATGGGAAATTGGCATCTCCGGAGTCAGCGATCAGCCACCGGTGGCGCGCAGCCGCGATCTGCCCCTGCCGCCCCTGCCGCCCTATCATATGGGCGAAGTCTTTCGCAGCGCCACTGAAGACATGGGGTTGCATCCGTTTCCCGTACCTGTAGGGATCAACAGCCAGCCGTATCGGGGACGTCCCGCATCTCGGAATTCCAGCTGGACCTGCGGATTCGGCACCTTTGACGACAGTCTGTGGCACCCTGCCGCCGAATGCGTGCCGGAAGCGTTGGCGACGGGCAATCTGGATCTCAAGACGCAATGTCGGGTCATCGAAATATTGACCGATTCCCAAGGCCATGCCAACGGGGTCCGGTATCTGGACGCCAACGGCAACCCGCAAGTGCAGCCCGGCAGGTGCGTGATCCTGGGGGCTTATGTATGGGAAAACCTGCGTCTCATGTTTCTTTCCGGCACCACCTCCCATCACTTGGGGGGGTTGGGCAACAGTCACGAACAGTTGGGTCGCAACGTCATGACCAAAATGTTTGGGCAGGTGCTCGCCCATTTTCCTGGCAAGTTTTTCAACCGACATTGTGCCAACGCGTCCCAATCCATGATCATGGAGGATTACCTGTATCCTGACTTCCCCGCGCACAAACACGGCTTTCTGGGAGGGGCCACCCTTAGCGCCGAGCCCCAGTTTCTGCCGCTGAGCATCAGCCGCGAGTCCCTGCCGCCCGATGTGCCACGCTGGGGAGCCAGATACAAGGAGCATCTGCAGTCTTGGCAGCAATGGGGCGTGCTGCGCATTCAACCGGACACCTTGCCCTATACCCAAAACTTTGTGGATCTGGATCCGCATCATCGAGACCGCAGCGGATGGGGCATGCCAGTGGTGCGCATCACCTATGACATGCGCGAAAACGAACAGCGATTGTCGGTCTGGATGGAAGACAAGTGCGAGGAGATTCTGAAGGCCATGGGCGGCCAGACCCCTTGGAGGGGACCTCGCTTCACCGGCGTCGGCAGTTGCCACGATCTGGGGGGCATCCGCATGGGAGAGGATCCCCAGAGCTCGGTCGTAGACCCCAATCTGGAAGTCCACGACACCCGGGGCCTATTCGTTTTCAGTGGTGGTGTCTATCCCAGCTGTCCCGGCATCAACCCCACGTTGACCATGATGGCCCTGTGCCGCCGGGCCTGCATCGACCTGATTGGTCGTCTGCAAAGAGGGGATGTCTAACCCCCACAGGATGGTTTCCTTGTCTGCCCTGTCCCTGTTCATCGCTCCCTGTCGTTACGGCGCGGTATCCATGCTGGCCTCTGCACGCGGCATCTTGGCCATTGACTTGGGCGACTCCGAATCGGAGCTGCGCATAGGTCTTGGGGCACAGCACCCCAAGACCTATGCTTCGGAATCACGCGACCAGACAGGTTGGTGGGAGCAATTGCAATCCTATGTCGAGAAGCCCACGAGATCTCTGGATGCTCCCTTGGATCTGCAAGGGAGCGAGTTTCAACTTGACGTATACGCGAAACTGCAGACCATTGCCCTCGGTTCCACGGTTACCTATGCCGAATTGGCGCGCGCGCTCAAACTGCCCCATGGAGTCCGAGCGGTGGCCGGTGCCTGTGCCCGCAACCGCTGGGCCCTTGCCGTACCTTGCCACAGAGTGGTGGGACAACGGGGCGCGCTGACCGGATACCGCTGGGGGCTGCCCCGCAAGGCCGCCATCCTCCGGCATGAAGCTGCATTGACCGGTTTGCGAATCCCCACTCTATTTGACACGCAACCCAACACACATTCCCGCCAACCATGAGGGGGCTTGGTGCCAAGCCCTCAAGCCAAGATCCAAAGAACGATCGACGGGCCGTCATCATGTGAAGCACAGACAACGGCATCTGTGAACTCTCTCTCCATCTTCTGCTTGCTGCAGAGCCATACCCTTGACAGAGAAATCCTGGACGGAATCACCGACTCCGTGTGACGGAAGTCTTCCCAGCCTCATACGCGTGTGAGGCTGGCGTGAACGAGGATATGCCCGCAGTGCACAGGTTCGAGTCCGGACTTGGGTGACGTGCCCGGTCCCAGTTGCACCTGAACGCAACATTGTGGCCGGCGCTCACCGAAAGCGAGAAGCCAGCTGCCTTTCCACATGCTGCCAGCTGAGATCACGGGCCGCCAACAAGACTAGGACGTGATATACCAGATCCGCCGTTTCCGACACCAGATGCAGATCATCCTCCACCAAGGAGGCAATAGCGACTTCCACGCCCTCTTCACCAACTTTCTGGGCAATGCGAGCGACGCCTTCCTCAAACAGACGGGCCGTGTAGGAATCGAAGGGTCCGTCCCGTTTTCGGACCTGAATTGTCGTCTCGAGCCGGTTGATTATATTTTCTGCCATGTCACTCTTGTGGCCTCTCCTTGCGCCAGCCTCTGAAAAAGCAGGTCCTTGCTCCCGTGTGGCAGGCTGGCCCGTGCGGCCGAACCCAAAGCAAGAGGGTGTCTCCGTCGCAGTCTAGCCGGAGCGATTCCACGTCCAGATAATTTCCGCTGGTGGCCCCTTTGTACCAGATCTCGGACCGGGATCGACTCCAGAACACTGCCTGCCCCTTGGCCATGGTCAGCTGCAGGGCATCCCTGTTCATCCAGGCCACCATGAGCAGATCTCGGGTAACCACGTCCTGCACCACCACAGGCAGCAATCCTTGCGCGTCAAATCGCACCAATTCCACAAAGGCTTCGGTACCCAGTGTTTCCGTATCATGCACGGGGCTCGTCCAAGTTCTGAAATACATCCAGGCGCACGGGAATGCCTTGCGCAGCCATGTGCTCCTTGACCTCCCGAATGCTCAACTGGCGAAAATGAAACAGGGAAGCTGCCAAGGCAGCCGCGGCCCCCCCCTGCGTCACGGCTTCCGCAAAGTGGGCGACATGGCCCGCTCCGCCACTGGCGATCACCGGGATGGATACCGCATCGCTAATCGTACGGGTCAGGTCAATGTCATAGGTTTCCTGGGTTCCATCCCCATCCATGGAAGTCAGCAGGATTTCACCGGCTCCCAACGACTCCGCTTGCCGGGCCCACGTCAGGGCGTCCAGGCCTGTATTCTGACGGCCACCCCGCACATAGACATCCCAACCCGCCGCGTTCGTGTAGGTCCGACGTTTGGCATCGATGGCGACCACAATGCATTGACTGCCAAAACGCTCCGATCCCTGTCGCACCAATTTCGGATTGCGAATCGCGGCGCTGTTGACGGCCACCTTGTCGGCCCCCGCCAGCAAGATGGCCCGCATATCTTCCAGTGTGCGCAGCCCCCCGCCCACGGTAAAGGGGATGAATATGGCATCCGCCACCCGCCGCACCATCTGCGTCACAATCTCCCGACTTTCGTGTGTGGCGGTTATGTCAAGAAAAACAAGCTCGTCGGCCCCTTCCCGATCATAGACCATGGCCTGCTCGACAGGGTCTCCGGCATCCACCAGATTGAGGAAGTTCACCCCCTTGACTACGCGTCCTTTATGGACGTCCAGACAGGGAATGATCCGTTTGGCCAGCATGTGCGGCTACTCCTCCGTCTCGATTGTGGCACGGGCCGCCAGCTCCAAGGCCTCTTGCAAATCCAGCGCCCCCGTGTACAGCGCCTGTCCCGTTATCACCCCGACAATGCCCGTACCCCGGTAGGACAGCAGACGCGCAATGTCCGCGATGCCCGACACGCCACCGCTGGCTATCACCTGCAATCCCGTCTGGCGAGCCAGCGCCGCCGACTCCGTCCAACTGACGCCCGTCATCATGGCATCCCGGCCAATGTCTGTGTGAATGGCCAGTTCCACTCCCAGATCCCGCATGCGGCGACCCACATCAAGGGCAGTGAGCAGGCTCTGCTCCTGCCAGCCGTGAATAGCGACCATGCCGTCGCGAGTGTCAAGTCCCACTACGACGCGGGAGGATCCGAACCGGGTTACAGCCTGTTGCAGCAGTTCCGGATTCCGTACGGCGACCGTCCCCAGAACAATGCGTCCGACACCAGCCTCCAGCAGAAATTCGATGTCCGCCAGAGTGCGAATGCCGCCTCCGAACTGGATGGGCACGTCCACGGCCGCCTGAATCGCCTGGACCGCCCGTACATTGACGGGAATGCCCTCTGCCGGCGCCTCATCGCCGAGGGCACCATCCAAATTGACTACATGCAGCCATTGCGCCCCTAGCGCCACCCAATGCCGCGCCATCGCCGCGGGATCATGGCCAAACACAGTCTCGGCTTCCGGGTCCCCCTGACGCAGCCGTACACATTTGCCGCGGCGCAGATCCAAGGCGGGATAGACAATCATGAGACTACCTCCTTTTCGGAAAGGCCGCGCACATGCCATTGATTTTCCACCATCCGCATGAAATTGCGCAGAATGCCCAAGCCGACATGTTGGCTCTTTTCGGGATGACATTGCATGCCCCAAATGCAATCCGAGCGCAGAATGCTGGCATAGGGGCCCCCGTAGTCGGTGCAGGCCAGAACGACATTGTCATCCTGGGGCACGCAGCGATAGGAATGGGCAAAGTAGGCATAGGCCTTGTCGGGGATGTTCGCCAACAGAGGATCCGGACGCTGCATCTCCAATTGGTTCCAGCCGATTTGCGGGATGTGCAGGCGCCGTCTGTCATCCTGCGGCCCCACCAAGCCTTCGGGAAAACGCTCGACATGTCCGGCCACCAGACCCAAACCTTCATGCTGTCCCATCTCCTCACTCTCATCGAGCAGCATTTGCATGCCTACGCAAATGCCGAAAAGCGGCACCTTGGCGGCCACCGCTTCCAGAATGGGCGAAACCCAGTCATTACGGCGGAGCGTCTGAACACTGCTGCCAAAGGCGCCCTGCCCCGGCAAGACGAAAGCGCTTCTCCGGGTCAGATCTTCCGCTCGGTCCAGGATTTCCACCTCATACCCCAAACGACTTGCGACATGGGTAAAGGAGTTGCTGATACTGCGCAGATTGCCTACGCCGTAGTCGATGATGGCAATGGACATTCGAACTCCTTGTCCAGGCTCAAGCGACCAGAGTGAAGTTGCGCACTATGGCCGGAGGATAGCGACGCGCCATGAATTCATATCGCAGATGACGCAGGCGCTCCAGCCAAACATGACGTTGCGCCTCGGAAACGACATCGTTGGCCCGGGCATCACGCAGCGCCTGTTCTCCGGTCACGATGATCTTGCGCCTTGCGCTGACAGCGATCCCCACAAATGCCACTGCAGTCTGAAACGGGAAACTAGATGCTTCAAAACCCGTGGTAACGGGCATAAACCAGCCCACAGGCACCAGCTGCGGTGTAAAATGCATGTCAACGATGGTGGCGTGCTCCTTGAGCCAGAAGCGAATCCGAACCCCGGACAGATCCGCCGCGCGGTTGACATAGCGCGACTTCTCCATGATCATGCGCTTGGTGTCTACACACACGTAATCGAGGGAATCCGGATCGTTCTTCCATTGTGCCTGGGCCAGTTCCACATGCCCGATGCAGTTGAAGTGATGCACCAGCTTGGCAAAGAGATCCTCTGCGGGCGAGATCCGATCCAATCCCCTGCGCGGTGGATGGCGAGACGGGACTCTTGGCTCTGGGGACTCAGAATTCATGGCACAACAGGGTCTGGATTCCGGCGCAATCTTGCATCCGAACCGGTCCTGACACGCCAGCCCAAGGCCAAAGGCGCCCAAGGCAAGGAAAACAATTCCTGTGTCTCCTGCGTCCCACACGGGCAGCGAACAAGTTCCATCCTGGGTCTGAGGGATATAATTCTGACGTATTCGTTCAATGCAGTCTCCCAATGCCTAAGGCTGAAACACCGACCCTGCAATGCAGAAAGGTCCTGTCCCATGTATCTCGATTTTACTCTGCCAGTCCGGAAACCATAGGACCGTGTTACAAAGATATCTGGTCAAGGCTTGGCTCCCCGTGGCCTGTGCCATCACCGCAGCGCTTCTGGATCAGTGGTCCAAGCAGGCCATCCGCAACCGATTAGAGCTGTACGAAGGATTCATGCCTTGGTCTTGGTTGGGTGAGATCTTCTATTTGGAGCATGTGCCCAACTACGGGGCCGCGTTCGGCATTCTGCCCAACGCCAGCCTGTTCTTCCTGGTAACCTCCTTGCTGGTCGCGGTGGCAATTCTTGTCAGCATTCATTTTGTCAGGGAGGAACAACGACTTCTCTTGGTTCTGCTGGGATTGGCCTTGGGCGGAGCGATAGGCAACTTCATAGACCGCGCCACACTGGGCTACGTGACAGACTTCTTGAAGTTCGGCATTCCCGGTCGAGCCTATTGGCCCAATTTCAATGTGGCCGATGCCTGTATCACGGTGAGTGTCATCCTTTTGACTATCCTGACTTGGCGCGAAGACGCGCCGAAAGACGACGACGCGAACGCTACGCAACATGCGCGGGCGGAAGACAAGGCTGGTCTCTTCAACCTCTGACTGGACGACACAGGAAAACCGCAATGTCTGTCAGGACACCTTGGACGGCCACCGTGGAAGGAAATTCAGTCCTGCGGCTGGATCATTGGCTAGTCCAACAGTTTCCCAATGTGAGCCGGTCCCAGTGGCAGCGCAGGATCACCGCAGGCGAGGTTACGGTGGACGGATTCACACCCCGTGCCTCGGACCGCCTCAGGCCAGGCCAGCGGATTGCGGTTTGGCACAGCATCCCGCAGCCCAGGACCGAACTGACTCCCTATCCGCTGGAGCTGGATGTCGTATACGAAGACGAAGACTTGGCGATAGTCAACAAGCCCGCGGCTCTGGTCATTCACCCGGCCCCCGGGCATCCGGTGCAAACCCTAGCCAACGCAGCGATACACCGGTGGCCGGATCTGCCATCGAATCTGGAAGGGCGCCGCCCGGGCATCGTGCATCGTCTGGACAAGGACACTTCAGGGCTGGTGATCATCGCAAAATCGTCTGCCGCCCATGGAGATCTGCAACGTCAGTTCAAGGTCAGACACATTGCCAAGACCTATTTGGCTCTGGTGGAGGGGTTTCTTGCACCTGGCCATGGAACGATTGAGGCTTCCCTCGGACGGCATCCCAAGTTTCGACAACGGCAGGCGGCGTTTCCACAGATGTCACAAGACGAATCCCGGCGGCGCGGTGTACGGACTGCAAAGACCCACTACCGAGTGCGGCAGCACCTGCAAAGCCGGACTCCAGGACCAATCTATCCCTTTACCTTGGTGGAAGTGAAGCCATACACGGGGCGTACCCACCAGATACGGGTCCATCTTGCATACCTTTCCCATCCTGTTGTGGGAGATACGCTGTACGGGTTGCGCAAGCAACGCCTCCATCTCAATCGGCATTTTCTGCACGCCTGCCAGTTGAGGTTGGTGCATCCGATCCGGCGGGAAGCCATGCGCTTCCGGGCACCGCTGCCCTTGGTACTGCAAGACTGTTTGGCATCTCTCTCCACCGAGATCTGACCCCAATCCCGAATCCGGCGGAGGCAGGCCTCCGCCGGTACATCGGTTTCTTCGAGGGCGGATTGTGCACAGACCGTTCACTTCCTTGCAGATCGGCTTGCGCCTTTTCCTGGCCACCTATCTGTTCTGGCTGACAACGGCAGTGTTGATCCCGGCTTTGGATGTGTTCGGCCGATCTCCGGCGGCTCTGCCGCCCACCCTGACCAATTTGGAGCCCTATCATTACAGCCTCCGAGACTTTCAGTGGGACGCCTTCCGACATGTGATCCAACGTGACATGCTTGCACCCCGATCCCCAACAACCAGTGCAGCGGCCCGTCGCCTAATCCGCACATATGGACAACAGCAGAAGAGAATACGGGAGGCTGCGGTCGCCTATCAGCTGGCTGTGGAGTTGCAGGATCCGCTGGGAGCCGCGGCGGCTCGGATTGCCTACCGACGGGCGCAGACATTCCAACGCGAAAATCAGTGGGCCTTTGAAAGGGCGGTCCAGCGGGAAGTGGCGGGCGAACTAGTCCGGGCTGGCATTGCCAAGTCGGGCATCTCCGTGCCCCCCGTCTGGTTTCGCTTGGCCGTATCCCCGCTGGTGATCACCTTCAGTCCCCGTACCGTGATTAATCCCCTCGCTTCCTATTTCCTGCGGGAGACGACCCCCCTGTCCGAGATCGAGGAATTCGAGGCCTATGCCCTGGAACATCAGAACCTGAGCGCCCTCGTTGAACCTTTAGGAGGTGTGGCCACCTATCCCGCCACCGTGGAGACCCGTTTCCTTGCCCTGCATATGCTCTTTGACACGGTGGCACATGAATGGTTTCACAACTACCTGACACTTCGCCCCTTGGGTATTCGGTATCTGAAGTCCACGTCGCATCGCACCTTGAACGAAACCGCGGCCACGCTGGTGGGCGAAGAGATCGCCAAGCGCCTCATGTTGCGTCATTACCGGGACTTGTTTGTGCCTTCCCGGGACGACACCACGGCCGCGGCCGTCGTCGATCCCGAGACGGAGCCTGCAGAGATCGACGCGCCGACCGAGTTTGACTTCCGAGCCGAGATGCACAAGACGCGACTGCACGTAGACAAGCTGTTGGCCGCCGGCCTGGTGGAAGAGGCCGAAGCCTACATGGAAAGGCAGCGCCGTCGTATCAATGCGGAAGGCTACAGTCTGCGCAAGCTGAATCAGGCCTTCTTCGCCTTTCGCGGCACATACGCTACCGACCCGGGCAGTTCCAGCGACATTGGGGCCAAAATGGAAGAACTGCGCACTCTGTCCGCCGATCTGGAGGATTTCGTGGACACGGTACAGAGGTTCCGCCACGAAGGGAATCTGGATCAGGCGTTGGAAGACGCTCGCAAGCGGATCGGCGTCGAGTCGACCGGTTAGGACACTGGGTCTCCACGGACCGCCGGCGACCAATTGTCGATATCAATGCCTCTGGGGGAAACCGCCGGCGCAATGCCCCAGATCTGGGACAGGAAATATTCTTCCGCCTGGATGGCCACCTTGATGGTTTCCGCCTGCCGGAAACCATGCTGTTCCTCTGGAAAAGTCAAATAGGCCACGGGAATCCCATTCTCCTTCAATGCCGCCACCATGCGTTCCGCTTGGTTGGGAGGCACGATTTTGTCTTCCAGTCCCTGCAAGAACAGCACGGGGCAGGATATCCGTTGCGCGGATTGCAGGGGAGACCGCTGGGCATACACCACGGCATCTGCGGGATATGGACCGATCAGCGAATCCAAATAGCGAGACTCGAATTTGTGCGTGTCACGGGCCAGGGCTTCCAGATCGCCTATGCCGTACCGGCTCATTCCGGCCTGAAACTGATCCGTAAAGGCCAAGCAGGCCAAAGTCGTGAACCCCCCGGCGCTTCCGCCCATGACAGCCTTGCGTTGTGGATCCGCCAAGTTCCGGGACACCAAGTGACGGGCCGCATGAACACTGTCCTGTACATCAACCAAGCCCCAGTTGCCGGCCAGACGACGACGATACGCCGTGCCGTACCCTGTGCTGCCGCGATAATTCACATCCACCACGGCGAAGCCGCGATTGGTCCAATATTGAATTTCCAGATTCAGGGATGGAGAAGAGGCCGCCGTGGGTCCGCCGTGGCTCTTGACCAGCAACGGTGGCAATTCTCCCTCCGGCGCGCTGAAATCGGGGTTGAAGGGAGGGTAGTAAAAGGCATGAGCACGTTCGGCGTTCTCGGTCTCGAATTCAATGGGTTGGGGTCGAGATACATACGACTCGTCGATTCCGGCCCGACGGGCCCGCCGAACGACCTTGCATTCCCCACTGTTCAGGTTCATGAGCGCCAACTCCGGAAACCGTGTGGGGCTGGCGCCCAGAAAGGCCGCCAGAGAGCCTTCGGCCCGGATGTATCCGAACTCGGAGTAGGGCGTGTCCAGCTCGGTCAGCGAACTATCCCGCAGATCCAGGATACCCAGATGCTGGCCATTCGTGCCCTGCCACTTGCACAGAATGCGCTGGGCATCCACAAAGGCATAGCTGGACTGGCCCAAGACCCACTGAGGCTCTCCAAATTCGACCTCGCGCGTACACAAGGCCTGGGGACCTTCTTCGGAGAGGGCATACAGGTTCCACCAACCGGATTCGTCGGAAATTACATGCAGGACCCCTTCCGGGGACCACTGCGGCTGATACAAAGAGACCCCTGACTGGGCAATCAGGCAATGGCTGTCTCCCGGTGCCCCCTCTGCATCCAGATCAGCCACCCACAATTCTGTTTCTTCCCAAGGCATGTGCGGATGATTCCAACACAGCCATGCCACCTGCGACCCATCCGGGCTGAGCGTCGGAGACGAATAGAAGTCGTGGCCGGACGCAAGCACTACCTCGGTGCCCACCCACGACAAGTCCAATAGCACCAGACAGTTGGTAGGCTCCACGTTGGGCACTGAATGATCTTCCCGCACGGCAACCACCTGTCGGGTCCCAGACCGACAGGCAAAGTCGGCATAACGGCATAGATTCTGTGGCAGCCACGGTGATATCTTGCCGCGGGTACAGAGATGCAGACGCTGGTCGACCATGTTCACAAAGAGCACGTCCCGGTCGACGACGCCAAAGGGGGCTCCGCCCATCTCGTGCACGAGGGTACGGGCACTGAAGGGTCGGGAGAGCAGATTGTGGTTCTTGCCCCGCGGGTCCCGGCGCATAATGACGCAACGGCCCGCCTCCGCGGGCCGCATCTCCACCCAGTACACCTCCTCGTTCACCAGCTTCACGTCAGAGAGACGCACCATCCGATCCACCAGCAAATCGGACGTGAACGGGGATTGCCAAGAACCATAAGGGGAAACAGTGGCCATAAGTCCCTCGTGAAGAAAATCGATCAATGACAGGCAACAGCATCCGCTATCGGACGGGCGTGCAAGGGGAAACGACCATCACGAAACCCCCTTACAGACCCGTGGCGTGGAGCGTGCGCACCTCGGACATGGCGGCCTGCAGCGCTTCTCGCGCGGACAGGCCTTCCTGCCAATCCAGGGCCCGAGCCATCCAGTTGCTGACGAGGGCCAACTCGGCCCCGAACAGAGGGTGCTTGGGCAGAGGCACGGAATTGGCGATGTCCGACATCGCCTGCCGTTGCCAGTCATATTCCGCGCCGGCCATCAGCGGATCGTCATATACGTATGTGTAGGCTGGCTTGGGAGCATAGTCAGCGATCCGTTTCTGATACGGTACGTTGGAGGGCCCCAGCCACCATAGGCCGAAGTCGGCGACTCCCTGCGGATTCAGTGCGAACCGGGAAAGGACCAAGGCCTGCACCCAAAACGGGGTGCCAGCTTGTGGCAGACTGGTGTCCAAGCGCAGATTCCGGCCTTCCGCCGCTACGTCGGGCCCCAAGTTGAACTGGGTTAAAGAGCTGTGCAGATCCACGCCCAGCACCATCCCGGTACGGCCTGCCATCCATGCATCGACACCCCGTTCCTGTTCCGGCATGAGTTCGGAGCTCACCATGTCTTGCAGCCACTGCAGAGCCAGGATAGCCTCCTCGCTTTCCCAGTCGATCGTGCCTTCCACAGCATAGGGGTCTGCCTTCGCTCCCCAGATCAGGGCCACCAAATCGCCCAGCGGGCTGAACAGGCGATCAAAGGGCAAGAGATTGGATGTATCCTGCAGCGCCCGGGCCGCAAGCCAGACTTCATCCCAAGAAACGGGTGGCTCTGTCACGCCCGCCGCCGCCAGGGGCTCTTTCAACCAAGCCAGCGATACGGAACTCACCGTGATGGGCAGCCCTATCACCTGTCCCTGGTTGCGGACCAGTTCCTGAATGGAGGCCGGCAGCGCCGCGGTGACCTGGTCCGCTCCCTCCACACCGCTGTCGGCCATGTACTGATCCAAAGGCTGCAGAAGTTCTCCCTGAAGCCACACTCCCGCTTCCAAGGGAAAGGAAGCAGCCAGAATGCCGTCAAAAGAATTCTGCCCCGCCGCCGCGTCGCTACTGGCCATCTCGGCCAGATTCCCAAATCCCCCTTCCACGAATTGCAAGGGCCAATGCGGATAGGATTCTTCCCAAGGCCGTTCCAGATTGTCCAATTCATACAGGAACTGATACTCGGAGGCGATGAGAAATCGGAGATCCCGTATTTCCGGCGTGGGTGTAGATATAAGCCGGCTGAGAGGATTCCGCCCGGAACCACAGGTAGCCAAGACCGTGAGCGCGACTCCCGAGGCTGCGGTTTGCAGAAAGGCACGACGACTGACCATGAAATTTCTCAATCCCCTTGGGGTAATGGCAAGTTTGTCCGGCAGGCAAGCGAGAGCGCGCTAAGGGGACAGTCTTGGGACCGGATCACAAGAGAGCCAAGCGTCCCCCATTATAGCCAACGCATCGCTGCTTGCCTTAGAGTTGCCCATACCTAGCGTATCGTGACCGTCAAGGCGATTCTGGCAGAAATAACTATAATGATGAAGTACAACGCCAATTCACACGGCCGCGCCGGGCGCGGCTTGGGACATTGCCGCTTTCCATTCATGCCACCCCTTTCGTTACCGACTTCCTGCCCCTTGCGGCGTGAGGTCGAAGTCGCCATGAAGGCGGCCCGAACCGCCAGTCCCCAAGTCCTGCAGCACTTCCGAAAGGGAGGTCAGGTCGAGTACAAGGAGGGTCACGAACCCGTCACACGAGCCGACCGGGAGTGCCAGGAAGTCATCGTCCAAGCATTGCGGCATGCCTTTCCGAGGGACAGCATCTTGTCGGAGGAAGCCGCGGACGACTCCCGACGGCTGTGTCAGGAACGGGTCTGGATCGTGGATCCCGTGGATGGCACGCAAGAATTCATTGAGGGATTTCTGGAATTTGTCATCATGATTGGCTTGAGCATAAAGGGTACCTCCAAGCTGGGTGTCCTTTTGCAACCCGGTTCCAACCGGACCTATGTAGGCCTGCCGGGATACGGTTCCTTTCGCGTCGAACATGGACAGGCCACGAAACTCGGCGTCAGCCCGCGAGTGCGGGTGCGGGATATGCCGGTCGCCCTGTCCCGCCGTCATGTGACGCCATTCATGGAGGAAATCGTCGACGGGGTAGGCTTCACCCGCAATGTGCGTCTGGGCAGCGCGGGCCTCAAGGCCGCCCTGATCGCGGAGCAAGGCGCCGACTGCTACTTCTTTGCTTCCCTCGGCATGAAGGAATGGGACATGTGCGCGCCAGCCGCCGTGCTGCTGGGCGCAGGTGCCCAGCTGACCGACTGTTGGGGCAATACCCTGAAGTTCAACCAAGCCGATGTCCGCCTTACCCATGGATTTGTGGCTTCCAACGGACCCCAGCACGGCCGCATCGTGGATGTCATACGCACTCGTTGTGACGCCTTGGGCATCAAGCCGGATCGGGGGTTTCTGCCCGTTCCGTCCCAAGTCCCCGATTCTCCATCACCCTAGATATCGATACACCGATGCCCCGCGCTTGGCCCAACATCCTGGGCTTGGTCAATCCCGGTCTCGACGGAATCCAGGCTTTCAATGCCCAACTGGGCATGTTGCCCGGCTGGGTGGTTTTCAACCGCAGCATGGCTCACGCCACGCAGATCTACAGCGGCGATGATTTTCTGCAGTTCACCAATGCCGAGGTAGGAGTGATCTGCTGTTTGGAATGGGATCATGAAGAGGGGGGCACCATTCCGGCGCCGGGCTTGGTCAAACCCTACTTGCAACGCTGTCAGACCTATGTGGAGGCCAGTTCCGGCTGCCACGTCTGGGTGATCGGCAGCGAAATGAACACAGCTGCAAAGTGGCCGCTCACCGGCCACCGGGCGGAGAGCATAGCTCCCAGAATGCATTCGCACCAAGTCCTGGAACCGCGCTATCGGCCGAATCGCTATCCGTTGTTGTGCCAGACTCCTGCCACGAAAATTCAGGAGGGGCACTTTCCCATCTCCCCTGGCCATTATGTTGACTGTTACAGTCAAGTGCGCGAGTGCATCAAGGCCCTGCCGGGACATGAACAGGACCTTGTGCTGGTCGGGGCGGTCGCGCCATGGAACACCGACGCCAAGGATCCGGACAATCCCAGTGGAGACTGGATTCAATATTTCACGGCCATCGCGACCGCTCTGCCGATCGGCCAGTGCGAGGGCTTTGCCCTGCACACCGCCACCTTGGGTCCCAATCCGGATCTCCTGCGGTCCGATCAGAAACTGTCCTTCCCTTTCGGAGGCTACAGTGCCGGTTTTCGCTGCTTCGAAGACTTCACTGCCGCCGTGCCGCCGCAACACCGCCGATTGCCCATCTTCATTACGGAGGCTTCCCAATTGCAGCCTTGGCTGGATGCCAACGACAGCTGGGTCTTCAATGCCTGTGAACTGATTCAGGACCACAACAGATCTCATGTCCATTCTCCCATTCGGTGTCTGTCCCTGTTTCAGTGGGACACCGATTCGCCTTGGGCCATACGCGGCAAAAGTCACTTGGTGACGGATATCCGCGACACCTTGCACATGCTGGCCGATCGGGATCTCAAGTCCGCGTTGTGCGCGGTTGTCTGGGAACGGGTGGAGTTTCCCGCACGGATTGTCGCGGGTCAGGACATCACAGTTTCCGTGACCTTTGCCAATGCCACCGCACAACGCCTTTGCTGCAGTGGTGACGACCCCGTACGTCTGGCCGTAGCCTTTCAGGTGGTCCACCTTCAGGAAACGTCTGAGATGCAGGCGTCCAATCTGCGCTATCCGCTGCCGGAGGATGTGGATGTAGGCGCAGTCCTGACTTGTCAACTCAAGTTGCCCTCCCCAACAGAGCCGGGAGAATACCGAATCCTGATAGGCATCGGTAAGACCCAGTTTGTCTGGTTGGCCATGGAACTGGATGGGGCCTTCTGTGGCTACATCGCCATTCAGGATCCGGAAAGTACGGAATCCTGGCCTGAAACTTTTGAGGCCGAAGATGAATCCGAACTCAGGTTCGAAGAACAGCACGTGTCCGAAACGCCCCGCCCCGCCGCGGCGGCCCGGCCCTTGTACGCGGAAACCAGCCCACCCAAGAAATCGGACACACTCGAGAAATCGGATGCACTCGAGAAACTGGATACACACGAGGAGCTGGATGCACACGAGGAGCTGGATACGTTTGAGGTCTCCCCCCAGTCGCCCGCGCGGACCGAAGTTGCCGTCTGGGACCAACCGGCCGAGACGGCGCTTGATCAAGTCCCAACGCCACCCGTGAAAGTGGAAGTTGTGGACCTTACGGCCTTTTTTCCTGCGCGCCAGAACGAAAAGGCGGTGCGTCTCCTCTCCTCCTTGCATCGTTTCGTATTCATAGAAACGGGGTTGTCGGCCCATACTCCCTTGGATTCCCAACTGGATCACTTTCGAGAATTGGGCCTGGAAGGCATACCCATGCACTATATGCTGGAAAATGCAGGCCCGGTCTATCAGATCCTGCCCCTGACCACGGTTCCGCTTTCCTACTCCCGCAACCTTGCTCCGGCTATCGTGTTGGGGCTGGAAGGACGGGCCCAGTCCCAGGTGGAGGCCAAGGAACGATTGCTCCGAGCTGTCCAGTGCTCCGCCACCATCCTGCAGGGCCTGAGTCCTTTGGGATTGTCCCAGGTTTGGGAAATCGGCATGGATTCAGTGGATGGCAAGGCCCCTTTTTCCGGATTGCCGCTGGATTGCCTTGCCGAAATGCAAGGGGCCCTGCATGAACAGTGGCGGCGACTTGGCATGGTCCACGCTCTTGAACTGACACCTATCGACTTGCCTTTGGAATCGCCCCTCCCAAACGAGAACCCCACGGATCCGGACGCAGAGACAGAGCTTGCGCAAGAGAGGCATGGCAGCCCCCGCGACCCGAATCTGGCTCTCGCTGGATCCTTGACCCCGATCGAGGGTGAAACGCCGGTGGACGATCCATTGCCCATGGCGCCCTTGATCACTCCGTTCCAGCCGATGCCTCTGGACCTAGATTCCGAGGCTGCCAAGGGGCTTGAACATGCCTATCGCGAGAGGACTTCCTGCGTCGTGTGGGCCGCGGGCGACACCGGCACCGCTCCTGTGGCACAGCTTCGACGAATTCATACATTGCAGTATGGAGACATCCTGTATCACTTCGTGATTGCTCCCGACGGGCAGATTTTCGAAACGCGCCGCGGTTCGGGACCCGACGAGATCCTGCAATCCCCTGACAGCACAGCCCTGCACATTGGCTTGCTCGGCGATTTCAGGCATCAGTTCCCGGCAGAAGCCCAGACCCAGGGATGCAGTCTGCTCTTGGCGCGCCTGACGCACGGGGAAGAGCGCGCGGCAGACCCCGATACGCCAAAATCTCGGCCCGTGAGAATTGGTACCGAACAGTGGTGGCGCAAGGAGGACTGGCAGCACAAGGTTCTCCTGCAAGCATCACAGCTGCAGGACCGCATGGAAGAGCAGAAAGAGGTCTTGGCGGAATCTGAGCAGGGTGACGGGAGATCCGCACCCTCCCCATCTACACAGGAGGCCAGTTTTACCTCGTTCCCCTCGGAAAAAGATGGAGACACCTCCCGTCCCGTGGCATTGGCTAGTCCGTTCGAGTATCTTCCGCTGGCCGCGCGTGCGCCGCACATTGTCAACAAGATTGGAGCCATGCCCAGCCACCCGCGAATGCAGTTCCCCAAACGGCAGTTGGCGGCCATACGCGCCATCTGCATTCATCACTCAGACGCCCCGGGCACCGTGGGCCCGGAACAGTTGACCCAGTCCTTGATCCTGGATCACGGTGCCCGCGACATGCCCCTCCATGCTCTTCCATATCACTTTTTTGTCCATCCCAACGGCCAGACAGATCAAATCGCCACCTTGGACGCGGTCTGTCATGGCATCACCGGGGACAATGAAGACAATGAACATCTCATTTCCGTGGGGCTGGCAGGCAAGTTCACGGACACCATCAACCCCACGCCGGACCAATTGAAACAAGCCGGCTTGCTGCTCGGTTGGCTTATGCGGAAGCATTTCCTCAGCTTGGACGACATCAAGGGACACAAGGAAATTGATGCCCAGGAATCCGTGTGTCCCGGGACGGAATGGAACCAAGGCCGGACTTGGAAGGATTCTCTTTTCTTCTACATCGATTGATGGCAGCGTCACAGTTGTCCCTGATGGCTCAGAGACGCAACCCGGCTCCAGTGCACAGGACCAGCCCATGGCAGGAGGATCGGCAGGGAGCCGCCTATCCGGTCCAACAGGCGCTTTTTTCCGGCCCCCTGCACTTACTCTTGGCGCTTCTGGAGAACAGGAAGTTGGAAATCAGCGAAGTTAATCTGGTGTCCATAACCTCCTCCTATTGGCAGGCCTTGACCCAGGTGGGTCATTTCCAACCCCAGTCCATGTGCGATTTCGTGGATGTGGCGACACGGCTCATGGCCTTGAAGGCGCGTTTCTTGCGGCCTGCGGAAGAACACACTCCCGAGATCGATCCCGAAGACGAGGACGATCAATCCCTGATTGCCCAGTTGGAGCAATTGCGGAAGTTCAAGTCGCCCGTGGAAGTCTTGCAGAGGCGCGATCAAGCCCGCTTGCGTACGTATCGCAGACAGGTTCCCCTGGCATTGTCTGCGGCCCGCGTCGCAGCTCCAATGGAACAGCCTACGCGCTTGCTTAAGGCCTTGCAAAGAATAACCCTGCAGCTTCCTCGTCTGCAGGCGACGAATCTCATTCCCAAACCAAGATTTTCCATTGAAGATCAGATCCATAAAGTGCAGGCCGCACTGCGAATTTGGCGCGCGCGGGTCCGACGCGCCCCCTTGTCTTTCTTTGCCCTTTTCACGACCCGCAGTCACAAGGCGGAAGTGATCGCCGCTTTCCTGGCCGTGCTGGAGCTAGTGCGCAGGCATGCCGTAGTGGCCCGCCAACAGCAGCCGTTTGGGGATATCGAACTGCTGCCGCTGGACGATTGACGCCAGACGGAATCATCGTTGCGGCGCCCTTGACCAACCACCTCCCGTCCCGCATCCGTTGCGGCGCTCGACAGGACTGAATCGACATGTCGGATTTCATTTGGGACGAATTGGATTCCGAACAGGAAATCATCACAGCCGAGATGCAGAACGAGGTGCCTCCATCCCTGCGAGAGTGCGTTCCAGGCGACCTGATCTGGAATGATTCCGGTTGCGTCTACATCTGTACGCGGTCCTATCCTCTGATCTCCTCCGACACCAACGAGATGCCGGTCCATGATCCTGCCGTGCCGCTCGCGCACCTGGCCTTGGCATTCCCAGGGTTGCCTGACTTCGCCAACCTGCTCTCCAGCGACTGTGCATTCCTGGACAGCGAGACAACGGGGCTGGCACACAATTCCATGCCGTTCATGATTGGTGTGGGGACCTTTGAGAGGCAAGGAGCGGCGGAGCCCGCCCATGCGACCAGTGCGGCTTTGACGCCGAAGTCCGACAAGTTGCCCAAAGACAAGGACGTGGCGGAGATGCCGACCCACTTTGTCGTGCGTCAGCTTTTCGCCCATCACCCGCGCCAGGAGAGCGCGGTGTTGCAGTGCCTACAGGCACTGCTGGCGAGCAGGCCGGTCTGTGTTTCCTTCAACGGCCATGGTTTTGACATTCCCTTGATCCGGTCTCGCTTTGCAGCCAACATGCACCACTTTCCGGAACTGCCTTTGGCAGACCCCTTCACGGAACAGCCTCCGCTGTCTCTGGATTTGCTGCCCTTGGTACGGAAAATCTGGCGCAGGCGCATCGGCAGTTGTGCACTCAGCAACTGCGAAGCCCGGATTCTGGGTTTGAAGCGAACCCATGCCGATGTAGGCGGCGCCCAGATTCCTGGCATCTATATGCAGTATCTGCACAGTGGCAAGGCCAATGAAATCAGTAGAGTGTTCTATCACAATCGGCAGGACATCATATCCATGTCTTTCCTCTTGCGCTCCCTGTTTTGCAGCGTTGAATTGGCGACTTCCGCGTCGATGGAACGGCTCAATGGCGAAGAAGCCTTGTCAATGGGAATCACCATGCTGCGGGAAGCCCGGTGGTTCGATGGCGAGAGACTCCTTGTCTTCGCCACTCGTGTGCTAGGTGGCAATGAACACCATGCAGCCTCTTTCAGGGAATTGGCCCTTTACTATAAACGACAGGGACGGTGGCAGGAGGCCAAGGCGACTTGGGAAAGATGGCTCAGCGCCACCGAGCAGGAGAGCGTGGATCCATACGTTGAATTGGCCAAATACCATGAATGGCGCGCCAAGGATATTCGACAGGCGGAGATATACACCCGCTGGGCAATGCATGTGCACCAATCATCGCCACCTCCGCGTCGATCCCGGCAGATATGGGAAGAGCTGCAGCATCGATTGCGGCGCTTGGAACGCAAGATGCGCCAGGCGCATCTTGCGTCGACGTAGCGCAAGACAAAGGCAATATCCGCGGATATCCCACCCTCTTTCTTGATTGGCAAAGTCACTCGATGTACCATTGTCCTTGTGCCTTCCTCGGTAGCTCAATTGGCAGAGCGTACGGCTGTTAACCGTGATGTTATTGGTTCGAGTCCAATCCGAGGAGCAAGAAAATCGATTGGATCCGCTTTCGACTCGCTGTTGCGTGCAGGATCACGGCGGTGGTCCTGTCGTGGACCATGGCGTGTCACAGCGCATCCGCGCCTTGCATCGTTTGCAGCAGGCACCGGACATTTCCCCATTCTTCATGTTGCGGATGATCCTACACAGCGCCTTGAAATCGCCTGTCCGATGACAAGGGATTTTGGGGAGTGGCAGAAGTTTGAGGCCCGAGCTCCCAAACCCGTCTTTTCGGGGGACCTTGGATCAAGTAGTACACACCCAGGTTGCATTCACCACACCACACCAAGGTGAGACACGTCCGCATATGATTCCGTGCATTCAGGTCGACTAGCCCAGCCCTAGGGTCCATTGATCTGTGAATAGTCGGCCAATGAGCACCAATGTGGAAGCGAAAGCCACAACAATGAGCCAAGACAACCGCCCGGTCACACGAATCCCGACCCTCCACGACTTTTGTCCGGTGCACCGCGACTCCCAGTGGACCTTGCCGTCGTCTTTGACCCTGTTGCCTTCCAGCGCCGCAATCCTGGGAACGTCCTGGAAAACACGGCTGTTTCAGGTAACATTGAAATTCGTGATATGTCGGCAAAAATCATGGAGCTGGGTCTGATGTGCGGTCGATTCACCCAACTGTTGACTTGGCAACAGATTCATGACCTTTACGAATTGCCCGCCATGGCAGTGCCTTCCTTGCTGCAACCGAGATACAACGGCGCTCCGACACAGAATTTCGCGCTATGCCGCATGTACCCTGAGGTGATTAGAGCCGTGGGTCTGCTGCGTTGGGGCTTGATTCCCTTCTGGGCCAAGGACGCTACCATGGGATCACGGCTTATCAATGCACGGGCCGAAACGGTGCATGAGAAACCTTCCTTCCGCAGATCATTTAAATCTCGGCGTTGCCTCATACCAGCCGATGGCTGGTTCGAGTGGCAGAGTCAAGGAGGGGAAAAGCAGCCTTACTTTCTGACCATCCCCAATGAAGGGCCTCTTTCCTTTGCCGGGCTATGGGATGCCTGGACCCAGGAAGGTCATATATGGGAGACCTTCACGATCATCACCACCCAGTCTTGTCCCGACCTGCGTAACGTGCATCATCGGCAACCCGCCATTGTTCGGCCACAGGATTTCGACGCTTGGCTAGATCCAGAAACACCCGAGAGCGTTCTGTTGCAGCTGGTGCGCCTCCCCCATGAGGGTCCCTTTGACAGGCGGGCGGTCAGCAGACGGGTTAACAATTCACGCAATGACGATGCCGCCATTCTGCAGCCTTGGGATGGCTGCGCTGACTAGATTTTCTCTTTTGCGGCGGTCTCAAGCAGTCTCCACGGAGCCGGTTTCGGCCCACGGTATCAGGCCAAGAAGTCGCGCAATCTGCGATCTCCGTCCTCTTCGCCCAATTTACGCAAGGCTTCAATCTCGATTTGCCGGATGCGCTCGCGCGTTATCTTGAAACGCTTGCCTAGGGAATCCAAGGTTTGTGGAGCAGTGTCCTGTAGTCCGTAACGGTAGTACAAAACGTCCCGTTGCCGTTCTTCCAATCCCCACACCACGTTTTCCACTTCCTCTTTCATGATATTGTGGCTAGCCAGTTCCGCAGGTTCGGGGGAATCAATGTCCTCGATCAAATCCAGGAAATAGCTGTCCTCTTCGTGCTGAATCGCAGAATAGAGACTGATGGGGGTTACATCCAGATTGCGCAGCTTCTTGACCTTCTCCACCGCTTCTTCCAGATGCCGGCTGACTGTCTCGTCCGCCACGAGATGGTAGGCATCCTCCTCGATCACATAGTCTGGCACCATGTCCGCGTATTCCGTCTCCAGAAAGTCCATTTCCAGGGACAATTCCAAATGGGAGGGTTCCCGCCCCTTCTCGATGGCCAGCTGCTTGGTGAGTCGATGCAACTTCTTGATGATGCCCACTACGTGGACAGGCAGCCGAATTGTGCGTGACTGATCGGCCAGCGCCCGACTGATGGCCTGCCGAATCCACCAAGTGGCATAGGTGCTAAACTTGAAGCCGCGGGTATGGTCAAATTTCTCCACCGCCCGCATCAGACCTACATTCCCTTCCTGAATGAGATCGAGAAAACCAAGGCCGCTGTTCAGGTAGCGCTTGGCCAAGCTGACGACCAACCGCAAGTTGCAGTTGGCCAGTTGTTCCTGGGCCAATTGGCCATTCAGGATCAGCTGTTCCAGTTCGTCCCTTTCGTCCGAATCCTCTGTCTCCCCCAGCTTGATCGTGGCTTCCTCGCCGGCGCGCATGGCTGTGGCGAGCTCCACCTCCTGCTCCTTAGTCAGCAGCGGATGCTGCCCGACTTCTTGCATATAGACTTGCAGGGGATCCACAGAGCCCGTCGGAACTGGACCGTAATCTTCAGAGATGGAGGAGCCATCCATCACGGCCGCGGTGGCCTCAAGGACTTTGGATCCGCGGCGAACATGGGAAAGTGGATGTATTGACATGATTGGGGGTTCCCGTTGTGACAACCTCAACGGCTGCTGATGAATTGACGTTGCAATCTGGCCCTGGCTTCGTCTAGGGAGCGGCGATTTGCATACAGTTGCTTGCGTTTGCCTCGGGTTCGCTCTTCGCCTTCTGCGCTGGAGGTGTCCTCGCTGATATTGAGGAGTTCCAAATCGCGATTGGCCAAACGGGTGCGCACTACCAGAAGGTGCTCCAAGGCCGCGCGGCTCACTTCCCGGCTGTCGTTGCCGCGAAAATCGCGGGCAATGCCTTCCAGGAGACTCAGATGATCATGGAGACCCACATCCACACGTTGGCGCAGCGCCGCGGTGAAGCCTAGGTTGACATCACTCTCTGGCTGCCCATCTTCCCTGGCGATGATCTTGGCTAGTCCATGCAAGGCCTCATACACCACAATGTTCTCGACGTGGTTGAAGTCGCTGCGATTCAAGGGCTTCTGCCGGATACCTTCCAAAGTCTGATTGAGTTGGGGCAAAATCCTCCAAGACTTCTCACAGAGCGCACAAAGCGCACCAAGCAGTCGATCTTCTTTGCGAGGAACCCGAGTCCGGACTCCGGCCTGACGCGCCCCTGTCCTCGCATCCCCTGGGGTGCGGCGTTGGGACATGGCTTCTCCCACCATGCGCCGCAACACGCTTGATGGGACTTGCAATCTGGCCGCAGTGTGGACAATGTACTCTTCCCGAATGACAGGCTGCTTGAATTCCGAAATGATCTGAGCCATGCGGAAGACGGCCTTCCGTTTTTCCTCTGGCATGGCAAAGTCGAATTCCGTGGACAGATACTGCGAGTAAAAGTCCACTAGGGGCATGTCAGCCTGGATCAGGCGCGGCCAAGCTTCCGCGTCCGTCCGGATGAGTTCATCTGGATCCTGTCCCTGGGGTACCTTGACAATGGTCAACTGAACTTCATCTCTGTCACCTGTCCGGTGACGCTTGTCTTGGTTGACATCCTGTAGAGCCTGCAGGGATCGGTCCAGATTCCGAATGGTGGCTTTCTGGCCGGCCGCATCGGCATCCAAGGCAAAGGTGATCTTGGAGGTCCAACGCTGCAACAATCGGATATGACCTGGTGTTACGGCCGTACCCATGCAAGCCACCGTGTTGGTATGGCCGTGTTGGTGCGCCGTGATGACGTCAAAGTAGCCCTCCACGATTACCGCCTGTCGCTGACGCCGGATGGCCTCTTGGGCCTTCTCAATGCCATACAGCGCCTCACTCTTGTTGAAGAGTGGAGTGCTGGCTGTGTTGAGGTACTTGCCCATCCTGTCGGACTCGGGCGGCACCTGACGGGCTCCGAACCCAATGACATGCCCTCTCGCATTGCGAATGGGCAGCATCAGGAGTCCCATGAAACGATCTCGCAAGGCGCCATTCTCTTGCTGTAAGACCAGGTTGACAGTGAGCAAGTCCGCCGTCGTGCAGCCTTGGTCTTTCATGAAGTGCAACAGACCAGTCCGGTCCCAGAGACTCAACCCAATTTCGAATGCTTCCACCATGGCAGGCGAAATCTGTCGTTGGGCCAAGTAGGCTCGGGCCTTCTGCGCGTTCCGATCGTATTCCTGTCTCAGGTTTTGCCGAAAGTAGGCCGCGGCTTGCCCCATAAGCCGATACAGCCCTTCATGTTCGTCCCGCTTCCGCTGCCTTGCAAGGTAAGCCAACTGCACGCCGCCTTCCGCGGCCAGACTGCGCAGAGCTTCCGGAAAGTCCATACTCTCCGCCTTCATCAGAAAGGCGATAACGTCGCCGCCTTCGCCACAGGCGCCAAAGCACTTCCACAGTTGGCGATCGGGCCAGACATAAAAGCTCGGGGTACGTTCCTGGTGAAAGGGGCAATTCGCCTTGAAACTGCTGCCGGTCGGTTGCAGTTCCACGTACCGGCCCACTACGTCCACGATGTTGACCGCTTCTTTCACCTTCTGAACGTCGTTGCTCATGAGATTGATCCCGCCTGCTGCCAATGGCCCAATCTAGCCATCGCGGCTGGCGACCTCCCATTGAGTCCGATAGAGCGGCTTGGCCGCCTGGAGCAGCTCCGCGAAGGAAAGCGCGCGCAAAATGTTGCCTTTGATCCTAATGGAGCCATCCATAATGGACTCTCGCAGCGAACGGGTGCCCATCATCACGTCATGGAACAGGCGCGTCGTCAGACTCAGCTCGAGATCCGCGCGACCGGGGGTTGCAGTCCAGAACACTTCCCCCATGCGGCCATCAAAGGCTATCTGGGTTGCAATGTCCTCGAAATGCACGCGAATCACCAAGTTGGACCGGTGAAATGCAGCCATGGTCTCGGTTTCCGAAGTCAATTCTTCGACTGTCTGGCGGAAATGCGCCATAAATTTCTCGGCATTGGGAATATGCATCAAACTGCGTGCCTGCGAATTGCCACCATGGAAATTACTGGATGCCAGTACGGTTTGCTCACTGCAACCCTAGACCGGGGTGTGTGCTCTACAATGCTCTGTAGGGAGTCATGATCTCAAAATCTTGGGATTTCGACGTCTTGTCTCGTGGCACTCAATCCTACGAAGGGCACAAGCCAGATCTTGGTCGCTTTTCGGACTGCAATCTGACGCTTGCACGAAATTCGGGCAAGATCCAAGTTGGCACCATGGGAGCACCTATGCACAAACGTATTGCAAGATCAGTCTTGGGGTTGCTTGTCGTCTGCTTGGCATTGGCGGCCTGCATCATGCCCGATCCCGCGTCCCAATCTACGGGGGCGAGTCAGGAGCCGCGGGACGCGGCTCTGGCCCTGTCCAAGGGGGAAGTCGCTAAGCCGCGCACCGTGGAAAGTCAACCGATCGAAGGCCGGCTGCCCTTTTCGCAGCGAGGCTGGCAAACGGACTTTACCAAGCGCACCATAGACTACAACGAGATCCGGTCCGGCGGACCGCCCAAGGACGGCATTCCCGCTTTGGACAGCCCCACGTTTGAGAGCATCACGGACGCGGGAGACTGGCTGACCGACACCGATCCCGTGATCGTCCTTGAAATAGTGGGACAGACCCGGGCCTATCCGCTTTCCATTCTGATCTGGCACGAGATCGTGAATGACAAGCTGGCCGGTCGGCCTGTCACCGTAACGTTCTGTCCGCTGTGCAACGCCAGCATTGTATTTGACCGACGCGTGGGAGACATGATCCTCGACTTTGGCACGACCGGCAATCTGCGGAACAGTGACCTAGTCATGTATGACCGTCAGACGGAAAGCTGGTGGCAACAGTTCACGGGTCAGGCTATCATGGGCGAACTGGCGTCCACCCAATTGAATTTCCTTTCCAGCCAAGTCCTCCCTTTCGCGGAATTCCGCAATCTGTTTCCCGAGGGAGAGGTCCTCCAACGGCCCTTGGATCTGTATAGCCGCCCGTACGGATCCAATCCCTATGTGTTGTACGACACATACGGCAACAGTCTGAGCAGAGGCCAGGACCTGCTTCTCTTCAGCGGCGTGCAAGATGAACGCCTGGAGCCCCTGGATCGAGTGGTAGGTGTGCTTTTTGCCGATTCCTCCAGTGTCGCCATTCCTTTCGCGGTAGTCAGAGCCGAAGGCGTGGTGCACTACGCGGCGGCAGGGACAGGTCAAGACTTTGTGGTCTTTCACCAATATGGCATGTCCTCCGCACTGGACGGGTCACGTATCGGCGATGGCCGGGACATTGGCAGCATTGGAGTCTTTGCCAACGTTCTGGACGGACAACAGCTGGACTTCACGGTGGCAACTGCCGCCGGAGTGTACATGGACATCCAGACCGGCAGCACATGGAATATTCGGGGACAGGCCATCGCGGGGGAACTCGAGGGCAAGGCTCTGGAACCCCTAGTCGCCTTCGATCATTTCTGGTTCGCTTGGGCGGCCTTCCTGCCGGACACCCATCTGTATAGCATCCCCCGAGATTGAGGCCGAGGAGTCAGGAGGCGACCACCCGTACGGTAACCTGGCAGGAGCCTACGTTGATCCCGTTGTTATCCAGGACCTGCAGCCGGATTGTATACAGCCCGGTAATGTAAAGGGAAGCGTCAAACTCTTGCAATCGGCCACTTCGCACCTGACTGCGCCCGATGCCCAGCAAGGTGAAGTCTTCCTCGCCCGGTTCAGCACCGGGAGCGATCTCTATACGGTAATTCGCGAAGTTTTCATTGGTGGCGGTGCCTGTCACGGCCACTAGGTCGGCGATTTCCTGTCCCACGCCCGGAGACAGAATGGCAGCGCTGTCGTTGTCGCATATCGGGACCGACCGCAGGTCTATTTGCCCGGCGGCGTCCACCGCGGCCACAGGTGGCCGCGGTGGTGTTGGCGGCGGCGGATCTTCTGTCTCCGCGGGTTCGGCGGCGGGTGCACGCCCGGCCTGGCTCAGACGCTGTTCGATCTCCACGGCCCGGCCCAATACATTACTGACCGTGTAGGTGGCCGCCATGATGAAGACAATGAGGGCTACACGGGCCATGATCAGGGCCAGCACCCGCGCGGCCTGTTCTCGTTCCAAGCTAAAGATGGCCTGGCGACGTTCCAGTCGGAGAGTCCGGACCCGAAAGAGATAATAGAGAGCAATCAGGCCACAGAGCCCATAGATCCAAGGAGCCAGACTGGAGACGTATTCAATTATCAGATTCATGCCGACCCAAGGAAACAGCAGGAAGGCTGTTTTTCATTATGTAAAATCGACAGCACACTTTCCCGAGCGGCGCGTTGGCGATGCAATGGATCGAACCGGATATCCTGACCAAAGCCTGAGATCCAGTCCATTGTAGCCTTTACCTCCATCGAGTTCATGACTACAGGCCCTTCTCCTATATGATCATGAGAGGGTTCCGCATCTCTCCAAATCACGATGTTCCATCTATATCCCACTTTTGTGTCCCGCCGCAGCGATGTATATGCCCGCCAAGGCATGGTGGCGACCAGTCAACCCCTAGCTGTGCAGGCGGGCTTGGACATATTGCGCCAAGGCGGCAACGCGGCCGCGGCCGCCATTGCCACCGCCGCGGCGCTGTCTGTGGTCGAGCCGACTTCCACGGGCATAGGAGGGGATTGCTTCGCGCTGTATTTCGATGCCGACACCGCCGACATTACAGCCCTCAATGGTTCCGGCAGAGCCCCTGCCGGGGCCTCAATACAGGAACTGCAAGACCTAGGATATACTCGCATGCCGCAGTACACGGGACATGCGGTCAGTGTCCCCGGCACAGTGGCGGGCTGGTACGACCTACTGGCACGACACGGCAACACCTCCTTGGCAACCGTGTTGCAGCCCGCCATTCACTACGCCGAGGAAGGCTTCCCCGTTTCCGAGTGGATCGCCCGCGGCTGGGCCAACGAGGCACCCAAGCTGCGTCGGGATCCGGATTGGAACACCCCTGATCGGGATCGGGGGGCCCCCCAACCCAGCGGTCATGAATTGTTGATCGACGGCCGAGCGCCCCGGGCGGGAGAGATCATGACCCTGCCCGAGATGGGGGCCACGCTGCGCGGCATCGCCGCCGATGGGCCGGCCCATATCTATCAAGGGGGCTTTGCCACTCAGCTGTCTGACCACGTACAGGCCTATGGAGGATGGATTACCCCCAAGGACATGGCGGCCCACCAAAGCACTTGGGAAGACAGCCTGCGGCAGACCTACCGGGGCCGCCTCCTGCACGAGTGTCCTCCCAATGGCCAGGGCCTGGCGGCACTCATTGCGGTGGGGCTGGCGGAGGGCTTTGATCTGGCCCACATGTCTGAGGGCAACCGAGTCCACACCATGGTGGAATGCATGCGTCTGGCCTTCGCGGACGCACAGCAATATGTCTGCGACCCACAGCAGAGGGACCGCGATATTGAATTCCTGCTGTCTGAACCGTATCTGGCACATCGGCGCAGTCTCATTTCCATGACCCAAGCCGCGCTGGACGTACCCCATGGAACGCCGTGGACAGCGTCAGACACAGTGTACCTTGCCGTCATGGACGGCAAGGGCAACGCATGCAGTTTCATCAACAGCCTCTACATGGGCACCGGCTCGGGACTGGTCGTGCCCGGAACGGGCATCAGTCTGCAGAACCGGGCTGCCCTCTTCGAACTTGACGAAAACCATCCCAATGCCTTGGCTCCCCATACACGACCGTACCACACGATCATTCCGGCCCTGATCACGCAGGACAACGCGCTGCTGGCCAGCATGGGGGTGATGGGAGGGTTCATGCAACCTCAGGGTCACTTTCAGATGATGGTCAACCTGTATGACCACGGCATGTCGCCGCAACGGGCCTTGGATGCGCCGCGTTGGCAGCTGGGTGGCCCCGTCATGGGAAACCCCAATGCCATGGGCGCCCGCAGTGACGGAGGTCAAGTTTCCTTGGAGGAGGGATTCCAACCCGAAACGCTGGAGCTGCTGGTCCGGTGCGGGCACCGCATCAGTGTCAAACGAGGCTATGCCCGCGGCGGATTCGGTGGCGGGCAAGTCATTTGCCGGAATCCCGCCACAGGGACGCTGACAGCGGGATCGGATTCCCGCAAGGACGGGCATGCCGCTGGATGGTAGTCAATATCACAATCCAATGTCTCTGACTTAGGGCCTTTTCATCGCATCACCCTGTCGCTGCCCATGTCCATCTCTCTCCAATCCCAATGCGTGTCGGGACCTGCCGCAAGCAGACCCGGGTTGATCGCGGGCCAGGCTCTCATGAAGGCTCAAGGCCAACCGGAAGAGGCCATCCAGGCCTTCTCCTACTACTACGAGATCCTGTGTCAAGGGTCACAGGGGTTGATCCACTCCCATCAGGTGCAGGCGATGGAGGCTCTCACCGACTATGAGGAGCTGGACGGTTTCGATCTGATGGGCCACAGTGCCATAGGCAAGGTCGTCGTGCTGAAGCTCAATGGAGGTCTCGGCACTACCATGGGGCTTAAGGTGCCGCGCTGCCTGGTTCCAGTCAAGGAGGGTCTGACCTTTCTGGACATTGCGGTCAAGCAGGTTCTGTACCTGCGCCAACGCCTGCAACATTACCTGCCTCTGTTGTTCATGAACAGCTTTCATACGCAGGCCGCCACAGCCCGGGCATTGCATCGCTACCCGCAGCTACACAACGGACTGCCACTGGAATTTGAACAGCACCGCATGCCCAAGATCGACGCGGAAACCCTGCAGCCCGTCACCGACAGTCTTGAACTGGCTCAGGCCTGGTGTCCGCCCGGCCATGGCGATCTCTACGCCGCTCTGCGAACCACGGGACTCTTGGACATCTTGATTGCCCAGGGACATGAATATGCCTTTATCAGCAATGCAGACAATCTGGGAGCGGTGCTGGATCTGCGCATACTGGGCTACATGGTGGAGTGCAAGGTGCCCATGCTCATGGAAGCGGCCTACCGCACTCCTTCCGACCGCAAGGGCGGGCATCTGTCCAAGGGCGTGAACGGCCAACTGCTAATTCGGGAATTCGCCCAGTGCCCTCCCATGGAAATGGATCAGTTTCAGGACATTCGGACTTTCCCCTATTTCAACACCAACAACATTTGGCTGCATCTGCCCGCCCTGCGTGACCATTTGGCCGAGCAGGATGGATTTATGCGCTTGGCCCCTATTTTCAATCGCAAACCCTACGATCCTCAGGAGCCCACAGGCAGGCAAATCATACAACTGGAGAGTGCCTTGGGTTCGGCGATTGCCGTTTTCCCCGAAGCCACGGCCATCCGTGTGCCGCGGTCCCGCTTCCTGCCTGTCAAATGCTGCGAGGACCTGTTGGTCATACAGTCCGATGTCTATCAGATCAATCCGCAATCGAAATTCATCATGAATCCGAAACGGCTCACGGCAACTCCGCCGCGCCGTCCTCCGCAGGTCCACCTGGACCCTCGCTACTACGGCACCTACGACCGCTTGCGCGCGCGCTTCCCGCACGGCGCGCCATCCATGGTGAGCTGCGATTCCTTGACGGTCAAGGGCGATGTGGTCTTTGGTCGTGACATTCGGCTCGAAGGCCATGTCACCATCGTCAACGATCAGCCCGAAGCCCAGACACTGGCGAACTGCCAAGTCATACGAGGATCTTCTCCTGCATTGTGAAAAGAGGGAAAGGCAGCCTTTCCAGACATTGCAAGACACCCGGGGACACTCGTTCCGGCAATGGCCACAGAAGGCGGCTCCAGGTCCCTATCAGAGGTCGCGGCGACCAGTCTCCGATCCCGGCGTCGCACGAGAACGGGGGTGGTCCCCAGTCCAGACGCGTACATCCTTGGATACGGGCCCACTGGATTGCCATCCGCTGCAAACCGCTGCAGGCCCAGTGCGGGAGCATCGTGTCCGGAGCCCGAAAAAACCAGGCTTCGTCCTTCCAGGCAACCACCAAAGCGGCTGCAGTCGGTCCCGCTTCCGGCTCCTCGGCCAATAGGAAGGCACTGCGTGGCCGCGTCTCGGCACCCGTGTTCCCCTGCAGAGAATCCATCCAGACAGCGCGGCCAAAGAGCCATTCCACAGAGGCAAGATCGTCAGCAGCGAAACTCCGCCGCTCGGAGAGACGCTCCATGTCAGCGGCGGTTCCATAGCGGACGATACCCTCCTTGATCTCAGGAAAATGGCCTGCAGCCAAGAGCGTGTCTTGGGGCCACACCCAGGATTCCGATCCCGTGGACATCTTTCGATCCTTGTGAATCCAGGCGGAACGGCTGAAGCGCCAACCCACATCTTCAAGACGAGACAAAAGGGAAAGCCCCGTTGCCCGATCTCTGCGCAAATTCGGGGCTATCCGGATCAAGCCCACTCCTGCCCGGCGCATGCTCCTCTCAAGCTGCTCCAAGAAAACAAGAGCCGCATCGCAATCCTGCCAGTCCAAGATCGGTCCCCCGGGCACATCGGCAATCTTCACGGGCAAGCGAGGGCGGATGTCACTTATCAAAATCTGTGCCATGCCCGCACATTTCGCCCTTTTCCGTGCCAGCCGCTGACGAAGGGGACGCCAGCCTAGCCGGGCCATTTGTTCACCCCAGGCCCAAGACTGCATAAAATGCGGATTGGTGCAGGATCCGACTGCCGCGTCCCAGACTGCGCCGTCCATTTCAGTCTGCCATGCCATCGAGCCAAGTTGCCGCGCAGCACCCTCCGGGAAGGCATTTCCCGCAGCCGATCGGGAGGAAAGGGAATTCCACAGCCGGCTCTGATGCTCTTGTGCAACGGCTCCGACGCGATACAGCCGATATGCACCCGACCGCACCGGCAGGTCCCACGCTCCGACCAGATGCATGATCCGGCCGCCAAAGCCCTGCTTCATGCGATAGACAGTCCACAGATCGCGCGGCGGCAGGCGATCCAGCGCCACTGGCAGTGTCGTCGGCCACTGCCGGGACTGGCCCTGTAATCGTTCCTGCAAGGCCAAAGCGCCCAAGGATTCGGGTATGCCCCACAGGTCATACCATGCGGCTCCCTGCTCCTTGGCCCACAGCATAGCCGTATGGTACAAAGCAAAATTAGGCATGGCCTGCCGGTGGCGCAGGCTACTGGCACCCCAAGGATACCAAGCGCCCAGACCAACACGGGCCACTGCAATGGCGGCCACCGTATCCCCGGCGACATCGGCCAGAAACAGCTGCAAACACGAGGCGTCCAAGGATTCAAAGGCTGCTTGGTAGTAAGCAAGGCTATGATGGTGGAATCCCTGCCGTCGGCCCGTCTCCTCTAACAAGACCTGAAAAGTCTCCAGATCGGCAATGGTACCGGCCCGGACCCGCACACCGGAACGATATGCCTTGCGAATGTTGTAGCGCCACTTGCTTTTCATGCGTGCCAGCAGCTCGTCGTCGGGGACAGTCAAATCTACCCGAATCGTGCTCCGCGGCTGAATGGCCAGATGGCTGGGTTGAAACCCCAACGCCCGCAGCGCCTCTCTGTGGACGGGCAGATCTTCCAAGTCTGGTTCGATCGTGAGGAAATGCCATCCCTGGGTCCGGGCCAAGTCCAGAATTCTCTCCTTGACCTCCCTCGACTGGTCTTGATCCTGCCAGGCGACCAAGGGGCCACGCGGGATGTAGCCCATGGCAAGCCCATACCGGCGGATGGACAGACACTGCGCCCCGGCCAGCAAGGAGCCATCCTGTCTCTCCAATGCAACATGGTGACGGGCCCAGCCGAACTGGCTCTTGAGGCGGGCCCAGCCCGTGGTCTGGAGAAAATGCGGCGTGGCGTGGCGACTGACAAACGCGTCCCAGCGCGCATCCCGCGCCGCGGCGTCAGCGGATGTCCGCAGGATTGCAGATGGAGAAGTTGCTGGCATGGAGAGCGGATTTTGAAACTGACACAAGACTTGCGGCGATGGCAACGGTAAAATATAGCATTCTTGCATAATCTGCAGGGGACCAGCGAGCTGTGTCTCTCGGGCACCCGACTGCGGTGCCGCGCCTCTTCCCTCTCGCCATGTCGCATACTCGCCCATCCAGTTTGGAAACCCCCTCCCCCTCCCATCATGAGCGTTCTCGGCCGGGTTCCTTGACCCGAATCCATATCCTGTTTCTGGTGACCTTGGGGTGCGCGGATGCCGCATTCCTGTGGCTGGGTCACTATCTGGCCTACTTGGCTACCCGTCTGGACCCCAAGGTGATACTGGGCTCCTTTTCCGAATGGCTGCTGCTGCCTATCTTGCATCTGTTCCTGCTGTTGGGCGCCTTCATGGCGCAACGCATGTATCAGCGGCGCAGGCTGGTCGGTCACCTTGACGAAGCGATCAAGATCCTGCTGGTCAACGGCGTGTTGGTCCTGTCGCTGCTGGCCATCCTGACACTGGTGTTTCCCGACATCAATATATATCGCCGCCAGATTGTCTATGCCTGGGCCTTTACTACCATCTTGATCACGCTGGGCCGGATTCTGCATACTCGGATTCAGTGGATGGCACAGAGCCGCGGTTGGGGGGTAGATCGGGTGCTGATTGTAGGCAGCGGAGAAACGGCTCGAATTATCCTGCAAAGAATCCAGGCCACGCCGAAGCTGGGCCATGCGGTCGTCGGCGCTGTATCCGACCAAGCGGAGCGCCACCATCTCCAGCAAGCGCCATGGTTGGGGAACATTTCCGATCTTCCCTCTCTGATCCGCACGCACGGAATCGCCGAGGTGATTGTTGGCATGCCTGAAGCCTCGACCACCGAGCTGGTCCGTATCATCAATTACTGCGAACGGGAGAAGGTGGGCATCCGCCTCCTCCCCGACCTGTTTCAAATCATGGCGCAGGAAGTTTCCATTGGAGATCTGTCGGGCCTGCCCTTGTTGACCGTGCGCGACTCAGCTCTGCAGGGGTGGAATCTCGGGATCAAGCGGGCCATCGACGTGGTGTTCAGTCTGCTGACCCTCATCGTGCTCAGCCCCCTGTTTCTCTTGAACGCCTTACTTATCAGGCTGGAAAGCCCCGGCCCCGTTTTTTATTTTCAGGTCCGCATGGGTCTCGACGCCGTCCCCTTTCACATGCTGAAGTTCCGATCCATGCAAGCCAACGCGGAAGCACATGGACCGGGCTGGACCACCCCCGACGACACCCGGCGCACACGCTGGGGCCGGTTTCTGCGCTCCAAGAGCCTAGATGAACTGCCCAATTTCATCAATGTCTTAATGAACGACATGAGCATAGTGGGCCCTAGGCCGGAACGTCCCGTCTTCGTCGAGGAATTTCGCCGTGTGGTGCCCAACTACATGGAACGACACAAGGAGAAAGGCGGCATTACGGGCTGGGCCCAAATCAACGGCTTGCGGGGTGACTGCTCGATTGAGGAGCGCATCAAGTATGACCTCTGGTATATCGAAAACTGGTCCATTGCCCTAGACCTCAAAATCATGGCCATTACGGCTTGGAAAATCCTGTTTCGGACCGACCCTAACGCATACTAGAGGCATCTCTGCATCCAGTGGGGGCGCGCCTCGAAGCCTTGAGATCCTGGATTCATTGACTGTAGGCGCGGCCCTTTGCTACCATGAAAGCGTGGAGCGACGGGTCTTACATTGAACAGCATGAGTTTGAAGCCGGTGACTGCGGCTCCCGTACCCCAAGATTTCTTCGTCGACACCTTGTTGCAGTCCTTGGCTCCACGCCAGCGGCAGATCCTGCAGATCGTGACGGAGGAATTCGTATCCCACGTCAAACCCGTCGGCAGCAAGAAAATTGCCCGCGACTGGGCCCTAGACGTGAGCCCGGCCACGATTCGCAACGATCTGGCCCATCTGGAGCGTCTGGGCCTGCTCTCCAAACTTCACACCAGCTCCGGCCGCGTCCCTACCCTGTTGGGATATCGCCTGTATGTCTCCCGCCTGATCGGGGAACAGCCGTTGTCCGTGGCCAACCGCCAGTTCATTCGAGAACAGTTCGAAGTCATGCGCAAGGACTCCCGCAACTGGCTGCAGAATGCCACGCAGATTCTGGCGTCGGTGTCGCACAGCTTGGCTCTTGTCACGGAGTTGCAGTTCGTGACTCAGCGCCTGAAGCATATCGAACTGATTTCGATCCAGGAAATGCAGGTGCTGATGGTCATGGTCATGGAAGCCGGACACGTACAGCAACGGATGCTGGAAGTGCAACAAGGATTGAACCAGGATTCCCTGCGGGAAATCAGCAACATGTTGAATGAGGCGCTGGGTGGCTTTACCCTGAAGGAGATGGAAGGCAGATTGCCGGCCTTGCAGCCCGCTGCGCGCAAGTTCGCAGAGGTCATTTTGCAGGCCATGCCCAAGACGCCCAGCGATTCCGGCCTGCCTACGGTGATCCAGAGCGGTCTCAGCCACATGCTGGCCGCTCCCGAATTCGCGGAAAGCCAGAGGGCACGGCGGTTCGTCAGCATCTTCGATTCGCAATCGCGGCTGCACGAAATCCTCTTCGGCACGGACGCCCCGGGCCAGGTCCATGTCTTCATCGCGGGAGAAGGCAAGGAGGAGTGGTCCGATCTGGTCGATGTCAGCATGATCCTCTCCCGCTATGGCATCACGGAGCAGGCCACCGGTGTGGTCGGCGTGGTAGGTCCCGTCCGCATGGCCTATGGATACAACATGGGAGCCGTGCGTTTCATGGCCACTCTGATGAGTGCCTTTGTCCGAGACATGTACTTGGACGACGATCCCGCGTTGGTCGGCGGAACGGAAATCCGAGGCTGACTTGTAACACTGTACCTACTGGATGACCAAGCCATGGATGAAAGCACACAGAACCTTCAGGATCAGGAGACAATGGAAGCCAACAACGCAGAGGAGCAGGATCCGGCACGCCGGGCCGAGGAGGAGGCATCCGATCAGACCGAAGATCCACGTGCTGTCTCCCCTTATGCGGAGCTGACGCCAGAAGAGTTGCGAGAGGCCCTAGCCCTGGCCGATGAGCGGCGCAGCTGCCTGGAAAAGCAGCTGGAGGAAGCCCAATCCGAAGCCACCGCCGCGGAGACCGAAATCCTGCGAATGGCGGCAGATTTTCAGAACGCCCGCAAGCGACTGGACAGGATTGCGCATGAGCAGGTGTCCCATGCCAAGGAAGGCCTGATCACCAAGCTGCTGGCGGTCTTGGATGATCTGGATCTGGCGGAGGCCAATGCACCCACCGACCTGAACTCCATACATGACACCTGGTTCAAGGGAGTGACCCAGATTCGGGAGAAGATACTGGCGGTGTTCCAAGACGAGGGAGTGCAATCCATCGAGACCGAGGGGGCATTTGATCCCAATCACCATGAAGCGGTTCAGATGATCCCCAGCGAGGAGCATGACAGTGGTCACATTGTGGAAACTCTGCGCAAAGGCTACCGGCGGGGCGAGAAGGTAATCCGGCCGGCCATGGTGCGCATCGCGGCATAACTGCGGGAACTGGGTTTTTGACCACCTTGCTACTTTCCCCTGCCAACTCAAAGCTGGCAACGGGGATTCGGCCGTTCGAGGCCAAGAAGGATCTGAGTCAAGTAGCGGCCCTGATCAGCGAGGCCTTTGCCTCCGAACTGGACGCGGAAAGCCAGTCGGCCCTGCGAGATTTGAGGCAATGGGGCAAGATCTTCGAATGGCTGGGACTCGGCGTCATCGGGCCCAGCAGCGCCTTCAGCCTGCTGGAGGGCTTCGTCTGGACAGATCGTTCGCGGGTCGTGGGTAACATCTCCCTGCAACGCTTGGATGCCCATGGCCACTGCTGGCAGATCGCCAATATGGCTGTGGCCCCGTCTCATCAGCGCAGAGGCATTGCTAAACAGCTCTTGGGTGCGGCCCAAGATCACTTGCGCAGTCTAGGCGTCCAATATGCCGTGCTGCAGGTACGGGAGAACAATCAGATTGCCCGCATGCTCTATGATCAGCACGGCTTTCAACGCGTGGGAGGCGTGGCCGAATTGCAGGGATATACGCCATTGCCCGTCCTCCAGGTACCGTCCAAGGGAGCGGCACGTCCCATTCCCGGTCGAGAGTGGCGTCAGATATATGATCTGGCGTTGGGCCAGATGGATCATCACTTGAAATGGTGGCGTCCTCTCAAGAAAGGAGAGTTCGTGCACGACTGGCCTCGGCAAATCACACAGAACGTCGCCCGTTTTCTCAATCTGGGAGAGGTACAGAGGTTCGGCATCAAGACCGCGGCGGGCCAACTGGCGGCCGCGGCCATTGTGAAAAGCCGCTATCTGCAGGGTCGGCATGACATATCGCTGTGGACACGGCCACAATTGTATGGCATGTATGAACGGGAGCTGATTTACGTCGCCTTGCAAGCCCTGAACCCGCGGCGCGGGTTGTTGGTGCACGTGAAAGTCGACGCAGATCACAGGGAGGCCCTTGATTGTCTGGCCGATTGGAGATTGCACAAGACTTCGGTGCTGCACACCATGCGGTGTCGGCTTGCCTGAACCAATGCAGCGAAAGCGATCTTGGATCTACGCCCCGACTCGCGTGTCCCCTGCGGGTTCATGTTGCCGTGAATAGCCAAGGGGGGAACCGGACAGGGTGAAGTTTTCCTTTCTGCACGTAGCGGACTTGCACTTGGGGTACTACCAGTACAACTCCAAGGAGCGTTTCAACGATTTTGCCGGCGCGGCATTGTGGGCCGCCCAAGAAGCGGTCGACCGTGCCGTGAACTTCGTGGTCGTCGCGGGGGACCTGTTTCACAAGAGGTCGAATCTGCAGCCGACGACGTTGGGACAGGCTGAACGCTTTTTGGAGTTGTTGCGGGAGGCCCATATTCCTTGCGTCCTGATTGAAGGCAACCATGATCGGCCACTCTACCGGGATACGGGGATCACCTGGTGTCAATATCTGGCACAGCATGAATGGATGACGCTGCTCAATTACGTGCCTGACTCATCCGGCACTTTGGTCGCTGCCGACCACCATACGGTGGGAAGCTTTGTCGAGATCATGGATCAGGTATTCGTGTTTGGAGTGGGCTACAAGGGAGCAGGCTTGCGGGCGACTCTGGAAGCCTTGGCCCCCTCTCTGCACAAGGTCAGTCGACAAGGCGCCTATTCCGTGCTGATGCTGCACGCGGGAATGCAAGGGCAATTGCCGAATCATGTTCCAGACACTCTCCGTCGGACAGATCTGGACCCCTTTCGCCCTGCGGTGGACTATGTGGCACTGGGTCACTTTCACAAACCGTTCCAGCTTGACAACCTGGACCACTGGATCTTCAACCCGGGCAGCTTGGAAGTGACGGCCTGGGATCAGTACAACCCCACCCAGCCTGGAGGAGTGAAGCTGGTGCAGGTGGACACTTGTCAGTCGCCCATGCATCAGGTAGCTCATCTGGCCTCCCCTGTCCGACCGCGTATCAAGGAACGGTTTGACGTGAGCCGGGTGGACAACCCAAAGGCATTGGGAGAACAATTTGAATCCCATCTGCAACACAGACGGAACCACGTCCATGCAGCGACCTCGGGCACGAGAAGGCCTATTCTGCGGATATTGCTGACCGGCGCATTGCGCTTCGAGGCATTCCAGTTGAATCTGGAGGATCTCAAGGCCAGAGCGGAACGGATCTTTACGCCACTGGTGTGCGAAATCACGCTGGTGGATCGCCCTGGCTTTTCCCACGGAAATCTGGAAGCCGCCCCCGAGTCTCTGCAGGAGGTCGAATATCGCATTCTGCGGGAAATGATTGCGCAGAATCCGGCCTACGCCACAGATCCCGAGCGGTGTCTGGCCATAGTGCAGGATACGGCAGATCTGGTCTTGGCCAAGGTGAACCCCCAGAAGATATATGAAACGCTCAATGCCATGGACGACCTCGGATCCACCGACCGGGAAAAGAGTTTCTGATGCGTCTGCTGGAACTGGAACTACGGAACGTCAAGGCCTACCCAGAGGTGACCATTGCCTTTGGGCCCGGTATCAATGGCTTGCTGGGTCCCAATGGAGCTGGCAAGACCACCATTCTGCAAGCCATTGGCTATGCCCTCTTCAACTGCCTCAGTCCAGCCGTCAAGGACTTCACGCGCGAAGGGCATGCGCGCGGATCGATCAGGGTGCGCATGCGCAGCGCTCGAGACGATCTGACCTACGACATTCACCGCACGGTCGGCGGAGGGGGCGGTTCGCAAAACTATGTCTACAACTGTGATGATGACTTCAAGGTTCACGAGGGCGCAGACAATGTGCTGGCCTTTGTGCAGGAACACTTGGGATCACCGGGCGCATCGGACATGAAGACCCTTTTCCGAGATGCGGTGGGAATCGATCAGGGCACTTTTCAAGCTCCCTTCCTGATGGGGGCGGCCCCTCGCAAAGATCACTTCGGGCCCCTGCTGGGCATTGAGAAGTACCGCCGCATAGACACCGATCTCAATGCAACCCGCGCCTATGCCCAAGGGCTGGTTGCCGAGTCGCAAACCCGGTTGGATCACTTGGATGGCCAACTTGAGCCCTTGGAAAGCCTAGTCGCAAAACAAGAGGAACTGCAAGCTACCGTCAGGGCTCTGGAATGGGAAACATGCATGATCGAAAAGAAGAGAGAGGACAGCCTAGCCCGTCTGCGCAAACTCGATGATCTGGCACAGGAAATCCAGGAAGTCAACTCCTTGCTTGCAGAGGCCTCTCTGGAACGCGCTCGACTGCTGGAGAGATCCAAGTCTCTGGAAAGGGAACTGGCCAGAGTCAGGGAGGCCGTGCAACAGGTAGAGCAGTACGAGCAAGCGCACCGCCTCTACCAAGAGGCGGAAGGGCAGCTGAAGCCTCTAGAGACAAGAGTTCGCTCTTGTCACGGGTTGCAAAGAAAATTGAGCCTGTTGCAAGGGGAAATGGGTCCGCTGCAAAATCAGGTCCAAGACAAACGAGAACGAATTGCCGATTTGCACAGACTTCAAATTCGGCTTGATGAACTGCAGTCGGCCAAGGAGGAAGAGGAGGAGCTGTGGAGGGAGCTGGAACAATGTCCGTCGCAGGTCGGTCATATCGATGCCTTGCAGGATACGTTGGCTTCGCTCCAGCGCCGGTTACAGCTTGACAAGACTGCAGGAGAGCATATCAAGGCGGAGGTGGGGGCGCGGGACAGGGCAGAAACACGTCTAGCGGAACTCCAATCACTCCAGACAGAGCATGCCAACGACCAACAGGTCCTGGAGCTGCGACAGAACAGTGTCCATATCCAACTGAAATCCCTGTCAGAGCAGCTAGAGACATTGCAACGAACCCGGCAGGATCACTCCCCTCAGGCCCGCTGTCCTGTCTGTGAACAAGGGTTGAACCATGATTTGGTATCCACGTTGACGGCCCGGCGGGAAGCCGAGATAGAGGCAAAATCCAAAGTGCGGGATGAATTGCAGCGAGAGTTGGCAGTCACGATCGAAGCACAGGAACTTCTGAAAGCGGAATGCAGCGCACTGAGAAGGGAAATGGCGGAACACAGAGACCGGAGAGACTTGGAAAACTGTCTTTCACGCATTGAACTTTTGCAGCGAGACATCGACGGCAAAAGCCGTGCACTGAGCAAGGCCGAGGAGTTGCAATCCGATCGCCAGCAGTTGCAGGCAGAACTGGATGTCTTGCAGCCCAACTTGGAAGAATGGGCAAGGGCTCACCGAGCCTTAGAGGAACAGCCACGGCTGCAAAAGGATCTGGGAAAGCTGTTACGAGATCTGCAACGAAAGGAATCGGAGGCAGCCAAGATCGCGGAAGATGTCGGCCAAGTGGAAGCGCTGGAGAAGACTGCCAGCCAATTGCGACTGCAGAGGGAAGCCAATCGAGAGGGGTATCTCAGTTATGTGGCCCACGCAGCGGCAGCCCAAGGCCTGGCAGACTTGGAAAAGGAGTCATCCCAGTTGTCCCGGCAAACAAAACAGATCGTGCAACGATTGTTTGAGCTGGACAGACGGCACACGGATCTGAAGGGACAATACGAACCCAAGGAACACATTGCCCTACAAGAAACGACATCCCGGTTGAAGGCGGAGCTGGCAGGCAAAAACGCCACTTCCAAGGCCCAGAGACAGTATCTGGAGGATGTCAGCAAAGACGTAACCCGACTACGAGCCGTAGCCCGGTCACGAACGCAAGAGAGACAAAGGCTGGCTCTCCTGGAAGCCCGAGAGGAACGAGTGGTCTGGCTCAAGGAGCTGATGCGCCGGGCATTGCCGCAGATCACGGCTGCCTTGATTCAGAACATCAGCGAACTGGCAAATGAGTTCTTTTGTTCCTTGATGGAGGACCATACCCGACCGCTGCAGTGGGACGCGAACTTCGGTATCGTCCTGAATGTCAAGGGAGAGGAAAGACAGTTTCGGAATCTCTCTGGGGGAGAGCAGATGGCGGCCTCCTTGTCCGTGATCATGGCCTTGCTCCACCGACTGTCCAATATTCGATTCGTGTTTCTAGACGAGCCCACGAGCAATCTGGATGGAGTTCGCAGAGGCCAGCTGGCGTCCAATCTGAAAACTCTGGGCAGAATAGAACAGATATTCGTAATCAGCCATGATGACACCTTTGAAGAACATCTGGATCATGTCATACGCCTGGAGGCCGGGCCAGAGGGCAGCCGGGTTGTGACCGAGGGCTAGTTGACATCAGCATCCCTTTGCAGGATTTCCGCCACAATGCGCCGAGTCAGACCGTCGCTCTCCTTGCCGGCCAGCATACTGCGGGCCATCCGCATATCCTTCCGAACCTGTCCCGACAATGCTTCGACCGACTCAAACTTGATTTCGGACCGCAGGCTCTCTTCAAAGGAGACCACCACCCGTTGCCCATACAAATGATCCTCGGGAATATTGGGCGGGTACTCCAACAGATGTGTCTCCACGCGGTATTCCAAGCCGTTGAAGGTGGGTCTACACCCCAAGTTGGTCACGCTGGCGTACATACCAAAGGGGTCCTGCAACCAGATCCAGGTGGCATACACCCCGTTGCGAGGATAGCAGATGGTTTCGTCAGGAGTGAGATTGGCCGTAGGGAAGCCCAGCTTGCGCGCCAGCCGGACTCCGGGCTGTACCTGACCCACCACAAAGTGGTTCCGACCTAGATGGTCACGCGCCCGTCTCACTTCCCCTCTGTGCAGCAGCTGCCTGATAGTGTTGCTGCGCACAGCGTACCCTTCTCTTCGCACATCTCCAACGAACCGAACCTCAAAATCCTGGTCGCGCCCCCATCGCTGAAGAAGAGCGCCCGTTCCCTGGCGATCCTTGCCCAAGGCAAAGTCATTGCCAATCACCAATACCTTCATGTTCAGATGAACCTTGATCAGGGCCACGAATTCGGCGGCGGAGAGATTGGCCAGGGATTCATGGAAGGTCTGCATGACACAGAGATCCGCTCCGGCTGTCAACAGGAGCGAACTGCGGACAGGCGGGGGATTGAGCAGCTTCAACTGTACAGCTGGATTGAAAAACATGGTAGGGAGAGGATCGAAAGACAGTGCCACGAGTTGGGCGCCGGAAACTCCCGAGCCACGCAATTCCGTTCGAATCCGCATGGCTTCCTGCAGAATGGCCAAGTGCCCCAAGTGCACCCCATCGAACTTGCCAATGATCACCACGGATGCATTGGGCAGGATCACCTTGCGAATATCGGTAACGACGCGCATGGCGGCAAGCGGTCGCGCTAGCGGGCCGAAGCCAGCCACTTGGTAGCCTTGACGCGGGTCTTTTGTGCCGCGGTGACGCCTAGGCAGACCAGTACGCCCAGAAAGTCGCCTGCAGGAGTGACGGCCAAGGCGCTCTGATTCTCGGTCAGGGCCAATTCAGAGTCGGCCAACAAGGCAATTTGACCCTGACCCAGCCGTCGAGCCAATTCGGAATTGCACTGCAGCCGCGGCCAAGGCAGGCCCTGACTGGGTGGCAGACAGGCGGTGGATTCCGGTCGCCAACCATCTGCCGCGACCAGATCGTCGGGAGTCCAAGCGTCTTTCACGGAAAGATCACCCAAGGCAGTGCGCCTCAGATTGGACAGAAAGGCCCGGGTACCCGCCTTGCGCGCAATGTCTTGGGCTAGGCTGCGCACGTAGGTCCCCGCCCCACAGGTGATGCACAGGGACATTTCCCGGGGATCGTGAGACGGCAACACGGCAATATCGTAGACATGGATTTCTTGGGCGTCCAACTCCACTCTCTCGCCGGCCCGAGCCCGCGCATACGCCCTTTGACCGGAGATGCGTTTGGCGGAATAGGCGGGCGGCACCTGCCATTGTCGCCCTACAAAATCAGGCAAGACCGCCGCAACGCGCGCGGCATCCCATTCCGTCTTCCCCTCATTCGGCAGAAACTGGCCTGTAATGTCTCCGGTATCCGTCTCCGCCCCGAAGCGCACTCCAGCCACATAGGTTTTGGGCAATGCCTGGTAGTACTCGGCCAGCCGCGTCACCCTGCCCACACAAACCACCAGCAGTCCGCTGGCGAAAGGATCCAGCGTGCCCGTGTGGCCCACACGGCGCAGGTTCAAGGTCCGCCGCACCAACTGCACCATGTCATGACTGGTAGGCAACTGGGTTTCGGTCGCCTGCGCACGGGTCCGGTGCACCGGCAATCCGGGTTTGTCCAGAAGCAATATGCCTTCTGGCACCGGGTTCACACTATCCTCTCCCAAGCCTGGAGGCGCTCTGAGGTAGCCCGTGGGCCACGCTAGGTCTGGAAGACAAATTCAGCTCCGCGTGGCTACGATTCGCTTCAGTTCCGCCACTACCCGCTGCACGGTCTCCTCCAATGGAGCCTCAATGAAACAGCCCGAGGCAAGTTGATGACCGCCACCGCCATAGCTGTGCGCCAGTTCACTGACATCCAGATGCGGACGGCACCGGAAACTGCATGTCACGCCATGTCGTCCGTCGCTCTGGGTGCGCTCCGTAAAAATGACGGCGATGTCGGCTTCTCTGACCTCGGTCAGTTTCTGGATCAGTCCCCCCGTCTTGACGCGTTCGCCAGGACGGACCAGGCGTTCCTCCTGCAGGGTCAACCAGACGACCTTGGACTCCAGTTTGAGAGAAGGCAGCACCTTGACCCACATCTGCAGATCCGAAAAGGACTGCGCACCCACGGTTTGCGACACGATGTCATAGAGACTGAAGCTGTCCGCTCCCATCACTTCCAGTATATCCTGCACGAACTTCTCGTCGGTGGCATAGACGCGGAAACACTGGGAATCGGTAACCATCCCGGTCATCAGACATTGCTTGGCCTTGGATCTGCATTCGTAACCCAGCTCCTTGCACAGATGCACCACCATGTTGCAGGCGGATATGTGATCCGGGGCCACCCAGTTCAGATCCTGGCCCCCGAATCGGGTGTTGGTGGGGTGATGGTCCACCACTACCCACGGAGCCTCCTGTACAGTCTGCAAGTAGCGAAATTCGCCCATGCGGTCCACCGCCGCGGAGTCCGTGATGATGACCAGATCGAAGGGTCCTCTTACATCCCGAGGCCGCTGCACAGTGGCATGTCCCGGCAAAAAGGCGTAGGTACCGTCACTCTTGCTGTCTATGCCCGCGCAGATTTCCTTGCCGGCGTCTTCCAGAATCCACTTCAAGCCCAACATGCTGCCGTAGGCATCGCCGTCCGGCTCGACATGGCTGATTATCAGGATGCGGTGGGCACCCTGTATGGCGCTTAGTACAGCCTCAGGCACCATCGGATTCCAGCTCCAGGGAATCAAGCAGTTCATAGACCTGTGCGGCCGAGCGTTCGGCGTCGCTGTAGGCGAAATGACAATCCGGCACCCGTCCGATGACGTTGCGAGAGATCAACTGTTGCTTGCAGTAGTTCTTGGCGCTGTTCAAGGCCTTCAAAATCTGGCCGCGGGAATAGGCCGAATTCTGGTGATACACGAAAATCTTGGCATTGCGCCGGTCAGCGCTCACCTTGACGCGCCAGACCTGCACCGAATCCAAGACGGGATTCTGCAGATCCTGTTCAATGATTGCCCTCATTTCTTCAAGGAGCAGTTGGGACACCCGCTTCTGATGGACGGAAACCATTTAGCGTTCGACTTCCCGCAGTTCCAGCACCTCGATCAGGTCGCCTTCTCTGAAGTTATTGATGTCCTTGAGACTAATGCCGCAGTCCTGTCCCATGCGAACTTGGTCCACCTTGTCTCGGAACCGCCTGACTTCAACGATGCGATCAGTACGGGTTGGGGCTCCAGCCCGCACCAGGCGTATCCTGGCATTGTTCTTGACCGCTCCATCCACGACCACGCAGCCAGCTGCCATGCCGTTCTTGATCGGGAACAGGTTGCGCACCTCGGCCTGCCCAACCACAACTTCGGCATATTCCGGATCCAGTATGCCTTTCAGAGCTCTTTCAATGTCCCCCACCAGCTCGTAAATGACGCGGTACAGTCGAATGGCAACTCCCTGTTTTTCCGCCCGCAACTCGGCGCTCTTGTCCACGGACACGTTAAAGCCCACGATGATGGCTTGGCTGGCTTCGGCCAGCAATACATCGGTTTCCGAAACGTCGCCGACCGCATTGCGCAACACCTTGATCTTCGCCTCCGTCTGATCCACGCCCTCCAGAGAAGTCAAAATCGGATCGATACTGCCTTGTACATCGGCCCGCAGGATTACCCGCAATTCCTTGATCTCTTCGCCCTGGATCATCTCAAACAGGCTGTTGACATCGGTCTCTTCCAGGGAGACCGGAACGCTGATTGCCGTATTCTGGCGTTCTTGCGCCTTGCTCAGCTGCATGGCGGCCTTCTTGGAGGGAAGGACCTCAAAGAATTCTCCGGCCTCCGGGGGCTCCGACATGCCTAGGATTTGGACCGGTGTGCTGGGCCCCGCTTCCTTGAGTGAGATCCCTGCATGATCTCGCATTGCCTTTACGCGGCCCCATGTACCGCCAATGACCACGAAGTCTCCCTGCTTCAAGGTGCCGTTCTGGACCAGCAATGTGGCTGTAACGCCCTGTTTGCGGTCCACATGGGCTTCCACCACAGTCCCCACGGCCTGTCCATTGGGGTTCGCCTCGGGATCCATATCCGCCGAAATCAGGGTGATGGTATCCAGCAGGCCATCAATGTTGTCCCCTCTCAAGGCGCTGATGGGCACTACATGGGTGTCTCCTTCCCAATCCACGGGGATGAGGTCCTGATGGGACAACTGCATCATCACATTGTTGATGTTGGCGTTGGGCCGATCGACCTTGTTCAACGCCACCACGATAGGGACTTCCGCCGCCCGGGCATGCTCGATGGCTTCTCGGGTCTGGGGCATGATGCCGTCATCCGCGGCGACCACCAGAATGACCAGATCCGTGATTTCAGCCCCGCGGGCCCGCATTTGGGTAAAGGCCTGATGCCCTGGGGTGTCAATGAAGGTGATCGTCTGGCATTCCTCGTCCGTCTCATGGCGAACTTGGTAGGCCCCCATGGCCTGGGTGATGCCACCCGCTTCCGTATCTACCACGCTGGTCTTGCGAATCGTGTCCAGCAGCGTGGTCTTGCCGTGGTCCACGTGCCCCAGCACGGTAACCACCAGCGGTCGAGACTGCAAGCTGGATTTCCGCTCCGCCTGCACCATGTTCTGGATTTTGGTCCGCCGGGAGCGAATCAGGGAAGGCGTAGATTCCGCGGCAGAATCTGTCGCGGCTTCCGCTTCGGGTTCTCCTGCCGCGGCCTCCTCCGACTTGGACTTGACGATGATATCCAGTTCGTGACAGACAATCTCCGCGGTCTCGAAGTCGATGGCTTGGGTAATGGGTACCATCAGGCCAAAGTTCATCAAGATGCGCAGCAGGTCAATGGGGCTCTTGCCCACCACCACAGCCAGTTCACCCACCGTAATGGGAGCTTCGATATAGACAGTCGTTCGCTCTGCCACCTGGGCTTCCGCTTGTGTTTCTTCCACCATCTCTTCGCTTATCTCCATCCTCTAAAGAACTACCTTGGCGGTCGCAATCCTGGACGCCTAAGGTCGCTGGGTATCTGACAATTGTCTCCCCGCGCGCCACCTCCTATACGGGCTCTGTGTCTGTCGTCTCGTCCCTCACGGCTTTCGAGAGCAAGGGGGCTTCGGACAGACATGCAAGATAATTCTGCAAGCACCTTTTTTCCTCAATGTTCAGCTTGGCCTTGAGGGCTTGCTCAATGGGAGGATGCCGGCGACCGGGCTTGCCTGCCTGGGTCAGACCCAAGCCAATCGCCCAACAATCCTTGTTGGCATGCAGATACGCGCCGCGCCCGGACAACTTGGAAGTGGGATCCACCAGAATTCCTCCCGCGCTCTTCACAATCCGAATCATGGACCGCTTGTCCTGCACGCGCCGACAGGCCACACAGGTTCGCTGTGGCGATCTCTTGAACCGCATCGATCGGGACATGGCCTGCCTCACTCATCCAGCAGCTCGTCAAAGCGCGTGGCATTGGGGGAACTCGCGCGTCGTGGCGACCGAGCAGCGCGCCGCTTGCTTTCGTCATCCCCTTCGTTCTCTTCCGGGGACTTGCTGTCCGGGACAGCCGCCCCTTCATATCCCGCCAACAATTCCGGCGGGATTTCCATGTCTGCAAGACTTTGGGTGCCAGACTGGGCCACATCCCTGCGGGCTCTAAGCATATCAGCCGTGATAATGGCGGGCAGCTCCTCTTCCGATGGAGTGATCCCCGTCCCCTCCGTAGTCTTGGCTTCGCCTTGCTGCTGCAGAGTCTCGGTGTATTCCTCATAGGACATTCGCTCCAAGGCCTTCTGCGCGGCTTCCCGGAAAGCTTCGTCTACAGGTACAGGTACAGATGGCGCGAAATCCGCGGAACGTGCACTTTCCTGAGCCGCCGACTGCCATTTTGCCTCCGCATCGGTGACAACAGGCTTGCCCAAGGCATCCTGCAGCACGCCGCTAAGTGCATCCGGCTTGTCGGCGTCGGCTGCCGCACCGTCGCGATCGGCCAAGACACGGGCGGCACGCCGGAGTGAATCGGCCGATTCGGACTGGCTGCGTGCCAAGCGGCGACTTGCCACCGCCAGCTGATCGTGCTTGATCATGTTCTGCTGGAGTTCAAAAAGATCAATGCCTTCACTTTGGGCTTCGGATTCGCTCTTGATGTCGATTCGCCAGCCCGTCAAGCGGGCTGTCAAGCGAGCATTCTGCCCCGAGCTCCCAATGGCCAAACTCAGTTGGTCATCTGCTGCCACCACGGTCGCCGTGCGGTTGACTCCATCCTCATGCAGAACCACTCCCGTGGCCTTGGCGGGACTGATGGCATTCAGGATATAGATGTGGGGTTCTTCACTCCACTCCACCACGTCAATCCGTTCTCCGGCCAGCTCGCTGACAATGTTCTTGATCCGAACGCCGCGCATGCCTACGCAGCTGCCCACCGGATCCACATTGTCAACCGTGGCTATGACCGCGATCTTGCTGCGGGCTCCGGGTTCCCGCACGATGTTCTTGATTTCCACGATGCCGTCTCGCAATTCCGGAATCTCCTGCTCCAGAAGCCGGCGCAGCAGGTTGCGGTGCGTACGGCTCAGCTTGACGTAGGGGCCGCGATTGTCTTTTTCCACCTTCTCCACATAGAGCTTGACGTAGTCACCGCGCCGCAACCGATCGTTGGGAATTTGCTCCTCGCGCTTGAGGACAAATTCGGATCGCTCATTGACCGTGACGGTGACTGTGTTGGACATGGAATCCACGCTGCGCACCTGGGCGCTGATGATTTCGCCGACCCGGTCCTTGTATGTCTGGTAGATGATGTTGCGTTCGGCTTCCCGAATGTGCTGGATAATGACCTGCTTGGCCGTTTGCACGGCAATCCGACTGATGTCCGCCGGTTGGATTTCAATCAGCACCAGATCTCCTTCTTCCGCGTTGGGATCCACCTCACGAGCATCCTCAAAGCAAATCATCGTGCGGTCGTCCAGCACTTCGTCCGTCACTTCCTTTTCTACAAAGAGGCTAGAATCGCCAGTTGCGCGATCCACTTTGGCGACTACATTGGACAACACGCCGTTGCGATTGCGGTAGGTGGAAGCCAAAGCCGCTTCGATGGCCTCAAAAATGATGTCGGTGTCCAAGGCTCGCTCGGCCGCAACTGCCTTGATTCCCACTACCAGTTCCTTGTTCATTGCCTGTTTGCCTCGACGGCTGTCCCTGAAATTGCCCCTTAAATAAACAAAAAGTGGGATTCCCCACTCTGCGTACAAACTCCGCATACCTCCGATTTGCACCGGAGGGGGTTGCTCAGGGCCGAAACCCGGAGCATCCCAGCGCAGGGATTATAACCCATTGACTGCATTTGTTATGAGGCCGGAAGAAAATCCAGACAGCCGCGACGCCCGGACTCCACTTTGCGTCTAGATTCTGGCCATGGTCCCCGCATGAATCTCTCCGTTTCCAAACATAATACGGGTACCGGCGCTGCTCCGGGACGAGAGTGATGCACAGGCCAGCAATCAGCTCCGAAATGGAATGCAACCCCACCGAGCCACAGAACCTCTTGGCGTGCACTTTACCTTGCCCTTCAGAGTGGCAGGGACCAAGCGCACAGGGCAGGATCATGGCGAACTGGACAATTGACCCATCCGGGACACACTGGCAAGCAACTGGCACAAATCGGAATGCAGCGATGCAGATGCCGTGTTTTTCGGGTGGCGCTTATGACCTAGCCCCACGTCTGAAGCAACAGGGCTACCAAGATGCAGACCAGTGAAGTTCAGTATTGGTAGCACGGATCCACGGATCTTGGGCACAAGATACTCCACGTCAATGTACAGATGCACTTGGAAATGCCATCCTGACAGATTGGTGATGCCGCCCCGCTGAACACGCCATGGCTCCCAAGATCTGCATCCATTGCCGCATGGCGACTGCGCCGCCGAGCAATGCACTCCCGGCCCAGTTCGTCGTGGAGCGCGGCCAAGTCGAGCGGGGTCAGTCTGCAGAGAGGGCCTCGCGGACTGCGACCCAGCCCAGTGGCACAACCTAGACGATGCCCGTGCCGACTGCAACGGGAACATCACTCAGAGGCAGAAGCGAAGCCACCATGGCTTTTCCCGCTCCCTGCCCCTCATTCGGTGGATTGTCACCCGATTCGAATTCATCGTCATGCCGAGCATGGCGTTGGACTGAATATCTGCCGCCTTTCAGTCAAGTGTTGAAAGGGGCAAGGCGCAGGTACAAGAGCAGTCCCAAGCCTAGAATCAAGCAGTAGACGGCGAAGGGCAGCAAGCCGCGCCGGCGCACGAAATTCATCAGAAATCGAATCGCCAAGACCCCGGACAGAGCGCTGGCCAGAAAAGACACGGCCAGGGGCAGGCCTTGTGCAGTCAGCGAGAAGACATCCACCGCCAAGGCGCTGCGGAATTCCAGCAGGCCGGCTCCCAGCATGATGGGAAGGCCCATAAGAAGGCTAAGGCGAGCCACGCCAACCCGCTCCAGAGATTGCGCTCGTCCAACAGCCATCGTGGCGCCGCTGCGACTGATGCCTGGGACAAGCGCCAAGACCTGCCCCAACCCCATCAACACCGCGTCCCACCAAGTCAGTTCCTCCACGTAGCGATGCTGTTCGCGCCAATGAGCGAACAGTTCACTTCCTCCCAGCAACGCGGCCGTAACGCAAAGTCCATAGGCCGCCGTGGCCGGACTGGATATGGCGTCAACCAGAAATGGGCGCAGATAATAGCCCGCTACCGCTGCCGGGATCGTCGCTAGACAGATGAAATATCCTTCGCGCGCCTGATAACTGACCCACCGTCGGTGGGTCAACGTTCTTCCCATGTCTCGCACCATGGTCCAAATATTCTGACGGAACGCCCAGCAGATCGAAAGCAGAGTGCCCATATGTACGGTCACTGCCATCAACAGTGAAGGGGGAGACCATTGCAGCGCCGCGGGCAGGATCACCAAATGGCCGCTGGACGAAATGGGCAGGAATTCTGTCAGTCCTTGCAAGATACCCAAAACCAAAGCCTGATACAGTTCTGGTACATTCGACAACATGATGAGTCTAGGCGATTCGCTTCCGTGATCTAGTGTCAGGATCGCGATTCTGGTCCAAGAGTCTTGTGTGCAGCATGTCGGGCAGCCTGATCTGGAATTTGATATCGGGCCTGGAATTCTTGGCGAAACTCGATCCAGACCTGATCCTGAATCGCCTGGCGGATGTCCCGCATCAGATTTTGCATGAAGGTCACGTTGTGAATCGTACACAGGCGCAAGCCGGAAATCTCCTTGCACCGGGTAAGATGGTGCAAATAGGCCCGCGTGAAATGATGGCAGGTGTAACAGGAACAATCGGACTGCAACGGAACTTCGGCGGTGGCATGCACCGAATTCCTCAGGTTCAGACGGCCCGCCGGGTGCAGTACAGAACCGTTGCGGGCGATACGAGTAGGCATTACGCAGTCGAAGAGATCCACTCCATGGTGCACGGCTTCCACAATGTCGTCCGGGGCTCCCACTCCCATAAGATACCGGGGTTTGTCCTCGGGCAGGACGGGACATGTGAAGGCGAGCGTGCGGTACATTTCCTGTTTTGTTTCGCCTACCGCCAGACCGCCAATGGCCAGACCCGCAAAATCCAGTTGGGCTAGGAAGGTAGCGCTGGCGACTCGCAGATCCTCGTGGATCCCCCCCTGCACGATGCCAAACAGGGCCTGATCCTTCCTCGTGTGGGCTTCACGGCACGTCTCGGCCCAGCAGCAGGTTCGTTCCAGCGATGCCCGCATGTAGTCGCGGTCATGCGGTGGTGCGCACTCGTCCAGAACCATGGCAATGTCCGATCCCAGACTCTCCTGGATTTCCATGGTCAAGGCCGGTGTGTACTTGTGCCAGCTGCCGTCCAGATGCGATTGGAATATAACCCCGGCATCATCGAACCTGCGTCGGTGGGCCAGACTGAAGACTTGGAAGCCTCCCGAGTCGGTCAGAATGGGGCCAGACCACTGCATGAATTCGTGCAGTCCTCCCAAGGCTTGAATCAGACGGTACCCGGGTCGTAGGTACAGGTGATAAGCGTTGGCCAGAATCAGGTCGCAACCAGCCTCGTGCAGGTCCCGAGGCTCCAGTGTCTTGACCGTGGCCTGCGTGCCCACCGGTGCAAAGGCCGGGGTTTGAACAGGGCCATGCACCGTGTGTAACACCGCGCGCCGGGCCTGTCCCTGCCGGGCCTGAATGACAAAGGGGAAGGGCGGACTCATGAGGGCCAGACCGCGGCGAGAGAGGGCCAGATTTCTCCCATGGTCAACACAAAATTATAATCAAGGGGCTTTCGCAATCCTTTGAGATCAAGGGTGGAATCACGGAATGGGCGAGGAAATGCAGCGGCAACGCCGCCGATTCAATCGGGCCTGGGAAGTCCTGAGCGAACTCCCCTTTCCAGAGGTTTCCTGCGAACGCCTTCGGGACTTGCATAACGACATCAGCCAATATGATGTGGAGACCGTCAAGTTCATTCAGCAATGGCGCACGTCTCCACCTCATGAACTGGAAGAAGACAGGGATCTGAGTCAGTCGTTGTCCGCTTTCAAGTCCCGCACTCCCTTGGAAGTGGAAGGCCGCAGATCCCTGCTGACCTACAAGAACAAGGTAGACTCTCTGATTCGAGAATACAACTTGCTGACCCGCCTCCTCTAGACAGGGACAGTCCAATCCTTCTGAGACGCATGGAGCATCTCCATGCAAGCCGGGGTCCGAAAACAAGTCGGGGCATGGTCCATGACAAAACCCGTGGCTTGCATGAAGGCATAGCAGACTATGGGGCCGGTAAACTTGAAGCCGGCCTGCTTCAGCCCTTGAGACATGGCTTGGGCTTCCGGCGAAGTAACAGGACAGTGGCCGCTGATGACAGGGCGATAGTCGATGTATTGCAGCAGCCACCGCCGAAAGCCTCCTTCCCTCCGACAAAGTTCCACATAGGCTTGGGCATTGCCGATGGTGGCTCGAATCTTGGCCTGATTCCGTATGATGCCCGGATCGGCCAGCAAGGCTTGGACCTTGGCCTCGTCATAAGTGCCCACGACCCAGGGATCCAATTCGTCAAATGCAGTCAGGAACCGGTCGCGTTTCTCCAGCACTACCCGCCAAGAAAGTCCTGCTTGAAACGTGTCCAATACCAACTTGGCCCACAGGTCGGGATCGGACGTGACCGGAACACCCCACTCCTGGTCATGGTACGCAATCATGGTGGCGCCGGCATAGGCCCAAGTGCATCGGTGCAGCCCATCCCTTCCCATGGCCGTGTTGTCACTCATGCGAACTGCCTGCCTTCACTGAATGACCAGCACAATGCCTGCCAAGGTCAGACCCACTCCGGAGAGGGTATACCCGGTCGACAGCAAGACAACGAAAACCATCGCGGCGTACACCAAAGTCAAGGCACCCACCGGCGTCGCAAAGCGCATAATGGCCATATAGTCAAGAAAGTGGAAACGCAGGATCAGGTCCCAAAGCCCGGCGGATCTGACTCTGACGCAGGGGCGGCGGCTGGTGTCGTCATGGCGCCATGACCAGCCCCCCGATGGCCAAGCGGCCAAACGCTATATCGGAGAAAGTCAGGGTTTCGGTGGCACACTGGGTCAAGATGGCACTGAAAAGAAGCACGATCACGGCAAAAACAAGGTGTCTTTTTGCCGCGGCCCCATCTGGCCAAGGAGGTTACTGAAAGACGGCGGAGACCCCGCCCAGCACCATGCTCAGTATGATAATGGAACTGAACCCGATCACGATCCACTTGGTGGAGCGGGAAAAGCCTTGCGGACCTTGCTTGTACTTCTTGGCCATGAAAACGGCTCCCATTGGTCAGGCTGCCTGCCTGCACTGTACCGGCTACCCATTATCCACCATACAGGCGGATTGCCATGAACAAGCCCCGGGGCAAGACAGGCTGCCGCCCTGAATTCACTCCGCAATTCCTGTGCTAGACTGTCCCTTGTTTTCTGACTATACCCAGAGATGCCGCCCGTGAACCGCCTGACTGACACTCTGGGCATCGTGATGTTTCTGGCCGGACTGGGCATCTGCCTGTATCTGTTGCAGCAAGTTTCCCCTTTCCTGGACACCGGCCAAGACAACATTGAAGCGATCGCCCTGATGTTTCTGGGACTGTTTCTGTGGGCGGGTGGCGGATTCACCGTGCTTTCGCGCCAGTTGCAAAACAAATGGCCTGTCTTGACGGGACGCATCCGGGAAAACACTGGACTGCGACAAGGTGTACTGGCCGGTGTCGCCGCCTGCATGCTGGCCCTGCTGGCCATTTACGACCTGCTGGACTCCGCCATGGCGCTCACGGTGGTCTTTCTGGCGCTTCTGGTGGAGACCTTCTTGCGCAACCGGCGCGCCGTGTAACACCGGCTTCCGCCTGATACGCGCGGACAGAGTGCACTGTGTTCAACACTCCCTTTCTGTCTGCCACCGGCCTGTCCCTGCATCACGGCGTCTCTTGAACACCCAGACCGTGACGAGCCCAACCAGCCTGCAGCCTGCAGCGTTGCTGCAAAACATGGGGCTAGATGCCAATGCATACCAAGTGGTACAGGCCGAGGTGTTTCAGAATCGCTGGCATCCTCCCACCGATGTCGCCATTCCCCTCTTCATTGGGGGCGTGACAGGAGTCCATGTGCCTCGGATCGCATCTTGCTTGGCCCAAGCATATCCGCCGCGCCACGAAGTACACTGGATCCAGGCGGGCGCTGCACATCCCAGTCCGAGTCTGGAGTTGAAGGCATTGGCCTTTTGCAGCATGCCGGATCGCTGTGAAACTCTGCTGATACCGCCGCTAGCCGAAGAAGCCAGCATCCACTCTCTGGCCAATGTATTGGCACGACTGCGCGCTCCGGGGGGATGTCCTTGGGATCATGAACAGACGCTGGATTCGATGCGCATCCAGATTCTCAGCGAGGTGCACGAGGTGATCGAGGCCATCGATCTGCAGGATGACGAGAATCTGCAAGAGGAGATCGGCGACCTGATCATGGACACTCTCTTCTTGGTCCACATTGCCCAGACGGACGGCAAGTTTCAATTGGCGGACGTCGTTACCGGCATCTGTCAAAAGATGATTCGGCGGCATCCGCATGTATACGGAGAGGTCAGCTTGCCCGACAGCGATACCGTACTGTCGCAATGGGACGAGATCAAAAAAGCCGAAAAAGCCGCCCGCAGCAGCCTGAATTCACAGCCCTTTGACAACATCCCTGACGGATTGCCCGCCTTGGAAGCGGCCCGGGAAATTCAGTCCAAGGCCCAAAAACTCGACATTGCCTTGCCGGACTGGGGTGACCACGCCCATCTCTCCACCGGACCTTGGACCGAGGAAAGACTGGGCCAGACACTGTGGCATTTGGTGCAGTCGGCCGCCGATGACGGAGTCGTCGCCGAAACGGCGTTGCGGAAGTGGAACACGCTCGTCCGGAAAAACCCCAGTTTCCCGCCGGACCCGCCCTAGTCGCAGACATGTGGGTCATCCGGGCACTGCGCAGGACTGCATGGGACCGAGTCCCTCCAGCTCTTCTGGTAAAATTCCGATTCAAGGGCGCCTGTAGCTCAGCGGATTAGAGCACTGGTCTTCGGAACCAGGTGTCGGGGGTTCGAATCCCTCCAGGCGTACTCCCTTGCCCCTTGCGGTTGGTCGTGTCTGCCCCTGCTTGTTCGGCAGGGATTTGAGCGACGAGCGATCTTTGATGCCAAACTCCAGTGTCATCGGAAAGGCAGGACCTCATGGGCTCTGAATTGAACATAACAGCCGTGGAACCCATCCACGCGGATGCGGCCTGGGCCGCCTACACCTTCGTCAAGATAGAGACGGACGGGGGCGTGACAGGTTATGCCGAAGTGACAGATTGGAGAATGCCGCAGGCTGTCGCAGGGGGCGTGCGGGACTTGGCTACCATTCTGACAGGCCGGAACGCCTTGGATATTCAGGCGCGGTGTCGGGACATGTACCGCCTGTCCTGCCAAGGTCCCGGCGGCGTGATTCAGAGATCCATCGCCGGTGTGGAATGCGCCCTGTGGGATATCAAGGGCAAGGTTCTAGGACAACCGGTATATGAACTGCTGGGAGGCAAGCTGCGGGACAAGATTCGGGTGTACTGGTCTCATTGTGGCACCTACCGGGCCCGGTTTCCCGATCTGTATGGCCAGCCGTTGCGCTCCTATGCCGATATTGTCGCTTTGGGGCAGGAAGTTAGAGAACGCGGGTATACGGCTCTAAAGACCAACGTAATCGTTCCGGGCAATCCTTCCCGAACCTTGAGTTCGACCGACGGCCAGAATCCCGATTACGTGATAGACAAGGCAGTGGCGTTGATCTGCGCTTTCAAGGAGGGAGCAGGCGCGGATTTCGATACCGCGCTGGACTTGAACTTCCACTTTCAGACCATCGATGTGGTCCGGATCGCCCGGGCCCTGGAACAGTTCAAGATGCTTTGGCTGGAAGTGGATTCCTTCGATCCCGAGGTGATCCGGCATGTCAAGAACTCCACCTCGCTGACCGTCTGTTCGGCCGAAAGCGTCAACACCTTGCGCGAATACCAGCGCTTTCTGGACCTGCGAGCCATGGACATCGCCATGTTCGACCTTCCTTGGACCGGACTGGGGCAAAGTCTGCAAATTGCCCAACAGGCAGCCTTGCGGGAGATCCAAGTGGCACCTCACAATTATTACAGTCACCTGTCCACCTTTCAGAATGCCCATCTCTGCGCGGTGTTGCCCAATCTCAAGATCATGGAGACCGATGTGGACTCCTGTCCTTGGCGGGATGAATATGTCACTGCATTGCCGGAGATCCGAAATGGCTATCTACAATTGCCATCTGGACCGGGATGGGGCGTTGACCTGGACGAGGAAGCCATAGCGCGCCACCCGTGGCAGGGAAACATCCCCTTCGGGTAGAGTAAGGTGGAAGGCAGGGATGTTCTGTTCCAGCCACCCTGCAGGATTGGGACGGGCGCGGGCGCGTGAGGTCCCTATGCCATTGCTCGTGCTGCTCAACGGGCCCCCTTGTGCAGGCAAGACCCATCTGCTGGACTATATTGTTCAGACCTTCCGCTTGCCGGCCATGTCCAAGGATATTCTGAAAGAGAGTCTGTACGAGACATTGGGCTGGTCGGATCGGGCCTGGTCCCGCAAGCTGGGCCAAGCCGCCATGGCTCTGCTATTGGAATACGCGGCCAGCCTGTTGTCTCAGAATCAGTCCTGTTTGCTGGAAGCCAACTTTGTGGCTCATCTTGCGCAGGGGGACCTTGCGACGCTGAGAACCAGAGCGAGATTTAGGACAGCCCAAATTTTCGTCTGGGCCCAGACGGAAACATTGCATTTGCGCTTTCAGGAGAGGGCTCGCGCCGCCAGTCGGCATCCAGGCCATCTAGACCAGATTCTGCAGCACGAATACAGCGCCGCCGCAATTCCCCAGTCTCAATTGCATCCGGTCGCCACAGGAGGGCCGACGCTGCGGCTGGAAACAACGCACATGGATGCCGCCTTGGCCGCGGATCAGAAGGTCCGAGTGAAGTCGTGGCTGTTGGGACTGGGATTGCCCACCAGAGAAGAAGGATAGCTTCTGGGACAGAGGGGTAGCGGCGGTCCTTGTCTGACCCGCGGCAAGGCATGTCTTCCGTCGTACAGAAGCATTGCCCGCCCGCCAGAGAATTTCGGCAAAAATTCATGGCTCTCGCTTGGCAGTGCAGGCCGGACCCTGCACGAGGAAATCCGCATATCCCGCCCGGACAGTACACGATGCACCCCCTGCCGAGCCGCCACTTGGCAGTAGCCTCGGCCGTGCTCCCGGCACGCCCAAGGTATGATAGCCCTGCAGGCTACAATTCCCTCACACTTTGCCATGACAAATCAGTCGCCTGCAATCTGAACTTCATGACATGGACTGGGTCCCGACCCGGATTCAAGCTTGGCTCGCATAACCTTGACCCCTAGAGGGGATTTCAATGGCAATGAACCCGCAGTCTACAACTCCACGTCAAGTACGCGTGGTCAGCCTCGGATTCCACGATCTCCCCTTGACCCGCATTTCCCAAATGGTAGCGGAGGAGGGCGCACGCGGGGCAGACTTGGTGGCCCTGCCCGAGACCTTCAATGGACAAGGCCGGAACGAGCCCGAAACCCTGGAGGGCGCTACCGTTTCGACCCTGGCGCCCCTAGCTCGGCAATTCCAAATGTACATTGTCTGTCCTATCGACCGTTTGCAGGACGGCTTTCGCCTGAACTCGTCAATCTTGCTCGATCGCGAGGGTCAGATCGCACATGTATACGACAAGACATACCCCTATTGGTCCGAATTTGAACTTGCTCCCCCAGTCGATGTCATCCATTCGACCCCGAGTGTCATTGCCACTGACTTTGGCCGCGTTGGCATGGCCGTTTGTTTCGATGTCAACTTTCCCGACGTTTGGCAGGCCCTTGCAGATGCCGATGCGGAATTGGTGATTTGGCCCAGCGCCTATTCCGCGGGACGAGCCTTGCAGGCGCATGCCATCAATCACCATTACTATATCGTGACCTCCACCTACAATCGAGACTGCATCGTCTACGACATTACCGGAGAGGAGATCCTGTACGAGAAGACGTCAGAGGACATCAACGTCACCAGAACTGTCCTTGATCTGGATCGCGGCATCTACCACGAGAATTTCAATTTGGACAAGAGGGATCGGCTATTGAAGGAACATGCCGCGGTAGTCGAAATGGAGCAATGGCTAGGCCGTGAGCAATGGTTTGTGCTACACAGCAAAAGTCCCGATATTTCGGTCCGGGACTTGGCACGACAATATGGACTTGAGGAATTGCGGGCCTACAAGAGACGCAGTTTGGCACAGCTCGACGCACGCAGAATCAAAGGCCCTAGCGCCTTGCCTTATCCAGCCATGGCTGGATAAGGCAAGATGGCGGAGAAGGTGGCGAGACACGCCGCCTTCCATCTTTTTTGGCAGACTTCAGAAGGCTTGAAACAAACATGAAAGCGGCATTGATTGGGTTGGAGCATCCCCATTCCCTGGCTCATTTGGCGACCCTGCAACAGCTTCCCGAAGTGGATTCCATAGTCCTGTGGGGAGAAACCGCGGCAGCCGTACACGAAGCCATCGACTGCCAAGGCGACAAAGTGGCAGGGGGATATTCCGATCTTGACGCTTTGCTGCGAGACCACGCTCCTTTTTTTGCAATCGTTGCGGTCCGCAACGACCAAGGACCGGGGATGTTCGGGAAGGTTCTATCAGCAGGCGTCCATTTGATGGCCGAAAAACCGGTGGGCCGCCACGCTGGTGAAACTCAGGCTGTCATGGGCATGGCCCAGCAGTCTTGCCGACTTCTTTCTGTTTGCTACCAAGGGCGGAGAAATCCTGTCTACATGAAAATGAGGGACATCGTGAAACAGGGCTTGCTGGGACCCCTCATTTCCATGGAAATGCGCGGAATCTATACCCAGGTAAGCAAACGCGATCCGCGCCACTGGCTTTTCGACAAGGAGATAGCCGGAGGCGGCATTGTCTCTTGGCTGGGATGTCATGACATTGATCGGATTCGTTTCATTACAGGAGAAGAGATCACCGCGGTGGCAGCGCAAGTCGCCACCCGCAGCGGAGAAGACATTGATGTGGAAGATACAGCCAGTCTCTCCATGACATTGGCATCCGGAGCCATTGCCTCAATGCATCTAGGTTACATCCTGGCCCAAAGCGGCGAGGGATATCACAATCCCACAGGCAACGACATATATCTGGGCCTCAATGGACGATTGGGGAGACTCCACCTCGGTGGGTTTGGCGACAGTCCTGCATCCCGACTGCATGTGGAGAGCCTTCATCCGGATTGGGCTGCAGCTCCCCGGCAGGTCTTTGAATTCGAAGTGGCGCAGTCGGCCGCCTATGGTGGAACTGGGGGCGAACATTTCATTCGAGAGTTCATCCATGCCGCCCAAGGCAAAGGCAAACCGCCCACTACCGGCCAAGATGCCTTGCAAGTGGCGCGGGTCACGGATGCTGCTTATGCCTCCAACAACACTGGACAGCGTTTTGAAGTCGAGCTGTCAACGCCTTGATTGATAATTGGCCTGATTCCTCTCTGCCATATGGATGGCCAACAGAAGCCGTCCATTGACATATCGACATGCATGGCCAGACCGAGTGACTTGCATGCAACTTGGGGGGAATCGACCCAAACGCGTCGGTTCCAGACAGATCCTAATGTATAACTGCCTGTCACGAAAAGCCACCCCTATGTTACAGGGGGCGTGTTTCTGAGCAATACCAGAATCCCATCCCGATTGCTCTGCACAGAGAAAAATTCTTGGCCTAAGACATTCCGAATGACCCTGATACGATCTCCTTTCTTGACCTCTGCGAGCAGAACTGCCTCGCTTTCGAACAATCCAGCGCAAGGAGCGGATATGAGAAAATCGAGGTTGCCGTCGCTTCACAGATGCAACGGGGGCTTTCAGGATTCCTCTGCTCCGGGATACATTCCCAGCCAAGACATTACATTGGCCACCTCTTGGGCATAGTGTTCAATGACCGCGGTCCCGGCCGCCGCCAGCGGCCTCTGTATACAAACTGGGAATTCCAGCTTCATGGGCTGTGGAAATGGTTCATCTGGACGGAACCGAAGGGGGATGGACAGGGGCGCCGAAGACCTTCGCTGCGACTAGGCTCCTGTCGTCCTGCAGGCACATAGCCAACCAGTGTCGGCATGTCCACGTCTGGGCCGCCGCTATGCAAATCAATGTAAAAGTCGGACTGCAAGACAAGTTGCTGACACAGCACGTCAGCGACGCGTTAGGTCAGGGTACCATCGGGTTTTCCAGGGCATTCACGAGCCAAATTCAGATCGTCAACTGAGCTATTTCTGGCATTGGCCTCAAAGGCAGGCATTGGTTGCGGGCACCATTGTTATTGGTGCCCTTTAGTCGATGAGGATCCAAACTGCTGAAATATTCTTGGAATGGCCCTGCCTCCTTCCAATTCATTGCTATGAACAAGCTGCTGTTACAACCAAGATCGGGCTTCGCACGCTTCCAGTAGCATGCAAGGGCGGCATCTGCCAAGTACCACCCCCTAGGCGAACATCAAGAAACCGTTCACCTCTGAATTCGGTACAGTCTAACGCTAATGGATTGCTTGCAATTTATGGCACCCATATCCGATATCAGCAATGGCAATAGTATTGGATGGGCATTTCCAAGCCCAGAATGAATATTTCCGGCCTTGGAACAGGCTAACGGATGCAATCCAGCGGGAAAACATGGGTGCCTCAAGACGTACATTCCTTCTCTCAGAGATACATAATCCAGCACGGGTGACATACGCACCTGCCCGTCCTTTTCAGAAAAGAAACAGGTGCGTGCATGGCCCGGGCCGGATGAGAAGGATTTTCAGGCGGCGGTGCACGCGATAGCGAGTGACGGGGCGATGCCGCCATCCTGTATTGGAGCACGCCAAGTCACGGTTACGGTGCCAGCGGCCGTCACCGTGCCTGCCTCCACTGCCATCGGTGGCATCGCAGGGGCAACGGCCCAGGTGCCATCGACGCGATAACGCAGGTAACCCACGGTGTTCACCTTTTTATTGTCTACATAGTGCACGGCCCTGTGTATCCACCTGCATGGTGAAGACGTGGTCATCGGTGCCCGGCCGATCCGAGCCATCCTCGTTGACATGTTGTGCATTTGTCACCTCCCAAGTTTCAATCCGTGCCGGCCGGAAATCGATCGGCAGCACGCACAAATCCTCGGAGTTCTGGCGGGCATAGTACTGCATAGGGGAGCGTAGAGAGGCAAAGGTGGCCTTGACCTGAGTGTTCGTCTTCGTCGCCGACCATTATCCTAGTACGTTTATTTCTATGTTGAGATAGACTCCTGAGGCTTTGTCCGTCGAGACCGGTGTGGACGGCACCGCAGCGGCAGCTTGCACCAGACCATCCAAAATGGATGCGCGTCTCTTGACATCCCGGTGATCGGTTTCGCCCTCCAGACAATAGCTCCAGAAATCTTCGATGTTATAGCCCAAACCGAAGAGGCGGCCATGACGTGTACAATGGCGAGGATTGTGCATCCCGCTGAATGTTCTTGTCTGCAAGAGGACCCCCCATGGACATCTTCCGGCATACCTTGCCTCTGGCCCTGGCCTTATGGCTGGTCTTGGGGTGGGGGCCTCGCACTCTGCAGGCCCAAATGTCGGCAGCGGAGCCAGCTCCCGTGCAAGGAGTCTACGACAACCAAGCCGAACACTGGGGCAGCCACTACCGTCTGCAACGGCAGGGGCGGCAGGTGACTCTCACTCTGGAGAGCACTCGCTCGCCCGTGCAGTACTTTGCACGCCAGCAGCCCAAAGCGCTCTTCACGGTACCGGCGGGGTTCCGACCGGCAGCTTCGGTATGGTGGGAGGTGACGGAAGCGCGGCATGTACAAGTGAATGGCACGGCGGCGCATCTTCGGACGCCGCCTCCCCGTTTTGGAGTATCCGTGCACCCGGAGGGGGCGGTGCGCTACGTGGACAATGCACAGGTGGATCGCGTGGGCTACCTGGACTATGCGGTCACCTTGGTCTGGTACACGGACGAGGCGTGGTGTGGTGAAGGGCCGCTGCATGGGCGCACACAGGCTGTGGTAAAGGCGCTGGAGGTGCAGCTGGGACAGACCTGTGATTGGATCACGTCCGCGCAGATGGCTGGCGTGGGCACTCTGGATCTGGCCAGCGCGTCAACATTGCTAGCAGTCGACAGTTTGCAGACGCTCCCGGCAGGGACCTTCGCGGGGTTGTCCGGGCTGCACACCCTGGACCTGAGTGGCAACAACTTGGACAGCCTCCCGGCAGGGATCTTCGCGGGGTTGTCCGAACTGCACACCTTGGATCTGGGCGGCAACAACTTGGACAGCCTCTCGGCAGAGACCTTCGCGGGGTTGTCCGAACTGCATACCTTGGATCTGGGCGGCAACAACTTGGACAGCCTCCCGGCAGGGATCTTCGCGGGGTTGTCCGAACTGCACACCTTGGATCTGGGCGGCAACAACTTGGACAGCCTCTCGGCAGGGACCTTCGCGGGGTTGTCCGAACTGCACACCTTGGATCTGGGCGGCAACAACTTGGACAGCCTCCCGGCAGGGATCTTCGCGGGGTTGTCCGAACTGCATACCCTAAATCTGAACTACAACAATTTGGCGACACTGCCGGAGGGTCTCTTCGCGGGGTTGTCCAGATTGCATACCTTGAACTTGATCCACAATGTCTTGGCAGCTCTACCGGAGGGTCTCTTCGCGGGGTTGTCCAGACTGCATACCCTGAATTTGCTCCACAACAAGCTGACGACGCTGCCGGAGGGTCTTTTTATGGGTCTTGCCTCCCTGCACACCTTGGACCTGGGCAGTAACTTTCTGGTGAGGGTACCGGAGGATCTCTTTGCAGATCTCGCCTCTCTGCACACCCTGGATCTATTCGGTACCGATCTGGTGACGATGCCGCCAGATCTCTTAGCGGGTCTTGTCTCTTTGCATACCCTGCACGTAGTTGGTAAAGATCTGGCGATCTTGCCGCCGGATCTCTTCGCAGGTCTCGTCTCTCTGCACACCCTGTCCCTGAACGGCGACAAGCTAGTGACCTTGCCGCCGGATCTCTTCGCAGGTCTCGCCTCTCTGCACACCCTGTCCCTGAACAGCAACAAGCTAGCGACCTTGCCGCCGGATCTCTTCGCAGGTCTCGCCTCTCTGCACACCCTGTCCCTGAACAGCAACAAGCTAGCGACCTTGCCGCCGGATCTCTTCGCAGGTCTCGCCTCTCTGCATACCCTGTCCCTGAACGGCAACGATCTGGTGACGCTGCCACCGGATCTCTTCGTAGGTCTCGCTTCCCTGCACACTCTGAATCTATTCGGTACCGGTCTGGTGACGCTGCCACCGGATCTCTTCGCAGGTCTCGCTTCCCTGCACACCCTGAATCTATTCGGTACTGATCTGGTAACGCTGCCGCCGGATCTCTTTGCAGGTCTTGCCTCCCTGCACACTCTGGATCTGCGCTACACTGAGTTGCAGCTGCTGTCACCAGGTCTCTTTGCGGGTCTCGACTCTCTGCATACCTTGGATCTAGGCCACAACTCTGCGTTGCAGCAGCTGCCGCCGAGTCTCTTTGTGGATCTCACCTCCCTGCACACCTTGGATCTGGACCACAACCCTGCGTTGCAGCAGCTACCACCGGGTCTCTTTGCGGGTCTTGTCTCCCTGCATATCTTGGATCTGAGCCACAACTCCACGTTGCAGCAGCTGCCACCGGGTCTCTTTGCGGGTCTTGTCTCCCTGCATATCTTGGATCTGAGCCACAACTCCACGTTGCAGCAGCTGCCACCGGGTCTCTTTGCAGATCTCGCCTCCCTGCGCGTGCTGAAACTAGATATCGCGTGGCATCCAGAGAACATATGGCCGGCCTCTCTCTTTGATGATTTGGCGTCCAATCCCACGCTGGTCATAGACGGTCGGCTGCTGGACCTGCCGAAGGGGGCAATACCCTTCGACCCAGCCAAGGTCTGCACCAACGGCATCGTGGTGCCCCGGCCTGATCTCTATCCGGATCTGGTGGGCGACTGTACCCTGTTGCTGAGCCTGCATGTCCCGTATTGGTGGGATATTGCGAAGCCCATAACCTGGTGGTTCGGTGTAGTGGTAGAAGAGGACCGCGTCACGAAGCTACACGTGCAGGACACTCATCTGATGGGGATTCTGCCATCGTCATGGGGGCAGTTGTCACACCTGACCGACTTGGACCTGAGCGGCAATGCCTTGAGCGGACCCCTGCCCCCGGCGTGGAGCCAACTTACGCACCTGACCGACTTGGACCTGAGCGGCAATGCCTTGAGCGGACCCCTGCCCCCGGCGTGGAGCCAACTTACGCACCTGACCGACTTGGACCTGAGCGGCAATGCCTTGAGCGGACCCCTGCCCCCGGCGTGGAGCCAACTCACGCACCTGACCGACTTGGACCTGAGCGGCAATGCCTTGAGCGGACCCCTGCCGTTGTCATGGGGCCAACTGCACCTATCATGGCTTGATCTAGACGACAATCGCCTAGAGAGGTGCCCACCATCTACGTGGAGCCCGTTCGCAAGCCGGATATCCGGCTTGGACCCGGCGGCCTGCTGGCCCATGCCGGATTAGGGGTTGGCTCACGGCTTGCATCCGGGGCGCTCGTGCAACTGACGCATGGTCCTTGTATTCGCCCCGTCGTGCCCGAGCCGCGCGGGTACAGGTTTGCGTAGGCGGATCACGGGAACGGTTGTCGACGCGACAGGACAGACTTTGTCACAGGACCGTTGCAACGCGCCGCGGCCCAAGCCATGGCAGTATCAGTCGGTCATGCGATTGCTGCCAACTTGGCCGTACATCGGTCCAAGGTTTGCTGCCGTCGCTAGGTCGCGACCTCTGATTCCGGGCTTGGGGCGTATCCAGCGGAGGCGCTGTCGTTCTGAGTCTGGGTCCCGGATTTCCTCTTTCGCCAGAGTCTTTTCGTGAACAAAGCGTGCGCGCACGTGAGGGACGGGTACTTGCGCTATCGCTCGTGGCTAGGTGATCCGGGCCAGCGCGGCACTCTGCACAACCGCATACCCGCCTCCAATCCGATCACAATGACAGACCGAAAGAGGCCCGTGGCGGTATGCAGCTCCGTTCAGGATAACAACCACACGTACTGAATATCCAGACAGCTCAGGTGTCGCACTTAGGTCGACGTGGATCTGGTGCCATTCAGCCGTAGCCAGCTGAGAATTCCAGATTCATAGGCTACGGAAATGGTGTGTCCAGACGAGACTGAAGGAAGATAGTCCTAGATTATGGGCATTACGCCGCGACTAGGCTTTGCAATCCTGCAGGTGACTCTTCGTGAACATGCCAACCAGCGTCGAAACGTCCATGTCCGGGCTGCCGCTATACAAATCGATATAAAGGGCGAACTGCAAGATGAGCTGCTGGGCACAGTACGTCAGTGAGGCGCTGGCGCTGGGTCAGCGTGCCGTCAGAGGTTTTCCGGGGCATACGCACGCGAGCTAAATCCAGTCAACAAGAGTGATATCCGGTCTCGCGCCAGTGAACGGATTGCTTCTCCACCTGTATGGGGCCATGATTTCGGAGACCTCATTGAATGCAGAAACTGCCCTTGTGCACCATTGGCCTCTGTACTTCCAGTCTGGAACGGGGCGGATACCGCCAGCCAGCGTCTTGGGGGTCCGTCCTATATGCCCTCGACTTGTTGTGGATATACATACATAGCTTCTGCTGTCCCAGCGGGCCACTGCGTCTCAAGGGTTGCCGTTCGTATATGGTCCGCCAGCAACATCCTTGCGACTCCTCAACCGGCTCTACAATCAAAGGGAAGTCGTCGCCTGACCTCAGGCAGGGGTCAGCACTGTACCTGGTCGCTGGCCCGTGTGTTGTCCTTGTTGTACAACCGGGATGCCGTTAACAAATACATGCGAGATTCCCGTTGCAAATTGATGGGGGTCTTCAAAGGTCGCTTGATCCGAGACAGTGTCCAAATCGAACACAACAATATCCGCCTTGCAGCCTTCGTGCAAACGCCCTCGTTCGGCAAGGCCCAATCTCTCCGCCACTTGACCGCTCATTTTGAAGACGGCTTCCTCTAGGGAAAGTATCGGATCTTGACGCACATAGCGGCCCAAAACTCTGGCGTGTGCCCCATAAGACCGCGGGTGAGGTTTGCCGGTATTGAGGCGCGTGCCAGGCGTCAGAGCGTAACCGTCCGATCCCATCATGCCTAGGGGATGCCTGAGGAATGCCTTCATGTCTTCCTCGGTACGATAGAAAAAAATTACATCCAGGCGAGCATCATCCAGATCCATCAAGGTCAAGGATGCATCGATCGGTTCCATGTCCAAGGCGTGACCAACTTCCTTGATGGTCATCCCTTCATAAGGCTTGGCCGCCTCTGTGTGCGTTGTACTGACCAGCAGCCTGTCCCATAACCAAGGCCATCCTCTAAACAGCCCTTCATGCAGCATGTCAGCACGGATCACTCGTCTTGATTGGGGATCCCGAATGCGCTCCAGCAAAGCTGCAGGTCCTCCAGACTGGGCCCAAGTGGGAATGCACTGGCTGAAACCGCTGCTGCTGGCAGCGTAGGGATATACATCGAAAGTAACGTCGTGTCCGGCCGCCACGGCATCTTCACAGACTCTGATGACCGTATCCGCCTCTCTCCAATGACGTGGATCATTGACAGCCATGTGAGCCACCTGTACAGGTACACCCGTGGCAATGCCTATGTCTATGGCTTCCTGCACGCCCTTCACATGATATCCTGCCCAGCAGCGTATGTGACTCGTGTATATTCGGCTTGGCCAGCGAGCCACAGCCTTTGTCAAAGAGATTATCTCGACAGTGTCGCCATAGGCACTGGGAGGCAGAGTCAGCCCGGTCGAAAATCCAACTGCCCCCTGCTCCATGGACAGCTCAATTTGATACTGCATGGCCCTGATTTCATCGGCAGAAGCAGGATGATCTTCAAATCCCACCACCAGGCCCCTGACCGCGCTGTGGCCTACCAATGGCGCAATATTGATACTCAGCCCTATCTCTGATGCAGCCTTCCGATATCCGTCAAGATCCTGCCAAGTCCAAGGCACGGCATCCCCGAAAATACTGCTCAGAGTCGCACGCAGTTCGTCCACACGTTCCGGTGACACAGGAAAAGGGCTATACCCGCAATTGCCGGTCACTTCCGTGGTTACTCCCTGCATTGCCTTGCTCATGCCCAGCGGTTCGGCCAGCAAGGTAAGGTCCGAGTGAGTATGGATATCTATGAAGCCCGGAGCAATCACCTGTCCATCAGCATTGATTTCGCATGCGGCGGTGGCTTCTGACAGCCTGCCCACATCCGTGATGGTCCCATCCTTGATTCCCACATCTCCTTGGGTGGCCCGGGATCCTGTACCATCCACCAACAGCCCATTTCTGATTAGCATATCGAATGTCATGTCAAGCCTTTTCTTTACAAGGAGGCCGCAATAAAAAAAGGAACATCTGATCAATTTGAATGTGGCCGTTTTCAGTGGTCAATGTGGATTCACCAGAGGCTCTTGAGATTCTGTGGAGTGCAACAGGGCCGTGCCGGCTGCTTCAGAAGGGGCCGGAGCGGCCAAGGGTCGCTGTGTATACGATTCTCTCTCAGTGGCGATCTGTGAGGGTACGCCCATACCAGCCATCGGTTCATCATCATCGGACAGACATCAGATCTCGATATCCTCATCCTCAGGGCGGCAATCCCTGCAGCCTGACAGGGCTCTCTTGGTCCCTGCCAGAGCCGTGCTGTTCCTGCTTTTTCCTGGCAGTATTTTTTTGATCAGCTCCGCCTGTCCCTCTGCTGATGACCCACTGCAGCACAGACACCTTGCCTAGTGCGTGGGTCAATGTTCCTGACACCCCCTTCCACTCTTCTTGGGAACAAATTTTGCCTCATGCCTCCCCCAACGATCCTCATGGCCGGAGTCGGCAAAGGAGACTTGAGCTGGCAGGCTAGGCCCGTTCAGACCTTCATGCTCAAGTTCCGTTCCAGAGACGCATCCCCAACGTCTGGATGTCGAGTGCAGGAGTTTCTTCCAACGCAAGTTGGACTAGTAGCTTACCAATGAAGGGCGCAAATTTGAAGCCGTGGCCCGAGAATCCAGCTCCAATGACCACATTGGGCAGATCGGGGTGCCGGTCCAAAATGAAATCATCGTCAGGCGTATTGGTATAAAGACACGTCTCGGTATGGATATGTTCCCATTCACGATTTGGGAATAGGGACGCTACCCAACGCATCAAGTTTTCCTTCACTTCTGGATCCGGCTCTTGGTCAACTGCATCTGGTTCTACGAAGTCTCCCCAGTTGTCGTCGGCCACATTCAATACGCCTCGCCAAACTGGAAATCCATAGTAGCCTTTGTCACAATCGACATATACGGGAAGACGATCTGGATGCAAGGCTTCCAGATTTGGACTTCTGAAGTGAAATTTCTGCTGGCGAGTGACTTTGAGATTCAATGCCAAGGCAGGCAGCAGCGAGGCGGTCCAGGAACCTCCCGTGCAAATCAGGCGCCGACACAAAATCCTGCTCTCTTCGGTTGCCACCTCCAGGCAGTCGCCTTGGGGATCCAGTCCTACTGCCTTTTGAGAAGCCAATATGGATGCACCAGCCTTGCGAGCCTCGGAGACCAGTGTTTTCAGCGCTCGGTCAGGTTCCAGGAATCCCGCTCGGGGCACCCAACAGGCAATATACCCCGAGGGAAGTTGCAGCATGGGAAAGCGTTTGGACATTTGCACCTTGGTCAGCACTTCATGGGCTTCCCGAGTCTGACGCAACGCCATCAGACCTTCCTGAAACAAGACATTCTCGGGCTGCGCCAAGACCACTTGCCCGCAGAGTCGCAGCAACTTCGTTTGCGCCCTTTGCTCCAGATCTTGCCATTGCACCTGCGCGGCTCGAACCATTTCGACATAAAGCGGATTCCCGTAGAACGGGCGAAACACCCGGGAGGGGCCATGTGTACTGCCCCGTTCATGTCCAAGGGGAAACTGTTCAATTCCAAGGGCAGGTATGCCGCGCAAGGCCAAATGATAAAGCGATGCACAGCCCATGGCGCCCAGACCCAAGACTGCGGTATCGGTTTCGTATCGGTTCATGCGCTCTTCTCCTTGGATTGCCTTCTTCCCGAGGTCTGCACTCGGCCCAGTTTTGTGCCCCTGCCTCTTGCACTTCGTCAAGTTCCACGATCCGGAGAGCCAGCGCGATCGTTGTCATCCATACCAATAATGCACGGATCCAGCGCACCGAAGCATGAACTATACCTCCATTTCAAGGACATAGATCAAACACTCTCCCATCAGCACCCGGGGAAACGTTCGCAAGAGCATTACGCGTCCTGTTTGTTCAGCCAGCACTTCGGCCAGCACGGTGCCATCCGGATGGCGCACTTGGCCGAGAACATCTCCAGTGCAAACGGGATCCCACAGATTCACGGCAGGTACAAAAAGCCCCGAGGAGGGGCTGGGATAATTCACCTGCAAATGGCCTGCCTCTTCACCCAGCGTCTGCAGGCTGAAAGCAGGTTCGACAGTCGGATAGACGCCATTGACAATCCCCAGAAAGGCCAAGATGTTCCAGATGCCCTGTACCGCAGCTGCACGCTGCGAAGGCCGAAGTCTGCCTTCGCCCCGATTCTCGACGTAAATGGCGGGCACTCCCTTGATCCGTGCCGCGGACAGAGTGCGTCCCGGCAGGGCCTCGGTGCCCCATACCAAGTCGAAGCCAAAAGCAATGGCAGCCTCGTGCAAACGAGATCCAGTCGGTCCGCCTTGGACCTGGTAGCCTGCCAGCTCCTTGCATGCATACAGGTTGCCGCCTGCATGCATATCCAGCAAGAAGTCGGCTTGGACTACAAGATATTCTTGAAATACGTGCGCGATGCGCTCGGTGGGAAACCCTTGGGAACTGCCCGGGAAAACACGGGCCAGATTCAAATGATCCCAACCTCCTTCTCTGGTTCCATGTGCAAAAGCCGGTCCGTTGACCATGGGCATGCCGAAGAATGTGCCACTCATGTGCGCGGTGTCCAGCTCAGAGAAAACATCCTGTATGGCAACAGGACCTTCGTATTCGTCTCCATGCACGAGCCCCGTTGCCATACAGACAGGACCGGGCCGTTCCCCGCGGGCCAGAACGACCGGGCAATAGAGAGGTTCCCCCGTGGACAAGGTGTTCACCACCAGATGCAGACGGGACTTGGTCCCAGGCGCAAAATCGGTCACCGTAAACTCGGAATAGAGAATTTGTTGCACATTCGTTGACATCAATCCCTCCTCGGAGGATGCCGGGCATCGGTCAAGCTCGTGCCAGCGCCAAGTCGACCGGCAAACTCAGACAACAGCGCAAACGAGGCGGCTCGTGTCCGCGTTCGACCATGGAACTATAAATGGACGCCTGGGTTCGCCATGGTGGGATCAAGTACATCGCGCAAGGCATCGGCCAAGCTGTTAAGCCCTAGGATCAGTGACGTGATGAAGAGGCCCGGAAAAAAGCCGTACCACCATGCCCGGCGCAGATGACCGCGGCCACTCAGCAACATGGCTCCCCAGGACGCGTCAGGTGGTTGCGTGCCCAAGCCAAGAAAACTGAGGGCGGCTTCCACCAGGATGGCAAACGCAATGGCCAATGTGATCTGCACAATAATAGGCGCCAAGGAGTTGGGCAGAATGGTCCTGAAAATGATCCTGTGTGCCGTGGCTCCAACCGCTCGGGCCGCCAACACGAAATCCGTTTCCTTTTGCACCAAAATGCTGGATCGGGCCAAGCGGGCAAATCCGGGCAGACCTACAATGGCGACAGCGATCATGGCATTGACAGAGCCCGGCCCCAGTACGGCCACGATGGTCAGGGCCAGCAAGAGCGCCGGAAAGGCCAAAAGCGTGTCTATGCAGCGCATGATGACCGAATCGAGCCAGCTGCCTGTATATCCGCTCACAAGACCCAAGGGAACCCCAAGAGCCGCGGCCGTGAGGGCCGCGAAGGCTCCGGCCAGCAAGGAAATGCGGCCGGCGTGCAGGGTGCGCGTGTAAATGTCGCGCCCGAACTCGTCGGTGCCAAAGAAATGGGCTGGGCTGGGAGGCAAGAACTGGTTGCCTTTGCTTATCGCTAGGGGATCGTGAGTCGAGAGGAGAGGGGCCGATACCGAAATGAAAAGCATGATCAAGACCACCAGCAGCCCGAGCATGCCGCCCCGCTGTTGCCTGAATCGACGCCACAAGCGCGTACGCAGGGGCTCCGTGGGAAGGGCAAGGGGTTCGAATGTCCTAGCCTGCGGAGATATACCGGCGGTTTCCGTGTGACTTTCCGACATGAGCATGGAACGTTGGAACTGTAGGCCTCCGCCTAGACGGGTTCACTGATACCGGATCCGCGGATCCAGGAATCCATAAGTCAAGTCTGTGATCAAGGTCACACACACGAATATAGCTACCACAAACAACACGGTGCCCTGCAAGACAGGATAGTCCCGAGTTCCTATTGCCTGCAGCATCAGTCTGCCCAAGCCGGGCCAGTCGAAGATCGATTCTGTCACCACGGCTCCACCCAAGAACGCGCCCAATTGCAGACCCAGCATGGTCACAACCGGAATCAGGGCATTCTTCAGCACATGTCGCGTCAGGATTCTGGATTCAGCCAACCCCTTGGCTCGCGCTGTACGCACGTAGTCCATCTCCAACACTTCCAGCAGAGAGCTCTTGAGAAATCGTGTCAGCAACGTGGCAGAGTAAAAGCCGAGCGTAAGAGAAGGCAGAATCATCAGGCGCAGCGCCAGCACCGGCTTCTGATCGAATTCCACGCGACCGGACGGTGGCAGCCATTTGAGTTGCAGGGAAAACACAAGCACCAGTAGAATGCCCAGCCAGAAGGTGGGGATGGCCTGCCCCAGAGCAACCACAAGCGAGGTGAGATGTTCAAGCCAGCCGCCTCGCCTGACCGCGGACAATATACCCAAGGGAATCGCCAAGAGCAGGGCTATCAGCAGTCCACCGACCGTCAGCTGCAGCGTGGCCAAAAACTTCAGCTTGATCAGATCAAGGACCGGATATCCATTCAGGATGGACACGCCCAAGTCTCCCCGCAACACTTGACCCAGCCAGATTGCATACTGCATATACATGGGTTGATCCAGACCCAAGCGGGCACGGGCGGCCACGATCTGTTCCGGCAGCGCGTCGGGTCCCGCAATCAATATGGCCGGATCTCCAGGAATGAAGCGCACCAAGCCGAAAACCAGAATGGAACTCAGGAAGAGGACTGGCAGTGTCTGGACCAGTCGTCGCAACACATAGGTAGCCATGCGGATCTAAAGACAGGCGGAAGCTCCAGCGGAGCTTCCGCCCCTTCCTTTTGCCATGGACCGCACCGGGCCCATGGTGGCCCTGTGCGGACAGCCCGCGGCTCCTCCCTTCTGGCAGTAGTGCCAAAGAGCCGTGGACATTCGCCTCCGGGCGATGAGGACTGATCGCCTCTTGCTCAACGTGTCGCTCGGCCCAGGCTCGGCCCAAGCCCAAGAGCCAGCAACATGTCCAAGGAACACGATCGGAGTTCTATTCGAGCCAGGCGCCGCCCGCCATCAACTCGTCGTTGACGGTCCACTCCAGACCTTGCACATTGGCTTGGCGGGCAAACAGCGTGTACTTCCAGGAAACCGGAATGTTGACGCAAGCATCCAGCAGAATCTCGTTCACTTTTCTAAAGGCCGTGCGCCGCTCTTCCCGGTCGAAAGTGGACCCGGCAACTTGCAGGTTTTCCACGTAGCCCGCGGGAAAATCTCCTCTGGGGAAAATGGGACTTGAGCGAGGGCGATACGGGCTATTGTCAAACAGTCCCATTGGATCTAGGTGCTGTCTGCCCACAAAGGTGACATCAAGGTCGAACACGGCGCTGCCGTCAGTCTCCGGCGTACCGAGATGCCGCGGGCCGTAGGTGGCGCTGTCTAGGGGTTCGACATCGACTTCCACTCCTATCGTGGCCAAATCGGCTTCCAGAATGGTGCCGATATCCGTGGTCTCGGGAAAGGCCTGGATGGTGATGGTATTCAGGACCAACTTGACTCCGTTCTTGTCTCGGACACCATCGCCCTCGCTGTCGATCCATCCCGCCTCGTCCAGCAGCGCAGCCGACTTCTCTAGGTCGAAACTGTAGTGATCGGCCATGTCTGCGAAATAGGCCACGGAATAGTCGGGAAATGCCACCACCGTGGCCCCTCCCACCCCGAACAGGGCCTGGTCCACAATGGCATCGCGGTCAATGGCCCAGCATAGGGCCTGTCGCACCCTCTTGTCGTTGAGCGCTCCCTCCGGCTGGTCAGGATCAGGGGGATTCACGGTGATGGAATAGAGCAAGCCGCCTTGTCCGAATTCGACTTCAACGCCTGCGTCCAGCAGACGCTGGTAATCCTTGGGCGGAACGGCTATGGCCGCATCTATGATCCCGGTTTCCAAGGCTGTCACCAAGGCTTCCAGATCATCGAAGGGCTTGAAGGACACCTCGTCCAAATAGGGCCGTCCCTCGTCCCAATAGTCTTCATTTCGGGTGAAGGTCAGAATGTCGCCCGGAATCCATTGCTGCAACACAAAGGGTCCAGTGCCCATGCAGGAACTGGCCAGCGAATCAAATGACTCGGGAGCCATGATGCGCATCACATTGAGGATGTCAAACATGTTGGGTGTGGGCGCGGCAAAGGTGATGGTCACGCTGTGATCCCCGTTGGCCACGGCACCTGTAACCGTCTGTACCATGCCATGCACATTCGAGCCCGTATCGGGCACCAGCGCACGTTCAATATTCTGCACCACATCGTCGGCTACAAAGGCCCGCCCGTTGTGCCAGACCACATCCTCACGCAGGGTCAGGGTTACGGCGGTGCCTTCGTCGTTCGTCTCCCACGCCGTAGCCAGACGCGGCACAATGTTCAGTCTCTTGTCATAGAGAATCAAGCTGTCATAGCATTGGTTCTGCATGGGATAGCTGACAAAACCAAGCGAAAACGCGTCGAAGTTGATAATGTCATCTGTAGTTCCCACCACCAGAGAACCACCGCGCCGGGGCCCCTCTTCCTTTGCCATATCATCGGCTTCAGGCACTGCATTGCTAGGAGGGGTGCAGGAAACGCTAGCTACGGCAAAGACCAGCAGCATTGCCATATACCAGCCAAGTCGAATCATATTCTTTGGTCTGCAAGACATGTGCAACTCACCTTTGGGGTTACATCAAAATGAACTTGGTCGCTATAGCCACTCTCTGCACCTTGCCAAGGGACTGATCGTGGTCAGGCCGGAATCCAGCTTTGCACAAAAGAGCATGCAAGGATAGAAATCCCGATTCTACCACTCCAGATTCTGTGCAGGAGACCTGTCTTGCGGAAAGCCCCGTGGGCTCTCCTCCCGCCCCAAGACAGATCTGCCTTGGGGCGGAATCCGCGTTGTACTGCAGGTATTTACATTGCCTCTTGACCCCAGAATCAGCCACTCCGTTTCCGGATTTCTGAACAGAGGATACGTTCGGACTCTGAAAAGTCCTATTTTCAAGAGAAATTCCCAAGCAGGCTACACGCCCTCCCTTTACAGCAGACACTGTCTCATATCTACCAATCACTATCGGGCCATGGGTGACAGGGCTCAAAATCCTGGAGCAGTGAGGCAATGCAGCGGGCGCGGGCGTGGCTTCTAGCCTGTGCCTCCATGTAATGGTACCGAGAACCCTGACTGCCCGTACGGCACGTTCCAGATTGGCATGTTCCCATTGCTTCGCGGATCGTTCGGACGCCGATATCAAGATCTCCAACTCGCAATCCTTCCTTTCGCCGATCCTCCTTTTCCACAACGTTCACCCGCCTTGACCCCTACCCACCGTCGATACTTGATATCCAAGATTCCCAGTCCAATGGTGACATGGTTCCTGTCAAGGTAACCAACGTATCGCTGACCCGCGGCATGGTTTCCATGTCTTCTCTAGAAGGCACCTCCAACCCGGGTCCATGGACTTCCAGTTCGCCAAAGCCGCCAAAGACCCCATTGTCATTGAAGATCTGGACCACATCACCCAGCGTCCCAGGCTGGTCCAGCGGCGTATCCAAGTACACTGCATCTGCAGGCACCTGGAACCAGCGGGCAGTTACCAGCCATGCATCTCGCGACAAAGGTCGGGCATAGGCAATGAGATCGGCGACATCTTGCTGTCCTATGCCGATCTTGTACATCTGATCTCCCGTTATCTCCGCCTGCAGACCTCTCGGGCCGATGTGCACCAAACCTGAATCGTCTCCAAAATGCAGTCGGTAATGGTCGGGGGTGGAAGAAGCCACATATACCCGCCCCCCTACTGGCACTTGCAGAATGCGCCATAGATTGATCCCTTGACCTGGAGTGCCACCCTCTAGGGCCAGCGTGTCAACGGTGATCCAACCGACTGGATCCTGAAGCCCTGGGATTGTGCGGTCTAACATCTCATTGAACGTAAACTGCCGCTCGATCTTGCCGTGTACATGTCTCGACCTGCGGCGGTGTTGCACTGCAAAAGACTGTGTGACAGTGAGAGAATTCCCTTGTTGCCCTTCCAAGGTCCAGGACCCGGGATCGATGGCTTCCGCCACCTTGTACTTGTCAAGGTCAAAAGTCGAGATATCGATCCAATGCCAATCTCTCTCAGGAGCAATCCAAAGACGGTCTCCACCTATGTTCCAGTCAGTAATGGTCCTCGGTCTCCAGATCGCCTCTTCACCATGGTGTGTCAGTGCATACACCCGCCCCCTGCTTGGCAGAACAGAAAATACACCATACGGATGCGGAATCGTCAGGCAATCAAATTCAGTCATGGAATCCCTGCTTCGCTTCAGGTCTTCTATAGATTGCATTTCCGTTCCAAGTGCCTAGCTCCCTCTTCCTGAACTTGTGTGCAAGGCTTTCACCTGCCTGTCATCAGCAGAGACACCAAGTCGCTGAAACTCCCAGTTACAAGGAAACCGTTCCAGAGCATGTCAGCCATGTCCTTTGGTTTCGCGTCCCATTGTATCCATGGGCGATCCATACTCCCCTACTGGTTGGCAGAGCAATCTCAGTACATGCAGGAGCACCCGACTTGGTGTGCTGGAACAGGACCCCAGCTTCAGGCGATATGTGCCTTAGATCTCAAAGAGAGAATCCAAGAGGTGAACCAAGAGTAGTGGCAGACCAGCCATGACAGAGACAAGCAGGACAGATCGGAACGGCCTCAGACCTCATTTTGATTCAACTAGGGCATATGTTCTTTTGAATCCAACGTTCACGTTGCACAAAATCGAGCCTAGGCAAAGAGGCTGTCAAGAGCCAAGAGGGAATTCAGTTCCAATATCATCGATGACGTCAGCTGCACAACCGCGGACCCAGAAGCCTGTTCTCTGCCTTATGTTATGGCGCTCCATAGGGGTTCAAACAGATCTCCACGCACGACAGGCACTGTCCAAGCCACTGCGCGGTTGTCCCAAGCGGAATGTGTGGGCTCTGTCGCCCGGCAGAACAGGAATTTCACCATGTACCGATTGCGACCCGAAACATTCGTGCGATGCCACAGATCATAATGAATCAGGATAATCATGCCTGAATGCACGGGACACGGTCCCCAAGGCCGATGCAGGATACTGGCCGCTTTGGCATTCCCTAGTGCCACTCCAGAGTTGTTGATCAGGAGCGCCGCGCTCCGTACGTACTTGAACCCGCAATCCTTTCTGCCGTATCTGCAGACCCGAGAGGAACGAATCACGCTGGACAGTGGCACTGGATTACACTGTGACTCCTCGTTCCCAAATCATGCCGCAGGTCCAGCCGGATCTGAAGAAGGCAGGGAGTGAACTTGGGGTTCCATTTCCCCGCAGTCTGGCACGGAACCATATTGAGTACATCTTGGATCAAGCGCTCATACCAAGCAATGCCTACCTGTACCTACGACATGACAAACCGCACACTCTGCCGGCACCAGCAAACCTCACTGGTTCAATAGCCACGGCACTGTCATTTGAAGATAGGATTCGAGGATCCCAATACGGCAGTGCAATCCAGAGAGGCAGTTTCCAAGCAGTACAGGAGGTATCCCTTGCGACCGAACATTCTCGTCTTCATGACGGACCAGCAGCAGGCCGATGTCATACAGCCTGATCATCCTTGCCTGACCCCCAATGCCGATGCCTTGGCCAAGAAAGGGTTGCGCCTTGCGTCAACCTACTGCCCCACAGCGCACTGTTGTCCGTCTAGGGCCACGTTCATGTCAGGGCTCTTCCCCAGCCGACACGGGATTCACAACAACGTCAATACCCCAACGGCCATCAATCTCGATCTGAACGAAGGTGTGACCACATTTTCCGAACATCTCAAGGCAGCCGGGTACCGAATGCCCTTTACCGGCAAGTGGCATGTGTCGGCTCATGAATCGGCCGCGGACCGCGGCTGGGACGTGCTGGATCCGCCACACAGCCCCCGCCCTTTGTGGCCACGGGATGTGGATTGCTGGTCACAGAAGTCCTTTGAAGATAAGATTCCCCCCCGCACGCCCGGACACGTCCAACGACCCGGATGGGGCGATTTCGAGCTGTATCGCACGCTGGATGATGTGGGGGAACGTGCATACGAAGGTCTGAACGACTTTCAGGTCACCCAAAGAGCGGTCCAATGGCTGCGAACCGAAGCGACGCAGAAGGATACGCCTTGGATGTTGTGGGTGGGCACCATTGGCCCTCACGATCCTTTCAACGTGCCTGCCCGATACCGAGACATGTATGACGTCGGTGCGATCCCCTTGCCTCCCAACTACAGCGATACGCTGCAGGACAAGCCGGCCATCTACCAACGCCAGCGCCGGCAATTGTGGGATCAGCTGACAACCGATGAAGTCCGGGAATCCATTGCCCACTACTGGGCCTACTGCACGATTCAGGATGCCCTGCTGGGGGAAGTGCTCGCCGCCTTGGACGACACGGGACAGGCGGATGACACCCTAGTCATTTTCCTGTCCGACCATGGAGACTACTGCGGCGCTCACGGGTTGTATCTCAAGGGCGTCCCCGCTTTCCGCGAGGCCTACCACGTACCCTGCATCATGCGCTGGCCCAACGGTCTGGTCAATCCCGGGCGGAGTGAAGACAGCTTGGTTTCGCTCGCGGACTTCGCCCCCACTTTTCTGGAATTGGCGGGTGTTCAGGCAACGCAAAGACCCTCCGGGACCAGTCTGATGCCCTTTCTTGAAGACCGCACGCCATCGGCATGGCGCAATGTCCTGTGTACCCAGCTGAATGGCGTGGAACTGTATTACACACAGCGTGCCGTCTTCAATCATACCCACAAGTACGTCTTCAACGGATTCGATTTTGACGAATTCTATGATCTGGAACGGGATCCCCATGAAATGACCAACCGCATAGATGATCCGGCATACGAGAGCATACGGAGGGAACTGATATATGCCTTGTGGACATTCGCGGCGCAGGAGGAAGATCACATCTTCAATCCCTACGGCACTGTGGCGTTAATGCCCTATGGACCTGCCTTGGCCTTGGGCACATGAGAGTTGCGTGGCATGTTGACACAACAGGCTGCACAGTACAATGCAACCACAGAGCAGTGAGTCTGCCAAGACCTCTGCTGCCTGCATGATGTCGCTCGCTTAGTCGGCCCCATGCCAGAAGAAGGGCCAGTCTTGGATGCAAATGATTTGACCGGGAATGAGAGAGCGGATCGCTTGGTCCCTTATCTGTTTGCTTTTTGCAGCATTCGTGTTGATGCCATTGCATTTGCCGAGATTGAGCAATGCCGTTTGCAGGAAGAGCCGCTTCAGCTCTCTCGGGAGGAAATTAGGTAAAAATGGTACACAAAGAAACCTCCAGTATTTCCGCAGAAGATTTGTCTTTTGATGTTCACAACCTAGATGTGTTCCGTGCAGCTTCCGTATTTGCAGAACAGGGAGCGTTGGTGGTCCGGGGCCTCTTGAAAAGCCATATTCCCGCAGTCAAACGCGACATCATGCGGACGGTGGCAGAATCCATTGCCATGCTGGATCAGGCCACGCGTTCCGAAGTCGGTTGGAACACGCCCAATGGATCCCTATTCATTCCCGCTCCTCCAGAATATGACCGGGAGCAGCAGATCATGGTGGTAGCAGTCAATTATTACAACAGCGCCGCATTCCTGCACTCCGCGCTGGATACACGCCTGTTGGATATGGTGGAAGCTATTTTGGGTCCTAACATTGAAACGTACAACGCAGGGCAAGTACTGGTCAAAGAGCCTGTCGGCGGTCACCCCAAGCATTTGCATCAGGATTCAGCCTATTTCGAACACAAGTATCTGGGACCAGTGGGCGTGCTGACCTATTGTGTCGATACCAATGTGGCCCGAGGCGCCTTGCATGTCGTTCCGGGAAGTCACAGGCTGGGACAGCTGGATCACATCGATACGTTCTCGCATTTGGGACTGGACGAGCACGAATGGCCGTGGGAGGCCGCTCTGCCCATTGAGGGGAAGGCCGGGGATGCCGTCTTCTTTCACGTCAAGACGATTCATGGCTCCAAGCCCAATTGCACGGATGTGACGCGGCCGGCTTTTGTCCACCGCTACCGCCGTCCCGACGACTACGTCATCGCAACCGGCACTACAGTCCGAAACCGGCGCAGCGTGGAACATGGCGAAACAAGCCGGACCCAAGGCCTTATGGTGCGGGGCATTCGGGTGGATGCCAATCCCGTCGTGTGAAACCACCAATTCCCAACGTTCCAAAAAAGGAAACCCAGAAACTCTCTGCACGAGCAGTGTGGAGCAAAAGTCCGAGTGAATGTCCTGGCCCACACGGCAAAGAATGCTGATGTTGAGCAGGCAGGAGACGTTTGCGATTGCTTGGTACACGAGCAGCGCCGTAGGCACGATCTCTACCGACACGCCCTAGACAGAGACTATGCTCTCTGCCCTCCTACATTGGCCTCCGAACACCCGCCCTACCGCCACAGCCATGGCAGCAAAGGCAGCCTAGTGTTGCACAGCCAACAACACCTACCTTGGGGGAGCTCTGTATCCAATAGCCCAAGACAGTTTATGCACTGCGTTGAAGCACACGTCGGGCTACAAACAGTCCAAACACGTTTGCCGCGGGAAGATGTTCAAGCAATTTCTTGCGACAGACGACAAATGTCGCTCCTGTAACCAGCAAATCATCCAACAGGACAATCTGTTCAATATCCGGCAGATCTCCAAGATGTTCTTCACAAATGCGAATCCCATCCTCCAGCTCTTTCAAGGTGGAGCGTTGTCCGCTCTGATGTGCCGGTTGCCGTTCTCTAATAGTCTCAAGCAAGGGGCGGACATTCACTTGCGGGTCAATCGCACGAATGATCCGGAGATTCCGATCATCGTACTCTGAATGGTCCGGGGGCTTGGAAGGTGGCACCGGAACAAAAGTGAAATTCAACAAAGTGTCGGGTTTCACATTGTGGCGAATGAGACTGCCGACTCTCTGGATATCGCACAGTTTGAACTTCCACTCTTTCGTCCCCTGTTTGTTCGGGTGCTTTTTGAGGTCGAATATTATGCGATTGGTAGCACTGTGATCATAACCTTTTCGTGCTGTATATTCACCGAAGTAACAGCAAACATGTTCAGTATTCAAATAGTGGTGGTGATCTCTCTCAATGTCCCCGACAACTCGAAGCTTACTCTGCCAGCTCGGGTCGAATGTCGTCATATTCGCGAACTCGAATAGCTCCTTGGGATTCAAGCTTGGCAGGCCAAGTTAGATTTGAATGTTTGAAACTGCTATCCAAAATGAATAGCTTTCGGCCTTGCTTAAGCGCTGCGCGTGCCTGTATCAGTGTACCTGAAGTTTCACCTGCTTCAATGATGATCGTGGCTCGGGTCAGCGCTGCCATGGTCTTGTTGCGTTCCGGGAAAAAGAAACGATTGGTGGATGGGTTTTGCGCCTCGTAGCGTTCGACCGGAACTTGGCTGATCAGGAGATGCTTTTCGGCTATGGTCCTTTGCAGAGCTTCATTGGATTTTGGATAGCAATATCCAAGCGGTGTGCCAATCACTCCGATTGTCTGACCTCCTTCCGAAACTGCTGTTTCCAACGCGACCGTATCGATTCCCTCGGCTAGCCCGCTGACAATGGTAAACCCGTCGTCAACCAATGTCCTTACCATTTGACGAGTGCGTTTCTTGCCGCTATCGCTGGGACGCCGTGTCCCGACAACAGCAACAGATGGTGTACCTACAAGATCCCACCATCCCTGAAAGTAGAGCAACTCGACTGGATCGGTTGCATCTCGCAGACGGGCTGGATAATCCAACTCACCGTGCAGACGTAGATCGAACCAGCTGTCAAGCCTCTCACGCAGTTTGGCAATGACCTGCCGACCAGTTTCACGAGCTTCGTTTTCTCCCACAAAATCAGACGGACGGGCATCGGGAAATTGGGCGAATTTCCTTGCGAGGGACGAAAAACTCGCTTTGGGTTTACGCCACAAAGTCTCATATGCACCAAGTTCAAGCGTAGCGTTGATCACGTCAACAAAGGGGCCGAGACTTCGTTCTGTAGCCGGGAGTAAGGATTGATTCATGTCATTGTCTCGGCTGTATTGTTCCGACGAAACCATGTCATGCTTCCAATAAAAACGCTGTCACACCAGCCAAGAGGAACTGGCACTCCGCGGTTTGGGAACGCCTCCAGTTTCATGTCAATATCATATTATAGCTTATTATATCGTACAAATTGTCAATTGTTTTGCTGCTGTTTATGGTATTGACGGCTTTGGGAGTTGAAGGCAGTGAGCAACCAAGCCACAGATCAGATGGAATGGACACCGAAGTCCGCCACATTTCGATGCCGGTATGTTTCATTGGGACAGTGTTCTTCCACTGGTCGTTGACAATTTCGATCATGGACGATTTCCACTGCACAGGTTGTCCCCAGGATCCGATGGCAGGGTATCCGTCCATTGTGGTCAATGGCCCTGTGTTCTGCCGAGTTACTTTGCCTCTCTACCGTCCACACCGAACACAAACGATCTCCTGTTTTCTGTTAATGTTGCCTATAGGGACAGAGGGTGCCGCACTTGACCGCTTGATGGATTGGGTGAAACAGTGCGAAGACCAATGTTGGTCCATAGGGCCCGCCGGCCGCGCGACCCCAAGAGAGAAACAGATCGCATGATCCCGCAACTGCCGTTCGGCAATGACGACTTTGCCCACATACAGACGCATGCCAACGCTCTGTATCTCTGTATGTGGACAAGACACACTGCATCGCGGACTTGCTCACGCAAGCTCAAGGGCACAGCCCCCATCTGTTTCTCGCCCGACCGCGCCGTTTCGGCAAGACCCTGCTGCTGTCCACGGTCGAAGCCTTGTTTCAAGGCCGCCGCGACCTGTTTGCGAATACGTGGATCGGCCACGAGGGGCATTGGGACTGGGAGGATCGCACGCGACCTGTGCTGCGCCTGAATCTCGATGTGCGAGATTTGCACACGCCAAGGGAAGTGCGAGCGGAATTGACGCGGCGTGTACTCGCACAAGTTCAGCGCCATCGCCTGCCGCCACTGCCTGTGACCGACGACGCCCCCCAGCCGCATGGATGGAGGAGATCGTATATGGCCTGTGGAAGGCTGCCGAACGCCGGATCGTGGTGCTGGTAGACAAGTACGATACAGCTCTCACAGAGAATCTGGACCGGCCCGACGCAGGGGAGGACATGCTGGATGTCTTACGCGCCTTCTACGGGGCCTTGAAGTCCAGTGGCCGCTTTATTGAGTACACGTTGGTGACAGGCATCACGCGACTGGCCCGTGCCGGTCTGTTTTCCGGCGCCAATCATCTTGTGGACCTTTCGTACAGGTCCCATGTAAATGGCCTGCTGGGATTCACTCAGACGGAAATCCACGCTCCGACTGTGGCTGCCTTGGTGGCGCAGGGTGCCCGTCACTTGGGCTGTACTCGGAAGAGTTGTACGCGTCTCTGGAACGGCAGTACAACGGCTACCGCTTCGCGACAGGACAGGATGCAGTCTACAACCCCTATACGCTGGCCGGGTGTCTGGAGGAACTGGTCCAACCCGATGCAGCCATGCACTGGAGTCTGGATCGTTTGCCGAGCAGCTGGATCCACACAGGCACGTCCAAGATGCTGTTGCTGGGTCTGCGCGCCCGCCGCCTTCAAGACCTGCCGATCCTGGAGGGGCAGGATGCACGGCCCTTGACCCAAATCCCTTTTGATGCCGGCCATCCAGATCTCGCGCCCCTCCTGTTTCAGGCCGGCTATCTGACCTTGGACGCCGCGGTTCCCCCGGCCCTGACCTTCTCCAACCACGAAGTGCACGCGGCCTTTGCGGAATCCTTGGTGGAATGGCTCTCGAACACGACACCGACGTGGTTGGAAAACCCAACGTTTCCGCTTGCCCAAAGAGCGGCACAGTTGCAGGATGCCCCGCTTCGACAGGACGCGGACGCCTTGTATCACGTAGTAGGCGGCTGCATGGAAGCTGTGCCGCTCGTTCTGCACCGGTTCGGCAGCCCGCAAGCCCACCCCTATGAACCGTTCTATCAGACCTTGCTGCATGTTATGTGCCAATTCTTGGACTTGCCCTTGGCAGCGGAATTGAAGGCGGGACACGGCCGGGCAGATCTGGCGCTGGAACTACCCGGCCGCATCTGCCTGCTGGAGTTGAAGGTGAATCGTAGCCCCGAGACAGCTCTGCGGCAGGCGTTCGGGAACTTCTACCCTGCAGTCTATGGCACGCGCGCTCTGCCCGTGACAGTCTGGGGGCTGCAGCAGTTCGACCGGACCGCTTACACGCTGCGAGCCTGCCAAGCTTGGGGATTTGGGCCAGTTCAACCTCTTGACAGGGCGTTGGGAGCACGAGCCTTTTGACATCCCTCTGGCTGAGTTGCGCCGGTGGCCTGAAAAGGCACACCAGACGTATGTGCACGAGACGCCTTTGCAGGATCCAGTCCTGCCTACCCCATAGAAGCGGCTCGGTTCGGAGCCTGGGAGAGCAGCAAGTTCAGTCTATTGCGCCAACAAGTGGGGTTGAAGCCCTATGAAGCCCCCACTGTTTGGCGCGCTCAAGGCGTCCCGTGTCTGTAACTCACGTTGGCGTCAGGCAACGAGCGGCTAAACCTCGGGAAGACAGAGGGCTCAGATCCGCGCCCGGACCAGAAACGCCCGCCTCACAGCGCTGCCAAAGAGGCCACTCCGACAGCTGCGGCAATGGAGCAAAGTCAAAGGCCTTTGGCTGCTGTGGGCAAAAAGACAACTGGCTGTGACTTCAGCACGTACACCAGCAAGCCCCCATGCTGGCCTAGCCACTCAAGCCGAGAAGAACCCAACGGTTCAAGCAAGGTAATGCTGAAAAGTTGGCATATATGCCTGATTGACCCCAAACATGTCGTTGACCATACTCCGAATTTCCCGTAGGGAAAGCACTGCCGCGGACAGAGGATCATGGGCTATGGCCTGGTAGATCAGAGTGGGGTCTCCGCGCAGGATTCCTTCCACTGCCATCTCTTCGATTTGCGCGCTCAGTCCCGTCAGCAGGGCGCACTGGGCGGGAATGGAGCCCACTCCAACTGCTTCCAGTCCTGCGGCGCTGGCCCATACCGGCACCTCTACGCAGGCCTGTGAGGGCAAATTGTCCACCAAGCCCACGTTGGGCACATTGCCGTTGAACTTAAAAGGCTCTCCTCCCCGGATCGCATTCATGATGAACGCGGCATATTCGTGGCCCCGGGCCAGTTCCATGGGAGTGTCCGACGCAAACCAGCTCTTGGCTTCCTCCTTCCAGGAGGAGGCTCGTTCCCGATACCGGTTTAGCACATAGGCGTATTCTCCGGGATTCCAATTGGTGCCATGGGTGCAGTATTTCTCAATCAGATCGCCGCGCTTGCGGAACCACCAGTTATACTCGCTGTTGTGGCCGCTGGATTCCGTAACGTAGTAGCCCAAAGCCAAGTACATCTCGTTACGCACCTGTTCTTGGTTGTAAATGTCCTTGTTCTCCGTAATGGCCTTGTGAATGAGGGGATACGCATCCTCTCCCCGGTACGTGAATTCCTTGTACCAAGCCATGTGGTTGATGCCGGCACAGGTATAGCGGATGTCGGCCGGATCTGCATCGATCCAGCCTGCCAGCATGGCAGCCGTGCCCTGTACACTATGGCACAGCCCCGTCAGTTCAATCGAAGTCTCCATGCTCATGGCCCGGCACAGCATGGCCATCGGATTCGTGTAGTTCAGCATGACTGCGTGAGGGCACAGCCTTTCCATGTCCTTGGCAATGTCCAGCATGACGGGGAGGGTTCGGGCCGCCCGAAAAATCCCGGACGGTCCGCGCGTGTCGCCGATATTGGTGTCCACGCCATACGCCATGGGAATCTCGATGTCGTGGCGAAAGACTTCCGGTCCTCCCACCAAGATCGTGACCACCACGAAATCGGCGTGCCGCAACGCCTCTCCCCGGTCCTGTGTGGCGTACACCCGTGCCGGATAGTCGCCCAGCTCCACGATGCGGCGTACGGCCCGGTCCGCGAAGTCCAGCCGCTCTGCATCCACGTCCATGAGCCACAGATCTGCGTTCTCCAAGGTCTCGAAAGTCAGAACATCCCGAATCAGCTTGCGGGTAAATCCCAAGCTGCCGGCGCCTATGAACGCGATCTTGACGGCCATGCGAGAACTCCTCCCTTATGTAAACTGAGGCAGCCACTGGGCTTGGGCCTCCAGCATTTCCTCCACCATATAACGCAGCTGGGGCAGTGTACCAACGGCGGCGCTGAGCGGATCCAACAGCACCGCGTGATGCACGGCATCCCGGTTCCCGCTCAGAGCGGCCTCGACCACCAGTTCCTGCACATTGATGTTGGTGCGATTCAGGCCTGCCAGCTGGGCGGGATAGTCGGCCACCATACAGGGCTGGATGCCGCTGCTGTCCACTAGGCAAGAGACTTCGACACAACATCCGGAGGGCAGGGTAGGCATCAGCCGTTGATTGGGCACGTTGCCGTTCACCTTGCAAGGCACGTTGGTCTCGATCGCCTCTATGATGCCGACCCCATACTCGTGACTACGCTCCGTCGGCAGGTCGCGGGCCACCACTTCATCGAACTCGGAGTTGTACTGGGCCAATCGGTCCATGCATTGGCGCAGATAGCCGCCGGTCCGTCCAAAGTCATACCAGCCTCGACTCTCGTCCGTGAACTTGGGCGCCAGCTGATTCTCGATCATTGCCTTGGTCTTGCGGAAATAGGGCAGATATTCGCTGGCGTGACCGCTGGATTCGGTGACAAAGTAATTGAAGTGATTCATCATTTCGATACGGACTGGTTCCGACCCGTAGATGCGGGCCTTCTGTGCGACATCCCTGATCTGAGGATACAGGTCCTGCTTGCCCCGCCGAAATTCCAGGAAAAAGGCTTGGTGGTTGATACCGGCGCATACGAAGTTGATCTCTGCATAGGGCACGTCAATCCACTTGGCCAGCATTTCGCTGGTGCCCTGCACACTGTGGCACAGGCCCACGTGCGGCCAACCCGTGGCCTTGTCGATGGCCCAGCAATTCATGGCCATGGGGTTGACGTAGTTGAGAATGAGGGCATTGGGAGCCACCTCGTCCAGGTCCGCGCACAGGGTCAGCAGAATGGGAATGGTACGGAGCGCCCGAAAGACACCTCCCGGCCCCAACGTATCGCCTACACACTGTTCAATGCCATATTGACTGGGGATTTCGATATCCAGCTTGAAGGCCTCCAATCCCCCTGCTTGAAACGTAGTGATCACGTAGTCTGCGTCCGTCACGGCTTCCCGTTGATCCAAGGTGGCCTGAACCCGGGCCTTGGCGCCCATGCGCTCGACGATCGCCGCCACCACCTGCTCCGACTGCTGCAGACGCACGGGATCAATGTCCATGAGTCGGATTTCACAGTCAGCCAAGGCAGGTGTCAAAAGGATGTCGCTGCATAGGCGCTGGGTGAACACCAAGCTGCCGGATCCAACAAGGGCAATGGAAGTCATCGTTACAATCCTTCAAGGCGGTGGGTTTGCAGACAATGGAGAAAGCGACACGGGCTAGGCATACGCGGCTTCGCGCAATCCCCGAATATAGCCTAAGGCGTAGAGACGGCCAATCTGGGAATAGCCTGGTTGATCATTGTCGTCCCCCGCCATTGTCGGCACATGATCCGGCCGCAACACTCCGGCATAGCCGACTTCCCGGTATGTCTTCATGCAAGCCAGCATGTCGGTCTGGCCATTGTCATGAAAGGTCTCCACGAATTTCTGGGGAGTGCCCCGTACGTCACGGAAATGGACAAAGAAAAGCCGATCTTGATTCGCGAACTGACGGATGGCTCTGGGAATGTCATCCGTCATCAGGGCAAAGTTGCCCTGACACAGGCAGATGCCGTTCATGGGACTCGGGTGCAGTTCCACCAGCCGTTGAAAGTTTTCCACGCTGCGCATAATGCGCCCCATGCCGGCCAAGGGAGAGAGCGGCGGATCATCCGGATGCATGGCCAGCTTGACACCGGCCTCTTCCGCGACCGGCATGACACATTCCAGGAAGTAGGCCAAATGAGCCCACAGATCCTCTTCGGACACCGCGCCGGCCTCCGTGGTGAGATTGCGCACATAGTCCAGATCGAAGCTGGTGACTTGGGCCCCACCGCGTCCGGGTGTGGTTTCGCTGGTGCGCATCCAGTTAAGATAGGGCATCCACTCATAGCACCAGACCGGTATGCCCAGCGCCCCCATGTTGCGGAGGAGGTCCATCACCGTTTCGATCTCTGCCTCCCGTCCCGGCAGACCGCGCTTGATCTTGTCCATGGGAGGTCGACTTTCGATGACCTCCAGCGAGAGACCCTCTGCCTTGAAGGCTGCATGCATCCGAGCCAGAGTCAGTCTGCCCCAAGGCAGTTCTTCCTTGCGTGTGGCCTCGGCGTACCGAACGTCAAGCGCGCCCACCGCCTTCTGTACACCACACTGCTTGACCATATCCCACAGAGGACTGCGGGGCACGGAGAGAAATTCAGCGATACCAATCATGGAAACTCCGGAATGCGGGAAATAGCGGAAGAACTTTAGCCATACAGGGTGGGTTCAGGGCATTGCCGGATGCAGGAACGGCCACCGCTAGGCAGCCAGTTCCCTGACTCCGTTGGCAATGATGGCCTTGAGATAGTGTCCCGTATAGCTGCGTACCGATTCGGAGACCTGTTCGGGAGTGCCTTGGGCGATCAGGTGGCCGCCGCGGTCCCCACCTTCCGGTCCCATATCCAAGATCCAGTCGCAATTCTTGATCACGTCGAGATTGTGCTCAATCACGATGACCGTGTTGCCCCGGTCCACCAGTGAATGCAATACCTGAAGCAGCTTGTTGACGTCGTCAAAATGCAATCCGGTAGTGGGCTCATCCAAGATATACAGGGTGTTGCCCGTATCCCGACGGCTCAGCTCCTTGCTCAACTTTACCCGCTGGGCTTCGCCTCCCGACAACGTGGTGGCCGGCTGGCCCAGCCGGATATAGCCCAGTCCCACCGCCATCAGCGTATCCAACTTGGCCTTGATGCGCGGAATCCGGGCAAAGAGTTCGCAGGCGTCTTCGATGGTAAGGTTCAGGGCATCCGAGATGGACAGGCCATGAAACTTGATTTCCAAAGTATCCCGATTGTATCGCTCGCCTCTGCATTCCTCGCACTGTACATACACGTTGGGCAGAAACTGCATCTCGATTTCCTCAATCCCCGCCCCCTTGCAGGCTTCGCATCTGCCGCCCGAGACATTGAAGCTGAAGCGTCCCGCCTTGTAGCCCCGGGCCTTGGCTTCCGGAATGGCAGCGAAAATCTCCCGCAAAGGCGTGAACAGGCCAACATAGGTCGCGGGATTGCTGCGGGGCGTACGCCCAATCGGACTTTGATCGATGTCAATGACCTTGTCCAGATGCTGATATCCCTCAATGGCGGCACATGCGCCGGGCACGGCCTGGGCACGGTACTTGATCTGGGCCAGGAACTTGTAGAGCACCTCGTTGACCAAGGTGCTCTTGCCGCTGCCGCTCACGCCGGTCACGACCATAAATGTCCCTAGGGGGAAGCGCACGTCCACATTCTGCAGGTTGTTCGCCGTGGCCCCGCGGACATACAGATACTGACCGTTGCCTAGACGCCGCCGGCGAGGTATCGCAATCAGCTTTTCGCGGCGGATGTACTGCGCCGTCAAACTTTTCTTGTCCTGCCGAAAGTCGGCCTGGGCCGCCGAGCAGACCACTTCCCCGCCTCTTTCCCCAGCTCCGGGTCCCAGATCCACAATCCAGTCCGCGGACAGAATCGTGTCTTCGTCGTGCTCCACGACAACCACCGTGTTGCCCAGATCCCGCATGCCCAGCAGAGTGTCCAGAAGTCGCTGATTGTCACGCTGGTGCAATCCGATGCTAGGCTCGTCCAAGATGTACAGTACGCCCATCAGCTGACTTCCAATCTGGGTCGCCAGACGGATGCGCTGCGCCTCGCCGCCCGACAGAGTGGCCGCCGCCCGATCGAGTGACAGATATTCCAGACCTACGTTGACCATGAAGGTCAAACGAGCCTCGATCTCCTTCAAGACCTGGCTGCCGATGGTAAGTTCCCGCCGGGACAAGGCCGGACGCAACGCCTTGACCCAAGCCACCGCATTGGCTACGGAGAGGCGACTGACTTCCATGATGTTTCTGTCAGCGATAGTGACGCTCAAGGCCTCCGGTCGCAACCGCTGACCTTGGCAAGCCGGACAAGGGCGGAAGCTCATATAGGCTGTCAGTTGTTCCCTGACGTATTCGCTCTGTGTGTCCTTGTACCGTTGGCGCAAGTGTTCCAGAACCCCCTTGAAGGTTGCGTCATAGGGGTAGGTGGCGCCATCCTTGTTTTCCAGCAGGACTGTCACCTTCTGATTTGGCTTGTCGGGACCCAGCAGGATCAGATCCTTCTGCCGCAGGCCCAGCTTGGCAAACGGGATGTCCAAGGGAATCGCCACCCTCTCGCAAAACGTCTTGAGCACCAAAAAGCGCCAACTGACGGAATCGGCCGTCTCCTCGTTTCGGCGCCGAAAAGGCAAGACGCAGCCCTCGTTGATCGTCCGTCCCTCGTCCACCACCAATCTCGCGTCGAATTCATTCTGCATGCCTATGCCGTTGCATTGGGGACAAGCCCCATGCGGACTGTTGAAACTGAAAGTGCGCGGTTCGATGGGGTCAAGACTCAGCCCACACTCCGCACACGCGAAGTTGCGGCTGTAGGTCAGTTCTTGCGGATGGTCTGGATTCGTGATGTCACAGACGGTCAGGACGCCATTGCCCAAGGCCAAGGCGGTCTCCACGGAATCCGTGAGGCGCGTCAAGTCAGTGCCATCGTCGTCCTCAGGCGCTCTGGGTGCGCGGATGATCAGCCGATCAACGACGACTTCAATCGTGTGATTCTTGTATCTCTCGAGCGCGGGCGTCTCCTCAACATCCATGACTATGCCATTGACCCGCACGCGCATGTAGCCCTGTTGCATCAGATCGCGAAACTCCGCCTGATGCTGGCCCTTCCGATTCTTGATTCGGGGAGCCAGCAGGATGAGCCTGCTGCCATCAGGCTTGGTCTGCAACAGATCCACTATCTGTTGTGGCGTTTGCTGGGAAATGGGAGCCGCACATTGCGGACAATGGGGCTTTCCGATGCGTGCGTAGAGCAGGCGCAGATAGTCAAGGACCTCAGTCACCGTACCCACAGTCGAACGCGGATTGCGATTGGTACTCTTCTGATCAATCGAAATGGCGGGACTCAGGCCTTCAATCTGATCTACGTCCGGTTTCTCCAACAATCCCAAGAACTGCCGTGCGTAAGAGGACAGGGATTCCACATACCGACGCTGCCCTTCGGCATACAGCGTGTCAAAAGCCAAGCTGCTCTTGCCACTGCCGCTCAAGCCCGTAACCACCACGAATTGATTGCGCGGAATGGTGACGTCAATGTTTTTTAGATTGTGCTCACGGGCACCCAATACCGATATTTCCGTTGAGGCCATTCACCTCCTCCCCATGAATTCCTGATTCTCCCGTCCAAGGCAGAACACAGGTCCCTAGATTGAATTCGGAAACCGCCGTCAGCCGGCTCTACAATCCTTTGGGAGACCTAGTTCTTCTGCAGGTGCGGCTTGAGCAGTCCGTAATTGCCGCTCTCCCGCCGATAGACCACGTTGAGATCCCCCGTATCCTCATTGAGGAAGACATGAAAATCGTGATCCAGCATTTCCATGGTCTCCACAGCCGAGGCTACGGGCAAGGGCGTGACCTCGAACTCCTTTTCCCGCACTATGAAGCCTCGTTCATCCCACATTTCCAGATCGGCTTCATCTCCGATCCCGGTCGCTTCCGGCGCCAAGGCCTGATCCTCCCACTTGCCCCGCCGGTTCCGACGGCTTCGCCCCTTGAACTTGGCAATCTGGCTTTCCATCTTGTGCACAGCGGCGTCAAGGGCGCGCAGGACATCGGGCCCCTTGACTTCCGTGCGAAGCGTACGGCCTCTGACGTACATGGAAACCTGCACGCGACAGGCCCGCTCTGGATTGACCGTATGGCGTCCCTGCACCTCGCAACGCGTTCCAGCCTGTGGCATCAACACGGCTTCCAGCTTCTCCAGCTTCGGGCGAGCGTGACCTTCGATGCGTACGGTCTCGTTTCTTTCAAATCCATGAATGACAATGTCCATTGGTCCTCCTGTGGTCGGCTGTTGGCGCGCGCCCTAATCAGTGCACCAAGTCACGGCATGGACACTCTTGGCAGCCACTTGAACCTACTTCCCCAGTATCTCACGATCATGCACATTTCCTATCCAATTCCCCTACAATCTGTGCGAGTTTACCATGAAATCCTGCGCAGCAAATTTGTCACCTCTCTGGGCCATGCCTCCAATACTGCAGCGGCACAATCGTTCATTCAAGAAATCCGGGCGGAATTTCCGGATGCCAGTCATCACTGCTGGGCCTTTAACGCCGGAGCACCGGATTTCACAGGCCACATTGGCTGCAGTGACGACGGTGAACTGCGCGGAACGGCAGGTCGGCCCATGTTGCACGCGTTGCAACACGCCGAAATAGGGGAGATTGTTGGAGTCGTGACTCGATATTTCGGTGGCGCCAAGCTGGGCAGAGGCGGCTTGATACGGGCCTATGCCGGCGGCATCAAGGCGGCTCTGGCGCAGTTGCCCCTAACTGCCAAAACCGAAATGGTCGAACTGTGCCTTACCCTTGGATACACTCATCTTGCCCGCTTGGAACACGACCTGCCTCGGTTCAAGGGAGAGATTTCCTTGCGGGAATTTGGAAAGGAAGTCTTCTTGCGAGTCAACCTGCCTGCCGTCCATACATCGGAGTTTCAAAGATTCCTACAGGATCTGACTGCAGGGCAAGCGGCCATTACAGGGTTTTCCGACGAATCGTCCCTGTGACACTCCCGCACGGAAAACCGGATTGGATTGTCCGATGCATGATCACCGGCTTGCCCAGATCGCGAACCTTCCCTATCTGTCACCCTGCAGGGCCTTGCGAGACTGCAAGGTCAAAGACGGGATCCGCGGTGGTGTTAGAGCGCCAGCACTGCTTCGGACTTTGCCACGAGCGCTTCTCTGCAGTCTCGTTGGAAGTCAGTCCCCAGCGCCTCCTTTCCTGGCCCTGTCCATTTGCCGCTTGGCATCCCGCTCCGCCATGGAAGCTCTTTTGTCATACAGACTTTTGCCTTTGGCCAAAGCGATTTCCACCTTGGCTCTCCCCTCCTCGTTCAAGTACATCCGGACGGGCACGACGGTCAGTCCCTTGGTGGCAACTTCTGCCTCAAGATTCAGGATCTCCCGCTTGTGCAGCAGCAATTTGCGAGGCCGAAGCTCTTCATGATTTTGCTTGTTGCCAAATTCGTAAGGGGCAATGTGCACATCCTGCAGCCACGCTTCGCCATTGCGGAAAGCAACGAATCCATCTCGCAAATTCACTCTGCCCAACCGGATTGACTTGATCTCGGTGCCTTGGAGTTGCAAGCCCGCGTGGTGGTAGTCTTGGAGGTGGTACTGAAACCGGGCGCGCCGGTTGGTGGCCACCGTTCTGCTGCCGTTGTCCGCCGTTCCATGGTTTGTTTTTTTGTTCTTCCCTTTGCGGGCCATGACCCTGTCCTACTCCAATTCCGACAATATGTAGGCTAGCGCTGTATCCAAAGGCACATCGACCCCCGTCTCCTCATTCGCGGCGATCTCGGCCACGGGAATGTCGGGTTCCAAGCCCACGTCCTGAATGGTACGCCCCAAGGGGGTGTACCAGAGCGAGGTTGTCACCCGCAACTCGCTCTGGTCGGAGAGAGGGTATCGTACCTGAGCGCTGCCCTTGCCGAACGTCGCTGCCCCGACCAGAGTTCCCAACTCCCAGTCCTGAATGGCCCCTGCCACCAGCTCGCTGGCACTGGCGCTGTCCGCGTCCACCAGTACCACAACAGGCATGTCAGAGGGCAACAGGGCTGCCTGCGCTGACACATGCTCCTGCACGGCACCATCTCGATCGCGTTGAGTCACCACTAGGCGTTGCCCTCCAAAGATGCCAGCCACTTGGACCGCTTCCGTCAGAAAGCCCCCCGAATTCCCGCGCAGATCAAGGATGAGGCCTTCCATGCCCACAGCCTGCATTTCTTCCAAGGCCTCGACCATCTGATCGCCACTGCCCGCCACAAAATTGTAAAATTGGAGATAGCCGATGGAATCCTCAGAGCCCATCATCTCATAATCAAGCACATGGGTTTCTATGACCGCCCGGGTCAAGACAACATCGAAAACCGCGCCGTCGCGCTGCACCTGGAGTCCGACCTTGGTGTCAACCGGCCCTCGCACTCGGATGATGGTGGCTGCCATGCCCAATTCTGACACGTCCTCTCCATCCACCCTTTGGATCAGGTCTCCCGCCTGCAACTCGCCTGCCTGTGCCGGGCTGCCCGAGAATACCTCAAGGATACGGACGCCGGAGAACGCCTCGTCCCATTCCACTCGGGTTCCGATGCCACCAAAACGACCTTGATCCGATTCGGCGGCCAACCGCGCGGAATCCGGCGAGAGCCAATAGGTGTAAGGGTCATCCAACAACTCGACAACCCTCTGAATCGCAGCTGTGTTCAACTCGTCCGGGCTGGGAAGCGGTCGTACAGACTGCCTTTGCAGGATTGTGGTGGCCTCATGCAAGAGAGAATAGTCAACAGGCCCTTGTACACCTAGGACCGAGTACGCCAGATCCGCAAGACGAGAGGGAAGAGACACTTGCGGAGAGAACATGGCACCGCCATAGAAACCCGTGGCCAGATTCAGGAATCCCCATATCAAGGCCAACAGCAGCGCTGTCTGCCATCGCAAGGTAGAGAATTGCTGGGTGCTTGGATTCGAGACAGGTGCAGCATCCGAATTCATTGACAATTCAATCTCCTTTTGTTCCGACATCTTGGTTTGGGTAATACGCCACCAGATAAAAACACGTCTTTCTGTTTCGGCGGTTTCCTCCTACAGGACCGGGTGATCCGTTCCGCGGGAATGTCAGTCACATCTGAACTGCGAACGCCATTGACACTCGAGAGGATGCCATTCCCAAGATCCCAACTCACTCCTCCACAGATCATATCCGCAGATTCCGCTGACATCCGGCCCCTCGCCCAAGCAACAAGGCGCAGCGCAAGAGGTTTCCGTCTGCAAGGAGCCATGTGCCAAAATCCATGCAATGCACGCCTCGCCTTCCTGGCGTTCCTCACCTGAAACACTCTCCCTCGCAGCATGACATCTTGAAATTCCTTGGAAAAGCCCCAAGGATTCACCATGAAAGCAAGCGCATTATCCCAGATTGTGCATAGTCAGGCATGGCCCAGCCTCTCCATACCTCCTGTCGCGCAACTTCCGTCGCGCGGAGTTGCATGCTCGGCAGAGGTTGGAATTGTGTTCTACACAAGGCAAGAAGCCGTGGGAGCCTACTATTTGACCTCCAGGGACATTGAGGAATATCTGTTGGGAAAGGGTAAGCTTACCTTCGCCCGTCTGAATCAATGTCAGATTCTTCACCACCCATACATGTGCACTGGACAGAGGTGTCTTCGGCAGGCACAGGGGCGGCAGCAAGGATGTGCAGATGCTGGTATTCCCTGTGCTATCTTCCCGGAAACGAGGACAACGCCAAAACTCGGGCCATGATGCACTTCTTCCTTGCGCGGTTTCGAATCCATGCCGGATTTCCCTGTGGAATCAATCGGGCTCTTCGCCATGACCTCTTTTTCCACCGCAACGGATCGTCTTTTCCTTAACATAGACCCAGTCTCGTCATAACCCAATCGACAAAGGTGGTATCGCTTGTCCAGCACTTCTGTCCAACCCTCTCCCGCGCCGGATTCCGATTCCTTCCAGACAGGCCGGATTCTGACTATCACGGGGGGACATACCGCACACGATGGGTTTTCCGCCTTTTTCTCGCCCTTGCTGCCCAAGCTCCAGGAAAAGCTCGCGCTCAGTTATAGCCAAATTGGTTCGTTGTCATTTGGCCTGCATATTCCCTTTATATCCACCTTGTTGCTTGGATATCTGGCCGATCACCTGAGTGTCCGCTACTTTGTCATATTTGCCCCGGCGGTCACTGCCACGGCCATGAGCCTGGTAGGCTTGACCTCCGGATTCTGGCCGCTGATGGCCATAGTCGTCGTCACCGGCTTCAGTGTCGCGGCATTTCATGCGCCTGCTCCCGCCATGATCAGCCAAATATCCGGGAAACGCGTGGGGTTGGGCATGAGCCTATTTATGGCCAGCGGCGAGCTGGGGCGGACACTAGGGCCTCTGCTGGTGGCCGGCAGTGTCACCCTCTTTGGCTTGGAAGGCATCTGGCGCGTCATGTTTCTGGGTTGGCTTGCCTCGGCCCTGCTCTTCTGGCGCCTACACGAAGTTTCGGGGCGACCCCGTAATCAAGGCACTCCACAAACCCTGCGTCTCTTTTGGCAAAACGGCAAACGGCTGCTGAGCCTGATGGGAGGCATGATTGTCTTCCGCACTTTTCTCCAGGTTGCCCTTACCGCTTACCTCCCGCTGTACATGCGGGATGTCTTGGGCGCAGAATTCGTGGAGGGCGCCTTTGCCTTGACTTTGCTGGAAGGGGCTGGTGTACTGGGTGCAGTAGCGGCGGGGAGTCTGTGTGACCACTTTTCACGCAAGAATATCCTGCTGATTCTCTTTGCACTTTCGCCCCTGCTGGTTTTTTTGTTCACGCAGGCGCCAGTGCAACTGGCGTACTGGATGCTGCCTTTGGTGGGTTTCTTCACCCTGTCCACAACGCCGGTCATTCTGACCATTTTGCAGACTCGTTTTCCGCGCAACCGGGCTCTGGCCAGCGGAACTTTCATGAGCATGGGGGTGATCAGCCGCGGCGTCACTACTTGGATCCTGGGCCTTGTGGCAGACCAGTTCAATCTGGCAGTCGTATTCCAAGTGTGTATCATGACTTCTGTCTTGGGGATTTTACCTCTGTGGCTCATGCCGCGTGCGGATTTGGAACGACATCTCTAATAAGAAATGTAGAATTTGTCGAATTCGGCCTGTGGCGATGGTAGGCAGGGATATACCAGTAGGGCAAGGAATTCCGGTGAAGCGGATCTCGCACAACCGCGTACAGGACGCGCGCCTCGATGCCGTCTACGAGTATTTTGAGCATGTCTTCTGAACAAGGCAGTAAAGTCGCCGCTTGCAGTTATATCGTGCTGTGCCTGACCGTGTTGGGTTTCAGCTATCTCAATAGTATCAACCCGTGGCGCTACGATGTGCTGGCCAGGGAAGACGGCGGGATAGAGAATCTCACGGCTGTCCTGTTTCTGCTGGCGGGCCTCCTGCTCGGTGCCACGGCAATGCGGGAGCGGCGGCACATCCTGCAGGGTCTCTATATATTGGGTGGCTTGGCCTTGGTGTTCGTGGCTGGCGAGGAAGTTAGTTGGGGGCAGCGCATCTTCGGGTGGACCACTCCCGAATTCCTGCAGAGCATAAATATCCAAGGCGAATTGAATGTACACAATATCAATACAGACGTGTTCGGGAAACTCCACAGGGAAAGCGGGACACTGCTGTGCATAGTCGCTGGTGTTGCGTTCATCTATCGACAAAACCAGATCTTTGGGATTCCGCTACCTTCCTTCCCCCTGCTGTGTGGCTTTCTGCTGACGCAACTCTATGGCCTGAAGACACCTCTTGTGTCCTCTGAGAACGGGCTGCTGCTGCTCTTGGGCATCGCTGTGCTGAGGGCTAGGCAACCTCCTTGGATCATGATCGTCGTGACCACCTCGGTCCTCAATCTAGCCCTCCAGGTTATATATGGTTCTTCGGATGGCATTCGAGCCGGAAGATTCTCGGAAGGGTACGAGTGCCTGTCTAGCATCGCCGTTTGTCTCTATGCATTCCAACTATGGCAGGGGACAGCAGACCGCACGCCTACAGATACTGTTTTCGAGCCTGAAGCTAAGGGAGAGGTAGTCTGGTTGGTGACATGCTCGCTGGTAATAATCGGCAGTGTCGGGTGGGTTTGGCGATATCAGAGCCATCTTCAGGTCGAGGTTGCCGCTGTCAAGGAGACATATCAAGCAATCGTGTCCGGCGGCGTGCCAGCAGTCGCTTATGCCGAATTTGACGTCTATCTCACCAAGAACCGGTTAATCTACGTCAAGGAACCGTGCACGGCGGCGGATGTGGATCTCCGCTTCGTATTGCATCTTGTTCCCGTCACATCCCACAACTTGCCCCGCTATAGATGGCAGTCCGGTTTTGACAACTTGGACCATGAGTTTGACCGCCACGGTACCCGCATGGATGGGATCTGTCTGACCTCCATTCCGCTCCCGGAGTACAGCATCTCCCGGATCCGGATTGGGCAACGGTATCCCTCCGGCTCAGCCCGTTGGCGGGCTGAATTCTCTCATCCCGCCAACGTGGCCTATGGGAATCGCCAGACCGATAACATCATTCACACGAATGAGGCCGAGCTGGCTATTTCTAGCTATTTCAACGTATATGTCAACAGGCACAGGAAGCAGATTGTTTACATCCGAAATCCGTGCGACGAAGCGGATATTGCCACCCGCTTCTTTCTGCACGTCACTCCCGTTTTCGCGGCCGACCTACCTATTTCCCGGCGATCATATGGCTTCGACAACTTGGACTTCGACTTCCACAAGCATGAGATCATGGCTGACGGGCAATGCATGGCCAAGCGCACCCTGCCCGACTACGACATCGCCAGTATTCACACCGGTCAATACACCGAGACTGGGAACCTCTGGAAAGTCAGGGCCAAACTCGACCCTTAGCCCTATGTAGATCAGCGGCGCGCCGGTGCGACCGTACTGCAGGAGCATAGTGCGCTCCATTGGGTCACATGGTCCACGGCTGCGGACATCAGCCGCGCCAAGGACCTGCCAGAATCGCCAACGCAGGAGTTTGATCCCGCAAGCTTGCCACAGCGCTCTGCAGAGCGCTGTGATATCCCGCCCCGATTCTGACACTTCCTCAATTCAAGTTGTACAGAGGATCCTTAGGCGATTGGCCTTGGGTTGCACCAAGCGATTTAAAGGTCTGATGCAATCCTTTGGTTTACAATTTTCGGCAGAGTATGGAGGGCAGGCATTTCTTCATTTCTAGGAGTTACAACCATGACGCAGTACCTGATTCCCGAAAATAGAATCCTGACTCGTTTGCGTGCTGGTGGTTATGCATTGGGTACCATGGTCGGCACCTTTGCACAGTCCTCCATGCCGGTGTTGCTGGCCAACGCCGGCTTCGAATTCCTTATTCTGGACAATGAACACGGCATGTTCGACAGCGAGACCACCGAGACGATTTGTCGATCCGCCATATCGCAGAGCGTTACCCCCATCGTGCGCGTTGCCGATCACACCTATACCTGGATCGCCAAGTCACTGGACGCCGGCGGACAGGGCCTACTGTTGCCGCGTATCTACCACGCGGAACAGGTCAAGGAAATAGCCCGTATGATGAAGTTCCCCCCTCTGGGCCAGCGAGGCAATGCGCTGAGCCGCGCCTACGTAGGATATCGAGCTGGACCTGTGTCAGAAGTCATGGCCAGAGCGAACGACCAGAGCATGATGATCGTGCAAATAGAAACCAAAGAAGCCTTTGCGGTTCGAGATGAGATAGCGGCCCTGCCATATGTGGACTCGCTGTTCATAGGACCCAATGATCTCTCAATCTCCTTGGGCCAGCCAGGTCACTTGGAACACCCCACGGTAGTGGACGCGATTCAGCGGACTCGGGACACCTGCGTCAAGTATGGCAAAATTCCAGGAATTCAGATGAATACTCCCGATTCCGCCTGCCGCTGGGCGGAGGAAGGGTTTCGCCTGATCAGTGCCCAGTCCGACATCGGACTGCTCCAGAGCGCCGGCCAACAGGTTGTGGAAGCCTTGCAGCAGGTGATTCCGGAGGATGGCCAATCCTGTACATAGTGTATGTGGGGGTGCGCTCACCGGTGCCGCCCATCAGCTACGCCACCCTTCCCGCCCTGCTGGGGGATTTGCTGTTGAGTTTGGTGGGTTTTGAACTCATTGTCCTCTTGACAGTGGGCTTGGTGTTCTGGCGCTGGGACGCGAAATGGGTCCGTCGAGTGTGGCAGACAAGCCCTGACAGGCAATCGGCGCGCCCCTCCGCCACAACAACAAAATGCCCTGTGGCGCTCCTCGGTGGAGCCGGTGCCGTATTGTTGTTCAGTCTGGGATGGCTGTTGGTCGCCCTGTATCCCGTACAGTCCCTCGGAGATGCATTCAATGATCTGCTTGCCGCCAGTTTGCAACAGGAAGTCCTTGTGGCGTTTCACATGGTTTCGGTCGCGATCCTGGCTGCCCTGTTGATCTATGGCCTGTGGCGCCGTCACAGCGACATCGTGGAAGCGGGGTGCTGGTTGTTGTTGCCGGGTCAATTGATGACAGCGGCTTGGTCTTGGCATCAGGTTCTGTTGATGACCAGTGCCTTGGCCCTTTTGCTTCTGGGCCTCCTCGCACAGCGGCATCAAGGGTTTCCCCTGTCGCTGCGCCATTCCCGACGACATGTCGGTCAACAGCCGGCATAGCCGGGTGACAAGGTCATCACGCGTCAAGCGTCACAGGGAGCCACGCGGGTGGGCAGCCGCAATCTCCGCCGGGTTCGCGTGCCACGGGAAGGCACAGGCGTCCCGAAAACGCGTGAACCCGGCGACCGAGATGTAGAGCACCCCGTTGCCGAGGACACCTGTAGAACTAGGCGCTGTGCCCCTCCCGTCGGCTTCGTGCCAAGCCTTCCCGACTGGAGTGCACGGACCGACATGTCAAATACATGAGGCCTGTTTCCTCGCCGGCAAGTTGTATTGCGGATGTCTGAAGGCAAGCGAGTGCAGGCAGGATCCAGAGACTATGAGGCTGGAGCGGCTTGAATCTGAGAGCATGTACACCACCCAAAACAGAAAGAAGGATAGCTGTATCCAGAGAAGCAACCAGCCAAGGACAAGGTGTCCCTTCCAGAACCCCCAAATGACCATCAGCGCCGGATACAGGGAAGCCACCAGCGCGATCGTATACTGCGGTTCTGTCAAGTCATCGACAAACAGGACAGGTAGATAGGGAGAAATGCCGAGGGCGGTCGTAAACAGTAGGACGCGGCCCACTCTGGCCCAAAAGGGGCGAGAGACAAGCCGTGACCCGGAGAATGGTGGATTGACAAGTCTTCGGATCATTGCCTGCCTCTGGCGCGCCTTCCAGGATTCATGGCTACCTAATCGATATTAAAGACGCAGCTACCCTCAACGTCCTTCTCCTGCGTTACACACAAAGTAGCCAGACAATAGTCAATGTCGTAAGCAACGGAGATAGTGTAGCGCGTATAAGCTTGCAATCCGTCCAAGAGCGACTGCCTGTTGGACAATCTGCCCTCTGGCCCTTCCAAGATTACATAGGTAGTAGGCCCCGGATGTCTGGCTCTAGCCGTTTCACGGCGATGACGGAGAAAGTATAGTCCCCCATTTACCAACCTTGAATATGTCTGCCCTTCCAGGAAGAACCAGTCATCTACGCGACAGCGATGCCTCTGCCACTGAGCAACGTCAGTGGCTTGAAAGAGCGGTAGAGGGAGTAATTCCGGTGCAGATACATCGCTTGTCTCGAGCGTTTGACCATGTTGAATGTAGGCCATAAGTTCCTTTCGGGTGGGGATGTAGTCATTGACCGGAGACGAGTGCACTTCATACTCTATGCCGTAGTCATCAAGGATGGCTCTGGTTTCTTCAATGGACAGTCGATCGTCGTCCCCGGGAGTGGCCCGGGAAGACGCCGCCATTGCTACAGAAGACAGGAATACCAGTCACAAGCCCATTATTGCCACCAAACTTAGGATAACCCGCGCTGTCTTCATAGTAAACCTCCTTTGGAAACCTCTATGAAACGAAACGGCTCTTCCATGTGGCAGAGCCGCAAAAACGCCTGGGGCGTGGTGGCTTTGGCATACTGTCACGAGGAATTTTTCTATGCAGATTGACCTTAATACGCCTCCGTGATCTTGGCCGCGAATGCATCGGAGGATAATTGCCTAGATCGTTTTCCATTTCGCGGAACGTATACGAAAAGCCCCTTCGGCAATTCCCGTGACAACTTTGAGGCTGAAGGTCGCGGTTCGGTTCCTGGTTGCCTATACGCGAGAAGAGGCTACCCTGGCTGGCGGACCAGGTACCCGAGTTGGTCTTCATGCAAGGGCCAACGGAAGCTCTTGAAGCCATATGGCCGTCCCTCGGATCACAATGAATCGGCTCTTGACATCCACTCTATACAAAGAGAGGCCCGCCATGTACTCTGGATTACAAAGTCCAGGAAACAAGATGTCGAGCGGTCTCGACATGTAGCTCGCAGGAGCCGGCTCCCCAGGGGAATAAAGATTCCAATGGGCTCTGTGCCCTACCTTAGAATCGCCACCCGCTCCGCGACCCGGATTTCGTGCGGTTTGTGGACTTGGCCCAGCAGCAGGAAGCCGTGAGGCAAGCCGCTCACGCTATCCTGGTGACTGTCGTGGACGAGTACGTCGGCATGATCGAAATCCGGACGAAACGGATCGCCTACATTATTGTGCCAACCTAGGTTCCGTCTTGGGAGACCGTGCGCATGGTGTCTCGACTGTTGTCATGTGCGTGTACCACTCCTGTGACTTAATCCGCCGCGCGGCACTCCGTTACAGTGGCGGACGATCGACACAGGCTATGGAGCCACTGCAGGTGTCTGTGAAAAGTCGGTCGCAGCCGGCCTGCTGCAGCGCACCCTCAAGCATCCGTGACACAGCCTTCCGAAGCCGAGGAAACGGACCGCATGTACTTAAGGAGTACACCTGCCTTGTATTGTAATCCCGGAGCCTGCCACCGGCTCCGCCGGACCGCGAGGTCCGCGTCGGATACATCCACCTGCAGCAGATTCCGTTCCGAGTCAATGGTGATTTCATCTTCATTCTCCACCAAAGCCAGATTGCCGCCCAGATAGGCCTCCGGCGAAATGTGCCCTACCACAAAGCCGTGGGTGCCCCCTGAAAAGCGTCCGTCCGTGATCAGGGCCACCTGGTCGCCCAGGCCCGCACCCATGATGGCCGCCGTGATGGACAGCATCTCACGCATACCAGGACCGCCCCGTGGTCCTTCAAAGCGAATGACAACCACCTGTCCAGCCTGCACTGCGCCGCTTTCAATGCCGACCAGGCACTCCTCTTCCGAGTCATAGACTTGAGCCGTTCCCGTAAAGACACTGCCTTCCTTGCCCGTAATCTTGGCTACGGCCCCTTCCTGGGCGAGGTTGCCATACAGGATCTGCAGATGGCCGCGTGGATTCACCGGACGGGAAGGGGAACTTATGATCGCCTGGCCTGGGGCCAGATCCTCGGCCTCGTCCAGATTCTCGGCCAGCGTGCGGCCGGTAACAGTCATGCAGTCGCCCTGCAACATGCCCTCGCGCAGCAGCAGCTTCTGGACCGCCGGCACACCGCCCACGTCAAACAGATCCTCCATGACATACTGGCCGCTGGGCTTCAAGTCGGCCAACAGAGGCGTGCGATTGGATACTGCCTGAAAGTCGTCTAGGGTCAAGGGGACTTCCGCGGCGCGGGCCATGGCCAACAAATGCAGCACGGCATTGGTGGACCCGCCCAAAGCCACCACCATCGTGATGGCATTTTCGAAGGCAGCTCGGGTCAGTATGTCCCGGGGCTTCAGGTCCTTCTCCAACAATCCGCGCAGGACCATGCCTACGTCGGTGGTTTCGGCTTGCTTGCGCTCATGGGTGGCGGGAAAGGAGGAACTGCCGGGCAAGGTCATTCCCAAGGTTTCAATGGCCGCGGCCATGGTGTTGGCCGTATACATGCCCCCGCACGCCCCCGCGCCAGGACAGGCGTTGCGCAGTACCTCGCGCAGCTCCTCCTCACTGATTTCCTCGGCAATCCATTGTCCATAGGCCTCGAACGCCGAAACGATGTCCAGCTTGCGGTCGCCCAGCGTCCCGGGCCGGATCGTGCCTCCGTAAATCATGAGGGCCGGACGATCGAGGCGAGCCATGGCCATCAGACAGCCTGGCATGTTCTTGTCACATCCTGGGATACTGATGTTGGCGTCGTAGTACTGGGCCCGCATCACGGTCTCGATGGAGTCCGCGATGATGTCGCGGGACACCAGAGAGCACTTCATGCCCTCCGTGCCCATTGAAATCCCGTCACTGACTCCAATGGTATGGAAGATCAGACCTACCAGATCGGCGTCGTTCACGCTCTTCTTCACCTGCTGGGCCAAGGCATTCAAATGCATGTTGCAGGGATTTCCATCCCATCCCAGACTGGTGATGCCCACTTGGGGACGATCCATGTCCTCGTCGGTCAGGCCCACGCCGTACAGCATGGCCTGTGAGCCCACCTGAGACCGCACCTGAGTCAGCTGCCGACTATAGCGATTGAGAGGCCAGGATGCATTGCTGTCTGCTGCCATTGTGTCTCCTTACAGTGACTTCAAGCGGTACCGGCGCGGACAATCATGCGTCCCCGTCACGGAAAAAGGCGTCCGCACCACCTATTCTTTTTCACGATGCAGATAATAGACGAATGAATCCGTCAAGGCCAACCAGCTGGCTTCGATGATATTGGGACTGGCCCCCACGGTATTCCAATTGACATGGCCATCCGTGCTGGTGATCAGGACCCGGGTCTGGGCCGCCGTTGCGGCATGGCCGTCTAGGATGCGCACCTTGTAATCAATCAGGTTGACGCATTCCAACTGCGGAAAGATGGGCAACAGGGCCTTGCGCAACGCCTTGTCCAAGGCGTTTACCGGGCCGTTTCCTTCCCCGACTTCGTGCTGGATTTTCTCTCCCACCTTGATCTTGACTCTGGCTTCGGCCAAGGAGCCGCGGGCCGCTGAATGACCCACGGTAGTCGTGAAGTCGATCAATTCAAAAGGGGCGCGATACCCGATCTTGGCGCGCCGCATCAACAACAGTACACTGGCTTCCGCGGCTTCGAAGGCAAAGCCACTGTTTTCCAGTTCCTTGATTTGCGCGAGAACGCGCCGGGCCTCGTCGAGTTTCAGATCTTGCAGGCCGTACTCTTCCATCTTGAGGGCAATGTTGTCCTTGCCGCTCAGCTCGCTGACCAGCACCCGCGAGTGGTTGCCGACCCGGGCCGGATCGATGTGCTGATAAGTGGCCGGATTCTTCTTGAAGGCGTTGACATGAGTGCCCCCCTTGTGCGCAAAGGCGCTGTTGCCCACAAAGGGCTGGGTGGTGGCCGGGGACAAATTGGCCAGTTCGCTGACTACATGGGCCAGTTCCGTGAGAGAGGCCAGATGTTCTTGCGCCAGGACCTGCACTCCCAGCTTGAGTTGCAGGTTGGCGACCACGCTGATCAGATTGGCATTGCCGCAGCGTTCCCCATAGCCATTGATGGTGCCCTGTACATGGGTGACTCCGTGTCGTACGGCTGCAAGGGTGTTGGCCACGCCCACTTCACTGTCGTTGTGGGCGTGAATGCCCAGCGTGAAAGGATCTTCCGGCGTGCTGGCACCGGATTGCAGCATCGGCGCGAAACCAAAGTGCTTGCGGACGGCATACACGATTTCCGCCACTTCCCAAGGCATGCAGCCCCCATTCGTTTCACAGAGCACAATCAACCGACTGCCCTGTGCATAGGCCTGTTCCAACGTGGCCAAGGCATAGGCCGGATCTTCCTTGTAGCCATCGAAGAAATGCTCCGCGTCGTATACCACATCTCGGCCCTCTGCCGCCACATGTCGTACCGAGTGGGCGATCATGCGCAGGTTTTCTCCGGGGTGGGTCCGCAGGACGTCCCGCACGTGCAGGATCGAGGACTTGCCAAAAATGGTCACCACAGTAGTATTGGCCTGCAGCAGCAATTGGATTTGGGGGTCCTCCTCGGGATCCGCCTCCACACGACAGGTGGAACCAAAGGCAGTCAGACGCGCATGCCGCAGTTGCAGTTCATCGGGTGCCCGGGCGAAAAATTCCATGTCCTTGGGATTGGAACCGGGCCAACCGCCTTCAATGAAGTCGATGCCCATGGCATCCAGACGGCGGGCAATGGCAATCTTGTCCCCGGCGCTAAAGGAGATGCCCTCTCCTTGGGCGCCATCTCGCAACGTAGTGTCGTACAGCTGGATGTGCATGGCGCCTTTCCTTTTCCCTTGGCTATCCGGTTCCATGCAAACCGGCCGCCAGTCCTTTGACCGACAGATTCAGAGCATTGGCCATGCTCTTCCGCTCAGCGTCTGGAATATTCCCGGTCCGCATGTACTTCATCATCGCAATCTGAATGAAATTCAAGGGATCCACATAGGGATTGCGCAACTGGATGGAGCGGTACAGCCAGCTCTCCGCATCACCCAAGTCATCCTGGTCCAGCAGCATCAGCAAGCCTTGGCAGGTAGTCTTGAATTCGTTTTCAATGCATTGGAAAACCGCCCGGGGGCCCTCGCCGGTCAGTTCGGAATACTGACTGGCCGTGAACAGATCCGTCTTCCAAATCGCGGTCTGTACGTTTTCGATCCAGACCCTGAAGAAGTCCCAGCCATCGCACATGTGCCGCAGCAACGCCACGCGCTCCCTGTGGGCCCCCTCTTCCGCAAATTGCATGAGCGCGGTGCCCACTCCGTACCAGTTGGTCAAGTTCACACGGCACTGCGACCAAGCAAAGACCCAAGGGATGGCTCGCAGATCCTCCACTCCGCTGGTTTCACGGCGTCTGGCCGGACGAGAGCCGATGTTCAGCCCGGAAATCGTCTCCAGAGGGGTAGTCTCCATGAAGAATTGAATGAGGCGAGGATTGTCTACCAGAGCGCGATAGGCCTCCTTGGAAATCCGCCCCAGCTCCTCCATGGCCGCCACCCAGCGGGGGTCTGGATCCCGGTTGTCGCGTGGCCCGCTCCGCAGCATGACGGAACTGATCAGGTTCTCCATGTGGTGGCGGGCAATCGTGGACTGTGTGTACTGGCTGCTGATGACCTCGCCCTGTTCCGTCAACTTGATGCGACCGCGTACGGTGTTGGGGGGCTGTGCCATGATGGTCCGGTCTACACCTCCGCCGCCTCGACTGACGGAACCGCCCCGTCCGTGGAAGAGAGTGGCCTTGATCTCGAATTCGTCGCAGGTTTTCACGATGGCAATCTGAGCTTTGTACAGAGACCAAGTTGCACTCAGATAGCCACCATCCTTGTTCGAGTCGCTATAGCCAATCATGATGGCCTGATGATTCCCGCGCGCGCGCAGGTGTTCTCGATAGGAGGGCACCTGAAACAGACGACGCAGAATGCCAGGAATCTGTTCCAAGTCCTCGATGGACTCAAAGAGCGGAGTTATGTCAATTTTGCCCCATAGCGAGGAATCCTTGGCCAGCAGCAACACCTCCAGCACATGACTGGGTTTCTTGGTCATGCTGATGACATAGGTGTCAATGGATTGAGGCCCAAGGCGGCGGTGCGCCTGGCGGATGGTGCGAAAGACGCGCACTGTTTCGTTGGTCTCTTCCGAAAAGTTCAACTCGGAAGTCAGAGGCCGGGTTGTCTTGAATTCGGGAACTAGTTGCCTGATTTTCTGTTCTTCGTCCAGATCCTCCCAGCGGATCTTGTATTGGCTGTAGCAGCCAAAAATCTCGTTCAGGGCGGATGTGTGTCTTTCGGCGTGCTGCCGTATGTCCAGCGTGGCAAAGTGGAAGCCACAGACACGCAGCGTGATTATGAGCCGGGCCAGACGGCCGTCGGCCAGCACTTGCCCTTGGCTGGTCCGCAAGCTCTGTTCCACGGCTTCCATGTCTTCGATCAACTCGTGGGCGCTGCCATAGATCAGCGCGCTCCGGCGCCTGCCCTCTGTGCGGTTGCGTGCATGGTCCAGCGTGGCCTTCAACCGACTGCGAATGATGGTCAGCATTTGCCTGTAGGGCTCTCGCCGTATGAAACGCAAGCGCTCACGCTCATCGTCCGAAATCCGAGCCTTGCTGTCTTGCAGCCGCTGCAGAAACCCCGGGGTAAACCGGGCATGGTTGACCGACATGCTCAAATGGGCAAAGAGAATGTCCGTTTCCGCGAGGTATAGTTCCAACACTCTTTGCTGCTGGGCCGACAAGGTGTGATCCGTCACCTCGCTGGTTACGAAGGGATTGCCGTCTCGATCCCCCCCGATCCAGGACCCATACCGTAAGAAGACCGGCAAAGGCCTGTCGAAACCCGGGTAGAACTTTCGAATCTGCTCTTCCAGTTCCCTGTATATCGCGGGAATAAGCTCAAAAACGGTCGTGGAGAGATAGTACAGACCATGGGTCACCTCGTCCTCGACCGTGGGCTTCAATTCGCGATTTTCGTCGGATTGCCAGAGCGAATGGATGTTTTCACGCAGCAGATGGATCCGGTCCTTGGCTTCGCGCGGATCAAGGTCAACAACCTCCAGTTCCGACAGGATGTCTGCAATCACTTTGTGCTTGAAGAGGATGGTACGCCGGTTGGCCTCGGTAGGATGGGCCGTAAACACGGGCGTGATGGACAGCGAGTCCACCAGATGCTCGATCTCCTTTTGCGTTATGCCTTGATGATACATCCAGTGCAGCGCGTAGGAAATATTGCCTTGCGCGGGAAAGTCCTGTTCATGCGCCAATCGGGCCCGACGGCGCAACACTCGCACCCGCTGCTGCTGCTCTGCGATGTTGACCAGCTGAAAGTACAAGGCAAAGGTCTTGAGAATGGCCGTCATGCGCGGCACGTCATGGATGCGTTCCTGAATGATTTGTCCAATGCGCTCCCCCGCCCGCAAATCCTGGGTGCGCCGCGCCTTGGACAGCATCCGAATTTCCTCGACGAGATCCAACAGGTCCTGCCCTTCCTGTTCGATCAACATGTCGGTCAGCAATCCCACCAGCATGCGAATGTTGGCGCGCAGGGACTTCTGGCCAGCCTCCTCGAATTCCCTTTGGGAAATCGATGTGGTAGCACCCAGACCGGATTTCAATTCCAGCGATCCACCGGCCGCGGCCGCTTGGCCCTTGACTTGATTCGGCAGTCCTTTCTGCTGCCATCGGGGAAGCCGACGCTTATGGCTCCGGGAAGAGGCCAGCGACACCGGGCTTGCGATAGATGCCATCTTGCGAGTTGTGTCTCGTCACTGTCCGCGCTGGAGTCAACCAGCCGTCAGTGCCTTCGCTACCAAGTCTCCCATTGTCTGGGTCGTCACCACCTCGGAACCCGTAGCCTCGATATCCAAGGTCCTTGCATCGTCGGCCAGCACCGCGTCCACGGCCGCTTCGATAGCGTCCGCCTCCCGTCCCAGTCCCAGACTCATGCGGCACATCAAGGCGCAGCTGAGAATGGCCGCCAGAGGATTGGCCTTGTTCTGTCCCATGATATCCGGTGCACTGCCGTGAATGGGTTCGTACAGCCCCAACGGTTCTCCTAGGGAATTCCGGCGGGAGCCCAAGCTGGCCGAAGGCAGCATGCCCATGGATCCGCCCAGCACCGAGGCCTCGTCGGTCAAGATGTCCCCAAACAGATTCGAGCAGACGATCACGTCGAACTCGGCGGGGCGGTTGACCAGGTGCATGGCCATGGCATCAACCAGGACATGCTCCACGTGCAAATTGGCAAACTCCGCCAATGTCCGGGTCGCGACTTGACGCCAGAGACGGCTCGAGGCCAGCACATTGGCCTTGTCCACGCTGACCAGCCGGCCCGTGCGGCCCAATGCCTGCAGAGCGGCCAGCCGGACCACCCTTTCGATTTCCAGAGCGGAGTAGGCCATCAAGTCCGAGGCATACGCGGCTTCCACCCCCGGCTCCACTTTGGCACCAAAGTAGATGCCACCGGTCAGCTCCCGGATCACCAACAGATCCACATCCCGCACCAATTCCGCTCTGAGCGGACTGGCCGTCACCAGATGGGGTGACACCTTCACGGGTCTCAGATTGGCAAAGAGTTCCAAGCGCCGGCGTATGGCCAGCAGACCGCGTTCCGGTCGATCCGGCGCCGTGGGGTCGTCCCATTGAGGTCCCCCTACCGCCCCTAGGAAAACAGCGTCCGCGGCTTGGCAAGCCACCACCGTTTCTTCCGGCAGACTGGTTCCCAGTTCATCAATGGCGATACCTCCCATCTTGTGGAAGGCGAAAACGAATTGGTGGCCGAACAGCCGGGCCACAACCTTCAGAATCTTGACTGCTTCGGCTGTCACCTCGGGGCCGATGCCATCTCCGGGCAGCATAACCAGATTGCATCGCATAAGTCAGGCCTTGTAGGGCGGGATGCGATCCGCAATTTCGACGACAGGGGGCTCCGCGGCCACCCAAGTGCCACAGGGACCTCCCGTGACATTGACACCGAAGTCCACGATGTCCCCGTTCATGGCAAGAACAGGATGATAATGACGAGAGACTTGCTCTGCCTCCCCCACAATGTAGTGTGCAATCAGGGACCGCCGAAAACGGTTGGTGGACCGATTCGGGAAACTGCCATGCACCAGCTGGCCATTGAAGAACAACACATCGCCGGCTCGCATGGGTACGCCTTGCGGAGCCATGCCTGCAGGCAACGGGACGGTCACCTCCGTAAAGCTCTGGGCAGTGTCCGCGGCCACGGGACACAATACGGGAATGTCATGGGTGCCGGGCACGATCTGCAAGCAGCCATTCTCTTCGTCGCAATCGTCCAAGGCCAACCACGCCGCCACGCAGGTGCCGGGTGCAACCTGCAGATAATACTGGTCCTGGTGCAGGGCCTGCCCACGCGCACCAGGGGGCTTGTAGTACATCATGGTCTGCACGGCATAGGGATCGCGGCCCAGCAGACCACGGAGCCAGAGGGCCAGACGGGGTTCGATCAGCCACTGGGCACTAATCCGATCCCACCGATGCATCATGCCAATCCGCGGAAACCGAACCAGGGGATCTTCGGACTCAGGATCAAAGTCTTCCCAGCCCCAGGCCACGGATCGACAGGCATGCATGTGCATATAGTGCTCTCGGTAAAAGGAGACTTCGACAGGGGCAAACAAGGCTGGCGCGTAGCACCAACCTTGTCGCACAAATTCGTCCTGATGGGTTGAGGTTGGAATTGCCATGGCGACTTGGCTCCCTCTTTCTACGAGTGCACTTGTTCAAAGTGCGCAATGGCTTCCTCTTGCGCCAGCAGATAGCCCATGTCGTCCAGACCCTGCAGCAGGCAACGCTTGCGAAACGGTTCGATTTCAAACGAATGCCGCTGTCCATCCGGCAGCGTCACCGTCTGCGCCTCCAAGTCCACCAGCAGACTGGTCTCTGGATCCTCTTCAATCACGCTCCACAGAATCTCGATGATGTCCCGGTCCAAAGGAATGGGCAACAACCCGTTCTTGAGGGCGTTGTTGTAGAAAATATCCGCGAAGGTATGGGCAATCACAACTTGGAAGCCATACTGCATCAAGGCCCATACCGCGTGTTCCCGGCTCGACCCGCTCCCGAAATTGGTTCCCGCCACCAGAATGCCAGCACCCTTATAGCAGTCTTGATTCAGCACAAAATTCGGATTGGGCGTGCCGTCTGCTCGATAGCGCCAAGCGGCAAAGCATCCTTCGCCCATGCCTTCCTGCGTTACGGCCGTCAGGTAGCGGGCCGGAATGATTTGATCGGTGTCCACGTTGTCCGACCGCAACGGCGCGGCGGCGGCCGAAACTACTGTTAGTGCTTCCATGACAATTCCTCCCTCCTGAACTGCGCCTATCGCAGCATAGTGCGCACGTCCACGACCTGTCCCTTGATGGCCGCCGCGGCGGCCATCAAGGGACTCATCAGCAAACTGCGAGAGCCAGGACCCTGACGGCCCTGAAAGTTACGATTGCTGGTACTGGCGACATACTTGCCGGCAGCGGCCTTGTCGTCGTTCATGGCTAGGCACATGGAGCAGCCGGCGCCGCGCCATTCGAATCCCGCTTCTGCGAAAACACGATCAAGATCCTCGGCTTCCGCGGCGGCCTTCACCGCCTTGGAACCCGGAACAACCAGGGCCTCCACATGATCCGCCACCTTCCGGCCTTGCACCACCATGGCGGCCGCTCGCAGATCTTCAATCCGGCTGTTGGTGCAGGATCCGATAAAGACAATATCGACATGCTGGCCTTCCAGCGATTGCCCCGGAGTCAGCCCCATGTAATCCAAGGCCTGGGCCAAGTCTTGGCGCTGCTGCAAGTGCTCCATGTCCGTCGGCTTGGGCACACAACCGGTAACCGGCCCCCCCATACCCGGGTTGGTACCGTATGTGACCATGGGTTCCAAGTCGGAAACATTCAGGTCCATGGAACGATCGAACTTCGCATCGGCATCCGTGGTCAGTTCCTGCCAACGGGCCCGGGCCTTGTCCCAGTCTGATCCCGTGGGAGCGTAGGGCCGCCCCCGGACGTATTCGTAGGTGGTCTCGTCCGGCGCGATCAGTCCTGCCCGCGCGCCTCCTTCAATGCTCATGTTGCAAATAGTCATGCGATTGGCCATGCTCAAGCCGCGGATGGCGCTGCCGCGGTATTCAAAGACGTAGCCTGCCCCTCCGCTGGCTCCGTTCTGGGCAATTATGGCCAGAATGATGTCCTTGGCGGTCACGCCAAGGCCCAGTTCCCCCTCCACATTGATGGCGAAGGTCTTGGGCTTGCTCTGCATCAGACACTGGGAGGCCAGCACATGGCCGACTTCACTCGTGCCAATGCCAAAGGCCAACGCACCGAACGCGCCGTGAGTGCTTGTATGACTGTCTCCGCACACTATGGTCATGCCAGGCTGTGTAACGCCCATTTCGGGCGCAACCACATGCACAATGCCTTGAATGTCGCCCCGAATGTCCCACAACGTGATTCCATAGTCGCTGCAGTTTTGTCGCAAGGCGTTTACCTGGGTGACGGCCTCGTCCGGCCACAGCGGAATCTCCCGCGTCGGAATGGCATGGTCCATGGTCGCGAAAGTGCATTCCGGCCGCCGTACGCGCAGGGCGCGACGCCGGATCTCGGCGAAGGCCTGGGGAGAGGTGACCTCATGGATCAGGTGGGCGTCAATGTACAGAATGGTGGGAGCCCCTGTCTCATCCGCCACTATGTGATTGGCCCAGATCTTCTCAAACAGGGTCTTGCCCATCTTTCCTTCCCATCCTATCTGTAGGTCGAACGCTACCGCGTATAGAAACTGGAGAATTCCCGATCCGTGCGACTCTCCGCGGGAATGTCGGATTGAAGCTCCTCTTCCTTGTCAAACATCCGCATGCCTTCGTTGCGAGCCTCGATCGCCTCGACCCCTTCCTGTGGCGTAACATGCCAGATGGACTGCCGCTGTACGGGCCAGTCCATCAGAATCTGCGCCCCGCGCTGGGAACCGGTCTTTTCCACGTGAGTCCGAATCAGGTCTTTCAGGCGAATTTCGGGGGCTCCGTTGGGCAGGCGGCGAATTCGGATCAATTCCGGGTTGTAGCGTCGTTCAAAATTCCCGCTCACATCGTAGACGAATGCTTCGCCGCCGGTCATGCCGGCTCCGAAATTGCGCCCGGTCTCGCCCAGAATGACGACCGTGCCCCCAGTCATGTACTCGCAACCGTGCTCGCCCACGCCTTCCACCACCGCGGTGGCCCCGCTATTGCGCACCCCAAAACGCTCCCCGGCCAGACCGGACACGAAGACCCGCCCGCCCGTGGCGCCATAGAGGGCCGTGTTGCCCATAATGACATTCTGCTGGGGCACGAACTTGGATTGCTCATGCGGGCGGAGCACAATTTCGCCCCCATTCAGCCCTTTGCCCAAGTAGTCGTTGGCCTCGCCAACGAGCGTGAAGTGCAAGCCCTTGATGCCGAAGGCCCCGAAGCTCTGTCCCGCACTGCCCACGAAAGTGATGTGGATCTGTTCATCTTCCAGACCCTGCATGCCGAATTCGGAGGACAGACGGCACGCCAGGCGGGCCCCTACCGTACGGTCCGTGTTGTGAATCGGATGGGTCAGAGACACAAAGGCGGACGGGTTCGCTATCAGACGCGCCATCACCTGCTCCACCAGCAAATCGCCCATCTGCGTACTGGCCTGCCAGGACCGTGGACCTACATAATGGCGAGGACCCGGAGTTTCAATGACCTGGAGCAGGGGCCCAAGGTCCATGAACCCCGCTTCCCGACCCGTAAGCTTCTGTGTCAGGAGATCCGGATGTCCGATGACCTCGTTCAAGGTGGTGACTCCCAGAGCCGCCAGATGCTCGCGCACCTCCTCGGCGATGAACAGCATGAAGCGAATCACGTGCTCGGGGGTCCCGGGAAACTTGGCCCGCAATTCCGGATTCTGCGTGGCCACGCCCACCGGACAGGTGTCTTTGTGACAGACGCGGGCCATAATGCAGCCTTCGGCGATCATGGCACTCGTGCCAAAGCTATACTCGTCGGCGCCCAGCAACGCGGCCACGACCACATCCTTGCCCGTAGACAGCCCCCCGTCGGTCCGCACTATGGTCTGACTGCGCAGCCCGTTGTCCAAGAGGCCCCGGTGGGTCTCGACCAGTCCCAACTCCCAAGGCAGCCCGGCGTTTTTCATGCTGCTGAGAGGGCTGGCACCAGTACCACCGCTGTGACCGGCAATGTGCACGATGTCGGCAAATCCCTTGACCACCCCCGCCGCGATGGTGCCGACTCCAATCTCGGAGACCAGCTTGACACTGACCTGCACGTCAGGATTGGCGGTCTTCAGATCGAATATCAGCTGCGCCAAGTCCTCAATGCTGTAGATGTCATGATGCGGCGGTGGACTGATCAGGGCCACGCCAGGCGTGGCGTAGCGCAGTTCGGCAATCTTTTGGGTCACCTTGTGGCCCGGCAATTGACCGCCCTCTCCAGGCTTGGACCCTTGGGCCATCTTGATCTGCAGTTCCTCGGCATGCATCAGATAATCGGGAGTCACGCCGAACCGTCCCGAGGCAATCTGCTTGATCTTGCTGACCGACAGGTCTTCGTAGCGTTCGGGATCCTCTCCGCCTTCTCCGCTGTTGCTTTTGCCGCCCAACCTGTTCATGGCAATGGCCAGCGTCTTGTGTGCCTCTTCGCTCAGGGCGCCATGGGACATGGCGGCCGTACTGAAACGCCGGACAATCTCGGATGCTGGTTCCACGGCGTCCAGGGGCATCGGTTCCCGTTGGGGCACAAAATCCAGCAAGTGGCGCGGGGACAGGACCTGCGCGTCCTGCAGGGCCGTCAGCTCCTTGAAGGAGGCCCATGCCTGCGCGTCGTCCTCGTTGGTGACCGCGTCTTGGAGCAGATGCACCACCTTGGGAGACCATTCGTGCAACTCACCGCCGCGGCGAGACTTGTAGAGGCCCCAAGAGATCAAGCGGGCCTTGCGCTTCCGCGAGGGATCGGGATAGGCGCTTTCATGCCATGCCAGCGCATCCTGGGCAATCGTGTCATAGCCCACGCCGCCCACTAGACTAGGAGTTCCGATGAAGACTTCGTCGATCAAGGTCTCGCCAATGCCAATGGCCTCGAACACCTGCGCACCGCAGTAGCTGTCCACGGTGCTGATTCCCATCTTGCTCATGATCTTGAGCAGGCCCTTCTCGATCCCCGACACGAAATTGCCGACTGTATCCTCCTCGGTGGCCTGCTCGAAATGTCGGTCACGCGCCACCAGATCCGTGATGGTCTCGTACACGAGGTAGGGGAAAATGGCATTCGCCCCGTATCCCAGCAGTGCGGCGAAATGATGCACCTCACGAGGTTCGCCACTCCGAACTATGAGGCTGGCCTGCATGCGCAGGCCCTGCTGAATCAAATGATGGTGCACGGCGGCGGTAGCCAGCAAAGACGGAATGGGCAGAGTGTCCTCTGTCACCCCTTCGTCGGTCAGAATGAGCAGACGAGTGCCGTTGCGGACCAGTTCTGCGGCCTGGCGGCACAGGGCCCGTACCTCCTGTCGCAATTGCCTTCCTAGCGTCAGATCCCCCTGTCCCTCCATTCGCGGCCGCCAAGTCATGGGCAGAGCGGACAGCCAGAAGTCGGAGGAACCCAGCCCTAGACTTTCCAGGGAATAGACATGTTCGGGCTGCAGGATGGGGGAAGCCAGCTCAATCAGGCGCGTAGCCCGCGCGCTTTCGGAGAGCAGGTTCGCGCGTTCCCCCAGCAACATGCGGAGGCTCATGGCCGTGGTTTCCCGCAACGAGTCGATCGGCGGGTTGGTCACTTCGGCAAACCGTTGCTTGAAATACTGAAACAGAGAACGAGGCAGCTTGCTGACCGCGGCCAGGGGAGTGTCGTCTCCCATGGATCCGACCGGCTCCGCGCCGTTGGACAGTAAGGGCCGCAACACCACCACCATCTCTTCCGAGGTAAATCCAAAGGCAATTTGTCGCCGTACCAGGGTTTCATCCTGCACGTGCCGCTCCGCGAGGCGGAGCCTGCGATTCTCGGAACGCACCGCGGCGCGGGAACGCAGGGCCCGTGACCGGCGCAGACGGCGGCTCTTGAGCACAATGGCTTCCAGCGATATCAGATTGTCTGTCAGCCATTGGCCATAGGGACGGCGATTGGAGATCATCCGGGTGATCTCCTTGTCGTCCATCATCGTGCCTAGCTTGGTGTCAACGCAGAAGATCTCGCCCGGACCTAGGCGCCCCTTGCGCACGACCAAGGCTTCGTCATAGGGAACCGTCCCCATCTCGCTGCCACTGATCACCAGACCGTTTTCCAGCACCGCAAAGCGGGCGGGGCGCAACCCATTCCGGTCCATGATGGTGCCGACAATGCGACCATCGGTGTAAGTGACACTGGCCGGTCCGTCCCAAGGTTCCAGCAGTGCGCTGTGGTATTCATAGAAGGCGCGGCGTTCCGGTGTGACATCCCCTTCGGGCATGCGCTCCCAAGCCTCCGGCACCATCATCATCAGGGCGTGTCGAATGTCACGTCCGCCATGGACCAACAGTTCCAGCTGCTGATCAAACTTGCCGCTGTCGCTGGTGGTCGCATCGAGAATTGGCCGCAAGTCCTCCAGTCCCTGGGGCCAGACCGGAGCGCTCAATTGTGGTTCGCGCGCCCGCATCCAGTTCTCGTTGCCTTGAATGGTGTTGATTTCCCCATTGTGGCAAATCATGTGGAAAGGCTGGGCTCTTTCCCAAGTAGGCAAGGTATTGGTGCTGTAGCGCTGATGGAACAAGGCCAGACCCGTCTTGAAGAGCGGGTCGTGCAAATCCGGATACAGGCGACCCAGATTGTCCGCCAGAGCCAGCCCCTTGTAGACGATGGTCTGGCTGCTCAGGCTGGCGATGTACAGACGCCGCACCCCGCGTTCCTGGGCGCGGCGCAACACGACCCGTCGCGCCCAATACAACAGCCGTTCAAAGGCACCGCCAGGTTGGCTGGCCTGTGGAGTGCGGCGCAGCATCACCTGCTCTACCCAAGGCCGGGTGGCGATGGCGCGTTCCCCCAGAACGGCCTCGATCACCGGCACGCTGCGAAACCCGATGACTTCCAGTCCCAGCTTGGACAGTTCCTCGGAGATCACGTCCCGGGCCCGCTGTCGATCCTGTGCATCGCGGCGGTGCAGAAAGAGCTGGCCTACCCCCAAGTCCGACGCCGGCGGCGGCGGCAACTTCCTGTGAGACAGCTCCCTTTGGTAGAACTCGTAGGGAATTTGCGCCAGAATACCGGCACCGTCGCCGGACTTGAGATCATCGGCAATGGCGCCGCGGTGGGCATGGTTGCGCAGGGAGTCCAAGGCCATGCGCAAGACGGAATGGGTTCGCTGGCCTTCAATATGGGCTACGAAGCCAATTCCACAGGAGTCCCTCTCGGCATCAGGCGCGTTCTTGTAGATGGCGCCGTGGCGCCATGGCGTTGCTGTGGTGTCCATCCGCCCCACCTCCACCTGTTACCTGTTGTCCGACCTGGCCGCTCTCACGTAAGGAACATACAAAAGCCGATTCAGAGCAGAGCGACAGACCAGCCAAGTTGACTGGGATTATTATACCCTCAACGGAGGGCCCACCCGTCCAGCAGAGCGGTGCAGGCAGCAAATCGGAGAGGCTACAGGAACGATTACGGTAGCCACAGGCACGCAATGCGGACAACTGTACGGGCGCGGCCGCTCAAGGGAGGTTCTACCCTTTCACGCCCCCAATGAGCAGCCCCTTGACAAAGTATTTCTGGATGAAGGGGTATACCAGCAGAATAGGCACCGTGGTTACAATGATCATGGCGGATTTCAATGTCTGGCTGGGAGGCATGGTTTCCGCCTCGAACATGATGTTCATGTCACCGCGGTTGGACGCGTCACCAATGTAGAGGATGGAACGCAGAATTACCTGAATAGGGTACAGGTTCCGGTCCGAATTGAAAACGGCGGCATAGAACCAGCCATTCCAATGCCAGACCGCATAAAAAAGCCCGATGGTCGTAAGCGCGGGCATGGACAGGGGCAGATACACCTTGATCAACACGGTAAAGGGATTGGCGCCGTCAATCAAGGCTGCCTCTTCCAGTTCCAGCGGGATGGTCATCAGGAAGTTCCGCATTATGAGGAGCCACCATGGATTGACCAGGAAGGGAATAATCAGCAGCCAAATCGAACTGGTCAAACCGACCGAGTCCACTACTAGGTAGAACGGAATCAGGCCGCCGCTGAAGACCATGGGAATGAACACCAAGAGAGTCAGAAACGTGCGTCCGGGCAGGTTGCGCCGAGCCAGGACATAGGCTCCCAAACCGGTGACCACCAGACACATGACCGTACCCACAATCGTCCGGAACAGGGTAACCTGATAGGCACGGAACACCGTGGACCTGCTGCCGCCAAACAGAAACTGGTAGGCCTCCAGAGTCGGCATTTCCGGGATCAGCACGAAATTGCCGCGTCGAGCCCACTCCGAGGTGCTTATAAAGGAAGTACTGAGCACGCTCAGAAAAGGCACCAGGAACAACAGCCCCACCAAGGTCAGGAAGATGTAGTTGCAGACGTAGAAAATCCGCTCGCCCCGGGAAGCCCTGACAAACATGCGCCCCTACCAGATGCCCGTGTGACCCATGCGATGGGCCAGCTTGTTGGCCCCCAACAACAGGAAGAGGGCCAGCACCGACTTGAAGAGGCCCACAGCCGTGGCGAAGGAGTACCGCAGATCCAGCAGGCCAATGCGATACACGTAGGTGTCAATGATATCGGCCACCTGATACACGGAAGGTGAATAGAGCAGCAGAATCTGCTCGAATCCGGCATCCAGCAGATCACCGATCCGAAATATCAGCAGAATCACGATGACATGGCTGATGCCGGGCAACGTGATATGGACGATCTGCTGCAGCTTGCTGGCCCCATCCATCATGGCCGCCTCGTAGGTCTCAGGATTCAAACCCGCCATGGCGGCCAGATAGAGAATGCTGCCCCAGCCTACGGTCTGCCAAACAGTCGTGCCCACCAAGATGCTGCGGAACCACCGGGGATCTCCCAGAAAGTGCTGTGTCTCCCCTTGCGCCGCCACCACCAAGTGGTTGATCAATCCGCCCTCCACCCCGAAGACCACGTAGACCAACCCCGCCACAATGACCATGGAAAAGAAGTGAGGTAAGTAGGAGATGGTCTGCGTCACCCTTTTGAACAGCGTGTTGTGCACTTCATTGATGAGCAAGGCCAGCAAAATGGGAGCAGGAAAGGCCCACAGCGTCTTGTACAGGGAGATCATCACGGTGTTTTCCATCACGTCCCAGAAGAAAAAGGACTGGAAAAAGAGGATGAAATGCTTGAAGCCCACAAAGGGGGCTCCCAGAATCTCCACCATGGACATGTAGGGCTTGACATCCTTGAAGGAGATGACCAACCCAATCATGGGTATGTATTTGAAAACAACGAGGTATGTGGCTACAGGCAGGAACAGCAGGTAGTAGAAACTGTTCTTTTTGAGAATAGGCCAGATTCGCATGACGGGTGTCAGGGGCACAGACGAGGCAAGCCGACAAAATCCTGCACGGTGGAGATCCGAATCACAAGCGCCGCAAGCCGCTCCAGACCTGCAAGCATACGGAGACTGAGCAAGCGAGCCCATGGCTCTGCGGCCATGGGCTCGCCCATTTTCATTTCATTTCAGGCCATGGAAAAACTAAATGCCCTTAAAGGACCGATACTGGTCGGTATAGGCGTCTATCCAGTCCTGCAGGCCTGCCCGATACAGATCATCTACGTGGTTGCTCCACTCGGCGAGATCCCGTACACCGGTGATGAACTTGATGGCTTCCTCGGAATGCAGCCGGTCCAGGTCCCCCATTGTGGGCACCGCTTCCGAAATGGCCGCCCCGTCATACGGCACATCGAAGTCTTGCGGCATCTTTCCGTTGTTGTAGTCAAAGACGTAATCCTTGATGTGGTTGTAGTGTCGACCCCACGCCGGGTCCGCGGGAGCGGACCAAGTCTCGATGGCCAGGCCTGCACCCTGATAAAACTCGCCAGCGTAAATGGGCACGCCCTCCATCTCGGTGTTCAGACGGTTTACCTCTTCCTTGCTGGCGTCCACCCATTCCCAGTCTTCGCCCTGAATGCCGTAATGCGCCGTGACCGCATTGTCGCGGACGGGGTCATACTGCCAGTTCAGGAAACGGATCACTTCCTCGGCCACAGGCGAGTTGCCGGGAATCATGTAGGCCTGAGTCATGTTCGCATTGTTGGTGCCACACAGACCCAAGGGACCCTGCACCTGCTGTGGAAACACGAATTCCATGCCCGGCACCACATTTTCCAGAATGATGCGCTGGGCCAGAATCGTAATGCGGGAGTACCACCCGCAATGGATGCCCATGTTGCCGGACCGCAGCACTTCCTCAAAGTCCATGTTGGCAAACACTTCCTTGTGGAACCAGCCATTGTCCCACCACTCGTGCATCTTGCCCAGCCACATCGGATAACCTGGCTGCAACTGATATGGCATGATCTGGCCTGCCGCCTCGTCATACCAGCGGGATCTCCCGTACTGAGTCCAGCCACCCAACAGACAGCCTTCCAGGCTGCCCAGATTGTTGGTCACCATGACGGCATCGGGATTGTGATCCTGAAACGCCACCATGGTGGATTCGATGTCGTCAACGGTCATGACCTGACTATCGAATGGCAAGCCCAGTTCATTGATCCAGTCTTGGCGGAACCAAGTGAAGTTCCAAGTATGGCCCATAAGGCCCAAGCGTGGAATTCCGTATATTTCCCCTTCCGCATCCTTCATGCCGGACCAGTTGGCTTCCGGGAAGGCGGTCAAGATATTCTGCCCGTGCTCTTCCAGCAAGGCCCCGATGGGCATTATGAGATCCTTGTACTGCGTCCAGTTGCCCGTGAAAAGGTCCAGCCGTTCGCTGCGACTGCTCAGCAGCAAGTTGAGACGTTCTCGCCCGGCATCGCCTGGGGGCGGCACGAAACCGTTGGGACGAATGCCTATTTCCTGGGCAATGTACGCCTGCACCTCCTCGTACTTGGATTCGTCGCTCCCTTCCGGGCGCACCAAGGTAATGGAAGGCCAAACGTATATGTCCACATAGTCGTCGGCCATTTCAGCTGTGGCGCCGCTGTCGGTCGGTACAGTGCAGGCGACTATCGCCAGTCCGCCCGCGGCCAGCCCAGACAAGCGCATGAACTGCCTGCGATCCACTCGATATTTCAAAGGTTCCGTCATCTTTTTCTCCTCAGGACTGTTTGAGAAGCCCTCCCACCACAATCTCTACATGGGCGTATGCACCATGCCGTGGACGACTCCGCCTTGCAAGGGCCGGAAATCGTTTTGCAATGTTCTCGGGCCGATCGATCGTAACATACTCCCGACGGTCTCCCAAGCGCCTGGCCTACCGTTCCAAAGTGGCGCCATGAAGTCCGCACATGGACATTCCTGCGCGCGCCTGTCCCTGAAAGTGAGGCCGCGGGCAAGACGACGACAGCGCCCGAGCGATGCCGAGGCCTGCTATGCGACACAAGCGAAGTTGTGCTGCCCCACGGAGAAACGGCACTGGAGGGGATTCGTCCGCCGCCAAAAGACCGGAGAATGTTCGCTGCACTCAATCATCTCAAGCCAGATCCGCCGCATCGCCATGTGCCATGAAACGTGGCAGACCCCGTTTGTGTCCCGAATATGCACTGGGATGCCACCCAGCTCATGCCGTAACAATCAACAGACGCTCGCCCTTGACCCTTTCGCGAGGCCGAACTTCCAACGTTGCTTACGGAATCCAGATCTTGTGGCGATACACGCCTTGCAGCCTGATTCTCTACTCATGGACAAACAACGAATCGCGCCTGCCAGAACCCGGCGAGCAGCCTCTCTTCATGGCTGCTCGCCCATTGTGTCCCCGTACACTGGCGCTGATTCGCAATGTTCGGTGCCTGCTAGATCTGCGCTGCTTCCGATTCCTTGTGCCGGGAGACCCTGCAGTCTGCCGCGCTCACGTCCTGCCAAGCCTCCCTGCGGTCTCAATGATTGGCGATCTGCTTGTTGAGAGCCTGCAGGTAGGCCTTGGCACTGGCGGTCACGATGTCCGTGTCCACGCCGCGGCCGCTGAAAAGACGCCGACGCTTGCGCCCTTGGGCGGTCTCGAGGGCATCCGCGCTGGTGGGCATCTCGATACGGATTGTGACATCTCCATTGGAGTCCATGCCTTGGGTAACGGCTTGGACCAAGTATTCCGTCAGCGTGTTCTCCACCTGTACAATGCGATTGATGCCCTTGTATACGGCATCCACGGGACCGGTGCCAAAACCCGCGTCCGTGAATTCCTCCCCTGTTTTCAGATTTTTGAGAATGACCACCGCCGTGGGAATTACGGTGGAGCCGCAATTGACCTGCAGGGCCTCCAGGGCCCATGTCTCCTCGGGTTGATACATGACATCGCCAGCAATGGCTTCCAGGTCAACGTTGGACACTTCCTTCTTTCGGTCGGCCAACTGCATAAAGCGTTCATAGATCTCCTGCAGGACGCCCTTGTCGAGGTCGTACCCCATCTCGTGCAACCTGTCACCCACTGCATGGCGTCCGCTATGCTTGCCGAGAGGCAGGCCCTTGTCAACAAGATCCCGGCCCACCGTGACGGCTCGCATGATTTCGTAGTTTTCCCGATTCTTCAGGACACCATCCTGATGGATGCCCGCCTCGTGTTGAAAGGCATTGGCGCCGACCACTGCCTTGTTGGGCTGAATCACCATGCCGGTGTAGCGGCTCACCATCTCGCTGGTCTTATGGATCTCCTCCGTCACAACGTTGGTGTTCAGGTGGAAATAGCTGCCGCGCGTATGCAATGCCATGGTGAATTCCTCCAGGCTGGCATTGCCCGCCCGTTCGCCAATGCCATTGATGGCCACCTCCACCTGGCGGGCTCCCGCCTTGACCCCCGCGAGGGAATTGGCCGTGGCCAACCCCAGATCATTGTGGGTATGCGTGCTGAAGATGACTTCCTTCCCACCGGGAACTTCGTTGACCAGCCTTTCGATCAGGGCTCCATATTCCGAAGACATGGTATATCCCACCGTGTCCGGAATGTTGAGGGTGGTGGCTCCGGCCTGAATGGCCACAGCCAGCACCTGTTTCAGATATTCCACGTCGCTGCGGCCCGCATCTTCGGGACTGAATTCCACATCGTCACACAAACTGCGCGCCAATTCGACCATGGCGCCCACGGATTCCAGCACCTCGTTGCGGGACATGAGTAGCTTGTGTTCCAAGTGAATGTCGCTGGTCGCAATGAACGTGTGAATGCGGGGTCGAATCGCCGGTTCCACCGCGGCCGCGGCTCTGTGGATGTCCTTCTCAAGAGCCCGAGCCAAGCCCGCAATGATTGGCGGAGCCATCGGCTGGCCCTGCGGATCCAAGCGCACCTGTCGCCCCACGGTCCAGGCGATCTTCTGCACTGCCCGAAAATCTCCGTCACTGGCGATGGGGAATCCCGCCTCCATGATATCAACGCCCAGGCGGGCCAGCTGCCGGGCGATTTCCAGCTTTTCCCGTTCGTGGAGCGTGGCCCCCGGGCTTTGTTCGCCGTCTCGCAGCGTCGTATCGAATACTTGCACAGTGCGACCACCGGCCACAGTACGGGCATACGCGGCGATGTCCGTGATGGCAAAGTCCTCTGCCGCTACTTGGGTTTCTACGTGCGTCTCGTTTTCCATTTCCGGTCTTCCTTGGGAAACAGGTCGGGGCATGGCAAGGCCACGGCGGCTATGATTCGCGTTCAATCTCCTTGGAGTCCAGAAATTCCATCATGCGCCGCAGACTCAGACCCACATTTTCAATCTGATGGGTCTGTTCCGACTGGCGGCGTTGACGGAACTGGCGCAAGCCACTGTGATACTCGTCCATCCATTCCTCGGCGAACTGACCCGATTGAATCTCGGTCAGAATGCGCCGCATGGTGTCCTTGGTTTCGGCGGTGACAATGCGTGTACCGCTCACGTAATCTCCCCACTCGGCCGTGTCTGACACGCTGTAGCGCATGTAGGCCAGACCACCCTCGTAAAAGAGATCCACAATCAGCTTCAGTTCGTGCAGACACTCGAAATAGGCAATTTCAGGCTGATACCCGGCCTCTACCAAGACTTCAAAACCTGCCTTCACCAATTCGCTGACACCCCCGCAGAGAATCGTCTGTTCCCCAAAGAGATCCGTTTCGGTCTCCTCTGCGAACGTGGTCTCCAGCAAGCCTGCACGCGTGCAGCCGAGGCCGCGGCCATAGGCCATGGCCTCGGCCAATGCATGGCCGGATGCATCCTGATGGATGGCCACCAGACCCGGCACACCTGACCCTTCCACAAACACCTCACGCACCCGGTGCCCCGGGGCCTTGGGTGCGACCATCGATACGTCTATATCCTCGGGCGGCACGACCTGCCCAAAGCGGATACTGAATCCATGGGCAAACATCAGCGTGTTGCCCTTCTCCAACCCCGGCCGAATGTCCTCGTTGAAGACCTTGCCCTGAGCCTGGTCCGGCAGCAGCACCATAATCATGTCGGCGGCTTGGGCCGCCTCGGCCGTGCTCAGTACCGTAAGCCCGTCGGCTTCCGCCTTGGCCCGACTGGAACTGCCCGCGTACAGACCCACCACTACATCCAGTCCGGAATCGGTCAGATTCAAGGCATGGGCATGCCCTTGGCTGCCGTACCCTATGACAGCAATCTTGCGCCCTTGCAACCGACTGAGATCGGCCTGGTTCTCGTAATAGATGGTGGCCATGACAAACTTGACTCCCTGTTTTTGAAAATTCCAACAAGACAGACTGCACAGGACGGTGCAACCAGTTCAGTTCGGTGATCCACCATTCATCGCGATGTCCTCTTCCAAGACATTGTCGCTACCCTTGCGGGCAATCGCCACGGGACCGGTGCGGACCATTTCCAGCAACTCGAACTCCTGCAGCAGTTCGATCAGGGCATTGATCTTGGTTTGGTTGCCGACCACCTGCAGGAGCATGCTGGTGCGGGACACATCCACCACCTGCGCCGTGAAGATTTCCACCAATTGCAGCACCTGGGCGCGTTGCTGAACGGTTACGGACACCCGCAGCAGCGCCAGCTCCCGGGCAATCAAGGGAGTGTGGGACAGACTTTCGATGTGCGTGACATCGACCAGCTTGGTCATTTGATTCTGCACTTGCTCCGCCACGCGCTCGTCGCCGTCGACCACAAAGGTCATGCGGCTGATCCCCGGTTCTTCGCTATGGCTGACCTGCAGGCTGTCAATGTTGAAATTGCGCCGACGCAGCAGGCCACATACCCGATGCAGTACACCAGGCTTGTCGCGCATCCAAGCAGACAGTACGTACTTCATGACATCCCTCTCTGAGCCCAAGGCCAAATGAATAGGGTTTCGCGGCAGCCAGATCTAGAAAGCGGGGGTCACTCCGCCATTGGCCTGTACGATCTGGGCTTTGGGTCGCCGAAACATGTCGTCCACCGCGGCCCCCGGGGCAATCATGGGATATACATTGATTTCCTCCTTGACCTGGAACTCGATCAGGAAAGGGCCATCTGCATCATTGGCGGCTTGCACAGCAGCCTGGACTTGCTCCGGTCCCTTTACGCACAGGGCCGGAATCTCATAGGCCGCGGCCAGTTTCACGTAATCGGGAGACAGAATCGGAGTCCCTACATATCTCTGGTCATAGAAAAATTGCTGCCATTGCCGCACCATGCCCAGAAAGCCGTTGTTGATAATTGCGATCTTGACCGGCAGGCCTTCCTGCTGCACGGTGGCCAGTTCCTGCAGTGTCATCTGAAATCCCCCGTCGCCGACGATGGCCCAGACCCGGTGGTGGGGCATGGCCATCTGGGCGCCAATGGCGGCCGGCAGGCCATATCCCATAGTACCCAATCCCCCACTGGTCAACAGCATGCCAGCCCTTTCGTGCAGGTAGTACTGGGATTCCCACATCTGGTGCTGCCCCACATCCGTGGTCACAATGACCTCTTCGGGACTCTTGCGCTGGGATGTACTCTCCCAGATCTGACGGATGACGAAGGGCGGAATCAACTCGTCCACTTCATACGTCAGGATGTCGACGCGGGCGCTGTCCTCCTTGCGGCCGGCAAGAGCGCCGATCCACTCGGGATGGGTGTTCGGCAGAATCAGTTCGTTCAGGGCCGGCAGCGTCACCGCCAGATCACCCAACACCGTGACGTCGGGCTGCACGTTCTTGCCCACCTCCGCCACGTCCAGTTCAAAGTGAATGATGGAGGCCTGCTTGGCAAAGTGGTCCAGGCGGCCCGTGATACGGTCGTCAAAGCGCATGCCCAGAGCAATCAGCACATCACAGCTTTGGACCGCCTCATTGGCGAAGGCCTCCCCGTGCATCCCTCCCATGCCTAGGCTGAGCGGATGGGTCTCGGGCAGATTGCCGGTGCCCAGCAGGGTGGTCACAACCGGTATCTCGGCCTTCTCCACCATGTGCCGGAGCACGTCGGCCACGCCGGCCAAATGGATGCCGTGTCCCGCCATGATCAGTGGACTCTCCGCCCGGTTAATTAGTTCCGCGGCCTTGTGGAGGTTGCTTTCTTCATGTTGGGGATAGGGAACATAGCCAGGCAGGGAGATCTCCATGTCATATCGGAATTCCCCCACGGCGATCTGCACGTCCTTGCAGACATCCACCAGCACCACGCCAGGCCTGCCCTCCCGCGCGATATGGAAGGCCTCCTTCAAGGCCAGCGGGAGATCGGCCACATCCGTGATCAGGTAATTGTGTTTCACCACAGGCTGCGTGACACCTACAATGTCCGACTCCTGAAAGGCATCGGTCCCCAACAGGTGGGTAGGCACCTGCCCCGTGATGGCCACGATCGGCACACTGTCCATCTGGGCGGTGGCGAGGCCCGTCACCAGATTGGTGGCACCTGGCCCGCTGGTAGCGACACAGACCCCCACCTGCCCTGTGGTGCGGGCATAGCCGTCCGCCATGTGCGCCGCGCATTGTTCATGCCGCACCAAAACATGGTGCAGCAGCCGGTGTTGCTCATAATACGCCAACGCGTCGTAGGCTGGCAGAATCGCGCCGCCGGGGTGTCCAAAGAGGGTGGTCACCCCCTCCAGTACACAGGCATCCCAGATCATTTCCGACCCGGTCAAGGATCGGGGGGTGTTCCTGTCCAGAATGCGCTGATCCTGAGATACGGTGGATGCCTTCATTTTTCTTTCCTGTCTAATGTTCCACTAAACAAAAAAATCCTTCCCGGCTGGGAAGGATCTGGGTGTTCTCTCCGAGTGTCCCCTAGGTCCGTGGTCATCCTCCACCAGCGCGCCGAGCTGTGGCTTGGCCTACTACGCCAACCAACAAGGGAAGCAACAACACGGGGCGGAACAGGCCCGCAAGATATCCAGACACTTTTGCCGTTTCAGACTCCCGTCACAAGGATTGTCCTGACTCAACTCGTCCATGGTACAGGAGTGCAGGGGTCATGTCAAATCCAATTCGGCCTTGCAATTGATTGTGCAGCGATACATTTGCCATCGAGTTCGGAAGAAACCATAATTGATCCTCGGGCGACGGGGCCAATGATGATGCGTCTTGTCCATCCCGAAGCCAACCGCCATCCCGTTGAAGCCGCATACCCATGTCTATCCATCCCACTGACACTGCATCAGAGAACGCCACCGCGACACACTCACCATCCCAGGCCGATCCCATCGTCATTCCTCCCAGTGATCTGCTGCTCGTGGATGCCGATGTCTCCGGCCTTACCTTGGAGCAGCTCAGCCGGCGCCCCGAGGTCTACAACCGGGAACTCAGTTGGCTGGATTTCAATTGGAGAGTGCTGCAGGAGGCGCTGGACCAACGCAATCCCCTGTTGGAGCGATTGGATTTTCTGGGCATTACGGCTTCCAACTTGGACGAATTCTTCCGCAAGCGCGTAGGCGGGCTGAAACGCCAGCAGGCCGCAGGAGCCAGCAACCTGCGCTTGCAGGGCTGGTCTCCGGACTATCAGCTGGATCTGATCCGCCGCGTTGTCAGCCGCTTCGGACAGATCCAGGAACAATGCCTGCTGCAAGACATCTTGCCCAAGTTGGCGGAACACGGCGTGAAACTGGTGGATTACACCGACATTTCACCCGACGAGGCCACGCAGCTGCGCCATGCCTTCTTCCAGGACGTGTTTCCGTTGCTGACTCCGTTGGCCTTTGATTCCTCCCATCCCTTTCCCTTTGTCAGCAATCTGAGCCTCAATCTGGTAGTCGAAACCCTGGACCACGACACGGGAGAGTCCCACGTGGCCCGCATGAAGGTTCCCGCCAACCGGCCCCGTTGGATGCGCATGGGCCAGAGCTACCACTTCGTGGCCTTGGAAGAGGTGTTGATCGACAATCTGGAATCCCTGTTTGCCGGCATGGAGATCCTCCACGTGCATCCTTTTCGGATCACGCGCAATGCAGCGCTGATGCGAAACGAGGAAGAAGCCGACGACTTGCTGGAAATGATCAGCGAGGAGCTGCAAGAACGGCGCTTTGCGCCTGTGGTGCGGCTGGAAGTCTCCACCGACCTGCCGCCTCATCTGCTGAACATCCTGTTGCACGAGTTCGCGCTCAAGGAGCAGGACGTGTATCAATACAAGGGACCTCTTGGGTTGTCCGACCTGATGTCTCTGACGCGGGCCCTTGACCTGCCGGAACTCAAGTTTCCGACATGGCAGCCTCGCACTCCGCCTCAGTTCAGCTTTCTGAACAACGACTCTCGCCCGGCAGATGTGTTCAAGGTCCTGAAGCAAGGCGACATCCTGCTGCATCACCCCTATCAGTCCTTTGCCAATTCCACGCAGCTGTGGCTGCTGGCCGCGGCCCGAGATCCCCAGGTACTGGCCATCAAGCACACCATGTATCGCACGGCGGACGATTCTCCCATTGTGGACGCCTTGATCTCCGCCGCGCAGCAGGGCAAGCAGGTTGCCGTGCTGGTCGAAGTCAAGGCCCGTTTTGACGAGGAACAGAACATCCACCACTCCAAGCGCTTGGAAGAGGCCGGGTGCCATGTGGCCTATGGCCTGGTGGGGCTCAAGGCCCATACCAAGATTTCGTTGGTGGTCCGCGAGGAATCAAGCGGCCTGCAGGCCTATGTGCATATCGGGACCGGCAACTACAATCACTCCACCGCCAACCTGTACACCGATCTAGCCCTCCTTACGACGAACAGAGCCATCGTGACTGACGTCATGAACCTCTTTAACTACCTGACCGGCTACAACCGGCGCATTCTGTACAAGAAGCTGCTGGTGGCTCCGGTCAACATGCGTCGGCGTTTCCTTGATCTGATCGAGAGGGAAATGGAATTCACCCGGACCTACGGCTCAGGACGCATCATCGCCAAGATGAACAGCCTGGACGATCCGGAAATCGTGTTGCGGCTCTATCAGGCCAGTCAGGTCGGTGTGCAGATTGACCTCATCATTCGCGGTGTGTGTCGAGTGCGGCCCGGCATTCCAGGCAAAAGCGACAATATCAGAGTGGTCAGTGTCATCGGGCGCTTTCTGGAACATCACCGAATTTTCCACTTCGCCAATGCAGGCAACCCCGAGTATTTCATTGGCAGCGCCGACTGGATGCAGCGCAACTTGGACAATCGTGTGGAAGCCGTGGTGCCTATCGAAGCCAGAGCCATGAAGGTCCAGCTGCGGTTGATTCTGGAAACGTGCCTGGAGGATCAGCGCAATGCCTGGGACATGCAGCCGGACGGACGGTACGTGCAGCGACAGGGTGTGACCCGCAGGCGGCACTCCAATGGCGCCGAGCCGCCGCCCGAAGGAACGCACTCGGTTCTGATGCACCACGTGGCCCAGCGCACCACGTGCACCGTCGGACAGCGACGCATCCCACGCGCGGAGGGTATGGACCAGAACTAGAAGCCGCCATCGCCCGGCAAGGGCCGCGGCCGTTTGCACGAGGACTCCACGGTCATGTGCCGGCCTTGATCACTTGAGATCTCGAACAGGTCCATGATCTCCAGCACGTGATACGCCAACTCCCCGTTCATGCGGTGTTCGGGACGATCATGACTCAGGGCATGGGCCATGTCCGCCAGACCAATGCCGCGCTGCACCTGGTCACTGTGGGTAAGCGGCACATCTTGCCATTCCCGCTGGCCCCCGGGCAACAGCCGCACCGGTCCTCCGAAGGTGTTCGGATCCGGAACACTGAGAGAGCCTTCGGATCCGTAGATTTCAATGCGGGGCAACCGGGCACCCCAGACATCAAACGACTGGATGATGCTGCAGATGGCGCCATGCTCGAACTGGATGGTGCCTGCATAGTGGGTCGGCACCTCGGGGCGAATGACAGTGCCGGCGAGAGGCTGGCTGGTCACGGTCCGTTCCGGGAAGGTGGTGCGGGTAAACCCGCTGACCTTGGCTGCGGGGCCCATCAGAGACACCAGCGCGGTGACATAGTACGGTCCCATGTCAAACATGGGACCACCGCCTGTTTCATAGTAAAAGGCGGGCGCTGGATGCCAGGATTCATGGCCATGGCCCAACATAAAGGCCGTGGCCGCCACCGGTTCGCCAATCTGTCCCTCGTCAATCAACCGCCGACAGGTCTGAATCCCGCCGCCCAGGAACGTGTCGGGGGCAACGCCAATTCGCACCCCTTGGGCGCGCGCCGCGGCCACGACCTGTTGGCCCTCCGTGCGACTCAGGGCCAAGGGCTTTTCGCAAAAGACATGCTTTCCGGCCGCGATGGCCATCAAGCTCACTGCGGCATGGGCCTTGGGCACAGTCAGGTTCAGGACGATATCTACATCGTCCCGGACCATGAGAGCGGGCGCCTCCACGGCCTGACAGCCTGTCTCGACGGCAACACGCCGAGCCGCTTCCGGGAGGATGTCGGCCACACAAGCCAAATCCAGATGGTCATACTGGCCAATGCCCCTGACGTAGGTGCGGCTGATGGTACCGCAGCCTACCATGCCTATTCTCCAAACTTTCATGACTGCACTCCTGAATCAAGGGGCCGCCTCCATCAGGCGGGCATCTCGCCCTGGCCGGTCTCCAACCAGGTCAGGGTCTCCCAAGACAAATCCACGGCGACGGCCGCCTGATTGGCTTGCCATTCCTCCACTGTATGGCAACCAATCAGGGCAAAGACGTTGAGTGGATAGTTCAGCACATAGGCCGTGGCGACCTGTGGTATCGTCAACCCCAACTTCCGGCCCAGCGCCTCGACCCGGTCCAACCGCTGAAAATTCTCTTCGCTGCAGTATGCCTTGATCGTCAGTCTTTGGAAGTCATCCGTGAAGCTGTCCAGATTGTCCCGCCGAAAGGCCCCCGTCATGAAGCCTTGAGCCAAGCTGGACCAGGTAAACAAGGGCATCTGGTTGATCTTGTAGTAGGACCGGGCCTGTTCTCCCTGCGGTCCGCTGATCGTCAGGCTATCCCGGTACGGGTTGGCGGCCTGCGGCGCCAGCGAGAAGTTGGGGCTGCTGGCCACAAAGGGAGCCTTCCCCTGAGCTTGGGCGTAGGCGTTGGCCTCTTCAATGCGTTGCGGAGTCCAATTGGAGCCGCCGTAGGCTAGGATCTTGCCTTCCTCCCTGTGCTGGTGCAGGCGGTCCACCAGTGGCCCCACCGGCATCGTGGGGTCATCCCGATGCAGCAGATACAAGTCAATGTAATCTGACTGCAGACGCACCAGGGAATCGTGCAAGTCGCTACTGAGATCGTAGGGAGTGACCCGATTTCGATCCGCGTTGAAGTGGCAGCCCTTGGTCAGGACAAAGACGTCATCCCGATTTCCGCGGGTGGCCATCCAGTGGCCCAAGGCCCGTTCCGCTCCACCGCCCCCATAGTTGTGGCCCGAGTCGAAGGCGTTGCAGCCTTCGGCATACAGTGCATCCGCCAGCGCGTTGCATTCATCCTGCCGCTGGGAATTGAACATGATGGTCCCCTGCACGATGCGGCTGATCCGCTTGTCGCTGTCCGGAATCCGTCGGTATTGCATGGTGGATTCTCCTGTGATTGGGGTGAACTCTATTCCATGGGATAGCGCAGGCCCCATTGGGCCCTGACGATGTCCAGAGTCCGCATGATATCCAAGGTCTCGTTCAAGGGCATGTCCAGACTTTCCTTGAGCCCTGCCCGCAGGCAGCGATTGACCTCCATGGCCTCATGGGCAAAGCCGTTGGTGATCAGCTCCGCTTCCACCGTGCGCGGCGCATGGCCCTCAATGGACACTTCGCATTTGTGGTTGAGCCAGAAAGGCCGGGGAATGCGAATCTGTCCCTTGGTGCCGGTCAGGAGGGCTTCCTGGGGGGTGTTGTCCCCGATGGAGGAATAACAGATGGCCATTTGCCCGTCCGGATATCCCAACAGCATACCGCCGCGCACATCAATACCGTGCTGCACATGGGCCAGGGTTTCAATACGCGTAGGAGCGGTTTCAAAGAGATAGGAGGCCAAGGAAACAGGGTAGACGCCCAGGTCCAGCAAGGCTCCGCCGCCCAACGCCGGGTCCTTGATGCGACCGGACAGTGGTTGTGAACTGCGTGCGCCGAAGTCCGCGACCAACATGGTCAGATCCCCGATCGCGCCCTCCTTCACCATCTGTTTCACCTTCCGAATGATGGGAATGTAGCGTGTCCACATGGCTTCCATCAGAAACAGATCCCGCTGTCGGGCCAAGGCCACAAGCTCCGCGGCCTCCCGCAGGTTGATGGTGAACGGCTTTTCGCACAACACGGCCTTGCCAGCCTCCAAGGCCAACACGGTATGCTCCCGATGCAGATTATGCGGCGTGGCAACATAGATGACGTCCAAGTCCGGGTCTGTCACCAGCTCTTCATAGGTGTCGTACTGGCGGGGAATATGGAACCGTGCAGCCAATGCCTGACGGCGGGATGCGGTACGGGAACCGACCGCCAGAATCTCGCCGCCCTCTATTTCCTGAAATCCGGTCCCAAAGCGGGTGGCAATGCTGCCCGCACCGAGAAATCCCCAGCGAATGTTGGACATGATGATCCCTCCTTGACCTACAAGACTCCACCGGCCCAGAGCAGGCCGCGGCGGACCAGTTCCCGGGCTTCCGGCACATCAAAGTCCTTGGCGACGTGGCCCAGCGAGCAATAGAAGACGCGTCCGGCCCCGTATTGTCGCTTCCATGCCACCGGCATGACCGTGCCGTTCACCCACGGCGCCACTTCCGTATGGAACAGGGTCGTGGCCAGCACCTGGTTGCCCGGGTCCACATGCAGATAATACTGTTCCGAGTGCATGTCGAAGTCGGACAGGCCGGCAGTGATCGGATCGAGGTGGTTCGTGACGTTGACCCGATAGTCAATGATGTTGCCCGGATGGGCCACCCATTGACCTCCTGTCATCCATTGATATTCCGTATTCAGGCGGAAGGCATCGCACATCCCGCCATGCCAACCTCCGCAGTTGACCCCGCCGCGAATAGCCTGCAACAGACCCTCTTCCTGTTCCTTGCCAAGCTGACTCATGGTCCAGGTAGAGACCACCAGATCCAGGGACTGCATGTATTCCCTGTCACAATACCGGTCAAGGTCATGGACAATGTCCACGTGGAAGCCGGAGGATTCCAACAACGGAGCGAATATCCGGGTGGTCTGCTCCGGTTCATGTCCTTCCCAGCCTCCCCAGTTCATCAGGGCCTTCTTGCACATGGGCAGTTTGCTCCTTGCATTGGTCTTCGATTCGTCAGCCAAAGTCAACGGGCGAGCGTGCCGCCACCCGATTGCAACAATGTCTCTATCTCCCGTGCGGTGGCGACCAGCATATCGCCGTGCTGAGTCAGAATCAGGGCCGCCAACAGCGTCCCGTACCTCAGGCCTTGCGACAGGTCATTATCCAGATATCCATGCAACACGCCCGCGGCCATGGCATCACCCGCTCCCAGGCGGTCCGCCACTTCCACCGGCAGCGCCTTCTCAAAGTGCTCGGTGTCAGCCTGCCGAGCCCAAACGCCTTCCGCCCCCGATGACATGACCGCCACCCCAGGCTGCACCAGGCACGCGAGCTGGCGCAGCCTGGATCGGGAGTCACCTGTAAAGCCGAAAACCATTTCCGCATCCTTCCTGCTGCAAAACAGGACATCCACCTGAGGCATGAGAGGCAGCAGAGCGGACCGGGCCGCGGCGGGAGACCACATTCTGGCCCGGAAGTTGACGTCCAAACTGGTGGTGATGCCCCTGTCCCGCGCCTCCCCGAGAGATCTCTGGGTGCAGGCCAAGCCTTGGGACGACAGCGCGGGCGTGATTCCGCTCACATGGAAGTGGCGGGTGTCCATCAGTCTGCTCCAGTCGATCTGGTCCGGCGTCAGCCGGGCGGCGCAGGACTCGGCCCGGTCGTAGATGACTTCCGAATTGCGGGGCGATCCGGCAAATTCCAGAAAATACAGTCCCGCCCGCCCTTCCGACGCCCAATGCACACATCCGAGGTCCACATTGGCCAGCCTGAGCCGATTGGCGATCAGCCGTCCCAAGGCATTGTCCGGCAGGGCGCCCCCCCAAGCGCAACGGCGGCCCAAACGGGCCAAGGCCGTTGCCACATTGCCTTCGGCGCCGCCCGGTTGCACATCGAGAGTGCGAGTCAGCTCGAGGCGTTCCCCCGCCGGCACACTGAGACGCACCATGATCTCGCCGAGCGTTGTGATGTCAAACTGGGACATGAAGCCAACTCGCTGGTATATGACCGGACGGACAAGGCCGCGGGAATCTGACGGTGTCAGCTCTGCGAGCCTGGATGGGCCTATACTACTCTCCTAATCTTAAAGGCGCGCATCGCCGCGCGGGAAACAATGCTCCTTCCTGACAGTCAACCAGCCCATGCACTCTCTGTCCTTTTCGTCGAACCTGCCAGCCTTCCAGTTCGATATCTTCCGAGGCCATCCGATCCGGGCGGTGGTCAGCACCCGCAAGGGAGGGGTCAGCCCCGCTCCCTGGAATTCGCTGAATTTCAGTGTCGTGCGAGGTGATGATCCCAAGAATGTACATGTCAACCTGAGCCGCTTTGCCCATGCCTGTGGGTTTGACAGAGACGATCTCGTTGTGGCTCGGCAAGTGCGCGGGGATGGCATCCAGTCCGTATCGCACCGGATGCGCGGCCAAGGCATTGTAGGAACGGACGGATTGACGACCCGCGTCGCTGGCCTTCCTCTGCTGACCCTGTATGCCGACTGTGTGTCCATTGTAGTCTATGACGTGATCCGTCACGTCTTGGGAGTCTGTCATGCGGGCTGGCAAGGCACCACCCTGCAGATCGCCCGAAAACTCGTACAATGTCTGTCCAAGGACTATGGCACTGATCCCGCAGACTGTCTTTGTGGCCTTGGCCCCAGCATTGGTCCCGCCAGTTACGAGGTGGGCCCTGACGTCATTGCCGCGGTCCACGGCACCTTGCCTGCCGCGGCAAGCCTATTGCAGCCTGCGGAAAGGGCAGGACATGCCTACCTAGACCTGTGGCAGGCCAATCTGAACCAATTGGTGACTGCGGGCGTGCCGGCGGCACAGACGGAAGTCAGTGGCATGGACACCGCGCAAATGACGGACATTTTCTTCTCCCATAGGGCGGAGCAGGGTCAATGCGGCCTGTTTGGGCTGCTGTGCTGGCTTGAGGAATCATAGGGAGCGGCCAACATGTACGGGATCCCCGCCGGAACCTCCCCTTCACAGGCGAGACCGCCGCTGGAGGACAGAGCAGCCCAGGTACGGCAGCGGATAGAAGAGAGCTGTCACAAGGTCGGCCGCACCCTCGCCGAGGTGCAGCTGGTCGCCGTATCGAAAACCATGCCCGACGCGCTGGTGCGGCAGGCGGCCCTGTGCGGCCTGCACCGCCTTGGAGAAAACCGGCCCGAAGCCTTGGCGGCACGCTTGGAGAGTCCCATGCTGCAGAATCTGGAGATAGAGTGGCACCTGATCGGCCCCTTGCAAAGCCGCAAAGTGAAGCGGGTGCCGACCTGCATTGGCATGATCCACAGTGTCGACCGGTTCAAGACCGCGACGCTGCTGTCGCAACTCGGCAGACGCCTGCATCGCAAGTTCCCGATCCTGTTGCAAGTCAACCCCGCGCAGGAGGATCGCAAACAGGGCCTTCCCCTGACCGATGTCGAGAGCATGGCCCTCGCCATATCCGAATTGCCCGGCGTGGAGATTCAAGGCCTGATGGCTATGACCCCCCAGGGGGCGTCGGAAAGCGACTTGAGAAGACACTTTGGGAACACGCGGGAAACCATGGCAACCCTGCACTCGCATCTTCCTCAGATTCCTTGGCAACACCTCTCCATGGGCATGTCGCAGGATTTCGAAATCGCGGTGGAGGAAGGCGCTACAATCGCCCGGGTCGGCACAGCTATTTTCGGCACGCGTCCCGTCAAGTAAAGAGTTGCCCATGCTGGAACAAACGAAAATCCTTTTTGTCGGCGGAGGGGCTATGGGCTCCGCGATTGTGCGCGGCCTCTTGGCAACTGGTGCGGCCCAGCCTGCCCAAATCAGCGTGATTGAACCCATCGCGGCGCAACGGCAGGCCTTGGAAGAGGAGTTCAGCCTGACGGGCTACGCGGATTTCCAGGACGCGCCCGGGGATCAGGATGTGGCCGTCCTCTGTTTGAAGCCCCAAGTGTTTGACCGAATCGGCGACGAGATTGGGGCGTTCCTGCATCCGCAAACGGTCTTGGTATCCATCATGGCCGGCATCTCGGTAGCACAGCTGTGCACCGCCACGAGCCTGACTCGAGTCGTCCGAGCCATGCCCAACACACCAGCCCAAGTCATGGCCGGCATGACGGTGTGGACATCCACCCCTGAAGTGAGCGCCGTGGAGCGACAGACCGTGAGTGATCTCTTCGATGCCATTGGGACTCAGCTGCATACCGCCCACGAAGAGGATCTGGACAGGGCCACGGCCATCAACGGGTCCGGTCCGGGCTTTCTCCTGCTGGTGCTGGAAGCCTTCATTGACGCGGGCGTGCATGTAGGCTTTGGCCGCGAAGCTGCCACCCGGCTGGCCACCGAGACTTTCTACGGCACAGCCAAGCTGCAGCGGGAGCGACAGGACGTTCATCCTGCAGTGCAACGCAACAATGTCACTTCTCCGGCAGGCACGACGGCGGTCGGACTACAAACACTGGAAGAGGCCGGACTGAGAGCCTCCATTGTCAACGCCGTGGTGGCGGCTTATGAACGCAGCCGTGCCCTCGGTTCCTGAATCATATCGCTTGGAGGAAATCCATGTTTCCACTTCTGTCCAGTCTCCTGTCCATCTACTCCTTCCTGATTTTGATTCGCATATTCATGACATGGATTCCGAATCTGGACTATTCGTTGGCCCCAGTGCAGCTGCTGTTACAGATCACGGACCCGATCCTTGGGTTCGCGCGGCGCTACATTCCGCCAGTCGGCATGGTCGATCTGTCCCCCACCATCGTCCTTATAGTCCTCTTTTTTCTTGCACGCACCCTCAACGGCCTGTAAGCGAAAGCAGCAAATCCACGCCTGATGTTCAGACTGCTGCGCTGGGGGTTTTACCTCCTGATCCTGTTGGTGGGTCTGGGAGGATTGCAATACGGTTACAGTTGGGTAGCGGAAATCGGTTTCCTGAACCTGCCCCCAAGTCCCATCCCGTTCTTGCAACCCACGTCCAGCCAGGGATCCGTCACCTTTGGCGGCATAGACCAGACACAACTGCGATCCGGCGATTCCTTGCCTGGCACGGACATTTCTCTCCAAAGTCTGAGCGCGAATGCCGCGGAATTCTCGTTTGCTCACCAAGGCGCTCGCTCCCTGAAGCCGGGAGACTCGGTGACTTACGCAGGCCCTTGGAGCCAGATGGCGGCGACGGAGTACAGCTACAACGGCCGCGTCCTGCGCGTTTCGGAAACGGAAGTTACGCTGGGGGCGTTCTATTCGTTGAAAATTCACGATGTCTCCCCCGTGTCCGGCAATACGCAGGCGAATGACGGAACTGTCTATACAGTTCTGATTCGCACCACCGATGGGGATGACATAGCCGGTACATCCCTTTCCTACATGGGCCGTCACAAGAGTGGTGGCGCTCTCATCTCGGGTTTGGAAACCGGAACCTACGACAAGTTCTCCGTAGGTGACAGTCTGAACTGGTCGGGGCAATTGCGCCCCGATCTAGGGGTACGCTATAATCTGCGCGTAGTTTTTTACACCGATTCCTACATTCAACTGGGAGGTACCGTAACCTTGGTCCGCACTGCATAAAGCCATGTCATCCCCCTTTTCCTGATCGAGGACATCGTCATGACCACCATTGACACCACCATTGATGCCCCCATTGATCCCAGCCAACTCGCAGGAACTTCAACCCCCTCTTCCGAAGCGCGCGATCAAGCTGTGGCCAATATGCCGGCCATCGCCGCCGACTACTACAATCTGACTGAAGATGACGGCTGGCCCGTCGCCGGCCTGTTGGTGATGCTGGATCGTCACCAGCAACCGGTGCGCGCGGAAGTGCATCTGTATGACAACACCCAGGGACGACGCCAGGACGACGCCTTGCACAACGCAAATCGGCTCCTGATCACCAAGTACTGGAGCCATTCGGAAGAGGAAAGCCGCATACCGCTGCGTGTCATGCGCACCAAACAAGACCTGGACACGTTGACCGTACAGCTGAATGTCAACGAACAGGTGACGCTAGCTCCCACCGCCGCTCCTTTCTGGCAGAACCGCACCACCGTGGCTCTGGCCATTGTCGGCCTCCTGCTGATAGCCGCCATCACTTCCAGTCTGCTGATCCTGCGGGACCGATCGAGCTCTCCTGCAATTGCCGCAGCGCCTGCGGGTGCAGAAAACAGCAGGATGGCAGTGAGCGGCATGACGGGGTTCAATACCACCGATGCGGCCTACCTAGACGCGATGGCGGGCGACTACACTCTGCCTCTTGCCTCTGTGGCGGACACGGAGCCGGTTGAGGGGCCAGTGGCAACCGCAGCGGAACCGGCGGCGGACCAGCCCAGTTCGGCCATGGTTCCGGCGGCGGCCGAGGAATATGTCAACCCCTTTCCTTTCGAATCCAACGACTTGGAACCGAGCGCTGTGGCATACCAGTTCAGTCTCGGGGACAAGGCCCAGGTCACCGCAACGGCATTGGCAGTCCAACGGATTCCGGACCCGGACGATGAACACTCCATCCACTGGTTGACCCAAGGCACGAAGATCGAGATGATTGGAGGCCCGGTCTGGCAGGAAGGCATAGGGGATACCATCGTGTGGTGGTTCGCCCGGTCCGTAGAAGGCAAGGAAGGCTGGATGGCGGCAAACGGCGGCAATGGCCAACGTTTTCTGGAACCCCTCCAGTAGTAGAGGCGAAGCGGTTCGCCCAAGGCAAAAGCGGCAAGCGGCGGCCCATGGGCCGCCGCTTGCTATGCCACAAGCAATTGCATGCGTGCCCGCGCCAGGTGCAGGGATAGGGGTTCGGCCTCGGCGATGCTGGCTGTCAATTCCTCCAACAGACGCGCAGACGTCTCGGCGGCCACCAGATCAAGAACCATGGGCCAGGTCTGCGGGCGGACGCCGGAATCCAAGGCGTTCACTCGCAGTTCGTAGTAGCGACCCCGAAAAGTCAGATCCCGGACTTGAACGGGCACTGCAATGGCATCCTGACTCGATTGCCAAGGCTGAGTCACGAGGGCATCGGGCCGAATCAGGATGTAGGCTGCGGGTCCCGTCCGCTCAAACTCCCGTTGCAACCAACTCGGCAACTTGTCCACGGCGGGTCCTGCACAAGGAAACAGGTTGACCATGCGCAAAAAGCGGGCTGCATACGCGGTGCCAGGGTCCTGATACAGATCTTGAGGAGGGCCTTGCCGGATGATGCATCCGTCGTGCAGCAGAGCGATGCGATCGGCAATGGCATAGGCCTCTTCCTGATCGTGCGTGACGTACAGGGCGGTCATGGACAATCCCTGCAGAAGATCCTTGACCTCCTGCACCAGATCCTCTCGCAGCTTGCGGTCCAAGGACGCCAAGGGTTCATCCAGCAACAGAAAACGCGGATTCGGGGCCAGGCTGCGCGCCAACGCCACGCGCTGACTCTCGCCGCCGCTCAATTCCTGAATGCCGCGCGCAGCATAGCCAGGCATGCGAACCAAGTCCAGCAGCTCCGCAACCCGATCCGGGATGGAGGCCCGACTCCATCCCTGTCTTCGCAAGCCATAGGCAATGTTGTCCCCTACGTTCATGTGAGGAAACAGCACATGGTCCTGAAACATGAAGCCAATCCGGCGCCGATGGGACGCCAGTCCCTGAATTTCCCTTCCCTCCAACCGCATGTCCCCTGCATCCGCCCTTTCCAGGCCTGCCAGTACACGGAGCAGCGTGGTCTTGCCGCAGCCACTGGCGCCCAGGAGACATACGATCTCTCCCGCCTGGACATCCAGATCGAAGCCTTGTAGAACCGGCAAGTCCGGGACAAAAGCCTTGGCAACGCCCCGCAGGCTCAGAAAGGCCATATCTAGAAATCACGGGCAACGCCGGGTATCCGATCCAAGAGGAACATGGCGCCGGCGGACAGGGCCATGAGGATCGTGCTCAAGGCCAAGGCTTGCCCCAGATTGACCAGTCCTGGCTGGCCCAAGGACCGGAAAATCATCAAGGGGATGGTGGGATGCTGGGGGCGCGCGACCAGCATGGTGGCCCCGAATTCTCCCAGACTGGTCAGGAAGGCGAACACCAAGGCCACTGTCAAGGCCGGCGCCAGCAATGGCAGAGCCACGCGCTGCCAAGTCTGCAGGGGGGAGGCCCCCAACACGGCGCTGGCCTCCCCCAGAGAAGGCGAGAGGCCCCTCACGGTAGGAAGGATGATTCGCAGCACAAAAGGCAAGGCAATCAGGGAATGGGCCATGGGGACCAGCCACGGCGAGGTGCGCAGCGGGCCCATGGCCAAAATATACCCTAGGCCCAAGGTAACGGTCGAAGTGCCCAAGGGCAGCAGGAAGAGAGGATCCAGCCACCGGCCCAGCCACCGGGGCGCTCGGCTGACTGCATAGGTCATGCAGAGTCCCAAGGGAACGCTGACTGCGGCCGCAACAAGACCATACTTGAGTGAATTGCCCAAGGCGGCCCAAGGCGAGGCCAGAAAGGCCACATCCCGATCCTGGCGGAAGAGACCGACAAAATGTTGCGCCGTCAACAGGGATTCGCCCAACGTGACACTGCGCAGCGCCAAGGCGATTAAGGGCAGCAGCAATACCAAGACCATGCCCCCAACCACGCTGTTGAGGCACAATGTTGCAGTCCGTGACAAGCCGCTGGGGCGTGCCGGCTCGGATTCCACTCCCAGAACCCGCGGTCGACTGCTTTTGCTTTGCAGATGTGTGTGCAGATACATGACCAGAAACGTGGCGGTCACTTGCAGCAGGGAAAGAATTGTAGCTGTGCGCAGATTGAAGAAACTTGCAGCTTGGCGGTAGATTTCCACTTCCAAGGTTGTAAACTCCAACCCTCCCAGGATCAGAGCTACGCCGAAGCTGGAAAAGCAGAAAAGGAACACCAACAGAGCGGCGGACAGCAATCCCGGCAGCAACAACGGCAGGTCTATGGTCCACAGGCGGACCCAGGAGCCCGCCCCCAAGACACGGGCGGCATCCCCCAAACGTCTGTCAAGCAGATCCCAAAAGCCGGCGACAATACGCACCACAACGGAAACATTGTAGAAAAGGTGTGCCACGATAACCAAGGGGAAGGAATGCAACAGGTCGAGGGGGGGCTGATCCAAAGACAGTAGGTACATCAAAATCTGATTCAACAAGCCGTGTGGCCCCACCAAGGCCGTAAAGGCGACGCCCACCACGATGGCGGGCATGACAAAGGGCACGGTCAGCAAGCCCAGCGCCCATCGTTTGCGGAAGCCGCGGACCTGATGTACCCACCAAGCCAGCGGAACCCCCACGGCGACCGTCACGGCCGTAGACGCCGCAGCCTGCCAGATGGTAAAGCCCAGAATCCGGCTCCAATAGCCCAAGGTCGGATCCAAGCTTGCTCCGCTCCCCTCCAAGGCGAAGCTGGTCCACACAATGCGAAAGAGGGGTCGAAAATAGAAGACAGCCAGAAACGCCGCGGGGGCGGCCGCCCACAACAACGCCGCGCGGGCTGACGGCATGCTCGGCATGAAACGCGTCCAAGAAAAATGTCAGCGCAGCATAATCTCGGTCCATTGCTCGATCCAGAGCTCGCGGTTTTGTTCAATGTCCACAGGATCCACATGGACAGGATCGGAGGGAATGTCCGCAAACTGCACAAACAAATCGGGCAGCGCCGCCGCCGTCAAGGCGGGATAGACAAACATGTTGAGGGGGATGTCCTCTTGGAAGGTGGAGCCGAGCATGAAATCCACGAAGGCCTGCGCCAATGCCAGCCGCTCGGTACCCTGGACAATTCCCACAAACTCGATCTGGCGGAAGGTACCTCCCTTGAGGTTGAGGTTGACGCTGGCCGGAATTTCACGGCCATCCTCGGCAAACAGCACATCGGCGGGGGGACTTGTGGAGTAACTGACGACCAAGGGGCGGTCTCCCGTTCCACCTGAACCCACAGTGAAGTGGGTGAAATACGCTTCGCTCCAGCCGCTGGTGACCAACACGTCATTGAGGCGCAGATCTGTCCAGAAGTCGGGCCAGTCATCTCCAAAATGACCAATGGTAGCCAGTAGAAAGGACAGCCCTGGCGAGGATGTAGCGGGATTTTGCACTACCAGCAACCCGCGGTAGGCCGGCTGGGCAAGTTCTTCCAGGCTCGTGGGCAGCGGCAGTCCCTGCTCCTCGAACCATGCCCGATCTGCATTCAGATTAACGAAGCCGAAATCCACAGGCAACAACCTATTGCTGGCATCCAGCCTCAAGTCGTTGGCAATGCCTTCCAGCTGGGGTGATGCATACGCCACGAAAAGATCCCCCTCCAAGGCCCTGCTCAGAAAGGAGTTGTCCACTCCAAACATGACGTCGGCAAGAGGATCCTCTTTGCTCAGCAGCATTTTGTTCAAGGCTGCGCCGGCATCGCCCAGCGCCAGATATTGCACCTCGGCGTGATGGGCAGTCTCAAATTCCGCCAAGACCTGCTCGGAAATATTGAAAGAGTCGTGGCTGGCCAAGATCAGGACTTCCGGTTCCGCGGGGGGTGACGCCACCATGGCGCCGCCCCCGGAGACACAAGCGGCCAGTCCCATGGCCAGCAGTACGCCACTCCAAAGACCCACGATACGACTTAAGGCAACATTCATGTCGGCATTCGCCCCCAAGATCAAATAAAGCCTACCTGATTGGGTAGGCCGGGGGAACCTTGGGTTTTCCCTACGCTGGCATTACCCAGATCAGGTCAAGGGTCAGCGGGTCCATCACCGCTATCTCAGCCTGCGGCAGCAAGCTCCCCTGTCAAAATCGAGCCATCATAACACACTGGCAGTGGCTCAGACTGGAATACGGCAGCGGTCAGGTCTGCGCGTTGCGTGCCGGGACATCGTGATCTCGACTCTGCGCGCAAGCGGAACAGCGGTCGGGACGGGAAAGCTCCTCCAGGCTATCCTTGCACAAGGCAAAGGTAACCTGAACCCTGGTCCTGAGGAAGCGCCGCTGCACTGTACCCTCCAGCGCCAGATGCTGGCAGTTGGTTTGCTCTAGCAGTCTTGGCACGGGACAACCGTTGCACAGGGCACGTTGCCAAGGCAGTCCCGGATTCGGGCTGGCCTCAAGCAGACGACAACTCTCGTTTTCCCATCCGCGATGAAAATCGTAGTGGTAGTAGGCGCAGTCAACGTTCAACATGTTCCCATTCTAAGGGACGCGGTCGTCTAGCGCGGCGCAGAATTGCCCCATCAAGGCCAAACCGGTCGAAATTTGTATCCGTAGACCACCTGTCCCTCGTCCCCTTCCGTGCGCAGTTTGCGGGTCACCATCTCCACCCGCATTCCCATGGTCACATCGTCCGCCTCCACATCGGTCAACTGCGCCGTCAGCATAGGACCTTCGTCCAACTTGACCAAGGCGATGGTATAGGGGGCGTTATTTTCAAAGCCCGCCGGAGGATGATACAGAGTCGTATGACTGTATACCTCGCCGGTGCCGGACATCCGATGATGAGGACCGGCCTTCTCTTGGCAATGTGGACAGACATCCCGAGGCGGAAAAATGGGCTTGGCACAAGACGGACAAATCTCCCCCACGAGGCTGTACCGCTGTCGCCGGGTTCTCCAATTCCTGATAGATTGCATCGATATCGTTCCAAGAGTCCTGCATCAATGAGACAACTGCCCTCTACTGTAGAGGACGACTCCTTCCAATTGCTATCGCCGTGCAATCCTGATAGGTTCTGAGAGGTATTCGCATGTCCTTGTCTGGACATGCGCGGGAAACGGAAGTGCGGAAGCTAGACAGAGGTCTGGCGTCGTGGACGCGAACTGCCCGATACCATCAACTGGCCAGAATGTGGGAGATCACGGAAGCGCCGCTGCCGCCAATGTTTTGAATTAGACCCACGCTGGCATTGGGCACCTGATTGCGCCCTCCCAGACCCTGAAGTTGGTTGACCGCCTCGACCGCCTGATAGATGCCGGTCGCCCCGATGGGATGGCCACGACTTTTCAGCCCCCCCTGGGTGGAGATGGGCACATCCCCGTCAAGGCTGATCCGGCCCGTCTCGGCCAGCCGCCAGCCAGTGCCTCGAGCAGCGTATCCCATGGCCTCAAGACTCAAGGCGCTCAAGATGGAAAAAGCGTCATGCAGTTCACAGAAATCCAGGCATTCCCGCTCCATCCCGGCCTGTTCCAGCGCCTTGCGGGTGCTCATGGCGACAGCCGCCAGGTACATGGGGTCCTTGCGATCATGGACCGCCAAGGTGTCGGTACTGATGGAACTGCCGAGAATGCGCACAGGGTCGGATCTGTGGCGGCCACCCAAGCTCGGTGCCATGTTCACGGAGGTCAGGACCAACGCCGCAGCCCCGTCACAGACAGGACTGCTGTCCAGCATGGTGAGAGGTGACGAAATCATGCGGGCGGCGGCATATTCGACCGGAGAAATCTCGTGCTGAAACATGGCAAACGGATTGTGGACACCGCGTTCATGTGCATTGACGCTGAAGCAGGCCAACCCATCGTCGGGCACATCATATTCGTACATATAGCGCTGCATCAACAAGGCGTTGAGCGCCGTGAAACTGACCCCTTGGATGGCCTCGTATTCCGCATCGGCGGCCATGCCCAAGACGGCCGTGACATCCGATCCCATGGCATCCATCATCTTTTCGACGCCAGCCACCAGAACCACGTCGTGGATGCCGCTGGCTATGGCCATAAAGCCCATCCGCAGCGCGGCCCCGCCCGAAGCGCACGCGGCCTCGGCCTTGATCGCCTCCAGACCTTGCAGGCCACAGAAATCCGCGATCAACGCGGCCAGGTTCTCTTGTTGAGACAATGGACCGCTTGACATGTTGCCTACGTACAGGGCATCGGCACTCTCAATTTGAGCATCGGCCATGGCGGCGGAGATCGCGTCGTGCGCCAAGTGGCGAATGGACCGTTCCCAATGTTCCCCTACCGGGACCTGCCCTGTGCCTACAATGCACACGTCGCGCATAACACTCGTTCCTTGGCTTTTCCCGACTTTCAACCCGTCCGTCCATGGAGGCCCGCGCACTGCGGGCAATCCATTATAGTGAAGAGACCACCTTTTATGCGTCCCATGATTCCACATATCTCCAGACCATAGGCCCGCGTACATGTCTGCCAACCCTGATGGAGCCTTCCGCGTCGTGGCCATTGGCGGTGGAACGGGTCTGCCCGTTCTACTGCGAGGCCTCAAGCGCTTCACCTCTCAGATCACGGCCATCGTCACCGTGGCAGACGATGGCGGCAGCTCAGGGCGGCTGCAGCGATCCACTGGCATCCTGCCCCCCGGAGACTTTCGCAACAACATTGCAGCCTTGAGCGAGGCGGAAGAGACCTTCCAGCTGCTGCTGCAATATCGCTTTGGACAGCAGGAGGGTCTGGAAGGCCACGCCTTGGGCAACTTGCTGATTACCGCCATGGCGACCATCTTCGGCAACTTCGAGTCCGGCATTGCCAATACCAGTCGGATTCTGGCTATCAAGGGCCAAGTGCTGCCCAGCACGTTGGAATCCGTCACCCTTTGTGCCGAGGCCGTGGGACATGACACCCAGAATATCCCTTTCTACACGTTGTTGAGAGGCGAGAGCACCATCGGCGTGTCACCCGAACGCATCTTGCGAGTGATGCTGGATCCACCCAACGTGAAAGCGTTTCCTAAGGCGGTACAGGCCATTCTCCAGGCGGACCTGATAGTGGCCGGTCCCGGCAGTTTCTATACCAGCACGCTGCCCAGCCTGCTGATCCAAGAGATCCACCAAGCCATTGGCGCGGCGTCGGCTCCGAAGATCTTCGTGGCCAATATCTTGAATCAAGCCGGAGAAACCAGCGGATTCACCTTGCAGGACTATCTGCAGGCACTACAGCAACACCAGCTGCAGGACTTTCGTCATGTGCTGGTCAATAACCGGATCCTGTCCGAAGGAAAATGGGGCCACTTGGAATGGATTCAGGCGGAATCCATGCCACCCGACTTCCCGTTTCACCTGTACACGGCAGATCTCATTGACGACGAGGTGTCTTGGCGGCACGATTCCCAAAAGCTGGCCCACCTGATCTGGACGATACGGAAGCGGTTGACGTCGACTGCGTCTGCCCCCTGACTCGGCTTGGCGCACTGGTGGAAAATCCGGGATCCCATGAATTTTCCGAGTCTTGGTTGCTTTAATCTATAATGCGGGCCGTCCACTTGGATTCGGTCCGTGCACGGGCCCGTGGGGATTATTGGTCTTGTCGGAGGACAACATGCCAGTCAACGTTGCCATCAATGGCTTCGGCCGCATAGGCCGCCAAGTTGCCAAGGCCATTCTGGATTACTATCCAGACGACCTGAATTTAGTTGCGGTAAACGATCTGGACGATGCCGATACGTTCGCCCACCTCTTCAAATATGATACCAACTATGGAAAGTATGAGGGTGAAGTCGCCGCCGTCAACGGGGATCTCGTGATCGGAGACCACGTTGTCAAGCTGCTGAAGGAAAGGAATCCAGCCGACTTGCCGTGGAGGAATCTGAACATTGACGTGGTGGTGGAAAGCACCGGCATTTTCACGGACCGGGACGGAGCGGCCCTGCATTTGCAGGCGGGCGCCAAGAAAGTGGTGATCAGTGCGCCCGCCAAGGGCGAGGACGTGACGGTCTGCCTCGGCGTAAACGAGAACATGTACGATCCAGCCCAGCATCATGTACTGAGCAACGCCAGCTGCACCACCAACTGTCTGGCTCCGGCAGCCAAGGTCGTAAACGATAACTTCGGCATCAAGATGGGACTGATGACCACGGTCCATGCATACACCAGCGACCAGAGCATTCTGGATCAGGTGCATTCGGACTTGCGGCGGGCGCGGGCGGCGGCCATGAGTATCATTCCGACCTCTACCGGAGCGGCCAAGGCCGTGGCCTTGGTCATCCCGGACCTGCAGGGCAAGTTTGACGGCATGGCCATGCGCGTGCCGACCTCCACGGTTAGCGTCGTGGACTTTGTAGCAGAGGTGGAAAAGCCCGGGACCACCGAGAAACTGTTGGCGGCGTTCGCGGAAGCCGCGGACGGCTCGATGAAAGGAATCCTAGCCGTTACCGATGAACCGTTGGTAAGCACGGACTTCAAGGGAGACAGACACAGCAGTACCGTGGATGCCGGATTTACCTCTTTCTACGGCAATCTGGTCAAGGTAGTCACTTGGTACGACAACGAATGGGCCTACAGTGCCCGAGTCGCCGATTTGACGCACTACCTTGGTCAAAGAGGCCTGTAATTCCCTTCTGTACCTGAGGTAAGACTTCGGCCATTTTACCCTCGCTCCGCGGCAGGGAAAGCGAGGCCCATGGTGCAATGCAAGTCTGTCAGGGAGATCGCATGGGCGGGGCAACGAGCCTTGGTACGCGTGGATTTCAACGTGCCACAGGATGCTGCGGGCCGCATCACCGACGAAACCCGGCTGCAGGCTGCCCTGCCGACCTTGCAATTTTTGTTGTCGGAAGGGGCTTCGCTGACAATTCTGAGTCATCTGGGACGTCCCAGACCCGACGATCAGGCTCGCTTGACCCTGCGGCCGGTAGCCGAACGGCTAGGCCAACTACTGGCTCAAGCAGTGCATCTGGTCACTGACCTTGATATTGCGCAGGCCCCTGTCCACCCCATGGATCAAGCGGTGGTGATGCTGGAAAACACTCGGTTCCACGCCGGCGAGACCCAGAATGATCCGGAGTTGGCACAGTGGTTCAGCCAATGGGGGGACGTATATGTCAACGACGCCTTCGGCAGTATGCACAGGGCTCATGCCAGCACGGTCGGAGTGACACGGTTTCTGCCTGCCGTAGCCGGCCTGCTGGTGGCCCGGGAAATCCAATTTTTGAGTCCCCTGGCTTCCGCGCCCGAGAGGCCCGTGGTGATCTTGATGGGTGGCGCCAAAATCAGCGACAAGATTGCGGTCATCCACAATTTGCTGGATTTGGCGGATGTCTTTCTGCTAGGAGGGGGCATGGCCAACACTTTTCTGTCGGCCCAGGGATACAACATGGAGGCCAGCCTGGTCGAACGAGATGTCTTGCATCGGGCCTGCGACATTCTAGAGGCAGGGAGGGAGAAGATTCACCTACCTTCCGATGTGCAAGTGGGAGCCGCCCCCGAAGCAGAGACGGCACACCAGACGGTAGGCGTGGACGAAATCCCCTCGGACTGGCTGGCGCTGGACATCGGCGAGGCCACTATCGCCCACTATGCCAACCGTTTGGCCGGGGCGGCCACGGTGTTCTGGAATGGTCCCATGGGACTTTCCGAAGTGTCGCCCTTTGACAAGGGAACGAAGCTGATGGCTCAGTGTCTTTCGGAATTGAAAGGCGCAACCACCATTGTGGGCGGAGGTGACAGCGCCGCGGCCGTCCACCGGGCCGGTTTGGTCCATACCTTCAGTCATGTATCCACAGGGGGCGGCGCCGCGCTGGCGTTTGTAGGGGGCAGGGACTTGCCGGGCTTGCAGGCACTCAATTCGATCTGCAATCGGTCATGAACCTGCTAGATACCATCAAAAGCCTTTTTCAGCCGCGGGCCCGCGCGGACCGACGATACCTGACTGTGTACCTGCTCAACTTCCGGTGCACCGAGCCCATTTCCGCACAGATCGATCTCTACAACGATCTCAGCCCCGATGAAACGGGACGGAAGGGCGCATCCTTCTACGTACGCAAGATCCTGTCCACATCGGGTGTCCAGCGTTGCTACGACACCAATGAAGTGCAGATCTGGTTGGACAGCCGACGGCGCGTGGTGGAACATGAAGTGACCGGTGGCAAGTGGCTGGATGCCGCGGCCTTCGAAGAGGAAATGGTCCGATTTCAGAAGAGAGTGGCCGATTCCACAGGAGGAGATTGAACAATGACTCGAAGGCCCTTGATGGTGGCCAACTGGAAAATGAATCTGGGACCCGCTGCGGCCAAGACGCTGGCGACAGAGATTCGACATACTGTGGCGGACAAGAGCGGTGTCGACTGCATTCTGTGTCCCACATTTCCGGCGCTGATGGCGGTCTTGGAAGCTCTCGCCGGATCGGACATTCAAGTGGGAGCCCAGAACTGCCATGCGGCAGATCAAGGGGCCTATACCGGGGAAGTCTCTTGCGCCATCCTACAGGATCTGGTTTCGCACGTTATCGTGGGACACAGCGAACGGCGCGCTCTCTTTGGCGAGACGGATCAGGATGTAAATCAGAAGACTGTGGCTGTGTTGCGGCGGGGCCTGACGCCCATCATTTGCGTGGGGGAGGATGAAACACAGAACACTGCCGGCGAAACCCACAGAGTGATCACCCGCCAAGTCACGGCGGCCCTCAAGCACGTTTCCCGACAGAATGCCACGCAGGTCGTGCTGGCCTACGAACCTGTCTGGGCTATCGGTACCGGCAAGGCGGCCACGGACCAATATGCCGGAGAAGTCTGTGGAGGCATGATTCGTCTGCTACTGGCGGATCTCTATGATGTGGAGGTAGCCGAGACCGTGCCTATCCTATATGGGGGCAGCACAAATCCCGGCAATATACAGGGGTTCATGGCCCAACCGGATGTAGACGGCGCCTTGATTGGTGGAGCGTCGCTTTCCAGCCAAGACTACAGTGCCATGGTGTCGCGCGCCGCTTGACCCCCGCAGTGCAGCGGGCAATATCAGAGATCCAACGCCGCCCCTTGGGAAGATCTGAAAAACAAGACCGTGAAGTGGCGTTGGATCTCAGCGCGGCCCCTCCATCGCTCTAACGTTTCTGTCACATAGGGCCCACTCGGTGGGGCAGGGCACTGCTTGGCTTGTCAACGAAAGCCTACATGATCTTGGCGGGTGCAGAACCGGGCACGGGAATCCAAGGAGCCGCGGTGTCAACGGAGCACAGGGTGTCTTGCTTTGTGCCGTAGAGGATTATGTGCATTCCTGGCTTTCGGTCCATGAGCTGCCGTCATCACCTCTGGCACAAATGTATCAGTCTACAATAAGGATATGCCCAGCGCCCTCACTCAGTCCTTGACCACGGAACAGATCGCCTTTTTCTTTGGCCTGCTGGCCCTTTTTCTGTTCCTGCTGATCTGGCTCAATCGCCGGCTCAACCAGCGTCTCTACCAGTTCCTGTATCTGTGTACCGGCTCGGAACAAATGGCCGTCTTGGGCCTGTATTTTGTGTTTTTGCCGGGCATTGTCTTGCATGAAGGCTCCCACTGGATAGCGGCCCTGTTGTTGCGCATGCAACCTACCACGCTCACCCTGTGGCCCGTCAAAAAGGGGTCACGCATCGAAATGGGCAGTGTATCCATGAAACGGGCCAGCATTTGGCGAGAGACACTGGTAGGACTGGCTCCACTCTTTGTCGGAACCACGGTCATCACCCTGATCGTCAACAGGATCTTTGGTCTGCAGGAACTGATTGTCCTGGTCCTAGACGTGCGCTTGGGAGCGGCGTGGTCGCTGTTTCAGGCCAGCATGGCAACCCCCGATAGCATTCCATGGCTGTATTTCGTGTTTGCCATCAGCAACGGCATGCTGCCTAGCGCCAGTGACAGACAGTCGTTGGCCTTGGTGAGCTATTATCTGGGGATTGGAGTGTTGCTCTATGCACTCGCAGCGCGATTGAGCGTCGAAGTTACATATGACTGGTGGCCAGCACTACAGGATCGCTTGGCGCTGCCTTTGATGGCGCTCAACAGTCTGCTGCTGCTGGCTGTATTGCATGATGCGTTGTTGCTGGGAATCTTGGGATTCTACACATACCTAATCAAGGCCAGACGAGCCCGTATCGGAAAAACGAGCCGAAGGTAGAGACCTTCGGCTCGCTCTGCGGATTGGTTCAGTGTAGGTGGGGAGAAATCTGGCTCAACAACGCCTCTTTTGGCTTGAATCCCACGATACGGTCCACGGGCTGCCCTTCCTTGAACAGGATCAGCGTGGGAATGCTCAGCACTCCATATTCCTGAGCCGTAGCCTGATTGCTGTCCACATCCAATTTGCCGATTGTCAACTGTCCGTCCAAATCCGCGGCCAATTCTTCCAGCACGGGAGCAATCATTTTGCAGGGGCCACACCAAGTGGCCCAAAAATCCACCAGCACTGGATTTGAAGCATCCAAAACCTGTGCCTTGAATGCATCATCGCTCAAAGTTACAGGACTGCTCATTTTCTCATCCTCTTGTAGTTACACGAAAACCGCATTATACACTCACCTGTGTCACAAAGTCCTTTTGCAGAGGACCAAGGAAAGGCATGGAATCCCAGCGACCTGTCCACGCATCTATTTGGGTCCATGAGATTCCCTGCAGCTAGAGATATCGGGGACTTTGGTGCGACAGGCAATGCCAAGTGCTATAATCCCCGGAGCTGAACCAGCCGCATGCCAACCCTCGGGATGGGCTCTCGTACAGCCTGCCCAGTCCCCTAGCTCTTGGATTTTTGGTGCCATGAATCAGGTCGATCGCCTTGCTCAGCTGGGTCAGGCCTATTGGCTGGAGGAAGTGACAACGGCTGCGGACCTGACAGAAGAATCCGTACAACAGGTCATCAGTCTTGGCTTTTCCGGCGTGGCGGACTGTCGATTGCTGACGCCGGACGCCTTGCATGCAGGTGTCCTCTACGACGAGGCTATGCTGCGGCTTGTCGCCGGTCGGCGTGGCATTGACGCCAGTGGCATTTGCGAGAAATTAATGCTGCAAGATTGCAGTGTACTGGCAGATCTGTGGTTCGACCGATATGCCGATTCCAGCCATGCCCAAGGCTTGGTGGCAGTGCCTATGCAACCTCAGGGGCTAGATGATCCTGCACGGCTCCGATCCGAGGCCCGCCGCATCGCCCGGAACATGAATCGGCGCAATTTTGCGATCAAGATTCCATCAGGTCCGACAACCCTCACGGTTATTTCCGACCTGATTGCCGACAATGTCAGCGTCTATGTATCCAATCTGTGGGATCGAGAGCACATTTCGCAGGTTTTTGATTCCTATCGCACAGGCTTGGAGCGCAGAACGTCCAACGGATTGCCTCTTCAGGGAGTTCGCTGCCTGGCTGGTGTCAACATTGCCGGAATCGACAAGGTCGTGGACGCCCTGCTGGACGAAGCCATTGATCTGGAACTGAATCTGGAGCGACAGCTCGAACTGGAACAGAAAAAAGGGCGTGCCGCGATTGCCACCGCCCGACTGGCAGCCGCCATTATGGCCCAGAGATCCCGCGGCGCCCAGTGGAACGCCCTGCAACGACAGGAGGCCCATCCTCTCCAGCTGGTCTGGGAAAACTTGCAGGACACCCAAGTCTGCACTGTCGCATCCTATTTCAGAAGCCTCATCGGTCCGAACACAATCTGCTGCCTGCCGGCCGATGCGTTGCCGGAATTGGCCGCCGAAACCGATGCCACGGCCTCTCTCTACCAAGGCTATTCCCAAGCACAGTTGCTCTTCGTCGAACTGGCACGGTTGGGACTTGATATCCAACAGAAAATGGAAGCCGAAGAGGATCGGCGCGCGGAAGAAGAACTGGAACGTTTTCTGACTGTTCTGGAAATCATCTCCGAGCGTCGTGCATCCCCTTCGCTCAGCCCCTAGAGCACTGGTCCCGCGCCTGTCCCGATTTTCTCAATCAGAATTCTTGGATTGTCTTTGGCGCAGAAAAGAGGCGAATTCCTGCTCCTGTAACGCTGCAGAGCGCGATTCAGGCTCCGGGGTCATCTGCCCCGGCTTGCCTTCATTCACCTCTTCTCTTTGTAGGCGTTGCAGCAGCTCGATGGCGACCGGACCCAGAGTCTGCAGATAGATCGAAATCAGGTCTGCATCCGCGGGCAGGTTGAGCAAAAAGGTGGCTCCACGCACTCCCGCCACCCCACAGTCCAGCATGGCGCGGGGTTGTAAGGGAGCTGCCTGAGCACGCGCGGCTTCCATTATTCCCGGCAAGGGCCGTTCCAGAACGCTAGCGGTAGCCAACGGCACCATTTCCTCAGGGCTGGGGCCCAGAGTCGGCCAAGTGCCCCCCACAGTTAGAAGCCAGTCCGTTTCATGAAAATCACAGGCCTGCCGCAGCGCTTCCTCAATCACATAGCGATGGCCTGTGCATGACCCATCTTGCAAGTACACCAAAGCCAAATCCTGGGTCGCCAACAGACTTCGAACCAGTCGACTGTACCGCTCAACGTACTGCGGATAATGCAGCAGAGCCACTCGGGTCAACATATCCACAGCCACAGCCTCGACCCCGGATACAACCTCGTCGAGACATCCCTGTACTTGCCAAATCTTGCAGGCAAGGGCGTCGAACCTGCAAGTGCCTCGTTAGCGCTTTGTGTATTGTGGTGCCTTGCGCGCTCGCTTGAGACCCGGCTTTTTCCGTTCCTTCTTGCGCGGATCCCGGGTTAGCAGCCCCGCGTCTTTCAACAAGGCCTGCATCGTTCTCTGACCTTCCGAACCCGCTTCTTCGCGCTTTACCAAGGTGCGGGCAATGCCATGGCTGGCTGCCACGGCTTGTCCGGACTCGCCTCCACCCTTTACGTGAACGCTGATGTTGGAAGTCTCCAGCTTGCCTGTCAAGTGCAGTGGAGCCAAGACTCGGGCCCGACTCGCCTCACGTCCAAAATAAACGTCAAAAGGCTTTTCGTTGACCAGTATTTCGCCGGTGCCCGGGTACAGCCGAACCCGGGCCGATGCCGTCTTGCGACGACCATTGGCCTCTACATATGCATCCATCTTTTCTTGCTATACCTCCACTGTTCGGGGTTTCTGCGCTTCATGAGGATGCTTGCCTCCCGCATATACCTTCATCTTTTGCAACTGAGCCCGGCCCAGACGCGTCTTGGGCACCATGCCCTTGACCGCGCTGGACAGCACCCGTTCCGGAAATTTCTCCAGCTGCTCCTGCAACACAATGCTAGTGAGGCCACTGGGATATCCTGAATGTCTATGGTAATACTTGTTCTGCAGTTTGTTGCCCGTCAGATGGACCTCATCACAGTTAATGACGACTACAAAATCACCATTGTCCACGTGGGGCGAATAGGTGGCCTTGTGTTTGCCCTGCAGCAGCATGGCAATCTTCGAGGCCAACCGTCCTAATGTCTGCCCTTGGGCATCAATCAGGATCCACTCTCTTTGTGCGTGCGCTCTTTCTGCACTCAAACTGAATGTCTGCACTTCCTCAGTTACTCCTTAATTCAATTCCGACAGTGGTCGTTCATACGTGACTTTGCCCAAAACCAGACCCTGAGGGGGGGCCGGAGGAGGACTGTCACTGGCGGTCCGGGCCGCCAGTACCGCCCGTACATGGGACAATCCCCAATCCCCCATGCCGATCTTGATCAGCATGGCTACCAGCCTCCGCACCATGCGGTACAGGAAGGCATTGGCCGTGATCGTAAACACCATTCTGTCCACCGTTTCCCCCAGCAAGGCCTCGGGTGCCGTGCCATCGGTTCGCCAACGTGCGTACAACAACGTGCGAACTGTATGGCCTCCATCGGGAGCAGGCCCGAAGCCTCCAAAATCACGAGTGCCCAACAGTGTTGTGGCAGCCTCATTCATGGCCGCAATGTCCAAATGCCGAGGAATATACCAGCTGCGACCTCCCGCCAGCGGCCAGCGATCTCTTGGCTGGCCTGCGGCGTGGTGCAAAACCTGATAGATGTAGGTCCGAGACAGAGCATCATGACGCGGATGGAATCCGACAGGGGCGATGTGCAGCTGGGACAGGGCAATGTCCGAGGGCAGATTGGCATTCCAGGCCCGACGCAAAGCCGACACCCCGTGCCGCCAAGCTACCTCGGCGGATATCACCTGTCCTGTGGCATGCACGCCCCTGTCTGTCCGACCTGATCCCAGCACTGTGGGGGTCTGTCCTGTACAGGCAGACAAGGCCCATTCCAAGGCTCCCTGGACAGTTGGCGCCGCGGACTGTCGCTGAAATCCCTGATAACCGGTGCCGTCATAACCGACCACCCCGACCACATGCACAGATGCATTCCTTCATGGGCTTAAGAGCCCTGTCCCTCGCGCATATCCACCAGCTCGACTACCGCCATGCGAGCGGAGTCAATCTTGCGAGGGCCAAGTTTGATCATACGGGTATAGCCGCCCTCCCGGGTCCCATAGCGCGGCGCCAAGTCCGCAAACAACCGCTCCACGACAGGTCGATTGTGCGACAATCGAGCCATTAGCATCCTGTAGGCATGCACCCGGGCTCCCTGGACTCCACCGGCCTCTCGGGCCAGTCCCCGTTTGGCCTGTGTAATCAGGCGTTCGGCGGCAGGCCGCAACACCCGGGCCTTCGCCTCCGTGGTGATGATGCGTTCATGCTCGAACAGGCTGCAAACCAGATTGCGCAACAGGGACTTGTTTTGGCCGGGATTGCGTCCCAGCCGCGTGTGCTTGACTCTGTGTCGCGTGCTCATGTAGCTCTCTTCCTAGTTGGCTTCCAAACCTGATCTCGCTGAGACAGGGCCGGTAGGCACGTCCGACTGGACCGGGTCCAGTTCTTCGCCTTCTAGCTCCTTCGTGACAGAGCTTCCGTCTTCGGCGAACTCTTCCCTTTCCAGATACTCTTCAAGATGCGTACCTGGAATGTGCAACAGGTCCTTCTTCTTCAATTGAGCCATCAATTCGTCCAGGGACTTCTGGCCGAAGTTGCGGATGGCAAGCATCTCGTCACGTCCCTTCTCCATGAGCACGAACAGTTCCCCCAACGTGGCGATGCCTACTCGCTTCAGGCAGTTGTAGGTGCGGACATTCAGATCCAGATCTTCAATGGAGTGCTGCAATTTGGCATCTGGCACATCCTCCACCACTTCGGCTGGCGCGGTTTCCTCTTCATCGCTGCCCAACATCACGACCCGCAAATGATTGACCAAGATACGGGATGCCTCTTGCATTGCGTTCAAGGGACTTACGGATCCGTCGGTCCACACTTCCAAGGTAACCTGGTCCAAGTCGGTCTGCTGGCCTATACGGTGATCCTCGACCCGGTAGGACGCCCGGACAATGGGGCTGAACACCGCATCGATAGGCAGGTTGCTGGCCAAGGTGGCATTCCGCTCTTCCTGCGGCGAGTACCCGTACCCACACTCCACCACCAATTCAATTTCCAAGTCCGTGTCACTGTCGGCAGTCAACAAATACAGCTCGGGATTCAGGATCTCCACGTTGGGATTCTCGCTGATGTCGCCAGCGGTATAGATACCCGCTCCCTGTACATGCAGAGTCAAGGTGACAGGACGCGGGGAATGCGAGTGCAATGCAAGCTCGCGAATATTCAGGATCAACTGTGTGGTGTCTTCCCGCACATGGGGAATGGACGCGAACTCATGATAGATATCCTGAATTCGAATTGAGGTCACGGCCGTGCCCCGCAGGCTGGACAGCAACACCCGGCGCAGTGACACGCCCAAGGTGGTGCCGTAGCCGCGCATCAACGGTCTCAGCTGAAACTGGCCGTATTTCCGGGTTTCCTGAATGGTGTGAAGCTTGGGCAGAATCTGGCTTTGCAAAGGGATTCCTCCAATAAGCGCTAAAGCAACCGGTTTGATTGTTGCGGTCAGCGCGCGCTGTAATATTCCACAATCAACTGCACATTGAGACTGATACTCCCCATCTCCTCGGCCGAAGGGATCCGCAGAACCTGGCCTTGCAAACTCTCTGCATCCAAAGCCAGCCAGGTCGGTGTCTGGTCAGCTGGCTGCCAATCGGCAGGCGCAAAGAACCCGTTGCGTTTGCTGCGGGTGCGCACCGTGATCACGTCATCGGCGTCCACGGTATAGGAAGGGATATTGACCTTCCGCTCATTTACCTCGAAGTGCCCATGGGTGACCAACTGGCGGGCCTGGGAACGGCTCGAGGCAAAACCTAAACGGAAAACTACATTGTCCAAACGCGTCTCAAGCAACCGGATTAGCTCTATGCCAGTCAGTCCCTGGGCGCGCGTGGCTGCTTGGAAATATCGGCGGAACTGTTTCTCGTAGACACCATAGATGCGACGGGCTTTCTGTTTTTCCCGCAATTGCAGACTGTAATCGGACTGTCGACGACGACGACCCATAAGCCGAATGCCATGTTCACCAGGAGGATACCCCTTGGTCTCGAAGGCGCACTTAGGGCCTAGGCAGCGCGTACCCTTCAGAAAGAGTTTCTCGCCTTCCCGGCGACACAGGCGGCAGACTGCATCCGTATAACGTGCCATGTACTTACCTCAAATGGGGCCGTCCCGAAGCGGCTGGCGAAGGAATGAAGATTCGACTTAGACGCGCCGCTTTTTAGGCGGACGGCAACCGTTGTGGGGCAGGGGGGTCACATCTGTGATGGACTGCAGCTGCAACTTGGCGGCAACCAAGGAAGAGAGGGCGTTTTCACGACCGGGCCCCGGTCCTTTGACAAAGACCTGCACCTCTCGCACTCCATAGTCGTTATAGGCACGCGTACCGGCCGCCAATCCCGCCTGACCCGCCGCGTACGGGGTACTTTTGCGACTGCCGCTGAATCCGCAACAGCCACTGCTGCTCCAACACAGCACGGCACCCATGGCGTCCGTGACAGTCACTATGGTGTTGTTGAAGGTCGCCCGAATGTGGACTTGCCCTGACGGCACCTGTCGCCTGTCGCGGCGCGCGGTTCGACTTCGTCTACGAGCCATCTGCCTCTCCTAGTTCTCTCTGCTAGTGACCGGTCGTGCGGCGGCGGCCCGCCACCGTCATTCGACGTCCGCGCCGAGTGCGGGCGTTGGTCCGAGTGCGCTGTCCGCGCGAAGGCAGGTTGCGGCGATGCCGCTGGCCCCGATAGGAACCAATTTCCGACTGCCGTTTCAGATTCATCTGTACTTCACGGCGCAGATCGCCTTCCACCATCAGGTGGCTGTCGATGTAGTCCCGGAGGCGTCCCACTTCGCTTTCGCTCAAGTCTTTCACACGCACGGCAGGATCCACTCCTGCTTCCGTACAGATCCTGCCACTGGTAGTGCGGCCAATGCCGTAGATGTAGGTCAACGAGAACAAGACAGCTTTGTCTCGGGGAACGTCAACACCGGAAATACGTGCCATACCAACTCCTGCCTCCTAATCTAGCCTCGCGGCGCCAAGCTTGGATTCAGCCCTGCCGCTGCTTATGTTTGGGATTGGAGCAAATCACGAAAACAATACCTCGGCGTCGCACGATACTGCAGTTGTCACACATCTTCTTGACGGAAGGTCGAACCTTCATTTCACACCTCAAAACAACCCCAGAATTGGCGATTGCGCAAGATTGCCATTCTACACCGTCGCTACAGAACTGTCAATATGCGGGGGCCATCGGAAAGGACCGCCACCGTATGTTCAAAGTGAGCCGTCAGACTGCGGTCCTGGCTGACCACAGTCCAGTTGTCCGCCAAGGTATGGGTCTTCCAAGTGCCCACCTGTACCATGGGTTCCAAGGCAAAGACCAGCCCTTCCGGCATTCTCTGCTGGGCCTCCGGCCAGTTCACATCGTAATTGAGAACCTGGGGGGGCTCATGCATGGCCTTGCCTACGCCATGACCTGTGTACTTGCGCACGACATGCAGGTCGTGGTTTTCCACATACCGCTGCACGGCCCGGGACACATCACGCAAGCGATTGCCCGGACATGCGGCTTCAATCCCCGCATAGAGACTGTCCATGGTCACTTGCATCAAATGCTTGGCCTGCTCGCTGATTTCACCCACGGCGTAGGTCCAAGCGCTGTCGCCGATATAGCCTCGATGCCGTACCCCTACGTCAATGCTCACGATGTCGCCCATCTTGAGCCGGCACGTCTTGCTGGGAATGCCATGCACCAGTTCCTCATTGACGCTGACACAGGTGTGGGCGGGAAATCCCATGTAGCCCAAGAAACAGCTTTCGGCCCCGAGTTGCGTGATTGTCTCGGCCGCCAGCATATCCAGATCCCAAGTACTAACGCCAGGCGCGATGGCAGCTTGCAGGCAAGCATGAACCTGAGCCACAACACGGCCCGCTTCCCGCATTATGTCCACTTCCCGCTTGCTCTTGCGGGGCAGAGGCTGCAGGCGCTGCCGATGGCGCACCATGACTATGTTCCTTCCAAACGAGACGCCAAGGCCGCACGCACAAGCGCTTCCGTATCCTCCGGTGTACCGTCGGCCGGCAACGCAATCAAGGCGTTCAGCGCATGAAAATAGCCAATCAAAGGGGCTGTCTCCTTGTAATAGGCCAGTATCCGGGTGGCCAAGGCCTCCTCCGTGTCGTCCTGTCGCTGGTACAACGTCCCTTGACAGACATTGCAGATTCCCTCCCGGCGCGGAGGATTCAGACTCTGGTGATACACCTCGCCACATTCCTTGCATTGACGACGGCCCGTAATCCGGTCACGGCAGATCTCGTCCGCCAGATCCAAGAAGACGGCGCAGGTGCGAGCCCCTTCCGAGATTGCTAGGCTCTGCAGGGCATCCCCCTGGACCAGGTTGCGCGGGTATCCATCCAGCAGGGCGCCGCATGTACAATCCGGTTCCGCCAGCCTTGCATTGGCCATCCGGATGGTCACGTCATCCGGCACCAGTTCGCCCTTGTTCATAAAGGACTGAGCCCAGACGCCCAACTCGGTCTCTTCCCGCAGGTGCCTGCGAAACAAGTCGCCCGTGGAAACCTGGGGCAGCCGACAGGCCGCCTGCAGGCGTTTGACTTGCGTGCCCTTGCCAGCCCCGGGAACACCCAGAAACACCACAAATTGCCGTGGCTCATCCATATGCGAGATTGCAGCGCTGAAAATATCGGGACGAATTTGGGATGAACTGGTTACCGAATGAAGCCCTCGTAGTTGCGCATCATCAACTGTGATTCGATCTGGCGCATGGTATCCAACACCACCCCTACCACAATCAAGAGACCCGCGCTACTGATCAGGAGCGTACTGTAGCCTCCACTGACTGCCCCACCGCCGAAAACGAGCCCGACAAGAAACGGCAAGATCGCGATAAATCCTAGGAATATCGCCCCAAAGAAGGTAATGCGGGACAGAACACCCTGCAGATACTCCGCGGTGCGGGGGCCGGGCCGCAGCCCCATAATATACCCTCCTTGATTGCGCAGCGTATTCGGCAGGTCCTGCTGCCGAAACATGACATCTGCATAGAAATAGGTGAAGGCCACCACCAGCAGGAAATACGCCAACCAATAGGCCCAGTTGGCCGGCGACATGATGGCCGCCAACCCGGCCGCAACCTGCCCCACCCATCCGGTGGAAGAGGTGAAGAAAGTAGCCACCGTGCTCGGAAAAATGAGCAAGCTCTGCGCGAAGATCAAGGGAATCATGCCCGTCGAGTTGATCTTCATGGGGATGTATGTGGATCGGCCTCCCACCATTACCTGTTGGTTGCCGCGTACGGCCCGCACCCGCTTGCCATACTGCACCGGGATGCGGCGCTGTCCCTCATTCACCCAGACGATCAGCGCGATGGTCAGCGCCGTGATAATGGAAAAGATGATCAGCAGATCCCAGCGGCCCGTCACGATGATTTGACGTACCTGCTGGGGCAAACTGGCTACAATGCCGGCAAAAATGATCAGGGACACCCCATTCCCAATGCCTTGCTGGGTCAGAAGTTGTCCCAACCACACCGCAAACATGGTGCCCGCCGCCATGCCGATGACAATGGTCAGCGAAGGCAACAGGCTGGAGCCGCTGAAACCCCAGTTGGTAAACACCGAGATTCCGCCTCCGAACGAGGAATTCAACAAGGTGGCCTGCCCTATGGCATAGATGATGGCCAAAGGCACCGTCATATAATAGGTATATTTGCCGATCTGGGCACGACCGTGCTCCCCTTCCTTGCTCAATTCCTGCAGTTGTGGCACCATGGGCACCAGCAACTGCATGATGATGGAGGCAGTGATATAGGGGTATACACCCAAGGCCATCACCCCCATCTGCGAGAGTGCGCCTCCACTGAAAAAGTTCAGCATGTTCAGCAGGATGTTGGGATCCTGGGTAAACAGGCGGCCCAAGGCACTGGCGTCCACACCCGGCAGAGGAATGTGGGCACAGAGTCTGTAGACCACTAGAATGCCAATCGTGATCAGCAGTTTATTGCGAAGATCCGGCAGCACGACAACACTGCGGACAGCTTGGAGCATAGGTCAGGCCGCAGGTATCACTTCGATTTCGACCGAACCACCACATACCTCAACGGCCTTGCGAGCCGGTCGGCTGATGCGATGGGCATGTACGGCCAGACGCTTGGTCAAGCTACCGGGACCCAGAATGACAATCGGCTCCCGTACATTGCGAGCCAAGCCCCGGTCCACCAAGGCATCCAACGAAACGGTTGCCCCCTCTTCAAACCGTTCTTGCAGATCTGCCAATGAAACGGCCGTATAATGAATCTTTTGCCGCCGCTTGAAACCGCGCAGCTTAGGCAGGCGCTTGACCAACGGCAACTGGCCTCCTTCAAAGGTAGGATGCACCCCGCCGCCGGACCGTGCATTATACCCCTTGGTACCTCGTCCGCAGGTCTTGCCCTTGCCCGAGCCTGTGCCACGCCCCACCCGCTTGCGGGAGCGGTGCACATGGCGTCCTTGGGGAATTTCGTGTAGTTTCATGCCTTTGTCCTTATACCGGGAGGCGCGCGATCAGGATCGCGTCTCCTCCTCCACTTTGACGAGATGGGAAACCTTGGCCATCATGCCGCGCGTAACGGCACTGTCTTTCCGCTCCACGGTCTGATGCAGTTTGTGCAGTCCCAAGGCCCTGAGCGTGTCCTTCTGCCGCTGGGGCCTTCCAATCCCGCTCTTGATCAGTGTAATCTTGACTGTCGTCTCCGCCATTACATCGTCCCCCGTATCCAGAAAGGCTCCAGCGTTGCCTCGTCCACGCTCCGATCTTGGGCTTGAACCCGATGATCCTGCAGCTGTTGCAAGGCCAGAAAAGTGGCCTGCGTCACATTCAGACGATTGCTGGATCCCAACGACTTGGTCAAGATATCGGAAATGCCTGCGACTTCCAAGACAGGCCTGACCCCACCGCCGGCGATCACGCCCGTACCCGGACTGGCCGGTCGAAGCAGCACGCGGGCCGATCCGAAGCGAGTCTCAATCGCATGCGGAATGGTCTTGCCGACAAGCAGCACTTCCACCATGTTGCGGGTGGCCTTTTCACGAGCTTTGCGGATGGCCTCCGGCACCTCTCGGGCCTTGCCAATACCTACCCCAACGCGGCCGGACATGTCTCCTACCACTAAGACCGCGCGGAAAGAGAACGAACGCCCTCCTTTCACCACCTTGGACGTCCGGGTAATCTGCACCACCCGATCTTCCAAGCCGTCGCCCTGGTCGTCGTTTCGATCATTTTGTCGCGCCACTCCGCATTTCTCCTTAAACAGTGGGGCCGGAATTTCCTAGAACTTCAAGCCCTGTGCCCGGCTGCCCTCAGCCAAAGCCTTTATCCTTCCATGAAACCGGAAGCCGCCCCGGTCAAAGACCGCCTGGGTCACCCCCCTCTGCTGCGCCCGTTCTGCCAGCACCTCGCCAATTACGCGGGCCTGGGCCAAGGGCTTCTCGGAGCCTACTTGCGTCCGCAGGTCTTTTTCATTCGTGGCCGCCGCCACCAAGGTGCAGCCTGTCTGATCGTCAATCAGCTGGGCATAAATGTGCTGGGAACTGCGAAACACGCTCAGCCGTGGGCGGATCGCTGTGCCCACCACCTTGTTCCGAAGCCGCCTATGCCTCTTGACGCGGGCATGAAATCGATTCTGCGCCTTTGCCATTGCACTACTCCTAGGCAGTTGCCTTGCCAGCCTTGCCGGCCTTGGATCGCACTCGTTCGCCACGATAGCGAATCCCGGAACCGCCATAGGGCTCCGGCGGACGTTCGCCCCTGATATCGGCGGCCAGCTGGCCTATGTCGCTTTTGCATATGCCTTGCAGGGTGATCACTCGCCCACTTTGGTCGACCTCCAGCGACACCTCCTTGGTGGACGGATATTCCACCGGGTGACTCTTGCCTACTTGGAGCACTAAGGTGGAACCCTTCATGGAAGCGCGATAGAAGTCGCCATGCACTTCTAGGATCCGTGTATATCCTTCCGATACACCTACCACCATATTGCAGATCAGGGCCCGTACTAGACCATGCAACGCCCGCAGGTTTTGGGCGTTGCCCTTGCGCTTGACTTGCAGGATCCCATCTTGCCACTCCACGGCAAGCCGCGGCGAGATACGCTCTACCAGAGCACCTTTGGGACCAGTCACCGTGATGAACTGACCCGGCGCAACGTCAACGGTGACACCTTGCGGCAAGGAAATGGGTTGATTTCCGATACGAGACATGCCTGTTCCAATTCGCTCTGTTGACTACCACACTTCACAGATCACTTCGCCGCCCAACTGGGAGCGGCGGGCCTGCTGCCCGGTCATAATGCCACTCGGCGTGGTCAAGATGCGAATCCCCAGACCGCTGCGCACCCACCGGATGTCGCGCCAGCCCGCATACTCCCGGCGCCCGCGCTTGCTAATGCGCTTCAGATGACTGATCACCGGTTGGCCATGCCGATTGTACTTGAGATCCACGGCCAATTCCACATGATTGCCCACTGCATGTTCACGGTATCCCGCGACAAAACCCTCCTCAAACAGTACCCGAGCCAATTCCACCTTGATGCGGGACGTAGGCATGCTCACAAACTCGTGCTGCATGGCCTGTCCATTGCGAATCCGGGTCAGAAAATCTGAAATGGGATCTATGTTCACGCCTTGTGTCTCCTCGAGTTCCCCTCACCAGCTGGACTTGACCACGCCTGGAATACGACCTTCCAGGGCCTCGCTTCGAAAACAGATACGACACAATCCGAAACGGCGCATAAAGGCGCGTGGACGACCACACATATGGCAACGATTTCGAACTCGGTGGGGGTGGTTGCGCTTGGTTTCCCGCGCAATCATCGACTTTTTGGCCAACTCTACTCCTTGGGTTCCTGCAAACTCACGTCGAACATTCCGCCACGGGCCTTAGGCGGCCGTGCGGACAAAAGGCATCTGCAACAAACGCAACAAATGTCGGCCTTCTTCATCCGTGCGGGCCGATGTCACAATGGAGACCTCCAAGCCGCGGATGGAATCGATCGACTCATACTCAATCTCAGGAAAAATCAGCTGCTCGGTCAGACCCAGACTGTAATTGCCACGGCCATCGAACGAATCCGGGGACACGCCACGAAAGTCTCGCTGCCGGGGCAGAGCCAAGTGGATCAGCCGGTCCAGGAAATCCCACTGCCGCCGCCCCCGCAGGGTAATCTTCAAGCCTACGGGCATGCCTTCTCGCAGCTTGTACGTGGCAATCGACTTGCGGGCCCGTGTCACCACTGGCTTCTGGCCTGTGATCAGTGCCAAGTCCCGACTGGCGGCCTCGACCGCCCGGGCATTGGTCAAGGCTTCGCCCAGCCCAATGTTCACGGCTACCTTCGTGATGGTGGGCACTTGCAGCCTGTTCCTGTACCCAAACTCCTTCATCATGGCCGGTACAATTTCCTCACGATATTGCACCAGCATCCGGGGCAGCGGCAACGGTTCGAAGGGCTTCTGATCTGTGCCGTGGGGGGATTTCTCGTTCATGTCTCTGGGGCCTATGTAAACGGTGTGTCTAGGAGGCGGGGCGGGCAGGACGCGCTACAGGCTCGCCGGTACGGCGGTCGAATCGAATCTTATCTTCATTGTCAAAACGTCGTCCCAAGCGCGTCGGTTTGTCGTCCGTACCCAAGACCGCCACGTTGCTGACATGAATAGGGGCTTCAATCTCGATGATCCCTCTCTGCGTCTGAGTCCGGCCGGTGGCTCGCTGATGCTTCATGCGTAGATTCACCCCCTCCACCATGACGTAGACCCGATTGGGATCCAAATCGCCATTGCGCTTGTGACGCTGAATGATATCCCTCACTTTCCCGCGCTCTCCGCGGGCGGCGCCCGCGATCACTTCCACTTGATCTCCAACCAAAATCTTGTGGCTCATGGCTTTTGCCTCCCTATCTCCGCACGGCAGTCTAAAGCACTTCCGGGGCCAATGACACAATCCGCATGAAGCCCCGTTCCCGCAACTCACGGGCTACAGGGCCAAAGATACGCGTGCCCCGCGGGAAATGCGTGTCATCCACGATCACGGCGGCATTGTCATTGAAACGAATGAAGCTGCCGTCCCGGCGGCAAATGGCAGATTTCGTGCGCACGATCACAGCCTTGACCACTTCGCCCTTCTTGACCGTACCAGCTGGGGTGGCGGACTTCACCGAAGCGGTGATAATGTCCCCCACCTTGCCGTGACGCCTCACACTGCCTCCGGTCACCCGAATGGTCAGCAACTCACGCGCCCCCGAATTGTCTGCCACGCGCAGGCGGCTTTCCTGTTGAATCATGATTGGCCTTTCCTGGGATGATGCCGTTGCGTAGCAAGCCGCGCAGTGCGGTTATGGGCCTCGGTCCGCGCCCGGATCGCGTTCCACGATGGATTCGAGATAGAAACTCTTGCGCTTGGAAATCGGACTGCACTGCCGGATGCGGACCTGGTCTCCGACACGAGCCTGATTGGTCTCGTCATGCACCTGGTATTTCTTGTAGGAACGCGTGATCTTGCCGTAGAGGGGGTGCCGCGTGGAACGTTCCACGCGCACCGCCACCGTTTTGTTGTTCACGTCCTGCACCACCATGCCGGTCAATACTTTGCGACTTGATGCACTCATTCCCTATTCCTGTCTTGTCAGTTCACGATGCCGTTGCACCGTCTTGATGCGGGCCATTTCCCTGCGGACCTCGCGCGCGCGGGCCGTGTTCTGCTGCTTGCCGGTCGTCAACTGGTATCGCAGATTGAACAGTTCCTGGTGGCAGGCACGCACCATCTCCACCAGTTCCCCGTCGGTCTTGTCCAGCAAGGTGTGAGCCTTCAATACGGCCATCTTCGCTCTCCTCGCTACACCGATTGACGCAAGATGAACTGGGTCCGCATCGGCAGCTTGTGCTGTGCCAGCCGGAAAGCCTCTCGAGCTTGCTCTTCCGATACTCCGGTCATCTCGAAAATGATGCGACCCGGCTTGACCACGGCCACATAGTACTCCACATTGCCCTTGCCGGAACCCATGCGAGTTTCCGCCCCGCGTTGCGTGACCGGCTTGTCCGGGAAGATCCGGATCCAGAGCTTGCCGCCGCGGCGAACATAACGCACGATGGCCCGACGGGCGGCTTCGATCTGCCGGCTGGTGACCCAGTGAGGCTCCGTGGCCTGCAAGGCATATGTGCCAAAATCGATCGAGGCACCCCTGCTGGCCATTCCGCGCATGCGCCCTCTATGAGTCTTGTGGTGCTTGAATCGCTTGGGCATCAACATTGCGCCATTTCTCCCGCCCTGTCCTTGGCTGTCCGCCTAGGAAGCTTCCTGATACTGGATGTGGTACTCCTGCCCCGGCAGCACTTCGCCGTGGTAGATCCACACCTTGACGCCGATCACGCCATAGGTGGTGTTGCTTTCATCCGTGCCATAGTCGATGTTGGCCCGCAAGGTATGGCGCGGTACTTGCCCCGCGCGGAAACTGTCCACGCGCCCCATGTCACTGCCGCCCAAGCGGCCCGACACCGTGATCATGAAGCCTTTGGCTCCCTGGCGCATGGCCCGCTGACCGGCGGAGCGCATGGCCCGGCGCCAGCTCACCCGCCGGGCCAGTTGTTCACTGACACTATGGGCGACCAACTTGGCGCTAAGATCCGCCTGTTTCAACTCCCGGACATCGATCGGGACGTTGCGACCAGTGACCGTGCGCAACGTCTCGCGCAACTCGTTCACCGTGGCCCCCTTTCTGCCAATGACCACCCCGGGTCGTGCGGTCTCCACGACTACACTTACTTGATTGGACTGCCTTTCAATATCAATTCGACTGATATTGGCATCCGGGAGACGGGACAGGATCGTGTCGCGAATGGCCCGATCCTCGTCGAGCATGGCCACATATTCCTTGCCGCGGGCAAACCAGCGACTGTGATGCTCTTTCACCAGACCCAACCGAAATCCGGTTGGATGAACTTTCCGTCCCATGTAAATTCCGCTCCGCTGCTGTTCTATTCGTCCAGGGACAAGTCTTTTTCGTCCAGGATGACGGTGATGTTGGAAGAACTCCGTATCCATGGCTTGAACCGCCCCCGGCCACCAAAACGACGCCATCTGCGATGGGGGGCTTTGTCCGCGAACGCCGTCTTGATGTACATGTCCCCGCGGTCCAAGTCAAAATTTTCCTCGGCATTGGCCAAGGCGCTGGCAATGGTGTTCGCCAGCACGGTGGCCGCGGACTGCGGCATCAGGCGCAGCATGTGCATCGCCTCCTGCGCTGGCATGCCGCGCACCTCGTTCAGCACCAAGCGCACCTTGCGGGCGCTGATACCGGTATAGCGACTCTTGGCCAAGACTTCCATAATTCTCAAATTCCGCGTATTACCTGACTGAAGTGCTCCGTTCCGATCGCATGTGTCCGCGGAAATAGCGAGTGGGCGCAAATTCGCCCAGCTTGTGCCCCACCATGTTCTCCGTGATTAGGACTGGTACATGCCGCCGTCCGTCATGCACGGCAATGGTATGCCCCACAAACTGCGGGAAGATGGTGCTAGCCCGTGCATACGTACGGACTACCCGGCGTTCACCGGTCTGGTTCATCACCTCAATCCGCTTCAGCAACTTGAGGTCCACGTAGGGGCCTTTCTTGAGAGAACGAGACACGGGCCTGTATTCCTTAGCTTTTTCCCAACTCTACCGACGCTTCGAGCGCCGACGTACAATGTTCTTGTCGGTTGCCAGGTTGCGTCGAGTACGACGTCCCAAGGCGGGCTTGCCCCACGGCGTCTTGGGAGATGGCATGCCTATCGGAGAGCGTCCCTCGCCTCCACCATGGGGATGGGAGGCCGGGTCCTGCGCTATGCCGCGTACGGTAGGACGCCGCCCACGCCAGCGATTCCGCCCCGCTTTCCCCTGGGACATGTTGACGTGTTCAAAATTCGACACTTGCCCCACAGTGGCCATGCAGTCCATTTGAATAAAGCGCACTTCCCCACTCGGCATGCGGACCTGCACCATGCGGCCCTCTTTGGCCACCAGCCGGGCCGCCGTGCCTGCGCTGCGCGCCAGCTGCCCGCCCCTGCCCGGGATCAACTCTATGTTATGCAGTTGGGTACCCAGTGGAATATCGCGCAAGGGCAGTGCGTTGCCTGGTGCAATGTCCACGTTGGAACCGGATATCACTTCCTGGCCAACTTGCAGATTTTCAGGGGCCAGGATGTACCGCTTCTCGCCATCGCTGTATTGCATCAAGGCGATGCGAGCCGTGCGATTGGGATCATATTCCAAGGAAAGAACCCGAGCCGGTATCCCCTCCTTGTCTCTCTTGAAATCTATGTGGCGGTACCGCCTTTTGTGGCCTCCGCCACGGTGCCGCACTGTAATGACGCCACGGTTGTTGCGTCCGCCCCTGCGGGGCAATGGCGAGACCAAGGACTTCTCCGGCTTGGTCCGCGTCAGCTCCTCAAAGGTAGAGCCGCTCATGTTGCGGCGGCCCGGAGAGGTCGGTTGGTATGTCTTCAAAGGCATGATCCGTCAGCCTCGTTCAGTTGCTCTCGTACAGGTTGATCGAATCACCTTCCGCCACGGTGACAATGGCCTTCTTCCATTTCGTCTGCCGCATGAAGACTCGCTTGCCGCGCCGCCGTGTCTTGGCGGGCATGACCATGACGCGCACCTGATCCACGGTCACGTCATAAATGGCTTGCACCGCTTCGCGCACCTGGTGCTTGTTGGCTTTCCGGTGCACCCGGAACACATATTGCCGCGCGCCTTCGGCCATCATGGTCTTTTCCGAAAGCACCGGATGCAATAGGACTTCGTGCGCCATCATGCGGCGTCTTCCCCCAGCCAGTCTTCTATGCCTCGTAGAGCATCCAACGTAATGATCACCACGTCGCTCTGCAACAGGTCCCGAACATTCAGATAGGCGTAATTCAGGAGGGCCAGTCGCGGTAGATTCTGCGCGGCCTGCACGACTTCCGCCTTCTTGTCTGCATACACCAGCAGAGTGCGCTTGCCGTTCACTCCCAGATCCGTCAACACCTGCCGCATCTGACGAGTCTTGCCCTCTGGCAACTCCAGACTGTCCAGCAACAGGATGCCACCGTCCCGAGCCTGAGAGGACAACGCACAACGCACTGCGGCCCGCCGCATGCGCTTGGGCATCTTTTGACGGTAGGAACGCGGAGTGGGTCCAAAGACGGTGCCTCCGCCCACCCAATGCGGGGCTCGAATCGTGCCCTGCCGAGCTCTGCCCGTGCCTTTCTGGCGCCATGGCTTGCGACCACCCCCTCGCACCTCGCTGCGGGTCTTGGTCTTGTGAGTCCCTTGCCGGGCATTGGCCAACTGGCGCACCAGAGCCTGCTGCAGGAGGGTCGTACGCACCACGGTCTCAAACAGCGCAGGCGCGAGCTCCGCCTCGCTTACCACTTCACCCTGCATGTTCACGACATTGGACTTCATGATCAGATCGCCTGTCCCTTCTTCACGGCGGATCGCACGGAAATCAGACTGCCGGGCGCACCCGGCACAGCGCCCTTGACGGCGAGCAAATCGCGCTCGGCATCCACATACGCCACCCTAAGGTTCAGGACCGTGGTCTTTTGGTCTCCCATATGACCCGGTCCGCGGGCACCTTTGAAGGTGCGCCCCGGCGTGGTGCCGGCCCCGCGTGAGCCGGGAGCGCGATGGCGATCGCTTTGACCGTGTGTCTTGGGTCCTCCTGCGAAACCGTACTTCTTGACGGCTCCGGCAAAGCCTTTGCCGCGACTGATGCCGGTCACGTCAACGTACTCGCCTTCCGCATAGATGTCCACCTTCACCTCCGCTCCGCTCTCCAGGGAGGTGGATTCCCGCAAGCGAAACTCTCTCAAGTGACGCAGCAGGCGTTCTCCGCTGCGGCGCAGATGGCCCTTTTGCCCCCCTGTCAGCTTGCGCGCGGAGGTTTCCTCGAACCCAAGCTGCACGGCGGCATAGCCATCAGTCTCCAAGGTCTTGATGTCCGTCACCCAGCAAGGGCCGGCCTTGATCACGGTTACGATCGTGGACCGGCCGCTCTTGTCATCGAAAAGCTGCGTCATGCCCACCTTGCGACCCAGAATGTACTTCATGGTGCTTGCTGCCGCTATATCCTTACAGCTTGATTTCGACATCCACGCCGGCGGGCAGGTTGAGCTTGGTCAAGCTCTCACTGGTGCGAGGCAGCGGATCAATCACGTCAATCAGCCGCTTGTGCGTCCTGATCTCGAATTGCTCCCGACTGTCCTTGTCCTTGAAGGGAGATCGGATCACCGTGAATTTCTCAATGTGCGTGGGCAACGGCACGGGACCCATGACCTGGGCCCCCGAACGCTCCGCCGCCTTGACGATTTCCTGGGCTGAGGCATCCAACAAGCGATGGTCGAACGCCTTGAGCTTAATGCGAATGGTTGCAGCAGGTGGCATTGTGTTTAAGGTACTCCCAACAACAGCGAGAGGGGCTGAACCCCCTCGCCGCATGCTCTATTCCAAAATCGCGGTGATGGATCCGGCGCCGACCGTGCGGCTGCCTTCGCGAATGGCAAAGCGGGATCCCTGTTCCAAGGCCACAGGCGAGATCAGCTCTACCTCCATCTCCACATTGTCCCCTGGCATCACCATGTCCACGCCGGCCGGCAGCAAGATGACGCCGGTCACGTCTAGGGTGCGGATGTAGAACTGGGGTCGGTAGCCTGGGAAGAAGGGTTTGTGGCGCCCCCCTTCATCCGTCCGCAGCACATAGACCGTGGCCTTGTACTTGGTATGCGGGGTGATCGAGCCAGGCAAGGATAGCACCTGCCCCCTTTCCACATCGGTGCGGTCAATGCCACGCAGCAGACATCCCACGTTGTCCCCGGCCCGACCTTCGTCCAGCAGTTTGCGGAACATCTCTACGCCGGTCACGGTCGTGGTCACCGTTTCCTTGAGTCCCACGATTTCCACATTTTCCATGGGATGAATCACGCCTCTCTCCACACGTCCAGTCACCACGGTGCCGCGGCCCTTGATGGAGAAGACATCCTCGATGGGCATGAGGAAGGGGAGATCCACGTCCCGCTCAGGCTGAGGGATATAGGAATCCACCGCCTGTACCAACTCCCAAATGCAGGCATACTCCGGCGCCTGGGGATCGGTGCTTTCGCTTTCCAAGGCCGCCAGGGCGGAACCGCGCACAATGGCCGTGTCATCACCTGGAAACTCATATTGGTCCAACTGCTCACGCAGCTCCAGTTCCACCAATTCCAGCAGCTCTTCGTCGTCCATCATGTCCACTTTATTCAGGAAGACCACCATGGCGGGTACTTCCACTTGACGAGCCAAGAGAATATGCTCACGCGTCTGCGGCATGGCCCCGTCCGGAGCAGAGACCACGAGGATGGCGCCATCCATCTGGGCGGCTCCCGTAATCATGTTCTTGATGTAGTCGGCGTGGCCTGGGCAGTCCACGTGAGCATAGTGCCGGTTCTCGGTCTCGTACTCGACGTGGGAGATGGCGATGGTGATGCCGCGCTCCCGCTCTTCGGGGGCATTGTCGATCCGGTCAAACGCCTCGAACTGCGCCATCCCCTGCAGGGACAGAACCTTCGTAATAGCCGCCGTCAACGTTGTCTTGCCATGGTCTACATGACCGATAGTACCAACATTCACATGCGGCTTCGTGCGCTCGAAAACTTGCTTGCTCATGGCTCCTTCGTAAGCTCCCTACATTCCTCTGTCGACATTTTGTCCCTTGACCAAACCCTTTTTCAACACCTCGGCACCCGCTTTTCACCACCGTCTTGCACCGAAGTGCGATCCGTGCAAGACGATCGCGACACGAGGGCAGGCGCAAACGCGCAGAAGAGTAGTATACCCCAGCCTGTGCAAGACCCTGCAAAAATGTGAACTGTGTATTCCTTGTTTCCGTGCCTCCACATTCCCCGAGGTCACCCCTTCTTGCCCCGCACCGGGGCATAACAGTCGAATTGCATGGAAAAATTGCCGCGGCCACTCGTTATGGAGCGCAGCGTGGTGGCGTAGCCGAACATGTTCTTGAGGGGCACAGTGGCTTGAATCTGATTCATGCCGGGGGAATGGGGCACCACATCCGTGATGTTGCCGAAGCGGGCGCTCAGATCCCCCATCACGTCGCCGGTATAGACCTCCGGCATGACCACTTCCAGGTACATGGTGGGCTCCAATAGGATCGGGCGGGCCCGGGCCATGCCATCCTTGAATCCGAGGCTCCCCGCGATGTGGAAGGCCCTCTCGTTAGAGTCCACCGGATGGAAGGACCCATCCACCAGCGTGACCTTCACGTCCACCACCGGATAACCTTCCAAGACTCCACTTTGCATGGCCTCGGCAATGCCGCGTTCCACGGGCGCCACGAACTGCAGGGGCACCGCCCCACCTACGACCCGGGATTCAAACTCGAAACCGTCACCTTCCCGATTGGGCTCGATTTCCAGTTCTACATGACCAAACATGCCGCGACCCCCTGTCTGACGAACAAAGCGGCCCGTGGCGGACACGGCCTGGGTAATCGTCTCCCGGTACGCGACCTGCGGCTCTCCCACGTTGCACTGGACCTGAAACTCGCGTTTCATACGGTCCACGATGATTTCCAGATGCAGCTCCCCCATGCCATTGATCAGGGTCTGGCCCGTGTTGTCATCGAAATGGACTTGGAAGGTAGGATCCTCCGCCGCCAGCTTTTGCAAGGCCAACGTCATCTTGTCTTGATCGCTCTTGGTCTTGGGTTCCACCGCAATCCGGACCACGGGGTCCGGAAACACAATGGCCTCCAGCAATACGGGCCGATTTCCGCCGTAGAGCGTGTCGCCCGTAAAGCTGTGCTTCAGCCCCACGATGGCGGTGATGTCGCCGGCCTCGCATTCCTTGATGTCTTCCCGCTTGTCGGCATACATTTGCATCAGACGACCGATGCGCTCCCGCCGTTTTTGGCGGGCATTGTGCACTGTCTCTCCAATCTTGAGTGTGCCGCTATAGACCCGGACATAGGAAAGACGGCCCACGTAGGGGTCGGTGACAACCTTGAAGACCAAGGCCGCAAAGGAATCCTGGGCCCGGGGCGACACTACCACCTCGTTTGCCTCGGTCTCGTTCGCCTCGGTCGTATCCCGCGGGTTGCTTCCCAGGACCGGAGGCACCTCCAGCGGGCTGGGCAAATATTGGATGATGGCGTCAAGCAGCGGTTGCACGCCCTTGTTGCGCAATGCCGTGCCGCACAGTACAGGCACCAACCGGTTCTCCAGAATGGCCGCCCGCAACGCGCGTTGCAGGAGGTCCGTGGAAATCTCGAAATCATCCAGAAACAGACTCATGACCTCGTCATTGACCTCGGCGATCTGTTCCACCATGGCGTCCCGAGCGGCCTGTGCCACCGCCATGCAGGTGGCGGGCACGGGGCCTCGATCGGGCTTGGCGCCCAATTCGTCCGAAAAAATCAGAGCTTCCATGGACATCAGGTCCACCACGCCTTGGAACCCCTCTTCACGCCCCACTGGCCACTGAATGACTACAGGCTTGGCGCCCAGCCGTTCAACCATCATGTTCACTGTGCGTTCCAGGTTCGCGCCCATGCGATCCATCTTGTTGACAAAGCAGATACGCGGCACCGCGTAGCTGTCTGCCTGCCGCCACACGGTCTCCGTCTGGGGCTCCACCCCGGCCACGGCGTCAAAGACCACGACGCCTCCATCCAGCACGCGCAGGCTGCGCTGCACCTCGGCCGTGAAGTCAATATGCCCCGGTGTGTCAATGATGTTGATCTGACACTCTTCCCCCGTGCCGGAATGCTTCCACAGAGTGGTAATGGCCGCGGCCGTGATGGTAATGCCGCGTTCCCGCTCCTGCTCCATCCAATCCGTGACCGCCGTCCCTTCATGCACTTCACCCATGCGGTGGGTCAGGCCGGAATAGAAGAGAATGCGTTCCGTGGTGGTGGTCTTGCCGGCATCAATATGGGCAATGATGCCGATATTGCGGATTTTCTCAATCGGATGATCTATGCTCATACTTTTTTCCACTCTACGCAATCACGCCCCAAGCCCACATCTCCACCGCGATCCTGCCATCAGAAAATGCAGCCCGAAGACGGCTCGTAAATTGTAAAAAGAAGGGTGAAACCGCGAACTACCGGAAGTGCGCAAACGCCCGGTTGGCATCAGCCATGCGATGCGTATCGTTGCGCCGCTTGATGGTGGCACTGTCCCCGTTGGAGGTCTCGATCAGTTCGGCCGCCAGCCGACTGGCCATGTCCCGGCCACCTCGCTGGCGTGCAAAGGCAATCAGCCAGCGCATGCCCAGCGCCTGCTTGCGCGCCGCCCGGACTTCAATGGGCACCTGATAGGTCGCGCCCCCGACACGCCGCGGCCGAACCTCCACGCGGGGAATGGCGCGCTGCAGGGCATCCTCGAACACCTCAATGCCAGGCCGTCCCAGGCGTTCCTCTATGATGTCCAAGGCCTTGTAGACAATCCGCGTGGCGGTTGACTTCTTGCCATGCAGCATCAGATTGTTAATGAATTTCGCCAGATCCACCGAACCGTACCGGGAATCCGGGGCCACTGTTCTTGCGGGGGGTTTGTTGCGTCGCGGCATGCTGTAGACCTGCCTTGCACCTGCTTAGTGTAGTTTAAGACTTTTTGACTCCGTAGCGGCTGCGACCCCGCTTCCGGTTCTCCACACCCGTCGCATCCAGGGCCCCGCGCACGATCTGATAGCGCACGCCTGGCAAATCCCGTACACCCCCGCCCCGAATCAAGACGACGCTGTGTTCTTGCAGGGTATGTCCTTCCCCGGGAATGTAGGCCGTAACCTCCATGCCGTTCGTCAAGCGCACGCGGGCCACTTTGCGCAACGCCGAGTTGGGCTTGCGGGGCGTGGTAGTCCGGACCTGAGTGCAAACGCCGCGCTTCTGGGGATTGCCTGTTCGACTGGAGGTGGTGCGGCCCGTCAACGTGTTCTGCGTCACCCGCAGAGCGGGCGCGGCCATTTTCTTGGGCTTGGGCTTCCGCCCCTTACGCACGAGTTGATTGATAGTAGGCAAATCTCACTCCACTGTTACGCAGGTTTCGGCTGCTTCGTCTCTCGAGCCTCTCGGCCAAGAGACGGAACGCAAACCGCAATTGTCCCTTACGGCGGGCACGGCGTCAAATTACGGTCGCTGCAATGTGGAAAGAGACGACTCCTCGTCTCCCTCGTCCAAGGGGCTGACATCGTCCTCGCCATCCAGCATGTCGTTTCCCCCCTTGCTGACCTGCTGCAAGGAGTTGACCTCGTCCACGGCAAGGGCGTCGCCAAACAGGTCTTCGCTCTCGGTCAGTTCCTGCAACAGCTCCAGGTTCAAGGAGGCAATTTCCCCTTGATTGCCCACCAGGTCCAAGCCTGAACTGCCCGCTCCCACCTTGGCCTCTGCTTCCAGACGGCTGTGAAATCCAGTCCCCACAGGGATGAGCTTGCCCAAAATGACGTTCTCCTTGAGGCCGCGCAACCGATCCTCCTGCCCCCGAATGGCGGCATCGGTGAGCACGCGTGTAGTCTCCTGAAAACTGGCCGCCGCCAGGAAGCTCTCGGTGTTCAGGGCGGCACGGGTCATCCCCAGGATCACAGGCATGCCCTGCGCGGGCTTCCGGTTGTTTTCCAAGGCCAGATTGTTCACGTCCTCAAAGCGGTAGCGATCCACGTATGCCCCCAACAGGAAATCGGTGTCGCCCGTCGCCTGCACCTGCACCCGCCGCAACAGCTGGCGCAGAATGACTTCAATGTGCTTGTCGTGAATCTGCACCCCCTGTTCCATATACACCTTCTGCACTTCATTCAGAATGTATAGCTGGCATGCCTCACGTCCCTGAATGCGAAGGATGCCCTTCGGTTCCAAGGCGCCCGGGGTCAACTGCTGTCCGGCATGGACATAGTCGCCATCATTGACCATCGTCGCAGTGTGCGCGGGAATCTCGGAATCCCACTCCACTACATCTTCCCTTTGAAGGGTCAGGGCAACATAGCCATCCACAGCCTGGGCCGTTGCATCCATGGGCAGCAGCACGGTGCCCTCCATGCCCGCCAGTATGTGGCGTTCCTCATCTTCCGGCGCTTCGGGCTGCGCGTTGGTCACTTCGGCGATCACGGTGTCGCTCTGCACGGCATCACCATGGGCGACTTTCAGCGTCCAGCCCTTCGCGGGGATCCGCAGTTCGCGAGTCAACAGATCAGTCCGCTGGACGGCGAGGCGCCGGATCTCTCCGTCCCAGTAGATGGAGACCTTGCCGTCTATTTCGCTGATCACGGCCTGGCCCTTGGGGATGCGAGCTTCAAAAAGCTCCTCCACGCGCGGCAGCCCCCGAGTAATATCGTCCGACGAAGCCACACCCCCCGTATGGAAGGTGCGCAGAGTCAGTTGCGTACCGGGTTCCCCAATGGACTGGGCCGCGATGATACCCACTGCCTCGCCCATTTTCACCATCTCGCCCGATGCCAGACTGGCCCCATAGCAACGCAGACACAGACCAAACCGAGATTCGCAGGTCAGGGGACTTCGGATCTCGACCTCACGTACCCCGCTGTCCGCCAGCACCTGAGCCTCTCGCTCGCCGATCAGCTGATTGCGTTCCAGGATAGTCTCGCCGGTCTTGGGATCTTCGACCCGCTGGGCCACGCAGCGGCTTGCCACCCGCTCCCAATACCGATCTTTCTGGCTGGCTTGCACGTTCGCCAGAATGCCGTTGGGGGTGCCGCAATCCTCCTGCGTGATAATCACGTCTTGCGCCACATCCACCAAGCGGCGGGTCAGATACCCTGCATCGGCCGTGCGCAGCGCGGTGTCCGCCAGCCCCTTGCGCGAACCATGGGTGCTGATAAAGAACTCCATCGTGCTCAGTCCATCCCGGAAACTGGAACGAATGGGCATGGGGATAATGCGTCCGTTGGGATCAAACATGAGGCCGCGCATGCCGGCCAGCTGGTTAATGGTGCTGTGTCCTCCCTTGGCGGCGCCCGAAATGGACATGGCGCCGACATTGGTCAAGGGGTCCAAACCCTCCTTGATGCGGGATGAAACTTCATCCGTGGCACGGCTCCAAGCCTGCACCCGATTGTCCTCCCACTCCGAACTGGTCAGCAAGCCACGTCGGTATTGCGCTTCCGCCTGCGCTTCGCCATCCTGTGCCACCTTGATAATGTCCGCCTTCTCCACCGGCGCCTCAAGGTCGCTCACGGCAATGGTAATGCCGGAACGGGTCGCGTAGTGAAAGCCGATGCTTTTGATCTGGTCCGCTACGTCCGCCGTGATTTCAGGCCCCATGCGACGATAGCACAGTTGCACCAAGTCATTGACGCCCTCCTTGTCAAGGCGTTCGTTCACAAACTGCAGAGACTCCGGCAGCACGAGGTTGAAGATGATGCGGCCCGCGGTGGTGCGGGTGAATTCCACCGGATCATCGGACCCCTTGTTCAGCGCGGTATGCGCCAGAATGTCCTGTGTTTCTTGTAGGAAGACATTGCCGAAGCCCTTGACCTTCTCCTTGAAGCCTTCGGCGTCTTCTTCCAGGCGCGCCTGCAGCTCTTCCGCCGTCTTGACCCCATGGGCCTGCAGGGCCTGCAGGCAGCGGGAATTGAGGCCCAGCGTCTCAATGGGCGTCTCGTCCACAAAAGGCCGGATACGCACCAAGATAGGTTCCCGCAATGAAATCAGGCCCATATCCAAGGCATATTCGGCTTGCACTGGATTCGGATATCGCCGCAATTCGGCATCGGGACGATCCTCGTTTTCCATGGATGTGAGATAGAACACGCCCATCACCATGTCCTTGGTCGGCGACACAATCGGTTCGCCACTACTGGGCTTGAGCAGATTGCGTGTCGAAAGCATCAGCTCGCGGGCTTCCTTGACCGCCTGCTGGCTCAGGGGCACGTGCACCGCCATCTGGTCTCCGTCAAAATCGGCATTGAAGGCGGTGCAGACCAAGGGATGCAACTGAATGGCGCTACCTTCGATCAACTTGACCTCGAAGGCCTGTATACCCAGCCGATGCAGTGTGGGGGCCCGGTTCAAGAGCACAGGTCGTTCTTGACATATAGACCCCAGCACATCCCACACGCCGTCATCGGCCTCCTCCACCATGCGCTTCGCGTGGCGCACATTGGTGGCCGCACCGTGACAAACCAGCCTTTCGATCACGAACGGCTTGAAGAGCTCAAGTGCCATGCGCTTGGGAATGCCCGCCTGATCCAGCTTCAGGGATGGGCCAATCACGATCACGGAACGTCCCGAGTAGTCCACCCGCTTGCCCAGCAAGTTGCGGCGGAACCGCCCCTGCTTGCCCTTCAGCATATCGGTCAGGCTCTTGAGCGGATGCTTCTGGTTGCGGTTGGCCGTGGTGCGGTTGCGCTTGCGGTTGTCGATCAGGCTGTCTACCGCCTCCTGCAACATGCGCTTTTCGTTGCGTACAATCACATCGGGAGCGCCTAGGCTTTGCAGCCGCTTGAGCCGGTTGTTGCGGTTGATGACTCGTCGATACAAATCATTGAGATCGCTGGTGGCGAAGCGGCCGCCGTCCAGTTGCACCATGGGACGCAGTTCGGGCGGGATTACCGGCAGCTGGGTCAGAATCATCCATTCCGGCCGGTTGCCACTTTTGCGCAAGTCTTCGACTTCCTTGAGTCGCTTGGCCGCCCGGGTCCGCTTCTGTTCGCTCTTGGTGGTATTGATGATCTCGCGCATCTCTCGGGCCAGTTCATCCAGATCCACCTGTTTCAACAACTCTAGGATTGCCTCGGCCCCCATGCCGATTTCGAAGGTGGTGCCGTATTGCCGAGACAAGGTGCGATACTCCTGATCACTCTTCAGGGCCCGCGGTGCAATGGTCTTGAGTTGCTCCAGCCAACCTTCGGCATTGGATATCAGCTTGTCCCGTTCCGTCTGGCCCTGGAGTTCAATCTCTGCACGTCGGTCCGCCGCGGCTTCCCTGAGCTGGTTCAGCTCCAGTTCGATTTCCCGGGCAATCTCGTCCTTGCGGCTGTCCGATTCAGTCTTGAGCGCATCTAGGAAGGCTTGTACATGCTCGTTGACTTCCTCTTCCTTCGTGGCCTCCACCTTGCGGCCCTTGACTACAATGGCGGTTTTGACCCAAGACAGTTTCAGAGTCTCTTCCGCCTTTTCCTCCACCCGGTTCTGGATCCACTGGATCAGAGTCTGGGCCTGGCCAATGGCATCGCCCGACCTCTTGGCAATCTCCTCGTCCAAATCGGCAATCTGCACGTCACGCCGATCCAGCAGGGACTGGACTTGTTCGGTGTTCTCCTGATCCGCCACTTCCAGGGCGGTAGCGGTCAGGGCCTGCCGCTTGGTCAGGTTAAGCGCCAGTTCCTTTTCCTTCCGGACTATCAGGCGCTTGCGTGCATCCTCGTTCACTTTCGTGATGATGTAGACCGCATAGTAGAGCACTTTTTCCAGATCTCGGGGGCTGATGTCCAAGAGCAGCCCCAAGCGGCACGGCATGCCCTTGACATACCAGATGTGGCTCACTGGAGAGGCTAGGGAGATATGCCCCATGCGCTCACGGCGTACCCGGTTGGATGCCACTTCCACCCCGCACTTGTCGCAGACTATGCCCTTGTAGCGCTCACGCTTGTACTTGCCGCAGCTGCATTCCCAGTCCTTTTCCGGACCAAAAATGCGTTCGCTGAACAGACCGTCCCGTTCGGGTTTCAGCGTGCGGTAATTGATGGTTTCCGGCTTGTAGACCTCGCCATAGCTCCACCCCAAAATCTGCTCCGGAGAAGCCAGGGAGATACGGATTGCATTGAAGTTGCCTAGTTCAATCAAGGGAGTGCTCCTTACGTTCAAGCGTCCGTGCCAGCGGTCGGGCAAGGCGCGGAATGGGACTGTGATCCAGGTTAGGAAGTAAACATCTTGGGGATCATCAGGCCGGCCCCCAAATTGGGCAGGCGATCCGTCGCCACCTCCTTGCCGAACTGCAGCTTCTCGTCCTTGTCATTGGTAACCTCCACGGCCAGTCCCAAGCTCTGCAGCTCTTTCACCAGCACCCGGAAACTCTCCGGTATGCCTGGACTTTGGATCTCTTCCCCCTTCACGATGGACTGGTAGGCGTTCACCCGCCCGCTGGTATCGTCCGACTTGATGGTCAGCATTTCCTGCAGGGTGTGGGCCGCCCCATAGGCTTCCAGAGCCCACACTTCCATTTCGCCAAAGCGCTGCCCGCCATTTTGGGCCTTGCCGCCCAGCGGCTGCTGCGTCACCAGACTGTACGATCCCGTGCTGCGGGCATGCACCTTGTCTTCGACCAGATGCAACAGCTTCAGCATAAAGGAGATTCCCACGGTGACCGGGGCCTCAAATGCTTCCCCCGACTTGCCATCGAAAAGCACCTGTTTGCCCGCGGTAGGCAGCGGCTGTCCAATTTCCATCGCCTGCTGGGTCACATACTCCTGCAGGGCAGGGCCTGTCAAGTCCGTCTCCGGCAAGTCAAAGCGCTTGATCCATTCCTGACAGGCCACCTGTATGGCCAAGCGATCGTCCTCCTCCAAGGTACGATGGTGGGTGTAGTCTTGGGGCAAGATAGCTTCGGGCTGATACCCCTCTTCCTTCAACCATTCCCGCACGGCAGCGCGGCGCGCATACGCGAAATCCATGTAGATGCGTTCCAGATCGTATTGCTCTGGATCCAGCCAATGGGACAGGTAGACGATGCGGGCCTCGTCCAGATCCTCCAACAGGCTCTCGTCGACTTCGTCGCTGTCCGCGAACAGGTCCCACGCCCGGTCGGCCACCTGATCCCACGCGCGATCGGTCAACCAAGCACGCGCCAGTTCCGCCTCAATCTGTTCTTGGCGGGCCCCGTCAAACACGGGAGTGGCCACCTTGAAACCAATGCGATGGGCGGCCCAGCCCAAGTGGTTCTCCAGCACCTGTCCAATGTTCAAACGCCCCTGCACTCCAATTGGATTCAGGATTATGTCAATTGGAGTGCCGTCAGCCAGAAACGGCATGTCCTCCACGGGAATGATCTTGGAGATCACGCCCTTGTTGCCGTGGCGGCCGGACATCTTGTCGCCTTCCATCAATTTGCGGCGCTGGGCCACGTTGACGTGCACGATTTTTTCGGTGCCGGCCGGGAGATCATTGTGCTCCTTGCGGTCTAGGACCCTCACGTCCACCACCTTGCCGTGCTGACCATTCGGGAGACGCATGGACGTGTTCTTCACATCTCGCACCTTCTCGCCGAAGATGGCTCGCAACAGCTTCTCTTCCGGGCTGAGGAGGGTTTCTCCCTTGGGGGAAATCTTGCCGACCAGAATGTCTCCTCCGTACACCTCGGCTCCAATCCGAATCACTCCGTCTTCATCCAGCTGCCTGCGTGCTTCCGGCCCTACATTCGGAATGTCCGCCGTGATTTCCTCCATGCCCAGCTTGGTCTCCCGAGCGGTGACTTCATGCCGTTCAATGTGTATGGATGTGAAGAAGTCCTGCTCGATCAGCTTTTCACTCACCAGAATGGCGTCCTCGTAGTTGCCGCCTTCCCAGCACATGTAGGCCACCAGCACATTCTGGCCCAGCGCCAGTTCTCCGTTCTCGGTACTGGCGCTGTCCGCGATCACCTCGCCTCGTGCCACGCGTTGTCCCTTGTACACAATGGGCCACTGGTCGATGCAAGTGCTCTGGTTGCTGCGGTTGTACTTGCGCAGCGGATAGCTGGTTTCCTGACCTCGGTCCGAGCGCACGCGGATTTTGTCGCTGGCCGCTTGGGTCACCGTGCCGGCATGGGCGCTGACCACCACCTGTCCAGAGTCGATGGCGGCCGGATATTCCACTCCGGTGCCCACTATGGGGGATTCGGCCCTGATCAACGGCACCGCCTGACGTTGCATGTTGGACCCCATCAGGGCCCGGTTGGCGTCGTCGTGCTCCAGAAAGGGAATGAGGGAAGCGCTCACGCCTACGATCTGCTGCGGCGACACGTCAATGTACTGTACCTGGTCCGCCGGAATGTGAGGGAACTGGTCCGCCTTGCGAATGGACGGATACTCGTTGAGCAGCTCCGCGCGTTCGTTCAGCGCCGTGCTGGCCTGGGCAATGGTTACCTTCTCGTCCTGATCGGCGGACATGTAGACGATCTCGTCCAATACAAAGGGACGAACCTTCACGGCGCGCCCGCGCCGTGAAGCCGCAATCCTGCGGGCCAAATTCTCTTCCACGACAGTGCCGGTCGCACCCAGCAGCTCTCCGCCAGCCGTAAAGACGTCCTCGCTCAGCGTGCGTCCCACCAAGTCCCTGATGCGGGCCGGCATGGCGCTGCGAATGGGGCGATAGGGTGTTTCAATGAAACCCATAGCGTTGACCTTCGCATAGGATCCCATGTAGCCGATCAGTCCAATGCTGGGGCCCTCCGGAGTCTCAATGGGACAAATACGTCCATAGTGACTGAAATGCACATCCCGAACCTCCACTCCGGCCCGTTCCCGCTTCAGGCCACCCGGGCCCAGAGCGCTCAAGCGGCGCTTGTGGGTCAGTTCGGAGAGTGGATTGGTCTGGTCCATAAACTGGCTCAGCTGGCTGCCGCCCATGAATTCCTTGACCGCGCCCAAGACCAGCTTGGCGTTCATGAGCTGAGTAGGCACCATCTGTTCCGGATCCTTGACGGACATGCGGTCCCGCACGCCTTTCTCCAGCCGCGCCAAACCGATGCGCACCTGGTTCTGCAACAGTTCGCCCACCGTGTTCACCCGCCGATTGCCCAGATGATCTGTGATGTCCGTGCTGGATTCGCCGTTGTTGATGCGAATGACTTCCCGCACGATGGCGACCAGATCCTCTCGGGTCAGAGTGCGCATGTTGGTCTCCTCCCCCCGCTCCAGCCGCTGGTTGAGCTTGTAGCGTCCCACCCGACTCAAGTCGTATCGGCGCAGGTCGAAGAACAGTTCCTCTATAAAACGGCGCGCCGCATCCGCCTTGACCGGATCGCTGGGCCGCTGCGTGCTAAAGAAGCGCAACTGGGCCTCGCGAATGCCCTCCTTGCTGTTGGTCACAGGGGTCAGGGGATCCTTGTCCAACGTGGCTTCGATGAACTTGTGCTCCGGATGGGTGTCTACATCTTGGAAAAGTTCCCGAATTTCGTCATCGTCACCAAAACCCAAGGCCCGGAGCAAAATGGTCACGGACTGCTTGCGTTTGCGGTCTACCTTGACGGTAATCTCGTTGCGCTTGGATGTCTCGAACTCCAGCCAGGCCCCGCGGCCCGGGATCACCTTCGCCGTGGCCAACCCGCGCCCCGAGGTACGGTCGGCCACCAGACTGAAGTAAACGCCTGGCGAGCGCAGCAGCTGGCTGACCACCACCCGCTCGGCCCCATTCATGATGAAGGTGCCGGCCTCGGTCATCATGGGAAAATCTCCCAGATAGACCTCCTGTTCCGTGATTTCCCCCGTATTCGCGTTAAGCAGCTGTACGTCCACCTTGAGGGGCGCCGCGTAGGTCTTGTTCCGCGCCCTGCATTCCTCTACCGTGTGCTCCGGTTCACCAAACCGATAGGCTCCCAGTTCCAGTTCGTAGTGCTTACCGTAACTCTGAATGGGAGGCATTTCCTCGAACAGGTCCTTGAGGCCTTCCTCCAAAAACCATTGAAAGCTCTCCAGCTGCACTTCGATCAAATTGGGCAACGGCATGGGTTCCGCGGTGCGGGCGTAGTTCTTGCGAACGCCTTGGTTTCGACCGTTCAATGATGTATGGGACATTGCTTCTCCGGGGCGTGGGGGGAAAGCGGACACGTCCGGTCCAGAGCGAACCGAAACTCAACGCAGCCTAGACGGGATGCCAAGGCGCGCAAAAATATTGAATTGACAACGCAGGACAAGGAAGGGAAGGCCATGCAGGCGCACTAAAGGACGCCTGTGCCCAAAGTCCAAGAGGGCAACTGCACTCCTGCAATGCAGGGAATATGAGTCGGGAAAACGTGCCTGTCCTGTTGCGGCATACTCATGGGCAAAGTTGACAGGATGCGCTTGTACATTCAGATCTCCCGATGACAATGCAGTAATCCAACACGCGACAACAGTCCCCCAGCCCCAAGCCATTGGCCCTGCTGAGGACGCGATACTATACACTAAAGTCCTGCCTTCGTCAAGCTGCCATCCCACTTGCAGCTTGGCCCCATCCCGACCCTGAAGATTCGAAAGTCCAGTCCGACTTGTCACGAGAATCCCGCTCTCCTAGTCCGCCATCCCCAGACACCATGTAAAATAGGCAAGCTGTGGACAGGCGCGTGCGTACCGTACGGGAGCTGTCCCAGCGGCATTTCCCATGTGCCGCCGCACATCAGATCGTTCATCGCAACCTCAAGGCGGTCAATTATGGAAACAGGGGCGAGCGTACCGCTGGCACGAACAGGAGGGAGGTTGTTCTCCTGTGTCCGGCTCTGGCGCGGTTCCAGCTCATTCCGTCAATATCTGCACCAACGGAGGCGCCCCCAAGCCAGAGTTGCGGGAGATCAGACGCCGTGACCGAAGTGGCTTGCTCGCCAACTTTCCATGTGCCTGTGTTGGTCCACGAGACTCTGACCAACCTGAGAGTGCAGGCCCAAGCCACCCTGATTGACTGCACGGTAGGAGACGCCGGCCATACGATCGCGTTCCTGCGGGCAGCCGGCCCCGGCAGCGCCGCCTTGGCGCTGGACAGGGACCAGGAAGCGCTGGACAGGGCCCGTGCCCGGCTGCAGAGTGTGGGGCTGGAAGATCAGGTCACGTTGGTGCACAGCGATTTTGCGGACGTACAAGAGGTGGCATGCCAGCACGGCTTTTGCCAAGTGGACAATGTGCTCATGGACCTCGGATTCAGCTCGTGGCAGGTAGACACCATCGGACGCGGTTTTTCGTTTCGCCAGAAAGGCCCCTTGGACATGCGCATGAATCGGGCCCAAGACTACACAGCGGCCGACATTGTCAATCATTATTCTGCGCAGGCACTGGCCGATTTGCTTTTTGCGTTCGGAGAAGAACCGCAGGCCCGGCGGATTGCCGATGCCATTGTCCGCAATCGTCCGTTCACTGATACCCGGACCTTGGCGGAGACCATTGCCGACACACGCCAGCAGAGACGTCCAGCCCGCCTGCATCCGGCCACGCGCACGTTCCAAGCGTTGCGGATTGCCGTGAACGGTGAGTTGGATCAGTTGCAAAAGGCCTTGCCCCAAGCCCAAGCGTTGTTGGCTCCTGGGGGCCATCTTTGCGTGATCGCCTTCCACAGTCTGGAGGATCGGGTGGTCAAGTCGTTTCTGCATCGGCACAGCAATCGACGGGCTCGAAACAAGTACGCGACGCCTGCGCCAACCGCCTGTGCCCTGACAGCGCCATTGGAGCTGCTGCACCGTCGAGTTGTCACACCCAGCGTCGAAGAGGTGACAGCCAATGCCCGCAGCCGTTCCGCCCGTCTGCGGGCTGCCTGCAAGAGGCCCATGCCCTTATGACCGCTGAGCAGATGCCAGTGCGCAAATTACGAGATCATCCTTGGCTGGATCCGGCCGCGCGCATGCGCCATCGACTACAGGCTTGGCAACAGTCACTGCTGTTTCCCATTCGGCTGCCCCTGGTGCTGTGGTGGGCTGTGGGATTGGGAGTGGTGGCCTTTGGCTCATTTCTCAATATCTACATGTCTTCGCGCATTGCGGATGCTCGCCTTCAACTGGTTCGTCTTGACCAGGATCAGACCCTGCAAGAGGAGATCAATGCGGAACTGCTGTTTCGGATAGGGCAGGAAGCGGATCTGAATCACATTGCCATTTGGGCCCAGAATCAGGGCTTCAAGTACCGAACGGAGTTGCTGTGGCTGGATCTAGACGCCTCGTCGGTGTCCGCGCCCGTGGATCTGGATCCGACGCCCGGCGCCTTGAATTCCGGGAATGACTTGCTGACCCCCACCCGGCGTTTTCAAGAAGCCATGGGCATCCTGCACAATCTGACGCGGGAATTGCGGGTGCGTTCTGCCCGCCTTCACCGACAGATGTCCGGTCTTGCACCCCTGCCCCCGGAGACAGCAACGTTCAACAACCAAGGGGAGACCGCCAAAGGCGGTTTCCTAGACAAACTGTGGAAGTCCGTGCTGGAGGCTGTGAACGCCACAGGTTCGTGATTGGTTTTATGCGCTCATACCCCGAATCCCCCGTTCCTAGCTTTCCGACGGCCGACCTGATCCCCTTGCGGCTGCGTCGCCTGACAATCCTGTTTGTCCTTCCGTTCCTTCTGGCCACCCTAGTCACGGCCCGCCTGGTGCAGTTTCATGTGTTTCTGCACAACAGCCAGGACACGACCCGCTTCGTGGAGCGCAATTTGCCTGAAATCACCACTCGGGGCGTAATTACCGACGCACGCGGCGAGCTACTGGCGGGAGACGTGTGGACCTACCGTTTCGTGGTGCCTCGCCTGGAAACTCTAAGTCCGCTCTACAAGGATTCACTGAGCCTGCTTCTGACGGGCGTGGGCGAAACACCCAGATCCGAATTGATCTCGATCATGGACGAGGCGTTGCGCTCCTACCGGGAGAGATTGGCCGCCGAAGAGGCCAAAGGCCAGCAGCGCGGCGTTGATCCTGTCCCGATCTATGCCTATGTAGTGCTGGATGTGGATCTGCATTTGGTGCAGGGCCAATATCTGGAGGAATTGCAAAGACAGGGGATACAGGCCGCCAATCTGTGGAATCTGTACCAGACCGGAGACGCCAATGCGTACCAGGCCCTGCAGGAAATCCTGCAGGAAAAGTCCGTGGGCCCGGCGCTGGCAGGCCCTTCTCTGAACCAAGTCATGACCAATCTGGGGCTGCGAATCGATCTGGAAGGCCGTGAGACCGACTTTGATTTCTTCCGCAGCTTTCGTCTGGAGCCGCAGCCGTCCCGCTACTACACCCAAGGCTCCCTAGGCAGCCATGTGTTGGGGCTGGTCAATGCGGAACGGAGTGGAGTGAACGGGCTGGAAAGTTATTACCAGCGGTTCCTGCGCGGCGAAGTGCTGGTTTTGGATACGCCCAGCTCTCTGGACGCCTTGACTCCAGAAGCTCGCCGCTACATCCCGTCCCACATGGGCGGCGACTTGGTGCTGACCATTGACAAGACCATTCAGCATATCGTGGAACAGGAATTGAAACACGCCATTGAAAAGTACAACGTACAGCAAGGTGGCACGATCATCGTGATGCACCCTGACACGGGCGCCGTGTTGGCCATCGCCAATCAACCGGACTTCAATCCGGGGGCCTTGGATGAAATCTCGCCCGATTCGACCGCCTTTACCAATTTGGCCGTCACCGGCGTGTACGAGCCTGGCTCCGTATTCAAGGTGCTGACTATTGCCACCGCCATTGATCTTGCTGTGGTGCAGCCACAGGAACAGTTCTTTGACATCGGGGAATACATCATCGGGGCCGAGGTCGTCATCAAGAACAGCGAGAACCGCGTTCTCGGTCGCGTATCGGTCACGGAATCCTTGGCTTATTCGCTGAATACCATCATCTCGGAAATCGCGCTGGAACGGATAGGACCCGACAAATTCTACAAATATTTGTTCAATTTTGGATTGGGGGAGGTCACCGGAATCGATCTGGCCCATGAATTCAACGGCAGTCTCAAGGACAAGCATCCCGACATCCCCACCTGGAACATCGCGGATCTGGGCACGAACAGCTTTGGCCAAGGCTTGAACCTGACTCCCATCCAGATGGTCAACGCAATTAACACGGTAGCCAACGGCGGCAACCTCATGAAACCCTATGTAGTGCAACACCGGGTGCAGGGGGATGGCGTCTTGACCTTTGCCTCCACCGTTCTCAAGGAACATGTCATCAGTGCGGAGACGGCGGCGACCGTGGCGGACATGATGACTTTCACCGTGGAGCAGGCAGCGGTCGGCGCACAGGTGGCCGGGTATAGGGTGGCCGGCAAATCGGGGACCGCGCAGGTCCCCGATCCAGATCGGATTGGCGTGTATTCGGAGGACGTGGTCATAGCCAGTTTCACCGGTTTTGCCCCCTCGGACGATCCCCAGTTTGTCATCCTGATCAAGCTCAACGATCCCCGATCGGTGGACGGATATCCCGTATGGGGATCGCTCAATGCCGCTCCCACCTTCGGGCGGATTGCAGAACGCATCCTGGATTACATGAACATTCCGCCCTCCTGTCATCCCGAATGCTATGCGTCACCTGCGCGGCAGTCCGAGCCCCGCCCCCGCGGTCCTGGTGGATATGAATTGCCGACGCCGGGCGAAGCCGAGGCCTAGGGAGTCAGGCGTTGCCACAGACAACCCGATGATTGAAACCCACATTACTCATCATACGCTGTGGCATGCATTGACGGGACAGCCCCCTCCCTTGCAGCTGCTGCCCATCTCCATTCGGGGCGCCACCACGGACAGTCGCGAAGTGATGCCGGGCACGCTCTTCGCGGCATTGCCCGGAGAGTTCGCCCATGGCAACCGCTTTGTGGCCCAAGCCCAGGAAATGGGGGCCAGCGCCATCATCTGTGACGCAGAGGGACTGATCCACATCACGGCGTCTCAGCTACCTATAGTCGACTGCCGACAGGCCCGGCTGGAGTGGCCAGATGGCCAAGGTCCGCTTACCGCGGACCAATGTGTCTGCTATGTGGTGGCCAGTCCCATGGAGGCCATCCGCCGCGTGGGAGTCTTTCAGCGGCTGCATCGCACACGGACCAGCATTCGGGTCGTCGGCATCACGGGCAGCGTAGGCAAGACCAGCACCAAGGAACTGGCCCACTCGGTCTTGAGCCAGCACTTTGATACATATCGGAATCCGGGCAATTTCAATGGCGAACACGCCTTGCCTTTGGTATTGATGGGGCTCAAATACAGTCACGAACGGCTGGTAACCGAAATGGGCATGTACCGGCGGGGAGAGATCTCGGATATGTGTCTCCTGGCGCAGCCGCACATCGGCATCGTAACCAACATTGGCCCCAGTCATCTGGAGCGTCTGGGCACGATGGAGTGCATTTTTGAGGCCAAGTCTGAATTGATTCGGGCGTTGCCGCCGGCTTGGGCTGGCGGGGTGGCCATTCTCAACTGGGACGATGTCCGGGTGCGTCCCATGGCACGTCTGACGCAAGCCCAAGTGTACAAGGTGGGCCTCACCCCGGAATGTGACGTATGGGCGGACCGAATCGAAAGCAACGGATTCAAAGGCATCCATTTCCGGTTGCATCTGCCCATGCCACACAGTCGGGCTCTGCATGTGAGGATACCCTTGCTGGGCCGTCACAGCGTGCATAATGCGTTGTTGGCGGCGGCCTTGGGGATCAGCGAGGGACTGCCCCTGCAAAAAATTCTGGCGGGATTGCGGGACACAAGCAATCAGGTGCGTCTGCTGCTGGTGGGAGGCATCAATCAGAGCACGCTTCTGGACGACACCTACAACGCGAGCGAAGAGAGCTGCATTGCCGCCTTGAACTTGTTGTCCGACCTGAACCCGGAGCAGACAGGCCGCCGTATTGCCGTGCTGGGCGACATGCTGGAACTGGGTCCGGCGACGGAAGTCAGTCATGTCAAGGTAGGGCGCCGCGCCGCCCAGATTGTCGACCAGCTCGTTACGATTGGAGACTTGGGACAATTGATTGGGAAATCCGCCTTGGCTGTCGGCATGCCCGCGGAAGCCGTGCACATCTTGCCAGATGCCAAGGAGGCCGTGACGTTTCTGAAGGAGGAAATTGCACCCCACGATCTGGTGCTGTTCAAGGGCAGCCGGGCCATCGGCATGGACACTGTCGTGGCTGACGTAAGCGTACCGGCAGGTTAGTGATGGCCGTTCCCTTGATGCTGGGCACTCTCAGCTTTCTGACCGCCGTGATCTGGGGACGTCCACTGATCAGCCTGCTCAAGCATTACGAGATCGGAAAGTGGGTCCGAGTGACCGGTCCCAAGGGTCACTTGGCCAAGATGGGCACGCCCACCATGGGGGGCTGGATGTTTGTCTTGCCTATCCTCCTGATCACCGGCACGCTCAACATCTTCAACTTCATTGGGTTCAATGTGATTGGAGCCAGCACCTTGCTGCTCTTTTTCTGTCTGGGAGCCTTCGCCCTGCTGGGTACCTATGACGACTTCAAGAGCTTGGTGCGCAACAAGACAGGGCACAGCGAAGAGGAGGAAGAGGACAGAGGCATGACCGCCAAGGTGAAGAGCGGCGTGCAAATCCTGTTGGCCACCACCATCGCGCTGATCCTGTACTTCGGTCCACCCCAGTTGGATGCCGTGGGTGTGCCGGGCATTGCCCGCCCCGTACATGTAGGCTGGATCACAATCCCCATAGCCGTCTTTCTGATCGTCGGGTTCAGCAACGCCGTGAATCTGGCGGACGGGCTGGACAGTCTGGCCGGCAGCATGGCGACCGTTTCCTTTGTCTCCTATGGCATCATCGCCAACCTGCAGGGATCCACGTACATTGCCATCTTCTGCTTCATCGTGGTGGGTTCGCTCTTTGCCTTCCTGTGGTACAACGCTCATCCGGCTCACCTCTTCATGGGGGACACCGGCAGTCTGCCCCTGGGAGCCACGCTCGCCCTGGTGGCCCTGATGACCCGGCAGTGGCTGATATTGCCCGTGATCGGCCTGATATTTGTAGCCGTGGCCTTGTCCGTCATCATCCAGGTAGTCAGCTCCAAGCTGAGCCTGCGGTTCTTGCACCGTGATTGGCGCCCCTTCAAGATGACTCCTTTGCAGCACCACTTCGAACTGATTGGATGGAGCGAAATGCAAGTCAAGGAGCGCTTCTGGATCGTGAGTGTCCTGAGTGGCATGCTCGGCGTGGCGCTGGCCTTGTTCTAGATGGGAACGCCATGACCCTTTCCACGTTGCAAGGCTCCTTTGCGGATATTCCCGTGCTAATCTTGGGATTGGCTCGACAGGGCTGGGAGACAGTGCGTTTCTTTGCCGCGCAGGGAGCCCGCGTCACGGCCTGCGATAGGGCGGCCGTCTCCACCGCGCCGCTGGCCGACATACCGCACCGAGACCGTCTGCACCTTTGTCTGGGGTCTCACCATGCAGGGCTGTTACAGGGCCAACAGTTGCTCAGCATGTCGGCAGGCGTGTCCCGGACGTTGCCTCTTGTACAGGCGGCCGTGGATGCCGGCATTCCCGTTGTCAACGATTCGCTGCTGACGTTTGCCCGGTCCCGCGCTCAAAAGGTGGTGATCACAGGCAGCAACGGCAAGACGACGACCACGATCCTGGTCGGAGCCCTGCTGGAAGCCGCTGGATCGCTGAACCGAAAGGTATGGGTTGGAGGCAATCTCGGTGTACCCTTGCTGCAGCAGGCCAACGCCATGCACAGCCAAGACTGGCTCGTGTGGGAAGGCAGCAGTTTTCAACTGGAGCTGTTTGATGCCACTTCCAACCCCTTGTGGACGGAAAGTCGGATCGATGCCGCCGCGTTTCTCAATCTGACCCCCAACCACCTAGACCGGCATGGCGGCATGGCCGCCTACGCAGCAGCCAAATTGCGCGTGTTGGATGCCCTGCGCGCCGGGGGTCTGCTGGTGTTGAATCAAGACGATCCGGCTTGCCAGCGCTTGTTGGGCCTGAACACGCCGGCGCCGTTGCAGATACCGGAAGCCGAGACCTGTGAGAGACTCCTGCAGAAAGGACGACAGCGATTGATGAAAGAGGGTATTTTGGTGATTCCCGTCTCTGCCACGCAGTTTCTCTCTCGAGGCGCGTGTCTCCACGCGGACTGGCTGCATCTGGACGGCTTGCCGATTGTGCCGGAGACAGCCTTGCGGGTGCGGGGGCGACACAATCGGATCAACGCTCTGGCAGCCTGTGCATTGACGGGCCAGCTGGGCGTGGGGTCGCAGACCATGGCGCAGGTCCTAAGAGAGTTTGTGGGTGTGCCCCATCGGCTGGAGGAGGTGGCTTGCATCCGCGGGACCGTCTGGATCAATGACAGCATCGCCACTTCGCCGGAACGGGCCATAGCGGGCATGCGCAGTTGCCACAAGGCGGGGGACACGCTGATCCTGCTGGCCGGTGGTTATGACAAGGGCCTGCCGTGGCAGGATTTCGCGGACGCGGTCCGAGGCTGTGTCCGGCACCTCGTTCTTTTTGGCCAGTCCGGCCCCACGATCGCCCAAGCCATGACGGTCGGCATCGCAGCCGAATCGCAGCCGAATCTGGATGTCTGCGTGGTGCCGGACCTAGAGCAGGCGGTCCAGGCCGCGGCTCAGACCGCCCGCCCGCGCAGTACGATCCTGCTGTCCCCTGGCGGCGCCAGCTTCGACCACTATGGGGATTTTGAAGCGCGCGGTGAACATTTTCGGGAATTGGTCCGGGATCTGATCGAGGACTGAAGCCCCATGCACCGGACCGGCACCTTGACAGGCATCTGGTCTCGCCATGAGATCCAGTCCCACCTGCGTCAGTTCGATTGGGTCCTGATTGGCTCCCTAGGCACTTTGTTAACACTTGGCCTACTCATGGTCTTCAGCGCCAGCTACTACAACGGTCTGCAAGGCAACGTGCCTGACGGCCTCTATTACTTCAAGCGACAGGCGCTTTGGATCGCGGTGAGCCTGGTGGGGTTCCTGTTCCTGGCCAACTTCCCTTACACATGGCTGGCCCGCGTCAGTGGCATGATATTCGCTCTCATTCTGATCCTGTTGGTGATCGTGCTGGCCGTGGGCACCCCTGTGCTGGGCGCCCAGCGGCTGCTCTTGAACACCAGTTTCCAGCCGAGCGAGTTTGCCAAGCTGGCCGTCATTCTGTATGGCAGTCACTGGTTGGTTAGCAAGGGGAATCGCTTGCAAGACTTCAACATCGGCCTCATTCCTTACGGCATTATGATCGGCTTGGTATCCATTCTGCTCTTCCTACAGCCGGACATTTCCATGACCCTGCTGATTGGGACCACGGCTTTTGCCCTCTTCTATGTAGCCAGCGGCAACGTCAAGCAGCTGCTGCTGCTGCTTGGAATCGCGGCTGTCTTCACGGCACTGGTCGTGATGATCTATCCTTACCTCGGCGAGCGCATCAACGCTTTCATCGGCACCATTCAGGATCCGGTGAACAGTGCGGGCTGGCAGGAACGCAATACGGTGCGGGCTTCCATTCGAGGCGGCCTCTGGGGAACCGGCATTGGCCAAGGCGAAATGAAGACCCTGTGGCTGGTGTTGCCTTGGACCGACGCCATCTTTGCGGTCATCGGGGAGGAAACGGGGCTGATGGGCAGTCTGCTCATTCTGTTTCTGTTTGGGGTCATTGCGTTTCGGGGTCTGTACATTGCCCATAACGCGCCCACCAACTTTGGCCAAATGGTAGCCATTGGAATCATCTTCTTGTTGGTGATCCAGTCCCTGCTGCATATCTCCGTGGCGCTCAGCCTCTTCCCGGTCGCCGGCATGACGTTGCCCTTCATCAGCTACGGCGGATCCTCCATGCTCATGTGGATGATGGCCATGGGCATTCTCGTGAACATAGATCACTGCCGCCGCAAAGCGGCGCCAGATCCCCGCGCTCCTGTCTTGACATGAAGATTTTGTGTGCCGGCGGCGGCACTGCAGGCCATGTATATCCTGTGCTGGCTCTCCTGGACAGCTTGCGCGACCTGTGCCGGGGCCAAGAGAAGGGTGTGGGCGTGGAACTGGAGTGGCTGGGACGCCGACGAGGCATGTCCCGGCAATTGGTGGAAGCCGCTGGCATTCGGCATCGCCAGGTGATCAGCGGCCAGATCCGATCGGTGAACCTCCTCATACAGGCGCTGAGCCTGATTCGTGTCGGCTTCGGCACACTGCAGGCGCTTTGGCTGGTGGCCCGATTTCGGCCTCATTGCTGTCTGGTCACTGGGGGCAATGCGGCTGCACCCGGGGCCTTCGCGGCGTACCTGCTGCGGATCCCATTGCTATATTTCATTCCGGATGCATCACTCGGCATCACCGACCGCCTGCTCGTGCGCGTCGCCTGCAAGGTGTTCGTCGCCCACGAAGGCATTTTGCCCCATACGCACGGCAAAGGCGTCTTGACCGGCTATCCCGTGCGGGCAGCGCTGGTCAAAACCGCCCAAGACCGGACGCGAGCACGGCGGACCTTGGTGGAATCTCTAGGACTGAAAGTTCTGTCGCCATCCAGATCCGATGCACCATCGTTGCCGCTGCTGTTGGTCAGCGGCGGCAGTCTCGGCGCCCGAAGTCTCAACAATGCGATACTGGACTGCATGCACATGCTGTTGGATCACTGCGCCCTGCTCTTGGTTTCCGGAGAAGGAGAATACTCTTCCGTGGCGGCTCGGGTACGCCAGCTAGACATGGACCCGGAACGGCAACGCCGCCTGAAGGTAGTGCCCTATCTGCACGCGGAATTCGCCGCCGCGTTGGTCTGTGCCGACTTGGCCGTCATGCGGTCGGGCGCCAGTGTGGTGGGCGAATTGCCGGTTACGGGCACTCCCGCGATACTCGTGCCCTTGCCGGGCTCGGGAGGTCATCAAAGGGCGAATGCCCACGTGCTGGAGGCGCAAGGGGCCTGCGTGATATTGGACAATGAGGAACTGCCAGACCAACTGTGGCCCACATTGGAAGATCTCTTGACGCAGCCCGATCGCAGGCTCGCAATGGCACAACGTCTCCAAGATCTGGCGCAACCGGATGGGGCCCTGCGGGGAGCACAGGCCATCCTGGACCACATTCCTTCCTCAATCCCAATCGCATGAATCAGACCTTGATCGCCATTTTCTTCTATTTTGCCCTGTGCGCCAGCATCGGATATGCCCGCGGCCTGAAGCGCGAAATGCTGGTGATTGGGGTGTCGGCCTGTGCACTGGTTGCCCTGGCATTGCATCAGCGCCAGATCCCAGCGACGCTATGGACCCATCTGGCGACTGGCGATCGCTCCCTGCCTTCCTGGTCCGAACTGACGCTGGGATGGGATTGGCTGACGCTGCGGAACCAACTGCAGGCATCTCCATCTGCCTTGGTGGCATGGCTGTCGGCCTGCGGCGGCGCCTATTGGTTCTCCCAAACCCGAATGCAACAAGGCAAAAACCCTAGGCGTTGGCTGGGCGCCGTGGTTTCCCTGGGCAACGGCACCCTGTACCTGAACTTGATGGTACCCCTACTGAGTCGCAACCTGTTGTGGCCCACCATGGATCTGCCGCAGATGCCATCAACGGACCTGGCAGGGCGTACCGCCGATCTTCTGAACATTGCCATGACCCACCGGGCCACCGGGCTCACGGCCTTGGCCATTGTCATTCTCGTTTATCTGGTCAGCCGACGGCGGCAGGCCAGCAACTAAATTGGATCCAGTGCCCCTGTTCGCTCCAGAACCCATGCGTATCACAGCCACCCGCACCGTTCATGTCTAATCCTCTTCAGGCCCCGCGCTGGGATCGGATGCTGCGCGCCCGCCAGCCCGAACTGCGGGTCTATATCATGGGCATCGGCGGAGCCGGCCTTGCGCCCTTGGCCATGGTTCTGCAGGATATGGGCATCCAGGTCTCCGGCAGCGAACTGAGGCCATCAGCGACCATCTCGGAGCTGCGGGAAAGGGGAATTCAGGTCATAATGGGGCAGACTCCGGCGCACTTGCAGAGGTTGGACGGATCGCAGCGGCCCGCTGTCGTGCTCCACTCCAGCGCCGTGCCCGAGACCAATCCTGAATTGCAACAAGCCGCTGCCATGGCATTGCCTCGGGTTACCCGTTCCCAGTTCCTGCCCGCGCTGTTGGCACAGCGCGACGTGCTGGCCGTGGCAGGCACGCACGGCAAAAGCACCACCACCACCATGTTGGTGCATGTTCTGCAGGCCCTCGGCCGCGATCCGGGATACATTGTAGGGGCCGTCAGCAACCAAATGAAGTCGGGACAGGCGGGAAGCGAACGGCTCTTTGTCATTGAAGCCGATGAATATGACGGCATGTTCTTGGGGCTCACTCCCATGGGAGCCGTTGTAACGTCCGTGGACTGGGATCATCCCGACTGCTATCCTCAGATCGAGGATCTGCATGCGGCGTTTGGTGCGTTTCTCGATCGGGTTCGTCCCGAGGGATTCGTGATCTACAACGGCGACAGTCCGTTTCTGCAAACGTGGCGAGATGCCCAGCGGGCTGTGTCACGGCGATATTGGTCTTTCGGTCTGGCTCCGGACCGAGACTGGATGATACAGCCTCGGGATCCTGATTCACGCACGGATTCCACCTTTGACATCGTGGCCCGAGACGGCGTTGCACGGTTTGCAGGGCGGCTACAGGTAGCAGGCGTTTTCAACCAGTGCAATGCCACGGCGGCTTGGCTGGCAGCCTGTCAAGTGGGCGCCCCGCCGGTCGAAACCCTCCCCCTGCTTTGGCGCTTCCAGCCCATACGACGGCGCTACGAGCACCGAGGCAGCCCTGGCGGCGTGCACCTTTTTGACGATTACGCTCACCACCCCGCGGCGGTGCGGCGGACACTTGCCATGGCACGGGGTCAGTGGCCACAAGCCACATTGTGGGCCGTGTTTCAACCCCATACTTTCAGCCGCACCGCCGCCTTGCTGCCGGAGTTCGCCGAGTCCTTCGGGGTGGCGGACCGCGTCGTGATTCTGCCGACATTCGCTGCCCGGGAGGCACCCGCCGATGGAAAAGACGGTCGTCAACTGCATCAAGCCATCGTCCACCCAGCGGCCCGGTACTGCACCAGCCAGGACGCGGCCTTGACCCTGTTGCAAAACGAACTGCATACAGGGGACGCCGTGGTCGTAATGGGCGCCGGAGATTGTGTCACGTTGACCACAAGGCTCTTGACCTGTCTGAAGGACACCGAATTCCGCCGGAATCTCATGTCCTCCCGCGCGCCCGCGGCGCCAAGCAATCCGCCGCAAACCCCATAGGGCAACGGCCAAGTATCCATGAGCGAAGACTTCGACCGTTATCTTTCCCAGCAGCTGGGCCTCAAGCTGGAGCACAATGTTCCACTGGATCGACACTCTTCCATCAAGGTGGGGGGCTGCGCAGAGCGTTTCGTTGCCGTGGACCACAGGGAAAACTTGCGTCGACTTGTCCGCCGGGCACACGCCAGCCAGACCCCCTTCTATCTGCTGGGAGGAGGTACAAACACCTTGTTTGCCGACGAGGGCATGTCGGGCGTGACCATTTGCAATCGATGTCGGCACATGCAATGCGAGGACATGGGCTCCACGGGTGTCCTGGAGGTGGACAGCGGAGCGTTGCTGGCTCAATGTGCGCGCTTCAGCGTGCACCGGGGATTGACCGGTTTGGAGTGGGCCGTCAGCGTTCCGGGAACGCTGGGAGGTGCGGTCGTGGGCAACGCCGGCGCTCACGGAAGTGATATCGCGGAACATCTGACCGAAGTCGAGGTGTGTCAATCTGCGGGTCCGTGCCGCTGGATAGCGACCGCGGAATTGGGCATGACGTATCGAGACAGCCGCTTCAAGTCCAACGGACCGGTCAGGGCGGCCCTGAATCCCACCATTGTGGGAGTGCGCCTGCATCTGCCCAAGGGACAAAAAGCCGAAATACAGGCCAAGACCCGTCAATTCCTGCAACACCGCCGCCATACGCAACCTACGGCCCCCAGCGTAGGCAGTGTCTTTCGCAACCCGCCCGGACACTTTGCCGGGGCGCTGATCGAGGCGGCAGGCTGCAAGGGCTGGACCTGCGGCGCCATGGTCGTGAGCGAGCAACATGCAAACTTTATCGTCAAGCAGCCGGGATCCACACAGGGCAGGGCCCGGGATGCACTGTTCCTGATCCGGGCAGTGCGCCAGAGAGTGCTGGATCACACCGGCATTCTGCTGCAACCGGAAATCGGGCTGGCGGGCGAGTGGCCCGCCTCGACGAGACTGCCCTGAAACTGTAGGGGACGAAGCTTCAAGGTACTTTGTCATGCGTATTGCCCTCATTTTCGGTGGCCGCAACTGCGAACACGAAGTGTCCCTGCGCAGCGCCGCCAATGTCCGCGCGGCGTTGCAGGAAGCGGGCCATGAGGTTGTGGACATTGGCATCACCCCAGCCGGTCATTGGCGCTTGACATCAGACGGCGGCCTTTCCTTGCCCCACCCTGCCTTGGACACGTCGCGTGCATCCTTGGTCCCGTTGCCCGATTTCCACAGCCAGCTGATTCTGGGCGAAGTGGATGTGGTCTTTCCCATGGTGCATGGCCCGACAGGCGAAGACGGGGCCCTGCAGGGCTTGTTGGAACTGACCAACGTGCCCTATGTCGGATGCGGGGTGTTGGGTAGCGCGCTGGCCATGGACAAGGATGTAGCCAAGCGGCTGTGGCAGGCCGCGGATCTCCCCGTCACCCGCTACATCGTCCTCCAGGGTTCCGCCCTGTCCGCCGATGGAATCGCCCTTTGGAACCGCGTGCACCGCGAGGTGGGTCTCCCGGCCTTTGTCAAGCCGGCCAATTTGGGCAGCAGCGTGGGCGTCAGCCGCGTAGAGAACGAGCGGGAGATGGAGATGGCCATCTGCCAGGCATTTCAGTACGATGAAAAGATCTTGATTGAGGCAGCCGTGCCTCACGCCCGCGAATTCGAAGTCAGCGTGCTGGGTCGGCATGAACTGCTCGCCAGCATTCCCGGAGAGATCCGGCTTCAAGCCGGTTTCTACGACTACGATGCGAAATACACTAACAGTCTGGCTGATCTGCGCATTCCGGCTGCCGTGTCTCCGTACATCGTCTCGCAACTGCAAGAGCTGGCAATCCACGCCTTCCGCACTCTGGAAGGTTGTGGCATGGGGCGGGTGGACTTTCTAATGGATGGTCAGAGCCAAGAGATATTTCTTAACGAAGTCAACACCATTCCCGGTTTCACTTCCATCAGCATGTACCCCAAACTGTGGGAGGCATCTGGCCTGTCCCGGGTTCAGCTCATGCAGCGGCTGTTGGACATTGCCTTGGAACGTCATGCAGCCAAACAAAGACTGTGCACCTCCTATGCCTAGTCAGTGTCGCCCTCCGGTCCCATGCAACAGCTGCCCCGCCTGACTCCACTACCTCAGAGGTTTGTCCGACACCCCCGTGTAGCCGATGTAGGGCGTCGTGTTCGCAAGCTTTGGGCCGGACATCTTAAGCCTTTCCTGCACATGGGACGCGACATGCTGGTCGCGCCCCTGAGCCTGCTAACGTTGCAGTTTCTGCGCGGCAGCGGCTGGTTCCCCAGCAAGTACCTTAGCTTGGCCGCCGTCCTGTGCCTGACCGCAACCGCCGGATGGACAGCCCTTGACCCACAGTTTTATGTGGATCCCGGCCATCTGGAAATTCGTGTCCTCAGCGCCTATGAAATGTCCGGTCAGGATCCATATCTGTTGCCGCGGGAGGTGTGGGATTTCCAGAGCGTGGTCAACACGCATATTCTGTGGCAGAGACCCAAGCACATCCAGTCTGCAGCCTTGGCCAATCCCTTCATCTCCAATGTCAGGGTCCGGACATACTTCCCGCGCACGGTGGCCGTAACCGTACAAGAGACTAGCCCAAAGCTGGTATGGGCCACCTTGGAAGGGGCGTACGCAGTGCTGACAGACGGCACGGCACGGGAGCTTTCCACCGTCAAGTCCGAAGCGGTTCTGAACGGCGTGGAATATCTGACTCTGTATGATTGGCAAGGCACGGCGTCCCTCAATCGAGAAGAGACGCACACCATTGCATCCACCCATTTGGACCCCGACCTGGTGAACACGGTACTTGTGCTTCAGCAAGAATACGTCGATCGGATTGGCGCGGAATCCGCACCTCTGCAACGCTTCTTCTATTCCCAGGCACACGGATTGCACTGGGTAATTCCCAACAGCACAACCCGCGTTTTTTGGGGAGATGGATTGCAGCTTGCGCAGAAAATGGCCAATTTGCGCGCCATAGAGGAATTTGTGGAGGTACAGGGGGAAACCGCAGAACTCATTGATGTGCGTCCCCTGACCAAACCATACTACAGATAGCCAGGGATCTTCTTTGTCCGCACAACAGATCGCCGCCATTGACATTGGATCTGCCCATATCCGGGCAGCCATCGCTCGCGTGGAAACTTCCAGTTCAGCCATGACCCTCTTGGGCTGGGCCGACACGTCCAGTGCGGGCCTGGTACATGGTCACGTGACAGACTTCGATGCAACCCAGCAGAGCCTGCAAACGGTTGTCAAGATGGCGGAAGACGAAGCCGGCGAACGCATGGGGCGCGCCTACGTGGGCATTTCTGGCTCTCACCTGCAGTCCATGGTCAGCTCCGCTACGCTGCCCCTCGGCGGGACGCGGCAGATCACGACGGCGGACATGCAGAAAGCGTTGCAGCAGGCCCGTCAGATCCAACTCAAGGAAAACCGCCAGATGATCGACATGCCAATAGGCGACTGGACTTTGGACGGCCAGATTCGGGTCAAACACCCCGCAGGCATGCAGGCGACTACCCTGGGGCTGGAGGCTCTGGTCATCAGCGGCCATTCCCCTACCATCGGCAACTTGCGTCGTTGTTTGGCGGCGGCGGACGTGGAAGTTCAGGAGCTTGTCTCGTCGTCACTGGCAGAAAGTCGCACCGCGCTGACCCCCGAGGAGGAACGCATGGGCGTAGCGCTGATCAATCTGGGAGCTGGCACCACGGATCTGGTGGTGATCCAGAGCGGACAGGTGCAGTTTGTACATGCCTTGGATTACGGCGGCGCCAACTTCACACAGGAAATGGCTGCACTCATGCACTGCCCATGGGAGGAAGCGGAGCGGATCAAATGTGCGCATGGATCGGCCCTGCCCACTGCCGAACCCAAGACTGCCATACGGGCCCGGGCCTTTGGCGATCAAGGAGAGGTGACGTTTTCCCGCCGCTTCCTGTCCGAACTTCTGTCGGCACGTCTCCAGAAGTTGTGGGATGAACTGGATGCTCTGCTGCGCCACGCCGGTCTCCGCAACTCTCTGACCGCGGGATTGGTCCTGACCGGAGGAGGCAGTCGCTTGTCCCGTCTGCATAACAGTTGTCGGATCCATTTCAAGTTGCCTGTGCGCCGTTGCACGGCGCCCCACAACCTGGTCATGGAAAATCTGCCGCACAGTGCATCCATGGCAATACACGGAGTCTTGCTGGGCTTGCTGCACCGGGGAGCGACGGCCATCCCGCCGGAAAGGCGCCCCCTTGTTCCATCCCAGGCCCACCTACCCACTGCTCCCCACCACCCGTTACGCAGACTGCTGGCCCTTTTCCTGCCGGGAAACGTCGACTGAGCCCGATCACGACGGGGCGCTGTCCCCGAGACGTCAGAGACCCGAGAGCCACGATGATCCCATTGGGGAACTGCAAAATGGCGGAATGAGGGACTCCCCGTATATATAATATGAAGTACCCTAGAAGTTCCTTGGTTAGGGATCTATCCAATTTTTTTGTTACCATAAACGCAACATTGTTGCCTTCCGTTCGTCCCTTGCCCACCGAAACACCACTAAGGAATCATGGCAATGAATACCCAGTCTCCCTTCAACGAAAATTTCGCGACCATCAAGGTCATTGGAGTCGGCGGCGGCGGCCAGAATGCCGTGGAACGCATGATTGAAGAGGGGACGCAGGGTGTCGAGTTCATTGTGATCAACACCGATCAGCAGGCTCTGCATCGGTCCAGCGCTCCCAAGCGGGTACGCATTGGCGAGAAGCTGACTCGGGGCCTTGGCGCGGGGGCCAAGGAGGAAGTGGGACAGCAGGCTGCCGAAGAGAATCTGAATGAAGTGGAAGCCATCGTGGCGGATGCCGATTTGGTTTTTATTACGGCCGGCATGGGCGGCGGCACGGGCTCCGGCGCCTCCACCGTGGTTGCCGAGGCCGCCGTGCGCGCCGGAGCTCTGGTCGTAGGGGTGGTCACCATGCCTTTTTCCACGGAAGGCCAAATGCGGCGCAATGTAGCCGAAAGGGCACTGGAGAGATTGGAGCAGTATGTCAGTGCCCTGATCGTGGTCGAGAACGACCAGTTGCTGGAGATCCTGGACAAGAAGGCCACCGTGGTAGAAGCCTTCCGTACCGCGGACGAGGTCCTGAAGCAAGGCGTGGTGGGTCTCAGCGACATGATCACCACGGAGGGTGAAATCAACCTGGACTTTGCCGACATCAGCACGGTCCTGGAACAGAAAGGCGCCGCCATGATGGCTATCGGTCGAGGCGTCGGCGACAATCGGGCTGGCGAGGCGGCCGAACAAGTCATCAGTAGTCTGTTGCTGAACACATCCATAGAGGGTGCCACCGCCGTGGCCTACAACATCAAGGCGAAAGCCCCGCCACAGATGCAGGAAATGAACGAAATCGCCGAAGCCATCAAGGAACGATTGGACAGCAACGCCCAGATTTTCCAAGGCTGGGCCTTGGACCCGGACCTGGGCGACGAGATTCACGTGACTTTGCTGGCCACCGGCATTCCGCAGGAACGGCGCGCCAGTGTCACATCCGCCATCGGCCAGGCGTTGGGAGCCCCCTCGCGGTCCCGCGGTCGACAGGATGGCAGACGGGAAGTCGAAAGCGTGCCCATTCGTCCCTCTTCCACACGCCACGCCAAGGGTCTTCCCAGTTTTCTGAGCAACAACTAGGGGCCGACGCCCGTATTGGCGTATCGCGTAGAATGGAGAGGCAGACCTCCGTTCATCGCGCCCATGTCGTCGTCACGACTTGCCCTAGCATCAAGTCCAAGAGCGCGTGCAGGGGCATTTGGTCGCCCTTGGCGCGAGTTTGGGTGGTAGAATGAAGCTGTTCTTTTTCTCGGGGCGTAGCGCAGGCAGGTAGCGTGCAGTGTTCGGGACGCTGAGGTCGGAGGTTCAAATCCTCTCGCCCCGACCTAAATCCTGGTTTTCGGTCCACAGCGGACCGCGGTGCCTGTAACGGGGTTCTGTGCTCCGTTCCAGAGTCCTAGATCTGACGCAAATGCGGGAAGGGTATGACTTCCCTGATGGTGGTTTGATCGGTCATCAGCATCACGAATCGATCGACGCCCAAACCGCACCCGCCCGTAGGAGGCATGCCCCAAGCGAGGGCCTCCACGAAGTCCAAGTCCATCTGACTGGCTTCGTCATCGCCTTGTGCCCCGCGGTAACTTTCGTCCAGAAATCGTTGGTACTGATCTTCTGGATCGTTGATTTCGGTGAAGGCGTTGGCCAGCTCCATGCCGGCCGCAAACAGCTCAAACCGTTCCACCAGCTGTGGATTGTCCCGCTTCTGCTTGGCAAAGGGGGAAATTGCCTGTGGATAGTCGAGCAAGAACACCGGATCAACTATGTCCGGCTCCACATAGCGGGACAGAAGATGGTCTACCAGCTTGCCCCAGTGCATATCGGCCGCGGCCTCCATGCCTTGGACGAGCATTGCGTTGCGCAACGCTGACGCCGAAGTCAATTCATTGATATTCAGTCCGGTTTTCTCTTCAATCGCAGCCGCGAGCGTCTTGCGTGACCATGGTGGGGCAAACGAGATGGTCTTGCCCTGATACTCAATCTCGGTGCCACCCTGGATCGTCCGTACGACTTGGACCATCATGCGTTCCAAGCGGGACATTACGCCCTGATAGTCTGTATAGGCCTCGTAGAATTCGATCTGGGTAAATTCCGGATTGTGTTTGAAGCTCACGCCTTCATTGCGGAAATCCCGACCAATCTCGTAGACCTTGTCAAAACCGCCCACAATAAGACGCTTTAGGTACAACTCGAAACTGATGCGGAGGTATAGGTTCTGGTGCAGCTGATTGTGATGGGTCACGAAAGGCCGGGCCGCCGCACCACCGTACAAGGGCTGGAGAATCGGAGTCTCAAATTCCAGAAATCCGGCTTCATCCAGATGGTTGCGGATGCTCTGGACCATTTGGGCGCGCGTGCGAAAAATCTGTCTCACGGCAGGATTGGCCACCAGATCCACATAACGCCGGCGGTATCGAGCCTCCGGATCCTGCAGCCCATGCCATTTATCCGGGAGCGGTTTCAGAGACTTGCTGGCCAACGTCACCTGGGAGGCATCAATGGTCAGTTCGCCTGTACGAGTAGTGATCAGATGGCCCTTGACGATGACAAAGTCCCCCAAATCGATGAGCTTGCTCCAGATCTGTCGGAACCATTCCTTGCCCACCTTGTTGCTCCGCACCATGATCTGGATGGTGCCTGTGCCATCGTCAATGGTGCCAAAGGACATGCGCCCCAAATCGCGGCGCAGGAGAATCCGACCCGCGACCCAAAGGACTTCGTCCTCCATCTCCGAAGCGGGCGTCAAGGCGCGGGCTTCAGCAATCGTGTGTGTGCGTTGCACCCGCGGTGGATATGGATCTACGCCGTCGGCCTGCAGCGCCGCACGTTTTTCCCGCCGACCTCGTTCCTGATCCGTAAGACGGTCGGGGGCAAAGGGTGATTCAGCTCCGGAGTGCAGGTCACTCCGCTCGGTCCCCGTCACGCCGGATCCACACTCAAAATGCGAAATTCGAGCTGTCCCGCCGGGGTGTCAAAGGCGAAGACGGAACCCACCCTCTGACCCAGCACGGCCTTGCCCAGTGGACTCTGATTGCTGATGCGACCGCGCGCCGGATCCGTTTCCGACTTGCCAACTATGAAGTAGGTCTCCTCCAATATGGTACCCTTCTCTTGAATCACCACCTTGTGCCCCAGCGAAACCACGTCGGTAGGCGCTTCATCCACGTCAATCAAGACGCAATGGGCCAAGTCATGGGTCAGTTCCTGAATGCGGTACTCCAAAAGGGCTTGTGCATTCTTCGCCTCTTCGTATCCCGCGTTTTCCCGCAGATCACCGTGAGCGATCGCTTCCTTCAGCCTCTGGGCGATTTCCCTTCTTCCCTGCGTGGTCAAGTGTTCCAGCTCGATCTCCAACTTCCGCTTACCTTCCAAGGTGATAGGCATGCTGGCCTTGTCTTTCATAACGCACCACTCGCAATCCGTAAGGATTCAAATATAAACGCCGTCTCCGTCGGAGATGACGCAGAGGCCACAATCCACGGGACAGGGTTGCGACCAAAGGCAAGATCCCATTTTAGCCTATAAGAGCAATCGGTCCCGCCACCTTTCTGCCACTTCCTTATGTCCAACCCCGGTCTCCCGCAGGACGATCTGCGCACTCAGTTGGCCAAGGTGGCTTCCTTCTTGGATGCCGACTACCGAACAGAGACGGCGGATCTGCGGCTTTACCGGCGCCTAGCCGCGCAGGCCACGGCTCCCGCACTGGAAATCGGCTGTGGAACGGGAAGGGTCTTGGCCGCGCTCTTGGAGGCGGGTCATCCCTGTGACGGGCTGGACCTGTCTGCGCCCATGCTGAATCGGGCGCGGCAGCGTTGTACGGCAATTGCCGACGCCGTGCCATGGAATCTGATCTTGGGCGACATGACGGCTTTCGCTCTGCCGCGGAGAGACTATGGCTTGGCTCTTCTGGCCTCCAACACCCTGATGCATGCAGCCTGTAGTGCTGCACAGGAGAGTGTCTTGCACAACGTGTATCGGCATTTGCGTCCGGGAGGAACGCTGGCGCTGGATATTTTCAATCCGCCCGTGGAGGAACTGGTGTGGCAGCGCAATGTAGTCCAGTCGGTGGATAGCTGGGCTGGATTGGCGGCAGGCTCCGTCATCACCAAATGGGTGCGGCGAGAGGTGGACTGGATGCAACAGCTGCAGTGGACGCACATCACCTACGAAACATTGTTTGCCGACAATCGATTGGAACAGGTGGAAGCATGCTTTGCCCTCCGCTTCCTGTGGCGCCACGAAGCCACACTAATGCTGGAAAAGGCCGGTTTCGATGTGCAGACCGTGTGGGGGTCCTACCGACAGGAGTCTCTGACAGAGAATTCGGACATCATGGTATTTGTAGCCCGCAAATAAAACCGAGGGTACAGTCTTGCCCTCCGATTTTTTGTGAGAGACTGTTTCCAGGCCGTCTGATTTCGGAATCCCGGCAAGGGACATGGTACACTGCCGACTTGTCTGGTCTTTCTGTGCATGCAATGCTGCATGTGCAAGCCCGTAGAAGGAGCATCCGGCATGGCCGCAGACCCCCGCACCTATGAGCTTGTATATATTCTGAATCCGGATCTGCGCGACGACGATCTGGAAGCCGCCAACCTGAAAGTACATCAGGCCATCGACCGCAACGATGGCCGCGTCGTCTTTGAAAATCATTGGGGGAGGCGCAGACTGGCATATCCCATCGCCAAAAAAACCTTGGGCTACTATGTCCTTCTGCACATGGAGGTAGACCCCCTGAATGTCGCACGGGTTGAACGTCTGCTCAATCTGGACGAGAACGTGATGCGCTATCTGATCACGTTTCCCTCCGTGACCTACACTCCGTAATTCTCCTGTTCCAACCGCCAACTTGGTCATGCTGCCCCTTGCCTTGGAACCTGCACTCCGAATTCCGGCTGACCTAACGTGCCTCTTACTTTGCGACCAATGAAACCCATGGACCACCCTGCAATGACCGAGAACCCCCAACCTAAAGAAAGTGCAGTGACTCCCGACACTGAAGTTCCAGCCGAACCAGACGTTACGGCACCCGCGGACGAAGCGACGGGCCCCGAGGTTGCCGTGACCGAGTCGGAGCGGACCGAAGAAAGGCTGGCGTCTGGGATTGAGACCGCGGTGGAAGGTACACCGCACGCGGCAGAGCCTGCCCTCCAGAATGTTCCTTCCACCCCAAAGGAAACTCCAGTTCCAGCCGAACCAGACGTTACGGCACCCGCGGACGAAGTGACGGGCCCCGAGGTTGCCGTGACCAAGTCGGAGCGGACCGAAGAAAGGCTGGCGTCTGGGATTGAGACCGCGGTGGAAGGTACACCGCACGCGGCAGAGCCTGCCCTCCAGAATGTTCCTTCCACTCCAAAGGAAACTCCCCCTGCAACGATGGCGCCCCCTCCCATGACCCCGCGCCGAAGTGGCCCCGATGGCGGACGCCGCTTTGCCTCGCAGGGCCGCAGCCGCAGAGAGGACAGAGAGAACACGGAGGAGATCACGGATCCCCGCATGCGCAGCCCCGCTGTCTACGAACCCCGCACCGGACCCTCTCACTCCCGTTTCAATCCCCGGCAGCCCATCGCTCCGGTGGATATGGATTCCATTAATTACAAGAACGTGACAGTTCTGACGCGTTTCATTGATCAGCAGGGACGGATTTTATCTCGTCGCAAGTCACGAGTGAACGCCAAGACCCAGCGGCGCATCAAGATCGCCATCAAGCAGGCACGACATCTGGCCTTGCTGCCCTATACGCCAACTCACATTCAAGGCCATCGCCGCCGCTAGGCATGGGTGAGAGTCCTGTTTCAAGTCCGCCCATGACCCGGCTGCCTCATGGCCAAAAAGAAGGATCGGCAAAACGAGCGCATTGAGCGGCGCATCACACCCAAGGAGCGGCGCTATCGCAGTCGACAGCAAGAGCGGAATCGACGCTTCGTCCTCTTCGGCGCCGCGGCTGTGGCGCTGGCAGGCGCCTTTATTCTGGTTGGTGTCCTGTATACCTTTGTCTACCAGCCCAACACGACGGCCTTTACGGTCGAAGGCCAGCACGTCACCACAGCGGAATTCCGCAAGCGGTACCACTATGAACGGACCAACATGGAAAATCGCTGGCGATTTTATCGCCTAGTGGAGAGTCAGCTCGGCAGCCAGCCTCAGACACAAGTGGAAATCAATCGTCTGACCAATTACCTGCAGGATGCCTTCAGCCTCGGAGTGTTTGTCAAAACCCAAATGGTCGAAGACATCTTGCTGGCTCGGGTCGCGCCAACGGAGGGCGTGGTGATTTCGGAGGAGGATGTTGACAAGGCCTTGGAACAAGAGATCGCTGACCGCTATGGCAAGGTGACCATGGCGCAAGCCACCGCCACAATGGAAGCGGCCGCAGCCCAGTTGGAATCCGACGCGAATCCCATACCCACGCTGGAAATGTTGACGACCACGGATTTGGAACAGGGGTTGGAAGGCATTGGCAGCGAGATCCAAGCCGACTTCAACTTGACCTTGGAGGAATACCGGGCGATTGTGAAAGCTAGGCTGCTGCGTCAGGCCATGTCGCGGGACATTGGTGAAAGGGATGTAATCATGATCGAAAGACAGATCAATCCACGCCACATTCTGCTGGGTTTCGATGCCGCGGATGTCGACACCCCCACCTTCGGCCGCACCGAAACGGACGCATTGCTTCTGGCGGAACGGTTATTGGCGCGCTTGGCGAGCGGAGAGAGTTTTTCCTATCTGGCTTCACTGTACAGTGACGACCCGTCCGCCGAGTCCAACGCAGGAGATCTGGGCTGGGTGCGCGAAGGGACGCTGGTACCGGAGTTCGAGAAAGTAGCCTTGGGATTGGCCTTGGAAGAACTGAGCTCTCCGATCAAGACCGACTTTGGCTATCACATCATCCAAGTCCTGGACGTGAATCTGGAGGCGGACCGTCCCTCAAACGAGATCCAGGCCGAAGTGACCGACAATTTCAATCGCTGGCTTCAAACCTTGCAGAGCGACGCCCAGATTGAGGAGCGCGGAAATCTGATCCGGCAGTTGCCCGCCGGCGCCGAGCAAGCCGCCGAGGATTTCCTGGCCTCGTAGCGGCTTGGCCTCCGAACCCCATGGGCGCGCCGCGCCATTCGCCATACCCGTTACCCGCCGCTATACTGAGTTTTGCACCTGCCTGAATGCGTTCGGTGACAGGGCGATTTGGCTGCGCGGCTTTTTGCCTTAAAGGGCAAAGGAGAGAGATGGAATACCGGCTTTTAGGCAGAACCGGCGTAAAAGTGTCCTCGATCTGTCTGGGCACCTGGATGTTTGGTCAATCGACGGAGCCCACCGATGCGTATGCCATGGTAGACACGGCGCTGGGCGCGGGCGTGAATTTCATTGATACAGCCAATGTGTATTCTCGCGGCCGCAGTGAAGAGATCACCGGCGAAGCGTTGAAACGGACTGGCAAGAGAGACCGTGTGATACTGGCCACGAAAGTGCATGGCAGCATGGCCGATGACGACCCCAACATGCAGGGCACGTCCCGGCGCCATGTGATTGCACAGTGCGATGCCAGTCTCAAGCGACTGCAGACCGACTACATCGACCTGTACCAGTTGCACAGACCCCGCACCGATCTGCCCATCGACGAAACTCTGCGGGCCTTGGACGACCTGATCCGGGACGGAAAAGTGCGCTACATCGGCACCAGCACCTATGCCGCCTGGCAACTCATGGAATCCCTCTGGGTGTCCAAGGAGTACGGGCTCAACCGCTTTGTTGCAGAGCAACCCCCCTATCATATTCTGGACCGCCGCATCGAGCGGGAAATGGTACCCATGGCTCTTTCCCACGGCATCGGCCTCCTGCCTTGGAGTCCGTTGGCTGGGGGACTGCTGACGGGAAAGTACCGCCGGAATCAGGCTCCTCCCGACGGGAGTCGATTTGCAAGATCCGACCGCGGCCATCACCGATTGGGGGAAGATTGCCACCGAGTGATTGAAGGGCTGGAACCACTGGCCCTAGCCCACAACTGCAGCATGGCCCAGTTTGCCTTGGGCTGGAATATGCACCAGCCCGGCATCACCAGCGTCATTATCGGACCCCGTACCCACGACCAATTGGAAGACAACCTAGGCGCCGCCGCGATTGCGATTACTGCGGCAGACTGCGTGGCCGTAGACGATCTGGTGCCGCCCGGTCGTATGGTCTCTCCCTTCTATGAAGCCAACTTCGGACCCTCCGAATTCCGTTGGTAACGCCTCGCCAAGGAGCATCCTGATGCATACACAACCTTTTGGCCATACAGGACATGACAGTTCAGCGCTGATCTTCGGAGCCTTTGCCGTGGGATTCTGCGATCAGGCGGAGGCTGACTTCCTGCTTTCCCAACTGCTGGATCACGGCGTCAATCATATTGACACGGCGCGCTCCTATGGTGAATCCGAACTGCGCATCGGCCCTTGGATGCCTGCGCACAGAAATGATTTCTTCTTGGCCACCAAGACGGGAGAACGAACCTACGAAGGAGCCCGAAGGGAGATCCACGAATCGCTGCAACGGTTGCACGTCGACCATGTTGACCTTGTCCAGTTGCACAACCTGGTAGATCCAACGGAATGGCAGACGGCCATGGACGCAGGGGGCGCCTTGCAGGCCGCCTTGGAAGCCAAGGAGGAAGGAAAGGTCCGCTTCATTGGAGTTACCGGACATGGCCTGACTGTCGCTCGCATGCATCTGCGCAGCCTGCAGGCATTCCCCTTTGATGCAGTGCTCTTGCCATGGAACTATGTCTTGGCACAGGAAGCACAATACAGTCGGGAATTCCGGCAATTGTGCACCGAATGTGAAAAACGAGGTGTGGCCATGCAAACGATCAAGGGGCTTGTGCGACGGCCTTGGGGCGGCCGCACGCGGAACCGGACCACCTGGTATCAACCCTTGGAAAGGCAGGCGGACATCGACATGGCCGTGAGCTGGATCTTGGGACAACCTCCGCTGTTTCTGAATTCAGCCGGCGATCCCGAGCTGTTGCCTGCCATTCTGAATGCCGCCTCCCGTTTTACGGCCAAGCCGGATGACGCCATTATGGAATCACTGGTGCGGGATAGCGAGATGGCTACCCTATTCCCCGCCTAGCGCGGCGGCCTGGACCCGTGCAGTCGCACCATAATCCGAGATTCCGTCCGACAAGTCGGGACTCCCTTGCCTCGAGGCATATATAAACAATCCCCGCCGGCCTTCCGCAAGCCAGCGGTGGACAGCCCGTCTTGCTATCCGACATTCCCAGCAAAGAGGACAGGAGCCCTAGAGACAGATTCGGCCCCAACCTGCATGCACTGCACTCAGCAAGTCTTCACGCCTTGCGGCTAGTCGTCAAGAGCCGGCAGTGCATGGAAGGCCCGAAGCGCCCTCGCCACTTCCGACACGATAATCTGGAGCATCCGCCGGCCTTGGACCGCCGTGCCCTTGTCAGGCTCGTCGGAGAAGCCTCCTTGGGCTGCCCAGGCTCCCTTGGATTGCAAGACGGTAGGCAATGGACCATAGATGGGAGTTCCCAGATCGGGATGGTCCTTGATCCGCTGCATGTCGGCGTCTGCTAGAGCGTCGGGATTCACGGCCCGCATAAGGGCGGTCTCGAATTCACCTGCATGACCGGGGATGCGCTCGTTGGAGATCAAGCCCGCAGCCACTAGGGCGCTGCGGGCTATGTCCCAATAGTCCGCAGCGGTTACATGGACGGGAAAACCCCGCAAATGGACAAAATCCTGTGCTACAACGGCATTGGGGGCCGTATTGCCACCATGTCCATTCAGGATAAAAACACGGCGAAACCCGGACAGATACAAACTCTCCAGAATGTCTGTGACACTGGCCATGTAGTGATCGCTGGAAAGCGACAACACTCCCGGAAAAGGCCGATGGTGGTGAGAGTTGCCCCAGGAATGGGTAGGAGCCAGACAGATGACTCCCACGGTCAGGCCTGTCATGGCTTCGGACACAGCCTGCCGCGCCACGTGTGTGCATAGTATGGTATCCACATCGATCGGCAGATGAGGCCCGTGCTGTTCCATCGAAGCTGTCGGCAACACCACGGTCCCGACGGAAGCAATTTCCTCTATCTGGCTGCGGGTCAATTTCTGCAACAGCATGGGGAAAATCCGAACCAAGGGGAACAAATGTTCTGTCAACGTGAACCGGCCAAGTCCGCGGATCAATGCAGGTAGGGGAGATAGCCCCGTCGCCCCGTACGCGTCTGCAACAGATGTCCATCGGTAGAGGTTACATACAGTGTCTGTAACAGGGGACCACCAAACGTGCAGTTGGTGGGGCGATCACAGGGCACCGGATGAGTCTCCAGAATCCGCCCGTTGGGGGCAAAGACATTGATCAGGCCACCAGGCCCACTCACTTCCCATCCCGAAGTGGCAATGATGTTGCCTTCCATGTCCAAGCACATGCCATCAATGCCCCGATGCGGGTAGAAGTTGTGAAGCACGTCATAGGGGCCGAGGGTACCGTCGGAGAGAATAGGATAGGCCCGCAGTTCCCGCTTCTGGTTGTCCCCATACTTGCTTTCTGCGACATACAAAACGGATTCGTCGGGTGAGAGCAGAAGACCGTTGGGCGCCGTTGTGTCAAAGGTCATGCGCTGACATTCCCAGCCTCTTTCTGCATTCGGGGTGAGGCGGTACACGGACTCGTGATCCAGTTCCATGTCGTCACGCATGTCTCCATAGCGAGGATCCGTGAACCAGACTCGGCCTTGCCGGTCCACGGCTACGTCATTCGGGCTGTTGAGGCGTTTTCCTTCAAAGCGGGAGCAGAGTTCCGTGGGACCCACCGCCGAACCATATCGCACCATGCGTCGGCCACCACCCTCGCAAGCATACAGAAAGCCTTCCCGGTCCAACATCAGGCCATTGCTGCCTTGCGTATGAGCGATGTGCGGAAAGATTTGGCCGGTTGCAGGATGAAAGCACATCACGCGCTGATCCGGGATATGCGAAAAGTACAGGACCGTGTCGGCCCAGATTGGTCCCTCCGTGATACCATCCAGCTTTGTCACGAGTTTGAAGATCCAGCTCATTGCGTCTTGCTCCTGGCTTGAGGGACCACAATCACCTGATCAGTACCTCCTCGCCCGAACGTCTCAGGCGCATAGACCTCCGATGCAGTCGCTGGAGGCGCCAGAAAGATTCCTGCGGTAGTCGCCCGAGCTTCGATGTCGTACTCATATACGCCGCTTGGCAAATATGTGGTCACGGCCTGTGCACGTTCATCTAGCAGCTGCTGATGATCGTACCATGGCCTGTAATGCCAGATCCCAAGATGGGCAAGGGAATCCGAATTCGACCGAGGGGCCGTTCCGTCCAACGCCAAGTTGATCAGTTCAAGGCCCGCCGGGATGGGACTGATCAGGGATACGTGGTATCGAGGGCCAATGGCCACCATGGTGACGTGGATGCCTACCCGCGCCCCCAATCGCATATGCCAAACCCCATCTTCGTCCTGCCATACATCCGCGGGATCATCGAGGCCCCGATAGGATCGAAGCACCGTGAAACCCTGTTCCATCGGCTCCAGCAGGAGATCGGTGGGCACGTATTCCAAACCCAATCGATAGTACATGCGACCGGCGCCATCTCGCTGGAGGAGAATTCGTTCGGGTTGTTCCTCGGCTAGCCAGGAATTGGGCAGCGCGGTCTGCCTGACGGTCAAGCTGCGCCCCGCGAATTTCTCGTTGTAGATCAACATGTCGTCCAACCAGACCCTGGCAAAGAAATCAGGGATGACATCTTCGAATTCGCGATAGTAGTCACGCATCGCCAAGATGACAAAGACATTGCTCTGCGTACTGCCCCAGTGACCGCGGTAGCGTCCCGCCAGCAGACCATTAACCAGCTTGGGCATCAAATCCGTCTCCGGCCGCGTCTTGATCAAAGCCTGCAGCAGCAGAGCCCCGGAGCGCTTGGAGGAATTCAGAATCAAGTGTCCCTCCTCTTCTCCGTAGTCACCGGTGGCCATGACCGCCTTTCCTGCGGTTTCGTCCACACGGTTGAGCAGGAAACTCCAAATTTTCTGAATTTCCTCTTCATTCCCGGGGGACATGCCGAGGACCTGGATACCCCAGGCCAAGGTCTCGGCCGACTGTACCTGCCAATCCAGACCGTTCACAATGCGCAAGGCAGCCCGAGGATCGACATCCCGTTGCAGAGCGCGGACATACAAGGCATACACCTCTATGAGGTCACGGGTGCGCTGGGAATAATGGGAAGGCATCTGGTGCTGGATCTGCACCAGATAGGACAAACCGTCCATCAAGGTCTGATCGCTCACCTCATATCCGGCAGCGCGGGCCTCCACCAATGCATGCAGGGCATAAACGGAGACGAAAGGCCACGACTCGGCACGCTGGCGTTCCCACTGCCAGAAAGGAAAACCCCCATCCCGATTCTGATACTCTTGCATCTGCAGAATGTCCGCCTGAACGGATTTGTCAATTTCCTGTCCCGACGGCAGATCCGGCAGTGCGAAGGCGGGCAGCACCTCGCGCAGGGCAGCGTTGGCCAGAATGCGAGAGGCCAGAGTCTCGGTACCGAACCACCTGCGGCCCTGTATGTCCAAGTAGCCATCCGTCAAAGTCTGGAGCAGAGTGGACGACACGCTTATATTGAGGGCGCCGAACTCGGGATGGACATTGGCAGGCCATTGGAAGTTATGCAGGACAGCGTCATCTTCCACTGTGCCGTACGTGGCAACCCCTTCCTTGGCGGCGGGTGTAAATACCGGGAATTCAGTCTGCAGGTGATCCTGCATCTGGTCGTTGAATACACTGGCCAGCACCTGTTGGGGCCCAGTCTGTGTCGCATCGGCGGGTCGGACCACCAGGCGTCGACTTTGGGCGGGCACGGTCAATGTCACGGCATCATAGCTCAGACCCTCCCGTTGGTGCGCCAGAGACAGCCCGTTGCTTTGCAAAAACAGCGTCACTTCCTGATCCAAGAGGGTCTGGTTTTCCAGCACCCATTGCAGATGGGCCGTGTCTCCGTAATTGAGAAATCGGGGCAGCTGAGCCCGAATTTGCAACGGCAGCCGTGAAGTCAGGGTAATCTCGCCCAACCCGTATAATCGGGGCCCTGCTGTGGTCAGGACCACAACCCGGTACCGCCCCACCAAGTCCGGCAAGTTCCAGGTGGCCGTGAACCTGCCTTGGGCGTCTGTGGTGCCGGCCGGTCGAAAAACAGCCAGGGGACTGAAGTCCCGACGTGCCGTGAGGACTTCAGCGCCGGCTTGGGCGTCCGATGCTTCCATGGACCAGAATGCAGCGTCACTCTCGGCCGCCATAGCCATTGCGTCCATCTCCATGACTCCGCCCCCCTTTCCGAAGCCCAGCGGTCCGACGGCCTGACTCCGCGGCAGCAAATGGTCCATCAGCTGATAGGAGGCGAGATTTCGATATCTATGTGGATAAAAAGTGGCTATGGGATTGCGGTACCGATATCCTGCCAAAGACAGGATGGCTTCGTCCACCGCCAAGAGCGTTATTTCGGCGTCCGCCACCGGAGTGCCGGTAGCGTCCGTAACAAGTATTTCAATTTCCGCCGTGCTCCCGGGCGTCAGGTCCGCCAAGGCCAGCTCCATATTCAGGGTCAGTGCGCGAGAAACCGGCGGGATGGACAGGTCAACCGAGCCTTGAGCCCCCAAGGGGCGAGTCGATCCTGTCTCGTTCTCCAGCGGAACCGTGCCGGTTAGATAGACCGATACAGTCAAATTGGGAAAGTGGCCGTCATCCGCAATCGGAATTTCCAGAACATGCTGGCTTTCCGTTATCTCCAGAGCTTCATAGGACAGAATGCCTCCTCGGTTTATCAGCATCGTGCCATAGGCAGGTAGGAAAGGAGATTGCAACAAGACCCGGGCCGTATCACCTGGTCCATAACGATCCCGGTCCGGCACCAATGTAATTTCCGTATTTCCGATATCCAGCGTGGGCAACGGTGATGGCCCTACGGCATACCGTTGCAGCAGCGTTACATTTTCCCGACCAGCGCTGTCTCTCAAGGAGATTCGGAAATCCCACAAGCCGGTCTCGGTCAAGACAACAGGGCAGGTCACCGGATGTTGAGCCGAGATGACTGTGCACCGGACCTCGGTCTGCCGCTCTCGTCCCAAGGACAATGTCTTGTAGTCTGCACCTTGGCGCCAAGTTGCCAGTACGGTCACCTCTTGATCCGGCACAACCGCACCGTCTACGTCAACCACCACCACGGAGAGAGTCTCGGCCTCGCCCGTGGTGAGGAGATAGGACTGGGTTTGGGCCCCCACATACAGGTTGGAGGGATGAATCAGAAATTCGTCCGAGATGGTGCGCGTCTGCTTCGAGATGTCTTGCACCGCAGCTTGGACATGCAACAGATATGTGACAGGGGATCCCGTTATCGACGGATTTATGTCAATTCCATGACGGCCTTGCACGGACAAGCGGCCATTGAGAATGGCCCCCCTTTCGCCATTCCTTCCCAATCCGAATTCAGGCAATGCCAAGCGATTCCAAGGAACATGCTGCGATCCTCCAAAAGCGAAGCCGTCCCAGCCAGGCGGGGCATAATGCGCGGGATTGCCGGACACCTCCCATGCCACCTCTGCACTGGCCAGAGGACCACCACCATAATATTGAGCCTGCACCTCCAACGGCACGGGGGTGTCCAAGAATTGAGGGCTCCCGTCCCTTGACAGGGACAGGTCAAATTCGGGCCGCCGAAACTCCTGAATTTCAAACTTCGTGCAGGCGTAACTCTCCTGCGACCGGCTCCAGTGGGCCGGCTGTTGCAGGCAGACTTGGCCACTGCCGGAATTGGCGTCAGCCGGAATTTCAAAGGTGAAATCAAGTGCCTCGCGGTCGTTCAAGGCAGCCGATCCCGTCCCGATTTCAATACCACGGGAGTCCCAGACTGTATAGAGCAGGGAGGCGCCCGACCGGCCGGCAAATTCCACGTCGCCATTCGGGTCCATGTCGATGCGGCGGAGCCAACCCTTGACATGCACCTCTTCGGTGGGCTTGTACAAATGCCGATCGGTAAACAAATGCCAGTTAAGAGGATTCGGTCTCCATCGACTGCCCCAGGAAGTTTCATCGTAGTGGTGGTAATAGGACCTAGGCAGTATTGCGGTGTTCGCATCCCGGCGGGCTTCAACGAAGTGCAACGCCGGAGATCCGGCCGATTCCCAATCCAGCGCAAAAAAGGCGTGACCTTCGTTGTCCGTCTCCTGCCGTTTGCCTTGCGGTTGCAATGTAAGAAGCGTTCCAGGGATGGGCTCTCCCGTTTCCAGATCGCTGGCTCGGACTACCAGCAGATTTTCATCTGCATATGCATCCAGATTGATGTTCGTGGCCTGTATCCATACCGCGTAGGTTTCGAGGAAGGTGGTCCAGTCAAACAGTTGAAACGGGGGAGTCAGGAAGACAACCAAATTGCCCTGGCCTTCAGGCAGGTAGGGAGCCAGATCCAAGTCAAGTCGAGTGAGGCCAGCAGCCGAATTCTCAAGCTCCAGCCACTCGTCGACCATCGGCTCGGCGCCAAACACGCGACGGGTGTTCCAAGAACGCCAAGCAAGACTGTCTCGGACCTCCAAATACTCGCCCCAGTCCTCCAGTTCCACTGGGTAAATCTGAACCCGCACTCTATCTAGGTTGCGGGAATATACTGGGTAGACGCCGAGGTGGGCGGGAGACAGCACCTGCATCACACCAGGGTTCTGCAGCCATGCCTGATCTTCCCCTACACGGAACTGGATTTTCTGAGGTGCACCGAACGTCTGCCCAAACACGTCTCGTAGGCCAGGTCGCAAGTGCAGGGTATAAATGGTGTTGGCCGTGCTCTGGCCCGATATTTCGATGCCGCCCCATGGATATACCCTCAACCTGCCGTCCAAGAGAGGCGGGGTTATGTCCACTTGATCCGGTTTGAGCGATTCGACTTCCAGATCGTGATTGAAGTTCAGATAAAAGGGTTCGCCAGGTAGACAGGCATAGGCATCTCTACCCGACGCGGCACAGCTTTGGCCCACAATCTCAAGGCCGCCCAAGGTGCGGAACGTAAACAGTTCCCTGGCGGTGGCCGGCAACGGCCCTTCCGCGGAGGGAGCTCCTGCAGCCACTTCCACCGTGACAGTGGTGTTCGGGGTGGCCTCTTGCAGAAGTTGCAGGACCACCGTGCGTTCGGCCTGCGCGCCATTCAGAAACCGCTGAAGCTCCACGGGGAGATCGAAGACATCCTGCCTGACGACAACAAATTCCATTTCCCGGCCGCCCGATTGCACCGAGAGAAAGGGCTTCAACCGGGCCATATCAATCGACTGGTTGAATTCTAGGGCAATGAAAGGACGCAAGGGCTGTACATCATTGACGGGATGACCTTGCACCAAGGCCAGCGGTGCAGTGCTGAAATTCCAGCTGAAGGGAAATTCCAACACCTCTCCTCTCCCCGCGGCGGAGAATCCGGCCGGCACTTCAACGTGGAATGTCGTTGCTCCGGGCAGCCGTCCTTCGGCTCTGAACATCAAGGTGCGGGTGCCTACCCAGATCCAGGTCCCGGGCACTTCGGGAGTCATGGAAACGGGCAGATCCAATTGCGCCAGTTCGGCCTGACTGGTCAGGGGCACCATGGGAAGAGAAAAGGTCATGCTGATGCTGGAGGCCCGGTCCACATCCTGAGACGGACTGTGGCGCACAACCTGAAGGACATGGTCCGCCAGCTCCTCGGCATACAATCCACTTAACTGTTCCTTGGCAGAAAAGGGCAAGGATTCCACGCCCTTGGCAGGAGGCGGATTCCGACGAACCACCGGCAGGGAAAGGGCGTCTTTTACCGCCCGGGGCGCCAGCGTCGGTACCATGTCAAAGAAGGCCGCCCCTTCTGCGGCGGTCAGAGGACTGACCGCGGCCTGAAGCGCATTGGCTGCGTCAGTGGAAGCGCCTCCGATGCGTTCCTCCAATGCAATTTGGAGTTCCGCATTCCAAGGAACTCCGCTTCCCGGGAAATCGTCCCGATAGGGAACGATGACCAAAGGCCCAACGGCTTGGCGCGTAGCCAAGACCGGAGTGTCATTACAGGCAGTCAGCGTCAGAAGAGGACCCAGAAGACACAAGAAGGTGACAAGGATTTTCGAACGCAATATGTCTTGACTCCACTCAGAATTGGGAAAAGCGCCTCTCGCGTGGGCCGACACAGTAAATTGTAAAGCCAAACCGACGCTTCTTGCGTGACAGGAAAATCTCTGGAGCCGCCTGCTTCCAGCCCCAATCGGGAAAACGGCTACACCGAGGCCTCCTTGACATAGACGGAGATGGTCTGGATCCTGTCTCCGGCGACTACTGCCGACATGGGATCCCGGCACGAAATGCGATTCACCACATCCGCACCGTCTATCACTTCTCCGAAAATCGTGTGCTTGTGGTTCAAGTGGGGTGTCGGCACAAAGGTGATGAAAAACTGGCTGCCATTGGTGTGAGGCCCCGCGTTCGCCATGGCCAACAGGTACGGTTTGTCAAACACCAGCTCAGGAGCGAATTCATCCTGGAACCTGTATCCTGGCCCCCCTCGTCCGGAACCCGAGGGATCCCCGCCTTGGGCCATGAAACCATCAATGACTCGGTGGAAGGTGGTATCGTCGTAAAATCCGACCAGCGCCAGATACAGGAAATTGTTGACCGTGACCGGAGCCCTGTCGTTGTACAAGCGGATTGTAACCGCTCCCTGCTCAGTGTGCATCACAACCGTGTAATCCCGGTCCTTCTCGATTACCTGCGGCGGCGTTTGGGCAAACATTCCGTCTCGCTTGGCCGCATCCGCGTCCATGTCAATTTCAATCCGATCTACCCATTGGCCCATTGGACCGTTGTCCTCTGCAGTCATGGATTTAGCTCCTTGCTTTTGAATCTCTGGGTCCACAATCACGATACGAAGATATCCATTTCATGCCTTGTCGGCCTCCATGATGCACACCGCGGCAGGGGATCAGGAACTTTCATTGTCTTGCTTCTCTGCCCGCGGTGTAGGGCGAGGTTCGGCGGGACCCGCCTCTCCGGCAAACACGTCTACTCTTTCCAGAACCACATCCGGATTCTCAAGCCATTGGGCCAGTGTTTCCCAACCTTGCACAAGGCCGCCGATGACCAGAGACTGGGACATTCCTTCAAGGGACATCTCGTCGGGTATCAGAATCAAGGCTCCTCCCTGCACCAAGTTGGGGTCCGTGAAGTCCGACAAATAAAAGAGCATACCTGCCCGGGGAGATTCCGTGACATGTCCTTGCCCACCAGGCAAGGTGTACCCCACCATGCCCTCCTGGGTACCGTCCAATACGCCCAGGAAGAAGACATGCGACTGAGGCGAATAAAAAACGGGCACTCTGTCAAAGAAGCCGATGTCGGCCAATACGGCGAAGTTGTTGACCGCCTCGAAGGCGTTCTCCGGAAACAGTTCCAAGATAATGGAACCATAATTGGACTCAAGCGTTACGCCATAGGGCTGTCCTCTCTCCAGCACCAAGTCAGGAGGCATATTGAACAGGCTCTTGCGCTCCACGGGCTCCAGAGCAGCCAAGGGCCGGGCATCCTCCTCCATGACTTGACTCGGAGCATAGGGGGTCGGCACAGGCGTCGGTTCCGGAGTGGAGGTCGGCACAGGCGTCGGGGCGGGAGCGGGCAATAGACTGTCGGCGCTCTCGTAAACCTCAATCGTTTCAACCATGTCCGCAGGCCCGCCTGCCTGCGGATCGCGCCTTGTAAGGCCATCCACTACAACTTGGCCTGAAATGACCTCCCCAAAAATGGTGTGGCGTTGATTCAGATGGAGAGTCGGCACGAAAGTAATAAAAAATTGACTTCCATTCGTAGCAGGTCCGGCATTCGCCATTGCCAGCAGATAAGGACGGTCGAACATCAGGTTGCCGACGAATTCGTCTTGAAACCGGTATCCTGGTCCTCCGGTCCCCCTGCCAGTGGGATCTCCACCCTGAGCCATGAAGTCCTCCAACACCCTGTGAAAGATGGTGCCGTCGTAATAGCCCGTAAGCGCCAAATAGACGAAATTGTTGACCGTGACCGGAGTGCGGTCCGCGAAGAGCTGCACCACGATGTCACCGCCGCCAGTGCGTATGACTGCGTAGTAGAAACGATCCTCCACCAGCACATGGGGTGGGGGGCTTTCAAAGAAACCCTCTCGCTGGGCCAACTCGGCTGGCATCGAGACGTTGATCCGTTCCAGTGGGACGCCCAGATCGAACTCCAAGATGTTTCCGGCCGCCGCGTTGGAGCTTGGCTCCGCGACCTGTTCCGAGGCGGGCGGAATGATCTCTGCTTCCTCGGTCGACGAGGCGTTATTGCCACAGGCGGCCATCAGCAACAGGACGCCTAGCAACAGGACGCCGATCCAGGATTCAGCGTGATGTTTCCGTCTATGGTGCATGGCAGTTCATCTCTACTTTCTCCATTGAGCAACAAGGTTCTTCAACCGGCAGAGGACGCGTTCTCATGGACCATCTCCGACTCCAAGTCCAGGGCGGCCAGAGCCTGGGGTCGATGGTTTCTGTCTCGACTGCCGCTGTCACAGTAGATGCCCAGCGATCGGCGGGCCCGGGTGATCCCAACATACAACAACCGCAGCCTTTCGTCCACAGTTTGATATTTTGCTTGCCGGGTGGCTACGCCCGGCACATAGGGATCCCGGTGGGGATCCACTACCATCTGCAACAGGGCCCGGCCTTCGGCCGCCAGATTCAAGTCGTCGCGGACGTAATAGCGCATGCCTCTGAAACTGTCTCGATCCGGATCCCACGGAAATTCAAGGTCATTGACGCCCATCAGATAGACCCGGTCCCATTCCAACCCCTTGGCGGAATGATAGGTGCTTAGGGTAACGAAGCCTGGCACGGCCTCGTACAGGGCGGTGTCCTGCAGCAATCCCGCCTGCCGGGAACGGCCCGAAGCCAACTCCTGCAGCTCCCTCTGACAGTCCTGCAGACTACACTTGGGATCCTGCCGGCGCAGATCGCCCAGATGCAAGGCAACGCGGTGAGCCAGAGCCAGATCCTCGGGTGTGCGGAACAAATCCTGACCCAGCATCAAAATGACTTCATCGATGGGCAGCACAACTGCGGTGGACCAACGCTGCAGGGATCCTCGGTAGCGGGCCAGCGCCTGCCGCAGCTCCGAGGACAGCGGTTTCATTTCGGGAGCCGCGTCTGCCAGCGTCCCTATCCAGTCTTCCATGAAGGCATGCCGTTGCCAACTGCCTTCCAGAAACTCGTCCAGCTGTTGCCCTGGATCGGTCCCAAGGGAACTTTCCGCCTCTTCCCGCCAGACTTCCTGCCAAACGCGCCTGGCTCTCGGCAAATCGGGATTCACTACAAATCCGAAGGCGACTGCCAGCTTGCCCACCTGCTCTATGGTGCGATGCGACACTTGCAACAGGGAGTCGTCGACAGCAATTCCGGCCGTCAACAGTCGCTTGGCCATCTCGTTGCCGCGCTGGTTGGTGGGGGTCAACACCGCCACGGTCTGGGTTTTGCCCGCCGGCCCCTGAATGAATTTCCGGAGGCTCCGAGCTACCTCGGCATCCGCGCGATCGCAAGTCAGCGTATGCGGACTGAGGTAGACAGGTCGGCCGCCTTCCGGGTTGGGCTGGGGGTCATCCGGACCGGTGGACTCAATCAGAGGATAAACCAACCCTTCAAGATGGTGGCCCGCCGCCTGGACCTGACTGGCAGACCATTGGATGAGGTTGTTGGCCCACCCCATAATTCGGATATGACACCGTCCCGACTGGGCCAGGGCATAGTTGCGCGTAGCCGGGGATTGCAGAAACCTTCGCAGCTGACCCGAGACCGAACCGTTGAAGGACGTATTGATTGCCTGATTGGGATCCCCCATGCGGACCCAGTTGCCGGTACAGCTTGTCAGGCGGCGCAGCAGGGTTTCTTGCAGCTCACTGCTGTCTTGGGCTTCATCCTCCAGAATGAAGGGCCACCGGTCCTGCAGACGGACGCAGAGATCATCGTCCGCTTCCACTATGTCTACAGCCAGACGCATCAGGTCATTGTAATCAAGAGCATGTTCCGCGGTCAGCACTTGCTGGTATCTTTGGTACACCTGCAGGGTAAAATCCAGCAAGGGTTCCGTCACATCCTGCATCTTCGCCCATGTGGCAAGCCGCTTGTGATCTAGGCGCAGTTGCTTGGCCTCCCGCAGCAGATTGACCGCCAGTTCATCCATATCCCGGCGAGCTCGTCTTTGGTTCCGGTGGTTGTGGGCCATCAAGTCCGGCTTGTAGTAGGGCTCCAGCAACTCGGGCTGCTGGCGGGACACTTGGGCCACGGCTTCCTCCAGGAGTCTCTTGGCCGGACGCTCCTCCACCACGGCAAACTCTTCGTCGAGATTGGCCACCGAGGGCCGAGTGCGCACTATTTCATGCGCTAGGGAGTGGAGGGTGCGGACCGCATAGCCCGTGCCCGGCAGGGCCCCGGGTGTAGTGGCCATCAATCGGTTGAGGCGGGAACGAAAGTTCTGCACTGCGGTACGAGAGAAAGTGACAATCAACACTTCCTGTCGATCCAAGGTGCCGCGCCGCGCCAGTTCCTGGATGAGTTCGCATGCCAACAGACTTAATGTCAGCGTCTTGCCGCTGCCGGGCACTGCACTGACTCCGGCTCGGCCTCCCCGATAGGACAACACCTCCCGCTGGCCAGTCCGGAGCTGCAAACCGAGACGGTCCGACGCCGAGGAATTGCTAATTATTGGCTCCGCAAGTGGCACTGATCAGGATCGGGCCGTCCTTTGTTCCGTGCTGGCCAAGGCCGGTGTCTCGAAATCCCCCAAGACTCGCAGCACACCTACCTGCTGCCCCTTGGCATCCAAGGAAGCATGCTGAAAGATCACAGCGGCTTGGCGGCCATCATCCAGCTGCAGATCCAACGCCTTGGTACGCTGCAGTTCCGGGAAGGCCTTGTCGATCCCCAGCACCTTGGAAGCATAGCTGACCCGAATGGGATCCGTCTCATAAGTTTTGAAGACCGTGATCGTGACTTCGTCCAGCTGCGCAAGCGGTTTGCCATTCAGCGACAGAGTTCCCTTCATGCCAGTTACTTTCGTCCTTCTCCCCATCTGTCAAATATCGCCATTCTAGCACTCCCCCCGGTCTGGACGGGGTCACGTCTGCAGCCGAGTCAAGTCTCCCAAGGACAGCCCCAAGCTGCGAATGTCGTACATGAGCCGCAAACGGCTGCGACGCAGTTCCCGATCATCGGTCAACACCATTACGGCCTCGAAGAATTCCTCAATCAAGGGCCGCAGATGCACCATCTCGGCTTGAAACGCCATCACGGCAGGCTGCCCCCGCCTAAGACGTTGGAGGGCCGTCTGAATTTGCTGATATAGATCCCGTTCCACCTTCACTTCGAACTTCATGTCGGCCGTCGCCTCTGCCGTATAGCCCTTGGGCAAAATGCGGACGCAACGCACATAGGCCATCAACGTCTCTTTCCAGGCCGGCCGGCCGGCCATGGCCGCAAGATCCCGGGCCACGCGCATCGCGTGCACCGGATTGATCACGGTATGGGCCGTGACCGTCTCAATCACGTCCAAGGGCAGGGCCTGCTCCCGCATGAGCGCCTGCAAGCGACGATGCAGGAATGTCAGAACCGCGTGTTCAATGTCGGGAGGGCACGCGATGTCATGCAGTCGGGCCGCGGCCGTGATGCCGACCTGCAGATCAAAATCCAATTTCGACTGCAATAGGATTTTCACCAAGCCAAGGCCCGTACGGCGCAACCCAAAGGGATCCGCGTTGCCACGCGCCCGCACACCGGCCGCCATCAAGCCGGTCAGCGAATCGAGGCGATCCACGATCGACAAGACCAACCCGGGTCGGCCGGCCGGCCCGTCGTCGTCTGCCGTGCGCGGTTGGTAATGTTCTCTGATGGCTTGGCAAACCGCTTCCGGCTCGCCTTGCGCACGAGCGTAGAATTCCATCATGATGCCCTGCAGACTGGTCATCTCGACGACCATCTGCATGACCAGATCGAGTTTGCAGAGGGCCGCGGCCCTCTCGCACACTGTCCGTTCAGGCATGTCAAGGCCCACCAAGTCAGACACGATGGGAACCAGGGCCGTCATCCGCTGGACCTTGTCCCACATGGTGCCCAGGCGAGCGTGAAAGGTCAGGGTTTGCAGGCGGGTCCGCATCTCGTCCAGAGAAGTTGCCAGATCCCGTTGGATAAAGAAGGCGGCATCGGCAAATCGGGCGTTGACCACACTTTCGTTCCCGGCTCGGATGATATCGGGATCCTGACTTTCCAGACCGTTGACCACGGTCAGGAAGTGTGGCAACAGCCGGGTCGGATCATCGGTCCGATAGACCGGAAAGTACCGCTGATGCTTGCGCATGACGGTAATCAGAACAGACACCGGCAGGTCCAGATACTCCTTCGGGAAGGTGCCTGCCACCACCCGCGGAGCCTCTATCAGATCCGTGACCTCGGCCAACAGGTCATCCTCTGTCTGAACCACACCACCCAATTGGGCCGCGGCCTGATTGACTTGGCGCAGCACCGCGTCCTGCCGCGCCGCGCGGTCTAGGATCACGCCCTGGGCTTTCAGCCATGGCCTGTAGGCCGCGGCTTCCGTCACCTCGTGGCAGATCGGCTCCGCGTTCTGGCCCGTTTGCTGGGTCTCCAGAAAGCGCGGGCCGCGCGTGGTGGCCCGCGCCGTCACTCCTGCCCACGACCAAGGCACCACGACCGAGTCCAAGAGCGCCAGCAGCCAACGTACAGGCCGGGGAAAGGAAATGGCGGAGTCATTCCAGCGCATGGACTTGGACCAGCGCAGATCGTCCAGAATCTGCGTCAAGACCTCGGGCAGCACGGTGACCGTTGCCCGCCCCTTGCGCACTGTCCGCGCATATAGATGATCACCCTGCCGGATCAGGGCGTCCACCGGCAGACCGCAGCTGCGGGCGAATCCCTCGGCCGCCCGGGACGGAGTCCCGTCCCGATGAAACGAGACCTTAAGTGAGGGGCCCCGTCGCAGGGTTTCCGCGTCCGGTTGTCGGACAGCCAAGTCCGCCACCTGGATCACGAAACGGCGCACCGTGCCCGACACCGTGACCGGACCGTGGTTCAGCCTGTGCGCTGCCAGCTGCGACGGCACCTGCTTCCGCAGCTGATTCAAGCCATGGATCACTTCATGGGCAGGCAATTCCTCCACACCCACTTCCACCAGCAACAAGGCCGTGCCCGTATTCTCTGCCAAGGTCGGGACCGGCGCATCCGCCGCAATGGAGGGGATCGCCGTAAGGTCTGTGACATCGGAAAGGAAAGGATATTCCTGACGCTCTCGATCCGCCATATACAGGGCGGCCACTTCCCGGGCCTGTTTCCGCATGTCTCCGAAGAACTGCGCCCGCTCCGTCACGCCAATGGCGCCCCTGGCATCCAACAGGTTGAAGTTGTGGCTCTGGCGCAGCAGGTAGTCATAGGCCAGATAGATCAGGCCTTGTTGCAAACAGGCGGCGGCCTCGGCCCGATACAGGCCATGCAGAGTCTGCAGCCTCTCCACCGAAGCCACGTCAAAGTTATAGCGGCTGTGCTCCACCTCATGGGTCCGATACAGATCCGCGTAGGAATGCCGGCCATCCACCTCGATGGACCACACGTCAGCGCGACCCTGCAGAAACATGGCGATGCGCTCCAGACCGTACGTGATCTCCACGCTGACCGGATGCAGGGCCTGCCCGCCCGCCTGCTGAAAATAGGTGAACTGGGTGATCTCTTGGCCGTCCAACCAGACCTCCCAGCCCAGACCCCAGGCTCCCAAGGCCGGGGATTCCCAGTTGTCCTCCACAAAGCGAATGTCATGTTCAGACCGATCCAGTCCCAGAGCCGTCAGGCTGGCAAGGTACAGCTCCTGTGGATTCCCCGGATCCGGCTTCAGGATGACCTGATATTGCGTATGCATCTGCATGCGGTTGGGGTTTTCGGCATACCGGCCATCGTCGGCCCGGAAAGAGGGTTCCACATACCCCACGTTCCACGGTTCGGGGCCCAGAACTCGCAAGAAGGTGGCTGGATTCATGGTGCCCGCCCCCATCTTCTCTCCGTGGGGATGCCAAATGGTGCAACCATGTCCGGCCCAGAAGTCATGCAGGCTTTTGACAATGTCTTGCAGACAATGCGAAGAACTCACGATGCGGATCCCGCGCTATCAAGGAAGAGACATCGACCGAAGTCAGCCGAGAAAGAAAATCTGGCGGAAGGGGACGGGCACGAAGGTAATCACAAAGAGCACCAGCGTACCGTATCCGATCCAGCGTCGCCTCGGGTCCAGTTCAGTCACCATATCCAGCGTCGCGGTGTGGGTTGACCCTACCACCAGAAACAGGAACCAAACCCAGAACAGCCAAAAGGTGTATCCAATGTGCTCCAGGAAAGGCCACGCCTCCTGCAGCGGCTGAAACCCGCTGACGCCCAAGACCGCCAGCGCTGCCAAGGCCGCCCGATTCCAGACACGCGCCTTGAATCCGAACAGCGAGAAGACCACGTGTCCCCCGTCCAGGTTGCCGATCGGCAGCAAGTTCAAGCCGGTTGCAAGCAGCCCAATCCAAGCGGCAAAGGCCACTTGGTTGACCGAAACGTCACGGCCTGTCGTGAAATTGGGCAGCCACTCCGAAAAAATCAGATACTTGGCCCCGAGATACAGCAGACTGTTGCCTTCCAGTCCCACGTTGCCGGACCAAAGGCCGAGTTCACTGGTCGAGAGTCCCACATAGAGAAGAGGCAGCGCTACAACCAGACCCGCCAGAGGGCCCGCGACCCCCACATCGAACAACTTGCGACGATCCCAAACGGGTTGCCGCAGGCGAATAAAGGCGCCCAGCGTACCGAACGAAAGAGGCACCGGAATGAAGTAGGGCAGACTGACGGCAATCCCGTGATACCGGGCCGCGAAGAAATGGCCCAGTTCGTGGACCCCCAGGATCAGCAGCAACGTGCCCGCAAAGGGCCAGCCGCTGAGCAATTGTTCCAAGGCCCACGGATTGCGCAGCTCCGATGTCCCATACAAGGAGCCGACCCACATGGTGCTGAGACAGGTCAGCAGAAACAGCACAATGTTAACGATGATCCGGGGGGGACGCGGACTCGCGGGAGCCGCCACCAGAGAGACCTTGACTGCATTGGGCTCCGCCTGACCCTGGTCCGCGGCCAGAAAGGGCAGGAGCTTCAGTTCGGCCAAGCCCTGCACCCACTTGCCGAATACCTCGTGACTGGCCCGCCAGAGCCGTCCATGCACCTCAATGCCACCGCGTGCACTCCGGGGCATCAGGACCGAGTCGATGCTCATGTCCTGACCCAGCACCCGTCGGGCGTGCGCCCAATTCAATTCGTCCCGGGATCGGTCGAAGTCGTCAAATTCTGCAGCCGTTTCATACGAGGAAACGCGCCTTTCAGATTCATTCACGGCAGGGTTGTTCTCTTTTTGCCTGCAGGATCGGCCTACGCCAGATGAGCTGGATGCAAGGGGTATTGTACGTCAGACAACTCCAGTCACAGTCGCCAATCCGCCTTCGGCTGACGGTACCGGGCCAGGCTCGCCAACAGCAGCAGCAGCAGGTCCTTCCAACTCTCGTCGTCTCCCAACGGCAGATAAATCCCGTCGCGCCGTACTCGCAACGGTGGGACGTGGTCTGACGGGTCTGCCAGTTGCGACCCCAGACTGCGGTTCAGGTATGCCGTCAGCACATGCCGTTCCGCCTCGATGTCGGTGCGGGGCTGAATCATCAGGGAATCCTGCTGATGGGCAATGGATGCAATGTGGGCCCGCTCCGCGGCCTGTCTGACCTTGATCAGATACAGCAAGTTCTCTATCTCTTCCGGTATCGCGTCCACGCGGGCGCTGACTGAACCAAAACGATCGATCAACTCCTTGCGAAATTCGGTGGCATCCTCTTCACTCTGCAGACCGGCGATGCGGTGGTAGAAGCGATACCGGCTTTCTCCATCCTCTATATACCATTCGGGGATCCGGGCTTCCAGCGGCAGCATGAAGGTGACTGCCGGGGCAAAAGGATCCTGTTTTGCCTGGGCTTCCAGACGGGCCTGCTCTTCCGCACTGCGCGAAGCCGTGACCTTGTGCAGTTGCATGTTGGCGACTTCATTGGCCAACATGCGGGAAAAGAGATCCAGACCAATGGAGCCCATGCTGCCGCTTTGCCGGGCCCCCAGAATCTCGCCGGCTCCCCGGAGCTGCAAGTCGCTCATGGCAATGCGAAATCCGGCTCCCAGCTCATCGCTGGCTTCGACAATGTTCTGCAACCGGGCCCGGGCCACAAAGTTCATGTGCTGGCTGTCCGCGTACAGCAAATAGCAATGGCCGCGACGATGGGATCGACCCACACGTCCCCGCAGCTGATACAGCTGGGCCATGCCGAAGCGATCTGCATTGTTGATGACGATGGTGTTGGCGTTGGGAATGTCCAGCCCATTTTCAATCAGGGTGGTGCACACTAGAATATCTGTCTCCGACTGGGCGAAACGCATCATAGCGTCTTCCAATTCCTCCCCCTTCATCCTCCCGTGCGCAATATCTATGGAGGCGCCGGGGGCCAGGCGCGCAGTTTCGTCCGCCAAACCCACGATGCCCCGAATGCGGTCTGTCACGACAAAGACCTGACCATTCCGCCCCAGTTCTCGTTCCAAGGCCCGTCGCACCAAGTGGGGATCGTAGGGGGCGCTCACGGTATGCACCGGCATGCGGGCTTCCGGCGGCGTGGAGATATAGCTGATGTCTCGAATGCCACTCAGCCCCATGTTCATAGTGCGGGGAATGGGCGTGGCAGACATAGTCAATACGTTCACGGAAGGCTTGAGCCGCTTGATGCGCTCCTTCTGCGTGACTCCGAACCGCTGCTCTTCATCGATCACCAACAGACCCAGTTCCTTGAACTCCACGTCTTGGGCCAGCAGGGCGTGGGTCCCGATCACGATATCCACATGACCTTGGGCCAAGCCTGCCTTGACTTGGCGTCGTTCTGCCGGGGAGCGAAGCCGACTCAGCACTTCAATGTGCACCGGCATCGTCTGCATGCGCTCCCGAAAGGTGGCGCCATGCTGGTGCGCCAGCACCGTAGTGGGGACCAGCACCGCCACCTGACGGCCGTCCAAGACCACTTTGCAAGCGGCCCGAATCGCGACTTCGGTCTTGCCGAAACCCACATCTCCCACGACTAGTCGATCCATATGCCGCGGAGCCTCCAGGTCCGCCTTGACATCCTGAATGGCCACCAGCTGGTCTGCCGTCTCCTCGAAGGCAAAACTGATCTCCAAGGCCTGCTGCAAGGCATCGTCATGACCAATGGGGTTGCCCACAGCCATTTCCCGTTCGGCATAGAGCTGCAGCAGATCGCCGGCAATCTGTCGCACCTCCTTTTTGACTTTGGCCTTGGCCATCGCCCACTTGGTGGAACCCAACTTGCCGAGCGTCGGATTTTCGGATCCCACATACCGTCCCACGCGATTGGCCTGATGCACGGGCACCAACACCTTGTCGCCATCCAAAAAGTCCACCTGAATAAATTCGGTGTCCAGCCCCTTGAGACGCCGACTGACCAAGCCGCCGTAGCGGCCGATGCCAAAATCCACATGCACCACGTGATCGCCTTGACTCACTTCGGCAAAGAACTGCTCCGGCGTGATGCCATGATGCACGGGCGTATGCCGCCTCTTGTACGTCTTCTGGACATCAAAGAGCTCCACATCGGTGACGACCTGCAGCATCGGTGGGCTCTGCGCAACGAGTTCCCCGGTTTCGGGAACGACATTGAAGCCCCCGTGCAACGTTCCCTCCCACAGCTGCACCCCGCCGGGTGGGTGGGACGCGTCCGGGACCCAACCCGCAATGCGTTCCGGGTACACATCTACAGCCTCCATGACGTCGACCGCCTTGGCGATCAACCGGGAGACGATGACCACGCGCGTGCCAGACTGCGCCACGGCCTTGATCCGCGCGGGGCGGGCGACCTGATCGTTCTGTTGCAGATCGAGACCCCTGAAGTAACGACCTACCCCGGCCACATCTGCATCCTTGCGTCCGTCTAGATCACCGTGACCCAAGAGTACGGGCTGCTGTGCGGCGGTCCGCTCCATGATTTCGTCATAGGAAAAGAATGCCGAGGCGAAATGGCGTGGGAGGTCGCCGCTCCGCAGCAGCTCGGTCTGCAATTCCACGGTCTTGCGCTCCACGGCTTTCATGGCCTGCTCGCAGTCAGCGCCATCGTCGAGGAACAGCAATCCGTCAGTCCCCAGATAATCCAGCAGACAGCCCGGTTCGGTGTACAGGTAGGGCAGATACCACTCGATCTCGGGGAAACTTTCCTGGCGGGCCAGATGTTCCACTTCCGTGACAATCTCCTGCTGCAAAAAGAGCTGCAATTCCGGATCTTGCAAGGGACCCCGCAGACGCGGATCCATTTGCAGCAGTTCACGGGCATGTGCAGCCTTGAGGCCAACCCTCTCCAGCAGATCGGGCCCCTGACGAGCCAGCGCCTCGCTGGCGGGACCGACATTCACCGCCGCAAGGGCGTCGGCGCTGCGTTGCGTCTGGGGATCAAAGGAGCGCAATGTCTCTATTTCGTCCCCCATGAAGTCAAAGCGAACGGGATGCAGGAGATTGGCCGGCCAGATGTCCAGAATGCTGCCGCGTCGTGCGAACGTACCTGCACTTTCCACATTGGACCTAGCGGCATATCCCGCTTCCACCCAGAAGCGGGTGATCTGACTCATCTGATGAGTTTCGCCCACGGCGTAGGATCGCAATGAATCGGCAAGATAGGTGGGAGGCATCGTTTTCTGCATCAGCGCGGTAACGCTGCTGACCACAAGACACGGCTTCGGATCGGAATGCAACAGGGCCGCCAGAGCCGTAAGCCGACTTTGCCGGGTCTGGCCGGTCCAAGGAATGCGTTCAAAGGCACGGGCATCCGGCTTGGCGAAGTAGTGGATGCCCGCGGCATCCTCGGCCGCTTGCCCTGTCCACTGGCGCACTTCCCGCACCAGCAGATCCGCCCGATCTTCGTCGGCTGTCACCACCAGCATATTGCGCGCAGACCGCTGTCCCAGACAGGACAGGAGAAATGAGCGGGCCGCGGCAGGCACGCCCTGAGGGGGACGGGAACTCGCTGTGCCTCCCGTCGGAATCGCCAAGGACTGCACTTCCCGCCAGAAGCCGCGCCAATGGATGTCGGGGGTCTCCATCAAGGCTTGCAATTGAAATGATTCATGGCAGCCTCCATGCCATGGCGCAGCCAGTATACAACCGCCTCTCCCACACGGACCCTAAGTGGCTCCACTAGATCCGTCAGATCCGCCTGCGAAAAGGGGCGCAAGACATATGCGGCGGGGGCCATGCGCCCGGGCGGTCGCCCCACGCCCACGGCAAGCCGCGGGAACTGTTGGGTACCCAAGTGACTGATGATGGATCGCATGCCATTGTGCCCCCCCGCTCCCCCTGCCGGCCGAAACCGCAGCTGGCCCAAAGGCAGATCCATGTGATCCCACACCACCAACAGATGAGGCAGATCCACATTGCGTGCCACCATCAGGCTGCGCACGCTTTTTCCGCATTCGTTCATGTACAGGGATGGCCGAGCCAGACACAGGATCGCGGCCGGTTCCAAGCCGTCCGGCTCCTCACCTGTCCGCACGGGCAGGCGAACCGTGTTCCAGAAGGCCTGTTGACTCCGTTTGCTGAGCGAGATCCCCAGCTCCGACGCCAGCCATCCGATGCTTTCCGCGCCGATGCTATGGGGAGTCTGCTCGTACTTGGGGCCGGGATTGCCCAGACCGACGACCAGAAAGCGTGGCGTAGTGGCCGCAGCTACCGGGGACATACAGGAGCGTTACCGGCGCGCGCGCCGCAGAAGCCACGCAAGTAGGGTCTTGAGCACAAAATAGGCCAGCGTCACTCCGCCAATGGTGATGCTGATTTGGGCTCCGCGTTCCAAATATACCCACAGGATTTCCGGTCGCGCGCGCGCCACTAGCCTGTCCAATGCATCTCGCAATTCACTGTCGGGGCCCGCAAGGCTGCCGGGACCACTCCCTCCGACATTCTCCAATTCCCCCACGTTTGCACTGTTGGCGAGGGCAAAGCGAACGCGGGTCTCGATCGCCTGCTGAGCCGTGAAATGGGCCGTAAGCCGAATTTCATAATCCCCTGGATCCAGGTTGAGACTGGACCAAGTGCCCAGCGACCCGGCTTCCACCGGATTTTCGCCGCCGCCAAAGTAAATGAATTCACTCTCCACGCCAACCGGGCGATAATGCAGATCGTAGCGACTGAAGCCGGGCCCACCCGCCGTGCCACGAATTTCGGCTTCCTCGACTATGGTCTGACCGGCGTTGGGCATTGTCAAGGCCACCGTCGGTTCGGACTGGGCCCATGCCGATCCGGCCCCGATGGACAGGAACAGGACAAGAGTCAGAACGAGGCCCGGAGCTGCCCGAGCGCGGCGGATCCGATCAAGCATTCAGATTCAGGGGTCCATTTGCGACTTGAGAAACGCCACGACTGCATCCAATTCGGCATCGCCGATCTCGACGCCGCCACTGGGAGGCATCAGGTTGCCCGTCTGATTTTGGGGATCATCCTGCGGGACTCCCTTCCTGATCAGAAGAGCCAGTTGCAGGGCACTCAAAGCGCGGACTCGATCTGAAGTCTGCAGAGAAGGAGTAAGAGTGGGGATGCCCACGCCATCCCGCCCATGGCAGGCCGCACAGTTGTCCTCGAACAGCGTCTTGCCTCGTTCCACGGAGGCCGCAGTGTCCAGCGAGTCAAGCGGTGATGTCGAAGCGGGGACAGCAACGATCGGCGCAGGGTCGGCAGCCGGCGCGCGGCCCACCCCGAAGTACACGGCGATCCAGGCGACTGCACCCAGAAATACAAGCCCCAACACCAGGCGCATGGCATGTCTGTCCACAATGTCCATTCTGGGATGGACAGCAACTGGCTGGGCAAGATATAGCGCCATGCCAACCGTAATCAACATAAAGGCGCACATGGCCAGCAGGGGAATTGTGACAATCCCCCACCAGTCGATGTAGATCAGGCTGCAGGGAACCCCCCCGCCACACGTGTCGGCCGCCGAGAGCAGCGTGGTCTTTTGCAACAGGTAGTGATATATGGATATGCCCTGCCCCAGCAGCGAGCCCAGCAGCGCCAAGTACGCGAGCGCGCGGTTGCGGGTGATCAGCATGAAGCCCAGCAGGGGAGTCAAGGGATACATCATGATGCGCTGCGTCCAGCACAGCGCACAGGGCGTGAAGTGTCGTATCTGGCTAAAGTACAGACTGCCCAGCAGAGCCGTCAAAGCCACGGCCCAAGCTCCCCAAAGAGGCCAGGCGTGACGCGGGGACCAACCTTCCATGCCGCGCGTTCAGGATTGCAGGGCGTTGTTCAGAGCCGTCTTGAGCGCATCGTAGTTGGTGGAGGCGCCTTCATATTGGACACCGTTGATAAAAAGGGTCGGAGTGGCCTGCACACCAGCCTCTATGCCTGCCTGGATGGATCTGTCGATCGCCTGCTGAGTGCTCACGGCCCCCATGCATTCCACGAAGTCGCTCTCCCGAATGCCTAGGGACGAAGCCAGTTCGGTCAGGGATTCCATGGCAAAACGATTGGCGCTGCGTTCGCCAAAGAACATGGTGTCGTGATACACCCAGAATTGATCCGACAGTTCCATCACGCATTGGCCGGCCCGCGCCGAGGCAAAGGAGTTGGGCGCGAACATCTGGAGCGGAAAGAAGTGGTAGACAAACCTCACCTGCCCCGTCTGGACAAAGTCTTCCACTAGCCTGTCCTTGCTGGCCTTGTTGAATTCTCCACAGTGGGGGCACAGAAAGTCCTCCCAGGCATCCAGCACCACTGGGGCATCGGGATCCCCCAGTTCGTTACCGTTTATCCATTCGGCGGATATGGCATCGTAGGCCTCGGTGTCGACCGTGGTGCGTCTAGAGACCGCCATAAAGACAATCAGAAGCACAATCAGCACCGCACCTGTGCCCACAATCCAGAGCCCCACCTTGCTGTTGCTGGATTTTGCTGACTCGGCCATGGATGCAATCTCCTATAATTAGAGTGATAAAGAGGAAAACCCAGCATTTTCCGCTCCCATATTAGCAAAGTGAACCGCCAAGTTACGGTTTCCTGCAGGCGACGACCCCGCGTCTGACACGACCATCCCCGCTGGGCCGCGACTCTGTTCCAGAGACCCGCACGCGAGATGAATGCGAGTGGTAGGATAACGCCGCAATTCAGTTGTACGGAAGAAAAAGACACATGAATGAACTGGCAGGCTCCGTCGTCGTCATCACCGGCGCCAGCCGCGGTATCGGCGCGGCCACGGCGCGGGCCTTCGCCGCGATAGGCTGCCATGTAGCGTTGGCCGCCCGATCCACCGCTGCGATATCCGCCTTGGCGCAGGAGCTGCAGGAGCAATGGGGGATCAAGGCCTTGGCCGTCACCACCGATGTGCGAGACACAAGCCAAGTGAACGCCCTCATGGCGGCGGCACAGGATCAGCTGGGAGGCATTGACATTCTGATCAACAACGCCGGACTGGGATCCCGCAGCCCTCTGGCCACCACATCGGAAGAGGAGATGGCCCACCTCTTCGAGGTCAATGTATTCGGGCCGGTGCGCGCCATGCGGGCTGTCATTCCATACTTGCGGCGGCGCGGCGGCACGATTGTCAATGTAGGCAGTATTGTCAGTTATCTTGCCTTACCAGCCAATGGCAAGTCCGCCGTCTCCTCCACGTATTGTGCCACCAAATTTGCCTTGAGAGCCTATACCACGGCTGCCCGCGTGGAACTGATGGAATCTAACGTACACGTCGTTCTGGCCTTGGTGGGTCTGACCCAAACGGCATTTCAGGATTCTATCTTCACGGATCAGGACAAGGCCGCGAACACCAGTGAGCGACAGCATGGTCTGCGAAATCTTGCCGTATCGCCGGACAAGGTGGCGGAACGCCTGATCAAGGCCGTGCAGCACAAGGAGCATGAGGTGTGCGTCAGCTGGTTTGACCGCTTGCTGGTGCAAAAGGTCATGTTGTCACCCGGTTTGGCGGACTTTATGGCGCGGATGTATCTGGCTGTGGGGCGCGGCGCCTCCATCTGGACATACCTGAGAGGCCGCGACTATGCCGCCGCCGCCGGCATCCTGCTTTTGCTCCGGTTGGGCAGTCATCTTTTGTTGCGCCGGCGCCAGGTCCAGGATTGAAAGTCCGGATCCACATCCACCTCAATTGGTCTCCTCGGCTCCAGGATCATAGAGACAGGCCAACCGGTATTCCAACGATCGCCTTTCATCGGCATCCGCCAAAGGGGGCGTCCCCAGCGTGATCTTGGGAGGCGCGCTGGCGGCGCCCAGAAAAATGTGGGGATGGAATCCCCGCAACGCCCGGGCGTTGCCCCAGAAACTCTCCGAGGGGGGAATCCAGCCCTCGCTGTGCGCGTCCTGACCGCCACTCCCCACCATGCCCTGCAGCAGGCGCCGGGCATCGGCCCGCGACAGTCCGCGCAGACTGAGCAGCACCCACGGATCCGCTTCGATCATCCATCCCACTTCGACCAGTATGCCTAGGCAATAGGGACATGGTTCCTGACAGGAAGGCGGAACCGCCTGCAACTGGACGTCGTGCAGACCTAGCGGGAACAGCGGCCAACCCAGACGAGATAGGAAGGCAGGCAAGGTGGGATCTGGGTCAGTCAGCAGACTGCGGCCGATTTCCGGTGCTGTCCGCAGGACCTGTGCCAAGCAGAATGTCCAGTTGCGCAGGGAATGACGGGCCAGAGCGACCTGTACGCTCACGCCGCCCTGCGGGATCCGAATCCGGGCTTGGATCTGTCCATCAATCTCTTCCAAGGCCGTGATTCCCAATCCCCGCGCGCTCGCGCGCGCGAATTCCTGCAGCGCTGTGTCCTCTGCAAAGAGAGCGTCTTCCCAACCCTGGCGCCAGTCTGTGGCCATGTAACCTCCAAGGAAACGCTATCGGGGTCGTGCGGTGCCGGCCTGAGGCAAGGAAAGCAAGGCAAAGAGGCGTTCATTGGACAGCTCCGTCAGCCAAGCTTCACCGCTGCCTAGGATCTCTTCGGCCAATACCGTCTTGCCACGAATGAGATTGTCCACATGTTCCTCGATGGTGCCGGCCACCATGAACTTGTACACCTGGACCCGGCGCGTTTGACCGATTCGATGGGCCCTGTCCGTGGCCTGCTGTTCCACCGCCGGATTCCACCAGCGATCATAGTGATATACCTGATTGGCGGCCGTCAGGTTGATGCCGACGCCGCCCGTGCGCAGGCTGAGCAGCAGAATGGGTGCTTCCTGCGCCCCCTGCTGGAAGCGATCCACCATTTCCTGACGACGCGACAAGTCAATGCTTCCATGCAGGAAATCCGCATGTATGCCCAGTTTGTTCTGCAGGTTCCGCTGCAGAAACTCCCCCATGCGCACGAAGGTAGTGAAGATAATGGCCTTATTCCGATTGTCCAGGGATTCCTCCAGCATTTCCGTGATCCGGTCCAGCTTGCCGCTCCGGCGGCTCAACGCCGTGTCATCTTCCTGCAACAGGGCCGGATGGTTCGCAATCTTCTTGAGCCGGGTAATGAGGGCCAAAATGGCGCCACGCCGGTGCATCCCCTCCAAATCGTCCAGATCGGACCGCGCGGCGGAAACAGCTTGGGCATAGAGCAGAGTCTGTTCCGGGGTGAGATCGCATGCCACCGTGATTTCCTGTTTCTCAGGCAATTCCGAGATTACATCGGGATCGGACTTGAGACGACGCAACACAAAGGGTTGTACAATCGTTTTCAGATGATTCCGCCGCTGCACATCGCTCTGACCTTCAATGGGTCGAATGTAGCGCCGGAAAAAAGTGGCTTGGGGCCCCAAATAGCCCCGGTTCACAAAATCCAGCACACTCCAGAGTTCGGAGAGCCGATTTTCAATGGGGGTGCCGGTCAGCGCTATTTTGTGCTGTCCGACAAAGGAACGAATGGCCTGGGCCTGTTGCGTCGCGGCGTTCTTGATATTCTGGGCTTCGTCAATGACCAGGCTGTGCCACGACACGCTGCGCAGAATCTCCTGGTCCACGCGGGCTGTGCCAAAGCTGGTCAAGATCACGTCATACCGGCCCAATTCGGCCAAAAACTGGGAAGCTTCGACACGGCGTGGTCCATGATGTACATGGACTTGCAGGTGGGGGGCGAAGCGAGCGATTTCGCGCTGCCAGTTGCGCAATACGCTGGTGGGACAAATCAGCAGTCGGGGCAACCGTCCTGGCGTGGTCCGCGCCCGCTCTTGCACCAGAAACAGGGCGATGGCCTGCACGGTCTTGCCCAAGCCCATGTCATCGGCCAAACAGGTCCCCAAGCCTATCTCGTGTAGATACCAGAGCCAGGCCAAGCCTCGTTTCTGATAGGGCCGCAAACTACCCACAAAGCCTGGAGGTTCGTCCAGACTTTCATCCCAAGTTGCGGACTGCAGGCCCTGCCAGATTCTTTGCAGTCTGCCTGCCGGAGTCTCCATACGGACCGGCAGGACCGGCAGTTCCCTTCGATCCTTGCCTGCGATATCGGCCCAGGTCCAAAGGTTGGGATGGACCTGAGGCTGGGCATGCTCCTGGAGCAAACGCAGAGCCTGAAAGAAGTTGACCTTTTGATCCTGAGTCTCATGGGTCAAACTGAGGTGTGCCGCCTCAATCTGTTCCCGATTGAAGCGGATCCACTGGTCATTCATGTACACGAGCGGAGTCTTGGCATGGGCCAAATTCCGGACTTGGCTTGGCGAAAGAACTTCATTCTCCAAGGCCAACCGCCATTCCAGGACAAAGACATTTGGGTCTGCCGGGGCCAAGGCCTGGTCCGCTCCCCCCGGGGTATTGTGGCCATCCCGCAATTGCATGACCAGCCGTACATCCCCACGGGACCCTGGATTCCACCACGCCGGCAACACAATCTTGAAACCGGCGTCTTCGAGCAGTTCGGCGCCGCTGTCCAGAAACTCAAAAGCCTCCTGTACCGTCAACTGCAGCGCGGTGGGTTGCCTCGTGTCCGCCATCCGGCGCAGAGGCGACCACAGATGGCTGGCTACCCGCAGTCCGGTCAAAAGAAACAGGCTGGGATTGGCAGGGGTTTCGGCGTCCAAGGTCCGAAACCCGGATTCCCCTGCCTCCTTCCAGATGTCCGCCGCTTTCAGATAATGCGGGTCCCGCAGGTCTTGCTGCACCCCGAAGGTCAAGGTCCAGAGTGCATTCTCCTGAGCGGCCTCTTTGGGTGATGGAGCTTGCAATTCAAAAGTCACTTGGGCGTGCGTCTGATCGAAGTGGGTCGCCCGTGAAATCCAGTCCTGCCATTGATGACGGAATTCCTGCTGCAGCTCCACCGGGACTTGGGTGATGTCCACCACTTTGCCGTCCAGTAGCCGAGACCACAGATCGCCTGCCGCGGACCAAGTGACGGGAGTGGCCCCATTGCGGTGCATGGCGGACATCGGCAGCTTCGCCATGCGTCGGCGCATCAAGCCATTCACGGTCGTGTTCAGAAAGTCGCGCAAGAGCTGGGACTTTTCAACCTGTCCGGTCCGGTTGGGTTCATATTCCAGATTCACCGCCGGCATCAAGGCCAGCAGTCGTTGGATGCAGTCTTCCAAATCCGAATTTCCTCTCCAAATCCGCCAGTCCAACTGCAGATTCCCGCCTCGAGTTCGCAGTGTGGGCAATACGCATCCACTTCTGATCAGGGATGTTGCGCATTTCCAGGCCACGCACCAGAAGAGCGTATCGGCGCTCAGATGAAAACCGGGATCGATTGCCGACCCGTCAAGGGCATGTGGGACCCCTCTGTTCCGGGATCGATCGTCCGTCCGCACAAGCAATTCCAGAAGGGACAAGGCCAAAGGAACCGGCAAGAGCACTCCAAATACGGGCTGGCTCTGCAGGGGCCGCTCTGGCATGGCGGTGCGCTCGTCCTCTTCCATCGGCACGTTGACCGTGAGCTTGCACAACCTCATGGCCTGCAGATCCGCGTCAGGCAGGATCTGGTGCAGCTGAAAGCGCAGCAGCGCGGGCGGAGCCACGGAGCTGGTCGGGGAAACCTGAGTGGAGCCATCAGGGACACTCCCCGCAGACGGGACTACATACCGGTTTTGGGTCCGAACTTCGCCCCACGCGAAGAGCGAGCCGGCATCCTCCGCTTGACGGGGTGCAATCCAGGCTGAACGGAGAAAGGTGGGCATTAAGAACCGTGCAATGAACCCTGCCTTGCCCAAGCCTGTGACCGCGTACAGAACGCCTAGGCACAACAGGGCAAACGGCCAGTATATCACCTGGAACGAGTGATCTGATGCCCGCGCCCAATCTCGTTTGTGGACGCATCGCGGTGGCCATTCTGTTCTGGGGTGGGAAATCACCCTTTATAATTAGGCTGCGGGTCGTGATGGCTCTGAGTAAGGGAGGAGTCACATATGCTAAAGTCTCATTCTTGTGGTGAACTTAGGAAGTCCCACTGCAATCAGGAGGTCACCTTGGCTGGCTGGGTGACTGTACGACGGGACCATGGTGGTTTGATATTCCTTGATCTGCGTGACCGATTCGGCGTCACACAGATCACCGTAGACGCGGAGAGGGACGTGGACGTCCACGCCGAGGCCACCAAAATCCGAACCGAATATGTAGTGCAGATCCTCGGCACGGTGCAGGACCGCCCCGCTGGACTGGAAAATCCAGAGCTGACAACAGGCGAAATCGAGGTTGCGGCCTCGGCGGTCCGGATTTTGAATTCCTCCCTGACGCCGCCTTTCTACATCCGTGCGGAAGCGGATGACACGGACGAAGCCCTGCGCCTCAAGTATCGTTACCTGGATCTCCGTCGTCCCAACATGATTCGGAATTTGCTGTTGCGACACGAGTTGGTGCGCTTCATTCGCAATTTCCTGTCCGACCGCCAGTTCATCGAGGTGGAAACACCCTATCTGTTGAAAAGCACTCCCGAAGGGGCCCGCGATTTTGTGGTGCCCAGCCGCCTGCAGCGTGGCCTGTTCTACGCGCTGCTGCAAAGTCCCCAGCAGCTCAAGCAGCTGCTAATGGTGGCCGGTCTGGAAAGGTACTACCAGATCGCCCGCTGTTTTCGAGATGAGGACTTCCGGGCGGACCGTCAGCCGGAATTCTCGCAACTGGACATGGAGATGAGTTTCGTGGAACAGCAGGACATTCAAGCCCTGTTTGAAGATCTACTGATTGAGATGACCCATACCCATTCTCAGATGCGGATCAAAGAGATTCCCTTTCCCGTCCTGACCTACCAAGAGTGCATGGAACGCTTCGGTTCGGACCGACCCGATCTGCGTTTTGACCTTGAGCTGTTCGATGCAACGGCAGCTCTGGCCCGTTGCGATTTCAAGGTCTTCCGAGACGCCATCGAACAAGGGGGGCAGGTGAAGGGTATCCTATACCCGGGCGGCTGCACCTTGTCCCGCAAAGCCATTGAAGGTTTGATCGACGTGGTCCGACCCGCCGGGGCACAGGGTCTGGCCTGGATCGGCCTGCAAACCGAAATCGCCGACGAAAGCGACATTGACCCACAGGCTCTTCGCTCTCAGATCGCCCGGTTCCTTTCCCCGGCCGAACTGGCCGAGGTAATTGCCATCGGCGGGGCCCATAAGGGCGACCTGATTCTCCTGGTCGCGGATCAGCCTGCCACCGTAGCCGCCAGCCTCAACCTGTTGCGGTCCGAAGTTGCCCAACGCGCCGGGCTGGTGGACCCATGCCTTTTCGCCTTCTGTTGGGTAACGGAATTTCCGCTCCTGGAGCACGATCGTGAAACCGGCAATTGGTCGGCGGTGCATCATCCCTTTACTTCCGCCATGGATGAGGACTGGGAGCTGCTGACCACTGACCCTGGGGCGGTGCGTGCCAAGGCATACGATGTGGTGCTCAATGGCTGGGAACTGGCGGGAGGCAGTATCCGGATCCATGACCGCGCCCAGCAAATGACCCTTTTCTCCCAATTGAACCTGAGCAAGGAAGAAATTCAATCCGAGTTCGGACATCTGCTGGAAGCCTTTCAGTACGGCGCCCCTCCCCATGGCGGCATAGCCATGGGCCTTGACCGAATGGCCGCTCTCTTCGCGGGCGCCACCAACATTCGGGATGTCATGGCCTTTCCCAAGTCTTCCGCCGGCTCCGATCTGATGGTCGAGGCGCCATCCAAGCTAGCCGACGAAAAACTCATGGAACTGGGTCTGGAAGTGATCGCCGACCCGTAAGCCAGAGGGGGCGGCCTCTTGATCCCGCGCTGGCGGATCGTCAGGGGCGCGGAAGGAGCGTGCACTATGGATTCGCTTGGAGCAGGCGCGCCCAGATCCGCAGATAAGGGCATGCTACCTGCAAATAGTGATCCCAGCTGCCTGGTTCTGGAGCGCGCGTCTCGGACAATTCTTCATTCAGGCATTCAATGACGAACCCGGATCTGTGCAGGGCCTGGGTAAAGGTGCCAAGAGTGTGTACCCAACTGCGCGGATGATCCACTGAGATCCGTTGCCCGTCTTCCAGATCCACCACCCACTGATCCGTACCGAAGACGGTCTTGAGATCCACTTCCTGATCACGGTACAAGTGCAACAGTCCATAGCCCAGCTCGACGTCAAACCTGTCCTCGGGCACGAGCTGAGTGAAAGGATTGTGCATGTCCACTCGGTATTGCCCTCCGGGCCTGAGAACCTGGGCCACTTCCCGAAAGACCTCCCCTGCATCCGGCACGAAGTTGATGGAGTGCGGATGATAGACAATATCGAAGGAGTTGGGGGAGAACCGAGAGAGATCCCGCATGTCCCCTTGCTCCAGACGGATGTGATGGCCATGGACCGTTGCGGCTTCCCGTTCTCGCTTCAGCTGCTCCATGGACAGATCCAAGACAGTGACCTTGGCACCCAGCCAAGCGAAGCAGGCACCTTGCTGCCCCCCACCACCAGCCAGCACCAGCACATCCTGGCCTACCGGGTCGTCCAGCAGGCCGTCTGTGTTCAGAAAGGCCTGACACTTGGCTTCATCCAACTCCATGAACGGCCGGGCATACAGGACACCGGCTTTGGACAGCGCATCCCAACGAGGCTGATTGTCCCGGGCCACTTGAGGATCGGGGGCGGAAGACGTGGAAGGCAAGGCAGTCATGGGGCGTGGGCTCATTGGCAAGAGGAATGGGGCGTGGCCTCATCTAGACAAGGCCGAAGTGTGCGGGTCCGAGAAATCGCGGGATTCGCTGTTGAGAATCAAGAACGGATAAAGTATATTGTGACTCGACCCTACATGGCCCGTGATCAATCAGGCACATTGTTAAACCATCGGCAATGCGAAGTGGAACATTGTAATGCGGCGTGGGCGGATTCGGCCCTATTGTCAGGCTAGATTCCGCCGCCCAGCCAGTTCCCACCTGTGACAAATGGGTTTAAACAACCTGGTTACACGGCCATGGTGGGGTTTCTTGTTGCTAACTCTCGCGGCCCGCGGCTTGGATGCGGGGTCCCGCGCTGTCTCTGCTTGCTCCGTTACACTCCCAGGCTGCCAAGATGGCTCTAACCCGCATACGCGTCGCCGACGAAACTTGGGCCTTCACCAGTGAATTGTACGCCCGTGTCAACGCGGGCTTGGTCGTGACCCGCCAAGGCGGCGTTCTGATCGATACGCTGCCCTTCCCTTCGGAAACACGCCAGATGAAGAACTATATCGATCGATTGTGCGAAGCCGGAGTCAAATATGTAGTGATCACCCAGTCTGCAGCGGATCACGTCTATGGGTCCTGCTTTTTCCCGGACGCCGAATTGCTGGCGCACGAACTGACCCGGGCGCGGCTGCAAAAGTCGGGAGCTCATACCCTGCGCCAAGCCAAGGCGGATACGCCGGCCTTGCAGGATGTGCAATTGCGATTGCCGAGAGTGGTATTCGACGAAGAGCTAGTGGTGCGGATCGGCAACAAGTCAATCCATGTCATCCATGCCCCTGGCCCGGCCCCGGACACCTGCGTCGTGCACATTCCCGAAGAGAAGGTGCTCTTCGCGGGGGACTTGATGATGCACATCCCCATGATTGTGCAGTCCCAGTGTGACATCGATGTATACAAGGAATCTCTGAGCAAGCTGCACAACCTCAACTTGGAAGTGATCGTACAGGGCCATGGCGACATTCTGCTGCGGGGGGAGATCACCAGCAGCATCGAGACCACCATCGACTATCTGACCTCAATAGTGGATTGGGCCCAGGAGACCGCCGCGCGGAGAGGGACCTGGGACGATCTGTCCCAGAAGGAGATCGCCGACTTCGGTGTCTCCACGATTCCCATGGGCGAGATGGTGACTGCCATTCATCGCGCCAATCTGCACCACTTGTGGCGCATGTATGATCCTAGGTCCCGCAGCAGACGTCGTCGGGCGAGATCAACCTAAACAGAAGGCGGAGCCACCTCCTGCATCGCGTTCTACACCCCTGTCCCCTACCGAAAGCATGCCCCTCCTAGAGCTGAACCAGTCGCGTCTAGCCACGTATGCAAAGTGCGAGAGACGCTTCTTCCTGCAGTACATGCAGGAAGAGCATGTGCCCTCGCGCACCCCTCGGCTCACCCCCGAACAGGAACAGCGAATCAAACAGGGAGATCTCTTTCACCAATACTTGGAAAGAGCCCTACGCGGTCTGCCGATAGAGGATCTCCTGCAGCGGGCACCCGAGCCCATTGATCGCTGGCTGGAGGCTGCACTGCGTTTTGTAGCCCAGCTGCCGACTGGACCGCGTCTTGTGGAATTCACCTTGTCCTTGCCTTGGCACGGGATCGGGTTGACCGCCAAATACGACTTGCTGGTACCGCACGCCGAAACGATGGTGATCGTGGATTGGAAAACGTCGGAAAGACCCCAAGCGGCCTCCCGTTGGCAGCGGGACATCCAACATGTGGTGTTCCCTTTCGTGCTGGCGGAAGCCGCCCCGCACATGGGTTGGGGTCCGATTTCTCCCAGCAACATCGAATTCGTGTACTGGTTTGCGAGCGCACCCGAGGAACCCCTGCGATTTCCCTACACCGCGGAGCAACACCAGCGAAATCGGGAATTTTTGGAAAGTCAGATTACTGACCTGTGGCAAAAGACAGGCTCCGAGCACAGGTTTCGGCAGGTGGCGGACACCCCTGAAAATCGGGGTACGCTATGCAGCCATTGCGCTTTCATGTTTCACTGCGAAAGAGGCAGCAATCCCAAGTCGGTGCGGGATCTGTCCAGTGTCTTTCTGAAGGCGGAGTTGGATCGGATTGCCTCCACGGATATCGATCTGGACCGCTATGAAATCGCTTTCTAGAAGTGAAACACATTCTTCAAGTCCATGCCTGACGGATACATGGCCCAGAATCGCCAAAGCGGCCTTGACGCTTGTCCCTGAGGCTGCAGCGCCACAGCCCGATTGCCACGCCAGACATGACAGAGACTTTGTATGGGCCGGGCGCGCCAAGACCCTGTCTATACAGAGCACAAGGCTCTGCTGCATGCAAGGCAATTGGAAGGATGCCTAAGAGGAAGGGGCCGATCCCGGAATCACCCGAGCGTGCGACACTCAACGTGAAGGATCATTCAGGCCAGTGAGCAAAAGGGCAATTTGCAGAGTGGATTATCATTGGTCCAGAGAGACTAGATACACAACAAGGAAAAAATCGATGAAAGTGACTACGGAAGAAGCCGCAGGCGCCATGATCACCAAAACGGAAGGCCGTGTGGACAGTTCCAACGCGCGGGCCTTTGACGACGCGTTGCGTGCGACATTTGGCGAAGGCGATCATCCCGTAATCGTGGATTGTGAGGAGCTGACCTACGTCAGCAGTGCAGGGCTGCGAGTCGTTCTGTTGGCTGCCAAGACACTGCAGCAGCAAAACAGGAAATTCAAGATCTGTTCTCTGACCAACTCGATTAGAGATCTCTTTGAAATCAGTGGCTTTGACAAAATTATCGATGTCTATCCGGATCGCAGTGCGGCGCTGGCCTCGTTGGAAAATTAGGTGGGGTCCCTTCAAGTTGTTTCCCACAACCACTGAACAGGGACGGCCCATGTCCCTCACTTCCGCAAGGCCTCCGGCCTACTCCCACATAATGTCAAGGCCACGGCCGGGAGGAGAGCATGCGTATGCGGCGTAACAGCCCGGAAGCCCGTTGCACCCAGGGGAAGCCCATCGGAATTCCAGGCCAAGAGCCGTTGACACAGGCCAAACAAGGTCTGTGCCGCGCCTCGTCCAATCCCCGTTGCCGGCAGACATGAAGCGTCTCGGTTCCGCCATCGGCTGTCTACGGAAATTGCAAGGACAGCGGCAGTTCAACCTGTCCATCGCCAAGTGGGCGATGACGCTGTAACGACACGCGACCGACTATGGAAAGTCAGCGTTCCTGGGTCGTACGACCGCACTCCGAAGTGCCTGCCGCGGTGCACGAAGCCTGTTCCGGCCATGATCGTCTTGCCGAAGCCTTGGTCCAACGGGGGATAGACACCTTGGAAAAAGCCCGGGGATTTCTGGATTCAACCCACTACACACCTGTCCCCGCCCATGTCTTGGCAGGCGTGAAGGAAGGGGCGGAACTGCTTGGCCAAGCAGTGGAACAGGGCCAAAGGATCCTGATTTGGGGTGATTTCGACGCAGATGGACAAACCAGCACCGCTCTCCTTGCCTCAGGCTTGAAGCAGTTGGTCCGTCATGCAGACCTAGTGCGTTGGCATGTTCCGCATCGCGTTCGGGACAACCACGGTATCCAAGTGGAACGGATCCAGGAGTTGCTGGATGATCCGAATTGGCAACCCGATCTTCTCGTCACCTGTGACACCGGCATTGACGCGGTAGAGGGGTTGGCCTTGGCCCGGGCCAGAGGACTCAAGATCATCGTGACGGACCATCACGACCTGCCTCCTGATTTTGGAGAATTCACGCCGGGCGCCAATGCGGCCTTGGATCCGGATCCCCACCGCAAGACAGGAAGCAACATTCGTCCCTTGGTGAATGTCATTATCAATCCCAAGCTGATGCCACCCACCCATCCACAGGCTACATTGCCAGGGGTTGGAGTGTCGTTCCTCCTGATGCAGGAACTCTATGCTCAGCGGGGCAAGGCCCAGGAAGCGGCCCTCTTTCTGGACTTGGTGGCCATTGGCATCGTGGCCGATCTGGCGGATCAAGTAGCCGATACCCGCTATTGGCTCCAGAAGGGCATGTCGGCGCTCAACAAAACCGACCGCGTGGGAATTCAAGCCCTCCTGCATTCCTCCCGAACCGGTCTGGGATCATTGCGTACGGAAGACATTTCCTTTTCGATCGCCCCCAAGATGAACGCGGCGGGACGCATGGCAGACGCCTCCCTGACCATCGAGTTGCTCCTGACGCAGGATCCCGGCCGAGCCGCCATTCTAGCCGCCCAGTTACACAATCTGAACGAAGAACGGAAAGCCCTGACGAGTCAGATGTTTGACGAGGCCACGGCCCAGCTGAAGCGAAATCCGAGCCTGAAAGGCCAGCGTTCCATCGTGCTGGCCCACAAAAGCTGGCATCCGGGCATCTTGGGCCTAGTGGCCAGCAGAATCACGGAAACGTATGGCTTGCCTTCGGTGTTGCTGCAGATCCAGAATGACAATATCGCGCGCGGCAGCGCGCGCAGCGTGGATGGAATCCACATTGGGACCGCCTTGGAGGATTGCCGAGACTTGCTGCACACCAGCGGTGGTCATGCGCAAGCTGCAGGTCTATCCCTGGAACAAGGCAAACTGTCCGCTTTCCGTCGGGCGTTGGACCAGGCCATAGCGAAGCAACATACAGAAAACACCGCCAGTCCCGGTGTTCTGATGGTAGATCGGACCCTGTCTCTCGGCGAGATCAACAGGCAGTTGTGGGCCCAGCTCCAGAGACTGGAACCCACAGGCAAAGGCAATCCTGAGTTCCTGGGCTTGTCCAAGAATCTAACCGTGGAACGCTGGCGCAAGATGGGCAAGGGAAACAGCGCCATGCGTCGTTTTCAGGTCTGGCAAAGCGGCCATGCCTTCCCCGTGTCTGCAGTGTGGTTCCGGTGTCCCTTGCTACAGGCTCCCACCATACCCATTGACCTCGTATATACATTGCGCATGAACACCTATCGGGGCGCCAGCACGGTGGAACTGCTGGTGCACAGTTGGCGTCCCCACACTCAGGAAGCCACAGAGGCCAAGGCCCTACAACTCCAACCGACATCTCCCTACGAAATCGAGGATCGACGCCGCGAAATGCCGCCGGCTGCGCCCCGAAAGAACAATGGGGCCAGCATCTGGTATGCCGAAGGTCTTGACCTGAACCAGGCACAGCTGTGCACCCGATATGACCTGACTGATTCAATCCAAAAGGAGAGCGAGAAAATCCGCCATCTAGTTATCTGGTCTTCGCCGCCCAGCCGCCAAGTGCTGAGGATGTTGCTGACAGCCAAGTCTTGGAGCCGCATCACGCTCATGGCCCATGAACAGCCCCTACCGGACGCGACGGCGCTGCCCCAAATAGTCTATGGAATGTGTCGATATGCAGCCCGCGCCCGTGCAGGCGCCTTGGAAGTGCCTCGCATGGCTGCCCGGCTGGGTCTGACCGAGACCGTGGTCAAGCTGTGCCTGACTCTGCTTGTGGACCAAGGATTGATTCAGACTGCTGGGGAAACCGTGACCGTGGCGACGCAGGTGTCTGCGGCGGCAGCCCTGGCGCAGGCGCAGCGCCAAGGCCATCAGGCGATTGGGGAGGCACTGCAGGAGGTACGCAGTTTCCATTTCCTGTACAGAACAGAGGAAAGCCAGTTCTTGCTGGTGTAAGTTCCCCCGACTGCTGGCCATGGTTGAATCCATACACTGTGTACACCTGCAACAGAACCCGTACAAGTCACAGTCCTTTTCTGCCGCTCCCCTTGGGCGCTGGCCTTGCTTGTCCGAAAGATCAGAGACTGTACTGTGCTATGCTGACCGCGGTTTTCCCGTTTGGAAAACCACGGGGTAAGGTTTGGGGCTCGTCCTGCGCGTCGGCACAACCTGATGAGGAAAAATGCGGCACGGCTTTTACTTGACGACACTTTTTGCACTGGTGATCCTGGTCGCGGCAGGCTGTACGGTGCCAACGCCCGTGGAACCTGCCGCACGGTGGCGACTGCGAATTTCAAGATCGGTCTGGTCACGGATGTAGGGCGCGTCAATGACCGCAGCTTCAATCAGTACGCGGCCGACAATATTGCGCAGTTTGCGGATGCAGGCTTCGACCTCATGGTGACCGTGGCATCCCAAGCATATCCCGACGTGTATTTCATTGGAGTCGACCAGTTCCAAGTCGAAACTCTGCCCAATCTGGCGGGCATAAAACAAGGCTTCGACGACGGTTCGCTGTCCACCAGCTACGGCCAATAAACGGGCCCGCCCGGTTTGAAACAGGGACTTGGGTTTGGTAATCGTCGAATCTGCAGTCCGACACGCTGAATTCATGGGAAGGCCGACGCGTAACGTCGGCCTTCTGTCGATGGGAAAGACCGCACCCGCGCCATCATCCCATGTGATTGCCATCCTGGAACTTTCCTGACACCTGAGAGAACACGCCATTATCGCACTGAACCCGGGGACTTGGCGGCAGTCCCTGATCACGTCCGCACTGGCTTTGCTGGCAGCACTCCTGATCGGAGCCGCGCTGATGTTCAGTCTGGGCCAAAACCCCCTGGAGGCATATTGGGGACTCTACCAAGGATCCCTAGGCCAAGCCCGAGGATGGGCCGTGACCCTCCGCAAAATGATCCCTTTGATATTTGTGGGTCTGTCCGTCGCGATTGCCTTCAAGGCCGGCATGTTCAACATCGGAGCAGCCGGACAATTCCTGATAGGCACCATTTGTGCCGTTGCCGTAGGGGTGCACTTTGCGGGCTCTCCCGCCTCCCTGCACTTGACCGCGTCCTTGATGGCGGGCATCGCCGGCGGCATAGTCTGGGGGGCCATTCCCGGCCTGCTCAAGGCCGCTACAGGAGCGCACGAGGTCATCACGACCATCATGCTGAATTACATTGCCGCGCTCTTTACGGGTTGGACCGTATCCACAGGCAGCGTAGAGAGAGGGGTGCCTCCCGGGCCGTTGTGGGACTCCACGGACTTGGCCATTGCCGAGTCGAGTGAAATTCTGGCGTCGGCGCAGATACCGTGGCTGATTGGCCCGCCCTATCGCATTCACTACGGCATCTTGCTAGCCTTGCTGGCGGCCCTGTTCACTTGGTGGCTGCTGGAAAACACCGCGGTCGGCTTTGAAATCAAGACAGTTGGCCACAAACCCAGCGCCGCCCGCTACGCCGGCATGCGTGTGGGCGGGATCATGGTATTGGCCATGGGCATCGCCGGCGGCATGGCGGGCATGGCCGGAGCCATTGAAACTCTGGGTCTCAACCACAAGTTCGCTCCGGAATTCGGGGAAGGAGTGGGGTTTGACGGGATTACGGTGGCGTTGCTGGGACAGACGCATCCTATCGGCATCGTCGTGGCCTCGTTCCTGTTTGGCATGCTTAGCGCAGGCGCCCCTCGTATGCAATTTGAGTCCGGCGTACCCGTGGATCTGATCCGAATCATTCAAGCCCTAATCCTGATCTTCGTGGCTGCTCCCCATATCATGAGCCAGTTGCTGCGCATACCTGCCTTGGCGCGACTAGTAGGGACCACCCAATGGACCGAACGCCACGCAGCCCGTTGAAGTCGTCTCATGCACTCTTCTCCCTTGACCCGCACCACCTCCTGGTTTGCCATCTGCTTTGCGGGTATCCTGTTGGCCTGTGCCTTGCTGGTCGAGTTCACGCCGTTGGGGGACTACCCGACCATGCACTTGTTCTTTGGCGGCAGCACCCTGAATTTCACGCTCCGCGCCTCCATACCCCTTATTCTGGGGGCCCTGAGCGGCGTCCTGTGTGAAAGGAGCGGCATTGTCAATATCGGTATCGAAGGCATGATGTTGATGGGCGCCTTCACCGCCTTTCTGGCCAAGACCTCCACGAATCACTGGCCGTTGCCGGTCAGCCTTGGATTCAGCACACTGGCTACGCTCCTCTCTGGCCTGATCATGGGCTATCTGCATGCGTCCCTGTCCATCCGTTTCCGCATGGATCAAATCATCTCGGGAGCCGTGCTGATCATTCTGGCTCAAGGAGCCACAGCCTTCTTTTTCGACCGAGACGCCATAGCGGAAGGCAAGTTCGCGAACGTTCCGCTCCCGCTGCTATCCGACATGCCCGTACTGGGTTCCCTGCTCTTCAACAAGCCTCCGCTGACCTATGCGGCCTTGCTGCTGGTACTGATTCTCGGCTTCGGACTGAACCGGACTCGCTGGGGCCTGCGTACCCGGGCGGTGGGAGAACATCCCCGCGCCGCCGATACAATGGGCATTAACGTATTGGGGCTGCGCTATCGCAATACCACACTCAGCGGGGCCCTGGCGGCCTTGGGCGGGGGCTTTCTGGTACTGGAGACAGTGGGACAGTTTCAGGAAGGCATGACCGCGGGCCAGGGCTTCATTGCCTTGGCCGCCGTGATTTTCGGCAATTGGACTCCCTTGGGGGCATTGGGCGCTGCGCTGCTTTTCGGCTATACGCAGGCTATCCAAAATGAATTGCTGTTGGCCCAGATCTCGCTGTTGCCGCACCAGTTCATCAGCATGCTGCCCTACGTGGTCACGATTGTCGCCGTTTCCGGTTTGATGGGACGGGTGCAGCCTCCGGCCGCTGTGGGGCAACCCTACGCCACCGAAGAGATTTCCTGACTCGTATGGCGTTGCACAATCCCGCGGTCAAGGTCCCCATGCTGGAAGTGTGCAACTGCACCAAGGAGTTTCCGGGCGTACGGGCCAATCAGAATATCGATTTCACCTTGCAGGCCGGCGAAATTCTGGCCGTACTGGGCGAAAACGGGGCGGGCAAATCAACTCTGATGAACATCATTTATGGGCTGTACAAGCCCACGCACGGGGAGATCAAGGTAAAGGGGCGGCGGCTGCAAGCCCAGTCTCCGCGTGACGCCATCGCCGCGGGCATCGGCATGGTGCATCAGCGCTTTCAGCTGATCCTGACCATGACCGTACTGGAAAACATTGTCCTGGGCCGAGAGCCAGTCAAGGCTGGACAGCTCGACATTACCCAGGCCCATCAGGCAATCTTGCGACTGAACCGGCAATATGGTTGGGACATCAATCCCCATCGACTGGCCGGCGAACTGCCTGTTGGCGCGCGCCAACAGGTCGAGATTGTCAAGGCCCTTTACCGCAATGCCGAAATCCTGATCCTAGACGAACCAACCTCGGTCTTGACTCCCCAGGAGAGTGACAGCCTGTTTGCGGTGTTACGCCAGTTGGCCGCGCAAGGCACCAGCGTCATTTTCATTACGCACAAGCTGCGCGAGGTCATGACCCTTGCCCACCGCATCTTGGTATTGCGCCAAGGGCGGGTGGTAGGGAACACACGGCCCAAGCAGACATCCGAAGTGGAATTGGCCGCCCTCATGGTAGGTCGGGCAGTCTCCCTGACCGTGAGCAAGGAAGTGATCACTGATCCGGGCAACCCCGTATTGGAACTTGAACATGTGCATGTGATGGGAACCCGAGGTCAGCTGGCGGTGCAAGACTTGTCCTTCACCGTGAATGCGGGGGAAATCGTCGGGATCGCGGGCATTCAGGGCAATGGGCAGACAGAACTGGTGCAGACTGTGACTGGTCTGCGCCATCCTTGCGGCGGACGCATCCTATTGGCAGGCCGGGACATCATCCGGGCTTCCCCTCGACAGATTGCCCAGCGGGGCGGCTGCAGTCATGTCCCCGAGGACCGACATGAGTTCGGCATGGTCGAGCAATTCACCGTGGCCGAAAATCTGGTCCTGAATCACTACAATCAAGCTCCCTGTTCCCGCTGGACCATGCTCAGACCTCGGCAGATCAAGCGGCACGCCCTTGCACTCATGCAAAAATTCGATATTCGCACGTCGGGCATTGAACAGGACGGAGGCAGTCTGTCAGATGGAAATCAGCAAAAAATGGTGGTGGCCCGGGAATTCAATCGGGATCCCCGACTGCTGGTTGTGGCTCAGCCCACTCGCGGTGTCGACGTAGGCTCCATAGAATTCATCCACGCCCAGATTGTGCAGCTGCGCAACCGCGGCGCGGCCGTATTGTTGGCCAGTTACGAAATAGACGAAATCATCAGCTTGGCAGACCGTGTGATCGTGATGTTCGAAGGCCGTTTGATCGGCCAGCTTTCCAGCGCCCAGGCGGACCGCAATCGGCTGGGCCTTCTGATGGCCGGCATGCCGGCCTAGCCCTCGGTGGCGCTAGCGTGTGGCGGCCTCGCAAGCCTTCCGCAACTGAGTGCTGATGGATTCTTGGCCCAGTTTCGCCAACAGCGCCTTCATCTGTGCGCCGCTGAGATACAGAAAGGCTTCACACGCGGCTCCACGGTACAGGGATCCTGCCTCGTATTGCGTAAAGGCCTGGTCCAGCCGTTCCAGGAGCCCCGGATAGCTGGGATCGTAGCGGTAGATCCAGTCCAGCGCCTCAAAGACTCTGGGCCAATCCACGCCCCAGAAAGATTGGCTTTCAACAAGCCGATGGGCGGCTTGCAGTTCCCGCTGGACCACCTCGCTCTGACGCAGGGCCAAGGCGACTTCCAACAGGGTAATGGCTTCCTCTTCCATGTGACCGATTGCCAAGGACCGAGCCCACTGAACGTAGGCATCTTCCAGCAGCTCCATATAAGGTATGGTGACATACTTGCGATCCACCTGTTTGAGTTCCTTGAGGTGTTCAATCACGACGGGCCATTCGGCGCGGGCATGGGCTGACAGGGCTGCCTGCCATAATGCATGGTCCCATTGAATCGGGACAGGGAGGGGCAGAGTTTCCCGGGTTGTATCCACTGTGTCCACCGGCGCCTGTGTGGTTTGCAGTTCTCGCAGCCGCTGCACGTTGCGTCTTTCCGCCTCTTGCAAGACTCCCAGCAATTCCAGATATTCCCCGATTTGAACGGCCACAGGCAAGTCTCCAGCCTGAATCCGCGTTTCCAGCTGGCCGCGCAAATTGGCCAGAGCCTCGGATCTGTGAGCGATGGCCTGCTGCTGGCCCTGTCGGTAGCCAACGGATCCCGCGGTCACCAACGCCAAGACCGTGACCACGGACAGCACCAGCAGGAAGAAGCGTACCCAATGTGGGAATCGGATCAAAGAAGACTTTACATGCATGCAGCGATGGCGATTTACACCAGTGCAGGTGTCATGTCAAACCACCCAGCACGATCCGGCGCAAGCGAGGGTGGGAACACATGCGAAAGCATATTGGCCGCCAGTATACCTGCCTTGTCGTCTCTGTTAGGGATCAAAAGCATCCAAGCCAAGCAGAGATTCGATCAGAGGCAAAGGGAATGAAGCCGCGGGCAAGAACCCGCGACTAGTCGGGCTTCCGATCCTGATATTCGACAAAACGATATCCCAGACCCCTATTGGTAAAGATGTATTGCGGATGGGCCGGATCTATTTCAATCTTCTTGCGGAGATAAGTTATGTAAAGCCTAAGCAAGTGATTGTCTTCCCGATATTCGTAGCCCCAGACCTTGGTCAGCAGGGTTTCATGGGATTGGGCCCAGCCTGCGTTTTCCACCAGTACGCGGAGGAGACGATATTCCGTGGGCCGCAAGCCGATACGCTTTCCTTCAACAATGACATCCCTGCGTTGCTGGTCGAACTGCAGGCGTTCGTCAATGCAGATGATCAGGTCTTCGGGCTTTTCCGGGGTTTCAAACCGGCGCAGCACGGCCTTGATGCGCAGATTCAATTCGTCGCGGTTAAAGGGCTTGGTCAGGTAGTCGTCCGCTCCCAGCTCCAGGCCGCGTATCCTGTCGGCCACTTCCGCCCTGACGGTAAGCATGATTACGGGAATGTCGCTGACCCGCCGAATCCGCTCCAGCGTCGCAAAACCGTCAAGCTGGGGCATTTCCACGTCCAGCAAGATCAGGTCCGGCTCCGCGGTTCGCAAATACTGCAGAGCTTCCTGGCCGGTGCGGGCTTCCAGAGACTGATATCCTTCCAGCACGAGGTTGCGCACGATGATCTTGGCAATGTTCACGTCATCGTCAACGACCAGAATGGTCTGGGGAAGAGTACCTATCACGACACGGAGTTCCGCAAGAGAATCACGGCTTCCAGGATTCCACAGCCCGCCATCCGAACAGTATAAAGCAGGACATCGTTGTTTCAATTGTTTGTGCTTTGTCTACAGGGTCGTCCTTTCCGCCCAGAAGACGCCGTGGCCTTGCCGCGGCGAGAACGCGGATGACCCGAAACCGGAAACAGGGCAAGCCATATGCACAGCTACCCAAGGCCAAGTCTCGCCATCCGGTCGCTTCCAAGACCGAATCCGGGCATGTCCCGAATCTCCATCGACCTTGGCCAGATCCAATTCCCGCAACCTAACACGGTCACTGGCCCGCGGGCAGGATCCCTGCTGCTCCCGCCCAATTGTAAGAAATTGACATGCTGACGACCGCTCGGATCCTACTGTTCGTCTGAAAGAAGACAACATGGGAAGAAACCGCAACATGACGACTGCATCTCATAACGGCACGGCTGGATCGGCTGCGTCTTCGCTGTTGGATGAAGTCAGAACCTGCATGGAAAGTGCCGCCGCCCATACCGACCTTACATCCTTCGAGCTGGAATGGCTGCAGTGTCCTCATAAACAAGTGGAGTTTCAGATCCCTGTGGAACTGGATTCGGGAAAACGCACTCTTTTCACGGGGCACCGCGTGCAGTGGAACAACGCACGGGGACCGTACAAGGGCGGCATTCGTTTCCACCCGTCCCAAAACAGGGATACCACCCAAGCCTTGGCCGCTCTGATGACACTCAAGACCGCGGTCCTGGATCTGCCCCTAGGTGGCGCCAAGGGCAGCGTCAACTGCCGGACCGCCAACCTGTCCACCCCCGAATTGGAGCAGATCAGTCGTGGATATGTCCGCGCCCTGATTCATGACATCGGGGCCGATGTAGACGTGCCGGCCCCGGACATGTACACGAATGAACGGATCATGGGTTGGATGACGGATGAATACCAGCAAATCACCCGTCGGTTTCAGCCGGGCGCAATTACCGGCAAACCCCTTTGCCTAGGAGGCAGTCGCGGCCGTCGGCAAGCCACAGCCCGAGGGGCGTTCGCAGCCCTGCGCGAGATGGCGGCCTTGTCCGGCACGAATCTGCAAGGACCGGTCATCGCCGTACATGGATTCGGCAACATCGGCGGCAACATGCTGCGCCTCGCGGAGGAACTGCTGGGCAGCCGAGTGGTAGCGGTGTGCGACAGCAAGACAGGCGTATTCGCCGCCGAGGGTCTCCCGGTCCAGGCAGTCCTGGAACACCGTGCACAGCAGGGATCGTTGCGGCATTGCCCCATTGGAGACACGATCTCGCCCGAGGAGGTGTTGCAGCTGGAAGTCCCGGTATTGGCACTGGCTTCCATGGAGGGCGTCATCCACGAGGCAAACGCGACGGGAGTGGCAGCCCGCCTAGTCCTAGAAGCAGCCAATGGACCCATTACCAAGCAAGGAGAACGGACGCTCCAGAGCCAGGGGACTGTCATCATCCCGGATTTGCTGTGCAATGCGGGCGGGGTGACGGTCAGCTACTTCGAGCAGATCCAGAACGCCGCCAACCGCTACTGGTCCGTTGAGAAGGTGAACCGCCATCTTGATCATGCCATGTCTCAGGCTGTCCAATCCGTCTGGGACAAGGCACAACAACTGCACACGGACCTGCGAATCGCTGCATATGCGACCGCCATGGAAACAGTCACCGCCGCCATGCGAGCCCGGGGCTGGTCCTGACAGGCATTGTGTGCATCGGGCTCCCTGCAATCCGGGAGCGAGAGCTATTCGTGGATATAGATTAAGGTGCCAGAGTCGGGCGCGTCACCAGAATCCAGCCTTGGTGCACCTCGAATCCGGAGTGGCTATTGGGTGTGGTCCAACCGTACAGCCATGCCGCGTCGTCTTCCTGCAACAGCACATTGCCATGGCTGCTGGGCTGGCCTGCCTGCAAAGGCCAATAGGTACCCTGAAGAGCAAAGTCCTGATAGAAGTATTGTACCCAAGGCACCCCTTCCAAGAACTCGAATTCCTGTGTGGAACGACTGCCCTGACTCATGTCTTGCACGGCCGCCTTGGCCCAAATGCGAAACAGGCCGGTGACCGTGGGGTGTTCACTGGTGCCCGAGGAGATGGGCATGTGGCGAACCGGCGTCATGCCCATGAAAGCGGTTGCCTCTTGGGTGCCCAGATCCACCTCGATCCATTTTTCCTTTAGGCGTACCAGCTGTCCCAAGCTGGTTGGATTTACAATGTCAACGGCAAAGTCCACTCTCTGACTCGGCGGCGGAATCAACAGTTCAGCGCCGACCGGCGGGACATCGGTCGGGACCAATGCATTGAAAACCCGCAATTCCTCTTCCGTGATCCCAAAACGTTCCGCGATCCTCGTCAAGGTCTCATGTTCCTGCATGACATGTGTGGGGAACCGCTGCATGTAACCCTGCTCCACCATCTTGGCCCAGTTGTGCAGGCTGGGAACTCGCAATTCTTGGCCTGCAAACAACACCTCATTGGGGGCCATGTGGTTGAGATGTGCCAGCTCCACGGGATGCAACCCGTATTGCAAGGCCACCGCGTGCAGGGTTTCATGCTTGCTGACGTGGTGAATGCCATTGAGCGCCCCGAGACCAGGGTTGTTCGTGGAGGCAGCCGGCAGTCGCACTGGCTGACCTATCCACAGAGAATCAGACGAATCAAGTTCGTTGAGCGCTAGGATCGCGTTCAGTTCCAAGCCATTGTGCTCAGCTATGGCGGCCAGATTCTCGCCGCTCTGCGCGAGGTGCAACCTGCCCTGAACCGTTACCTCTTCCGGACTGAGAGCAACCACCTGCCTTATGAGAAGCAGGGCAAGGGCAACCCCCACCAAGGCGTACACCGCCTTCGTCCAAGCAAACCAGGTTCGAAAAATGTGGGCTACCATAACAATGTACTTCCATGTTGCCGAAAGCAATACCCGCGCCCAGCCCATTCCCTCTCTTCTCTCCAGACTAGCCTAGGCAACACCACTATTATCCGCTGACACCCAAACACTCGGCAAACACAGCACCAAGGCTCGCTCCACCCCTTCCGCCCAGTGCATCCGCGGCACTCGACATGCCCAGCCTGATCGCGACAAGACAGCCGAAAACTCATGTTCCGGTAGTAGGCCCGTTCGGGCTGCACAGGCCGACTGTATAAAAGGGGTGCCCTATGGAAGACGTTTGAAATCTCATTTTGTTGTATCCCGACCGCGCAGGGCGCAAGATGAGGAAGGCCGCCGCGCCATGTCTATCCTGCCTGTCGAGAATCCACAACAGGATGGCGACGCGCTTGGTATTGCAGGGCATAGAGGTGTGAATAGAGGCCTTGCGCCGCAATCAATTCCTCGTGGCTGCCAGCTTCCGCAATGCGCCCCTCGTCCAAAACCAGTATTTTGTCGGCGTTGCGGACGGTGGACAGGCGATGGGCAATCACCAAGCTGGTGCCTTGGGTTAGCAGGGGTCCCAAGGCATCCTGGATGGCTCGTTCGCTCTGGGCGTCCAGATGGGAGGTGGCTTCGTCCAGCAGCAGAATAGAGGGCTTCTTGAGGATGGCCCGGGCAATGGAAACCCGCTGCTTCTCACCCCCGCTGAGACGATGGCCTCTTTCCCCTACCATAGTGTCCAGTCCATCCGGCAATTCCGCAATGAAGTCTTCCAAATGAGCGGCTGCGCAGACTTCCCGCAACTCCCTTTCGGTGGCTGTGGGCTTGGCATACAGCACGTTGGCCCGCAACGTGTCATAGAAGAGGTATGCATCTTGCGTCACCACGCCCATGTGGGCAGAGAGCGTCTCCAAGGTCAAGTGTCGGAGATCATGTCCTTCCAGACGAATTCGTCCTGCAGTTGGATCGTAAATGCGCATGACCAGATTGATGACCGTGGTCTTGCCCGCTCCGCTCAGACCCACCAGCGCCACCATTTCGCCCGGTTCCACGCGGAACGAAACATTGGTCAAGGCAGGTCGTCCCGGTTCCGCGACCACGAGGTCGGACTTGGGAGGGTGTGAAGCCGCTTGGTCCTCTGCCTGTGTCTCCTCCCCGTGGGCCGGAACGCAGGTGTAGTCAAAGGAAACACTGTCAAACTCAATGTGGCCCGCGACGGACTGCAGCGTCTGTGCATCCGGAGCCTCCCGCACTTCTTCCGGCACGTCAATGTAGGCAAAGACCCGTTCAAAGCTGGCGATGCCTTGGACAAGATCCACCGAGATATGACTGATGGATGTGATGGGCTGGAACACCCGGGGCAAATAGGCGACCAAAGCCACAATGGTGCCAACCGTGACTTCTCCCTGAATCGCCAGATAGCCCCCGAACCCATAGAACAGGGCAATCCCGACGCCGGACATGATCCCCATGCCGGAGGTCAGCCAATAGGACAGAATCGACCAGCGGATGCGAAACTGTCGCACCAGTTCCGAGAGGGTGTCAAACCGCACCTGCGCCGCTTTCTGCTGACCAAACAGTTTCATCAGAAGAGCCCCATTCACATTCAGGGTTTCACCCACCATGCTGGTCAGGCTGGCATTGTATTCCAGACCCTGATGGTAGGTGCGACGCAGGATCCGGGCCAGCCAATAGGCGAAGGGCCAGAACAGGGGGAAAAGCAGGACCCCAGGCGCCATCAGCCGCCATTCGAGGCGCCCCATCACGATCAGGGTTGCGACCAGCGTAATGAAAGCCGTAGTGGACTGGGGAATGGTGCCGGTCACCATGCGCCGGGCCCCTTCCACGTCTTGCGTAAAGCGGGCCACGACCTCTCCTTCGCGAGTGTGGGTGAAGAAACGCATGGAGAGCCGATGCACGTGAGCGAACAGGACCTTGCGCAGGTCGTACACCAAGGTCTCTCCCAACCGCATGGAGAGGGTGTGCTGCACCAGACCTACCAATACCGTCACGAAGGGCAGCGCCAGCAACAGGCCCGCGAAGAGATAGAGCCGCACCAGATCACCGGCCGGCAGAAGGGTGTCAATGAAATAACGGTACAACAGCGGCGGCACCACACCGATCAGGGCCTGCACAAGCACAGCCAACAGGATCAGGACCATCTGCCCCTTGTAGGGGCGTGCATAGGACCAGATGCGAGCCAACGCCTGGCGGTCCAGGTTGCGGAGAGAACCGCTTTCCGCATTGCGGATGAAGGCGCGCCAACCGCGACGATATTCCATAAGGCAACACCCCACCCGCGGACGGGTCAGTGGTCTAGGTCAGATACAATCCGACATTCTGACAGAGGGCTCTGCTGCACCTCTATTCCACTATACTGGGTTTGTTCATTGCCGGAGCCAAATCCCACCATGCCTAAAAGATCATCCGTATCCCTGCAAAAGCCCGCGGACTTGTCGTCAGGCCTAGCTCTGTTGCTCCAGGAACTGGGAGACTGGTTGCACGTGGTCCTGCCTGGGCATCTGGCCCGGGACTGGCAAGGCATCCATGACGAAGGCACTTTCCTGACCGCTTGGGCAGGGTACTATGCCTATACCCAGGATCCGAGAGTGCCGGAATTGGCCACCGCCCTGTTTGACCAGTGGGAGCGCTGGGCACAGGACAACTTCGTACATGGATATCATCCCACCCAGGAAGTCCATCATGGTACCGAGCATTTCCTGATTTTTCTGGACTGGTTCTACCGCATCGTCCCGGAAAATCCTCGAGTCCGGATCGCGCTTGAAGACGGGGTCCATCATGTAGGCAACTGGGCGACAGAATCACCCCCCTGGTTCGACTGGCAGACCCAACGGTATGTGAGCTATAGTCTGGGCACTCGGACCGTGGGGACCGAAGGCTTCAATTTCGTGGACCACCTGCGGCTGCTGCACATGGCCCTGTCCGGCTACCGGGCCACCGGAAACACCCAATACCTGGATCTGGGCCTGCGCTATGGTCGAGTCTGGGCCGAGGCCATTCGGGATCTGCCCGAGGTACCCCTGTTTTTGGATGCCCATGCAGAGAGCGAGGCGCACTTTGCCGACCTGCTGCGGTCCTTTCTCAAGGCCGCGCCCCAGGACATCACCCCCTTTGCCCGTCTCGAAAACCACATTGCCAGCGGCTGTCCGAAACTGCTGCGGGAGATCGGGAAAGCCACGGGCGAGACGGTCTTTTCGCAAGCGGCCCTGCGGCTGGGTCGGGGGTGCGTGCCTTATCTGACCAGCCCTGTCGCCAATCCCGCGGGACAGGTCCTGTGCAGTCTGCTTGAGGACGGCCTCGCACCTGCTGACCTAGACATATCGGAGACCACTTTCGCCGCTTGGGATACCGAGCAAGACTTGGAGGGCCAAGTTCTGACGATAGACATCGACAAGCCTCCGGACTTCTCCGACAGCATCGGCTATCGTTTTGACATGCCCACCTATGTCATGGACCGAAACGGGGTGCCGAGCCCCTTGCAGACCCCAGCCCCGGCCAACTTGATGCTGGCCTGGTCCATCACGGGACAAGAGGCCTTCGCCGTGGATGCCTGCTGTCTGGCCTTGGGCAAGCTGCAGCTGGCGCGTCAGGTTTTTCAGGACGGACGGCACCATGGCTGCACAGCCCAGAGTATTGCCGCCACGGTGCGGGGACATGGGCGCTGCTGGGGAGCCGGGGATGTCTCCTCCATATTGGCTCATCGCGGGGCACAGCAGATGTACGCCGCCGCCCTCTCGCATCCGACCGATTTTCCGGGATTGGTCACCAACTGAAAAATGATGGTCGGAACGAGAGAGACAAAGAGTCTGGACCTTGATGGCCACGCCCTAGATCGGGTTGCCCGCCACTCATGATCCATCGGCAACTCCGAGCTTTCACAAACCCGTAGCACACACGTCATGTCCATACCCCTGGTTGTCCATGTCACCCACGAGGCCGCGCTCAAGATCGGAGGCATCGGAGCCGTGTTGGAGGGGTTGCTGAGTACAGCGGCGTACAATGACTCTATTGAACGCACAGTGCTGGCCGGACCTTGGCCGATCTGGGATCCGAGCCAGATGCAGCGAATTCTGTCGCCTCGATCCCGGCTGCAGGTGCGCTGGGCCAGTCGCTACGACATCTGGGGACAGGTCTGTCCGAAACTGGGCAGACGGCTGCGCCAGGTGGAAACGGAGCTGGGCGTGGAACTCCTGTATGGCGTCGCAAGGTATGGTCGTTACATCCACGAAGTGATACTGGTCAGCTCTGCACACGTGGATCGGGAGCAAGTTGATCGTTTCTCCTACAGTCTTTGGTCGCAATACGGTATTGAAGTGTCCCGCTACGGGCACAGTCTGGAGTTTCAGGGCTTTGTCGATCTGGCCGTGCCCCTGTCCAGGGCCTTGATAGCCCTGACAGAGGATCAGAGGCTGGGAGCGGGTCGCAACATCCTCATCGCCCATGACTGGATGGGCCTTCCCACGGCATTCGCCCTGCGCCAGTCACAGCCGACAAGCTGGAATCTCGTTTTCTACGCTCACGAAGTGGCTCCTGTACGCCGTCTGGTAGAGGAGCACGAGGGTCACGACACCCGTTTCTACAATGTCCTGCGGCGGGGCCTTGCGGACGGCCTGTACATTGACAACCTCCTTGGCTCGCAACACGACCTTTTCAAGACCCCGCTCATCCATGCCGCGGCCCGCTGCGACGGCATTCTGGCTGTCAGCGACCTGGTGGAGCAGGAACTGCGCTTTCTGGGAGTCGATTTTCGCCGCATTGATCTGGCCTACAACGGCATTCCCTGCAAAGCCACGTCCATGGCCGAGAAGGCCGCGGCGCGGGCCTTGCTCCAGCGCTACTGCGTCAGTCTCTTTGGCTATGCACCCGATATCATCCTCACTCACATCACCCGCATGGTGCCGTCCAAGGCCTTGTGGCGGGATGCCAAAGTCCTGGGACATCTGGCCCGGGCGCTCCAAGGCGCGGGCCAGAGCGCGGTGCTGTTCGTTCTGAGCACCAGCACCCCGACCGGTCGCGCCGCCACCCAAGTACATCGCTGGGAACAGGAATATGGATGGCCTGTGGGCCATCGAGCCGACAACGGAGATCTGGTCGGACTGGAAACATCTTTCTTTTTTGACGTGGTAGAGGGATTCAACCGGTCTCACGTCAATGTCAAAATGGCGTTGGTCAATCAGTTTGGATGGGAACGGGCCCTGTGCGGAAACCGCATGCCGTCCGAGATGGATTTCGAGACCTTGAGGATAGGTACCGATGGGGAATTCGGACAGAGCATCTATGAACCCTTCGGAATCGCCCAACTGGAACCCTTGACCCACGGCGCCATATGCTGCGCCAGTTCGGCTTGCGGCTGCGGGGGGCTGGTGAAGAAAGTCCGGCAGAAAGGTGTGTCCGTGCCACTCTATGTCGAGGCGGACTACATTTCCCTGCCGCACGCCGACTGGATCCACTCGGCCACAGACGCGCTGCACATAGGTTACGATGTGCGCAACCATGTGGAAGAGACCATGAGCCTTGAAACTGCCCTGCGGATGCACACTCTGTTGTCTCGGGACGAATCTACCCGCGCCCGTCAACTGGAAGAAGGAATGGCCGCCAGTCAAGAGATGAACTGGGAGACCATGGCCGCCCAATATTTTGTGCCCGCCTTGGACCGGGTCCAAGCCGCCCGCATGCAAGATGCCTGAACGTCAAGTGGCAAACCCACATCCCGGCTCTCGATTGGATCCAGCCGAGATCGAGGCTGTGGTAGCAGGCCACCACGCGGCGCCATCCCGAATCCTGGGTTGGCATTGGTACAGGTTGAAAGGTCGTATCTTCGTCGCCGTGCGCGCGTTTCGGCCGCAGGAGGCCCGGGTCTGGATATACAAGACGGATGTCAAAAGCCTGCAACCGGCTCTGTGCCTGCACGCCGCAGGCTTTTTCGAGTGCATTTGGCAAGAGGGATCGCATGCGCCGCAACCCGCGTACCGACTGCGGCTCCAAGGTCGGGACGGAAGCAGAACGGAGATTGAGGACCCGTATCGGTTTCCCCCGCGGCTCACAGACTTTGATCGACACCTGTTCAGCGAGGGCCGATTTTTGCGCAGCTGGCGGAAACTGGGTGCGCATCCCTACAATATCGACGGGGTCAATGGAGTAAGTTTTGCGGTCTGGGCCCCCAATGCATTGCGGGTCAGTGTAATCGGCCCCTTCAACGACTGGGACGAGAGGGTGCATCCCATGCAATCCCAAGTGGGGGGAGTCTGGGAACTCTTCATTCCCAATCTGGTGGAGGGCGAGAGGTACAAGTACTGTGTGCTGGGGCGTCAACAGGGATACCAGATAGACAAGATGGATCCATACGGATTCCATTGCCAGACACGGCCCGACACCCAGTCCCGCATCTGGAGTCTGGACAAGTACGAGTGGCAGGATCAGAACTGGCTGCGACAGCGGGCCCAACGGCAGACGCTCGATGCTCCGCTCAACATTTACGAGGTGCATCTAGGCAGTTGGCAACGCCAACCCGAGGACGGGAGGATGCTGAACTACCGACAGCTAGCCCACAGATTGGTGGACCACTGCCAGCGGCTGGGCTATACGCACGTGGAGCTCCTGCCCATCATGGAGCATCCTCTGGATCAGTCTTGGGGGTATCAGGTCACAGGCTACTATGCCCCGTCGAGTCGATTTGGCACTCCGGACGACTTTCGCTATTTCGTGGACCACTGCCATCGGCATGGCATCGGGGTCTTGCTGGACTGGGTCCCCGCGCATTTCCCCAAGGATGGCCACGGTCTGTCCTTCTTTGACGGCAGCCATCTCTATGAACATGAAGACTTGTGGAAGCGGGAACACCGGGAGTGGGATACCCTCATCTTCAATTTCGGTCGCAACGAGGTCCGCAACTTTCTAGTCAGCAACGCGTTGTTCTGGCTAGAGGAATATCATGTAGATGGATTCCGGGTAGATGCGGTCGCCGCCATGCTGCACCTGGATTTCGCCCGCGCCCCAGGGGAGTGGCAACCCAACAAGCACGGTGGCAACGAAAATCTGGAGGCTGTGGCTTTTTTGCAGGAGTTCAACCGCGAAACGCACCGAGCTTTCCCGGGCATTCTCACAGTGGCCGAGGAAAGCACGACTTGGCCACTGGTAACTCAATCGGACCATGTAGGCGGCCTTGGTTTCGATCTGAAGTGGAACATGGGCTGGATGCATGACACTCTGGATTACTTCAAGCTAGACCCCATTGCCCGCAAGCATCACCTGCACCTGATCACCTTTGGCCTTACTTATGCCTATTCGGAAAGATTCGTCTTGGCCTTCAGCCACGACGAAGTGGTGCATCTCAAGAAATCGCAGCTGAACAAGATGCCAGGAGACCGCTGGCAGCAGTTCGCCAGCCTGCGTTTGTTGACTGTGTATCAATATGGGCATCCGGGCAAGAAATTGAACTTCATGGGCAACGAATTCGCCCAAGACGGAGAATGGAGCGAGACTCGCAGCCTAGACTGGAACCTGCAGACCGAGCCGTGGCATGGACACTTCCAGCGGTTTGTTCAGGCCGTGGGACGACTCTATGTGCAGCTGCCGGCTCTCTGGCTCAAGGACACCCTGCAGGAAGGTTTCGGCTGGATCGACTTTTCGGACAAAGACAACACGGTGGTGTCCTTCGCTCGATACGGGGAATATCCCGCCGACACCGTGGTCGTGGTCTTGAACATGACCCCCGTGCCTCGGTCCAACTATCACATTGGCGTGCCCCACGCGGGACCCTGGCACGAGATCCTGAACAGCGATGCCTCGGAATTCGGAGGCAGCGGCCTCCTGAACGGAACTGCCCTGCATCCCGGTCCAGACCCAATGCATGGCTTCGACCAAAGTCTGGCCCTGACGCTTCCGCCACTCGGAGGCCTCTGGCTGCATTCCCGACCTGTCACGACCCGGGAGAGGCTCTAACCGAGTCGTGCCAGCATGTGGAACAGATAGAGGATCGCCTTCTCCATCCATTCGTGCTGTGCCAGTTCTTCCGCGCCATCCCCAACAAACTGTCCGACGCGTCCCACATTGACGGCTGCAGTGAATTGGGTATCTTCTGGCGCATCGTGCTGCCGCTTTCCAAGCCAATCTTCGCCCTGCAGATCGTGCTGATCACTTCCTAGGCCTGGAACGACCTGCTCTTCGCCCTCCTCTACCTCAAGGACAAAAGTGTGCAGACGCTGACTTTGGCGATGCAGGGCTTCATTGGCATCCGCGGAGACACGGCTTGGGGGTGAGATAATGGCCATGTCGGTACTGATGTCGCGGCCCATGATGACCCTCTCCTACTATGGACAGCACTACTTCACGGAGGGCTTTGCCATGAGCGGAATCAAGGGCTGAGAGTCGCAGCATGGCAGGCCGCGCCGGTGGCGGTTGGGACATGCTCGTCCCGACCCACAATTGACAACGCCTGCCACGAGGATGCAACACTTCGGACCGGATTTCACGCCCTCACGTCACCGCAAAGAGGGTTGGCCACGTGACACAAGATCCGCTTGTGGCGGATCGGGCACCTTGCAACCTTGCAGGCCTGCACCCACTGACCGCCCGGAATGCCTAGGAGAACTAGCCTGCGTATTTTTCAAAATTCTCCTTGTGAAATGAACCCATGACAACAGACTTGAACCTCCAGATTTCTCGCATAGAGGGTGGCCTGCTCTATGGAGCCTCCGAAGGAACAGCCCCCGTGCAGCAGAGTTTGTACATCCGAGGACAGGAGATTTGTCGCCCCGCACAGGTTACTCCCGGCGCGCGGCTGGATGCCACGGACTTGCATGTGGTGCCAGGGTTCATCGACCTGCATGTGCATGGGGGCGGAGGGGCGGACACCATGCAGGCGGACCCTGCCGCCATCCGGATCATGGGCGCCCTGCATATGCAACACGGCACCACCAGCTTGATGCCCACCACCACGACGGCTCCCTTGCCCAGCATCGAGAAGGCCGTGCAGGCCGTGGGCGACGTCATGCGGGACGGTGGGACTGGACCTCGTATCTTGGGAGCCCATGTGGAAGGGCCCTTCATCAGCCCCGAATTCCCGGGGGCCCAGAACCCCCGGTTCATTCGGCCTCCCGAAATGGGCTTTGTGACGCGCCTGGTGGAATCGGGAGCGATGAAAATGATGACTCTGGCCCCTGAAATTCCTGGGGCCCAAGCCCTGATTCAAATGCTGCGCGCCGCCAACGCAGTGGCGGTGACGGGACATACGGCCAGCACCTATGCAGAAGCCGCCACAGGAGCCGCTTGGGGCATTCGTCAGGCCACCCATACCTACAACGCCATGCAGGGGCTGCACCATCGGGAGCCTGGCGCTCTGGGTTGGGTCCTGCAGGACCCTCACATCTTCGCGCAGCTGATTGCCGACAACATTCACGTGCATCCCGGGGCCATACGCATCCTGACCCTTTGCAAGTCCATGGACCGGCTACTCCTGATCACGGACGCCATCGCCGCAACGGGCCAGCCGGAGGGCGTCTTTGCACTGGGTGCATTGCCAGTCACGGTCAAGGGAGGCGCGTGTCGTTTGCCGGACGGCACGCTGGCAGGCAGCGTCCTTACCATGGAGAAAGCCTTGGCCAACCTGATTGCCGCCACCCACACCGATCTGGCTACATGCTGGCCGGCTTCCAGCCTGACCGCCGCTTTTTCCTGTGGTTGGGATCACCGTCTGGGCCGACTACGGCCTAGCTATCTAGCCGACGTGACCTTGCTGACGCCAGATTTGCAGGTAGCCGCCGTCCTGGTGGATGGATCGCTTCGGTACTTGGCCCCGGACCACGCGGACCGGGTTTCAACCGCCCCATGACAGGCACCACCCCTTGTTGAGAGGCGACACGGCGTCAGGGGATTTGTCTGCCTCCTGTCCGAAGCGTCCTCGGAAGTTAACCCATCACTGTCAAGCGATCCGGCGCCATCCTGTCACAGGCCCATAGTTCCGTGTCCGTATAGTGGCGGGGAGCTCTGGGCGGCGCGGCGGGCATGATCCAATCGGGCCGGTACATTTGAATGAGCGCGGTCATGTTCTTATACGCAATCCGGTCCTTGAGTTCTGCGCTGACCGGCGCTTCCTCAAGGACTCTCTGCAGCAAGCGATAGTCGTAATAGGGCAAATCCGCGCCGAAGACGATGCGTTCGGAATCCACCTTGTTCGCCAGCCATGCAAAATCCCACTCGGAATTGCGCCCGTCAGGATATTGCACAACCTCGAACCATACATTGTCGCACTGGGCGAAGTGCTCCGCGGCGTACGTGCTGGCGTGGGCAATGAAGGTGGTGTCGGGACACATGTTCACGATCTGGCCAAACAATGCGTCATGCATATGGACGTTGCAAAGGCCCCTGCGCGCCGCCACCATCTCCACAAAGGGAATGGATGCCTCGCGCACTGGGGGATGGGAGACAATACCGACCATATGCGGGAGGGTCAGCGTCCGTTCCGCCTCGTCCAGCGCCAAATCTCCCAGACATGGATCCACCAAGGCCAAGCCAATGGGGAAAATGTCGGGAAACTGCAGCGCGTTGCGCGCAATCAATTCGTTTTGAGCCCGGAGATCCTCCAAACCGCGGATCATCAACCCCCCCGTGGCGGTGGGCATGGACAGGGCCGCGTGAATGTGGGTTTGCGCGTAGCGCGCCAGACACATGGCCGTATTCTGGCCTGTGGGGGGCAGTCGGTTGAGAGTCTTGCCAATGTGATTGTGACAGTCAATGTAGGGGCGCATGGAAATGCCTCGTTGCAATTCAATGGGAAAAATGTCCTGTGGGATGGATCAAAGCGTATCAGGTCGAATGGCGTGCCGCGTGGTCGTGGCCATGCGCGCGGCCGAGATGATGGCTAAATTGCCGCGGGCCGCCGCGCCGCTGACCGGAGGGGCCTCGTTACGGGCCAAGGCCGCGAAGGTGTCAGCGAAGTACCCGGCATGGCCACTCCATCCCCTCCGGTCCTGTGTATTCTCGGGACCTGGCTCCAAGGACACCTCATGCCAGTCGTTTTCTGCATCCGCCTTGTGGAACAGCTCGCGTCCGCGTCGCAGGATGCGCACCGACCCGGCGTGGCCATGCACTTCCGCCAGATTGGGGTTCTCGCCATTGCCGGAACCCGTCACCCACCAGGATCCGCTGACAGTGGAGATTGCCCCATTGTCGTGCTCCAACAGGAGCAGCGCCATGTCATCCACGGCAAAATCGAAATGCTGTGTCGTGACATGCGCTTGCACATACCGTATGGGCGAATTCACAAGGGCTTCGGTCAGGTAAATTTCATGGTACAGGGTATCGTTGATACAGCCGCCGCCCGCCGCCCGCGAGGCACGCCACACCTTGGCTGGGTCGGCCTGATCGCCCCGCTTACGAAACAGGGCCCGGGCCCGGCCGAAACCCGTGGCGCCCAAGGCGCCACTGTGCACCCTGCCCAACGCGGCGGCTGTGCCGGGCATGAACAGAAAGTTGTGGACTACGGTATAGGTCTGTCCCGTGCTTTCGGCCATGGCCAGGATCCGGTCGGCTTCCTCCAACGTCAATGCCATAGGTTTTTCGCTGATGACGTCCACCCCACTTTGCAGGGCGGCAATGGACTGCGCGGCATGCAGGGAATGGGGCGTGGCCACGACGACCACATCCAGTGTCTCCGCCGCCAGCATGTCCTTGAAGTCGGCATGACAGGCTTGTGCCTGCACCTGCAACGTCTCTTGGGCCCATTGCAGATTGGCCGCAACCGGATCAGACAAGGCCGTAATCCGAATCAGAGATGCCAAGGACCGATAGGCGGATGCGTGAAAGGCTTTCAATATGCCCCCACAGCCAATCAGGCCCACACGAAGTGGTGTACTGGACATGTTTTGCTCCTGTTGATGGATTTCTTCCGATTTCCAACCACTATGACAGGCAGCAAGGTGCCGGCCGGTCCTCGATCGGCATCTAGGCACGGTTTAGGTATGGCCAGCTGTTTGCGGGACAAGGAAATCGCGCATGCAGAATCCCTTCAAGCGTCGCCCAGTGGAAAAGCCTGATCATCCTTGCCATCCATATGCCGTGGATTCGCGGCATGTCTGCGCGCGAGGTTTCCCGGCCCAGTAAAGCCTATCTTGATCCTGCGGCTTGCCTGTCTGTTGGGTGACTTCATGTCGGGCTCGATGTGGTCCGGTGCGATGGACACGCCATGGCGTGTCCATTGTTGGTGCTGGGTGCGCAATTCCTCCAACAGCAGGGCCCGTGCGTCCGCACCTTGTACCACCGGCGATCGTTCAAAAAAGCGGATCAGACGCTCCAGTCGGTTCAGACACAATTGCGACCCGTCCCTGTCCGCGGAGCCAGAGCGGGCCCCCCGCATCCATCTGGAGGTTGGCCAAGGATCCGTAACCAGCCACGATTGGCGCCAAGCAGGAGGCGCCAGTCCTGTGCGGACGATGAATTCCGCTGATTCCAAGGAAGCCCGCATCCGTGCATGGAACAACTGCGTATACCGCGCCACCAGCGAACGCATCAGCGCGAGAAACAACGCGATGGCACCTAGCCATACGAGCAGTGAACTTCCGATCACCAGAGCATCCCGATCCATCAGTCCTGCACCCCTCGCAAGTCCAGCTCCGTGGCAAAATGACAGGCGCTGAAATGCCCCGGCTGGATCTCAGTCCAGACAGGCTCCTCTTGGTGACACACCATCTCGGCATAGGCGCAGCGGGTATGAAAGGAACATCCCGAAGGGGGATTGGCAGGCGAGGGCACATCGCCCTCCAGCGGAATTTCTTGGAGGCTCACATCGGGGTCAGGTTCGGGAATGGCCGAAAGCAGGGCTTCCGTGTACGGGTGCCTGGGATTCCGAAACAAGGTATCAGTCGGAGCCTGCTCGACTATCTTCCCCAGATACATTACGGCCACCGAACTGCAGATGTGCCGAATCACGCTCAGGTCATGGGCCACAAACAGATACGTCAGAGCGAATTTACGCTGCAGATCCTGCAACAGATTCAGAATTTGGGCCTGGACCGACACATCCAGGGCGGAAACGGGTTCATCACAGACAATCAGTTCGGGACGCAGGCTCAAGGCGCGGGCGATGCCAATCCGCTGCCTTTGCCCGCCCGAAAACGCATGGGGATACCGCTTGAGATATCTGACATCCAGGCCGACCAGTTGCATCAGTTCCCTGACCCGCAGCTCGATTGCGCGGGTGTCACCCATTTTCTGAATGCGGAGCGGTTCGCCGACAATGTCCAGTACGGTCTTGCGCGGGTCCAGGCTGCCATAGGGATCCTGAAACACCATTTGCATATGACGGCGCGTAGCGCGCAAGGCGGTACGGTTCAGTTCATGGATGCGGATCTCCGTCCCATCGATATGCAGCCGAATCTGGCCCGCACTGGCTGGAATGGCCCGGATGGCACACCGGCCCAGAGTGGTCTTGCCGCACCCTGATTCACCCACCAGCCCCAGAGTTTCGCCCGGATACAAGGTCAGACTGACCTTGTCCACAGCCTTGACCCACCCCGTGACACGCCGAAAGATGCCTTTCTCGATAGGGAAGTATTTCTTGAGGTTGCGGATTTCCAAGAGAGGCGTGGCACCGGATTCGGTCATGCTGTCTCTGCCATATACAGGAAACAACGCACCTTGTGCCCCGGAGACAATTCCAGCAAGTCGGGTTCCTGCACATCGCACCGGCCGGGCATGAAGTCAGGACAACGGGGTGCGAAGGTGCACCATGTCGGCGGATCGAGCGCGACCGGCACAGAACCCTTGATGGTCTGCAGACGATATCCTTGAGACTTGTGTACGCGTGGAATGGAAGCCATCAACGCACGGGTATAGGGATGCTGGGGCTCCTTGAAGATGGTCTGCACATCCGCCTGTTCCACCACGCGTCCCAGATACATCACCAGCACTTCATCTGCCATATGCGCGATGACACCGAGATCGTGGGTGATGAACAGAATCGACATCCCTAGTTCGTCTTGGAGACGCTTCATCAAGCGCAGGATCTGGGCTTGCACCGTGACGTCAAGGGCCGTGGTGGGTTCGTCCGCGATCAGGATGCTCGGATGCAAGGCCAACGCCATGGCAATCATGGCACGTTGCAACATGCCCCCTGACAATTGATGGGGATAGGCGTCAATGTTCACCTCGGGATTGGGAATGCCAACCTGTCGCAGCAGATCCAGCGTGCGCGCCCGACAATCCCGCCACGTATTGGCCTGGTGTACGCGGATGGCCTCCATGATTTGGAAGCCGTCCGTATGTACGGGCGAAAAGGCGGTCTTGGGCTCTTGGAAAATCATGGCGATTTCCTGCCCTCGAATCATCCGGTGGGCCTCGCTGTCTCGATCCAGAGACAACAGATCCGTACTCGCGCCATCCCGATAAAACAAGGCGGATCCGCTGATTGCCGGCTGTCCCGTCACAATGCCCATAATCGATTGCACTGTGACACTTTTGCCACATCCCGACTCCCCGACGATGCCCAAGGTCTGATTCTGCAGCAAGGTGAAGGACACTCCGTCCACAGCCTTGAGAATGCCTTCTTCCAAGTGAAAGTGGGCTGTCAGATCACAAACTTCCAGTACGGGATGTAGCATGGGTTTCGGCCTTCTCCTTACTTGTAGGGATCCGCGGCATCCCGCAAGCCATCGCCCACGAAATTGAACAGCAGCACGGTGCCAATCACGAAGAGGCCGGGAATCATCATCCATGGGTGGCTTATCAGCGCGCGTATGTTCTGAGCCTCCTTGAGCAGGGTGCCCCAACTGACGGCAGGGGGCCGAATCCCCAGACCCAAGAAGCTCAAGGCCGTTTCGCCGATGATCATGCCCGGAATGGCCAAGGTGAGGTGGACTATGAGATAGCTCATGAAACCGGGCAACATATGATCAAGGATGATTCGCATCTCCGTGGCGCCCGCCGTGCTGGCCGCCATCACGTAGTCCGCTTCACGCAGCTCCAGCAACTTGCCGCGCACCACCCGCGCCAGCCCGGCCCAGCCGATTACGGAAAGGATAATGGTGATCGCCAGATACACGCGCACAGGGCTCCAACGGGCGGGAACAGCCGCGGAGAGAGCCATCCACAAGGGAACCCGCGGTATGGAAATCAGAAATTCGATCATGCGCTGGATGACGATATCCGTCCATCCCCCCATGAAACCCGAAAGCCCTCCCAACAGGCACCCCAGCACGAACCCGATGACAACTCCCACCAGTCCAATGGAGAGCGAGATACGTGCCGCGGCGAGCGTACGCGAGAATTGATCTCGACCTAGGCTATCCGTACCAAACAGCAACAGCACGCCTCCCTCCGCCACCACGATGAAGCGACGCTCGGCCCGGACAAGCCCCCAGAATTTGTAGGGTTCGCCCTTCCGCCAGAAATGAATGGTGCGCGGTTGACTTGTGTCGGGCGTGTAGATCCGTTGGAAGGTCTCGAAGTCAATGTTCTGTTCCAGAACGTATACGAAAGGACGCCCCCAACTGCCATCTTCATGTCGCACGTGAATCCGGGATGGCGGGGCGTCCAAATAGTCGGATTGTTGGGTCAAGGGACGGTAGGGAATCCAGAATTCAAAGGTCAGCGCCACGAAATACAGCGCCCCCAACAGGTACAGGGAACCCACCGCCAGCCTGTGGCGGCGGAACTTGCGCCACACCAGTTGCCATTGTGATGCGAAGTACAGTCGCTCCTCAGCCGAAATCTCCGCATGGGACACCTCGGTCAAGGTGCGCGGGGACAGAGATTGCATACTCATCCGCTGCGACTTTCAAACCGAATGCGCGGATCGATCCACACCAGCAGAATGTCCGACAGCAGGGTGCCCACCAGCGTCAGCGCCGCCAAGAACATTACGATGCTGCCTGACATGAACATGTCTTGCGACAACAAGGCGCGAAAAAGCAGAGGCCCTGTGGTCGGCAGGCTGAGCACGATCGCGACAATGGTCTCCCCCGAAACTATGGCTGGCAGCTGCCAGCCCACGGTGGAGATGATGGGATTTGCCGCCACCCGCACCGGATAGCGAAACAGCAGGGTACGGTGCGGGACGCCCTTGGCATGAGCCGTGACTACGTACTGCCGCCCCAATTCGTCCAGCAAGGTGGCGCGCATGACACGCATAATGCCGGCCGTGCCGGCCGTGCCGATCACGATCACAGGGGTGACCAGATGGGTCACCATATCCCACAACCGGGCCCAGCTCCAAGGGGCGGTGGCATATTCCTGCGAAAACAGTCCTCCTACACTGATCCCAAAATACTTGAACAGCAGATACATCAGCAAGAGGGCCAGCATGAAATCCGGTATGGACAGACCCGCAAAACCCACCACCGACCAAAAGTAATCCGAGAATCGGTATTGATGGGTGGCCACAAAGATGCCGATGGGGACCGCCACCACATAGGTGAAGAACAAGGAAACAACAGAGATCAAGACAGTGTAGGGCAGACGTTCGGCCAACAGCGCCTTGACCGGCTGATTCCATTCGAAGGAACGGCCCATGTCTCCCTGCAAAAAGCGCCACATCCACCGGACATACTGCTCCACCGGCGAGCCTCCCAGGCCAAACTGACGGCGGATCGTCTCCAGCTCGGCCTCATCGGCAAACGCGCCTTGCGCTTCCAACGCGGCCAAGTAGGTGTCCAGATAGTCGCCTGGAGGCAGTTGAATAATGACGAAAACCACTATCGTCAACGCGAAAAAGGTGACCACCATGTAGAGGAAACGGCGGACAATGTACGTTGACATGACTGGCATCACTCACAGGGAGGGAACAGATGCCCCCTATCCCGTGGGGGAGGGGCGATGAGGGTTGGTGCTGGGCTGCGCGACAAGAACCAAGACGGAAAACCCCAAGGGGCTGTACATGAAGGTCTTTCCGCCATGCGACGGGAAAGTAAGACGCAGAACGCGGTCGGGAGAGCAACAGGCGCTATCTCTCGACCGCGTCGCGCCCAGGGGGTTACTCCTCTATATACCAAGTGCCGGGTTTGTACGGGGCGTAGAAGTTCGTGTCCGAACCCCACCAGATGTTTTCCGCCGGTACATTGTGCAATCGGTTGCTGATCACTTGGGGCACCGGGCCCAGACCTACGGTCCCGATCATGGGAAGCTCTTCCGCGAAGTACCGATAGTACTCGGTGCCCTTGGTCACGAAGTCCTCCGAGCCGATTTCCGTCTGTTGCCATTCCGCAAACAGTGTCCGCAACGCCTTGATCTCGTCCGGGGGTTCAATTCCATCGGCCCCATCGGACGTGAACCATATGACCCATTGGGAACCCCACCGTTGCTGCGAAGCGCTGAAGAAGCTGTACCAAAGGGGATTGGCGCGCCCGAACAAGCCGGAGCGATCCAGATGCCAAGTGGCAATCTCGAATTCATTGGCCAAATTGCGCTGGGTGTACAGGGAACCTTCCGTGACCTTGCAGGTCACGTCAATACCAATGACGATCCATTGTTGCTGCATAATTTCACAAATGGGCAGCTTGGGACCCTCGGTGGACCCGATTTCGATGATCACGCTCAGGCGATCCCCATCAGGACGCAGGCGATAGCCATCGCCATCCCGCTCGCTCAGCCCCAAATCGTCCAACAGCTGATTGGCGGCACCGGGATCATATTCGGTATGCAAGGTATGCCATTCCGGCTTTACATAGGAGTTGGATGGCAAGGGAATGGCGGGATACGGAGTCCCCAGGCCAAAGAAGACCACCTGGTTGATCGCCTCTCGATCGATCCCGATGGACATGGCGCGTCGGAAATCAAAGGAATTGAACAACTCGCGCAGCACATCGTCCTTCGTGGTGCGATTGGGCATCAGGGCAAATTCCGAAGAGCGCAGACTCTTGGCGGTTTGCACCTTGAAATTCCCATCGTCCTTGTTGGCCTGCAAGGCACCCATCTCATTCAAGGAAAGGTACCAGCCCTCGAAATCGAACTCTCCTGTGGTGGCCTTCAGAATCTGTACCTGCTTATCCCCGGTGATTACGGTGTCTACCCGGTCAATGTAGGGCAATTGATTGCCGGCGGTGTCCACTTGGTGGAAATAGGGATTGCGCACCGCGATAACCCGTTCCGATGTGCGTTCCTCGGGAATCCAGACCCACAAGGACGGCCGTCCCACCAGCACATTGCCCGAAGGGTTGGAGTGGGAACGAAAGTACCCGACCCAGTCTTCGAACCCTTCGTCTTCCGCCTTCTGCACCGCCTCGGGATTGTGTTCGATATGGAATTCCTTCAGATAGTGGGCGGGCATCATGAAGCCTGGATCGGAACTGAACCAACTCCGTCCCAGCAAATCCACCGCCGCTGGATAAGGCACGGCGAATTTCATCTTGACCGTCATGTCATCGACCTTGGTGAATTGCACCCTCTCACCCCCGGGTGACCAGAAGCTGCTGAACGAAGGGGTCAATTCCGCGTTGCCGTCCACTTCCTGCCACTTGAACAGAATGTCATCCACAGTGAAGGGCGTGCCATCAGACCATTTGTGACCGGCTCGCAGCACAATGGTCAGTTCAGACAGATCATCGTTCCAGAAGAAGTCCTTGGCCACGTCCACGCTGACTTCCGAGTTCTCTTGGTTGTACTGGAACAGGCCCACGGTGCGCAGCGTCGCCAGGTTCCAGAGTCCCGTCTCTACGTTGCCAAAGCGCAAGGTACCCTCGTATGTCCCAATGCCTTCGGCTCCTTCCTGTACCAGAGGCTCCGCAGGCAATCGTTCACTCAACGGAGGCAATTCCCCCGCGGCTACCATTTCAGCCAGCATGGGAGCCTCTTGGCTGGACATGGCCATTTCTGCCTCGGCGGCGACCTCCTCCATGGCTGGCGCCGCCGGCGCACCCCCACAGGCCGCGAGCAGGAGCAGACCTGTCAACGCCCAGATCCCAAGATGCATTCCATTCCTCAATGTGTCCATTGATTCTCTCCTGTATAGCATGAGTTCATGCACCGCCACTCCAAACTCTCGGAAACCACGACAGCCTGCTGACACTGACCCAGGCGGCGTCTGACATGGCCAAGTCAACTCCACCATGAATGATCCGATTCATAGAGATTGCGGGAAGCGAAATCGATTGTACATAGATGCCTGAGATTCGACAAACCGGTTCTGGACAGGCCCCTTGAGATGGCAATCGATGAAAGCGGTGAGGGTGACGACAATGTTTCCTTTCTTCCCCTGCCCTTGGATCTGGACTTGCTTGCGCTCTTGAGATCACATCTGATCCCACTGGCCAACAACAACCAACCTCAGAGGACAGCGGCGCGGGATGCCCTTTCTTGACAGCCTCCGCTTGCACTGTCTGCAGGCTGGCTACGCAGCCGGGGAGGCAGAAATGCGTGCCTGCCACACGGCCACGGCCCCTGCCGCCCACAAGGCATCTTGCACGCCAGCGATTTTCGGCTCGGAAGGGGACAGTACCAGAACCTGCCCCCCCAAACCGGCTCCGGTGACCTTGGCCGCAGGGGCTCCGGCCTCCAAGGCCGCCTGAATCAGTTTCTCGTTGGCCACTGAACTGACCCCCAGCCTGCGCAGCAGTTCCTGGTTGGCATTGAGCAGGGGTCCCAGCTCCACTGGATCTGCCTGAGTCAGCGCCTTGTACAAGGCGCCGCTTATGCCTCCAATCTCCTGCATCCAGCCTTCTACCGCATTGGGTCTCTCCCGCCTTAGACGGGCTACCTTGGTCACAGCCTCAGAGGTCGGCGCCGACATTCCCGTATCCGCCAGCAGGAATGCAGGGCATTGCCGGGGCTGGAAAAATCGAGGGGGATGGCCTTTCTGAAAGTACAGGGGCAGGCCGTGGACAACGGCGAGACTGTCAATGCCGCTGGGACTGCCATGCAGCAGCCTTTCACTGGCATGGACGATGCGATTTTGGACTTCCAGTTCCAAGGATCGGCTGGCTGCCTGGGACACTGCCCGCACCAGGGCACAGCACACGGCGGCTCCGCTCCCCAATCCTCGGGCTACCGGTATCTGGCTTTGCACCTGCACAACCCAATCCGGTTCCTCGGTCCATCCCACGGCGGACAGAGTCGCCGCCACGGCTTGGGCCAAGGGCTGCATTTGTGGCGAGGGATTGTGCAGACGCGTGTGCCGCTGCAGATCCAGGGCGGCGATCAGGGTCCCATAGCCTGGGGAAGCGGGCACCACCGAGGCTTGGGCCTTCAAGTCATGCAAAGGGACGGCCACCGCCGGATAGCCGTAGACCACGGCGTGTTCGCCGGTCAGAATCACCTTGCCCGGCGCGTGGCCGACAAGAGCGCCGCTGCGAGTCTGGGAATGAAAACGGGGAGCCATGACCATCCTGAAAAGAAATCACGACAGGGCGGCATTCTACCGCTTGGCAGGCTGAAGCAGCTCCACCATGACCCCGTCCGCATACTTTGGATGCACAAACAGCACAGGTCCGAAAATACCGGTTTCCACGTGGTCGTGCACCAGAGTCACTGCCTGCCTTCGCAGAACATCCAGCCCTCTTTGAATATCGGGCACTTCATAGCAGAGATGATGGAAGCCAGGGCCCCGCTTGGCCAAAAAGCGACCGGTTGCGCAATCCGAAACCAAAGGTTCCAAGATCTCGAGCAGTTCATTGCCCTTGCGCAGCAGGGACACGTGCACCCGTTGTGGCAGAAAGTCCTGTGTGCGCTCCAAAGTGAAGCCCAGATGATTGCAGTAGAATGCCCGTGTCTGCCGAGAGTTTGCCGTGGCGATACCGATGTGATGCAGCCGGAGAATCTCTAGACCGTCAATCTCCGAAGAGATCATATGCCAAGCTCCCTTGTGCAAGTGAAAAGACAAAGGCAATGTATATCACCACTGGGACCTGTCTCGCACCGTAGCGCGGCGTGCAATGGAAAGGGTTCACAATCCGGGAATTGCCGATTGCCTCCGCGGCCCGATTTTTCAAGATGCTTGACCCTCGGCTTGGTCTTGGAGATTCCCAGCTTGGCGCTGCAGACAATGGCTTCCGACCTTGAGATCTGGGGCGAGGCGAGCCATCCCTGACGAGCAACGAGGTGGTTGTAGACGACACTGGCCATCCGCCTTGGCTTGCCCACTGCCCCAACTGGCTTGAGCTTTCCACGCCAAGTCCATGCTCAAACCACCTGTCCGCAGACCCGGGAAGACTCGCCCTGCTGCAAGAGAAATGGGTTTCAGGACCAAGTGGCTTCCAAGAACGACACGACGGTATCCAGTCCGGCTTTTGTCTTCAGATTGGTGAAAACAAACTGTTTTTCATGGCGCAGGGCCTGCGTGTCGCGGTCCATGACTCCCAAATCAGCCCCCACATGAGGGGCCAAGTCTATTTTGTTGATGACCAGCAGGTCGGAATTCGTGATTCCCGGTCCCCCCTTGCGGGGAATCTTGTCGCCTGCCGCCACATCGATCACGTAGATCGTGGTATCCACCAGTTCAGGGCTGAATGTCGCCGCGAGGTTGTCTCCCCCCGACTCCACAAACACCAATTCCAGCATGGAAAACTGGGAGAGCAGGGCATCAATGGCTTCCAGGTTCATGGAGGCATCTTCGCGAATGGCGGTGTGCGGGCAACCTCCCGTCTCCACTCCCACTATGCGGTCCGGTGGCAAGGCACCGCTCCGGATCAGGAATTCGGCATCTTCCCGCGTATAGATGTCATTGGTCACGACCGCGATCTCATATCGGTCTTGCAGGCGTTTGCACAGCGAGTCAATCAGGGCCGTCTTGCCCGATCCCACGGGGCCTCCGATACCGACTCGCAAGGGATTTCGTTGACTCGCTTTCATGACCGGAAAAGCCTCGTGTGTTGACTTTCATGTTGCATGGATGCCCAATCCAGAATGGGCGTGGCCACGCCCCAGTCCTCCTCGGGGGTCCTCAAGGCTTCCGTCACCACTTCGTCCACGGGAGTTTCCATGCGGGCAAGGGCGATTTGTCCGTCCGTATGCCCAATCGGAATCAGACGAATACCCGCTGACACGAGGTTCGAAGCGAAGGCGTGCAAGTAGGCTGCCAAGGCACAGGGCAAGGGAATCTCGTGTTGCCTGCAAGCCAACGCCACTGCCATTGGATAGGGCAAGGGCGCTGGCATGGAGTTTGTATAGTCGGCAGATACCGGCCATGACGCCTCCAGAACAGTCGCAAAGGCTCGGCCTTGCTGGAGGCTTTCCTGGCTGAACTCGCGCGTCCCTCTGAGTGCGGTTGCCAATTCGGCCAGATCTTTCAGGCGCCAGAGAGCTGCACCGTAGGCGGTTGAAAAAATCAGGGCATCCATCCGACCGGTGCCGAAACGGAGTATCCCCTCCACCCATTCCTCAAGGGTGGTCCGGTCATGCACCAGCCTGGCTTCCACCGCGAACTCGAGACCATGCGAGTAGGTGTAGCTCCCGACAGGAAATGAAGGAGACAGCCAGGAAAGAAGCCGGAAGAGCTGGCGCAAGTTCATAACTTCAGAAGAGGAAATAGCGTTGGGCCAAGGCCAGCTCGCGCACCGGCTCGCAAGTCAACCGGACTCCGTCCGCGCGCACTTCATAGGTTTCCGGATCAACCTCGATGTGGGGCAGCGCATCGTTGTGAATCATCGCGTGCTTGTCAATGCTGCGGGTTTCCCTGACAGCCACGGTCGGCTTCTGCAGACCCAGTTTGTCAGGCACTTCGGCACGTATGGCAGCCTGTGAAAGGAACGTAATCGAACTTTGCGTCCGGGCTCCGCCGAACGCACCGAACATGGGCCGGTAGTGGGTGGGCTGGGGCGTGGGAATGGATGCGTTGGGATCCCCCATCAAGGCGGCCGCGATCATGCCGGACTTGAGCACCAAGTCCGGCTTTACGCCAAAGAAGGCTGGGGCCCAGATACAGATGTCGGCCAGCTTGCCGACTTCTAGCGAACCGACGATCTCCGATATGCCGCACGCCACTGCCGGATTGATGGTGTACTTTGCGATGTACCGCTTGGCCCTGAAGTTGTCATTGTCGCCGATTTCAGCTGCGAGCCGTCCCCGCTGACGCTTCATCTTGTCCGCTGTCTGCCAAGTGCGAATGATAACCTCTCCCACCCGTCCCATGGCCTGACTGTCCGAAGAAATCATGCTCAGAGCCCCTATGTCGTGGAGGATGTCCTCCGCCGCAATCGTCTCCGGCCGAATGCGACTTTCCGCGAACGCAATGTCTTCGGGAATGCGGACGTCAAGATGATGACAGACCATCAGCATATCCAGATGTTCATCAATGGTGTTGACGGTAAAGGGACGGGTGGGGTTGGTCGAAGAAGGCAGGACACCGGCTTCACCGCAAAGCCGGATGATGTCCGGTGAATGTCCACCCCCGGCGCCCTCCGTGTGATAGACATGGATAGTGCGGCCGCCAATGGCTGCGATGGTGCTCTCCACAAACCCGGATTCGTTGAGCGTGTCGGTATGAATCAAAACCTGCACATCCATGTCGTCGCCGACCTGCAGACAGGTGTCAATGGCAGCAGGCGTGGTGCCCCAATCCTCATGCAACTTGAGGCCACACGCTCCGGCTTCGACCTGCTCCACCAAGGCGGCAGGCTGGCTGGCATTGCCTTTGCCCCAAAATCCCAGATTCACAGGAAATCCATCGGCGGCGCGCAGCATTTGGCCCAAGTGCCAAGACCCTGGGGTGCAGGTTGTGGCATTCGTGCCGGCAGCCGGTCCGGTCCCGCCCCCGAGCATGCTGGTGATGCCGCTGTACAGGGCCTCGTCAATCTGTTGCGGGCATATGAAATGGATATGGGCATCAATGCCACCGGCGGTCACAATTTTGCCTTCTCCGGCGATGACTTCCGTGGCAGGCCCGATGATCGTGTCCACTCCCGGCTGAATATGGGGATTGCCCGCCTTTCCGATCGAGAAAATGCGACCATCTCTGATACCAATGTCCGCTTTGACGATGCCCCAATGGTCCAGAACGAGAGCATTGGTTATGACCGTGTCCACGGCTCCTTCCTGTCGGGTCGTTTGAGACTGCCCCATTCCGTCCCGGATCACCTTTCCTCCACCGAACTTGACCTCCTCTCCGTACAGGCAGCGATCTTCCTCGACCTCGATGAAGAGCTCGGTATCGGCCAAGCGCACCCTGTCTCCCGTGGTTGGACCGAACATGTCGGCGTAGGCCCTGCGGTCCATTTCGCGCGGCATCGTCAACCCTCCAACGGCCCGTTCACCTGACCCCTGAACCCGATTACGACTCGAAGATTGGCATAGGCCACGAGCCCCACTTCCCGCGTTTGGCCCGGCTCAAACCGGATTGCCGTGCCGGCCGGAATGTCCAGCCTGAAACCCCGGCACTGGGGACGGTCGAAGGCCAAGGCTTCGTTGGTCTCGAAAAAATGGTAGTGGGAGCCTACCTGAATCGGCCTGTCCCCCGTGTTGGCGACAGACACGACCAACGTGGTGCGCCCCTGATTCAAAATGACACCGCCTGCACCGGTGACAACTTCCCCAGGAATCATGCAATGGTCCTTGTCCGCTAGCGAATGGGTTGATGAATCGTAACCAGCTTGGTACCATCCGGGAACGTGGCCTCAACCTGAACAGAGGGGATCATTTCCGGTACGCCCTCCATGACCTCTGCGCGTGCAAGCACGCTGGTTCCGGATTGCATCAGGTCTGCCACCGAACGTCCGTCCCTAGCCCCCTCAACGACATGGTCGGTAATCAATGCCACGGCTTCGGGATGGTTCAGCTTTACCCCGCGCTCCAGCCGACGGCGAGCCGCTACAGCCGCCATTGCCACCAAGAGCTTGTCTTTTTCTCTCGGTGTCAGATTCACTTCGCCTTACCTCCCTGCTCAACGCTGCAGTATAAGCCTAAGGTCGTTCAACTTCGCCTTGGTCCTGTTCACCAAACATCGGGCCAAAGCATTGGGCACTTTGACTACACATGCCAGACTTGGGGCAAGGAAAAAGGTTCGGCGCCGACTTCGGAAGCGAATGCCACGACAAAGTCTGTGTAGCTTTGCCGTAACGCTGCCGGATCCTTTCCCAGCCACCGCGCAATCATGACTTTCCCCACAAGTGTGACACCGGCCCGACATTGCGCGTCCCGCAACAAGGAGCGGGCGCACTCCATGTGTGCTGCATTGTCCTCCGCCACATATGTGAGAGACGCCATCGCGTTGCTTCCGTCAAAACCCACTGTCGAGAGCAACGACTTGCGGATATTGCCGGTGAGATGCAGGTTGTCTCCCCACATCAACTCGCCAGCATATCTGACACGCCACTCGTCATGGAACAATCCATGGGTGAGCTGTTCGCCCCTCGCAGTCCGGCCGAAAACCTGCATCTCCCCCGCCAGTACGCTGGCCCCGCGTTCCACGTCTATCGTCATCCACCTCCGCAAGCGCACGCCATCAAACAGAATGGTTTCCTGAGGGATCCAATGCAGTCGCGTTCCAGACTCCGCTTTCAGACTGACTGCAATTTTGGCGTCCGCTCCTTCGGAGCGATAGACCTTCTCGGCGGTCTGGCTTGTGACGATCGCGGTCGCCCTTGCTTTCGTACATACCTTCACGTTCAGCTCGTCGCCGGCCACCACGCCACCAGCCGTGTTGCCCAGCACTATTTCCATGCAATTCAAAGCGTAGCCGTGGGGCAAAAATACCCGCAGAGGACTTCGCTGGAAGCAATCGGCTATGTGACGATTGCCCTCTGCACGACGTACCGAAACATGTGCGACGCCTTTCATGCCAGGAACCCGCTGCCGTCAAAACCCACTGCCTCCCAAGAGAACAAATCCCGTTGGGACTGGCCGAGACAGTTTGAATGCAGCATCCAACTGGGACATGAATCGGGCCATGCCGACCTTTTCCACAAAACCGCTGCATGGCCAATGTCAAGCGAACACAGTATACGGCTATAGGGAATGACACGGGGCCAACAATGTACGGCGGGACAATCGATGCCGAAGTCACGGTACAGGAGATGCTTGCGCATGGGACGGGTCATCTTGGCAATGATCTGCGTGGTCAAATCGGGTTTCGCGCAACGGGTGCCTGGCCCGGGTTCTGGACTTCGTTGAAGGCGCTTGCAATGCACTCGCGCAGGCTGTGGCAGCCAGACGTTCAAGCGCCTTGAATCCGAATATCGCATTCTCCCTCAATACAGTGCGAAGTTCCACCTAATGCGATCGTCGCCCAAAGCCTTGCCATCGGCATGGGCAGGCTGGCAGGCATCCCCCTACCGTTCCGGTCAGGGTTGATGATCTGTCACAGACCGACACAACGTGAGTTAGAGAATTTCGTGGGTTGCGACGGTCGCGCCAATCTGTCGCAGGTGAAAATTTCCTGGTCCTTCTACACAATTAGAGCCTGGACAAGACCAACTCAGAAGAGACATAGGAGATTCGCAAGTGACCTCCGAGCGATCTAGCCGCGTCGCCTGTGTGGATCGGCCGGCACACAGCTCCAAATGGGTGGGGGGTGGAGGTGGCGGGCACGTGAATCAGATGAATGTGTCGGCCTGGTGCTCCCCCCAGACCCGCCGCAGTCGGTTGCAGATTTCCCCTGTCGTGGCGAGGTTTGCCACAGCTTCCACCATCAACGGCATCAGGGAGGCCGATGGATCGCGGGCGGCTTCTTCAATGCCATCCAGACACCGTAGCGTCCGCGCGGTATCCCGATTCTGTTTCAACTGCCGGATTCTCCGGATCTGCTCTTCCTGCACCTTGGGATCCACCTCCAGAATCGGCATCTCCTCTTCTCCTGCCTCCGCGTCCAGGAAGGCATTGACTCCTACCACAACCCGTTGTCCCGCCTCCTGCTCCCGTTGCACCCGGAAGGCGGCTTCCTGAATGGTGTGTTGCGTAAATCCCATTTCCACGGCTTCCAAGGCGCCCCCCATGTCTTTGATCTGCACCAGGTACTCCTGGGCCAATCCTTCTATTTCGTCCGTCAGATGCTCTACATAGTAGGAGCCCGCGAGCGGATCCACCGTGTCCGCGACGCCGCTCTCGTGCGCCAGCACCTGCTGCGTGCGCAGCGCCAGTTCCGCACTGGCGGCGGTGGGCAGAGCCAAGGCTTCGTCCAAGGCATTCGTGTGCAGACTCTGCGTTCCCCCCAGAATGGCGGACAAGGCCTGCACCGTGACCCGCACCACATTGTTGGACGGCTGTTGGGCAGTGAGGGTGCTGCCTCCCGTCTGTACATGAAAGCGCAGCCGCCAGCTGCGGGGATTCTCCGCCCCATACTCCTCCCGCATGATTCGGGCCCACAGGCGGCGGGCCGCGCGGAACTTGGCAACTTCCTCCAGCAAATTGTTGTGCGCATTGAAGAAGAAGCTGAGTTGGCCGGCAAAGGCATCCACTGGCAAACCGGTCTGGAGAGTGGCATCCACGTACGCCTTGGCATGGGCGAAGGTAAAGGCGACCTCCTGAGCCGCCGTACTGCCTGCCTCCCGTATGTGATATCCACTGACGGAAATGGGATTCCAGCGGGGCATATGGGCTTGACAGAACCGAATGATATCCGTGGCCAGGCGCATCGATGGGCGCGGGGGAAATATGTAGGTGCCGCGTGCCACATATTCCTTGAGAATGTCGTTCTGGACCGTCCCCGAGAGAGCCTCTGCGGAGATGCCCCTGTGACGGGCCACCGCGACGACCATGGCCAGCAATATCGCGGCCGGCGCGTTGATGGTCATGCTGAGACTGATCTTGTCCAAGGGCAACCCGTCCAGCAGCAACTCCATGTCCTTGACGGAACAGATGGAAACGCCGGACTTGCCCACCTCGCCCAACGCCCAGTCGTCGTCCGCGTCGTAGCCCATCTGGGTGGGCAAGTCGAAGGCCACGGAAAGCCCCGTTTGGCCACGACCCAGCAAGTAGCGATACCGCTCATTGCTTTCCCGAGCCGATCCGAAGCCGGCATACTGCCGCATCGTCCAATGGCGCCCCCGGTACATCGTGGCATGGACGCCCCGGGTGAAAGGGTATGCTCCCGGCTGTCCCAGCCGGGCAGCGTGGTGGACTTCCGATTCACCCGTCAAGGGGTCATACCAAGCCTTGATGGGCTGGCCATCCGAAGTGCGGAAGCGCGGCGCGTCCTCTTGCGAGTCAGGGGCCACCGGCGTCACCGAGGTCTTGTGCGGGACAGGGTTCCGGCGGTCGTTGGCCGGAACGGACATTCCGGCCTCACAACTGACGTCGGCCTTCCAAGGCGTGGCGAAAGGTCATGTCGTCCGTGAACTCCAGATCGCTGCCAGAAGAAAGGCCACGGGCCAGTTGGGACACCACGACAGCCTCGTCAGCCAATATGCGGGCTATCCAGTCCGCCGTCGCCTGACCGCTGAGGGTAGGACTGGTGGCCACTATGACCTCTTGGACCGCGACGCCGTCGGCAGGGCGCAACCGCGACAGCAGTTCCCTGCACTTGATGTCGTCTGGCCCAATCCCTTCCATCGGTGAAATGGCACCGTGCAACACATGATACAGGCCTTGATATTGACCAATGCGCTCGATTACAGGCAAGTGAAAGGGTTCCTCGACCACACAGATCTGTGTACGGTCCCGGTCTTGGGACTGGCACAACACACAGGGTTGCCGGTCGGCAAAATTGAAGCAGGATTCGCACAGCAGCACATCGGTCTTGAGACGCAACAGCACGTCACTGAGATTCTCGATGGAGGCCTGCGAGGTCCGCAACAGATGATAGGCCAGTCGCTGGGCGCTCTTGGGCCCCACGCCCGGCAACTGATTCAGCGCCGTGATGGCGTCTGAAATCGCCTTGGGCAGTACGCTGACAGACATCGGACAGGCAACGCGGATTGGCTATCGGCTAGCCTAGCAGCCCCGGGGGCAGGTTCATGCCACTGGTCAGATCGTCCAGCTGGCCCTTCTGCTTGTCATTCACCTGCTGCAGGAAGTCATTGACAGCCGTCAGAATCATTTCCTGCAGAATTTCCACGTCGTCGGGATCAAGGATTTCAGGCTCCAAGGCAATTTGGGTGAGTTTGCCGTCGCCCTTGCCGGTGACCTGCACCACGCCTCCACCGGTGGAGGCCGTGAACTCCAGATCCGAAATGTCGTTCTCAGCCATCTGACTCTGCATCTGTTCCAGCTGGCGCATCAGGGCCTGCTGATTCCCTGGCGCTTGCGGCATGGGAGGCATGGCCAAACGGCGCGCACTTTTCTTGCGACGGGTCTTGCGAGGCATCTTCTACTTGTCCTTGGCTGCTTTCAATTTGGCCAGCAGCTCCTGCTGTTCCACTTCATCCATGCGGCGGGCCCTCATCTCATTTCGCAAATAGGCGTCCACGTTTTGCTTCGGCGCGGAGGCGGTGGGCGTCGCAGGCTGGTCCTTGGCAGGCCGAACCGGATCGGGAGCAGGCGCTACCCGCAGACTGCATTGTACGTCTCTGTCCAAATAATCGCTCAACTTCCCATTGAGCACCTCTCGCACTTGCATCTTGGAGAGTGCGGACCGGTACCCTGCATCACGCAAGATCACGATCACCTTCCCATTCTGGACATCCAGGCCCGCCATGCCCTTCCGGGTCAATGCGTCATGTGCTTTGTTGTCGCGCGCCCGACCCTTTATGGTGTATTGCAAATCCTTCCAGTTCCGGCGCAAGATATTCTTGTCTTTCTCGTCCTGCGGCGTAGGCTGGCGCAAGGATACCGAGGGCTTGGCGCGGGCCGGCGCATCCCTTCGGTGAGGCGGAGCCGAAGCCGCGGTACGCTCTGTGCGCGCGGCGGGACGAATTCCCTGCTCGGATCCGGATGGCGCAGGCGCAGGCGCCACCGTCACGGGCGGACCATTGATGGCCGAAATCAGGGCCAGTTCCACCAGAATCTGCGGGTGTGGCGCCTGTTGCAGTTCGGCCGCGGCTTCCACCATGACGGACATGGCGTGGAGCAGTCGAGCCTCGCTGCATTCCTTGGCCCAGTCGGTCAACACCGCCGTCTGTTCGGGAGACAGATCCGCAGCGCCTGCTGCCGGACCGATCAGCTTGAAGCGGAAGACTGCCCGCAATTGCATGATGACCTGCTGCAGAAACTCCGCGATGCTGCCGCCCTGGAGCATCACGTCCTGCAGAATTGCCATCCCCTTGGCCTTGTCCCGCGCCACGATGGCGCTCCCGAAGGCGTGAATGGCCTGGATATCGGTCAGGCCCAGCAGATTCTGGACCTGCTTGAGCGTGACCTGACCGCGACCCAGGCCTACCACCTGGTCCAGCAGACTGATGGCGTCTCGCATGCACCCTTGGGTACTGTCCGCGATCATGGCCAAGGCCTCCTCCTCCACGTCACAGCCTTCCTCGGTCGCGATCATGGCCAGATGCGCCTGAATTTCTGCTATCGCAATGCGCCGGAAGTCAAACCTTTGACAGCGGCTGATCACGGTCGCCGGAATACGATGGATCTCCGTGGTGGCCAGAATGAAATATACATGGGCAGGTGGCTCTTCCAAGGTCTTGAGCAAGGCGTTGAAGGCGCTGGGAGACAGCATGTGCACTTCGTCCACGATGTAGACCTTGCAGCTGCCCTCCGTGGGGCTGAAGTTGACGGCATTGCGCAGTTCCCGAATGTCCTCCACCCCGTTGTTGCTGGCCGCGTCGATCTCAATCAGATCCAAGTAGCGAGCCTCCTCGATGGTCTGGCAGGGGACACATTCTCCGCAGGGACGCGCCACCGTCGGGTTCAGACAGTTGAGAGCCTTGGCCAGCAACCGGGCCGTGCTGGTCTTGCCGGTGCCGCGGGGGCCGTTGAAAAGGTACGCGTGCGCCACTCGATCCGACTGCAGGGCATTTTGCAAGGTACGCACGACATGGGATTGACCCACCAGATCGGCAAAAGTGCGGCTGCGCCATTTGCGATACAATGCCTGCGACATTTGTCAATTCCTTTCTTGCTCCCATGTCAGAATTCAGTCAGAGTCAGATTGTAGCAAGACTGGAGAGCCGCCTCGCGGAAGCGGATTGGCCGCCTGTCGCACTGTCTTGGGCCCATGGCCAGGAAGAACTATGACTCGCAAGCAACTTTTGGTGACACTCTGCGGTACAGCCGCCTTGGCACTTGTCGTGCTCCTGATGACGCTGTTGCCGGCGGGCAGGACCCTAGAGGCCGCCAATCTGGAACCGGAGGCCGTGCAAGCCCAAGACACGGACGGAACATCGGGACTCTCCGGCGGTAACGATTGCTATTGCATTCCGGACCAAAGCCAGACCAACCCCGACGAGCCTGCACAAGCCACCGAATAGAATCGGCGGCCTTGCCAGCAAGACGGAGAACACCGTCGCCCTTCTGTCCACTGGCATCAACATGAACGGACTGGATGCCGTGCCGCCCGCGCGACGCCTCGTCTGCGATTCATCTGGTCTTCATCCCAAAGGCCACCACGCCCACACTGCAGGCAACCGACACCAGGAGGCTGAACACGCCCATACAGCCATTGCTCTGGCGTGTGACACGGGATTGGGATTCGATCTCCGACGACATCGTTTCCATTCGACCTCCCTGCCTGCCACACCCAGTGTCTGTGCCGCATCGTCCAGCCTGCTCCCTTTCTTTCGCCCAATATGCCTCTGATAGCGATGCATGGTGCAACAGATCCGGTTGCGGGCCCAAGGTAGGCATCCCGGCCCACTTGAATTCAGCGGACAGAAACTCCTGATCAAACGAAGCGTTGTAGGCGATGATGGGCAGATCGCCGATAAAGTCACGCAGATCCTGCGCCTTGTCGGCAGACGTCTCGGCGTCGACTACGTCCCTGATCCGTAATGCCGTACATCTTTGACGCCTCGGCCGGGATGTGCGACGGCGGATTGTCCAAGAGCGATCCAAAACGGACACGCAACATGGCCACCGAGACTATGCGGTCACCCTTGGGAAGAGAGACCGGTGGTTTCCACATCAACCACCACCGTCTCGTCGAATTCATTGAATCTCAATGACGTTGTCTCTCCTGCGTGTGGCCACCGGGACATGGATCGAGCGACAACGACTGAATCGGAAGGGCATATGCATGGCTTTCACGACTGATCCGCCGAAGTCAGCCATAGGTACGCACCTGATTGTCCCAAGAAGCGGGATCCCCGGCCAGAACCGATGCAATGATATTGACTGTCCTCGCAACATCGTCACGGCTGACATCACAGTTCAGCACGGCGCGCAGCTTGCGGTCATTGATGGGGTTCATCAGCACCCCCCGCTCTTGCAGGCCCGCCGCTAGCTGCACTGCAGTCATGCGCCCCGGACTGACGCCGAAGTACACGATATTGGTGGACACATCCGCCAGATCAATCTCAATGCCCTCCAGCACGGCCAGGCCCCGAGCCAGTTCCTGGGCATTCTGATGGTCATCCGCCAATCTTTCCACCATCTCGGTCAGGCTGACCAGGCCGCAGGCGGCCAGTATGCCTGCCTGGCGCATGCCACCGCCCACCGCCTTGCGAACCCGCCGGGCCCGGCGGACAAAGTCGGCGCTGCCGGCCACCACGGATCCGACCGGGGCCGCCAGGCCCTTGCTGAGGCAGCAGCTGACGCTGTCCACATGCGTCGTTAGCTCGGCCGGCGCCTTGTTCAAGGCCACCGCCGCATTCCACAGACGGGCGCCATCCATGTGCAAGGACAGACCTCGGCTGTGCGCCAGCGTGCCCATGGCTTCCAGATAGTCTGGGGACAGCGGCGCGCCATTGCACCGATTGTGCGTATTCTCAATGCAGATCAGGCGGGTGACGGGAAAGTGCTCGTCGTCCCCGCGGATATGGTCGGCCACCTCGTCCAGGTCCAAGGCGCCATCCGACTGATTGCGCACGGCTCGGGGATGAATGCCGCCCAACGCTGCAGAACCACCCTGCTCGTACAGATAGATGTGGGCCTGATGACCCACAATCAACTCGTCTCCGCGCCCACAATGGGCCATTACACTGACCAGGTTGCCCATGGTGCCACTGGAGACCAGCACAGCGCTTTCCTTGCCCAACATGTCCGCGGCCAAGGCTTCCAGCTTGTTGACGGTAGGGTCTTCCCCATACACGTCATCTCCCAAGGGAGCCTGCGCCATTGCCTCCCGCATCGCGGGAGTCGGCTGCGTGACAGTGTCGGAGCGAAGATCAATAGGGGGACTTGTGTGTTCCATGTCGTTCCGTTCCTTGCGTCGATGGGTGTCAGAGTACGCCCTTGGTGCTGGGAATGCCCGCGCGCCGCGGATCCAGGCGGGTCGCCTGATCCAGAGCCCGGGCCAAAGACTTGAAGATGGCCTCCACCTTGTGGTGATCGTTGTCTCCGGCCAGCACCTTCACGTGGAGATTCATCGCCGCTCGAGTCGCCATGACATCCAGCATGTGGGCAATCAAGTCAGTAGACAACTGGCCGACCCGGGATCCATGGTAACTGCATTGCACCACACTGAAGGGCCGGCCGCTCAAATCCACGACAGTGCGCGCCAGCGCTTCGTCCATGGCCACATAGCTGTGCGCCGTGCGCACGATGCCCGCCTTGTCTCCCAAACTTTGGGCCAGAGCCTGGCCCAGACACATCATGACATCCTCGGCGCTGTGATGTTCATCCACTTCCAGATCCCCCTGGCAGGACACGGCCAGATCGAAAAGACCGTGGTGGGCAAACAGAGTCAGCATGTGGTCCAGAAACCCGATGCCGGTATCTACCTCGGCCAAACCCTGTCCGTCCACATGCAGCGACAGCGAGATCCGCGTTTCCCGCGTTTCCCGCTCCACGCGGGCTGATCGTTCTCCTGCGTTCGCCATCTCACTCCTTCTGCATGCTGTGCAACGCTTCCATTAACCGGGCCATCTGCTCAGGCCGACCAATGGAAATCCGAATGCAGTCCGCCAGACCAAGCCTGTTGTAATAGCGCAACAGAATGCCTTGGTCCCGCAATTCCCGCCACATAGCGCGAGCCTCACGGCCCAGAACGCGACACAAGACAAAATTGGCCTCTGAAGGGTATCCCTCCAGATATCGGATGTGTGCCAAATCATCCAACAGGGAGACTCGGGCCTCCCGTATCTTCCTCACAATATCCTGTACGGCATGCATCTGTTGCAAACTGGCCAGGCCTGCGACATACGCTGCGACATTGACGTTGTAAGGCTGCTTGCACTTCCAGAAGTAAGGCATAAACCACTCCGGAAAAATGCCGAAGCCCAAACGCAGACCGGCTAGGCCCATCGCCTTGCTGAAGGTGCGCAACACGATCAGGTTAGGAAAACGAGCTACCCAATCCATGCGTGACTTCTGAAGGGCGAAGTCTACATAGGCCTCGTCCAGAATCACCAGGACCGGCAGGTCCAATAGCCGTTGCAGGTCTTCGTCAGGAAACCAGGTTCCGCTGGGATTGTTGGGGGAAGTGGCAAATACAATCTTTACTCGACTATCCGTTTGTGCCTGAGACCTGACTACGGCCTCCTCCACCGCGTCCATGTCCACACTGAAGTCGGACCGCCGCCACACCTGCTGCACTGCGGCTCCGGCCAACTGCGCGCTGAAACTGTACATGCCGAAAGTGGGCGGCAGATTCAGGATGCTGTCGACGGGGGACAGAAAAAGTCGGCCGATGCAGTCCAGCAACTCGTCGGCTCCGCTCCCCATGGCAACGGACTCGAAAGGCACCCGGTAGGCCTGCGCGACGGCTTGGCGCAGGGCCCGTTGCTCGGGATCTGGGTAGATGTGATAGTAGGGATACTCGGCCAATGCAGCCAAGACCGCCGGAGGCGGCCCAAAGGGATTCTCGTTGGCATCCAGTTTGACCAGCTGCTGTGGAGACAAACCCAGTTCTTGGCTGAGCACCTCGAAGGGTTGAATGGGCACGTACTCCTCCATGTCCCGCAGATGGGGATTGAGGAGAGACTCGGGATCAAACATGTCAACAGGCATCCAGTCTGTCCGTCACGGCTCGGGCGTGGGCAGTCAAGCCTTCCGCGGCAGCCAGCCGGGCCGCCGATGGACCCAAAGTGTCCAGGGCGCTCTGATTGAGACCGAAGACGCTGACTATGCGCACGAAGTCCAAGACGTTCAAGGCGCTGCTGAAGCGGGCCGTGCCGTTGGTAGGCATTACGTGACTGGGACCTGCAACATAGTCTCCCAACACCTCGAAGCTGTCCTGGCCCAGGAATATGCCCCCGGCATTGCGCACGCTGGCCAGACATGACCAAGGATTCTCCACCATCAGACAGAGATGCTCAGGCGCGTAGGCATTGGACAGCCCGAAGGCTTCCGTCAGCGAATCCGTCACCACGATGCCGCTGCCTCGGGCCAGTGACTCCGCAATAATCTCCGCCCTGGGCAGAGTCTCCAGTTTGTGGCCCACGGCTGCAGCCACGGCCTCGGCAGTCTGCCGGGCAGGAGTCAGCAAAATGGCGCTGGCCCAAATATCATGCTCCGCCTGGGCCAGCAGGTCTGCGGCCACTGTTTCTGCATCGGCGGTCGCATCGGCGATGATCAGGGTTTCGGTGGGACCAGCCAACCCGTCAATGCCGACTTGCCCAAAGAGGGCTTTTTTGGCCAAGGTGGTGAAGAGACCGCCAGGCCCACAAATCTTGTCTACCTTCCGCACCGTCTCCGTGCCAAAGGCCAGCGCCGCGATGGCCTGAGCGCCCCCTGATACGTATACGGACTTCAATCCGGCAACATGGGCGGCGGCCAGGGTGACTTCGGAAGGTAGGCCCGTCCCTCGCTGGGCGGGCGTGATTGCCGCGATGGATTGCACGCCGGCCACTTGCGCTGGAATTGCCGTCATCAGAAGTGTGCTGGGGAGCGGTGCTGTTCCACCAGGGCAGTAAATTCCCACCCTGTCAATGGGACGTATCACCTGCCCCAAGGTGCCCTGTTCCGAATTGTCGATCCAGCTGACACAAGGTTGCTGTTGATGAAAAGCGCGAATGCGGTCAGCCGCCAGTTTCATGGACGCTGCCAGCGCCGCCGGAATGCTTTCGTACGATTTCTGCAACTCCTCTGCAGAGATTTCCAGATTTTTGGGAGTCCTGCCCTCCAACTTGCTGCTCCAGTCCCACAGCGCGGCATCTCCACGCGCGGCTACATCCTCCAGAATTTCGCGTGTGGCTTCCGCTGCGGTAACCGGCCGCCCATAGGGCTCCTGCAGGGCCGGAGGCAGGACCGCGTCTTGGTATGGTTGCCGATGCAGGATACCGGTTTGCGCTTCTGGCACGGAAAAGATACGCATAAGCCTTAAGGATAGGAAAATTCAGGAATTTTCGTGAATTCTGGGAGCTGTTCAGGCCGCGTTTGCCGCAGCGGATCATTCCCGGCAAAACGGATGGAATATCACGCTGTGCTCCACAAGTTCCCCGTGCTCGTAGATGAACTTGCCGGAAAAGAACCGATCTCCCTCGAGCCAAGGCAAGAAAACGCGGTCCCCTGCCCAAAGGTTCAGATCCATGATTTTCTCGTTGGCAATCCAAGCCAGTTCGCCTTCGGGAGAGTCAACCAGCTGCCCGGAAAACCGGTCTGCGGTATAGACGAAGACATACCAGTCGTCCACTTCGTCAAAAGCCGGGAAGGTCAGAATACCGTGCAACACAGGTCTGCAAACAGACAAGCCGCTTTCTTCCCTCACTTCCCGTACCACACACTCCTCCGGAGTCTCCCCCAATTCAAACTTGCCTCCTAGCCCGTTCCATTTGCCTTCATGGAAATCCCGGGGCTTCTTGTTGCGAAAGAGCATGAGCGTCTGTCCGGCCTTCCGAACGTAGCAGAGAGTGCCTAGTTTCATGACCACATCCTTGCAAGCATCGCAAGCATCCCGGAATCCGTCCCCGCCCGTCTTGTCGGCAGGGCCAGGATTTGCCAGGCGCAGCTGGGCAAATCAGTAGGCTGCCAGTACACGGGCGGCCGTGCAAATTTGGGTCGCGTCGGGACGATAGGCCTGTTCAAGGGGCGGACTGAAGGGTACCGGCGTATCCAATCCGCCTATACGCTGCACAGGGGCATCCAGATCCTCGAAAGCATGATCGGCTATGAAGGCCGCGACTTCAGCGCCAGCCCCCATGAAACGATTGGCCGCATGCACAATCAAGATCTTGCCGGTCTTGCGGACGGTGTCCAGAATGCTCTGCGTGTCCATAGGCTTCAGTGATCTCAGATCCAGCACTTCGACGTAAATCTCTTCCCGAGCCAGCTCCTCGGCCGCCGCCAGAGACTGCTGCAGCTGCGACCCGTACGTGACGATGGACAAGTCTTCCCCTGCACGGGCCACTTGGGCCTTGCCGATAGGCACAGTGTAGTCCCCGGCGGGCACTTCGCCTTGCAGGGAGCGATACAGCGGCTTGCACTCCATGTAGACAACCGGATTGTTGTCCCTGATGGCTGAAATCAGCAGCCCCTTGGCATCTGCCGGCGTACTTGGACAGACTACCTTGAGGCCTGGCACATGGGCAAACCACGCCTCCGGGTTCTGACTGTGAAAGGGGCCAGAATTTGTGCCGCCGTCGCTGGGGGCCCGAATAGTCCAGGGAACTGCCCGGCCTTGAATATAGTGGGCGCTGGCTGCGAACTGCACAATGGCATCGAACGCAGTGGAAATGAAGTCGGCGAACTGCAGCTCAATCACGGGACGCAGCCCCATCATGGCCATGCCGGTAGCCATCCCGACAAAACCCAGTTCGCACATGGGCGTATTGATCACACGCCGGTCACCGTATTCCTCCCACAACCCCTTGGTGACTTTGAAAGCGCCTCCAAAGGAGCCACCGATGTCCTCCCCCAGCACCAGTACATTTTCGTCTCTTTGCATTTCAAACCCGAGCGCCTCGGATACAGCCTGTATATAGGTCAGAATGCGTGGGCCGGCAAAGACGTCGCCCGATCTCTGGGCAGTTCCTGTCGTTGGCGCCGGGCCAGCGACTTGGTCAATCAGCATAGACACCTTCCATGACCGTCGCGGCATCCGGGTAGGGACTGCCTTCGGCAAAGGCAATGGCTTTGTCCATTTCCCGTTCCACCCGGTCCTCAACCTCTGTCAGATCAGTGTCTGTCAATCCAACGTCCCGCAGTTTGGCCTGATACCGAGATACAGGATCCTGATCCGCCCACGTGGCCAGCAAATCCTCCGGGACATACTCGGCCCCGTCATGCAGAGCATGGCCCAGCATTCTCATGGTCTTGGCTTCAATGAGACCGGGGCCTTGACCTTGTCGGGCCAAGTCTAGATACTCGTGGGTCGCGTGATACATGGCTTCGACGTCATTGCCATCCACCACCTGCGCCTTGACTCCGTGTGCCAAGGCCTTCTCGGCCAGATTCGTGACCGCAGAGTGCGCGTCTACAGGAGTGGAATAGGCATACTGGTTGTTTTCCAGAATCACCACCAGCGGAGCCTGATAGACCGCCGCCATATTCAGGGTTTCATGGAAAGTCCCTGTGGTTGAAGCTCCATCCCCACATACTGTGAGGGCCGCTTGGGGCTGGTCCCGGATCTTGAAACTCATTGCCGCACCAGAGCCACTGACATGGATTGCGGGATGTGACTGACAAATCCGATCAGATTGCAACCCAAATCCCCGACACCATGCATGTTCGCATCCCGGCCGCGGGTAGCTCCTGTTGCCTTGCCCAAGTAGTTGGACAGCAGCTTGCCAGGCGACACCCCCCGTACCATATGGGTGCCGACATTGCGATGCATGGGAGCCGCTATGTCGTCTTCTTCCAAAGCATAGCCGCACCCTACACTGATTGCCTCGTGACCTCGAGCGCTGAAACTGGTGCCTAGCCCACGTCCCTGTTTCCACAGCGAAACCATGCGTTCGTCAAAACGACGGGTGAGGTAGAGATAGTAATAGATTTCCAGTCGCTGGGCAGTGCACAACCTTGGGGAAAAGCTGCGGTTCATGGGGTTAGGAATCGATCCCTGAGTTGCTGTCGCACCTGGTCCACAGCCTGATCCAAGGACCAGTCCGTCGTGTCCAAAATAATAGCGCTGTCCGCGGGCTGGGCAGGAGCCAGAGTCCGGGTGCTGTCAACTCGATCTCGCGTTTCCAGATCGGCCAGCACTTTCTTTTCGCTCAGATCCTCTCCACGGACTTGGAGCTCTGCATGGCGACGCTTGGCTCTGACTTTGGGATCTGCAGTCAGAAAGTACTTGCATTCGGCATCCGGGAATACCACTGTGCCTATGTCACGACCTACCATAATCACTCCTTGCTTGTGTCCCTTCCCGTCCAAGTACACCAGCGCAATGCGACGCATTCGTGCAGTCAAACTGGACCGCACCCTGGAGTGGGCGGCCACTTCCGGCAGCAATTGATCAATCTCTTTTTTGCGCAGCTCCCAAGTCACGTCCCGATTCCCGACCAGCACTGTAGTGGTGACGCCTGTGGCTTGGGCTGCCGGCTCGGGGGCCCTCAGTTCGAATTCCAGACAGTCAGCAACCTCAGCCAAATGATCGGAGGCAAAGGGTGGGGATCCATCCAACAACGCCTTCCAGCAGACAATGCGATACAGGATGCCAGTATCAAAGAAAAGGTAATCCAGCTCTTGGGCCAGGCGAAACCCCACGGTGGATTTGCCGGATGCAGTGAGACCGTCAAGCGCAATGAGGCGCGGCAAGTGCAGCCGCTGTTGGACATCCACTGGAAACACTCTCTGAGTCAGTTCGGGCACGCAGCTCAGGATTTGAACAGTACCTTGGATACGCCGGGCCGAGCGGCGTGGTGGAAAGCGTCCAAGCCGACGGTCAGGGAAAATTCCCGATCTACGAGATAGCCCATCTTCTCGGAAACGGCATGCAGATTTGCATGCAACCGGCACAGGTCGAGAAAGCGCTCCTGGCTGCCCGACCGCTCTTTCAAGGCGGCTTGGCGCCACTTGGCAATGAAGGCATCCGGGGTCATGGCGCGTCGGGAAATCGAAAGGGACAATCGCAGGATTCGATCCGGTTTCTCAGCCAACCCACCTTGGAATCGTGTTTACCATGCAAAAGTCCCGCATATCATACTAGGTGGATTAGCTCTATGGTCAACCGAATGATTGTGCGAGAAACGCAAGATCCCAATCGTAGCAGAAACAATGCATAAGACACTCAGTTCGTCGATTTGTACAGCTGGACAAATTCCGACAGCAGCCGAACGGTATTTTGCTCTACACGGAAACGGCGTCGGAATCGCTCAATCTGCAATTCTGCTCTGCCGTAGTCAACTATGATATCCCGTGGAACCCGATGACACTGGAACAACGCGCCGGATGCATTGACCGCATCGGACAGCAACGTCCGGTGGTGGATGTGGTGAACCTGTTCTACGCGGAGACAGCGGAACACGATGCCTATGAAGCCGTAGCCCGCCGCTTCGAGAGCATTCGCGCCCATGTGGGCGAATATCCTCCCATCATCGCTGCCGATATCCAACGCATCATTCGCGAGGAGTCCAATCCTGACGCCGAGCTGGAACGATTGATTGCTCAGAACGAATTCGACATCAATCGGCTGAATACCGATTGGGACGCTCCAAATGCCCTTGGCAATCCCCGTGTCACTATGGATGACTTGGAGAAACCGCTGCATCAACCGGAACTGATGCCGGCTGGCTGGTCAGTGAACGGGGTCGGTGGCAGGCACTGGGAGGTAACCGATCCGGCAGGATACTGTGCTCGGGTAACCACCGACCCCGAGGCGTACCAACATGCCGACGGTCGTTTGCAATGGTGGTCTGGCCTGCGCCATCACAACCCCAAAAACGATAGCTCGCCAAGCGATTGTCCCGTGTCCTGACACCCCGCTTCAATATTCCTAACAGTCCTGCAGCAAGTCAGCCGGCACGGAGAGAAAGACGCTTTGTCGGGGGACATTGTCTTGGCTGCTTCATTGCAGGATTCAGAGACACCTTCCACAACATTCCGCAAGGCAAGTCCCAACCCTCAATGTTCTCTCCTGTATCTTTTCCAGGCCGCCGTATAGGCAGTCTGCTTGGCAGATGTCCAAGGGTACTGTTCTCCACCCTAGGCTGGCCGTCAGTCATAGGGCTACCTAGAGGTACAGGGTTTGCTTCTTTCTTGGCTAATTCTTCAATTTCAGGTTCAATTTCCACTTGAGTACACTTGCATTCATCAATTGAATACTGTGGAGACACAGATCTGTGGCACATACAAAGACAGGTAGTCTCCATGTCTCAATATACAGCTCCCTCTCCAGCCCGCAACCCTCAGAAGGCGCGTTCCAACATCCGGGTCAGCCGCGTGCATCTGTTGCAGATTCGTGAACTGGCGGCACAGTTTGACTGCTTGTCCTACACGAGTCTCGATCCGGATTTACAGCCACGACCTTCTGCCGCGGCTTTGGTACGAGCCATTGCCGAGGGTGAACTGGATCTGAAGCGCGTCAGGCCACCAGCCAATCCACCACGCGGGAGGATCTAATGATCGTCCCTTCAAGGCGGTGCGGTCATAGCCTACCCCTCACCCCCAAGCGGTAAGGGATGCATCCTGTTCCACTCTATGGTGTCGCGAGGTATACATTATGATTATGCATCACAGAATACAAACACACGCCCGCACAACGCTGTGGTCCGTCTTGCTCAACCTGGCCCTGCTGGCCAGCTTAGCTGGGGTCAACGCCACCTACGCGGAGGAGGTGCCCGCACCAGATGAGAATGGGCTGATTTACACAACACCTCCCAGTATGTTCCAGCGCTTATCCTGCTGGATGTCTGTATACAAGAGCCTAGTGAGACTGGAGAGACACCGGATCAAAGAGCCCTTGGCAACGCCTGAAGTGCCATGTGGGGTACAGATAAACAGCCAGTATTGAGTATCAACGATGGGGTGAAGCCACAGCCGATTTGGACTGTACTGCCACTGTGTCAGAGGCTGATTCAGCATCGTGCAGAACGGTAGACGTGGACATGACAGATATTTGGGATCCGCCCTTCAGAGCCCACCATAAAGTGTATATTGACTGTTATCCCGATTGAGACATCGTCTGCACAGTAACAACGGGCCATGGCCGCCGCTTGTTTGAGACAGTGGGCGGTAGTGTGACATGTACCATGACCACTACTTTTTTTCTGGAAGCCTTTGGCCAGCTGACGCCGGATACCGCCGCCATTGATACTGAGGCTGAAGATCTCTACAGCGTGTTTCACGGGCAGGCAGAATTGATGGGCTGGTCTACCCTTGCGACGCGACATCCTGTGCTCTGGAACATGCACGGAGACCAAATTGACCGCTGGGGACGCCTCCTCCAGGATCGGCTGGACGCAGGTTGGCATAGAGGATGGGAATATGAATCCTCTGTGTGCCCTGCCCGCCCTAGGACAATGCTTGGACGATGCCCCTCCACCGTTTCGGGATCATGACGCTGGCAGGGCTGCAGGTGTCAATATGCAACCTGTAGTCTCCTACGGGTCAAGCAAAAGGAAACATCTACCCGGACAGCAATTGGTTCAACCTGTCCCGGCCGGTCCGGTTGAAGGCGCATATTGCTTTCGATCGGACATGGACCCTGGGACCTCTGACCGCGCTGCCTACCTACTTCCCGTACACGGGATCAGAGTCCTTTGCGTTTGGCCCCGTGGTCACCCTGCCAGTCCGGCACCGGATCCAGATGTCGGCCGAAACTCCCTTCACTGACAATCTAGTGCCTGTAAGTCAAGGCTTGGCCGCCACGCTGCCGGAGTGGAACGCAAGTACGGCGTCTTGGACGCTTACCTTGGCCCTTTATATCACTGCAACCGACCTCTTGCCGGATGCCCACCGCCGCGACTGGACTGTGCGTGTGACGCATGTATAGGAGACACTCTGTCTAGAACGCTCCAAATGCCCTTGGTCCCCTCCCCATAGTACCATGGATGACTTGGGGAAATCGCCATATCAACCGAAATTGATGCCAACGGGCTGATCAGTGCACTGGGTCGGTAGCAAGCACCGGAATGTAACCGATCCTGCAGGATACTGTGCTCGGACAACCACTGTTCCTGAAGCGTACCAACACGCCGACGGTCGCTTGCAATGGTAGTCTAGCCCGCGCCATTACAACCCCAACAATGACAGCCCGCCAAGCAATTATCCTGTGTCCTGACACCTCACTTCAACATTCACAACAGTCCCGCCGCAAGACGGGATCTGAGGTTGCCGACAGGCTGTCACCAGTGGTGACCAAGCAACTCTTGGCCATGGCACGACACTTGCCCGTTCCACTCTGCCGCACCCCGGTAGCGATAGCGTCAGCTGTTCCTGGATTCGCAAGGCGGCCACAGGTTCGATCAGGACCATCGTGAGATATCGTCCAGCGCTTCGAGAGCGGCATGCAGATTCGCGATGGGCAGGACTAGACAGTCGGCAAAGGCACCATCTTGGTTGACAATACCCAGGCAAGCCCAATCTGGACAATGGAAGAATTCCTTGCAGAGGCAATCCGCGCAGACGCCGCATCCAACATTGATTTCGCCCACTCCCCTCCACCCCTGCCCAATAGGAAGCCGCGGGACTGCGCCTGACCATACCCACAAATTCGTGACCCAGAACGAGGCTGGCTTTGGAGTTGTACCCGGCCACCAGATCCAGACCCTGTTGCGTAAGTCTGAGCGCCTGCATATATCCGTTCCATTCCGTACACAATAGATGTCCGCATTGGAAGAATATGGGAATCCCTGAACAAGGCCAAGACACTGTCAGACCTCCATTTTTCTGGCTATCAGGTGCATCCATTGTCAGGTACTGTACGCAGTTTTTGGAATGTCTCTGTGCCCGGTCACAGGAGAGGCGTCGGCTTTCTCCCGACATGGCCCTACACCTAGAAAAATAGGCCGGCTCAATCCCGCCTTCTGGGGATACGGCGGTAGGGCAAGGCTGCCCTACTGCCAGCCCACTCCCAAGCGGATCCTCACAATTCTCGGCACCGCCGATATCTCCTTGGGAAACCGCCCAGATATCCGTTGGCGCCTCATTGCCTAGGCTCCAGTCTCCTACTGCCGGAACTGCCAAGATCCACTGTAATCAAGGGCCAAAATGCCATGGTCTGGGCCGAAGATGAAGCGGACGCGAGATCCGAACCGGAAGTTGCATTCGCCACACAAACTGCAACGGAAACATTTGATCAGCCTGTTGAAGAATTTGTTAGTTATCCCTTTCCTTTCAAACACACCACCAAGAACTCGGAAGCACTCTTGGCACGCATGCCGCGGCATGCGTGTAAACATGTGGCTGGACAGCAATCCCACGTCCTCGGCGAACATGCAGAAAACTCGACGATTCACAAAATGGGCCACTGCCTGCGAATCGTGTCTCGGTCTCCGCAGATCCCACGCTAGAGCGGCAAACGCGGTCGTGACGCGCTCGGCCAGAGACCGCCAACTCGCCCTGAATTCGGACATCGCCCACTTGAGCTTGTCTCGTACCGCATTCAAGGCAGTTAGGACTCCGCCTTTGCTCGAAGTCGGACCCTCCAGCAGCTGGCAGCTGGCACACATCAATGAGACGCTCTTGGCCGCCCGACTGCTCTTTCAAGGCGGCCTCGATTCACTTGACAATGAAGGCTTCCGGCGTCATGGTGCGCTGTGGAACATCAAGGGGACAATTGCAGATGGGATCTATGGTCAACCAGATGATTTCGTGAGAAACTCACGATCCGGACAGAAGCAACGCACGGGATATCCAGTTCGTCGGCTTGTACAGGCCGTGGGCCAATGTTTCCTCTAGAAATTGATCAGGGGGTTGACACCCTCGGTGTCTGCCTCTGCGGGAAGCCTGTGAAGGTGGGACAATCCGAGGCCACACGGCTTTTTCAACATCCACAGTGTTGTATAGCTTTTGTCGTCCAGCCGAATTGCTGGGCCTTGGAGCACGGGGGCTCTCTCTTAAGTTGATTCTTGAATTTCCACTGAGAGGTACACGAAAGCCATCAAAAATATTGTATATCGTAGAGACACGGTTCTATGACACATATGAAGACAGGTAGTCTCAATGTCCCAGCATATAGATCCTTCTCCAGCCCGCAACCCTCGGAAGGCGCGTTCCAACATTCGTGTCGGCATTTACAGCCACGACGTTCTGCCGCTGCTCTGGTCTGAGCCATTGCCGAGGGTGAACTGGAGATGAAGCGAATCCGACTGTCGGCCAATCCGCCACGCGGTGAGGACCTGATGATATCGTCCCTCATCCCGAAATTGCAGCGCAATTCCAACGACACCGGTCCGGGTCAGACAATTCCGATGCAACGCAAGATACCTCCTCTCGACCAAGACAACCCAAGTATGTTGTTTTGGCTCTTCCCGCCGCTTGCTCCCCGGCTCGGTCATCAAGACCGAGCCGGTTTGTTTTCATGAGGAGGAACCTAGTGAAAATCTATCGATTCATTGCCTTTGTGTTTGTCGTCAGCATCATATCGCTTGGCACCCCATGGAAAACCGCGGTCTATGCAGGGTCCCATGAAAGAAAAACGGAAAGCGTTCCACAAGAGGACGAAACATTGGATCCAGCAGAGATCAAGGCGTGGCTGGATGAAAACCGGATAGAGTATACGGTGAGATCAGAGAGTGTCAATTTCTATTTGCCCACACGCACGGAACTCACTGCTCTGTTCTTGAACGATGAAGACCCATATCAAGTATCAAGGCGCAACGACTTTGCCTCCGGTGAGGATACATTTTCCGAGTTGCTGCCAAACGTTGCCTTAGCCAACGGTGGCCGATGGCTAAGACACTCTTGTCATCCTCGCGGCAACGCATTTCTTAAATTGGGTGGGCAAACATTCACCAGAATTGTGGATGGTGGAATCTATTTCTTCGATCATCGTCGTGAGTACTTTCGCGTGCTTGATCCGACACCACGAACTTACACCGTTACCGAAGGCCCTGACGGTGAGCTGTCCAATGATCAATCACTGTCAGGAAACGAATTGGGATATGCCTTCTATACGGTTTCAGTTACCTATGATATGGACTATTGCTTTGCATGGTACTGCGTGCCTCAGCAAACTGATGTTGACGAGGAATGTGAATTCGAGTCCAATTGACAGATCATGGGGAATGTCAGTCGCTACATTCGGAAGCTCTCTCTTCCCCGTCTCCCCAAAAGGAAACGGGCAAGAGAGAGGGTACTTGGTATCCGGTGGATGTCCATGTGGCCTAGCGCTCAGCTTGCGCGGCCTCGCATCGCCCGCACCATGCTGTTTTCGCTGGCTCTGTTAGCATCGCCCTATCTGCCCCTTGGACTGGCGAATCCACAGGACAATGGCGCTTTGCTGACGATTGCCTACTTCTATCCTGCCTTGATAGTGCTTTGGGGTCTATGGAAGGCACACAGCGTCATTGGCTGGGCCGTAATGGGGATCCATGGGGCCAATACAGCTGTTTTCATCGGCATTGCCGCCATTTTGGAAAAACCCTTCAAGGACCCTTCAACAGAAAGTTCGATCCTGTCTGCATATTATTGGCAGAACATTGCCATGATTCCCGTCTCAATAGCAGGACTTCACTTTCTGTTCAATTTCTGGACGTTGGTCATATTTGTGTTCTTTTGGCGATGGGACTGCCATTTGCCGCCGCCCATGGAAACCAAGCGGGACAACAGGGCAATTCCGGACCATGGTCAAAACCCAATTTGGCATCATAATCGACTCCACGCGCTGTTGCTTGCAATTTTGATTGCTTGTGTGTGTCTGGGATGTCTACTGACTATATGGCTGGCCCTAATATTCCTGGGAAACGGGGAGGAGGCCCACTCTCGCCTTGTGATGGGAGCACATTGGCTGACATGGCCCCAATCGATTCTAGAGACTCCACATGCTGTCTTTCACATGGTATCCATCACAGTTCTAGGGCTATCGTTACTGCTTGGCATGGTATGCCGACGCAACGATATGGTGGAAGCCGCCTGTTGGCTGTTGTTGCCAGGACAACTGATCACTGTTACGCTGCTTCCTGTACCTCTCTTGGCGGTTGTCAGTACGCTGGCCATGCTGATTCTTGGTTTGCTTATCCAGTGGCGCCACGGATTTCCCATGACCTTGCTCCAAACCCGCAGGCATCGAACGCCAAGAGATTGGCCAGATGCAATATCAACGGGACCTTGAGGCAGACAGGACCTTGGTCCATGCACGGGCTTGTACAATACCGAAAGTCCAGTGGTGGAACGGGGAAGCCATTGGATTCTTGGCAACGGGTTTACGGACAGACAGCCTCCTGCTGGCTCATGTTAACCGGATGATGCAATGGTTTCCGGCCATTCCACGCATATTGCCGCTTGACCAGCTTGGAACATCGATCTCCAAGGCCCGGACGAGATTGCTCTGGGTCCCCGGCAGCGGAGTCGCCGACATCGGGCCGTCATAGGCACATAAGGCACAGGGAATCCTCTTCCATATTCGGGGAGCTCCCATATCTTCCGCCAGGGTCTTCACGCCTATACCCGCCCCGAACCGGGGGACCGTGACCCGGGCACCCGGCTTATCCGTGATCTCGGGGGACCTTATGGCGGGCAGCGCGCGCGGTTATGCCGAGCTACTGGCTCGTTTGGGCCACAGACTTCCTTCCTGCCAAGCCACCAGGATGGGAGTGGCATTGCACAGTGAGCTGTAGGTCCCCGAGAGCAGACCAACCATCAACACGGCCATGAACTGCCGCAAGGTGGCTCCACCCAGGATCAGAATGGCGGTCAAGACCAGCAATGCCGTGATCTGGGTCGCCACGGAGCGCTGCAGCGTTTCCACTATGCTGCGGTTGGCCACAGTGGCAAAGGACACTGTCTGATAGCGTCGCTGATTTTCCCGCAGACGATCAAACACCACAATCGTGTCGTTGACGCTGAAGCCAATCACCGTCAGCACAGCGGTCAGGAACAGGGCGTCAACCTCCCAGCGAGCCACCCAGCTCATCAAGGCCAAGAAGGAAAGAGTCACCAGCACGTCATGTACCAAGGCCAGAACCGCACAGGCCCCATAGCGCAGCGGATGACTCACCTGCCGAAAGGCCACGGTAATGTAAATCAGGATGCCAATCGAAGCCACCACGATGGCCAGAAAGGCGGCCCGGCTGACTTCCGCGCCGATAGTGGGCCCAATGTTGCGGTAAAAGAGCTCGTCGAACACGCCCACCTGGGCCGTGATGTCTCCCTCCAAGGCCTCCTTGACGTTGTTCTCTATCTCCTTCAGTTTCAGCTGCACGGTGCGGTCATCCTGCACCATGAAGGTCGTGGTGTCGGTCAGTTCCCGAGCCAGCGCCACATCGCGCACCTGTTCAGCTGTGACCGGTTCCGCAAACTGAATTTCCCACTGTACACCGCCGGTGTAGTCGATGCTGAGCGGTAGCGGCGATACTCCCGACACCCCTCGCACCAGCATGAAGAGAATGGAGGGCAGGATGAGAACCAAGGAGATCAGGAACCAGAGAGGTCTCCGTTCCACAATTTTGAGATCAGACATGGGTACAGGTATGCAGCGCGGCGGAGATCGAGTCTAGTGTCCCACCAGAGCCTTGTTGGCGGAAGGTGCCAGACCGGTGGTGAAGGCCGTCAGGGAGCGCATGAAGGTACGCGTGATCAGCACGGCAGTCAACATGGAGAGCGTCACGCCAATGGCCAGAGTGAGGGCAAAGCCTTTGACCACGCTGGCGCCGAAGCTGCTGCCAAACCAATACAGCACGGCACAACTGATCAGGGTGGAGATGTTGCCATCGCGTATGGCCGGCCAAGCGCGGTTGAAGCCGGTCCGCACGGCATTGCGCAGGGAACGACCCGTGCGCAGCTCTTCCCGAAATCTTTCGAAGATCAGGATGTTGGCATCCACGGCCATGCCGATGGACAGCAGGAAGCCGGCGATGCCTGGCAAGGTCAGGGTCACGGGAATGATCTTGAAGACGGACACGTTCAAGGCGACGTAGATGACCAAGGCCAGACAGGCCAGCAACCCCGGCAGGCGATAGATCACCAGCATGAAGACCAGAACCATGAGCAAGCCGACCTGGCCCGCCAGCAGACTCTGGGTGACTGAGTTCTGGCCCAAGGTCGCCCCGATGGTCCGCACATCCACTACGGTCAGCGGCACGGGCAACGCTCCATAGCGCATCTGAATGGCCAGGCTGCGGGCTTCCTCTTCGGTAAAGCTGCCGGAAATGACGCCCACGTCCCGAATGCCGGCGTTGATAACGGGAGTCGCCAGAACAAGACCGTCCAGTACGATGGGCATGATCTGGCCGACGTTGGCATTGGTGTATGCAAAGAATTCGTCGGCGCCTTCCCCGGTCAGTTCAAAACTGATCTGCCATTGACCGGTGGTATCGTCCACCGAAGGCACGGCGTCCTGCAACACCGTGCCCGTCATCACCGTTTCAAAGACGGTGTCCGGGAAAGGCAATGGCGTCGGATCGCTCAATCCGCCGATGATGGCCTGCTGCGTCTCGGCCACGGCACTGGGTCGGTTCGTGGTGTTGATGACGGCTCCGGAAAAGACTTGGGCATTCTCAGAGCGGATGAACTCCAGCTGGCCCGTGGCCCGCAGGGTCTCAATGGCCTTTTCGGGGTTGTCTATGCCAGGCAGCTCCACGATGATGCGCCGCCCGCCCTGCCCTTGCACCAGCGGCTCCGTTACGCCCAAGCTGTTGACCCGGTTTTCCACGATGATGCGCGCAGTGGACATGGCCCCCTCGTCTAGGGTCGTGTCCGCGGGCAGGTCCGCCTCCAGTAGAATCTGGGATCCGCCCTGCAGGTCCAGACCGCGGGCGATGTCCCGCAGATCCCGTGGTGTGTCAACGCCGCCCAGCAGGTTCTCCAAGGCAGCAGCGTGATCCAAAGGCAACGCGATGTACAGGACCAAGGCGGCCAGCAGAGCAATGGCAAGAAGCGAAGCTACATTGGAACGCATGAATGCACTAGGGTTCAAGACTCCACTGCGGAGAATTTTTCGAGTAAAACGCAAGAGCACAGTATAGAGTAAAGGCAGAAGCCCAACCAAAAAGGTTGGGCACTGCATCTTCCTCTCATCCATGTCCCCTGTATCCAGACCCATGTCAACCCGCAACTACATTAGCAGCACCCAGAATCGCCATATTCGTCAGGCCATTCGACTGCGCAAGGCGGCACACCGCAAGGAGCAGGGCCATACCCTCATCGAAGGAGAACCGGAAATCTGCCGGGCCTTGGATCGGCAAGTCCCCTTTCACTCCATCTATATTTGTGACGACCACATTCGGGGACACGCGACCCGGCAATTGGTGGAACGGCTGGAGGCCTGCGCACAGCGATCCGGAACCCACCTCTTTGCCGTGTCGCCTCATGTCTTCGAGAGACTGGCCGTTCGGGATGGCGTGGGGGCCGTCGTCGTTGAAGCCCGCCCGCCCCAGACCCGGTTGCGGAACCTGCCCCTTGCCGTGCAGGAGCCTTATGTCGTTCTGGAGGACGCGGCCAACCCCGGAAACATCGGGGCCATCCTACGCACGTCCCATGCAGTGAGCGCGGCAGGACTGATCCTGGCCCGTTCCGGGAGATCCGGCACCGATCTGGCCAACCCCAGCGTGATCAGGGCCAGCCTAGGCACGGTGTTTGATGTCCCGGCGGCCCAGGCAGACAGTGCAGAAGCCATAAAGTGGCTGCAACAACGGGAGTGTGCCCTCATTGCCGTCACTCCCGCGGGACACAATCTGTACGAGATCGAAGACTGGCCTGATCGGGTCGCCTTTGTCTTTGGCAGTGAAGCCGCGGGTCTGACGTCCACTTGGCTGCGGGCCGCCCATGCCACAGTCGCCATTCCGATGGCCGAGGCTGCCGCGGACAGCCTCAATCTCTCGGTTAGCGTGGCGGTGGTCCTGTACGAGCACTTGCGGCGCCGGCAGGCAGGCATCCCGCGGGATGCGCCTTGATGCGCCAGATCACGCCGCAGGGACATTGTGGGACGGCCATTTCAGCATAGCCCCCCAGAGAACGGATCCTGTGCTAGCATTGATCCGGTTTTCCCTCGCCCTCGTTGCCCAATGTTAAGGAAGAAAACCTGTGAAACGAACCATTGTGTTGACGCCGCGCCGAATAGCCATGGCGGCCGGAGCCTTGATCCTGCTGGGATTGCTTGTGTACTTGGGCATCCGGCAGTTCCGCCCGCAGAAGATCTATGCATCCTTGGATTCGGTGGTCGCTGCGATCCAAGCCGAAGAAGTGCAGAGCGTCCTGATCAAAGGCAACCGCATTCTGGTCACCAAACGGAACGGGGACGAGCTCGAGGCCTTGAAGGAATCGGGGGTCTCTTTCCTGGAGACGCTGGATCAGCTGAGTGTCATCACGGCCCAACGCGGGTCTTTTGACCTCAGTGTCGCCAGTCCCTCGACCTGGCAGCGCACCAGCCCCATTCTGTTTGCCCTGCTGCCCTTGCTGCTGATTGGATTCTTCTTTTTCTTCATATTGCGTCAGGCCCAGAACGTGGGCAGCCAGACCTTCAATTTCGGGCGCAGCCGAGTGCGCAAGTCAGCGGAGAACATCAGCGACGTATCCTTTGCCGATGTGGCGGGCAATGAGGAAGCCAAACAGGAACTGGAGGAAGTCGTCGAGTTCCTCAGGGAATCCGAGCGTTTTTTGGCCTTGGGCGCCCGCATCCCCAAGGGAGTGCTCTTGGTCGGGCAGCCGGGCACGGGCAAGACCTTGATGGCCAAGGCAGTCGCCGGGGAAGCCGGAGTGCCGTTCTTTACCATCTCGGGATCGGAATTCGTGGAGATGTTTGTGGGAGTGGGCGCGCGCCGCGTGCGGGATCTCTTTTCCCAAGCGACAAAGCAGGCCCCTTGCATCGTGTTCGTGGATGAGATAGATGCCGTGGGCCGCCGGCGGGGAGCCGGCATGGGCGGTTCCCACGACGAACGGGAGCAGACGCTGAATCAGATTTTGGTCGAGATGGATGGCTTTGGCACGGATACCGAAGTCATCGTGATCGCCGCTACCAACCGCCCGGACATTCTGGATCCGGCCCTGATGCGCCCGGGACGCTTCGATCGGCGGGTCACCATGGATCTGCCGGACAGGAGGGGGCGCAGAGCCATTCTGGATGTCCACATCCAAGGGAAGCCACTGGCCGACGATGTGGACTTGGACGTGATTGCCCGCGAAAGCGCCGGTTTTGTCGGCGCCGATCTGGAAAACCTGGTCAACGAAGCGGCCATTTTCGCCGCCCGCCACGACCGTACGACCATCTCCATGGCGGAATTGGAGGAGGCGATTGAAAGAGTGCAGGTAGGTCCTGAACGAAAGTCCCGCCTTTACACTGCCAAGGAACGGGAAGTGCTGGCCTACCACCACAGCGGCCATGCGCTGGTCATGCATTACCTGCCGGATCACGATCCGGTGCACAAGATCACCATCATTCCGCGCGGCATGCAAAGTGGAGGTTCCCGCAGCCTGCCAGAGACGGAAACCCGGTTGCAGAACAACCGGATGTTCAATGCCATGCTGGCGGCCAGTCTGGGCGGCCGCGTCGCCGAACAGATGCAATTCGGCGAAGTCACGACCGAGTCCACCGATGATCTGGACAGGGTCACCAAACTGGCCCGCACCATGATCACCCAATGGGGCATGAGCACGGATCTGGGCCCCATTCAGTATGGACATCGGGACGAAATGGTATTTCTCGGATCAGCCATCACGGAATACCGCAATTATGGAGAAACCACAGCGGCCAGCATCGATACGGAAGTGCACGCGCTGGTGGAAGCCGCGGCGGCGAAGGCCCGGCTCATCCTGGAAGAACACCAGGACGATCTGCACGCGGTGGCCGCCTATCTGCTGGCACACGAGACCATTGAACGGGCTGAATTCATCGCCATCCTCAACGGAGAGCTGACCGTGGACCAGCCAAGGGAGCCGGCCCCGCCTGTGCGGGTGGAGGGAAAAGCTCCGCAATCCGCGCCTCCGTCTCAGGATTTGCAGGAAAAAGAGGCGTCAGGCAAGAAAGGACTGGATCTGGGCGACAAACCCGTACCCAATCCCATTTAGCCGGCCGCGGCGCAGATCCGGGCTGGGGACAGACCCTTGCCTAGTACAGTCAACTCTGCATGAAGGCCATGTCTGGCATCCTGTATGCCCTGCGAAGACACCATGTGGGAGCCTTCTCGCTGTTGCATTGGGTTTCCCTTTTCAGCTTGGGCGGGGCCGCGTTGATGGCCACGGAACGCTTTGACATGCACCGCCTTTGGAGTGGTCCCCTGCTGTTGCTGGCCGTTGCACTGCCAGTGGCGGACTATCTGGCCGCCCGAAGGGGCTACGTTTCCTTCACGCCGGGCCCCCACATGCCCGAGGCCACACGTCTGTCCCCCCAGACGCACGTTGCGGTGCGGGCCACCGGACTTTTTGAAGTGGAAGGCAAGTTTCGGCGCCATACTTGGCTGGAGGCTTCGTACCGCACCTTCCCTTCCCGCGAACATGCCGTGATTGCTACCTGTCCGCCCAGCAGGCTGCTGTGGGCAGGACGCAGCCGCAGAGAGGATCAGGGCATGTGGTACATCTTCTGCCTGCCGCAGGCCATACGGAACGTGCATGTGGGGTATGTACAATTCGGACGTCAGCGGCGGCCCGCCGTGGCTTTGACACATAACATGGAAGTGCCAGGCCGGTTTCGGCGAAAACGCGTTCGGCACGAGGACACAGTGATCTATCTGGGCTGCGCACACACTGCGGATGCACTGGTCATCGCGGGTGATCTGAACGCCGAAACGCCCTCAAGGCAGAAGTCCTGTCATGGCAAAAGCGTCATGCCATGACCGCACCCCGACCCCCGTGGGATGAATATTTCATAGGCATCGCCCAAGTGGTGGCCACCCGCAGTACCTGTGACCGGGCCCAGGTAGGTTGTGTGATAGTCAGGGAACGGCGCATCCTGACTACAGGCTACAATGGCTCTCCCGCGGGCCTGCCCCATTGTACGGAGGCAGGTCATCTACTTGTGAACAATCACTGCATCCGAACCTTGCATGCAGAGCAGAATGCCATCATTCAAGCCGCGTTGCACGGCATCAGTGTCCGGGGCGCCATTTTGTATGTAACTCATCAACCCTGCTACCACTGCGCCAAGATGGTAGTCAACGCCGGCATTCAACACGTGGTGCATGGCGGGCTGTACAGTGACCCTGCCAGCCTGCAGCTACTGGACGAGGCCGGCATCGTTCACACGCCCTTTGACCAGGTGTCCCTCTCCGACCGGCAAGCGGACGCCCCCGCCTAGTTTCCCTCTGCTATAATCCGTCTTGCAGTGACATGCCGCCCTCCGGTAACGTCCCCGCTTGGCCTCTAGCGCAGGACAAACCTTCTGTCCGCTGTGACTTTCCCTTGGACTTCCCGCATCCTGCGGAGGCTGTCCCTTTATCGTCTGAGCTGGATCGATGTGATCTTGGGTCTGCTGCGCGTGGGCGTTGTCGGGGCAATTGCGATCGGGGCCTTTAATACGATAGCCTCGGGCAAGTACACCTTGGCCCAATGGGGCAGCTTGGTCTCCACCGGCATTGCCCAAGGCAGTGTTTACGCGCTCATTGCCTTGGGCTACACCTTGGTGTACGGCATCTTGCGCATGATCAACTTTGCCCATGGCGAGGTATTCATGAGCGGTGCCTTTGCGACGGTCTTTTTCGCGATCTGGACCCAGCGGCAAGGTTGGCTGGAGAGCAATCCCTATCTGACCATTCTCGCGTGGCTGCTCGCCGCCGCCGCGGTATCCACCAGTGTCGCCCTATTGGTGGAGCGGGTCGCCTACAGACCTTTGCGGGGACAATCCCGGCTTGTCACCCTCATCTCCGCCATCGGGGCGTCATTCTTTTTGCAATACACGGCCCGCAGCCTGTTTGGCTCAGGTTTTATCTCCTATCCTGATGTTCCCATTCTGACGGAACGCATCGTATTGGGTCCCTTCTACATCCCCCAGATCCAAGCGGCGGTACTGGTCATGGCTCTGATTCTGATGGGACTCTTGTACTGGCTGGTGGAACGCACCAAGATTGGCCGGGCCGTACGCGCTGTATCCGAGAACATGGAAGTGGCGCGCTTGATGGGAATCGACACCGAACGGATCATCATGCTGACCTTTGCCTTGGGCGGGACGCTAGCCGGCGCCGCCGGCGTGGTGAACGGCCTGTACAAGCCCCAAGGCGTGAACTTCTTCATGGGCTTCTTCCCCGGTATCAAGGCCTTCACCGCGGCGGTGCTGGGGGGTATCGGCAGCGTGCCGGGAGCCTTGCTGGGAGGTCTGCTGCTGGGGGTGTTCGAGTCGGTGGGGCCCAATCTGGTGTTGGATGGCTTGGGCATTCCCGCCGCCAACCAACTCAAGGATGCCTTGGCCTACATGATGCTGGTATTCATCTTGATCTTCCGACCCCAAGGCATCATGGGCGAAAAGATAGAGGAAGAGAAGGCCTGAGCATGGATAGGTATCGCCGTTTCCTTGCGATCTGCAGCATCACGGCGTTCGCCTTGGTATACATGATGTTCACCGGCATGGTGGAGACCTTTGGGGCGCGTGACATCGTCGCTGATGTTATTGATCTGGGTCGAATCCTGATCTATCTGTCTCCTTTCGTCGCCGGGTATTGGGTCGGGCGGACGCCATTGGCTCGCTGGCAGGCGGGCATCGGCGCGGGACTGGTCACCACCGCGCCGGCCGCGCTCTTGACCCTGATTATGGAAAGGGTGTCCATGCGGGACATCTTCATCAACGCCTCTCCCAGCCTAGTGGATTTTCTGGCCTTGGGAATTCAGCCTCTGGGCGCAGGGATGCTGGTCTTCTGGGCGTTGGGCGGCCTGGCGTCCGGGGCCGGCCTGGGATTTTCCCTGTTGCCGCGTTGGGTACGGAAGGCCATCATTGTCGGTCTGGCCATCCTCGCGACCATGGCTCTGATGAGCGATCTGGTCGGGCAGATCCTGCGGCAGATCACGGGAGGGCGTCCGGACCGGATCCTGTTCAGCGCCAATGCCCTGAGGATTGGTCCGGCCATTGCAGTCTTCGGGGCGACAGTGGCGCTGACAATTTTCCTGCCTGCGCTCAAGAGGCAGACGGAAACCCGTGTCCTGGCCCTGCTGCCTACGGAATTCATGCAGAGCGGCTACGCCGCCAAGGGCCTGGGCCTGATTGTGCTTCTGGCCCTGCCTTGGACACTGGGAGTTTTTCTGAGCGAAGTGCTGGCCAACGTCGGTCTGTTCATGCTGATGGCGCTGGGTCTTAACATCGCCGTGGGGTTGGCCGGTCTCTTTGACCTAGGATATGTCACCAACTTTGCGGTGGGAGCATATCTAGTGGGGATCCTGACCTCGACGGGACCCCAAGGCGTCGGCCATTTCAACTTCTGGATGATTTTGCCGGTCAGCATTGTCGCGGCCATGTTCACGGGCTTCATGCTGGCCTTGCCCGTGGTGCGCATGCGCGGCGATTATCTGGCCATCGCCACCTTGGGCTTTGGCGAGATTATTCGTCTCCTAGCCTTGTCCGACTGGTTCGTTCCCCTGATTGGTGGCGCGCAAGGGGTGCTCTTCATCCCCAAGCCGAGCATTGCGGAATTCAGCTTCCAGACTCCACAGCAACTCTATTACATCATTCTGGCCGCATGTGTTGTGGTCCTCTTCGTCAGTCAACGTCTGGACATCTCACGGACCGGGCGCCAGTGGCGCGCCATTCGGGAAGACGAGCAGGTGGCCAACGCCATGGGCATCGATGTCACTTGGGTCAAGACCTTGGCCTTCACGCTCAGTGCCGCCAGTGGCGGATTGGCCGGGGCCATCTTCGCCTCCAAGCTGGGCACCATTTTCCCCCATTCCTTCCAGCTGCTGATTTCGATCAACGTGCTCTGCATCATCATCATTGGAGGCATGGCCAGCATTCCCGGCATTGCCCTCGGTTCCCTGCTGTTGGTGGGGGTACCGGAACTGCTGCGGGAATTCTCCGAGTATCGCTACCTTTTCTACGGATTGCTGCTCATCCTGATGACTCTCTATCGACCCCAAGGCCTGCTGCCGGTCAAGATACAGCGACACGACCGGGATGCGGATTCCACATCTCGGCCGCCCGTGCCCAAGTTGGCGCCGGATCCTTCCCGCGCTCCGACGACTACCTGATTCCCATGGCCGAATCGCTTTTGACGCTGGCCTCCCTGTCCAAGAGCTTTGGCGGGCTGCATGCAGTCCAAGGCATGGATCTGGAGGTGCAGGCAGGATCTATCGTATCCATCATAGGTCCCAATGGCGCCGGCAAGACCACCGTCTTCAACTGCATCAGCGGCATTTATGAACCTTCGAGCGGCGCTATTCTCTGGAAGAGCCGATCCATTGGCGGACTGGCGCCGGATCGGATTGCGCATCTGGGCATCGCCCGGACCTATCAGAACATCCGCCTCTTCTCTCATCTGTCCGTGCTGGAAAACGTCATGCTGGGCCAGGAACGCCTGCTTCGCACCACATGGGTGGGATCCCTGTTCGGTTCCCGTCGCGCGCGGCGGGAGTCCCGTGTCTTGTTGGACCGAACCCGGGAAGTCCTAGCCTACGTGGGTCTGCAAGAGATGGAGCAACGGCGGGCCAATGAACTGTCTTATGGCGACCAGCGACGGCTGGAGGTCGCCCGGGCCATTGCCGGCAAACCGGAACTGCTCCTCCTGGACGAGCCTACCGCCGGCATGAATGACAGTGAAAGCCGTTCCGCCATCCGATTCTTTCAGCGGCTGCGCGACGACACCGATCTTACCTTGCTCCTGATTGAGCATGACATGCGGGTGGTCATGGATCTGTCGGATCGGATTGTCGTCCTGAACCACGGCGCGAAACTGGCAGAGGGGGCGCCTGCCGAGATCAGGGCCAATCCGCAGGTGATTGAAGCCTACCTAGGCTCCAGTGGAGAAGTCTGACTCCAAGGGCAAGAACACACCCATGACGCTGCTTGAAATTCACGACATTCATACCTTCTACGACAATCTGGAGGCCTTGCACGGCGTTTCCCTGCAGGTGAAAGAGGGCGAAATCACGACTCTGATTGGAGCCAACGGAGCGGGCAAGACCACCACCCTGCGCACGGCCTGCAACATGATGCGTCCCCGCCAAGGCACTGTACGCTATGCGGGCCAGGACATTGCCTCCCAGCCCGTGCACAAACTGGTGGACGTCGGCATGGTCATGGTCCCGGAGGGACGCGGCATCTTTGCCAAGCTCACGGTGCGTGAAAACCTGCAGATGGGGGCGTTTCTACGAAACGACAAGGAGGGGATCAAGCAAGATTATGCAGTGGTGGGCGATTTATTCCCTCGCTTGCAGGAACGCATGATCCAGCACGCCGGCACTTTGAGCGGAGGGGAACAGCAGATGCTGGCCATAGCCCGCGGGCTGATGGCCCGTCCCCGCCTGCTACTGTTGGACGAACCCTCAATGGGTTTGGCCCCTGTACTGGTGGATCAGATTTTCGCGACCTTGAAGAACATCAACGAACGCGGCACCACCATTCTGCTGGTGGAACAGAACGCTCGACGCGCTCTGCAGGTGTCCCACAGAGCCTACGTGCTGGAAAGTGGCTATGTTGTCCTAGAGGGCGATTCCGCAGACCTGCTGCAGGATCCCCAAGTTATCGAGGCGTATCTGGGTGGCTGACCGGGATGAGGAGGGCCGCGGCGGGGTTCCGACCTGCACCCCTGCCCTATTCGAAGTCGCGACGCTTTGGAGAATGCCTCCGAATCGCGGCGGACGGCATTGTGATGCCCCTGGCTTTTTGCCTGAACAGGGGGATGCAATGCACGTCTTCGTCGTCCGCTCTGCAATGCAAAGCGTATAGACTACTGTCAATGGCGACATACCGGTGGAGTCTCATGTTCAAGGTACTTGGCAAGTTGTGGCAGAAGGAAAAGGCCCCCGATCCGGCTCGGGCCGCCGTGCGGGATCTGTGGCTGGGACCAAGCACCTACTTCGAAGGCACACTGCAATGCCAGAGCAACATAGTGCTGGGCGGACTGGTCGCGAATTCACGTATCGAGACCTCTGCCAATATACTCATCGCAGGAAGCGCACATGTGACAGCGGCCTTGTCGGCCTGCATCGTATCTGTGCACGGACAGTATACAGGGAAGCTGGTAGCCGATCGCGCGGAATTCCTGGCGGGTGCCCATGTAGCAGGTCAGGTGTATGTCAACAGCATCTATCTGGATGAACACGCCGTAATGGACGCCGCACTGTTTTTGTTGGAGGACGAAGGGCCGGAAGCGGGACAACGACCCGAGGAGATCACGTCGGATGTCATCACGCGCGCGGTGCGACCGTCCAATCCCCCAGTGGAAATTGGAACCTGATCCGAATTTTTGAGAATTTCTTGCTTTTTGAGAGGGTATGCAACATGAGTTATCGAGTGGTCACGTTTTTGCAGGACACAGAACTGCACCTGGAAGGCAAGTCGATTGCGGTGGGGGATGAAGCCCGCGAAGTTGCCTTGTCCGATTCTTTGGCCTCGTCCTACAACCTGCTGGGCGACAGCGCCGGTCTGATCCGCCTGGTCAGCGTAGTGCCGAGCCTAGACACCGGAGTGTGCGATGCCCAGACGCGCCGCTTCAACGAGGAGGCGGCAGCCTTGGGTGACGATGTAGTCGTCTTGACCGTCAGCGCCGACCTGCCCACGGCCCAGCAACGCTGGTGCGGAGCCGCGGGCGTAGAGAACGTGAAGATGCTGTCGGACCACAAGGAAATGGCGTTTGGCGAAGCCTACGGCACCAAGGTAAGGGAACTGCGCCTGAACCATCGGGCCGTGTTCGTCATTGACCAGAAGGACAAGGTCACATACGTCCAATATATGGACGAACTGACCGATTCCCCTGATTTCGACAGTGCCATCGAGGCGGTCCGCGCCTTGCAATAACCGCACGCCACCGGCCTCCTGCACCACCGGGACTTACATGTCTGCCTTGGTCTGGATCGCCGCGGGACTGCTGCTAGGCTATGCACTGGGAGCCGTGCCCGTGGGATACTGGGTCTGCCGAATCTTCGGTGTCAACATTCTGAAAGTGGGCAGCGGCAAGACGGGTGCCACCAACGCGTGGCGCGCCGCGGGTCTGAAAGCGGGACTCCCCACCTTGGTGGGCGACGCCCTGAAAGGCGCTGCGGCCATTCTGACTCTAAGATCCCTGATCGGGAACTTGGCTCCGGATCTTGCACCGGATATCCAGACGCTCGCCTTGGCACTCGCCGGTGGCATGGCCGTGATAGGCCACAACTGGTCCGTCTTTCTGGGCTTCCGCGGCGGCGCCGGCGGGATGACTTGTGCCCTTACCGGCGTGTTTCTGTTTCCCACGGTAGGGATCATGGCCATAGTGGCGGGGGCAATCATCTATTACTGGTCCCGCATCGCCTCGTTTGCGACCTTTTCCGTTGCCGTCACCTCCCTGGCCGGTTATGTAGCCTTGGCCCTGTTCGAAGATCTGTCTTGGGCCTACATGGCCTTTCCCATTCTGTCCCTGATCGCAGTGGCCCTGGCCCTGCAACCCAATCGCGAAAAACTGCGACTGGGCGAAGAACGAGTGGTGACCCTCTGGTAGGTCTGTCCGCCTGCCGCCGTATTGAGAGGAGAATTGCAACATGCAGAGTATGAGTAAGTCGCTGGTCGCCGAATTCATCGGTACCTTTGCCCTGATTTTGCTGGGAGCCGGCGCAGGCGCCTTGGCGGGAGCGGGCATCGCCGGCTCCCTGATCACGGTAGCCTTGGCGCACGGCCTGACCATCATGGTCTTTGCCTATGCCTTTGGAGATGTAAGCGGCAGCCATATCAATCCTGCCGTGACGATCGGCCTCTGGGTCGGCGGCGCCTTGGAAGGCAGGCGGGTCCTGCCCTACATCGTGGTGCAGATTGCCGGGGCGATCCTGGCAGGCTTCGTTCTAAGCCTGGTCTTTGGTGCACAGGAAGGCAATCTCGGATCCACAGTCGTGAATTACGAGATCGGCGTTACCGTGCCTATGGCATTCTTGCTGGAAGCCGTTGGCACCTTCTTCCTGGTCAATACCATCATGAACGCCGCGGTGGCAGGCAAAGCGGGCAACTTGGCCCCGCTTGCCATTGGCATGACCGTGGCGGCCTGCATCCTGATGTTCGGCCCCCTCACGGGAGCGTCCTTGAATCCGGCACGCACGCTAGGCCCCGCGGTGGCCGCAGGCGAGTACACGGATATATGGGTGTTTCTGACAGCCACGGTCCTGGGCGCCGCGCTGGCCGGAGTCTTCAACCGCTACTTCATGAATACCAAAATCAAGTGGTCCGTTGTGGAGTAGCCGCGCTCCCCTCTCTGTATTCCGAGGCGGTTTGGCCCCTTGGCGGGCACGGACCACTTGTATTCTGGAAGCCGTTCCATTCCGCAACGCACTATGACCAGACAATATGTTGGAGCCTTGGATTCAGGTACCACCAGCACCCGCTTCATGGTCTTTGATCGTCAAGGGCAGGCAGTGATCCAGGCACAGAAGGAGCACGCCCAGATCTTCCCCGCCCAAGGCTGGGTGGAACACGACCCCATGGAAATCTGGAAAAATGTCTGCGAGGTCATACGCGCTGCCCTGCAGCGGGGAGACCTGACCGCCCAGGATTTTGCCGCCATCGGCATCACCAACCAGCGGGAAACCACGGTAATCTGGGAACGCAAGACCGGATTGCCCGTCTACAATGCCGTGGTCTGGCAGGATGTACGCACCGCGGGCATCTGCGCCGCCTGGCAAGCGGACGGCTTGGAGCCGGAAGTCAGCCGTGTCACAGGTCTGCCCATATCCCCCTATTTCTCGGCCTCCAAGATCCACTGGATCCTGGACCACATTGCAGAGGGATGGAGCCGAGCACAACGCGGGGAACTATGCTGCGGCACCATTGATACTTGGCTGCTGTGGCATCTCACGGCGGATCAACGATTCAACACCGATGTCACCAATGCCAGCCGTACCATGTACATGGATCTGCAGACTCTGGCTTGGGATCCGGGCCTGCTCCAGACCCTTGGCATTCCGGAATGTCTGCTGCCAGACATTCAGCCCAGCAGTCACCCGGAAGCGTACGGCTGTACTAGCCTGCAAGGCCCCTTGGCCGGCTCCGTCCCCATTGGCGGTGTACTGGGCGATCAGCAAGCGGCTACGGTGGGACAGACTTGCTTCAGTCCCGGCGAGGCCAAGAACACCTACGGCACCGGTTGCTTTGTGCTTCTGAACACGGGTAGGGAGATTGTGCGCAGTCAGAATGGACTCGTCACCACGGTGGCGTATGCCTTCGGCCAGGCCCCTCCTGCATATGCGCTGGAAGGATCCATTGCCATGGGTGGAGCCACCATCCAGTGGCTGCGGGATGAAATGGCCATGATCGCGACCGCGGCCGAATCGGAGGAGTGGGCGACCCGAGTGCCGGACAGCGGCGGATGTTACCTGGTACCGGCCTTCAGCGGCTTGCTGGCTCCCCACTGGCGCAGCGATGCCCGGGGTGTACTGGTGGGGCTGACACGCTATGTCACCAAGGCACATGTCGTTCGCGCCGCCTTGGAAGCCATTTGCTATCAGTCGCGCGAGGTGCTGGATGCCATGCAGAGGGACAGCGGCATGCCGCTCGCCAGCCTGCATGTGGACGGCGGCGCCACGGCCAACGATTTCCTGATGCAGCTGCAGGCCGACATTCAAGGCGTGGAAGTCGTGCGGCCCCGGTGCGCCGAGACCACCAGTTTGGGAGCCGCCTACGCCGCGGGGTTGGCGGTAGGGTACTGGAGTTCCCTCACAGAGCTGCGGGAAAACTATCGGGAAGACCATCGGTGGCAACCCCGGACTGCCCCGCAAGAGCGAGAGGCGGGATACCGCCAGTGGCGCAAGGCCGTGGTGCGAACCCTGGACTGGACAGATCCGAATTCCCGCTAGATTGGGGCGCTTTCTCCTACGACAGGGTCTGGGTCACGCCCTGCAGGGTGATCTCTTCGGCCCGGTGGCAACTCACAAAGTGATGGGGCTGCACCTCTTGCAGCTCGGGAGCTTCCGTCTTGCAGATGGATTCGGCGTATTGACAGCGCGGATGAACATAACATTCCGATGGGCGGGTCGACGGGATTGGCCACTGCGTCCGGCAGTGAAATGTGCTTCGAGCGGATGCGCGGATCCGGCTCCAGCACGGGCGCTCAGGACTTCCGTGTAGGGGAATACAGAGGATGGGAGAAGAGCGTGCCACTTCGATCGTCTTGCCTACATACATGACGGTCGCAGACATGGGAGACTACACTCAGATCGTCCGCCACAAAGAGAAAGAGATTGGGTCAGGTTGAATTCGTCCTGCAAGTCCTGCAGCAAGTTCAGAGTCTGGACCTGGGTGTCTCCATCCAGCGTCGAGATTGGTTCGTTACAGACGATGAATTGCGGGTTCGAAGCCAAGGACCAGGCAATTCCGATGCGCTGCTGTTGACCTCCATTGAAGGCGTGGAGATACCGATTCATGTACTCGGGGCACAGCCCTACGTTGCGCAACAGGTCGTCGACCACCTGGTTTTCCAAATCCTCGGCCGCTGTCCATATTGTTGACCGTCAAGGGCTCTCCCACAATCTGCAGAATGGTCAGGTGCGGATTCAGAGTGGAAAAGGGATCTTGAAAGATCATCTGCCCGAAGGTGCGAAAGTCCCAAAGCTCCTCTTTCGAGATGGACAGGAGATCCACTTCCTGATCCGAATTCCGCATGTAGTAGCGAATGGCTCCAGACGTGGGCTCAATGGCGCGCAACAGACAGTGGCCGATCGTGTTCTTGCCACAGCCGCTTTCTCCGACCAGACCCAAGATTTCTCCACGCCGCACCTGAAAACCGACTCCGTCAACTGTTTTCACATGCCCCTTGGCTCGATCCAGAAACCCCTTCTGAATGAGGTAATACTTGTACAAATTCTGCATGTCCAGCTGCTAGGCATAGAGGACGCAGGACGCTATGACCCGGCTCCGTTTCAATCTAGGGGGGCAGTTCCGCAGCGCAGCGGCCCCGTCTGGAACTCCTCGCACCGGGGATGGAAGGGACAGCCCGGCGGCACATGAAAAGGGTCTGGAACCATGCCGGTCACCGCCCCCAACGCTTCACCTTGTGCCCGATGCGCAGCATGGAACGCAGGATCGCCTTGGTGTAGGAGCGTTGCGGGTTATGGCCTGCGCCGAAACGCTCTTGCCGCAGCCCGTCTTCTCCCTTGGAACAGGCCAGTCTAAGTAACGCATATGTGGCTGGTGAACGTGCACCTTGACAGGATTCCGGTTCGGCGCCGGATTCGCAATTGGGCGTTGTGTCCTATAGGCTATCCATAGTGCTTGCCGCATTCATGGCCGTTGCAATTCCCTCTGCCGCACCCTCGCAAACATCAACTTCACGGGCATTCTCGCCTCTCTGGCCCCCTAATCTCTTGCGATGACCCAGACACAAGCCAAGGCCTCTCTGCGGGGAATCCGGTTGAGGCTGATTCTGGCATTCCTGCTATGGACGGCGCTGGGTAGCGGCAGCTCCATATGGGCCGCCCCCAAGGCAACCCAGTTGCTGCCCTGTACGGATCCCTTGGGCTGTATTGAGTATCCCGCGGGCGCCGCGGCGTTAATCGGCGGACTGCACGACCTTTCCCCATACGGTTCCCGGGTAGGCGCAGAGCAGGTCCAGGCAGCACGCCTGGCAGTGCAGAGTTTTGGTTCCCTGCTAGGCCATCGCGTCGAATACCGAGCTCTTGACACCCGTTGCAACGCCACCACGGCCCTGAACCTGATGGAAGCTCAGGAGACGGAGACCACACTGTTGGGTTTCGTGGGGGCCACCTGCAATGACGTGACCCAAGAATTGATTCTGAAGGCCAGTGGCGCAGGATCCGTACTCATGGCCCCCAGCGCCACACGCCCCGCCTTCACGAGTTCCAGTCTCCACCAGCCCGAGGGTCGCTGGCAACCCGGCTTTTATGCCATGGCGTCCAGCGACCTTAGCCAAGGCATTGCCACGGCCCATTTTGCCATCCATAATCTGGGACTCCGTCAGCTCGTCATTATTGGGGATGGCAGCCAGGACTCGACGTACCTGAGTGAAGTGGTGTCGCATGCCTTCCAGATTCAGGGGGGTCACATCCTGGAACACCGAGTCGTGCCCACCAGCGATACCGACCTGAACGCCTTGCTGGAACATCTCTCCATCTCGCAACCTACCGCCATTTATCTGCCGGTTTCGCATCAGCATGCGCTCCGATTTCTGCAGAAAGTGAAGGGCCAGACGGCATTTCAGACTTTCCCCATTCTGGTCAGCGCAAGCTGGCTGGAGGCCGATATTGCCCAAGCAGCACAGAACTCGAACCTGACGTTGTATGCAACGGGTTCCGGGCCCCGGTCGCATGCCGTTTCGACTTTTTTGCACCATTGGCAAGCGACCTATGGCGAGAGTCCCCGGACCATGGCCGGTCCGCAGGCCTTCGATGCCGTCACCATGTTGCTGCAGGCGGCCCGCCTGGTGGCGGTCACGGACAGTCGGGACAATGTTTCCATTGGCCGCCTGGCGTTGCGTCAGGCCCTGTCGCAGATGGCAGGCTTCCCCGGCGTATCGGGCGTGCTGGACTGCTCGGTCACCGGGTACTGTGGGGCAGATGACGCTTGGGCCATCTTCCAGTTCACCACCGGCCCGGCCTTGGGCGTCACTTGGCCAGCGACGGTGGTCCAGCATTCCATGCCGCCGACCCTTGTCCGTCCACTGTATCAAGGCCGCGGCGTAGCGGTGCAGAGCATTCTCGAGGGGCCGCATGTGGACTTCCCACAAGTGGGCACGTTGCAGCGGCACGCCATCTATCCAGTTCGGCAAGTATCTCCGGATCAGGCTTGGTACAACTTGCAGGCGGGGGGCTGGGTACCGGTCGAAACCTTGGAGCTGTATGACTTGGGGTTGCCCGTAGCCACGTTTGTGCCGCCGTTGCCCGTGACCGCGGATGCAACGTTGGATCGGAAAGTCGGTCAGGCAACCTGGCCCGTACCATTCCGTTCCACCTTTGAAACGACAGATAGATTTTATGTAACCCTAACGCAATTTCTGAGGGAAGGCGACCGCGAGTACGGCGCCACTGTGCCCCCCTCCGGCCATGTCCCCACTTTCTGTCCGTACTGCGGCCACATTGGCCTGCGCATCTCGCTGGAAAACAAGAAAGGAGGCACGGACCGCACCGTCTCGATCCACGACTTCCACTTGCGGCGAGTCCGCGCGGGAGATGACCTGACCGAGATCATTCCAGCCGCCAATCTCAAGTGCAGATCGCACCGCTTCCGCAATGATCAAGTGGTGGTGAAGCCCTTCGTCGGCGTGATAGAGCGGGATCTCTGCTTTGCCGTGCCTGACACTTCCCGAGTGGCTTGGTTCTATACGCTGGTCTACGCCCCTTCCGCGACCGATGTCGCGGAAGAGGCCTCTGCGAAGCCACTGCACTTCAGCTTGCAATAGGCGATACCACGCCCAACCTGAAAGCCAAGCCCTGGTGCCGCACCGTTCCACCATGCCCTTCCTTCGTCGCCGCTCGGAACTGCTGGCTGACCTTCGCCAGCAACAGCACGTGTCGGTTCTCATTGTGGGAGCCGGAATCAACGGCAGCGCCGTGTTTCGGGAATTGGCGTGCCAACACGTGGACACTCTGCTGGTTGACCGCGGAGATTACGGAGGTGGCGCCAGCGCCTCCTCCTCCAACCTGATCCACGGCGGTCTGCGCTACCTGGAGTACGGCGAGTTGCGGCTGGTCCGGGAAGCCATCCAAGAGCGCAATCGCCTGCTTAGGAACGCCGCACATTGTGTCAAGCCCTTATCCACGCGCATTCCCCTTTTCAGTCGCAGCTCCGGTCTGCTGAATATACCGCTGCGATGGCTGCGCATTCCCCGCAAGCCTAAACCCCGGGGAGCTTGGACAGTCCGGATAGGCCTCTCCCTCTACGATGCCTACTCCCGTACTGTGGTCAGTGACCTGCCGACATCAAGCCTAGAGGCCCGCGCACCGAGTCTAGCTCGGTTCCCTAGCCTGAATCCCGCGATTCAGGCGACAGCCCAGTATTACGAGGCAGTGCTGCTCCATCCGGAACGGCTAAATCTGCAGCTTTTGCAGGAAGGAGAATATCGACATCCCGGCTGTAGAGCCCTCAATTACCTGCATTTGAAATCGATAGGGGTCGACGGCGTGACGCTGCAGGACTCCATGGAAGGCGAGACATTCCATATCAAGCCCCGGCTGATCGTCAACGCGGCGGGACCTTGGATCGATCGAATCAATCACAGACTGGGACTGACGACGAGCTACATCGGAGGAACCAAGGGATCCCACCTGGTGCTGGATCATCCGGATCTTTTTGAAGCGTTGCGGGGACACATGTTCTTCTTCGAGAATACGGATGGCCGCATTGTCCTGATGTACCCTTGGCATCATCGGGTCCTGATTGGCACTACCGACATTCCTGTGCAAAACCCGGATCAGGCTGTCTGCACGGACCAGGAAGCCACCTATCTGCTGAACATGATCTCCTTGGTCTTTCCCAAAATTACGGCAACCGCTCGTCATATAGTTTTCCGATACAGCGGGGTACGGCCTCTGGGAGCGACTACAGGGCCGGCCGCCGCCATCAGCCGTGATCACCAGCTGCAGTTCGATCCGCCTGCGCAGGGCCGGCCCCCCATGTACTCTCTCATAGGGGGCAAATGGACCTCGTGTCGCGCCTTCGCGGAACAGACCGTGAATGTCCTGCTCCGGGATTTGCACCTCCCGCGCCAAATGACCACGCGGGACCTGCCCATTGGCGTTCCGGCCAATCCCCACATTGACACCTCGGCCAAGGCCATGGGCCTCAACCAGGACAGTTATCGGTCGCTGTGCCAACGCTACGGCGCAATCCCCAGCGCCATGGCGGAGCTGTTTTGCAGCAAGGTCAATCCAGGCAACGAAGTGCCTGCCACCGAGTATCTCTACGCAGAACTGGAATATCTGTGTCGGCACGAACGAGTGGTGCATCTGGACGATCTGCTGCTGCGCCGGACCCAGCTGGCAAAACTGGGGCTGCTGGACTCTCGTTCCATACAAGCCGCGGCCGGATTGGCCGCGGACAGCCTGCACTGGTCTGCGGATCGGAAAAAACAAGAGTTGGATCGCTGTCTGCGACTGCTGCAGAAGCGACATGGGCTGGATTTGACACAGGACTAAACGCTGGTCACGAAACGGTGGCGAGTTTCACAAGGGACTGCAGGGCGGTCTTGTCCACTTTTTAGGTCATCCAACCCTATGTGTCTCTATGCATATGACACTGAAGGGAACGATCGAGAATGGCACAATGGTGACACGGAGTCCATCCAAGAGGGGCGGCCACCCCCGGCCAGCGGCAAGGCTTCCAGACGGTTCGGCCTGACAGCCCTGCCACCACTGCTCTGCCCTAGGTAGATGCCTATATGCCGATCGGACCTCTGATTCCCCGGTGCAGCGGACTGCGGTAGCGGACGTGTCACCTCCTCAGCCTCAAATGACGCAACGGGAAGACCGGACACGGCGGGACTCTGGCGCGCTCGTTTGTTTCTCCCGCCTGCCTTCTTTTTGAGAGAGTCTCTACGCCAAAAGCAGAAGCGTGGAGTTGACTTCGATGAGATACATCACTGCCAGCACCAGTCCGCTATAGATGCCATATTGCAACATCAATCTGGGCCGCAAGGTTTGATCCAGCCCATTTTGGCAGACATTGACCAGCAGGAAGAAGGTCCAGGTCAAGAGGGCCCCTTTGGTCAACTTTTCAAACGGGGACAAGCCCAGTATCAGAGCCACTTCACACATGATCAGACCCACCACTAGTACATGCTGCAGCAGTTCAGGCCCCAGTGCAGTGCGATCCCGCAGCAATTCAATGGAGAGAAGAATGGTTGTGCCGGCAATCAACGGCACAATGAATATCAGGCGATTCTGGGCTTGATAGAGCAACAAGAAGAGCAGAAATGCCGCCAAATAGGCAATGCCATGCAACAGAAAGGTGAATTGGCCGACGTGGGGATGATCCGCCTGCAATGATTCATAGAGCAGAAAGAGAGTCAGCATATAGATCCCAATCGCAACCAACATGGCCAGGACCGAGACAATCATGGCCATCGGCAAAGGCTGCGCCATGACCACGATAATGCCCAGCGCGGCCGGAAGACTGTACAGGGGCCAGTTGTCTCTCATCCGTCTCTGCCATGACAAGGCCTGCAAGAGAGGATGAATCTGCACCACGCTGTCCGTGACCACGAAGGAGACCAGTAGAGCCACCAGCACTTCAATGGCGTTGGTTGGCACCTGCACAATGATGTGGCCTTCGCCTATTGACGGGGAGGTCCATGTAATTTCAGGCAAGGTCCAGATTAGCGTCATGGTCAGAGCCAGAGCCATAATCCAGCCCGCTACGCTTATGCGCTGTGCAAGTTCAGGAACCATGTAACGTCTGGATCATATCGATGAGAGCACTCCTCCATCCTACCCGACCCCGCCTCACCCTGCCGTGAAAGCCTCCGCACGCAGGCTTTTCCGTCCATCCCTGTGGGTAAGCTGTGGAGCATTGTTGTCGTTATGGACCGCTCTGATGATCTTACCCGATACCGTCTCCCTTTTTGTCTCCGCCGCCCAACTGGGCTGGTCATCGAACCCCTCCGCGGACATCCTGCCAATAGGCCAGGCAGTGGATTGTCGGAGCAGCGATTCCGGTCCCGAGTTGGTGGATTGCATCAGGTCTCACGCCGAAAACGGGACTGACCCCACCTGGATTTTCCTGCCGGTACGGTGGGCAGACATAGAGAGAACCGAGGGGATCCTGGATTGGAGATCCCTGGAAACCGCCATGGCTCTGGTAGAGAGTCAGAGATGGGAACCCATCCTGGCTCTGCAATCCGTTCCACCTTGGCTGGCCTTGAAGATGCCCCGATCGGACAGGGACAGTCCCATTGCGATCTCTTCCTTTGCCGCGAAATTCGCCCTCTTCAGCGGCCAGGTGGCCCAGCGATTCGGCGATCAGGTCCAACTCTATCAGCTGGGGCAGATTGCCAATGGCCCTGTGCCGAACTTTCCCTTTGGCGTGAACCCCGTACGCTACGGCCAGATGGTCCGTGCGACCGGGCCGGTTCTCCGGGCCGCAGACCCGGATGCCATGACACTCACGGCTCCATTGCTGCCCGTGGCTGTCAATTCTCTGTCTACCATGTCTTCAGCGACCTGGCTCCACCGATGGGAAGACACCGGCGCCGCTGCAACATCTGACATTGTGCTGTTGCAGCCTGGTGTAATCGATCCAAGAGCACCGCAGCCCTTCGCATTGCACGTACACCCCTTTGCCCAAGGACAGCCCCAAGGCCCGGACCGATGGGTGCTGACCTCTACGGAAAACCCGCAAGTCTGGAGCGTGTTGGCACAGGAAAACATGAACAGAGCCGCCGCCAGTCCATTTCGGAGCGGAAGCAATCTGACCCGCCACGGAGGGACATATCTGACACTTCTGCTGTTGCCGCTGCTTGTAGTGGTGAGCTGGCTGCGATCGGTTCCACCGTGGACCAAGGCCCTGCAGCATTGGTTGCCAGCGCCATACAAAGAGAGGCAGGATGCGGGCTGGTGGCTGGGCACCCTGGCCTTGCTGGGGGCCGTCTATCTGACTTCCTCCTGGCTCTGGGCTGTGGTGCCCCTGGTGCTGTTGTCCGGGATGGCCCTGGCCCGACCCACTTCCTTGTGGCTCTTGACCTTGGCAGTCTTGCCCCTGCACCAGATTCATGCCAATTTTCTGACTCCCTTGACGCATCAGCCCTTTTCCCTGGCTCCGGCCCACATACTGACGTTCGCCCTGACTCCGGCGCTCCTTTGCAGACGTCCCCTGTATCCCGCCACCTCCAAAGGCTATCTGGCCTGGTTGCTCGGAGGCTGGTTTCTGCTCCTCTTCCTGGGAGGCCTAGGGGTCATACATACAAGTCACTTCAGTCAATGGACAAGACTTGGGCTCTTTCCGGGATGGCTGGCCTTGCTGACTTTGGGTATAGGATTGAATCACAGGAATGCCAAAGCCGGATTGACCAGTCTGGCTATCGGGATCAGTCTCTTTGGACTTCTGGCTCTGATCCAATGGGCTGCGGGACAGAATTCGGCAGCAGGCACACTGTTGCGTCTTTCCGGTCCGACGTTCTCTCCCAATCATGCGGCCATGCTATTGGAGAGGGGCCTCTGGCTCTTGCCGCCTCTGGCAGGAATGGCTTCCCAACGCTGGAGGCGCATAGGTTGGATTGGACTGGCCACTTTGACCTCCGTGGCCTTGCTCCTGACCCTGAGCCGCGGCGCCTTGACACTGGGCCTTTTGGGAGGTCTGCTGGCATTTGGGATTTCCCTGCGCCGCATGCCCAGCCTGAATTCCACGGTACGGGGCAAATGGAACGCTGCCGCCATCGCCGTGTCTGCACTGGCGATGGGAATCGGCATTGTCTTCCTGCGCGTGGGGTTATGGGAAAGATTTCTGGATTCAACCCCGGTGACCGCCCGCCTGCAGATCTGGATTCACACTTGGCACATGGTGAAAGCCCACCCTTGGTTCGGTTTGGGCGTAGATGGCTTCTACCACCAGGCAGCCGCGTCGTTTCCCGGTTCCACGGCTGTCAGTCCCGACATCTCCCATGCCCACAATGTCTGGCTGGAGGCCCTTTCCCGCTGGGGTGTGGCGGGCTGGATTTGGATGGCGGGCTTGGCTGTAGGGATTGGCTGGCGGCGCACAGTTCCCACAAACCGACAGTCCCGTTGGCTCATGGCTGGAGCTGCGGGGGCCTTGCTGGCAGGTCTGGCCCATGCCCAAGTGGATGCCTTCTGGCATTGGCCCGACGTGGCCGCCATCAATCTGACCATGCTGCTCAGCCTCGTCGCCTTGCGAGAGCCAGACAGGGGCATGAAACGACACTGCAACGCCCTGACGAAGCAGATACCTGATGCGAGGGGACACGTACCTTGGGTGAGCCCTAGGGCTCACCCAAGCCTGTTCACCCGTCATCGTCGCCATCCTTAGAGCTGGACCGTCCGCCAGAGGGTGCACGGCAACACCGCGAGACCCCAAAAGCAAAACGCCGGCGGCCAAAAGCCGCCGGCGGGAAAACCAAGGTGCACTGCGCGTGCCACCACATCCAAGACTAGCCCAAGTTGACCACCACCGCCGCATTTGCAGCCACAATCAACGGCAACAATTCCGCGGACACGAACTCCAACAAGGTGGCCTGGTCCGTCATGCTGTCACCCAACACACCCATGACGGCGTCAAATGCCGCCACGTCATAGGCGATAGACAGCGCCGTCTGGCCGTCCAGCTGCACATCCAACTGGTTAGGGAGCGTCACCAAGGTCAGCGAGGACACCCCATTGTCGGCCATCATGGTCAGCAGGATGTCTGGCAGAGCCACGTCCGTCATCCCCATGGCCTCCAAATCGAAGCCGGAGATGGAAACCACCGCACCGTTCTTCACCTCGATGTTCAGGCGTAACGTGGGAGTGTTTGTCTCGCCCAAGTCTACGGTGACAAAGGAGTGTCCATCAAAGGGATTGGCCCCCATTTCGCCCCCGCTGCCCGGCAGCGTCAGGACAAGGTCCAGAGGTGCATCGGCGCTCAGGATTTCCAGTAATGTCACCACACCGGGCACAGTGCCATTTCCGCCGGCCAGCCCGTCAATCAGATCCAGGCCCGCGTCGTTCCAGGAGACAATGGAAGGCAGTACCATGCCATTCCCTGCCAGCGCAACACCCTTCCCTGTGCCATCAATCTGTACATTCAAGCGATTGATGCCGGCGTCCGTCAAGGGCGCCAAGGCATCGGCAGACAGGAGATCGGACCCCAAGGGCAGACCTAGCACGCTCAAGCTGCCATCATCGGCTACATTGACATGCAGCGGCCCCAATTGCGTCGATCCCACCGGTGTCCCCGTGAAGGACACTTCAACAGTCAGATCCAAGGTTGGCAGCTGCGGCAGATACGTTTCCACCAAACTTAAGGTGGCGGCATCGTCCGCTAACATGACGCGGGCGAAGGCCATTCCAGCCTCCAGGCTCTCCGCATCATAGGCCAATCCCGGCAAGGCCTTGCCGTTGATCGCGAAATCCAATGTGTTTGGCGTGGTAGTGATACGCAGCGACTCGGCCCCCATGCTGGACAACAGATCCAGAGTGTGCGTATCCAGTACCGGCGGCACCCCTAACATGGACAGATCCATGCCATCCAGCGAGATAGCCCCACTGCTGTCAAACGCCAGTCCCCCCAGATTGATGGGTCCCACTATGTTGGCCGGTGCCTCAGAGGGCGTGAAGGAGGTTTCACCCGACCAACGAAAATCCGGACGGTCATCGGACAGGGCCAAGCGCACACCCATACCATACCGGCGCACCAGAGACAGCAAGGTATCGGCGCTCGCAGGCAGACCGAGGTTCATCTGGTCTACGATACGGGCCAGTTCGGAGACGGATTCTTCATCCCAGTGGATATAGGGCAATTCGGAGTCATCCACATAGACGTGGATCCCGTTGTAGCCAAGTCGCACCTCCAGCGACTTGATCCCACCCGCCACCAATCCATCCGCGATATCCTTGATGCCCAAGGCGGTTAGAGTGCCAACGGGCAAGCCCAGTGCACGCACCGAATCGCCGTCGTCACCCACATGCAAGGCAATGGACGGCAGGTTAAACCAAGTCTTGCCAGTCGATCGGCCACCACATGCACCCAAGGCCAAGACGGCAACGCACAGCAACAGAATCAACTTGGTGCGATAGGTTAGTTTAGTGCCCACTAGCAAAGTCTCCTTGACTTCATCCTCTGAGCCACGCGGCCCTGCAGTGCTGGTCTGGCTGCCTCCCAAGACGCGTCCATTTCACCAAGAGGCAACTCTCGGAAAGGCTCCATCCTGAGATCAACTGCAGACCGTGTCTGGGCGGCCCAAACCGAGAAAAAGTATAGCATAGGGCTGTTCCCCACCCTGCTCCGGCTTGTGTCTCGTGCCATCCCCTCTTGTAACCGAAATCAGCGCTGCCAACATCGAGTGAAGGCCGAGAAATCCTTGTGCATGTCCATCCTCTGTCCGAGTCACGCTCAGCGAGTCGGCAACTGATACACAACCGCATTGGGGTCGGGGGCGTGTCCCATCTGCTGTTCAATCGCCAAGCAAAGAGCCTGCTGGTCGCTCCAGGGATATTCGACTTCCCCAAAGCACATGCTGCGTTCATGGCCTTTGCCAAACGCTGCCACTACATCTCCCGAGCGGGCCCGCAACGTAGCCTTTTCCATGGCGCGCGCCCGATCCGGTTCAATCTCGCAGGTGGCCGCCGTCCGCACTGAATTGAAGCCCTCCTCTATCTCGGCGCAAATGGTTGCCAAATCTTCCGAACGCGGATCTTCAGCCGTAATGACCACATGGTCTGCCCACCGTGCGCCGGTGGCCCCCAACAGCGACCGCTTGCCGGGATCCCGTAGTCCCGCGCTGCCGAAGACGGCAATCAATCTGCCGTTCCAAGTCGCGAGCCGCATGTGTTGGCGAATGGTCTGGAGGGCATTCTGCAACGCTTGCGGGGAGTGAGCAAAGTCCACCAAGGCCATGTAGGGCTGACCCAGATCCAATCTCTCCATGCGCCCTTTGAGGCCTTTGAAGGAAGTCAAGCCGGCGGCCATTTGGCGGGGAGTGGCTCCCAGAGTGTGGGCCATCGCGGCAGCCAGCAATACATTCTGGGCGTTGAATCGACCCCACATCGAGGAACGCAACGAAACAGGATCCAGTTCAGGGCCCTGCAGAGTCAGGGACATCCCGGATTGCCTCTGCTGCAAATCAGAACCTTGGAAAGTCCAACGAGGCTCTGCGCCCATCCCATAGCTGCACACTTCCAAGGGCATTGCCCGCGTAACATTTAATGTCTGGGCCCTGTGCCACAGGGCCTTCCAGCTGCGTGGATCCTCTGCATTGGCCATGGCTGCACGCCCCGGCCCCTCTGACAGCAAATCCAGGATACGGCACTTGGTCTGGAGATACGCGTCAAAGCTGCCGTGGTAGTCCAGGTGTTCATGAGTCACATTGGTCACCCCGACCACATCCATCTCCGTCTCGGCCACCCGTTCCTGGTCCAGACCGTGGCTGGTGCATTCCACGACGGCATATTGGCAACCGGCTGTCACCATGTTCCTCAAGGCTTGCTGCACCTCTCCGGCATCCGGTGTGGTCACATGGTAACCGGTTTCCGCGACCTCCCCGCCCAAGCTGATGCCCAAGGTAGAGATCAGACCTACCCGGGCGGCAGGAACCGCGCCGAATTGGGAGGCAGCATCAGGAGCCGCTCTGAGCATGGCAGCCAACAGGGCCGTAGAGGTGGTCTTGCCATCCGTGCCCGTAATCCCTGCCATTCGCAGATTGCGGGCCGGAAAGCCGACTGTCAAGGCCGCGGCCTGTGCCAGGGCCTTGGCGCTGCTATGCACTTGGAGATAGGGTGCCAGATGCCGACCAGCCTTCTGACAGCGCTCCTTGAACTGCTCTCGGGACTCCGTCCCCAAGACAATGGCCGCTCCGGCCTCCAACGCGGCTGGTATGAAGTCGTGCCCGTCCATGGTCCGACCGATATGGGCCACAAACAGCCCTCCCTTTCGCACCTGCCGACTGTCGGCAGTGACGTGAAGCACCGCCTGGCAGGGGTGTGCCAGCACAGCTTGTCCGTCCAGATTGCCCCTGGCGGCCAACAGGCGGTGCAATTGCTCAAGATTGGGCATGGACACATCCTGGCCCAATCAGGCAAGGGCCCAGCCACGGCGTCAAGAACCGAAATTGGATGAACGCAGGCATATAGGGCAAAGATCACGTTGGACGGCGTGGCGCTCTGCAAACTGCGCCGTATCATAGGAACGTGACATCAGCGCATTGGGAATGACCCCGCATTGGGCAAACCAGAGAGTTGCAGCTGGGGCCCGGTCGCTTGTTCTGTCCTGTGATAGATGCAAACCTCACCGGAGCGCCATGTGTATGATGCCAACGCACTCTAGTCTTCATCATCGGTGGTGCGGCGAAAAACGGAGATGGAACCCACCAGAATGATGACAATCAAAAGAATGGCCACCGAAAGGACGATAGGCGAAATGGGGCCAATCACGGGCAAGTCAATGTCTTCCTGCAGAAAATCCAGAGGAAGATTCAGGCCACTGACGATGCCGGGTTCCTCCGGGACGATGGCAGGCGTCGGCGTCGCGGCAGGGATCGCTGTCGGCTGTGGTTCCACGGTCGGTTCCGCCATCTCCGGTTGTTCGGCCGGCTCCGGCGTGGGGACAATTTCGGCCACGGCCGGCTCCACCGCGGGAACCTGTGTAGGTTCGGCCGGGGACGGCGTCCTGTCGGGCAACGTGATCGGATCCAGGGGCAAGGAAGTCAAGGGAGTCAATCGGGACTGTACCTGGTAGGCATATCCTTGATCGTCGGAGCGCAAGATCCACTGTTCGGCAGTGCCCAGATAGATGACGCCATCGGCGCCGTCAGCGGACCAGATCCAAGGGTCGTTGGGTCCGCCGTCGATCTGCACCTTAAGCCATTCCTCACCGTTTCCCGACCAGATGCCCACCCCGGTTGCCGCGGACAGCAGGATGCCCTCAGGGCCCGCCTGGCCGAGAGCCAGTACAGACGCGATATCTGGAATTCGGGATATGGGAGTCCATTCCCCCTCGTCATTCATGCGCCACAGTCCACCGGCCTGCAGGCCAGCGTAGAGATTGCCTCTGTATATGGCAAAACTGCGGACTACGGCCCCTTCCGAAAATCCGGGAGTCCGTTTCCATGTGTCGGAACCCGCCACCTGTACAAAAGCCCCGTTGTGGGTCCCGATATACAGGTTGTCCGCAAAGGCGATCAGGGTCCGAATGCGCCGCTCGCTCTGTTGCAGGTCATCGGTCTGAGCCAGCCCAATGGCATTCAGCACCCAGGACTCACCATTGTCATAACTCACCAGAACCCCATCCTGGCGTGTGCCGGCGTACAGCACGGACCGCCCATTCACGTTCTGGGCATACAACGCGCCAATGCCGCTGTCCAGACTCAGCCAAGTCCCAATGGCAGGAAAGTCCTGAAAGGAACGACCCCCATCCGTACTGCGCAGAAACAATCCGACGGTGGCGTCCCCGGCATACACAATGGCGGGATTGACAGCGTCGTGTTCCAAGGCGGCCACGCTAATGTTGGCGGGCAGACCCGAGGCCTGGGCCCAAGTCACACCGCCGTCCTCGCTGTAGTAGATTCCCGCGGCATCGGGGGCATTGATGGTGCCCGCGACGACGCGGGCCGAATCGTTCGAGGCCACCGAAAGAGAGATCACGGCGTTTTCCGACGGGGCCTGCGCTTGCAGCGTCGGGCCCAGGCCCATCGAAACCCCCACGAACGACAACACAAACGTGACAGTCGCCATCACGCGCTTTCTCAGGCCGGCAAGGCCGCAATTCATAGACTCTCCCCAACGCGGATGGTTGCGATGCAAGGCTCCAATGTCCCCTGCCGAATCACAGGGGCTGCCATCTCACAGGAAAATTATAACCAAGACTGTCCCTTGCGGGTGGATTGTGGGTGAAGCTCCCCTCCTGTCCCACAGGCGGGAGAGCGACAATACAGCCTGCCGGATCAGCTGGAAAATCCGAAGGACAGCAGCTGTTCCGAGGCCGTGGTGGCCCACTCAATCAGAGGCGTGGGATAGAGGCCCACCCAAAAGACCACCAGTGTGCAGAACACCAGCACCGTCCCCATGCCAATGGGCATGGTAATGACAGTTTTCACCTCCTGTTTCTCGCCGAAATACATGACGCGGATCAGGTTGATGTAATAGTAGGCCGCAATGCCGGAGTTGACCACCCCCGCGCCGGCCAACCAGAAATATTGCCGTTGCACGGCAGCGCCAAAGACAAAGAACTTGCCCCAGAATCCTGCCGTGGCGGGAATGCCAGCCAAACTGAGCAGAAAGACAGTGAGCATGACGGTCAGGGCCGGGTTGCGACCAATCAGATTCTGAAACGCCGTCAGCCGGGTGCTGCCCACCCGCTCCTCCAGCACCATCACCACCAGAAAGGCTCCCACGTTGGTGAACATGTAGGTAAAAAGATAAATCAGGATGCCGTTGATGCCATCCATGAAGCTCTCCGTCCCGGCTGCCAGAGCCGCAATGCCCACCAGGATGTAGCCAGCATGCGCCACGGAGCTATAGGCCAACATGCGTTTGACATCGCGTTGCCGCAAGGCCATCAGATTTCCCATGGTCATGGTTAGAATGCTGATACCGGCCAGGATTGGCACCCAATCCACCAGCAGGTCATTCAAAGCCACTACAAACACGCGCGCCGTCACGGCCAGGCCGATGGCCTTGGAGGTCGTGGACAGATAAATCGTGATGGGAGTGGGGGCCCCGTCATAGGTGTCCGGCGCCCACTGGAAAAAGGGCGCCAGCGTGGCCTTGAAGCCCAGACCGACCATCATCAACAACGTAGCGGGCATGAGGCCCTTGACGAGGGAAGCGGTTTCGCCCGCTTTCACTTGCACGGAAATTTCATGCAGGTTGAGCGTGCCCGTCGCTCCGTAGACAAAGGAGAGGCCGTAGAGCATGGCCGCGGACGCAACCGCACCATACAGGAAATACTTCAGGCCCGCTTCGGAACTGCGCTTGTTGTCTCGCAGGAAGCCCGCCAGCAGGTAGCTCGTGATCGAGAGGAACTCAATGGCAACATACAGCAGCAACAAGTTGTTGGCGCTGAGCGCCACGCTCAAGGCCAAGGTGACAAAGAGAAAGAAACTCCAGAATTCACCGCGACGTGTCGTACGGACGTTCATATAGCCGCCACCGGCCAAGGCGATCAGCAGCATCACCAAGAAAATGGGGCCCTTGAGAAAGGCGGCGAAGAGATCGATCTCCATCAGGTTCAAGGCGAGAGTCGGCTTCTGACCCACCTCCAGCTCATAGAAGGACAGGGTCTGGAAGAACGCCGCGAAAAAGGCCATGGCCAAGGTCAAGATCGCCAGCGTCGTGTAGCCGCGTCCACTGTCCGCGCGATCGCGCACCACCACGTCAATCAAGAAGATGACCAGCCCGCCAAGCAGCAGGATCACCTCGGGGGCTATGAGACTGAACTGTTCCACCGCGCAGGGCTCCCTATGGGAAACTCAACCACGTCAACCGCTTTGGGGCAGGTTGACGATGAAGTCGATCAATTCCACTGATGAAGTGTTGAAGAAATCAAGCAGCCAGGTGGGATAGATGCCGATCAGCAGCATGCCGATCACCAAGGGCCACAGCGTCAGCTTCTCAAAGAAGGCCATGTCCGTAGGCCCCTCGGCGTCTTGACCTTCGGCGGTAGTCCAGCGCTGCACCTTGCTGGCGTCATATTCTCCCAGAAACACATTCTGCACAATGCGCCACAAGATGTAGACCGCGGTCATCACAATGCCGACAGTGCCCAATGCAGCCCAGATCGGCACAATGGCGAACGCCCCGCGGAACGTGAAGAACTCGGCCCAGAAGCCGGCCAGTCCCGGCAATCCCAGACTGGCAAAAGCCGTCACTAGCATGATGCCGTAGAAATACGGCAGCTTGGCGCTCAACCCTCCGAACTTGGACAAATCCCGGGTATGCGCCCGTTCGTACACCACCCCAACCAACAGGAACAGGGCGCCGGTGATGATGCCGTGATTGAACATCTGCAACGCGGCGCCGTTGAGAGCCATGGCCGCGCTATCATAAATGTCGGCGGAAGCCACGCCCCCGAACTTGGCCGCGACCGATTCCAGCCCTTCGGGGGTGAGCACCAGCGACGCGGCCCCAATGCCCAGCATTACATAGCCCATGTGGCTCACGGAGCTGTAGGCAATGAGACGCTTCAAGTCCCCTTGCGCCACGCAGACAAAGGCCCCGTAGACAATGGCCACGACACCCACGGCCACCACCACCGGGGCCCAGAACTGACTAGCTGCGGGATAGGTGGGCAGGATGATGCGCAGAAATCCATAGGCTCCCAGCTTCAAGAGCACGCCAGCCAGAATGACACTTCCTGCCGTCGGCGCCTCCGTGTGGGCGTCGGGCAACCAAGTGTGGAAGGGAAAGGAAGGCACCTTGAAGGCGAATCCCAGAAAAAAGCCCCAGAACGCCAGGCTGGTAAGCAGAAGTCGGGTGTCCGGATCCAACTGCATGAAGGCTTGGGCCTGGGCTGCCCCTAGCATGTCGAAGGTGCCGGTCGCGAAGTAGGTCAGCAAAATGGCCAGCAGCATGGCGACAGATCCGACCAGCGTATAGATGAAGAACTTGATGGAGGCGTAGCTGCGGTTTGCCCCGCCCCAGATGCCAATCAGGAGGTACATGGGGACTAGGCTGATCTCCCAGAAGAGATAGAACAGCACATAGTCCAATGCCACAAACACGCCCAGCATGCTCAGCTCCAGCAGATGGAACATGATGAAGTATTCCCGCACCCGCACCCGGATGGTACGGGTGCTGTAGAAGATGCTCAAGCTGGATAGGAGCGTGGTCAAAAACACCAAGGGCAGACTCAATCCATCCACCCCAATAGTGAAATTGGAGTTCAGGACCGGAATCCATTCCGCCGTAATCTGAAATTGCATGCCGCCCGCGGTGCGATCATAGGCAAAGAGCAGATAAATGCTCAGGATCAAGGGAAGCAGGCTGAACAGTGTGGACACCCGCTTGACCACTTGGTCGCTGCGACAAAAGGCGAAAACCAGAATTCCGGAAATCAACGGGAAAAACAGGGTGGCCAACAGCGCCACCTGGTTAGATGTGGCCATTGGCCCCGACCTCCAAGCTCATAGTCCCTTGCCGCTCCATCACACCAGGGTGAGGACCACGGGCATGCCTACCAAGACAATCCAAATCGAAAGCACGACTAATGCCACCATCAGATAGGCCTGCACCTTGCCGTCCTGCAGACGAGTCAACACCCCGCCGCTCCAACGCACGATATGACCGACCAGATTGACCAAGCCGTCCACTAGCAGGGTGTCCGCGGCCGCGGCCAAGGCTGAAATCCAGACCGCCACATTGGCAATCCAGTTCACCAAGGGATCGATGATCCAGCGGGAGTCCACATCGGCGCAGAAGGTCGAGACGTTGTTGCTCCAGCGCACGACAGTGACGGCGTACAGCTCGTCGATGAAGTACTTGCGATGCCAGACTTGCCAGATCACGCCGAAACGCCGAGCCAAGGGATCGATCTGGCCTTCGTTCAAGCCCCTTCCGTACACCACCCAACCGAGCAGCAATCCGCCCAGCGCAACTCCGACCGAGACGGCCAAAGGCAGGAAGTTGAAGGACGGATGGTGCACCGTGACGTGGATGTGCTCCAAGAAGGGTTCCAGGAAATGTCCCAGCCAGTTTGGGGCCAGACTGCCTAGGATCGGAAACTCCGTCGGGATGCCGATCCAGCCCAGACCAATGGCAAAGAAACTGATCAGGATGAGAGGGACCGTCATGGAAGGCACGCTTTCCGAAGCGTGGTCCGCCATCGGTGTGCGCGGCCTGCCGCCGAAGGTCAGTGCCATTTGACGCATGGTGTAGAAGGCCGTGCAGAACGCCGCCAAGGCCAGAGTCACGAACACCGCAATGTGGCCTTCAAAGGAGAAGGCCAGAATTTCGTCCTTGGACCAGAAGCCGGCGGTAATCAAGGGGAAGCCACTCAGAGCCAGCCCGCCGATGATGAAGGTATAGCCCGTGCGCGGCATCCGTCGCAGCAGACCGCCCATGTTGCGCATGTCCTGCGGATCGTCCGGATCCAGAGTCCCGTCCTGCCGGTGGATCTGCGAGCCGTGGCCCTCGTGCTTCTCGTCCGCTTCCTGTCCATGGTCGGCGGCATGCTCATGCCCGTGCTCCATGCCATGAATAACACTGCCGGAACCCAGAAAAAGCAGGGCCTTGAAGAAGGCATGGGTCAAAAGATGGAACAGCGCGGCGGCGTACGCCCCAATCCCCAGCGCCGCGACCATGTAGCCCAACTGGCTAATGGTGGAAAAGGCCAGCACCCGCTTGATGTCCCATTGGGCAAGAGCAATGGTCGCAGCGCACAGGGCCGTAAAGGCGCCGACGAAAGCCACTACAACCATGGTGGCCGAGCCCAAGGCAATGGCCCGGCTGTACAGCGGATACATGCGGACCAGCAGGAACACGCCCGCGGACACCATCGTGGCGGCATGGATCATGGCGGACACAGGGGTGGGACCTTCCATGGCGTCCGGCAACCACACGTGCAGCGGGAACTGGGCGCTCTTGCCGATGGTGCCGCACAGAATCAGGAATGTGATGATGGACAGCCACGTGACGTCCCGAAATCCCAGATTGGCATAGGTTTCAGCTAGATGATGCAAATTGTCTTGGCTAAACAACTCGCTGAAGCTCAGGGAACTGGGTTCGCTGTTGATGTAGAGCAACATCATGCCCATGAAGAGCAAGGCATCCCCGATCCGGGTCGTGATGAAGGCCTTGAACGCGGCCTTTTTGGCGCTTTCCTTCTCGAACCAGAAACCAATCAGCAAGTAGCTGCACAATCCCATGATTTCCCAGAAGACAAAAAAGGTGATCAGGTTGTTGGAAGTGACCAGTCCCAGCATGCCGGCGGCAAAGAGGGAGATATACGCGAAAAAGCGGCTGTATCGGGGGTCCTTGCCTTCCGCGTGGGCGGCGGGGAACTCCCGCGCGGACAGATGCGGCGGGAAGGTCATGTAGCCCTGGGAGTAGATGAAGATCATGACCAGCAAGAAAGTGACCATGAACAACATCAAGGCGTTGGCCGGATCCAAGGCGTAGCCAACGCCAATCTCCGCATTGCCGGTGGGAATGCGGAACAAAATATCGTCAATGGGGTGTCCCGCCAGATGATGATCCTGGAACGCGGTCAGGGAAATGGCCCAACCCAGCGCCAAGCTGAGGCTCACGCCTCCCAAGGCGATGCCGGAACTCAGTCCCTTGGAGCGGTTCGTCCACAGCAGGATCAGGGCACAGGCCACTATGGGAGGCAGTGGCACCAGCCAAGTCAAGTCGTACAAGAAGGTCATGGTAGTGGAAGTGTGCTTACGACAGAGACCTGTCAAATGGATTTGCAACGCTGCCCATGCGAATCCACGTGCAGCCCAAGTAGCCGCAGACCAATCCCAAGGCCCCGACTAGGATCAAGGCCAGATCATGGGAAATGCCCGTTAGTCGCCCCACTCCCATAAAGAGAGCCCCCGAGCCCAGACCCACCAAGATCAGTTGGCGCTGTTCGGATTTTCGCCCTCTGGCTTCGACCAGCAGCGCCGCCACGTCCCGATATGCCGGATCATGCCGGACGATTTCCCGAAAGGCGTATAAGGCGCCGGCAAAGTTGCCGGTCTTCAGCTTCTCCACGCCCAAGTCGTAGAGAAACTCACATTGTTCCTCCAAGGTGCCTTCCAGCAGATTCTTGACCACCCGTCTAGCCCTGCAGCATGTCCAGCTCGTCCAGATGCACCGTCTGGCGCGAGCGGTAAATGGAAATAATCAAGGCTAGTCCTACAGCGACTTCCGCCGCGGCGACGGCAATGACAAATATGGCGAAGGTCTGTCCCACCAGATCCTCCCGGTTGGGCCCATACCGCCAGAAAGCCACCAAATTGATGTTCACGGCGTTAAGCATCAATTCGATTGCCATCAGCATGGCCACGGCATTGCGCCGCACCAAGGCACCGTAAAAACCGCAACAGAACAGGAAGGCGGCCAGCACCAGATAGGCTTCAAGAGGGACCATTGCACCCGCCGCTCTATTCGTCGTCACGGGCCAACATGACTGCGCCAACCAAGGCAATCAGCAGCAACAGTCCAATCAATTCCAAGGCCAGGCCGTAGGTGGTCACGAATTCCCAGCCCAGATCGGCGATCATCGTCTCGTCCGCAGTCAGGGCCAAGTCGCCGGTCAGCCACGGCACGCGATCCACTATGCCCGCCAGCATCAGGAACAGAAGCAGCGCGACGGAAGCCACGATGAACGAGCTGTTGTTGTTGGCGGCGGTGGCGCCGAACATGATCCCCCGGGTCAGCATGATGGCAAAGGTGATCAATGTGGCGATGGCGCCCACATAGACAAGTACCTGGGTCACGGCCAGAAACTCGGCCTCCAGCAGAATATACACGCCGGCCACGCCAAACAGGGTGGCGATGAGGGCCAAGGCGCAATGGAACAGATTGCGATGGACAACCACTATCAGTCCGGCCACGGCCGTCATCAGCGCCACAGCTCCAAAGACCGCCTGCTGGACGGTGGGAATGGGAATGTCAACGGGCATGGCGCAAGATTTCGGACCGCGGGCAGGGACTAGCCCTCCACCACCGGCTCCATGGTGCCTATCAGACTCCGCGGCACAAAGGCCCGCTTTGTACGCACCATTTCCTGGCGCAAGTACCGGCCAATGGCGACTACCCCAATGACCAAGACCAGCAGGTTGCCCGCCAAAATGGCTCCGTTGATGGCCACTGGCGGCCAAGGCAGCACCTGCACCACCATCTGCCAAGCCAAGAGCCCCACGGTCAGGGGTACCAGCATCTTCCAACAAAAGGACATCATTTGGTCCACTCGCAGGCGGGGGAACGTGCCCTTGATCCAAATCTGCAACAAATAAACGAAAAAGGTCTTGCCGACGAAATAGAGCAGCCCCAGCCATGGGCCGATCCCTGGGATCTGCACTCCCGGACCCTGCCAGCCGCCCAGGAAAAGGGCGGTCGCCACGCCGGCCAGCACAAAGGCATTGAGAAACTGCGCCAAGAAGAACATGGCAAAGCGCATGCCCGAATATTCGATGTGAAATCCGGCGATCAACTCCGACTCGGCCTCCAGGAGGTCAAAGGGGGTCTGTTCGGACTCGGCCAAGGAGCAGACAAAGAAAATGAGAGCCGCCGCGGGCATGATGAAAACGTACCATCCGAATCCTAGGAAATGGCCCTGCGCCTCGGCCAGCGCGCCAAAGCGCATTGTGCCGGCCGCCAAGACAACAGCGAGCATACTCAGCACCAACGGAATTTCATAGCTCAGCAACTGGGCTACCACCCGAAAGCCCGATAGCAGTGCATATTTGTTGTTGCTGCCCCACCCCGCCATGAGAGCGGCCATAATGCCTATGGAGCCCAAGGCCACAATGTACAGCACTCCGACATTCAAGTCGGCTCCGACTATGCCATCGGAGAAGGGCAGCACGGCGAAGAGCATGATGATGCCGAAGACCGACAGGACGGGAGCCAGGTTGTAGGCAATGAAATCGGAGTTGCGAGGCGTGATCGTCTCCTTCGAGACCAGCTTGATCGCATCCGCCACGGTCTGCAACAGTCCGAACCGGCCCACCCGGTTCGGGCCAATGCGATCTTGGATGCGGCTTACGACCTTGCGCAGCAGCCAGATCAAGACCAGCGCGATCAAGGGCGCAACCAAGGCGATGACAAGCGCACCCGCCACCAGGCCAAGGGCGATGGCCGTCTCTTCGTGCAGACCCGCGTGGGTCAAGGCCTCGGTCAAGGCCGCAAGCCAACCAACCACTGTGTCCGTCCGCTGCAATGCGACTCCACTACTGCCATTCAAGCCCGCCCTTGCGCCAGTCGTAAACCAGACCCACTACCAAGAGGAGCATGAAAAGAAGCGTCACCAACGCCGCGGCCAAGCCAAAGTCGGGCCGACCGTAGGCCAAGGCGATCGGAAAGAGAAAGATGACTTCCAGATCGAAGACCAGAAAGACCAAGCCAATCAGGTAGAACTGGGCCCGAAACTGTACCCAAGTGTCTCCAATGGTATTGAGGCCGCTCTCGTACACGTCCGTCTTGACCGGATCCGGTTTCCGTGGGCCCAACACCCACCCTGCGATGATGGCCGTCAAGGGCAATATGATGCCAAATACGCTGAGAATGAGGATGAAGGCGTAATTAACGAGCATCGGTCAACTTTAGATGGCCTTTCATCGAACTGCACCAGACACCTTGACCCGGCAGAGGCAAAAGGCGGAGGTGCAGATTGCTTTTGCAGACAGGGCGCAACAGCGCGCAAGTGTAGCACAGAGAAACTGTGGCGCTCAAAGACACACAGGTGGATTTGAGACTCTGGAGACGCGGTTTGTTCCGACCGCGGGCATCTTCCGCCTACCGCGGCGACCCTAGTCCCTTGGTGGATGTCTCGCAGCCCCCTTGGGTGGAATGAATGCAGGTCATCGCAATATGGGTTAAGATCATAGGGAAGTGAACCGCGCCTCGTCAGGCAGACTTGTCAGGGATCGGGAGCAACGTTCGCATCACGGTGCAGATGTAGCACAATGAACGAAGCAGCCAACACCCCCGTAGACTTTCTTCCCCTGTTGATCATGGTCTTGGTGGCCTTGGGCATTGCGGGCGTGGTGATCGGGCTGCCCATGCTTTTGGGTCCCCGGAATTCGACCAAAACCAAGGGTGAAGCCTATGAGTCCGGCATCATCCCCTTTGGCGACACCCGACGCCGGTTTCCGGTGCAGTACTACCTGACTGCGGTCCTGTTTATCATCTTCGACATTGAAGTGGTGTTTCTGTATCCTTGGGTCGCGACCCTGCAGAACGACAGCGTCAAGCTGAGAGCCTTCTGGGCCATGGGACTGTTCTTGGGCTTGCTGATATTGGGTTTCCTGTACGAATGGCGCAAGGGCGCTCTGGATTGGGACTGACGGAGGCGGCATGGGAATCGAGCAACTGTTGCCAGAAGACACATTCGTTACCGCCCGGTTGGAAGATCTGGTCAACTGGGGACGGCAAAATAGCACTTGGCCGCTGCTTTTCGGCTTGGCCTGTTGCGCCATGGAGATGATTGCGGCGGGCACGGCCCGGCACGACATCGCCCGCTACGGGTCCGAACTGTTTCGGGCCACGCCCCGACAGGCGGATCTGATCATCGTATCGGGGCGGGTCAGCAACAAGATGGCTCCTGTCATTCGCCGTCTTTACGATCAGATGCTGGAACCCAAATGGGTCATAGCCATGGGTATCTGTGCCAGCGCCGGCGGGCCTTTCAACAATTACGCGATCGTGCAGGGCGTGGACAAGGTCATCCCCGTGGATGTGTATGTGCCTGGATGTCCGCCACGTCCCGAGGCCCTGCTGTACGCTATGGACCTGCTGCGAAAGAAACAGTCCGGCGAGAACTTCCGCAAATACCGCTTCGCGGAAGAGCCGGCCTCCGCCTCTCCGCCCGCAGCGGGCTTGCCCATTCGCCACGCTTAGCCATCATCTGGCCTCTCGTTGTCCCATGCCATTGCTTGATGTCTCGCCGCGGCAACGCGACTTCGAGACCCTACCCAATCTGAATGACGTCGCCGTGCCGGCGGCGGCGCCGGCCCTTGGCGCCGACACCGAAGATACGGCCGCCATCCGCGCGCAGTTTCCAGCGGCCGTGCTGGAATCGGGGCTGCAGCTTGATCTGCCTTGCGTCGTGGTGCGCCCCCAAGATCTGATTGAGGTCATGACATGGCTGCGGGACTCGCACCTAGGCTACAACTCGCTGGTGGACGTGACCTCGGTGGACAGGTCGCAGCTGCCCTTGGCGCCGGAACAGCCGCGCTTCCAGACTGTGTATCAGCTGCGTGCATACACCCGCAACGAACTCCTGACGGTCATTTGTCCGCTGGAAGGGGCTCAGGAGTCCAAGGTTCCTTCGCTGGCCCATGTCTTCCCCGGTGCCATCTGGCCAGAACGGGAGGTTGCCGACCTGATGGGGGTGCAGTTTGACGGCCATCCCGATCCGCGGCGCATCCTGATGCCGGCCGGTTGGCCCACCCATCCCCTGCGCAAGGATCAACCCTTGGGCGGCGAAGACGTGCCGTTCAGCCTGACGTGGGACCACCCCGAATTCGATTCACTGGGAACCCAGGTTTTGGAAGCGGAAAGTACCCCGCCGGATCTGCCTCCGGGCATGAATCGAAAGAACCTGATTCTCAACATGGGGCCGCATCATCCCAGCACACACGGCGTGTTGCGCCTGGTTGTGGAGCTGGAGGGCGAGAGAGTGGTCAATATAGATCCGGACCTTGGCTACCTGCACAGCGGCTTCGAGAAGATCGGCGAACACAAGCGATACAAGGACTTCGTCTACTACACGGACCGCATGGACTACCTCTCCGCCATGAACAACAACTTGGGGTACGTGCTGGCGGTGGAGGCCATGCTGCAGCTGGGGATTCCGGAGCGGGCGCAGGCCATCCGGGTGATTATGGGAGAGTTGCAGCGCATCGCGTCCCATCTGTTCTGGCTGTCCACGCATGTCTTGGACATCTCGGGTACGGGCATGAGCCTGCTCATGTATGCCACGCGGGAGCGGGAGCGGATCATCGATCTGTTCGAGATGGTCTGCGGGGCCCGCTTGACCACCAGCTACATCCGCATCGGCGGAGTCTGGAAGGACCTGCCTCCCGCTTTCGTCAATGCGGTCCGGCAGTTCTGCGACTTGATGGGGCCTCGCATCGACGAATATGCCGCCATGGTGCAGGACAGTCCCATCTGGCATACGCGCTTGAGTGGAATCGGCATGATCACACCCAAGGACGCCTTGGCCAAGGGGTTGACCGGCCCCATGTTGCGCGGCAGCGGCATCGACTGGGACCTGCGCCGCGACCGTCCCTACTGCGGTTACGAGAAGTACGACTTCAAGGTGCCCATCAGTCGCCGCTGTGACAGCTTCGGCCGCTACGAGGTGCGCATGGAGGAGATGCGTCAGAGTTTGCGCATCGTTCAACAGGCACTGGACGGATTGCCCGCCGGACCCTTCCGCGCCGACGACCGCAAGGTCTCTCCTCCACCGCGGGCGGAACTAGACATCAGCATGGAATCGCTGATTCACCACTTCAAGCTGTATACAGAGGGCTTCAAGGTGCCTCCGGGCATGTACTACCACGCCATCGAGGCCAGCAAGGGGGAATTGGGGTTCTTCATATACAGCGATGGTTCCGGCAAGCCCTACCGGCTGCATGTGCGGGGCCCCAGCTTCAACAACCTGTTTGCGATCAGCGACATGAGCAAGGGCCTAATGCTCTCCGACATCGTCACCAATATCGGATCCATTGACATTGTGCTGGGCGAAGTGGACCGTTAAACAAGGCCATTTGGAGAACCATGGACCACTCTCTTCTATCTGCCGAGCTGCGCGCCGAAATTCAGGCGCTAATGGACCAGTATCCGGCAGGACGCGGTCGTTCCGCCATCCTGCCGGCCCTGTATGCCATTCAACGTGTCCATGGTCATGTCTCGGTGGAGCGGCAGAACGCACTGGCCGCCATCCTGAATCTGGAACCGGCGGAAGTCGGAGCCGTGACGTCCTTCTACCACATGATCCACCAGGAACCGAAGGGAGACTACCTGCTGCAAGTCTGCACCAACGTCCCTTGCATGCTGCGCGGCGCCGGTCAATGCATGCAGACCCTGGAAGACAAATTGGGCCTGCAGCATGGCGAAACCACGGAGGACGGCGTCTTCACCCTGGAACACATGGAGTGCCTGGGGTCCTGCGCCACGGCTCCAATGACCGCCGTGACCGAGAAGAGCACCGGTCGGATCCGATATTTCGAGGAACTGGACTCGGAAGAGGACATCGAGCGTGTCTTGACCTTGCTGCAGGAGGACAAGGGGTTCCACACCTTGGAACGATGGACACCGAAACAGGATCCCGATCAAGAGGGCATAGGGGCCGGCCCCTATACCGTGGCGGGCATGGAACGGCCATTCCTGACCCGCCGCGTGGGGCGTCCCGCCTCCCATCGGCTTGAAGACTACGTGGCGGACGGCGGCTACGAAACCGCATGCACCATTCTGACCCATCACGATCCCTCGCCCGCCGAAATGGTGGATCAGGTGAAGGCCAGCGGTCTCAAGGGGCGCGGCGGAGCCGGATTTCCGACCGGGGTGAAATGGGGATTCCTGGCACCAGACTCGTTTCCCCGCTACCTGGTGGTGAATGCCGACGAGTCGGAGCCCGGCACCTTCAAGGATCGCTGCGTGATGGAGTATGACCCTCACCAGTTGATCGAGGCCATCATCCTTACGGCCTACGCCGTGCAGGCCGAGGAGGCATACATCTATATTCGAGGCGAATACTACTTCGCCTTCACCCGCCTGCAGGCGGCCATCTCCGAAGCGGAAGCCCAAGGCTTCCTAGGCCGCGGCATCTGCGGCACCGACATGAATCTCAAGATCGTGGTGCATCGCGGGGCGGGCGCCTACATCTGCGGCGAGGAATCCGCGTTGCTGAGCAGTCTGGAGGGATATCGAGGCTTCCCACGCTCGCGGCCGCCCTTCCCAGCCGTAGCCGGCCTGTATGCCAAGCCGACCATCATCAACAACGTGGAATCGGTCTGCAATATCCTGCATATTGCCCGCATGGGATCCGAGGCCTATCGGCAATACGGCACGGAAGCCAGTCCGGGCTTTCGCATGTTCTGCCTCAGCGGCAACGTCATGCGGCCGGGATTGTACGAACTGCCGCACGGCACCCCGCTGCAAGAGCTGATTTTCGCGCACGGCGGTGGTCCGCAACATCCCGATGCCCCTGTTCGGGCCGTCATTCCCGGCGGGCTGTCCATGCAGCTGTTCTCGTCGGATCAGTTGGACACAGGCTTGGATCCGGAGAGCATCGCCGCCGCCGGATCCAATCTGGGATCCGCCGGCATTATCGTGATGGACGCCAACGCGTCCATGGTGGAGGTGGGCTTGCGCACGGCCACCTTCTTTCGGGAAGAAAGCTGCGGCAAGTGCACCCCCTGCCGCGAAGGCACCACATGGATGGAAGACATCCTGAAGCGAATTCAACGCGGCGGCGGCCGGCCGGCCGACCTGACGCTGCTGGAGTTCATCGCGGACAACATCGCGGGCAAGTCCTTCTGTCCTTTCGGTTTCGCCGCGGTATGGGGCCTGCAGAGCAATCTGGCCAAATTCAAGTCGGACTGGATGCGGCACATCCACGAGACCAATCCCGACGGGCAGGGCCCCAACCTGCCGGTGCGGCCTGTCTATCGGCCGGACACCGAGAGCCCGACTGGCCTGCATGAAATCGCCCTTGCGCCTCTGGGCGAGTCCCCGCTGACCCGGGATACCGTCATCACCATGGAAGGATCGTAGGCTAGGCCTGCCGGCCTTCTGTACCCAGGGAACGATTCGCATGTCTGAACTTGAACATGTAACTCTCACCATCAACGAGCGGGAAGTGTCCGTCCCCAAGGGGAAGCTGCTCGTTGACGTAGCCACGGACCTAGGCATTGAAATCCCGGTCTTCTGCAGTCACCCCAAGCTGGATCCCGTGGCCTGCTGTCGGCAGTGTCTGGTGGAATTTGACGGGCCCCGTGGCACCATGTTGAACACGGCCTGCAACGCCCCCGTGATGGACGGCATGGTGGTCCGCACCAATACGGATGCGGTCAGGGCCGCGCAGGAAGCCAATCTGGGCTTCATCCTGCTGCATCATCCGCTGGACTGCCCCATCTGCGACAAGGGGGGGGAATGTCCACTCCAAGACATGACCATGCGTTTCGGGCCCGGGATCAGCCAGTTGGTGGAACCCAAGCGACATGCCCACAAGAACTACGCCATCTCGGACACCATTGTCCTGGATCAGGAGCGGTGCGTAATCTGCTGGCGCTGTGTACGCTACCTTGAGGAATGGGAGGAAAAACCGCAATTGGGCCTCTTCCAACGCGGCGGCGACACGGTCATCGATGTCCAGCCCGGGCAGTGCGTGGACGCCAAGACCAGCGGCAACATCATTGACATTTGTCCGGTGGGAGCCCTGACCAGTCGCACGTCCCGGTTCCAGTACCGGCCTTGGCAGGTGCAACGCACAGCTTCCATCAGCCTGCATGATCCCATGGGCAACAACATCAGCCTTGACACGCGCAACGATACCGCAGTGCGGCGGATTCTGGGCCGCGAAAACATGGCCGTCAACGACCAGTTCATCACCGACAAGGATCGGTTCTGCTTCCACTGGGCGCAGCACCCCGAACGGCTGACCAAGCCGCTGGTGCGCAGAGGGGCCGGCCAGCCCCTGACGGAATCCACATGGGACGAGGCCTTGACGCGGGTCGCCACCGGGCTGCAGGCGGCCCAGCCCCAGGCCACGGGGTTCATTGGCGGCGCCAAGCTCAGCAACGAGAGCAATTACCTGCTGCAACGGCTGGCGCGCGAGGCGTTGCACACCAACAACGTGGACCATCGGCAGGGCGGAGACGTGCAGACCGGCGTGACCGGTCTGCCGGACCTGACTCACCTGATGCAGCCGCAATACGGCCCCAAGCCCGCCGCAGAGGTGATCTTCCTCTTCGGCTTGGACCCCAGCGAAGAGATCCCCATGCTGGACGTGCATCTGAAAAGGGCCGTTCACAGGGGCGGCGTGCGGCTCTTTGTGGCCCATCCCCGCAAGATTGAAAGCACGGTGCGCGCCGCGGCTTCGGTACAGTACCTGCCGGGGAACGAACTAGCCCTTGTACAAGCGATGGCCCAGCACATTCTGGCTCATCAGGGCATACCCGTCCCCGGATATGCCGGTTGGCAAAATGGCCCAGAGCTGGAAGTCGACGCCCCCCGCGAGACGGTGCGGGATATCGGTCTGGCCTTGGCACAATGCACACACGGGGTCATCATTTGCGGCCCGGACATTGGACACCAAGACAAGGGCCAGGCCGTGCGTGCGGCCTTGCAGCATCTGGCGGCGTTGACCGGACACACTGAGAGGTTGTCCTTTGTGGGGTTGGACGCCAATAGCCAAGGATGTCGGGACATGGGCGTGCTGCCGACCTGCCTGCCCGGCGGCTTCGCCCTGGATGACGAGACGGCTCGGCAGCGGCTGGCGGCCTTGTGGGGCGCCGAATTGCCGACGGAGACGGGCCAGACCTATGCCGCCATGCTGGAGACCGCGGGCCAGTCCGTCCAGAGCCTGTATGTCATGGGCGCGGACCCGGCATCCGAAAACGCACGCTGGGCCCAGAACCTGAGCCAATTGGATTTCCTGGTGGTGCAAGACCTGTTTTTGACTGCCACGGCAGAAAGGGCCGATGTGGTGCTGCCGGCCGTGAGCTGGGTCGAAACGGATGGGACCTTCACCAACCTGGATCGCCGGGTGCAGCGGAGTCCCAGGGCAATCGGCAATCCGGCTTCCGCGGCGGCCCCGGACTGGAACATTCTGGATCATGTAGCGGCCCGCCTGGGACATGACTGGAACTACCGTTCGGCACGGGACATCACGACGGAACTGGGGCAGGCCGTACCCACCTATGCCGACATTGTCTGGGACAGTCTGGGAGAATCAGGTCAGCGACGGCAGTCTGACGCCAGCCCTCCCCTGCCCCCGGAATTGCCGATGGCCGCAATGGCTGGCCCACCCAAGAGGAATTCCTTGCGTCTGTATCGTGGTCGCCTGTTCTACGATGCCGGGCGCATGTGCGCCCTGACCCCGGAAGTCCAGAACATGATTCCGGACGACTTCCTGGCCGTGCATCCGGCGGACTTGGCTGCCCAGCGCCTGGAGGACGGGACGACCGTAGTGGTGACAAGCGACCATGGCTCGGTTTCGGTGCCGATCAAGGCGGACGACCGCATCGCGGCAGGCAGCGTGTGGCTGCCCGAAAGCCTGCGGAACACTGCCGTGGGCACCGTGCTTCACGACAGTTATTGGGAATGGGTGACTCTCTCCCAGGCGTAGCCGGAGAGAGGTGTGTCATGGCTGCTCAGGACATCCTGCTGGTTATCGGACGGGCCTTGCTGCTCTGTTTCGTGGTGATCACGGGCTTCGCCTACCTGACTTGGGTGGAACGCAAGATCCTGGCCCGTTTCCAGGTGCGCATTGGCCCCAATCGGGCGGGACCCTTCGGCTTGCTGCAGCCGGCGGCGGACGCCGTCAAGGCGATCTTCAAGGAAGAGTACATTCCAGGCCACGTGGACAAGGTGATCTATGTCTTGGCCCCGGCTCTGGCGTTGGCTCCGGCTCTTATCATCTGGGCTGTCATCCCCATCGCCAAAGGCACGCCGGCCATCGCCGACGTGAACATCGGGTTCCTGTGGATTCTGGCGGTCGCGGGCATTGAAAGCTTCGGGGTCATTCTGGCCGGCTGGAGCAGCAACAACAACTACGCCCTGCTGGGGGCGTTGCGCTCCGCGGCCCAGATCATCAGCTACGAAATTCCCTTGGGCTTGTTTCTGGTCAGTATTGCCATGTTGGGGGGCACCTTCAGCTTGGTGGAGCTGGTGGAAACCCCCCGGGCCATCTGGGAATGGATCTGGGTGCTGCTGGCCTTCCCGTTCTTTTTCATATCGGTGTTGGCAGAGACGAACCGCTCGCCCTTTGATCTGCCGGAAACCGAAAATGAGCTGATCGCCGGCTTCTTCACGGAATACGGCGGCATGAAGTTCTCCATGTTCATGATGGCCGAATACATCAACATGATCACCACCAGCACGGTGGTGGCCACGCTGTTCTTCGGGGGCTGGCGCGGCCCAATGGCCCATGAAATCCTGTGGCTGGGTCCCGTATATCTGGGCCTGAAGGTGTTGGCGCTCCTGTTCCTCTTTATCTGGATCCGGGGCAGTGTCAGTCGGCCGCGGTTTGACCAAGTGATGCGTTTCAACTGGAAGGTGTTGATTCCGCTGGGCTTGATATACCTGATTGTGACTGCCGTCTTGACTGTCTTCGTGAAATGAGGAGCTTGGGACCGTGGGAGTAGAGGATTACATCAAGGGGGGAATGGAACTGGCCAAGGCCATGGGCATCACCTTCAAGAACTTGCGCCGGAGGCCGATCACGGTGGAATATCCATACGAAGCCGTGCCGATCTACCCCCGGTTCCGCGGCAAGCATGAGCTACGCCGCTATGAGAATGGCATGGAACGGTGCATCGGCTGCATGTTGTGCGAGGCCGCCTGTCCTACCAACGCCATCTACGTGGATGCGGAGGAGAACTCCACGGACAGTCCCGTTTCGCCAGGGGAACGGTACGCCAAGGTATATGAAGTCAATCTGCTGCGCTGCGTCTTTTGCGGAGACTGCGAAGAGGCCTGCCCCACGGAAGCCATCGTGCTGGGTCATGACTTTGCCATGGCCAACTACGACCGGCAGGACTTCATTCTGGACAAGGAACAGTTGCTCAATCCAGAAGAGGCCAATGTCATCATCCGATCGGAAGGATAGGCTGTCACGCCGCGGCAAATCATGAATTCACTCTTTTTCGTTGGGACAGGGGCGGTAGCCCTGGCCGCCGCGCTGGGCGTGCTGCTCAGTCGGCAACCGGTTCACAGCGCCTTGTTCCTGATGGCCAATTTCGCGTCCCTGGCGGTTTTGTATGTCACCTTGGACGCCCAGTTTCTGGCTGCTGCCCAAGTCATCATCTATGCCGGCGGCATCGTGATCCTGATACTCTTTGTCATCATGCTGATCGGCCATGAGGCCAATGATCGGCCAGACAGCCGCAGGGGTTGGATCCAGGTGGTCAGCGTGCTGCTCGCCCTGCTGCTGTTGGTCAGTCTGGGATCCCAGCTGCTATTCCGGGCAGGCGCCGCCAAGGGCATACCATCCGGCGGCACGCCCGCCCACATAGGCGAGGTCCTCTTTGTCCGCTATCTGCTGCCTTTCGAGTTCGTGGCCATCCTGCTGCTGGTAGCGCTGATCGGGGCCTTGATCATGGGACGCAAGCTAAAGGCCAAGGAGCAGCCAACCCAGGAAGAACAGACGGCATGATGGACACCAACCTGTACTTGGCGCTCAGCGCCTTGATATTCACGATCGGAGCCTTGGGGGTGCTGATGAGGCGCAACGCCCTGATCATCTTCATGTGCGTCGAGATGATGCTGAACAGCGTCAACTTGAGCCTGGTGGCTCTCAGCCATCGCTGGGGCAATGTGGACGGGCAGATTTTCGTCTTTGTCATCATGGCCGTCGCGGCGGCCGAGGTCGCCATTGGCCTGGCCATCCTGATTGCCAACACACGACACAGCCAGAGCGTCAACGTCGACAAGATCGATCTACTGCGCTGGTAACCCTGTGAATTCCCCTTGATCCTCAGGTTGTCTGCATGATTGGATATTCCGCTGCCTGGCTGCTGGCCCTGCCTTTGGCCGGTCTGCTGCTGAACACCTTCGTCGGCCGCCGGTACAGCAGAACCCTCGCCGGCACTATCGCGTCCGGGGCGGTGGGCCTTGCCTTTCTGATCGCGATCCTGATGGCGCCAGACATCTATGGTTCTCACGGCGAGCACGCCGGCCAGACGCTGCCACTGTGGGACTGGATTACGATAGGCGAACTGCAGGTGCCACTGGCCTTGCTGGTTGATCCACTGAGCCTGACCTTGACACTGGTGGTCACCGGCGTGGGTTTTCTGATCCATGTGTACGCCATGGGCTACATGGTGGACGACGCCCGCCTTGCCCGCTTCTTCATCTATCTCAATTTCTTCATCCTAGCCATGCTGCTGCTGGTGCTGGGTGACAGTTTCGTCACTCTCTTTATTGGCTGGGAGGGCGTGGGTCTGGCGTCCTATCTCTTGATCGGCTTCTGGTTCGACCGGGAAGACGAGCTGTACGGATCCTATGCGGATTGCGGTAAGAAGGCCTTTGTGGTCAATCGCATCGGTGATGTAGGCCTGATTTTGGCCATGGGTCTGATTTGGACCACCGTGGGCACGTTGAATTTCACAGAGGCGTTGCAGGGCCTGGCGACCATGTCCGAAGCGCCACTCGTCCTGATATGTCTGCTGCTACTCTTGGCGGTGGCCGGCAAGAGCGCCCAGTTTCCGCTGTATGTATGGCTCCCCGACGCCATGGCCGGCCCTACACCGGTTTCGGCTCTCATTCACGCCGCCACCATGGTCACGGCGGGCATCTACCTCATGGCACGCACGCATGTGCTGTGGGAACTGGCCCCCATGGCCAGCGCCATTGCGGCCTGGATTGGCGTGGGCACCGCCTTTGTGGCCGCGACCATGGCCATGGTGCAGACGGACCTGAAGAAGGTGTTGGCCTATTCCACGATTTCCCAACTGGGGTACATGGTCCTGGGCGCGGGTGTCGGCGCCTTTGCCTTTGCGATCTTTCATCTGGTGACGCATGCCTTCTTCAAGGCTCTGCTCTTCCTCAGCGCGGGGAGCGTGCAACATGCCACGCACGAACTGGACATGCGGAAATTGGGAGGGTTGCGGCTCAAGATGCCCCATACGGCCCGCAATTTCCTGATTGGCAGCCTGGCTCTGGCCGGAATTCCGCCGCTGGCCGGCTTCTTCTCCAAGGACGGCATTCTGCTGTATGCCTTTCAGCACAACATTCTGCTGTACTTCTTGGGTCTGGTCACTGCCCTGGTCACCGCCATCTACATCTTCCGCGCCTACTACCTGACCTTCATGGGCGAACCCCGGGATGCACACGTGGATTCCCATGTCCACGAAAGCGGCAGACTCATCTTGGCGCCGCTGTGGATTCTGTCCGCCTTGACGATTCTGGGGGGAGCCCTCAATCTGCCTTTCGTGCTGACCTTGGAGCACGCTTTGGCCTCGGTAGTGGGCGAACTGGAGCCACCTGTGCCCTCGCTGGAGATTGCATTGCTGGTGGTCAGCGCCATGGTGGCCATTGGAGGCGCCCGTCTGGCCTGGGGCGCCTATCGTCGGCATATGGCTTGGGTGGACTCCATTCGGGCCACCTTCAAGCCTCTGGCCAAACTGGCCCAGCAACGCTGGTATCTGGACGATCTGTATGACCGGCAGATACTGCGGGGCAGCCATACGCTCAGCCAATGGCTGAGCACTACAGTGGACCAGCAGGGCATTGATCGTGCGGTGAACTGGGGCGCGGAAACCGCCTTGAACTGGAGTCGGAAGCTGCGACGTCTCAATGACGGCCGGGTGCCCACTTACGTCTTCAGCATGTTTGTCGGAGCCGCCTTGCTGGTGGCGTACTTCTGGATTGCTCTCTAGACTCCATTCCATCTGCTCCCGTGGACGTCATGTTCGATCTTCTGACCCTCGTCACCTTCCTGCCACTGTTGGGTGTCCTTGCGCTCTTTGCCGTGCGCAGTGAAATGTTCCGCAAGGTCGGGGCCTTGGCGGTTTCCCTGATGACTTTCGTGGTCAGCCTGTTCCTGCTGGTCAACTGGAATCCGATGGAGCCCGGTGGCTTCGCCCGCGAAGTGCAGTTCAACTGGTTTCCGGAAATCGGGCTCTCCTTCCATCTGGGCGTAGACGGCATCAGCCTGTGGCTGGTGCTTCTGACCACTTTCATGATGCCCATCGCCGTGGCCTTCAGCAACCTCTATGTGAAGGATCGCATTGGCCAGCATCTGATACTGCTGCTGCTGCTGGAGACCGCCCTGATTGGGGTCTTTCTGGCTCTCGATCTGGTGCTTTTCTTTGTCTTCTTCGAGTTCACGCTGATCCCCATGTACTTCCTGATCGGGCAATGGGGCAGCGAGAACCGGGAGTACGCGGCAATCAAGTTCGTGATGTATACCCTCTTGGGTTCCGCCTTCATGCTGGTGGCGGTGGTCAGCGTATATGCCCTGACCGGCACCTTTAGCATCATGGAGATCACCCGCGTGTTGCCGGCCACGGCCGGCATAGGTTTCCAGACACTGGGCTTTCTGGCCTTCGTGCTGGCCTTTGCCGTCAAGATTCCCCTTTTCCCCTTTCACACTTGGCTGCCTGACGCCCATGTCCAGGCGCCGACCGCCGGCAGCATTATGCTGGCCAGCCTGCTTCTCAAGATGGGCGCCTACGGAATTTTCCGCCTGGCCATTCCCTTCTTTCCCGCGGCGGCCGCGGAATTGTTGGTGTACGTCATTCTGCTGGCCTTGGCCGGCATTGTCTATGGCGGCTTGGTGGCTCTGCAGCAAAAGGACGTGAAAAGTCTGGTGGCCTACAGCTCCGTGGCGCACATGGGATTCATCGTGCTGGGTCTCTTTGTCTTCAATACGCAGGGCGTCAGCGGAGCCATTCTGCAGATGATCAACCACGGGCTGAGCACGGGCGCTCTGTTCCTGATGGTGGGCTTCCTGTATGAACGGCGTCATACCCGCCGTTTCGCCGACTTCGGAGGGTTGTGGAAGAGCATCCCGGTATACTGCGCCTTCTTTCTGATCATCGCCATGAGCAGCGCGGGGCTGCCCGGGCTGAACGGCTTCGTCGGCGAGTTCAGCATCCTGATGGGCGCCTATGCCGTCAATCCCGGATATGCCCTAGTGGCCAGTGTCGGCGTCGTGCTGGCGGCCTGGTATCTGCTCACGGCGTATCGCAAGCTGGCCCAAGGCGAGATTGTGCACCAGGAAAACAGGGCGGATGTCCTGTCCGACCTGAACAGCCAGGAATTGTCCATGCTGGTGCCCGTGGTCGTGATGTGCTTTGCCCTCGGCCTCTTTCCCAATCTGCTGCTGGACAAGATTGTGCCAGCGGTCGAGCTGTGGCTGCCGGGACGGTAAGGTAGCCGTGAGACGGCTGGGAGGAGATTCGTGACTCTTGCCTATAACGCAATTCTGCCGGAAATCGTCATCTTCGGCGGTGCCGTACTGGTATTGCTGGTGGACCTGTTTCGGCGCGTCGCCCAATCCGAAGCCCGCAATTCAACGGTCCTGAGCTACCTCAGCCTGGCCGTGGTGGCTGTCTCCGCCATCCTGACCTTCACCGCGGCGGCCGACGGACGGACGGTCATGTTCCAGACATCCGCGGTCGCCGACACGCTGACGGCCGCCATTCGGCTGGTAGTCCTGGTCACGACAGCCTTGGTGCTGCTGATTGGCTCTCGCTACGTGCCCTCCTTCACGCATCAAACCGGAGAGTACTACACCCTCCTTCTAATCTGCGCCGGCGCCATGATGACCATGGCCATGGCTGCGGACCTGATGATGCTCTTCCTGGCCTTGGAGACATTCTCCCTGAGTCTCATTCTGCTGGCGGGCATGTTCCGCGAAAATCCGCACAGCACCGAGGCCAGCATGAAATACTTCCTGCTGAGCGCGTTTGCCTCGGCCTTTTTTGTCTACGGAGCCGCCCTCGTGTACGGGGCTACCGGTACCATTGCACTGGCGAGCCTGGCCTCCAGCGCCGCGCTCCCGTCGCCGCTGCTGTTCGTGGGTGTGGCGCTGTTGTTGGTGGGATTTGGTTTCAAGCTCAGTGTGGCGCCATTTCACATGTGGACCCCGGATGTCTATCAAGGCGCCCCCACCACGGTGACGGCCTTCATGAGTGTGGGGACCAAGACCGCAATGCTCGGCGCCTTGATCCGCCTGTTCATACTGGCCCTGCCAGAGACTTGGGCCAACAGCACAAGCATCCTGATGATCTTGGCCGTGCTGACCATGACAGTGGGCAACCTGACAGCCTTGAGTCAGACCAGTCTCAAGCGCATGCTGGGCTATTCCAGCATTGCCCACGCCGGCTACTTGCTGGCGGGTCTGGTGCCAGGCACCGAGAACGCGATCGATGGCGCGCTCTTTTACCTGTTCACCTACGCCTTCATGAACGTGGGGGCCTTCATCATCATCATCGCCATCGAGCAGCCCATCGAGACCGACATTGAACGCAGTCAGCTGCGCGGCGCGGGCCAGAAGGCGCCTTGGCTGGCAGGATTCATGGCTTTGTTCCTGTTCAGCCTGAGTGGCATTCCACCGCTGGCGGGCTTCTTTGGCAAGTTTTTGCTCTTTCGCGCCATCATCGAGGGCGGCTTCCTCTGGCTGGCCATCGCCATGGTCCTCAACAGCGCAATCAGCGCCTATTACTATCTCAGGGTCATCGTCGCCATGTACTTCCGCTCGGGCGCGAAGCCATTGCCGGTAACCCAAGGCACGCGGGGCCTCTATCTGGGCATGGTCGCGGCCGGCGTCATGGTGCTGGTCATCGGCTTCTTTCCCTCCTTCTGGTTGCAGTTGCTGACCCGCTAAGACTTCCCAAGCCCCATGCAAAAACACTCAGCCACCCCAAGGGGGTGGCTGAGTGGAAGCGCCTCTGCGAGACGCCGCTAGGATGATCGTTGCGACGCTGCGTGGATTCAGGAGCGCAGCCACTCCATGCAATCTGGATCTACGCCGTCACCGGAGCCAAGCCGGTTTTCTTTGCAAACAAATCCTGCAGTTCGCCTTCGTTGGCATGCCGGCCATTGGCCGCCTTCGAATAGATCAGGTCGCCATCGACTTCGACTTCAAAACGTCCTCCGCCAGATGAAATCAGATTCATGCTTTCAATCTGGCCTTTGAAGGCGGAAAAGAGCTCTTCGGCCGCACGGGCCGTCATCGGAGCATAGTTTCATTTCATGCAAAATTCAATGGATACCTTGTATTGCTTGTCACTCATGGTCCCCTCCTGAATTGTTTGACTGACCTGTCTACATAGTACTCAAAATCGGCCTAAAAGAAAAATTGGCTCCCATGTCGGGCTTCACCACACAGCTTGCGCAAGCGCCGTCCGGGCCATTCCCCGGTCTCTGTCGGCCAATCTGCTGGAGGCTCTGGATCGGTGGCCAGGCATTGAGCAGTGCACAAGATCGAGCAATGGCTTCTGGCATATCAGATTTCTGCGGGACAACAAACGGCAGACACGAGATCTTTTGGTGTCGGACCGACCCTAGCCCGATCTGCGGAGATTGATGCTCTGGGTCAGACCCAAGGCAAACATCATGGAAATCAGACTGCTGCCCCCGGAACTGATCAGAGGCAAGGTCATGCCTGTCACCGGCACGACCCGCAGATTCATGCCCACGTTGACAAACATCTGAAAGAGGACGAGGGCCCCCACACCACCCACCAGCAGCCGCCCAAACTCGTCCTCGGCCTGATCCATGGTGTGCGCCAGCCGAAAAAGCACAAAGCCGACCACACCCAAGAACAAGGCACAGCCCAAGAATCCGAATTCCTCGGCGATTACGCTGAAGATGAAGTCCGTGTGTCGCACCCGCAGAAAAAAGAGCTGATTCTGGGAACCTGCCAGCCATCCCTGACCGGTCAGGCCGCCATTGCCCACCCCAATCAAGGCTTGCTCCACATTGAATGCGGATGCCGCATTCTCAGGATTGGTCGGGTCCAGAAACACGTTCAGGCGCACCAGCATGTAGTCTTGCAAGGCACCGTAGAGCACTTGCACGCCCACCAGCCCCATGCCGATCAGAATGATGGCATGGGTCCAAGGCAGGCCGCTCATCAGAACCATGGCCCCAATTAGGAACAACATGGTCAGGGTCATGCCCAAGTCCGGCTGACGATACACCAGGAACAGCGGAAAGACCATCACGGCCAATCCCAGCAGCAGCACGAACAGACGCTTGCGTTCCGTATAGAATCGGCTCAGGAACCAGGCCATGACTACAACCAACAGGAACTTGCCGGCTTCCGTGGGCTGCACATTGGTGTTGGCGATATTGAGCCAACGGCGCGCCCCGTTGAGTTCCACCCCGTTAAGTTCCACCAAGATCAGCATGGCCAGGAAGATCAGGAACGAGGGGATGCCCAGAATGCCCAGCAGACGGTAGTCGAAGAAAGCGCCCACGAAGAAGGCCACGATGCCCACCAGCAAGAAAATGGACTGTGCCAGCCAGCGGTTCTGGACTACGGGATCCACCACGCCGTGCGTGGCGCTGTAAATCATGGCCACGCCGAAGGCGGCCAGACAGAGCAAGGCCAGGGACAGACCCCAATCCAGATTGGCCAGAGACAGCCGGCGATGAGTAGCGTAGTGCATGGGGCAGTTCAGGAGGCCTGTCTTACGGGATTTTGGATGGCAAAGTAGCCATTCAGAATGTCCGTAGCCACCGGTACGGCGGAATCGGATCCTTCACCCCCGCCATAGACAAACACCAAGACCGCGATTTCCGGAGCCCGAAAGGGGGCAAAGGCCAAGTACGAGGCGTGAGTGGGCAAATTCCCTTCCTCGTCCCTGATGCAATCCAACATCGCGGGATCATATTCACAGTATTCGGCCGTACCCGTCTTGCCCGCCACGGTCACTCCCAGGATTTGGCCCCGCGTGGCGGTGCCGTAGTCGGCGTGTACGGCATCCCGCATCCCTGCCCGAATCTCCGCAAGGGAAATCGACTTCGTGTCCAGGATACGAAGCGTTTCCGGGGTGAACTCCTGGCTAATGGCGCCACTGTCGGAGTCCACAATCCGCAGGACCAGCTGCGGCTGATACAAGGTGCCCCCGTTGGCCACAGGAATCATGGACTGCAGCACCTGTAATGGGGTGGCCAGCATGTAACCCTGTCCAATGGCCATGTTATAGCTGTCGCCCGTCACCCAGTTGCTGGCCCAGCGCTTGCGTTTCCACTGGTCGTCTGGCACGACGAAGCTGACTTCTCCCGGCAGGTCTATGCCGCTCACGGCGCCGTATCCCAGTGTCTGCGCCCAGTGCACCAGTTGGGACTGTTTCAGACCGATAAAGGAACCGGGAAAGCCTCCACCCACCTGATAGAAGTAAATGTCATTGGACACCGCAATGGCTTTCCGCAGAGTCAGAGAGCCGTGATTGAAGCCCCGGGCATGATTCCAGCTCACGAATTCCTGCGCCAGTTCTGGATCGTCGGGCGCAAAGCGGTTGGGCAGGTAGATGGGACCATTGTCCACAATGACACTGCGCGGGCCAACAACATTCTCCTCCAATCCGGCCAAGGCCGTCACGATCTTGAAGGTCGATCCGGGCGGGTACAGACCCCCTATCGCATAATTGATGAGGGGGCGTCTTTCGTCCTGCGCAATGCGAGCATATCCCTCGCCTAGGCCCCCCGAAAAGATGTTGTTGTCAAAGGCCGGCAGACTGACCATCCCCAGCACTTGGCCATTGCGGGGATCCATGGCGATGGCCACTGCGCTGTCCACTTCCTTGAGAGTCACCATGTCCAATAGAGAATTGAACATGATTTGCTGTAGTTCCACGTCAAGGGTCAGCAGAATATCCTGGCCCGGCACCGCCGCCTGGATCTCACCGACCGTGCGCCGTTCCTGACCGAAGATGTCAACTTCAATGGTCTTGATGCCGGGACTGCCACGCAGATGGTCTTGATACCAGGCCTCAATGCCGGACAGCCCGATTTCCTCCTCCAGATCTTGATATCCGGCCGCCAGATATTCGGCGCCTGCATCCACTGAAATAGGGCCCATGAAACCTAGGATGTGACTGACCATCTCTCCGTAGACATATTCCCGGGCCGAAGCCTCCAGCACCTGCATGCCCGGCAGACGAAAACCCAGTTCGGCAATGGCAAAGACTTCGTCCCGATTTTTATAGCTGAGAATGGGAATGGATTCCGAGGCATTGCCCTGCTGCCGCTGCTGCACACGGGTCTGGATCAGGACCGCCAGTCCCTCTAGGGAGGTGGGTTGCCCAATGTCCGGTAACAGCTGCATGGTACCCTCAGCCGTAGCTGGCAGGGACAAGTTGGGGGACGTCTCCTGCAGGAAGGCCACGGGGGCATTCACGCGCTGCAGGGCCTCCAGATAGTCCAGCCATCCCAGAGACCGGAAGAATATGGTCTGTACGCGCACCATGGCATCACGGTCGTCCTCGATGTCCATGGCGACCAGAATGTCCAGAATGGCCTCGTATTCCTCGTCTCGCTCGACCGTGTCCACATTGTCATCGGGCAGTTCGCCGGGCACTATGACCAGTTGGTAGCTGGACCGGTTGCGAGCCAAAAGAGTCCCGTTGCGGTCGAAAATCAGACCCCGTGGGGCGGGCAGGGAAATCTCACGCAGACGGTTGGAATCCGCCCGCGTGGCGTAGGTGCTGTAGCGCAGCACCTGCAACTGGAACAGACGGCCCAGCAAGAAGAACAGGGTGGCCGCGATGCAAAAGCGGATGCCCCACTTGAGCGCCAGGGAGTGTTCCACGCGGCTAGGAGGACTGCCAGCGCTATCCCACATGGATGGCTTCGGGAGACAGACGCTGCTGGCTGTAGCGCCACAGCGGGACGAACAAAAACATGAGCCCGGACTGATAGAACAGTTCCATGTGCCAGTTGGCGCGCAGTTCCTCCATCCATGCCCAAGTGCCCTGATGCAGGGCCAACAACAGATGGAACACAAGGATGTACACGGAGGTGCCAACGAGAGCTACCCCCAACGGGATCAAGTAGTGGGTGACCGCCACGCCGCGCCGTCCCATGCCCACTATGTAGGACGCGGTGATCAGGGCCACGCTAGAGATGCCCAAAGGGACCAACGCCAGAAAGTCCAGCCAGAATCCGCCCACGAACGCCACTACCATGCCCTCTCGACGCCCCCGCATGACGGTCCAGATCAAGACAAGCAGCAGCAGGAAATTGGGCTTGACCTGAAACAGCGCCAACTGGTTGCCCAGCGTGCCCTGTAGCATGGCCAGCAAGCCCAGCGCCGGCAGGAGCAAGAGCAATAGGACAGGGTTGGCAGGGACCGAGGATTGCATGGGGAATCGGACAGTAAATCAGGATTCGGATGCCGAAGTCATCTCCAAGGGAGGCACATCTTCCAAGGGCACATAATCAGTGAGGACCATCACCTCTTCCAGACGCGCGAAATCCACGGCTGGCTGCAGCAAGGCATAGACAATCGTAGAGTTGCGCTGTTCCTCCAGCGACACCACTATGCCGATCGGAATGCCTTGGGGCAAGCTGGCGCTCAAGTGTGATGTCACGACCTTGTCTCCCACCGCCACCGGATCCGAGGAAGTCAAGAACTGCATGCGCAGGCCGCCACCGGTGGTGCCGACCACTTGACCGTTGACTCGACTGCTTTGCATAAGGCCGCTCACGGAACTGAAGACGTCCTGAATCAGGAGTACCCGCGACGTGTGGGGACCCACTTCCGCAATGCGACCCACCAACCCTAGTGGAGTTATCACCGGCATCCCCACCTCCAGACCGTCGGAAATGCCAACTCCAATCAGAATGTAGTCGAGAAAGCTGTGTGGATCATGTCCCAGCACATGCCCCACCACATGGGCTCCCAAGAAGGTGAAGCGGGGATTGAGATCTGCATAGTCCAGCTGGGATCGCAGGCTGGCGTTCTCGCGCAGAATCTCCTGCAGCGCAATGTTTTCCGCCGTCAGCCGCTTGTTCTCCTCCTGCAGGGTCCGCTGTTCTTCCCGGGTCAGCTGGGTCTGGGCAATTTGCCGAAATGCTTCGGGCAGGCGCAATGTCGCCACACTGGTGCGCCACTGCAGGGGAGAGGTCAACCGGGACAGACCCTGGGTGAGGAGGAGCAGCTGCCCGGAGCGCTGCATGGCCCAAAGCAACCCGGAAGCCAGCACCAAGGTGAGCAGCAGCAGGCTCAGATCTGACAGGGAACGCGGGCGATTGCGCATTAGGCAGCAGGCGGCGGGGACAGCCGGGATTCCGCCCAGAGGGCCACTCAGCGGATGCCCCGCCGCCGGACACTGGTCAGGGTGTCACGATAGTAGTCCGGTCTCTCCAGAATCATACCGGTTCCCAACACGACCGAAGTCAGAGGTTCGTCGGCCACATAGACATTGATGCGCGTCTCGTCCTGCACGCGCTGGGCCAGGCCCTGCAGCAAGGCTCCACCGCCCGCCAGCACAATTCCATGTTCCATCAAATCCGCCACCAGTTCCGGAGGCGTCTCGTCCAAGGTGTTACGGACTGCTTCCACGATGACTTCCAGGCTGGCGGAGAGGGCATCGCGCACCTCGATGGAACTGATCTCTACTGCTTCGGGCAAGCCCGTAATCAGGTTGCGGCCACGCAGGAACATAGTGCGTTCCTGTTCCAGGGGATAGGCGGAACCCAGTTCAATCTTGCAGAGCTCCGCCATGCTTTCCCCGATCAGCAGATTGTACTTCTGCCGGGCAAACGTGCTCAGATCCTGGTTCAATTCGTCGCCGGCCACGCGTATGGATCGGCTGACCACTATGCCGCCCAAGGAAAGAACCGCGACTTCGGTGGTGCCACCGCCAATGTCCACAATCATGGACCCGATCGCTTCCGCGACCGGCAGCCCGGCGCCGATCGCCGCGGCCAAGGGTTCTTCCACCAACTGCACTTCACGGGCTCCCGCACTCAGCACGGCTTCCCGCACCGCCCGGGTCTCCACCTCCGTGACTCCCGAGGGAATACCGATGACAACCCGCGGCCGAGCCCCGCCCATAATGCGATTGCCGTGGATGCGCCCGATAAAGTGATGGATCATCTTCTCGGTCACGTCGAAATCCGAGATCACCCCATCCTGCAAGGGGCGGACCGCCATGATATGGTCGGGCGTTCGTCCGACCATCTCCTTGGCTTGCGCGCCGATTGCGCGGACCCGATTGCGCCGTTGCGAGGTGCGGTCAATGGCCACGACCGAGGGCTCATCGATCACGATACCGCGCCGAATGACGTGAACCAGCGTATTGGCCGTGCCCAGATCTATGCCGATGTCAAAGGAGAATAAACCCAGAAACCAATCAATGGGATTGAACACCCAACCGGTCTCCCCTTAAGTGGTGTAGAGTCGCGAGGCACGCCAAGCAGAGGGCTAAACGGAGCGGTCAAATTCCAGAGGCCGTCGCCTGCAGCATTGGACCAGCCGATGGGCATCTTGGCCAGTATATCACGGGGAATCAGCTCTTCCTAGTCCGACAACGCGGTACTTTGCCTCTTTCTTGACTGGCCCCTTGACGCACAGGTTGATTGTCTTGCCATAGCAGTACAATACCAAGCCCCTCGCGGAATTTCAGAATTACAGATCCTGCCTTGTCTCCCAAAGATTTCCCTGCACGGCAATTTGCCATTCTAGCCTGTCAGATGAGCCAGATCCTGGATCAGGCGGCAGTTCCTGATCGGCCGCCACTGGTGGCGGCAAGCGTCAGTGGAGGAGCCGACAGCTGCTTTCTGCTGCGCGCCCTAGTAGCGGCCCGGCAGCACAGGGAGCTGGACCTGCATGTGCTGCATGTAGACCACGGCCTGAGAGCCGGCGGCCCACAAGACGCCGCATTCGTCCAAGAGTTGGCTGCAATCTGGCAACTACCCTTTCACGGCCACAGACTTTCCGTGGCGGAGCGCAATACAGATTCCGGGTCCAACCTCCAAGGAGAACTACGGCACAGCCGCTATCGCTGGCTTTCCACCCAAGCTCTGGCCTTGGCGGGTCCCGACCGCATTCCGATATTGACTACCGGTCATCACGCGGGTGACCAGGCAGAAACCCTGTTACTTAATCTGATACGGGGCACTCATCTTTATGGGCTGCGCGGCATTCAAGTCTGGCAAACCCTGCCGGCTCCCCTGTTTGCGCCAGATCCTGCGGAACAAGAAGCCAAGGTACACCTGTATAGGCCCTTGCTGACCTGGGATCGGCCTCGCATCGAAGCGCAACTGCAGCGGTTGGGACAGGAATGGCGGACAGATCCGTCCAATCGGAGCCTTTCCTTTACGCGTAACCGAATCCGGTGCCAGCTGGTTCCCGCGCTGCAGGCGCTGAACCCCCAGTTCGTTCCCCATCTGGCACGTCAGAGCCGGGAATGGGCCGCGGATATCGAGGCGATTCTGTCGTTGCACGGCGCAACCCTGATGGAATTGGATCCACGGCTGCCTACGCATCGGCAGCCCTTGCAGGATGCTGTACTGTTGGACCAGGATCGATTCCAGGAATTGCCCGCATGGAAGCGGAAAGGCGTCCTGCACGCGGCATTGCGGCACGTGCAGCCCGATGGCCAAGGCATCTCCACCCAACGCCTAGACAGTCTCAGCGCCATCCTGTGCCAAAAGGAGAAGACCGGTGGACCTTGGCGCTGGTTCGGGCAGATAGCGTGGTCTGTATGGGAAAGGACGCTCCAACCAAACATGGGACTGCAGGCAGTACGCCATGTCGCAAGCCTGCACCGACTGGGAGCCATACCCTTTCCCTTGGATGTGCCGTTGATGATCATGAAAGGCGAGATCACCGCTCCGACAGTGGACCCGCAGCAGGAATTCTGCTCCTTGCCCGCGGCAGAGCCCACCCACAGATGGGTCCTGCAGGTGACTACAGTCATGCAAAATGAGCCTATCGCAAGGCCCCAACACCAAGCGCGCCCCTGGTCCACTGCAATCCCCCTGGAGACGTGGCGCGCAGCAGGTCGAGTGACCTTGGCTGCTCCCCTGCCGCACAGCCGCATGCAACCCTTGGGCATGCACGGCCGGAGCAAGACCCTACGGGCCATCTTGCGAGATCGCAAGATTCATCCTGCACTGCACAAACTGTGGCCCACCCTGTATACCGAAAGTGGTATTCCCATCTGGCTCTGCGGTCTGCACTCGGATCAGAGATGCGCGGTGCAGCCCCAGACTCGCAACGCCATCCGTCTTGTCTGGCAAAAGGAACCTGTCATGACACAGGATCAAGGCCATGCTCATTCCTGACACCATGCGCCGGTTGGCCGCGGTGCTGCGCCACCATCTACCCGGACCGGACATCCGACAGGCCATGGCCCCCAGCCAGCGACGCAACGCCCCCATGGCGGACGACAGGGAAATCCGTACGGCGGGAGTGCTGATGCTTCTCTATCAGGAACGGAACGAATGGCACATGCCACTCATCGTGCGTCCCCGCTATGATGGGCCGCACAGTGGCCAGATCGCGCTGCCTGGGGGCCGCAGCGAACCCGACGACGCCAGCCTCTGGCACACTGCCACGCGAGAATCCGAGGAAGAGGTGGGAATAGCACGGAAACTCGTGCGCAGAATCGGATCCCTAGCCCCCATCTTCATCCCCAATAGCCGATACGAAGTCACCCCCTACATTGGCTGGGTGAGCGGAGTGGTGGAGTTCCGGCCGGAGGCGTCCGAAGTGGCCGAGGTGCTGCATCTGCCTCTGGACCTGTTGCTGGATCCCCAATTCACGCGGCGGGATGTCTGGAACATGCAAGGTCGAGACGTCAAGGTTCCCTACTACCAGTTCGGTTCCCATCAGATCTGGGGCGCCACGGCCATGATGCTCAGTGAATTCCTCCACTGTTGGGGCACTCTGCATCAACTACCCGAGACGGATCAATCCTGAATTTATGGAAATTTCCGGCATCGTGCATTAGATTCAAACGTGCGCCTTGCGCGAGCTCCGATTCCGCAATCTCCAGAACGCATCAGTTCCTTGCGAGGTCTCCACCATCCACCATCAGACCTTCACCTCAGTGGAAACCGCAAGATTCCTTGCCCAAATCAAGGTCTTGATCACGGCCCAGGAGATTCAGGACCGCATTCAGGAGATGGGAACCGAGATCTCACGCGCCTATGCCGGCCAGGAACTGGTTGTAGTGCCCCTGCTGAAAGGCAGCTTCATTTTCGCGGCGGACCTGCTTCGGCGCCTGACTCTCCACCCCCAGGTGGAATTCATTAACGCCAGCAGCTACGGCAACAACACGATTTCATCCGGGACCGTGAAACTGTATTGGCCCCCGGGCCTGAATCTGGAAGGCAAGGAGGTGCTGGTGGTCGAGGACATTGTGGACAGCGGCACTACCTTGGCCCGGATCGAGCAGCAGGCCAAGATCCTGAAACCCGCCTCGATGCGGTATGTTTCGCTACTGTACAAGGATAGGGGCCCGGACAGCTGGCCCATGGACTGGTACGGTTTCAAGATTCCCGACGTTTTCGTAGTCGGATACGGTCTGGATTACCAGCAGTTGTTCCGCAACCTACCCTACATTGGCGTTGTAGCCGGTTCCGAGGACACCGAAACCGAAGTCTCGCAAGCGCGCCGTGCCGCAACATGATCCTGTCGCCACGGGTACCATTGCGCCCGTCTCTGTCTCTCCGCCTAGATACAGGGATCCTGCTCCTAGCCGCGCTGCTGGTTTGGCTGGCATTGACCACGCCCGGTCACGCTCAAGAGTCGAAACCCGTCTATCATCTGACGCTGGTCCCCGGACAGGAACGGACCTTGTCCGAACTAGTCGCCTTGTATCAGGCGGATCTGGCGCAGGCCATCTACCTGAATCGGCTGGAGGCAGATCAGCGCCTCAAGGCGGAACAAGCCGTCATTCTGCCCATTCCGGTGGACATCGCCCTAGCCCAAGGCCATGTGAGCATAGTACGCCACATCGCGGCTCCAGGACAGAGCCTGGCCATGGTGGCCGCCATCTTGGATCTGCCCGGACCGCTGCTGTCCGACATGAACAACATGGCCTTGGACGACAGGCTTTTCCCAGGACAACCCATACTGATCCCCGTGCCGGTCCGGACTACGCCTCGGCTGACCATTGGCCGGATGAAGGTGGAATACCTTTCCCCGTTGGTGGCTCAGGGATCCACGGGATTCATTGCCGTCACCTTGCCCAAGGGATTGGAAGCCGAGTTGATGTGGCAAGGAGAGACCATTCGCATGTCCTCGATAGCGGCCGCCGGCATTCAGTCGGAGCAGCGACTCTTGGCTCCACTGCCAGTTCATCCTCTGGCCATTCCCGCCCAGCGGTCACTGCACATAAGTTATGTCAATCATCAGGATGTCAGGGTGACCGGAAAAATCCATAACGAGGTGTTTGCCCCCAATTCGTACAAATTCGAAACCATCGAGATTCCGACCGATATCGCGGAACGGCTGAATGCGCAGGAGCTGAAGGCGGAACAGGATATTCTCGCCCGCGTCTGGAGCCGTTTCAGTCCCGGCCCGTGGCCCTCGTCCGGCTGGCAGCGACCCGTGGATCCCCAGTTCTCGACTTCCTCGCCTTTCGGCTCTCGGCGCACATACATTTCCGACACCCCTTATCCGTACAATTTCCATTCGGGGCAGGACTATGCCGCCGTGACAGGTTCGCAGGTCCTGGCCGCGGCCGCCGGCACGGTGATCTTCACCGACCCACTGCTGACCAAAGGGCAGACCCTAATCATCGATCATGGCCAAGGAGTGCTGACCGGCTACTGGCACTTGAGCCAAGTCCTAGTCCAGCCCGGGGATCTCGTGCAAGCCAACCAAGTGGTGGGTCTGGTGGGCAATTCCGGCATCAGCACCGGAGCCCATCTGCACTGGGAACTGCGGATCCAAGGGATCCCCGTGGACCCCTTGCAGTTTCTGACCGAGCCGCTGGTACCGCCCGAAGCGCAGCAATAGAGTCTGCTGCATGTCCCCGTCGTGCGGCGAGACCTATCCCCCTGCTTCGGTGGACGCTTCTGGACCATCTTCCGATTGCGGCATCACTTCCTCGCCCAGCGTTTCGTCTTCGTCCTCATCGATCTCGGTTCCGGTACGAGACAGGCTGACAATGACTTCATCGGTCTCTTGCAGGAAGTCCACTCCCTCCAGACCTGTCAGATCACTGATCTGGATATTGTGATCCAGAGTCAGCAAGGAAAGGTCCACCTCCACCACATCGGGAATGCGATTCGGGAAAGTCTCGACCATGATGTGATCCAAGTTCTGGATCACGATGTACTCGGCGGGAATTTCGGAACTGAGCCGTCCCGTAAGGTGCAATGGAATCTGCAGAGTCTGCTTTTCATCCATTTGCAGGGCGTAGACATCCACGTGTAGCAGGTGGCGCTGCACCGGATGGCGCTGCACTTCACGCAACAAGACCTGTACTACAGTGTGTACATCACTGATGTGCACTTCCACCAGCTGAGACATGCCACTGGCCTGCACGACCTGTTCCAGATCTCGGGTGTCCGCCTGCAGCGAGCGCGGCGCGACAGTCTTCCCATACAGCGTGAGGGGAGTCAAGCCCTGACGGCGCAGATGGCCCAAGCCGCGCCCGATGCGGGTGCGGGGTTCGGCATTGATGACGATGGCATCCACGATTGTACTCCTCATTGCCGTCACGGGTTCATGGCAGGTCACCGGGACCCGCAAGAGAGTCAGTATAACGGGCAGACAAGCCATTATCAACATCAGGAGACGCTCTGTGGGCAATCACAACCCTTCCAACGGTCCTCTGGGCTGTAGCGAGCCTAGTCATTCCGGGTGGAGTGACACCAGTCTGTGAATTTGGCGGACGGACGAATTGCGCGGCTGTCTAGGCACTGTCGTCGGGGTAGACCCAAAGGCGGTCACCTTGATGGATATATCGGAAGCACGGTCAGAATCGGAGATTGTGATCCGCCGCATTGGCTGCTGCACCAAGCAGCAGCGGGGCAGGCAGCCCGCGGCGGGGCATCGCAAAGTTCCCGGCATGATGTCTGGATCTCCTTGCCAAGCCCGCGCGGTTCTTGTGGGGGTTCGCACTGCATCGCTGGCCTTCTTCCCTCCACCCGGCACAATCAAGTCATTGCAGGCCATGCCGCTGCAACTTCACTGCCAGCGAATTCTCCCACCTCCAATCCGGTCGTGGCCCCTGTAGACCGTCGCGAAAACCATGATGCTGTCCCCACGTCCTGCATCCGTTCAACACCGCAACCTGTCTTGGTGCATCAAGACCCGATGGCGCATTGGACGACGCAAGATCATGCCGCCGTCATGTCCGCATCCGCCCTGTTCTCGGTTCTGGAAGGGAACTCAAAAGGTGAAGGCATCAAGGTACGCCCAGATCGCGGCCAAGTTGAAGCTCAGAAATATGGCAACCAGGATCCAGGGCATCAGCCGTCGGAGGCGAGGTTGGATCAGACCCAGTTGCCGGATGCCCAGCACCATGAAACCCACCGTGACAGCTATCACCGGATAGGTATAGCGGATGTCCGAGAGATGCAGATTGTCCATCCACATGAACTGGACTATCCACAGGTCCGCCCCCACCCAGATCAGAATCAAGGACAGGCACAGAAAGATGTAGGGCAGATTCGAGTCGGGGACACTCAAGGGGGGACGTCCCCGCAAGAGGAGCGACCGTGCACGCAGCGTGCAGCCTGCAATCCCTAGGGCCATGAGGATCAAGGTCATGGGGCCCCAGACAGGCCCCGGCAATTGCACACCGCCCCAAGCCAACCGGTTGAAGAGGTTGAGCAACATGAACTTGGGCTGCTGAAGCCAGAGGATCTCCCCGGACCACTGCAAATCCAGAATACGATGAATGATGGATGTCATGCTCCATCCGGCCATCTCTTCCATACGCCTGTCATATTCCCGTAGAAGATTGGGCCAAGCGATTTCCCCGGACGCGTTGCGGACCAAGTTGCGGCTTTCCCGGTCTCCCCAGCGTACATGTCGGGCATTGCCGTCCACATAGGTGGGAATCTGTTCCAAATCCACCACGCCCTCCATCAGCACCACCCCGTCGTAGTAGACATGGTTGGCCACCTCTTGCTGCACGAGCGTGTAGGGCCACAGGAAGACATAGAGAATCTCGGCCTCCTTGGGTACCCAGAACTGATGGACCACAAACTGGGGTTCAGTGCCGATCTCGAATTCCTCTTTGTCCTCGGACATCTCGAGAATTTCAGTGAACATGAAATTGGCATCCTTGGTCACGTAGGCGAACCCTAGGATCGGAACCTTCACGGGATGATCCGCCCAAACCCAAGCTCCAAAGTTGAGCAAATGCTCGGGATGTGCCTTGACCCATGGACTGGGCAGCCGTTGATACAGAGATTCATAATTGACCAAGACCGCCATCGCGTGGTCTCCATGAACAGCCTGGGAATGTGTCACTCGGTTCTGATCCTCCGCCAACTCGCGGGGGGTCCAATAGGCGGCGCTCTCGAGACGCAGGGCAAGGAAAGCAGCGGCGGCCAAGGTCGCCGCCGCGATGATCCAGAGCCAGAGCCAGGGCCACCGCCGATTGCGCCAAAGGCCCATCAGCAGTATGAGCGGAAGCAGTGCGACGCTGAAGATCAGGGCCTGCTTGGCAATGACGGTAAAGGCCATGGTCGCGATCAACCACACCACATGCAGCCAGGTCATACGCCGGGTCAAGGCATGGACTCCCCCCCACAGGAAAAAGGTGAATCCCGTGATGGCCACGGCATCGTTGTTCACGGCCGTGAAGATGTCCACCAGCGGGGCGACCAAGGCAATACAGGTGGGCACGAGCCAACGCAGTTCATGGCCAGGTGGCGCTAGGCAGCGCATGAGGCCGATGCAGGCCCAGATCATGGCCAGGAAGAAAAGGGCGGTAACAGACCGGCTGACCATCAGCTGGGTGGTAATGTCAGCAAAACGCAGGATGTCCAACGGCCAGGACAGCATGTCATAATACAGCGGAAACTCTCCGCTTTGACTATGCCCCAAGGTGTCAATGCCATAGGTGCGCAGGTAATTTGGCGCGGGCAACGCGGCATAGAAGTCATGCTCCACCATGGAGGCGAGAGTCTCCCGGATCATGGACGGGTCCAAGGGCGTGAAGAACTGATCCGCTTCACTGTCTTCCAAATGAACTTGGGACCAGGCGAAGCGGAAGTGGGCAGGCTCGTCATAGTGTTGCCATGGCGGCACTATGACCAGAAAAATCACGACCTGTACCACGGCCAACAACGTGATCAGCCACACTTGCAAGCGATCCCAACGCCAGTGGGACACCCAGCGGGAGAACCAGTCGTCTAAACGCAACATGCCGACAGGCAGGGCTCAACGGAAGTACGGACAGAATCGGCCATACACGGACAGCGCTATGCCAACACGCCGCAGCATCCGGGTAATTCCGCCAAGCGGATTCATGGGCCCGAAAAGGGCCCAACCTGCAATTGCAGGTGCCCAAGGCGGCTGTGTTGCACTCTCTACGGCCCCACTGACATGCAACTGTTTCCTATTGCGCTGGAGCTCCTCCGGGGTGAGCATGGTATACCCCTTGCCGATGCATACGCTGATGCAACCGATTGTATGCTTGCTCCAAGACCATGCGCATGGCCTCGAATCGCCCTGCCTCGGGGCGCGGGGCCAAGGTGTCCACATAGGCCCGTGTACCTTCAATTTGACTCAGGATGGAGACGGCATCCTCCTCGTTGAAGTGGGGGGATCCCCCCACGTCCACCATGACCGCACTGGAATGGGCCGCGATCTGTTCGGCATAGTTCGTGAACGCACCGCGCACGCGCAGTGCAATCCAGGAGGACTGCACTGCCTGCAGAGTGCAGGAGCCGGTGATCGATGTCTCGCCGTTGCCCCGTTGCCGCTGCACCACGCGGCCTCCTTGCAGCACTTCCACCCTCTGAATGGGCAGGCGGATCGACTCGACCCGCCACTCTACGTCAATGCCACCGCCGTCGGGAGGCAGCTCCACTCGCTGGCCCGGATGCTGTCCTTCCACGGTGAAGTCGACCAACGGCCCGACAGTGACGAAGGTGTAGCCCGCCTTGACTGCCTGCATCCAGTTCTCGTAGGTGAATTCGGACTGGCCTACACAAGCGTAGGTGCGGATCCCGCCCAGTAAGGCAGACGCGCTCATCTTATCGGAACCCCCGACGATGGGAAGGTGATAGCCCAAGTTCAGAAACCGGTACCAGTCCGCGAGACCGTAAGGCCGGATCTGGGCCTGATAGGGATTCATGGTCATCATTTCCATGCCATGAATCAGGCCCAGCACGATATCGGCCGCCCTTTCTCCCTGAGGATTGGGCGCGTGCGGCATGATGACCAGTCCGCCCTGATCAATGCAACGTTGCGACCATTCCGCCATGGTGTTCTCCTGAGGATCGCCCAAGGCGGACTCGTCGGGGCCTCCGGTGCACAGCGGATGGATCATGGGCCCGCTGTAGCCCAGCAAGGACACATGACCCAGAACGTGCATCCGGTTTTCGGTGCCAACCCGGACCAGGAATTCTCCATCTCCGCCAAATTCCCGAGATCCCAAGGTTGTGCGACCATCGAAGTCGGACACATTGCTGAACATCTCGCCCCACTGGCTGGCCAGTAGGTTGACCACGTTCACGCCTTCAGCGGCACCTTCCAGCAAGGCCGTGGTGGGGCTGAGGAAATGGACATGGGTGTCTGCCGTCACCCATCCTTGGGAACGCCAGTGCAGCCGACGCTCCAGAGCCAGCGTGATGATCTCGGTGTCCGCGGTGATCTCGATTTTCTGGCGCACAGGCACCATCTCCAAGCCACAGATGGCCTCCACGTAAACGGGGCCCAAGGGTAGATCCGCCACACATTCCCCGGCAACGTAGGCATATTGATTGGATCCGTTGACATACTCTCCATAGTTGTCCTCGAACCAATTGGGATTCACCCGTCGATGATTGCCTTTGGGCGGCAGGTATTCCCCGTGCGCGCCATGCATGTGCAATCGTACCGACAGAGATCGACCGGACCCTTTTTCGACAAACCGCAGGCGCACAGGTCGTTCCGCCGCAGGCATCTCGATAAGGACGGTGTCGGCCACGGCATCCAAGGCCGACAGATCGCACACCAAGTCCGCTTGGTCCCCGTGCAGGGCATAGAGGCGAGCCTGGGGGTGCCCCGTGTATTCCACGATGGCCTGCTCTCGGATCACCTCGGGCTGCACATCGTTCTGTGTCCCATGCCATTGGGAGGGATCGTAACGGAGAACGGAACGAGCCGAAATCACACGTCCCATATCCAGTTCCAGACCTTGCACATCCTGGCGGTGCGTGACCGTGAGCTCCGGCGAAACCGCCACCTGCAGCTTGCGCCGAGGCTCCCAGCGCAGGGGATGATGCTCCAACCGGGTAGTGGATATGGCATAGACGGTGGAGACTTCGTCCATGGGCGTCAAGCGCACGCCGGCCAATGGCCTGTCCGGATGGGGATTGGGCCAGGCATACAGCCACAGGTTTTCCATTTTGCGGCCAGACTCATGTCTCACTTCGCCATATCCATACAGGGTTTGAGGCCATTCCTGCCGCGCGAGGGCTTCCATGACTGTCGGATTGGTCTGGGGCATGCGGAAGGGCATTGCTTCGAAGGCGCTGGCGCCCCAGCCAATCCGCAGTTGTTGAATGGCAAAACGCCGCCTTATGGGCACTGATTCTTCGGAGCCATCAGCATAGAGAAAAGTGTAGCGGGACACGTGCGTGCCCACCCAGTTTCCGTCTATGGCCCAATTCGCCATGCCCGGCCAGTACGGCGTCGGGATATCCTCGACGCAATGCAGGAAAATCACGTAGCGGGCCTCAAGGCCGTGCAAGTCCAACTGGACTTCACGCTCTCTCAACAACAGCACATCAGCCGTCGGCAAATTCGCTGCACCCAGATCAAAAGGGATGCCCCAGTAGACCTGGGCACCATATCCGGGATCCGTGTATTCGCTGGGTCTCAGGCCATCTTCCAAGTCCTGACGGGCGAAGTTATAGGTGCCAGACAGGTCAACTGGAGTGAAATGGGGCGAGGCAGGTAGGGTCATCAGTCAGCACGGCTCCTGGAAATTGCCGGAGATCCGGGGTTCCCGGATCCATGTTGGATTGGCCACGGAGACTCTCCTGGCTGTTGCGTCTTGATTTCCAATGCGGCGTGTCGACTTCGGACTGCCTCGGCCCTCATGGGCCATGGAGGTCGCTGCACTGGGGAAACTGGCCGGATTCTACCTTAAGAGACGAGGTTGACATTGGTGAATCGGTGCAGCCCTAGCGGGCCGGGCGCGGCTTTCCCTATGCTAATATCGACTGTCTGCTTGCTTGTCTCAACCTTCTCGAGGTCCTTCATGCAAATCTGGTCGCCTATGGAAGTGGGAGTGTCCCCCTCCCAGCTCGCAAATATCTCACGTCGAATGCAAGGCTTTGTGGACGAGGGCGGCATCTCGGGCTGCCAAGTGCTGCTTTCCCGACGAGATCAGGTCTGCCATTTCGCGTCCCATGGCTGGCACAACATCAAAAACGGCACGCGGATTCAGGAAGACACCATCTTCCGCATCTATTCAATGACCAAGCCGATTGTCAGCGTGGCCGTGATGATGTTGTACGAAGAGGGGCTGTTGCAACTCCAGGATCCGGTCAGCCTGTATCTGCCCCCATTTGCCGACGTGCAGGTCTACGTGGATGAACATACTGTGCAGGAACCGCAGCGCCCCGTGTTAATCCGAGACCTGCTGTCCCATACCGCAGGATTGACATATGGCTTTCTGAACGACCATCCCGTGGAAAAGCGGTATCAGGAGCTGGGCCTGCCTAATTTCAATTCCTCGGATCGGGGGTTCATCGACGACTTGTGCTCCTTGCCCCTGCTCTTCCATCCGGGCACCGACTGGAAATACAGCGTGGCCGTGGATGTGCTGGGCGTGCTGGTAGCCACCATCGTGGGCGTCACGCTGGGAGAATTTCTGAGCGAACGGATTTTCCAGCCTCTTGGCATGAAGGACACCGGCTTTGTCGTGCCGGAATCCCAGCGGGGCAGACTGCTGACCTGCTATGCCCCCGACGACACGGGGGCGCTGGTCCCCGCCCCTCATCTGACGGCGGACAACGATCCTTTCATTCGGGACACTTTCGAATCCGGCGGCGGCGGTCTGGCCAGTACCAGTGCGGACTACCTGCAATTCTGCCGAATGCTGCTTCACAAAGGCGTGCTGGACGGACACCGCTATCTGGGACGCAAGACCGTAGAGTACATGGCCGCCAATCACTTGGACGACTCAATCCTGCCTTTCACTCTGGGCCAATCCCACTTTGCAGGCTACGGCTTTGGACTCGGATTTCGGGTGCTGCTGGATCCCGTGCCGCTGATGCGTCTAGGGAGCGTGGGTTCCTACGGCTGGGCCGGAGCGGCCGACACCTACTTCTGGATTGATCCGGTCGAAGAACTGATTGGCATCTATATGGGCCAGCACATGCCCTCCGGCTCTCATCAGGGAGCGCGGACATTTCAGAGTCTGGCCTACGCGTCTCTCATAGATTGATCCGACACATTTTCGCTGGACATGCCTTGACACGCCCGCGCGGCATAGTGTTCCCGCGGACTTCATGGGCATGTCCCTCCACGGCGCGGAAGGCCAACAGGCAACTCGCCGCGCTATCGGTCCAGATCTGCAATTCATGGTTGTCTGCCAGTTCTCCTGACATTGCACCCTGTGCTTCCAACATCATGACAGGATATGCAGCGCCCCTGAAATCGCCGAGCAGGGGCAACAGGCCGGCAATCCAATCCCCACGGCGACCCTTAGAGGGCGGAATATAGCCGCAAGGAAGGGGTCCGCAGGCGGGCGATGCGCTGCGAGAGAAACGCAAAGCCCAATATGGCGACCACCCCCAGCAGCGGAATCCACGCCAGATAGTGCAGTGCATCGGCAATGCCCACACGGTCGGCCGCGTAGCCTGTGGTCCAGGCGCCCATACCGGCCGGCAACCAGGCAATGCCCATCATCAGGGCGACTGCCAGACCCTGCCGCCTAGGCATGATGGCACGCGCCATGATCACGGGCACGGCCAAGGTGGAACCCTCGGCCAGACCCAAGAACGCCACCAGGGGATAGAGAGCCAGACGCGGCACCGCGAAGATGCCCCATAGCGCCAGCGACATGGCGGTCAAGGCCAATGCAAGGATCTTCCAACCAGGAAACCGATCCACCAAGTAGCCCCCGGCCAGGCTGCCCAAGGCCCCTCCCACCGCGAAGGTGGCCAGCAACTCCCCTCCCACGGTCCGTGAATCAAGGACGGCCCACACCCAGGCGGGCAGGAAACTGTTGAAGGCCCCGTAGATCCAAGACCGGGTCATGACGGCCAGAAGCAGCAGGATCAACAGCGCCACCGCCGAGGTTTGGAGCGGACCTCTGTCTTGGACACGGGCCGCGGCCTGACGGCGGCGCTGGGAACGCATGGGCGAGCGCATACGCCGAAATCCCCAGTAAATGGCCACACCGGCCGTGAGCGCTACTGGTGCATAAATCAGGGTTGCCTCCAGACCAATCCAAGGCAACATATAGTTGATCAGCAGAGGAGAAGCCGCCACTCCCAGAGTGCCCCCCAGCGAAAAGACCGAAAACATCATGCCCGGCCGATTCCCGGCGTAACGCAGAGTCAGCACAGCGGCCGCAGGATGGAACATGGCGGAGCCCAGACTAGCGACTATGACCACCATGCCGAGCAGCCTGAAGGATGGCATGATCCCCACGAGGGACATGCCCAGACCCACCCACAGGATGCTCAGAGGCACCATCAGTTCCGGCCGCCAGCGGTCCGCCAGCCAGCCGAAGAAAGGCTGGCACCCCGTGGTCAGCAGCAAGGCGGCCAGAGCCAGATTTCCGTAGTGTACGTATTCAATGCCGAAAGTGGCCAGCAGCATCGGCACCGTGACCGGCAAGAAGTGATGGCAGCCTTCCAGCCCAAGGTGGGAGGTACACATCAGCCCTATCATCCCCCGTTGCAGGCGGGTGCGAGCAGAGGTGGCCATCGGCGAAAGGCCAGAGGTGGAAATCGCGGCGCGCTAAGGCTGGGTGGGGGGAGACGTCCCTGCCCGTTCCAGTCGGAGCCAGTCAAAGAGCTCCTCCACCTGGGTCCGGCAGCTGCTCAGAGCGTGGATGGCATGGGCCTCGTCCAGATCCTGGATATGCCAGTAGTCGACCAGACCCTTCTGATCGGGAAACCGCCGTAGCACCATGGGCTCATGTTCGCGGCGGTACATGGCAATGACTTGACCAGCCTTCTCCAGTTCGGTCGTGGTCACCAGCTTGGGATCCCGGGCGATGTCCTCCGGCCGGATGCTTACCTGCAGCCGCCGCAGGATCTCCTGGGCATGGACTGACATGCCAAACAGTCCATACACGTCCGACATCAGACCCCGCGACTGGGCCCGCAAGGATACGCCGGCCGTTTCCGCCAGATGATTGAAATACAGCTCGGCAAAGCGGCTGCGATAGTAGTTCCCGGTGCAGAGAAACAACACGTCCAGAGAGGCCATGATCAGTCCTTGGAGTCGGTGGTGGCGTTGAGCTCATCCAGAATGTCACCCAATTCGTCTTCCCAGACTCCCTCGAAGGGCAGGAAGGATTTCTCCTCGAATTCCTCTTCCATTTGGGAAAGATGCCGTTCCAGTCGGTCCCCGCCCACCTGACTGGCAAGCTGAGTGAATTTCGCCTCCAGAGTGGAGGTCAGCGAATGACTGCGTTCCTCCAGGTCGGAGAGGTCAATCTGCAGATTGAACATGACGTTGAGACGCCGCATGACCTCATGCCAAGCCCGATAGTCCACATCCACGCGCAAGCCACGCTGCGAGAGCTTGAACTGGGAGAGGTCATAGGCCGGCACCAGGGAATAGAAGGTGCAATACTCCACTGCCATTTCCTTGGCCTGCACGGACAGGTAGGAACCCAGCGAAGCTCCCCCCTTGTAGTTGGAGAAGTTGACGGCGTACTCGGTCAACTCCTTCTGCATATCCGGCAGGCTGTATACACAGGAGACGTTTCGGTCCAACCGAAACGGCACGTCCCCAAAGACGCCGCCGATGCCTACTGTGCGCTTTACCCGCAGGGCTTCCAGCACCTCAAAGAAAGCCACGGCGTACCGGTCCACGTCGATGTGCGGCTCACAACCGCAAAAGATCACCAGACCTTTCTCCTCGTTGCCCCAATAGTAGACATCGTTGAAGTATCGCTGCACCGAAGTGTGATGACCGTCCGTGAACTCCACGCGCGGGCGCATCAGATCATGCGTCGCCGGAATCTGAAACAGGTAGAATCCGTCCCCCTTCATGCGGCCAATGTGCTTGGCGTCGAGATGTTCCACGAGATATTGCGGCAGGTCCGAGGACACCGACCCGGCATTGGCCCACTGTTCCCAGCCGGCGATGGCGAAAATGTCCTTCGCGGTCGGCGTATCCCACAATTCACTGATCTCGGCCATGAGTCACTCCCGTGTCTGCCGGTCATCTGCCCACGTCATCTCTTGCCCCCACCAATGCCATACGCCTGGATCAATTCGGAAACCAGCGCGGTCCAGCCCGTCTGGTGGCTGGCTCCCAGACCTTGGCCGGTATCGGCGTGGAAATATTCATGGAAGAGAATCTGTTCGCTCCAATCCCGATCCTGGCGCCAGATCGTGGTCGTGCCTTGCCAAGGACAGCGTCCCTCCTTGTCCGGTTGAAAGAGGCGAATCATGCGCCGCGCCAAGGCCCGAGCCACGCCCTGCAAGTTCAATGTGCGCTTGGAACCGGTGGGAAACTCCACCTTGAAGCCGGGTCCCAGGAAGGCATGAAAGTTCTCCAGCGCTTCCAACAACAGAAAATTGATGGGAAACCAGACAGGCCCCCGCCAGTTGGAATTGCCTCCGTACAGGTGCGACCGCGCTGTGCCCGGTTCGTAGCCTATGCCTAGGACGTGGCCGTTTAGCATCAGGTTGAAGGGATGTTCCTCGTGATATCGGGACAGCGAACGAATGCCATACGGCGAAAGGAATTCGTTTTCGTCCAGCATGTAGCCCAAGACACGCCGCAATCGGTCCGGAGTCACCATTGAAACCAGGTGCTGCACGCCATGATGGGCAATATCGAGCGTGCTGACAGCCTCGGACAAGATGGGCCACTGGGCATTGAACCATTGAACGCGTTCCTGGAAACCCGAGAATTGCTCCAGCAGCTCGTGATTCAAGGAGGTCGTGGCCAGCAATGGCAACAGCCCCACCAGAGAGCGCACTCGCAGCGTATGCCATTCTCCCGGCAGGTGCAGCAGGTCGTAGTAAAAGCCATCGTCCTCGTCCCACAGGCACATGTGACGTTCGCCGCCGCCGTTCAGCACCGCCGCAATGCGCAGAAAGTGTTCGTAGAACTTGGTGGCCAGATCCACATAGGCCCTGTCTTCGACGGCCAGAATCAGAGCGATCTTCATCATCTCCATGGCGAAGAAGCTCATCCACGCGGTGCCATCCGCCTGCTCCAGATGCCCTCCCTGCGGAATCTCCGCACTGCGATCGAACAGACTGATGTTGTCCAGCCCCAGGAAACCTCCTTGGAAGACATTGTTGCCATCCTGATCCTTGCGGTTCACCCACCAAGTGAAGTTGAGCAGAAGCTTGTGGAAGACCCGCTTGAGAAAGCCTACGTCGGCCTTGCCGGTGAGCTTCTTGTCCAACAGATAGACGCGCCGGGCCGCCCAGGCATGCACCGGCGGAATGGCGTCGTCAAAACGCCATTCGTAAGCCGGAAGCTGACCATTGGGATGGATGTACCATTCCCGTGTCAGCAGCTCCATTTGCCGCTTGGCAAAGTCCGGATCCAGGCGGGCCAAGGGCAGGCAGTGAAACGCCAGATCCCAAGCCGCATACCAAGGATATTCCCACTTGTCCGGCATGGACAGGAGATCGAAGTTGTGCAAATGTCGCCAATTCCGATTGCGTTCGTGCCTCCGGGCCGGAGACGGACTTAGCGTGTCTGGATCTCCCTCCAGCCACTGGTGGACATCGAAGTAGTAGAGTTGCTTGGACCAGAGCAATCCCGCATAGGCTTGGATTTCCACCTGACGGGCCCAAGGCTCCAGTTCGGGATTGACAAGCGCCGCGTAATACTCGTCTTTCTCGTCCCGCCGCCGGGCATACAGCATGCGGTAGGTGACGAAGGGTCTGACCTTGGATTCCTGCACCAGACGGAACCGTACCGTCCAGGACTGTCCCGCCTCCAGCGCCACATGGACCAGGGCCGCGGCCTTGGTGCCGACACCCTTCGGGTTCACGGCGTGCGCGTTGCCCTCCACCACGTATGCATGGAAGGCGTCCTTGACATAGGGAGAGGCATTGGGCTGATTGAAGAGCCGCTGCCGATCGGTCTCGTTTTCCGTGAAGAGGAGTTCGTCGGCCTGTTGGACATAGAAATGATACTCTCCCAGAACCGGATGATGTACATCCACCCCCAACAGATCATCCGGATGGTCTTCGATCCTCGTCAGCCGTGGCCTTTCCGGCACATCCCGCATGGGACCTGCCGAATACCCCCAAGACCAGGTGTTGCGAAACCACAGCTGCACCAGAACTTCGCAGGAAGCCGCGTCCGGCCCTCTGTTGGCAACCTCCACCTGACCGCAAATGTCGTTCTCGCCGGCCTTGAAGTACGTCACCTCCACATCGAAATATCGACCGTCGTCAAAGACGCCCGTGTCCAGCAACTCGTATTCATCGTCATAGATGTCACGGCGGGCGCTTTCCTTGACCAGATCCGCGTAAGGGTATGCCCTGTGCGGATATTTGTACAGCATCCGCATAAAGCTGTGGGTCGGAGTGGCATCCTGGTAGAAATAGTATTCCTTTACGTCCTCGCCATGGTTGCCCTCGGGTCCGGTCAAGCCAAAGAAGCGTTCCTTCAGAATGGGATCGCGGTGATTCCAGAGACCAATCCCCAAGCACAGGTATTGGTTGCGATCCGAGATGCCGCACAAGCCGTCCTCGTTCCAGCGATAGGCCCGGCTGCGGGCCATGTCGTGCGGAAAATAGTCCCAGGCATTCCCGTCCTGACTATAGTCCTCCCGCACCGTACCCCAAGCCCGTTCACTCAGGTAGGGACCCCACCGTTTCCAGTTTCCTCGCCGCTGGCGATACCTCTCCAACCGCTTGAATTCAGCGGTGGCGGACAATTTTTTGGGCTGTTTGGCGGGCATGGCAAACAACAGGGCAAGTGAATTCAGGCGCTCGCATCAGGAACCGCGCGGGCGCGAAACCATCTCCCAAGGCCCATGCAGGCCATTGAAGTGTATCACTTGACATTGTGGCGGGGCACTGGCAATCCGCAGCGATCAAGGACGAGTCTGCACCAGACCGGTGGCGGAGGCGCAATTGTCCTGGCAGAGAGAGAACGGGTAGGATTCAGAGTCCACACCGCGGGCCGCTGCGCCGGCCCCCTTGGAGCCCCCTGTCCGTCTCATGCCGCATTCCTTCTCCACAGCCGGTCGGCGGTTCCTGCCCGTCGACGACATTGGTCTGCTGACGATTGTCATCTTTCTGGTCTTCATGGGGATTGGCACCACGGGCCCCACCTTGACGATCTATCTGAAATCCTTGGGAGCGGACTTCAGCCGCATCGCCATCATCCTGACGTCCAGCAGTCTGGCGGGACTGGCGGGGCATCGCTTGTGGGGCATGCTATCGGACCGGCTGGGGCGGCGCAAGCCGATCGTGGCCACGGCGCTGATCGTCATGAGCCTGGCCTTGCTGCTCATCTCGGTGGCCCAGTCCTATTGGGTGGTCTGGGGCTTGCAACTGCTGGAAGCCCTCGCCATGTCCGCCTATTCCACAGTCAGTCTGGCCCTGATCGGGGACTGGTTGGCCCAAGACAAGCAGCAAGGCAGACGCATGGGCACCTACAGGGGATTTGGCTCTTTGGCATTCGCAGCCGGCGCCTTCGTATCCGGAGTCATCATCAGTCGCTTCGGCATACCCCAGGCCTACCTCTTTGGCGCCAGCGTGTTCGCGTTGGCCGGCATCTGCAGCCTACCCGTGCGAGAGGCCCCTCCCGAAGAGCACCACGCGGATACAGAGTCCGGCAAAGGCCGATTTCGGTGGCGGGATCCGGTGGCTCTTTCCTTTCTGGCAGGAGTTGCACTGTGGAACATGGCCCACTCCGCCCAAGCCTCCATGTTTCCCAACTTTGTGGTGGACCTGGGGTTGCCGGAAGAGGCATCCAGCTGGCTCTGGGGGCTGGCCGCGTTGGTGGAAGGACTGCTCATGCCTGTCATTGGCATCCTGTCGGACGCCATCGGCAACGACCTGTTGCTGATTTCCAGCGGAATCAGCCTGGCACTGGTCATGGCAGGATACTTGGGCCTGCGCCTGCCGCGCATCAACCCTCTTTTCCTAGGGGCGCAGCTGGCTCGCGGCTGGGGCTTCGCGTCATTTACCGTAACGTCCATGATGTATGCCACCCTGATGGGCAACCGCCGGACCCGGGCCGGCAACGTAGGCATCTATGGAATGACCATGAGTGCAGGTAATATAATGGGGTTGGCTGTCGGCGGACCATTGGTGCAGTGGCGCGGCTTTGCGTTCCTGTTTGCCTGCTGCGGCGTCGGCTATCTCGCGGCCAGCATTCTGTTCTGGATCATGATTCCGAAACGCAACGGGGTCTTGTCCAAGGATCTTGCCGCGGCAGGGTAAGCCCACTAACCCAAGTCAGCCTCTCACGGAGGAGAATCCCATGGCAGAGTCACTGAAAGTCGGCATATTGGGTCTGACCCACGATCACGCCTGGGGCAATCTGGCGGATTTGCAGCAATCGCCTCTGGGGCGCCTGGTAGCGGCGGCGGATCCTCACCAGCCGCTTCTGGACAAGGTGTCCGCGGAAACGCAGTGCGAACGCACGTATCTCGACCCGACGGAGATGCTGGCGAAGGAAAAGTTGGATGCCCTGTACGTGTTTGGAGACAACAAGACTGGGGCCGAGCTGGCGACCCAAGCCTTGCAGGATGGCATGCCGGTCTTGATCGAGAAGCCCATGGCCGCCACCCTCCAAGGCGCAGATGCCATGCTGGCCGCCAGCCGCACGGGGGAAGCGCCGCTGGTCATCAACTGGCCTTTCGCCTGGTGGCCGCAACTGCAACATGCCTATACCTTGGTGTCGGAGGGGACCTTGGGCCGGGTGTTCAGCACCAAGTACCGCTCGGCCCACAATGGACCAAAGGCCTTGGGATGCACTCCGTATTTCTACGACTGGCTCTACGACAACACCCTGAACGGGGCCGGCGCCCTGATGGACTACTGCTGCTACGGCGCGGCCTTGGCGCGTTCGGTCCTGGGGTTGCCCGCTCGCGTCACCGGCGTGATGACCCGATGCGTCCACGACTTCGTGGCCCAGGAAGACAACGCCATTGTCGTAATGTCCTACCAGAATGGCATGTCGGTCGCGGAAGCCTCCTGGTCGCAGATTGGGCATCTGACCTCGTACATCGGCACCTTCTACGGAACGGAAGCCACCGCAGTGATCTACAACGACGGACGGCTGCAACTGGCCAATGCAGAGCACGATGGCGGCGTGGATCTGGATGTGCCGGCTGTCCCGCCCCATTGGAGTTCCGCCACGGCCTGCTTTTTGAACCACCTCGTGTCCGGTACGCCCATCATGCCCTTGTGCAGCGCGCGGGTCGGCCGCGATGCACAGGAAATTCTGGAAGCCGGTCTCCACAGCGGACAATCAGGGCAGGCCGTCTCCCTGCCGTTGCCCTTGCAACAGTAGGCCGGCTTCCCTTTTTGTCACGCAAAACGGAGGACAATGCCATGGTACGTATCGGCGTAGTGGGATGCGGGCGCATCCTGAACGCGCACCTGCAAGGCCTGCTCAAGTTGCGGCAGGTGGGAGTGGAGGACTTTCGGGTTACGGCCTTGGTGGCCCGACGCGCAGAAGATGGCCACATGTTCCGCAAACGCGGGGAGGGGCCGCCGCCGCGGCCCCCCGTGCTGGATCCCAGCACGGGAGATCCGCTGGCGGCGCCACACACCTATGTCAGCGACCTGCATACCGATGTGGAGGCACAAGTCTTCACCGACTACAGGGAAATGGTGGCTTCCGGGGAGGTGGACGCGGTGGTGGACACCAGTCCCTTGGACTTGCATCACCAGGTGGCCGCGGTGGCATTGGAGGCCGGTCTGCACGTGCACACGCAAAAGCCGCTGGCCATCTCGGTGCGGGCAGCCCAACAGATGGTGCACACCGCCTTGGACCGCGGTTTGGTCCTGGGCACTTTCGAGAATGTGCGTCAAGGCGTGTTTGCCCGCGCCGCCGCCTGGGCCGTGCAGTCAGGCCGCATCGGCGTCCCACAAATGGCTGTGAGCGGATCGCTGGGCGGACTGTGGTCCCCCACCCGTGTCGTGGCGGAAACCCCATGGCGACACCAGAAGTTGCGAGCCGGCGGCGGCGGCGCCATCGACATTGGCGTGCATCAGTTTCATCTGTTGCGTTATGTATTTGGCGAGGTGAACTGGGTCTCTGCCTGCACGCCTACCTTGGAACCGAACCGGTATCAGCCTGACGATCCCGCCCGCGAGCGTCCCGTGGCAGCGACCGTGGATGACACGCACCTAGCCACTTTCGGCTTTGATTCCGGAGCCATGGGCCAGCTGCTCTGGTCTTGGGCCTTGCATGGACCGGAAATCGGTCTGGCGGGCACCCCGGCATTCTATGGATCCGAGGGCGCCATCCACAATGGTCGGCTGCATGTGGACACAGGGACCACGGAGGATCTGGCGCCCCTGTTTCATGCATCGCTGAGTGCGGTTGACAGGGACCGCTACTTTCCCTTGGGGCTGACGGATGGATTTGCCATTCAGGGCTGGGATTTCCTGCGGGCCATCAAGGAAAGCCGCCAGATGGAGACTTCGGGACGCGAAGGGTTGCACGACCTGGCTTGCTCCTTCGCCATGATCGAGTCATCTCACGCCAAGCGGCATGTGACCTTGGCGCGCATATTGGATAACAGCGAGGATGCCTATCAGCGCGAAATTGACGAACACTACGGATTGCTTTAACCACTGCCCCAGAAACTGACAGCGAGGTTTTTCCATGCGCAAGAACAAGGTTCTCGAGACATTCAAGCGGGGCGGCACCATTGTGAACGGCTGGTGCAGCCTCGGCAATTCCTATGCCGCCGAAGTCATGGCCCACAGCGGTTGGGACAGTCTGACCATTGACATGCAACATGGCCCTGTGGACTACCTGCAGGCCGTACCCATGTTTCAGGCCATCTCCACCACGGATACGGTTCCGCTGGCCCGGGTGCCCTGGAACGAACCAGGCATCATCATGAAGCTGCTGGATGCCGGCTGCTACGGCATCATCTGTCCCATGATCAACACGCGGGAGGAAGCGGAACGTCTGGTCGGGGCGTGCCTCTATCCGCCCCTCGGCAACCGCAGCCACGGGCCCAATCGAGCCCGGCTGTACGGCGGCAGCGACTATCCCAGTCAGGCCAACTCGGAGATCATGGTCTCGGCCATGATCGAAACGAGGCAGGCGGTGGAAAACCTGGACGACATTCTCAGCGTGAAAGGCCTCAACGCCATCTATGTAGGGCCGGCGGATCTGGCCCAAAGCTATGGCTTGCCTCCGGCGGCCGACCATCGGGAAGGCGTCGCCTTCAAAGCCGTCAAGAAAATCGCGGACCGTTGTCGGCATCACGGAATCTATGCCGGCATTCACGTTTCTTCGGCCAGCTATGCACTCTATGCCTACGAGATGGGCTATCAGTTCGCGACCCTGCTATCCGATGCCGCCTTGCTGTCCGGCTCCGCCGCACAGATTGTGCAGCAGGTCAAGGAAGGTCGGGTCGAGGGCCAAGAAGGGGGCAACCTCTATTAAGCCGAGGAGTTCACGCGTACAAGGCTGCCAGGAGGCGCAGATTCTGGCCGAATTCCAACCTCGACACATCGTGGACATCCACGATATATCCTCCAAGAACGCTGCAGCCTACAGCCCCCTCTAAATTCGGTGATCGTCATGGCAAGAGCGCTGGATGCCCTTGCCTGCCTGTGATCTCAACCCTACCCCGACCAATGTCGGTCGGGGTAGGGCCATTGATCGGGACGAGGCCACCACCGCTCTTTTCAAGACATTCTGTCTCTACCTGTCAGCCAAGCACAACCCAACATCAAATCTTGCCAGCCCGCTTCATCTCATCCGCCAGGCGTTTTTGGTAGGCAGCCTGCGCCACTTCATCCACTTTGGCCCGCTCCGCATAATAAATGAAACCCAACGCCCGACGGGTGCGGACCGCGCTCTGGTTTCCATCGGCGCGGTGAATGGTCATCGCGTGATGGGCCAGCAGATCGCCAGGTCGAGCCGCAAGCGCCACCTCGTTGGCCTTGTCGGCATCCGCGCCATAATCGGTGATTCCCTGTGAAAAACCCAAGGTCTGCGTTCTGCCATGGGGGCGCATCCCCCAGTGGTTGGAGCCGCGGACATAACGTACACAGCCATTTTCCTTGTCAACCTCGTCCAAGGCGAGCCACATGGTTGTCGCCTCACAGGGGTCCAGCTTGAAGTAATAGCCATCTTGATGCGGCGGAGTAGGCTTTCCAACAATCGGGGGCTTGTTGAAATATTGCATGTTTTGGCCCACAACAGGTCCGCCCAGCAACACTTCTGCCACCTGCTCGAACTTGCTCTCAAAAAACAGGCCCTCGAAAAAAGCGTCATGCCTGTACATCTGCAGAATCTGCTTGAGCGAATCGGGCTGACTCAGATTTTCATAGAAAACCTGTTCCCGTGGCAGCTTGGGCAAGACATTGGCGATAAATCGCGTCAGGTTTGCACGCGTTTCAGCCACTTCCTCCGCGTTGAGAAAACCCCGTAGCACGATGTAGCCATCGGCCATAAAGGTTGCGCGCGCCGCGTCAGGGTCGTTGCGCCAATCGATACTTGTGGTGTTTGACATGGGCGCACCCTTTCAATGCCATTGATCTCGCACAACGTCTTCGCCAAATCGGGGGATTTCAACCCAGTCCAACAAGAGCGCTTGAGCAACAATTTGGTCAGCCACAACAGGCTGCAGTGTTTGCGGAAGCAATTGTATCGCAATGTCGCGGCTACATCTTTTTTGCGACCGCGGCAGTGAACCTTGAGGCCATTGACGTCGGAGGTGGCACAAGCGGGCCGAAAGCATTGGATGAGGAGACAAGGGACGTTGACCCTGCGCCGAGCCCGATGAACAGTAGGGGCAATCAGAAGTTCAGAGGAGCACCACTGGAGTATAGGCCGGTTTCTATTTTGCCCGCCACTGACCACACGAGATCAATGCGACAGATTGGAGGTTGGGTTTGATTATGTCTGAATCGCAACTTGCAGGCGTCTGCCTGCAATCATCCACAGGCCCGCGCCCAGAGCCAGTTCCATGACGGCGGCCAGAAATCGGAATGAGTCGAAGTACCGAGCTCCCCAAAAAGCCAGCGCCCCATACAGCAAGTGAGCCCCTGCCGCCAGGACAAGCGGAAAAGCCAACACTTTTAACAACCGGTAGAACTGAACTTGCTTGTTGGGTGCATTGCGGAAGTAGTGCTCCAAGATCACCAACGCCACCAGGCTCACAGCGCCCACGACGAACGTGATAAAGAGCACATTGAAATGAATGGTGTAGCGGTGTAACTCCGCCCGGATCAGGGCAAATCGGTATACATCCCGCAACATGAACCCACTGAATACGGCCGCGACTCCAGCCAGCAGCACATATAGGTAAGCCAATCCCAAATGGAATGCGGACTTCTCGTTCGGCACAAATCTACGGCAAGTGGGCAAGAGAAAGTAGCATAAGGGCTTCTGGGCAGCTGGTCAAATAGGATCACGCTTCCGCTGCCAAGAATGCTCCCATTCTGCCTGTCTTCCTCCCCTTCAATGCCATCTCCAGAAAATATGCAATGCCGCTTGACTGCACAGAGCGACATTGCGGACGCTGGCCATCTCAGAGCCTGTATGGGAAGATGCATGCACCAGAAGGAGGCAACAGCAGCGCTCCAAAAGCTGGGGATGGCAGCTTTGCAGGCCTTGGCCTGAATGTGTAGGAAAAGTCACAGATGGAACAGGTATGCTAACTATATTGTGAAGGTCTGGAATTGAATTGGAATATTGCATCCCAATTGATCTTGAGAGCGCCGACAAGTTCCCTGATCCCTTGACCGGAGGCGTGGCCGCGGCGGCGGCCTTTCCCGCCGCTGGCATCTCGACCTCTGCGACAGACATTGTCTATCCCGAAACCGATGGTGAACCCTTGAAGGCACCGCGCAGTATGACGCGCTGACCGGCCCGGTCGCCAAGCTGAAGGGTCGCTATCGGACTCGCCCCGACATGGCCGTGATCGGCAACATGCTGGTCCGTTACGAAGAAGGCAACGTCCGGGCTGCGGTGGCGCCAGACGTGTTTGTCATCTTCGGGGTGGAGAGCAAGGCATCGGATTTCGTGCTGGAAGTAGCCTTGGAAAGCGCCAGGCGAGAGGATGTAGGGCGCAAGCGAGAGATCTACACTCGGATCGGGGTGACGGAACACTGGCGTTTCGATCCCACACCGAACAGCCGCCGCTGATCGGCGAGCGGCTGGTGAGGGGTGCATACGTGTCGCTCCAGGTACAGGGCCACGGAGAGCGGGAGTGGCGGGATTTCAGCGCTGTGCTGGGCCTGGCCGCGGACGACTGGATCTGTTTGACACCGCGTCCCAGATGCGGCTGTTGGACTGCACCGATCAGATGATCCAGTTGCAAGCGGCCAAGGAACAGCTGCAATTGACCGAAATGCGTGCCAGCCAGAAGGCTGGAGGCTGAAATCCACCAACTACGGACGGAAGAAGCCGGGTTCCTCTCCTGGCCAAGTGAGATCCAGAATCAGTGCGGAGCGGTCCGCATCATTATGGGAAGCTGGGGCGGGATGCAAATCCCACATGAAGGCGCTCGCCCACGGGCCCGTCCCATGCAATTGCCATGCTGGCCGACACGGTCACCCCCAGCGCCGATACAGCACACAAGTGGACGCTATATCTGAATTGGAGGGGCAAGGAACTTCGGTCGCAACCGAAAATTCAGGCTTCCAAGGCAATGGAGGATACGGAGATGCCATCCAGTGTCAGCTTGTCGGCAAAGTGACAAGCGGCAAAATGCTGGTCGTTCAAGTCCACGCGCGGTGGATCCTCTTTCCGGCAAATGTCCTCCACATACTTGCAACGGGCCTGAAAGACGCAGCCAGGAGGCAGATTCGCAGGATCCGGCGGTTCTCCTGGCGTGATCACCCGCCTGCCGCGATGGCCTTGGGCCGTGCGCGGGACCGCAGCCAACAGCAGAGCCGTATAGGGATGCCGAGGACGGTCCAGCAAATCGTCCTTGGGCCCCAATTCCACCAGCCGACCGGCATACATCACGGCGATGCGGTCGCAGATGTACCGGATCACGCTCATGTCATGCGACACAAAGAGATAGGTGAGACGGTATTCCACCTGCATCTCCTGCAGCAGATTCAAGATCTGCGCCTGAATGGAAACGTCCAGGGCGGAGACGGGTTCGTCTGCCACCACCAGGCGCGGGCCCACCACCAGAGCCCGGGCAATGCCGATGCGCTGCCGCTGCCCCCCGCTGAAACTATGGGGATATCGGCGCAGGTGCTCCACGCGCAACCCCACCTGTTCAATGATGGTAGCGACGCGTTCTTCCAGTTCCTTGCCTTTGGCCACATTGTTGACCAGCAGGGGCTCCCCGACCGTTTCCAGAATGTTCATCCGGGGGTTGAGGGAGGCAAAGGGGTCCTGAAAAATGATCTGGGCACGGCGGCGGAACAGTTTCATCTCCTCCCCTGTCAGCGATTCCACTTCCAGCGTGCCTTCCTCGACATGGAATCGCATGGAACCCGCGGTCCGCTCGTACAACCGCAACAAGGTACGACCCAGCGTCGTCTTGCCGCAGCCGCTCTCGCCCACAATGCCTAGGGTTTCGCCCCGCGCGACCGAGAAAGAGACGTCATCGACCGCGCGCGTATACCCGACTACGCGGCGAAAAAAGCCTTGCTTGATGGCAAAGTACTTGCTGAGACCTTCAACGTCCAACAAGAAGTTGTTCTCTGCCACACAAACCCCCTACCTAGGCCGATGGCGCAACGACAGCTGGCGCATGTTCGTCGACATACAGGAAGCAACGCACCTTGTGACCTTTCTGGACCTCGACTTCGGGAGGACGATGCACATCGCAAACTCCGGGAATCTGATCCCGGCAACGATCGAAGAAGGGACAACCTCGATGCATCGCAAAAGGACTGGGAATGTTGCCTTCGATGGGCACCAGTTCCTGCAAGGGGCCGTCGATCTTGGGAATGGAGTTCCACAGAGCCTTGGTGTAGGGATGCAGAGGCTGGTCGAAGATGGTCTCCACATCGGCGTGCTCCATGACCAGCCCCAAATACATGACCATGACCTCGTCCGCGATGCCGCCGACTACCGCCAAGTCATGGCTGATGTAAATGATGGACATGTTCAGTTCCGCCTGCAGCTCCTCAATCAGCTCCAGGATCTGGGCCTCCACGGTTACATCCAGCGCCGTGGTGGGTTCATCGGCGATGAGCAGCAACGGATTGCAGGAAAGAGCCATGGCAATCATGGCGCGCTGGCGCATGCCACCGGAGAGCTCATGGGGGTAGGCGTCCACGGTCCGGTCGGGACGCGGAATGCCCACCCGGCGCAGCAAATCCGCGGCGCGCTCCCGGGCGGAACTGGGCGTGGAATCGGGAATGTGCAGCAGGATGGCTTCGCTGATCTGATCTCCCACCGAATGCAACGGGCTAAAAGAGGTCATGGGCTCTTGGAAAATCATGCCGATCTCCCCGCCGCGCACCCGCCGGAATTCCGGGCCCCGCCGGTCCAGCCGGGCCAGATCAATGACTTCCTCCGATTCGTTCGACTTGCGAGCGTGCAACAGAATTTCACCACCCAGTTGCTTGGCCGGAGGACTGGGCACGATACCCATGATGGATTGCGCGGTAACCGACTTGCCGGATCCGCTCTCCCCAATGATGCCCAGCGTCTTGCCTTCGTATACATCAAAGGAGACATCGTCCACTGCGCGCACGATGCCTTCGTAGAGAAAGAAGTGAACTTGCAAATCCCTGACTTCCAGCAGGCAGTCGTTGGTGTACCGATAGGTGTCAGTCACGATCCAGATCCAATGTCTAGTGATCCGCATAGGGGTCCGCCGCGTCGCGCAGACCATCACCCACGAAATTGAACAACAGCACCGTGGCCATGACCCAAGTCGCGGGAATCAATTGGTGGGGGTGTTGCGCAATCGCCACGATGTCCTGTGCATCTTGCAGCAGTGTGCCCCAGCTGACAGCCGGGGGCTGAATGCCGAGGCCAATAAAGCTCAAGGCGGTTTCAGCCAGAATCATGTTCGGCACCATCAAGGTGATGGTCACGATCAGATGGCTGGTGAACCCCGGCAGCAAATGCTTGAAGATGATGCGCCTCTCGCCGGTGCCGGACGCCTTGGCCGCCATCGTGTAGTCCTCTTCCCGCAAGGAAAGAAACTTCCCTCTTACCACGCGTGCCAGACCGGTCCACCCCAGCACCGAAAGGATAATGGTGATGGCGAAGTACGTCCTCAAGACGGGCCAATCCCGAGGCAGGGAGGCGGACAGGGCCATCCACAAAGGCAAGTTGGGGATGGACAGCAGAAAATCAATGATTCTCTGAATGATTTCGTCTGTCAGTCCCCCAAAATATCCGGAGATCCCTCCCAATATAATGCCCAGTACCAAGCTCAACACTACCCCCAACAGGCCAATGGAGAGGGAAATCCGACCTCCGTACAAGGTGCGGCTGAGCAGGTCTCGACCTAGGCGGTCGGCACCAAAAAGCATCAGCGGCGGCGCGTCCTGAACGTTGGATCCAAAGAAATGCAAGTCGGACTTGAAATTGCCCACCACGGTGTATTCGATGCCGCGCACGAAGAAGCGCAGAGGATACGCGGTCTCCTCGACAGGGAAGAATTCAAACTTGAATTTTTCCTGGTTGAGCACTTTCTCAAAACCGTAATAGTACGGTCCCGTGAATCTGCGCTGTCCGTCTTCATTCGTCTGCAACCAGCGAATCTTGACTGGCGGCGCTTCTTGATAGTCCTCGAAGCGGGTAGCGGTGTCGTAGGGGCTAAAAAAACCCGAGAAGAAGGCCAACATATAAAGCAGCGACAACAACAGCAACGACACAATTGCCATGCGATGGCGCCGGAACCGCCACCAGATCAATTCCCATTGACTGGCATAGTAAAAGCTGTCGTCTTGCTCCCTGATCTCGGGAACAGGCAGGTTTGGGGCAGCGCCCGCGGCGGCATCCATTTCCGTGATTTCCGATGACAGGACTACCGGCTAGCCGCGCTTTCGTAGCGAATGCGTGGGTCCAGGGCCGCGAGTAGGATGTCCGAAATCAAGGTGCCGATCACGGTCAATATACTCAGGATCATGACAATGCTGCCGGCCAGAAACATGTCTTGGGCCAGCACGGCCCGCAGCAGCAGCGGGCCCACGGTCTGCAATCCCAGTATGAGGGATACCAGCACTTCGCCGGAAAAGATGCCGGGCAGGGTCCAGCCCACCGTGCTGATGACAGGATTCATGGACATGCGCACCGGATACTTGAAGAGTAGGCGCGTCTCCGCCACACCTTTGGCCCGGGCCGTAATCACATATTGCCGCTTCAGTTCGTCCAGCAAGTTGCCGCGCATGACTCGCATCAAGGCCCCCGTGGAACTGAGTCCCACGATGACGCAGGGCAAGATCAAGTGTTTCACCATGTCCACGAATTTCTCCCAAGACATGGGCTCTCCCATGTATTCAATGGAATTGAGACCCAACGGAGAGAACTCGGTAAACTTGAAGATGTACCAAGCAAGCACCATGGCCAGCAAGAAGCCGGGCGTGGCCAACCCCAAGAAGCCAAAGAAGGTGAAGATGTAATCCAGAATGGAATACTGGTGCGTAGCCGAGTAGATGCCGAGGGAGACCGCCAGCACCCACGAAATAATCAAGGAGAGTATGGCAATCAGGAGAGTCAAGGGCAGGCGTTCCGCCAGCAGCTCGTTGACCGTCTTGCCCCATTGGAAAGACCAGCCAAAATTGAACCTGAAAAGAATACCTTCCATCCAACGCAAATACCGTCGCCAAGAGGGTTGGTCAAAACCGTACATGGCGATCAGCCGTTCCGCTTCCTCCTCATTCAACTGCACGCCGGTGGCGCGCAGATTTTCGATGTGGTAGGTGACCCAGTCGCCGGGCGGCAGCTCGATCAGGGCGAATGCGACTACCGAAATCAGCAGCAGGATGGGCACCAACATGATGGTGCGACGGACGATATAGGCAACCATCGAGCAGGGAGACCCTAGGACCGGGGATAAATTCGGCGCGAATGGGAAAAAGGGGCTGGGCCGAGACGCCTTGCCGTCCCAGCCCAGCCCATCAAAACCTAGTGATCCTCGGGGTTTACATAGAACAGTTGCTCCATGGCAAAGTTCTGTGCAATGGCATACCCCTCGGTCGCTACATTGTCCATGTCCACGGACACGATCAGCGGGTACTTCACGTTCTCGACGACGGTGATTTCAGGCAGGTTGGCGCGATGCCAAGCATTGCCCTCTTCCTTGTACTGATTGTACTCGTCACTGCCAGAGACCGAACCCCAGCGTTTCTTGTCCAGTTCAAAGGCGTCCAAGATCCACTGCGGCGGATCCATGGCCATTTCGCTGTCCGGAGACTGCGTCATGTAGATCCACCAAGCATACCCGGCCCTTTGAACAGTGTCGCTGGTCCAGTTGTTGTCCCAGCCCTGATCATGAGCCCAGAAGACGGTGGCCTGCAATTCATTGTTGTTGCGCCGCTCGGCCCACAGCGTGGACTCGAGCTTCTTGACGGAAGCGTTGATGCCGACGTCCTTTAGGTACTCGCCAATCAGTTCCGCAGCCGGCTCCAGATCTGGCGCATGAGCGCCGTGCTCGATCAGCATGGTAAGGGGTTCGCCATCAGGGTACAGACGAAAACCATCGTCTCCCCGCTGATCCAGACCCACTGCATCGAACAGATCATTGGCCCGCTGCACATCCTGGACGGAAAGTTCTTCCCCGACCGTCTGCAAAGGCAGGGTAGCATAACCGTAATACAGAGATTTGATCATCTCGTCTCGGTCTACGGCCAGACTGATGGCCTGACGGAAACGAATGTCGCTGGCGATCTCCCGCCAATTGGCGGCATTGGGGTCGTTTTCGTCGTTATAGGTCTGATTGATCCAGATGGAGCTGGAATCCACGTGCATGTCCAGCAGCTGATGCCGGTACCCGCCCGCGGGACCATTTTCCACATACAGTGGAATCTTGACCAGGCCGGTGCTCTCCCGCATGAAGTCGGCTTCGCCGACTAGGATGCCGGTGTTCACCATCTCCACGTCTTCTACGAGCTTGGAAAGAAGCCGGTCAATATACGGCAGCTGCTTTCCTTCCGTGTCCACCTTGTGGTAATAGGGATTGCGCTCGAAGAGCAGCAGACCCGGCTCCGAGGATTCGACGCGTTGCCACGGGGTCAGGACCGGTGACACAATGCATTTCTCCTGGTTGACATGCCAACTCAGGCAATCATTGCTCGTGAAGACCTGATTCCATTCGTCGGTCAGGTTCATTTCATCCAGCAACGGGCGCAGATCCTCAAGATCCACATAGGAGATGTGGAACTGCTGCAGGTGGTGGGCGGGACGGATCAGCTCGGTCCAGCCGTTCCAAGTCTCGATGGTAAGGTTGCGCAGGAATCCGCCATAGGGCGCATCAAAGTCTACCTGGAAGGTGAAGTCGTCAAGGACCGTCAGAGTCATGGGCGTGCCGTCCGGAGCGTTCCGGGTGCGGAAGCGTCTCGGATAGGTCGGGGTCAGGTCCTCGTTGTCGTAGATGTCATGGGCGACAAAGGCCACGTCGGCCGAGGTGACAGGCTCGCCATCCGACCACTTCAACCCCTCTCTCATGTGAAAGAGGAAGGTCTGGTTGTCGTTGGACACCTCGAAGCTGTGCAGGATATTTCCCCGAATGCCTTGCACACCCAAGCCCGGGGCGGAAAGCAAGGATTCGTTCATGCCGACGAAGATGTCAGGATTCCAGTCCGGACGGAAGTGGAGGGTGCGCAGGGTACCGCCATATACACCGGGTTTCCAATCCACGTGCCCCTCGGGCAGCAGGGTACCGGGCCCCACCACAAAGGGTTCGTTGGGCAGGCGATCTTCCAGCGGCGGCAGCATACCGAATTCAACTCGAGCCCACAAAAACGGGGACTCCAAGGGGTTGCTCGCCATGGCATCCTCCGTCATGGCATCTTCCACCGTCTCTGACTCTGACGCCGGGATTGCACCGCCACTGCAGGCTGCCACCAGCAGAGCCAGCAACAGAAGCAAGGCAATCAAGCCAAACCGCATCCTCATACTCTTCTCCTTGATTCTTGATGTAAACAACAGGCCGCACCCGAGCAACCCGAGACAACGCAAGTATGAAACCAAGCGCAGCACAGGGAGCCGGGAAGCAACCAGCTTAGGCAATGACAGGTTTTTATGGCCTGCGTCATTTTAATATGGACAGGGAGCAGAGCCAAAAAGGCATCGCTGCATTGATCAGGAAGAGAGGACGCGGTCGCAGCCCACGACCGGCATGATCTACAGCCAAGGACCCTCAGGCGTAGCGTTCGCTGGCCTCTGTCACAGCCTGCAGATCCGCCAGCGAGACTTCCACGCCCAGCCCCGGTTCCCGGGGCACTTCCACAGTGGAATTGGCTGACACCACAAAGTCGGGACTGGCGATGTCCCGGTGAAAATACCGGGCCGACGCCGAGATGTCTCCGGGCAGCAGGAAGTTCGGCAGGCTGGCCAAGGCCACATTGCAGGCCCGTCCCACATTGGTCTCCAGCATGCCTCCGCACCAGACCGGCACTCCCGCCTTCTGGCAGAGATCGTGGATTTCCAGGGCCGCCGTCAGTCCTCCGACACGTCCCACCTTGATGTTGATGTTGCCGCAGGCATGGATGCGCAGGGCCCAGGCCGCATGGTGGGGAGAATGGATGCTCTCATCCAGACAGATGGGAGTCCGTAGGCACCGCTGCAACTCCGCATGTTCCACCATGTCCTCGTAATGCAGCGGTTGTTCAATCAGCAACAACTCCATGTCGTCCATGGCCTTGAAGGTAGGCAGATCGGACAGGGTGTAGGCAGAATTGGCATCCACCTGCAGCTGCAGATCCGGCCACAGATGGCGAATCCGCTCCACCACGGCGATGTCCCAGCCGGGCTTGATCTTGAGCTTGACCCTTTGATACCCTTCATCCACATATTGGGCCACCCGAACTTCCAGCTCGGCAAGGGTGGGTTCGATGCCTACGCTGACCCCCACCGGCACTGCAACGCGAGTGCCTCCCAGCAATTGAGACAGGGATGTCCCCTCCATTTGACCCCATAGATCCCACAGGGCATTTTCCAAGGCGGCCTTGGCCATGCCATGGCCTCTGACTTGCCTGAACAGCGACACAGCCGCCTTGGGGCTCTGCAGCGGGGTCCTTAGGAGTCGCGGTATGAGGTAGTCCGCCAAGATGTGACGAGCCGTGCCCAGTGTTTCCGAGGAATACCAGGGACCGGATCCAGCCACGCACTCTCCCCAACCCGACAGGCCCTGGGCATTGACGCGCACCAGAATGGAAGGCCGGTGGGTCTCTCGGCGAAAACTGGTTTCAAAGGGATGCACATACTCCAGGCGAATGGAGTGCAGCTCCACGGATTCGATCTTGATGGGTGTCACGGAATGGAGGATGATCTGGGAAACTGGAACAGAGATGTCAATTGCAGCGCACGATGTTACGGTTCAGGCAGGGAAGAGGAATGCGCCCCATCAGGACCGGAAAGGCCAGGCGTCTTCTGTTGCACGGCTCCTGTCTCATTGCCCCATATCCGCCGATAGAAGCGCCGGAAACGCGGCTGGGCCACACTGCCTGTTTCCCACGGACACTGGAAACACGGACGCCATAATGTGGATACTACCTCATGACGACAGGGCAGTGACGTTGCATTCCCAACGTGAGCATCGGAACAAGACCACGGACGGGTGCCGGAACAGCCAGGCATCCGATGTCATCTATCGTGATTCCTCGTACAGCCAGCACCACACCCGCTGACCTGTCGGTAGACTGATACAGGCCGGATCCTGTTCTGCGCAGACGGGCAAGGCCTCGTCGCAGCGAGGCTGGAAGCGACATCCCAGGGACACCTGCCGCAGATCCGGCGGCGCTCCGGGGATGAATACGGGCATTTCATCCGACTGCAAGCGAGGCATGCTGGCCAGCAGCCGACGAGCATAGGGATGGGCTGGACTGCCCAGCACTTGCTCCGCCGTACCCTGCTCCGCCAGCCCTCCCGCATAGGCCACGGCAATCTGGTCGCAGATGTCGCTGGCCAAGGCGATGTCATGGGTAATGAAGATCAGGGACAGGCCGTCCTTCTTCAGATCCTTCAGCAGATTCATGATCTGGGCCTGCACGCTCACATCCAGGGCCGACGTGGGTTCGTCCATGATCAACAGACTGGGACTGAAGATCAGGGCGGAGGCGATCATCACGCGCTGCTTCATGCCACCGCTCAGTTCGTGAGGGTACAGGGAATAGACGCTGGCGGGCAGACCCACCCGGGCCAGCAAGGTCTCCGCCTTTACCCGCAGCCGTGACTTGCTCAACCCTCCTTGGACGAGATGGGGTTCAATGATCTGCGGTCCAATCCGCATGACCGGATTCAGGGTGTTCATGGCTCCCTGCGGCACCAGGGCCATGCGTTGCCACTTTACCTCCCGGTGAAAGCGGCCATCGTCCAACGCGGAGATCCGATCCCCTTCCAGCCGCACCTCGCCGCTGAAGTGTGCGGTATTGGCGGGCAACTGACGCATAAGCGCATTGGCGACGCTGGACTTGCCACAACCGGATTCCCCGACCAGTCCCATGGCCGTGCCGGGATGCGCCAGCTCGAAGGAAATACCGTCGACGGCGTGCACCGCGCCCCGCGGATCCGCGTAGTGCAGACATAGATCGTGTACTTCCAGCACCTTGGTCATGAGAGTCTCTGTCGGCGCTGGCCGGGCTGCAGACGGGGATTGACCACCGGCTCGATAGCCAGCGAGATCAGCATGAAGGTCAAGGCTACCATGACGATCAGCAACCCGGGAGGGATGATCCACCACCAATAGCCTACATATACGCCACCCGTACGAAAGCCGGCTTCCAGAATCTGTCCCCAAGTGGGAATGGCGGGATCTCCCAGTCCCAGAAAACTAAGTCCGGCCTCGGCCAGAATGGCTGCCGGCGCGCTGAAGATGATCTGGGCCAGAAAGTACGGCATGATCTGGGGCAGGATATGCCGCCACATGATGCGGGCCCGAGAGGAACCCAGGCCTTGAATGGCTTCAAGCAACTGGCTGGAGCGCATGTGCAGGACCATGGAACGCACCTGGATGGCCAGTCCCGGCCAGCTGAAAGCCACCAGGATCAGCATGATCACCGTCAGGTTGGGGCCAATGACGAAGAGCAGGAAAATGAGCAGGGGCAGCACCGGAATGTTGGCCACGATATCCGACATCCGTTGAATCACCGTGTCCACCGCGCCTCCCAGATAGCCGCTGACGATGCCCAGCGTCGTGCCCAGAAGGGTGGATGTCAGGGATACCACGACACCAATCAGCAGTGCCACGGGCAAGCCGAAGAGCAGGCCTTGTGCCAAGTCCCGCCCGATGCTGTCCGTACCTAAGGCCCCATAGGCGTCTCCCCCCACCACGATCTTCACCGCGCCCACGCGGTCCTCGGGAGCGCGGGCGGCGGTCTGAAAAAGAAATTCGTATTCGCCGAGCAGAGGTTCGAATGTCCCCTCGGAATCCCCGGGAACACCAAACAGGATTTCCAGTGCCTGCCCCTTGATCTGGGCCTCGTCCAGCTGTAGGTCATGCTCATCCGTCAGAAATTCCTGAATGAAGGTGATCATGCTCTCTTCCGCATTGAGCTGAAAGCGCAACGGCTCCGCCGCGTGACGCACAAAGGGTCCGGTCTCGTCATCCCGCGGCGCCTTGATGGCGTGACGCAGCAGACTGATGCGCGATTCGTCCGGCCGGATCAAAGTCAGACCCAGCAGCGGCGCCTTTTCCGCAAAGTGCACCTCCGACACCGTCAGGGACAGAAAGCCCGGCGCCTTGGGAGTTTCCAATTCGTACCGAATGGGATAGTTGGAGAGGATGGAGCTGCCCCGCTCCTCCCTCTCCGCGGGCTCCTCGAGCGTGGCCGACCAATGCACTACGGAAGCGCGCCCGTGCAGGTTGGGCGTCCATACCGGCGGAGCGGCCTTGGGGTTGTCCACCCAATGCACCGGATTGCTCCAGAAACGGGCTCCGAATTCCGTGGGGAATGTGACCGCCACATACAGGGAAACCAGCGTCTGGAGCGTAAGCAGCAACAGACCCAACAAGCCGATGGGACTGGAGCGCAGGGCCCGCCAGACTTGGGAAACACGCATCAGTCGGCGTAGCTAACCCTAGGGTCCAAAAAGAAGTAGAGCACTTCCAGCAGCAGGCGGATGCCCACGTAGATCAGGGTGAACATGAAGGTAAGGGCCACAATCACATTCTCGTCCGGCGTGCCTGCCAACGCGTCGTAGTACAGCCGCCCCATTCCCTGCCAGTGAAAGACCGTCTCAATTAGAATGGAGCCGGACAAGGAACCGGCCAGACCGAAAATGAGGCCGGTCACGATGGGCGGAGCCGCCACGCGCAGGATATGGACGTTGCGAACCCGACGTTCCGGCAAGCCCTTGGTCCGGGCCATGGCCACAAAGTCTTCTTGGGCAATATTGAGCGTAATGGTGCGCACGGCATAGATGTACGGACCCACGCTGACCAGCGTCATGGACAGGACAGGCAAAATGGCGTGTTGTGCCATGTCCAGAAATCGCGGCCACGGAGCGACAGGCGGCGGCGCGCTGTACATGCCGCCGGACGGCAGTACACGCCAGTTCACGGAGAGCGCCAGAATCAACAGAATGCCAATCCACCATGTGGGGATGGCGTAAGTGATGGCCGCGAAGGTGGAGATGCTCCGGTCAATCCAAGTGCCGGGACGGGTGGCGACAAAGAGCCCCAGACCCAACCCCAGCACCGCCACGATCACTAGGGAAGTGGTCATCAGGATCATGGTGTTGGGCAGCCGCTCCATGACAATGTCAAGGATGCGACTGGAACCGTCGGTGCTGCGGAGCGACCGGGCCTCCCCCAGATCCAGCCGCAGCACACGGAATATGGTGTCTGGCAACCGATAGTACCAAGGCGTGTGCAGGCCGTAGAACTCTTCCAGCTCCCCCTTGCGGATGCCCAACGCCTGTTCCAGTTCCGCCGGATCGCGAATGGTCTCCGCAAGCGTGGTGCGTTCCGCCCGCATTTGTTCCCCCACCACCGCCGACAGTATGCGATCCGAGAAGCCAGTGAACCCCAGAGTCAGGACCAACATCAGCAATACGACCCAAAAGACACCCAACAACGTGACTGCACGCCACGTCAGGGGAATGAGTTGTCGCATGGCTCAAGCACCTTGGAATTGCGTGATTCCGTTGCGCTCGGGCAGGCGAGCCTTTCGGATCAAATGCAGAGAACAGGCCCCAGACGACGCCTGGGGGCGGCGGGCAGTTGCGGGGGTCATCGCCGGCGGCCTTGGGCAATCAGGGAGAGCGATGGACTTTAGCCAAATCCCACATCCACCTCGATTTCCACCTGTCTCTCGGTGACACGGGCCAAGTCGTCGCTGTAGGCAGCCAGCGTCAGTTCCAGCAGGCCGAAGTCCAAGCCTTCCGTCTCGTCCTCGGACAGCACGATGGAAAACATGTTGTCTGCCGCGGAATTGGCCTCCGCACTGCCCGCGAACAGCACTTCTCCGCTGGAAGCGTCCTTCAGCAGATACAGAACGGCAATCTCGCCCGGACCTTCCAGCTCCATGTGCACTTCATATTCCTCGCCAATGAACAGATCCTCCACTTGAATGTCCCGGAACGAGATCAGTGCGGGCTCACCCAAGTACAGGTCCGCGGGCGTGAAGGGATAGCTCTCGTGTCGGAAGGCCGCCAGCTCGGCATATTGTGCGCCAGGGTCATACCGTTCCAGATAGTAGGGGCCATTGCCAATCACCATGTGACCTTTCGCCGCGAACCAGTCCAGGATGGCAGCGTAGTCCGCCTGGGCCTGGGTCACATCCACCAGCGGTTCCCGTTCTCCAGGCAAGGTGAGTGCGGCCGCGGGGACTTGGTCCGCGCGGACCAGATCCTGCACTACGCGGCGCACCAGCCGCGCATCCCGATCCAGCACCAGGCTGATCCAGGGCACTCGGAACCGGGCGGCGGTGGTGGCGCTGAAGGCGCCCCGCCGCTGGGTGAACACCAGCTCGTCCAAGGCGTACAGCAGCTCCCACGGCGTCCCAACTCCAGACGGCGTGGCATAGGCCGCGATGTAATCCTCCTCAAAGTGCCAGAAGTCCACGTAGACCTCAATGCGATTCTCGTCCAGAACACGGTAGCCCTTGATGGTTTCCCAGTAAGGGCGCCCGGTGGTTGCCATCACCGTCTCCACCAGAGCCTTGTCGGGATTCCAAGAAAGGTCAATGCTGTGGTACAGCCCATACAGCACGTCCGCCATGGAGATGTCTCCCCCATGATGGAACGGAGCCTGAAAATATCGGGCGTAGTCGTAGGTGACCTTGCTGTTGGCGGTAGTCCCTTCCGCCACATTGACCCAGGCCCCGGCCGGGGCGTCCCAAAACATGGCGTCTGTCGGTACCGCCAGAGTCGCGTTGGGCCCCGCGGTCTCGGTTTCGAAGTCCAGACGGAAGGGCTGCGGCTTGCCGGAAAAGGGATGATTCCAAAGGGCCGGATCCTGCAGATGGCGCCAGATGTCCGAGGTATAGACGTCGCTGATGCCCCCCACGGGATTCCAGGTGGACCGTTCCGTCCAGACCCAGAGGTTGCCGACCGTAAGTTCCCGGCTGTCGGGCTTGTAGGCGGAACGCAGGGACCACAGGCCGCGAGGGCCCGCAGCCAAGTCATGCGTAATGCCCTGCACTTCCGGCTGCACCGGATAGGTGTTCAGAATGGTGGCGATCCAGATGCGCACGCTTTCGTCCAGACCCAGTTGGGTCATGCGACGATAGAGGTCGTCCCTTTCGGCCCGGTCCTGAAAGTCGCCCTGAAAGAGCTGGCGCCCCACGGTGTCCAGCTCTTCTTGCTGGTACTGCCAGTAGCCCACTTCCCGCCAGCCGGGCATGTTGCCCTGCCAAGGGGCGTAGTAGGCATTGATCCCGCTGTAGTCGTACCGCTGCGGCGCGCCGCGTCCCCAGCCTTCCGTGTACAGGTGCCATTGGAAGTCCTGCGGATTGGTGGTATAGACCGTCTGGATGGCCGGCGCGAAGGGTTGATAGGAGGTGGCGATGCGGAAGCCGGCTTCCTGCAGGGCGTTCTGGACCAGATTGCCCACCTCGCGTCGTTCGTCCTCGACCCGCACAATGAATTTCAGGGTGACGGGGCGCTCGTTGAAATGCCAGACATTGTCCACCAGCTCCGCCCCGGCGGCCTCCATGGCGGCCTCGATCTCGCGGCGGGCGTATTCCGGGTCGTATGCGATGCCCAGTTCATTGACCTGGTTGAAGATGGTCAGATAGTCGTAATCCGTGGGGCTGACATTGGTCAGCATGGGCACGGCCTGGCCCTGATAGATTTCCCGCGCCACGAATTCCCGATCCACCAGAAACTGCAGGGCTTGGCGCACGGCGGGCAGGGCCAACGGATTCAGTTGGCCTTCGGGGGCCGGCGCCGGATTGAGGATCAGGGAGATGGTGGTGGCCGGCGATTCGAACAGCCGCACATTCTCGTCTTGCAGCTCCTTGGCCGCGGTGATCTTGAGATTGTAATAGTACAGATCCATGTCCCCGGCCAACAGGTCCAAGGGAGCCCGATCCACATCGAAGGCCCGAAAGATCAAGGTATCGACCGCCGGGCCGGTCAGCTCATGGGGAGCCACATAGGCGGCAGGCGGATTCGTCTCTTCGTCGGTCTCCGCGTTTTCCTGTGCGAACGCGGCGCCGGACAGCGCCAAGAGGAGCAAGGCCAGGATCCCGATTCTGCCCCCCTTGTGCCAGATGATCTTCATGTATTGCCATACTCCATATGCCAACTCCTGCATCTACGCGGGCCGCAGGCGAACCCCGAAGCCCGGAACCCGGGCCGGGACTCGCCTGTCAGGATACTCCCTATTGCTGCAACAATTCTTGCAGCTGATCCAGAATGGTCTTGATGTTGTCGAAACCGAATTCCATGTAGAAGGAGGTGAAGGCCACGTTGCCGGATCCGTCCACCAACGTGACGGCATGGGCCCCCTCCCCGGAAATGGGCACAAACACATTCGCCGTCATGCGCCCCAGTTCATCGGTGCGTCCAGAGGAGACTTCGGTGCCACCGATCAGCAGAAAATAGTTGATCAGAGGCTGGAAGCCATGCCCTTGCACAGTGATGCGCTCCCCGGCGGGGCCGGCGTTCGGGCTTACGAAAATCTCCGGCGCGGGAATGGATTGTTGGCGGGTAAACCCGATCTTTTGATTGAAGCCGCCGTATTCCCCCAGCCGCGTGTCAGCCCACGCCATGTAGGCCTCGTCCTCGACCGCGGCGATGGAGAAGTAGTCGCCGATAAACAGTCCGTTGGGGAAGCCCCTGTTGGGATTGGAAGGGAAGTCCGTGACGCGGGTGTCGCCCACGCGCAAGCCCAGTTCCGGCAGCTCGAAGCCCCATGTCTTTCCTTGATCGTCAGAGCGCGTGTAGTAAATGTGGTAGCGCGTCTCCACTGGATCGTCCCGCATGTCGCCCCACATCACGTGGATCACGCCGTCAGGTCCCACATCCACAGCCGGGAAGAACTGCAGCGCGGTGCCGTCGTCGTGATTCAGCTGCTTGGGCTGCGACCAGCGGTTGCCGCCGTCCATGGATCGAATGAAGAAAACGTCACCCTCGTCCGTCTCGTTGTCCGGAGGGAGGGCCACATAGACAATATAGATCTCGTCATTGGGGCCGATCGCCACTTTGGGAAAGACCGAAGCCCAATAGCGGAAATATGCATTGCGGGGCCGGAAGCCCGGTTCCAGGAAGCTGGCAATGCGCTTGGGACTGCCAAAGCTCTCGCCGCCATCCTCGGACTTGGACATGTAGAATTCGCCCAGCCCCTTCTGGCTTTCGTCGTCCGTGCTGTCCAGCCAAGTGACAAACAGATTGCCCTGGGAGTCCACGACCGGCACGGGGCCCTGCACGACCCGCTTGGTCCCGATGGCGTTGGACTGGCCCTCCGTGTCGCTGATCTCGCCGTAGGAGCGACGCACCGTAGGGCCGGCCGCCACCGGGTCGGACCAGGTTTGGCCTTCGTCCGTGGAAAAGACCACGTATGGCGTGGTGTTCACCTGGGGGATGCCCAAGGTGACGACCTCGCCGATGTAGAAGACTTCATAGGAAGTGTTGAATTCCACGTAGGTGACATAGATCACTTCCGTGCCCTCAATGGTGGGATGCGGTCCCACTGACATCCAGGGCTTGTCCAGAAAACCCAACGAGATGCGACCGCGCAGGCGGCCCGTCAAATCCTCCTTGAGTTCGCTTTCCACTTGGCTGCGGGCGGCGGAAATCGGTTCCAGCCATTCATAGCCGCCGTCTTCCGACTTGGCCACCGAGATGCTGGAGACCAGGGCAAAACCCACCGCGTTGCCCACGTTGTATTCCTTGATACCGATGGAGATGGACCCCATGTACACATTGCCCTGACTGTCGAATTCGACCACGGGATCCCCGCCGGAGACGCGATCCTTGCGCAAATACTTGACTTGCCGCGGACCGTCCCAGGACGCGCCCCCGTCGATGGAGACATAGGAGGTGTTGTTGGGGAAGTTGTAATCGATGGTGCCCAGCACGATGTGGTCCGGGTCATGGGGATTGACCGCAATGTCCGGTTCCGTTTGCAACGGGGAATTGCTGAAGTCCCGCGTAATCAGCAGGTCGCGGCTGAAGGCCGGGGCCGGATCCCGATAGGGCACCAAGACCCCCAGCCCGGCCCCTTGCATCTGGGCGGGATTGTCGGCGTTCAGCCCGGTGACGGCGCTGGCTACATCCTGGCGAGTCAGAGTATTCCAGCCGGGGCGATCCATCCAGGCCCGATTGTCCACGCCCTGGGCCATCAGCCACGCCGGACCGGATATGATGTCCGCGATAGGAGCGGAGAGGTTCTGAATGTTGGTGGGGTTCTTCGAGACCTTGCCCCGTTCCGGCAAGGCCGGAGCGGGTTCCGCTTCCAAGGCGGCCAAAGGCTGCACCCCCATTAGCATCAGCGCCATGCAGAGCGCAAGGGAATACCCGAACATCTTGTGGTTTCGCTTCATTTCTTCTCCTGTCGGACCGAACAATTTGCTTGCCCAAGCAATCATTGACGCAGGCCCCACACTAGTCCGCGGCGCCCGCCGCGCAGGCTTTGGAAGCTTGGGGAGGTGTGCACCACTGCAGGGAACAAGACGCAATTATACGGCAAGAACGGACGGGGATTTCCGTAAAACCCGTATTTCGTCCATAAAGAAATCCCAAGGACTTCAACACGTAATGGCAGATATCGGCGATCGGCCAGGCGGGAGAACCGAGGCGGCACCCTGCCAAGACTACGTATACAGATGGCAGGCCACCCAGTGGTCTGGCTCGCGTTCTTCCAAGCGCACGTCGTGCAGAGGACAGGCATCCGGCATCATCTGGCTGCACCGCGGATGAAAGGCACAGCCGGACGGCGTCTTGATGGGATTGGGAGGCTCTCCGGGCAGCGTGGGCCGCGGAGCCAGACGATTGGCAGGGTCGGGTTCGGGCACGGCGGCAATCAGGGCCTGGGTGTAGGGATGAAGCGGGTTGTCCACTACCCGGTCCGCAGGGCCTATTTCCACGATGCGTCCCAGATACATCACCGCGATGCGCTGGGCGCTGTGCCGCGCCGTGGCAATGTCGTGGGTGACGTACAGCATGGCCACGTCCCTTTCTCGCTGCAGCTGGCGCAGCAGAAACAGGATTTCCGCGCGACTGGACGCGTCCACCATGGAGACGGGCTCGTCCGCGAACAGGAAGTCCGGCTGCAAAATGAGAGCCCGGGCGATCCCCAACCGCTGGCGCTGACCGCCCGATATCATGTGGGGATAGGAGTCCGCCAATTCCGCGGCCGGATTCAGACGCACGGCGCGCAAGGCCTGATAGATCCGATCCCGTCGTTCCGACGCATGGCCGACCTTGTGAATCTCCAATGGTTCCGCCAAGGCCTCGTACAGTGTCATGTAGGGGTCCAACGTGGCGAAGGGATCCTGGAAAATGGTTTGCGCGCGGCGCATGAAGGCCTTGCGTTTTTTGCCCTTGAGCCGCGCCAGATCCTGACCGTCGAAAAGCACCCGCCCCGCCGTAGGCCGCACCTGTCCCATGGCCGCGCGGCCCAAGGTGGTCTTGCCGCTGCCGGATTCCCCCACGGCCGCGACCGTCTCCCCGCGTCGAATCTGCAAGGTGATGCCCCGGACCGCCTGTACCTGCGCAAACTTGACGAACCCGCTGCGCACCTCGAAGCCGACATGCACGTCTTCGATCACGAGCAAGGGCCGCGCCGCCTTGGGCGGGGATTCGGCTTGATCCGTTGGGGAAGTTGACTGGACTTTCATGGGGAGTCTGGCTTCATCTTATAATGTCCCCTGTGACAAGACCGGTATCTCCCCCTGCGGGATGCGGCGCGGCGCCCTAGGCGCCCATGCATGCGGAGTGTCGAGTCCCACGGCGGGTTGACTGGACTGCGCTGGTCCCAGGCCGCTTTAGAGAACGTTAATGCAAAAGCGCCGGGCACTTGCCTACACTATAGACTTGGCAAGCCAATTGCATGTTCTGTTGGGTGCCTCTCTTGGCCACAATTCCTACCTTGAAACGGAGCTCTAGCCCTATGCCAGCCATTGCCCCGCCCCGGCGTTCCTTTCTGAAGTTTCATCTCCGTGCCAGCATGGCCCGTCGCCGGAGCAGGGTCGCGGGCATCCTGCTGCTGTTTTCCCTGATCCTGTCGGGTTGCACCGGCTTTATCGTCCCGGCCCCCGACATCGCAGCGGCCCAGGCCGAGGAGGTGGATGCAAACCAAGCCGCCGCACTCACCGCGGAAGCCACGGCTCTCTTCAGGCAATCCCTGTTTCCCGAGGCCGAGGAGAAATTTCGGGAAGCCTTGGCGGCCGATCCCAACCATGTTCCGGCCTTGACCGGCATTTCAGACTTCTATACGTACTCTCCCGAACGCTGGCAGGAAGCTCTCACCTACGCCGAACAGGCCTTTGCCCTGGCCCCGAAGAACGCCACGGTTCTGGCGCACCTTACTTGGGCGCAGCAGCAGGCGCATCGTTTCGAGGACGCCATCGACACGGCGGACAACGCCATTGCTGCCGACCCGGACAACGCCTTGGCTCAGATAGCCCACGCCGACATGGCTCTCAGTCTCTATGAACCGGAAAGGGCCTTGGTGCATGTCAACAAGGCCCTGAAAATCGAGCCGGACAGCGCCGTGGCGCACGTGCTGCTCAGCCTGATCCAGGAATCCCTGCACGACTGGCCGGCCGCCGCCGCCGCCGCGACCCGGGCAGTGGAATTGGAACCGGAGTTTCATCTGTGGAAAATTGTGCTGGGCCGACGAATCTTTGATCTGGACGGCGACCCGATCGCGGCTCTGGAAACCGCAGCCCCGGCGATCGCGGCCTTGCCCGACCATCCCTTTGTGTTGGGGTTCGAGGTCGACATGGCAGTGGAGCTCAACGAATGGGACAAGGCTATCGCGGGATGCGCCCGCATGGCGGAAATCGACACGCCGGACACCCCGTACCCGGATGGCTTTACCTGCCAGGCCAACGTTTTCATGTTGATGGAAGACCATGAGACTGCAGCGCAATACCAAGCCCAGGCCGAGGAGGTGGCTTGGCAGGATCGCTTTGATGTCTCCATGACCCGCATGTTCCTTCTCAACAGCGCCGAGGAATGCCAAGAGAGTCGCGCCGTGGCCCAGAAGTGGCTGGATGCCCGTCCCTACAGCATGGCGGCCCAGCGCATGATGGGCGTGGGCTTCATGTGCTCCGAGGATTGGGACGGGGCCATTCCTTTCCTGCAGGTGGTCAACGCGCAGTTGCCGACCTCGGTCACGGATGCGCGGCTGCTAGCCATTTCCTATGCACGCAACGAGATGAAGTCCGAAGCCACCCAGGCGCTCGCCGATATTCAGAGCTTGGCCTTCAACGACCCGCTCTATTATCAGGCCCAATATGAACTGAATTTCATTCTGGGCGATCTGGACGCTTCCATAGACAATGCGCAACGGTGGTCCGTCTTCCGTCCCTACAGCTCCGACGCCAACGAAGCGGTGGCGTTTGCCCATCTGTACAACGGAGATCTGGATGCTGCCCGGAAAGCGGCCGAAAACGCCTGGGAAAAAGGGTCCGCCTCGTCCACGGTAGCGAGCATCCTGGGATATTCCCATCTGATACGGGGGGAAATCGATGCCGCGGAGAAGAAGCTGCTGGATGCCGTCAGCAAAGACCCGGACATGTACTTGACCCGGTATTCCCTGTCCCGCCTGTATCTGCATACGAATCGCTGTGAGGAAGGAGAGCCTCACGTGGGGTGGCTGGCCGATCAAGCGGACACCACGGAGGAGAAACTCAATATCAACAGCGACCTGACGGCCTGCTATGACCGGCGCAAGGTCGCCGAAGACACACAGACTGAACGCATGGCAACGGACTTGGTGCGCGCGCAGGTCTTGGAGGAATTCACGCAACAAGAGATTGAACTGCGCTTCTTCCAGGTCATGGAACGAGCCGACCAGAAGGCATTGGTAGTCCTGATGTCCAGCGCCGAGAGCCCGGACAGCGTTACATTCCAACGGGAGGAAATCGGCGCCAGCCTGTTTGTCTCCACCTTTCTGCCGTTGATGGAGAGTCAACCCGAGGCCCTGATCATGGTATCCGAGCACGAAGGGCAACGCGTCGCCATGATCGTGGTGGATACCGCCAACGCCGCACGCTGGCTCAACAAGCAACTTACCAACGAGCAGTTCATCGGCTCTTGGCGCCGCGAAGATGCCTCCAACCTGCCGGCAGACATCTTTGCCAATCTGGATGCACAGCAGTGACCGCGGCGAATTGGCGCGCGGCCGAACCTACTCCAAAGGGACCTGCTGTCCGGTCGCCGCGCTGGTCAGCAGGCCCTCCATCATCCGCTGCACCTGCAGGCCGTGGCGGAGCGGCGCGCGGCATGCCGCGCCATCCAGAATGCAGGCCACGAAGTGGTTCGCGATGTTCTGCCAAGCCGCGCGGTCGTTCTCTGGCATCTCCACCTCCACGTTGCGATGGTTCCCGTTGACGGTCTTGAAGATCGTCAACGGGGACAACGTGGCGCCGGCCGCGGTGCCGAAGAGTTCGATCTGCAGTTCAGGTCGTTGATGAGAGGCCCAGAAACTCTCGATGATCAGGCCGGCCCCGTTGGCAAAGCGAACGAGGCCGCCGCCGTAGTCGTCCGCGGCATACTGGCTCCAATATTCCCGCGTCAACTCCGGGCCAGGGCCAAAGTACCCTTCTCCCCTAGGTCCGAACTGGGCTCCTGCCACTCCTGTTACTGAGACCGGAGCGGGCAGGCCCATGATCCACCAGGCTGCATCCAGACAGTGGACTCCCATGTCCCGAAAGGCTCCGCCTCCCTTCTGAATAAATCCCAGACTCCAGTTGGGAATGCCGCTCCGCCGAATGCTACGGGCCTTGGCGTAGTAGATTTCACCGAAGGAGCCGGCCTGAGCCATGTGGCCCAAGTACTGTACCTGCGGGGCGAAACGAGTGGAAAGAGACATCATGTTCACCACGCCCGACGCCTCGGCAACAGTCACCAGTTCCTCGGCTGGTTGCACTGCATCCGCCAGTGGCTTGGTCACCATGACATGCTTGTCGTGGCGGACAGCCTCCAGGGCCACGGGTACATGCCACTGGTTGGGGGTGCCTACAAAGACGGCATCCACCTCGGGATGGGCGCACATTGCCTTGTGGTCCGTGAAGCGGAGCGGCGGGTTCTGGGGCAGCTGCGCAGCGACCTCCTCCATGCGTTCCGGCATCAGATCACACAGCGCGATCACCCGACATCGGGGGTTGCGGGCCAATGCCATGGCATTGGTCGCACCAATGCCCATGCCCACGATTCCAACTCTGACTTCTGTCATGGCTTCACCTGGCTACCAGCGGGAATGCAATCAAACGGAATTCTGCCTTAGAATGGTCCTGATCAACCAAGTGGCCTTCCTGTGAGGACAGGCCATGAACGACTTGTTGACCTTGATTGCCACTCACGACTGCAGGACATGTACTCCAATCCGCTGCGCATCCACATGTGGTCGGGCCCACGCAATGTCTCGACCGCCACCATGTACGCCTTTCGCCAGAGGTCGGACACTCAAGTGTTGGATGAACCGTTGTACTCCAGCTACCTGACCCAGGTGGATGTGGATCACCCCGGGCGAGCGGAAGTTATTGCCTCGCAAAATCCCAATGGCAACCAAGTGCTGCAGGGGTTGTTGCACGATCCCTGCCCCAAGCCCATCCTGTTCGTGAAACACATGGCGCACCATCTGGCAGGGGTGGCCTGGGACTTTCTGGCCCAAGACCGCCATTTTCTGTTGGTGCGGGATCCCCGATCCATGGTGCCATCCTTGGGCCAAGTACTGGGGCATCCCACAGTGGCCGACACCGGATTGGCCTTGCAAGTGCAAATATTGCAGAAGCTGCAGGAGTTCGGACATGACCCGCGGGTTGTCGACTCCCGGGAGCTTTTGAGGCATCCCCGTTCCGTGCTGGAGCAGCTGTGCCGCCATCTGGCCATTCCTTTCGAGGAGACGATGCTGCAATGGCCTGCGGGCCCCAAGCCCGAAGACGGTGTGTGGGCCAAGCACTGGTATGCCAGCTCCCATCGCTCCACTGGATTCAACCCCTATCAACCGCCAGCCGCCGCGACGCCTGCACACCTGCAGCCACTCTTGGCGGAGTGTCTGCCGTACTATGCGGAACTGAGCCGGCATACGATCCAAGCCCAAACCCCGGAAAGTCCATGAGTATCGAGCCGACACTTCCCGATCCACGCAATGCCGACATCCTGATCCATGTGGATGGGGAACTGCGGCCGCGGGCGGAAGCCAAGATTTCCGTGTTTGACAGCACCGTGCAGGGTGGAGACGCGGTCTGGGAGGGACTTCGGGTCTATCACGGACGGATATTTCAGCTTGAGGCCCATCTGGACCGCCTCATCGGGTCCGCCAAGGCCCTGTGCTTTGCCGACATTCCCCGCAGGGCCGACATCAAGCAGGCTCTGTTCGAGACTCTGGCCGCGAACGACATGCGGGATGGGGTGCATGTGCGTCTGACCCTGTCTCGGGGTCGGAAGGTGACCTCCGGCATGGACATCCGGTTGAACCAGTACGGCAGCTGCCTGATTGTGTTGGCGGAGTGGAAGGCTCCGGTCTACAGTCGGGCCGGAATCCGGCTGATCACCTCTTCTTGGCGACGCAATTCACCCCAATGCATCGACTCCAAAATTCACCACAACAACCTTATCAACAACATTCTGGCCAAGATCGAGGCGAATGTCGCCGGCGTCGAGGACGCCTTGATGCTGGACCTGGAAGGGTATCTGGCAGAAACCAATGCCACGAACCTGTTCCTGGTCGCAAAAGGCGTCTTGCTGACTCCACACGCCGACCACTGCCTGCCGGGAATCACGCGGGGCGTGGTCTTGGAGATGGCTCACGGACATGGCTACCCGGCACTTGAGAAACGGCTGTCCCTTAGCGAGGTCTACGCGGCGGACGAGTGCTTCACCACAGGCACCATGGGGGAACTCACCCCCGTTCTGGAAGTCGACGGACGCACCATTGGTTCCGGCAGGCCAGGCGATGTCACGCGGGAACTGCAAGCCCTGTATGACCAACGGACCGCTGGCTCGGGAGAGCCGTTGCCGTTCTAATGCCCCTTGTCCCTACACAGAAAACGCTGCTGGCGAACTTCCGTACCCAAGAAACAAGGAGCAAAATCCTTGACCAATCTGTTCTATCCCTATCGAGATGTCTTTTGGAAAGGCATGTCTCTTTACTTCAAGGGGTTGCGCGCCTTTGTGGCGGACCGCCTGCAACAAAGAGGCGGCATCGAAGCCCAAGCCATGATCCGGCGGTCTCTCTACAGTAGCGGCAAAACCATCTTTGAAGACAATCTGGAAGCCACGAGAGGCGATTGGAAATCTGCTCTTGACATCGTGCACCTGGCCCCCATCATCCAGGCCCATTGGCAGGATCTGTTCAGCTTGGAATTCCAGGGGATCGAGCCGATCCCCAAGCATCTTGGCAAACTCACAGAAGCACGCAACCTCTATGCCCACGATCTGACGGGCGACATGAATCGGGCCTATGTAAGAAATTGTCTGAACTTGATGGGCAAGGTACTGCTGGCGATTGGACGTCGGGATCTTTACACACAGATCCAAGACGTCTCCGGACAGCTGGGCGGTTCCTCAATCAAGGAAGGTCAGGGCTTGTTGCAATTGACCCTTGCGCCAATTGCATTGAACCAGCTGTTGCGCGAGTGGTACTGGGAACGTCTAGCGCCCAAATTTCATGTATCCGTCGAGACTCTATGGCGGGATATGGAGAAGGGGCAAAGAAAACACAGAGCCGGCCTGCAATGCCGACAGGAGCTGCAAGACAGCTTGGCCCAAGGAATCGCGGACAGAGTGTTTGGGCGGGCAGATGGGTATGATCCAGACACTGGCAGCTATCGTGGATTGACGCTGGGTCTGGACCACCCGTTGGCGGTTTTCCTGCCCCAACTGGTTACCGGGGAAACATTGATTGTCAACGCCGACTGGGCCGAGATGCATTTGGATGGCAAGGAGTCTCTGTATGCCCATTCCCGCTGAACGACATGGCAAGAGTGTCGTCACATCAATACCCTACGGGAAACAAGGAGGGCGGGCTTGCATCAATCGCAACCCAGCCAACACCTGTACATACAGGCATCCCGCGATCGCTAGGCCACCACGCGTTCCGCCCACTCCGGAATGCCGTCCAGTGGCGCCCCAGACTATCAAGCCACTCGTCTGGCTGCGCTGTGTTGGGAAGCAAAGAAGGCCAAGCAGGACATGGACCCCCCCTGCACCACAGTCAAGAACGATTGCGCTGCGTCGGGGGATTCCCATTGCGCATCAATTCAAATCCCGATTGACATCCTTGAGTTCCAAGGGGTGACTGCCCAAGTCGTGCAGCTTGAAGACGCCAGCCTGGCAGCGCTCGATCAGCCGAGGAATATCAAGAGCCGGAATGCTGCCACCAGCAGGGACGCTGGCAATGTACCAGACCCTGAATGGTTCATCCGGCGCAAGGAAATTCCCCATCCTCCCAAGATTCCTGCGCCGCGGCCAAGGGGACAAATGCCGCCTGTCCAACTCCCTGTTGGACGTCAATGGGCGAGATATCCACTGGTCTTCCCCACCACATTGTGCAAAGGAGATCCTTGTGCAAAGCGGACAATGTTTTCCGTCAAAATTCCCACGTGCCTTTCTCGGATGTGAGAGCTGACCGCAGCGGAATGAGGCGTGATGATCACGTTTGGCATCGCCCACAGGGGATGATCCACAGGCAGCGGCTCCGTCTCAAAGACATCAAGTCCCGCTCCGGCGATGGCTTCGGCCTCCAATGCTTCCACCAAGGCATCCAGGCTCAGTAGTACACCCCGCCCTATGTTGATCAGATAGGCGCTGTCCGGCATCAGGGCAAGTTCGCGCCGGCCTATGAGCCCTGTGGTCTCCGGTGTATGCGGCACGCAAAGTGTCAGGAAGTCCGACTTTTCCAAGACCCGGTCCAAATCATCGGGTTTCAGCAATACATCGACTCCTTCAGGAGGCGCGATGTCTCGGGCCTCAACGCCCCAGACTTCCATGCCCAGGGCCTTGCCTTTGCGGGCCACTTCCGCTCCAATACCCCCCAGACCTACCACTCCCAGTACGCTGGCGGCCAAGTGGCGCACAGGAACGCCTTTTCGCCAGACATGATTCATCTGGTGATACCGGTATACATGGAAGCCGCGGGCAAACATAAGCAGATATGTCAAGGCGTGGTCCGAGATCACGTCACTGTATATCCCAGCCATATTCGTCAAAACCACGTCACTTTCGGCCAACGCCGGAAAAATAAAGTTCTCTAGGCCTGCCACGGGCGCCTGCACCCATTCCAGTCTCCTAGCCCAAGAGAACAGGGCGGGGGTCAGATTTCCGTAAAACGCCTCCGCGTCCATTATCTCCCGCCCAGCCTGCTCTTCGGTTTTGGCATTGACCAGCCGCACGTCTGGCACCTGCCGCTGCATATCTTGCAATTCCTCTTGGGTAAGTTCATTGAACAGCACTATCTTCATGTCCGCTGCCCTGCCTCCTTGGGTTTCCGCATACGTCCCGCCACGAGAAATTCCTCGAGGTGGATCCGGCGACCTGACATTTCATGGGAGGCATTGGCCGCCAGCACGCTGGCCAGACTGTGCAGGCCATCTTCAAACGGAGACTTCATCAAGACAGGATCCTGCCGCTGAATAGCCGTGATGAACCCCTGAGCAAACCGGTAGGTGCCTTCTTCGGGCGTTCCCTGCCAAAGGACAGAGGCATGAGGCGTCGAGCCTGCGTAGACAGACACCTGGTCCGGCGCAATGGTCACCTGGCTTTGAGTACAGAAAATCCGATGATCGGACAGCAGATTCTGGACTTTGCTGACCCGAGACAACACCAAGTTGCCCACCAGCCCGCCCTCAAAGCCAAACTGCACACTGTAGGCATAGGGGTTGTCCGCCTGATCCACTACCTCTGCCGAGGGACGGGGTACATAGGCCGCCTGGACCCAATCCACCTCGCCAAACCAGTAGCGCCAGAGGTCCAAGGGATGAATGCCGGCTTCCACGACGGTAGCGCCGGACCAAGCCTGACTGGCGGCCCAGACCCGATTGGCAGGCCCGCCCAAGGTCCGGGTGTCGGTATGCTTGACATCGTGCCGTTCTAGGGACGCGTGAAAGGCGTAGGTGGCAAAGACGGGCCGTCGCTTCTGCACATACGCGTGGACCGCCGCATGCCTAGGATCATATCTCTGCTGAAAACCGCAGCAGGCCATGATCCCGGCGGCCTCAATGGCATCGCCCATTTGCTGCGCCTGGGCGATGTCAAGACTCATCGGCTTCTCCACCATCAGGTGAATGCCTTCTCCGGCGGCCTGTACCACCTCCCGCTTGTGCAGACTGGGTGGAATGGCCAGAAAAAGCGCCTGGCAGATGGCAGGATCGCAAACCTCGGCAAAGGACCGGGTGCGGAGCAATGAATCGACATCCAAGTCGGAGACGAAACTCTTGAGTTTCGCCTCTTCCAGATTGGCGGGAGAGACATCGCACAGCGCGGCGATGTGGACCCGGCCCTCGGCTTGCAAACGCACCAGCGCCGCCAGATGCTGCAGGCCTCTCTGACCCAGGCCCACCACTCCAACTTTCAAGGGCACGGCCATTTGCTCAGGCCCACGCCCCCTTGGCCATCATGCCGCCGTCCACGTTCACGTAGCTGCCGGTCATGAAGGAAGCTCGGTCCGTAGCTAGAAAGGTGACGACACTGGCGATTTCCACAGGCTGCGCGATACGGCCGATGGGATGACACTCGGCCCATTCCGTTCTCAATTCGTCCACTGAGGACACCCCTTCGCGAATCGACGCCGCGGCGGCTTCGGCCACCAGCGGCGTGTCCACCGTACCCGGGTTGACGGCCAAGACCCTGATATTGTCCTCAGCATAGTCCAAACACAGATTGCGGGTCAGAGACAGAATGCCGCCCTTGCTGGCCGCGTAGGCGGGAACCTGATTGGCCGACATCAGGCCCTGAACACTGGCGGTGTTGATAATAACCCCGCCTCCAGCGGCCTGCATATGGGGAATGACGTACTTGCACATGAGAAAGGCGCTCTTGAGATTCACGTCCAAGATACGGTCCCACATTTCCTCCGGCATCTCATGGGCGCGCAGATAGGAATTGGCAGGCTGAATCCCCACATTGTTGCAGAGCACATCGACTCGACCCCAGTCGTCAGCGACTCTCTGCACCAGATCCACACAGGCGTTGGCCTGGGACACGTCCGCATGGTGGTACTGCACCGGTCCTGCACGGTCCTGCGCCAACCGCTGGATCTCGGCCCCGGCGAAATCGTCCACATCGACCGTGGCGACCTTGGCTCCTTCGGCGCTGAAGGCCAGGGTGATGGCCCTGCCGATGCCCTTCGCCCCTCCGGTGACAATGACCACCTTGTCCCTGTTGTCGTCTCCTGTCCCCATGAGTTTTCTCCTCTTCGTTCTGGCAGAGCGTGGCAACGGTCCAGTACAGTTCGGCCAAGGCTGCCACTCAGCCAAAAGTGACGATTTCGATGGAATCACACTTGTCCCGGTTCAGGGCCATGCTCAAGCCCGGACCGGTGGGCACCTGGACCATGCCCTGCTCGGGCTTGATGGGATGAGCCAGAAAGAACTGGTGCACTTCGTTCCACTTGACAAGAAACTCCAGGAGCGGACAGGTCACCACGGGCCAGGCCGCGATAAGATGGATCGAGGCCGGAGTGGAGTGTCCATGCGGGATCACCGGGAGATCATACGCTGACGCCAGAGCGCAGATTTTGGACAGTTCGGAAATGCCCCCGGCCCAATAGATGTCCGGCTGCAACACGTCACAGGCCCGGGCCTCCATCAATTGTTTCAGACCCCAACGCGTGTATTCGTGCTCGCCCCCGGCAATGGGCACCGGACTGGCCGCCCGGATCTGGGCGTACTGGTCAATCTTGTCCGGCAGGACCGGTTCCTCCAACCAGCGCGGGCTGTATTGCTTGAGGCGGTGGGCCATGTCAATAGTGTAGGGCACGTCCCAGCTCATCCAACAGTCCAGCATGATATCCATGTCCGGTCCCGCGCTGTCTCTCAAGGTCCGCACCAAGGTTTCATTGCGAGCCTGTCCCGCCTTGCCTTCGGTGGGTCCGTCACGGAAAAACCATTTCGTGGCGCCATAGCCGGCCGCCTGGATTTCCCGCACCCGCCGCGCCACCCGTTCCGGTTCCAAGGAATATCCAAGGGCGCTGGCATAGGCGGGGATTTCATCTCGTACCGGGCCACCCAGCAGAGAACACACGGGAGCATTGAAATGGTTGCCCTTGAGATCCCAGAGGGCACAGTCCACTACGCTGATGGCCATCATCTCGACGCCCTTGCGACCATGTACCGAGGCGCGGTACATGCGGTCCCAAATGCGCTCGATGGCAAGGGGATCTTGCTCTCGCAAGAGGGGCTTCAGGCTCGTGTCAATGATGTAGGCCAGGTGGTCCGAGAATGGACCGCCGATGCCCGTCACTCCCGTATCAGCCTCAATCTCCAGAAAATGAGCCGTAATGTGGTAGTCCGAGCCGCTTTGGCGACCGAACAGCCCTCGAGGCGCGGCCCGGTGCGCCGGATAGATGTCAAGCGGCTGAATGAGCCGTTCCTCCCAGAAGACGCCTTCTACCTCCATAACGCCTGAAAGCTTGAGGATTCTGACATCGGCGATCTTCATGGTGGCTTCCTGTCACGGCAGTGCGAACCCGTGCCTTTGAGTTTCTGCAGTCCAATCCAAGAGCGGATCGGACCAGAAGGCGGCAACCCAATTATACGCTGGCCTAGGCTTGCCGAATTTCCTCCCGCCTTGCGGAAACACCAGCCCCAGGTCGGACAACGCGGCAGGATCGGGAGGGTGCAGGGGTCATGTTGCCCGACCTGGGGTCCAAATTGCCGTATGACATGTTTCTCGACGGTGCGCCTGTCGGCGTCGCGAGGACAAGCGCACCTTGAGCCACATAAGCCGCAAGCGCCCATTCCCAGACTCCAAGTATGCCGGGAACGGGACATCATGGACAACCGCCGCCCGAAATGCCGCTGGTCCATGTCGCGGAAGGCCATTGCCAGGAAATAGAAACGGCGATTCAGTGGCTTCTGGCCGAAAATATGAATGGCGGATGGCAGAGGTTCCACCGCACCACCAAAAAAGGGAATGGGGAAACATCCATGTCTACGCGCCCGAAAGTCGTCTTCGTCGACGCCCCTCCGACCATGGCCGATTCCATGGAGATTGAGCAAAGCTATTGGGACGATCTGGATGTGGAATTGGTGGTGGCCGATCCCCCTTGCAGAACAGAGGCGGATATCCTGGCCGTGGCCCACGATGCGGACGTAGTCATTTTCACGGGCCAATACACACCATTCAACGAAAAGGTTTTCGCGGGCCTGGCAAAGTGCATCTACGTACAGCGCTACGGTATCGGCATGGACAGCGTGGATCCGGAAGCCGCGACCCGACACAACATCATCGTGGGCAATGCCGCCAACTTCTGTGTGCTGGAAGTGGCAGACCATACCGCAGCCCTCATTTACGGCATCTCCCGCCAAATTGGCATTTGCGACCGGTTGTTGCACGACGGGGCATGGGGCGAGGTGCACTCGCGCATGCTGCCCATCCGGCGCATGAACAAGCAGATCTTGGGGCTTATCGGATTTGGACGCATCGGCCAGCAAGTGGCCTTGCGCATGCGTCCGGTCATGGGCAAGGTCATTGCCTATGACCCTTTCGCCAACGAGGAGGTGGCCGCGACCCTGGATGTGGAGCTCTGGGATCTGGAAAGTCTGCTGGAGACGTCGGACTACATCTCCGTGCATACGCCCCTGATGCCCAGCACACGGCACTTGGTTTCCCATGCGCAGATCATCAAGATGAAGCGCACGGCATACCTGATCAACACCAGCCGCGGTGGAGTGCTGAAGGAAGACGACCTGATTTGGGCCTTGCAGGAAGGCCGCATCGCAGGGGCGGCCCTAGATGTCTTTGACGAGGAACCGCTGGTGCCGGACAACCCCCTCAGAAAGATGGACAATGTGCTGTTGACCCCTCACATCGCCGGCCGGAGCCTGCACTCCGCGCGGGAAGTGCGACACGCAGTCGGCCACACCGTCGCCACGGTGTTGCGGGGCCACTGGCCTCCTCATGTCTTCAATGCAGACGTGACACCCCGCAAAGATCTGGCCCCAGCGCCAGAATGGGATCCTCCCATCTAGTCGAAATTCGATCATCGGTACCAGGAACTTCCTGCGCCAGCCACGGGCCGTCCCCCGCTGGCCCATCTCGCCCCAAGGCACGGATATCCGCTGCGCTCACTTGGAAAACCGTGAACAAGGTATGATCTTGTCTTGCTTCCCTACATAGCCCTCTTGGGATTCGTCATGCACTCTTCTTGGCTTGTCCATGTACGTCAAGCCCGGTTCACGGGCGGAAGAGTCGACTTGCCTGCAACGATCGATCACGCACGTGGAGTGGAGAATGGCCAGATGTCCTTGTTGACGGATGAATTTTTTATACGATTTTCAGATATGCTGGGCGGTGTCCACCAGGAAAGGATTTCTCGATGACCCGTTCAGTATTGCGTTTCTCGGAGCGGCTGGATCGTTGTGACGGGTCGGCAGACAGATCCCGCCTTCCTTGTTTTCCTGTCTAACCCGAGACAGGCCCGTCCCATGTGTTTGCGGAGATGTTGAAATGCACTGTCATCTGCCGTTCTTCCTTTCCCTATGGGGGCTGCTGCTTTCCACTTGTACGGCGCCACTGCCCGCATCCACCCCGGAATTCGATACCGCATCGGCCTACGAGTGGCCAAAACCTTCGCCGGCATTTGTAGCGAATTTCGATCCCAACGCCCCTTTCCCGCTGGATCCCGCCCTGCAAGTCGGACACTTGGACAATGGCATCACCTATTACATTGTGCCCAACGATTATCCCCCGGACCGAGCCATCTTCACCCTGATGGTGAACGCGGGGGCCATTGACGAGAACGCCGATCAACTAGGTGTGGCCCATTTTCTGGAACACATGATGTTCAACGGTACCAAGAACTTCACGCCCGATGAACTGCGTTCCTATTTCGAAGCCAACGGCATGACCTTCGGGCAGCATCTCAACGCGGGGACTAGCCATGATCAGACGTTCTATTTCCTGGACGTGGATGCCACGAACGCCGAGGTGATGGAGACCGCGTTCACGGTGCTGGGCGACTGGGCGACTGGGGCTTTGCTGACTCAGGAGGAGGTCGACAAGGAAAAGGGCGTGGTGGAAGAGGAATGGCGCCTGAGAACCGAGAACGCCTATGGTCGCATGCAGGAAAGAGTGTTCCAGACTCTACTGGCGAATTCACGGTATGCCGAACGCAACGTAATTGGCGAGATGGACCTGATTCGTGATCTCAAGTCAGAGACCCTGCAGCGCTTTTACGAGGATTGGTATCGTCCCGACCTGATGACGATACTGATCATTGGCAGCGTCGATCCCGTCTGGGCCGAAGATCGCCTCAAGATGCAGTTTGCCTCCCTGCAGACCGCGGCCGACGCCCGTCCTGCCATGCAGTTCCCTGTCCATATCAAGGAAGAGACCCACGTCGAAATCTTCCGTGATTCCGAGCTGCCCTTTGTGTTCCTGGAAGTGTTGCAACTAAAGGAGGCAGAGCCGTTGCAGGTCTTGCAGGATACCCGACCGGTCTTGATCCAGGCACTGACCATGGAGATGTTCAACGAACGTCTGGCGCGCGCGAGTCGCTCTTCTACATCCGCGTTCCAGACGGCGACCCTGTGGCAGGGGGATCTGGGCATTGGCGGCGTATCGTTGGTCAATCTCCACACGGAACTGGACGAAAACAAGATCTTGGCCGGCTTCACGGAAGTGTTGACGGAACTGCATCGCGCCCAGGAGCATGGCTTTACCGACAGCGAGCTGCACAGGGCCCAATTGAACCTGCTGGAAGAGTTCGAGGAACAGCTCAAGGCGTTGCCGACACGCCAGAACCAGGAAATCCAAGGGGAAATCCTGAATCACCTGCTGCTGGATGCTCCGCTGAGCGGACGCGCCTTTGATCTCGATCTGGCCCGACACTATCTGCCGGGCATTGGCCTGGCCGAGGTGAATGCGACAATACAGGATCTCTTGGATTTCAACAGAAGCCTGCTGCTGTTGGCAGGACCGGACAAGGAGAAGCTTGTCTTGCCCGGGGCCAATGAAATACAACGGGTTCTGGACCAGGTTGCAGCCCAGACGTTGAGTCCCTACTTAGACGATCTGGATGCAGAAGCCCGCTTGCTGGATGAATTGCCCCAGCCCGTGGAGTTCCTCCAAGAGACACACGACGAGAGATTGAACCTGACGATCCTCCGATATGGCAATGGCGTGACCGCCCTGCTCAAGCCCACGGATCTGGAGGAAAGCCGGATCATCCTAGACATCGCCAGCAAAGGGGGACATTCCCGGATAGACGACGACGCCTTCTTCGCCAGCCATCTCGTGTCCCAGACAGCCTCCGAAAGCGGGGCGGGGCCTCATGACATCGACGCGCTCAATCATCTGTTGGCCGGACAGACCGTATATCTCGGTCCCTATCTGGATGAAAGCACGGAAGGCTACAGCGGCGGCGCGGCCACTGAGGACCTGGAAACCCTGTTTCAGCTGGCTTATCTCCATATCACGCAACCCCGCTTTGACGAGGAGCCATTCCTCAATGTGCTGGACGACTACAGAGTGTCATTGCAAAACCAAGAATTGGATCCTTTCTACCAGCTCTACCTCAAGACCCAAAGCATGCTGTATGGGGAGGCCAAGCGGGAGCAGCCGATGTCTCTTGCCAATCTGGAAACCATTGAATTTGGCGATGCACAGGAGATCCATGCCGAACGCCTGAAGTCCCTGGACAATCCCCTGCTGATATTGGTAGGCGACTTCGAGTTGGCTGAAGCCAAGCGCCTGACCAATGCCTACATCGGATCCCTGCCACTCGCTTTCCCCGAGGAAAATTGGGAAGACCAGACAGTCCAGGCTGCGATCGGCCCCATGCAGGAGGAAATCTTTTGGGGGCAGGCCTCTCAGGTCGCAGTCACGCAAACCTACATCAATGACAATGATCAGGTGGCGGAGATAAGCCGATCAGACCACAATGCCCTTGCCGCCCTGTCCCGCATCCTTAACGTTCGCTATACCCAACAGCTTCGGGAAGACCTGGGAGGAACCTATTCCACCAGCGTCAATGTCTGGACTCAGCGCATTCCGCGGCCCAGCATCGGCCTTGGGGTCTTCTTTGCCACCAATGAGCAACAGGCGGCATCGCTGATCGCGGCGTCCCGCGACATCTTGCAGGACATCCTGGCCCATGGCGTGACGGCGGAGGAAGTGGAGACAGCCAAGGCGCAAATGCTGCACGACCTGGCGACATCCCAGTCCACCAACGGATACTGGCTCAATGCCCTGTACACCGAGTTTGTCTTCGGTGAAGGTCGGCTCGATCTCGTTGACAAGGAAAAAGAGCGCACTGAAAGCATTACACAGGAACAGATCAACACGCTCGCCCCGCTGGCCCTAAACGTGGACCAGCTGATTGAGGTCGTGCTCTTCCCGGAATCCAGCGGTCCCGCCACTGAAGCCGAATAACGGTCCCAGATTTCTTGCACAAGAGAGGACAGACCTTCAGAGGCAATCCCCTAGACAGGGGATTGCCGTGCATGACTTGACAGTCGAACACGGAGACACCGCCACCGTGTCCCTGCAAGATGGCATGGAAGATCTGCTGTTAGCACATGGCTTGGGGAATCAAGAGGGACGATCTGTGCAACACACGGATTTCACTCGTGCCGGTTTGACCCTCGGGTTGCGTGTCGGATCGAGTCTGTACGCGCCCGCGCCCCGCGAAGACAGCTCTCGACAGGCTTGTCTTCTTATGGCTCACGGACACCCGTTGCGTTTGCTGCTATTGCACAGGGCGACAACGGGACTGGCCCCAAAGGCAGATTGGCCAATGTCAAGGTGGACGAAAGTTCTGACACTTCAAATTTCCGGCTTTGGACGTTACGCAGTTGAAGATACAGTGCAGACACATACTGCCGGTTTTGCTTGGCGGTCCGTCCTTCAGGACTACTGTGAAAGAGAACGTGCTTGGACAACGGGAGAGGAAAATGGGTGAACGGCAGTCTGGAACTGAGTCGTCAGTCAAGTACCTATTTGGGAACAGTGCCACTGCAGCACGCAGATTGGATGTGCTGGCCAAGGTTTTTGAGCCGTTTACCCGGCTTTTTCTGGAAGACCTTGTCATCAAGGAACCCAACCTAGCCTTGGATTTAGGCTGTGGACTGGGACATACCACACATCTTGTATCCACGGTCCTGCGATCCTGGCAGACAGTGGGCATTGATCATTCGGAACAGTTTCTGGTCGCGGCGCGTTGCAATTACGACAACGGCGTCCTTTTCCTGCGGCACGACGTGACTTCCGTGCCGTTCCCCGTGGATTCAGCCGATGTCATTTACGCTCGATTTCTTGCCACTCATCTCGACAATCCGACTTCAGTGATTCGCCAGTGGGGCACACAGCTGGATACGGGAGGGCTGTTGCTCTTGGACGAGGTGGAATTTATCCAGACTTCACACCCAGTATTTGTCCGTTATCTGGATTGGGTGGAAGGTCTGTTACACCAACAAGGACAAACACTCTACGTCGGACCTAGACTGGCGAAAACCGATTTCCCCGAGTTCATGGAAACCCGGTTCAGCAGAGTGTGCCGGTTTCCGGTGACAGATCGGGATGCAGCGACAATGTTCTTACTGAACATAGATGCTTGGGCAGACCATCCTTACATAGTCTCCACCCATGGCGCTGATGAAGTTGGGCGGATGAGGCATGAACTCCAAACAGTTATGGTACAAGCTGGCCCCGCTTCCCATATTGAGTGGGGCATGCGACAAGTCGCCTTCCAGCGAAATTGACTGGTGGCTTCCCCATTGGCCACTCTGCTTGGGAGTTGTAAACACCGTCCGATCACGGTCAGACTGCGACCGCGCAGTCCGCTTTGTATAGAAGTCGACCGATCTAAGCAACAAACAGCACCCGGCAGACGCCAAGCGAGCAAGGCCACAGAGTAGACTTTTGTTATCCAATCATATTCTTAAGGCCACGAACGAACACTGGAATGGAATGCTTCAAGAACAGCGCTGCTTTAGGTACAACAATATCTGACAATCAAAAGTTAGGTTTGTTTATTTCTGGAAAAACACCTCCATTTGCGCACGATTCCATGAAGTCTAATTCTTGCTCTCGCGTGCCCAATGTAGAAGAGAGCAGCGATATTGGGTGGTAGCTCTGTACCTTGACCCTCTACCTTGGCGCACACTGGCCCGAAGTCCACTAACCAAGACTTGAACAGCAGCTCAGCCATTCCTGCCAAGGTTCAATTCATGTAGTGGTCCAGCTCGATTTTTCGTCCAATGTGCCAAGGATTTGCACGATCACTCTCCGAACGACAAGTGATGAGAGCGGGAACTTCACAAGGCCCATGTGTGTGTTTCGTCTTGTTGCCCACGCGGCTGAATCCGAGATCAATCACATCGCCCAAGGCGATCTCTAGCCTATTGTTCCTCATCCCTCTATCCTGCAGCGGAGACAAGGGGATCCCCAGCTGGGCATCGCCTTCCAGCGTCAGATCGAGAGATGTTTACGCAGGACATCCTGTACGATGCGCAGATGGTCGGATCGAATATCGACGGGACTAGTCAAGGGCCCCAGTTTTCCCTGAAGTCGATTCAAGAGATATCGCGCGTCCTCAAGGAAGTCCGGGAGATGTGCGAAAACCTCCTCCGCCTTTTCCTCGTTGCACGTATGACCAGTTGTACCTCGACTCCGGCGATACTCCCCCCAAACCGGCAGACCGGACCACACGAGATTCTGATTGCATGCTTCTCGAATTACGTTGTTGAAGGCCCAGTCATCAATCTCGACAGGATTGGGCGAAGCCAATGCAAGGTAGCGTTTGAGCCTCTTGAAGGAGAGTTCATAAGTAAACGCAAAAGCCTGCATGGTGGCGGCGCCAAGATGCTTCTGGGGTCGAGGGTTGTGCAGGACTAAGACCGGATTCTCACATATGTCCAAGCGCATCCTCTAGCTGGGCAACGACGTTTTCCAGTGATGAGAGATCGAGACTCATACCTCATTTCCCCCGATGGTCAAGTCGCTCTCTCGAATCTGCCAACATTGGGAAAATCCCGTCCAACCTTGGATCACGACAATCGTGAGTCGAGTTGATGCCTTGCAGTCTGCCCGTTATTTATGTGGAATCAGCCGACTTGACAAACCTTGAAAGCGAGTGACGTTGCCGCTTTCGCAGGTGCCCAATGCACCCGTACTCCTAGGGCACAGCCGATGCACAAAGGGGACAATTGGCGACGAAGACGACACATTGAAGATGCCAATCCGCCTCGGGTCACCCGCCCGATCATGGATCCAACGCCAACAAGAGCAATCTGGGTACGGTATTGCCCAGTCAAGGAAGAAACCGCTGTGCGATAGGACAAGCCCAAGGAAGGGAATTCTATCCCTTCAAGGCTCCGAAGGTCAGTCCGCTGGTAATGTATTTCTCGAGTGCCATGCCGGCCACCACCACCGGAATGACGCTGACCAACGAAATGGCGCTCATGTTCCACCATTCGGTATAGCCCGTCTGACTGACCTGCATCTGCATGAAAAGGGGAATGGTAATGGCCTGCCGAAAAGTCAGGGTCAAGGCCACGATGTACTCGTTCCAAGCCCCAATCAGCGACAGGACAAAGACAGCGACCAGACCCGGCGCGGCCAGCGGCATGGCAATGCGAAAGATCACCACCAGGCGATTGGCTCCGTCGATGAGGGCACTTTCCTCAATTTCCACGGGAAGGCCTTCGAAGAAATCCCGCATCACCCACACGATGAAGGGAATGGAACCTGCCGCATACACAATCACCAAGGCCGTCTTCGTGTCCAGCAGTTTCAATTCCCGGAACATGACCAGGAAGGCCAGAATGAAAAGGGCCCCCGGGAACATGCGCTGCGCCATGAAGCCGAGCACGATGGAATTGTTCTTGCCGTTGAAGTTGAACCGAGCCAGGGCATAGCCTGCGAATGAGCCGATGACCAGCGCTACGCTGGAGGAGACAAAGGCCACGATCATGGAATTCGTGTAAGGCTGCAGAAACCAAGTGAACCTTTCCACAAAGAGGTACTGCCAGGCATGCAGGCCGGGCTGGAAATCCCAGAAGGGAATGTAGGTGGCCTTGACGGACATGTCCACCGGATTCTTGAAGGACGTGATGACCACCCAGTACATGGGAAACAACAGAATCAGGGACCAGAGACCCAAAATGCTGTAGGCCACAATCAAGGTGAAGCGTCGTTGCTTGGAGATGCCCATGAGCGAAAGATAACAGCTTGAAAATTCAGTCGTCCGTCTGCACCATGGCGCGGCGGGTCAGGACCAGGAAGGCACCGCCGAAGATCACCATCACCAACAGCAGGAAGTAGGACTGGCTGCTGCCAAAGGCCAAATCGCCCCCCTTGACGCCGGCTCGATAGATGGCCAGCGTCACGGACTCCGTGGCCTGTCCAGGGCCACCTCCCGTCAGCACCATAATGATATCAACCACCTTGAAGGCGTCAATGATGCGAATCAGCAGTGCCGTGGCCGCGATCGGCATGACCAGCGGCAACGTGATGCGAAAGAATGTTTGCCAGAAGGATGCGCCGTCAATGGAGGCAGCCTCCCTGAGGTCATACGGCACCCCCTGCAACCCCGCCATGAGCATCAGGATCATGAAGGAACTCCACTGCCACACGTCAATCACCATGATGGTGAACATGGCCCAGACGGGGTCCGTGAGCCATGGCACCCCCTCGAAACCCAGATAGCGGATCAGGGAGTTGATGGGGCCGATGTCTTCCTGAAAGAGCATCCGTCCCACCACAAAGGAGACCACCACGGGGCTGACCATCAAGGGCATCAGGAACCAAGTGCGAAACAGCTTGAGACCCCGCGTGACATTGTCCAGACACAGGGCTAGGGTCATGCCGATCAGGAATTGCATGGGCACCACGCCCAACATGAACACGACGGTGTTCTTGACGGTCCGCCAAAAGGATGTGTTGGTCAAGAGTTTCTGGAAGTTTTCCAGCCCAACAAACGAAGTCTCGATGCCGACGCGAAAGAGATGCAAATCCGTAAATGCCGCGTACAGGGTCCAGACCACCGGCGCGACGAAAAGCACCGTGGTCATCAACAGGGAGGGCAACAGCAGCAACCACTTCCATACATCGTCTCGGGGAGAAAAACTCAGCATCTCGCGCAGGGAGTTGCCTGCCTGAGTTTGGGTGGCCATGGGTGGGATTACGGAAGGAGATTCGCCAGCGGCCGGGGCTCCGTACGGAGCCCCGGCCATGTTGTTCATGTCAGGGACAGCGCGCGTCTAGGGAGTGAAATCCAGAGATTCCACTCCCTAGACCCACATTGCCATGGCAGTGGGCTTACAGCCCCAAGGTCAGTCGATACAATTCCGCTTGACGTTCCTTGCCTCCCATGCGATCGCTGATTTCGTCAAAGGCGGCCGCGACCTCGTTGAGCGCAGTCTCTGGTTCTGCTTCCCCAGCCAGAGCCTTGGAGACTCCCAGTTCCAGCGCGTCCCGGTACTGGACCCAGCCGCCAAAGGCCTGATCAGTCACGGCATTGGGATGATCCAGCGTGGCCTTGGCCGCATCCAGATAGTCCTTGGCCACTTCCTCGCCCAGCTGCAATGTGCCGCTGGCAAACTCGTCGATCGCTTCCAGTTGACTGTAGCGATAGGGGCTGCATCCAGTGGGATTGGTGACAAACCACAATCCTGATTCGGGCTTGGATATCTCGATGGACATGTCCCAAACGTGTTCAATCACTGAATCGTCGGTCAAGGCCGACACCGCGATCACCCAGCCACCAAAGGCAAGGAACGGGGCTGCACTGGGCTCTGCAAAGGATTCCCAACCCCCGCCCTTGTGGTCATAGACCTCGTAGGAACCAGGCAGAATGTTGTAGCCCTGTTTGCCTTGAATCACCGAGAACTCGCTGGATACAGCCGTGGTTACTGCATCCCAGTTGTAGGTCTGCGTAACCCGTCCACCGTTCATGGCATTCAGAGAATCTCCGTAGGTAAAACCGGTGCCGCCGGGGGGAGCCCAGTTCTGGTTTTCCTCGACCCATTCTGTCAGCGCGCGGACAAAGCCAGGATTGTTGACCCTGGCCTCGCCTGTGTCAACATCGATGAAATAGGAGGGATCGTCAGGGTGCTTGGCATAGGCGGTGGCCCGAGAATGGAAACCCCACCACAGCGTGTCGCCGCGCTTGTTCATGCAGGCAATCCCGTAATCATCCTCCTCGCTATTGCCGTTCCAGTCGCGACCGGTGAAATACTCTGCAATCGCCCGCCACTCGTCCCAAGTGACGGCGCCGGTCTCGGGATTCAGCTGGTGCCCGGTTTCAGATTCAAACTCTGTCGCAACCGCGGCATCGCCAAACAGATCCTTGCGGAAGGAATAGTAGTGCACGTCTCCATCGAAGGGCAGGGAATAGACTTGGCCCCCCCAGGACAGGGTGTTAACGATACTGGGAATAATGTCATCAAAGTTGACGGCGTCCTGCACATAATCAGGGATCGGATACAGGGCATTGGCCGCGATTACATCGGCCCGCGCATTGGATGGAAACTGGAACATGTCCGCCAGGTAGGTATTGGTAGCGACAGACTGCATGATCTTGTCTGTCAATTCCTGCTGACCAAAGGAACCCCTTTCCCAGCCATAACCGTTGTCTTCAAGCCACGGCTGAATAAAACGCTCGACGGTTGCCCCCATTCCTTCCAGACCCGCATACCGGATAACGATAGGTTCGGTATCCGCCGCGCCTTCGCCGCCGGAAGTGGCTGCGGGGGGTGCGCACGCCGCCAGCGCTGCCACGCCGATGGCTCCGCCCGCCAGGCGCAGAAAATCACGTCGAGTTACACCACCGTACATAGATTGCTCCCTGTAGTGAATAATGACAACCCCAACGTCTCGGTGGGAGGGTCAGAAAAACACTTCTGCATCAATAGAAGTCCAATGACCAAGTATATATCAGGCCGGTCTGCAACCAAACTGCGTCAGCGAGATCGATGGAAACGCATGCACTCTTGGAGACCGAACACGGAAGACATGCTCTGAATTCCATGCCGCCTCCGGCGATCGGATCGTCGTTGCCACGGCACGGAGGCCCGATTGACCACAGCCATCCAAGTCCTTGAATAGCCCAGGCCATTGGTATCGTTGCAAAGGTCAGTGGCTGAAAGGAGACCCTGCCGCGTTGCACCTTGCGGTCGGGCTGTCAAGATGCTATTTCGTGCCAAAGGCCACGGCGTGCTGACACGACGTCGCCTCTGGGAAGAGCGGAAAATGGGACTTGTTCCAAGTGCACATCGTGGGGATAAGGCCATGGGCCCCGCCTGAGGCCGTCGAATCCCGCGTGTTATCATGAGGATGACAATCGCAATTAGAAATTAGTAGAGTAAAGAGACACAGGCCCATGGCCATACCTGACGGGACCGAGACGTTGTCGCCTTGGTATACCGAGGACCCGTTCTGCGCCATCGAGGGGGTCAAGACCTTGGAAACGAACGTTCATCATGAACGCTTGATGCAATGCGAGATGGATCTGCGGCTGCATCTCCTGGCTCAGGACCTGCCCTACACCCTTACCAGTGACCTGCTGATTCGAAATGTGCCGCTCAAGGCCGGGGTGTCGCCCGACATTGCGCTTTGGCCTGGACGGAACCTGTTGCAAAAGGATGTGGTGTATGGCTCGCTGGAACTGACCGCCGCCCAGCGCCCCGACTTGATCTTGGAAATTGCCTCGGAAAGCACCTACAAGGCGGATCGGGACATCAAGCATGACATTTATCGTCTGGCGGAAATTCCGGAGTATTGGCTGTACGATCCTACCGGCTGCACCGGCGGCCCGCCCTTGCTGGGATGGAGGATGGAGGATGGAGACTACGCCGAGATCGTGGGCCAGCCCGGCGCCGTGGCAGGCAGCGCCGTCACTCTGCACTACAGCGTCGTGCTGGACACCGCCTGGGGGTTGGAGGAAGGGACCGCCTTGCGCCTGCGAGACCCGGACGAGAACGACTGGTACCATACAACGCCCGAGGCTTGGCTGCGCACCAAGGAGCGCGCCGCTCGAGATGCCACCGAACTTGCTTGGGTGAAAACCCGCGCCCGGCAGGCAGAAACCCGCGCCCGGCAGGCAGAAACCCGCGCTCGGCAGGCGGAAGACCAAGCAGCCCAGGACGCCGCCGAGATTGCCCGCTTGAAAGAACTGCTGCAAAAGCGCAATGGCTAGGACAGGAGGAACCGATGTCCCAGGCCAAGCGAGGCTCCCCGTACGGAGCGGGGTGGATGAAGCCGAAGACTCTTGGCCCGCCTTGGGCTGCGCCATGTGGACAACCGCAATATAGAGAGGCTGCATCGCTTCTTGCAAGGATATGGCCGCCGGCGGCAGGTTTGGAATCTGGCTCGCGAATGGGACTTGTCCGTACTCCGGGCAGCCAGTTCCCAATCAGGACCCCGTACCGTTTCGGGGAGTAGCCAGAAAACGGCACCGGTACATGATATTAAGGATACAATGCCAAGGAGGTGGCCCGGCACAGAGAACAATCACGGATTTTTTGCTGTTTGGTTTTGGATTGGCGAAACGCCAAAGGACATATGCATGATTGCGAAAAGATTGACTTTGATATTGATGATCCTGGCGGTGTTGACTGCCGCCTGTGCAGCTCCGGCCGCGACCCCCGTGGCCGAAGAAGCGGCTCCGGCCGCGCCGACCCCCGTGGCGCAGACGTTGATCGGTGGCTTTGACGTGGGCCCAGGCGGTGATCCGCAGGGCGTCCTATACAATAACGGCGCTGGCAACGTTTGGTTCTCCAAGCTGTTCACGCCGATCATCATGATGACCAAGGACTTCAGTGCGCATACGAGCGACGGCGCCTTGGCCTTGAGCTGGGAACCCAACGAAGCCGCCGATGTCTGGACGTTCCAGCTGCGGGAAGGCGTCAAGTGGCATGATGGTGAGGACTTCACAGCGTCCGACTTGAAATTCACGGCCGAATTGACTTCGGCTCCCGACGCCGCGGTGACTCGGTACTTTGCGGGACGGCCGGAGCAGATAGTGGGCTGGACCGAGTTCAATGAAGGGGAAGCCGACGAGATTGCGGGCGTCGCTGTCGTGGATGACTTGACCCTGGAGATTTCCCTGGTGGCTCCCAATCCCCGGTTCTTCGACGAACTGCGCGGGTTCTATGCCCTGCCGGAGCATGCCGTAGACTTTGCGCCCGCCGAACTGCAGAGCGCAGACTGGTGGTGGTCCAATCCCGTGGGCACCGGGCCATTCAAGTTTGGCGCCTTCGAAAAGGACCAATTCATGGAATTGGTGCCCAACGAATACTATTGGGATGGCGCGCCGAAACTGGACAAGCTCATCAATCGCTATTTCGTGGACGAAACGGCGGCGGTGCTGGCCTTGGAGAGCGGCGATATCCATTTCACCTATGTGAGCGCCGATGTGGCAGCCCGGTTTGGCGGCAATCTGGACTTCCAGATCTTTGAAGGCCCTTCCTTCGTGACCAATCTCTTCAACTTTAACTACCACAAGGAAGCCTGGCAGGATATCCGGGTCCGTCACGCTCTGATGTACGGGATTGACCGCACCTCGATCATCAATGATGTCTTCAATGGCACGGCACAGGCTACGCCCTGCAACGACCCCTATCCCGCTTTTTGGCCCGAAGATGCCAACTACTACGAATACAATCCTGAATTGGCACGAGAATTGCTGGCCGAAGCGGCGGCCGACGGCATTGACCTGAGTGATCTCAAGTTTGAGATCCCCACCTACTACACTTCACAGTTGGCCAAGGACATTCTGACGGTCTTCCAAACCAATCTGGCAGACATCGGCATTGATGCCACGCCCGCCTTCGTGGACGTGCCGACATGGCGCAACGTGGTGGAACAGAACATGGAATTCGATTTCACCTACCGGGGGGCCGGCGCCGGACCCGCATCCATCGGGGCCAGCTGGTATCTGGAGGACAACATTTGGGGTCTGGATGATCCAAACTACGCGGACCTGGTCTCCACGATGGATTCCGCCTTTTCGTTCGACGACTATCGCACGGCGCGCACGGCGTTTTGCAAGTATCAGAACGAGCAACAGACCTTTGCCTATTTCTGGGTCTCGACTCGCTATGGCATCGCCAGCGCCGACTTGGCCGACTTCTACTACTTCCCCGCCCCCGGCGGTGGTCCCTATGTGGATCATGCCGAAAAGTGGCACATTGCCGAATAATAGACATTCCCAAGGGAGCGGACAGGTCTCTGTACTGCATACGGTTTGATGACCAAGGTCACGGGGCTTTTCACATATCTGACGTCTTGTATACGTTGGACACCGAAAAAGAATTTCCGTGACCTTGGGCCAACTCAATCCGGCCCTTCCCTGACGGCCAAGCTCCCTTGGCCGTCAGGGCCAACAGATCGCGCTCGGCCAGTGGACGGGGTTCCGCGGGGCTGAAACGGAAAGATCGTCTTGGCCGCACCAGGCCCCGGCTGTAGGGCATGGCATCGTTGCCCCTTGGCCTTGACGGATACCTCCATGGCATGCAATACCTTCTGCGTCGGATCCTGATCAATATACCGATCCTGTTCATGGTGACAGTGATCATTTTTGCGTTGATCAATCTAGCTCCCGGCAGCGTAGTGGATTTTTATGTCAACGAAGAGATAGGGATCATGCGCGAAGACTTAGCGCACGTGGAGGAACGCTTTGGTCTGAACGACCCGATTCCGGTGCGGTACCTGAAATGGCTGGGATCCACCTTGCGCGGCGATCTGGGCTTTCGCTTCAAGAATGGGGACGACGTGGCCGAAGTGCTGGTCGTGCGCATGGGGCGCACCATGCTGTTAATGGGCACCGCTCTGTCCCTAGGCGCCATCACCGGCATTACGCTGGGCGTCTTCATTGGTCTCCGGCAGTATTCCATCTGGGACTTCGCGCTGACCGGCCTGTCGTTTGTCGGCATCTCCATGCCTGCCTTTGTGGCCGGCATCTTCGGCTTGTATCTGTTTTCGGTGCAGCTGCATTGGTTTCCCTCGGGCGGCATGCAAACCGTTGGCCAAGACACCTCGATCTGGGACCTGCTGTACCATCTGGTATTGCCGGCGGGCACGCTGGCGGTCTTCAATCTGGCCACCTACATGCGCTTTACCCGCTTCAGCATGCTGGAGGTCAAGACCGAAGACTACATTCGCACAGCTCAGGCCAAGGGACTGCCGGATCGGACAGTGACTTGGCGTCATGTGTTTCGCAACGCCATGTTGCCGGTGGTCACCATCATCGGCCTGAGCATCCCGCAGTTGGTCGCCGGAGCTCTCTTCATCGAAACGATCTACAGTTGGCCCGGCATGGGATCCCTGTTTGTCGACGCCGTGTCTGCACGGGACTACCCCATGGTGATGGGCATCATGCTCGTCACCGCCATTGTGGTGCTGGCGGCCAACTTGGCGACCGATTTGGCCTATGCCGTCTTTGACCCTAGGATTCGATACGACTAGGAAAGATTTCGACATGGCGGCACCCTTCTTTCCAGTGCAGAATCTCGAGGCCTCCCAAGTCGAGGCGGTGTCCCCCGCCGCCCAAGCCTTGAGACGTTTTCGACGGCATCCGTTGGCGGTCATAGGCCTCAGCCTCTTTGCCCTGATTCTCTTGCTGGCCTTGGTGGCGCCCCTAATCGAGCGCTATCCCTACGAAACTCTAAATCTGCGAAACAAGTTCCAATCCCCCAACGCCGAGCATTGGCTTGGCACGGACCGGGTGGGGCGCGATATCTGGAGTCGGCTATTGCATGGCGGGCGGGTGTCCATCCTGGTGGGGTTCAGTTCCGCGGCCATGACGATTCTCATTGGTACGCTGTTGGGCGTCGTCTCGGGATATTTTGGAGGCTTCATCGACATGATCATCATGCGCTTCACGGATGTGGTCATGACATTCCCCGGAGTGGTCATCATCTTGACCGTGGCGACCTTTCTGGGACCCAGCATCCTCAACGTAATCGCCTTGATCGGTCTCTTTGGCTGGATGGGCACGGCGCGCTTGGTGCGGGGACAGGTGCTGTCCATTCGGGAGCAGCAATTCGTGCTGGCCGCCCGTGCCGTGGGGGTTCGGAATCACCGGATCATTCTGGTGCATGTTCTACCCGGCGTTGTAGCCCCGTTGCTGGCCTCGGTCACATTCGCCATCAACGGTGGCATTCTGCTGGAAGCGGGCCTAAGCTTTCTGGGAGTGGGCATTCCCCTGCCGACCCCCAGTTGGGGCAACATGCTGGAAACCGCCCGCAGCCTTGACGTGTTGCAGGACGGTCCCTGGATTTGGATGCCCCCCGCCATCCTGATTCTCATCACGGTACTCAACATCAACTTCATTGGGGATGGCCTGCGGGATGCCTTGGACCCCAAGCACATTGGCTAGACATCCGTCCCCATGCGCCACAGTGCACAGGGCTGTAAGGTTGCATTTGGGACGGTTTGCCAGGACCGAGTCGCGGCGCAGATCGCAACGAAGTTCCGCTCCCCAATACATTGCCATCCAGCGGCGTCAAGATGCACTGCACAGTGACGAGCCTGTTGCATCATGGGTCGCGGGGAAATCCACTGCAGCAATCCGGGCTAATCAGCGTCCCGCAGGATTTTCTCGGGACCCGACAAGTCGAAGGCCTAGTGCCTGAAAGCCGCTGTCGACGAAAACGATTCCTTATTCCTGCTTTGCAACCGGAAGATGTACAATGCTCCAACACTTCTCTAGATAAGAGAAGTGGAGGGACCGGCCCTTTGAATCTTCGGCAACCCGGCAGACGCGCTTGAGTAAGGTCTGGGTGCCAAGTCCGGCAGACGCGTGTCTGGGAGATGAGAGGCAGGACAGCAATGTCAGGTCTTTTTGCATCCCCGGGTCCGGGGATGTTTTGATCCACACCGCTTTTCCGGACACTGAAGCGTTTACCTTGCACAATTGACCATGTCTGCCTACGCCTTAGTCGAACAGGTTCACACCCAACACCTTGTATTCGCCGAGGGCAAACCCTTTCAAATGTCCAGCGGGGCCACCCTGTCCCCTGTCACGCTGGCCTACCAGACATATGGTGCGCTGAATCCCGAGCGCAGCAATGCCGTATTGATCTGCCATGCCTTGAGCGGCAGCCAGCAGGCGGCGGGCACCTCCGCCACGGATCCGGAGGAACTCGGCTGGTGGTATGACTGTATCGGGCCAGGCAAGGCTTTCGATACGGAGAAGTATTTTGTCATCTGCAGCAACGTGATTGGCAGCTGCTTCGGCTCGTCCGGACCGACATCCATCAATCCACAGACGGGACGACCCTACGGCCTTTCCTTCCCGGTGGTCACGATCGCGGACATGGTGGACGCCCAAGTCCGGCTCATCGACCACTTGGGTATCGCACGGTTGCTGTGTGTCGGGGGCGGGTCCATGGGAGGCATGCAAGTGCTGCAATGGGCCTCGAAATACCCGGAACGGCTGCACTCGGCCATACCCATTGCCACCACGGCCCGCCACAGTCCCCTGCAAATCGCCTTCAATGCCGTAGGGCGCGAAGCCATCCTCCGCGACCCCCATTGGCGGAACGGGGACTACTACGGCCACAACCACCCGGATGCAGGGTTGGCTGTGGCCCGCATGATTGGACATATCACCTACCTGTCGGACACTTCCATGCACAGCAAGTTCGGTCGCAGGCTGCAGGATCGGGAACGATTTGGCTACGAATTCCTCAAGACGGACTTCCAGGTGGAGAGCTATCTGCAGCACAACGGCAACAAGTTTCCGGCGCGTTTCGATGCCAACAGCTACCTGTACGTGACCAAGGCCATGGACTACTTCGACCTGAGTCACGAAACCGGAAGGCTGGCGGATGCCTTTCGGCATGCGGAGGAGGTACGCTTCCTGATCGTGAGCTTCACCAGCGACTGGTTGTATCCCAGCTACCAGAGCAAGGAACTGGTGCGGGCCCTGAGCACATTGGGTATCAACGCCACCTACGTGAACGTGAAGAGCGTCTGGGGCCACGACGCCTTTCTGTTGGAAACCAGCACCATGACGGAACTGATCGCCAACTTCCTGAACCGCTTGAGCAGGGAGCTGGCGATTGCACCTCCGCTTGCCTATCGGGCCTTGGCGGCGTAGGGGCGTCCCCCGACCGTCATGTCCATCCCGACTGCCGTATCCACCTCCGCGGACACTGCCTCGATTCGTCCGGACCTGCGCGCGCTGGCCACCTTGGTGCAACCCGACAGCATTGTCCTGGATCTAGGATGCGGCGAAGGGATATTGCTGGAATACCTGTCTGCCGTCAAGAACGTCCGGGGCCGAGGCATCGAACTCCATGAAGAGGGTGTGAGGGCCTGCATTCGGCGGGGTCTCAGCGTGCGCCAAGGCAACCTACATGAAGGACTGGGGGACTACCCCGATCAGAGCGTGGACTATGTGGTGCTGAGCCAAACCCTTCACTACCTCAACAACCCCAGCCGTGTCATTGCCGAAATGATGCGGGTCGGCAGGCAAATCATCGTCAGCATTCCCAATTGGGGCTATTGGAAGTCCCGGCTGAACCTGCTCCTCAAGGGACACGTGCCCGAGGGCCCGGCCTCTCCCGACAAATGGACCTCGGAAAGGCGCTGGCAGGCCATGACCATTGCCGACTTCCGTCGCTTCTGTCGTGAGCAGGGCATCAAGATCATGGCGGACATATATCTGGGACCCAAGGGTGTCAGTCCCTCCAAGGCTGCAGCCAATCTGCTGGCTACCACGGCCATCTTTGCACTGCAATCCTCCATCCCCCATCGTCAAGATTCCGACACATGATCGTCATGAAGTTCGGGGGCACGTCCGTGGGAGATGCGGCAGCCCTGCGCCATGTCTGCACGATTGTGCGCGACGGGCATGCCGCTGCGCCGGGACAAGGCGTGGCAGTGGTCACCAGCGCTATGAAAGGCGTCACGAACTTCCTGTTGGAGGCGGCTCAGGCCGCCGCCGCGGGCAGACTGGAGCCGCCCGAGGTGGCCTATGTCCAGCTGCAGAATCAACACGATGCGATCCTGGCCTCCCTGGTTTCCGAGCGGGCGGCTCAAGAGCGGCTGCGCGCCAAGATCCGCCACGACATCCAACATCTCCGACGCCTGCTGGAAAGTATCGCGGTGCTCGGAGAGCTGACGCCCAAGGGGAAAGACTGGATTGCCGGGACCGGCGAATCCCTGATGGCGCCGATCCTGCAGCAGGTGCTCTGCACCGTGGGTGTTCCCGCGGTGCATGTGAAGGCACGGGACATCATCGTTACAGACGCGGTGTTTGGAGGCGCGGAACCTCGTTCCAACTTGACGGAAGTCCGTTGCCGGCAATTTGTCCAGCCCCATCTGGAGGCGGGCAAGGTAGTGGTCACCGAGGGTTTCATCGGGGCCACCATGGACGGAGTGCTCACCACCCTGGGGCGCGGTGGATCCGATTACACCGCAGCCATCCTTGGCGCCGCCCTGAACGCCTCCGAAATCCGCATCTACACCGATGTGAGCGGCGTCAAGACAGCCGATCCACGGGTCGTGCCCCAAGCCCGCAGTCTCGAGCGCATCGGCTATGGAGAAATGGCGGAACTGTCCTACTACGGGGCCAAGGTGCTGCATCCCAAGGCTGTGCGGCCCGCCATGCACAAGGAAATTGTCCTACGGGTCCTCAACACCTTTGAAGCGGACCATCCGGGTACCATTGTGGTGCCCGACCACAGCTTGTCGGAAGGAGGCACCATACGTGCAGTCACGGCCATACGGGACATGACGCTGATCCGCATTGCGGGGCGGGGCATGATGGGTATCCCGGGCATGGCTGCCCGGGCCTTTGGTGCCGTCTCCGAGGCCAAGGCCAACGTGCTCATGATTTCACAGAGCAGTAGCGAACAAAGCATCTGCTTTGTCATTCCCCGGTCTACGGCGGATACTGTGATCCCGGCCTTGCGCCAGGAATTCAGTGTGGAGCTGGAACGGGGATATATCGATCGCATCCAAGGACAATCCGACATCGTGATCATCGCCGCGGTGGGACACGCCATTCACTACACTCCCGGCATTGCCGGCAGGGTCTTTACGGCCTTGGCCGAGGCGGGCATCAACATCATCTCGATTGCCCAAGGAGCCAGCGACGCCATGATCAGCATGGTGGTCTCGGCGGCCGAGGCCGATACCGGGGTGCGAGCCTTGCACGACGCATTTGACTTGCATATGGCAAGCCCACCATAGGCCCTGTCCAGGGGACCCGGCCAATACAGGCAGGAACGCCCTATGCTAGAATTGGTGTTTTCGCATAGGGGATTGCGGGCATGAATCGACTGCCATTGGTGGTCTTGGGGTTGGGCGGTGTAGGCCGTTCGCTGGTGCGCCAGATTGTCCGAAATCGGTCGTGGCACGCGTCCACCTACGGCCTGTGCCTGGACATTCAGGCTGTCAGCGACAGCAGTGGCTATGTCGGCACGGCAGACACCGTCCTAACGGACACGGAACTGGCGGGAATCTTGGCTGCCAAGGAAGGCGGCACGGCGCTGGCGGCGCTGGACGGCGGTCACGAGACCACCCGACCCCAGACGGTGGTGGAGGCCCAGGGAAACCGCTGCACCTTGTACGCAGATTGCAGTGCGGCGGACGAAACCGCCGATGCCTTGCTGCAGGCGGTCGAGGGTGGTTCCTGCATCGCGCTGGCCAACAAGAAGCCCTTGACGCAGAGCCAGGAGATCTACGATCGGTTGACGCATACACCGGAGGGAAGACGACGCATGTCCTGCAGTCGCTGGGAAGCCACGGTGGGATCCGGTCTGCCCATCATTGCCACTCTGCAACGGCTCTGCAGCAGTGGAGATCCGGTGACTTCCCTGGCCGGCGCCTTCAGCGGTACCCTCGGTTACGTCATGGCCGGCCTGCAAGCGGGTCAGCCATTCAGTGCGGTGGTCCGGGAGGCCCACGCCCAAGGCTATACCGAACCCGATCCGCGGGACGACTTGAGCGGTCTGGATGTGGCCCGCAAGGCCCTCATTCTGGCACGCGGGGTGGGATATCGCGTGGAGCTGGCCGATGTTGTCGTCACCAGTCTATATCCGGACGCCTGGACTGACCTCTCCGTGGCCGACTTTATGGATGCCCTGCCGCAGCGGGACGCGGAAATGGCCCAGCTGTGCGCGGACGCCCGCTCCCAGGACAGTTGCCTGCGCTACGTGGCTTCGGTGACCGGGGGATCGCTCGCGGTAGGCCCCCAGGTGGTGCCGCTCGACAGCCCCTTGGGCCACCTGTCCGGCACCGACAATCTGGTGCAGTTCACTTCACAATGGTATGCTCCGTTGCCTCTCGTGATTCAAGGCCGGGGGGCCGGAGTGGAAGCCACCGCGGCCGGGGTGCTAAGTGATATAGTTGAGATGGCTTGGATCCACTGCGCTCCGCGCTGTTGAGGCCATGCACGTCGCCTGTTGCCTAGACCGCCTATCGTTTCCGCCTTCGTAGGCGCATGGACATGGACAAGACGGGCGTCTTTCTCTTGTCTGACTTGCCGTGGGACATGCCGTGCAGGAAGAAGTATGTCTGAGAAAGTCAAAGTGGGAATTCTGGGAGCGAACGGGCCCGTGGGGCAGCGGTTCGCGGTCCTGCTGGAGCATCACCCCTGGTTTGAAGTCACTGCGCTGTGTGCCTCGGAGCGCAGCGCAGGCAAGACCTACGCGGAGGCCTGCCACTGGATTCTGAGCGAACCCATGCCGGAAGTCTTGCGCAACAAGGTGCTGGCCCCCGCGGAACCCGGTCCAGACTGTGAAATCGTGTTCAGCGGATTGCCCACGGAGCCCGCGCGGGAGGTCGAGCGCGACTTCGCCCGGGCAGGCTACGGCGTATACAGCAATGCGGCCGCCTACCGGTATGTGGACGATGTGCCGCTCATGATCCCGGAGGTCAATCCGGAGCATCTCGGCCTCATCGATGTCCAGCGGCGGCAGCGGCAGTGGTCAGGCTACATCGTTACCAACGCCAACTGCACCACCACGCATCTGGTTTGCGCCGTGCATCCCCTGCACGAGGCCTTTGGGCTTAATCGCCTCTTCGTCTGCACCATGCAGGCGATCAGCGGGGCCGGGTACCCCGGCGTCAGCAGCCTGGATATCATGGACAACGTGATTCCCCATATCGGTGGAGAGGAGCAGAAGGTGGAGGAAAGGGAACCGCACAAGCTGCTGGGCCACTTTGACGGGCAGGGCATCGTCGCCCCGGACTTCCGTATCAGCGCCCACTGCAATCGCGTTCCCACCCAAGACGGCCATCTGGAAGCCATCAGTCTGGAGTTCAAGGAAACGCCCACCCAGGACGACATCCTACAGGCCTGGACAAGGTACAATCCATTGCCGCAACGGCTGGATCTGCCTTCGGCGCCGCAGCCTCCCATTGTCTACATGGAGGCTGCGGATCGCCCTCAACCACGGCTGGATCGTCTCGCGGGTTCCGTCCCCGGCATGGTCACTGTCGTGGGCCGGCTGCGCCCGGACCCGATCCTAGACTACAAGTTTCTGGCGTTGGGTCACAACACCATTCGCGGCGCTGCCGGTGGTAGCCTGTTGAATGCGGAACTGTTCCATGTACTGCACGGACAGCCCGTCAACGGCCAACTTTCCGTCCAGACCCAAGAAGCCTTGGCTGCGTTGTAGCCGTGGCCATCCCGTTTCCCCGTAACCCAAGGACCCCTCTTGTCCACTGCCTCTAGCCTCCCCCCCGAATGCCGTGAATTTGGTACGGTGGCCCTGTCCGAGTTTCTGGACGACCGCCTCGTGTACCGAAATCTGCAGCCCATCGACCCTCAATATCAGGGATACAACCAATGCGCCCGCACCTTCGGACTGGACCCGGTGAACCTGCCGCGCAAAGCCGATTCCGCCTACGCCAAGGTGGCCGTCTGGATTACGGAGCACATGCAGGAGCAACGCTCGAATACCGAAATCGAGGAACTTCTCTTCATCGGGGATACATATAGCACGGACGGTGTGGTGTTCGAGGACATGGTTGACTTCGCCCGTTGGCGCGGATCCTGCTTCATCTGTGCCGAAGACCCGAATGTGGATCCCGATCTGACGTGGGACGAGAAGCAACAGGTGGTAACCGCCAACCGCTGGCACTTGCTGGGGGCCTGGATGCAGGAATTGAGCGCACGGTTCGCCTTGGATGAGCGCACGGCGGTCATCATCGACATCGACAAGACTGCCTTGGGGGCACGTGGCCGCAACAGCAAGGTCATCAACGAATCACGCCTAGAAAGCCTGCATCAAGCCTTGGAGAGCCAGCTGATCAGCACTGGCAAGTTCAACTTCGCGGAATTCCGGCTCGTGTACGATGCCATTTCCCGCCCGGAATTCTTTCCCCTGACGAGCGACAACCAGGACTACATCGTGTACATTGGCCTGATGGTGACCACAGGCATCATGACCGTCAAGGAGGTCAGTGATCTGCTGGTGCGCAAAATGTCCTTTGACCAGCTGGTGCGATGGATTACCACGCAGGCCGAAAACAAATTCTCGATGCAGATGCGCCAGCTGCATGAGCAATATCAGATGTGCGCCCGCAACGGAGACTGCACGCCGTTCAAGCAGTTCCGGCGTCAGGAATTTCTGAACACTGTGCAACACATGGGTCATTTGCCGACGTCCGTCGGTCCTGATCAGCGGTTGGCCACGGAGCTGTGCATCACGCAGGAAGTGCGGGAACTGAGCCTGTTTCTGCGAGAGCGAGGCAGTCTGCTGATGAGCCTCAGTGACAAGCCCCAGGAGGCGGTCATGCCCCATCCGCGCTGGCACAAGGGCATGCAGCCCATCCATCGGGTTCTCACCCACGCGGTGGGGACCAGCATTCAACCGGACTTGGATGCCATTGGCGTCTGAATCGCCCGGTGGCCCAGTACAAACCCTACCGGGCCGGATCCTTTAGGCTATCTACCTGATAGGCACCATCCAAATCACAGAATCATGCCAGAAGACAACCCGCCACAGCCGCAAGGCAATGGAGACAGGCCGCCACGTGTACCCGGCTCATGGTCCAACCTTCTAAATCAAGGCTGGATCTGGATTTTGCTGGTCATTGTCGGCGTGGTGGCCGTGCGTGCCATGGTCAGCAACAATTCCCGCAACGAGACGATTGGGCTCAACGAGGTCGCTACCTTAGTCAACCAAAGCCGCATCAAGGGCATCGAGGTCATGGGCGAAGTCCTTTCCATTCAGCTCGACAGCGGCTCCCTGGTGCGCTCGCGCAAGGAGCTGGAGACCAGCATCTACGTCAGCCTGGCCAACATGGGAGGAGAGTTGGAACGGCTCAATGCCCTGCCCGTCACCTTTCGCAATCCGCCGCGCGCCGCGGCCATCATTTCCGGGGCGCTCATCATTCTGCCCATGTTGGTAGTGATCGCGTTTTTTGTCTTCATCATGCGTCAGAGCGGCATGGGAGGCCAGAACCGCGCCCTGCAGTTCGGACGCAGCCGGGCCAAGAAGGTGGAAGTGGTGGAACACTCGGACATCACCTTCGAGGATGTCGCGGGCTTGGTCGAAGCCAAGGTGGAGCTGCAGGAAGTAGTGGACTTTCTCAACGAACCGGACAAGTTCGAAGCTCTGGGAGCCCGCATTCCCAAGGGCGTGCTGCTGGTGGGCGCGCCAGGCACGGGCAAGACTCTGCTGGCCAAGGCCGTGGCGGGCGAAGCCGGCGTGCCCTTCTTCTCCAGCTCGGGCTCCGAGTTTGTGGAGATGTTCGTGGGGGTGGGAGCCAGTCGCGTTCGCGATCTGTTCACCCAAGCCAAGGCCCAGTCGCCCTGCATCATCTTCGTGGATGAGATCGATGCCGTGGGACGCCATCGCGGTGCAGGCATTGGCGGCGGCAACGACGAACGCGAACAGACCCTCAACCAGATCCTGGTGGAGATGGACGGCTTCGAGTCCGGCAACAACGTCATTGTGGTTGCGGCCACGAATCGCCCGGACATTCTGGATCCAGCCCTGCTGCGGCCCGGCCGCTTTGACCGCAAGGTCATAGTGGATCTGCCGGAGCGCAGCGAACGCAAGGCGATTCTGGAAGTGCATGCCAAAGGCAAGCCCTTGGATCAGGAAGCGGACCTGGATGCCATCGCAGGCCAGACCCCGGGCATGGTGGGAGCGGATTTGGAAAACCTGATGAATGAGGCGGCCATCTTGGCGGCGCGCCATGACCAGAACTCCATCACCATGACCAACCTTGTGGAAGCCATCGAGCGCATCATGGCCGGGCCCGCCCGCGCCAGCCGCGTCATCACCGAAAAGGAACGCCGGTATGTGGCCTACCACGAGGCGGGCCACGCCATCGTCATGCACCTGCTGGACCAAGCGGACAACGTAGGCAAGATCAGCGTCGTCAGCCGCGGCCAAGCCTTGGGGTACGTCATGCCCTTGCCTAACGAAGACAGACACCTGATGAGCCTCTCTGATCTGGAGACACAGCTCTCGGCCTTGCTGGGCGGACGCGCCGCGGAAGAGATAACCTTTCAGGACGTGACGACTGGAGCGGAAAACGATCTGGAGCGAGTGACGCACATTGCCATTGACATGGTCACGCGCTACGGAATGAACGAAACTCTGGGTCCCATTCAGCTCAATCAAGGGGACCACAGTCCCTTCATGGGCATGGAGATTGGGGAACAGCGGCACTACAGCGAGGAAGTCGCCCAGCAGATAGACAAGGAAGTGCGCAGCTTGGTGGACCGGGCGTATCAGCGCACCGTCAGCCTCTTGCAGGAACACCGTGATCAACTGAAGCTGCTGGCCGAAACCCTACTGGAAGAGGAGACGATCGAGCGGGACGAGTTCGAGGCCCTGCTTGGCTTGGCGCCCACCTGAATCCAGTGCAGAGGATGAATGCGGCACCCTGTCCTTCTCGGCCGGGAGAGACAGGATGATTGACTCGGATCTCGTTTGACAGGCGCCGCTCCGCGGGACGACGCGGAGCGGCGCGACATTTATTGCTACACTGGTAGGGTACAGAGTGCCGTGACGTGCGCTGTTCGTTCGCGTACGCTGCCACCACGGGATTGTTTCCTTCTTTCAAGGGTCTGCATCCCAAAATATTCAGTGGCGACAACGTGCGTTTCCATGACGGCATGCCGCGTGCATCCACTTTGATCCTTCAGGACAGGAGAGACACTATGCACAAAAAACGTTCGCGTGGAATGACCCGCCGTTCCTTTCTGCATGCCGTAGGGTTGACGGGAGTCGGCGCCGCCTTGGTGGCTTGTGTACCGGTGACACCCGCGGCTCCTGGCGGCGAAGACAGGAGCGCACCGGAGATGGCCTTCTTGAACTACTGGACAGGCTGGAGCGGATTTGAATACGATGCCTTGCAAGTCCAAGTCGACAAGTTCAACGCAGCGCACGAGGACGACGTCTACGCCAACATGTCGACTGTGTTTGGTCAATACGACAAGGTTCTGACCGCCATTGCTGGCGGCAATCCACCGGACGTGGTATCTGCGGTCTGGCTGCATCAGCTGGTTTCCATGGCAGCGCGGGACGGCTTGCAGCCGATCACCGCATATGCCGCGGACAGCGGCGTTACCGGCCAGGAGTATTTCCCCCAGTTGTGGGACGCGTGGCACTGGAACGGGGAATTGTGGGGGGCGATGATCACCTCCAATTCCAATGTCGTGGCATATCGGCCCGATCTGTTCATGGAGGTGGGACTGGATCCGGACGCGCCCCCTGTCACCCTTGACGAACTGGACGCGGCATCCATGGCTCTTGAAATGGTGGATGACAACGGCGCCATTCAGCAGGTGGGCCTGATGCCTTCCGGCCTGTCCTGGTGGGGCCGGGTGTTTGGCGGACAATTCTATGACGAGGAAAGTGGCAAAATCACCGCCGATTCCGCGCCGATTGTCGACGCCCTGTCCTGGATGGCCTCCTACAGCGCTCGGTTGGGCATCGATGAGGTCGCGACGTTCCAGAGCGGGTTTGGCGACTACATGAGCACCCAGAATCCGCTCTTTGCCGGCAAGGAGGCCATGAAGCAGGTAGGGGAGTGGTTCATCCAATTCAACAACCGCTTTGCCCCGGACTTGGAAATCCGCATGATTCCCGCCCCCTATCCCAGTGGGGGTCGTCCCAACTGCACCAACTTTGGTGGCAGCGTGTTCACCATACCCACAGGTGTGATGCATCCCGACGCATCTTGGTCCCTGATTGATTTCCTAAGTCAGGAAGAGGTAATGGCGGATTTCTGCTTCAACATTTTCAACATTCCGCCGAAGGTGGCCGCCGCGCAACAAGCGCGTTTCATGGACGAGCCTCGCTTCGCGCTGGCGGTGGAATTACTGAATGGCGCAAACGCCTTTGGGCCCGACAAGATTCCGGTCAATGATTTTCTGAATTCCCGCCTGAGCGAGGCGGAATCCAGTGTGCTCACCGGGCAGGCCACGACGGAGGAGACCTTGCAGAGAGTGACTGTGGAAGTGCAGGAAGAACTGGATCGCACCATGGCGCGCATGAGCTAACGTCCATTTTGCAGAGCCCGTCCCTGCACTCCAAGCTCCTTGGAAGCAGGGGCGGCTCCGGCTCCTTGACCGTGATCTTGGGTGGGCAAGATGCTTGTCCGACTCTTAACCCGCGAACAACGCAATCTCCTAGCAGGGCTCCTTTTCATATCCCCTGCCTTGGTGGGTGTGCTCGCCTTTGCTCTGTGGCCCATCTTGCAGTCGCTGTATTACAGCTTCCAAGACTACGATATCCTGCGTCCGCCCTTTTTCGTCGGTTTGCGCAACTACGAGGATCTGATGGACGATCGAGTGTTCGGCATCGCGCTGCGCAACACCCTCTACATGGTGCTGTGGGGCTTGCCCATCCATTTGGCATTCGACTTTCTGATGGCCTTGGCCCTGAATATGCGCCTGCGCGGTCTGACCCTCTATCGCACCATTTTCTACTTGCCCTCCATCACGCCGGTCGTGGCCGCCACCATCGTCTGGCTGTGGATCTTCAACGGTCAATACGGAATCCTGCGCACCCTGCTCGGTTTTTTCGGCGTCCCGCCCATCGGCTTTCTGACCCATCCGGACTGGACCAAGCCTTCCATGATCTTCATGGGACTGTGGTTCGGAGGCAATACCATCCTGATCTATCTGGCGGGCCTGCGTGACGTACCCGTCTCCCTGCTGGAATCCGCGGATCTGGACGGCGCCGGGGCCGTGCGCAAGACTTGGCACATCACGTTGCCTATGGTGTCCCCCGTCATCTTCTATACGCTCATCATCAATGTGATTGGATATTTTCAGTACTTCACCGAGGCCTGGGTGCTTACGGCCAGCCGGGACGGCACGGCGGGCGGGCCGGCCAATTCCCTCCTTTTCTATGCCATGTACCTGTATCAGGCCGCCTTCCAGCAATTCAAGATGGGGTATGCCAGCGCCATGGCCTGGATCCTGTTCCTGATTGTGCTCCTGGCGACCTGGATCCTGTTTCGTTCCTCGGGATGGGTGTACTATCGGGCGGAAAACTGACCGGCTTCCGTCCGCCGCGCGCGGGGCCTCTAGAGACACAGAATTCCATGTTGGTTGCCAGCCTACAAAGACATTGGACCCGGGGTCTGGCCTATTTGGTGTGCTGGGTAGTGGGTCTTGGCTACGTTTTCCCCCTGTATTGGACCGTGATCACGGCTCTCAAGCGCGACGCGGAAATATTTCTGTTTCCCCCGACGTGGATTCCCACAGCGCCCCAATGGCACAACTTTCCAGCCGCCACCCAGTACATTGCCTTCTGGCGCTACATGGCCAATACCGTGCTTGTATCCGGCCTCACCGTGCTCGGCACGGTACTCTCCTGTTCGCTGATCGCATACGGGTTTTCCCACATTCGCTGGCGGGGCAGAGAGATAGTGTTTCTTGCCTATCTCGCCACCATCATGTTGCCCACGCAGGTCACCATGATCCCTCTGTACATCATATTCCGCCGCTTTGACATGGTAGGCACCTACCTGCCTCTGATTTTGCCGGCCTTTTTCGGCAACGCTCTCTACGTGTTCCTGCTGCGGCAATTCCTGCTGACCATACCCCCGGAACTGAGCGATGCGGCCAGCATTGACGGCGCCTCTCTCCTGGGAATTTTTCTGCGGATCATGCTCCCCCTCCTAAAACCGGCGTTGGCGACCGTAGCCCTCTTCGCCTTTGTCGCCACCTACCGGGACTTTCTCGCCCCCCTGATCTATCTGACCCACCAAGAACAATGGACCATATCCTTGGGCTTGAAGATGTTCCAGAACATGTATGGCGCCCAATGGCAGTTGATGATGGCGGCCTCAACTCTGACCATGATGCCCACGATCATTCTGTTTCTGTTGGCACAACGCACCTTCATAGAAGGCATCGCGCTTTCCGGTATCAAGGGATAAGCACGATCGGGCCCCTTTGCCACTGAAGCGTCTTCTTGATCGCAGCGGGCGGCCAAGGCCCTACGGCATGAACATGTGCGCCCTGCCGCTCTCTATCGGGCCGTATACGTATAGTAGTCCTTGGAGCCGGGGCAAATCCGGCAGCGCAATCCGACCTATGTCCGAGACAGCGCCAGAGCGCACATTGCCGCGGCGTGCGCGTTGTTTTGCAACAAGGCTAGATTGGCGTGCAAACTGCGCCCTGCCGTCGCCTCAATCACCTTTTCCATCACGAAAGGCGTGACCGCGGCCGAGCGCAAACCCGCGGCCTGCGCGGCCCTGAGCGCCGCCTGTATGGCTTCTTCCACCTCCACCTTGGGCAGTTCCGCAACCTCGGGCACCGGGACCACCACCAGCATGCCGGAAGGATCTGGCATGGCCCGATGAATGCGCCACAGATCAGCCACCTCCTCGGGCGTATCGCAGGTGATGTCCACAGCGAGCCCCGTGCCGCGATAGAAGAAACCGGGGAATTCATCGGTGCCCAAGCCCACTACGGGCACCCCCCAAGTCTCCAGAAATTCCAGGGTCGCGGCCAGATCCAGAATGGACTTGGCGCCGGCACAGAACGTCAGGATAGGCGTACGGGCCAGTTCCGGCAGGTCCGCGCTGATGTCCATTGCCCCGCCGCGGTGGACTCCCCCGATGCCACCAGTGGCAAACACCTCGTAGCCAAAGAAACGCGACAACCAGAGACTGGCCGCGACGGTAGTGGCTCCGTCCCACTGGCGGGCGCGTGCCAGACTCAGATTGCGACGCGAAATCTTGTGGACACCTTCCGCGGTGGCCATGTATTCGATCTGTGCCTTGTCCAATCCGTTGATCAGTTGTCCCTGCAGGATGCCCAGAGTACGGGGATGGGAGCCGGCTCGGCGCACCACCTCTTCCATGCCCAGAGCCGTTTCCAGATTCCGAGGGTAGGGCAAGCCATGGGCAATCACCACGGACTCCAGCGTGACGGCATTCGGAATGGAGACTGCAGAGGATGTCATGAGGAATTGGGCTGAGGAACATAGCCGTCGGGAGGGGTGAATTCCGGCGGCGGGGAGGGGGTACGGTCCGTGCGCTTGGCCACCTCCTCAAAGTAGCGCCAAGTGATGCGACTTACGTTGTACATGGTGCCGTTGCTGATGGCCCAGTCCAGCCATTCCGGACGATACAGGAAGAAACTGAGCACATAAGGTCCCGCGGGTCCCCATACCAAGGCTACGTTTCCGTGTTGCTCAAAGGAAAATCCATGCTTGTGCAGGACCGTGCGTTCCGCCGGTTCGGGCAAGCCCCCCCAGATCATCTCCTGAAAGTCGTTGTGGGTCAAGTAGAACAGGATCGCCTGACATTCCGTGGACGTGATTTCGCCGGGAAAGGTCTCCACGAGGATGCCATGGCCCTGCGTGCATTCATGGATGCCCGCCAATACGCGTCCCATGTCCGCGGCGGTGGTCTGCAGATGGGAGTCCGGACGGGTATCCCACTCTTGGGAATTGGCCAGAGTCACTGGTGGATTCACGGGCGAGGGATCGTCATAGCCCGTCAGGATGAATGTGTTCTGCAAGCCCAGTTGCCGCCCGAAGTCGGTGACTTCCGCGGCTCCGCGCAGGACATCGCCATCCCCCAGCGCCAACAACAGAAGATTCGCGGCGGCATTGTTGCTGTCGCCCAGCGCCAGATCAATCCATTGGCCTAGATCCGTGTCGGAGGCGATGCCATCGATGTCCCGCATCACGGCCATGACTATCAGCAACTTCAGGTTGGACATGCCGGAAAATGCCACGTCGCTGTCGAATTCCACCACCTCGTCGGTCGTCAAATCCTGCAGATAGAAGGAAGCGAAACCCAGAAAGTCGGATGTATAGGTATCCAAGGTCTTTGCCAGCAGCTTCAGTTCCGGGCCCGGGCCGGGCACCTCTTGGACCACCAAGGGCCATTCCCGGTCATCCGTGTCCATGAAGGCCGCGGCAATGCCTTCCAAGCTCCGCTCGACATCCACCTGGCGTCCCGGAGCCCCGGGCTGCCAAGTCCAATCGGGATAGGGGTGGTACATGAAACCCAGTTCGGCAGGATCCAGATCCTCGCCCATCTGCTCCAGGACCCAACCTTGGTCCAAGGGGCGCAGATAGTAGTTCTGCGGTGGACTTTGCAACTCCGCGTTGAATTGTTCCAGACGCGCTTGGGCGCGGGCACGATCAAACCAGAAATAGAGCGGGACGACCTGCTGGGTTGCCGGCAGGCCCAGCAGGTCGCGAAGAGACGAGCGGAGAAAGAAGTTTCCTTCCAGATAGGCGTCGGCCTCCGCCAGAATACGGTCTACATCCACCCGCAGCCCCACCTCTTCGGCAGACAAGACTTCGCGGGCTTGATTGAACGTGACCAGAACCGGCTGTTCAAAGCGGTCCCGCAGCGCTTGCGAAATTTCCGCGGTGGAACCGGCCGCGCGGAAATCAAGGTCCCCGATCATGACGCCGGGCAGAATGGGGGCGGCCTGTGCCTTGTACACGCTGTAAAAGCGCAGCAATCCGAAACAGAGCGTCAGGACCGCGACAATTTTCAGAAAGCCTTTCATCGGTGTGGTCTAGCGCAGTGTCGAGTCACTCCCATTCTATGGTAGCCGGCGGCTTGCTGCTTACGTCGTATACCACACGGTTGATGCCCGGCACCTCGTTCACGATGCGGCGGCTGACCTCGGCCACCAGATCCCAAGGCAAGCGAGTCCACTCCGCCGTCATGAAATCCGATGTGCTGACGGCCCGCAAACCGATTGCATGCTGATAAGTGCGCCCATCCCCCATCACTCCCACCGTCTGTATGGGCAACAATACGGCAAAAGCCTGATCCGTCGCGTTATAGAGATCATTTTTCACCAGTTCGGACATGAAGATGTGATCGGCCGCCCGCAGCGCCTCCAGCCGTTCCCAGGTCACCTTCCCGAGAATTCGCACGGCCAGGCCCGGTCCCGGGAAAGGGTGCCGTTGCAGGATGTGACCCGGCAACCCCAGTTCCCGGCCAATCCGGCGCACCTCGTCCTTGAACAGCATGCGCAGCGGTTCAAGGACTTGGAAGCGCAAGTCCGCAGGCAAGCCACCTACGTTGTGATGGGTCTTGATGGTATGCGCATGTTGCTCGTCTCTGCCGGAAGCCGATTCAATCACGTCGGGATAGATGGTCCCTTGGACCAGAAAGCAAGCTTCGACCTCGTTGTCCGCCACCAGCAAGGCCATCTCCCGCTCGAACACCCGAATAAAGCGGCGGCCAATCCGTTTACGCTTGTCCTCCGGGTCGGTAACGCCGGCCAGATCCGTCAGAAAATCTTCGCTGGCATCCACGGCCACCACCTTCAAGTCGGGACGCCATGCCCGGAGTGCCTGCATGACGGACACGCCTTCCTGATGGCGCAGCAGGCCATTTTCGACAAAGATACAGACCAACCGATCACCCACGGCCGCATGCACCAGCGCAGCGGCCACGCAGCTATCCACTCCGCCGCTCAAGGCGCAGATGACCTGGCTGTGCTGGGGCACAACCGCCCGAATGTGGAGGATGCTGTCCTGGATGACCTGGGCTGGAGTCCAATTGGCCTTGCAGCCACAAATGTCCACCACAAAATTCTGCAGTATCCGGCGTCCGGCGGCGGTATGGTTCACTTCCGGGTGAAACTGCAGGCCATACAACCGCTCCTGCTCCATGGCGAAGGCGGCATGGGGACAGCCTTGGCTGAAAGCGATGTCACTACCGTCCACTGGCAAGGCCATGACGCGATCGCCGTGACTCATCCAAACCTGACTGCGGGCCGGCACACCCTGCAGCAGTCGTGACGTTGCGCGGTGAGTCAGGGTCGCGGAGCCATATTCCCGGTTCCGTCCGCCTGCCACGCGGCCGCCCAGAGCCTGCACCAAGAGCTGCATGCCGTAACAGATGCCCAACACGGGCACAAAGTGGTCCAGGGCGCCTGCAGGCAAGACCGGCGCCCCGGGCTCATAGACGCCGGCGGGACCTCCGGAGAGTATGATGCCGGCTACATCCGGCTGCGCCAGACGCGGCGGGGCCCTGTCCCAGGGCACAAGCTCCGCCCGTACCTGCATCTCCCGAACCCGGCGGCAGATCAGCTGACTGTATTGGCTGCCAAAATCGACGACGACAATGGTGGAATCGATGGGGGCCGCGTCTCCCTCAATGATTGGCGAGGTAATGATCCAGTTCCCAAGCGGTTACATGCGAACGATAGTCGCGCCATTCCTGGGTCTTGGCCTCCATATAGGTCTCGAAGAGATGCTGACCCAGGGCATCGGCGATAACAACGCTGTCGCGCAGAGCGGCTATCGCCAGTCCCATGCTGTCAGGCAACGTATCATAATTCATGCGGCGATTGGAAAGACTGAAGAGATCTTCCTCCAACGGGGCCGGGGGATCCAATTTCCGCTCGATGCCATCCAGTCCCGCAGCCAGCATCACCGCAAATGCCAAGTACGGATTGGCGCTGGGGTCAGGGCAACGCAGCTCGATGCGTGTACTGGCCTTGCGGTCCTGGGTCAGATGGGGCACCCTGATGAGGGCGCTGCGGGTCGTGCGGCCCCAGCAGATGTTGACCGGAGCCTCAAATCCCGACACTAGGCGCTTGTAGCTGTTGACCAGTGGCGCCACCACCAAAGCCATACCCTTGGCATGATCCAGCTGGCCCGCGACGAACTGCAGGGCCGTCCGGCTCAGTTTATAGTCGTGGGCGGGATCATACATCAGATTTTCGCCGGTCTGCGGGTCCAGCAGACTCTGATGCACGTGCATTCCGGAACCCGCCATGCCGGTAACGGGCTTGGGCATGAAGGAGCAAAAGAGACCATGCTGGTGGGCAATGGCCTTGGCCACGATCCGCAACGTGGCGGTACCATCCGCCATGGCCAGCCCCGGACCATATTTCAGGTCCAGTTCATTCTGGCCCGCCCCCAACTCGTGGTGGAAAGAGCCCACCGTCACCCCCAAGGGCACCAATGTTTCCACTACTTCGCGGCGGATGTTCTGTTTCACGTCTAGGCTGACGTCAAAATAGCCGGCCTGGTCCAGCGCCTGCAAGGGCTGAATGTTGCCGTCCGCATGAGGCTGAAAGAAGTAAAACTCCAGTTCCGGAGCCACGTTGTATTCGAATCCCATGCGACGCGCCCGATCCAGCTGGCGGCGCAGCACATGACGCGGGTCCCCGGCAAAGGGCTCGCCATTGGGCAGATGGATGTCGCAGATGACCCGCGCGGTCCGCGGACCGTCCGCATTCTCCCAAGGCGCGACGGCATAGGTGTCGGGATCCGGAACCAAGTACATGTCGCTTTCCAAGGTCCGGGCAAAGCCATAGATGGAGCTGCCGTCGAACCAATGGCCGTGATCCGAGACCTCGGCCCAGAGGGCGCTGGGAATGGTGACCTGCTTGACCTGGCCTGCAATGTCGCTGAATTGCAGGAGCACAAACTGGACGCCCTCGGCCCGCATTTTCTCCCCCAGCGCGCGCCGGGCCTCCTTTTGATCCTCCTGTGCCATGTGTCACTCGCTCTGTGTTTTCCGATTGGCCATCACCGCACTGCTCAATGTCATCGTGCCTCCCAATACACAAAGCCCGATCCTGTCGGATCGGGCCCTGTGTCTGTGTGCAAGGGGCAGGGCATCAAATGCCGTAGTATAGACTGAACTCTTCCGGATGCGGGCGGAGGCGAATGGCATCCACTTCATTCTCCCGCTTCCAAGCCACATAGGATTCAATCAGATCCGGCGTGAACACCCCGCCTTCCAGCAAGAAGGCATTGTCTTCCTCCAAGGAATCCAGCACGCCCTCCAACGATCCCTTGACCAGACCAACTTGGGCCATGGCCTCCGCTTCGTACAGGTCCATGTCTCCTGGTTCACCAGGATCAATCTGGTTCTGGATGCCATCAAGGCCTGCCATGACTATCGCCGCGAACGCCAGGTACGGGTTGGCGCCGGGATCGGGACAGCGGAACTCTACCCGCTTGGCCTTGGGCGCGTCCGAGTATACCGGAATGCGGCAGGCCGCGGAACGGTTGCGGGCCGAGTACGCCACGACCACCGGGGCTTCATAGCCAGGCACCAGCCGCCGATAGGAGTTCGTCAAGGGGGACGTAAAGGCCAGCAACGAGTTGATGTGCTTGAGAATGCCGCCAATGCAATAGAGGCCGGTCTGGCTTAGTCCCGCGTACTTGTCACCGGCAAACAGATTTTCGTTATCCTTCCAGAAGCTGACATGCACGTGCATCCCGGAACCGTTGTCCTCGAACAAGGGCTTGGGCATGAAGGTGGCTGTCTTGCCGTGCATCTTGGCCACGTTCTTGACAATGTACTTGTAGAGCTGCACGTTGTCGGCCATCTGGGTCAAGGTGTCAAAGTGCAGGTCGATTTCGGCCTGACCCGCCGTGCCCACCTCGTGGTGATGCACCTCAACGTTCAGTCCGGCGTCAATCATGGTGCGCACCATGGTGGAGCGCAGGTCCTGTTGGCTGTCCGCGGGCGGCACCGGGAAGTAGCCTCCCTTGTAGCCCAACTTGTGGCCGCCGCCCATCTCGCCTCCGGTCCATGGGGCTTCGCCGCTGTCCAGATAGTAGGCCTGAAAGTTGCGGCCCGTTTCATAGGACACCTGATCGAAGACGAAGAATTCGGCTTCCGGACCCACATACACGGTGTCCGCAACCCCAGAACCCTGGAGGTGGGCCTCGGCCTTTTGAGCTACGTTGCGGGGACCCCGGGAATACCTCTCCCGCGTAACCGGATCATACACGTTGCCCACGAAACACAGGGTCGGAATCTCGCAGATGGGATCCACGAAAGCCGAGGCGGGATCCCCAATCAGGATCATGTCGCTGATGTCAATGGTCTGGAACCCGCGTATAGAAGAGCCGTCAAAACCGAACCCCTCCTCAAACGCCTCTTCTGGATCAAAGGACTCGGTGGGAATGGAAAAGTGATGCCACTGCCCAAACAGGTCCGTAAACCTGACATCCACAATCTTGATGTCGTTCTCCTTGATGGCCACGGACACGTCCGCGGCAGATGAACAATTCAGGGCCATGGGAGCGCTCCTTAATTTGAACTACTGACAAGCCTTTGTGTTTCACTTCCGTCAGAAATCGATCATAAAGGGGCAAGGCAAGCCATGGTTTAGGCACAGTTCACAATATGAATCATGACTGATTGGGCACAGTTGCCAAAAGGTTCGCAAAAATGAGGCCGATGTTCGTTCAGGTGGGATCCTGGGTCTTATCAGAAACTGCCTTGGCCGCCACTATCCGCGGCCAAGGGCGGAAGATTCAGGACGCGGGATCGGGCCGTGCAAATTCAGGCTGTGCTTGACGGGGCGCCTCGTTCCTGGATTCTGCCTGAGGCACAGCGCGCGGACCCGCGACCGTGAACGAGACGGTTTGAGGAGCCCGACAAAAAGCGCAGTATTTCCAATCGGCGCGCCGGTTCTGCCCACAATGCCCACAGCGAATCAGCAGCTGGTGTTGGCATTCCGGACAGAAGGCCCATTCCTCCCGGACCGGTGCGTCGCAATTGGGACAGTCGCAACGCACCTTGCGCTCGTTCAGCAAGGCATCCTCCTCCAAGGCCCGATCGTAGATATCGGCCAGGGTTTCCTTGGGACGCACCAGCAAATATACGACGAGCCCCACAAAGGGCACCAAGGCCACCAGGCATGCAGCCAAGATCATGGCCCCCAGATCGAAAGAGCGGGCCCGCATGTCATTGATGGTCCAGACAATGGTGCCGGCCCAAAGCGCAAACAGCACGGCACCCAGCACCGTGACTGTCAGCTCCAGCCACCGACCGATGGCGTCAATTGCTTCAGGGGACATGGTCTCGGGAAAAAATCGTCAGGGGCGTTTTGCGGCTGCCTCAGTATAGAGGAAAAGAAGGAATGCGGAATGGAATGCAACAGCAATTCGGCACGGCATTCCAAGTTGTGTCCTGCATTGCCAAGGGGCACTTTGTGCCTTCCTGCCGACTAAGGTTCCACGATCCGACTGCACGTGGCAGCTCTACCGAAACCAATTTCCACGTCTGCATACATTCTCGACTCCCAGCCCCATGGGTGAGGACCGATCATAACAGCATGGAGCATTGACACATGCACGGAATTCTCTGCGGATCGCCCATATCCATCCGAGTCTCGGCGCATGTACGCCCAACATGATGGCAAGAGCTCTGCTGAGACTTGCTATAATGACTCGCTTACCCAAGAGGCCCTTGCGGCCAAAAGAAAAGGTTGTGTAATGACTGTAAGAAAGTTGAATGTCCTTGGTGCAATGGTCTTGCTGGGGATCGTGATGGCGGCCTGTACAGTGGCTCCTCCAGAAACAATCCCCGCAGCGGAAGCCGGCGAAGCGGCACCGGCAAGTGGTGGACTTTCCACCCTGGAGCAGGTCATGGACCGCGGCAACATCATTTGCATCGGCAATGCCTCGGCGCCGGGATTTGGATTTGTAGACGAAACCGGCGCTTTCTCCGGATTTGACATTGATTTCTGCAAGGCTTTGGCCGCGGCCATATTCGGCGACTCGGAAGCCTACGAAATTCGTCCCGCCACGGCTTCGGAGCGCTTCTCCGTCTTGACGGCGGGTGAAGGCGACGTCCTCATTCGCAACACCACGGATACCATGACCCGTGACACGGATCTGGGTGGTGACTTCGCTCCCACCACCTTTTACGACGGGCAAGGCATCATGGTCCGCGAAGCCGACAACATCAACTCTCTGGAAGACTTGGCTGGCGGCAGCATCTGCGTAGCCACAGGTACGACCACCGAGCTGAACCTGGCGGACGTCATGGCCGCCCGGGGCATTGAATACACGCCGGTCGTCTTCGAGGGCAACGATGAATCCGTCGCGGCGTACGAGACGGGTCGTTGCGACGGCTTCACGACCGACAAGTCCGGTCTGACCGGCCGCCGCGCCGTGATGGCCGACCCCGAGGCGCATGTGATCCTGGACGAGACGCTCTCCAAGGAACCGCTGGCTCCGATGGTCCGTCACGGTGACAACCAGTGGGAAGATATTGTGCGTTGGGTCGTGTACGCGACCTTCCTCGCCGAAGAACTGGAGGTGTCCTCCACCAACGTGGACAGCATGATGGAAAGCGACAACCCGAACATCCGCCGCATGTTGGGTGTGGACGGCGAGTTCGGCGCCAAGATTGGCTTGGACAACGACTGGGCCTACAACGTGATCAAGATGGTCGGCAACTACGCCGAAATCTATGATCGCAATCTGGGGCCGGACACGAACTTCTTCATTCCCCGAGGACTGAACAAGTCCTGGGTTGATGGAGGTCTGCTGTACGCTCCGCCCATCCGCTAGGGTATCCGGGCGCAACGCAACAACATCGGGATATGGTTCAATCGAGCCATATCCCTTTTTTTTACACACTGTTCTCCATGGCCTCTGCAATGCAAACCCCAGCGCGTCCACCGTTCTGGCGGGACGAACGTGTCATGGGCTGGTTCTGGCAGGCCTTGGCGCTGCTGGGCGCCGTTGGCGCGGTGTTCTTTCTTTTCAACAACATGATCCAGGAGTTGCAGACTCAACGCAACATCGTCTTCTCCTATGGCTGGGTGGGCCAGGTGGCGGGTTTCGACATCAGTGAAAGCCTGATTTCCTATGACAACGGCTCCACGTACGGTCGTGCCATTGTCGTAGGCATTCTCAATACACTGCAGGTCGCGATCGTCGCGATCGTTTTTGCCACCATCATGGGCCTGTTCTGGGGCATCGTCAGCATTTCCACCAACTATCTGGCCCGCCGCATCGCCATTGTCTATGTGGAAGTGTTCCGCAATGTGCCACTCCTGGTCCTGCTCTACTTCTGGTATCAGGGCCTATTCCTGCAACTGCCCCGTCTGGCCGATGCCATTGAACTGCCCGGCCCTACCTTTCTCAGCATTCGCGGCCTGTACATCCCTTGGGGCATTCCCACTGATTCCTGGAATGGCTATCTTCTAGCACTGCTGCTGGGCGTGCTGTGCGGCGCCGGCCTCGTTGTTTTCCTGCGGCAACGGGAAATCCGCACGGGACAGACATACTTCAAGACCCTGTGGGGATTGGGGGTCTTTCTGCTGATTGCCCTCTTCGGCTGGATCGCATTGCCCGCGCCCTTGACCCTGTCCCAGCCCGTCAAGGAGGGCCTGCGTATCGTGGGCGGCAATGCCTACAGTCCGGAATTCATCTCGCTGGTAACCGCCCTCAGCGTCTACGCCTCCGCCTATGTAGCCGAAACCGTACGCGGGGGCATTCTGGCCATTCACCATGGCCAGCAGGAAGCCTCATTCGCCCTGGGTCTGACGCGCCTGCAGTCGTTGCGGCTGGTGATCCTGCCCCAAGCGATGCGCGTCATCGTGCCCCCGTTAATCAGCGAATACCTGAGCCTCACCAAGAGCACCTCGCTGGCGGTCGCGGTTGGCTACCCGGACTTCTTCCACACCACGGCCAAGACCACCTTGAACCAGACTGGCCGTGAGGTGGAGGTCTTTCTCATGGTCATGATGGTCTACCTGTTCCTGAGCCTGGCGACATCCGCCCTATTGAACTGGTACAACAGTCACTTCCAGATCAAGGAACGCTGATCCGCAGTCCATGCGCATGACTCCCGCCCCCCAGGAACTGGCCCCACCGATCCTCAGGCGCAGCTGGCCAGCTCAAGTCCGTACATTGTTTTTCCGGAACTGGTCAGACACCCTGATTACTTTGGCCTCCGTGACCTTTATCGTGCTGCTGTTGCAACCGGCGCTGCGCTGGATATTGATCACGGCGCGCTGGGAGGTCCTAGGCGCCAACTTGGCCATTCTGCTGCGCGGTCGCTACGAGGCGGAGGCGGCTTGGCGGATCTGGGTGTGTCTAGGCCTGATCGCCGTATCCGCCGCCATGGCGGCGGGTACTTGGAGCGGAAAATTCACGAAAGGATTCGGAGCCATTCTGATCTTGCCCTTGGTCTTGATCCTGATCCCCGTCTTCAACGCCCCGATCCGGCTGGGTCTGTTGGCCCTGTCCGCCCTGATGGGATTGGGTTTCGTGCTTGGCGCCTATGGTCCCCAGACCCATATGGGCAATGTCACGGTCGCGTTGCTGACGTTGATCATTCCCTTGAGTTTGGTCCTGCTCTACGGTTTTGCGCAGGAGGGGCCGATGCAAGTCACTCCACCCAGAATCTGGGGCGGATTGCTCCTGTCCCTGATTCTGGCCTTGACCGGCATTGTCTTTTCCTACCCCTTGGGCGTGCTGCTGGCCTTGGGGCGCCGGTCCAAGCTGCCCGTGGTCAGAATACTGAGCGTGGCCTACATCGAGTTTGTGCGCGGTGTGCCGCTGATTGCGTTGCTTTTCATGGCCGTGGTCATGCTGGAGTTGTTTGTGCCAAATCGCTTTCCCACGATCGAAGGCATCGTGCGCGTGGCCGTCGCTCTCACCCTCTTCTCCGCCGCCTACATGGCGGAGAACGTGCGGGCCGGCCTAGCCACGATACCGGCCGGTCAGGTGGAGGCCACTTGGGCACTGGGCCTCAACGGCATCCAGACCATGGTCTTCGTGGTGCTGCCGCAGGCTCTCAAGGCCATCATTCCCGTCACCGTCAACCAGTTCATTTCGCTGTTCAAGGACACCACTCTGGTCGCCTTGGTCGGCATGCTGGACCTAGTGGGCATGGGTCGGGCCGTACTGGGCAATCCCGCTTGGCTGGGAACGCACAAGGAAATCTACTTTTTCATTGGCGTGCTGTTCTGGCTCCTGAATTACAGCATGTCCTACGGCAGCCGCAAACTGGAACAGCGGCTTGACACCGGCATAGAACAAAGTCGCGCGTAGCGTCACTCTCCCCTCTCTCCGCCACAACAAGAAGAAACGCCATGGATGCCGCCGCCAAGCCCGAATTCATCATTGAATGCACCAACGTCAGCAAGTGGTTCGGCGATTTTCAGGTGTTGAAGGATATCAACCTGAAGGTTCGCATGGGAGAGGTCATTGTGATCCTGGGACCCTCCGGATCGGGCAAGTCCACCCTGATCCGATCCATCAACCGCTTGGAAGAACACCAGACAGGGCGCATCGTGGTCGATGGCATCGAGTTGACCCATGACTTGAAGAACATCCATGAAGTCCGCAAGGAAATCGGCATGGTGTTCCAGCAATTCAACCTGTTCCCCCACCTCACCTGCATGCGCAACATCACGCTGGCGCCCATGCAGGTGCGCAAGCTCAAGAAGGAAGAAGCGGAAGAGACCGCCATGCAGCTGCTGGAGCGCGTAGGCATTCCGGAGCAGGCGGACAAGTACCCCCTGCAACTCTCCGGGGGCCAGCAGCAGCGCGTGGCCATCGCCCGGGCCTTGGCCATGAGTCCCAAGATCATGCTCTTTGACGAACCAACTTCCGCCTTGGATCCCGAGATGATCAAGGAGGTCCTGGACGTGATGCTGGACTTGGCCCGTTCCGAAATGACCTTGCTAGTGGTCACTCACGAAATGGGGTTTGCACGCGAGGTCGCAGACCGCCTCGTCTTTATGGATGCAGGCGAGATTGTGGAGATAGGCGACTCGCAGGGCTTCTTTGACAACCCCACTGCAGAACGCACCAAGCTGTTCCTGGAACAGATCCTGTAGGCTTGTCTTGCCGCTGAAACTGCTGACCTTGCAACCCCCCCCCCCCCCCACACACACAAATCACCTGCAGCATGCCCACTGGCAATCTTCAACCACTGCTGATTCCACACCGTGTGTCTTCCCACGGATGAGGCACACGGTATCCCACAGATGCCGACGGAAGAAAATCAATCGAGTTCTTTGTGAGACGACTGATTATGGCCCGTTCCCCATCATTTCAAGCATAGCCTGCGACAGGACACCTTGTCCGCCTTGATGCCCCGGCTTCCGCTACAGCGACTTCCGCAGCCATGGCGACCAAAAACCGTCTGTCGCGCGGTCTTGGACACTCATACCGGCATTGATCAAGCCAGAGAGAAATGAGGCGTTCGGCAGCAGAAAATTCAACTCCTTTGAAAATGGTGGTTGAGGTACTGAGAACACTCCGCAATGTAGGTCGACAACAGGTAGCGGGTCTACACTCTGACCTGCAACGGAATTGAGAGTAGCGCAGGTACAACACCTGCCGCCGCATCCGGATTGGTAGATAGTGGCTTAGCTGCACCGGAGACAGGGGCCTTGCGCAAGGTGACGCAAACACCGCTTTCAGGAAACCGGCCCATAGCGTGTCACCTTGATCTGCTTGTGTAACGCGAATCCCCGATCTGCTTCAGTCCGCGGGCTGCGGGTCTCACCGCTTCTTGTCAGAACTCAAGGGCTCCCATTACCGGAGCACATTGCGAATCATGCCAGGATGGAGTGGCATATCTTGGCTTAGCAGGTTACTGATCAACTACAGAACGAACCGCTCTCCTCTAGGCGCAACTGCAGATAACACGAGACCAGATATTGGACTTGTAACATGTCATGTATGCAAACATGTCACAAACAATGGGGTTGGACAGGTGCCCATTGCGGTAGATGGGATGGGCATTGCGGCACAAAAGGGTCCCGTGCACAAGCGCGCCTGCATCATCAGCCCCAGAAGGCCTGTCCGCTTTCCGAAGCTGCTCGCATGTACTACTTGCAGAAGTGTGCAATCGAAAGTTTCACTTCCTGCTTCATGTGCTCACACTGCCAGTGAGGGTTGCGCCTTCACGTCAGTGGATGAACTTGGCCCCCAACATGCCGTATAGATTACACCGCGCGGCACAGGCGGTGTTCAGCAACCACGAACTCAACCTGCCTGGCACGAGCAGGGATAGAATTTTTCTAGGTGCAAGGGCAAGGGATCCGAAACGAGACCGTCTGCCATTATCCAACACTGGCTGCAGTGGGCGCACGCGCATATCGGAGTTGGCATGGATTCAAACCGGCCGCTGCCCATCAAGATTGGGCCATAGAGGCTACGTGCGATAGTCTCCGTTGATGGTCACATATTCGTGGCTGAAATCACAGGTCCAGACTTGGGCCCGGCCCTCGCCGAGCCCGAGATCAATCCGCACCTCGATCTCGGTGGCGCTGAAAATGGCCGCCGCGTCCTCCTCGGCATAGTCCGTCGGCGTGCCGGCCGCCACCAGCTGAAGTTCTGGCCGGTCCGCCGCCTGGATAAAGAGGGAGGTCCGTTCCGGCACGATTTCGGCGGACGAATTCCCCACGGCACAGAGAATACGTCCCCAGTTGGCATCCGATCCGTAGAACGCGGTCTTGACCAGCGGACTGACCGACACGGTGCGCCCCGCCGCATGGGCGTCCGTGTCCGAGGCGGCCCCCTCCACCGTGATGGAAACCAGCTTGGTGGCGCCTTCGCCATCCCGCACGATGGCTTGTGCCAAGGCAATGCTGGCCTGGGTTATTTCCGCCTGCAACGCCGCGAAGCGGGGATCCTCTACGCTGTCTATGGACGGAGCTCCCGATCGGCCATTGGCCATCAGGATCACCGTGTCGTTGGTGCTGGTGTCTCCATCGACGCTGATGCAGTTATATGAGATCTGCACGGCGGCGGACAGAGCCGTTTGCAGTACGGCGGGACTGACGGCCGCGTCCGTCACCAACACGCCCAGCATGGTGGCCATGTTGGGGTGAATCATGCCGGATCCCTTGGATATGCCCGACACCCGAATCGGGTGGTCGCCGATCTCCGTGCAGCCCGCGTACAGCTTCGGGAACGTGTCGGTGGTCATGAAGCCGCGGGCGGCTTCCAGCCAGCCATCCGGCCTGAGGTTGCCTACGGCCTGCGTAATGCCGCGCGTGAGGATGTCCATGGGCAGCTGCACTCCAATCACCCCGGTGCTCATCACCAGCACGCTGCGATCCCGAGCCCCCAACTCCTTTTCGGTCCACTCCGCCATAAGGCGAGCGTTGGCCATGCCCTGCGGACCGGTACAGGCGTTGGCGCAACCGCTGTTGACCACCAAGCCATGGATGCCGGAGGTCTGCATGGACAGCACCTGCTTGTCATAGAGTACAGGAGCCGCCGGAAACTTGCACTGTGTAAAGGTGGCCGCCGCCGTGCAAGGCCCAGGGCTGGCAATGAGAGCCACGTCCATCATGCCCTCGGGCTTTATGCCAGCCGCCACGCCCGCGCAGTCAAAACCCGGCACCGTGGCGTCCGCGCCCGAAAAGCCCAGTTCTCCTCCCACCGGCATCGCTCACCTCTCTTGTCGCGGTCATGGGCCAGGACTCAGCCGCCAAGCTGTGTCCTGGCCTGGATTGGCATCAGTCTTGGGACGCCTCTTGCCGTGTCAGCAGCGCCTGCACCTTCAGCGGAAGCCCGAAGAGCCGGATGAAGCCTTCGGCATCCTGCTGATCATAGACATCGTCGTCTTCAAAGGTCACATAATCCGTCCGGTACAGGCTGTGCGGACTCTGGCGCCCCGCCAGAATGATGTTGCCCTTGTACAGTTTCAGCCGCACCGTGCCGGAGACCTTGTATTGCGTGGCATGCACAAAGGCGGTCAAGGCCTCCCGCAGTGGGGTATACCACTGCCCGTTGTAGACCAAATCCGCGAACTTGAGACCCACCTGCTGCTTGTAATGCAAGGTGTCCCGATCCAGACACAGCTGCTCCAAGGCGGCATGCCCCTTGTACAGAATGGCTCCACCCGGGGTCTCGTACACCCCCCGGCTCTTCATGCCCACCAGCCGGTTCTCCACCAGATCCACGCGACCTACACCATGCTTGCTGCCCATGGCATTGAGCATCTTCAACAATTCCACCGGACCGTGGGCTTGGCCACCGAGATGGGTCGGCACTCCTTGTGCATAGGTCATCTCCAGGTATTCCGGCGCATCGGGCGCATCGACAGGATCGGCAGTCCATTCAAACATGTCCTTCGGGGGTTCCTGCCCCGGATCCTCCAGAACGCCTCCCTCGTTGCTCAGGTGCCAGAGATTGGCGTCCTGGCTATAGATGCGATCCGCCGTGGCCTTGACCGGCACGTTGTGTTCCTCGGCATAGTCCAAGGCGTCTTGGCGTCCGCGGATGCTCCATTCCCGCCACGGCGCGACAATCCGCAGGTCTGGCGCCAACGCCATCACGGTCAATTCAAAGCGCACCTGATCATTGCCCTTGCCGGTCGCGCCGTGGGCGATGGCATCGCAGTCTTCCAAACGGGCCACTTCCACCAGGTGCTTCGCAATCAGGGGTCGGGCCATGGCGGTGCCGAGCAGGTAGTCCCGTTCGTAGACGGCGCCGGCCTGCATGGTGGGAAAGACGAAGTCGGTCAGGAATTCCGCGCGCACATCCCGCACATGACATTTTGTGGCCCCCGAGGCCAGCGCCTTTTCCTCAAGACCCACCAGTTCATCCTCCTGCCCCAGATTGGCGCAAAAGCAAATGACCTCGCAACCATAATTGTTGCGGAGCCAAGGCACGATGACGCTGGTGTCCAGCCCGCCGGAATAAGCCAGGACAGCTCGCTTGATCTGGGGGTTGGCGCCATTCATGAAAAAATCACTCCTAGGGCTCACGAAGGGACTGCCGAGATCGACAGATCGACATGCCAGGTTCAGGCGTCGGCGCTGAGCAGGGGACCCAGAGCGCGCCCGCCGAACAAATGGAAGTGCAGGTGCAACACCTCCTGATGGGCATCCGCCCCCGTATTGGCCAAGATGCGATATCCGGATGCGGCGATGCCCTCCGCCCTCGCGACTTCGTTGAGGGCATGCATCATGCGGGCCAGCGTCTCCCCATGATTCAGCGTCAGTTCGCTCAGATCCGCCATATGTTCGTTGGGAATGACCAGGACATGGGTGGGAGCCTGGGGATTGATGTCCCGAAAGGCCGTGACCAGTTCATCCTGATACAAGATGGTAGCCGGAATGTCGGCCTGGACAATTCTGCAGAAGAGACAGTCGGCGTTCATATCTTGCGCTCCATTGTGGATCGAGGCTACACCACCAGGTTGACCAACTTGCCGGGTACCACGATCACCTTGCGCAGGGGCTTGTCGGCCCGATGGGCCTGTACGTTGGGATGGGCCAGCGCCTCCTCGCGGAGCGAGGTCTCGGACAGATCGGCCTCCACTTTCAGCGTGGCGCGCACCTTGCCATTCACCTGCACCACGATGTTGATTCGATCCCGCTTGACCTTGGCGGAATCGAATTCCGGCCAGCTCTGCAGATGCACGCTGCCGGCGTGTCCCCTGCGGAACCAGATCTCCTCGCTCAGGTGGGGGAAGAGGGGGGCCATCAGCAGGCACATGGTATCCACCGCCTCGTTCCACAAGGCAGTGCCCTGCAACTGGGTCGGCAGCGCCTTCATCAGATCATTGTTCAGCTCCATCAAGGCCGAGATTGCCGTGTTGAAGCGGAAGTGATCCAGATCTTCCGTGACCTTCCGGATAGTGGCATGCAATTTCCGCTCCAGTCCACGCGCGTCCCCTGAGCCCGCGCCGTCCTTGTCGGCGGCATTCGCCACGGTCCAGAATCGCTGCAGAAAACGCCGGATGCCTTCGATGCGCTGTGGATCCCAGGGGCCGCCCTGATCCCAAGGGCCAATGAACATGAGATAACCGCGCACCACGTCGGCACCGTACGCGGCCACCACCTGATCCGGATCCACGACGTTGTCCCGGCTCTTGGACATCTTCTCGCCATCCGGCCCCAAGATCATGCCCTGATTGAAAAGACGCAGCATGGGCTCGTCAAAGTCCACCACACCCAGATCCCGCAGCGCCTTGGTGAAGAAGCGGGTATAGAGCAAGTGCATGGTGGCATGTTCAATGCCACCCGTATATTGGTCTACGGGCAGCCAGTACTGGCCAGCCTTGGGATCCCAGGGACGGTCGTCGCGGGACAGCGGCTCCCCCTTCTTGCGATACGGTTCAATGTAACCGTACTGATACCAGCTGGAACACATGAAGGTATCCATGGTGTCGGTCTCGCGTTGGGCCGGACCCTGGCATCGGGGGCATGCGGTCTCCCGGAACGACGGGGTGTGCAGCAGAGCGTTTTCGCCGGAAGCCTGCACGTGGGTCTCTTCCGGCAGCCTGACCGGCAGATCCTCGTAGGGCACCGGCACGACGCCGCAGTCGGGGCAATAGACGATGGGAATGGGAGTGCCCCACATGCGCTGACGTGAAATCAGCCAATCGTGCAGACGGTAGTTGACATGGGCCCGGCCCTTGCCCGTATCTTCCAGCCAGGCAGTCACCTTGGGCCCGGCTCCATCTACCGGAGTGCCGTCAAAGTGTCCGCTATTGCACATGGCCCCTTCCGTTTGGGAAGACCAGGTCTCTTCGATGGGGCCGGTAGCCCCATCCGGTCCCGTAATGACCCGGAGCACGGCCAGATCGAACTTGCGCGCGAACTCCAGGTCTCGGGCATCGTGCCCCGGCACGGCCATGATGGCTCCAGTACCGTAGCCCATCATCACGTAGTCGGCGATCCAAATGGGAATGTGCGCCGCATTGACCGGATTCACGGCATAGCTGCCGGTGAATTCTCCCGTCTTGGTCTTTTCCGGGTTGCCGCGCTCCTCCTCCTGGAGCTGGGCGGCCTGGGCTACATAGGCCTCCACCGCGGCTTGTCGATCGGATGTGGTCACCTTGGCCACCAGCGGATGTTCGGGAGCCAAGACCATGAAGGTAGCTCCCCACAGGGTATCCGGGCGGGTTGTGAAGATCTCAATCGGATCTCCTGCCTCCGTGTGGAAGGTCACCTGCGCCCCTTCGCTGCGCCCAATCCAATGGGTCTGCATGGTGCGTACTGAATCCGCCCATTCCAGCTCAGGGAGAGCCGCCAACAGCTCTTCGGCATAGCGGGTGATACGGAACTTCCATTGCTCCAGATCCCGCTTGATCACCGGAGTTTCGCAACGTTCGCAGTGGCGATCCTCCCCCCAGACCTGTTCGCGGGCCAAGGTGGTGTTGCAGCCGGGACACCAATCCACGGTCGCGTACTCCCGGTAGGCCAGATCCTCTTCCAGCATCCGCAGAAAGAACCACTGGGACCACTTGTAATAATCCGGGTCGCAGGTCACGATCTCCCGATCCCAGGCCCACATGGCGCCCATCTGCCGCAACTGGCGCCGGAAGTTCTGGATGTTGTTGTAGGTCCACTGGCGGGGATCGGCGCCATGCTTGATAGCGGCGTTTTCCGCGGGGAGTCCAAAGGCGTCAAAGCCGATGGGAAAGAAGACGTTGTACCCTTGCATGCGCTTGTACCGCGCCGCCGTGTCGCTGGGGATCATGGCATACCAGTGCCCCACGTGCAGCTCTCCGGATGGGTACGGCAGCATGGTCAGGGCATACCACTTGGGGCGATGGAGATCTTCGTGGGTATCGTACAAGCCCTGTGTGGCCCAGGCGGCCTGCCACTTGGCCTCGAATTCCTGCGGACGGTAGAGACTGCGCACTTCGTTCATAAGTTGTCACGCCACTGAAGCAAGACACTGCCTGCGATCTTACAAGTATACGGTTGATAAGGAGGAGAAACGAAGCCGACCTACCTGTGGCCGCGGCGGCGCAAGCAGAATCTAGCCCTTGACGCCGGTAATGACCACGCCTTGGATGAAAAGGCGCTGCGTAAAGAAAAAGACGACCAGCATGGGCAGCAGGGCCATGGCGGCGGCGGCCATCATCAGCGCGAAGTTGGCGTATTGTTCGCTCTGGAAGGAGGAGATGCCCATCGCCACCGGAAACTTGAGCTGCGAGCGCAAGTAGATCAGGGGTCCCAGAAGGTCATTCCAGTGGAAGAAGAAGGAAAAGATGGCCACCGTGGCCAGGGCCGGCATCGAAAGCGGCAGGAAGATGCGCCAGAAGAGCCCGAACGAGGAGCAGCCATCAATGCGCGCCGCCTCTTCCATCTCAAAAGGCACGGCCAAGAAAAACTGCCGCAGCAGGAAGGTGAAAAAGGGCACCGCGAAGAATTGAGGCACCAGAATGGGCAGGTAGGTGTCAAGCCAGCCAAGCCGGGAGAAGATGATGAAAGTGGGCACCATGGTGACCCATACCGGCACCATCATGGTGCTGAGCATGACAATGAAAAAGACGGTGCGGCCCGGGAAGCGCAGACGGGCAAAGCTGAACGCGGCCAGAGAACTGCCCATGATGTTGCCTATGATACCCAGCGACGAGAGTATGGTGGAGTTCCAGAGATATCGGCCAAACGGCACATTCTTGAAGACATCCAGATAGTTTTCCAATACCAGACGCGAAGGAATCCAGATGATGGGATACGCGTACACTTCGTCCAGCGGCTTCAGGCTGGTGGTCAGCATCCAGGCAAAGGGGATGAGCAGCACCGCAGTGCCCGCCAGCATCACAACGTAGGTGACTACAGTCTCAGAGGGCGGCATTGACCTGCCCCCTTCGCCATCTCCCTGATTCGCGCCTTGGGGTTGCACGTTCGAGGTCATGCCGCTTCTTCCTTCTCACCCGAGTAGAAGACCCACCACTTGGCAGACCGGAACAGGATCAGCGTCAAAGCGAAGATGAGGCAGAACAACATCCAAGCAATGGCCGAAGCGTATCCAAAGCGCAGGGACTGGAAGGTGGTGAAGTAGATGTTGAGACTGAAGAAGTACGTGGCATAGTTGGGGCCGCCACGCGTCATGACGAAGGCTGTCGTGAAAATCTGAAAGGTGCGGATCAGGGCCGTCACCAGCACAAAGAAGAGGGTAGGCGACATCATGGGGACGGTGATGTTCCAAAAGCGCCTTATGCGCGGAGCCCCGTCAATGGAGGCCGCATCATAGAGTTCAGTGGGAATGCCCTGCAGTCCCGCCAGATAGATGATCATGCCGTCGCCCACGCCCCACAGTCCCATGAGGACAAAGGCGACCATTACCCATTGGGTATCGAAGAGCCAGGAAATGGGTTCCACATTGATGAAAGCCAGAATGCTGTTCAGCACTCCGAACTCTCGGTGAAACACAAACCCCCACAGCACAGCGACGGCTACGCCGGTCATGACCGAAGGAAGATAGTAGATGGTGCGAAACACGCTGACGCCCTTGACATTCTGATTCATCAGAAGGGCAATGGCAAATCCCAACACCATGCCAGGCGGCAGAAAGCCCACGGCGTACAGCGCCGTCACCTTCATGGACTGCCAGAAGATCTCGTCCTCGGTGAAGAGGCGCACGAAATTGGCCAGACCCACCCACTGGGGGGATCCGGCTCCGCGATAGGTTGTGAATCCGAGATACAGGGAAGCCAGCAGAGGCCCTGCCGTGAACAGGATGAATCCTACCAGCCACGGCAAGAGGAATATGTATCCCTCAAGGGCCTCCCGGCGGGCCCTGCGCGTTGCAGGGAATATAGCCACAGAGTGCTATGCCATCAGGTACGACACGACCCCACGGGCCGAAGTGTCAGCCTATGGAAATGCTGATTGTCTCGTTGACTTCGTCTTGGAACTTCGCCAGAGAATCTTCAATGTCCAAGTCTTCGCCGCCCTGCATCAACGGGGCCACGCGATTGAACCAGATGTTCTGCAGATCTTTCCAATACACCGGGAAGGGCTCCGCATACGCATCTTCCATCTGCTGAGCAAAAACCTCCACGTTCCGCGGCGGCAGATCCTCACGCGAAGCCGCCTCGTTCCAAGCCGGCACGGAAGACTTGCGGCCCGGCAGGCTGCGCACAGGTTCCGAAATCAGAATGTTGGTGGACTCTGTGCTGGTCAGATGCACATTGAACTCCCACGTAACTTCCTTGTGTTCGGAATTGGCGGCTATGCCCCAGGCGCCACCCGCCGCGGAGACGGCACGCCGACCCTCGGAACCGTAAGGAAACGGCACCACGTCGAAGGTAAAGCTGTCGCCGACACGTTCGCGCTGGGACTGCGTAGCCCAGGAACCCATGGAATCCATGCCCAGCAGCCCGGTGGAGAACGGATCCACGCCTTGCGGCATGGAGCCGGATTCGGGGGCTACCCCGTCTGTCATCAGATCCTGGAAGAACTGGAAGGTCTCAATGTTGACGTCGGAAAGCAGGACACACTCGGTCTGATCCTCGCTCAGGATACGGCCCCCGTTGGCGTGAATGATGCCCAAGACCACCCAAGGCCAGGCATGGGCCCTGAATCCCCAGCGAGTTTGGCGTCCGTCCGTTTCTTCCTTGAGAGCTTCGCCAACTTCCTTGAGACCGTTCCAGTCCCAGTCGCCGCTGGGCACGTCCAGCCCAACTTCCTCGAAAATGGCGGCATTGTAAACCACGGCCAAGTTGGAGAAATCATAAGGCAGAGCATACAAATCGCCCTGGTAGGTCATTTGAGTGACTTCGGCTTCCCAGAAGTCGTTTGTGTCAATGCCGTCACGTTCAATCAAAGGCTGCAGATTGATGGTCCATTCCAAGGCCGCATAGGGCACCACATCGAAAGTGCGCGTGTAGAAAATGTCCGGCAAGTCTCCGCCTACGCCTTGCGTGTTGATCTTGGTGTAGTACTCGGTCGAGACATTCAGGAGATCAATCTCCACACCCGGATTGGCTTCCGTGAAGTTGTCCACGACTCTTTGGAAGAAGGGGATTTCCACGGCGCCGTGGTTAGTCACAAACTGCAAGGAAACACTTTCCGCAGCCGGTTCGCTCATGGCCCCATCGCCGGACGGAGCCGCGGCGGGTGGCGCGCAGGCAGCCAAGCCAGCGACTGCCGTTGCCGTGCCTGTCAAGGCCAAGAACTGTCTGCGATTCACCGTCCGTTTCCCTAACATCATCAGGACTCCTTGTGTTCAATGCTGTAGGTTGAAAAAGCGCCCCCAAGGGCGTGCACCAGATCTGCGTGACAGGCACACCGTTCCCAAAGCACATTGCATAGCTACAGATTTTCCATCCATTGTAAGCGCGTTGCCGGAGAGGGGCAAACGGACCGCTTGGACATCGAATACTCTCAAGACGGCGCCAGAGACGTAGGCGCGCAGAGCCGGTCATCTTGGCGACAGCAAGCAGAGGATGGCCATCCCGAGGACCGTGTTGCGCCACAGGCATTCCAGCTTGCGCTCCGGGGGCTGCTTCTCAATGCACTCACGCTGGCCTGTTGCCAGTCCCTTGTTGCGGCAGTCCGCCATCTCTTCGCTCTGAGAGATCTTCGTATATCACTCATTGAATTCCACATCAGCTGTATTCCTGTTCTTGAGTGTAGCGGTCCATACTGCCTTTGGCACTCTATGGACGGCATGCCTGTGTATAGCGGGAAGGCAATCCGGTCCCGAAACCCGTTGTGCATTTGACGACGGCCCTCCGTGACTGTCCCATCGATACAGGAGCTGGAACGCGCCGGTCCAAGAACGCGGACGAATCTAGTCCTGTGGCCTGCACGGAGCAGGGGTGTTATCATGCAGGGAATGCTGTAGGCAGCCACCGAGGCCGCAGGTCGATCTGCAGGGAGTTTAGGAGCATGGAGATGCTCGCTCAAGAGGAATTATTGGCCTCTTTGATGACCGAGGACCCCTTCTGTGCAATTGAGGGAGTCAAGACCTTGGAATCGAAACTCCATCACGAACGCTTGGCACAAATCGAAAACGACCTGCTTCTGCATCTCCAAAGGCAGGATCTGCCCTGTATGCTCACTAGTGATCTGCTGATCCGGAATGTGCCCCTCAAAGAGGGAGTGTCACCCGACATTGCCATCTGGCCAGGTCGGCATGTTCTGGCGCCAGGCGTGGAGTACAGTTCGGTGGAACTTTCGGAGGATATGTGTCCCTCTCTGATCTTGGAGATCGCGTCGGAGAGCACGGTTGAAGCCGACCGGGACATCAAATACGAGATTTATCGCTTGGCGGGCGTCTCGGAGTATTGGCTGTACGATCCCATGGGGTATACCGGGGGATCGCCTTTCATGGGCTGGCGGCTGGCGGACACCGTCTATGAACCCCTTGAGGGTTGGCATGGCACCGTAGCGGACCAGGCAACCATGCTCTACCCCAGCGGTGTACTGAAAACCGTATGGGGTCTGGAGCACGAAACCGAGCTGCGGTTGCTGGATCCGATCCTGGATGACTGGTATCGGATGACTCCAAAGGCACTCGAGCAGGAACGAACCCGCGCCGATCAGGCGGAGGCGCAGGCCCGGCAAGAACGAATCCGCGCCGACCAGGCGGAAATCCAGGCCCAGCGGGAGAAAGAGTTCTTGCAACGGGAGTTACTACGGCTGAAGGGGCTGCTGGATGAACATGCCGACAGGGATTGAGTGGCAGCGAGCGCCGGGCTTCGTCCTCATAGCCACTCCGAAGCGTCTCTTTCCATAGCGGTTTTCGGTCTGTCGGCGCCATGGCGCCGACAGAGTAGCCTGCACCTTCGACCCGCACTCTTCTTTTCCCTCTGGCAATCGTTCCGGACAGGTTGCAGTCCAACAGGATGCTCCTGATTCCTTGCGCTGGCATTCCATGTCTGTTTAACAGGCTGACAGGTACATAGTTCTTGTGAAAGACGACTTCTTCACCCGTCCCGTCCTTAACTCTCCCTACGAATATCCCGCTCGGCACTGGGAGCTGGACTCGGAAGGACAGCCCACCCACCGCATTGTCGAAGGCCGACGACAAGCCAAATTTGTCACGCCCATCCCCAAGCCCCGCCAGAGCAAAAACAGCGGTCAGCAACGGTTTGTCTTTGATGAAGGCGAAGGATTGTCTACCGAAGAGCAGCAATACGACCCGACGTCATGGGTAAATCGCATTCGCCGGCGGGTTGACCAGTGGCGTTCCCTGCCCAATCCCCACAATTGGGGCGTTACCCCCGAGACGGCGCGGTTGCTGCAGCATTGGCGCAGTCACCCGTTCCGAGGCATACGGCCCTTCTTCTGTCAAGTCGAGGCCATCGAGACCCTGATTTGGCTGACCGAAGTGGCTCCCACGCTCCGGCCAGCCGGCAGCGAGATCACAAACCACCTCGCCAACGCCAACAAGGACGCCAACCCGGACTTGATGCGCGTGGCGTTGAAATTGGCCACCGGCTCCGGCAAAACCACTGTCATGGCCATGCTCATTGCATGGCAGACCATCAACGCCGTGCGCAGGCCAAAAAGCCAACGGTTCACCCGCGGGTTTCTGGTCATAACCCCGGGCCTGACTGTCAAGGACCGGTTGCGCGTGCTGCAACCCCATGATCCAGACAGCTACTATGCCAGCAGAGAGCTGGTTCCGAGCGACCTGCTGAGCAGTCTGGATCGCGCCAAAATAGTCATTGCCAACTATCACGCCCTCCAACTGCGGGATCGGAGCAATCTGTCCGCCGGCGGTCGCAGACTGTTGCAAGGCCGGGGCGCCCCTCTTGACACCCTGGAAACCGAAGGGCAGATGCTGCGGCGGGTCATGCCGGAGCTGATGGGCATCAGAAATATTCTGACGCTCAACGACGAAGGACATCACTGCTATCGCGAAAAGTCCGGACGGGGGGACGAAAGGACTCTGAAGGGAGAGGAAGGGACCGCAGCCAGGAAAAACAGGGAGGCGGCCCGCACATGGATTTCCGGCATTGAGATCGTCAAGCGGAAAGTGGGCGTAATGCAAGTCATAGACTTGTCAGCCACTCCCTTCTTCCTGCAGGGCTCCGGCTATGCCGAAGGAACGCTGTTTCCCTGGACCGTATGCGACTTTTCGCTGATGGACGCCATCGAATGCGGCATTGTCAAGCTCCCGCGCGTTCCCGTGGCGGACAACGTTTCCCGCAGCGAGATGCCCAAGTTCCGCAATCTGTGGGATCACATCCGTTCCAGCATGCCCAAGGGAAGACGGCGGGACAACCGAAATCTCGATCCCCTTGGCCTGCCCACCCCACTGCAGACCGCGCTGGAGGCGCTGTACGGACATTACGAGAAAATTCATCAATCCTGGAGAGACGCTGGAATCCCGGTCCCACCCTGCTTCGTCGTAATCTGTAACAACACCTCCACGTCCAAGCTGGTGTACGACTATATTTCCGGATTTGAACACCAAGACAACACCGGTTTGACCGTAGTGGAACAGGGTCGCCTGAGGCTATTTCGCAACTTTGACGAGAATGGTGCGCGCCTGGAGCGGCCGCGTACATTGTTGGTCGACAGCGAACAACTCGAGTCCGGGGATGCCCTACACAAGGATTTTCGAGACATGGCCGCCGCCGAGATTGAGCGGTTTCGCCGGGAAATCGTAGAGCGCACGGGCGACCGCCAGCTCGCGGACAACGTCACGGACCAAGACTTGCTGCGGGAGGCGATGAATACGGTCGGCAAGGAAGGCCGACTGGGTGAATCCATTCGATGCGTGGTATCCGTCTCCATGCTGACGGAAGGTTGGGACGCCAACAACGTAACCCATATTCTGGGTATCCGGGCCTTTGGCACGCAATTGCTGTGCGAACAGGTTGTGGGGCGCGCCTTGCGACGCCAATCCTACGATCTCAACGAGGATGGCCTGTTTGATGTCGAATATGCCGACGTGCTGGGCATACCGTTCGATTTCACGGCCAAGCCCACAGTCGTCAAACCCCAACCGCCACGGCCCACGACAATGGTCTAGGCTGTCAAGCCCGATCGCGATCACCTGGAAATCCGTTTTCCGCGCGTTGCCGGCTATCGCGTGGAACTTCCCACGGACAAGGTTTCGGCCCAATTCACCAACGATTCCCGTCTGGAATTGACACCGGAGGTAGTGGGGCCCACCAAGACCAGAAATGAGGGAATCTTTGGCGAAGGAACGGAATTGCACCTGGAGCACACGGATGATCTGCGCCAAGCCACCTTGGCCTACCACCTTACGAAACATCTGCTGTACAACCAGTTTTACGATGCCAACGAGAATCCCAAGCTATATCTCTTCGACCAACTCAAGGCAGTTGTCATGGAATGGCTGGACACCTGTCTTGTTTGCCAAGGGGGCACATTCCCTGCCCAGCTCATGTACAAGCCACTGGCGTCCTTGGCTTGCGAGCGTATCTTGGCCGCGATCACTCTCACTCATCTTGACAAGTATCCGGTCAAGGCCGTGTTAGACCCATTCAATCCCGCGGGTTCGACCTGCGCTGTACACTTCAGCACCACCAAGACCCATCGCTGGCAAACGGATCCACAAAAATGCCCCGTGAATTGGGCCGTCCTGGACAGTGGCTGGGAGGGAGAGTTCTGCCGCATTGCCGAAGCCCATCCCCAAGTGAAGACCTACGTGAAAAATCAAGGCCTTGGATTGGAAGTGCCCTACCTCTTGGGATCCACGCCGCACACCTACGTTCCTGATTTCATCGCCGTAGTGGACGATGGACAAGAAAGCCCCTTGCACCTGGTAGTCGAGATCAAGGGATTTCGGGGAGAAGACGCCAAGGTCAAGAAGAACACCATGGAGGCCTACTGGGTACCGGGTGTCAACAACCTGCAACGGCACGGACGATGGGATTTCATTGAACTCACCGATATCTTCACCATGGAGGAGGAGTTCAGCGATCGCGTTGCTTCGTTAGCAAGGGAGCGAGAAGCTTTCCTTGGCAAAACCGATCCAGGCCGAAGGAAGCGAACTCGATTGTAGTTTCGCGGTCTCTCACTGTGTATCGCGCTTCACAAGGAAGACACAATTTCCATAGACACGGAACCGGCGGACTTGACCGAATTACAAGAGACCTTGGTGCCAATATAGTCCCAATCCAGTCTGCAAGAGAATGCATGCATGACAAGACAAAGAGCCCCGAAATCCGTTGAAACCATTCGACACGATGAGGCATCGCGCCGAAACATTCCCACAGCCGAGCACCAGCCCATGATGCCGGAAGCAGAACAAGAGCCTTTGCAGGTTGTCTTCCAGCGCCGAAACCAGGAACTTGATCCACAACTGGTTTGGCGTGGCAAGGAAGAGCAGGATTGGTCCAAGCTGGTGGTGGCAGTCCCTCCTCTGTATATCCAAGAGAAAATACATCCTAAGGTATTGATTGATGACTTAATGTGTAAAATTCAGCACAAACGAACGAGGAAGGGGGGGGGTGAAAATCAGCTAGGTCTGTTTGCTGATTTCGACGGTCTGCCCAACGAGAACGCCAAGGCCGAATTTTACCGACACGACCAGAACTGGACCAACCGCATGATTCTGGGAGACAGTCTACAGGTAATGGCGTCCTTGGCTGAACGGGAAGGCTTGCGGGGTCAAGTGCAATGCATTTACCTAGATCCCCCGTATGGCATCAAGTTCAATTCCAACTTCCAGTGGTCCACAACCTCCCGCGATGTAAAGGACGGAAGAATTGAACACATTACCCGGGAACCGGAGCAAGTCAAGGCATTTCGTGATACTTGGAGAGACGGCATCCATTCGTACCTTACGTATTTGCGAGATCGGCTCGTTATAGCAAGAGACTTGCTCACGGAATCTGGTTCAATCTTCGTACAGATTGGAGACGAAAATGTTCATCGAGTTCGGTGCCTGCTGGATGAAGTCTTTGGGGAAGACAATTCATTGGCTGCAATTGCGTTCAAGAAAAAGAGCTTTACGACCCTAGGCCAAGCTATCAACGATTACATTCTTCACTACACCAAAGACAGGGAAAGAGCCAAGCTGCATAATCTCTATGGAACCGTGACGCACCAAGGCCAACGCCCTGACAAACGAGATTTTCGGCGGATATTAACAATTCACCAAGATTTGGTGAATCCAAAGAATGAGAAAGAAGAGAAGGAGCTTTTGGAGCAGGGGGGCAGGTGGTGTACATCCGCTGATCGCGTGATCAGCCAGCACCGCAGTACAACCAGAAGCGGAGAGATCAGCCTCAGAAACCAAAAAATAGAACCCGGATCAAATGCCCACTGGGCATTTGATCCGGGTTGCTTGCTGAGATTGGAAAAGGCAGGCCGTCTCCACTTGCCAGACAGTGGCCGCTTGAGAGCCTTTGTATTCTGGAATGATGTCCCAAGGAACAGGATCACCAATTTTTGGGATGACACGGCAGGTGAACCACACCCCGATTACGTTGTACAGACCTCAACAAAGGTGGTTGAGCGTTGTGTCCTTATGACAACTGATCCCGGTGATCTGGTATTGGATCCAACTTGTGGCTCCGGCACTCTTGCTCATGTCGCTGAGAAATGGGGACGACGTTGGGTCACCATTGACACCTCCCGAGTGGCCCTGGCCTTGGCACGCGCCCGCATCATGGGTGCGCGCTATCCGTTTTACCTGCTTTCCGACAGTCGTGATGGGCAGCTTAAAGAAGCGAAAATTACGCGTCGAGCTCCCTCCGAGATGCCAACACACGACAATGTCCGACAAGGCTTTGTATACCAAAGGGCGCCACATATCACGCTCAAAGCCATTGCAGACAACAGTGAAATTGATGTTGTCTGGGAAGAATTTCAACAAGTCCTGGAACCCTTGCGGAAACAGCTCAACCAAGTGCTTCATCAAACTTGGGAAGAGTGGGAAATTCCATGTAGACCTGAAGAACACTGGCCCAATGATGCAAAAACGATACTTGCCGATTGGTGGAAGGAGCGAATTGCTCGCCAACGGCAGGTAGATGCCTCTATTGCTGCCAAGGCCAGTTTTGAATATCTTTACGACAAGCCCTACCAAGACAATAGAAAAGTGCGTGTCGCAGGACCCTTCACTGTTGAAAGCACATCTCCACACCGCATTCTGGTGGTTGATGAAGGCAAGGGCACTGCAGAAGAGACCACAGAACCGAAAGACTGGTTTGGTGATTACAATGACTTCGTCCAGATCATCCTTGACAACCTAAAAACCGCTGGAGTCCAGCAATCTCACAAAAACGACAAAATAAATTTCTTGTCAATCGTGCCGTGGCCAGGAAGACGGCTTTGTGCCGAGGGAGTCTTTGGGGAAGGAAGCGACGAGCAGGGTTTAGAACAGCGCGCCGCCATCTTTGTAGGACCAGAATTTGGCACCGTTTCGCGAGCGGATCTCGTATCTGCTGCACGTGAGGCAGCAGAGGGAGACTTTGATGTACTGATCAGTTGCGCCTTCAATTACGACGCCCATTCAAATGAACTTGACAGGCTGGGCCGTATTCCCATTCTGCAGGCCCGTATGAATGCCGACCTGCACATGGCCGATGAGTTCAGGAAGACGAACAGGGGCAATCTGTTCGTAGTCTTCGGCGAACCGGATATAGATCTGCTTGATGACGAAGAGGGAAAAGTCAGGATAAGGGTCAATGGTGTGGATGTATTTCATCCCAATACGGGTGAAATACGAAGTGATGGTCCTGAAGGCATCGCTTGCTGGTTCATCGACACCGACTACAACGAAGAAAGTTTCTTCGTGCGCCATGCCTATTTCCTAGGCGCCGGAGATCCATATAAATCGCTCAAGACCTCGCTCAAGGCCGAAATTGACGCAGAAGCCTGGAAATTGCTGAACAGTGACATTTCCCGGCCTTTCGACAAACCCCAGTCGGGCCGGGTCGCGGTGAAAGTGATCAACCACCTTGGGGACGAGGTCATGAGGGTCTTTGACGTGAATTGAGACCTTAATGCCCCACCTGAGTCCTTGTAATCGAATTCCTCTTGCCTTGGCCCGAGGCGGTCTATCCCACAATTTGTGAGAGCGGGACTGTAGTGTCAAGGGCATGAAGGGTTGACATGCACGAGCGGCCAACCCTTTGGACTCTGTCCCTCGATGGTGGAATCTCGTCTAATGCCACAGCCCTGAGACAGTCTAGGCTTGGGTGGCTATGGATGTGCACTGGCGGTGGCCGCCAGAACCCCTCGATTTGTCTACAGGAGACGCACCATGCTCATATGGAACCGATCCGATGAGAAGCCCCCATGTGCAACAGTGTCTCGACAGACAGGGTTCCACAGTGATACTACCTGCGCATCCACTCCAGTATCAACCCACCCTCTGACTACGCCGACTTCGGCTCCGGAAAGCAGTGGAGAGTTCTGCGATACGCACTATACTGAACTACAGGACAGGGAAGGCTGCTGGTGGCGGTATCACCAAGGATTGCCCTCGGAGACAATCCCACAGCCCACATCCACCCTCATGGCGCTGCCAGTCTTTGATGCGGTCTGCATGGTGGATACAATGGTGACAAACCCGATTGCCTTTGATATCCAATACAATCACAAGACGGCGTGGGTCACCGGCGCCATCTTTCGCAGCGTTAAAAAATCGGAAACAGGCATAGAGGTTGAACTGATAACTAAAAAGTTGGCAGCGGACTGGCCCGCGTGGTATCTGAGACGCACAAGGGCATATTGCATGATGGAAGACACTCCCCACAACGCGTCTGTTATGTCGCGGATGGTCGTGGACAGCTCGCTGGCAATGATCGGAAGAGTGAGTCGATACAGCCAAACACAAGACGACGGCCATACCTACCATTTCGTCGTATTGCTGGACTGTACCATCGAATAAGGGAAGTGCTGGATGAATCCCCTAGGAACATCACCCCTGTAGCCACCGGTTCTGTGCGGGGTCGCAGCCTTGCTTGAGCAGAGCTGGATCCAAGGCCCGACTGCGCGTGATGCGGTCGGCTATTCGTGTCTTGAAGCAGGACTCGAACCCGAGCTTCCACAGGAACTCTGCTTCCCATTGAAAGTCCCCGCAGCCCTACTCACCGCCGAACGAATCTAGAGGGGACCGGCTTGCACACCAAGGTTCAGCGGTTGACGCTCTCCTCAAAGACGGACTGCACTCATTGCTGCATCAGTGATTCAATGCCGCGAGTCCGATCACTTCTGCGTTGTAATCGTTGCCCTAAGCACTCCGCTGATCCGACAGTGGGCAGCGAGCATTCGTGACTGCGGTGTGACTGAACCGAGAACTGCAGTTTCACTGCTGACCAACGCCTTGTTCAATCGGACAGACTTACCCAAATGTATCTAGGTGGAGCGTTTGCTAGAGGATATGCAGTATCTGTTGATAACGGGTAAGGTGCACAACCTCGGGGCATCAGGATTCGTTGATGCACTGACCGAGTGTTTTGCCTTCCGGATCGGTCTGTCCATAGCCCCAATCCGTCAGTACAACCCCGACGGTACGGACAAGCTTGTTGACTGCTTCGGCGGCCCGCCGGTATTCGAGTTCTCACTGGGTGGTGCCATCAGGCCGGGCTGCCTGGTCCCATATCGACACTGCATCAATGTCATCCAGCCCGACTACGAGGAGTTGACGACGTGGACTGGTACCGGTGGATTTTCATATAAGTACGAGAAAAAGCACTTTACACTTTGTATTTAAGTGTATATTGTTAAACTAGATCCAAATTTGAGAGATTTTTTCTCTCAAGAGGGGAGGCAACACGATGCTGATCAGTTTTAGCTTCTCTAACTGGATGTCCTTTCGTGAAACCACCTCCCTTTCCATGATTGCCAGCCGCGAAAGGCAACATGGGGAACGCATTCCTCGAATTCGAAAGTATCAGACTAGGGTGTTGCCCATTGCATCTCTCTACGGTGGCAATGCCTCCGGCAAGACCAACATGGTTCGGGCCCTCGACTTTGCTCGAACCCTGATTCTCCATGGTCCTCGACCGGATCGCCCCATTCCAGTACAATCGTTTCAGCTGAATGCACAGAGTCGCGACCAACCTTCCAGTTTTCAGTTTGAGCTTTTGGTCGATGAGTTCATCTATGCATATGACTTCACCGTATCCCAAGAACGCGTGTGGAAAGAACGGCTGGTTAAATGCAAAAGCACCCGTGAGCAAGTGCTTTATGATCGTTCTCAAAGTTCTGTAAAATTTCACTCAAGCCTGCAGGATCATCCATTCCTTGAATTCGTATTTCGGGGAACCCGGCCGAATCAGTTGTTGCTAACCAACGCCATTTCACAGAATGTAGAAGGACTCCGTCCGGTATATAACTGGTTTGCAAAATCTCTGATCCTGATTGCGCCAGATGACAGATTTGTGTCTGTAGAGCCCTTCTTGGACGAAGGCAATCTTCTACACACAAAAATGGGCGATATTCTGGGTCGACTTGATACCGGAATTACGCGCTTGAGTGGCAAGGACGTGTCTTGGGAAAACATGCCTTTTCCAAAGTCATTTGCCGACTTGCTCGAGGAAAATCTCAACGAAGGCGAAACCATGATGTTGTTGGGGCCGTCAGGATTTGCAGTGACCCTCAGGCATGGAGAATTGGTTGCAATCGCATTGAAGACGGTTCATGCGGGAGATGACGGTACCGAAGCTGAATTTGACATTGAGCAAGAGGCAGACGGTTCCAAGCGGGTCATTGAATTGTTGCCAGCTTTTCTGAGTCTGTCAGCCAAAGGTTCGGAAAAGATTTTGGTCATTGACGAGATAGACCGAAGTCTGCACAGCCTGTTGACTCGGAAACTAGTGGAAACGTATCTGTCAACATGCAATGAAGACAGTCGTTCCCAATTGCTTCTGACTACACACGATCTGCTGCTCATGGATCAGAAGCTGCTGCGCCGTGATGAAATGTGGCTGGCAAGTCGAGATTCCGGCGGCGTGTCGCATTTGAAGTCTCTGGGCGACTTCAAGGACACACGTTATGACAAGGACGTGCGGAAGAGCTATCTGCAGGGGCGCATGGGCGGCATTCCCAGGCTTCTGTTGGAAGGCGAAGACCTGCATTCGCCCCCCGAGCCCATCCAAGCCAACGGATCTCTGCCGTGAAATCAAACCAAAGGAGAAGAAGGTTTTCACGTTCTTCCGGCCAAGAGCATTACAGGAAAATATTTCTCATTGCGACGGAAGGTGCAAAAACAGAGCCCCAATACTTTGCCTGCTTCAATAATTTCGACAGATTGTCATCAATAGTGCACGTGCAATGCATTAACAAACCTCGAGGTGCAAGTTCGCCACAACATGTCCTGAAGACAATGAAACGGCATCTCGTCAAGGCCAAGATTAAAAATTCGGATGAAGCTTGGCTGGTAATTGACAAGGACCAATGGCCAGAACAGCAACTTGCAGAGTTGCATACTTGGTCTCAAGAAAAAAAGAACTACGGATTTGCTTTGAGCAACCCCAAGTTTGAATATTGGCTTCTGCTCCATTTTGAAAATATTGACGGAAGCCTTACTTCCACCCAATGTACCGACAGGCTTAGGAAGCACTTGCCACAATATGACAAGAGATTGGATATATATATAAGATAATTTGTTCTATTATTCAAGAGGCCGTGCAACGAGCCCGACAACAGGACAATCCTCCCTGCAAGTCGTGGCCTAAAACCACGGGAACCACTGTATACAAGCTTGTTGAGAAGATTATATCGGTGGGATGCTCCCCCCCGGGCGCGATGAGATGGGTGCACCACCCGCGCCGTGAGGCTCCAATGCTGGATAGGTCACGCTTCCGGTCGAGGCCAATAGGCCGATCCGTGTCATGCCACAAGGACCATGGCTGTCCTTGCGAATAGGGCGCATTTCCAAGTTCCGCGGCCGCGGTGGGTTTGGGGTCGAAGGTGTACAAGGTACAAGGCGCCTCAAGCACTGGGTTACAGCTTCAAGACAGAGAGGGTGGGTTGTCTCTGCCTGAAAAAGGGCGTGTCAGCGTTGGCTGACAATAGGGTGCCTGTCTCTAGGCAGCGCAAGCTTCCTTGTACTTTCAGCCTTGCGCTATCCCATGCAACGGCTAGGCCCAAAACCTTCCGCTGCAAGTCGGACCGATATTAATCCAGCAATAGGGTGCGCTGTAGAAATTCTCGTACAGGACCTGCGCATGCGGCATTGACAGCAGGGCCGCCATGACCGGCTCCGGCAATGAGCTGAAACTCCACCGGAATGCCTTCGGCTCGCAGCGCATCCCGCAACAGTGCGCTTTGCTGCCACGGGATCAGAATGTCTTGATCTCCATGCACGATGAAGAAGGGGCAGGTCCGCGCGGAAATATACGTGATCGGATTGGCGGCCGCGACTTTGTCGGGAACATTCAACACGGCATTTCCCAATAGCAGACTTTCTGGAGAATCCAGAGCAGCGTGATCCATGTCGCTTTCGTAATCCAACATGTGAATGAAGTCGGTGGGACCAAAGAGATCCACGACCGCCTGCACGGAACTGCTTTCTGCCGGATACGGTCCCATGCCGCCTTCCAGATCGGAATTTCCATTGCTGGCGCCCAGACAGGCCGCCAGATGCCCACCGGCAGACGCTCCCAGCACCCCAATTCTGTCGGCAAGGTAACCCAGTTCCTGGGCATGGGCCCGGAGCCAGCGCACTGCGGCCTTGCAAGTGTGCGCCTGCCGGGGAAACAACGCCTCATGGCTGAAATGATATTCAATGCTGGCCAAGGCGTATGTCTCGTGCAGATACGAGAGAACGGGAGGATCGCCCTTGCCGCCATGCATCCAGGCGCCCCCGTGAATCCAGATCAGAAGCGGCGCGGGTCGCCCATGCACCGGCAGATACAAATCCAGATGCAACGTGCGCGCATCCGGAAAGGTGGCGAACACCAGATCCTTGTGAGTGGGCGACAAGGTGTCCATAAGGCTTGACACGAACCTGGCCTCAGTCCAGCGCCACGGGAGTGAGCCAGCCGTATTTGTCCTCATTCCCATCTTCGACAATGCCGAAAAATTCGGCCTGGATGTCCTGAGTCACTGGTCCCCGCTGGCCATTGCCCACGGGAATGCGATCCACGGAAGTGACCGGCGTAATCTCCGCCGCCGTGCCGGAAAAGAAAATCTCCTCGGCCCAGTACAGCATTTCGCGGGTAATCTGCTCTTCCACGACTTCGTAACCCCGAGACCGGGCAAGGGTCAGAACACAGTCGCGGGTGATGCCGTTCAACACCGAACTGGCCAGAGGCGGGGTATGGATACGCCCTTTGTGCACTAGGAAGATGTTCTCGCCACTACCTTCGGAGACAAACCCCTGTTGATCCAAGGCAATCCCTTCCGTATAGCCATGATCCTTGGCTTCCATGACCACGTGCTGACTGTTGACATACTGGCCGCCAATCTTGGCCAGCGGACTGAACGAGGTGGAAGACATGCGTCGCCAGCTGGAAACTTGCACCGCCACGCCCTTCTCTAGGGATTCGGGCCCCAGATAGCGGCCCCAGGGAACCGTGGCCAGAATGGCGTCCGTGGGGCAGCCGCGGCCATCGACCCCCAAGGTGGCATAGCCCCGGAAGATCAGGGGCCGGACATAGGCCGAAGTGTGTCGATTGGCCCGCAGCACTTCCTTGGAGATCTCAATCCAGCCATCCACATCCAAGGAGAATTCAATACGCGCGACCTTGGCGCTGAAAAGCAATCTTTCAAAATGCTCCCGGACCCTAAACAGGTGGGGCTGGCCGTGCAGGTCATAGGCCCGAATGCCTTCGAAGACGCTGGATCCGTAATGCAGGGCATGAGTGAAGACATGCACTTGGGCTTCGTCCCAAGGTATGACTTTCCCGTTCATCCAAATGTAATCCGCTCTCATCTCCATGAGCCGTACCTCAGTGCTGTGCAACGACATAGGGAAGGGCCCCGTGCCCCTCCGCCACTCACGCCAGTGAACTTGCCGCCATTATAGTAGGGAGCAAGGCTAGGATCGCGATAACGCCGCAAGCCATTGGGGTTCTCGCCCAGAGTCCCCTAGACCGTCAGCCAGTCATCTACCGCGACCGCCAGTTCCGCCATGGTCTGGACCTGAAAGACATGCCGGCAGTACGGCAAATAGATCAACATGTCGCTGTCTCCAGAGCCCCACAGCATGGGCGGCTCCGGATTGAGCCAGATGGTGTGACGACTGCGCTGGGCCATGACCTTGAAAATGTCCAGAGCCGGATCGCGATGGTTGTTGCGCGCATCCCCGACCATCAGCAAGGTGGTGCGATGATCAATCTGATCGAAATAGCGGCGCTGGAATTCCTGCAGGCTGCCTCCCAGATCCGTGCTGTAGTGGCCCGGTGGCATACGCACAAGCACGGCTTCCACGGCTTCCCGGGAATTGTGGCTCTTGAAGTCCGGCGTGATGTGTTCCAAATGGTCGTTGAAGGCGAAGGCCTGGGTCTTGGCCATCTGATCCTGCATGGCAAAGACCAAACTAAGCATCAGCTCCGAGCAGTGGCGCATTGAAGTGGAGATATCGCAGATCACGACCAGCTTGGGCTGCTTCTGCTTGCGGCGATAGGACAGCTGGAAAGGTACGGCGCCAAAGCGCAGGTTGCGGCGCAGAGTGGCCTTCAGATCCAAATGACCGCTCTTCTCCCGCTTCTGACGCAAGGAGATGCGAGTCCGCAGCTTGGCCGAGAGTCTGTGCACTTCCCGCCGCAGCACATCCATCTCCTCTTCGTCCAGATGTCCGAAAGGCCGGTTCATGACTTTGTCCACATCCGGGGCGGGCGGCTTGGCCTCCATGTTCTCCGTGATGCGCCGTCCCGCGAACTGTGCCAGAAAATCCGACTCGGCCTCCATGTTTTCCTGCAGCAGATCCCGCAATTCCTGGAGCCGGGCCTTGGAAAAACCCATCTGCGCCAGTAGCCCGGCCATGTCTCGCATGGCCTCCCGCACCGCGTCATGCTGCAATGCCCTTTGCATGCGTTGGACCATCCAGTCCTTGAAGCGAAGGTCCCGGGCGCGATTCAGGCCCGCCATGGCGGCGAGACGCTGCAGTTGTTCCGGAGTCAACTTTTCGCCCCTGAGCAGCCGTTGCAAGGCCGCGGCCAAGTTCGCCTTCAACTGACGCAGAGCTTGCGCCAGGGCTTGGGCCTCCTCGTCCGACAGGGTCTCCGCAATGTCGTGCATGTCCGGCGGCTTGCCGTCCTTGCCATCAAAGAAGAGGGCAAAGAGCTCGTCAAAGAGCGGCAAATCAGAGGCGTTCTTGACCAGCGTGGTCCGCAGACTCCGGCGAAACAGGGGTTTGTCCCGAATGCCCAGGCTTTGCATGGCCTGCATGGCATCCAGAGTTTCGGCCTGACTGACAGGCGCGCCCCCGGCCCGCAAAGCCTTGACGAACTGCAGAATTCGAACTTCCATGCCAAGGTCCTGGGAATGCGTGAATGGCAGGGAGCGGATGCCCCTCAGCGCTTCCATTCCTCTTCGGGAATGTCACGATCGTCCGCGGCGGAGGAAGTAGGCGCCAGCTGTTTCTTGATCTTGACCAGATCCCGTTCGTGCTTGAGCAGTACGCTCAGCGTGCTCTCCAGGGTCTGGGGATCCAGACGCTGGACATTGAGCGCCAGCAGCGCATGGGCCCAGTCCAGGGTCTCGCTGATGCTGGGGCGCTTCTGTAGGTCCAGATGGCGCAGCCCTTGCACCAGATCCACGAGTTCTCGCGACAGGTCTTCATCCAAATCCGGGACCTTCAGCGACACCACCGCCAGTTCCTGCTCCAAGGAAGGGTAGTCCAAGAACAGGTAGAGACAGCGCCGCTTGAGGGCTTCGCTCAGTTCCCGGGTGTTGTTGCTGGTCAGAAACACCAAGGGTTTTTTTTGGGTCTCCAGCGTACCCAATTCCGGCACGCTGACCTGGAAATCGCTGAGTACCTCCAGCAGGAACGCCTCGAACTCGGCATCGGCCCGGTCGATTTCGTCGATCAGCAGCACCACGGGGTCGGGATGCAGGATGGCCTGCAGCAAGGGCCGCTGCAGGAGGAAACGCATGGAGAAGAAGACATCCTCTTCCGCCGCGATCTGGTCCGCGGCCTGCTTCAACGTCGTGGCCTCGCCCAGAACTTCCTGCAGCTTGTCCCGCAGCAACTGGGTGTAGAGCAGCTGCTTGGCATAGGCCCATTCATACAGAGCCTTCGTTTCGTCCAGTCCTTCGTAGCATTGCAGTCGGATCAGGGTGCGTCCCGTAGCGGCGGCCACGGCCTTGGCCAGCTCCGTCTTGCCCACCCCTGCAGGACCTTCGATCAGGAGCGGCTTCTCCAGCTGGCCGGCCAAAAAACTGACAGTGGCGATCTCGTCCGAACAGACATAGGTTTCCGCAGCTAGGGCTGTTCGGACATGCGATGGGCTGGAAAAGGCAACTGTATCTTTCACGAAGAGTCCTTGCGGATGGGGTCGGTCCGGGCTGAGGCCCTTCATTCTATAGACAAGGCGATGGGCCGCCGAACCGGCACTTCCCATTCGGCATGCCCCTCCGCCTGCGTCTGGCGCCAGACGCAGACCCACCCGAATGACACGACATATCCATATCCAAGAGAGTTAAGGACAAGAGGGATTATAATGGTCTTGATTTTCCGCGACGGGTCTTGCGGCCGATCACCGGCCGCATCCGCCCCTCCAAGGACCCTATCCCTTGGCTTATGTCTCTGTATTTTCCTCCCGTATCGGACCATTGGTTTTGGCTGGTCATCGTCTTGGCGGTCGCCATAGTCATCCTCGTGACGTCTCTGGCAGACCTGCTCCCCTTTCTGGTAGGCGCCTTGGCGGCCACCTTCGTGGCCTATGCCACGTCGCAGGGCATCGGCGTGCAACTGGGGGTATGCATAGCCGTGTCGTTGGTGGCCTTTCTGGCCTTTCGGCCCTTTTCGCTTCGCATAGCGCGAAACCGGCCTGGCCAGTTTGGCGTGGATCGCCTGGTAGGCCAGACCGGGCTTGTGATTGAGTCCGTGGACTGGAAAGAGAACTCCGGTCAAGTGCGGATCAACCAGGAGGAGTGGCCTGCCCGTTCCGTCGATCCGCAAGAGGTTCTGCCCCACGGCGCGCCTGTGATTGTGACGAGAGTGGAAGGGAACCACCTGTATGTGACTTCGGTCTCTGAATCGGACATCCAACCACAATTCCGGCCAACGCCGGGAGGAGCCACCTGAACATGGAATTTGTCGTACCCGGCCTGCTGGTCATCGTTGCCCTCTTTATCGTCGTAAACTCCATCAAGATCATTCCGCCCTACCAGCGGGGCGTGATCGAGCGCCTCGGACGCTACAACCGCACGGCCGACCCGGGTCTCAACCTGCTGGTGCCCATCCTGGATCGGATCCAGAGAGTGGACATGCGGGAGCAGGTCGTGGATGTGCCTCCGCAGGCCGTCATCACCAAGGACAACGTGGCCGTGGAAGTGGACGCCGTGATCTATCACGAAGCCACGGATCCGGCCAAGCTAATCTACAACGTGGAAAACTTCATCATTGCGGTGGTCAAGCTGGCCCAGACCAACTTGCGCAATGTCGTCGGGGACATGGAGCTGGATCAGGCCCTCACCTCTCGCGACATCATCAACTCCACGCTGCGGGAGGTGCTGGACATTGCAACCGACAAATGGGGCGTGCGGGTCGTGCGGGTGGAGATCCAACGCATCGAACCCCCGGCGGATGTCACCAACGCCATGCATCAGCAGATGAAGGCCGAACGCGAGCGCCGTGCCCAGATTACGGAAGCGGAAGGCTCCCGAGCCGCCGCCATCCTCAAGGCGGAAGGCGAGGCACAGGCCGTGCGTCTGAGCGCCGAGGCCAAGCGGTTCCGGCTGGAGACCGAGGCCGCCGGGGAATCCAATGCCATCACGGTGGTGTTCAATGCCATCCGCGATGCCAATCCGGACGATCGCCTGATTGCCGTCCGCTATCTGGATGCCTTGGAACAGATCGCGATGGGGGAGGCCAACAAGGTTTTCATCCCCTATGAGGCCTCCGGCATATTGGCCGCGTTGGGCGGCATCAAGGAGATATTCGCCAAGGACGGGGATGCTAGGGCACAGAGCGAAACCAACGTTGACTGACGGTCCTGTCCTCGCTCCCGCGGGAGCGAGGACAGGCGTCTCCCACGCCGGGAGACGTTGCGTCCAAGCCGTGGAGCAGGGCAGGCATCGCGCGCGTTCTCGCCGTCATAGCCATTAAGATATAATTATATCTTTTACAAGCTGGCAGCAAGGGGCGTACCCCGATCCGTGGAACGGTTCCCGCATTCTCAAGGAAAACATTGATTTTTTCTTGAATTCAGCATATTTTCCAATAATATGATATAGTGAATTCATTATCTTGACGATATAATACAGTGAAAAGAATTTTTTCAATTTTTATTTTCATTTTATGGAGGCCTGAATCATGCATTGTGCATCCCAACCCCATCCCGCTCCTCTCCCGGGCCCCTGCCCGCAGGCATAGCCATGCGTCCCTTGCCCCCTCGCTGTCCCCTCACCGGTGGCCCGTTGGTGGTCACCCGTGTCTATAGCCCGGAAGGGGACTTCACGATCGACGGCCGATTTCAGGTCGATTCGCCATTCTTGGATCTGACCCCGGGGCAAATCCAGTTTGTCTTGGCCCTGATTCAGTGCGAAGGCAAGTTTAACCGCATGCAAGAGGAGTTGAATCTGTCCTATCCCACCCTGCGCGCTCGTCTGCAGGAAATCATCCAGGTCTTGGGGTTGAAGGTCGCGGACAAGCCGGACAACCTACCGGACGAAAAGGAACGGCTCCGCATCCTGGCGCAAGTGGACGAGGGCACACTGGACGTAACGACAGCCTTGGAGTCCCTGCAAGGCAACTGAACTCCCTTGCAAGATAGGCAGGAAAAGACCTTGTCGTCTACAACAAGATTTCGCTGTAGGAGTACCCATGTCGGAACAGATCATACCCATAGAACCGCACGTAACCACAGTGGTGGTGCATGCCCACAAGCATGCATCCCTCGTTTGCCATGACAAACCTGCAATCCTGATCACGGGCCGGGGAGCTACAGGGACCACGGTCAAGGATCTCCCAGAGGAGAACTCCCTGCATCTGGAGATGTTCAAGGAAGGCGTCATCCACGTGCCTGCGGAAATACAGGTCGTCCTGCAGGCGATCGGGGGCCATTGCAACATCAACGCCTTGCCACAAGGCGTAGCCGGAGATCACATTAGAGGGCATTTCACGGTCCAAAAATCAGGGCCCGTTCAAGTCAGGCACGTGAGCGGACATGCCAAGGTCCGCCATGTGACCGGCAATCTGCATCTGGATCATGTGGGTGGACATCTCAAGGCCGGGCCCTGCACCGGCAACGTCTCGACCCAGCACGTGGGCGGGCACGCCGAACTGGTCGAAGTGCTGAACGGGTGCCATCTGCCCAAGGTGGGGGGACACGCTAAACTGATCCAAGTCGGCGGAGAGCAAAGGGTGGGCGCAGGTGGCCATGTGCGTACTCGTATAGGCGATCCTCGTCCCGATCTGTCCTATGATCTCACGGCGGGAGGCATGCTGACCTGCGACCTGCCGTCCACGGCCAACGCCACCATCCATATGCAGGGCCCAGCCGTGGGACCGCACTTCAATCCGACCCGCACCATGGGCGACGGCGCCGCCCAGATTCGGCTGCAGGCGGGCGGGATCATCACCCTTACCGAAGACAAGTTCACCGGCAAGGGAGACAACCTGAAACAGGGTATCCGCGAGACTGTGCGCGCCGCCAAGGCCATGGCCCAGACCAAAGCCCAGGCAGTCCTGAACGAGAACAACATCACACCGGAAACGACCGCGGACCTGAAGGAACAGTTCACCGAGATTGCCGAAGAGGCCGTAGAGGTTTTCAAGGAAATATCGGAGGAGGTGCAGGGCAAAGCCAAGAAGACTTGGGAACAGGGGATGGTCACGCGGGTGACGCCAAGAGACACCGCGCCTCCTTCAAGGGCCGGGCAGGAAGCCGCCCGGGCAACCGCGGACGAGGAAAGAAAGATGATTCTGCGCATGCTGGCCGAGAACAAGATCAGCGTCAACGAGGCCAACGATCTGTTGCGGGCCTTGAACGCGTAAGCGCGGTGCCATGTCCACGATCAGCATTGCTCAAGTGTCCAAGGCGTTCAAGGCGAAGTCCGGAGTCGTCCATGCCGTCATTGATCTGAGCATGCAGGTGGATCAGGGAGACGTCTTGGGGTTCTTGGGTCCAAACGGCGCCGGCAAGACCACGACGATCAAAATGATCTGCGGCCTGATGCTTCCCAGCCAAGGAGAGATTCACGTGCGGGACATCAACGTGCGCACCCACCGCCGCCAGGCCATGACCCATATCGGAGCCGTGCTGGAAGGCACCCGCAACATCTACTGGCGGTTGTCGCCGCTGCAGAACCTAGCCTACTCGGCTCGTCTCAAGGGGATTCGCGCCCACAGCTGCAAGGCGTGGGGTGAAGTCTTGCTCAAGGAATTGGACCTTTGGAGCCGCCGCCATGATCCCGTGCGGGAATTTTCCCGCGGCATGCAGCAGAAAACCGCCATTGCCTGCGCGCTCATTCATGATCCCCCCATCGTGTTGCTGGACGAACCGACCTTGGGTCTGGACATCAATGCCGCCGTTACCGTCAAACAGTGGATCAAGACCTTGTCCACCCAGTACGGCAAGACCTTAATCCTGACTACGCATCAGCTGGATCTGGCCGAAGAATTATGTCAAGGCATTGCCATCATGCGGCAAGGACGCAAGGTGGCGGACCACACGGTACAGGAATTGCGGAATCTGCATCGCAAGGAATCCGTCACGGCCCGCATCTCCGCAACGCCCGCGGAGGTGCGGGCCAAGGTGCGGCGACAGTGGCCCGAGGCCACGATGCGCCATGAATCCGACTCGATCACGCTCGCCATACCGTCCGACGGAAAGCCGAGTTTGGCGGCAGTCGCCGCCGTGTTGGATCAATGGCCCTGTGACATCCTGTCTCTGGAACAGTCCGTCCCTTCTCTGGAAGACATTTTCATTCAAGTGATCGACAACCCCCAACAACATGTCTAACCTCGCCACCGCGGCCCCTCTGCAACGGAATGAGGCCTTGATCCGCATTCCCGCCGTCTTTCGTCCCTTCACGGCCGCCGCGGGCGAAACATGGAAGGGCATCCAGATCATGTGGACTTACAAGTTCGCCTTGGTCGGCGATGTGCTGGGTCTTTTCATCGTCTTTTTGGGCATCAATTTTTTCATCGGGCAAGGAGAGTTCGATCCGGACAGTCTTGCCTTCACCCTGCTGGGTTTCTGTCTCTGGACCTATGCTGCCTTTGCCATAGGCAACATGACACACGCCTTGCGTGAGGAACAGCAGCAAGGGACCTTGGAGCAGATGTGCATGGGCAATTCCTCCTTCGCCGGACTGCTTTTCGGACGCACGCTGGCCACTTTCATCTGGAACACGCTCATTATCCTGGTGGGAGGCGGCTCCATCACGCTGTTGTTTCGGCTGGACCTAGGCCTCAACTGGCAAGCCCTGCCTATCTTCCTGCTGACGCTGCTCGGCCTGTATGGACTGGGCTTTCTGGCAGGCGGAGCCACGCTGCTTTTCAAGAACGTGCTCTCCTTCACCAACCTGCTGCAAAACGTCCTGCTGTTCATCAATGGCGCCATTGTGCCCGTGACTCTCTTTCCGGAATGGCTGACCCGGTTGTCCCGTGTGTTGCCCACCACCCTGAGCATTGAAACCATGCGCTTGGTCACCATAGAGGAGACTTCGCTGCAGGAGGCCTGGCGCATGGGTCCTCTGCCGTCTCTGGTCTTCCATTCCATCCTCTGGTTTGCCGTCGGCCTGTTGCTGTTCCTTGCCTCCGAAAGAGAGGCCCGTCGCCGCGGTCTGCTGGGGCAGTACTAGTCGCGTCCCGTGTACGATGAGGCAAGGGACCCGGCAGGACAAGACATGAGGGCATGACATAATGCGACCACGTCAGGTTTCGCAGGAACGCCTGCAAGTCTTGCGTATGATTGACGAAGGCAAGATCACGGCCGAGGAAGGGTTTCAGCTGTTGAAAGTCTTGGTGCCGAGCGAGACGGAATCCACCCAATCCAACGCGCATTCCCGTTCCTTAGGAACCCTTAAAGGCAAGTTGGTGCGCTTGCATGTCTTGGATCTGGACAGCGGAAGATCCAAGGCCACGGCTTCCTTGCCCCTGCAGTTGCTGGAAGCGGGCCTGCGCATTGCCACCCGCTATGCACCAGGCTTGAAGGATCTGAACCCGAACAACCTGCTGGAGACCTTGGCCGCAGAAGAGAAAAGACGCATCATCGAGGTGGTTGACAAGGAAAAGCGGATCCGCGTCGAAGTGTCAATTGAATAATCAGGGCGCTGCGACGCGAATCAAGCCCCTACCCTCCCCTCTTTCGGATCCGAAAGAGGGGAGGACGGTGTCTATAATAGGGACAGGGTCCGTCAACCTGTTCGTCATGGCCTTGTCGCTTCCTTGGGAATCCATTGGGGTTCGCCTCGAGTGCCTTACAGGCCGGTTTCACGGGCGGGGAGGATGCGGGATCTGTATCGAGATTGCGAGAATCAGCCATGAAAGAATGGATTGAGAAGTTCCTGCAGTCGCTGCCCAATCCCAACACGGCGGCGGCCTATCGGAATGATTTGGCGCAATTCACTGAGTTTCTCGCCACATTCCGATCTATGGCCGTGCCACAGGTGACCCGGCTTTCGGATGCCACGGCCAAGCACTTCCAAGAATACCGTTTCTTCCTGCAGGGGCGCGGCTACGCCGAGACCACCTTGGCCCGCAAACTGGCCGCGGTCCGCGCCCTGTATCGCTACCTGGAAGCGCAATCCGAGGCCAAGGCCGAAGTGACCCAGGCACTGGGCCAACAACCAGTGGAACGGCTGGACCCAGCCACCCTATCCGAGGCGGAGATACTGGACCTGCTGCAAGCCCCCCGACGGGCCTCGGGCCGCTATCCGATGCGGGACACCGCCTTGCTGTATCTGCTGTACTACACTGAACTGCGGGCCACTACCCTGCTCAGCCTCAACCTATGCGATGTCGCTCAGGGAGGATCCTCGTTACAGGTGGGAGGTGCGCAGGGCACAAGCGTGGCCTTGGCCCCAGCCGCCCAAGCTGCCTTAGCCCCATTGATGGAGGAATTATGGAATCGCCATGCACTGGATAACCAGCCTCTGTTCCAGAATCACCGCGGCGAGAGATTGACGCGCCAAGGGTTGTGGACGATCGTCAAGAGATACTTGCCTTTCACCGACATCAAGGGCCATCTGACTTTGGAGACTTTGCGCCATAGCGGCGCGGCCCACAGGCAGCCAGCAAACCAGTCGCTTGACCTGCTGTAACTACTCCTTGGGCGGGTGGAACTGCCCCAGACATATCTTAGGGACTTATATATCTGAGTCACACTGACGAAGAAGGGATTGCAACCGGGCTTCTTTTGGCAATGCCAAGGTGCAATAAGCGAAATAGCCTATGCTTGTGGGATGTCCCGAGCCAGCAAGTCTTGAATTAGGTTTTCTTCGGCTTGCAGGAACGGGGCCAATGCAACAGGCACCTCGTCGGCATTCAGCATGTGCCGTTCTCCGGTGCGGCGCACTTTCAATTCCACCTTGCCTTGAGACAGTCCGCGGTTGCCTATGGTCAATTGCAACGGAATTCCGATCAAGTCTGCATCGTTGAATTTCACGCCGGCGCGGTCTGCACGGTCATCGTACAGAATCTCTAGGCCTTCCCTTTTCAGTTCCTCGTACAGACATTCCGCCTTGGTCTGCACATCTGTCTGTTTGGCAGTGGCCAGACTGATCAGATGCACGGCGTACGGGGCCACGCTAAGCGGCCAGATTATGCCGTTTTCATCATGATACTGCTCTACAACGCAGGCAATCAGGCGACCCACGCCGATGCCGTAGGAGGCCATGACAATGGGGTGGGAAGAACCTTGGTTGTCTGAGTAATAAGCATCCATGGTTTCGCTGTACTTGGTGCCCAGCTTGAAAGTGTTGCCGACTTCCACACCGCGCAGACTGTACAGTTCTCCCCCGCAGTTCTCGCAGCTGTGACCCGTTTCTGCACTGACGATGTCGGCTACCAGACCTCCGTCGTAGTCCCGCCCGTAATTCAGATTTTTGTAGTGGAAATTCACTTTGTTGGCGCCAGCCACCAGATTGGGGGATTGGGCCACCAGATCGTCCACTACTAGCAAGCTGTGGGAGAGGTCTACATCCACCGGTGAGCCGTAGCCAGGCTCCGCGCCCACGGCTCGGATCTCCGCCTCGGAAGCGGGGTGCAGGCTGGCGGCATTGATGGCATTGATCAGTTTGGTCTCGTTAAGGGTCATGTCGCCCCGGATCATGCAAAACACGAAGACATCCTCCACGGTATCGGACCGCACCATGGTAGCCACCAGGAAGATGGCCTTGGCAGTCTGATCCTCGGCAATGTCCAAGTACTTGGCCAAGTCTTCAATCGTGGCGCAGTCCGGGGTATGGACGCTCTCCAAGGGCAGTCTTGCGCCAGGATGGACTACGGTTTTGCGAAAGGTGGCAACTTGCCGGTTGGCTCTGTAGTTGCAATTCCGGCAGAGAACAAGGGTGTCTTCGCCTACCTCCGAAATTGCCATGAATTCGTGCGCCATGGTGCCTCCCATCATGCCATTGTCCGATTCAATAGCCACGACATCCAACCCAGCCCGCCGGAACACTCGAAAATAGGCTTCGTACATACGAGGATAGTAGCGGTCGAGATCCTCAAAATCCGCATGAAAGGAGTAGGCATCCTTCATGGTGAATTCCCGTACCCGCAACAGACCGCCGCGGGCCCGGAGTTCATCCCGAAACTTGGTCTGAATCTGATACATCACCACCGGCAGTTGCTTGTAGCTGTTGACCGAGTGGGAAACCAGATCGGCAATGACTTCCTCGTGGGTCATGGCCAAACACATGTCCCGTCCCGAGCGGTCCTGCATTCGCATCAGATCGTCTCCGATCTGATACCAGCGGCCCGATTGCTGCCACAGTTCGGCCGGTTGCACCACCGGCATGATCATTTCCTGGCCGTCAACGGCGTTCATTTCTTCGCGCAGGATCTGCTCCACCTTCTGGCGCACGCGCATGCCCAAGGGCAGGAACTCGAAAATTCCTGAGGTGACTTGGCGGATCAAGCCAGCCCGCAGCAGCAGCTGGTGGCTGGCCACTTCGGCATCCGCCGGATTGTCACGCAAGGACTGAAAAAAGAGTTTGGACAGTCGCATAGTTATAGGGCCTCCCCCGACTGACGATGAACACAAGACCGTTGATGGGCCACCGATACAGATAATGTACCTGATATCCACCTGAACATTTGACTACTGCCCACGACAACTCGCGCTTCAGGCCAATCCTGTCCGAATACGCAACTGCTATAAAATGTATACATGGTACGTGAGGCGCCATTAGTCCAATTGCCACACAGCATTGACAAAGAGAGGAACAGGCCATGTCTATGCCCCCCGTCTGGCATGCATCCTATGCTGAAGGCATCCCCACCGAAGTGGATGTTCCCAATCGCTTGTTGGGTCAGGAGCTGGAGGGTTCGGCCAACCGGTACCCCGGCAACACCGCTTTGCACCTGGTACTGAAGTATCTGCCGCTGGGAGTGACATTGCAGTCGAAGATGACCTACCGGGAACTGGATTTGGCTACCAACCGGTTCGCCCGCGCTCTGCGAAATCTCGGTATCAAGCCTGGGGACAGGGTGGGCATCATGCTGCCCAACACGCCCGCCTACGTAATTGCCTTTTTCGGCATCAGCAAGGCTGGCTGCGTGGTAGTGAATGCAAATCCCATTTTCACAGCCAGCGAACTCAGTCATCTGTTCGCGGACAGCGACGCCAAAGCTGTTGTCTGCATGAGCGGTGGCCTGGAAAAAGTACAGAGCTTTCAGGCCGAAACCCAAATCGAGCACATCATCATTTCGGACATCAATGACTCCATCGGTGGCATCTTCGGCAAACTGGCCGCCAAGCCACTTCGAAAACTGGGGCACATTGCAGACGTGACCTACGGCAACGGTATATACAGTTTTGACATGCTGGTGCGCCAAGAAACGGGGGCCCCGATTGAAAACAATGCCAAGCCGGACGACATGACAGTTCTGCAGTACACCAGCGGCACCACGGGCCTGCCCAAGGCCGCGGTGCTTTCCCACAACAACATTCTGACCAATGTCTCCATGTGCAAAGCATGGATGGCGGAAGTCACCCTTGGCGAGGAAGTAATCTTGGGAGCGCTCCCGTATTTCCACGTATTTGGCTTGGTGGTCGGCGTATTGCTCAATGTGCGCTTGGGAGGACGGCTGGTTATAACTCCCAACCCGCGCGACACGGAGCAGAATCTCAAACTCATGGACAGAGAGAAACCCACCATCTTCCCGGGTGTGCCCGCCATGTACAACGCCATCGTCAATCACGAGGATGTGGAGAAGTACGATGTCCAGTCCATCCGCTACTGCATTTCCGGGGGCGCCCCTCTTCCCCTGGAAGTGCAAGAACGATTCTCGCGCCTGTCCGGCGGCCTTCTGGTGGAGGGATACGGGATGACCGAAACCACTGCTGCTGCCGTGGCCAACCCGCTGGGTGGTATGGTCAAGAACGGCACCATTGGCATTCCCATGCCTTCGACTGAAATCCGCCTAGTGTCCCTCGGTGAAGACGGCACTGCGGCCGGGGAGGACGTAGCTATAGGCATGCGCGGCGAGCTGCTGGTGCGCGGTCCGCATCTGATGCTGGAGTATTGGCGCAAACCCGAAGAGACCACAGCGGCTTTGGACAGCGATGGCTGGCTGCATACCGGGGACATAGCCGTCATTGATGAAGACGGATATCTCACCTTGGTGGACCGCAAAAAGGACCTGATCATTGTCAGCGGGTTCAATGTGGTGCCCCGGGAAGTCGAGGAAGTCCTGTACCAGCATGAGGCGATCCTGGAGGCCGCTGTCGCCGGTTTGCCGGACGCCCACAGCGGCGAAATTGTCAAGGCCTATGTAGTGACCAAGCCGGGCAAAACACTGACGGTGGACCAAGTGCTGGAACACTGTCGAAAGGAACTGACGGCCTACAAGGTACCGAAGGAAGTCGCGTTCCTGGAGGAATTGCCCAAGACCCTAGTCGGCAAAATCCTGCGCCGGGCCTTGGTCGAGGCAGACATGCAATCCTGACCCCTGACAGAGGTTGATCCCGCGTATGCGGGCAGCCGTCAACAAGTGCAAAAGAGCAGAATCGTGCTGCTGGATTTGACAGCCGGTCTCAAGAATTTCCTCGGAGGGTGATCGCCCTGCACACACCTCATAACGCAGCAGTGGTTTCCCCAAGGAAATCTCAAGGGCAAGGCTACTTGGACAGCCCAGAGGTCATTGAGTGACCGGTGCAGGATTCTGTCAGGTTGAAATGGATAACCTCAGACCTATCAGGAAAGCCAAAGTGGACGCAGGTCCACTTAACATTTTTATAGGTCCCAACAATTCTGGAAAGTCGTATCTCGCGATCCTTCTCTATGCATTGCACCGTGCTTGCAGAAGGGTTTTTGACCCTTCCCGATCCGCTTTGAAATGGGAAATGCTTGGGGGGCAATTCCAGGCCTTTGCTCTCACCCGAACACCTCAAAGTCTTTGAGAAGTTTGTTGCCAATGAGGACACTGAGCAGCATGAAGACTTGCGCCACTGGTTGCAGCAGGCCAGTCATTCTCCCTCGGGCCCAGGGCCTGTATTTCCTTCATGGATCTCTCGCCTTGTCCGCGAAGCACTAGGACAGAACAGCCAGATAGGCGATACTTTTCAAGAAGAGATAATGCGTTGTTTCGGAGTCAGACAAATCAACGATCTTGTTCGTTGGTCTTCAAACGCGGACAGCTCTAGGTTGCGACTGCATGCCCAATCCGACAATGCAACTCTCCCGATTCAGTTGGACATGAATCTTGCTGAATCCGGAACATCCTTTTCCTGTGACATTCCAGACTCGATACCTCTTTCAGTGACCGCAGACCGATACAACGTCTTTCCAAGATCATTGTCTTTTGAACTTCTGGGATTGATGCAGCGCAGGTCGAGGCCAGCAGATACAGGCGGATACTTGAATTGTGGTTCAGCGAGTTGATTTCTTCATCGCTGCACAATCTACTGCAGCCATTGAGTGAACCCGAGCATATTATTTGCCTGCTGACCGAGCGGGCCTGATGCACAGTTTCAATATCATTGTACGAACCCTGTTTCAGGAGGGAAAAGGCTCCTTCATCTCAGGCATCCTCAACGATTACCTGGCCCTGGCCCAACTCACCGGTTTAGACAATATGCAGGGTGCCTCGGCCTCGAAACAAAGCGACCTCGTGCAGATTTTGGAACGCAATGTGCTTGGAGGCCGGATCAAAGCAGTCAAATCAAATACTGGAGTTCCCTATTTCATTTTTGAGGAATTCAGTACCTGTCTGCAGCTTCCCTTGCCACGCGCCTCGTCCATGGTATCCGAGCTAGCTCCAGTCATTCTCTTTCCTCAGAATCTGGTCGATCCGAAGGACGTCATGATCATTGAAGAACCCGATTCGCATCTCCATCCCGCTGCTCAAGCTGAAGTGGCCAGAATGCTGGTCCGCATGGCGAAATCCGGCATCCGCTTCATTGTCACCACCCACAGCGATTGGCTCTTGGACTGCATGACGAATATAGTAGGGCTTGCCCGTCTGAGTTCAGATCAGGAAAGCAATGTATCGATATCCCCAAACCATTTGGGAGTCTGGCTCTTCCAGTCACCGGAAGATGAAATGGGCACTGTAGTCACACGGATTGGCTACGACGAAGAGTCGAGCACCCTCCCGTGGGCTATGGAGACATTGCGATTGCCTTGTACAACGAATGGGCCAACACACTGTGTCTACGGCGCGAGCGTGCCACAAACGCCTGTGGTGGCGCCACGCGGGGCGAGTCTTGCATGCCGGGGTTGAATTTGGCCAAGCACAACTACAGGCAGTGATGACGACGCCGAACCGGCCGGACATGCTACGCGATAGCAGACGGGGCCGGAGGCCGACCGAGTCTGTCGTGTTGCATCATGCCGTACTGCGACACTGCTGCTTCAAGCGCCAAGCGCTTCCTGCAGGTGGTGGCTATGTACAGCCGTATCGGCTGCCCCGGGCCATCCATAGGATGGCACTCCACCTGACCTAGGGGATCGTGCAACGTCCCAATGTCCCGGTCAAGACCGCCCCTGGCTCCAACTGTAGCGGGTCCGTAGCGACCAAGGGATAGGCATTGCCCTATATGCAGCGGCAAAGCCTACGCTATCCCATCTCGTCCTCTGTACAGAGCATGAACGATACCGGAGACCGTTCGACTATATCCTGTATCGACTGTGCAACCCGGTGGAGCGGGACCCCCGCAGTTCCCTCGGATAGCTCCCGGTATGCAAAGCTGGCCGAGAACTATGGCCATGTGTCAAAGCGGGACGATTCCCCTCTGGCTCCAATTTGCAGACATGTCTTGGTCGATTCTGAATTTGAAGCTCTGTCTTTGCGATTTGGACAATATACGGGACCATTTGATGACTCCTGCGGCCTCTGTGGTTCACGGAAGCGCCCGCTGTCATCCAGTGAAGTCCAGCTGCGAATCAATTCTCCTCAAATGCGATTACGAGCATGCCGGTCTCCGGAGCTGGCGGTTCAACCTGCTGAACCGTTCCTGTCGGCCAATGCACCGTCAGGCTGACAACCTGCGACCGACCCAGCCCAAAGTGCAAGGCCGGATCGTTGCCGGCCCCCAGAGACGATCCCAGCTTCACCTCACGCATGAGCGTCAGACCGTCATCCCGTTCCAAGACCACCCGTGCACCCGCCGCGTCGCGGTTCACCCGCTGGCCATCGCCTTGGAGCCGTATCCACAGGGAATGATTCCGATCTCCCCACAGAGCCGTGTTCCGGTACAGCTGCGGACCATCGTTCCAGCTCGTCAACAACAGGTCCACGAAACCATCCTGATCGAAATCCGCATACGCACTGCCCATGCTGGCCTTGCCGTCGCGCTGCCAGCTGGTGGGTGTAACTTCCATGAAAGTGCCGTTGCCTTCATTGTGAAAAAGAAAGTCGGTGTAGGGATCATGCATGCCTTCCGGACCTGCTTCGGCCGTGATCTGCGTGAATTTCGTGGTGGCCAAATGCAGATCAAGCCAGCCGTCGTTGTCCATATCAATGAAGCCCGTGCCCCAGCCTACGGCTGGGCTGGGCCCAACTGCAACGCCCGCCTGCCGCGCACGGGAAACGAAAGTCCCCTCCCGATTTTCCAGCAGAGCCATGGCATTGACCATATTGCTGAAATACAGATCAAGGTCTTGGTCGTTGTCCAGATCTCCTACGGCTATCCCCATGCCTGCCAGGCGCATGTTGGCTCCAGTTTCCTCCGAGGCGTCATGCCAGCACCAGCCGTCGCAGCCGGGGCCGTCATTGCGCCACAGCACGTTGCCAATGGGGTTGTGCAATTCGTCGTTCACTACATAGATGTCGCTGTCGCCATCGTTGTCGTAGTCCAAGACGGTCACGGCAAATCCCGCTCCCAACCGCTTGGCGTAATCCAGGACATGGGACCAGTCCTCGAAGGTGCCATCTCCCAGATTGCGATACAGGCGATCGGCCGCCCGATCATGCACCACGGGAGAGCACTCTGGGTAGCAGGACCAGTTCGCCACATACAAATCCAGCCAGCCGTCATTGTCGAAATCGCCCCAAGCGGCGCTTGAACCCTTGCCTTCAGCGCCCACGCCGGCCTGGTCCGTGATATCCACCAAGGCTTGACCCTGCTCGTTGTGAAACAGCCTGTTGGCTCCGTGGGCTACGACATACAGATCGGACCAGCCGTCGTTGTCCACATCCGCCCATACCGCACCTCCCGTCAATGTGCCAGGCATGGCGATGTCGGCGGTCAAGGTCGAAAGGCTGAAATGTCCTGCCTCGTTGCGGAACAGGGTGTTGTCCGCCTGATTGCCCGAAATGAAAAGATCCACCCAGCCGTCGTTGTCAAAGTCGCCCCAGGCTTGTCCCACGCCCAAGTAGCCTTCCGCAAAGTCCGGATTGAACATGTCCCAGAAGCCCACATGGCGAGCCTGCAGCCCCACCTCCGCCGTTACGTCCACAAAGGGATCCAGTCCCGTGGCGCCTTGAACCGGAGTGATGACCTGCGGCGGCTGGCGGTATCGGATCAGGAGTTCCGCGTTGAGCGGTATCTCTTCGTCAATGCGCTGCTCGGTTCCGTCCGGCCATTGGATGTTGATGGCCACGGGTTCCCGAAACGGACCAAATCCAAAGTGCAGCGCGGTATCGTGCCCCGAGCCCAGACTGGACCCGATTTTGACTTCCTGGAACATGTGGACATCCCGATTGGTCTCCACCAGGACTCTGGCGCCCACCGCGTCGCGATTGACTCCGGCGGCGCCCTCCAGGCGCAAGGTCAGCCAGCGATTTTCGTGCTGCGCCACAGCCTGGTTGCGATACAGAGCATATCCCCTGCGCCATTGGCCCACCACGTAATCGAGCCATCCATCGCGGTCGAAATCGCTGTAAGCGAATCCCAGCGCCGGCCAGGGGTCCTCGATCCAGGCCGTAGGCGTGACATCGGCAAAGGTGCCGTCCTGGTTGTTCCGAAACAGCCTGTCAGGATACGGGAAGAACATTCCTTCCGGCCCAGTGGCCGCGGTCTCCTGTCGGAATTCCGTGGTGGTCAGATAGAGATCCAGCCATCCGTCATTGTCGTAGTCGAAGAATCCCGTGCCCCAACCAGTGGCCGGACTGGGGCCGATGCCCACGCCCGCCTGACGCGACCGGTTCTTGAAAGCGGCTCCCGCCTGATTCTGCAGCAGGATCATGGGATTGACCATGTCCGAAAAATACATGTCCAGATCGGCGTCGTTGTCATAGTCGCCCACTGCCAAGCCCATGCCGTGCACCAGCAGGAAAGCCTCCATCTCTCTGGAGGCATCATGCCAACACCAGCCATTGCAGCCAGGTCCGTCGTTGCGCCACAGCACATTGCCCACAGGATGCTGCATGCGATCGTTGACGACATACAGATCGCTGTCGCCATCGTTGTCGTAGTCCAGGAAACTGGCGGCAAAGCCGGCTCCGCCCAAGAGCTCCGCCTGCAGCCAGGCGGAGGCGTCGGCAAAGGTCCCGTCTCCGTTGTTGCGGTACAGCACGTCCTGTGCCAATGCCGGATCCACAGGATCGCAATCCGGCCAGCAAGACCAGTTGACCACATAGAGATCCAGCCACCCGTCCCGATCAAAATCGGCCCAAGCGGCGCTCTTGCCCTTGCCCGTATCGTCCACGCCGGCATCCGCGGCCAAGTTCACGAAGGCTTGACCCTTGACATTGCGAAACAAGGCATTGGGACCATGGGCCAGAACATACAGATCCTTCCAGCCGTCATTGTCGTAATCCACCCAGGTGGCGCCACCGGTCTCTGCGTCCGGCATGGCCATGTGTTCATTGAATTCGGACAGGACGAAAGTGCCATCACCCTGGTTTCGATAGAGAGAGTTGGGCGCGCGATTGCCCGTGACAAAGAGATCGGGCCAGCCGTCGTTGTCGTAATCGCCCCAAGCCTGCCCCATGGCCATATAGCCGGTGGCGAAGGATTCCGTTTCACCGTCGCCTTCTTCGCCGAACTGGTTCCAGGTGGCGCTGTGGGGAGCGTCTATGCCCGCGCGCGCCGTTACATTCATGAAAGGGGGAATCTCCTGCGCGGAACCTCGCGGCGGCCTGTCAAATCCCGATTCGGCAGGCGGCACCGCCAGCGTGCAGCCCCCCATGCCCAAGGCCAGGATGACGGCCAGAATCAATGCCGCGCCGCGCGCGGGCACGATCGGAGTTGCAGTTGTGTCATTCATGCCTCAAGTCCTGAGCGTGCACGGTGAAGACAGAGAGAATGCGGTCTTACCCTTTGATGCCAGTCAAGGCAATGCCTTGGACAAACAGGCGCTGCCCAAGGAAAAACATCAGCAAGACGGGCAGGAGCACAATGAGCGAGACTGCCATCATGTAGTGAAAATCCACATGACCGAACTGGCCCCGAAACTGATTGAGGCCGACGGCCAGAACCTGCTCTTTCTGGGCCCGAATGTAGATGAGAGGCATCAGGAAATTGTTCCAGTTGCCTATGAATGCAAAAATCACGACAGTGGCAAGGGCCGGCCGGGTCAGCGGAAGCAGGATTTGCACCAGAATGCGCCATGACGATGCCCCGTCCAGGCGGGCCGCCTCATCCAAATCCATGGGAATGGTAAGGAAGAATTGGCGCAACAGAAAAATGAAAAACGGAAAACCGAACCAAGGCGGAACCATGAGCGGCAGCCAGGAAAGGTAGCGCATCCACAACACGCCGCCCGGGGTATAGAAGTCCCACCAGGGCTTGAGGAAGTTGGTAATGCGCGTGAACAGCACGTACTGGGGAATGATCAACACCTCGTTGGGCAGCAGCATGGTGGCCAGCACCAGTCCGAACAGCACATTGCGCCCGCGCGCCCGCAACCGGGCGAATCCATAGGCGGCCAGGCAGCAGGAAAAGAGGTTGCCGACAATGTTGTTGAGCGTGATCAGAGTGGAGTTCACAAAGAAGGTGTTGAACGGCAGATAGGCGCCCCAGCCTTCGGAAAAGTTGCGCCACACGACGGGATTGGGAATCCAGATCGGCGGACTGGCGAAAATCTGCTTCGACTCCTTCAGAGCAGTGGACAGCATCCACAGCAAGGGAATGAGGAACACGAAGGCGCCTGGCAAGATCAACGCGTAAATAATGACCGCGTTCACTACACGCCGATTGGATCTGCGTTGCCACCACGAGGGTTGGCGGATCGTCAGAGACGTATCCAGCGTCTCGGCCGCCATAGCCCCTTGCTGGTTCACTCCTTCACCTCCCCTTCGTAGTACACCCAGCGTCGGCTGCCCCACAGCTGCAGCAGTGTCAGAATCATGATGATGGTGAACAGGATCCACGCCAGGGCCGAGGCATAGCCCATCTTCAGGTAGATGAAGGCATTCTGGTAGATATAGTAGACCAGCATGTAGGTAGAGGTGCCTGGCCCGCCTTGGGTCATGACCAGAATGTCAGTCAGGATCTGAAAGGCATTGATGGTGGAGATGACAAGCACGAAGAAAAGCACCGGCGACAGCATGGGAATCGTGACATGCCGGAATTCCGTGAAGACGGATGCGCCATCGATCCGGGCCGCCTCGTACAGCGAAACCGGAATGCCTTGCAACCCCGCCAGAATGATGATCATGTTCGCCCCGATGCCCCAGGTGCTCTTGAGAATGAGGGCAGGTTTGGACCATGCCTGGCTGGACAGCCAGGCAGGACCGCTCTCAATGGGCAACAGAGTGACCAGAATGTGGTTGACCAGCCCCACCGACGGGTTGAACAGCCAGATCCACAAGATGGAAATGGCCACTCCGCTGGCAATGGAGGGCAGGTAATAGATCAGGCGCAGCACATAGGTGCCGGGCAGGTTTTGGTTCAGGAGCAAGGCCACGAACAGAGCGCCCAGCGTACCCAGCAACACCGACCCAAAGGTGTAATAGAAGGTGTTGGACACGGTCTCCCAAAAAACGATGTCCTCGACCAGCAGTTCCCGATAGTTCTTGAAGCCGACGAACTCGAAGGCGCTCAACCCCGTCCAGTTGGTAAAGCTGAAAAGCAGCGAGGCCAGCACAGGCCCGCCCGTGAAGAGAAACAGCCCCAGGAACCATGGCAGGATGGCGATCCAGAAATCCCGCTCTTCCCGTTTTTGCAATGCACGACGCCGACCGACACGCGCGGCCGCGTTGACAGTCATGGTGGGGCTCCTACCAAGCCAAACCCCGCAGGAAAGTCGGTTTCCCCTGAGAGGATATCGAGAGGACAGCAGGGAGAAGGCTAGGCCCTCCCCCTGTCCCAATTCAGGTTCTTCGCGTCAGGCCATGCGCTCCGCGGCATCCACGAAAGCGGCATTGGCCTCTTCCACAATACCTCGAATCGCCGTGTCGACATCCATCTCGCCGCTTTGCAGCAGAGTCTGGTATCGTCCCGTGATATCCAGCAGCTGGGGGGCCGCCAGCGTTTGGTACGGACGTCCGGTCACAGCATACTGTTCCAAGGCTTCCAAGAAGTAGTGGGCGTTGTCCGGAGCAGGCTCGGAATCAATCCAGGATTGGTAGGCTGCGGCTCGGGCCGGGCTGCCACGGCCCGAGCGACCCCACATCATCTCCATGCCTTCCTTGCTCAGATAAGAGCTGAGGAAACGCCAAGCTTCCTCGGGGCTCTCGCTGTTCTTGGTGATGCTGAAGCCCGATCCGAAGGAGCCGCAATGCTGGCCGCTCGGGCCGGCAGGCCATGGAGCCACGTCCCAGTTGTAGTCCGCAAAAGACGCCTGGGTGGGCGTATTCCAGGACGCGAAAGCGGACAATCCCACCTGGCCCGAAATCCAAGCATCCTGCTCAAAGGCTTCCGACTCCGCCGGCGTGGGCGCCGCGTTGTGTACATGGATGAGATCCACCCAGATCTGAACGGCTTCGCGAGCTTCTGGAGTGTCCAGTTCGATCGCCGTTTCCTCGTCGTTGTAGAGGTTGGCTCCGTACGTATTCAACATGTTGCGGTTCAGCGAGTTGCCGAAGTTGGGGAAATTGCCGCGCCAGCCCCAGACTTTCCTGTCCCCTTCCAGATTCGTCAAGGCAATGGAGGTTTCGATCAGATCATCAATGGTCCAATCCTCCGTGGGGTAGTCTCTCCCTGCCGCGTCAAAGATATCCGTGTTGTAGGCAAGGATCAGGGGACCGTGATCGTAGGGGATGCCATGCTGTTCCCCTTGGAAGCGATAGAGTCGCAGCGATTCCTCCCATACTCCGGCCACGTCGAAGTCCGGATCTGCATCCACATGGGACTGCAGGGACACCGTAATGCCCTCGAAGGCCCAAGGGAAGGCTCGGCTGCCATGAACGTAGACGATGTCGGGCAAGGTGTCGGCAGCGGCCCAGGTCGGCACAACCTGATTGTGATCGGCCCAGGTGTTGTACACAGGCTCCAGCAGGATGTCGGGATTCTCTTCCATGAAATTGGCGTCGAATTCCTTCTGGGTCACCTGAAAGGCCGCCTCCCACGTCAGACCCGTGGAAATCGTTACCGGAGCCGCCATGTCTCCCCCATCAGCCGCGGTCGGCGCAACGGGTGGGGCGCAGGCGGCCAAGGCGACGGCCCCAGCGGAAACGCCACTCAGAATCAAGAAACGACGGCGACTTAGTGTCTTGGTGTCCAAGGTCGCACCTCCCTTGTATCAATTTGAAATATTCAGGAATGAACTATTGTAACAGTGCCAATAAGGACTTGGGAAAACGACTAGGATGGAGGGTTGTCCGCGCCCCCGGGAATCCGGCAAGGGGCAGGGCTTGTCGAGAGTCCCATTCCAATCGCATCTCAGCGGGATCAGGACAGACGGCGGATCCTCGAAGCCAAGGACTTGCTTGGCGCTCCCACAAGTCTGCAGACGGTTGTGCCGTGGCAGGGACGGAATGTCCCTCTCGGATGGTTCATGCCTCTGTCGGCGGTCGAGACTGATGGATGGCCTGCCTTCCTAATCCTCTCTGGCTGTTCCCCAGCGCAGCTGGGGAACAGCCATATTGCGTCGCGCCCAAGATCAACGAGATGCGGACTCGGGGCAGGCGTATCTTTTCCCTCAATCTCTCTACACGCACAGGGCGTTCCACCGGTCAATACTTGGCAGCCGGATTTTTCGAACATTGGCAGTCCAAGTGGTACGATAGGAATCTTAAGACGATCCACAATCAAAATGACATGGGGACAATTCCTTGGGTTCCCCACAGGACCTTAAGGATGGCCCACAGGTTTCCGGCGGTAGAGCGCAGCTTGGGGTCGGGGTCGGTCCATCTTGGCTGTGCAATTTGGAATTCCGCCCGTTTCTGGCGTAAAGGTATACCGTGACCACACATTTTCAGGCTGTTCCCGGCAGTCCGCCGGAACCACCGCGATTGGATGCTGCTGACAACATCCTCGAGATCGACAATCTCCATGTCCATTTCCTTCTGGAGCGATCCACCGTGCGGGCCGTCAATGGGGTGACCTTGGGGCTGGACCGAAATTCCACGCTGGGTATTGTGGGCGAAAGTGGCTGTGGCAAGAGCGTGACCGCCCACACCGTGATGCGACTGGTCAAGTCGCCTCCCGGCAAGATTGTGGAGGGCTGCATCCGCTACTGGCCGCGCGACACCGGGGAAACCGTGGAGATCACGGCGCTGGACCCCAAGGGATCGGTGATCCGTCAACTGCGGGGCCGGGAGATATCCATGATCTTCCAGGAACCCATGACCTCACTCAACCCGATGATTTCCGTGGGCAAGCAGATTGCCGAATCGGTTACCCTGCACCAGAACGCGACTCGGAACGAAGCCTTGGAGCACGCGGTGGAAATGCTGAATCGGGTCAAGATTGCGGCGCCACGGCAGCGAGCCCAAGAATATCCCCATCAACTCTCTGGCGGGATGCGTCAACGCGTCATGATTGCGCTGGCCCTCTCCTGCAATCCCCAGGTGTTGATTGCGGACGAACCCACCACGGCTCTGGACGTGACCGTACAGGCCCAGATTTTGGATCTGATGAACACGCTGCGAGCGGAATTCGACTCTTCCATTGTCCTGATCACGCACAATCTGGGCGTAGTGTCGCAGATGTGCGACAACATCGCCGTGATGTATCTGGGCAAAGTGGTGGAATACGGAGCCGCCCGGCCCATATTCAAGAGGCCGCTGCATCCCTATACCCAGGGGCTGCTGCAATCCATCCCTGTGCTGGGCCGCCGCCAGAGGCATCTCATCCCCATAGAGGGCATGGTGCCCAACGCCACGGACCACATTAAAGGCTGCGCCTTCGCCGAACGCTGTCCACACACAATGCCAGTGTGCACCGAAGAGACGCCGCCGCTCAAGGAAATGGAGCAGGGACATCAGGCCGCATGCTGGCTGCATTGACTTGGTTTGTTTCTGACTTTTTCTCATCCTTATATTTTGCTTGCACAAAAACCTGGAGGTTTTACATGGTACGGAAAACATTGATCGTTTGTTTGAGCCTGGTCTTGGCCTTGTTCTTGCTGGCCGCCTGCGGTGAGACGACGGAAGTCGGTAGCGAGACGACGGAATCAGAAGCGGCCATGGACGGCGATGCCGCCGTGGAGAGCGACGGCGACGCCGCCATGACGATGGAGCTGGCCGCTCCGGTGCCCTTCGAGTTTGGCACGCTGCCCGGAGGGGGAGCGGACGTTGTGGCCCGCTTCCCACTGGAAGATCTGGTTCAGTACAAGGCCTTGCCCGCCTACAGTCAACCGGACTGGATGGACGCGCTGGTGGCCGACGGCACACTGCCGCCGGTGGAAGACCGTCTGCCGCCCGAGCCCATGGTGATTCCGACCGCGGGCATGTCCGATGGACAAGGTGTGTATGGCGGAGTATGGCGCGATTTCTCCGCAGTGCAGACCGAGGGATGGAACCTGTGTGCAGGCCAGACTCAAGGTTGGTTCGGCATCAACTACGTCTTCTCCGAAGCCTTGGTGGACTCGGCGCCCGTCTTCATGCGCAGTGACGACTTCGCCCCGTTTCCCAACCTGGCCAAGAGCTGGGAATGGAGTGAGGATGGCATGCAGCTGACCATGCACTTGATGGAAGGAGTGAAGTGGTCCGACGGCGATCCCTTTGACATGGAAGATATCCGGTTTACATGGGAAGACAACATTCAGGACCCGAATGTGGCCTCTTGGAAATCAGCGACGGCCTGGACCATCAACGACACTCCGGTCACGCTGGACTACGTCGACGACTACACCTTCGTCTGGAATTTCCCCGTGGCCTTCCCGGTCCAAAAGATCTTCGACATGGATTTCCTGGACTTCACGATATGCCCCGCGCATATCCTCAAGGACATGCATCCGGCACACAATGCCGAAGCGGACTATGAATCCTACGAAGCGGGCCTGCCTCCACAGGACCTGCCTCCGGTCTCCTTGGGCCCTTGGGTCGCCGTGGAATACAAGACCGACGAATTCATGGTCATGCGCCGCAATCCCTATTACTGGAAGGTCGACGAGGCGGGCAACCAGTTGCCCTACTTGAACGAAGTCACCTTCAAGAAGGGCGAAAGCGGCATTGGTCGCACCTTAGGCACCCTAGGCGGCGAGATTGATCACACGAATCTGGAAAATCCAAGCGTCTACATCGAGACCACGCGGCGCCAACAAGAAGAGGATGCCCATTTCTACGTGGCCTGGGGCCCCGAGGCGTTGGGCTTCCCCATTGAATTCAACCTTTCTGTCAACCATGGCGTGGAAAACGACCGGGACGCCGCCCTGCGCGAGCTGTTCCGTGACTTGCGCTTCCGCAAGGCCGTGTCCTATGCGCTGGACGGCGATGGCATTGCCCAGTCCGTCGTGCGAGGGCCTTTCCTGCGCGGTTTCCCGGGCGGCATCGTACCAGGTGCGGTGGAGTTTGACATCGACTCGGTGGTGGATTATCCCTACGACCCGGATTCGGCCCGAGCCTTGCTGGCCGACCTTGGCTTTGAAGACACCGACGGGGACGGCATCGTGAACTGGACCTCTGGATCCCAGGAAGGCGAGAACCTCATCATCGGTCTCAACACCAGCGAAGACGCGGCTGCCACGCAAGGCGTGGGGGAAGCCGCCATCGCGTTGCTGCGTGACGTCGGCATTCAGCTGAACATGCGGGTGCTGCAGGGTCCGGCCTTGAACGACGCGAATCAGAATGGAACCTGGGAAATGCGGGTGACCCGCACCGGGCAACACTACCTGACTCCCTTCACACGTTGCACGGACCTGGGTCCCGTCACAAAGGAGTTCAACATCCACCGGGAAGGGGCGGAGCCCCGCCAGCTGCTGAAATTCGAGGAAGAGATTGTGGACATTGTCAATCAGTTCTGTCTGGAACCGGATGCCGCCGTCCGCGCCGATCTCATGTCCCGCTACAACCGGCTATTCACGGAGAACGTCTATCACGCCGGCTCCATCATCGGACGCTATGGTCTGGCCATGGCGAAGCGGTTCAAGAACATCCCTACGGGAGCGCCTCCCTTCTTTGTCCATTGGACATGGGGCAATGTGCGTCCGGAACAGATGTGGATCGCGGTGGAGGATCAGGACCTTGTACCTGAAATCCGTCCCGAAGAGCTGCCTGACCACAGCTAAGTCTTGATCCAAGTCGCTGGGGGAGGCGGGTGACCCGCCTCCCCCGGCGACCTTTTCCCGTGTTTGCGTATCCACAGTCTCTGACACTCGCCTGCAGGCCCGAGACTCCATGATTGCGTACTTGACCCGCCGCCTAGTGTCGGCCCTCACGGTACTGCTGCTGGTGAGCGCCATCTCCTTCGTGGTGATTCAGCTGCCGCCGGGGGATTTCACGGACGTCTACAAGGCCCAACTAGTAAACCAAGGAGGCCTGACCGAATCGGAGGCCGAGCGCCTGGCCGATAAATTGCGGGTTCGCTATGGGTTGGATGCCCCCCTGCCGCGTCAGTACATGAACTGGATCTGGGGCATTGTGTCCAAGGGGGAGTTCGGATACTCCTTCCGCTACAAGGAGGACGTCGGCAGCCTGATTAGCCAACGCCTGCCGCGTACCATCGGCCTGGCGGTCGCGGCGCACGCCACTTCCACTCTGGTAGGCTTGCTGCTCGGGATATTCGTGGGCCAACGCCAATACAGCCTCAGCGACAACGTGGCCTCCGTGGTGTCCTTTATCCTGACTTCCCTGCCGCGCTTTTTCTTGGCGCTGGTCATTCTGTACCTGCTGGTCTTCACCTTCAACCAGGAGAGCGTAACCTCCTTCTACTCGCCCGAGTACGTAGTGGCCCCTTGGTCCATGGCCAAGTTGCTGGACCTGCTGCGCCATGTATGGCCCGTCATCGCCATTGCGGGGCTGGGGGGCGTGGCCCGCAACCTGCGGGTCATGCGCGGCAACCTGCTGGACGTACTGAACGCTCAATATGTGGTCACGGCACGCTCCAAGGGCCTGAAGGAACGACGGGTCATCAATCGGCATGCGGTCCCCAACTCTCTGCATCCCATAGTGGCGTATCAAGGCACTGCCATCCCCTACATGGTGCAGGGAGAGCTGGAAGCCGCGATTGTATTGAGCCTGCCGACAATCGCCCCCATGTTCTATGGCTCCCTGCGCAATCAGGACATCTACATTACGGGCAGTATCCTGCTCCTGTACAGCGTCTTGCTGGTGCTGGGCAATCTCTTGTCCGATCTCTTCCTGGCCGTGTTGGATCCGCGGATTCGGTACGCCTAGCTCCTTGGTGATGATCCCATGAGCGCAGTTGCCCCTGCAGCGTCCCCAGAGTCCGCTTTGACCACGGTCTTCGACGCCCACGGTCCGGCCCATCACAGCAGCGAAACCTATGTCCAGCTGGTATGGCGACGGTTCCGGCGCAACCAAGTCTCCATTGTGGGCGGCCTGATGATTCTGATCTTGGCCGTCTTGGCGATCTTTTCCGATTTCTTCTCGCCTACCGATCCCTCTCGGATCGACATGAAGTCCACCTTCACGCCACCGCAGCGCGTGCGCTTTGTGGACGAGAACGGCCAGTTTTCCTTCCAGCCCTTCACCTACACTCAGACCTACAGCTATGACCCGGACACTTTCGAGCCCGTCTGGCTGGATGTGCCCGACGAAAAGTACCGGGTGCAATTCCTTGTCAAGGGCTACGAGTATAAAATCTTGGGTTTCATTCCCTGGGACCGACACCTCTACGGGGTCGAAGAAGGCGGCACCGTCTATATTCTGGGCACGGACAAGCTAGGTCGGGACCTGTTCGGACGCATATGCCAAGCTGGGCGCATCAGTCTGGCCTTGAGCCTCTTCGCGGCTTTTATCAGCATTCTGGTGGGTTCCGTGCTCGGGGTGGTCTCCGGCTACTACGGCGGCTGGCTGGACGGCCTGCTCCAGCGCTTCGTGGAAGTTGTGCAATCCATTCCCGCGCTGCCTCTGTGGATGGCCTTGGCCAGCGTGGTCCCCATCACTTGGGACCCCTTCCTGATCTTCGTAATCATGGCCAGCATCTTCGCCTTGACCATCTGGACCGTGCTGGCCCGCGAGGTGCGCGGCAAGGTTCTGTCCTTTCGGGAAACGGATTTCATCCTGGCGGCCAAGGAAATGGGAGCCTCCGACCCCCGGGTCATCTTCCGTCATCTCTATCCCCACACCTTGAGCCATGTCATTGTGGTGCTGACTCTGCAGATCCCGCAGATCATTCTGGCCGAAGCCTTTCTGAGCTTCTTGGGGTTGGGCATTCAGGAGCCGCTGATCAGCTGGGGCTACCTGATGCGGGATTCCAACAGCTTGGAAACGCTGGGCGTCAATCCGTGGATTCTGGCGCCGGCGGCCTTCATCGTGATTGCGGTGTTGGGATTCAACTTCTTGGGGGATGGCCTGCGGGACGCGGCGGACCCCTATGCCATCGCCTAAGCACGCCATGCCCGTTTCCGCTCGCCCCTCGTCTCCTGCCGGCGGGGATGATGTCATTCTGGAGATCCGCGATCTAAAGCAGTACTTTCCCATTCGTACCGGGCTGCTGCAAAGGGTGACGGGTCATGTGAAAGCCGTGGACGGGGTCGATTTTCAGCTGCAGTCCCAAGAGGCCTTGGGACTGGTGGGCGAAAGTGGCTGCGGCAAAACCACCGCGGGACGCACCATCCTGCGGCTCTACGACGCCACCGACGGCGAGATTTGGTACACCTGCCCCGATGGCGAAAAAGTCGATCTGGCGCAGCTGTCCGACAAGGAAATGAAACCGTATCGACGCGAACTGCGCATGATTTTCCAGGATCCCTTCTCCAGCCTGAATCCCCGTCTGACCGTGATGGACATCATCGGGGAACCGCTGGTGATTCACAAGGTGGCCCGCGGCAAGGAGATGACGGAGCGCGTGGCAGAGCTCATGGAGGAAGTGGGTCTCAATCCCAACTACATGGGCCGCTATCCCCACGAATTCTCGGGCGGCCAACGGCAGCGCATCGGCTTGGCGCGCACGCTGTCGTTGAACCCCCGCGTCATCATTGCGGACGAACCGGTCTCGGCACTGGATGTCTCGGTCCAGGCCCAGGTTCTCAACCTGTTGGAAGAACTGACGGATCGGCTGGGCTTGACCCTGATCTTCATTGCCCACGACTTGAGTGTAGTGGAGCATGTCTGCGACCGCATCGCGGTCATGTACCTAGGCCAGATCGTGGAAATAGACAATGCCGACGCCCTGTTGCGGCGCCCAGCCCATCCGTACACGGAAGCCTTGGTGTCAGCTGTGCCCGCGGCGGATCCCGACATACGGATGCAACGAATCATTCTGGAAGGGGATGTGCCCAATCCCGCGAATCCACCCAGTGGCTGCGTCTTCCATCCCCGCTGCCGCTATGCGGAGGACATCTGCAAAGAGGAGAGGCCCGCGCTGGAAGACCTGGGAGAGGGTCATCTTTGTCGATGCCACTTTGCCAAGGAACTGGGTTTACAGGGGATTGCCTGACGTGGCCGCGATCGGGGCTGTTTTCCATCAACCCGGAATGAGGGCGGTCCGACCCCGCTTGCTGCCGGATGCGAATCCTGTGGTCATCCTGCCAGACCGGACGCGTCCGGTTACGTGGCATGCATTGCCGTCCTTGCCGCCAACCCCGATGTGGATTGCAACCTGTCTGATCTGGATTTTGCCGGCGCGCATGTCGAAGGGGATTCCAAGTCTCGATGACATTGCCCAGAGATCGCTCTTGATTCCGGCGCCGCTGCGCTGAGGGTGTCCTAAAATGACGGCCACCAGCTCTCGTCGCCCCAAGACCATGGCGGCCCTGTCCTATTTGCTGCCAGTGGTGGGTCCTGTGGTTGCTCTCCTGTTTGGCAGAGCGCACCTGGCCACATGGCATGCATTGCAATCCTTGCTGCTGACCCTGATCCTGATTGTGACTGGTCTGATCTGGACCTTGTTGGCATGGGTGTTGAACTGGATTCCGATTTTAGGGGCCATTGCCGGGGTGATGCTCTTTGCTCTGGTACCGCTGGCCTTCATCGCCCTGCTCATCGCCCACGTGGTCGGCATCCGGCTGGCCCTGCAGGGCAGCTTCGGGGTGGTTCCCTTTTTCGGTACACTGCTGGGCTCCCTGTTACCCGTGAATGCCGGGTTGTCGGACAACGGCTAGCCCGATCCTTGGGCAAAGTCCTTCCGCTGTACCAGAGGCATTCCAGTTCCAAGTGGTCTTTCCTTTGGGAAAGGGCTTGAGAACGGGAGGTCGAAGGCTCGCTTCCGAAATCCAATCCAATGTAGGGCCTAGGGCGGCGCTGCATCTTGTCTGACGCTTGTCTTGGCCATGAAGTGGGTCATGGAGACAAGGCAAGGCTTCCGATCGGAGCCATAGCCTACTGCCAGCAGTCGGTCCGACAAACGCACGGTCCAGAAGAGGCTGGGATGGGTCTGCGAGGCGCACATAGCGGGGCAAACCTCGGCAACAAATCTGAGGCCGTTGCGACTGGGATTCAATCCAGTGACAGAGAATCAGCGACATCTCCGAACAGAGCAAGAAGCCTCTCATTGCTCACCCGCGGTTTCCTTGTCTTGGCCATGTCCATGGATTATCAAGGGCCGAAAATCACATTTGACAGATCCAACCCTTTTCCCTATAGTGCCGGATACTTTTGGAACCCTTTTGTTCCGTACAATCGGCGAGATCGGAATTTCTCTGGACCACAAGTGCCGTTCTCGTGCAGGCCTTTGCGGGCGGCGTCGTTTGCCGTGCGCCCGGATTCGGACAGTGCAGCAATGCAACATGGGAATTCAGATCCGAACCTCAAGGCAACCCTATGGGAAAACACTGAATCCACACGGATAGAATCCTGTTTGGCAGGACATTCCATATCTTCGCGTGAGTCGTTTGCAATTCAGCTTGGGAGGCAACCGCCATGTTTGACACTAGAGTTTCGCGACGACAGTTTATGCAATTGGGAGGAATGGGACTCGGTGCGGTGGCGTTGGCCGCGTGCGTGCCGGCAACCCCTGGCGCCAGTCCGCTTGGCGCCGCCGATGAGGAACCGGTAGTGATTCGGTTTCATGGCCGCACTGGAGTGCAGGGCGACCATTTTATTGAACGGGCTCGGGCATTCGAGGAAGAAAATCCGGGGATTACGATCAAGGAAGAACTGTTTCCTCATGCCGAATACCATCAGAAGATGGAAGTGTTGCTGGCAGGCCAGACCATGGGCGACACCTTCTGGACTGTCTTGTTGTCCGGGTTGTATCACCGCTATGCCAACCAAGGCGTGCTGCTGGCCTTGGATGACATGGTGGCCGCGGATGAATATGACCTTGGCGTCTTTTTCCCCGAATCCCTAGATGCGGCCAGCCATGCAGGATCTCTCTACAGTCTGCCTTGGATCTGTCATCCGGGCCGGGTGGGCTGCTTCTACAACAAGCAGTTGCTGGCGGACAATGACTTGGAAGAGCCGCCCGAGGACGGGGACTGGACCTTTGAGAACTTGCTGGAATACGCCAAGGTCTTGACACAAGACACCGACGGGGACGGCCAGATTGATCAGTTTGGCATGCAGCCGGGCCGGGATCCCTTCAGTCTCTTGGTGTGGGCCCGCGCGTCCGGTGGCGAGATATATGATGAGGAGGGCAAGACCTCCCTGTTGGATTCAGAGGAAACTCTCTCTGCCATTCGCTTCGTCTATGACCTGATGCACGTGCACAACGTAGCCCCTTCCCCAGAACAACAAACGTCTGACATGTTTGTCTCGGGCCGCATTGGCATGGTGCAGAGCGGGTATTGGGGACAGAGCTGGAAGAACCAGATCGGGGATCGATTTGAATTGGGCGCGGCTCCCATGCCCAAGGGCTCCACGGGTATCAACGGATCCATGTATGAATTCGATCCTGCCTGCATCTATTCGGGGTCCGAGCACCCGGAAGAGGCCTTTGAGTGGGTGAAGTGGCTGGCCAACAAGGAAACCGGCATCCGCATTGCGGAGGCAGGCTCCGTGCCCGGATCCCGTCCCGATGTCTGGGAAGATCCGCGCTTGACCCAGTTTCCCATCCACAACGTGTTCACGAACATCATGTACAACGTGCTGCCGTTCCGGGGGCCGGGCAATTTCCGGGGACTGGAAATACGGGATACGTATTCGAATGGTATGGATCCGGTCTGGCTGGGCAACGAAGAGCCGGACAATGTCGTGCCCACTGTGTCCGCCAAGCTTCAGGAAGTCTTGGACAAGCCCCCTGCATAGCAAGTTGTGGTGCCGGCAAGGGGAAACGTAGCCAGTTCATGACGGCACTATGACAGCGCTGAAGGAGGTCCGGCCTGAAATTCAGGCCGGACCTCGCAGGCTGAAGGTATCCCTCAAGCGCCAAGAGGCCATTACGGGCTACCTGTATATCTTGCCGTGGCTACTGGGCTTTTTGGCCTTCACGGCATTCCCTTTTCTGGCTTCGTTCTATCTCAGCTTTACCGATTACACAGTCGTCTCACAACCGAGATTCGCCGGATTCGCCAATTACGCCGAAGCCCTGTCAGGAGATGATCTCTTCTGGGGCTCTCTGCGTCGCACTTTCACCTATGCCATCGTAGGCGTGCCGCTGGGCATAGTGGGTTCCCTGTCCTGTGCGCTGCTCCTGAACCAGCAATTGAGGGGAACCACCCTTTTTCGTGCCCTGTACTTCTTGCCTTCGCTGACGCCCTTGGTCGCGCTGGCCTTGTTGTGGCAATGGATTTTTCAGCCCGACTTTGGAGTTCTGAACTTCCTCTTGGCCATGGTCGGAATCGATGGTCCCGGGTGGCTCAGCAGCATTGAGTGGGCTTTGCCTTCGCTGATCATCATGGCATTGTGGACCACGGTGGGCGGCGGCCAGATGGTGATCTTCCTGGCCGGTTTGCAAGGGGTGCCGCAGGAGCTCTACGAGGCGGTGGAAATCGATGGCGGCGGCGCTTGGTACAGATTCCGCCATGTGACGTTGCCCATGATTTCCCCCACCCTGTTCTTCAACTTGATCTTGGGCATCATCGGCGCTCTGCGTGTCTTTACAGTTGCGTATGTGTCTACCGAAGGGGGACCGGCCTATGCCACCTGGTTCTATATCCTCCATCTCTATACCCAGGCCTTCAAGTACTTCAATATGGGGTACGCTTCGGCCTTGGCCTGGATTTTCTTCATTATTCTCATCTCCTTCACCTATCTGCAGGTGCGCGCTTCACGACATTGGGTTTTCTATGCAGGAGACACAGGCTGAGATGCGTCTCTCGAATCTTGGGGCTGGAGACTGGATATACCCTGCCCCAGCCCCTGAAGGCATGTCTAGGTCCGCAGGCTGATGACCTCTCGCAGACCGTCTCTCCTGCTCTATCTGCTTGTCGCCCTGCTTGCGACCTTGTTCTTGGGACCCTTTCTGTGGACCGTGGGCAGTTCCTTCAAGCACCCCACGGAAATCTACGTCTTTCCGCCCCTATTGTGGCCCCAGCAGATGCAGTGGCAGAACTGGCTTGAAGTCTGGCGCCAAGTGCCGTTCGCGCGTTATGCCCAGAACAGCGTTGGGGTCACGGGCATGGCTGTACTGGGGCAGATTCTTTCCACCACCTTGGTGGCCTATGGCTTCGCCCGATTTCGATTCCCGGGTCGGGATTTCTTGTTCATGGTGGTGTTGAGCACCATGATTCTGCCGTTCGAGGTCCTGCTCATTCCCCAATTCCTGATATTCCGTGAGCTCGGCTGGCTGGATTCGTACAAGCCATTGATCGTGCCTTTTTTCTTTGGCGCCGGCCCGTTCTTCATCTTCCTGATGCGGCAGTTCTTTCTGACCATCCCCTTGGATCTGGATCAGTCGGCCCGCCTGGACGGAGCGCAGTCATGGCGCATTCTCTGGAGCATTATTTTGCCCCTTTCGCTGCCCGCCCTGGCCACCGTGGCCATATTCTCGTTTCTGACGCACTGGGATTCCTTCCTTGGTCCCTTGATCTACCTCAACACTATGGAAAAGTACACCTTGCCCCTCGGCCTGCGCTTTTTTCAACTGGTGGCCGATGCAGGCGGTGCACCGCGTGAACATCTGCTGATGGCCGCGTCACTGACCGTTTCCCTGCCCGGCATTGTGCTGTTTGTACTGGCACAAAAATACTTTGTGCAAGGCATTGTTCTGAGTGGAATCAAGGGTTGACCAACATGACATTGACCACCCCGGCCGTGTATTTTGACGGTCCCCAGCAGTGTGCAGTGCGGGATGGCAAGCTCGACTGGCCCTTGCCAGGCCATGTATTGGTCCAGAGCCAGCTCTCTCTCATTAGCACAGGCACAGAACTGACTCTGTATGGCGGCGATTTCCCGGCCCAGTCCGTGTGGGCGCGCATGGCGCGGTACCCTGTCACGCCTGGATACGCCAATATTGGGGTGGTACAGGAGGTGGGCGATGAGGTGGATCCCGATTGGATGGGAACCCGCGTTGCCACTCGGGGCCGACACAGACAGCTGAATGTGCTGGAGGTCGAGGCTCTGCGGCAGGTGCCGGACTCGATTGTCAGCGCGGAAGCCGTCTTTTTCACGCTGGCCCAAACCGTGATGAATGGGATACGGAGGGCCCAGGTCGGATGGGGCGATGCCGTCGCCGTGTTCGGTCTGGGCATTCTGGGTCAATTGGCTGTTCGTTTTTGCCGACTTTGTGGCGCCAGACCCGTCTTTGGCATTGATCTTGCACCCCAACGTCTGGCATTGCTCCCCTCGGATGGGGGCATTCAGCCCTTGGATGCCTCCCAAGGCGCCGAGGTCGTCCGTCAGGTCATTTCCACAGAGACCCGGGGCCGCATGGTGGACTGTGCCTTCGAGGTGACAGGCTTGCCGCGGACCATCCCCGATGCGATTCGCACCGTACGCCGGCAGGGCCGTTTCATTCTATTGAGCAGTCCCCGCGGCAAAACGGAATTTGACTTCCATGATCTTTGCAATTCTCCCAGCTATACGATCATCGGCGCCCACGGCGGATCACACCCTCCTGTGGAAACGCCGCACAGCCCATGGACGAGGGAACGGCATACGGAATTTTTCTTTGACCTGTTGCAGGCCGGCGAACTCGACCTTTCCTGTCTCTTGACCCGCAAGACGCCTTTCCGCGACGCGCCCGCCCTGTACCAATCCTTGTGGAAAGCCCGCACGGACGAACTGGGCGTGGGCTTTACCTGGGATTGAGGGAGTTCGCAAGTTCCAGACCTGAATCCGGCGCGGGCTTGGGACTGGAATCGCCGCAGAGCAAGATGGGCTGGCCCCTGGCGACGGAAACGACTCTGGTTTCACGCGCAAGAGAGGGGCCTTGAACGAGATCCAACGCGGACGGGAAGTGCCGCTGTCTCCGCAAAGACGTTCCCTTTTCGCCATCCGAATCTAATTCGGAGCGGCTGGAGTCGGTTGGTTGACGGTCTGGAAATTCCCCGTACTGTCGGGTACACGCGCGAAACTCAGGCCCGCGTCGGCGTCCCCTTCGGCCCAATCGACTTGATCGACCAGAATGCCCTCCACCGTCCAGATACCCAATTCCTCGTCGCGGCCCAAGGCAAAGCCAGGCCACCCGTCCTTGTCCAAGTGTATCTGCAGATACGCGCCGGGCTGAAGCGTCAAATCCGCGGGGAAGGCGATGCGCTTGCTTGGATCCGTCAGGTCGTCGGCCAGCACGAAGTCCGCCAGATTTATCGAAGTGTCCGAGGTGTTGTGGATTTCAAACCAATCAAGCGGTTCCCCCTGCGCGGCCACTTCGTTGACAATCAAGCCGACATCGGCAGGGGCGGTGTCAACAGACGCTTCGCCATCGCCCACGGCGCCATGGAACCGAACAACTATGGGCGTCCCCAGTTTCGTGTCCGCTTCAATCAACTCTAGTTGACCCGAGGCGAGGGGCAGGAAATCCTCTGGATTGTCCTCGCCGGCGGGGACAATCCAGCTCACGCCTCCGACTCCGTCCACCCCGATAACCAGACTGGCGCCGCTCGCCACGCGGTCCATCGGTATCCAAAACGTCAATCCTGTAACGGCAAAGTCTGATTCCAGGCTCATGACATTGACAAACAGCGCGTCTTCCAGTCCGACTTGCGCCGCCTCTTTCGCGCTGGCGGCACCGGCGGTGGCTCCCGCATTCTGCAGGGATTGCTCCACCCCATTCAGCTGATAATGGATGATTTTCCCTTCCGCCAAGGGATTGACGCTGTCCTTCGATCCCCAGGTCGTCTCGAAATGCAACTCAAAGACGTCGCTTCCTCCCAAGAACGCTCTGTCTTCTGCCCAACAGAAGTCACCGGCCTCGGTCATTGGCCAAGGCCAGTCGGGCGGCTTCGGTTCCAGATTGGCCAGAATCTCCGCGCGCCGCTCACGGATGAACCGCCGCACCCGGTCCGTGTCCCGCGCAGCCGCAGCGCGCTGTTCCGGCCGCGCGTTCATTTGCACGATCGCCGCCATGGCGTCGGTACGTTGGAGCAGTTCCTCCTCGTTCCAGACGGTATCCAGCAACTCTCGCAGACGGTCTGCGTATGCGGCGCGCGCCGCATTGTCCCGGTACAGACGATGGGCAATGGCCCCGTGAGCCAGTACCGCAGGCGGCGAGTCCTTGATGTCGTCCCAAGGCACATCGCTGGACTCGAAAACCTGGTCCACGCCCCAGGGTATGAACACGAACGGGCCATCTGGCTCGCGGTAGAGATGAAAGTTGTTGAGATTGCCTGCATATCCGTCATAGTGCCCGACAAGCACCTCGGTGGCCCAGAAGGCAAGGAAGCGGTCCCGGTCAAGGAGGGTGTCAAGGGCCTCCAATCCCGCGGGTGAATGAACTTGCAGCGCATCAATCACGGCGTCAATATCTGACCAGTCCGCAATGTCCTCGTTGGTCTTCTTTTCAAAGGTGCCGCGGAATCCCGGCCGAAAATCGCTGATCGTGCCTTCGTACAGGTTGCCCTGGGCATTGGCAAAACTGCGCTCCAAGAGGGAAGTCTTGATATCCTCGACATGCACATACAAGCCCAGATTTTTGCCGTTCACGGTGACTGTAGCGAAGTTGCAGCGTGGCGTCGGCAACCCAGCGGTCGCAAAGACCGAATAGGCTAGACAGGTGTTGATCATGGAATCGTCCTGAATGCTGTTGTTCAGGGTCATGCGCTCCATCAGGTCACCCAGCAATTGCTTGTCCACAAATTTGTCGAAGCGGACCTTGAGAGCGGGTTTTTCGGTGTCAAGCGAGCCCAAAAACCCTTTCTTGCGCACTCCAACTTCAGCATAGGTGTCGCCATCCACGGTCACCGTTGCCGGAAACCAGGAATAGATCTCCGCCACAGGTTGGGCGAGGCAGTCGGATCCTCCCAGTATATCCTCCAGGGTTCGTGTCTGGACCCGCAGGCTGTCCCAGTCCTCGGGGGCCATCTCGACGGCAATATCCAGCACATGATCCAGAGCGAAGTACGCGTCACTGGGATGGGGGTTGGGGGCTGATCTGGGCTCCACGTCATTCGTTCCGGCCCGCATGGGCACAGGGCCGTTCGCTTCCGGGGGGACATACTCACAGCCTGTCAGTAGCAGGCTGACCCACAGCGTGGCCCACAGCGCGAGCGCAGTGCATCGGCTCCGCGGAGTAAGGCAAGACTTTTCACAATACATGGATATGCTCCGCCGACTTCAGTTCTTGGTCCCCCAGCCTTTGTCACACTATGAACACGGCCGGGGCTGCCTCGCTCTTCTTTCTCTGCACCAGCTGAAACACCTCAGGCTGTGCAATCTGTCTGAGGCAGCCAAGGCGCATGGCGACCTGCTGGATCATAACCGAGCCGCGCCAGTGGTCTCGCCCGTGAAGCAACAACACGGACCGCAACCATGACAATGGCGACAGAGATTCGGGAAATACGCGGCCTGTCACTGTTCCAGTCGCCAAGACTGGAGCACAGCAGTGGCGCGGCAAGGGAAGTCAATGGCACTGGGCGTGGAGGAAAGCCGCGGTCCAACATTCATCCTGCAAGCTCCCGCCTGCGTTGTATTCGTGAACGGGTGCATCCACAAGCTGGGCGGCAGCGATGTGCAAATCTTCAAACGAGGCAATGAATTTCTGGACGGTGACCAGATCAAGACCCACGAAGGAACCCAGGCGGGTCATGGCGGAAGGGACCACACAGTCTATCGATCCAAGAAACACCCTGCAACCTCAACAGCGACAACCGTCTGAATTTCAGCGGTGGATACTCGATCCGCGCAAAGACGGACTGGTTGAACAAGACGAACTCGCCCAGAGCCTCCTTGACATCAAGGCATTGCACATGGCGATTGCTCCCTCTGCAATCGCCATCGTAGACCCACCATGCCTTTGACTTGACATCCTGTCTCTACACGGATTCGGAACCAGAGGGTCATGCAGCGACCCGTGCAGCCCGCAGCCGAAATGGCAGACCCCACGACATGGCACATCAGGCATCCAGAACGGCCCTGTACGACCTTGCCGGTCCGAGGTGAAATCGCAGCCGGACAAATTGGCGGGCATCATCTTGCACAATCGCAGGTTCGGTGTCATTGAACTCACGCATTGCTCTGCGCATCACGGGCCATCCCCTGCCCCGTTGTTCCATGAAGCCCATCACGAGCATGTAGTGCGCCATCGACTCGTTCCTTGACCGCGGGTGCCCCCCCGCCTGGACACTCTGGACACTCATGTGATTGGGCAGTCCACCCGGACTGGTCACGTCGACATGCCGTGCGAAAACCTCAAGCAACACCTTTGATCCGGTGATGGCATAGTCCCTATGTACCACTGCGTTCACCAGCGACTCCCTGAGCGCCGCCCGTGGCAGCAACGGATGATCCTTCCGGATCAATCCATGATATGACTCGAATCGTCCCAGGCTGGAGAACCATCCGATAGCTCGTTGCACTTGTTCGTCCAGGCGTCCCGCGGCTTCTGCCACTTGCAGCACATCCGAAGCCCGATCATCGCCCTCGTACGCCACGCAGTCCACTCGAAAATTGTGTGTTTGCGGGTAGCTTTGCGGCTTCTTGCCAAACGCCAACGTGCCATAGAGTGTGGGATGCAGCTCTCCTCCGAGATCCGCTACCACACCACGATTACGGAGGTCGTCCTCGTCATCGGGCTGAATTTCATCCATGATGTCGATTCCGCTCTTCTGGAGATAGGCGCGGAAGGCCTGGATATCGATATGGGCCGTCGTTGCAGCCTGTATCGTGCGTTCCTCCGTCAGGATGTACCCAAATGCATTGTAGAGCTCCTGAAGTTCGGCAGGTGACGGCTCGACACTGCTGCGTTGACGACGCACCCACACGCGACCACCGTACCGCAAGGGTTCAAACCCACGCTGGCGGGGAATCTCAAGCCAGCATACCCATCCGTAAGGGTCTTCATGCCGACCGGCCCGTGCCGTGACCGGTGCACTGCATCCGGTTTGCAGGAATGATGTCAATCTCTCCTGCACGCGCTCCACATCCTCCCTGATTCCCACGATCTCCTTCGCATCGGTCACACCCAGGATGACAACGCCTCCTTCCGTGTTGGCAAAAGCGCAGACCGTCTTGCCCACCGCAGACAGGTCTCCGAGTCCGCGTTTGAACTCCGTGCGTTCACTTTCTCCCTCGCCAATGCGAACGCGGACGTCCCGCCAATCCATCCTCATCCCCAGAATCCATACTTCATAGCCCTTGCGAAACGCCTGGAACAATGGCATCCCGCTCAAAATCAAGTAAGCAAGATAGCCAAGAGGGCATCTTGGGGCTGCCAAAGTTGAACAGAGCTATCAGATGAGGGATAGAAGATGCATCTGAAAGTCGCTATGCCCGCGCAAGTCCTCAGCGAAGACCCTGAAACCCGTCAAAGCGTATTCATTCGCAGTGAGGATCGCTGTGCTTGGATTGGACGCCGCTTCTTCACCCTGTTCACTAAGCACAAGCAATTCTAAATGTGTGATACGCCAAGGGTTTTGATATAAGGACAGCACCTTGCTTGAAAATCGTAAAGTGCGCATTCTGCGGTGAGGGGAGTCGGGATCTCACACCCATGTTAACCCCTAACCCAAAGGCATGCCACCAAAGATCTATCTGACGGCGAAATAGGGCACAGACGTTGCTTTGGCTGACCAACTTATCCAATCCCCTCCCCCCGCCACAAACTCCATGCGAAAGTCACTTGGAATTGGAAGGCTAAGTTCATTATACGACTGAGCGTGTGGTACCGAAGTCATGCGGCACCGCTTCCCGGCATATCAGATTGCTGTCGGCATCGAGAGTGCGATCCTTCTGCGCTTGACTATATCGTAGTTCTTGGTGATGTAGACACTCGAGAACAGATTTGTGCTGGCTGTCGTATCTGCCCCAACTATGTTGAGAAACAAATCATTCATACGTTCAGAGACTTGTCAGACGTAATTGTGCTTGAGTCTGTTAAGTGTTCCTGTCGTGAGTTTAACCAAATCATTTGCAACTTTGGAGCGGCACTCCAGAATTGCACTGAGATTTTCCTGTCGTTCTGCATCCGCAACTCTCTTTTGGTGCTGAACTAGGCGCTCTTCTAACTCTTGGATATGACCATCAACGCGACCGCTCTTCCGCTCAAATTCATCCTTCACTTTACACCCTCTGGAAACTGCTCCATCCAGATACACTCGGGCGATTCGGCCTGATTGAACAAGGCGTTGGTCAGCAGCAAAGCCGCAGTTCTGGGCTCAGTTACACCGAACTGTTCCAATTCCTTTGTGCGCCGGATTGGGTTCATCCCTGACAGCATGACCGGGTTGACACCGAATTCGCGAATGCTCGCTGGTCACTGTCAGATTAGGGGAGTGCTTGGGGCAACGATTACAACACAGAAATGACCGGACTCGCGGCATTGAATCTCTGATGCCGCAATGAATGCAGTCCGTGTCTTTTCCCCGCCTGTAGCGACAGATAGGATACCGCCACCGTCTTTAAGAAGAGCATCAACCGCTGGACCTTGGTGTGCAAACCTGCCCTCTCTCCAGAGGTCAGTCTTGCGGGGATTTTCAATCGGTGTTGGATAGGCAGGAAGCAGCACCCTTTCGGACTCGTTTCTCAGGCTTCTCACCATCCATCCAAGCACGGGTCCCACGGTCAACTGACATCTGTTCACCATTAACTAGCAGGCCGCGCTCCGTTGCGTTACCTGAGCCGTGGACTGCAAACCACTCGTCCCTTGAATCGTACATACCGCGTTCCATCAGTACCACACGCATCTGAAGCCGCTCGATTGCCGACTTCGAGAGCTTCGCATTCTCAAACAAGCAGATCATCACACCACTTAGAAATGTCTGTGACACTATCGTCTTTGGCATCAAGGGATCGGTACATCACTGAAGTGAGCGCCCGACGGGTCGTGCACGAAATCGATTCCTCCGTTCCGGACAGGAAACCGCCATCTGGGGTTGCTGATCCGAAAGGACCACCCTGACCGCCAAGATTCCAGATTTTGTCCATCTTGGTGGAGCTGGGGGGACTCGAACCCCCGACCTCCACAGTGCGATTGTGGCGCTCTCCCAATCTGAGCTACAGCCCCTCGGACCACCAAAGCCAACCCAGACCGTCCGGGCCAAGCTTGTGTCCTTGTTAAGATGGAGCTTATGGGACTTGAACCCATGACCTCCACAATGCCATTGTGGCGCTCTCCCAATCTGAGCTAAAGCCCCCTGCGGGAGCAGAATATTACAAGGTGCACATGACCTGAGTCAAGACATGCCTGCCATTCCGTCTTGGCACGGGGCTCGGACCATGGCCTTGCGCTATAATTCCAAGGTATCCCTTCACGTTGGACATCGTAGCTTCCCATGCCCTCAGCCCCGGCCGTCTCTGGCATAGTTCCCGCCGTTCCGACCTTTGTCCCAGCCCAGCGAGTGCAAGGATTTGGAGAGACCGTTTTTGCCGAGTTCACGGCTCTGGCTCTAGAAACCGGGGCCATCAATCTGGGGCAGGGCTTTCCTGATTTTGCCGCCCCGGATTTCATCAAGCAGGCGGCCCAGGACGCCATTGCCGCCAACTTGAACCAGTACACGCGCTCCGGAGGGCATCCACGGCTGGTGGAGGCACTCAGCCAAGTATACAGCCCCCTCTACGGACGCACCCTGGATTCCATGACCGAAATCGTGACTACCGTCGGAGCCACCGAAGGCATCTACGCCACGATTCAAGGCGTGGTCAATCCCGGCGACGAAGTCGTCATGCTGGAGCCATTCTATGACAGCTATCCGGCAGCCACTGTGATGGCAGGCGGGATTCCAGTGTATGTGCCCATGGAACAGCCGGAGAGTCACACCGAAGACGCGCCGCTGGCCTCCCGCTGGAAACTGGACATGAACCGGTTGCACGACGCCTTCACGGAGAAGACGCGCCTCTTCATTCTCAATTCGCCCTACAACCCCGTCGGCAAGGTGTTCAGCCAAGCGGAACTGCAGGACATCGCCACCATCGTCCAAGAACACAGTCGGCGACATCAACCGGTCTACGTGCTGAGCGACGAGGCCTACGAGTGGATGACCTACGACGGTGTGCAGCAGGAGCGCATTGCCACGCTGCCTGGCATGTGGGAACACACCATCAGTCTGGGCAGTGCAGGCAAGACCTTCTCGGTGACCGGATGGAAAATCGGTTGGGCCATAGCGCCCCCGGACATTATCGACGCCATTTCCAAGGCCCATCAATGGATCCCCTTCACCATTTCCACGCCGTGCCAGGAGGCCGTGGCCGTGGCCCTTGAGGAAACGCAAAAGGGGGAATATCTTCCTTGGCTCAGCGACATGTATCAGGCCAAGCGAGACATTCTGCGGGATGCCCTGCAATCCGCCGGCCTAACGCCCCATGAGCCGCAGGGATCCTATTTCATTCTGGCCGAGACGGGGCATCTGCCCATACCGACCCGCGCCGGAGAGCCCCGCGATGTGACAACCTGCCGGTGGCTGACTTCCAAGCTAGGCGTGGTGGCCATTCCGCCCAGCGCCTTCTACAGTCCCGAACATCAATACCTGGTCGCCAACCTGGCCCGCTTCACCTTCTGCAAGACCGACGAAACCCTGCTTGAAGCCGGTCGGCGACTGCAAGAGCTGCGGAGATAAACTCCACCAATCAGCACACCAAGGATCTTTGCATGGAATTGCACGTTATACAGGGAGACATCTCGGCCTTTGCCTGTGACGCGATTGTCGTCAATCTTTTTGAAGGTGTCATGCGTCCCAGCGGCGGCGCCGGAGCCGTGGATCGCGCCTTGGACGGGGCCATTTTTCATGCTCTTGCCGCAGGCGACTTCAGCGGCAAGAGCGGATCCGCGTTGCTGCTGTACACCAACGGGCGGCTCCCCGCGACCCGGGTACTGGTCGTGGGGCTGGGACCAGCGGCGGATTTTGACTTTCTGGCCGCGCGCAAGGCGGCCGGCGTCGCGGTGACCTATCTCAAGGGTTTGCAAGGGGTCCATACGGCCGGGGCCATTCTGAACGGCGCAGGCATCGGCGCCCAAGACCTGACCGAAATGGCCCGCGCCTTCGCCCTAGGCAGTCAGCTGGCGGCATACCAGCCGCCAGAGTACCCACCCAAGGAAGAAAGACAGACATTGGATTCCTTGACCTTGGTAGAGCTCAATGCCTCTCGAGTTGCAGAGATTACGGCGGGGATGGACGCCGGCACCAAGCTGGCGGCCGGCGTCCGCCTTGCCCGAGACCTGGTCAACGAACCCCCGAACATTCTGGTTCCCGTGGAGTTCGCCCGCCGGGTGCAGGCCATGGCGGCGGACACTCGCCTCTCCTGCGAAGTGCTCGGCGAGGCCGAGATGCGGGAATTGGGCATGGGCCTGATTCTGGGCGTATCCCAAGGCAGCCACCAGGAAGCCCAGCTGATCATTCTCAAGCACGAACCTCCGGGCACGGAGGAACAGGCTCCACTGGTCTTTATCGGCAAGGGCATCACCTTCGATACCGGCGGCATCAGCATCAAGCCGTCCGCCGGCATGGACGAGATGAAGACGGACATGGCCGGAGCCGCGGCGGTCATGGGCAGCATGCTGGCCCTCTCGACTCTGGAGATTCCCCAGAGAGTCTTTGGCCTGGCCATCTGTGTAGAGAACATGCCCGGTGGCAATGCGTATCGGCCGGGGGACATCCTGACCAACATCAAGGGCAAGACCGCGGAAATCCTGAACACGGACGCGGAGGGGCGGCTGATCCTCTCTGACTGCCTCGGCTTTGTAGAGAGATACCAGCCCCGGGCGGTCATTGACCTGGCCACCTTGACCGGCGCCATCGGCATCGCGCTGGGAGATCAGGCTGCCGGGCTCTTCAGCAACGATGAGGACTGGGAACAGCAGGTGGTGGCCGCCGCCGCCGCCTCGGGCGACCGTGCCTGGCCCATGCCCATGTATGCGGAATATGCCGACACCATCAAGAGCGATATGGCCCAGGTCAAGAACACGGCCGACCGCATGGCAGGCGTCTCGTCCAGCGCCAAGTTTCTGGAACACTTCACGGAAGGCTACCCTTGGGCCCATTTGGACATCGCCTATATGGCCTTGCGCGGCAAGGGCAAGGATTCCAGTGAACCCAAAGGGGCGTCTGGCTATGGTGTACAGCTGCTCACGGCTCTGGCGGCAGGCTCGAACTAGGTCTCCCTTGCGCCTATGTCGGCACAGATGATGGCACAGGGGAAACCCACTGGAATGGGTTTCCCCTTGGCTTCGCTGTTGCGGGGGTTGGCCTTGGCCATCGGTCTCTCGGCTCTGTGGGCGACTCGGGTCCACGCGGCGGCCTTGTTCCAAGACTTTCAGTTTCCTGTCGTTCCGACCGCCTGGCCCCTGACAGTGCCGATGGTGGCAGCCTCCATCAGCATTGAACGCGTACTGGAAATGCTCTGGAACTTCATCGAATGGGGCTTGACGGGCGCGGGACGCTGGACGGCAGCCGATCTCAAGAAACCAGCCTACCAGCAGTTCAAGAGTGGAATCAGCCTGTTGGTGGCCAATGCACTGGGCGTATCCATTGCCAGCTACACCGATCTGCGAATGCTGACCTACCTGCAGCCCGAGGCCTTGGGGCTCTTTGACCAAGTGCCCGTTGCCTGGGACATCATCCTTACGGGCCTGCTCATGGGCACCGGCACCAAGCCCGCCCACGATATATTGGGCTTGCTCACGCGGCTCAAGTCGCTGGTGGGAAACCTCGCGACCCGTCAGCGGGAACAGTCCGGCCTCTTTGCAGCCCACACCGCGGCCCAATTGCAGGAGCAGCAACATGGGGTGCAGGTTCGCACGCTGGCGGCGCATCAGCCCACGATCCGGGCTGCCCAAGTCCACAATCCGCCAGAAGAGGCCCTAGCGGACCCCGCGGCCCGTCGAGAGGCCCTCATGGTGGACATTGATTCTCGGTATACCGGATGACGCAGCATACAGAGTCCACGCGATCTGGGTGGAATGGGAATGTAGCGGTTCTCGGTCTTCTTGGCTATAATGCGCGGTCAAACCGCAATTTGAAAAAGTGTATCCTGATTGTCAGCTCATCTGAATTCCGGCTTTGAATCAAGGTGGCGTCATTCCCATGCAAATCAGTTGTCTTCAGGAAAACTTGAGCAAGGGCCTGTCCATCGCCGGCCGTGTCACCTCTACACGCACCTCGTTGCCGGTGCTGGAGAACATTCTGATCGAAGCGTCCGACGCAGGCGTGCGCCTAGTCTGCACCAACCTCGATATCAGCATTAACGTCTGGCTCAAGGCCGAGGTGCAGGACACGGGAGCCATCACGGTGCCGGTCCGCCTGCTGACCGACTTCGTTTCCTTCCTGCCCCCCCAACACCAGGTTGACATCACGCACAATGTCAAGAACAAGCAGGTAGTGGTGCGCAGCGGCACCTATCACGCCTCTTTCAACACTATCGAGGCCAACGACTTTCCGGAGATTCCGGCGGAAATCGCTCCTGACATCGAGAGTCACCGCCTCAGCACGACGGGTCTGCGCCGCATGATTGACCAGACCGTGTTTGCCGCCGCGTCCGGCGAGGAACGCCCCAATCTGTCAGGCGTGGAAACGTGCTTTGGCCATGGCAAGCTCACCATGGCGGCCACGGACGGCTTCCGCCTCAGTGTCTGCAAGACGGACTTGGGACTGGAATCCGAAACGCATGTCAAGGTGTTGGTGCCTGCCAAGGCCTTGGCAGAGTTGGCGCGCATTCTTGCGGAGGCGGATCGCAGCAAGCCCATCCAGCTGGCCGTGACCGCCAACAGCAATCAGATCCTCTTCGAGATTGCCGGTCTGCCCAATGAACCCGGTTCATTCTGCAAGGTCCTGCTCATCTGCCAGTTGATTGACGGCACATTCCCCGACTACACCCGCATCATCCCGGATGAGGAAGACAGCACGACCCGGGCCGTCTCCTCGGCGGACGCATTGCTCAGGATTTCCCGGGCCGCCTTCCTTTTCACCCGCGAAAACAACAGCATCGTCTCTTTCAACGTCGACGAAGGCAGCAAGCAGATCGTGACCTCGGCGCAAAGCGCGGAGCGCGGCGAGAGCGAGAACAGCATCGAGGCCGCCATTGAAGGGCCAACCCTAGAGATCTCCTTCAATGGACAGTATGTCATTGACTTTCTCAACCATGCCTATTCCGGCGAAGTCAAGATGGCCATGTCGGAGCCTTCCCGGCCTTGCACCTTCACGCCCATTGGACAGGGCGAGATCGAGTTCCTGCATGTGATCATGCCCATGTCAAAGCCGCGTCGCCGTACGCACTAGACCCTGCACTGTCACCCCTTGCACGACGCGGTGACAGTGACCGACCAAGGCAGCGCCACGGGAAGCATCCGAAATCTCCCCAAACAGACCATAGGGGAACGGAATGGGTCTGTACAAGCCTCTTTCTTTCTTGCGCGCCGCCCGTGGGTCTCCTGAGGATGTCTCAATAGGAGCGAACACTAGGCTTTAGGCCTCTCACATCGGCACATCCCGAAGCGCGGACGAAAAGCGTCCAGTGCGGAGGATTGCCACAGGGCCCGTCGCTTCGGCCGGCAGGAGACTCCGACTTCCTCAGGAACGACCCCTAATTCCCGCGATTTTCGGCTTTGCAACTCTGCGCTGTCTAGTTGTTGGGCCTGAATCCTGCCCAGCCTCTGCCAGCCCCTCGCTCTCCCACAGGGAGCATTGCGTGGGGTTCCAGACGGGATCGTGCCGCCACTATTCGGTATTGTCTGTCATCAAGGGCGGAATGACCAGCGTTGAGCCCGCCTTCAGGGTTCCCAGTTCCAGATCCGGATTCAGGGCCACGATCTCCACCCACAGAGATCCGTCGCCCAGATACTCTTCCGCTATGCCCCACAGGGATTCGCCCTGTTGAATGACGTGGCTGCGATTGGGCAACATCACCTGCAAGCCATGATGATCTATCGTGTCCAAGCCCTCGAACTCAAAGACCGCGGCTAGCGCCGCCTCTTTGGCCTCCATGGAATCCACCGTCCCAATCAACACGAGATGACTGCCTTGGACCACCCCCGCGATTTCCGAGTCGGCCAAGCCGGTCAGACCGCGGTCCACCAAGATGCGCGTGAAGTCAATAGTCTCGCGGGCAATGAGGCCCATCACGTTTTGGGTCACATCCTGGCGCCACTGTTCCGTTGCCAGATCCGGAGCGGGCATGGCTGCGGAAGGACGCTGGTCGCTTGTCGGATTGTCTGCGGCTTCCATCGCCGGGATCGGCGCTTTCGCGTCAAGGGTGAAACTCCTTTCTTCCAATGGGCTTGCTGTAGGCAGCTGCTCCGTCACCAAGGCCGGATCTTGAGTCTCTCCAGCCTGTCCGGCAGTCCCTCCCAACGTATTGTTCCAACCGCGGGAGAGCCAGGCAGCGAACTGCAGATTGTCCAGATTCGAAGTCTGGGTAACGGTGCCCATGACCGCCAGCACGATTACCATGGTCAACACGGAAGCCAGCAGACGCGGCCCCAATCCGCTCGTGTCGGTCCCCTCGGCCTTGGAAGCCTGCGCGGTGTTGGCGGCCGGGATTTCCGTCCCCTGCATGTGGACAAGGCGCTTGAGTAACGCCTCGGCCTCGGGCCGTAGCACGTCGTTCGCGGGAATGGCGCCGATGTGCATCCGCAGCTGCTCTTCCCGTCCGAGATCCGCATACATGATGGCGGCCAGCAGGTGCAGATCAGAACGATCCTGCGCTTGCAGCCCGCGCTGAATCTGCTCCAAGGCGACAAAGGTGGAGCCTTGTGCCGCGGACTCCTGCGCTTTTCGAAAGTAGTAGGTAGCCTTGAATTCCGCCGTTACCAGAGTGGCCAAATCCCCATGACAGTGACGACACTGGTGGAATTCGGGTGTAACAGTAGCTTCCATGCCGCAATGGACACAGGTAACCTGCATGCGCTGTTCATCCTTTAGGATGCGACGGTGAAGGCCTCTTTGGGGCGTAACATGCAACTGTGGCGATTTTATCACAGGAAGGCTCCCAAACCGGATCAGTCCCTTGGATGCATTCCATCGCAGCCGGAGTCACCTGAAGGCGGTGGAGAGCCTCGCGGTCTTGGCGACTCATGTCGGTCTTGCTGAAAATGGAGAGTGCCGCCGCCCGCTTGCCCAGCAAGGCCAATTTCCTACCCTTGGCCCAAGGCTGCAGCCAGATCCGCAAGCGCCTCCACGTTGTCCAGATTGGAAATGTCACCGACAGGACGTTCCAGAAAGACATCTTGAATCAGTCTGCGCATCAGTTTGCTGCTCCGGGTCTTGGGCAATTGGGGCACAAACAGCAGGTCGGCGGGACGAAGCGGCTTGCCCAATGTCTCGGTGACAATGTCAAGCAGGGCTTCGCGCAGAGCGGGGGTGCCTGTCTCTCCGGCCTGCAGCACACAGAAACACACGGCCTTTTGTCCCTTGACCGCATCCGGTACCGCGATGGCGGCTGCTTCCAACACCGCGGGCTGACCTGCCAGCACTTCCTCGTATTCGCCCGGCCCCACCCGCTTATCGGCGATCTTCATGGTGTCGTCGGATCGGCCCAGCACATACCAGTAGCCCTCTGCGTCCCGGAGAGCCAGATCCCCTTGTTTCCAAAGATGAGGCCAATCGGCCCAGTAGGTGGCCACATACCGATCCTCCGTGTCGTGCCAGAAGCCGCGAGCCATGCCAATCCAAGGCTGGCGCACCACGAGCTCGCCGACTTCGTCTACCAGACTGTGGCCTGTGGCATTCACCACATCTCCGTACATGCCTGGCATGGTCATGTTAAAGGAACAGGGTTTGAGACCGCGCATATATGTGCAGCCCACGATGCCGCCACTGATCTCGGTACCGCCCGTGTAGTTGAAGATGGGCTTGCGCCCTTCCAATACATGCTGAAATATCCACATCCAGACATTGGTGTCCCAAGGGCTGCCGGCAGAGCCGATGGCCCGCAACGCGGAGAGATCGTGGCCTTCCAGCCATGTCGGACCATGCCCCTGCATCAGTCGGGCCACGGTCGGCGAAATGCCCAGCAGGGTCACGCCATGTCGGGCACAAAAGCGCCACAATCGATCCACTTGGGGAAACGCGGGTGCGCCGTCGTACAGCGCCATGCATCCACCCAGCAGCAAGGTGCCCAGTATCATCCACGGTCCCATCATCCAGCCCAAATCCGTGTACCAGAAGACCGTGTCCGCGAAGCCTACATCAAAGCCATGGGCCAAGTCCTGGGCTGCCTTCAGGGGAAAACCGCAGTGGGCATGGACAACGCCCTTGGGCTTGCCAGTCGTGCCGCTGGTATAGATGATCATGCAAGGATCGTCGGCACCGGTATCCGCGGATTGCGCGGTAGCGAGCTGAACGTTGCGCAGGCTCCGCCACTGATGCAATGACACATGCGGAGGCAGATCCAGATCCTCGTCCTGTTCCGCATCCAGCAGCACATGGGTCAGGGAAGGTACCTGGGCAGAAATCTCCCGGATGGCCGGTCGCAAGTCCACGAGCTTGCCGTTGCGCTGGAACGCGGCAGACACGATCAAACCCTTGGCCTGTCCCGCGTCAAGGCGAGAAGAGAGGGCGGCGGCACCAAATCCACTGAAGAGAGGCAGGGCGATTCCACCCAGCTTGAGGATGGCCAGCAAGGCCACCACAATCTCGGCGGTCATGGGCATGCAGATGCCCATGACATCCCCCGGCCCCAGGCCCGTCTGGCGCAAGGCGTTGACCCCTTGACAGACTTGGACCTGCAATTGGGCATAGGTCAGCCGCTGGATCCTGCCATCTTCCCGTTCGGTGATCACCGCAACCTGGGTCGTGGGATCGAAATGGCCTCCGCGTTGCCACTTGTCCAAACAGTTCTGCACGATATTCATGCGTCCGTCCACACACCACCGAGGCCGCTGGATCCCGGGAGAGACATCCAGCACCTGTGTATAGGGCGTGGAAAATTCAATCTCCAGATCCTGCAACGTTTCATGCCAGAACCATGCAGGGTCCGCGTGGGCGCGCGCCTCCAAGGCTTCCAGGGTGGAAAATCCCAGCTTGGTGCAGAAACGCGCCAAGCGGCACTGCGCCTTCTGTACAGGTGTGGGTTCCCACACCACTGGCTGATCAAGGGGGAAACCTCGGCCCGGCGCTGTCATTCCGTCGGTTCCATTGCCGTTGCCCCCATTTCCACCACCGGCTGGAAACGAGGCGTTGTTGCCGGTTCCCCCTCCACAATGCGGGACATATAGTACCTGTATCTCTCGGCGGCGACGGGATTGCGTAGCAGGATCAGAGACACATGGCTGGGTTGGGAGGGTTGCCATTTCATCTGCATGTTGACCTGTTCGGGTCTGTGATGCCCCTTGCGCTGATTGCAACGGTGACAGGCGGTGATCAAGTTGGACCAGGAATGCGTTCCTCCCTGGGAACGCGGCACAACATGGTCAATGGTCATGCGGTGACGACTGGCAACCTGGCCACAGTAGCCACACCGATGTCCATCTCGCAGCATGACGGCGTTGCGCGTCGGAGGCGCACTCCGCGACGGCACGAAGACGAAGTAGCTAAGGCGAATAATGAGAGGCAGCGGCCATTTCTTGCCCACGCTGCGAATGGCCCGGCGCCGTGCGCACTCCACTAGCTCCGCCTTGCTTTGCATGAGCAGGATCACGGCGCGCCGCACCGGAATCAGGCTGAGGGGCTCATAGCTGGCATTCAGTACCAGTACCCGTCGGAAGCGGGAATCTGCAATTTTCGTTCCCGCCGCGGTGGGAAGAGGGGTGGCAGGTAGATTGCTGCTTTTAACTTGCTCCTGACTAGGCAACGACCCAAATCCTGTGAATTCCGTCAAGGAAATAGCATACTCGATCTTTACCCTTTTGGGGAACGAAGCGCAATGCATGTCGCCGTCCCAGAGCCAGTGCGCAGGGAGCCTGGAAACAGAGCAACCCCACCCGGATCCCGAATCTGTCCAGGCGACCAAGGCCGCGACCTGGATCAAGGCACTATCCAAAATGCCATGTGCCACCTCTGGCCTCAAGTTCAGCAGGGGTGCAGGTCCCGTGCCGGGAAAGACCTGGCCGCGTCGATCCCTCAGGGCAGGACCCATCGGCCTCCCGTTTTGGTCCGTTCACGGACACAGATGTATTGTCAGAATGAAAAGCGACCGTTCTGCATCGCGGATTGGGTGCATCCTGCACGGGGGGACCCCGGCCATTCTGGGCCAAGTGTCATATGTCAAGTCTGGAAGCATCCATGGATACACGGTCCAGCGCCTTGGACAACGCCTGGCGGTTGCTGGGCAGCCTGCTGCGCGGCCGGCGCCTGGCGTATATCGCCCTCTGCATTCTGGCCGGAGGCCTGTTTACCGTCGCGACGGTTGTGGCCCCCTTGCTCATTCGCAGTGTCATAGGCTTGATCGAGGCCGGCACAGCCACCACAAGCCACATCACCCCCATAGTCCTGTGGCTTGTGGGCCTCTACCTGCTGCGAGGCTTGGGACGCTATGCCTACGGGTATCTTTCCCATGTTGTGGCCTATCAGGTACTGCACGACCTTATGGCGCGCACCTATCGACATCTGCAGACCCTAAGCCACAGGTTCTTCGATCAACAGCGCACCGGCTCCCTGCTGGCGCGCAACATCAGCGACGTGGAGGCGATCGAGGACTTCGTGGCACACGGCATTCCCGAGATCACCCTGGCCCTCGCGGGGCCGCTGGTCATGTCCCTCATCCTGTTCGCCATCGATCCCCTGTTGACGCTGCTGGCGTTGTTGCCCCTGCCGCTGGCCTCCCTCCTGATATACCGGCAAGGAGGGAGAATCCGGCGTTTCTGGCGCGAGGTGCGCAGCGGGTTGTCGGAAGTCGTCGCCCAGATACAGGACAACCTGAGCGGCATCACCGAGATCAAGCTGTTCAATCAGGAAGCCGCCCAGTCCGCGCAAGTCTCGGCGCGCAGCCGGAACTTCAGGGACGCCTCCGTCTCCGCCATGAGCGTCTCGATGATTCCCGGCAGTGTCATCGAATTGGCCGGGGGGCTGGGGCTCATTCTGATTGCCTGGGCAGGTGGCACGCGCGCCATCGCGGGGGACTTGTCATTGGCCAATCTGTTTCTCTTTGTCTCCTACATCTCCTTCATTTATGTGCCTTTCCTCCACATTGCGGAAACGGGGGACAAGCTTTCCAAGGCCGTAGTCAGCCTCGAGCGCATTGCGGAGTTGCTGCGGATTGAACCTGATATCCGCAGTCCGGCATCGGTCGCCCATCCGAACACGGTCAAGGCGGGACATCCGTGGACCGTGGAATTCACGGATGTCACTTTTGCCTACCAGGCGGAGGTTCCGGCTCTCTTCCAGGCTTCCTTTCACATTGCACCGGGGCAGGTTGTGGCATTGGTCGGAGCCACGGGGGCCGGCAAGTCCACGGTCTGCCGCCTCGTACCGCGGCTCTATGACGTGGACCATGGACAAGTCAAGGTGGCAGGCACGGATGTACGGGAGTGGGGACTGGAACCGTTGCGAGACAGCGTTTCCATAGTGCGGCAAGAGGTCTTTCTCTTTCATGGCACGATTCGCCAGAACTTGCTGGTGGGACGGCCTACGGCCCAGGAAGAGGAGTTGCAGGCGGCGCTGGAGCGAGCCCACGCCACAGAGTTTGTCCAGGATATGCCAAATGGACTTGACACCGTGATTGGGGAGCGGGGAGTTCGACTTTCCGGGGGACAGCGTCAGCGGCTTTCCATCGCCCGGGCCTTGCTGAAGGATGCTCCCATACTCATTCTGGACGAAGCGACGTCCAGCGTGGACACCATTACGGAACACCAGATTCAGGCGGCTCTCCAGTCCTTGATGCAGGAGCGCACCACTCTGGTCGTGGCCCACCGCCTCTCCACCATCCGGCATGCGGATCAAGTGCTTTATATGGAAGCAGGACGAATTCGGGAAGCCGGAACCTTTGACCAACTAGTGTCACAGGGAGGCGTCTTTGCGCGCATGGTGGAAGCCCAGTCCCTGTTCTTGGGCGCTTGAAACGATCGCGGCGGCAGGGTGCCAGACCATTGCCGGGCAAGCATGGCATAGGGCCTTGATCCAGTCTGCAACCGGCGAGCGCAGGCGCCTCCGACAGGCCCATGCCGCTGCCGCCTGCCGAATCCAACTGTCGAGGCGCACTCTCACTCTCAAGAAATAGGGAGTCTGGCATCCCTGCGTACACCGCCAACCTCAAGGAATCGGAATGCGCCCTGCCTGAATATCGTGGACTGGCGGCAACCCGGACCATGTGGAAATCGGCTCAAAAGGTGAATGGACGCTGGCCTTGGCAAATGAAGCGGGAACAGAACTTGACACAGAACGATTTTCTCGGACTGTTCCGGCTACCAAGCGGAGAACCAGCGGACGCCTTGCCAGAACGCCAGGTGGATTGGAACACGCCAGCCTATACTTGGCATGCAGATTGAGGCCGATGTGTCGGAAGACAAGGAGAGGGACGGTTTCCGCCGTTGGCAACCCTCTGGCGCGCCTTAAGCGACTCCAGATGCTTGTGCTACCATGCAAGAGGTAGGCTGTCCCGGATTTCGCGGGGCACTTGAGTGGGTTGATCAACTTGCCTACATTCCTTAATACATTGTCAAGAGGAAAGAAAAACATGTCTGACTTCGAGCTATCGCGGCGTCGTTTCCTGCAAATGGCGGGTTCATCGGCCGCGGCCTTGGCAGTGGCCGCCTGCGTTCCCAGCGTGCCGGGCTCCGAAGAGGGCGACCCCATGGTGGAGGTGCGCGTTGTATCTCACTATGCCCAAGGATTGACCCCACGCGAGCGGTTGGAAACCGACAGGTGGGATCCCCCGAGCGCGCTCTGGGATCTGGAGGCAGCCTACAAGGAGACTCATCCCAATGTCGATCTGGAATTCGTGGAATCCGTCTCGTCCGGGTATGACGAATGGATGGTAACCCAGTTGACCGCGGGCACGGCACCGGAGATTCTCTGGTATCAGCGCGGCTGGATTGCCCGGGATTACGAGAAGAACTGGTTTAACAATCTTGATCCCTATTTGTCGCAGCCCAACCCCTATGTCGAAGGATATGACAGTTGGGAGGATACGTTTCAAGGTCCGGTCATCGCCAGCGGCACCGCTCCCGATGGCCACATTTACCTGATTACCGGCGACATTGTGGGAACCGGCTTCTTTTACAACAAGACCCGATTCGATGAAGTGGGAGTCTCCGTGCCTGACATTTGGTCCGACTATCTCGGCGTCCAGCAGACGCTCGCCGATGCCGGCACCACGCCGTTTTCCGTCAGCTATCATCTTGAGGGGGGCACCCCCTTGTACGGCAGCTGGACCACGCGGGTCTTCCAAGACGTCCTGTATGACCACAAGATGGCCCAGATCTCGGGCGGTGCCCCCGTGTCTCGCACTTGGAAGCCCGGCGAAGGGTTGCAGCCGCCGGTCATGGTCCGGGCCATTCGGGACGGCAACTATGCGGCTACGGATCCAGAATGGCTGGAGATGCTGCGGCTGATGAAGGAATGGTCCGTCCATTATCCGGAAGGATTCTGGGCTCTGCCCTCGGAGGATGTTTTCCGTTTGTGGGCCGAGGGCGACGCCGCCGTGGCTTGGCTCGGCAGCTGGATGAACAAGCCTGTGCGCAACGACCCGCTCATTGACTTCGAATGGGGTATCTTTCCCAAGATGCCCACGGTCACGACCACGACGTCCCCATATGGTGGCCTAGGCTTCCCCGCCATGGCGGGCGTAGGCGGAGTCTTTCAATACATCACGACCGCGGTGGCCCAGGAACGAGGCACCTTGGACGACACCATCGACTGGCTGCAGTTCCTGACGGCGCCGCCCAATCTCATTTCCGCGCTCAATGATCACGGAGGCTTTGCCCCGGGAGTCAAGGACACCACGGGCGCCGATCCCACGCTGTCGGTATATACCGACATGCTGGTCGACTTCGGAGCCGAGCGGATTGAACCTTTTGACAGCATGCTGACCCGCGAGTTCGTTGACGCCATGTGGCGCAACCTACAGCAATTCATGGCCGGCGAGCTCAACGTCGAGGAAATGTCCGTCACGATGCAACGCGAAATGGAAATGGCCTCCCAGCAACTCCTGAACGAACATCCCGATTGGGCCGAGGCCTGATCCTGCCCGAGTGGGGGGCCCCACTCGGGTCCTCCTCTTCCCCGACTCCCCCGATGCCGTGACCGAGACACTTGCCACCCCCCTCGAGACCCGATCGGTAGCCACGCCGTCCCTGGTCTCTCGCATCCGGCAATACCAGGTTGCCTATCTGTGGCTGGCGCCCACGTTCCTGTTGCTTTTCATCTTCAACTATTATCCGGCCGCCTCGGCTCTGTACCATGGCTTCTTCCAATGGAATGGAGCCAATGTCAAGCTGTGGGTCGGCATCAGCAATTTCGTGGAATTGTGGAGCGATGTCCTTTGGTGGGAATCCTTCCGCAACCTGATGATCCTGACGGTGGCTCTGGTCGCCATCAACCTGACCTTCCCGCTGGGCGCCGCGGCCTTGATTTTCCATCTGTGGAATCTCCGCATGGCCTATTTCTACCGGGTACTGCTGGTGGTCCCCATGGTAGTGCCCGGCCTAGTCATCCTCATGATCTGGAAGTTCATCTACAGTCCCAACATTGGGTTGCTCAACCAGACCTTGGCTCTTGTCGGCTTGGAGAACCTCCAGCGATTCTGGCTGGGAGACTTCCAGCTGGCTCTGTACGCCATCATATTCGTGGGCTTTCCCTGGGTGGCCGGCATTGGCACCCTCATCTATCTGGCCGGCTTTCAGGCCATTCCCACCGAGTTGCTGGATTCCGCGGTCATTGACGGCGCCTCGGTACGCCAGCGCTTTCTTTTTGTTGAACTGCCCCTGATCCTGGCCCAGATCAAGCTGGTGGTCATCCTGACCGTGATTACCGCCTTTCAGAATTTCACCATAGTGCTGGTGATGACCGCCGGGGGTCCCGGCACCAAGACCTTGGTACCGGGCCTGCACCTCTACAAGACGGCCATGGCCTACAATCGCATGGGCTACGCCTGCGCGATCGGGACCGTCCTGTTTGCCCTGACACTCATCCTGACCTACTTGAACCACCGTTACCTGCGATCGAGCGTAGAGTTCAGTGGCGCCTGATTTTGCTCTTGCCACGGGGCGGCGGCACACGGCGCGCCATGACCTGCCCATCCATATCGTGCTGACGTTCTTGGCCGTCGTCACCTTTTTTCCCTTTGTCTTCCTGCTGATTTCCTCCTTCCGTCCCACCGTCGACTTCACCCATACCTTTTGGGGATTTCCCCAGGTCCCCGAGTGGGCCAACTATCGCGATGCCTGGAAGATCATCAGCCCCTATATGCTGAACAGCCTGATCGTCTCCGGGGTGTCCATGGTCGGAGTGCTGGGGATCGCCAGCGTGTCCTCCTTCGTTTTTGCGCGATTTCGCTTCCCGGGGCGCGAAATGCTGTTCATGGCCATTCTGGCCCTGCTCATGATTCCCTCGATCCTGACCTTGATTCCGGCGTTTCTGCTGATCAAGGAGCTGAATCTCATCAATACGCACTGGGCCTTGATCCTGCCCTACATCGCCGGGGGCCAAGTCTTCGCCATTTTCATCCTGCGCAGTTTCATCGCCTCGTTGCCCGAGGAGCTGTTCGAGGCCTCCCGGCTGGACGGCGCCTCCACCTTCCAGATGTTCTGGCACATCGCCCTGCCCCTGTCCAAGCCCATGCTCATCACCGTGGCCATCATGAACGTGCTTTCAACCTGGAACGACTACATCTGGCCGCTCGTCACCATTCCCAGTCAGAAACTGTGGACCATTTCACTGGGCATCGTCAGTTTCGGGAGTCAATATGGAGGCCTGGAGCGCTGGGGACCCATGTTTGCCGGCTACGTGATCGCCTCCATTCCGCTCATCATTCTGTTCACCTTGACAATGCGGTACTTCATCGCGGGCCTCACTTCGGGGGCCATCAAGGCCTAGCCCGCGTCCCGCTTCGCTCCAACCCAGTGACGAGAGCTGCGGCAGACGGTGCATCGGCTATTGGGCTTGACACACCTGGCATTTCGCCGCCTCTTGCATGACAAGCTGCTCTATGCAGTGTTGTTGCTGGGGTGGATCATGGTCACGGCCTTGGCGACCGCCGTGCCTTCCTATGTCGACGCCGTGCATCAACGGCTTCTGCGCCTTGAGCTGCAGACCGAAGCCCATGCACGCAGACCCTCGTTTGGATTTCTCTTTCTGTCGCTGGACTCCGTATCCAACCCCGTCCAGATCGGTGGGGATCCAGCGCGACGGTCTGGCTACCAGTCCCTGGCTCCCTACTTGCCCACCGGTCTCTCCTCTGATCTGAATCTGCCGGTCCAAGCCTGGATGCACTATGGAAAAAGCGATTTCTTTCAGCTGTTCCCACCGGGTGCCGGTGTCTATGGCCGGGGCGACGATCCCTTGGATCACATGAATCTGGGCTTCATCTCCGACCTGGAGACGGAAGCCATGCTAATCGAGGGCCAAATGCCTGCCCCGCCGGTTTCCCCCGAGGCGCCCATAGAGGTGTTGGTGCACCGGTCTTTCGCCAATCTCCTGGGGATTCAAGCCGGGGAGCGCTTCGTGCTCTACCGGGCCGCCAGCCCCGATCCCCAAACCGGCGAACGCGCGATTGCTGTTTCCGTCCTCGTATCCGGCATCTGGGAGGCCCGCCACCCTGCGTCGCCCTTCTGGTACATCGCCCCCTCGGCCTTCAAGGATACGGCGCTGACCACGGAATCACTCTATCGACAGATCGTCAGCACGCGCATCTCCCGTCCCCTCTTTGAATTGGGCTGGTATGTCGCCTTGGACGGCAGCTCGGTCCGCGCCGGCAACGTGTCGGAATTCCTGCAGCGCATGACCGCGGTCAAAACCCAAGTGCAACAGCGCATGCCCGGCGCCAACCTGATTCTCTCGCCGGAGAACGCGCTGCTGCGATATCGACAACAGGTGGCGCGGCAGTCCCCCATGCTGTTGGTCCTCGGTTTGCCCGTGTTGGGCCTGCTCCTGCTCTTCGTCATCATTTCCGCCCAGAGTCTGATGGCACGCCAACGGATGGAAATCGCCACCATTCGGAGTCGCGGAGGCTCAGGATCTTGGATACTGGGCACTTACGCCGTACAAGGTCTTCTCTTCTCGCTGGTCAGCCTGCTTGTAGGTATCCCGAGCGGTCTTCTGATCGCGGATCTCATGGCGCCGGCATCCCAGTGGCTGCTTGGCAACAGTGGGGAATCATCTCGATTGCATCTTGTCCCCACTGTGACTCAGGACAGTCTGCTCTACGCAGGCGCGGCCATGGTGTTGGTCAACGTTGCTACCTTGCTGCCGGCCCTGCGACATGTAAAGTCCACTGTCGTTACCGTCGAACGACATCTTTCGCGCGAATCCGGGGCGCGGCTTCCCGGTGCCTTGCCCTTGGACCTCCTGGTGGCCTGTACCGGCCTCTATGGCGGATATCTCTTGCAAAACCAAGGGTATTTCGCGCTCCCGCCACGGTTTCAAAGCGTAGAGCTCGCCGAGAATCCCCTGTTGTTCCTGACCCCCTGTCTCTGGCTTTGGACAGGATCCCGAATCGCAGTCAGGCTTTTCCCTTTGGCAGGCCGATGGCTGGACAGACCGATCCAGGCCCTGCCGGGCACGGCATTCCTGATGGCCGTACGGAATTTGGCACGCCAGACAGCCCAGCACGAATCTCTCCTGATTCTGTTGCTTTTGACCGCGGGTCTCGGCGCGTTCGTCACGTCCGTCATCCACACTCTGGACGACAATCTCAAGGATAGGGCCCTGTACGAGGTGGGATCGACCCTCGCGGTGGTCGAGCAAGCCCAGCGATTTCAGACCTCGATCCCCGGCGGATCCGCTCCCAGTGGATGGGCCATCCCTCCGTTCGACGCGCATGCGGGGATCCAAGGCGTACAGGCCGCGGTCCGCGTGGGACGGTTTCCCGTGAACATCAATGTCGGGAACCGCAGCCATGATGCCAGCCTGTACGGCATTGATCGGGCCGCTTGGCCGCTTGCGGGCTACTTCCGCCCCGATTTCGCCCGGCAGTCTCTCGGATTTCTAATGAACGAGTTGGCGCTGGCTCCCGACGGTTTGCTGGTGCCTGACCATTGGCTCGATGTATCCGGCCTGGCTCTCGGCGACTCTCTTGCCTTGCGGGGGCTGGTGGGTGGCAGTGGCGCATCGGTCCCGTTTCGGATCGTGGGCACCCTGCATTACTTTCCCACTGCCTTTCCCCCCTCGGATCTGTTTGTGGTAGGCAATCTGGACTATGTCTTCCAAGAGGTGGGAGGTGATCTGCCCTATCACGTCTGGCTCAAGGTCGATGCCGATGTACAGGGAGAATCCGTGCAGGGCGCGTTGGAAGCGCAGTCCATAGAGGTGCTGCAGCTGCAGGATGCACGCGCCCTCCTGGCCGAGTGGAGAACAGCCCCGGCGCGACTGGGCCTGTTCGGATTTCTTGTGATGGGGTTGGGCATCGCGTTCCTGCTGAGCGTGTTGGCCTTGGCGGTCCATGCCGTCCTGACCCTGCAGCGCAGACGCATCCAGTTGACCCTGTTGCGGGCCATGGGCTGGACCCGCCGTCAAGCGGGAGCCAGCCTCGCCTTGGAGCAACTGCTCATTGCCATTCTGGGGATCGGCGGCGGCACGGCGCTGGGTTTTGGCATCAGCCATCTCTTCGTGCCCTTTTTGCAGAGAGGACAGACCGCCCAAGAGAGAATTCCCCCCTTTCTCGTGCGCATCTCTTGGGACGAGCCCTTGATAGCGTCAGGGATGCTGTTGATCACGGTAGGTATCATCACGATGGTCCTGAATGCCCTGTTGGCCCGCACACGCTTGAATGAAGTCCTTAAGTTGGGCGAGTTCCACGGCTGATCGTCGGGCAGACCATCCCCACTTCTGAACCATGACGATGACATCGGGATTCGCCTTTGGCTCACCCACTATCTTTTCCGGATGCGTTTCCTGCGGTCCGCGCCCATATGCATCTTGTTGGCCTACCGCCTACCGTTCATGCGCCCGGCGATATCAGGGACCGCGTCCCTTCGAGCCACTACCATCTGGAATATGAGAGACCACCAAGGACAGAGGACTGGGAAGCCGAACGGGGCCAAGCCGCGACACTGGCCTTGATTCATCCAAAGCAGGGTCCCGCTATCTTGTTCCCCCCATCTCTGTTGCGAAGGGCATGGCAGAGGTTGGGTATGGCGCAGGCAGGGAGCAAGCGCAGTTCGATGCAACAGGCGTTTGGGTCGGAGATCGGATTTTCAGACCTAGCCCATGCCTTGCTGCACCACGCCGAGGCCCGTGGGACCCACCAAGAGGAAAAGATCGGAATCGCAATTCCTTTCCAGACCCCAGTTTTGGCCATGCAGTCCTGAACCCCGGCGCCGGCAGGATAGACGCCCCCCGTGCAGCCCGGAAAGCCTCTCTTCAGTAAACGACTTGCATGGCCCGCAACAGAGCCAGGAAAACAAAACCGCACGTTACGCTGAAACCAAAGCTCATGGCCCGCACGTCCGGCAGCCTGCTGAGATAGCCATACATGGCCGGCAAGGAGATCACGGTCACTGTCCCATACAGGAAATGCAAAAAGGGGCGAGGCAGAGGATTGCCCGCGTTTCCCAAGAGTCCAATGCCCACCAGCGCTTGCACAATCAGCAGCGCTTCGCAGATCACCACGCCTCCGAGCAGGCTGCCCGAGGGCCCCTGCCCGCGCAGCCCCTCGTACAGGGACCAGAGTCCCACCAAGCCTACAAAAATGAGGCAGGCCCGACTCAGCCCCACATGGGCTATGAACATGGCGCGGCCTGACGGCTATGCACTGAAAGTTGCCTCGTCCTGCGGAACATGGATGCCGGTTTCGCTCGCCGTGGGCCCCCGCTCCAGCATCTTGCGCATGCGATGCGTGAAATTGCGCCGGGTCATCAATACCCGACGTTGGCACTGCCGACAGCTCATGCCAATGTCCGCCCCTACCCTGTACACCTCCCAGATGTCGTTGCCACAGGCATGGGGCTTGCGCATCTGCACCACGTCCCCTATGTAGATCTTCTCGAAAATCTTCATGGGGGACATAACGCGCCTCAAGTCTGCACAGGCCTGACGGCAGCCTGCATAATGGCCTGAATGCGATCCGTCATCGCCGCCGGATCGGCATGCATGTCCTCCTGCAGACGGGCATTGTCCAGCATCTGTGTGATGAGCATGTCCAGCAGCGGCTCCATGGGGCGTTCGGCCAGCTCCTTCACCATCCCCTTCACTAGCTCGTGTTCGGGATTGATCTCCAGCACCCGCTTGGTTTCCGGCGCCTCCTGTTGCATCAAGGCGTTGACGCGTTCAAAGGTGCGACTCATCTCCTCGCCCTTGTATACCAGTCGACAGGCATTCTGCACTAACAGCCGGGATACCTGGATATCCTCCACCTCGTCTCCGATCACCTTTTTCATGCGTTCGATCAACAGCTGCAGATTGGGGTCTGCCGACTCCGTCCGCTTCCCCTCCTCCTCCGGCTCCGTCGGAACTTCAATGTCGGCTCCGTCCACATTGACCAGCTTCTGGCCTTTGTGTTCCATGAGCGCCATGAGCACGTAGTTGTCGGCAATCGGATCCGCCAAGTACAGCACCTCGATGTCATTGGCATTGAAATAGTCCAGATGGGGACTGCGCTTGGCCGCGTTCAAGTCCTGGCCCAAGACATAGTAGATGGACTTCTGACTTGCGGGCATTCGTTCGAGGTAGGAGTCCAGCGAGGTCAGGTCGCCCTCGCTCCGGGTGGATTCAAAACGCAATAGATCCACCAGCGTATCCCGGCGCTCGAAGTCCATGGACAGACCGCCCTTGATGAACATGCCGTACTGCGACCAGAACGTGGCATATTGTTCCTTGTCCCGCTGGGCCAGCCGGCCCAGTTCGCGCAACACGCGGCCAGCCAGGGTCTTGCTGATCTGGCCGGTCATAGGGTGCTCCTGAATGGTTTCGCGGGAAACGTTCAGCGGCAAGTCTTCCGAATCGACCACGCCTTCGACAAACCGCATGTACTCCGGCAACATGTCCTTGTTGTGTTTCTGAATCAGGATTTTGCGCGAGTAGAGACGCAGCCCCTCATCGCGCTGCGCATCAAACAGATCCGAACGCCGTTGTGCCGGAACAAAGAGCACGGCCCTGATGTCAACAGGGGTGTCGGTGACCAGATGCACATGAAACAGAGAATCGCCGCCCATCACCATCATCTGGCGGAAGAACTGTTCGTATTCCTCGGCCTTGACCTCATTGGGGGTTTGCCGCCAGATCGCCACTTGGCGGTTGATCTGGCGGTTCGTGAATTCCAGCGCCTTTTCTCCAGAATCCGCCGCGGCTTCATCTGTCTGAGCCTCCACCGCATCCGATCCCGTCTCGTCCGCGTCCGGCATGGCCGATTCCACCAGGTAGATGGGGAAGGAGACGTAGTCCGAATGGGTCTTGACGACATCCTCCAATCTCCAGCCTTCCGTGAAGGCCTCCCCGTCCTTGAGCTTGATTTCGATCTCGGTGCCTCGTGTCGTCTTGTCGGAAGGCCGAATCTCGTATTCGCTGTCTCCCCGGGAGATCCAGGTCCAGGCCGTGTCCTCGGGCCGCATGGAACGGCTGGTGACGCGCACCTCCTCGGCCACCATGAAAACGGAGTAGAAGCCCACTCCAAAGCGTCCAATGATTTCCTCTAGGTCCGCGCCATTCTGGCCGACTTGGTTCAGGAAGGTCTTGGCTCCGGAATGGGCAATGGTGCCTAGGTTCTCCACCATTTCCTCTCGGTTCATGCCAATGCCCGTATCCTTGATAGTCAAGATGCGGGCTTCCGCATCCGGGATCAGAAAAATTGCCAATTCACTGTCCGCACTGGTCACATCGTCATTGGTCAGCATCTCGAATTGCACCCGATTCAAGGCATCGGATGCATTGGAGATCAATTCCCGCAAGAAGACCGCTCGTTCCGCATAGAGGGAATGAGCCAATATGTCCAGAAGCTGCCTGACCTCGGTCTGGTACTGCAACTTTTCCGCTTGAGAGGACTTGGGATCTGCCATCAATCGCGCTCCGTTTCAACAAGTCTAATGACGCAAGAATCGCAGAAGATGGTAGCACAGGAAACAGGCGAAATTTTCGCCGCAGTGTTTGTTTTTTGTTTGTTCTCGGACAGCCAAGGGCTCAGGTATCGGTAAATCGAGACAAGTCGCTGCCTCAGCCGGACCGGTGCAGGACATGCAGTGCCACATTGACTCCCAGCGTCAACCAGGCGCCGAGAAGAATCATGGTGCCTTCAGGAATGGGGAGTCGGAATTCGGGACGTTCAACGCGGATGTGGCCCGGGATCTGATTCACGGACCACCGCTCCAGCCGGAGCGGGATCAAACCCAAGGCACAGCCAGAATGCGGCCCATCTGCGTGCATGTTGGATCCAAGATATTGTCCGTCTCGCCGGAAGTCCCAAGGTCACCGAGACCCGGGCCTACTCTACGGAAATGCTCTGCAGCAAATTGTAGACGAACCAACCATCGTCGACTCGAAAAATTTCCGGCTTGGCCGTGGCTGTGTCGCGGGTTATGCCAAATCCATCGGCAAAGGGGACCAGCGACACCAGCTTGTTGTGGCGGACCCGGAAGCTACGGACGGGACCGGTGAAATAAATGTGCTTGGTGGTAATGCCCAGCAACCCCGTGTCTTGGTGCACTGCTTCTTCCACTTCCACAGGCCGTCCCCGGAAAGCACTCTGACGCAGGTATACGCCCCGGGCCACCCGTAGGCTGAATCCAGAGCTGCCGCCTTGGAATTCTCGGCGTGTCCTGACCTTGCCGTAGTCCGCCTTGTCAAAGACCCAGATCAAGGTCTCGGATTTCATCAAGCGAAACGGAACCTGGACATGGGCAAAGCGATCAGGCAGCGTGCCGTCAGCCAAGTCGCGGAGCACCGCCAACCTGGCGATCTTGCCCCATATGCTGTCCGCATCCAGATCATCGCCATGGATGTCAAACATCCCACGCAGAGCTTCCACCGCATGTTCTTCGCTATGGGACAGATGGCCGTCTTCCAGCATCTGTTCCACTTTCCCTTCCATGCCTTTTACAATCAAGGCCCTGAGTTCCGAGGGCTTCACGCAGGCTGCCACCGAAGCTGCGCGGATGTCCGCTTCCACGTCCACCAAGGCACGCCCGGGACGGGCGGCACCGACATGCAGGGCGGCGGCCAACTCCATGCCTTCATGGACAAGCGTCTCAATGTTCCCGCCTGCAACTTCACGGCGACGTCTGACCACCTGCTTCCAGATCTGGCCTTGGGTCTTCTTGATGTTTGACAGGCCGAGGACTTGCAGCAAGGCATCCAGCCGCAACTCTTCCACATGAGAGAAACCGCCCGTCTTCAAATCTTGCTTGACACGTTTTGTCCAAGCCTCCTGCAAGGTAGCCTCTAGGCTGTCCTCCTCGACTCTGTGGTGTCGGGCCAATTCCTGAATATGCCGCGCGGCAACCTCGGCAGACAGGGCGTCGTCGGCCACCACTGCGGTGATCTTGGCCACTCCCTGATCAAACAACCGTTCGCATGCACGGTGACTGCGCCGCATGAATCCGGCCTGTTTGCCGCAAAATCTACATAGACCCACGCCGTCACAATCCTTCGCTCGGTAGATTCATTCCGCGGGGTCTCGCCCGACAAGGAGCACCGCGTCCTCAGCCCCACGACAGCCCTGTCTGCAAAGAAAAAGGCACGGAAGGTCGGGCTCAAGTCGGGGCGAGAGGATTTGAACCTCCGACCTCTTCAACCCCATTGAAGTGCGCTTCCGGGCTGCGCTACGCCCCGACGACAAGAGCTTGGCGCGGCCGCGCCGACTTTGCCTTCCGTGCCTGCCGCAATGCTAGTCGTTCCTAGCAATTCAGTCAAGTCAAGACCGCTCCATACTACAACAAACCTTCAGTCAACCCTTGGTACGGCTGTGGAATTCCTTCGTTTTCAACTTTGCCGGCGCCATGCCCGGGGGGCAAAACCCAAAGAAAACCATTGCAGTGGCCCCAGTTGTTCCATGGCATGGGACGGTCCACCAGCGTTCTGTTCTCCTTCCACACCGCCGCATGCTTCAAGAATCACTTCTACCCAATGTACATGGAAGCGACGGAATGCCATAGAGGGTAAAAATGGAATATGCAAGCCCCAGTGGGACATCTGCACACGGAAGGAACCTGGGAGCCTGTCGGGAGACCGCGCAGCCTAGATGCAGGCAGGCCATATCTGGCGGCACATTATTGAGTGGCCTTGACCTCTGTGCTACCATTTTGATTCGTCCCGCGTTGAGCGGGCCGCGATCTTGCATTCGGTTTTTGGACCAACGGCAGAACCCTCGCATACGGCCTTGACATGCCCGCGCCAGGTTTAGGAGAATGGAATGGTCACCACCAAAAAGATGGACCGCGCGCAGCTGCGCAATACAGTCGTGAACCTGCTCCGGACAGGGGCCCATTTCGGGCATTCCACCCATCACTGGAACCCCAAGATGGCTCGCTACATCTTCATGGAGCGCGGGGGACAGCACGTCATAGATCTCGAACAGACGGCGGGAGCCCTGGGGGAGGCCATGGCAGCTGTCAGGGAGGTGGCCGCCCGCGGGGGCAAGATCATCTTTGTTGGCACCAAGCGCCAAGCCCAACAGCCGGTGCGCGAAGCCGCCATGGCCTGTAGCATGCCTTATGTCAACATTCGGTGGCTGGGTGGCACGCTCACCAACTGGCAGACCATTTCCCAACGCATCAAGTATCTCAACGACCGGGAAGCCCAATACGCGGCCGGGGAGTTCAACACCCTGAACAAGAAGGAGCGGTTGGGCATCGAAAAGGAAATCGCCAAGCTGAACCGGCGTCTCGGTGGCATCAAGGAGCTGACCGCCCCGCCCGACATGGTGTTCGCGGTGGACACCAACGAGGAGGATCTGGCCGTCAAGGAGTCCTACCGCACGAACAGTCCCCTGATGGCTATCGTGGATACCAACTGCAACCCGGATCCTGTGGATTATGTCATACCCAGCAATGACGATTCCCATCGGCCCATTCGTTACATCACGGGCCTCATCGCCAAGGCCATTCAGGAGGGTACCGAAATGCACCTCAAGAGCTTGGTCTCCACTGGCCAGGAAGAGGAAGCCGATCAACAGGAAGAGCCGGTCTATGACATTGAGGATCCGGTGGAAGCCACCGAAGAGGACTTGCTCGGCCCCAGCGTACTGAAGCGGCTGGCTCAGGAAGACGACGAGCCCGAGGGGATGACTGCCACCGGTGACATGCCCACCGAGACCACTGCATCCTGATTGCACTCGCTCAATTCCAGTCATTAATTTTACAGGAAGGGACATGGCATCGATTACAGCCGCAATGATCAAGGAGCTGCGCGATGCGACCGGCGCCGGCATGTTGAATTGCAAGAACGCGTTGGTCGAGAGTGAAGGGGATTTTGAAAAGGCCACCGACACCTTGCGCACCAAGGGCCTGGCCGGTGCCGCCAAGAAAGAGGGCCGCTCCGTACAGGAAGGCATGATCGGCTCCTATGTCCATGCCGGAGCCAAGAAGGCTTGCTTGGTGGAGGTCAACTGTGAAACCGACTTTGTGGCGCGCACCGATCAGTTCCAGGCGCTGGCCCGAGACTTGGCCATGCATATCGTGGCGGAAAATCCCCAGTATGTGCACCGGGCGGATGTACCCGCGGCCGCCATCGAGCGAGAGCAGAACATCTATCGCGATCAGATGCGCAACGAAGGCAAGCCAGAGCACATCATCGACCGGATTATCGCCGGTAAATTGGACAAATATTACAGTGAGACCTGTCTGCTCGAACAAGCCTTCATCAAGGATCCGGACAGCACTATCGCGGACCTGATCAAGCGCAATATTGCAACTCTGGGCGAAAATATCGTGGTCAACCGCTTCAGTCGGTTCTCCATCGGTGACTGACAGGTTCAACGACAGACCGTGGTTCCGTGTGGATGTCTTGAGCTTGATCCTCCGCGCGGAAACCTCTCCCTCACAACGCCATCGTCAGGAATCCGTTGATGCATGATCGCGTCGTGATCAAAGTAGGCGGCGAAGCGTTTAGCGGCGCAGGCAACTTGGGCATCGACTTGGGGGAGGTCCGCATCATGGCAAACCGAATCAGCGAGGTGCACAGCCTTGGGGTTCAGATCGGCTTGGTGGTGGGAGCCGGCAATCTCTTTCGTGGAGTGGCGGGAGTCCAGCTGGGCATGTCCAAAGAGGTGACGGCCCACCATATGGGCATGTTGGCGACGGCGGTCAACGCCTTGGCTCTGCAGGATGCTCTGGAAACGCTGGAAGTGCCGGTCCGTGTGATGACGGGGATCGAAATGCGGGCCGTGGCGGAGCCCTACATCCACAAACGGGCTCTGCGTCATCTGGAAAAGGGCCGGGTGGTTATCTTTGGCGGCGGCATGGGCAATCCCTTCTTCACCACGGACACGGCAGCGGCCTTGCGCAGCCGCGAAATCGGGGCCCGTGTAATGATCAAGGCCACCAAGGTGGATGGCGTCTATGATCAGGATCCGCAACAGGTGCGCGCCGCCGTGCCCTTCGCCCATCTCTCCTTCTCGGAGGCCATCGGCATGCGCGTGGGCGTGATCGACGGCACGGCTCTGACCATGTGCCGTGAGGCCAACATGCCCATCGTAGTGGTCAACCTATGGCAGAACGACAGTCTGATCAAGGCCGTACAGGGCAAGCCAGTCGGCACCATGATCTCCTGACGACGTGGCCTTCAGATCGCCTCTGTCCGCAGGCGGTCTGGAAGACACGTTTAAGGGCCGGAGCATTTACAATAGGGAAAAGGCAGTCCTAATCGACTCCACGGCGCGTTTCGGACGGAGCGACTGCCATCCGCAACAGGGAGAACCGCCATGATTGACGACCTCATCGTTGATATGCGCAACCGCATGGACCAATCCGTCGCCGCCCTCCAATCCAATCTGGATACTATCCGCACGGGGCGATCCTCTACCGCCTTGGTGGAGCGTATCCCCGTGTCCTTTTACGGTGTCAACACTCCCTTGGTGCAGGTGGCCTCGCTCAGCATTCCAGATGCCCAGAGCATTCTCATTCGCCCCTACAACCCGGACGACCTGGCCACCATTGAAAAGGCCATTGCCCTGTCGGATCTAGGCATCAACCCGCAGAACGATGGCAAGGCCCTGCGCTTGCAAATCCCGCCGTTGACCGAAGAACGGCGTCGTGAATTGACCAAGGTGGTGGGCGCCCGTGCCGAGGAAGGGCGCGTCGCCCTGCGCAATATCCGCCGCGACTCGGTGGCGGACCTGCGCGAGTGGCAAAACGAAGGGGAAATCACGGAAGACGATCTGCACGATGGCCAGCGGCAAGTGGACGAAATCACCAAGGAATTCGTGGGCCTGGTGGATCAAAGAGCCGCGGCCAAGGAAGAGGAGATCATGACCCTCTAGGTCCCGTCCTCCTCTGCTCTCTGCTTCTGCCATGACCCCCAATCCCCCTCTCGCGGCGGTTCCGTCCCACATCGGCATCATCATGGACGGCAATGGTCGCTGGGCCCAAGCACACGGTATGACCCGCGCCGCCGGCCATCGCGCCGGCGTGGAAAACATCAAACCGATCGTGGAATACTGTGCCACAGTGGGCATTGGGACGTTGAGCCTCTTCGCCTTCTCGACAGAGAACTGGGATCGGCCGGCCGCGGAGGTGCGCAGCCTCTTGACGCTTCTGGAAATCGAAATCCGGCGACGCCTGGATGAACTGGATCGCATGGGAGCCCAGATCCGACACAGTGGCCGCCTGGACATCGTGCCACGCTTGCAGACGGCGATCCGCAAGGCTGTCCAGCAAACGGCAGACAACGATCGCATCGTGCTTAACGTGGCCTTCAATTACGGCGGCCGCGATGAGATCGTGCAGGTAGCGCGCCAACTGATGCAATCCGACATGTCGCCCTTCGAGATCACCGAAGAGATTTTCCACCAGTATCTGTACCAGCCGGATTTGCCAGACTTGGACATGGTCATCCGCACTGGTGGCGAACGGCGAATCAGCAATTTCATGCTGTGGCAGGCGGCATACGCCGAATATCTCTGGACAGACACGTTCTGGCCGGCCTTCGGCCCGCCACAGCTGGCGGAAGCCCTGCAGGAATTCAATCGCCGCTCACGGCGATTCGGCCAAGTCCAGAAACCCTAATGAGCGCGCAAACCGAAGCGCGCATCAAGAAGATCCCCTCTCTGGGCATACGCGCCATTACGGTGGCGATGGCGGTGCCCACCTATGCCCTGTTTATATGGATGGGAGAATCCATCTGGGCCGGTGCCGTCATCTGGTCCGCAATCATTGCCGGCCATGAATATTTCAACTTGATGGAATCAGGGGGATATCCCACCAACAGCAAGTTGGGCATGCTGTGGATTGCCATCTTGATAGCCCGCTACAGCGGCGCCCTGGCCCAGATCCCGCTGGTTGTAATCATTACCTGGGGCATGATGGCCCTGCTGGCCTCGGCCCTCTTTTCCCGCCGCACTCCATTCCTGACCTGGCTGTCCACCGCCGGTGGAGCCCTGTACATTGGATCGTCACTGGCCCTGCTGGTCCCTATTCGCCAGGCGGAAGCCGGCTTCTGGTGGCTGGTCTTTCTGCTGATCAGCACCTTCATGTCCGACGTGGGAGCGTACATCATCGGCTCTCTCCTCGGCACCCATAAGCTGTGGCCGAAACTGAGTCCCAAGAAGAGCTGGGAAGGTCTGGCGGGGGCTCTGACTGTGGGACCTCTCAGTGGCCTGTGGCTGGTGTGGGCTTCCCGCCAGCCGGGCTTGGCGCAAGCGCTGTTGAATTTTTCCGAGCTGCCCGTCATGCAACGGGACTGGATTACCAACCTGATCGCCTTGGAGCCTATATATTTCGTGCCGCTGCCCATTGGCCTGGGCCTAGGCCTGACTCTTGGCGTTCTGATTGCCATCTTCGGTCAGATGGGCGATCTCACCATCAGCATGTGGAAACGGCATGTGGGAGCCAAGGACACCGGTACCATCTTCCGCGGACACGGAGGCATGCTGGACCGCTTGGACTCGCTGCTCTTCACCGCCCCCCTGGTCTTCACCTTCGTCCTGTTTTTCTGATTCCGAGACTAACCACATCCCACCGCTCAGGTTCTACAATGGCCGTTGCGGAACCGTTGAAGTCAGGGCACATCCGCTGGCGCGACGCCGAACACCTGCAGACATTGGGACCGCCACGCTTCGCCTTGGCTCTGTAGGATCGGAACAAAGCGCTCCAACGCCCCATAGTGGTAAAAGGGTTCCAGATCCTGCACAAATTCCTCATGATGAATACGTCGCAACCCGTCGAGAGCCGCCGCCATGAGGGCAATCTCGATATTGGGGTTGGGGAGCTCTGCCGCTGACTGCACCTGGATCTGGCAGGCCACTTGGGACTGATCCGCCGGCGCCACGGTGCACTGGGCCTTGACTGCATCCGGCGCAGGATTGTGCACTGGATCCACCGAAGGCGGATGCTGGAATTCCACCGGCGTACCTGCATTGTCCAGTTCATCCTGCAGGGTGAACGTAATGTCCGACCAGACCATCTTTTCCTGGCTCATGAACGATCCCAGCGCGGCCAGACACGCCACCGAGGGCGTCGTCCAGTCATACGTCGGACTTTCATCAATGAAGGCGATGGGAATGCCCCATGGTGGAGGCAGATCCAGCCGGAGAACGCAAATTCCTTCCCAACAAGGAACGGAAGTGGCAACCAGCTCGGGGGTGGGATGCACCAGCACCGCAATCTCCGGTGTGGCCGTCCCTGTCACGTTGGGTGTCGCGGTGACCTCTGCCTCCGGCGTCGGAGACACCACCGCGGTGACCACGGGGCGAGGCGAGGGAGGGGCGACCGGTCGCAGCCACAGGTACAGGCCGAAGGCAATCAACAATGTCAGGAGGGCGATCCCGACACCCTGTGGCACACGGCTGCGAACGAAGGACATGGGGCCGAGGCTATGTTATGACAAAGCCTGGCGCAGGGCCTTTACATTGGCAGCTACAGAAGCCTGATCATTGTAGACGCTGCTGCCCGCCACGATCATTTCCGCTCCGGCCTCCACGACGTCCCGCAGATTGCCCGGGCCGATTCCCCCATCCACCTCCAACCTCACGGGATGGGTTTGCGCCGTCAGCAAGTTGCGCATCCGCCGCAACTTGGCAGGAGAGGCCGCGATGTACGGGGCGCCACCAAATCCGGGAGGAACGCTCATGATCAACACCACCTCCGCCAAGGGCAGCAGATCCTCGACCGAGTGGCATGCCGTTCCGGGATTCAAGGCGATGCCCGGGGTACAGCGCAAGTCGTGAATGACATCCAGGGCTCGATAAGGATCCGAGCAGGCCTCGACGTGTATGGTCAGGCCATCGGCTCCTGCCGCGGCAAAGTCCGCCAAATGCCGCAGCGGATTCTCCACCATAAGATGCACGTCTAGGTACAGATCAGTACAGGCGCGCACATGGGACACGACACCGGCTCCGAACGTGATGTTGGGCACGAAGCGCCCATCCATCACATCCAGGTGCATGCCGTCCACGCCCGCTGCAGCGGCCGCTTCTATGTCCCGCTGCATGTTGCCAAAATCCGCGGTCAGAATGGAGGGCAGAAGTTGAATTCGGGATGTCATGGGCTTCAGCCGGAAAATACGGCGGGACCCAATATGGCCCTACCTGCAATCCTGCGCGCCGCGTTCTCTCTGTGTATAAAGCCAGGAAAAGGAATAGATACCTGTATTGTGTCCATCCTGCCAAGTAAAGCGAAAGGCGTACCCGCCCACCGGTTCAACCGCTATCACTTCGGCGCTAGGAGGCGGCTTGGAACTGAGTTCCAACAGGTCAGACGTCTCCTTCCTTTCTTCGCGCAGCGTGCGACATGTAGCACAGGGGCAATTGGCCCGTAGCCAAGGCAAAGAAAAGGAACTGGTCTCGCCATTGTGCCATATGACGGCCAAAATCGCCTGGGATCGTATGACGCGCAACCGTTTGGGGGCGTGAGAGACTTCGGACATTGGACCCTAGGCGCTCTGTATGGCGAGCGCTCGGCCGCGGGTGGGACGGCCCAAGGCCCGCTGAACGACTTCAGGCAAGGGCTGTTCCACATCCCATTCACAGATCTGCACGCCGCCGCGGGCCAGCTGGTTCAGCAGGTGCCGACGTTCCAGAGTGGCCAGCCGCTGGGCCAGTTCCCGCTGCGGATCGTCTTCCAAAGTCCGCATTTCAAGGGAAACCGGATCAGGAATGAGGATGATCAACTGATAGCCCTTGGCGCGGAGAGCCAGCAGGCTGGTCAGATCCTCGGGACTCAAGGGACTTACCATGATCAGCAGACAGCGGCTGGGGAAAAGGCGTACGGGCAAATGGTCGAGCCGTCGAAAGAGCGGGCTTTCCTCAATAGACGCGCTTGCCAATGACCGCAGAATCTTTTCATGCTGCATCTTGCCAGAACCGGGAAAGGTCCAGTTGATAGGGCCGCCGAAGATATACAGGCCCACCCGATTTCCATAGGAGAGCAGGGCCTCCGCCAAGGTGGCGGTGGCCTGAATGCCGTATTCCAATAGATTCCGATCCCCTCCCAGCAGATTGGTGGCGGCGCGCACATCCAGCAACAATCCCGAATCAATGGCGCGTTCCATCTCAAATTCATTGACAAAAAGCGCCGATTCCTGGCGGGCGGTAGCCCGATGATTCAACCACCTCCAATCGTCTCCATACTGGTATTCGCGCAAACCGTAGAATTCCACTCCAGGGCCACCCTTGTGGGCGGGAATCAGGCCAGGATAGACTCGGGTGCGGCGCACCCGAATGTTCAAGGCGGTGGTGGCCACGCCCCGCGGCAGCACAAAGAGCCGCTGCGGTGCAGCCCGCGTGGCGCGGCGTGAAATCAGCCCAAATGGATCCGTGACTTCCAGTTCCATGGGCGGCAGCACGTAATATCCGCGCGGTCCCTGCACAGCCAGCGGCACCTGGATTTCGGAACCCTCTTCGAAGGGGGCCAGAAACTCCGCACTCCCTTGGGTCAATCGGAGGCCTTCCGGCATAGGCATGCGGACCCGCACCTCTTCCAAGGCGCCCTTGGGGTCCCTAAGGGCAAGGGCAAGACGCACTTCTTCATTGTGGCTCACGCGATCCACTGCCAAGACGCGATCCACTTCCACGGCTACCGTTTCGGGCCGCCAGTGGAAGGCCGCGGCCAGAAACAACAGCAACGGCACCGTCAGTGACAGCGCCGGCCCGCTCACGGCGGCCAGACCTGTCACCAAGGTAATGCTGAGAACCAGCGTCAGAACCAGAATGCGCGGCATGAAAGGTCAGGTCTGGGCATGGGGCAGCAAGGGCACGGGCACCGCGTTCACGACGGCATTCAGAATTTGGCTGGTGGCCCCTTGGCGCAGCCACAGGTCCGGATTCAGGATCAGGCGGTGACCGAGACTGGAATGGACAAAATCCTTGATATCGTCGGGCAGCACGTAATCCCTTTCATCCAAGGCCGCCTGCGCGCGGGCCAACTTGAACAGCGCCAGGGAGCCACGCGGACTGGACCCCACCGCGACCCGGTTGTCGGTGCGCGTGGCAGTGACCAAGTCCACTATGTAGCGGGTCAAGTCTTGGTTGACGTGGATCTCTTCCAGCGCCCGCCGCATGCCCAGCACTTCGGCCGCATCCGTTATCCGCCGCAACGACACGGCATCCCGCTTTCGTTCCTGCCGCTCGAAAAGAATGCGGGCTTCGTCTTCGGCATGAGGATATCCTACCGACAGCTTGACCAGGAATCGGTCCAGCTGGGCTTCGGGCAGGGGGAAGGTGCCTTCATATTCGATGGGATTTTGGGTGGCTATCACGATGAAGGGTTCCGGCAGCTTCATGGTGTCCCCTTCCAGGGACACCTGTCGTTCCTGCATGGCCTCGAGCAGCGCCGACTGCGTCTTGGGCGAAGCTCGATTGATTTCATCGGCCAGCACAATCTGACTGAAAATGGGACCCTTGTGCAATTCGAAGTCCCCGCTGTTGCGGTTGAAGATGTAACCGCCCAGTATGTCGCCGGGCAAGAGGTCGGGCGTAAACTGGATGCGTCGAAAGGTCAGCCCCAGCACCTGTGCGAAGCTGTGGGCCGTCAGCGTCTTGGCCAGACCTGGGTAATCCTCGAGCAGAATGTGTCCATCCGCCAAGAGCGCCACCATCACGTTGCGAAGAAATTCCTCCTTGCCGACCACGGCGCACGACACTTCTGCCATGATTTCCTGACATTTGGCGGCAACAGTCGATATGGTAAATTCGTCGGTCATTCCGCTTTGTCTCTTGTATGGGTCTCTTCTTCCAGGTAGGCAACTATGTCATGGGGATCCACCCGCGGACCGGGCTGTCGCGGCGAGGGCATTGCGAAGTCGGGCAGCCAGTGTCGGTACCGGACCCACGGACCCTGACCACTTTCCACTTCGGCGGCGAAGTAGGCTTCAAAGGGCTGGGGCAGAACCACGCGCAGCTGACCTTCCTCCTGTCCCGCACGCTCTTCCTCCAAGGTGGCTTCTCGATCCAGCAAGTCGTGGGTCAGACGGCGCAGGGCCTGGGCCAATGTCCATTGACCGTAGCCCTGCGCCTGCCCGCGTTGCAGCAAGCGTTGCCACCGTGCGACAGGACCTCGGCTGCTCACGGGCAATGCGGAGCGGCGGGAGCGGGGGGAACGGGTCATGGACAGACTGCGCAAGGCCAGAAAGGCGGCGATCAGCGTGAGAATGCCCCAAAAGACTCCGTGGGGCAGACTGCGCAGGAAAAGTTCTCCCACCCAGATCGTATAGAAAGCGGGCCGCAGCAGAATCTCCTGGACGAAGCCGCGGACCATGATGCCGGCTCCCAGAGACACCAACACCAACGCTCCGAGTGGGACCACGCGCCAGATCACGGCATTGCTCCCACGGCTCCACCGAGGCCGGATACAACACGTCGCAGGCAATCCCGCGCCTGCATTCGGTCACGGTCGGTGGCGGGTTTCTCCCCGAAGCGGGTCCTTTCAAAGAGCAAGGAGAGTTCATGTACGTGCAGACTGTGCAGCCCGAGCGCTTGCAGCTGCGCCTCGAATTCCCGCGACGTCATGCCCCGCGGACGCTGCACTCGTTGCTGACGTTCAAAGGTCTGCAGCATGGTGGCATAGCAACGTTGAATGGTACCGGCCACGTTTTCCCCCGCATCCAGAGCCGAAATGGCGTCTTCCGCATGACTGACAATCTGGGCCGCGGCCTCCTCTTCGCGATTTCCATACCGCCGCCACAGAACAAACAGACCCCAAGCCGCCGCCAAGGCCGCCAGGCCACCAACGGCATAGGCTGGCCAGCGTGGCGGATCCTGGGTCCATGCCGGGGGTTCGGGCGGAACCTCCTCGCCTGCGCCGAGCGCCATTAGGCCACTCCGCTGAGACATGGGCTGGGACTCCAGTTCGCGCTCGTTCTGCCGGTCCTGCAGGCGCAGCAACGCATAGGTAATCAGGATCACCACCAGTACGGCGCCGATCAAGGACTTGCGATACTGGGGAGAAACCACGGCGTACAGCGCGGTCAGCAGCAGACTGCCCCAGAACAAGGGCAGCAGGAAATTGGGCAACGAGGAGCCCGCAACCTCCGGATCTTGACTCCAGGGAGTCGCCCCTGCCTGTCCAAAGGTGCTTGTCAACAGGGCTCTCAGTCCGGTCTCCTCTCCAGGACCGAGTTTCAGCTCGGAGACAAGGGCCACCAACAGAAGCAAGAGGGCTATGGATCCGACCCCTGCCCAAGTCTGATACCGAGAGTCCGTTTGGCCTTTTTGCCAAGCCTTTTTCAGATTGAACACAACACGACTCACCTTGGCACAGTGGATCCGACTTGCCAGCCCTATGGTTCCGAGCAGCAAAGATCGGACGCAAAATGTCCTGTCAGTTTACCCTTGACCATCGGAACTTGACGGGACTTTATACACCCAAGCGACACACCACAAAGAGATTTGTTCCTGCATCGGGAGGATTCCCGGCGTCATGAAGGCGCTTAGATCCAAGCGGCCGGACTGCAGGTTGTGCACCACTGCCGGCCCAATCCCTCTGGTGCGTCTCGCCGCAGGTAGACAGTAGAGACACAACGTCCCCACGGGAGACGTTGCAATGTATCATGGTGCTCCCTGCGCAGCAGGTTCGCGGTTCAGTCTCTGCCCCTGATGTCGTCTGGAGATTGACATGGTACACTGTAATTAAGAATATGTTTTCTGTTCGCAGAAATGCTTGCCCAGAACCACAGAATTGAAGTCGTCAGCGACTTCCAGCCCCGTGGGGATCAGCCTGCCGCCATCGACGCCCTGGCCCACGGTCTGCAAGCCGGCCTAAAATACCAGACGCTCCTAGGCGTAACGGGGTCCGGCAAGACCTTCACGGTGGCGAATGTAATCGAGCGGGTCCAAAGGCCCACTCTGGTACTGGCTCACAACAAGACGCTGGCGGCGCAGCTGTATAGCGAACTGAAAGAGTTTCTGCCCCATAACGCGGTCGAGTACTTCGTAAGCTACTACGACTACTACCAGCCCGAGGCCTACATCCCGCACTCGGACACTTTCATTGAGAAGGATGCCCAGGTCAACGACGACATTGAACGGCTGCGCCTGGCAGCGACCAGCGCCCTCTTTGCCCGGACCGACGTGGTCATCGTCTCCTCGGTCTCCTGCATCTATGGCTTGGGCAATCCCGAAGACTATGGCTTTGCGGTCCTGACGCTGCAGTTGGGAGAGCAGCGGCGCAGACAAACCATCCTGCGGCATCTGGTCAGCATCTATTATTTGCGAAATGACAGTTCCTTGGATCGGGGCCGGTTCCGGGTACGCGGCGACGTGCTGGAAATCCATCCGGCCCATGAGGAAACCGGCTATCGCGTCAGTTTCTTCGGAGACGAGATCGAACGCATCGTCCAGTTCGATCTGTTGACCGGAGAGGTCTTGGGCGAACGCGACGAATTGACCGTCTACCCCGCCAAGCATTTCGTGACGTCAGATGAAAAGCTGCAGGCCTCGCTCGACACCATTGCGGCCGAACTGATGGAGTTCGAGCAGGAATTGCAGCGCACCCACAAGCTGGTGGAGGCACAACGCATCCGGCAGCGCACCGAATACGACTTGGAGATGCTGCGCGAGATCGGGTACTGCAACGGCATCGAAAACTACAGTCGACACTTGGATCAGCGCGAAGCCGGGTCCCCGCCCTGGACGCTGGTGGACTATTTTCCGGCTTCCTGGCTCCTGATTGTGGATGAAAGCCACATGACCCTCCCTCAGCTGCGCGCCATGTACAAGGGGGACCTGTCGCGCAAGCAGACCTTGGTGAACTTTGGGTTTCGGCTGCCTTCGGCCCGGGACAACCGTCCCCTGAATTTCGAGGAGTTGACGGAACGCATCAATCAGGCCATCTTCGTGAGCGCCACCCCCGGCCCCTATGAATTGGCGCATTCCGAGCAGACCGTGGAGCAGATCATTCGGCCTACAGGCCTGCTGGATCCGGTGGTGGATGTACGGCCCACGGCAGGGCAAATCGAGGACCTCATTCACGAAATCAGCGTCCGCATCGACCGCGGACAGCGCACTCTGGTCACCACCCTGACCAAGCGCATGTCGGAAGACCTGTCGGAATATCTGAAAGAGCTGGAATTTCGGGTGCATTACCTGCACAGCGAAGTAGACACCTTGGAGCGGGTGGAAATACTGCGGGATCTGCGGTTGGGCGTATATGACGTGGTCGTGGGGATCAATCTGCTGCGGGAAGGCCTGGATCTGCCAGAGGTCACGTTGGTGGCCATTCTGGATGCAGACAAGCAAGGATTTCTGCGCAGCGCAAGCGCGCTCATCCAGAACATCGGCCGCGCGGCCCGCCATGTGGAAGGCAAGGCCATTCTGTATGCGGATACAATCACGGAGGCCATGCAACACGCCCTGACGGAAACCCTGCGGCGGCGCGGGCTACAAGAAGCGTTCAATGTCGCCCATGACATTGAACCCGCGTCCATTTCCAAGGAAATTCACGATCTGTCCGATCGGGTCAAGTCCATGGTCCAAGATATGGCCACGGAACCGGCAGCAGAGAGCGCATCCCAGGGGGCCTCGCTGACCTCCGCCCAAGTTTCCACCATGATCAGAGAATTGCAGGTCGAAATGAAGGAGGCCGCAGGTCAACTGGAATTTGAAAAGGCTGCGGCGCTGAGAGATCAGATTGTGGTCCTGCGGCGCACGGAGTCAATCGAACCGGTGCCATGAGCGAACCACGCAGCCCCACCGGAAACCTGGAAGAAGCCCAACTGACCCAGGAAATGGAGGTGGCATACCGGGATTACGCCATGAGCGTCCTGGTCAGCCGCGCCCTGCCGGATGTACGGGACGGCCTGAAGCCGGTACATCGGCGCATTCTGTACGCCATGTACCATGACTTGCGGCTGCCCAGCCATGCGCCGCACAAAAAGAGTGCCCGCGTGGTAGGAGAGGTCCTAGGCAAGTACCACCCGCACAGCGACCAGTCCGTGTATGACGCCATGGTACGTCTGGCCCAACCTTTCAGCCTCCGGTACCCACTGGTGGATGGTCAGGGCAATCTGGGCAGCATAGACGGGGACAATCCGGCCGCCATGCGGTACACGGAGGTGCGCCTTTCCCCGATCGCGGAGCTCATGGTGCCGGATCTGGCCCAAGACACGGTCGAGTGGCGGGCCAACTTCGACGGCACACTCCAGGAACCCGTGATCCTGCCTACGATCCTCCCCAATCTGCTGGTGAATGGAGCCAATGGCATCGCGGTGGGCATGGCCACCCAGATCCCGCCGCACAACGCGGGCGAGGTTTGTGACGCGCTCTTTTTCATGCTGGACAACTATGAGCGGGCGGACTGCATTGACGCCCGCGAGCTGCTGCAGTACATCAAGGGACCGGACTTTCCCACGGGAGGCCTGCTGTATCGCTATCACCAGCCGGACAAGGGCGACACCCTCGAGGACAGACTGCTGCCCGCGTATGCAACCGGACGCGGCAGCGTCACGGTCCAAGCCAAGGTACACTTGGAAGAGGCCGGCATGGGACGCAGCCGTATCGTGGTCTCCGAGATCCCCTATCAGACCAACAAGTCACACTTGATTGAACGTATTGTCTCTGTGGTCAATCGCAACCAGATAGACGGCATCGTGGACGTGCGCGACGAAAGCGACCGGGCCGGCATGCGAATCTGCATCGAGCTGAACCGGGCCGCCCATACGCCGGAGGTCCTTCAGAAGCTTTTCAAGCTGACACCGCTGCAACAACACTTCAGCCTGTCCTTGGTGGCCTTGGTGGATGGCGTACCCCTGCGCATTGTGTTACGCGACATTCTGACGGAGTTCATCAAGCACCGCCAAGAAGTGGTCCACCGCCGTTCTGCATTCGAATTGCAGGCTGCCAAGACCCGCATCCACATCGTGGAAGGGTTGCTTGGCGCCTTGGATGTACTGGATGACGTCATTCAGATCATTCGGAAAAGCCGGAGCCAGGATCAAGCCCAGGATCGGCTGCAGGATCGGTTTGTGTTCACTCCGACGCAGACCCAAGCCATTCTGGGCATGCCCTTGCGACAACTCGTAGGCATGGAGATGCGACAGCTGCGACAGGAGTTTCAGGCTCTCACACAGGAAATCCGCCGCCTCACGGAGTTGCTGGCTTCCGACGACTTGTTGCGCGCCGTCATTAAGACGGAGCTGGAACAGGTCAAGGCGACGCTGAGCGACCCGCGGCGCACTCGCATCTTGGACCAACCGGTCCAGAACTTGACTGCAGAGGATTTGGCCCCGGATCAGACCGTCTGGATCGCGGTAGGCCAAAAAGGCACGGTCAAGCGCTATGCCTACCGCGGCATGCAGGCGGGTCGCTTCCGGGAAATCGGCCGCAACGGCAGCCTGATCGCAATGACCGCCAATACGCGGGACGTGCTGTATCTCTTCAGCCAGGATGGCATTTGCCAAAGGGTGCAGGTGTTCCGTTTCCCGGATGCAGGTTCCCCCAAGCATATCGGGAAATATACGGCCTTCACGCGCCGGGATGCGTTGGTGGCGGCGATTCCGTTGCCGCAGGACTCCCACCATGATGAAACCGTTCATGTCTGCATGATCACACGGCAGGGCATAATCAAGCGGGTCAACGTCAACATGCTGATTGAGGCCCCAGGCGAAGAAATCCGTGTGATCAATCTCAAGAAGGGCGATCACCTGGGCTGGGTCCTGCTTTCCCCCCATACACAAGAAGTGATGCTCTTTACCGCTCGAGGGCGGGCGCTGCGCTTCCGTGAGGCAGAGGTGAGAGCCCTGAGCCTCGCTGCCGTGGGCGTGCAAAGCATGCGGCTTGAAACCAATGACCACATAGTGTCCGCCTCTCTGGCTCAACCCGTCGACACGGTGCTGTCGGTGACTCGCCGGGGCTTTGCCAAACGCACGCCCATTGCGGAATTCCCCCTGAAAACCCGGAGTGGAAAGGGGGTGATTGGCCACAGGATCAACACGAGCACCGGACCGTTGGCCGGGGCTCTGGCCATCGGCCGGGATCAGAACGATGCCAAGGCGGCCTTCAATACGGATCGCACTGCCTGGATTCTGGACGTGCACAGCATTCCCGAGTCAAGACGTTCCACCCAGGGCCGTCGCATGACCGCGCCGGATGATGAAAGCCCCGTTGGCTCGATCACGCTGCTGTGGTCGGATGCGGAAGAGGGCAAACGCCCCACCTGAACCTGTGATTCGCACCAACCCGTCGCGCACCACCAAGCACAGTTGGGATCCTGACATCTGTCCACCCATCCTGACCGATTGCACAGAACGTCCAAAGGCAACGCGATGAATACCGCTCCTGACATGCCATGGCGAGGTATTTTCGTCATTCTGGCGACCCCTTTCCAAGAGGATTCCAGTCTGGATATGGCAAGCCTGCGCCGCCAGGTGGAATACTGTGTGGCATCGGGTGTACAGGGGGTGGTCGGACCGGCCAATGCCAGTGAATTCGGCGCCATGTCGGATGCGGAAAGAGAGGATTGGATCCATGTCGTGGCGGATGCCTGCGCGGGCCGCGTGCCTTTTGTGGCCACTACCTCCGGTCTCAACGCCAAGGTGGCGGGAGACCTCTCTGCCTGGGCGGTGGCCCAAGGCGCGGACGGCATCATGGCCATGCCCCCCTACCTCCTTCATCCCGATGCGGAAGGTTGCTACCGCTACTACGCCCATCTGAACGACCAAGTGGCCAAGCCCATCGTGATTCAGAACTATATGGGTCCGATTGGAACACCCATGTCCGCGGCATTGATGGGCCGCATGTGTCGAGAGCTGGATTGGGTCCAATATGTCAAGGAAGAGACATTCCCAGAGCCTCGGCAGATTTCCGCGACGCTGGCCGCCACCGGCAACGCCTGCAAAGGAGTCTTTGGTGGCCAAGGTGGGGTCTACATCATGGACGAGTTTCGCCGCGGCGCCTGCGGCAACATGCCGGCCAGTCAGCTCTCGGCACAACATGTGTGGTTGTGGAAGCTGCTGGAGGCGGGAGACTGGGATGGCGCCCGTATCCTGTACAACCGAATACTGCCGGTCATTGCATTCGAAAGACTGCACGGTGTGGCTGCATACAAGGAGATCCTGTATCGGCGCGGCATATTCAGCACCACCTGCAGTCGGAAGCCCGGAGCCGTCCTGGATCAACAAGACCTGATGGAATTGAATGAGATCCTGGCATTGGCCGATCCCGATCTGGCTCGCTGAATCAACTGGAGTGCAGTTGCCATGAGAACCATCTATTGGCAAGACAACATCGTCAAGATGATCGACCAGAGGCTGCTGCCCGCACAATTTGTCATTGCCGAACTGCACACTGTCGCCGAAGTGGTGCAGTCCATCCAGCAGATGTACGTGCGCGGCGCGCCGGCTATCGGAGCCACGGCGGCTCTGGGCATGGCGCTGGCGGCACGCCAAAGCCTTGCTTCAGACCGGGACGGCCTGCTGCATGATCTGCGACAGGCCAAGCAAGAACTGGATGCCGCCCGTCCCACGGCGGTGAATCTGGCCTGGGCCACAACGCGCATTCTGGACGTCCTGAATCAGGCTCCAGCGACCCTTGACACTGGGGATCTGCGAGCCTTGGCGTTGGACAAGGCCCAGGAACTCCTGCAGGAAGACATTGAGATCAACCGGTGCATGGGACGCCACGGCGCCACCGTCATTCCGGACGGAGCCCATCTCATGCACCATTGCAATACGGGTTCTCTGGCTACGGTGGACTTCGGCACGGCCCTAGGTGTAGTGTACGCCTGCCAAGAGCAGGGCAAGAATGTGCATGTTTGGGTCAACGAGACGCGACCGCGTTTGCAGGGAGCCCGGCTTACGGCCTGGGAATTGATGCGGGCCGAGGTGCCCATGCACCTCGTAGTCGACAACGCGGCGGGATCCCTGATGCGCAGCGGCCAAGTTGATGTTGTGGTGTTTGGGGCGGACCGGGTAGCGGCCAATGGTGACGTGGTCAATAAGATAGGCACATACAACATAGCGGTACTGGCGCAGGCTCATGGCATTCCGGTCTATTGTATGGCTCCCACTAGCACCGTGGACTTGTCCAAGGCCACCGGGGACGACATTCCCATCGAGGAGCGCGCGGCCGCGGAAATCACCCACATTGAGGACAGGGCCGTGGCTCCGGCCGGCGTGCCGGTGTTCAACCCGGCCTTTGACATCACGCCCCATCGATACCTTACCGGCATCGTGACCGAGCATGGCGTCTGCTATCCGCCCTTCACACGGTCATTGCATTCCGCCAAGGCCGGATCCAGAGACACTCCTTGATCCCATCTTGCTACCTTGGGCAAGCGCCAGGCCATTCTGTCTTGCAAGGCAATGGTCCATGCAGAAGATGCCGGTGCCTCGTGGGACAGTCTCATGGGGTCCAAGCGCAGCGGGGCTAAGGCCTAGGGGACAGGTCGCTGAACCCAGGGCAAGACAAACGCGCGAGACCAGAAAGAGCGGGTGGAATGGTTGGTGAGGATTTGACGTACAGTGATTCTCCCCTTTATCCTCAGAGGGTACCGCGCATTGCAGGACATACAGGCATTTGTTGCGCAATGCCGTGCAGGAGACAGGATTTCCTTGTCTCATGGCGGTCTTTCGCAATACAGCGAAGCGTTGGGCTCTTCCCTGTGCCATGCATCCAGAGCGCGTAGCATCATGGCCTCTCTGCCCACCCTCTGGGGCTCCGAACACAACCTGTCACACTTGGGAGAAATCCACCATCGAGTACGACATTGCCAACATTGATCTAGCGGAGAAGGGCCTCAGGCGCATGGCTTGGGCACAAAGAGAGATGCCGGTCCTGGATGCCTTGGAACAACGTTTTGCCCAAGAGCTGCCCTTCAATGGCATTCGGCTGGCGGCCTGCATGCATGTCACCACAGAAACGGCCCATCTTGTGCGCGTGTTGCAGGCCGGAGGCGCCGAACTGGCTTTGTGCGCCAGCAATCCACTGAGCACCCAGGATGACGTGGCAGCGGCCCTGCTGTCTCGCTACGAAGTGCCGGTCTTCGCCGTACGCGGAGAATCGCCCGAGATGTATCATCGGCATCTGCGTGCCGTCTTGGACATCAAGCCTCACTTGACCATGGACGACGGCATGGATTTGCTGGCTCTGCTGCACACGGAAGCCGATCACCTGTTGGACGGCGTGCATGGCGGCACCGAGGAGACCACCACCGGCGTCATTCGCCTCAAGGCCATGGCCCAGGCCGGGGCCTTGAAGTATCCCGTGATGGCCGTCAACGATGCCCAGACCAAGCATCTCTTCGACAATCGCTATGGCACGGGGCAGAGCTCTCTGGACGGCATCATTCGGGCCACCAACATCCTGCTCGCAGGCCGCAATTTCGTGGTGGCGGGCTATGGCTGGTGCAGTCGCGGCATAGCCCAGCGGGCCCGTGGTCATGGATCCAAGGTGATCGTGACGGAAGTGGAGCCGGTACGAGCGCTGGAAGCCGTCATGGACGGATATCAGGTTATGCCCATGTCGGAAGCCGTCCAGATTGGCGAAGTCTTCTGCAGCGCGACCGGCTGTTGTCACATCCTGGACGCACAGCACTTCGCCGTCATGCGCGACGGAGCCGTGATGGCCAATAGCGGACACTTTGACATCGAGATCAACCTGGAAGCCTTGGCGGCCATGAGCCGTCAGGTGGAGCGGATTCGAGACAATTTGGACGAATATCATCTGGCGGACGGCCGTTGCCTCTACGTAGTCGGCGAGGGCCGTCTGGTCAATCTGGCCGCAGCCGAGGGCCATCCCTCTACCGTCATGGACATGAGCTTCGCCAATCAGGCTCTGGCCGCCCTGCACATGGTGCGACATGGTGCGGACATGACGCCGGATGTCCATCAACTGCCTCATGACATCGATGAGCAAATCGCCCGGCTAAAATTAGAGGCAATGGGGGTGCAAATCGACAGTTTGACCACAGCCCAATCCGACTACCTGCACAGCTGGTCGCATGGAACCTGATTTTGGCGCAAGGCGCAACAGAGTGCAAAGGCAATGAGCAACTCCCTTTCCCAAGCGAACAACCTTTTCACCAGTGAATCGGTCACCGAAGGCCATCCCGACAAGATCTGCGACCAAATCAGCGACGCGATTCTGGACGCCCACTTGGTAGCCGGGCCGGAGACACGGGTGGCTTGCGAAACCGCCATCAAGTCCAACGACATCTTTCTGCTGGGCGAAATCACCTCTCCGGCAGAGGTGGACTACGACAGCGTCGTACACAGGGTACTGGAAGAAATTCAGTATTCCGCCGATGCAGACTTTCATCCGGGCCGCTGCCACCTGCATCGACATATTTCGGAGCAGAGCACGCAGATTGGAGAGAGCGTCAACCGCAAGGCAAATCTCGGGGCGGGCGATCAGGGCATGATGTTCGGCTTCGCCTGCCAGGAAACCGAATCCCTGATGCCATTGCCCATTCATCTGGCCCATCTGCTGACGCGCACCTTGAGCGAGCGGCGCAAGACGGGAGAGATCCCTTGGTTGCTGCCGGACGGCAAGGTGCAGGTCACGGTGGAATACAGTCAGGGACATGCGGAACGCATTCACACCGTGGTGGTCAGCGCCCAGCACCAGGAAGCAGTCTCGCACAGGGAGATTAACGACACGATTCGGAGCCAAGTGGTGGACCCGATTCTGCAAACCATCAATGTGTCCTCCGAAGGGTGTCGATACCACATCAATCCTTCTGGCGTCTTCAGCCAAGGGGGGCCTGCAGCGGATGCGGGTTTGACCGGCCGCAAGATCATCGTGGATACCTACGGTGGCATGGGCCGCCATGGAGGCGGAGCCTTCAGTGGCAAGGACCCCACCAAGGTGGATCGGAGTGCGTGCTATATGGCCCGGCTGGTGGCAAAGTGTATTGTCGCGGCAGGTTTGGCGACCCGGTGTGAAGTGCAACTGGCCTATGCCATTGGCCACGACCAACCCGTCAGCCTCTATGTAGAGAACTTTGGGACAGGGCGTCCGGACGTTCCACTGGCCTTGATGTGCCAACGGGTAGAGGAGATTTTTGATCTCTCGCCGCGTGGCATCATCGAGGCGTTGAACCTCTTTCGGCCCATTTATCAACCCACGGCCACCTATGGTCATTTTGGCCGCATGGACCTGAATCCCCCATTGCCCTGGGAGAATCTGGAGGGCAGCCCCGCCATCGAATTCATTCGCAGCTGGCAGTAGCCATGAGCAGGGCCGCTCCCATGGCCAAGAAGAGCAGCAATGTAACCACCACCAGTCAGCAGGACAAGCCGGAACGGCTGGTGTCGGGGCAGCCACAGGGGCACGAAAGAAGTCGGAACCCCGCTTTGCGTCCCCGCGGGCTGGACGAGATGATAGGCCAAGACTCCTTGCGGACCAAGATGTCCATCCTGGTGGAAGCCGCCCGCCTGCGTCGAGAGCCTCTGGATCATGTGCTCCTCTATGGTCCACCCGGTCTAGGCAAGACCACCCTCAGCCACATCCTAGCCTATGAAATGGAAGCCGATCTCAAGATCACCTCAGGCCCAGCCATCGAACGACAGGGAGATCTGGCCGCCATCCTGACCAATCTGAAGCGCGCTGACGTACTCTTCATCGATGAAATCCATCGTCTGCGTCCCGTCATTGAGGAAATCCTGTATCCAGCGATGGAAGACTTTCAATTGGACTTGGTGATCGGGGCCGGACCGGCTGCACGCACGGTTCGACTGCCTCTGCCCCAATTTACCGTGATTGGGGCCACAACTCGACTGGCCCTGCTTACCGAACCACTGCGCGCCCGATTCGGCATTGTGGATCGCTTCCATTTCTATGATCAGCACGCCCTGCAACAGATTGTGCAGAGAGCCGGCCAAGAGCTGAACATTGACATTGAACGGGGGGCCGCCCAAGAAATCGCGCGCCGCGCCCGCGGTACGCCCCGAGTGGCACTGCGCATGCTCAGACGTCTACGCGACTTCGCTCAGGTCAGGGCCGCGGGCAAAATCGACATGGAAGCGGCCCATCAGGGCCTGAGGCTGTTGGACATCGACTTTCTCGGGCTGGACGACATGGATCGGCGCCTGCTCGATTGCATCGTCCACAAATTCGACGGCGGTCCCGTCGGCCTGGAAACACTGTCCGCCAGCATCAGCGAAGACACGGACACGGTCATGGATGTGGTGGAACCATACCTGCTGCAGCTGGGATTCCTGAAGCGTACGCCCAACGGACGCGTGGCCACCCAATTGGCCTATCAACACATTGGAGCCTTGCCCTCCGGTCAGGGCAACGTCAACCAATCTTCCCTCTTCAAAGCCACCACCGACTGACCTTGATCGCTACTCCGTAATCAACTGGTAGCCGTCGGGCACTAGGGCGATCCAAGAGCGACCTGGATTCAGCGGGATGACCTGGCCGTCCGCCGTGCGAAACTTCACCAACTGGCCCAACTCTGCAGTATGCCAAGTGCCTGTGTACATCAGTCCATTGCGAAAAACGTAGGCAGGCCCGGTGCCGAAGATGTCGTGGTCCAAGCTGCGGCTACCCAAGGCATCCTCCACCAGGAAGGTGGAGGCATGGGTCACATACTGCACAATGACATTCTGGGGCGCAACCTGATACTGGCCATTCCGATCAAAATGCGGTTCGTCACCGACAAACCGCAAGTATTGACTCGAGTCGGGATGATACTGAAATTCTACGGTGGCATGGGTTACCGCCGGATAGGGAATACGGACGCGGGACACCGGTACGCCGCCTTCCGGCGGCGCTCCGAACTCCAGACTCTGCAAGTCCATGGGCTGTTCCCGGTCCGTATCTTCCAACCAGCTGCGCATGCCGTCGGTGCTGGTATAGAAGCGGGCTAGGCCACTGCCCACCAAGAACGAATAGGGCAGCAGGCCATGGTTGTTGTCTAGGTCGATGTCAAAGTAGGGAAAGTCCGCCATGTCCCGCAACAGCCGGCGGATATGATCGCTGGCTCCAGAGCACATGGTGCTCGCGTTGTACATGTAACCGAGATAAAAGTTGATGAGACGGGCGGAGCGAATCGGTCCAATCAGAGGCACGTCTTCTCCAAAGAAAATGCCAGTCATCCGCGTCACCAGTTCGCCATCCACCAAGTACTCGTATACCACATCGGCCTGGCCCAGGCCGGCCTGCGGACGAGCATGCAGGTCGGAGGGAATGCAAACCGTCATGGCCCGTCGCTCCAAGCGTTCCGCGGATATGGGCAGACCGGTCAATGGATTGAGGTTGGACTGGGGCGGATAGGAAAACCGGTGCGCCGGCAGATAGTCGAAGGCCATCTGTACCGTCATCTCCCACAACGTGTGGACATCCGGGATTTGGGCATCGCTCAGATCCACGGAATCCGGGGAGAAAGGGATAGAGCTCCGTGACGAGGACTGTGGAACGGGGGCCTCGGAGCCAAAAGTCAGATACGCGCCCGACACCCACCCTTCGGTAGCGTCATCTGACAGACAACAGATCCGATGCCAAGCACTGTCTTCGCTGGATTCCAGAACCTGCACTTCGTTGGAATGCTTCAGCACGCCCAGTATCTGATAGGTGGTGCCGGGACCACTGCGCACATTCAATACGTTCGCGATCACGGAAGCTCGGTGGTCCCGACTCCCACCTGTGACCTCGGTCCTGCCCGGATTGTCATTGCCCACTGCCTGAACGACTTCGGCCTCTCCTTCAGTTTGAGTTTTCGCTGTCGCCGCCTGTGGCATAGGTGGCGGTTCTACCGCATCGGACGCTTCCACCATGGGACCAACCGAAGGGGACGTGCACCCCCCCAACGCTACGGTCGCCCCAAGGGCCGCAACAACTACCAAGGTCAGCATCAAAACAGAAAATTCCGATCGCATAAAACTGTGTCGCAGAAGCATGATAGGCAGAGGCAAGGCTTTGTGTCCCTTTTGCATTATGACAAAAAACGCGTCCCTCTGCAGAGGGACGCGTTTCGCCCATACGGGTCCAATAGGGCAAGGGACCCTTCCTTTTTGCCTGTCAGGGTTGCATCGCAGTAGCCCTACCGACCCGACACGCCTGTCAAGTCGCAGCTATGGATATGGATTCAGGTTCATGAGAGCAAAGGCTCCCTTCTGTACATCGTGCATGGCAAGATGTACATGGACTTGGCCATCGGCCATCAACTTGTCTTCAAACTCTCCAGCCAAACAGGCCCAGAATTTTCAAAAAGCGAGGTTCCCGCGGGAACCTCGCTTCCACTCAATCGCCCGACTTGGCATGTACATGAGCCATTTGCATGATAGTGAACACGGCACCCTGCGGATCCTTGATGCCCACGAGTCGCACCGTGGAAACCTCCACTATGGGGTGCAGTTGTTCTCCCCCCAGCTCCAATGCCTTTTGCAGAGAGGCATCCACGTCCGCGACCTGGAAATACACGTTCCAATGCGGGGGGACTGGCCCCATCTCAGGTCGAATCTGCAAGACACCCGCCACCCGTCGTTCCCACTCTGCGCTGCCTTCCCCCATCGCTTGGTGAAATATGTGATAGCCAGGATTTTGGGGATTGGAATCAGCCTGCAAATCCCACCCGAAGGCTGCTTCGTAGAAGTCGGCATCTGCAGTCGGATTGTGTGCGTACAGTTCCACCCAGACATATGCGCCGGGCTCCATCATCACCTGAAATCCCTTGTGCGCTTTCGGCTGCCACAGCGAGAACATGGCTCCCTTCGGATCGGTCAACATGACCAGCACGCCAGAATCAAAAACATCCATGGGGCCCGCCAGGATTTGGGCGCCCAGTGATTCGCATTTCTGCGCCATGGCCCGTGCATCTTCTACGCAGATGTAGGAGTTCCAGACCGGTGGCATACCGGCCTCGACTTGTGCTGGCTGTAGCTGTCCCATGCCGGCCACATGCTTGCCGTCAAGCAAAATCATGGAGTAGATGAGATTCTCACTCTCGTACATGCTATCGAATTCCCAGCCCATCAAATCGCCATAGAACTTGCGGGCCGCTTCCGGGTCGGTAGTGGACAAGTCCGCCCAACAATATTTTCCGAATGAATGTTGTGAAACGATTGGCATCAGCTTGACACACCTTTACTTGGTTTTGTCTGAGATACCGTATTGTATCTCATAAAACAAAATATAATATAAAATATCTAATATATCAACAAGAAAACATTGTTTTCTGATAATTTTCGACACCTACCACTACGGCGCCATGGGCACAGGCCGGAAGCATATCTTGGACAGAGTGTGAGCGTACACAAAATCTCTTGGCCAGCATGCATGTTGACCAAGGTTCCCGTTCCGAAGTGCAAGTGACGTGGAATGGCGCATCCAGATCGCCGGTGCCGGTTGGATCCTGGTCCCTCATGCATAGGGACAGAGCCGCTCACCTTGACTGAGACACCAATGTACATCCTGTATTCCGCACTGTTGCAATCTGGTGTTGCCGAGAGCCTTGGCATGAAGAAAACTCGTGGCGTCAGGAGCAGAAACCCCTACATCACAGCCCCGTTTTTGTGCGCATTGCACTGATCCCGCCTGAACCGTGCAATCTGTTCAGCACCTAGGGCTGACTTCATTCATCCGCCCGTGGGGCCCGAACTCGTTTTCTCCAGCTCCATCAGGGCATTGCACACCGTTGCACTACTCCGTGCAACGGTGCATAGGGGTGAACAGGGCCCTACAGTTCCATGCTGTAATCGTCCACATCCACTTCGGCCGCGGTCTTGCGCGTCAGCTGGGCCCGGGGAATCCCTCCCGCTTCCACCACGATATGAGTGTCAGGCAAGACGGACTGAGCCCCGCGTCGAATCTGACGGCGAAAGGTCAGAGACGCGAATTCAGCCCCTTCGATCGTGATGTTGGCGGTATGCAGATAGAACTTCTCCCCTTCGCTGTTGGTCACGAAGAAGACATCCTGCCGCCACACCTCACTGTATTCCGTCCCGTATTGGCTTTCGGGGATGATGGGTAGACTGGAATTGCTCACTACTGCATATCCAATGAATGAAATTCCTGTGGCGCCTTTCTAAAGACGAGAGAGGTTGAAGGCGTCGGATCCGGCATATTGCGCGGCCTCGCCCAACTCTTCCTCAATGCGCAGCAACTGATTGTATTTGGCGACGCGGTCGCTCCGAGCCGGCGCACCTGTCTTGATCTGCCCCGCGTTCAAGGCAACGACCAGATCGGCGATAGTGGCGTCCTCGGTCTCGCCGGAACGATGGCTGATTACGCTGGTCCAGCCCGCCCGGTGGCTCATCTCCACGGCTTCAATGGCTTCCGAAAGCGTTCCAATCTGATTGACCTTGCACAACAGCGAGTTGCACAGCTCCTTTTCAATCGCCATCTCAATGCGTTTCACGTTGGTGACCAGCAGGTCGTCGCCCACTATCTGCACCTTCTTGCCCGCCTGTGCCTGCAACAGCTGCCAACCCTCGAAGTCATCTTCGGCCAAGCCATCTTCAATGCTGACGATCGGAAATCTCTCTATCCAGTCGATCCACGTTGATACCAGATCCGCGCTTGCCAGCGTGGCGCCTTCAATGGCTAGGTGGTACTGACCGGTTTCGCTGTCATACAGCTCCGAGGCGGCAGGATCCAAGGCAATCCACACATCTCGGCCGGGCTCCAGTCCCGACTGTTCTATGGCTTGCAGAATCAGTTCCAAGGCCTTCTCGTTATTGCCCAGCGCCGGTGCGAATCCACCCTCGTCACCCACGTGGACACTGTAATCCAAGTCGGTCAGCACGTCCTTGAGGGCATGATAGATCTGTGTGCCCCATTGCAGGCCCTGACGGAAGGTCTCCGCACCCACGGGCATCACCATGAATTCCTGAAAGTCGGTGCTGTGAGCCGCATGCGCTCCGCCGTTCAGAATATTCATCATGGGCACAGGCAGCACATGGGCGTTCACACCCCCCAGATGTTGATACAACGGCATCCGGGCGGCCGCGGCCGCCGCTTTGGCCACGGCCAAGCTAATGCCCAAAATGGCGTTGGCTCCATAGTTCTGTTTGTTGGGAGTGCCATCTATGTTGCGCAGCAAAGTGTCCAGTTCCACCTGGCGCAGGGCGTTGCGGCCAACCAAGGCCGGACCCAGAATGGCATTCACGTTCGTGACCGCCTTGGTAACGCCCTTGCCCCGAAAGCGGCTGACATCGCCATCACGCAGTTCCCACGCCTCGTGCATGCCGGTGCTGGCTCCACTGGGCACCGCGGCCCGCCCTGTGGCTCCGCCCTTCAAAGAGACGTCGACTTCCAGAGTTGGATTGCCCCGACTGTCCAGGATTTCACGGGCATGCACTCTTGCAATATCGAACATCCTCTGCTCCCTGCGACATCAACCAATCGAACCGTGCACCGCCTGGCAGGCCCTTCCTGCCAGAATGGGCCGATCCAAGCGCGCAGAGCGCCGATTATAGCCTAGGTTGCAGTTCACACATCGCTTGCCCTTGTTGTGTACGCAGGCGATGATGCCGTCGCAATGGAATACAGGCGAGATTGGTGGCACGCGCCGGATGAGGATCAAGCCATTCATTGAAAGCGACCTCCTCGCAACGACCACTCGGCTGCAATGGAAGATACGCTCCATGGAAGACTCTTGAACAAGGTTCTGCATTCACTCGAATCGTCGCCCAAGGGATCACCTCAAGGACAGCTATCCTCCACCCGTATCTCTGAAGATGGGTTGGCGGGCACGATCGAACACTCCCGTTGTCAAGTGTTAGAATGCTTGGCTGGATTCGCCAGCGCGGTCGGTCTTTTCCGTATGTTGCAATCTCCTCTCTATTTGGATCATTCCGCCACGACCCCGGTTTGGCCGGAAGTGATCACGGCCATGGAACCCTACTTCAGCCAAGCCTATGGCAATCCCTCCAGCATGCACGCGGCAGGTCGCAAGGCGTATGCCGGACTGCAGCAAGCTCGCCAAACCGCGGCACGACATATTGGGGCCAGACCGCAAGAAATCATTTTCACCAGCGGGGGCACGGAGAGTGACAACTTGGCTCTGCGGGGCATTGCCTTGGCGCGCCGCCAGCAGACGGGTGTCCGGCGTATTGTCAGCACGCCGATCGAACATCATGCCGTATTGGAAACCTTGGAGGACTTGGCCCAGGTACATGGATTCGAGATCGAACTGCTGCCTGTCGATGAAGTGGGCCGGGTACAATCCACAGACCTGACTCAGGCGCTGGCCGAGCCCGCGGCCCTGGTTTCGATCATGCTCGCCAACAACGAGATAGGCACCGTGCAATCGATCGCCCGACTGGGAGCCATCTGCCAAGCACAGGATACGCCCCTGCACACGGATGCGGTACAGGCTATGTGCAAGGTCCCGATCCGTGTAGACGATTTGGGCGTGGCCGCCTTGAGTGTCAGCGCCCACAAGTTTCATGGACCCAAAGGGGTGGGGTTTCTGTACTTGCGCCAAAGCACCCCTTTTCTGCCCCGCCAGACGGGAGGTGGCCACGAAGGCGGACGACGTGCCGGCACCGAGAATGTGCCGCTCATTCACGGCATGACTGTTGCCATGGACATGAACCTGCAGTCGGCCGAAACGGAGTGGCCGAGACAGCGGGCGCTGCGGGATCAACTGATCTCAGCCGTGTTGACTGGTGTCGAAGGCGCCTACCTGACAGGGGATCCCCAGTGTCGACTGCCCCATCATGCCAGTTTTGTGGTTTCCGGCCTGGAAGCCGAATCCATGCTCATCGGCCTAGACATGGCAGGCATCATGGCCAGCAGTGGCAGTGCCTGCACCAGCGGGGCACATCAGCCCAGCCACGTCTTGTCTGCTTTGGGCATTCAGGCTCCGGACAGCTATGGAGCCCTGCGATTCAGTCTGGGATCTTCCACGATGGCGGCTGACGTCACTTTCGTCGCAGACCAGCTGGCCCGGATTACCACACAACTGCGGCAAGCCATGGCATTGGCCTGATCTGGTTTCCGACAGACACTCTCCAGCCACATTCGCAGAGACCAGACCAACGCCATGCATCAGGGCGCTCCCGCCATCGCCGTAGCCATGAGCGGTGGCTTGGACAGTTCCATGGCCGCGGCCCTTTTGGTCGAGGCGGGCCATTGCTGCATCGGCATCATGATGCGCTTGTGGTCGGAACACGCCCCGGGGGCCGGATCCTCCAACAAGTGTTGCTCCGCCGAGAGCGTGGATGTAGCCCGCGACGTGGCGGATCGGCTGGCCATGCCTTTCTATCTGATCAATGTGGAGGAGATATTCAAGCAAGAGGTGGTGGATCCCTTTGTAACGGACTATCTGGCCGGACTTACCCCCAATCCATGCCTGAACTGCAATCGGCGCATCCGCTTTGCCTATCTCCTGCAATACGTAGCCCAACTGGGAGTGGCCCGCTTGGCCACGGGCCACCATGCCCGTACCGAGGTGGGACCCGACGGTCAGGTGCGGTTGCTGCGCGCGCGTGATCCACACAAGGACCAGAGCTATGTGCTCAGCGTCCTGGATCAGGCGAGACTCCGGCGCGTGCTCTTTCCGGTAGGGGAACACATGAAGTCGGATCTACGGGCGATGGCCCGAGATCGCAATCTGCCCGTGGCCGACAAGGACGAATCCATGGACTTGTGCTTTGTAGCCGACAACAACTACCGGAGATTTCTGGCGGACTGGGGGGATGACCGCAACACCGCAGGGCCCATTCTGACCACGACGGGCAAGGAAGTGGGACGGCACGAGGGGCTGTATCGCTTTACCATCGGACAGCGTCGCGGCCTAAATCTGCCTAACTTGACGGGCAAGGCGGTGTATGTGATAGACAAGGATCCGGACCGCAATGCGGTGATCGTGGGTTCCCAAGTCGAGTTGAAGGCCAGTCGCTCCCAATTCACCCTGACGCAGGCGAACTGGAATCAGGGCCATCCGCCCCACCCGGACATCGCCCTGCGTTGCCAGATTCGCTACCGTGGAGTCGCCCATCCTTGCGAGCTGATCTGGGAGAGAGCCGATACGCCCACTGTCCGTCTGTGGGACACGCCCACCGGAATTGCCCCGGGACAGGCCGCCGTTTTCTATGATGGCGCCGTGTGCCTGGGCGGGGGTATCATTGGAGCATGAGTTGGACTGCGTGGTGGCTGAATCCGCCTTTGGTCCTGAGCGCCGCCTTGGTCTTTGGCTATGGCAGCCTCTTTCATCTTTGGCAAGGACGCACCTACCGGGATCTGATTGTCTATGTGCTGGCGGCGGGCGCGGGATTCGGACTAGGCCAAGGTCTAGCCGTGCTCCTGAACTGGCCATGGTTTCAGATCGGGCAAGTGCACATCGTGGAAGCTTCACTATTGGCTTGGTTTGCCCTGCTTATTGCTCGATCTACACCTGAACAGACCCTTTGATCCTGCCTCAATTCGATGGAACGCTTTCTAGACTTGGCCCGTGACATCACATTCGTGCTGATCGCACTGGAAACCTTTGCGGTGTTGGGTCTGCTCATTGTGTTGAGCCTCCGGTTCCTGAAACTGGTCCGCATCATTCGCCAAGGCATCCAGCCCATTCTGAAAGATGCCCAAGATGCAGCCCGCACCACCAAGGCCACGGCGGAATTCGTCGGGGAGCATGTAGTCAAGCCCACGGCGGAAATCCACGGCAAGCTCTCCGGTGCGCGGCGCGCATGGCAAGTCCTTTTTGGGGATTTGCCCCCCGGCCGCGATTCGGCTTCCCGCTGAGCCGTCTCTCCATGGTCATGTCCCTCTCCGCCTCGCTCTGGGATCCGCAAGCCTCGAACGGGGCGGCCAAGGTGGCAGCATGGCCCGCTCTGGTGGCAGAGGAACTGCAGCCTCAGCTGCTGCCACCCCAGTTCACTCTGGCCACCTTTTCCCGTCTGGGCGGACGCATGGTGGAATGGTCCCAGGAGGCCCAACCGATAGCCTTGGGCTACTGTCTTCCTGCTCAGGCGGAAGACGGAACCTCCTACCGCCTGATCAGCTACCTGCCCGTTGCGCGCCACGCCCTCCCGCACGTGGACATCAAAACCCTGAAGTCCGCCTTGGGGTGGCTTGGCCCTCAAGGGAAAGTACGGCTGTTTGACATTGTCTCCTCTGCACACTGGGCCGATCCCCCGATTTGGGAAACCATCGCAGACATTGCCTACGGTCCGCCCCGCACCCAGGATGCGCAGGCGCTCAGGCAACTGCAGGCACAGGTGTGGCAGGCTCAGCCCGAGAACTTGTACCCGACATTCATCCATCATCCCGATTGCCAGATGACTTGGTCCTTGGTGGCGCGGGCCAAGGATCAGGTGGTGGGCTTTTTGCTGGGCTTTCGGCACGGCAGGGAAATTCCCGCGTTGCCGCCGGGCTGGCCTTCACCGAAAGCCGCCGGTGAAGTCTTCGAATCGCAGGCGCTGGGCGTACATCCCGACTTTCGCCAGCGCCACATCGCCTTTCACCTCAAACGCATTCAGGCCCAGGAATTGCAGAAACAGGGGGTTACCCATATTCAGTGGACGGCGGACCCTCTGCAATACCGCAATGCCCGCCTCAACTGCGACAGGTTGGGAGCCGTGGGTACGCAGTTGCTGCCGGACTATCTGCCTTTTCGCAACCAGTTGAACCAGCTGCCCGCCTCGCGCCTACAGGTGATCTGGTCCCTGCCCACATCGCCTGCGCAAAGGACCCTGATGCAAGGCAAGGCCTTTGCCCCACTGGATCTGGATGTCCAGGCCGACTGCCTCCAAGTCCATGACAACCTGCAACAGGTCCGCCTGAATCTCGATGCGCCTTGCCTGGCCATCGAGATTCCGACCGACTGGACCCGCATGCAACGCACGGACCTGCCGCTGGCGCAAGCTTGGCGCGATACCACCGATGCCATTCTGAAGCGATATCTGGGTCCGATGCCCGGTCAATATCTGATCACCCGAACGAGCCGTCAAGGGGACAACCGCTATCTCCTGGCCCGCCGCGTCGGCTCGGTCTTGCACAGCATGTATCGCCCATAGCCCGGGGCTATGCAGGCAGCGAGAGGCGCTCCCGCATGTCGTCCTGAGGTTCATAGCCCAACAGCCGACGAGTCTCCTGCAGATCCCATTTCATGTTCTGATTGCGGGACATGCCGTTGACGCAAATGACAGGGCTTGGCCACGCGTGGGACGAGGTTAGCAGGGCTTTTTCGAAGAGCTGAACAAAGTCCCGATTGGACAGCCACATCTCCTTGAACCAGCGATCGGCGCGCTGCCAGGCCGCGCGCTCCGTAGGGGACGCGCCGGCGTCCGTCACATCCGGAGAACCGGTAGCCGTCAGCGAGGAGGGGTGATTGTCACCGGAGTTGCACCAGCCAATTCGTACATTGACGAATTCCGTGTCCCCCTGTCCTTGGTCTGCCAGCGCCAGCGCGCGGTATATCCGCTCGCCGGCAAACTTGGCGGAAGCGTACGGCGTGGAATCCAGAGAGACCGCCCCGATTTGGATCACAGTGCCTACGCCATAGGGTGAATCCGGACGGAGAGTCCCTGGCTCCATGCCGACAGCCTGCGGTTCGTCCTTGTATCGGCCCATTACATGGTTGGTGGTGGCGAACACCACCCGCTTGCACCGGGCCGCCGCCACGGCCGCCAGGCCTATATGCAGATTCATGTCCAAGGAGGCCGCGGCATCGTCCCATGCCGCTCGAGGTTCCGGCATCTGGGCTGCAAAATGCACGAGGGCATCGCAGTCTGCCACGGCCCGGCGCCAACGGGCATGGGGCCATTGGCGCAAATCGGCCGCCGTGAAAGTTAGCTCCGCGACCGGTCCGCTCGGATTTTCGGCCTGCAACTCCCGGCGAAGGTCAGAGGCCAACTGTATGGGCGCGGAAACCAGATCCAGGCCCGTGATCCGCGCGATGGCGGGCAAGGAAGCCAAATGGCGGATCAGCTTCTGGCCCAGATTGCCCAAGGCGCCAGTAACGAGAATGTGCTTGCCCATGGTGCGTTACAGGCCCATCAGGAATTCATAGACTTGCTCTGCACTGTTCGGCAGCGCCTCATGGCCAAAATCGGGATAGATTTGCAGGGATTTGGGCGCCGTGATCTTGTTGTAGATGGCAAACTGGGTCGAAGGCGGACAAATCTGATCCATAAGGCCCAAGCTCATGACCACTTCGGCTTGAATGCGGTACGCCAGATATTGCGTGTCCACATAGCCTAGGCGAGTGAATGTTTCCTGTTCCCGTCGGTGCTGCGGATCGAACTGGCGGAACCACTGTCGCAGTTCGGCGTAGGCGTTTTCGGCCAGGTCCATTTCCCAGACCCGCTGATAGTCCGAAAGAAAGGGAAAGACGGGTGCGGCGCGCCGCACCCGCGGTTCCAGAGCGGCGCAGGCCACGGTCAAGGCCCCGCCTTGGCTACCTCCCGTGGCCCCGACTCGATCGGCATCCACATGGTCCATATCCATGACAATGCCCGCCAGTTGGGCCGTATCCAAAAAAATGGAACGGTACAGCAGATTCCGGGGCGACGGGTCGGCCAAGCCCCGCACGATGTGTCCGCGCAGGGTCCAGCCTTGCACCCCGCCCTTGTCCTCGGACAATCCGCCTTGACCTCGGCAGTCCAAGGCCGCCACGGTAAAACCGGCCGCCACATAGCCCAGCTTTTCCACCCATCCCCCAGAACTGCCGGAGTAGCCGTGAAACAAGAGCACGGCGGGGCTGCCAGGAGCGGGTTGCCTGGGTTGCAGCAATTTGGCATGCACCCGTGCGCCCCCCACCCCCGTGAAATACAGGTGCCAGCAGGCGGCGAAGGAGGTCTGAAAATCCGCGGCCACCAGTTCAACTTGAGCGTCCTGTCGACGCATCTCGGCCAATCCGGCATCCCAGTAGACATCGAAGTCCGCGGGCCGGGGATTGCGACCCGGATAGGCATGAAGGTCTTCCAAGGACAAGTCGAAAGTCAGAGGCATGAGATACCGCCAGGGAAACACATGGGGAAGGACAATGAGACTCCGCCATTGTAGCCCAAGGAGTCAGTCAAGATCTTCCTCGTCTTCCTCATCTTGCTCTGCGGCCTCCGCCGCCAAGGCCGCGGACAGATCGGCCAATACATCCTCGTGTCGCACCTGGGAATAGGATCCCCACAGGTCTTGAGCCAGACGCAGCGGATCCGCCTGCATCCCTTGCTTCCTCCAGTACTGACAGATGCGAGCCACATCCCGTGTCAACAGTTCGAAAGCCTGCTTGTTGCCGGCCACCGGCACCACCTGCGGAAAGTCAATCAGAATCGCCCTTCCCTCCCAATACAGGATGTTGTGGGCCGACAGATCGCCATGGATGAAGCCGGCCTCCAGCATGATCTGCAGATTGCGCAGCACCTGCTCAAACAGAACCGTGGCTTCGGTTCGCTCCAGATGCACGCTGTGCAGAACCGGAGCCACGACCTGCTCGTCTCCGATGAACTCCATCAGAATGGCATTGGGGGCAGTCTCTATCGGTTCCGGCACGTCGGCGCCGGCAGCGTGCAGCTCGACCAAGGCATGGTACTCATGCAGCAGCCAGGAAGTCTGTTCAGCCTGCTTGCCGTACTCCGTGCGCTTGAGCATGGCCCGCAGGACGCGCCGGTCATGGGCCCGGGACGTCTGGCCCTGCGGTGTCAGCATATTGCGGCCTTCCCGATAGATCAGGTCGTTACGCATGGTGCGATGGCTGCGCGGCCGGTACAGCTTGGCGGCCACAACCTGTCGTTGCCCCTTTTCCGTCAGACTGCAGCGATAGACATCCGCCTCCTTGCCACCCTTCACCTTGCTGAGCACGTCGTCAATGTGGTCGGTTTCAAAAAAGGGACGCAACGTGGCCAGCAGCCATCTGCGCTCGGTGTGGCCCGGCTGATAGGTGGTCTCGAAATCTCCCGTGATGCCCCGTCTGCGCTCTTCGGCAATCTTGGCCCAGCGCTGCCGATGCTCGGGCACCTTGGGCACAAAATTGGACTTGGGCGGTTTCCGTGTCAGCTTGACATCGGCGCGAAAGTCGGGGTCGAACTCCTCTGCGTATTCCGCATACGTGTCAGTGTCAAATTCGGTCTCTGAAAACAACTGTTCTTGCATAAAGGGGAAATAGTCTCTCTTGTAGGTCTCTTGTAAACAGCACAAGCGTCTCAAATCCGCCACGTCACGCGCGGCAGGAGCACACGGGGGAACCCTAAGGTCCCCTATTCTACGGATTGCAAGGAAAGAGAGGCCGCCGCGGCAGTCCAAGCTGCGGCCAAGGCCAATCGTTCAGGAAGGGGCGGACCCTGCGCAGGAGGCAAAGGCGAAGCTGCGCTGTGCAATTCGCAAATTCCGTGCATACACATTGAACCGACTCAACATGCCATCACCTCCTTGCCTGTGTTATGAATATCACCAGATCAGCGTACCAAGAGGATACCACATACATGGGCAAGTCAATTCCCAAGACCCGATTCCACAAGTTTCAGAACAGAGGCCAAATTGCGGCTTGGGAGAACAACTTGAATCGCAAATGGCCTTATCGTCACGAGTTGATACGACACATGGTGAAAGAGCTGCAGGGAATGACGCCTGGCGGCGAAACGCTGCAGGTGGTGGAACTTGCCTCCGGGACCGGGATGGTGGCTTGGCGGCTTCTGCATCTGGTGCCTCGAATCTCCTACATTGGCTTGGACTTTTCGGATCCCTTCATCGATTACGCGCAGCGACGGCTGCACCGTTTTGGCCCGCGCGCCCGGTTCATCCACACCGATCTGCTGCAGGATGAATGGCCTGCAGCGTTGCCGCGGCCCGTGGACGCCTTCGTATCTCTCCAGTCCCTCCACGATCTGGGATCCACAGAACAAGTGGGCCGGATGTACACAGAGGGATTCCGTTTGCTTGCGGAACATGGAAGGTTCGTCAACGCAGACTTTGTAGTCCCTCCGCAACAGGCCAACGAAAAGGATCCGGGGCGATTGTCCATTGCTCGACACTTGGCTCTCTTGCAGGACATTGGCTATCAATCCGTGGACATTCGCGCCAGACAGCAGGATTTCGCCTATATTGTGGCAAGCAAGTCCTGACTGACGCAATCCGGCATGGTTTCCATTCCACAACGGGGCCTGGAGCGCCCAAGGGCGTACGACAGGATGACATTTTCAGCCCTTGCCGCCCCGCCCCGCATTGCGTCGCCGGAGGCAAAGGCGCCCTGTCCCGAGACATGGGCGCCTCCCGGTCCGGGTGCGGAACTCGCGGTCACGGCATGCCGCTCTACAGGGCAGGTCCCGGGGGCCAAAGGCCTTGCCCCCTCGAAACGGGATTTCGTTTCTGCAAGAGCCGTATCCAAGGTACACTTCGAATCTTGCTTCACGCCAGAAATGCTACACTCGCGATTGGTCCGATGGAACCACCAGTTGCCATTAGCATTAGGTTGTCAGGTCTGCCAGGATAGATGGCACAGAACCGTGCACTGGGAGTAATGTCCCGCGGCACCTGAGCCATGGCTGGACGCGGCTCGGAAACGAGAAAACTGTTGGGAGGGGACACATTGTGACACTGCGATTTGTTGAAGAGATCACGCTGCTCCTGCTCCACGACGACGGCAAAGCCGTACACGTGCCCAGTTGGTGCCTGGACTATGCCATCGCCGGGGGCGTGCTGATGGACTTGGCTCTGGAAAACCGCATCGATACCGATCTGCAGAAGTTGACTCTGGTGGATGCCACGCCCGTAGGCGACAGTCTGCTGGATCCGACTTTGGCCGAGATAGCCGCGGGAGAGCAGCATGACACTCGCTTCTGGGTGGATCGCACAGCCAAACGTTCTGCGGAAATCCAGGAGGAGGCCCTCTCCCGTCTGGTGGCCCGCGGCATCTTGGAGCGACAGGACAATACGTTCCTGTGGGTATTTCGCTCGCGGCGTTACCCTGCCATTGACGGTCGGGTGGAACGCGAAGTCAAGCAACGCATCATGGCCGTGCTCTTCAGCGATGAAATTCCCGACCCGCGCGACGCCATGCTCATTGGCCTTGCCGATGCATGCAACATTTTCAAGGATCTGTTGTCCCAAAGAGAATTGCACAGGGCCGCCGACCGCATTAAGCTGGTAAGCAAGCTGGACCTAATCGGTCAGACCATGTTCCAGGCGATCACCGACATCAAGACACTGGTAGCCACCTCGATGCGGACCCATATGATCTGATGCAACACGGTGCACTTGGCCCGTGCACTCCATCAGCGCCGGTGGAATCGGCTACGCTAACCCTTGGCTTCTGATCTGAACCTGCTGGTCCATGGAATCATCGGTTTCACGGGAAGGGATCGTCCCCGTACCACTCCGGCAGTCGGATTCTTGAGATGTCCTCCACGGAGGGAGCGTTCGTCCGTGTAACGGGAAGAGAAATTCAGCAAGATTCACGCTTGCGTATGGTGTCCTGCAATTACGCGGCAGAGCTTCTTGATTTCATGATAATATGAAGCGTGTATGCAAGATATCTTGTACTTCCCTCTCCTGGAACCTATTCGTTCTTTCTGTGGGGACCGCGCCAAATCGGAAAGAGCACATTGCTCAGGCAACGCTTTCCCCACGCTCACTGGATCGATCTGCTCAGGAACACGGAATTTGTGCGCTACAGCGTCCGTCCCGAAACCCTGGCTCAAGAACTGGAGGCGTTACCGCAAAAGCCATCTCTGGTGGTCATTGACGAGGTCCAAAAAGTCCCCGCCCTCCTTGATGAGGTGCACTGGCTTATGGAGAACCGTGGTATTTGCTTTGCCCTGTGCGGATCCAGCGCGCGCAAGGTGCGACGGGGCGGCGCCAATCTGCTGGGGGGACGGGCCCTGCGTTTTGAGTTGCGAGGCTTGACGGCAGGCGAACTGGGAGACGCCTTTGATCTGCAGCGGATGCTCAACCATGGTTATCTGCCCCGCATCTATGACGCGGACCAATCCCGACCGCCGCTTGACGCCTATATCGCTGACTACCTGACTCAAGAAATTGCCGCCGAGGGTCTGGTGCGCAACTTGCCGAATTTCGCGCACTTCCTGCAAGCCGCGGCTCTCAGCGATGGGGAAATGGTCAATTTCAACAACATTGCCCGGGAGTGCGGCGTGACGGGACACACTGTCCGAAGCCACTTTGAGATTCTGGACGACACCTTGCTGGGAACCTGGCTGCCGGCCTTCCGCCGCCGGGTCAAGCGGCGAGTCACGCGGGCGCCCAAATTCTACTTTGCCGATGTAGGCGTAGTGAATCGCTTGACGCGGCGGGGCGCTTTGGAGCCGCCTTCGGCCGCCTTCGGCAAGGCCTTTGAGAACTGGGTGTTCCACGAGCTCAAAGCGTTCGGGGAGTACCGGGCTATCGACGCGGACCTGTCCTACTGGCGACTTCCCAGCGGCATCGAGGTCGATTTCGTGATCGGCGACATGCAAACGGCCATTGAAGCCAAGGCGAGCGCCACGATCACCCGGAATCATCTGAAGGGGCTGCGCACCCTGCGCGCAGAGCACCCTCAGGTGCAGCGGCGGATTATCGTTTCGCTGGAACGCCGTCCCCTACGTACAGCAGACGGGATCGACATTCTGCCGGCACAAGACTTCGCAGCCCAACTCTGGGAGGGGTCCCTGATATGATCACCGGGTTCACCGACTTGGAGCTGCATGAGGGAGCAGCGGACGGCGGTCCGTTCCAATCACGGTCCCTCAGTGGATAACCCTATCCCGCACCTCTGCCACAATATTCTCAGCCAGGGGCGCGCATCAAGCAAGAAATTGGGCCGAACGTCGTTCGGCCTGTAAGGCAGGCCTTGTTTCTACAGCCTCAATTCCGACCCTGCTCCAAAGTGACGGCAGGCACATCCATTGCCCTTGAGCCCACCTGATGAACTCTTCTTCCTTCATTGACAATATCCCTATGTTCAACTGCATTGTCCTCGCTGTCGGGTACGAGCGAGTCAGCCACGTTTGTTGCCAAACATGCGCTCCACAACGCACATCCAGGCAGTGGCAGCCATCCAATTCGTATGGCTGCCGCGTCTTGGAACTAAATTTCAATGGGGCTGTATTCGGCGAGATTGGCAACGGGTTCGGATCGGTTTCCACGGGAAATCCCAGCCCATTCTCGGACGCTGGCCTATTCTTCGGGAATCGTCACATCCAAATGGTCGGCGGACTGGGACAGGTTGCTCCATGTCACGTCATCCACGGGGACGCCTTGTAGTCGTCTTGCAGCCGCGGTACGCTGCTCCGGTTCACCGGGCACCATGACGGACTCCAATCCTTCCACGGGAGGGTTGGCATGAATGGCATCTACATAAGCTTGGACATCTCCCCAGAATACGGAGAGGGCCCGGAACGATTCGACACGCAACACCAAAAAGAGCACGCCGTTGCTCATCTGCCCGTCTGTCAACCGCGGAGCGCCGCTGCCGGTCAAGACCCCGGCCAGCAGATCGCACAGCATGCCCAATCCATACCCCTTGTGCCCTGCGGCGGGCAGCATCACTCCGCCATCATACAGATCCGCCGGGGTCACGGAAGGCTTACCCTCCTTGTCCAGGATGCTGCCTGGAGGCAGTTCCGTGCCCTTGTTGAAGGCGATCTTGATCTTGCCTTCCGCCACCACACTGGTAGCAAAATCCACAATGATGGGCGACGCTCCTTCCATGGGAATGCCGGCAGCCAAGGGATTCGTGCCCAAGAGACGCTTGGTTCCGCCAAAGGGGGCCACAATCCCGGTCCGGCCCCCCAGATTGCAAAAGGCGAGTCCCACGCAATTCTCGGCGGTGGCCATGGCCACCCATTCGCCCAGTCGTCCTACATGTCCGCTGTTCACGATGCCACCAGCAGCCAACCCCTGCGCTTGGGCTTTTGCGATGGTCCTCTGCATGGTCACATGGGCGGACCATTGACCAAAGCCCCGCTGGGCATTCATGATGATGACGGTGGGAGAGTCCTCGACCGGCTCCGGATCTGCATTCGGATGCAGGGCGCCCGCCTCAATCTGCTGCAGATACAGGGGAATCCGTACAACGCCATGGGAGTCGTGGCCCTGTAGATTGCTTTCCACCAGCGATTCCGCTACGCGCAGTGCGATGGGAGAACGCACTCCGGCGGCGACAAAGATGTCACGCGCGAAGTCAATGAGAGTTTGCGGGGCGATGTGCCGCATGGAGCTGTCTCCTTGAAATAGCAAGAGCTGCCCGGAGGCAGCGAGGAAAGGGATAGCGAGACGATTGCCTCAACAGCGACACTTGACCCCTAAGCGGTTGGCAACAGGGCACAACAGACCATCCCACCACAACCTGAATTTTCCCCGTCTAGGGCAGCAACAGCCCGATTAGATAGCCTGCATCCGGCGCCACGAAATATCCTATCACCAAAATCAGTATCTCCCCGCTCGCAATGGCGCCGGCTAGGCGCCAGGCCCGTCCGGTGCCATAGTGCTTGAGAAAGATTTCGCCGCTGACCACAGACAGCACGATCATCCCCACGCCCAGCAGTAGAGCGCTGATGGTCTGCACATTGAAGCCTGTCCAGTATTCCTGCCCGTATGCCTCCGTGACCACTCCAAAGAGTCGCAGCAGAGCGCTGTAGGCAGCCATGACAATGTCCACTGCAATAACCACTTCCGCGATGCCCAAGGCCGTGAGTACGATCCAGATCAGAAAGGTCAGGAAGGCAATGAAAGCGCGGGTCATGGTCTCGTTCTCGTTGTCCCGCAATGTTCGCACGGCGGCGAGAGCGGCGTGGCATCCTGCCAAACGCCATCCCTACTCTGGCAATCCGCCGTCCAGAATCCCCGCGCTCCCGGAGAGGCTGTCTGGACAAATTCATCGCTGGCTATATGCAGGCCAACACTACTGTACGCCCTGCAATGTCAACCTGTCGGCAAAGTGACAGGCGGCTACATGCCCTTCCTCTACGTCCACTAGGGGCGGGGTTTCGTTTTTGCAGATGTCCTCGGCATAGCGACACCGGGGATGAAAGTGGCACCCTGGCGGCGGATTGGCCGGATCCGGCACTTGCCCCACCAATGGTATGCGCACGGTGGGATTGCGGGGATCCGGTTTCGGCGAAGCCGAAAGCAACGTCTCGGTATAGGGATGCTTGGGGTTCTGATACAAGGCCTCGGCCGAAGCGACCTCCACCAATCGTCCTACATACATGACAGCGACCCGATCCGAAATGTGTTCGACCACCGAAAGATCGTGGGCCACAAACAGGTAGGTCAGATCAAGTTCCTCCTGCAGATCTTGCAGCAAGTTCAGCGTCTGGGCCTGAATAGACACATCCAGAGCGGACACCGGTTCATCCAGCAAAATCAACGAGGGGCGCAGGGCCAATGCCCGGGCAATGCCAATGCGCTGCCGCTGTCCCCCCGAGAATTCATGCGGATACCGTTCGACGTGCTCGGCTCGCAAGCCCACGGATTCCAACAGGGCCACCACATGCTCGCTGGTGGCCCTGCCCTCGTCCAGACCATGCACCTGCAAGGGTTCCCGAATGATGTCGGAGACGCTCATCCGGGGGTTGAGGCTGTTGATGGGATCCTGAAACACCATCGCGATCTGCTGTCGGATCGGCACCAGTTCCCTCTTGCTCAGGGCCGCCAGATCGTGAATCTGCATCTCTTGAGACCCATCCAGGCCCCGTCCCCGAAACAGGACTTCGCCGTCCGTGGGGTCGTAGAGCCGAATGGCGGTCCGCGACGCCGTGGTCTTGCCGCAACCACTTTCCCCCACCAGTCCTAGGGTCTCGCCCTGCCGAATGGAAAAGCTGACGTCATCCACGGCCTTGACATGACCGGCTACACGTCGCAACAGCCCTTTGCGGATGGGGAAATACTTCTTGAGATTCTTGACTTGCAAGAGATCTTGTGAATTATCCATGTTGGACCATACGATGCAACTCGGCGACCTTGTCCGCGTCGTGCAGCAGGCAGGCAGCCCTGTGGTGTGGACCAGTATCCAGCAATACGGGGTCATGGACATCACAGAGCCCGGGCACGACTTCCGGACATCGATCATGGAAATGACAGCCCGAAGGAATTTGAAAGGGATCTGGCACCATGCCTTCTATGACTTCCAGGCGGCGCCCCATCGGCCCTCCGCCAATCCGGGGAATGGACTTCAGCAACGCCTTGGTATAGGGATGTTGCGGGTCATAGAAGATGGCTTCGGTCGGACCCTGCTCTACAATCCGCCCCAAATACATCACGGCAATGTCCTCGGCCATCTCCGCGATGACACCCAGGTCGTGGGTGATGTACATGATGGCCATTCCGAACTCGTCCTTGAGTTCCAACATCAGATCGTTGATTTGGGCTTGTGTGGTCACATCCAGAGCCGTCGTCGGCTCGTCGGCAATCAGCAGCTTGGGACCGCAGGAGAGGGCGATGGCGATCATCACGCGTTGCCGTTGACCGCCGGACAATTCATGCGGGTAGCTATTCACCCGTTCATTGGCCTGGGGGATGCCCACCCGATCCAGCATGTCGACCGCGATCTGACGGGCCTCATTCCTGGGGATCCGGTTCTGCTTGCTGATGACCTGGGCCATTTGATCACCCACTGGCTGGCGGGGCTTCAGGTGCAGTTGCACGGCTTCGCCAATATGCAGGCCTGCAGTGTACACTGGGGTCAGGGAACTCATCGGCTCCTGAAAGATCATGGCAATCTCTCCGCCGCGCATGCTGCGCATGAGGGATCCGTTGGCCTTCTGCTGGGTGATGTCTATCACCTCGGAGCTGGCTTCGCTCCCCTCGAACCCCTCCCGATGATACAGAATCTCGCCATTGACGATGCGTCCGTTCTTGGCCAGCAGATGCATGATGGCCCGGGCCGTCACTGACTTGCCGGACCCGCTTTCGCCAATGATGCCCATGGCACTGCCGCGCTGAATGGTGAAATTCACCCCTTCCAAGGCCCGCACCGTGCCGCGACGCACCTCAAAGTGTACCTGCAGGTCTTTTACCTCCAGCAGGACCTCGTTACGCCTCATGGAGTCCATAGTCACTGCCCTCCGTACGGATCCAAGGCGTCGCGCAACCCGTCGCCCAGCATGTTGAATCCCCAAATCACGAGGATCACGAAGGGCACCGGTATCAGCAGCCACGGCGAGAAGCGAATGGCGCGCAGGAAGGACACCTCGTAGAGCAACACTCCCCAACTGGTGAGGGGAGGGCGCAATCCCAAGCCCAGCCAGCTGAGGGCGGTCTCGGCCAAGATCATGCCCGGTATGGCCAAGGTGGAAATTACGACGATGTGACTGGTGGCCCCTGGGATCAGATGGTGGAACATGATGCGGCGGTCACCGGCCCCGAAGCTCTGAGCGGCCAGCACATACTCCCTCTCCCGCAAGGAAAGGACCAGGCCGCGTACCTGCCGGGCCAAGCCTCCCCAGCGCACGAAGGCCAGAATGACGGTAAGCAGAAAATAGACGGTAATGGGGGACCATTCCGGCGGAATGGCGGCGGCCAGCGCCATAAAAAGCGGAATGTCGGGAAAGGCGGAAAGGAACTCGGTCACACGCTGCACCACCAAGTCCACAACTTTGCCATAGTATCCGGAAATCACCCCTAGGGTGGCCCCGAATCCAATGGTCAGAAACTGGCCAATCAAGCCAATCAGCAGTGACAGGCGCCCCCCGAAGATGATGCGCGAAAAGATGTCCCGCCCCACGCGATCGGTGCCAAACAGGTAGAAGTAGCTATCTTCCAGATTCGGATCCGTGCCCACAAAGTGAATGTTGCCAGGAACGAGACCCGCCAGCTTGTAGGGCTCTCCCTTGACGAAGAAATACAGATTGAATCGCATGGATTCATCCCGCACATAAAATCGCTTGCGCAACGCCATGTCCACTTCCTCCGTCATGCCGTAGACGAAAGGACGGGCATGGAAGGCGCCATCCGCATCAAAGAAGCGTGGCCACTGCGGCGGCGCATCAATGTAGTCGGAGGTCAGATCCACGGGATAGGGCGCCCAGAATTCGGCTGTCAATGTACACACAAAGTAGTAGACCAGCACCAAGATGCCGCCGGCCATAGCCAGCTTGTTGCGTTTGAAACGCCACCAGACCAGAGACCAGTAGCTTTGGTCAATCGCCGATTGGCCACCGGCATTCTGCAGGTTTTGGGACAGGGCTTGGGTCATCGCGTACGGCTGTTGTCAAATGAGAACAAGGAGAGAACACACTCTATTCAAGGCGAATGCGCGGATCCATCCAAGCCAAGGCCAAGTCGGCCAGTAGATTGCCCACCAGCAGGATGACGGTGAAGAAGACCAACGTGGTACCCGCCAAATACATGTCCTGCTTCTGCAGCGCCGTCACAAACAAAGGGCCAATGGTACGCAGGTTGAGCACGATCGCCACCAGTGCATTGCCCACAATAATGTTGGGCAGCGCCTCGGAACCCAAGATCACAATCAGGGGGGTTATGGCCATACGCACGCCGTGTTTCCAAGTCACGGCCCTATCGGTCAGTCCGCGCGCGCGGGCGGACTCCACAAAAGGCTGACCCAAGGTTTCCAGTAGGTTGCCTCGCATGATACGAATAAGGCCAGCCGTGCCGGTCACGCTGCCAATCAAGGCGGGGATCCACAGATGCTGGAGCAAGTCCACCACCTTGGCCAGACTCCAGGGTGCATCCCGATATTCCTGCGAAAACAGACCGCCAATTTCCGTCTCTGTAGTCTGCCAGACTACATAGAGGATCAGCAGGGCCAGCAAGAACCCGGGCACGCCCAATCCTATGAAGCTGATGGTCGTAAAGAACTGGTCCCCTAGTGAATATTGATGGGTGGCGGAATACACGCCAATGGGAATGGCAATCGCCCAGACAATCAGAATCGTGGCAATGGCCAATATTATGGTCAACCAGAAGCGCTGTTCTACAAGTTGGCGTACAGGCCTTTCAAATTGAAACGATTCGCCGAAGTCCCCTCTGACAAAATTCGTCACCCAGGTAATGTAACGAGGAATGAGTGGTACATCCAACCCATACCGCACGCGATATTCTTCAATTCTTTGCTCGGCGCTGCGATCCCCGCGCGCCTCCAATTCCGAGAGGCGTTGTGTCAGGAAGTCTCCGGGGGGCAACTCGATGATGATGAATCCCACGAAGGAGACCAAGACCAGCATCACTACGCTGTAGCCCAGCCGCCGCACGACATATGTCAACATAAGACCGTCTCCACAGATTCAGGCAAAGATGACATGCCCAGGGCAGCGAGGGAAGGTCATAACACAGGAGAGGGTGGCAAACAAAAAAAGGAAGGGAGCGCCAAGCACTCCCCTCCAACTTCACGATTTCTTACTCTGCGGTCATATAGAACTGTTCGGGATGTACATTGCCGGGACTGCCTGGAGCCCACGGGCCGAGAATCCCAAAGCTGGGCACATTGTGGAAATTGTTCTTGATCACCACGGTCATGGGCTGGTCACCGGCGCCTCCAAGGGTAAAGGGACCCTCTTCGATATGGATGCGCACCGCATCCCACACCAACCGGTGGCGGGCTTCGTCATCACCCTCGGACAAACCGGCATCGTAGATGGTCATCAGACGATCCACGACGCCACCGACCGGAGGCTCTTCACCCTCGGCGCCCCCCGTCTGGTTCCACTTGCCTTGCATCGGCCAGGCCCGGTTGTCCCGAGTCGGGAAAACCCAGTCCGGATAAGTCCAGATGTCCAGCTCGGACGCATGACAATTACGGAACATGAACTTGCCTTCGCTTTGGCGCAGCCCCCATTCGGGCTGACCGAACAGGTCATTTATAGTGGTGTCAATGCCCACTTCACGCAATTGTGCGGCCAACTCGATATTGGAGTTCTCCGAAATGGTCTTGCCACCCCAATCCCCGGAGTCGAGGATCAGGTTGAAAGGCTTGCCACTGGGCAGATCCCGCCAACCGTCGCCGTCAGCGTCTACAAACCCCACATTGTCAAAACGCGAGGCCGCCAAGTCAAGATCGTACTCCGCGTCGGCCGCGGCCCATTCCTCGAACACAGCCTGACCCTCGTCGCTGGCAAAGTGCCAAGCCTGCGGGCTGATGGTGGACTGTTGAGGAATGCCAATGCCCTCCCAGACCACATCAATCAGACGTTGGCGGTTGATGGCCACGGAAATGCCCTTGCGCCAGTCCACTTCACGGAGCAGAGCCCGGATTTCCGCATCCTTTTCGGGATCGTCGCCATCGCCAATGTAGTCTTGGTTGATGAGCCAGCAAGGCCAACCGCCTGCGCCATTCACCCACTCGGTGTAGAGGGTATAGCCCACCTCTTCAGCCTTCTCGGCCAGAATGGGGAAGTGCAGCGGGGTATTGGAGCCTTCGCGGAAGGAGGCGTCATACTTGCCCTGCGTCAGGTTGAGCAGACGGATTTCCTCATCCTCGACCAATTCAATGTCCAGGCGATCGATGTACGGCAGCTGGTTGCCCGCCGGATCAACCTTCCAGTAATAGGGATTGCGGACCAATACGGTACGTTCGCCGGCTACATACCTTTCGGCTTTCCAAGCAAAGACATTCGGGTGGTCCGCGTTTTCAATCCACTTGCTCTTCAGTTCAAAGTCTTCCCAGGTTGCAGCCTCCGCCCCAATGCCCGGTTGAAACTGCTCCAGATAGTGGCGCGGCTTCATCAGGGGTTCGAATTCCCAGAAGCCCTGCGCCAACACCGTCGGCACGATCCACTTGGCTTCGTTCCACTCCCACGTCATGGTGTAGTCGTCCACGAACTCCACTGTCATGAGGGATTCGTCTTCGCTGAATCCGTACCACGGCACCTGGATGACGCCGTAGTCCTCGTTGTTGGCCAGATCTTCCCACCAATACCGCAGGTCGTCGGTGGTGAACGCCTCGCCGTCGGACCACTTCAGGCCTTCCCGCAGGTAGTAGGTCACCTTGGTGCCCTCCTCGTTCCAGACCCAGTCCTTGAAGAGGCCTGGATCATACCCGGAATAGTCGGCCTTCCAGCGAATGGGCGGATCATAGGCAATCATCTTGATATTGCCCAGCGCGGCGTCCCAGGAAGCGGTCTGCCACGTGCCGCCATACTGTCCGATCTCGTTGACCACCGGCACAGTCACAAAGTCCTTGGGCAATCGATCTTCCACAGGCGGAAGATCGCCCGATGCGACCAGCTCGGCCAACATGGGGGCTTCGCCAAATTGCGAGTCCGATGCCATTTCCTCGCTGCTCGCCTCCTCAGCCATGGGGGCCGCGGCCTCTTCCTCTTCTTCAGCCGGAGTCCCCCTGCAGGCAGCCAAGGCCAGCAACGCAATCAGCAAAACACTGACAAACAAAAACTTTCGCTTCATTCGATGTCTCCTCAGTTCATATTGTTCGAGAAACAAGGTCGAACCCGGTGCACCCAGATTTCGGCCACAACATAAAGATCCACTTCCGCACAACCGACAGCGTGCCGTCTGCCTTGAAGGCCATGCGATCGATCAGCCATACGATCGATCAAATGTATATTAGCTTCAGGTTACAAGGTGATGCTAACACACAAGGCTGGATCCAAAGGATAAATTCCCACTTCCAAGATAGACATCGTCTATCCATTGCTCTTGGGTATGGAGGACCCATCTTCACAGGGCCCTGCGCTGGAATCACGGCCAATCCAATGTCGCCTTTGGCGCCTTCACTCCAATCGGATCTGAGAGGCATGGTCGCGTACGAAGGCGCTACGAAACTGCCCGCCGCCCCGGGGCTCGTCTTCAGACATGCAGGAAGATACACCGCATCTTCCACAGTTCCACGGAATCTATGCAAAGTGTTTTTCCCGCGTCCGGCATGTTAGCATTTGAAAGGCTGGAACCGGGGTTTCCCACACCGTTGCCGCTGTGTACGTCATGGCACGACGGACCGCCACCCCGCCATCGATACTGAAGGTCGAGAATGGACTCAGGAATGCGATGTGGACCTTAAGATTCGAACCAGACAAGCGTCTGGACAGAGTCAAGCAAGCGTCGTGATCCAAGGAATATGGAGAAAGTACGGGGATCATGAAACTGCTACTGAAACGCCATTTTGACGGTTCCCGATTTTCCTGGTCGGTTGATGGACAGGCCTTGCCTGCCGGGACCGATCTGAAATTCCTGCTGACCTTGGATCAGGAGGCTATGCTCGCCTTTCTGCGAGCCGCGCAAGGCGAGCCGGTGACGCAAGGCGTCTTGCAGCCCCCCGTGGAACCGGATCAGGAGGTCTGGGGCAGCGGCGTGACCTACATGCGCAGTCGCCAGGCCCGGGAAGCCGAATCCGAAGCCGCGGATGTGTATGCCGCGGTATATGAAGCCGAACGCCCCGAGATCTTCTTCAAGGCGGCTGGCTGGCGCGTCCAGGGTCATGACCAACCTGTGCGGATCCGAACCGACTCGGCTTGGAACGTGCCCGAACCGGAATTGACGCTGGTGATCAATGCCCAAGGCCAGATCGTGGGATACACAGTAGGGAACGACATGTCCTCGCGGGACATAGAGGGCCTCAATCCGCTCTATCTGCCCCAGGCCAAAACCTACGACGGCTCTTGTGCGGCAGGGCCGGCCATTGTCCTGTGCTCCGCGACAGACTTGGCAAGACTGCGGATCCGAATGAGCATTGAAAGAGACGGCACAGAGGTGTTTGGCGAGGAAACCTCGACGGCCAACATGAAACGCAACTTTGCCGAGCTAGCCGCATACCTGTATCGAGAGCTGAGCTTCCCCCATGGAGCCTTGCTGATGACCGGCACTGGCATAGTGCCTCTGGACGAGTTCACCTTGGCAGAGGGTGACGTCATTTCCATTCAGATCGGGGACCTGCTCCTGCGCAATCCCGTGGCCCCCTAAGTCGACCCCGGGATTCATTCCAGCTGGGAGTTGAGTTTTATGCTCAGATCCTCCAAGGCATGGCGCAGGGCTTCTTCCCGTTCAAAGTTCGGGAAAAGCAACTTGGTCCAGTAATTCAGCTCCAGTTCCTCGTCGTCCGATCGGAACTCCTCCTCGATGTCACTTAACAGCTGCAGATATTCCTCGGCGGTATAGGAGAAAATGTAGGGTCGGCCAAGGTGGGCCCGCAGAATGGCCGGAGCGCTGACATCCTTGTATGTCACATCGCCCGTGTCCTCGTCCTCCTCCTTCATCTGGACCACCAATTCAAAGTCATAGAGGCCCTCCGGCAATCCCATCTCAATGGCGTAGGAAGTGCGAAAACGCTCCGGATTGTGTTGGACTAAGGTGTCGGATCGTCCGCTGTCCGGCATGAGCGGACCAAAACAGATGTCTTCCGGCCGTTGGGGACCCTCGCCTTGTCCCGTTAGGACACCCCGGCAATAGTACTGTGCACTGATCACTCCATTGGCCTCTGTTTCCAGCCCGATCCGCTGCCGATAGGCAATTCGGCCGGTCTCCTGATCGCCGTCGGGCACGGTCCGAACCGTCAATTCCACGTGGGTGTCTTGTGAGGCCCTGTCGGACCGCACATAGTCTCCCGGCCCAAAGACAGACGGATCCAGAAAGTAGATCCTCCGTGTATTCGGCGAGTCATCGGGTTCGCTGACCGTGACCAGCACGTGGTTGTTCGGCAGGACGCCCTGCAAGGGCAAGTCGGTCAGAACGGCCAGATTGGGGGTGCGCGGGGTGATTTCACACGCTTGGGCCGGGTCTCCCGGCTGATCGCAGCCAAACACGACGTTGGCTTGGTAGGCGCCAAAAAACACGGGGCTGAGCAATGTAGTGGCGTATTTCACTTCCGGCGGCGCGCTGAGGCGGACTCCCTGACCCCAGGCGAGCGCGTACACCTCCACTCCATACTCGTATCCCGGCTCCAGATTGAGATCATGAGCCACAAGACCATTGGCGCCCGATTTGCGATCCAACACCGACTGCACCGCCGGGATTTCCTCGGCCTCGGCCAATTCTGAATAGGGCGTGGCGATGACCAGGTAATAGGGAAACTCGTACCGGGCGTCCAGATCATGGAACACCACCGTCATCCGGCCCGTCTCGGTCTTGGGCAGGTCAAACAACGAGGCGTCCCCCAGCGTCAGAGGGGCGGGAGACCAATCAACGATCAGCTCCTTGATGGAGACAGCCGGAAACCGCAGCGACTCGGGACAGCTCTCGCTGCCAATCACAAAGGAGGAAACCCCTGCCCCGGTGTGCGAGGCCATCCAGCCCAATAGCAGGATGACCAAAATCCAGACGGGACGAAAATGTCGGTATCTGATCGCCTGCCTGGAATCCCGAACGCATGGCAATGCGGATTTCTGTCGTGGCCCGGCACCATCCCTGCCGGACAGAGAACTTCTCCATACAGGTTTCCCGACAAGCCAGGAAAGCGCACGGAAACAGACCGACATCCGCGCCCTTTTCCTGCCAGTCAGCCACGGCGTCATGGAAGTACACGGCGCGTTCCCTGCTGGTGTGCGTCGATTTGATTGCGGATTGGGGGGTGCCGCCATTGAAAGCCATGTCAGCCGAATTTCCATATTCGCTCTCTCGAAAACCGAAACAGAGAAAACTCCGGACATTCAGAGGCCGGCCGCGACACAGCGCCTAGGATCCCTGGAATCGATTTCTGACGTCCAATTCCCAGACACTCTCAATATTTTCCCCCTTTTCGGGGTAACGGTCAAGTCCCGTATAAATCCTGTAGATGCGGTTCCCCATGAAAGAAAAAGGTCGTTGGCAGTGCCGCGGGCTTCTCCTCTCTTCTTGGCCTGCGCCTGACATGGTGCGCGTCTGCGGACCCCTGACCTCTGCATGAGGAGGCAATGAGAGCGATAGGGCAACGTTTTCGCTGATGCAAACCCAACAAGGCGGATTGATTATCGTGTCGTAGAGGACGTCACGACAACCACCGATGCAACCATTGCATCTTGACCAAGGCTGAGCATGGTGGATTGCTGGATGTACGGGGTAGATTTTGCCAATGGAGCAGTGGCTCCAGGGAATGCCAATTCGCGGCAGGGACACATATCGTGGAGCCTCCGCTCAACGGCCTTGCCCGGCAATGGGACATTGCCGACGAAACCACAGGGGGGGCGGAGTTCCCAGCTAGGGATTCCGCTTGTGGCGACGCCACTTCTTGGTCCTGTATTTCTTTTCTGCCGCAACCCGCCGAACGTACCGAATGTGTTTTCGGTTCTCTTCCGCGGTCCCTTGCAGCCTGATGGATTCCAACTGCTGCGCCACCGCCTGAGACTGGACAGCCAAGTCATTGACGCCAATCTCTCCCCGACACAATCCCAATAGCGCCGGCACGAGCCGACGGGGTGTGTCAAACACGCATGGGACATCCGAATTCACTCGGGCTGATCCCGCAAAGACCACCATGGGCTCCACAGTCCGCTTCAAGATTGTCCCCAGATACATTGCATGCTTGCGAGACTGCGCAACCGGGTTGTAAAAAGCGCCCTTTCTGCGACCGACCCACCATTTCCACATGTGGTCTCGCTCCCGACCGGAAACCCATCCCGTACGGTTCTTGACCTCTATGGAGAAAACCTTCCTTCCCACTATGACCACCAAATCCACTTGCGCTGTCCCCTGGGCGGTGGGCACCATCACATTGCTGAGTATCAGTGCCCCTTCCGGCAAACCCTTGAGCAGACAATTGTGGACGCGCAGCTCGCCGACATAACCGACGAGACGAGGCGACTTGAGCAAGGCGGCCAACAACCACAATCCCCCATACTTGAGATCACGTAACAGCGATCGCCTCTGGGTCTCGGGTGCAATGGCAATGACTCGCTCGGGCATTCCTTTTTTCCTTGGACGCAGGCTACTCTCCGTGGACTCCCAGGAGGTTGCCCTCGGTATCGAAAAATAGAGCCAACAGGCCCTGCCCCTTTGCAGAGCCCGTCTTCAGGGGCGGCACCTCGATGACGCCTCCGGCCTCCTCCACACGGGCCAGAAAGGCCTCCATGGTGGGCTCGGCCTGAAAGTAGAGCCGGCAGCCTTGATACCCCGCGGGCACAAAGGCGGTCCCTTCCATAAGCGTCGCCACCGGGCTGGAGGGCGCCCCCCTTGGCGTGGGCAGGAACGCGGCCCGCATGCCGGATATCTTTTCCACGACCTCCAACTCGGTTTCGAAGAGGCGGCCATAGAACGCGGCGGCCCGCTCCATGTTCGCAACCGGAATCTCGATCCAGTCGAGACGCGCCTTCAAGGCCATGGGGCGTTCATCGTCGAGGCAGGTTCCACAGTGAGACTTCCCCATGCATTGACTCGGGACTTGACGCCGCGGCCGACGCGGTCTGCCCAAGCCCAAGGCGCAATGTCAAGGCAAGAGCAGTTCCTCTATCAGGGAACGATAGCACGTCAGATCCCACACCCTGTCCATGACTTGTTCGAAGCCCGCGCCCCACGCCAGACCCAAGGCGGGATGCAGCGTATGGCGGCCATGGCTGCAATCTTCCACGTTTCCATGATCGCTGCCTACCAAAATCAGGGTCCGGGTCAGGTCGACGTTTTCGGTAAGCCCGCGCAGGAAGAGATCCAAAGCCGTGAAATGCCATGTGGCTTCCATGAATTGACGCCGGTGGCCCAGTATGTCGGGGACCCAATGCTCATGGAAAAGGAAGTCCACCTCCTGCGATCTGCGGCCTATTATGGCGCCTGCGGCTTCTGGCGTGTACACCGGTACATCCGTCATGCCCAAATGATCCCGCCAGTCCCGCCCCGTAATGGCCCCCGTAATGGCCTGTCCCTGCTTGTACGTTTCCACGTCGCCCAGAGGCAGACCGGCCTGCTGCAAGGCATAGGGAATGGCGCTCCGCAACCGACGACCACTGCTGATGCCTTCAAAGTACGGAGGAGGATAGGCGTTGGCCGAGGCCACGCGCAGACCCGCCTGGACCAGCGCCGCGAACAGGTTTTCCTGGTCCAGCAACATGCGAATGGCGCCGTTCGGCTTGGGGCCGTAATGTTCTCCCAACAACCGAGGCGCATTCCGACCGCTGACAAGAGCCGCTTGGCCCGTGGCGCTCTGGGGACGACCCTCCACTCCCAGACAAGCGTCCACGCCAAAGGCACCCGCCTGCCGGGTCCGGGCCATGGGGCTGACCGCCAGCGGCCGCTGACCCTCCAGCAATTCGTCCAGAAACGGCAGTTCCGCCGCCAGAAAAGGGTTGTGAGCCCGCGTGCCTAGCCCCACCCCATCCCAGAACATGAACACGACATGACGGGGCCGGCCGGGCGGCAAGGTAGAGTCTTGATCTGTCACTCGGAACTGCACTTCATGCCCTACAATCAAGGGTCACGGGCGGGCACCGTCCAGTATACAGGCCGCCGCCTCGATTCACGCCTCCAATCCTCCTGTTACGTCTGCATGACCGTCTCTTGGCTACCGCCCCAAATCAAGTGCGCCCTGGTGCATGACTGGCTCAATCAACGGGGAGGAGCCGAAAATGTCCTGGACGTCTTGCACGATCTGTTGGGAGCGCCACCGGTCTACACCAGTCTGTACCAGCCCGATCAAGTGGACGCGCGGCTGCGTCGATGGGACATCCGCACCAGCGGTTTGAATCGACTGCCCGGCGCCCACGCGCTGCATCGCTATCTGCTGCCCCTGTATCCCGCCGCATTTGCCCGCATGGACCTGAGCGACATGGACCTGGTGCTCAGCGTCAAGAGCGCCTTTTGCCTGGGAGTGCGCACCGGCAGTCCCGAGCGACAGGCGCGGCACATTTGCTACTGCCTTACGCCCACCCGCTTTCTCTGGAACTTCAAGGACTATACGCAGCGGGAACGGATGTCGGCGCCGGCCCGTTTTCTGTCCCGCCATATGGTGGCGCGCCTGCGCACCTGGGAAGTGGCCGCCGCCCAAGAGGTCGATGCCTTTGTGGCCATCAGCGGCGCTGTGCAGAATCGCATCAAGACCTGCTACGGACGGGATTCGGTAGTGATTCCGCCGCCGGTCAACACCGGGGAATTCCGATCCTTCACCGGCACCGCGGACCGCGGAGAGTATTTTCTGATTTTGTCCCGGCTCGCGCCCTACAAACGCATTGATCTGGCGGTGGCCGCATTCAACCAGATGCCCGACAAGACCTTGATCATTGCCGGCGCCGGGCGCGGCGCGCCCCAATTGCGCCGTCAGGCCAACTCCAACATTCGGTTCACCGGCTATCTGGACCGGAAACAGGCCGTGTCCTTGATCCAGGAATGCAAGGCGTTCATCTTTCCGGGCGAAGAAGACTTTGGCATCACCCCGGTCGAAGCCATGAGCGCCGGCAAGCCCGTCATTGCCTATCAGGCCGGCGGCGCGCTGGATTTCATGGAAGAAGGCCGGACCGGGGTTTTCTTCGCCGTGCAGGAAGCCGATGCCCTGATTGAGGCGGTGCACCGCAGCGAAGACGGGATCTGGGATCGGGAATGGCTGCGCCGTCAGGCCCAACGCTTCAGTGTGGAAAACTTCCGCAGGCGGATCCAGAATTTCGTGCAGGCGCAGCTGGCGTGACACGCCGTCCTCCCCGCCGTTGCGCTGGCGCGCCGACGCCGCGATCCCTATGCTACAATCCGCGCTGCGATGCTTTCAGGGAGAGTTACAGTCGTCCATGCCTGACTACAAGCCATTGCTGCTGCGCTGGGGGTGGGTGATTGCAGCCTGCAGTCTGCTGGGAGCATCTGGGGCTTGGATCGCATCCGCAAACATGCCCGCTCTTTTCCGTGCCCGGCACACGATCAGCGTGGTGCCGGCGGACATGGACTGGCGCATCCGTGACCTGACCAAGGAACTGGCCTTCAACTCCACGGCCCGCTTTCCACAGCCGAACTTGGTGGCACAGGTGCAAACCGCCACGGGACTGCCCGTCGCCGACATTGCCCCTGCATTGCGCGCGACCTTTGACAACGTAACCCTCCTTGTCACCATCGAGGCTCTGCATCCCCGGGCCGACATGGCAGGGGTTCTGGCCTCCGCGGCCACGGAGGCCTACTTTGCCGCGCAAACCGCCTACTTTAGGGAGCAGGAATTCACGGGATCCATAGATTTCGCACGAGTCAGCGCCAGTCCCGAGATCCAGCGGTTGGCGCCCAATGTCCTGTCCAACACGATGGCGGGATTTGTCTTGGGACTGGCTCTCGGCGTGGCCTTGCTGCTGTGGCTGCTGTGGCTGGAAGAGGAACGCATGGTCCGTCCCGAAGTCGCAGGCCGTACCTTGGAACTGCCAGTCTTGGGCCAGATCACCGTGGACTGAGGAATGGTTCCACTGTGACTGACGCTTCCACAACGGATCTGTCTCCGGATTTCCACACCCTGCGGGCCAATCTGGAACTGTCCATGTCCAAGTCGATCTTGCGGCATCTGGTGGTGGCCCGCCTGTCGCCCCAGCTGCCTGCCGGACAGATAGTGTTGGGATTGGGTCACGCCTTTGCACAGGTCGGCGTGGACGTGCTGCTGGCGGATGCGGACAGCGCGAATCCCGTCCTGCATACCGCCACCGGCGCCGCTCTGGAACCCGGCCTCCTGCAGTGGCTGCGGGATCCCGACGTGCCGTTGCCCCGGCAACGCACCGCCACCGCGGGCGTCTCTCTGCTGGCTGCCGGCGGCGCCGGCCTGGATCCTCTGCAGACCGTGGGGACATTGCGCGTCGCGCGGGCCATGGAGCTCCTGCGAAACGTGGCGGCCTTGGTCATATGGCATGTGCCCGCTCTGCTGTCTTCGACGGCGGGAGAGCTGATCGCCGCGCAGGCGGATGCCACGCTGCTGGCCATTCGGCCAGGACAGGATCGGCGCAGCGCCAGCCGACAAGCCAAACAGCGGCTGGACCGTGCACAGGCCCATTTGGTGGGCTTGGTCCTTTGCCGCCGCAACGGGCGCGGCCCACGGTAGGGATGTTTCCGCCATGAACGCCGACTGCACCCTGCCGATCCGTTCCATCCCGGCCTTGGCCGCCCATCTGCGCAGCGTGCATCGGTGCCGGATCCGGGCCAGCTCCGCCAAGATTTGCCCTTGTGCCTCCCTGGTGCCTTCGTATCATCCTGCAGGCCTGGGCAAAATGAAGACCGGCGAGAAGACTCCATCCCAGCTCCGCAAGGAAGCCGAGGCCATGGTGCCTGTCTATCGTCGGCTGATCGACCATTGCCACCGGCTGCCCGCCGCTTTTCAGGAGTGGCAGGAATTCGATCCCAGCCCTTTCTTCGACCTGTATCCGGAGCAGGCGGAGATGCTGGTGCGTCAGGAGAAAGGCAGACACTACACGCGCATTGCCTTTTGCGGCGATATGCTTATTCCGGCGTTTCAGTCTGCGGAAACCTACTTTGTGGAAACCTTTGCTCCGGCCTACCGGTTGGCTCACCAGGGCAGCCGTTCCGACGCGGAGACCCAGGCGGCCTACGCTACGGAAGTGGAGCCGGAAATGGTGCGGCGCTGGCAACATTTGACGACCGTGGCCCAACGCCTCAACTGGACGCTGCAGGAGGATCTCGACTTTCTGGTTATCGTGGACGGGGCGGAGGAACTCTTTGGCTGGCGGGACATATGGAAAGAACCGGCGGCCACGGGTCTGCATTCTTCCCTGTTGCCGGCCTGGGAGACACTGACCACCTTTACCTTGGCCGTACAGTGCCCGCCGGCGCCGGCGGGCGATTTCTTGCGCGTCTGAACGGCAATCATGACCCGAACCCATTACCTCATCGCCGGAGGCGCCGGTTTCATTGGGTGCAACTTTGTCCGCTTTCTGCTGGCGGCCCGGCCAGACGCCCGGGTGGTGGTTCTTGACAAATTGACATATGCGGGCCGGCGGGAGAATTTGCAGGATGTGGCTGCGCGCTGGGCAGACCGGTTTGCCCTGATCGTGGGCGACATCTGCGATCCGGTCGCGGTGAACGAGGCTTTCGCGCAGGTGCATCCCGATGCAGTGGTGAACTTCGCCGCGGAAACCCACGTGGATCGCAGCATCGTCCATCCGGGAGAATTCGTCAAGACCGATGTATTGGGGACCTTTCACCTGCTGCAGGCGGCCGTGGACCATGGCAATGTGCGATTTCATCAAATCAGCACGGACGAAGTATATGGGCCGGTCGAGGACCACAGCCGGGAAATGGATGTCCTGCGTCCGAGCAGCCCCTACTCGGCCAGCAAGGCCGGTGGGGATCTGTTGGCGCTCGCCTATCATCGGACCTACGATCTGCCCGTCACCGTGACCCGGGGCGCCAATTGCGTGGGGCCGTATCAATACCCCGAGAAGGTCGTGCCCCTGTTCGCCACCAACGCCCTTCTGGGCTTGCCCTTGCCCCTCTATGGGGATGGCCTGCAGAAGCGAGACTACCAGTATGTGCTGGATCATTGCGCCGGCATTCAGATGGCGCTGCACCGCGGGCGCATGGGCGAAATCTACAACATCGGCACGGGCGCCGAAATCACCAATCGGAAGATGGCCAACATCATCCTGGACGAACTGGGCAAGCCCCGCAGCTTGATTCGGGAAGTGCCGGATCGGCCTGGGCATGATCGGCGCTACGGTCTGGACATCGGCAAGATCCTGCAGCTGGGCTGGTCTCCGGCTTTTGGTGGAGAGGAAAGCATTCGGACCACGGCCCGTTGGTATGCCGAGCACGAGGAATGGTGGCGGCCCATCCGAGAAGGGGCTTTCCACTCCTTCTACCAACGGCATTATGGTCCGAAGCTGGCCTCCTTGGTCTAGAAACACGGAAGTGGTCCAGATCGGTGGCCTGACGGTGTGCCCGCCAAGCCATCAGTCCTTGGAGCTGTTGCAGGATCTGTTCCGTCACGCCTATTATGCCGACCGCCAATTTGATTGGGAGGATTGGCTCCGTGTGGATTCGGAATTGCACGCCCTGCTTGCCACGGACCGGCGGGGACAGGTGTTGGGAACTCTCATGCTGCAGATAGAGGAACGGCCTTCCACATTGTCGCCGAAGTTGCCCAACCGGATCTTCAGCCGCGGCCTGGCCGTGACCAATGTGCCGCAAGCGGGGGCCATGGTCCGCGTCCTGCTCCGGCAGAGCTGCGACTTTCTCTGCCGTCAGGGCTTGGCAGGCCAACTGTGGCTCACCTCTGATCTGAGTTGGTTGTGCAAGGGTGCAGAGCTGGTGGGATTCGAGAAAGTGGACAGCATTCGCTACTTGCACCGAACCATACGCGTAGATGGCCAACCCACCGTGGATTCGCAGGTCCGGGCCGCAGCAGATTCGGAAGTGGCCCGGGTGGCGGAGCGGGATGTGGAAGTCTTTGACGCCCCTTGGCACATGGGAGAAAAGGAGCTGCGGAAATGGGCCCGCCGCGGCACCTTGCAGGTCTTGGCGGATGGATCCGAAGTGCGCGGCTACGCTCTTGTCACCTTGCCTACAGAGTTGCCGCCATGCACGTCACCCTTCGGATTCATTGTGAGGCTAGCGGTCTGGCCTGAATTTCAACGGCAAGGTCTGGGTACCCATCTACTGGAAGCTGTCATGCACTGGCTGGCCAACCAAGGCATTCCGCGCGTCCAATTGAACGTGCTGGCTTCGGACTACCGGGCCCGGTCTTTCTACGCCCGCCGCGGATTTCGCGTCACGCGGCGTCCCCATGCCATCTTTCGCCAAGACATCCAAGCCACGTGTTCCTAGGGTGTTGTCCTGTGGCGCCACAGACATTCCGGCACTATGTAGCTCTGGGCCTGCTGCCGTTCCTTGTCGTTCTGGCCGGCAGCTTCGGCTATATGTGGCTGGAGGGCTGGTCGTGGTGGGATGCGGCCTACATGACCATCATCACCCTCTCCACCGTAGGCTTCAGTGAAGTGGGCGAAATGACTCGGCAGGGCCGCATTTTTACATCGGTCTTGATCCTGATCGGGGTCAGTTCTTTCGCGTTCGGGTTCAGTTCCATCACGCAGGCCGTGGTGGAGGGCCAAGTCTCAGGGGTTTGGCAAAAGCGAAAACTGGAGAAAAGACTGCGTCATATGAGAAAGCACTACATTGTTTGCGGCTACGGCCGCGTCGGGGCCAAACTGGTGGAACGGTTGCAGACCCAGGACCGGAATGTCCTAGTCATTGACAACAAGCTGGAAAACGCGGCGTTGATCACTGGGAACAACACGCACTTTCTGCACGGGGACGCCATGCGCGAGGAGATATTGCGTACAGCGGGCGTCGAAAGGGCTGCCGGCATTAGCTTTTGCTTGCCCAGCGATGCCGACAACCTCTTTGGCGTGCTGTCGGCCCGCAACCTGAATCAGGACATTCATATTGCAATCCGGGCCCAGAACGTGCATTCCGAAGACAAGATGCGCTTTGCCGGGGCCAACGCCGTGGTCAATCCCACCAGCATCGCCGGCCATTCCATGGCCATGCACATGATACAACCCAGCGCCGTCAAGGTCTTCGAGTTCCTGACGATCGCCAGTGCACAGGGCTACGCCTTGGAATCCATCGCCATCGACACCTGTCCCAAGTTCGCCCACAAGCAGCTAGGGGAGCTGAATCTTCAGCAGGAGTTCGGACTTACCATCCTGCAGATTCTGCGCCAAGACAAGACGGTAGTGTCTGGGATGGACGACACAACGACGTTGGAGTCCGGGGACACGTTGTTGGTCATGGGAACGCAGGATGGAGTGGCTCGCTTCTGCACCAGCCTGGTGACCTGAAGCAAGGCCCGGACCTAGGCGCCAGTCTGTGCAACGAGTGAGCTTGGCTATAATCGCGTACAGTGGCGCCGGGTCTTGTGCCCGCGGCAAACCCCGGACCCCGCGTCGATCAGGCAGCACGAAGGACAATGGCGGCTTCCCCTTCTGACATACCCCCTCCCGTGGACAGGTTCCGACCGAATCATCACGAGAGAATCGTTGACAATTTGGATCAAATGTTGGCCATCCTGCCGGATCGCATTCGAGACAGCCTGCTGCAGCATCCCGGCACCTCGGAACTGGTGGAAATCGTCATGGACCTGGGACGCCTGCCGGAAGTGCGCTTCCGACAGGAGGACACCCAACTGGCACAGATGGAAATCACGACCGAGGATCTCGCCTACACGATAGCCCATCTGGGCGCATTCGGCAGGGACAACCGGGCGGGCATCGAGCGCACGCTGCATCGCATTTCCGCCATTCGCAACCGTACCGGCGATGTCATCGGGCTGACCTGCCGCGTGGGGCGCGCGGTGTCGGGCACCATTGAAATCGTCCGGGACCTGATCACCGAAGGCCACAACATACTGTTGCTGGGGCGTCCGGGTGTGGGCAAGACCACTTTGCTGCGGGAAGCCGCGCGCATTCTGTCCGAGGAACGGCGCGTGGTCATCGTGGACACCAGCAACGAGATCGCGGGCGACGGCGACATTCCCCATCCGGCCATTGGCCGGGCCCGGCGCATGCAGGTACCCACACCGGACCTGCAGCACGAGACTATGATCGAGGCCGTGGAAAACCACATGCCCGAAACCATCGTGATTGACGAAATCGGGCGAGAGGCGGAAGCCCAAGCGGCGCGCACGATTGCGGAACGGGGAGTGCAGCTGGTGGGCACGGCCCACGGGAACACCTTGGACAACCTGATCCTGAACCCCACCCTCGCGGACCTGGTGGGCGGTCTGGAATCCGTCACGCTATCGGACGAAGAGGCCCGCCGGCGCGGCACTCGCAAGTCCGTGCTGGAGCGTCGGGCGCCACCGACATTTGATGTGCTGATTGAAATCCAGGCTCGTCAACGGGTGGTCATCCACCTGGACATTGCCCATGCCGTGGATCGACTCCTGCGGGGCTGGCAGCTGTCCACCGAATTGCGATACCGGGATGAAGAAGGCCATATTCATGTTGAGCAGGGAGTGGGCACACAACCCTCGGAACAGGTGTTCCGGGCCATCGGCATCAAGGAAACTCAGGGCCTGGAAATCGACGAGGACGCCTTTCACCAGCGGCGCGGCCGTGGCGCGGCCCGGAACAGGAGGAATCAGGCATCTGCAGGGCCGCAGCCGATGAAGATCTATGCCTTTGGCATCGGCCAGTCCAAGCTGCGGGCTTCGGCCAAGACCCTGAACGTGCCCATTGACTTCGTCAACGGCATCAACGACGCGGACGTGGTGGTGACCCTGAAGAACTACTACCGGCGGCAGGTCCAGACCTTAGGCCACGCGGAACGACAGAACATTCCGGTCTATGTATTGCGCAACAACACAACGGCCCAGATGGAGCAGATGCTGGTCGATCTCTTCAAGATCGGCGTCATCGACCCCTTTGAATCCGCCATGCGGGAGACCCAGGCCGCCATCCAGAAAATGGATGCGGGGCTGGAATCCGTAGAATTGGCCCCGCAGTCCGCACAAGTGCGCAACCAGCAGCATCAGATGATCAAGGCGGCGAATCTAATTAGCCACAGCCAAGGGCGGGAGCCATATCGCCGCGTCAAAATCACGGGTGCCGCGTAACGTCACCATGCACCCGTTTTTCACCTTCGAAGGCCCGGAGGGCAGCGGCAAGAGCACCCAGATTCAGCTGCTGTATGAAGACCTCGCGGCATATTACGATGTGCTGCTGGTCCGGGACCCTGGCGGCACCAAAATCGGGGAGCACATCAGGACTCTCCTGTTGAACACCGCCGGCATGGACATCGACTCCAGAACGGAAACGTTGCTCTTTGCGGCGGCCCGGGCGCAACTGGTGGAGGAAGTGATCCGCCCTGCGCTGGAGGCCGGCCGGGTGGTGCTGTGTGATCGGTACACGGATAGCACCTTGGCCTATCAGGGGTATGGACGCAGCCAAGGTTTGGCTCTCTTGCGGACCCTGAACGCCTATGCCACGGCCGGCTTGCAGCCTTGCCTGCGCTTTTATTTGAACCTGTCTCCCGAAGAGGGCCTGAAGCGCATTCGGGAGACCCGCATAAGTCACAGCCACTCCGCCCGAGACTGGAATCGCATGGATGCCCAGGATCTGGCCTTTCACCGGTCTGTCCATGCGGGCTATCTGGCTCTGATCCAAGAAAATCCGGCCCAATGGGAATGTCTGGATGCCAACCTGGATCCCGCGGAACTACAGCGGCAGATCAGTCGCAAGACCATATCCATGCTGCCCACTCCCTGTGATTGAATGGCATACATGCGACAGACTGAGTAGGTTTAGCCCTAGGAAAACTCTGGACAATTCGCCCCAAGGCTTGTTTGCCCTATGCGCAAGGCTTCGATCATAGAACAAAGCTCCGCGGATCAAACTGGGTGCAGACCCGCCGCGACCCCTTGGCAGGTCTTGTCATCCAGATATGTACTACGATCCTGCCACACGAGAGAATCCAGCCGCAGGTCGTGGACGGTCCAAGACCTTAGGTCCCGTGTCGTTTGGAAGCACCGGCACCGAAGCACTATCCTCTCCAGACGGCCATAAGGCAAGCAAAACTAGGACAGCAACATAAAATCATAAGGCCAACCAGCCAATGATCAAGTGTCCTTTCCAAAATCCCCACAACACTACCAAGGCCGAATAAACGATAGCCAACATGACGATGGTATCTGGAATTGTGGATTGACCGGCTAGCGCATCCTTGAAAGTAAGGGAGAACGACAGCCAACGCGATGCCCCAATAGCCGCTGCAAAGAGGAAAACGGGCAGCCACTCGTTGCCAAAAAAATTACAGGATATGGAACATTCAAATTGGTCATTGCGTGTCGGCTGCAGTATGTGTTCTTACCGAGGCTTGGAATGGGGCTGTTTACGAAGTGAGGAGGCAGGAGAGAGTGAATGACCGGATATTCAGGCGCCTCGTCTGCTATGTGTCTAATTGAAGAATTTTTAATCTAAAAAACAATGGACTTGTTTGTAGACATATAGCACACTCCAATCCGCCTCCCACAGCGGATGGATGGCACGTGTCTGGACACCGCGGTCCCTTGGCGGACCGCGGCGATGGGCTTCCAGGGGGCGGTGACTCGGACTCGTGCCTAGACCTAGGATCGGGAGCTCTGCCAGCGACGCCATTGAAGTGGAGCGCCTGTACCGACATATCCAAGAATTGCGGCGGGTCTGCACCCCGGTTTGATTCGCGAGACTTTGTTCTGTGCGCTCTCATGGTCGAAGCCTTGCGCATAGGGTAAACAGGCCCTAGTAGAAATATCCCTTCATGGCTTCATTAATATAAACTGCCGCATATCGCATATGTCCGACAATGGGATGCACATTCCTTTGCCACGTACAATCTGGATTCTGCATGATGGCCTGCCGCCGCTGGATTCAGGGGTCTTGATCTCACCATCGGGAGAAACGGCGATGTGTGTTGTTCCATAGTTGGGACGCAAGTCGCGCGCTCCATTATGTATATCCAGAACATAGCATTCAAAAACCGTCAGCTGTCCTGCGCGGGTCAATCCACCTTGTTTGGGCTGCTAAGCACAAGAGATTCCAAGATATGCAAGGACTTGTGCGACTGACACAGAATCATCCTGCTTGGGATTTTCTCCCTTGGCGTACTATCCTCAATCCTTGATTTGACGACATCTCCCTAGGCAGGAAACATATGAAAATGGTAATGGCGGTGGTCCGTCATCAAGACAGCAGCGCCCTGCTGGACCTGTTGACGAAGAAAGGGTTTGCCGCCACCCTGACCCACTCCCGCGGCGGCTATACCCACGAAGGCAATGCCACCATCTTTTGTGGCATCGACGACGGATGTCTGGAAGAGGTGTTATCGCTGATTCGGGCCACCTGCCGCACCCGCACCCAGTACATCACGCCTCTGCCACCCGTCATGGAGCTGGGGGAATTGCATCTGCCGGATCCTGTGGAAAAGAATTTGGGCGGAGCCACCATTTTCGTGATGCCCATTGAACACTTCGAGCAGAGCTGAACGCTGGCTGCGTGCAGGGAAGGCGTGTCTGGCCCGGTCATTTGTTGGTCTCCCTGCCATCCCATATCTACAATGGCACAGATCCGGCGGGACTGTCTCTGCCCTTCCAAGGAAACGTGACGATGCAGGAAGTGGATCCGAGCCACATTTACGAGAAGGTGGAACAACGGAAGCCGCTGCTGGTGGTGCTGTCAGGACCGAGCGGCGTGGGCAAGGACACCACGCTCTGCGCCATGCAGATGCAGATCCCGAACATCTACTTTGTGGTGACGGCCACCACACGGCCCATGCGCGCCGGGGAAGTGGATGGCGTGGACTACCACTTCGTGGGCAAGGGCGAATTCGCCGACATGATCGAACGGGAGGAATTGCTGGAATACGCCATCGTATACGGGGATTACAAGGGTATCCCCAAGCAGCAGGTGCAAGATGCGCTGGACAGCGGCAAGGACGTGGTGTTGCGCATCGACGTACAGGGCGCGGCCACGATTCGCAACCTGATCCCGGAAGCGACGACCATATTCCTGACTGCCCCTACCGAAGAAGAGTTAGTGAACCGGCTGCGGGAACGCAAGGCGGATCCGCCCGGGCAGTTGAAACTGCGCATTGCCATGGCCCGTCAGGAAATGAAGCGCATTGACGAATTCCAGTATGTCGTGGTCAACCGTGACAACATGCTGAACGAGACCGTGGAACAGGTCCGCAGCATTATCATGGCCGAGAAGTGCCGGTACGACTGGAGGCCCGTGCGGCTCTGATTCTGGTTCTGTAGTTCCTGTCCACGGAGCAAATCCTCACCCTAAAGAAACCCTGTTGATTGCCAATTCCTGTCCAGAGGGGTCCCCCGCTCCTTTCCCTGTGTCCAGTCTCCATTGCCCGGTGCGGTTTCCGGCTAGGGGCGGCATTGTGGCTTTGCAGCCTTGGGCTACTGCTGGCGGCCATGCCGTTGCAGGCTCAGACTGCGGGCCAGATTCGGAATCGGGGTGGAGAGACTGGCTTGGGCACCACTGTCACCACCGCACTGCTGCAGGGGAAGCCGTCACCTATCGGGATACCGTGCTGTTCGATGCGGTCTTTGATTTCGTGCTGGTCCGGCACACCGGCGCTCTGGTGGCCGGCGCAGACTCGAATCAGGAAATCCATTCGGGCCAATATCTGACAGCCCGTCCCCAGTCCGCCGCGACTTTCTCGGCGCTGCCCACTGAAACCATATAGAACCTGCTCCGGGCTTCTACCTCATAGATAGCCGTGGACCGCCACAGACAGGGCAGCACCGAGTTCACCCTCACGCTGCAAGTGCACCTGCACCCCGTGCTCATTCTGACCACCGCCATAGGCAGCCGGACCGTGGCCTATCAGGGCAAAGACGCAACGTTCGATCTCCATGTCTTCGACGTGGAACGGGCCGGCTAGGTGATCGAAGCAACCTTGGAACCTCACGGCGTCAATCGGCCCGCTTTGGTCTTTGGGTGGCATCGCCAGGCCTGGAAGCGAATTCAGGGCACCAACCTAGCATGTGTAACCTCCACGGCCGATCTCCATTACATGGGGGGCGAGACCCTGGCTGGCTCTGGCCGGTATGAGTTGGGCATTGCCACCTCAGGCGTCGCCGTTGCTAGCCAGCAACGGCTTCTATACCGGCATCATCGAGCCGACCACTCGCCAGAACTTTCGGCTGCGAATTCCGCAATCCTCCCGCCTGATCTCTATAATTTGGATCTCGCTCGGTGATCAGGATCTGGATCTGGAAACCAACAGCTATGATGCTGCCACACGCTGGAGTTCAAGATCAGTTCCACGGATCCCAAAGTGGAATCGGTGGCATGGTACGACCCGATCCCGGCCTATCTGTTGGTGTCGGCGATCAGCTTCGGCGTCGAACCGACGGAGTCCCTGATCGTCACGCAATTCCAGTCCGTACATAGCCCAGCAGAGAGCCAGCTCCCTGCCAGCCGGGCCTAGGTGATCTGTAGAGGTTGAGATGCAATTCGAATATCCCAGTGGCCCCAACCTGGCCATCATCGACGCAGTGACGGAAGTCAACAAGGACAATGAAGTCCGGCAGAACCTGCAACACAATTTGCAGGAGTGGCGCAGGAGCGGGGTGTCCCCACTTTGGATCAATTCTCTGCGCAGCCGCGAGGACATTCGCCTGGTTTGTCTGGTACAGGACTTTCACAAGTTCAATACGTTGATGCTGGACGAGATCCGCAGCGTGAATGGGGTACGCGAGACTCATACCATCTTTGGCTTTGACGGGGTGGCCAATCTGGATCTGCTGCTGGATCTGGAGATGGAGGTGCTGCCCACAGCCGATCTATCCTCCTGCTACCTGTATCTACAGGTTTCCCCAGGCGAGGATCGCAATGTGTTGGATGCCGTGCGGCGCCTGCCGCCGGATGGAGAGGTACGACTGGTCTGGGCCCTCAACACCTATAACAGCCAAGCCGGCGACCTCTTCCTGCTGCTGCTCAGCGAAGACGATCAGGGCACGAGGGAATTCATCCAGAATCACATTCGTGCCATTCCCGGGGTGCAAGACACCGAAACGGACGAGATCGTGGAGTGGTCCTGGATGGCGGAACCCGATTCCATCATCTCGCTCTGCGAAATGTTCTTTCAGCTGGAGGGAACCGCCGACTCCCTGGACAGCATGGACTTCGACTTCATGGACAACAAGGAAGAGGACGACTGTTAGGCCCGCGGCCCACTTGACGCGGCATCACCAAGGGCTGCTCTGCCGCGTACCCGCGCATCGAATGGGTCGTTTGACCGAATCGGGCACATCGCTTCAATGGCAGGGCGGAGAACAAGGACTCTGCCATTTTTCCCAAGAGCCAAGAAAGGCCGTACAGGCTTGTGGTCACTCAACTGGGGCGCGGCGACGGCGCACGCGCGATGCCAAGCCCTCTATAGGGTGGGAGACGCCCTCTATGGGTCCAATGGCCACCCGGCATCGGGTCCATCGGGAAACATTTCACTCAGTGGAGTGAAATCCAACTCCGTACAATATTCGTCCATCTGCGCATCGGCATAGTCTTGGCTATGGCAAGAGGCGGAACTGGCCGAAATTCGCAAATGGTTGCGGGTCTTCTTGGTGCGCTTCTTTCAGCTGTTGCAGTTCCAATGATCTGCCGTCCCCAACGGACCCAAAGTCGGGTCCGGGGGATCCCTGTCGCCCCCACAGTGACGAAACCGCCCAAGTCTGGCTGGAAGAACTGGACTGCAACGTATTCCGTGTTGCCACCAGAATCAAACAGGGACCCCTGACGCAGCCCCTGTTCAGACAGAACGGAGACGACGGGATTTGAACCCGCGACCTCTGCCTTGACAGGCCAGTATGCTCACCGCTACACCACGCCTCCTTGCATTTCCAGCATGGTATTACAGGCTATGCGGTATGACCAAGGCGAAGATATGCTTGGCTGTGACAATTGCCGGGTAAGCCCATGGAATAGACCTGACGCATCTTGCAAAACACTGGCTGACGTCTCTGAAGCGGGCGAATTGCACATTACCCATCTGTGGCTTACATTCGCTACGGTCGTCCTGCACCGATTCAGATGTACAGATGTACCACCACCCAGCGTACTCGCCTCACGATTGCCATGTGAGCAGGCAGTGGCGGATTTGGGTGTGGTACGACAGGATGACATCCAAGACAGTCATGCACACGAGACGAATATGTGTAATTGGCTCACCACGGGTGGGTCTTGAATCGGTATGGGTCCATGTAGGGTTCAGGTCAGACTGGATTCAGATACATTGCTGAGAGATGTGCGCGTAGCATCCTCCCACTTTATCACAGCTGGATTATGAGCCGGGTTTGAAGCAAGGACGTGACTCCTAAACTTCGGGTACGGTCATTGATGCAGCGAAATGGCAACGGAGGCACACTGCAGTCACTGTGCCCTTTGAATCGCCAAGCGCGAACGGCGGCTCTTGAATCTGGATGATAGACTTCGGTTCGGCTGGGATTGCCACACTGGAGGGGAGCGCATGTCTATAGGCTGGAAGTGGCTGGGAGTGCTCTGCGCACTGCTGGGGGGAGTGAACTGGGAAGTACGCCCGGCGGCGGCGCAGACACTGGTAGCGGCAGAGGCAGGAGCGCCCTTGGCAGCGCAGGGCCTCTACACCAACCAGGTGGAGCACTGGAAGGGCCGGTACCACGTGCTGCGGACAGGGACACAGGTGACGGCGACATTGACGACGAATCGTTCGCCGGTGCGGCCTTGGGTGCGCCCAGCCATGCGGCTGCCCGAAGGCTATTGGCCCCGCCAGCCGGTGACCTGGACCGTGGCGGCGATGCCCGTGAGTGCCGAAGGACGGCCCTGGCTGTATGACCCGGTGATTCCGGTGACGTTGACCGCGCAGCCGGACGGCACGGTGCACTACGTCGTGGACGGTCCGGACCAAGTGGAGTATATGGAGTATGTGACATATGCCACAACCATAACCTGGCACACGACGGATACCGCGCTGCTTCTGGAGAATGATTTCGCGACGGCAGCCGGGCCGCCGGGGCGGTATCGGCTGGAGCGGCAGGGCTCTGTCGTGACCGCCACTCTGCTTGCCTTGGCGGACGCGAGGATAGCGGACGCCGCGGTCCTGTTCACAGTCCCGGTGGGGTTCCGACCTCGGCAGCGCGTCCGGGTACTGAACTCTCCCCTGGACGGAGATCTACATGTACAACTGGATGGCACGGTGCAGTATACGACCCGTCACCCGCCGCCAAGCGAGAGTCTACCGCAGACTGTAGTGACGCAGCTGCAGTGGCGGACGGAGGACCCGGTTCCGGCGGACGGGCACTATGCACTACCGGCCGCACACGCGGACGTCTGCCGGCGATTGTATACCGTACAGGAAGCCTTGCTGACCGCCTTGGCTGCCGCGGGTCGGTTCCGGGATTCCTGCGCCCAAGTGACTTGGGCGGATCTGGCGGCTCTGCAGATTCTGCATCTGGACTTGCATGGCAATCCCGTGGATTGGGACTTACATGCGTTGCTGCCCCACGATCTAGCGGGCCTCACGAACTTGCGGGAGCTGCAGTTGGCGGGTAGCTACCTGCAGGTCCCCGAGATGTTACTGTACATGCCGGAGCTGCGGACGCTGCGGGTCTCCGGAGTGGTGTCGGAGGGTCCGCTGGACAGCATAGCGCAGCTGCGGAGCCTGCTAGCCGACATCCCTCAGCTGCAGAACCTGACCTTGAAGGTTCCTGCCCTGACGACGCTGCCGGCAGATCTGCTAGCCTATACCCCCCGACTGCAGAGCCTGACCTTGGAGGGCTCCTCCCTGACGACACTGCCGGCGGAGTTTCTGACCACCATCCACGAGCTGCGGAGCCTGAGCTTGGAGGGCTCCTCCCTGACGACGCTGCCGGCGGAGTTTCTGGCCACCACCCGCGCGCTGCGGAACCTGACCTTGAAGGTTCCTGCCCTGCCGACGCTGCCGGCAGATCTGCTAGCCTATACCCCCCGACTGCGGAGCCTGGCCTTGGAGGGCTCCTCCCTGACGACGCTGCCGACGGAGTTTCTGACCTACGCCTCCTGGCTGGAAAGCCTGACCTTGAAGGTTCCTGTCCTGCCGACGCTGCCTGAGGAGTTTCTGACCTACACCCCCCATCAGCTGCTGCACTTGGAATTGTGGATTCCTGCCCTGTCGGCACTGCCTGAGGGGTTGCTGGCCTACACCTCCCAGCTGCAAAGCTTGGAATTGAATGTTTCCTCCGTGACGGCGCTGCCGGCGGATCTGCTGGTCCATACCCCCCGGCTGCAGAGCTTGACCTTGGAGGGCTCCTCCCTGCCGACGCTGCCTGAGGGGTTTCTGGCCTACGCCCCCCAGCTGCAGAGCCTGACCTTGGAGGGCTTCTCCCTGCCGACGCTGCCTGAGGAGTTTCTGGCCTACGCCCCCCAGCTGCAGAGCCTGACCTTGAAGGTTCCTGCCCTGCCGACGCTGCCTGAGGAGTTTCTGGCCTACGCCCCCCAGCTGCAGAGCCTGACCTTGAAGGTTCCTGCCCTGCCGACGCTGCCTGAGGAGTTTCTGGCCTACGCCCCCCAGCTGCAGAGCCTGACCTTGAAGGTTCCTGCCCTGCCGACGTTGCCTGAGGGGTTTCTGGCCTACGCCCCCCAGCTGCAGAGCCTGACCTTGGAGGGCTCCTCCCTGCCGACATTGCCTGAGGGGTTTCTGGCCTACACCCCCCAGCTGCAGAGCCTGACCTTGAAGGTTCCTGCCCTGCCGACGTTGCCTGAGGGGTTTCTGGCCTACGCCCCCCAGCTGCAGAGCCTGACCTTGAAGGTTTCTGCCCTGCCGACGCTGCCTGAGGGGTTTCTGGCCTACGCCCCCCAGCTGGTGCATATGGAACTGGATATTCTCGCGCTGACCATGCTGCTGGCGGACTTTTCAGATCACGTTTCCACCTTGATGGAGGATGGAAAGTATGGAGATCGGGGACGGAATGCGCAGTGAGTTATTGGGCGACGAGCGGAGACAACAAAAAGGGACGGATCTGTTCCGACTTTTTCTCGATTCCTGCATATAGCCACCTCATTGTGACACGGGGCTGACTTTCCCACAACGGTCGGCTTGGATCCGGGTCGCGCGGGATAGTACTGTCTCAAGGCCTGTGCCCCGGTCCCCGGAATTCGGAGACCGGGGTGAGACCAACCGAGGTCATCCGCTGTGTGGTCCCAGACTGACTGCGCAGCCGCGGATTTCAGGGGCTTGGCACGACCAGTACGTGGCGGCTGGACTCGGGGTTGGACCAGGAACTCACGCCGGCGACACTGACCACCTGCACGGCGTAGTACCAGGTGCCTGGGGCAGTGGGAGCCGGTCCGGTCCAGCGGGTATCCGTCACGCGCGAGGCGACGATGATGTAGGCCTCGCCATGGCTAGCCCGCCGCTGGCGCACCCGGTAATGGCGTACGGGATGGCTGCCGGGCGCGGCGGGGGCGCGCCAAGTCAGTTCCACCTGGCTTCCGCTCATACGCACCGTCCCGGCGCCCACGGGTCCGGGCGGGGTGCCCACGACCAGCACGTGACGACTGGGACCGGGATTGGACCAAGGGCCGGCACCGGCGGCGCTGACCGCCTGCACGGCGTAGTACCAAGTACCGGGGGCAGTGGGAGCTGGACCGGTCCAACGGGTAGCCGCTACGCGCGGGGCGACGACGATGTAGGTCTCGCCATGGCTGGCCTGCCGCTGGCGCACCCGATAATGGCGTACGGGATGGCTGCCGGGGGCAACGGGGGCGCGCCAAGTCAGTTCCACTTGGTTTCCGCTCATACGCACCATCCCGGATCCTACGGCGCCTGGGCGGAGCCCGGGAGTTTGGGGCACCGTGGCCGTGCTCCCTGCTGCCGTCCCGGCAGCAGCGGGCAGCCAGCAGGGGCCCGGGGAGTTCTGTCCGAAGAGCAACACCCGCCACCAACCGTCGGTGCCCGGCACCTGTCCGACGATATCCAAGGTACGCTCCGGCAGGAAGAAGGCGAGGGTGGCTGTCACCGCCGCGTTCGGGCGTGGCTCCGCGTGGATGTTCAGCGGGTAAGCTACCGGTCGATCCAGTTTTAGTTGCGGTCGGGTGCGGCCTTGGGCCTCGACCGAAGGTGAGCTTGTCCCTGCACCGTTGCGGGCGCTCACCCGATAGCGGTAGACCGTATCCGCCGCCAGGCGGCTCTCATGCCAGACCCGCGCGGCGCTGCCGGAGGTGGCTACCACCTCTGTCCAGGCCCGCGGCGTCGCGTCCGGCGCACGTTCCACACGGTACCCCGTCACGCCACCCCCCGTATCGAGAGGAGCAGTCCATGCCAGCTGCAACTGGCTGTCCTCTCCGGGTTCCACGCTCAAGCCGGTGGGCGCGCCCGGAATCGTGGGCGCGGCCGCTGTGGTTATCCTTGTGGTCGCCGACCAAGCGCCCTCTGTGCCGTAATGGAGCGCCCTCACGCGATAGAAGTAGGTGGTGGCGGGTCGGATGTCCCGGTCCACGTAGAAGCGTACGGCGTTGCCCGTGTTGGCTGTCATCATCCGGTAGCCTCCTCTGTCCACGCGCCGTTCCACCCGGTAGCCGGTCACGCGACCTCCCGCTGCCGGCGCACGCCAGTCCAGCGTCACTTGCGCATGCGTGGCCGCCGCTGCCAGGCTGCGCGGCTGCCCCGGCGCCTCCCGTCGCGTCGTCACCGACACCGCGGTGCTGAAGGGGCCCCAGCCTATGCGGTTGCGCGCTGCGACGCGGAAACTGTAGCGCGTGTAGGAGGCCAGATCCTCCACGTCGTGTCGCGTGCGCGTGGAGTCCGTATCTGCCTCCACCGTACGCCAGTGGCCACGCCGGTAGATTTCGACGCGGTAGCCCTGGATGGCAGAGCCGCCGTCATCCACCGGACTGCGCCAGTCCAGTTCCACCATTGTGGCTTGTACGTTCTCTGCCTCCAAATCGCGCGGTGCCGCGGGCACCTGCACTCGGGGCACCGCGGTCCACGACACCGATACGCTGTAACGCAGGTAGCCCACATGATGCAATTCCGGTCCGTCCACGTACTGCGCTACGCCATGAGGACTGATGCGCAGCGTGAAGGTCTGTGTCGGCGCCCCCGCGAAGTCCGTTCCGTCCACATGCACGTGCGTGCCCGTGACCTTGATCTCTTCCTTGGCCCGCGGCCGGTAGTCCACCGGCAACCGGAACAGGTCTTGGAGGTGCTGCCGGGCCGCGTACTGTACCGCCGACTTGGCGCTGCCGATGACGCCGGTCACCGCGTTCCCGCGGCGCACCAGGTTCCAGTAGCCATCCTTGTGCACGGCCCGATTGAGGAAGTTTCCCCTCTGCGTCAGGTTCGCCTGGCTCCGGCGCGTCGGGACCGTCGCTGCCGTGGACGTCTGCCACGTGATTGTCCGCCCCGAGGTTGGCGTGCCCATCTCATAGCGCAGATAGCCCACATGGTCCAGCTCCCTCCCGTCCACGTAGCGCACCTGGCCGGTGGGAGCCACGCGCAATGTAAACTGCTGCCGGGGCGACCGGGCATAATCCTCCCCGGTGACGGTCACGTGTACCCCCGTCACCTGGATGTCCTGCGTAGTGATGGGCCGGAAGCCCGCCGGCAGCACCGCCAAATCCTGCGGATTCTGCCGTGCGTACCACTGTACGGGTGAACGCGTACTCTGGAAGGCTGCCGTCACCGTGGTGCCGCGCTTGGAAACGGCCCATGCTCCCTGCCAACTGTTGGCCATGTTGTGGTAGGGACCGCTGGCTTGCGTGGTCGCCGCGGCGGGCGCATCGCCTCCTGCCGGCCCTGGCAGGGCGGGCGGCGGCGACTCCTGAACGAAGGGCACATCCGATCTGTCCCCGGTTTCCTCCACTTGGCTGGCCTGCACCCATCCTTGGGTCGTAGCGTTGATACGCAGCTGCCACCAGTCGTCATGCCGACCGATGATCCCATACCAGCCGCCCATGCGGGTGATCTGCGTCACATACTCCGTGTATCCCAGGGAGGGCCCGATGCGCACCGGTACCGGGTGCGGTACCGGCGCCCGTGCATAGGGTGGGGCTGGCAGGGTCGCCACCTGCTCCTGCCACGCTCCCGTGCCCTGCAACGCAGCCTCCCGGGCCCAACCCTCAACATGAGGGCTCTGGGTCGCTGTTGAGCGCGCCGAGCGTGCCAGAGCCGTAACGGGGGCCCCCGTTCGGGGTTTCTGGATGCGGAGCCAGACGTCGCGGCGCGCGCCCCCGAACCCGGATGGCGCCAAGACGGCAATGGCAGGGTAGTAGGTTGTCTGCGCCAACACTCCGTCTGTGCTCAGCGACGGTCCACCGGGATTGTATGTCATGGGATAGTTGCCATGCCAAGGGGCCACGGGCACCGATGTCGCGGCATCAGGCATTGGGTCCGGCTGATGCGGCGCTGCAGGTTGACCTATCACGGCTACACTGACATAACCCGATACTGCCCCCACGGCGCTGCCCACCTTGACCGCAATCCGGTAGTAGAGCAACGAGTGCGGCGAGACCGCGGCTCCCGCCGTGCTGTCTGTCCAATGGAAGGGTGTGGCCGGCACATCGAAAACCGTGGTATTGCCTTGTGTAGACAGCACCGAAGGATCCTGATAGCGCCAAATCCGGTAGCCGGTAACGTCCATACGGGCGGGAATGTCCGGGTGCGACCATGGCGACGACCAGTCCAGGCGAACGGCGGCACCTAGGGAGCGGGCGTGCAGGTTGCGCGGAGCCGCGGACCAGGTCAAGGGCAGAGCGTTCAAGTCGACATGTGCCAGCACCACATCGCTGCGTACCCAGCCGGGTTGTCCGTCAAAGTCAATTTGCCACCAGCGCCGAGCCCCCTTGGGCAGCTTCTCCGTCCGCGGATCCCAAAACGTGCCCTGCACGGGATAATGTCGGCCAAGGGCCAGCTGGCCCCGTATGGGTGCGCCGCCGCTCTGGTCGGCATTGGGGTATTTGCGGACATTGATATTGGAGGCCTTGGCCATTACGAAATACGGGGCGACGAGTGCCTCCGGCAGGGTATCCGGGGCATCCTCCACCTGCACCCAGGTCACCTCGAACGAGGTGACCGGACCGGACTGGGACACCCAGCCGGTGACCCCGACTCTGTACTGAATCTTGTACCATTGAACCTCAGGAGAGGTTGCGGAATATGCTTCCAATACGGCATAACAGCCCAGCTCCGCGCCCGTTATGCTTCCATGTCTATTGTCACTCGATATCCGTGCGTCTTCATCCCGCAACGAGACGCCGTCCGCCTGGAAAATCTCCTTGTACACCGGAATGGAGGCGTAGGCGTCCCGCAGACTCAGCAGCTTGCCCGTATGGCGCAGGGCGTTCCTATCAATGGCCGGCGCCTGCGTGTTGTCAGGCGGCAGAAAACAGGCATAGTTCATGCAGCCGTCAATCCGGCGGGCCAGCTCCGTAATGGGTTTCCAATCCTTTTTCTTCCCCACCTGTTTCTTCTCGGCTGGATCGTATTCCTTGGTCACTGTGCCATTGGCGCCAAAGGCCCGGAGATGCACATGCAGATGTGCCTTTTGCGTACCGGAGAGGCCGGAGAGGCCGGAGAGGCCGATCTGGTCCCCCTTGGCTATGGATTGCCCTGGCTTGAGAGTAGAGGATTCCAGATGAGCGTACGTATGCTCAAAGCCGGTGCCGGCGTCGGCGTCCGTATAAGAGCGGAGGATGACGAAATTGCCCAGTCCCAAGCCTGATTCCCAGTCGTTCTTCACTTTGACTACCTCGCCGCCATACATGGCTCTGACCGGGATGCGGCTCCCGCAGGCGAAGTCAATGCCTTCGTGTCCGGCGCGTTGATCATACTCCTTTCCCGAGGTGGCGTCGTTGAAGGTGTTGCTGATAATTGCGGCCACGGGCCGGCGCAGGCGTCGGTTGTTCGTGGTGTCGGCGTTGGGGTCTGCATCGGCCGTAGTGTAGACGCTCAGACCGTGTCGATCGGACATGATGGGGTTCTCCTTGCTGGGCCAGACAGGATTGTCTGACATGAATCCAGTCCCCAGATGGGGGAACTGCGCCCAGTCTGCGCCCAGTCCGGACCTGAGTCCATACCCGCAGCGTACCTGCAGCATCTGCAGGGCATCTCCCCGGATCGAATCTGGTACTATCAAGGGGTTCTCCTTGGATCTTTTGGAGAACTGGGATATGTTTGTATTTTGGGTCCACGCGTCATGCTCACGTGGCATCTTCTGAGTCTGCTCCTGCTGCTGACTATCTCCGCTCCGCTCCCGACGGGCGGCGGCTCCGCTCCCGTCTTGGATGCCGTGGGAATGTACGCCAGTCTGGCGGAACATGCAGACGGCCGCTATCATTTGCAGCGGGAGGGAGCCCGCGTGACTGCCACCTTCACCACCTCCCGTTCTCCCGTACAGCGTTGGGCTCGGGAGGTGACATCTCCCCTGTTCACCGTCCCGGTGGCGTTCCGTCCCCCCTTTCCCATCCTGCGCACCGTGGAAGGCCAACCGGTGCGCGTTGATGGCGCCCTCGATCCGGATCAGACCGCGTCCCGCCGCTTTCTGCTGCGGGTGGACCCCGACGGGGCGGTCCGCTACGTAAATGATGCCCAGGCAGAAGGTGCAGGGTATTTGGCCTATACCCTGCACACGATTTGGGGTACGACGCCCGCCGCCAATGATCGCGCCGTCCTGGAAATCCTGGATGATCTGTGGTTTGACGAAACTAACTTGTCCCGTCAACCACCTCCTGTGGAGACGTGGTTCCCCGGGTATACAGACATGAAAATATCGCTCCCCGCCGGTTGGCAGGGCTCCTTTGTCACCCTCAATAAGGAAGGACGTGTGACGGAGCTGGGGATCTCGATGTGGCCCCTGCTTAGAAGTGGTAGTCCTCTCCCATCCGAGCTGGGACAGCTGCACAAGTTGGAAAGACTGGACCTATCTGGCGCAGAGTTTTATGAAGACCGGAGGCTGTCAGGGCCGATCCCGCCACAACTGGGACAGCTCACCCACCTGCGGGAACTGGACTTGAGTTTCCAACATTTGTCCGGCCCCATCCCTCCCGAAATCGGGCAGCTGGTTTCCCTGGAGCACTTGGATCTGAGTTTTACTCGATTGACGGGTCCCCTTCCGGCAGAAGTGGGCCGTCTGGTCAACCTGCATACACTTGACCTCTATGACACTCTGGTGATGGGGCCTCTGCCGCCGGAGTGGGGCCGTCTGGTCAACCTGCATACACTTAACCTCCGCAGGACCTTGGTAACGGGGCCTCTGCCGCCGGAGTGGGGCCGTCTGGTCAACCTGCATACGCTTGACCTCGACGGTACCTTGGTGACGGGGCCTCTGCCGCCGGAGTGGGGCCGTCTGGTCAACCTGCATACACTTGACCTCCATGACACTCTGGTGATGGGGCCTCTGCCGCCGGAGTGGGGCCGTCTGGTCAACCTGCATACGCTTGACCTCGACGGTACCTTGGTGACGGGGCCTCTGCCGCCGGAGTGGGGCCGTCTGGTCAACCTGCATACGCTTGACCTCCACAGTACCTTGGTGATGGGGCCTCTGCCGCCGGAGTGGGGCCGTCTGGTCAACCTGCATACACTTGACCTCCATGACACTCTGGTGATGGGGCCTCTGCCGCCGGAGTGGGGCCGTCTAGTCAACCTGTGGGCACTGGATGTGCGCAATACCCGGTTGACGGGTTGTTATCCCCAGATTTCCGCAAAACTGACCATTATCACCTTTCTCCCACGCTGTTCTGCCTAAATCTTTTCCCGCGCAGAACGGTTGCGGATGGTGAGAATTGAGGAAGCATGGCTTAGGCGAGCAAGAGCGGCAGCCCTTGGGTGGGAGATTCATCCAGCGCCCCTCATTAGTCTCTCCCAGTTCTGGATTTGGTTCAGGAGTGGGCACCTATCCAGGAAGTACCGGAGTAGCTCTGCCCCTACCAGTCGCTCCAAATTCCGCTCTGTGGTCGCGTTGCAGTCTGTGGAACCACCCAACGACAAGTGAACATAGCGCAGAGCGGGGAGGCGGTCGGGCAAATCGGGTGACAGCAGCAGAGTTGTTTTTTTGGCATGCCATGTCAGACGTCTCAGTTGAGGGGCATGGACTAGGGAATCAGGTGGCAACGCGGTCAGATTGGGACCTGCCAGGGTCAGCGTCTGCAACTGGGGAGTGTGCACTAGGAAGTCCGGCGGCAACTCCAGTACCGAGACATCAAGGAACAGCTTTGTCAGCCGGGGGGCATGGGCCAGGAAGTCCGGCGGCAGCGCGGCGGTCAGGGAAGGGATATCCAAGGTCAGCGTCTGCAGCCGGGGGGCATGGGTCAGGAAGTCCGGCGGCAGCGCGGCGGTCAGGGAAGGGATATCCAGAGTCAGCGTCTGCAGCCGGGGGGCGTGGGCCAGGAAGTCCGGCGGCAGCGCGGTCAGGTTGGGACCTGCCAAGGTCAGCATTCGCAGCTGGGGGGCGTGGGCCAGGAAGTCCGGCGGCAGCGCGGCGGTCAGGGAAGGGATATCCAGGGTCAGCGTCTGCAGCCGGGGAGCGTGGGCCAGGAAGTCCGGCGGCAACGCGGTCAGGTTGGAACCTGCCAGAGTCAGCATTCGCAGCTGGGGGGCGTGGGCCAGGAAGTCCGGCGGCAGCGCGGTCAGGTTGGGGGTATCCAGGGTCAGCGTCTGCAGCTGGGGGACGTGGGCCAGGAAGTCCGGCGGCAGCGCGGTCAGGTTGGGGGTATCCAGGGTCAGCGTCTGCAGCCGGGGAGCGTGGGCCAGGAAGTCCGGCGACAGCGCGGTCAGGTTGGGGGTATCCAGGGTCAGCGTCTGCAGCTGGGGGGCGTGGGCCAGGAAGTCCGGCGGCAGCGTGGTCAGGGAAGGGGTATCCAAGGTCAGCGTCTGCAGCCGGGGGGCGTGGTGGGTCAGAAAGTCCGCCGGCAGCGCGGTCAGGGAAGGGGTATCCAGGGTCAGCGTCTGCAGCCGGGGAGTGTAGGCCAGGAAGTCCGGCGGCAGTGCGGTCAGGGAATAGCTGCCTGTGAGCTTTATCTCCTGCAGCTGAGGAACATAGGTCAGCAAGCCCGCCGGCAGCGCCTCAGCTTGCCCGATCTCCAGTTTCCGTAGCTGGGGGGCATAGACCAGCAAGTCCGCCGGCAACCTCTTGTGTCCGGTGGTGACCTGCAGCGTTTGCAGTTCGGGCGTGTACAGCAACATCGCGGGCGGCAACGGGTAGCGGTAGCGTTCGTCCAAATTGTGGATCTGCAGCTCCCGCAAGTGCGTCAGACCTGCCAGGTCATAAGGCAGCAACGCACGCGGCCCTGCAGGATCGCCGTCGCCGTACAGTTTCAGTACCATGGTCTGCAGAGACGCCAGATCCGCCCACGTCGCCTGGTCGCAGGAGACTGGAGATCGTGCCGCGGTGGTCAGCGCGTCCATCAGGGCGCGCTGTACGGCAGCCAGACGCCAACAGACATCTGCGGGCCTGCTCGACAGCGCATAGCGCCCGTCCGTCGGAACCGGATCCTCTGTCAACCACTGCAGCTGCCTCACCTTGACCCCTCTTATTGTTATCGGATCAGAAGACCCACGTAACAAGCTCCTGTATGGGATTACCCCCTCCTCTGTCTCTGCAAACGCGGTTGTGGATGCCCACAGGGTCCGGAACCCCATCGGAATGAATATCGGCATTTTCCTATACGTCCCATTCGTCGGGAAGAACACGGTCGCGGACACGGCGGAGCCCCGACGCTCCAGACGATACTCCAGACGATACTGTTCTATAGAATCCTCCACCGAGCCGTCAGTCTCTGGGAACAGCGCGACCTCCGCTGTATTCCAAGTCATGAGGGCGACCTCCGCTGTATCCCAGGTCATGAGGGCGGTGTATGCCACATGTCCCACTTGGTCCAAATCTGGACCGTCCACATAATGCACCGCGCCGTCCGGCTGCGCGGTCAATGTCACCGGGACCGCTGGCGCCCCCGGCTGGAACTCTCCCTGGGCGGTTACGTGCGCTGCCGCCACGGTCCAGGTCACCTGCTGGAGCGGCCGATAACCTTCGGGCAACCACAAAAGCGGCTGCGGGTTCTGCCGGGCATAGCGCTGTATCGGCGAACGCCGTGTGGTCAGCGTTGCCGTCACCTGCGTCCCCGTCCGCAGCACATGGTACCGCCCATCCCAATGATGATCCCCCTGGTTGGTATAGGGGCCCCGCGCCGCCAGGGGCGCTCCTGCCTCGGCCGCCACCAGCGTCTGCGCCGCCGCCGGGTGCACTCCCAACCCCAGTCCGCCCAGTAGTACGCTGCACACACCCAGCCACTGTAAATACCGCCACATCCGTCTTCCTCTCTTCCCGCGCCCAGATATCTCAACTCGTGCCTCTGCATTGTATCGTTATGTCCAGATAATCCATCCAGTGTTCTATGCAGTTACGATCGGAATCCCGCATTGCGCCGCTAATCAGAGGCGACTGCCAATGCCAGCGGAAATGAAACCTCCGCCCACACCCATTTGTAGCGTACGTGCCGCCATCCGGAATGGTCGGTTATGCAATACAGCGGTGACGTCCGAGTGACGCTGGGGGTATGGCAGGGAAGGGATTGTCTACGCCATACTGGCGCTTGACATCTCAATCCATTGTCCCAACAGTTGGAAGAGAATATTTCATGACACGTTCTTTGCGCTGGCCCCGCCGTCTCTTGTGGGTGGATGCCCATCCGGCCACCTTGGTTGATGCGCAGCGTCTGCTGCAGGCGCAACATCAGATGCTACTGCGCATGGTGGATCGTTTCGAGGCTGCGCTGGACACAATACCCGCCTGGAATCCTCACGCGCTCCTGCTGGATTACACCATGCCGACGAGCGATATCCCGTATGAAAACTTTGTGCATGCCCGTCTGCCTTTGATGGACCCTTACCGACCTCAGGGTCCGCTGACCGACAATCCCTGGCAATATACACAAATCCCTATTCTGCTGGTGCAGGCGAGCCCATGACCACCGTATCCGGTCTTGTGGAGCCGCATCTGGGCCGAGCGCGCGACTTCCTGCCCAAACCGTGCGATCCCTGCCACCTGGTCCAGCTAGTGCACGACCTGTTGCCGATCCCCGCGCCGAACCTGATCCTCGATCCGCGCCGGGGACAGGCGCAGCTCCATGGCATCGCATATTCGGTGTCTCCACGGCGCATGGATCTGCTGGTTACTCTGGCCCAGTATCATCCCCAGCCTCTTACTGCTGCGGAACTGGTGCATCGTATGGCCCAGGAGCGGGGCGTACACACGAGCGAGACCTCCGTACGTACGATGGTCTCGCTCCTGCGTAGGCAACTGGCGTCCGATCCAGATCAAACGTCTTGGATGAGCAATGATGGCCAAGGCTATTATCTGACCTGTGCGTCTACTCTGATAGAGTGATGTGCAGAGAAGGGACCCGTCGATTCGGACGCTCCGGAAATGGTGTGCCCCTCTTGTTTGGTTCTGAACGTATAGGCCTGCTGGCTGTATCCTGCATTGGAAAGTGAAGTCCCTATGCTGGCCCTATGATCTGTATCCCTTCCGAATCCCTATCTCTACTCTGACCTTGGAAGCGCCTCAATGGTTGCCGTCCATTTTGTTAGCTGCTGTTTCCCAACTCAAGACTCCGCGGCCATGGACCGGTTGACTATATGGCCCGCACTACCGACTCACGCGCCCTCTCTGGCCGCTCCGTCACCAAACTGACCGAGTTATCCAGAACTGCCTCGTCTGGTGCTGGAGGACACTTGGCCTATCCGCCTGCCCGCCCTCCTGCCATACCGGAGATACTCAACCGTGGAGTAACCTTCCACTACGTCCCTCCGCGTTGCACCGCTTGGCCTGACAGCGGCTAGATCTGAATTTGATTGGTCACAACATGGATTTGTACCTGCACAAAGGGGGATCTGCGTGCCGCTTTTGCCTTGGCTATACTGATGGCCTCAGGCGTGGCCCTGGAATCCAAGCACATCTCCAACCCGGGAATACCGTCCGCCCGTACACTGCTGTCCAGCAGCAGATTGCCGTTGCGCTGGAAAGCATCAGTTTGCTGGGCTGTTTCGTCTACCTTGATACTACCTACCCATGTACACGGTGCACGCCCGGTCCTGTAACGCACCGTTGAAACGCAGATCGCTGAAACCGTGCGGAGCACGGTGATGCTGCAAGGTTTGATGATCAATATGCTGACGCAGATTCGGGAAGTAGACGCCTAATAGTTCTGCAAACCCTGCTCCGCACCTAGCAGATCGTCCACTACCGTGGCCCGGGCATTTTCGCCCAGCACAATCAGCGAATGGTGAAAGCCAGCGTGACCCGATATCTGATGCGAAATGATCTGCAAGGGTGGTGCCACTTCCGTGTTAGGTGGTATGTTCACGAAGGTACCTGAGTCCCACAACGCTCCGTGCAGATCGGAAATTCTCCAGCTTGAGGCCTGTCAGACGGGTATGCCACCAAGCCTCATCCGTCAATGATGGTCACTCCATACTTTTTCGTACTGTCCCCAAGCTGCCGCGCGAAAGTCTCGCATCCATTCGGGTTCTTCCCGCCCAACCGACAAGGCAGCGCCTCTGCTCCAATGTAGGACCAGTCTTTGTAGCAACATCAGCTACTGCCATAATGCCGTTTAGCATGCGGTGTTCCATATGCGACTCAGCGAGAACGTGGAGAGCCCAGCGTCAACCGATGCTGTCTTCCATCTGCAACTCCTTGACCAAGGGCTCAATGAAGCCACCCACCACCATGGCGGCGGCCTCTCCCTCGTCAATGCCGCGGCTCCGCAGATAGAAGAGTTGTTCTTCTCCGATACGGCTGACCAATGTTTTATGGCCCACCTTCGCGTCGTCCTCTTCAATCTCGATGTAGGAATAGATATCAAAGTGACTTTCATTATCCAGCAGCAGGGCGTCACACACTACACTGCTGCTGCTTTGGTGCGCAGCGCACCCTAGGCGACTTTGAGCAGTCCCCTGTAGCTGACCCGAGCCGGCAAAGGCAATGGATAAAATTTCGCCATGTGCTTTGGGCCCCATCATGTAAACCGCCGGGTACTTCATCGTGACCTTGCTATCCAGATTGCCGTCGATCCATTCCATCATCCAGAATATAATTGCATCCGATCCGGATCCTGTCTCCGGTAGCCGAAGGGCACGACTGCCTTGTCCTCTGCACGTATCCTTCTCTAGTTCCGCGGCCGGCCATGGACCTGACCCCTACACATAAAGGGCAGGCCCTAGGGTACCTGGCACCCCCACCGAGACGGGGTTGAAACTGGGGGGCGCCAACGTCGTTCTATCGACACTCCACATCCCTTGTCGGCAATCGCCTTTCCTGTGTATCTCCGGGACATTCAAGGGAGCGGGCAACCCTGACTGCCCCAATGTACATACACAAATTCATGTACCAGAGCCCGAAAACGGCCCCAGTCTGCCCAGTCCGGAGCTTCGTCTCCAAGATGTTGGAGATGTACTGCCACTTCACCCAATTCCGCAGGAGGCTGCCACAGCCAGGCCTCTATCTCTTCCGTCTCGTCCAAGGGCACAGGAGTAAAGCCTTGCGGAGCCTCCACCGTGAAGACATAGGTGGTAAAGGGCAAGGCATGGACAAGCTGAGGCGCCTGAAACGTGTAATCCAGTTGACCCAGAAACTGGATCCGGCCGCCTTGGCGCAGGTCCAGACTGGTCTCTTCCCGCACCTCCCGCTCCATGCCGTGCATTACCTTCTCGCCGAGTGCCACTCCGCCCGTGGGCAGCCTGAAGCAATCGGCGGGATAGGCCGCCTTCGTATGGAGTAGAAGTCCGGTCCGGGGCTCCGCCCGATACAGGACGTAACAGATTTCGGCTCGGCGGCCATCACGAAACAGAGTGCCCTGATCGCCTTCGATGAAGGTCTCGCCCACTTTCAGGTGCCGCCGCTGGTGCACCGCCCCCGGCCATCTGCCCTGCAGTGCACACCAGATCCGCTGGACTTCTGCCTCGGTACCCTCCACTATGGACCTGCCCTCGGCGCGCTATGCACGGGTCTGCAGCTGCGGATCAATGGCATCCCGCAAGCCGTCGCCCAAAAGATACAGGGACAGCACTGTCAGAAAAATCAGGATGCCGGGTGGAAAAATGAGGTGCCAAGCCAAATAACGCCCTGTGTCCGGCTCCATCAGAAACAGATAGTCCTGGGACTTGGCCAGCATGCTGCCCCATGTGGCATTCGGGGGTTGCACCCCGAGTCCCAGAAAACTCAGGGCGGATTCCGTCAGGATCAGGGTGCCAATGTCCACGGTGGCCAACACCAGTATCAGCGGAATGGAATTGGGTAGAACATGGTGCCACATGATCCGGGGGGACGAGGCCCCGATCGCGCGGGCGGCCAAGGTGTAATCCAGTTCCCTGATCTGCAACACCTGCCCTCGCATGAAACGGGCAATGCCCACCCATCCAAAGAATCCCAAAAACAGGGTCAAGGTAATGGCGTTGGGGCGCCACAGGGAAGTGACCAGAATCAGGACAAACAAGGTCGGCACCGAGCTGAATGTATTGATCAACCAGGAAAAGACATCATCCGCTCTGCCCCGGAAGAAGCCGGCTACCATGCCCAACACTCCTCCCAGCAGGAGAGAAATGATGGTGCCAAACAAGCCGATGAGCATGCTGACGCGGGCTCCATACAGCAGACGCACCAGCTGATCTCGGCCTAGGCTGTCCGTCCCCAGCCAATGAGTTGTGCCTTGGGATTGCTGCAAGAGCTGTGGAGCCCGCTGGGCATCCATGCCCAATTTCCACTGCACGTAAGGCCAGAAGTAGCCAGGCTGCAGGGTACTGTCCAGATTGGTGTCATTCGGGCCTACTCCTACCAGCCAGTTCGACAACGCTTCGGCCCCAATGGCCAGAATGACCACGAGACCTAGGAAGACGATAGAGATCAGGGTCAGCCGATCGCGCCGCAAGCGGGCGACAGCCAAGCCGACAAAGGATCGCGGCTCCTTGCTTCCTTCTTTTTGCAGTGCGCCAGAGAGCTGCGTCGCCTGTATGGAAGTGGTGGTCATCAAAGTTCAGAGACGGGTTACAAGCGAATGCGCGGGTCCACAAGGGCATACAGAATGTCGGAAAGCAGAAAACCCAGAAGCGTAAGCAGCGAAAAGAAAATGCCCGCCCCCATGATCATGGGGTAGTCCCGCTGAATGGCGGAAAAGTATGTCAAGCGTCCCATGCCGGGCCAGGCGAAGATGATTTCTATTACCAGCGATCCACCGATGATTCCGAAAATGGCAGGTCCCAATACCGTGGCCATCGGAATCAGGGCATTGCGCAGCACATGCCGGATCCAGATGGTGTGGAATCGCAAACCCTTGGCCCGAGCGGTACGCAGGAAGTCCAGCGACAGCACTTCGAGCACTTGCGTACGCACCAGTTTGGTGATAAAGGCCACACCACCAAGCGAAAGAATGGCGGCGGGCAGGACAATATGCCGCAGCCTGTCAAAAAAATCGAAGCTTGAATCCAGGGACAGTGTCATGCGTCCACCGACCGGCAACATCCCCCAGACTACGCTGAAAATAAAGATGCAGATGATGGCCAGCCAGAAAGTGGGTATGGCCTGTCCCGCCACGGTCAGCAGCCGAATGATCTGATCAGGTACGGCGCCACGGAAAAAGGCGGCGAAAAACCCCAACGGAATGCCAATGATGAAACTGGCCATCAATGACACCAAGCCCAGTTCAAAGGTAGGGATCATGCGTTCTTTCAGGCGTGTCCAAACCGGTTCCTGGGTCGTCAGGCTGCGCCCCAGTTCCCAGCGCAACAATCCACCCCCCTGGTCACAGGCAGTGATATTCAGAAATGCAAGGTAGCGACAGGAACGGGACACCGGGGCCTGTCGCTCCCGTACATCTCCCTGTCGTGTAGCTATGCCTGTCAACCATTGGACATATTGAAGGATCACATGCTGATCATGGCCCAGCAAGGCCCTGTATTTTTCCCGGGCCTCTTCGGTCACGTCGGGATGAAAAGTGGCAATCGAGACGAAGTCGCCTGGCGCCGCCTGCACCAGCACGAAACTCAGGACGCTAATCCCAAACAGGATGGGAATGGCCTGCAGAAGCCGGCGGGCAATGAACCGATACATTTTCCAAGGCGGGGCCCTTGCATAGGGCCCTGTACAAAGGGGAGGGGGTTATCTCACGGACTGTGGCACCAAGATTCACTTGTTGTTTTGCATCGACGGCCTGTATCCTCCTGTCGGCCCGATCTGCGCCGAGCAGCAAGTGGATCCTGGCGGCTTGGACCCCATCCAAACCGCCAAGTAGTTCTATTCGGTGAAGCTCCAGCGCTCCACATTGTGGCTGAAACTCCAGATACCGGGGTTGATGCCTTCCCACCGTTGCGAGTATCCAATTGCGCCAACGGTACCGGTCACAAAGACATAGGGTACATCGTCATGGATGATCTGCTGTATTTCCTGGTAGATCGGAGCGCGATCCTCCACCGCGCAGCCCGGCACGGAAATGCCGGCGTCAAGCAGTCTGTCGATTTGGGGATTGGCGTAGCTGACGAAGTTGAAGCCGCTGCCCGGGGTGTCATAGCGAGTGTGCCAGAAGACATCGTCATTGGGTTCGGTACTCAGGCCGGTCCACCCGATAATGACCATGTCGAATGTCTGGTTCAGCAGTTCCTGGACCATCAGGCCGAACTCGATGGCTTCAAAGGATATGTCGAATCCCAGGCCATTGAGTTGATCCTGCACCAAGACACCCAGCTCTTCCCGCGTGGCGTTGCCCGCATTGGTCATCAGACTCAGGGACAGCGGTTCTCCGGCCGCCGCCGTGGCGCATCCATTGCATTCCCGGATGCCGTCGCCATCCAAATCTGTCCAGCCGGCTTCGTCCAGGATGGAGGCAGCCAGTTCTTCGTCAAAGGCATAGGGCGCGATGCTCGCGTCATGGGCCCAACCCACGGCCGGCAGCACGTTGCTGGCGATTTGATAGCCCTGTCCCAAGTACACGTTATCAATAATGGCTTGATAGTCCAGACTGTGGGCGATCGCCAACCGCACATTGCGGTCACTCAGAATCGGATGCGGGTCCTGCTCCACCACATTGCCCTCCTCATCCAGGGCAGGCTGTGGATTTTGCGGGTTGGCGAGGTTCAGTCCAATGAAGGAATAGCCGTCGTCCTTGGCTTCGAACACCTCCAGGTTGGGGTTGGCCTTGGCCCGCTCCACCTGGGCCGGCTCCAGACTAACCAGATCCACCTCGCCTGCCTCGAGAGCGGCCAAGCGGGTGCCCGACGAGGGGATCACCCGGGTAATCTGTCCATCCATGTACGGCGCGCCTTTCCAATAGGTCTCGTTGCGCACGACCGTAATGTGGTCGTCCCGGATCCAGTCATTGAAAGTGAAGGCGCCCGCGGAAACCGGGGGATCCATATTGTGCGGAGAGGTCATGATGTCGGTGAAATCCGCCGCATACAGATGGCTGGGCAGCCAGCCCAGACCCAGATCCCCGAAACCGTCGCATTTCAGTTCCGAAAAGGTCACCTGCACGGTCAGGTCGTTGATGACGTCAATGGAGGCGATCCGCTCCACGGCGCCCTTGCGCGGCGTTTCCACCAGATCGCTGGCAATGGCGTCGTACGTAAACTTGAAGTCGTGGGCATCCAGCGGATCCCCATCGCTCCAGACCAAGTCCGGCCGAATATAGAAGGTGTAGGTCAAGGAGTCAGAGGAAACGTTCCAATACTCGGCCGCGCCCCGGGCCTCGATAGCCCCCGAGAAGGGATTCACACCAAAGAGAGCCGGATAGAATCCCCCCATCGAGGAACTGGCGCTGTCGGCCCACAGAATCGGATTAAGGTTGTTGGCATCCGTGCTGGACACGTCAATGAATACTCCACCCAACTCCGGCATGCCGATTACGTCGTCCCCTACCATGACCTCGGAGGTGGCACAGCCGGTCAACACGATCAGGGCCATGGCAAGTGACAGCAGGACCTGCCCGCCTTTGGTGAACAGATTGGTATGCATGGAAGTGCGCCTCCTTGGCTTTTGTTGTACGCTACTGAACTGGCAGCCATCCCGGCCTTGTGAGGGATTCGCCGGACGATAGATACACCAATGTCTCACTGCGGCCCCAAGCCTATTCATTGAGGAAACAGGCGGCAAAGTGACCGTCGCCCAAATCCTTGAACTCAGGCTCTTCCTCAAAGCAGACGTCCATGGCGCTGGGACACCGGGTGCAGAAGTTGCATCCTTTGGGCGGCGACGCCGGATTGGGCACATCCCCTTCCAAGATAATGTGCTGTCGCTGGGATTCCACGACCGGATCCGGGATGGGCACCGCCGACAACAAGGCCGTGGTATAGGGATGCCTAGGATTTTCGTACAGGTCGGATCGTTCCGCGAGTTCCACGATCTTGCCCAGATACATGACGGCAATGCGGGTGGAGATGTGACGCACCACACTCAGGTCGTGGGCAATGAAAAGATAGGTGAGGCCCATGTCCGCCTGCAGGTCGACCAGCAGGTTGATGACCTGAGCCTGGATGGAGACGTCCAAAGCCGAAATAGGCTCGTCGCAGACAATGAAGGACGGGTTGACCGCCAAGGCCCGGGCCACGCCAATGCGTTGCCGTTGGCCGCCGGAGAACTCATGCGGATACCGGTTGACAAAGTAGGGATTGAGGCCCACAATCCGCAGCAGCTCTTGGACGCGTTCCTGGCGCTCCGCCTTGGAACTGCCCAGATTGTGCACATCCAAGGGCTCTCCCACAATGCTGCCCACGGTCATGCGAGGGTTGAGCGAAGCATAGGGATCCTGAAAAATCATCTGCATGCGCCGGCGCATGCGGCGCAGGTCCTGTCCGGAAGCCTCCGTCAGTTCCACGCCTTCAAACTGCACGCTGCCCCCCGTAGGACGATGCAACTGCAGAATGGCGCGGCCCGTGGTGGACTTGCCACAGCCGGATTCACCCACGAGACCCAAGGTCTCGCCCTGCATCAGATCCAGATTTAGGCCATCCACCGCCCGAATGGCCCCGACTTGGCGTTGAAAGAGTATTCCTTGGGTAATGGGAAAGTGCATTTCCAGGTCGCGGACCTGAAGCAACACTTCATTGGAACCGGTATTGTTCATCATGCGGCAGTCTGGGATTCCGTGGGCAACAATTCAAGGCGGATCTCTTGGAGATCTCGCCAGCAGGCGGCCAAGTGCCCGTCCTTCTTCTTCTCCAGCGGCGGATTCTCGGACCAGCACTGATCAATGACAAACTCGCATCGTGGCGCAAAGGGGCAGTGGGTCGGCGCATCCAGCAGATCGGGCGGAAGGCCGTCAATGGGTATCAGCCGCTGTCGTTCGGCCTCGTCCAGGCGCGGGATGGAACGCAGCAACCCGACCGTGTATGGATGACGGGGATCCGCATACAATTCCTCCACATTGGCCACTTCCACAATGAAGCCGGCGTACATGACGATGACCCGCTTGGCCATGCCCGCCACCACACCCAGATCATGGGTAATCCAAATGATGGCAGTCCCCGTCTCGCGCTTGAGGCGTTCCACCAAGTCAATGATTTGAGCCTGAATGGTCACATCCAAGGCGGTCGTCGGTTCGTCGGCAATCAAGAGCTGCGGATTGCAGCTCAGTCCCATGGCGATCATGACGCGCTGGCGCATGCCGCCCGAAAACTGGTGCGGGTAGTCGTCGAGACGATCCCCCGCCGCCGGGATGCCCACCAATTCCAGCAGTTCGGCGGCGCGTGCCCGGCTCTGAGTCCGATTCATGTCGAGGTGAAGCTCCAGGGCCTCGGTGATCTGGCGGCCCACGGTCAGCACCGGATTCAGGGAGGTCATGGGATCCTGGAAGATCATGGCAATGCGGTTGCCGCGTATATGTCGCAGATCGTCTTCCGAGAGCTGACACAGGTCCTGGCCGTCAAAGAGCACTTCGCCGCTTACGATCTTGCCCGGTGGTTGCGGAATGAGGCCAATGAGCGACATCACCCCCACACTCTTGCCGGAACCCGATTCGCCAACGATGGCGACGGTCTCTCCTTCTCGCACCTCGTAGGAAATGCCGTTGACGGCATGTACCACGCCATCTTGGGTAAAGAATTTGGTTTGCAGGTCCGTGACTTGCAGCAGGGGTTCATCCATATGTTTCGGGAAAAGCATGCCAGCAACTGTCTTGGGCAGAGCAATCCGGGCCATGACATCGAGATCGCCAACACGATCCTCTTGCCAAAGACCTAAGGTAACTATTGCAATCTGCCTGTTGCATTGTCAAGTATACAGTCAGAGTCGCAACATGCAGAGAGACAAGCATACGCAACGTACGCCTATTCTGCCATGCGCGTCCCGTCCGGCTCCTATGCGGGACAGAAGGCCGCGGGATTTCCCATGCGTGATTTGAGCATGTTCACCTGCTCCAGCACGGCCCGGCGACTGGTGCCCCCTGTGACATCCCGAGACTCCACGCTGGCGGCAAAGTCCAATGCACCCCCAATCCCGTCGGCGAAAACCGGGTGCAATTCTCGCCAGACGCTGTCCGCGAGGCCGGACAGCGGCCGGCCGGCGACTTCGGCCTGCCTTACGGCTTGCCCCACGACTTCATGAGCCTCCCGAAAGGGTACTCCATGCCGCACTAGGCGCTCTGCCAAGTCGGTGGCCAGCATGAACTCGTCCATGGAATTCGCCATGCGCTCCTTGTTCAAGACCAGCGAGAGCAGGGCTCCGGCCGCGATCTGCAGCGACTGCGACCAAGTATCCACGGCAGCAAACAGGGGTTCCTTGTCTTCCTGCAGATCTCGATTGTAGGTGCGGGGCAAACCTTTCAAGGTCATCAGCAGTCCCATCAATGCCCCGGTGGTGCGGCCGGCCTTGCCCCGTATCAATTCAAAGGAATCGGGGTTTTTCTTCTGGGGCATCAGGCTGCTGCCCGTGCTGTAGGCATCGCCCAAGTGGAAAAACCCATACGGCTCCGAGGCATAGATGATGACGTCTTCGGCCAGCTGGCTCAGATGCACCATGGACAGCGAAGCGCAGAAAAGGCACTCCGCGACGAAGTCCCGGTCCGAGACCGCGTCCATGCTGTTGTAGGTGATCTCCTCGAAACGCAAGAGGCTGGCCAAGCGATGTCGATCCACGGCAAAGGGGTTGCCCGCCATGGCTCCGCTGCCCAACGGGAGAATGTTCACGCGGCCGCGGGCCTGTTGCAGACGAGTCAGATCGCGCAGCAGCGGCCAAGCGTGACTCAGCAGCCAGTGACTGAACCGAGTGGGCTGCGCCATCTGCAGGTGGGTGAAGCCGGGCATAACCACGTCCACCTCGGTTTCGGCCATGGCCACCATAAGACGTATCAGGCGGGTCAGGTGTTCTTGCAGTTCATCGATCTGCGCACGCAACCAGAGGCGCAGATCGGTGGAAACCTGGTCGTTGCGGCTGCGCCCTGTATGCAACTTGCCCGCCACCTCCCCCACCAGCGCGCGCAGGCGGCGTTCATGCGCCGTATGAATGTCCTCGTCCTCCGGATCCAGCAGGAATTCGCCCCTGCGCCATTCCGTAGCCATGACATCCAGTCCATCTTGGATGGCGGCGCATTCCACCTGGGTCAGAATGCCCGCTTCCGACAGTGCCTGCGCATAGGCATGACTGCCCTTCAGATCGGCTTCCCACATGCACTGGTCAAAGCCAATGGAGGCTCCAAAACGATCCATAAGGGGATCGCCCTGGGTGGCAAAGCGACCGCCCCACAGCTTGTTGCGTCTTGGTGGCATGACAATCAGTCATCTCCTTCTTCTGGTCGGTCCCACACAGGCTACGCAGTCCAGAAAGCAACAGGCAACAGGCAACATCCAAGAAGGACCCTGTGGTGTAGATATCCTGCCAAGATCGGGCTTGGCCTGCGATTTTGGATTCCTATGCCCTATTGTACTTTCGAGCAGTGAAGAGATCGATTTCACCAAGGTGATGTCTCCCCAGTTTCCTGAAGGACAAAAGGGCAATGGAGCGGAGCGTCGGATTGGATGAAGGCAACGCGACGCAAGACCTTGATGGATGCCACTGGCGAATGCCCATCCCTGCCACAAAAGTCCAAGAGATGGCCGATAGAGGTGTCTAGCCTTTCTTCGTGGGCCAAGGTCCCCTCGGCATCCAAGCCTGAAAATCCACCTGAATTGCGTTGAGGCACGCGGTTCAATTCCCCACACTGTCGGCCTGATGCCGTTCTATATAATGTTTCTGAGTTCCATTCACATTTGCTCGATCATCAAGATGTCGAATTCTCGCCGCCAACCTCAAGCCAACATCGCCAGAAACCGCCTTGGCCAGGAGGAGGTACAGCCGGCTTTTCGCGTGACCGGGCTCAACCACGATTGGGAAGGCTTCATCGATAGAATGTTGGGCGAGGCGGTGCAGAGCCAGGAATGGCAGACCCTGAAGGGCAAGGGACGTCGATTGGATCTGGACAACCCCGCTGGAGTACCTGCAGAACAGGTGTTAGGCAACAAGATCATGCGGGACAATGACGTGGCGCCCGTATGGATCGAGGATCGCAAGTCCTTGCAGCGCCAGATTGAGCGCTGGCGGCGCGAACTGCACCACCGCATACAGACCCAAGGCACGGCTGCACTGCAAGACGAACGACTGCAAGCTCGCCTGAGCCAAGAAATCGTCGATCTGAACCGATCCATTCGGGAAACCAACATCGCGATCCCCATTTTCCGCCTGGAGTTGGCTACATTGGAGCTCTCTGCGGAAATACGGCGCGCCCAAAAACCTTGGGCCCCTTTGTGACGCCGCGCCCGCGCGCCAAGCGGCTCGTGGGGGAATACGGGGATGATCACCCCGTTCTGGATCCGACATGTCTGCCCCGACAGGATTTCCAGAAAGCACGCGCTCCATGGCCGCAACCGGATCAGGATCGTTGCGTATCGCCGCGAGGGAAGCGTCCTGAACAGTTGCCAACCGCCTCCTGGCGGACAGGATGCACCTGCACTCAAGCCGGAAAACCGCATACATGCGGACTGGCGACACGCTGGCATGATGCACAACGTGTTCCTTGTGGTGACCCTGAACGGCATGAGACGCACGAAACATGGTGTGTTCCACGCACATCGGACCTTGGAGCGCAGATTGAAAGCCTTGATCGCGGCTCTAGGACGAACATGCCTCTGTGCTCGTGAGCCGACTCGGTGGGTCCACCAATACGCCAAGGGATCTACAGCTGCATGAAACCGTCCATTGACGTCAGTCACCTGGCGTTGCGAATGACACAATTCTTGATCTTGGGACTTGTCGACCTCAAGCCTAGGGCGATGCACAACGCAGCCGCGCCACACCACCAACTTTGGACCGCCCAACCCCAGATCTTGCCTGGGCAAGAGTTCAGGCAAGATCTGTGACTGGATCAGGCGTGCGTTCTCCGCCCCCCCCCCAAGACATCAAGGGGAGATGACAATTCCGGAGGCCCCGCGGGAGGATTGCCTGGCAGGCTGCCTCAAGGCCCGCGATGGCGTCAGCCGTGCCGATCCATAAAGCGGCGCAGTCGATACATGGCCTCTTCGATGTCTTCCAACTTGACGGCATAACAGCAGCGCACGTACCCCGCCCCGCCCGCCCCAAAGGCGCTGCCGGGGATCACGGCCACCTGCTCCTCCGCCAGCAGTTTTTCGGCAAACTCGCAATCGTCCAGGCCCGAGACGCGAATGTCCGGGAAACAGTAGAAGGCACCCTTGGGATCAAAACAGGACAATCCCAAGTCGTTCAAGGCTCCCACGATATAGCGTCGCCGCACGTCGTAGGAGGCCCGCATCGCCGCCACGTGCTCCTCCACGACCGGATCCGTCATGGCGCACAGGGCGGCGGCCTGGGCCATGGTGGGCGGTGACAGGATCTGATACTGGTGCACCCGCCGCATGGCCATCACGATGTCATGGGGACCCAAGACATAGCCGATGCGCCAGCCGGTCATGGCGTAGTCCTTGCTGAAACCACCCAGATGAATGGTGCGGTCCCGCATTCCGGGCAAGGTCGCAAACATCACATGCCGGTGGTCGTCGTACACCAGCTGATCGTAGATCTCGTCGGAAATGACGATCAAGTCGTACCACTCTGCCAAGCGGGCGATTTCCTCCAGTCGCTCCCGTTCCAGGACCGCGCCGGTGGGATTGTTGGGAAAACTCAGAAACAGCGCCTTGGTGCGTGGCGTGATGGCTTTTTCGATGTCGGTGGCCCGCACCTGGAAGCTATCTTCCACCCGGGTGGCCAAAGGCACCGATGTACCGCCGGCCAGCTGTACCGCGGCGGCGAAGCTGACGAAACAGGGTTGGGGAATGATGACTTCATCCCCGGGATCCAGAATGGCGTCAAAGGCCAGTTGCGTGCCCTCGCTGACTCCGATCGTAATCAGAGCCTCCCGCACCGGATCGTAATCCGGGCAGCCGTACAGGCAAGACAGCTTGGCGACAATCGCTTTCCGCAGTTCGATCGTGCCGGACGTGTCCGTATAGGAAGTCTGACCGTTCCGCAGGGATTGAATCCCTGCTTCCAGGATGGGCGCGGGGGTGACGAAGTCTGGCTCTCCAATGCTCAGGCTGATCACATCTTCCATGGTAGACGCGATTTCAAAGAAGCGACGGATGGGGGAAGCCGGCAGCCCCGCTACGCGGGCGCTGACTCGGGTCCGCGCCGCGACTCGTGTACGGGAGGCATCTTGCAATTCTATGGCGTTGCGGTTCATGCGACCTCCCATTGTGGACTAAAGTCAAGTGGCGAAATGGCGTCTATGCCGTGTCCGGCGCGGCCGCCAGGTCAGGTCGGCGCCGATGCCAGTCCGTGCTGTATTCGTAGGCGTAGGCCGCCTGCAGCAGTCTTTCTTCCCCCATGTGCGGCCCCATGAATTGCAGGCCAATGGGCAATCCCCGGCCATCGAATCCGCACGGCAGGGATATGCCGCAGTTGCCGGAGAGATTGGCGCCGATGGTGAATATGTCGGCCAAATACATGGATAGCGGATCGTCCACCCTCTCGCCAAGGGCGAAGGCAGTCGTGGGGGTGGTCGGACAGGCGATCAGATCCACCTTCTCGAAGGCTTGGGCGAAATCCCGCTTGATCAATGTCCGCACCTGCTGGGCCTTCAGGTAGTAGGCGTCGTAATAGCCTGTGCTCAAGGCATAGGTCCCCAGCATGATGCGCCGCTTGACTTCGGCCCCGAAGCCCTCCGCCCGCGTGGCGCCGATGTTGTCCCACATGGAGCCGGCCTGGGCACTGTGCCCGAAGCGGATGCCGTCGAAGCGGCTGAGATTGGCCGAACACTCGGACGTGACCACCATGTAGTAAACCGACAGTCCCATCTCCGTGTGGGGCATGGAAATGGGAACCAGATCGGCCCCCAACCGCTCCATCTGTGCAATGGCCGCCTGCACGGCGGCCTTGACCTCTGCCTGTATGCCCTCACCGAAGTACTCCGCGGGAATGCCTAGGCGCAGACCGCGCAGATCCGGGTCCAACCGTTGACCGTAGGGAGGTGGATCTCCATCCAGCGCCGTGCTGTCATGAGGATCCGGCCCCGCAATGGCTTCCAGCACCAGAGCGGTATCCTGCACATCCCGGGCAAAGACGCCGATCTGGTCCAGACTGCTGCCAAAGGCCACCAGTCCATATCGGCTGACCCGACCATAGGATGGCTTGAGTCCCACGACTCCACAGAACGCCGCGGGCTGGCGGATGCTGCCCCCTGTGTCAGAACCCAAGGCCGCCAAGGCCAGATTCGCGGCCACCGCGGCGGCCGACCCGCCACTGCTGCCCCCCGGCACTCGATCTAGGCGCCAAGGATTGCGCGTAGGGAAAAAGGCACTGTTCTCCGTACTGGATCCCATCGCGAATTCGTCCGTGTTAGTCTTGCCCAGCATGACGGCGCCGACCGCGTTCAGCTTGTGTACCACCGTGGCGGTGTATGGCGGTATATAGCCCTTGAGCATGCGGCTACCACACGTCGTTTCCACGCCCGCGGTGGAAATTACGTCCTTGACCGCCATTGGAATGCCCAGCAGAGGATGGGAGGCCGATCCGGACCGGGCGGCATCCGCGGCTGCGGCTCGTTGGAGCGCCAGATCCGCAGTGACCGAAATATAGGACTTGACCTGTGAATCCAACGCCTCAATGCGATCCAACAGGACGGTGGCCAATTCCACCGCGGAGAATTCCCCGGCGGCCAAGCCTTGGCTGGCGTCGTACAGGGACAGAGAAGCGAGGTCGGAGCATTCCGACGTAAGGCCGGCCATCAGGAATCGAAGAAAGCGCGGACCCGGAAAAAACCGCCTTGGCGGTCCGGCGCGTTGGCCAAGGCTTCGTCGGCATTCAGGCCCGGAGCCACTTCATCGGCCCGGATCACGTTGGACAACGGCAGGACGTAGGGGGTAGGCGGCACCTGGGCCGTGTTCACGCGCTGCAGATTTTCGGCATACTCCAACACGTCTCCCAACTGATGCGCGAAGATGGCCACTTCCTCCTCCGTCAGGTCGATGCGGGCCAGCGCGGCCACGTTGCGCACAATGTCCAAGTCCAGCTTCATGGGATGTTCTCTCTCCATGCCATATACATATAAAAAAGGCACTGTGGAAGGCTATCCACAGCGCCAAGATTCTGTCTTATCAACACTGTGGCAGCAGGCTGTCCACAATGTCGGCTCCTAGTTTCAGTTACCCACACCTGGACAGCTAGCTAGCTGCCGCAGCCATGGAGGCGTTGCACCTCCACCTCAAGATACCGGCCAAGCAACACATGAGGAGGATTATAGGATAGAAGGAGCGACGATGCCAAAGCCGACTTACTGCCATTCTCCGCCTTGCGAGAACGGCTTGTGTTAGAGTCGGATTGCAGTCGGCTTCAGATTCGAGGCGGACTTGCACGTTGGGCCGGATGCCTCGTACCATCCCGAAATTAAGAATCCCATGACTGCTGTGCAATTGGCCAACCGGCTGGGCCAAGAGACCTCTCCTTATCTTCTGCAGCATGCCCACAACCCTGTGGCGTGGCAGCCTTGGGACGAGCAGGCCCACGCTCTGGCCCGCGCCCAAGACAGACCCATTTTCCTGAGTATCGGCTACAGCGCCTGCCATTGGTGCCACGTGATGGAGCGTGAGAGCTTTGAAGACGCGGAGACCGCTGCCTACCTGAACGCCCATTTTGTCAGCATCAAGGTAGACCGGGAGGAAAGACCTGACCTAGACGCCATCTACATGGAGGCCGTGCAGCTCATGACCCGTCAGGGAGGTTGGCCCATGAGCGTCTTCCTGATGCCCGATGGCGTGCCTTTCCATGGCGGCACCTACTTTCCGCCCACACCCCGCCAAGGCATGCCCAGCTTCCGTCAGGTGCTGGAAGCGGTTGCAGAGGCCTTTGCAGCCCGTCGCTCCGAGCTGCAGACTCACGGCGCCAAGATGGTGGCGCAGATGGTGAAGCTCGGGACCCACGCTCCAACCCCCCACCCGGCCGATCCGGAGGAGGCGTTGCACAGGGCGGTGGATCAGCTGCAGCGGCGCTTTGATGCAACCTACGGCGGCTTTGGCCCGGCCCCCAAGTTTCCGCAGCCCATGACGGTGGACTTCCTGCTCACGCAGGCCCACGACCAGTCGCATCGACAGGCCCGCCACATGGCGGAGTTCACGCTGACTCGGATGCTCCAAGGCGGTATCTACGACCAACTGGGTGGCGGATTTCACCGATACAGTGTGGACTCCTACTGGCTGGCTCCCCATTTCGAGAAGATGCTCTACGACAATGCCCAGTTGCTGGGAACGTACCTGCGCGCCTGGCAGATGACCGGCAAGACAGACTACCTGCGGGTAGTGCAGGAGACCATCACCTACCTGCTGCGGGAGATGGCCCGATCTGGCGGAGGATTCTACAGTGCCCAAGATGCGGACAGCGAGGGTGAAGAAGGGTGTTTTTTCCTGTGGGACCAGGCCGAAATCGAGGAACTCTTGGCACCCGATGCAGCCCAAGCCGTTTGCCTGGTGATGGGAGTGTCCACGGAAGGCAATTTCGAAGGCCGCAACATTCTGCATCGGCCGCATGCCTGGGAAGAGTGCTGTCGCCGGCTGCGGATGCAGCCGAGCCAACTGCAAGATCTGTTGGAGGAGGTCTTGCCCCGGCTCTGGCGTCATCGGGAACAACGGGAGAAGCCCGCCCGAGACGACAAGATCCTGACCGAATGGAACGGTCTGCTGATCTCCGCCCTGGCACAATGCGGAGCGGTGTTGCCGCATCCCGCGGCCCTGCAGGCGGCCTCGCATGCCGCGGACTTCATCTGGAATGAGATGCGTACCCCAGACAATGGACTGTTCCGCAGCTACAGGGCGGGCCAGGCCAAGAATCACGGAGTGCTGGAGGACTACGCGGCCTACGGATTGGGCCTGCTGGACCTGTTTGTAGCCGATGCGAATCCGAAGTGGCTGCAACGGAGCGAGGTGATGGCCGCCCGCATCGAGACCCACTTTGCCGACCCGGAATCCGGTTCTTTCTTCCAGACCGGCCTAGATCATGAAACCTTGGTCATGCGCCGCAAGGAGTACATTGACAACGCGGTGCCCAGCGGCAACAGCTTGGCCGCCAGTCTGCTTCTGCGCTTGGCCCATGTCACGGGCGAGGATCGCTATCGGCGGCGGGCGGCTTCCATTGTGTCCGACGTGGAAGCCCTGATGGCCGCGCAGCCCACTGCCTTTGGCCGCATGCTCTGTGCTCATGCAGATCTGCACGCCCCCCTGCAAGAGGTGGTGATCGTGGGCGATCCCGCGGATCCCGCGACACAGGCCCTGACAAAGGCGGCGCGGCGACCCTATCATCCCCGGCGCCTGGTACTTCAGATTCCCCCCGAGCGGGATATCGAGCTGCCGATCTGGCAAGGCAAGGGCCTTGTGCACCAGCGGCCGACCGCCTATGTATGCCACAACCATGTCTGCCATTGCCCCGTAACGGAAACCGAAGACTTGCTGCGCCAAATGCATCGGAGAGGTACAAAGATCTAACCCTACCGATGCGTCGAATCACAGCCCTCCTAGCGTTCTCCCTATCCCTACCGATACGTCTGGGCATTGCCTTGGCCAATGCATGGAGCCGGCTCCGCAGTGGCCAGATTCCCGACTACGTTCAGATTGATCTGGGCGAAAGGGTCGTGGAGAGAACCGTCCCCCGCTCCTTCCTCTGGCGTCAGTTGGACAGCAGTCCCGCCCCGCAATCCCTGGAGGAGCTGAAACGGACCTTGCTGGCCATAGCCAACGACCCGCGGCCGACGGGGATCGTCTTGCGCGTGGACCACACGGATCTGACCTTGGTGCGGGCCCAGAACCTGGCCAGTCTGCTGGCCGAATGCCGGCAGGTCAGCGTGCAGCGCCGCGGCCCCAACGCGGCGCTGCAGATTGTCTGCTATCTCTTTCATTGCAATGCGCCCACCTATCTCGTGGGAGTCGCCGCGGACCGGATCTATCTGAATCCCATGGCCCCTTGGAATCTGAAGGGGCTGCTGTGGAGCAAGCACTTCCTGAGCCGCGGCCTGGATCGGCTGGGAGTGGAATTTGATGTAGTGCGGGCAGGCCGCTGGAAGTCCGCCACGAGTTCCTTGACTTCCGAATTCATGCACGATCTCGAACGCAGCCACATGACAGCGATCATGGACTCGTATCGGCAGCAGATCACGGAGGCCGTGGCGCAAGGACGCGACCTGCCGCGCAGCGCAGTGAAGACCGCGTTGGCCCGGGGTCCCCTGCTGGCGACCGAAGCCTTGGCGCTGGGTCTGGTAGATGACGTCTGTACATGGATGGAACTGCCTCAGCGTCTGGCAGGAACATCGAAGAATCCGCTCCAGCGCATCACGCCGGCAGCGGAAATTCGAGGTCTGCTGCGGCGCTCCTATCGGCGCAAGTTCTGGAAGGCGGTGGGCCTGATTGAGGTCAAGGGCGTGATCGCGTTGGGCGCGACCAGTGGGCCGACTCTGCCAGGCATGGAAGGCAGGACCTGCAATCATGCGGACCTAGTGCAAATCATTCAGAAGGCGCAGGCGCGGCATCGGCAATTGGCGGGCGTAGTGCTGGTGGTGGATTCACCCGGAGGCTCTGCCTTGGCCAGTCATATCGTGCTGGACGCCCTGCGCGCGCTGGCTCTCAAGGTGCCCTTGGCAGTGTACATGGCGGGCGTGGCAGCCAGTGGGGGTTATTATCTGGCCATGAGTGGGGAACATGTCATTGCACAGGAAGCCACTCTGACCGGCAGCATCGGTGTCTTCTCCGCCAAGCCTGTCGTCTCCCGACTGCTGCAGCGCCTAGGCGTCCTCACCGCGGAGCTGGCGCAAGGCGAGAATGCCCAAGTCTACTCCGCCTACGCCCGATGGACGCCGGTCCAACGGCAGGTCATGCAGACACAGGTGGATCACATTTATACAGAGTTCAAGCAGGTCGTCGCCGAAGGGCGCAACATGGAAGCCGGCCGAGTGGAAGAGTTGGCCCAAGGCAAGGTCTGGACAGGCCGACAAGCCTTGGTACACCGGTTGGTGGACGATACGGGTCCCCTGTCCAAGGCCGTACAGTACATTCGGGACAAGGCTCAGGTGCCACCCCATCTCGACGTGAAGGTGCTGGATCTAGGGAGTCGCAAGAAGTCGCCAAGTCTATATTCCGCCCTGGCGCCCGCGGGTCTGGCCCAGTGGCTGCAGTGGACGACAGCCCTGACATCCAACAGCTCCTTCAAGGAAGAGACCGCACCGGAATTGTGGATGCTGGCCGATGATCTGGTATGAAGCTTGGCCGTCTGCCCCCTGTGACCCCTGACACGAGACCGACACCGTGACTCTACCCGTGCGTGAGATACGCAGCCAGTTTCCCGCGCTGCAGGAACTCTACAGTGGCGCGCCGGCCGTCTTCTGCGATGGCCCCGGCGGTTCCCAAACGCCCGTTTCGGTCATCATGGCCATGCAGGAATACCTGGGTCGCTTTGCGGCCAATTCCGGGGGCCGGTTTGAAACCAGCCAGGCTACCGACCAGGTGTTGGCGGAAGCCCGCAACGTGGCTGCGGATTTCCTGGGCGCTACACCGGCCGAAATAGTGTTCGGGGCCAACATGACCACTCTGACCTACATGCTGAGCCGCAGCGTGAGCCAGATCCTGGCCCCTGGCGACGAGATCATTCTGTCCAGGCTGGACCATGAAGCCAATATATCGCCCTGGCTGCAGATGGCCAACGAACGCAACGTAGTGGTGCACTGGGCCGAGCCTGTGCTGGCGGATTGCACTCTCGATCTGGATCAGTTGCAGTCCTTGATTTCGCGTCGCACCAAGCTGATCGCCGTAGGCTTGGCCAGCAACTTCAGTGGAACCATCCATCCAGTGCAGCAAATCACCGCCTGGGGTCATGAAGTCGGAGCTCTGGTCTATGTGGATGCCGTGCACTATGCGCCGCACGGGCGCATAGATGTACAGGCCCTGGACTGTGACTTTCTGGTCACCAGCGCCTACAAGCACTTCGGCCCACATCTGGGCATCCTGTACGGTAAAAAGAGACACCTCAAGCGGCTGCCAGCCTATCAGATCCGGGCCGTCTCGCCCGAGATCCCCTGCAAGTTTGAAACCGGCACGCCCAATTTCGAGGCTCTGGCGGGCCTCATCGCCAGCGTGGAATATCTGGCGACACTGGGAGGGCAGGCCGCGGGAGCCATGCTGTCCGCAACACGTGCAGAGAAGCTGACCACGGCCTGGCACATGATCCGACAGCACGAAACCGGCTTGATGTCGGCCTTCCTGGAAGGCCTGGATGCCCTGCCCTTCCTGCGCCTGTATGGTCCCACGACGCTGGCCACGCGCGTACCCACCTTTGCGCTACGCAAGGAGGGCGCCACGCCAAGCGCCCTGGCTGAGGCGCTGGCCCGGCAGAACATTTTTGTCTGGGACGGCAACTTCTATGCCATGGCCCTTGCGCAGGCCTTGGGCGTGGACGCCAGCGGCGGAGTGTTGCGTGTGGGCTTTCTGCACTACAACACCTTGGAGGAAGTCCAGCTCGTATTGCAGGCCCTGGACGCGGCCTAAGGACTTCCGACCGCGCCGATGCCCGCCAACCTGGAAATCTCCCTGCAGACAGCCCGGCGGCTGGCCGTCCGCAAACAGCTGCTGGACCGAGACTTCCAAGTATCATCCACCCCGGCGACCAAGGCCGACATCCTGCGGGTCTTCCAAGCCCTGCGCTGTGTCCAGATAGATCCTATCCGGGCTGTGGAATGCACGGAGCTGCTGGTGCTCTGGAGTCGCCTAGGCACCTTCTCGCCCCAAGATCTGCATGACCTGACCTTTGTGGACCAGCGCTTGCTTGAAGACTGGGCCCATTGCGTCTCCTTGGCGCTGATGACGGACCTGCCCCTCTTTCGTCACGCCAAGTCCACATATGTCGACAGCCAAGGCGCCTATGCCATCCGCATGCGGGACTGGATTCAAAGGAACCCGGAACTGTTGCGACACGTCCGGCAGGAACTGGCGACTCGAGGACCGCTTTCCACCGGAGACTTTGCGCAGGACGTGCCACCACATGTGCCTTGGGCTTCCCGCGGCTGGACCAGCGGTCGCAGCGTACCGCGCATTCTGGACTACCTTTTTGAAAGGGGGGAAGTCATGGTGGCGGGACGGAGTCGCAATCGCAAGTACTGGGCTCTGACCTCACATTTTCTGCCTGCCCATGCGGATTCCACCGAGATTGACGGCCGGGAAATGAGCTGGCGGGGTCTGCAGTTTTCCCTGCAGGCTCTGGGCGTGGGTACCCCGCGCCACGTGTACAACCACTTCATCCGCAAGGCCTATCCCCAATGGCAGTCCGTGCTGCGAGATCTGGCCACCGCGGGCCGGCACGTGCCTGTGGCCATTCGGGTGGCGGATGGCGTCCTGCTGAAGGGAGACTGGTTTATACACAGAGACGACATGGAACTGGTCCTTTCGGGGCGGTTGGACGCGTCCCAGGGCCGCACTGTGCTGCTGTCTCCCTTTGACAACCTGATCTGCGACCGGCAACGCACGTCCCTGCTGTTTGACTTCGACTACACCATTGAAATATACGTGCCGGCCGCCAAGCGTACATACGGCTACTACGTCCTACCTGTTCTCATGGGCGATCTGTTTCTGGGCCGCGTTGACCTGCGCATGGATCGTGTCCGAAACCAGCTGCAGGTCCAAGCCCTGTATCTGGAAGAGCCATGGCGCACCCATGTCAAGAAAGCCGCGGGACTCGCCAAGACTCTTCATAGTCTGGCGTCCTTTCTGGGCGCTCGCACAGTACGGCTGGGTCAGCGCATGCCCGTGGCGTGGCGGAAAGCCCTGCGCGCCTGGTTTTGAGAAAATGATAAGGAAAAGCCCGGCCCTTCTGGCAGCCAGTTTGCTAGAATGGTCTTCAGAGACAACCCTACTTTCTGCTTAGGTTTTATATATTAGGCACGTACCCAGTGTTGCCGCGGGCTGGCCATGGGCGATTCCGTGTCGGTGTTGGGCCTAAGTTTCTGACAAGTCAAAGGAGTGGAGATCATGCAAAACAGTCATTTGACACGGCGCGGCTTTCTGCGCGTGGCCGGTGCGGCAGGCGGATTGGCCGCCCTTGCGGCTTGCACTTCCGCGGCTCCTGCCGAAGGAGATGCAGGCGCAGCGACAGCAGAGGGGGTAACTGTCAATTTCTGGATTTTCTGGGGTCAACCCGGCCGGATTTCCGATCAGTTGCTGGCAACTCCGGAATTGGCGGAATTGATGGGCAACAACACCTTGGAATTCCGGACCTCCGTGGCGACGGAAGCACGCCTTGCGGCCATTGCCGCCGGGACTCCGCCGGATATTGGAGCCCTGGGCAACTATTTGGACTTCATGGCGCGTGGGGTGGTGGTGCCGTTGGACGACTACGTTGCCGCCAGCGACAAGATCAACCAAGAAGACTTCATTCCCGGCAATTGGGAGGTGATTCAGTATCAAGGCACCATCTATGGCATCCCCGCCATTGAATGTTTCCTGCGCCGAGGCCTGAATTACAACGCGGCCATGATCAGCGAAGCGGGCCTGGACCCCGATGCTCCGCCCGTAACCTGGGCCGAACTCATGGTTTGGCATGAAGCCCTCACCCAATTTGACGAGAGTGGCAACTTGATTCAGATTGGCATTGACCCCTATGACGCGGAAGGCGGCGCAGGGCCCGGCAACGATGGCTGGACCCTGAACGAGTCTTGGGGATTCGAATACTTCGACGAAGACACCAAGACCTTCAACCTGGATAACGAGCTCATGGCCGAAGGCATGGAGACAATGGGGGAATTCATCAAGCTCATTGGGCCGGACAATCTCGTCGGCATGCGCGCGGTGGAAGGCCAAGGCACCTGGGGCGGTGCCTACAACGCCGGCATCCAAGCCATGATCATTGAAGGGTACTGGCATCCCGGCGAAACCTTTAACGAGAAACCGGATATCGCGGAACACAATCGGGCGACTTGGTGTCCGGTGCCCGAGAACCGCCGTGGCGAGAAAATCCAGTATGGGGGCGGTCACATGGTACAGATTTTCAAGGATGGAAAGTACAAGGACGAAGCCTGGCCTGTGGCGGAGTGGCTGCAGACTGACGGCTGGTGTGACCTGATCTTTGAAAACATCGGTTGGCTCCCCGCGTACAAGCCCTATTTCAACAATGCGGACACTGACAAGTTTCCGGGCCTGCAGTTCTACTTCGATTCCGTCAACGACGCCACCTATTGGGGACCGTTGATCCGCTGCGAGATTGAAACCTTCATCAGCCAGAAATACGAGGAAGCCCGCGAGAGCGTCTTTCGGGGCAAGGCCACGGGAGCCGAGGCGGCCGCCGCCATGCAGGAAGCCGCCGTGGCCGAGTACAAGGCCGCCGGTTTCGCCTAGAGTCCCGGTTGCTTTCATTGCATGTACGCGGGTCAGGGCGGCCGTAGCCGCCCTGACCCGCGGATTGCCCCTGTTGCATGACGGGTCACGACAAGCGCAGCTTCTGGCTGGGACTGGCGTTCGCTTCGCCTTGGATCGTGGGATTTCTGGCCTTCACGGTCTTTCCCATTGGATCCTCTCTCTACTACTCTTTCACCCGCTACGACTTGGTGCGGGATCCAGTCTGGCTGGGGCTGGACAACTACGTGGCCTTTGTCGACAACACCGACTTTCGGCTGGTGGCCGGCAACACCTTGTGGTGGGTGCTGATCAGTTCGCCCCTAGGCGTGCTGTCCGCATTCCTGATGGCGTTGCTGCTGAACGCGAAGATCGTTCTGCGTTCCTTTTTCCGGGCAGTCTTCTTCTTTCCCGCCATCGTGCCCGTAGTGGTCACGGCCTTTGTATGGATCTTTTTGCTCAATGTGCAATACGGAGCCATCAATGGCAGCCTGAAGCACTTCGGCTTTCAAGTCATCCCCTTCATATCCAGCCCCCGACTGATCAAGTGGTCTCTGGTCCTGATTCACATGTGGAGTCAAGGGGCCGCCATGGTCATCTTCCTGGCCACCTTGCAGGACGTGCCCCGCTCTCTGTACGAGGCCGCCACGGTGGATGGCGCGAATGCGACACGCCGTCTCTGGAGTATCACCATTCCCATGGTCAGTCCCGTCATTCTCTTCAATCTGGTGATCAGCCTGATTGGCGGCTTCCAATATTTCACTCTACCTTGGCTCATGACTGGCGGTGGACCCAATCGGGCCGCCGAGTTCTACGCCATCTATCTGTATCGCAATGCCTTTCAGTGGTTTCGCATGGGTAAGGCCTCGGCCTTGGCCTGGGTGCTGTTTCTGCTGATTTTGGGCATGACCTATCTCCTGTTCCGATCCTCCGGTCGATTTGTGTACTACGCCGGCAGCGGACGCTGAGCCATGGCCGTAGAAGCGCAATTTCGCCCGTCCACCCGTCCGCGGGACGAATCCGTCATAGACCTCGTCAATCAGGTTCTGAAGTACCTGATCCTGATAACGCTGGCCGTCAGCTTCGTGATGCCCTTCTACTGGATGATGTCCTCGGCAGTCAAGGACGACAACCAGGTATACACCGTGCCCCCGGTCTGGTTTCCCAATCCCATCTTCGTGGAGAACTTTTGGAACGCGTGGACCTCCGAGACCTTCAACCTGTGGACCTACAACACCGTGGTCCGCTATGCTGTGCCGGTCACGATTGGCACGGTGCTCTCCTCCTCTCTGGTCGCCTACTCTTTTGCCCGTCTACAGTGGAAGGGTCGGGATCTCCTGTTTGGCGTCGTGTTGGCCACCCTCATGATTCCCGACTGGGTTCGTCTGGTGCCGCTGTTCGTCATCTTCAAGAACCTGAATTGGATCAACACCTTCCTGCCCCTTGTGGTGCCTGCCTTCTTCGGGAACGCCTTTTTTATCTTCCTGTTGCGCCAGTTCTTCATGGCCTTGCCTACGGAGTTGTCGGACGCAGCCCGCATTGACGGGGCCAACGAGCTGTCGATCATGTTCCGCATCATCCTGCCGCTGTCCCGACCCGCCTTGGCAGTGGTGGCCCTGTTCACGTTCATGAACGCCTGGAACGACTATCTGGGGCCGCTGATCTACATGAACATCGAAAGCAAGTGGGTACTGACCTTGGGAGTGGGCCGCCTGCGCTCCGCGGTGGACGAGATCGGTAACACCAAGCTGGCCTATCCCTATCTGATGGCCGTCAGCACCATTATCACGCTGCCAGTGTTTCTGGCCTTTTTCTTTGCCCAACGCAGCTTCATCGAAGGCATCTCCCTGACTGGCCTGAAAGGCTAGTCTCTGCATACGGACAACAACTGCTCGCCAGAAAGAAACCGACCGGATTGCCTCGCCAGTCGTCAATCCCTTGCTGCGCTCTGCAGTCGGAACGTGCCTGATACAGCCCTCAAGTCCAACGGGAGCGGGTTTTATGTTTGTGGAAAAAACGTTGTTTGTCAGCGGTGAAGGCGGCTACCACACCTACCGGATCCCGGCCTTGGCCGTGACGGCGGCAGGCCGGATACTGGCATTTGCCGAAGGGCGTCTGCATGGTTCCGGCGACGCGGGTGAAATCGAACTGCTGCTGACCGTCAGCACGGACAATGGTCAAATTTGGTCTGCACCACGGGCCATTGTGACCGAGGCGGGCATGACCTGCGGCAACCCCTCTCCGGTCGTGGACAGGGAGACCGGCGCTGTCTGGCTTTGGTTCAGCAAGAACACCGCGAAAGGGGGCGAAAGCCTAATTGCTCAAGGCAAGGCGCCCCGCACCGTGTGGCTGACGTGCAGTCAGGACGAAGGAGACACTTGGCTTGAACCTGTGGATATGACATCCATCGTCAAGAAACCGGAGTGGACCTGGTACGCCACGGGCCCGGGACACGGGATTCAACTGCGCTCGGGCCGCTTGGTGGTTCCTTGCGATCACATGGTGGGCAAGGATCTGGATCGCGGCAAGGATCCCTATCACTCCCACGTCATTGTCAGCGACGACCATGGCCGGTCGTGGGAAATCGGGGGCATCGTGCGGAAGGGCACCAACGAATGCACCGTGGCGGAGCTGCATCAAGGCGATGTCATGATCAACTGCCGCAACTATACAGGAGACAAACGCAGAGCGGTGGCTATCAGTCGAGACGAGGGCACCACCTTCGGAGAATTTCGCTGGGACGAAAGCTTGGTTGAACCTGTCTGTCAGGCCAGCCTTGTCTCTTGGCCGCAGTCTCGGAATGCCTTGCTGTTCGCCAATCCGGCGAGCGCAGAGGATCGGATGAACATGACAGTCCGGCTCAGCCCGGACGAAGGCATTACATGGCCCATACAGAAGACTATCCACGCCGGACCTGCTGCCTATTCCGACTTGGCCATTGCGCCCGACGGCACAGCTCTGTGCTTCTACGAGAAGGGGCGGACAAGTCCCTACGAATCACTGGCCTTGGCTCGCTTCAGCCCGGACTGGCTGCGTGCTGCCTGATCGCAAACCGGCAGTGGGCAGCGATGACCGCGCCAAGGTCCTAGCGCGCCAGGAGGAGTCAGGTGTTGTGGTCCCCCGATCTGGCGGATGGCGTGTACCTGCCTTGCTGCAGGGGACTTGCACCAGTGGGCTACAGAGATCTTGCGTGGCGTTCGGCCCAGACGTGAAATGAAAATATGCGTGGGGCGGAAATCGCTGTCAGCCAAAACTGCGGCTGCAACGGACCGGCGATGCGCCCCACTATCCGCATTCAGGGTCGCCAAGTGTACAGGCGAGCCACGACAGATACAGGCAAGGATCTAGGTAGACGATTGCCTTGCCTACAAGATCCAACGTCGATCTGCCCAGCCAGTCGCGCGGAGACCTCGGATCTGGGTGTCTCTAGCGTTATGCCTCTCCCTGATCTGCGACTATGGAGACTACACAGACTTCAGTTTCTTCGAATCAATACCACCGGCTCACCGGCTGTCTACCACCAACGGCACCTTGGTCCGCCATGACCGGCCTGCGTTAGAACGGCGCTTGTTTCTCTTGGACTGCCGATTGCCCGAAGACCAGATCAAGAAGTGATATCCACTGCTGGATGCGTACCTCTAGGAAGGCAAAGCACATGGCATAGCGGATCGCTGCTTGTGTCGCCACAGATCACCTTGGTACATCCAGGAGCATAGGCCAGCGACTCCGTTCCTCTGCACCTACCTCGGTCGAAGCGATACCCAGCACGGGCGACCCTTCCGATTTATCTTGAACCATTCGCGGGCGACGGTATCCAATGTGTATCTGATGCTGTATCCCAAATTGCCTCTCGATGCGGCGCCAGGAGAATTTCCACAGTTGAAGCGCAGGATCTAGAACACTCTGAAAGCAATTCATCCACAGGGGATATGCTGAGCGAGGGTCGAGTATACGGCGGAGGTCTGCACAAGCTGGAACCGAAAGAGCTAGGGAGAGTTCCGGCCACATCGCTCGCCGAGTTGCTGATGGAGCAGACATGGGCCCACGCGCAAAGGCAGCTGGTTCTGTTTGAGACGGCGCTGGTCTAGCTCCGACTGCCGTCAAGGCTATCTTTGGATTTCGGTGGTGTCCTCAGACAGGAAGCGAGAGCTCACGGATCGGGCTGTACATGGGGCGGACGTCGTTTGCGCCGGCATTCATGGACATCCTGCACCCAGACTTCCTCAGACTTCCTGTGCCTTCGGATCCGCGGCGAGCTGAATGGTCTTGGCGAGACAGCAAGGCTACGCGCGCCTAGCGTCTGTCCGACCCGTTGGGGACAGGAGACTCGGTGGTGAGATAAAGGGCGTACAATCGCACGTCCTCGGGACGTATGCCGCCGAAACTCGCTTGCAGCCGAATACGTCCGCCCGGAACCGAAATGGCTTCTCCCGCCCGCCATCGGACACGCTGGCGCAGTCCCGAGATGTCCGGCCCCACACAATCCGCGGTGGCATAGCCCGGCAGGGGTCTCTGAAACTCGTCCAGGACGGCACAGGCAATGGAGGAGTGTTCCCCTAGACCGTCCACGTTCAGGTCCAAGTAGGCATCTTGGCCTTCCAGATCAATGGGCGCAGAGATGACGTGGGATTCATTGCGGTCCCGCATGCGCTGGTCCAGATATGGGGAGAAGGATCCCAGACGGTCCCGGGGCCAGACGGCTACCCGTATTCCATCGCTGGCCTGCTCGGGCCACGGCGCAAACCAGAAGAGGGTCTCCTCCCCGATGTTCGCGAAACCCTGACCTTGGATCAACGAGGGAAAATTGTCGCTAGTACGGGTGCTGGGCAGGATCTCCCAGCCATCCTCCGCCGCGGACACGATAGGGTAGTCTGGCACCGGCTCCCGATAATGCAAGCCATCGTTGGTCACGGCCAAACCCAGATGCATGACCACCAGCCGTCGGTCATTGGAGTAGTGGCCATCCCACATGCCATAGAAGCCCAGAGTCACGGCCTGCCGATTCCACAGGGCGGCTCCCAGGTGGATCTGCTTGCCTGCCGTGCTCTGCCAAGGGGCATACCCCTGATTCCCTTGCACTCGTTGCATGCTCAGGATGGAGGCGGTGCTCCAGTTTTCGAAGTCATGGGAGGTATAGGTCACCAGATTGCGCAATCGCCGGACATGGTTGCCGCCTTGTCCGGTAAGGAAATAGCAATTGTTGAAGCGCATTCCACCCGCCATCTCCAACCAGTAACCAACCGGGTTGCGGGGCGAGGAAGTCCAAGTCAGGCCATCCGGACTGTAGGCCACGGCAAAGCGGGACCGGAATTCCCGCGTTTGATAGGCCATCTTGAATCGCCGTTGCGGGTCCGTGTCCTCTGGATCATGAAAGACCACGCAGGATTGCACGTGATGCGAGCCCTGATTCAGATCCACCAGATTGTTGCGGGTGTTGCCGTTGTAATTCACCAGCCCCAGTTCCGGTTTGTCCCAGTGGTATCCGTCCTTGCTGGTGGCAAGACACACCCGGGTGAACCATGCATCTGCATGATCCTGCCCTAGGTACCACATATACAGTTCATTCCCCACCTGATGAGTCGAACCATAGTAGATGGCCCGGAGAGAATCCGGCGCACCGGGTGGCCCCGGTTCCAGAACGCGGTGGGTGGCGCCACAGGGGGCCGTATGCCCATGCAGCGTCAATTCCACTCCGTTCTGGTAGGGCAAGGCATGATCGTCAAAGGGAAACAGCGTCAGTTCTGGGTAGCTGATCGCCGGTCCGCCACTCTCAATCTGCATGGTTCGCTCTCTTGTTGTGATGCCAATGAAAAATCCACGCGGTCACGGACTACAGATGCATGACCACCATCTTGGTCTCCGTCATTTCCTCGATCGCGTATTTGGGCCCTTCCTTGCCAAAGCCGCTGTCCTTGAGGCCACCGTACGGCATCAGGTCCACGCGCCACTGGGTTCCCCAGTTGATGTGGATATTGCCAGATTCCACGTGCTGTACGTACTGCATTGCCGCATCCAGATCCTGGGTGAAGATGGAGGCGCTCAGGCCGTAGTGGGTATCGTTGGCGATGGCAATCGCCTCCTCCACGTTTTCCACCTTGGTCAGGCCCAGCGTGGGGCCAAAGACCTCCTCGCAAGACACCTTCATGTCCGCGCGGACGTCGGACAGCAGTGTGGCCTGGTAGGCTTGACCCTCCAGTTCGCCTCCGGCCAGCACCTTGGCTCCACCCGCCTGCGCTTCCTGCACCCATGCCTGCACCCGGTGGGCGTCACTTTGCCGAATCATGGGGCCCATGTGAGTATCGGCATCCAGCGGATTGCCCGTGTTGATGCGGGTGACGGCAGGCACAAGGGCGTCAATCACGTCACCATAGACCGATTGCTCCACCAACACCCGTTGAGCCGAAATGCAGACTTGGCCCGCATTGCTGAACGCGGTGGCCGGCAGGCGTTCCGCCACCTTGTCCAGATCGGCGTCAGGCAGGATGACCACCGGTGCATTGGAGCCCAGTTCCATCGTGACCTTCTTGAGACCCGCCTGTTGACAGATGCGTGCGCCGATGTCACGACTCCCTGTAAAGGAGATTTTGCGAATGCGCGGATCCGAGACCAGCACATCGCCCACGATCGAACCGCGTCCCGTGATGCACTGCACCGCTTCGGCCGGCGTTCCGGCTTCCAACAGCAGTTCCACCAGCTTGAGCGCTACCAGGGGAGTGTCCGAGGCGGGCTTGAGTACCGCCGCGTTGCCGGCCGCCAGAGCCGGCCCCACCTTGTGACACACTAGATGCAACGGGAAATTGAAGGGAGAAATGCAAGCCACCACGCCGCAAGGCACGCGGACCGTAAAACCAAACTTGCCTGCCACTCCCGGCCCCCCGTCCACTGGAATGACCTCGCCGTACAGACGCTTCGCCTCTTCGGCGGACAGATACATGATTTCGGCTGCCCGTTCCGCCTCAACGGTGGCCTCGCCAATAATCTTGCCTTCTTCCAACGTGATGGTCTCGGCCAGCTCCTGGCTGTGCTCCATGACCAAGTCCGCGGCCCGATGCAGGATCTGGTACCGTTCAAAACCGGAGAGACTCCGCATCACCGCGGCGCCGCGTTGCGCGCTGGTGAGGGCCGCATCAATGTCCGCCGCGGTCGCCATGGGAACCGTATCCACGACCGACCCATCAAAAGGGTTGAGGACATCCATGGTGTCACGGCCGGGGACCCACTGTCCGCCAATATACATATCCATAGAGTGTTCCTTTTGCGCTCCGCGCGCAGTGTCCGAATCCAGTGCCGTCGCAATTCCTGCCACTGCGGGCCCCGGCGCAAGCGCCTCGGGATCGCAATGGTCCAACTCCGAGTCTGTGGCTGGGACCTCCCCAGTCCGCCGACCCGACAGAGGCTAGTTCATTTGCGCCAGAAAGCGCATGTCATTGGCATAGAAGAGGCGGATGTCCCGGATGCCGTACTTCAGCATGGCCACGCGTTCCGGCCCCATGCCAAAGGCAAATCCGGACCACTCTCGGGAGTCATATCCGCCATTCTCCAGCACCTTGGGATGTACCATGCCGGCCCCCATAATCTCCAGCCAGCCGGTGTGCTTGCAGATGCGGCAGCCTTCTCGTTGGCAGAGAATGCAATCCACGTCTACTTCCACGCTCGGTTCCGTGAAAGGAAAGTAGCTCTTGCGAAAGCGCACGCTGCGGCCCGTGCCATACATTCGGTCCGCGAACAACTGCACCGAGCCCTTGAGGTCGCTCATGCTAATGCGCCGCCCGACTGCTAGGCCTTCCACCTGATAGAACTGGGCTTCGGAGCGAGCCGTCACATCCTCATGCCGATACACCTTGCCCGGCAGGATGATACGAATGGGATTCGGCGCATATTCCCGCATGGCATGAATCTGGCCCGGGCTGGTGTGGGTGCGCAGGATAATCCCCGGCGTGGTGGTGTGGAAGGTATCCCACATGTCGCGCGCCGGATGCCCGGGTGGCATGTTGAGCAGCTCGAAGTTGTACTCGTCGCTCTCCACCTCGCGCCCCTCGTAGATGGAGTATCCCATGTCCCCGAAAATACGGAAAATATCTCGCAAGACCACTGTCGTAGGATGCAGTTTGCCCAGTGTCTGAGGGCGTCCGGGCAAGGTGACGTCAATGCCTTCAGCCGAAAGTTCCTGAGCCAGAGCCCGCTGGGCCAGCTGCTCGCGGCACTGGCCGTACAGCTGTTCCAGCGCCGACTTGACGTCGTTCCCGGTCCGGCCTGCGGCGGGCCGTTCCGCCCGCGTCAGAGTCCCAACGCGCCGCAGCATCTGCGTCAGGCGCCCCTTTCGGCCCAGAAAATGGATGTGCCAGTCTTGCAATCCGCTCTCGTCCTGCACTTCCTGAAGGGCGGCGGCGGCGGCGCGTTGCATCTCCTGCAAATCCGAGAGTAGTTCGCTGACAGACATGGAATGCCATGGGAATCAAGGGACAGGGCCAAGCCAGTATAGCAAAGGGAAAGGTCTCGTGGGGTCTGTGCCAACCTGCTCCCCATGGACCACGGCCTTGGACCATGGGGGCCGCCATGACCCGGGCAGGAATGTGCCGACCGGTCTCCAGGGATTGAGAGGGACAGGCAAAAACGTTGCCCATCCGCTCTATTCCGTCCGCAACGCCTCAATGGGACTCAGACGGCTGGCCCTTACGGCGGGCCAGAATCCGAAGACGATGCCCGTGCTCATACAGAAGAGGCAGACCCATATGACAGTCGCTGGCTGCAGGCCCAAGTCAAAGGCCGTCAGTTGATTGTTGGCCAAGATAGTGGTCATCCCTCCCAGTACGATGCCCACAAGCCCTCCCACCAGAGACAGAGAGACAGCCTCCACCAGAAACTGCTGCAGAATGTCACGCCGCCGTGCCCCGATGGCTTTCCGCAGTCCGATTTCCTGAGTGCGTTCCGCCACGCTGACCAACATGATGTTCATGATGCCGATGGACCCCACCAACAAACTGACGAAGGAGATAGACCCCAGAAAGATGGTCACCACCCGCGTGATGCCACCAAAGACCCCGATGAAGTCCGTCTGGCTGATCACGGCAAAATCATCTTCCTCGAAGTAGCCGATGCGGTGTCGTTTGCGCAGCAGCTCCTCGATATCGACCTGAGCTTGGGCCATCCGGTCCTCATGCACCACGGAAGCCAGAATCTGGGACACCCTATAGTCTCCACTCACCGTCTTCCAACCCAGTATGCGCTCTTGGGCCGTGGTAAAGGGCATGAACACGCTGTTGTCCCGGTTGCCGTACTGGCTGACACCAATCTCTGCCATGACACCCACCACTGTGAACACTACGCCGTCAATACGCACGGTGGTGCCAATCGGGTTCTCGCTGGGCTCGTAGAGCTTTTGAAACGGTTCTTGCCCCAGCAGGACCACGCGGGAGGCCGCGTCCATGTCGCCTTGACTGATGAAACTGCCCTGTTCCGCGAACCACCCGCGCAGAGGCCCGTGTTCCGGGGCTATGCCCAGCAGATCCACATCCAGATACTCGTCGCCGCGTATAATCTTCGTGCGGGCCGTTACTTCGGGAGACACGATAACCACGTCCGGCACACTCAGGGGATTTCCCAAGGCTCTGGCATCACTGAGCGTCAGTTCCCCGAATTCCGGTTCGGCAAAGGGATCCTGACGCTGATCCAACTGGCCTGGCACCACGAACAGCACATTCACGCCGACGCCCGAGAACAGATCGTAGATGTATCGTTCTATCCCCTGACCGGCCGAAATCAGAATCACCGCCGTCGAGATACCGATGATGATGCCCAGCATGGTCAGGAAACTGCGCATCTTGTTGACAGCCAGCGCTCTTAGAGCTATACGAAAACCTTCCGTGCTGCGCATAGGTCATTCCCCGTTTTGTGGCAGCCAAGCCACCGGACATGGCAAATAAATAGTACACTATCGCCCAAGATTGTTCGGTCCCGGGGCGGGGAGCGTCTCAATAGGCCCCCTTGCCAAAGATCACGACGGAGATCGTCCGCCACATAATCTGCAGATCCAGCCATAGCGAGTAGTGCTGGATGTAGTAGATGTCATCGTCTGTGTGGAGATGCATGGGCTTGTCGCTGCGTCCCGTTACCTGCCACCAGCCGGTCATGCCTTGGGGCACGGCAAAGCGTTTGAGCTGCCACGGCTCGTATTTGGCTACCAGCCAAGGCAGTTCCGGACGCGGCCCCACCAGACTCATGTCGCCCTTCAAGACATTCCACAGGTTGGGCAACTCGTCCACGCTGTGCTTGCGAATCCACCGGCCCAGCCGAGTCACCCGGAAATCGTCGGCCGCCTTGTGAATCAGATTTCCGTCCGCATCGTATTGGTTTACCTCGTCCTGCAGGGAGCTCGCGTTGATCACCATGGACCGAAACTTGAGCATCCGAAACACTTTCTGATTCTCTCCCACGCGCTCCGTCAGGTAGAAGACTGGCCCCCGATCTTGAAGCCAAATGCCGAGGGCTACCACCAGCAGCAGAGGCAAGCTCAGGATCAGCAGGCAGGTTCCCAGACACAGATCCACCACCCGCTTCACCAAACGCTGAAACCCGTCGATGGCCGGATCCCGGAGACCGATGACCGGGATGCCCGCTAGGTTGTCCACGGAAAAGGAGGAGAAGGCCACATCGAAGTAATCCGGCACCACATGCAAGCGCACCGGCAGCCCCGAGATCTCAGCCACCAGTTGCGCGATTCGGCGGTATGCGCCGCGGGGCAAGGCAATGACCACCTCGCCGACCTGCCGTTCCACCACAATGGTGCGCGCCTGGATCAGAGTGCCCAGCACGGGACATTCCGCCACCGGACTGTCGCCGACGGGAACTGTATCGTCCAGAAAGCCCACAATGACCGTGTCAGGACCACTGACGTTCCGGAATTCGCGCGCGAAGTTGATCCCCAGATCGCCGCCTCCGACCACCAATACCTGAGTGGGCCGCGCCTGCGGCGCGCCCCACAGTCTTTGAAAGCGGTGCCAAGCCCGCAGCACAGTCCGGTAGCCAAAGAGCAAGAGGGTCGTGAGCAGCACGTGCCGCAGGAAGACGTCCCGTGGCAGTGGGGAGTCCAGCAGAAACAGGGTTCCGGCCAGCATGAGACCTCCCACTAGCAAACCCAAGAAAACCCGCTGATATTCCTGAGCCCAGCGAATGACTCGACTGGGACTGTACACATCCAGAATCAGAAAGGACACGCACCAGAAAAGGAAAACCCAAACGCCCAAGGCCAGATGCAATCGGGGTTGCCATTCCCTCAGAACCAACCACAGGGACAACTGGAACACCACTCCGTCCAACAGGAACAGAGTGGCCATATAGTTGACGGAGAAGCGTCTAATCACGGAGACAGGATGGTGCAACTCAGGATAGACTTGCGATCTCGCACTTTGGGCCCCGAGCTAGGGGGGCGGCAGCCAGCCCAGTTTTTGGCGCAGCACCCGCCACACGAACAGCGGGTTGCCCAGCAGATATCTGCGCCACAACCTGCGCGGTTCAATGGCTAGGCGGGCCAGCCATTCCCAGCCATGCTGTGTCATCCAATGCGGGCCGCGGACCAGATTTCCCGAAATGTAATCGAAAACCGCGCCTCCACAGAGCGCAACTCGGGCCTGCAGTCGAGGCCGGTTGACCGTCACCCATTGCTCCTGTAATGGCATTCCGAAGGCAGTGAGCAAAATGTCGGGATTCGCGGCGTTGATCTGGGCCAGGACCGCGCGGTTGACTGTCGACCGGGGATTTTTGTCAAAGTACCCGTGATGACATCCCACGACTTGCAAATCCGGCCATCGAGCCTGCAACACCTGCGCGGCCTGTTCCGCCACTCCCAGCCGACCCCCCAGGAAATATAGTGTAAAGCCTTGATCCACAGCCAACTGGGCTAGTGACCAAGTCCAGTCCGCGTAGGTCATACGGGCAGGCAAGGGCGTACCGAGCACACCCGCGGCATATTGGACTCCCTTGCCGTCACAGACAACCAGATCGGCTTTCTGAAAACAGGCGCGCAGTCCAACTTGTCGCCACGCCAGATTCAGGCCATGTACATTGATGTGCAGATATGTGGCGCGCTGGTCCTGAGCAATGGCACGACAGATATGTCCGTGCAGATCGGACTCCCGCAGTGCATCGACCGGCACTCCCCAAAAACAGGCACGCAGCACTGACCAAGGATTCCGTGACTGGGATCCAAGGCAACCCCCTGGCTCCGTGCCGACACGTTGTCGGTCACAAGCGCAGGGGGCCCATGCCGTCTACTCTTTGTCACTGAAGCGCCGTGACGAACGGTCGCGATCTTGGTTCTGGTCCCGACCACCCCGAAAACCGCCCCGGCTCCGATCGCGATCGCCACCCTCTCGGTTGCCGCCCCCGCGATAGCCGCCGCCTTCTCGATTGCCGCGATAGCCGCTCCGGTCCCGGTCCCGGCCGCCACCCCCGCGATAGCCGCCGCCTTCCCGGTTGCCGCCGCCTTCCCGGTTGCCGCCGCCTTCCCGGTTGCCGCGATAGCCGCCCCGGTCCCCATCTCGGTCTCGGCCACCGCCCCCGCGATAGCCGCCGCCTTCCCGGTTGCCGCGATAGCCGCCCCGGTCCCCATCCCGGTCTCGGCCACCGCCCCCGCGATAGCCGCCGCGATCCCGGTCTCCGTCCCGGCTGCCGCCTCCGCGGTAGCCACCACGATCCCGATCTCCGCCGCGATCCCGGCCCCCGCGGAATCCGCCACCGCGGCTCCCACGATCATCGCCGTCATCCGCTTGGGCCTCTTCCAAGGTCATATCCAGCAGTACGGCCTTGCGACTCATGCGGATTTTGCCGCGCACGGGATCAATCTGCGTGACCATGGCAGTCAGTTCGTGGCCTACGCGGGCCACGTCCTCAACCTGCCCCACCCGGCCCTCGTCCAGCTGGCTAATGTGAATCAATCCGGTGTTTTGGCCCACGATGTCCAAGAAGGCTCCGAAATTCTCCACACGGGAAACGGTTCCCGTATAAATCTTTCCGATCTCCACTTCCGCCGTCAGTTCGCCTACCTTGTCGTACGCGATGTCCGCCTTCTCGCCCGTGCCGGAAATCAGGACTTCGCCTTCCTCCCCCACTTCGATGCGCACATCGAATTCATCCTGCAGCCCCCGAATGGTCTTGCCTCCCGGTCCAATCAAGGCGCCGATCTTTTCCTTGTTGATCTGCAGCTTGCGAATGCGGGGGGCATGCTCGCTGAGTTGCATGCGCGGCACAGGAATGACGTCCGCCATGGCATCCAAGATATGCAAGCGGGCCGCCTTGGCTTGTCCCAAGGCCTCCTTCAGAATATTGAAGTCCAGCCCCTCAATCTTCATGTCCATCTGCAGGGCCGTGATCCCTTCGGTGGTGCCGGCCACTTTGAAGTCCATGTCTCCCAGGTGATCTTCCAGCCCCTGAATGTCCGTCAGGACCTGATACGCCATCGTCTCGGGATCCTGGATCAGCCCCATGGCGATGCCGGCCACCGGCTGCTCGATCGGGACACCGGCATCCATCAGAGCCAACGTGCTGGCACAGACCGAAGCCATGCTGGTGGAGCCGTTGCTGCTCATGATTTCACTGACGAGGCGCAACGTGTAAGGGAAGTCCTCGGGAATCATGGAGACCAAGGCCCGTTCGGCCAGGGCTCCATGCCCAATCTCCCGCCGCCGCGGGCCGCGCATCATGTACGCTTCGCCCGTGGAATAGGGGGGAAAGTTGTAATGATGCATGTAGCTCTTTTCACCTTCTCCCTCGTAAAAGGAGTCGGTGCGCTGCGAATCGGAAGGCGTGCCCAGAGTGACAATGGTCAGAGCCTGCGTCTCGCCCCGCTGGAAAAGTCCGCTGCCATGCACGCGCGGCAGACAGCCCACTTGGATATTCAGGGGGCGCACGGTCTGGGTGTCCCGCCCGTCACTGCGAATGCCGGTCTCTAGAATGCGCTGGCGCACCACCGACTTGACCACGTCCGAAAAGGCCGAGGCCAGATCCCCTTGGGTCGTCTCGCCACTTTCCACTTGATCCGCGCAGCTCGCCATCAACCCGTCCTTGATGCTCTTGACGCCGGTGTCGTAGCCGTCCCGATCCGGATTGCCGGCGACCAGACTCTGCATGGCCGGCAGGGTGGTCTCGGCCACTTGGGCCTTCAGATCGGCCGGCACCACAAAGAGGGTATAGTCCTTGTATTTCGGCTTGCCCAGCTCCGCCTGCATTTCCGCAATCAGGGCAATGGCCGGCTGCATCGACTCGTGCGCCAACTGCAGGGCATCCACCATCACCTCCTCGGTCACCTGTTCGGCGCCCGCTTCCACCATCAGGATGTTGTCGGCCGAACCAGCCACCTGCAGCTGCAGGTGGCTCTCCTGCAGCTGGGTGTGCGTCGGATTGACAATCAGCTCCTCTTGGACCAGTCCGATTGTCACGGCGGCAATGGGCCCCTGAAAGTCAATGTCGCTGATCGACAGCGCTGCCGATGCGGCGGTAATGGCCAGTGGGGCCATCATGATCTCAGCGTCGCTGGCAAGGGGCGAAAGCACTACCTGCACCGGGTTGCGAAACCCTTTGGGAAAAAGCGGACGGAGAGGCCGGTCCGTCAGGCGGCACAGCAAAATGGCAGCCTCGCTGGGACGCCCTTCCCGTCTGAAGAAACTGCCAGGAATGCGGCCCGCCGCATACATGCGCTCTTCAAAGTCCACGGTCAAGGGGAAGAAGTCCGCGTCAGGCCGTACATCGTAGCTCATGGTGGCTGCGGCAAAGATCACGGTGTCGTCGACACGGGCTGTGACGGCTCCGCCGGCCTGCGAAGCCAGAAACCCTGTTTCCAAGGCCAAGGTCTTTCCCCCAACATCGGTCGTAAATACTTTCGCACCGTCAAAGAGTTGCATGATAAATTTCTATCTCCAATGGGAATATGCAGGCCGAAACGACGACCCGGCAAAAAAGATGGTGTTGGTTGTGCAGGACGGCAGACAGTCGCTGCCAGACGCCCTTGGGGGCATTCAATGTTCGCTTGGCGCAGGCAAAGCCGTGCGCCACTCCGCAGGCGGCTACTTGCGCAGACCCAGTCTTTGGATCAGGGTGGTGTAGCGAGTCGTGTCCTTCTTGCGCAGATAAGCCAAATGGCGTCGCCTTTGGCCTACCAGCTTGAGCAACCCACGTCGAGACCCTTCATCGTGCCGATGGGCCCGCAGGTGCTCCAGCAAATCGTCAATGCGCCGACTGAGCAGCGCTATTTGCACCTCTGGCGATCCCGTATCGCTGTCATTGACACGGAAATCCTTCGTAATCTTCAGTTTTTCTGCTTTGGAAATTGACATCCTCTGTAGTCTCTAAGCCCGGAACTCTCGGGCACAACGTGCTCGCGTCTTTACCTGATACCGCACCATCTTAATTCAAGAATCGCCGCAATGCAAGGATTCCGCCTTTTCCTTTGGCCCAAGCTGACAAGCCGATCTCTCAAAGGCCCTCCATAGCCTTCAAATACCCCTGCCCTATATGATAGACTGCCCCATCGCTCGAACAATTCAAGTCAGGCAATGTGCCCCCTGCACTGGAAGTGCGGACAGGCCAGTTGCTCCCAAGACCTCGCAGATCTTGGATTGGTTTCGTGCCCTGTTGTCCATACCCAAGACCTTGAGGAGTGTTTCATGCAAATGCTGAAAAGAAGTGGAAGTGCGGGCCGACGCCCTTTGTGGCTTCTGACACTGGGATCCTTGTTGATTCTGGTCGCGGCGGCCTGCGGCGCCCCTGCAGCCCCTGCAGAAAGTGACATGACCGGGGACGCAGAGACCATGCCCATGAGTGACGTCAGCGACCACCAGGCGCCGGATTTCCGACAGAGGGTGGCCGACGGTACATTGCCTCCTCTGGCGGATCGACTGCCCGTCGAACCGCTGGTCGTTGAACCGGTGGAGACCATCGGCACATACGGTGGCATCTGGCGCGCAGGGCTGCGGGGTGGCAGCGACAATGCTTGGATCTACCGCACGATCGGGTACGACCAGATGGTAAGTTGGGAACGGGATTGGTCTGGCGTGCGGCCCAACGTGGCCAAGGGCTGGGATGTCTCCGAGGATGGCACCACCTACACCTTCCATCTGCGCGAAGGCATGAAGTGGTCCGATGGCGAGCCCTTCACGGCAAACGACGTAGTGTGGTGGTACGAGAACGTGATCCTAAACGAGGAAATTACCGATTCGGTGCCCAACTGGCTGCGATCCGGCGAGGTGCCAGCCACGATCACGATGGCCGACGACTACACGGTCGTGGTGACCTATGCCGAAGCCAACGGCCTTCTGGTGTTGCGGTTGGCCGCCCCTGGTGGCCCGGCCATGACCAGTCATCCAGCCCATTACATGGAACAGTTCCATGTGGACTTCAACCCGGAAATCGCCGCCGATGCGGAAGCCGCCGGCTTCGAGACGTGGGCAGACTACTTCTTGGACCGCAACGAAGGCGGTTGCTGCGGATATTACCGCGATGCGGATCTGCCTGTTCTGTGGGCGTGGCATCTGACCACTCCCTATGGAGAAAACACCACCACCATCCGCGCGGAACGGAATCCCTACTATTGGAAGGTTGATACGGAAGGCAACCAGCTGCCCTACATCGACACGGTGATCTACAACGTGGGCAGCGATCCTGAAACCCTGGTGATGCAAGCGATCGCTGGCGAAATCGACTACCAAGACAGACACATCGCCACTCTGAGCAACAAGTCCACTTTCTTCGATGCCCAGGAGAGAGCCGGTATCAGGTTGACCAACCGCCTTAACTCGAACAGCAACGTCATGGAGATTTCTCTGAACCTGAACCATCCGGATCCGGTCAAGAACGAAATCTTCAACAACAAGGATTTCCGCATCGGACTCTCCTATGCCATCAATCGGCAGGAGCTGATCGACTTGGTGCTGGTGGGACAGGGCGAGCCTTGGCAAGCCGCGCCGATGGAGTCTTCCCCCTATTACAACGAACGCTTGGCTACGCAATACACCGAGTTCGACCCGGATCTGGCCAATCAGCATTTGGATGCGGCCGGCTACACCGAACGGGATACCAATGGCATACGCCTCGGACCGGATGGCGACCCCATTGCGTTTACGGTCGACATCATCACGGTAGCCACCGACCAAATCGACATGATGAACCGGATTGCCGAGTACTGGAAGGACGTGGGTGTCAAGGTAACCCCCAACGTACTGGATCGGTCCTTGGGACAGCAGCGCCTGGAAGTCATGGAACACGATGCCAATACCTGGGGCGCCCCGGGCGGCGTGGGGTACGGCACCCTGCTGGACCCTCGCAACTTCCTGCCCATTCACGGCCACTCCCGATACGGATACGGCTGGTATCTCTGGTATCTGAACCCGGAAAACGAATTGGCGGTTGAACCGCCCGCAATCGTGCAGACACAACTCGATCTCTACCGTCAGGTGGGCAAGACTGCGGACCCCACGGCGCAGACTGCGTTGATGAAGGAAATATTGGACATTTCTGCGGAGCAGTTCTATGTCATTGGCATTTCCAAGCCGGCTCCGGCATACGGGGTGGCGAGCAAGAATCTGCGCAATGTCATGGACTGGATGCCTGCCGCTTGGCAGTATCCGACTCCGGGCCCAGCCGACACCTTCCAGTTCTATTACGAATAACCTTGGTCAAATCCGTCCTGGGGATGCTGAGCATCCCCAGGACATCCATGTATCTTGGATTCGAGCTGCGCGCCGTCTTCCGACTCCCGCGGCTGCAGAGTTGAACGGTCATGTTGCAGTACATTAGCCGTCGGGTTCTGATCATGATCCCGACTCTGTTTGTCATATCCTTGCTTTCCTTTGGCATCATTCAGCTGCCGCCGGGTGACTACCTCACTTTCTATGTAGCGGAACTGGCCGCCCAAGGGGAGGAAATAAGTCAGGAAAGGCTGGCCCAACTGGAAAGACAATATGGGTTGGGGCGCCCGTGGTACGTACAGTATTTCCTGTGGATTTCCAACATACTGACCGAGGGGGATTTCGGTCGCTCGTTCACTTGGAGCAAGCCGGTGAACGAGCTAATTTGGGATCGGCTGGGATTCACCATGCTCATTACCACCTTGACCGTCATCTTCGTCTGGATTGTGGCTCTCTTCATAGGCAAGTTCGCGGCGACCCACCAGTATTCCCTAGGAGACTATTTCACGACGTTCATAGGTTTCATAGGGCTGGCAGTACCCAATTTTTTGCTTGCCCTGGTCCTTCTCTATTACGCCCTGATCCTCTTCGACTTGAGCCCTGCCGGACTTTTTTCGCCGGAATACCAGGACGCTCCTTGGACTTGGGGCAAGTGGAAGGACTTTCTGGCGCATCTGTGGATTCCCATCGTGATTCTCGGCACCGCCGGCACCGCCGGCGGCATCCGGATCATGCGGGCCAATCTGCTCGACGAACTGCACAAGCCCTACGTGACCACAGCCCGTGCCAAAGGCGTAAAGGAAAGCGCCCTGATCTGGCGCTATCCCGTGCGCGTAGCCTTGAACCCTTTCATCAGCACCATTGGCTGGACACTCCCGGAACTGGTATCCGGCTCCATCATTGTCTCGGTGGTGCTCAATCTGCCCACCACCGGTCCCCTGCTCCTGGGATCCCTGATGCAACAGGACATGTTTCTGGCTGGCGCCTTCATCATGCTGATCAGCGTGCTGACGGTGATCGGCACCTTGATTTCAGACATCCTGCTGGCATGGCTCGATCCCCGTATCCGAGTCACCTGACGAGAACCGCATGACCATACAGACCCGGCAGGCCATGGAGCCCCTGCCCGCTGCGCCTGAGGACGCCGACATTCGACAAGCCGAGAATCGTCTCCAAGTGGCCAACCAATGGCAACTGATGTGGTGGCGCTTCCGCAAGCATCGGGTGGCCATGGTAGCCACGGTAATCACGATCCTGATTTATCTGGTCGTCATTTTCGCCGAATTCCTGGCTTCGGTGCCACGCGACCACTACGCGGCAGACTACACCTTTGCCCCGCCCCAGCGCGTGCGTTTCATTCATGTCGACGAAACCGGCAACCGATCCTTCCTGCCGCATGTCCTTGGCTATACGGTGGAGATTGAGCCACAGGCCCTGCGCCGGGTCTTTGTGTCCAACGAAGAGGATGTCATTCCCTTGGGCCTTTTTGTCAAGGGGTTGGAACCCTACAAGATTTTGGGCTTCATTCCGGCGGACCGGCATCTGGCCGGACCGCGGGACCCCACAAAGCCTTTCTACTTGCTGGGGGCGGACCGCTTGGGACAGGATCTGTTCAGCCGCCTGATCCACGGCACCCGGGTTTCCATGACCATCGGCCTCTTGGGGGTCATTGCAAGTCTGGTGCTGGGAATCGTCCTGGGCGGTGTGTCCGGCTATTTCGGCGGCCTGGTCGACAACATCATTCAACGTTCGATCGAATTCATCCGGTCTATTCCCAGCATTCCGTTGTGGATGGGCCTGAGCGCGGCCCTGCCGGATGACTGGGATGCCATCCAGCGCTACTTTGCCATCACGGTGATTCTCAGCATTGTGGGCTGGACGGGATTGGCCCGCGTCGTGCGCGGCAAGTTCCTGTCCCTGCGGGAAGAGGATTTCATCACCTCGGCGCGCTTGGACGGGGTGCCAGAGAAGGGCTTGATCTTTCGCTACATGCTGCCTTCCTTTACGAGCCATATCATTGCCAGCGTGACGTTGAGCATTCCCGGCATGATCATTGCCGAAACCTCTCTCAGTTTCCTGGGGCTGGGCTTGCGCCCGCCGGTGGTGAGCTGGGGCGTGTTGCTGCGGGATGCCCAGAAAGTGCAGACACTGGCCAATGCCCCTTGGCTGCTGATGGCCGCCGTGCCTGTCATTGTGGCCGTCCTGGCCCTTAACTATGTGGGAGACGGCCTGCGCGACGCGATGGATCCCTATGGACGCTGACACGATCCGGACACCGACAAGCCGCAGAATGGGAGACCAAGAACCTCTGTTGGAGGTGAAAGGTCTCAAGACCCATTTCCTGCTGGACGAAGGCACCGTGCGCGCCGTAGACGGCGTGGACATTACGGTGCCTCGCGGCGCCACTTTGGGCGTGGTAGGCGAAAGCGGCTGCGGCAAGAGCGTAACAGCCTTTTCCATCCTGCAATTGGTGCAAAGGCCGGGTCGGATTCTGGCAGGCGAGATTCTGCTGCACGGCACACACCATACGCCGGATGTAGTGGATGTAGCCGCCCTGCCCCGCGAGAGCGAACAGCTGCGCCAGATCCGAGGCCAAGACATCGCCATGATTTTTCAGGAGCCCATGACCTCCATGAGCATGATGTACACGGTGGGTTTCCAGATTTCGGAAGCCATTCTGTTGCACATGGATCTCGACAAGCAGGCGGCGCGGGCGCGGGCCGTGGAAATGTTGGGCCTGGTGGGAATTCCAGACCCCGAAAAACGGTACGACGCCTATCCCTACGAGTTGTCCGGCGGCATGCGCCAGCGGGTCATGATTGCCATGGCCCTGAGCTGTGATCCGCAGCTTCTGATCGCCGACGAACCGACGACGGCGCTGGATGTCACCACGCAGGCCCAGATTCTGGAACTGATGCAACGGCTGCAGGACGAATTGGGTATGGCCATCATGCTCATCACCCATGACTTGGGGGTCGTGGCCGAAATGTGCAGCGAAGTGGTGGTGATGTACTTGGGCGAAGTGGTGGAACACGCGGATGTGGACTCCATTTTTCATGATCCGCAACATCCGTATACTCAGGCTTTGCTGCAATCCATTCCCCGCCTGGGGCACAGCGACCAAGGCCGTCTCGACCCCATCTTGGGATCTGTTCCGGATCCCTACCACCGGCCCACGGGCTGTCCCTTCCATCCGCGATGCGAGAAGGCGATCATCGGACGATGCGACACCGAACATCCCCAGCTGACAACGCTGTCGGATGGCCGTCTGGTGCGGTGTCTCCTGTACGAGGACTCGCCATGAGCACAGAACGCGATCGGGCCCATGGCGCCCCGGAGGCCCTGTACTCCGTACAGAACCTGAAGATGCATTTCCCGATTCGGAAGGGATTCCTGCAGCGTACAGTGGGACACGTGCGGGCCGTGGACGACGTGTCCTTTGACATTCTGCCGAGGGAGACGCTGGCCATTGTGGGCGAGTCCGGGTGTGGCAAAACCACGGCGGGTCGCTGCATGGTGAAGGCCTACGATCCCACGGGCGGAAACCTGCTGTACCGCAACAAGGCAGGCGAGACCGTCAATCTCAGTCATCTGAAATCCTCCGGTCTCAAGCCGTACCGGCGCGAACTGCGCATGATTTTCCAAGACCCCTTCTCCAGCCTGAATCCCCGCATGACGGTACTGGACCTGGTGGGCGATCCCTTGCGGGTGCACCAAGTCGCCTATGGGTCGGACTTGGAGGATCGGGTCGCCGCCATGCTGCGGAGCGTGGGCTTGCGACCCGAATACATGCGACGCTACCCGCATGCCTTCAGCGGCGGCCAGCGGCAGCGCATCGGCATAGCCAAGGCCCTTATCCTGGAGCCTCAGCTCGTGGTCGCCGACGAGGCCGTGTCCGCGCTGGATGTGTCCGTGCAGGCCCAAATCCTGAACCTGCTGCAGGATCTGCAGTCCGAATTCGACCTGACCTACGTCTTCATTGCCCATGACTTGAGCGTGGTGGAGTACATTGCCGATCGTGTCTCGGTCATGTACGTGGGCAAGATGGTGGAACAGGGAGACACCACGGATCTCTATCACAACCCCAAGCATCCCTACACCGAGGCATTGTTGTCCGCCGTACCCCGCCCCGATCCCAGGGAGCGGTCCCAGCGCATCGTGCTGGAAGGGGACGTGCCGGATCCGGCCAATCCACCCGCGGGCTGTTATTTCCATCCCCGCTGTCCATACGCCGTGGACCTCTGCCAGACCGAGATGCCGGAGTTGCAGACCTTGGCAGGAGGCCATCGCGTGGCCTGTCATCGGGCCAAGGATCTGGATTTGCGTGGCATTGGGGAACTGGTGCCTCGCACGGCACCCCAATCTTGAAACGGTCTCGGATTGAGACCAAATCCCCATTTCCGCCTCTGGGTCCGGAGAATCCATGTCCACTGCTGCCTACCCTCCCATCATTGACGGTCACAACGACACCCTGTTGCGGCTGCACCGCAGTCGCGGGCAAGCCGGAGTCCAATTCCATGTCCGGTCTGCTGCAGGCCATCTGGACTTGTCCCGTATGCAGGAAGGGGGACTGGCCGGAGGGTTCTTCGCCATGTACGTGCCCGACCAACCCGGTCGCGTCAGCGGGTTGGGGCAGGAAGTGGAACACCCGTATGCGCTGGATTACGCCCTGCATCTGTTTGCCTTGCTGCGCGACTTGGACCGCACCTTGGACCAGGAATTTCGCATGGTCGGAGATCCTGTCCAGTTGCAGACGGCTCTTGAGGAAAAAGTCCGCTTTGCCATCCCTCACATTGAGGATGCGGTCCCAATCGATGCAGACCTGGATCTTCTGCCTCTCTTCCATGACCTGGGGCTGCGTTCCCTGGGTCTGGTGCACAGCCGTCCCAATGTCTTTGGCTGCGGTGTGCCCTTCGCGTTTCCCAGCGGGCCCGACACAGGGCCGGGTCTCAGCCCGCAGGGCAGGGCCTTGGTGCGGGCATGCAACGAATTGGGTATTCTGGTGGATCTGTCGCACTTGAACGAGCAAGGCTTCTGGAATGTGGCTGGCTTGACCGATGCCCCGCTGGTGGCTACCCACAGTTGCGCCCATGCCTTGTGTCCGGCTTCACGCAATCTGACGGACAAGCAACTGGACGCCATGCGGGAAAGCAATGGAGTGGTAGGGATCAACTTTCATGTGGGATTTCTGCGAGAGGACGGGCGATCCGACGTCTTGACATCCTGCACCGAGATTGTGCGTCACGCCACCTACATGGTGGAGCGCATGGGTATCGCGCATGTAGCCTTGGGATCGGATTTTGACGGGGCCGTGATGCCGACCGACCTGCCCAGCGCCGCCCAGTTGCCCCATCTTCTGGACGAGTTCCGCAAAGCCGGTTTCTCGGACAGCGAGCTAGAGTGCATTGCCTACCTGAATTGGGTGCGGGTACTGAAAGAGACATGGAAATGATCCGCCTGTCTTGCACAAAAGATCAGGCCGCTCCGGGGTGATCGTCCATTCACTCCTCCAAAAAGGAGGCGGACTCTTGAGCTCTCCGCCACAGGTGACCTCAAGTCCATCTCCTGGCAACCGCTGCAGATCCCCAGTAGATGGACTGCGGAGCCGCGCTGGCGTCCCTCTGATTCCGGAGGGTAACGCTGATCGTCCTGTCCCACCCATTGGTTTCATGCCTCTTCCGTTTGCCGGAGAAAGCAGGGGATCTGCTGGGGCATGTCCTGCTCTGGCATGCCAGAATGCAGCCGGGGTGCAGGGTCGCCTCACACTCGATCTTGGGGAATCGAACCGGACAGGCAAGGAGATCCCGAGGCATGGACGACATCCATATCGTGCCCAACGGTCGTGACTTTGGGATAATGAGGGTGCGACCGGCCACCCCGACCGCGCCGGATTGAAATGAAAGAAATGCAGGAGCGCCATGCGAACCACCGAGCAACTGCTGCGAGATCTAGACAATGTCATTGCCATCCCGGTCGTACCCTTCCGCGACGGCGTGATAGACCGGGACGGACATCAACGGAACATCCAGTACCTCATGCGGCACAACTACCTTGAAGGCAACCGGCCACGCGTGATCTCCGTAGCGGGAACGAGCCTGCTGCACCACTTGAGTTGCACGGACCAAGTCCGGATATTCGATGACACCGGTCAGGTCATGGAAAAGGACGGCATTCTCATGACAGCCGTCCTTCCCAATCCGCTGACCGACACGCGGACCGTACTGGAAAAACATTTGACCCTGTCCCGGACGCCGGACGTGATTCTGATCATGCCCCTATCCGGCACCTTTTCTCCGGCAGGACTATACGAGGGCCTCATGGCCTTGGGCGAGGAGTTTGGTCCAATGGGGGCCCGCTTTCTCTACTACCTGCGCTCCCGCCGAGACATGGACGCCGTAGTGCATCTTCTCACGGATTCGCCGCATTTCGTCGGCGTGAAGGTAGGCACCGGCCTGGCCGACATTCCTCCACTGGTACGCCAGGTTCCAAAAGGCAACATTGTCATCTGGGGCATAGGGGATCGCAGCACCGACGCGGCTCGGCTGGGCACGCAGGGCCATACGTCAGGCACCGCCGTGGTGACCACCCAGCCTTGCGACGGCATCAACAATGCGCAGCGGCGACAGGATTGGGCCCGAGCCTACGCTTGGGAATCCAAGCTGTCGGCCTTGGAGGAGATACGGTTTCGCCATGGTCGAGCATACAACTACAGTGCCGTCGTCGAGGCCCTGAACCAGCTGGGCGACGATGTTTGCGGCGGAGAGGGTGGTCCCTTCAATCCAGAGGCGGACGCCCAGTTGCAGACCGAGGTACAAGCCGCGCTCGCCGAAATCAGGGACCTGCATTGACGTGGCGTCGGTTGCCATTGGCAGTACATACCATCAAGAAGCCCGGCAGAGGTGTCGGGGCAAGGGAACAAGGACATCATGACCTGTGCAGGAAGACTGACGGGCAAGTCGGCCTGGGTGACCGGAGCGGCTTCGGGCATGGGGGCCGCGGTGGCCCGCCTGTTTGCCCGGGAAGGAGCCCATGTCGCTCTCATTGACATTCAGACGGAAATGGGCGAAGCCGTGACCGCCGATATACGGGCGGCTGGGGGCAGCGCTACCTATCACGATTGCGACGTGACGCAAGAGGATGCCGTGCAGGCGTCCTTGGACCGCGCCGCGGTCGAGCACGGTGGATTGACCAACATCGTCAATTGCGCCGGGATCGTGCACGTGGCCCCCTTGGACAAGTACAGGGTCGAAGACTGGGACCGGCTGATGGGGGTTAATTTCAAGTCCATCTTTCTGTCCATCAAGCACGGCATTCCGCATTTGCGGCGACAGCGCCGCAGCTACATGGTCAACATCGCGTCGGTGGGCAGCTTCATCGCACAAGGAGACACCCCGGCCTACATTGCCTCCAAGTATGCGGTGTTGGGGCTGAGCAACAACATTGCCGTGGACTATGCCAAGGACGGTCTGCGGTGCAACAGCGTATGCCCCGGCATTGTGGATACGCCGATGCTGCAATTTCACATGCGCGCCACCCCCCATCCAGAGGAGACCTTGCGGAATCGGCTCAAACGCGTGCCCATGGGTGTCATCATCACGCCGGAGGACATTGCCAAGGCGGTCCTTTATCTCAGTTGCGAAGACTCGACGGGCATTACCGGCACATCCCTGGTGGTGGATGGCGGCTTCTTGGCCCCGGCAGAATGGGAAACGGACACCACCCGGTTCATGGACGAGGCGTAACTCCATGCAGACCCGACTGGCATGTGCCGACTTTACGTTTCCCCTGCTGTCTCACCAGGCGGCTCTACAGCTGATTCAGTCCATGGAATTTCAGGGGGTTGACATTGGTCTCTTCGAAAATCGCTCCCATCTGCAACCTTCGCAGGAGTTCCAAAACCCCGAGAAAGCCGGGAGGGTCTTGCGCGATCGGCTTGGGACCTTGGGCTTGGTTGTGGCAGACGTGTTTCTGCAACTGGATCCGGACTTTGTGCCTTTCGCCCTGAATCATGTCACAGCGGACCGCCGCGCCAAGGCCCGGGACGGGTTTCTGCGCTGTCTGGATTATACGGAAGCCTGCGGGAGTCGGCATGTTACGGTATTGCCCGGAGTGCACTTCCCGGAAGAAAGCCAAGAATCGTCCTTAGCCCGCACGGAAGAGGAATTGGCCTGGCGCCTGGCACAGGCCCAACCCCGGGGTCTTGTGTTCAGTGTCGAGGCCCATGTAGGCTCCATCGTGCCTTCGCCACAAACGGCTCTGAGTCTGGTGCAAAGCGTGACGGACCTGTCGCTGACCTTGGACTATACGCACTTCACGCGTCAGGGCGTGGCGGACACAGCCATAGAGGTCCTCGTTCCCCATGCCAGTCACTTTCATTTCCGCGGCGCGCGCCGTGACCGGCTGCAGGCCTCGTGGGCCGAAAACACCATTGACTATGGACGGGTCCTAGACCTGATGGCCACGCACGGCTACGCAGGCTGGCATGCCGTGGAGTATGTATGGAGCGACTGGGAACATTGCAATGAATGCGACAATCTCTCCGAGACAATCCTGTTCCGGGACTTCATTCGCAACTACAGTCCGATGTGACCGCTGTGGCGCAGACGGGACGGACTTGTCTCGCAGAACCTTGCCGCGTGTTAGGCCGCCGGCCGCCGGCGAATTCGAGCGGGTACGTCGTCATGCCGCAAATCCCGCGACAGCATGGTCAAGGTGCGATCCGCCAGAGGCAGGTCGGTCCTTTGCCCTCCCCTGCAGTGAGATTCCCGCAAGGCCAGCGCCACTTCCAACGCCTCCCGTCCGTTGATGCCGGCGCAGCGGGGACTGTCGCCGGTCTCGATGCAATGCACCAGATCCGCCACGATGATTTCGCCCATGCTGTGCATATAGGCGGGCCAAGGGTAGGGCACCCGGGCCGGCAGCTTGCCGCCTCTGATGCCACCAGGGATCATCTTGTAATATTCGAAGTCCTGACCGTGCGTGGATGATCGAATGCGGCCCTCCGTACCGATCACCTCGAAGTCCCAGGCAGCGGCCCCGCAGGGCATGCCGCGCAGGAAGCCGCGCACTCCGTTGTCATAGGCCAAGTAGCCGTTCCCTTCCGGATCCGTATCGGAGACCTCCTCCTCCTGCTCCACATTCACCTCGCCAAAGACCCATGTCACGGTGCCACCCGCCAGAAAACAGAGAGTGTCAATGAGATGGCTACCGTTATGGGACAACCCGCACTGGCCATATCCGGTCACATGCAATATGTCTCCCAGAGCGCCTTGGGCAATGAGCCGCCGGGCCTGATCAAAAAGGGGATGCCAACGGCGGGAACAATTGATGGCCAACACGACACCGGTTTCACCACACACACGTACCATTTCGTCCGCCTCCGCCAGACTGGGCGCCATGGGTTTCTCGGCCCAGATGGCCTTCACGCCAGCCCGGGCGCAATCCAGCACAATCTGGGGGCGCATCCGCGCCGATGTACAGACGCTCACGATATCCAGCCGGGTCTGATCCAACATTTCTCGATAGTCCGCGTACACATGACAGGGATCCAGTTCCCAGCGTTCTACGTAGGCCGCTCGCTGCCCCGCGTGGATGTCTGCACCAGCCACCAGTCGGGTCAAGTCGGACTTGACATAGCTGGGTGAGTGACAGTAGGGCAGAAAGAAAACGCCCCCGCGGTCGATTTCATCATCGAATGTGCTGCCAATCCGGCCCAGACCAATTACACCTGCTCTCAATTGAGTCATGCCAATTCTGTCCTTGGTGATTGATGGAAAGTGACGCCAACGGACTCATTCCCATGAATCGTACCAGTCAGGGGAATTGCGGGAATCATACCTGCCCAGCCACCGCGCAGGATCATCCATACCGATTTCGTTCTGTGCGCGCACTGGGGCGACACCGAGTGACGGACACCTCAGAGACTGCCACCGAAACGACGGTGGCAACCCCAGCGCCGATATCCTTGAATCCACCGAGAACCATGTGGCCGGCCCCTCGACTCTGAATCAACGGATTCAATCCGGCAACCACCGTGACTGGAGGCATTGGAGTCTCGCGGGGCTGGGTCTGCTTCTGCCTCTGTGTCTGGGACTGGCGCGGGCAAACCGCTGGCCCTTGACCGGAGACGAGGCTTTGTACGCCTATTGGGCCCGCCATTGGCTGGAACACCGCGATCCTCTCTTTCTCGCCCACTGGATCGACAAGCCCCCTGTCTATCTCTGGCTGCAGTCCCTGGCGCTTTACACCTTTGGGCCTACATCCGCATCGGCACGTTATGTCAACATATTGGCCGCAGCCCTGCTATGTCTGGGACTGGGTCGCTTTGCTGGGCGGCAATGGGGTTGGAAGTCGGCCGGACTGTGTTGCGTGCTGATTGGCGCCAACCCCCTGATTCTGGCGTATGGTCCTACGGGGTTGACAGATCCCATCTTGGTATTGGCAGGCACAGCGGCCTGCCTATTGGCCGTGCAGCAACGCTATAGGGCCTCCGGTGTGGCCCTAGGCCTCTCCATCTTCTGCAAACAGACAGGCCTATTGTATCTGCCCCTGGTAGTCGGCATGGTATGGATATGCCAATCTGACAGCTGGCGTCAAGACATCCGGTTATGGGTGCGCGGCCTGTTGAGCATATCGCTGCCCATTCTGATCTGGGATGGGATGCGCATGATGTGGGCTCCCTCCTTTTGGTACGCCGGGTTTGACCACTACGCGCCGCTGCGCATCATATCCGGGGTGGATCTGGGACCGCGCCTGGCTGCTTGGCTTCCACTATACAGTGCGGCGCTGGGCGGCGGGCTCGGCTGGGCCGCCTGGGGAGCGCTGCTGCTGGCCGCGGGATGGGTCAGACGGCAGACTCCGTTGACTCGAGAAGACTGCTGGATCAGTCTGTCCCTGATCTGGGCCGTCGGATATGCACTCTTGCATTGGCTGCTGACTTTCAATCCGTGGATCCGATATCTGCTGCCGCTCACGCCGATTCTGGTTTTGAGCACAATCTGGGCGTGGAAGACGCTATGGTCTGCAGCCCAGTCCCCGTGGCATCGGCTATGTCTCGGCTTGCTGCTCCTTGGCATGCTGTTGTCAGTGGCTTCAGGTTGGCATGATGGATGGCACGGCATGTTGCCGGGAATGCAGGACAATCCAGGTGTGGCCGGCTTGCCCGAGGCCTTGGCTCGTCTGCTGTCCGCCGCTCCACACGACTCTGTCATTCTGCACCGGGAGCTGAGTTGGCACTTCCTCTTCTATCTCTTTGACCACCCGGCCCCGGCCCGGGTTTGGTTTGCCGATGCGGCGCATTTGGTGGAACTGGTAGCAAAACAACCTGTGGGAACGCCGATTTTTCAGCTGCGTCTGACCCGGGATTCAGATCAGACAATCGAGATAGCCGCAGCGCTGCAAGAGGCCGGCTATCATCCTGTACTGTGCTTTCAGGAGGCCGAGGTGGGCGTGTATGAAATCTTGTCCGTTCATGCCACGACATGTCTCTCTGTGCAACTCCCGTGAAACCACCGTTATGGGCACGGGACTGGATCTGGTCGTGGGCCATCGGCCTCCCCCGCCCTCTCCACGCGTCTTGACCTTCGGACACAATGCACGAGACCGAGACTGGACAAGCTGTGCACGGAGATGTTGTGTAACGGCGGCACTGCACCCGGTCTGCACATTGTCCGAGATTCAGCGCTGCAAGATGAGCCAGAAGACTGTCCCATGCGAAGGGTATGCCGTCCACTGTTGCGCAGGCCGGGGCATGTCGAATGGGGAACGCTCCCACCTCAGGCGGAATTTTTCCTGACGAAATGCAGTTTCTGGGACTTGCCGCGTCAGCGAGGGTCCAGTTGGGACATGACCCAACCCTTGCAATAGAAAATCAATTCGTTTAGTCTGCCGATAAGGGACCGCACATTTTTCGGGTCGACAAGGAGATGCCACCGCGGAACCCACGGCCTCTGTACGGAGTTGGTTCGTCGTCAGCCCCAAGGCAACGGGCCCGAGCGCATGATGTCACCGTACCGTCTGGAATGCCGTGGTCCTATCAGGCCAATCGGTTCTGCGCGTCCTTTTCATACATACCTCCCAACGATCAAGACTGAATTACCCACCCTGTCCTCACAGTCCATGGATGCAGAACGCTCCAATTCCCTGCCCGCCTTGCTGGAAAGTCTGCTTTTCATTACCCCTGCGCCCGCCACGGCCCGGGAACTCAGCCGGGCCTTGGACTGTGCTCCTGCCGAGGTAGTGGATGCCTTGGCTTTCCTGCAGCAAACACTGCAGGAAAGCGGTCGCGGCCTGCGCCTGCAGCGGTTGGGAACCAAGTTCGCGTTGGTGACAATGCCGGAAGCCACGCCGGCCATTGAGAAATTTACGGCACTGGCATCTCACACCCGGCTCAGCCGCCCAGCCATGGAAACCTTGGCAATCATTGCCTACCAACAACCCGTGACTCGAGGGCAAATCGAGGCTATTCGCGGGGTGGACTGTGCCCATATCCTGCGTTCGCTGTTGGATCGGGAGTTTATTGAAACCCGAGGGCACAGACCCACCGTAGGCAATCCCATTCTCTATGCGGTGACAGAGATTTTTCTGCAGTATTTCGGCTTGACATCCTTGGATGAACTCCCGGAGCTCCAAGTGGAGGAGTGGTCCAAGCTGGCAGACGCCATGCACGACGAAAATCCACTCGATCCCGGCTGACTGTTGACATTCCTTCTCCGCCACGCCTCTAGGGTGCTTCCGTCAACTCCCGGAAAAGAAGCCAACGGCCTTCCGGATGTCCCCCCGCCGGTGCCCGGTCGTAGTAGATATCAAAATGGCGACCATCCTGAACCCGAACTCGAAAATAGACGCGCCCCACCCCCCAAGAGCCCACTTGACGGCTACGTCGTAGATGAGCCTCCCGCTGGTTCCGGGCCATACGCCCCTTGCGCGCAGGATCTCGCCATTCCTCGATCAACGCCACAATCTCCAGTTCCGCGTCCCGCCAGGTAAAGCGTTGGGGACAGTGCGGATTCTTGACAGTGGCGGGAGCCTGGTCGAAATCGACTGTGATAGCCTCACCCAGAAAGCGTTTGGGAATGAGTTCCATGTCTCCACCGGAGTCTGTCGCCTTCCATCCAATGGAGATTCATTCTACGGTATGATCCTGAATGATCATGAGTTCTGTGTGCCCCCCATGTCCGCCATCCTGCTGATTGCCACCTACGAATCGGGATTTCAGCCGCTGCACCTAGCCCAGCCGCGGGCCTGTCTCCAGCAGGCGGGCATGCAAGTGACCACTCTGGATCTGACGATGCAGACATTGGCCGAACTGCCGGTCCGCGACTTCCAGGGCGTGGCATTCTCCGTACCCATGCACACGGCTCTGACCCTGAGCGTGGCCGTTGCCCGATCCTTGCGCTCCCGCTTGCCCGAAGCCAGTTTCTGTTTCTACGGTCTCTATGCCGGTCTCAATTCCGAGTTTCTGCTCAACACCGGCGTGGCGGATCGGGCGCTGGCCGGTGAAGTGGAGGTGGAACTGACAACATGGGCCCGGCAACTCGCCGGCTCTGCTGTCAGGCAGAAGCGGGTCTATGCCCCTGCTTTGGCCCGATTGGACCTGCCGGTACCGGATCGAGAGACACTGCCCGCCTTGCAGCGATACGCGCACTTCGTGTCACGCACTGGAGACGCGGTGCCGGCCGCCCAAGTGGCCACCAGTCGGGGCTGTCTGCATACCTGTGGCCACTGTCCCGTGGTACCGGTCTATGGAGGACGTTTTTTTGTCATTGGCTTTGAATCCGTCACGGCAGACATTGCCCAACAAGTGGAAGCGGGCGCGGGACATGTCTCGTTTGGAGACCCCGATTTTCTCAATGGCCCCGGTCATTCCCTGCGCGTAACCGAGTGGCTGCATCAGACCTATCCCCATGTCTCCTTCGACTTCACTGCCAAGGTGGAACACTTGCGGCGTTTCCCGCGGCATGTAGCCCGCCTGAAGGAGCAAGGAGCGGCATTCGTGGTATCCGCCTTCGAGTCCGTGCAAGATCGCATTCTGCGTTGTCTGGACAAAGGCCATACGGTGATGGATATGGAGCAAGTGGTGCGGGATCTGCGACAGTTGGACCTGCCGCTGCACCCGACTTGGATTCCCTTTACGCCGTGGTCCACGGCGGCGGACTATGTGGAATTTCTGGATTGGATCGAGACCCATGGACTGGTACGGGCGATTCCGCCCTTGCAGCTCAGCCTGCGGCTCCTGATTCCCCCTCACAGCTGGCTGCTACGCCGTTTTGAAGGTAGCGATTGGCTGGGACCCCTGCAGTCGGCCCAATTCATCCATACCTGGAACTCACCCGACGAGAGAGTGGACGTCTTGCAAAAGACGCTGGCAGAGCTCACCGGCAATCTGCCGGTGAACTGGGATCCGATGGAATTGTTCCTTGAAGTGCGAGCCCAAGCCTACGAAACGGCACGTGCACATGTGCCAGACAGACTGCAGCCGCAACTGCCAGCACCACCGCGGTTGACAGAAGACTGGTTCTGTTGAGCGGAACCCAATGCCGATCAGTTGGATCGGACAATTCTCCGGGCAGCCTAAATACCTGAGTTCGGGATAGACAGCGCCTCCTTGGTCAGCTACTTCCGGTTGGGGGAGTTGACACCGACCATGATCCTGCCTCTGTGAGCCCACCTGCAGCACCGCCCGGGGGCCAGAGCCTCCGTGGACGCCGCGACCCTCTAGGCGTGCCACCGCCAAATGATTCCACGCTCACAGGTCTTTGCGGGGATCGCCGCAGGGATCAAGATCCCAAGGAGGGCAAACAACGACCTTATTCGCAGGCAGCCAAGTCCTGACTGCTACGCTGTGCCTTCAGCACGGCCAACATTGCCTCGGACGAGGTGAACTTCACGCGCGGACGACCCTGCGCCGCGCCGCGGCGGATTTCTTCGGCATCCAGACAGAGCCAGTCCTCGTACGTGATCAAGTCGGGCTGTCGTGTACGCAGCTCGGCCACGATCTGCTCAGGCTGCGTGCGGACAGGATGGAGGTGCTTGGCCGCCATTACGTCGTTCAGCAACAATTCCACAGTTTCCTTGGCATCGGGCCGGTTGGTGCCAATCACACCCGTGGGGCCGCGTTTGATCCAGCCGACAACATAGTGGCCTTCAATCTGACGGCCGGTATCCATGTCCTCAATACGGCCCGCCTCATTGGGGATGATGCCCCAGTCATCTCGGAAGGGCACATACGACAAGGGCACGCCATAGTAGCCGATGGAGCGGAAGACCAGACCGATGTCCAGTTCCTCATGGTGATCCGTGCTGCGGGAGCGCAGATTGCCTTGGTCATCCGCGTACAGCTCATTCTGGGACAGCCTCATTTTGACAATGCGGCCCTCCGTATTCCCAATCAGCTCGGTTGGCGAGACCAGAAACCGAATGGTCAGCCGCTTGGGCTTGCCTTGAGAGGTTTGATCCACAAAGGAATCAATGATCTGCAGCTTGGTCGTCAGCGTCTTGTTTCCAGACTGTTCCACTTCAAGCTGGCTCAAGGGATCCAACTGCACTTCAGAAGACAGTGCCACCGTCTGGCACTCTTCCAGTTTGCCCAGCTCCCGGATCTCGGGAACCGTGAAGGCAGCTTGCGCGGGGCCACGGCGGCCCAGAATATAAATATTGCGGACCTTGCTGTCCTTGAGAGCTTCCAAGGCATGGTCTGCGATGTCTGTCTCGGCCAAACGCTCATGGGAATGGGCCAGTATTCGGGCCACGTCCACTGCCACATTGCCCATGCCGATCACAGCCACGTTTTCCTGCGAGAGATCAAATTCCCGATCCTTGAAATCCGGGTGCCCGTTGTACCAAGCCACAAATTCGGTGGCCGTGTGACTATTGATCAATTCGATCCCTGGAATGGGCAGGTTGCGATCCGTTTGCGCCCCGGTGGCATATATCAGAGCATGGTAGAAGTCGGCCAACTCCGGAACATTGATGTGTTTGCCCAAGGTCACATTGCCAAAGAACCGGAATCCCGGTCTGCGTGCAACACGGTCGAACATCTTGGTGACCGACTTGATTTTCTGGTGATCAGGCGCCACGCCCGCCCGCACCAGCCCAAAGGGAGTCAGGAGACGGTCGAACATGTCCACATGCACAGCCAGGTTCTTGGCCCGGAGCAGGAAATCGGCCGCATAGAATCCGGCCGGCCCGGAGCCGACTATGCCAATCCTGACCGGATTGCCGACTGTTCCTAGTCCGCCCACTGTGTCCTCTGACAATTTGACTCATGCCTCTCTGCCAATTCTACCGGAGCCTGCCAACAGAACAGACAATCTGATTGAGGCCTGCGAACTCCAGATTCCATGACCATGCTCAACATCAATCCAAGCGGCAGCCTGCCGCGCACAAGGCATTTTCACGGCTGACACGATGGGCGGCTGCGGGCACAATCGGAAATGCCAGAACAGAGCCTGCCCTCTTGCAACCTGCCGCAATGTCCGATTGATCTTCGCTGCAGAGATTCTGGCACGGCCATGATGCAACGGAGATCATGGCCCGATCACCCGTTTGTCAATCGATCCGCGTCCACATGCCACAGCCATCGGACATGAAAGCCAAATCCGATGCCTTGATTTCCACATATCGAGGCGAATCGACAAGACCATTTTCAATGATATCATCCAGCGAGCCGGAAAAGCCGCGCAGCCTTTTCCAATAGCAGATGCCTGTTCGGTCATCGGTGTGGACAAAATGATAGACGCCAGGATTAATATCCTGCCCCACCCGGTAAGTTCCGTCCCTGAATGTGGGCACTATGTCCACGTATACGGTTTTGGTGACTGGCTGGACCAATGGCTGATTGGGATCGGATGTGAAACGATTTTGCTTGATGTGATAGATATAGTGAGCAGCAGCCAACCAGCTACTGCCCCGAGGCGGACCGACAATGAATGCATACCAGCAATCCCCCATTGTACTTTTTCTATCCGTCCATCCGTTTCCAATTTTGTGCCATGAAACAAGGCATTGGGGAGACTGGTAGCGCTGTCACCAAGCCAGTTCTTGACGATCCATACCATGAGATGGTCTTGGGCCAGTTTCTGGGCATAATGGATATCGCCTGTACCGGAAAATCCTTCAGGAATTGCCACCATCTGTCTGATCATCTCGGGAGGCAGGGGAATAGGCTCGGGTGTCGCGGTAGGTTCGGGCGTCGCGATAGACGTGGGAGGGGGACAGCAAAGTGGTTTCTGTCTGCTGTAACATGGCAGCCAATATTCACAATATGAATTTGAGCTGCTGATATTTCATTTTCCTCCCCTTGCATTGCCGCGGATCGATTGTAACATCCATGGGCTGTCATGGATTCAAAGGCCGTTTTCGTTGTGCCAGTGTCCACACTACATGTCGCAGTGGACACTGGATTTCATCGGGACCTACAGCGCGGCCCCGATCCCGATGCACGGTTTTATCATTCAGAACCCCTTGCGCCAGACAACGCCAAAGGACACGGGAATAGACCCGGTACCCGGTGCCCTTGTTGAGTCGGATCATGGGCAACGCATCGCCGCAGAGCTTGAGCGGCGCCAATTCGGTCTGCATATCCGCGGCGAACTTGGCCATCCCAGCTTTGTCCAGTTCCAGTCTCATGGACACGGACGCTGCGACACGGTGCCGTTGGCACTACATCCGGTATGGTTCCAGTCGCCGATCGTGTCTCGCGTCCGCGGCCGACCGCGGACCAGCGCGTGCAACAGCTGTTTCCATACGAATCCTGTGCACTGGCCTGCATCCATCTCTGCTGATTGCGAATTCAGTTGTGTATACATCATCGAGCCTGCAGCTTGGCCGCCAGCGTCGCCGGAATGCGGATGGCTCGGCCTTCCAGATCCACACAGATGTGTTCTGTGTAGCCGGTAGCCACCTGCAAGGTTTTCTGTCGGGCCCACAATTCGTAGAGGAAACGCAGCTTGCGGGAACCAAGACTATCCAAGACAGTCATCACCTGCACCATGTCCCCAAAAACTAGGGGATGGCGAATCTGCAAAGACACATCCACTACAGAGAAGTTGCAAATCCTGGCAATTTCGGCATAGGGGGCTCCATGGGCCTTCAGATAGGCAATGCGGCCCATCTCCAGCCAAGGCAGGTATGCAGCGTGATGCACCACCTGCATCATGTCCGTTTCCGCGAAGCGGACTTCCACGCCGATTTCCACTGCGGCTGCCATGACCCTGTCTCGGCCTAGCGACCCTGGGATTCCAGAAGTTCAGAGCGACGCATCCAGGCTGCATGCTGTTCCACATAGCCGATGTTCTCCGCTTCCGCGGTCAGGGAACGGGTGTCACCGCTGTCGAAACCGCCCGCCCACAGGGCCTGTTCCCAACGCAACTGGGGCGTACGCGCCGACATGCCCCCGATTTCCGCCGTAGCCAGCGTCATCTGCCCCCAGCCCACAAAATGATCCTGCGAGAGCGTTTCCCACCGAAACGTCACTGTCTGACCGGCCCAGGGAATCAGCGAAACCACCTTGGGCAACCAAATCCCTTGCATGTCGGCATCCGAAAGATCATGGCTGTCGAGGATGGTGAAGTCCTGGCCCTCTGCGCCCCGAATCAGCAACCGTGCAGAGAGGGGTCCGGTCAGAATCTCCCCGGGCTGTGGCCAGACGGCCAACAAGTAGGCCAAGACCTCCGCATCCGGAGGCAGAGCCATGACCGTCTCCATGGTCCGCCTCCCCTTGAATCCCAAGAAAGGAGCCTCCCAAGGCAAGCCGTCCACCGGCAATGCGATGCGCGTGTACAGATAATTGCAGTGGATGGGATTGGGGGGATCGGAGCAGACCTCGCCATAGGTGGGATGCACCAGCAGACCCGGCCGGGCCCGCACTTGCGGCCACAATTGGCGTCCCGCATCCGCGGCCAAGGCCTGCATCATCTGTTCATACACAATGACTTGGTCGAAGTGTACCAGTGGGTTCCCGGAAGCCCGGGCGATGGCCGCCGTGATCGCAGGCTCCGCCTGTAGCCACTCGCCCAAGGCCATGAATATCTGCCCTTCCATCCGAAAGGCGTGAAAGTGCTGCGGGCGGATGGCCTGGGCCTTGTCCAGAAAGGCCAGCGCGGTCTCCAAGGCAGCGACATTCCGCACCTGCGGCAAGGAATCACTGTGCCGTTCTTCCGGCCACGTCATGCCGCGCTCCATGTATGTACCGGCCTGATGCACCTGATAGCCCCACACCAGAAACGGGAAGCCCCACAGCGAACCGGCCATCAACCCCGTCCCGGTCAGGACCAGGGCCGCGATGGCGGCCAGCTTCTTGGCGGGCGTGATCTCCGGCCGGGCCGGTTCCGCCAGGCTGGCAACTGTCATCGAGCGGAAAGGTGACATTCAGACTGCATTCCAGTCAGTCTCTTACATGTGCAGAGGCTGCCCCTCTACAGCGGCCGCTGCGTCCATCACGGCTTCACTGAGAGTGGGGTGCGCATGAATGGTGTGGGCGATCTCAGTCGGTGTCAGCTCCATCATCTGCGCTAGGGATACGGTGGGCAGCAGTTCGGTAACCCCGGGGCCAATCAGGTGCGCCCCCAGAATCTCCCCGTAATCCGCGCCCGCCAAAATCTTGATGAATCCGCGCTGGATGCCCATGGCCTTGGCCTTGCCATTGGGAAACAGAGGCACGAAACCCTTGTTGTAGGCAATGCTTGCCTCCTGCAGCTGGACTTCCGTATGGCCCATGCTGGCCACCTGCGGAGAACCATAGGTACAGCGCGGCATGAACACGTATTGCTCGGTGCGGATGGGCAAGGTCTCGGCCCCGCAGATCGTCTCGGCCGCGGTGACAGCCTGCGCCATGGCCACGTGGGCCAAGGGTGCCTTGCCGGTTATGTCTCCCACGGCATAGGTGTGCGGCACATTGGTAGCCATGTTCTCGTTCACGTCAACAAAGCCCTGCGCATCCACTGCAACGCCTGCCGCGGACAGATTCAGGAGGTCGGTATTCGGGCTGATCCCCACCGCCACCAACAACAGTGTGGCTGGCAGGATTCGGGACTCGCCTGCGGCGTCCTTAATCCGGGCCATACTCTGATCGGGAGAAAATGTTGTCACGACGCTGCCCGTGTGGATCTTGATGCCCCGACCTCTCAGTTGCCGTGTCAGTTCCGCGGAAATCTCGGCATCCTCCAGAGGCAGCAGCCGCTCAGCCCATTCCACCAAGGTAACCTGTACCCCAAAGGCATGCCATATGCAGGCGAATTCCACGCCTATGGCGCCTCCCCCCACAATGACGGCGGCTTCCGGCAGCGCAGTCAGGGCCAATGCGTCGCGGGCCGACAGCACATGGATGCCGTCAAAGGGCAGATCGGGCAGCGCCCGCGCCCGCCCGCCCGTGGCTATCACGACATTCGTGGCCGTGATCTCGGACACCAACCCATCCGCCTGTTGCACCTGCAGGTTCCCGGGCCCGACGAAGCGGGCCGTACCGGAGAGAATCTCGATGCCATGCTTGCGCATCAGGAACTGCAGACCCTTTGTTTGCTTCTCCACTATGCTGCGGCTCCGGTCCACAACCCGGCTGAAATTCCAGCCGAGATTCTCGTACGTGATCCCGTAGGACTGGGCCTCTCGCACCGTTTCCAGCATTTCGGCCGCGTGAAGCAGAGCCTTGGAGGGTATACAGCCCCAGTTGAGACAGACACCACCCAGATGCTCCTTTTCCACAATTACCACCTTGCGTCCCAGTTGAGCCGCGCGAATGGCCGCGCCATATCCGCCTGGACCACCACCAATGACGACCACCTCTATGGGATGCATCTTCTCACTCTGCCCAGCGGGGAATGGAAACTCAATGCCATTGTTCAAGGGTATCACGCATGTGGGCCAGAAAACTGTCGGCCACGGCCCCATCCAAAATGCGATGGTCAAAGGAGAGGCTGAGCACGCACATGGGCCTGATCACGATGGCATCGTTGGCCTGTGGCAACAGGGAATCTCCACCGCGCACCACCGGGCGCTTGACCACGGCCCCAATGCCGAGAATGGCGGCATTGGGCTGGTGAATGATGGGAGTGCCGGTCATACTGCCATGGGACCCATGGTTGGTAATGCTGAACGTGCTGCCTTCCAGATCCGCCGCCTGTAACCTGCGCGTTTGGGCCTTGGCCGTCAATGCGGCCAAGGCCTGCGCCAAGCCTTGCAGATCCAGCCGGTCCGCCAAGCGGATCACAGGCGCCACCAATCCATGCGGCACCGCCACGGCAATACCCAGATGCACGGATGCATGCCGCACCAGACCCTCGGGCAACAGGGACGCATTCACCTGGGGCTCCTGCTGCAGCGCCTGCACCGCGGCCTGCATGAAATAAGGGAGCAAGCCGAGATGCACTCCATCCCGGGCCATGGCCGCCTGGGCCTGTACCCGATGCTGGACCACGGCTCCCATGTCCACCTCAAAGAAGGTGGTGACGTGCGGACTGGTGTGCACACTGCGGGTCATATGCTCCGCGATGGCCTGTCGCATGGGGGTCAGCGGCTGCACTCCGGACACCGGTGGCGCGACTGGCCGCGTGGCGATCGCCGTCTGCACATCCTTGCGTGTAATGCGTCCCTCCCGACCCGTGCCCGCAATTTGGGCCGGATCCAATCCATACTCGTGCAGCATGCGAGCCACTACTGGCGAAAGAAATCCGGTCTTGCGCGTGGAGGGAGAGGATGCTGGCGCTGCAGGCTCACCTGCAACCAAGATAGGTGTCCTGTCTGATGGTGGTTCCTCACCCGGCACTCCAATATAGGCCAGTGGAGCGCCTACCTCCACGGTGGAGCCGGCGGGCACACAGATACGCAATACCGTGCCGGCTTCTGGAGCTGGCAGGTCCGTATCGATCTTGTCCGTGGACACGGTCACCAAGGATTCGTCCCGGACCACGGTGTCTCCGGTCGTCTTGAGCCAAGCGGACACGGTGCCCTCCACCATGCTCTGACCCAACTGGGGCATCGCCAGGACTGCCGCCATAGCCCCTTTACCTCCTTTCCGTGTGGCTCTCCGCCAGATCTTGCAGGGTCAGACGAGGGCGTTCCGCCGGCTCCATCATTGTGCCTGTCATGAATACATAGGTGTGATCGGCACGTTCGCTGAAGCCCTGGTGCCGTCCATCTGGGGTCAAGGTGACAAATCCCACGAACTGCCCTGTACTCCGGGGCAGTTCCGCCAAATCCTGCAGGGCCCAGCGGGACGCTTGATGCAAGTCTTCCCCGCGTCTAAGCCCATTGACTATGCTGTAGGCCGTAAGGGCGCGCATGCAGAGTTCCCCATGGCCTGTGCAAGCGGCGGTCCCATACCGGGAATCACAATAGTTGCCAGCGCCTAGGATAGGCGAATCCCCGGCCCGCCCTGGATATTTCCAACCTAGCCCCGACGTACTGACCACAGAGGCCAGATGACCATGCCGGTCTCGGACCAGGAAGTTGACTGTGCCGGTTTCCAGTTCGGGCAGAGCGGATTCAGACTCGAAACCCGCTCGCGGGGCCGGCAGACTCAGCTGGGTGGTCATGCGGTGGACGTACGACAGCAGGTCCACAGTCCCGGGAGCCGGGGGTTCCAGACCGGCCTGGATGAATCGCCGCCGCCAGAAGGTCTGACTCGGATCCTGTTCCAGTTTCGTGGGCTGGCATCCGATCTCCTGGGCCAGACGACGCGCCCCGGCGCCCACCACCAGCACGTGAGGGGTGTGTTCCATGACATGCCGGGCCACCCGAGCTGCGTCCGCATAGCCGCGCAAACCAGCCACGGCGCCAGCCTGGCGGGTCTGACCGTCCATGACACTGGCATCCAGCTCGACCTCGCCCAAAATGTTGGGAATGCCGCCCATTCCCACCGAGTGGTCCGCCAGATCCTGCTCCACATAGGTGGCTGCAACGACCGCGGCCTCCAATGCACTGCCTCCTGTCCGCAGCGAATCCATCGCGGACGCGGCCCCCTGCGCACCGTTCTCGCTGCAGACAATGATGGGTTCCAGTCCTGACATGCCAGCAAGAGATTCAGATGTACAGACGGTCGTCCCAGTCCGCCAAGGGCTGAAATCCGGCAAGATCCAGTGCAGGACCATAACCAAAGGGAGCTTGCACGGCGCTGCCCATGTGCAACCTACCATCCTCGATGTGAATGACAGGACAGCGGATCTCACCGGCCTGCCGCCAGCGGTACAGGTCCGGGTGTTGGGCCGCGACGGTCTCCTGCACCGACAGCTCATGCATGCTCAGCCCCGTGAAATAGTGATGGCCGTTGCGTTCGGCATGGAGGATGCCCAGACTGGCCAGCATGGCCAAGTCCTGCATTAGGGCAATGGGCCCCACGTTCGTCAAGTCCTCACCGGACATAATCCACTTTTGGCCGGGCTTCTCTGCCTGCATCTGCTGCAGACGACCGATATTGGCCACACTCTTGAAGATGCCCTTGCAATTCTTGTGGCTGGTGCCCTGATAGCCGCAGGCCAAGGCCTGGGCCAGACCTTGGATGTCGCCATCGGATTCGTCCACGATAACAGGTGGATGGTGCACCCATGCCCGCAGTGCCTGGGTCGCCTCGGGCTGCACGGCAACATCCCGGTGCAGCGGTTGCTCAATGAAGAGCAGGCCCTGCAGGAAGCCGGTCAGCTCTGCATCTCGCGCAAGGGCTGTCCAGAATTCTCGAAAGTCTTCAAAGGACTGGTATTGCTCGTTGCCATCCACAGTGAACAAGAAGTTGTGAGGGAATTCCCGCAACACGTCTGCTATGGCCCGTATCCGGGCGATGTCCGCGGCAATGTCGCCTCCGATCTTGATTTTCAGGTAATGCACCCCGTAGCTGCGGATCACGGCTTCCAGGGACTGCGGCAGGCCGTCCGGCGCTCTGTCTTCGGGAGCGATGTCGCTCTCCCGCAAGGGATCGTCCAGACCAATGGTGTGTCGGGCTATGAGTTGGGTCAAAGGGCGGGGCGGCAGCGTCCTGCCAGGAGTCAAGTCCGCCAATGCGGAATGAAAGTATGCGCCCTGATACCCAAATGCATCCTGTCGCAGGATCTGGGCCAAACTCTGTCTCCGCGCCCGGCAAACGGCGTCAATCAGGGCCCGTTCGACCAAGCTGGTCCCCAGATTCAGAAGCAGAGCGGGCCAGCGCGGGCTGACTGCACAGGCATTCTGGGCTTCATACAGGGCTACCCACAACGCAAAGAGGTTCGGCTGCGGCCCGGCCGCCATGGCATGAGCCATGGCAGTCTGTATGACCTGCAGCATGTCTTGCAGATCTTGCCGAAAGGGCGAATCCACCACCTTGGTGAACCACTTGGGAGCCAAGCTTTCCGCCGACCGGCCTGTCACCACCTGCGCAAGGGTCTCCACCTGCAGGGACAGCGCGACATGCGGCACCTGCGTCATGGACGCAATCCCGTAGCGAAAAGGCATGCGGGTGTGCATGTCACGCACCCGCAACTCTGCAGAGAGAACCTGTATGGTCATAGTGGCCCTGACACTCCTGACGCGCTCAAATTCCCAGTTCCGCTTCGTACGAGCGCAACCGGGAGATTTCAAAGGGCAAATGCTCCTGCCAAGGCGAGAATCCAATCCACTCACCGCTCAGATATCCGGTAAAGCCCATGCCATGCAAGGCCTTGAGCACGATGCGATGATCAATGGCGGCAGTGCCCATGGGGGCATAGGCAATGCGTCCGGCGGTGATCTGCGCGTCATGTATGTGCATGTGGGCAATCCAAGGCTTCAGCATCTCGAAGGAAGCCTGCAGGTCCATGCCTGCAGTGCGCACGGGATGCAGCACGTCCCAGTTGACCCGTACACTATCCCGGTTCACAGCCTCCATGACCTGCACCACATGCGCGGGATGGCACCATGCATCGTGGGTTTCCAGGCACAGGACCACACCACCCGCAGCGGCCTGATCCGCCACGGCCGCCATGGCCTCGGACACATTGTCGATGGCCGCCGCGCGGGACATTTCCTCGGGAAACTGCCCCCCGAAAACCCGCACCCGCGATACGCCCAGATCCGCCGCGAGATCCAGTTCCCGCTTTACATTGTCCAGATAGCCCGGCGCGGTCTGCGGATCCGCGAAACGGGAGGAAACCGCCAGGCACGCCAGAGCCACGGGACTGTCTGCCACTTGCGCTTTTATCTTCTGTCGCTGGGATCCGGTCAGCGATGTCTCAATGCCATGTGCGTGGTGGGCATCCAGACGGGGTTCCAGTCCGGCATAACCCAGCTCCGCGGCCACGGCCAGCATCTTCTCCCACGTCAAGTCTGGGCAGGAAAAGCTCATGAAGGCGTACTGCATGGGAGATCCTCGGATGGCAAACGCATGGACGAAGGAGACATTGAAGGTCAGGACGACCCGATCCAAGCCGCGTGCAGGCGTTCTATCTCGGCGTGACTTCGCAGACCATCGCAGATCACAATGCGCTGCCTCCGCTGCAGAACCTTCTGCGGCGGCAGAGTCAGATATTCATTGAAACAAAAAGCGTAGCTGGCAACCGGAAAGGGTGTGGTGCGCACGAACCACTGGAGGGGGAAGCGCACGTTGCCAGGGTGGTCCAACAGGACTATCGTCATCTCCAGTCCCGTGGCCCGGGAAACGCCAGCATAGGCCAGCCACGGGGCCGAGACTCCCATCAGGTCAGATCCCGATTGGCCGTCTCCGGTCAGGATGGTCCCATGCAGAAGATCAAGGGGGCCGCGCCAAAAGACTCCACCGTATCCGGCGGCCGGTCGGCCTTCCGTGGTGGGGGATCCGAAGACCACATTCTGCGGTCCTGGATTGGCGAGGGCAAAGGCAAAGTCAATGTGCCAAATGCCAGCGGCCTCGTTCACTCCGCCTACGGCCAGATCGCGTTCCTCCTGCAGGAAGTCCGCTTCGGGTCGATCGGGAACTCGCCAATGCAGTGTCTGCCGCCATCCTGTACTGCCTGTTGCCACAACGCGCGGGATCAGACTCCGATGCACCTGATGACCTAGGTTGTCCAGCCTTTGGTAGCCCTTGCCTCGCACATATGTGGGACCACCCCAAAAGTTGTAGCCGGACACCCAAGGGCAGGCCAAGCTGAGCCCGTTATGCCACTCGTGGTCGAAATGCTTCTCCTGCGTCACCACCGCACCTTGCAGCGTGCTGACAGGGTGGAAATACGGACGCGGCCCCTGCAGGTCCGACATGAACGGACGCAGATTGTAGCGACACAGCCGCCGAGAGCCGCGCCACACTTCAATGTGCCGGTCCCCGCCGGCGCGGGTCGTCAGTTCCGCCATTTTACCGCTCCTCGTCAATCCTGGGTCTTGCGCTGACCGTTGAGCAGATGGTAATAGTCGTCATCGGGCCGAATGCTGCCGCGCGTCACCGGCTGGCCTAACTGGGCGGATTTGTAGAAGGCTGTCAGGAACTCAATCGTGCCGCGCACGTCCGCCCCGCTCACTTCCGGTCGTTCCCGCCGTTCCAGACTGTCCAGAAAGGCTCCCACTTGGGTCACGTGCGAGGCAGGCACGTCCCGCGGGATTCGACCCCATGCCTCCACCTGATCGCCATAGGGAGAATTCGGGTACGTGCTGTACCGCCAGTCCTGGTTGCGATAGGAATACAGACTGCGCAGTTCGACCGAGGCATGGCTGAAATCCAATCGCAGGTAACTCTCCTGTCGCGGAGACAGGATGCTGTTGGACAAGTTGGCGATGGCCCCGTCCGCAAATCGTACACTGGCCATGGATACGTTCTCGACTTCGATGTCATATTCCAGACTGCCCATCATGGCCCGGATTTCCTGCCATTCCCCCATCAGCCAGAGCGCGAAGTCCATGATGTGAATGCCGTGAATTACTGTGCAGCCGCCAATGGCGGCTTCCCAAGCGCCACGCCACTTGACCGCGAAGTAGGGATCACCCCGATACCAGGTGGTGAGTACATTGGCCACCAGGAGTCTGCCCATGACCTGGTCCCGGATCTGGTCTTTGAGATGCCGGCCCGCAGAGCCGAAACGCCATTGAAAGACGCTGCTGGTGAATCGACCCGTGGCCGCCTCCACCGCCTCCAGCCGGTCCATTTCCGCCAGTGATGCGCACAGCGGCTTTTCACACAGCACCCAAGCGCCGGCTTCCATGGCCATAATGGAGAGGTCCGCATGCACTCCTGGCGGAGTACACACGTGCACGATGTCCGGTTGGATCTGCTCCAACAAGTCCTCGGCGCTGGCGAAGACATGGGGAATTTCGTGCCGATCGCAGAATGCCTGTGCCCGCGGCCGGTCTATGTCCGAGGCCGCCACCAGCGCCACCCGATCCGCGTGCGCGCGCAAGGCTCTTGCATGGCCGTGAGCAATGCCCCCGGTGCCAATGATTGCGGCTTTCCAATCGGCTGCCATGGGTCCGTCTTCCTCCAGAGGATCTACCCGAGATCCACGTCCGTCAACTTGCATCCCCATGCGGTCGGATGCACCGGATGCGGATACAGCTCCACCATGCCGGGCCTGGAGCGCCAAGGTGGCAGACTGTGCCAAGTCTCTGGATCATGGAGGTCCATGTTCGGAAACTCCCAGAGCTACGGTGGGGAATGATGACAATTGTAACAATGGATATGCAGGAATGCCCTACAAAGGCGACTCGGTCCAAGGCGATCGGCTTGGACGGCCACCATCGGATGGAAACGATTCAAGTTGGATCAAGTTGGAGGCCCCAAGTACATGGCATCGGTCCTGCAGGCCTATCCCAAAGGGCGCCGGATGACATTGCGCGCCAGACTTGTCTCTGGGGAGAGCCGGAACCAGCAGCCACAAGGCATCGATTAGGCCGGTCTTCCTTGCAATGTTGAGAAAAGGGAACTTCTTGACAAGGCATAAGGAACGCTTTCCTTGGGATCCTGTGCACGAGAAGGAATTGGCAGTCTCTCAGTTCAAGAGAACTGGGAGGCAAGTTCCTGGAAATAGGCCCGTCGTTCCTGGAACCGCACATTGTCCAGCACCGCCCGGTTGACTACCGCAGCCGGAATTTCGCCAGTCAGCACGGAGAGCACATTCCGAGCCGCTCCTTCCCCATTGAGGCTGTACAGTTCGTCGGTCCAAGCCAAGGTGTGCGGAGCCAGAATTACGTTGTCCAAGCTCGTGAGGGGGTTGTCTGGGGGAAGGGGTTCCGGCACCTGTACATCCAGCCCTGCGCCGGCGATGACATTCTTCTGCAATGCCTCGATCAGATCTTCCTGATCAACCACGGGCCCGCGGGCCGTATTGATCAAGTAGGCCGTGGGTTTCATCTGGGCCAACCGCTGAGCATTGATCAGATGCCGCGTATCCGGATTCAGAGGACAGCTCAGGGACACAAAGTCCGACTCGGCCAGCACCTCGTCCAGAGACACCAACTCCACACCCAGCGAAGAGGCCACGGCTGGATCCCCGTAGGGGTCACAAGCCAACATGCGCGCCAGCCGAAAGGGAGCCAGCAGCCGAAAGAGATCCGCTCCAATGTTGCCCAGCCCAACAGAACCGACAGTCTTGCCCGTGAGACCTATGGACCACGGGTGGTTGCGGTCTGCCCACCTGCCGGTGCGCACTATTCTGTCCTTGGCGAACAACTGCTTGCCCAGAGCCAGGATAAGGGTGACAATGGCCTCTGCCACGGGCCGCCGCACTCCGTCGGGGGTAATGGCCAACAGACATCCCTGCGCGGTCAGGGAAGGCACATGCAGCGTGTCATATCCCACCCCCCAACGCCCTATCGCGGCTACCCGCGTGGAATCGTCCAAGGCTTCGGTAGGAAAGCGATAGCCCAGCAGCACAATGCCATCCAGCCCCTGTATGTCTTCGGACTTGACATGCCGCTTGCCGTCGGCATCCTGACCTGAAGCCTCGAAGTACCGATATCGGATATGACGGGGAGCCCGCTTCAGCACGCGCTCGACGGGAGCGGTGACATCCGGCCCCAAGGCGTGAAAATCGGCCGACACTCCTACATTGAGACTCATGATCTCCATATTTCCTGACTGGCGAGTGAGCTGTCTTCATTGTAGCCTGTCACGGGAAACGCGAGAGTCATCGATGTACAGCGTCCCAAAGTCAGGACCCCGTCTTTGCACACCCTGCAGAACCCGGATTCCAGACCTGTGGATGACAACCCCTGGGCGAACGACGCGGCAGTCCATGACTGTCAGGACTGTATGCTTTGGGATGGGGATCCGGCTACCTCATTGCACAATGCCGTGATTGTTCCATGGCGAATCGAGACCGGTTCGCGGATCGTACCGGTTTAGGCTAATATCCAGTGCATTCCCAGTGCCAAGCGGCACTGCCTCACAATTGCAGGAGCGTCTGTCTCATGGGTATCAACAAGGCTGTGGACCTGCTGAAAGCAGGCCAACCTGTCTTCTGCATGGGACAGCGGGGCGAGCTGAATTACGCGGGCGGGCGGGCTATGGCCCACACTTGGGCGGACATGATTCGCATCAACATGGAACACGGCATCTTCGATCTGGTCGGCTTGGACAGATTCATGCAGGGTCTGCTGGATGGTGGCCCTACGCCATCTGGCCATCTTACTCCTACCGTGATGGTGGAGCTGCCAGTCCTAGGCCAAAGCCCTGAAGGCGTCCGCGCCAATAGTTGGCAGATCCAGCAGATTTTGGCCCGAGGCGTGCATTCCTTGCTGCTCTGCCATGCCGAGGACCCGGCAGCGGTAGCTGCCTATATTGAAAGTTGCCGTTATGGGTATCACCAACAGGGGGTGGGGGCGGGACTGCACGCGGGCACTCGAGGTGCGGGGGCACAAGCCGGAGCCGGAGCCCGCTGGGGCCTGTCCGGCCCGGAATACATTGAAAGAGCCGATGCTTGGCCCCTCAACCCCGACGGCGAGCTGCTGCTGGGCGTCAAGATCGAAAATCAGGAAGCCTTGGCCCACGCGACCGCCACGGCCGCCGTACCAGGGTTGGGGTTCGCCGAATGGGGCCCGGGCGACATGGGGCTCTCCTTTGGCTATATTGACAATCACGATCCGCCCTACCCCACCGAAATGTGGGAGGCACGCAATCGAATCAAGGATGCTCTTCAGGGCCACCGGGTGCCGTTCTTCGAGGGCCAGTTCACGGCCGAGAATGCTTGTGTGCGCTTTGACGAAGGAGTGCAGATCTTCGCCTGTGGCGACGCACACGATTCCATCGCGCAGACAGTGCGAACCCATGCAGGGCGTTCCATGCCCGTATAGCCGGACTGCAATTCCCCCGGCTGTGATTCAAGCCGGGCCCGCATCCCCTCAGTCCGGAATTTTCGGCACGATCAATTCCTGTCCCTCAGCCAGTTTGTTGCTGTCGACCATGTTGTTGGCGATCTGCAGGGACAGGAGGGGAACCTGATACAGTTCCGCAATGGCATGCAGCGTCTCCCCTGCACGCACGATGTGAATACGGAGGCCCTCTGGGGTACGAGGCGCCACGCCCGGCACGTGGATCTTCTGACCCAAGGCCAGCTGGTCCGCATTTTGCAGATTGTTGGCTTTGACCAGATCGCTGAGGCGGACTTCATACTGCAACGCAATACTGGACAAGGTCTCCCCCGCAGCGACCGTGTGAACGAGGCTCTCTCCGCCTATAGGCTCTTCGGTGGGCAATTCCAGCAAGGTGGCGTTCTTAGGCAACAGCAGTTTCTGTCCTATGCCCAGTCGATCCGGTGACGTCAGACTGTTAATCCTGGCAATTTCCAGCGGATCCACGTCATACAAGGCGGCAATGCCACCGAGATTCTCTCCAGCCTGTACCAAGTGATGCAGGGCGTTTGGATCTTCCGGTTCGGCGGTGGGCTCGGCGACCCGTTCCGCTCCCTTGGGCATGGCCAGCCGCTGTCCCACCGCAATGCGGTCCAAGATGATTGAGGGGTTGGCGGCCTTGATTTCATTCACCGTGATGCCGAACGCCATGGCCAAGTCAAACACCGTATCGCCGACCTGTACCACATAGAAGGACGTTTCACTATCCCCTGTCTCCTGGATTGTGGACGACTCCGAAGGAGGATCCACAACGGGAATCAGTAATTCGTCCCCCGGGATGAGGTTGTCGCTCTGCAGCTGAGGGTTGAATTGTCGGAGAGTGTCCAAGGAAATATAGTGGTCAGAGGCAATGGTCGCCAGATTGTCGCCTGCCTGCACCACATAGGTGATGGGCAACGGATCCTGTACCGATTGACTGCTGCGGGTGGCTTCGGCCCGCGCAGTGGCTTCGGCCGCCACATCGGCCGGATCCAGATCGATGGTCAGATCCATCCCTTCCACTCGATCCCGGGTACAGCCCGCAATCCACAACGCCAGCAACAAGCCGACGACTCCTATCCATCCTCTGAACACCAATGTAGACATCGCCTTTCTTTGCCGTACCGCAACCGGAACCCGCAGCACGCGCTGTGGTGAACTCAATATAGCACAGGCCTCGGCAACCACAATCCGTGTCGCCCCGACCGCAGTCGGATGGGGGCCGGTGCGCGCGCCCCCCGCATCTCCATCCAGAGAGACTGACCTACTCCAGGGAGATCTCCGTGTGGGGAATTGCGCGCGCCGCCAGACTGAGCAGCCCGGCGGTCACACGCGTGACCTGCCGCATGGACTGGGCCACCGCGCTGTCGGGATGAGTCACGACAAAGGGCTCTCCGGTGTCGCTGCCCCTGCGAATGAGAGCATCCAGCTCCACTTGTCCAATGAAGTCCACGCCCAGCTCCTTGGCCGCCTGTTGTCCGCCCCCGCGCCCGAAGACGTCCCCGGACATGTTCTCCACCATGCCCAAGATCGGCACGTCTAGCTTCTGGAAGGCTCCGACACCGCGCTTGGCGTCACTGATGGAAACCGCTTGCGGCATAGTCACAATCAAGCCGCCCGTAACGGGAACGCTCTGGGCCAAGGTCAGCTGTGCATCGCCCGTGCCGGGCGGCAGGTCCACAATCAGATAGTCCAGAGGCCCCCAATGCACATCCGTCAACATCTGGCGAATGGCGCCATGCAACATCGGGCCACGCCAGATGACAGCTTCGCCTTCCGGCATCAGAAAGCCCATGGACATGACCTTCACACCGTAGGATTCATGGGGCACCATCTTGCCGTTGCGTACCGACAGAGGGCCGGACAATCCCATCATGATGGGCACGTTCGGACCGTAGACATCCGTGTCCATGATGCCTACCCTGGACCCTTCCAAGGCTAGACTCACAGCCAGGTTGACACTGAAGGTTGTCTTGCCCACTCCCCCCTTGCCACTGCTGATCGCCAATACATTCTTGATATCCAGATTCAGCTTGTCAGAGATGCGGCGGTCCCGCACCACCTGGCTGGTGAAATTGACCGTGACCGCCGTGACCCCGGGCACTTCCCTCTGTACCGTCTCAATGCAGTCGCATTCGATCTGGGCCTCCATGGGACAGGCCGGAGTCGTCAATTCAACGGTAAATGAGACAGCCGTGCCCTCCACCACGATGTCCTGCACCATATCCAGCGATATGAGATCCTGATGCAGTTCAGGCTCTATGACTTTCCGCAGTGCACGCGTGATGTCCGCGGTCGTTATGGCGGACGGAGGGGGGACAACGGACATGAAAGAATCACCTGATTCCGGGAAGCCAGTGGCAAAGACCCATCATTAAGGCACAATCCCCGTAAAGGGTCAAGAATTAGGATCGGCGCGCATTTTCGCCGGGATCCCTACAAACACAGATCGACCGCCATCGTCCGGGCTGCCCGCTGGCCAATCTCCACGGCGTAGTTGGTGCCTCGATCCCAAGGCCAAACCTGACTCATGGAAGCCAAATACAATCCGTCCAAGGGAGTCTGCAGAGGCAAGCGACGCGCCCCAAAGCCGCACATGGGAATGGGTTGGGCATAGGCGGCACGGTGCAGCCACCACCCCAACACCTGTCCTGGCTCGAACGTCGGCGCCACACGCTGCAGGCCTGCCAAAAACTCTTGTGCCAGCATCGGCGCGGCCATGGTCAGATAGGGGTGGGTCGGCTCCACATAGGCTCCAAGGTAGTAGAGATGCTGCCCTCCATAATGCTTGCGATTCACCATGGCCGTATGCTCCACCAAGACCAGGAAAGGCACCTTCGCGTCCGCGGGAATGCTGACCCAGTACGTGTCGTGGGCCAAGGACCGATCCAAGGCTACGGTCAGCACGGCGGCGCCCATGGATTGTTCCTCTCCCACCCGGTCGCGGAAGGACTCGGGCAAGTCGGAGCATAACTGGCAGAGCACGTGAGGGGCTCCAGTATAAAGTACCGCATCCACGGTCCAGCTCCTCTTCTCGGTACATACTTCCCAACCTTTTCCCGCACGTACAAACCTAGACACCTGGGTCCCCATATGGATGCGGGCCCCCAAGGCACGATTCACCTCCAACAGGCCATCGGCCCAAGCTTGAAAACCACCCTTGCAGTAGATCAGTTGTGGAGTGCGCTTGATTATGCGGGCCGCAAACCAGGCCAGAGACACGTCCCGGTAGGCCGATCCGAATTTGGCCTGCAGCAGAGGTTGCCACAGGGTTTCGTAGGCCAGATCGCCCATCCAAGAACGCAGCCAGGCATCGGCAGTCACGGCGTCAAAGTCATCCCAGGGCGGGCGTGGATGCCAGCGCAGATAGGCCAGCGTCAGCCCCATGCGCAGTTTGTCCGGCAGCGACAGATACGGAAACGCCAGCAGATGCCGGGCGCTGTCCAGTCTGTAGTTCACATCCGCAAAGCGATACGCGGTGGCAGGCGCGTGGACCTCCAGCATGTCGCCCAACCCCACCTCCCGGGTAAGGTTGATGATGTGGTCATCGTTGGTGAAGAGATGGTGATAAAACCGTTCCAGCGGCCAGGCCCAGTCCGGCATGCCTCTGAAACCCGACGCCAGGCCACCTGCCTGTACCGCCCCGTCCATGACAAGGATCTCAGGCTTCGGAGAGAAGCGGGATTGCAGACAGTGGGCCGCGGCCAAACCGCCGGGGCCTGCCCCGATCACGGCTATGCGCATTGGGATCTTATGTAGAATGTTGCATTGGGCGGTATGGAATGGGCAATGTACAGACTCACCGTGTCGCAACGCAAGATCGTGCATTGATCATACACAGGCTCGGGTCCTCCAGCCTGTCTTGAAACGCGAAGAACTGCGCGTCTCTGTCCCTTGGCGTTTTCTTGATTCTCTAAAAATTGCATAGGGGACAGCCTTTGGAGATCAATCCAATTCGACAAACCAGACTGCAGGAAGACACCTGTGCAGCTTCGCCTGCACTGCAGGTGGGAGTATATTGTAATCTCTCTGCATCTCCTTGTGCCGTGCAGTTTCTCTCGGCTCTTCATGGACAGGAACAAGCCGAGCGTGACACGGCGGTTGCTTGCCAAGTCTCCGGTGTCCCTTGGCTTCCTGTTCGAGCCTGATGGACAAGAAGGATGGCCGCCCCATCCATGAGCTTTGGAATCAGCTGGGAGCACAAGGTTGGGAACTGGTGGCATCGCCACGCCGGGCGAGGACGACCTGCGCTTTGCGTTGATTAAAGAGGGAAATCTGAATCCCGGGGTTGGATGTGCTTCCCGCACACAAGGGAGATCCCGCTCTCTTCTCCCAAAGATATGGCGCCAATGCCACTCTTGGCAGATGCAGATGATCAGCCGACCCGCGGGCCGCCTCAACAGAGGGCCTGCTTCCGGTTTGCTCTAGACATTGTCTGCTGTGCCCGCAAGGGGCTGGCACAGGCGCATCCAAGGGACAGAAAAGGCATACGGGCTGCAGCGGAACGCGGCACTGCACATGTCCCACTGCATGTGGATGTGCAGGATTCTTCCAGTATCCCCTGCGGTCGCACGAGACACGAGAGGTTGGCGCCGCGGCCGATCTCTAGTCCACAGCGAGTTCAACCGTAGCTGGGGATGTATGGATCGAAGCGAAATAGCAGGAATATGCTGGCAGCTTTTCCTTGATACGGTGCAGCGATTTTTCGAAGAGGTCCACCAAGTCCTCATCCGATCCCTTAAAACAGCGAATCGTGCGTGCGCTGCAGATCTGGCAGCCTTGCAGGAACTTGTAGCTTTTGCTGTTGCAGGGCAGGCAGGCACCCAAGTCTATCATCATCAGAAGGAAGGCCAGACTTTCGGGATGCGCCTCCTCCACGGCTATGGCGCGGTCCACAAGGCGAGCCCACACGGGTCCTCGCAAGTCTCGCAAGGAAGGAATCAAGGAGTGGGGGAACAGCAGTGCGGCTGTCGGATCATGCATTGGAGCTCTCCACGTTTTATCTGAGGCCATGCGCCATGGACCGGCCTTCCCCAAGTGAGCGTCCCGCCTTGCGGCGAGCTACAACCTGACCGATCCCCTCTCTGCAGCCGCCCTTTGGACAAGGTCGACCACGCAACACTCCCCCTCCAGGAGGGATCATTTGCATTATGGAAACAAGCGGCCCCGCTCCGGGCCGCTTGTAGAGACTACAGCGAGAGAACCTCGCCAGGTTGCATGATTTTGCAGGCAATGCCTTCCGGATGCAGCAGCTCCGCGAACTTCTGTGGATCCTGCTTGATGACCGGCATCGTGTTGTAGTGCATGGGCACCACTTTCTCGGCATTCACAAACTGGGCCGCGACGGCGGCATCACGGGGCCCCATGGTGAAGTTGTCTCCGATAGGCAACAACGCCAGATCAATGCTCCTCTCTTCCCCAATCATGCGCATGTCATAGGTCAGCCCAGTGTCGCCGGCGTGGTACAACCGTTTTCCATCCCGAAAATTGAAGAGCAACCCGGCAGCAACGCCGCCATCACTGCCATCTGGCAACTGGCTGCCATGGATGGCAGTGGTCAGTTTCAGGTGCCCAAAAGAGAACCGGTACTCCCCCCCCACGTGCATAGCATGGGTGTCATATTCGTCCCCCAGCCAAGCGCAGATTTCGTAGTTGGCAATGATCTTGGCCCTCGTAGCCTGCGCCAGCGCCTTCAGATGGCTCGTGTGATCCAAGTGGCCATGTGTGACCGCAATGAAATCGGCTTGCAGATCCTCCACCTTGTGCGTGCACATCGGATTGTCGGGAGCCAAGAAGGGATCAATGACAATCTGATCATCCCCTGCCTTAATGTGAAAGGTGGCATGTCCCAAGAATGTGACATCAATGTTCATGTCTGCTCCTGTTCTGGCTCTCCAAGTCCTTTCGGCATGCGGCTGACGGGACGGGCGACGGCAAAGCCAACCTCGGAAACATCGGCATCGAGATTTCTTGCCGCATCCGCCGCCGCGCCGTGCATTTCCGGCGTCCCTTCTTCCAGACTCTCGTACAAAAAAAGATAAACGATCACCAACAAGGCACCCACCCCGATGATACCAATCAGAAGACTATCCATGACAAAGCTTTGCATTGATGGCACAAGCACCGACTACCAGCCTGCGCATCCGAGAGCCGTCTTGGGGGCAATGTCGGCGCCACACCGGAAGCCGACCCCAGATTCTGCCCTCCACAATCTTGATCTTGATTCTCCTTCCTTGGCTGTCTGGCGTACAGGGCCAACCGTGCCCACATGCAAGAATGGCTACTCGCCGCGGGCTGCAGCCCGCGCGCGGGCCTTCTCCATGGCCTTGGCTTTCAAGGCCTCCGCCCGCGTGGCGGCCGCGGCCGGTTTGTCTGCCGGCGGCCTTGTCTGCCTAGCGGCCTTCTTGGCGGCCTTGGCCTTCTCTTCGGCCCGCTTCTCGGCCAAGGCCACCTGTTCCTTGGCATATTGGTCAGGCCACAGGGCCGCATAGTACTCTAGGGGCACCGTCAATTCGGATATGTCATACACCAAGTGCGGATGCCGCTCATAGGCCGCCAGCTCAAAGTCATGATCCATCTTGATGGCGTCGAAGGGACAGAACTCTACGCAGTAGTTGCAGCTCATGCAGACCGTGGCATCAATGAAGAAGTCCTGTGGACGCGTAACCGGCTTGCCCTGCTCATCCGTGGCCCGGGTAATCCAAATGCATTGCGGGGGGCAGACCTTCGCACAGATCCCGCAGGCCGTGCAACGCTCTTCCTCAATCTCCGAATCCCAGATCAGCATGGGGATGTAGCGAAACCGCTCCGGCAGCTGGCGTCGTTCCTCGGGATACTGGATGGTCAGCAACCCCGCCTGGTCCACCGGCTGCTCCATGATTCGCAAGGAGTCGCTCTGCTTGGTACTGCCTTGATAACGACTGGGAACCTTCTGCATGTCGTCTGCATAGGTCTTGGCCAAATGCTTGAAGGTCACGCCTAGACCCTTGAGTAGACCAGCACCAAACATCTTCCAACTCCTCGCTTGGCGGCCCTGCCGCCGCTAACGATCCACTTCGCCGAGCACGATGTCGATCGCACCCAAAATCACGATGGCATCCGCCACCTTGTAGCCTATGGTCATGGGGGCCAGCGCGTTCAGATTGATATAGCTGGGAGCACGGATGTGGTAGCGATATGGGTTGGGCTTGCCGTCACTGACCAAGTAGAATCCCAGCTCGCCCTTGGGGGCTTCAATGCGACTGTAGACCTCACCCTCCGGAGGCCGAAACACGTATCCTCCCTTGCCTCCCAGAATGTCGCCCTCGGGCAGATCGCGCAGAGCCTGCTTGAGAATCTTGACGCTCTCCCGGGCCTCGAGAATCCGAATGTAGTATCGATCAAAGACATCGCTGTGCGGCAGCGTGGGGATGTCAAAGTCGAAGCGATCGTAGATGCCGTACGGCTCGGCCCGTCGAATGTCATAGGGCACGCCCGCGGCGCGAATCATGGGGCCGCTCACGCTGAGCGCCAACAGATCTTGGGCACTAAGATATCCTACCCCCCGGCCGCGGGCCTGGAGAATTTCGTTGTCAGTCAACATCCGGTCCAGCTGGTTCAGCACTTGCGGCAACCGTTGATCCACTACGTACTGGGCCTGCTCCAGCCACCCTGTGGGCACGTCCCGATGAACGCCGCCGAAACGCATGTAATTGCACATCATGCGAGCGCCGCTGACGGATTCAAAGAGATCGAGAATCATCTCCCGTTCCTCAATGGCATACAGGGCCGGAGTTTGCAAGGCCCCCAGATCGTTGAGAATAAAGCCCACGGACCAGAGATGATTCACGATCCGGGTCAATTCCGCCATAATCACCCGCAGGTACTCGGCCCGTTCCGGCACCTCCAACCCCAGCAGCTTCTCGACAGCCAAGGCATAGGACCAATTGTTGCTCATTGAATTGAGGTAGTCCAACCGGTCCGTAAACGGCATGTTCATCAGCCAAGTATTGCGTTCGCCAATCTTCTCGTGATTGCGATGCAGATAGCCCATGTCGGGCTCCAGCGCCGTGATGGTCTCGCCTTCGATCCGCACTATCATGCGAAATACGCCATGCGTGCTGGGATGGTGAGGCCCTAGGTTGACCACCACGCTTTCCGTGGCCATGTGATCCGAACCGGAGCCGTTTGTGGCGCTGGGCGCCTGACTCACGGGCAGGTAGGAAACCGGTTCGTGCCAATCCTGTGGATCCCAGTTCTCGGGATAGCGCGTGTTCTTGCCCCAAGGCACCTTGTCCTCGCCGCGCGTGAAATCCGCACGGGGATGCCGGCTCTTGAAGGGCTTCTGATCCTCTTCGTAGTACGCCTCGTGCCAGTCCTTGCGCATGGGATGGCCGGCAAAGCCTTCCCAAAGCAGGATGCGCCGCAGATTGGGATGTCCCGTGAACTGGATCCCATACAGGTCCCAGACTTCCCGTTCCTGCAGGTTGGATCCAGGATATATGCCGGTGGCCGAAGGCACGGCGCCGTTCTCCGCCACGGGGACCCGCAAGGTCACAGGCCCCCCGCCACGGGCCGTCGCATAGAGATGATAGACCATCTCGAAACGCGGCGCGTCCTGGTCTCGGGTCCGACCCTGATAGGACAAATAGTCGGTGCAGGTGACGCTGGAGAGGAAATCGAAGCCGTCCTGATCTCGCAAATGAGTCAGAGTTTCCAGCAGCCGCTCGGCCGTGACCTGCAAATCGCCCGACGCGGATCCTTCCGGCATCGGCAGGCTATGGGTCGTTGCGGGTTGGACTGAGGGAATTGCCATGGAACGTCAAGGATGCCGCAGGAGCTCAGAAGCAGGTCAGCCTGCCATGCGGGCCGCGGCCCGCCGTTTGGCTTCTTCGATATTGGCAATGGCGCCAGGCTGCAGATTGCGAAGCCCGGCCGGAATGCCATCCGACTCGGCGTCGCTTTCCTCGCCGGTGTCTTCCCTGCGACCCGCCATGGTGACACTACGCACCAACTCCTCCTGACGCGGATCAAAGATGTCCGGCCCCAACTGCGGCACTGGCACGTAGTGGGATACATCGCGCTGATACCAGTCGGCGGTCAGGAAGCTCTGGACATCCACCTTTTCATGCAGTTTCATCAGGCCGAAAATCAACGCTTCCGGGGTGGGCGGGCACCCTGGCACATAGACATCCACGGGAATGTACTTGTCTATGCCGCTGACCACGTTATAGCCCTCCTTGAAGGGCCCGCCGCCGGTGGCACAAGCGCCCATGCTGAGTACATACCGGGGCTCTGCCATTTGGTTGTAGATCCGCACGATGGCGGGCACCATCTTCTTCGTGACGGTCCCGGACACAATCATCAGGTCGCTCTGCCGGGGACTGGGCCGCATGACTTCCATGCCAAAACGGGACAGATCATACCGGCTGGCGGCCGTGGCAATCATCTCGATGGCGCAGCAGGCCAGTCCGAACAGAAGCGGCCACATGCTGGATTTGCGACTCCAGTTGTAGATCTTGTCCAAGGTCGTGACTAGGACGTTGTTTTGCAGATCGCCTGGCACGCCAATCGAATCGTGCAGGTAGCCCTGCACCTGATCGGTCTTGAGCTGCGCGAGATCGGTAGGAACCGCGGCCATACGGATTCGGGCTAGCCGAGCGTGAGTGACATATCCATTTCGACTGTGTATGTTACCCCAGTGGGGGTGCCGATTCAAGATTTTCCGCCCTTGAGGGCAGGCATTTGCATAGTTGTCTTGAGAACGAACGGACATTGGAGGGTAACACCGTTGTACAAGGGGAGTGGCGCCGTCACCGACTTCATAACGGCTCCCTAAGCGCAGAAAATTGGGCAACGGGAAGATCTCGCAGCACCCAAGCCAAGGGCCAAACGGGAACAGCTTTTTTCGGAACACTGCCTATCTATCTTGTTTGTAAGGACGCTGGCAAGAACGACAACGACAGGCGGACATCAACTGCAACCGTCGGACACTATGCCGATGCTGGCCCTCCTTATCGGGTACAAGGGAATGCCTGCCGCCACCTTGCCGTGCAGCAGGGACTTCCCGCTCAACCTCTGACGCTTGCGAAGCGACGGAGTTCCGGTCTTGGCCGGGAGACTTTTGTGCACTGCCCATTCACTGGATGCATACCCCAGCGTGAATATCAGATTCTGCAGCGGGTCCGCCATAGCCATAGCGTCCGCTGTGCAGACTCTTGGACTGCACGACCGACCGCCAGGGCCAAATCGGGGCTTGATGCCCGCCCGCTCCGAAAGCTCCCTGTTGCACTTGGAAATCAGAAGAGCTGTAGGGGGATTTCGCTTGCCCATATCCTTATCTGCTGGTCGCGCAAGGTCAGGTGACACTATGTCCAAGGCGAAGCGCATATCTCCCTGTTCCGTGACCACCACCGACTCTCTGATCCGTAAAACTGGCTGGTATCCGGCACAAAGAACTGGTTTGCCGTAGAAGTCATGGCCCCGCCCAGCTCTCAGTACACGTTCCATACGTCGCTGTATTTCCGCACCTGCCTGTTCAGCTTGAAACAGGCCACGTATCTTTGATGGAGCGTGCTGCCCACCGTGTCCGGATCGTCCACAGTTCTTCATCCGAACGACCGGTCTCGAAACTGCCGCTCGCCCAGCTTTCCGTGCTCCGCGCCATGTCTACGTCAGCACTTCCAGAATGCGTTTCAGGTCCGCTCCTGTCTGCTGGCCCGCACATCTCTGGCTTGGCAGCACCGGGTCCACCTCACGAATCGGACTCGGCAGATATCTCGCATCAGCCATGCGCTTCACTTGGCGCAGGCACTCCGTTTCGCCGCGCAGAATTTCCTTGGCCTGCCTGATGCAACCCCCGAGAATCCGTGCTGGTTCAGTACCGGTAGTCCCGAACTACGCTGTATGCTGCGTGCACCATTTCCACGAGGGAACGTTTCAATCCCTTCTTAATCAGGGCAGCGATTGAGACCATACTTCACAAAAAATGTTTGAAAGCCGTCTCTATTTTGTGGACAAACTTGTGAGTATGGGGTCCAAGCGATCGTCTGCTCGCATCACCTAGACAGATCAAGTGGAGAGGGGTTACAGCGAGATAGCGCCGACTTTGACCAACCTCGGGACAGTCGTGGAACTGGTTTCGCAAAACGAGAATGCAATAGCCATGTGTCATACACGGCAGAGTCGATACCTGGAGAGGCTCTACAGGATCTGCCTTGAGTATCGGATCGATGGATTGGGTGTCTGCAGATATCCCAGGTCTGCGATCTGTGGCTGAATCAACCGAAATCAGAGCGATGTTTTTGCGCCAAACAACCGGTTGACCGCGAGAGGTCTTCTGGGGGCCTGTCAATCCGAGTTTGCAGCTCAACTCCCCGATCAACCTGCTTGGCAACAACGAGACTGCATTTTCTTCTTCAGGACCTTTGGGGGAAGCGAGAGGTTGGCCCCAAAGTGTTTCACGGGAAAAGCAATGCAGCATACGGGGCCACCCGTGATCAAGATGGGTGCACGATACGACCAAAAATATTGTATACTCAGGATACACGGTTTCGTGTCATATATAGAGACAGGTATTCTAAGTGTCCCAGTATACAGCCTCATCCCGTCCTCCCAAGAAGGCACGCTCCAACATCCGCGTCAGCCGCGCCCACCTGTTGCGCATCCGTGAGTTGGCCCAGGAATTCGGTTGCCTGTCCTTCACCAGCCTTGATCCCGATCTGGAGCCACGGCCCTCCGCGGCCGCCTTGGTCCGGGCCATCGCCGAGGGTGAACTGGAGCTGCGGCGGGTCCGGCCCCCGGCTTCCCTCCCACCCGGCGGGAAGGCCTCATGACCACCCGCATTCCGGTGCAGTGCGCGAGCGAGGTCCCGGTCTGTCGCTCTGACCATGATTGCCATGGCATCGCTTGGCCTCTGTCCTGCCGCTTATCCCTTGGCTCGGTCCTGTTGACCGAGCCATTTTGTTTCTGCAGGAGGAAATTTCATGCATCGCATTGTTATTCTGTTGACCGTCGTATTATCAATCTTGGCTACCCTCGCCTCTACCGTCAGTACTGCCAAGGAATCTCTCCCGTCTTCGGATGGGCCTCTGACTGACAAGGAAATTCAGGCCATACTCGATCAGTATCAAATCAGTTATGAGATCCACGCTGACCCTGTCAATTCCTTTTCCATCACCCGCGCGGAACTCATTGCCCTGATAGAACAGGGCCGATTACCGGGACGGGAAGATTCCGCGGATGCCATTGCCGCGGACTCTTTGGCTGACATTTTTTCAGGTGCGATAGGGGCGTCTCGTTGGCAGCGACATTCTTGCTATCCCCATGAAGTGTATATAGATGTCAAGTTATTGGGCCAGACTTGGACATATGCAGTGGACAATGGGGTGTACTTCTCCGATCATCGGCGGGGAATACGCTCAAACTCGGAATATCACTCCTCGAACCTAATTACATCACCGAAGGCCCTACTGGCCACTTGAGTCGACCTCAAGGGGGGCTTTCAGACGGTTCAGCCGGATATACCCGCTACACCATTGATGCTGTTTTCGATGTTGACTATTGCATATCTACCCTTTGCTGGAATGTGGACCATGACATTGAAGTCAGTTGTATTTTTGATTCCGATTGAGACACGGAACTGAGAGGGAAAGGTTCGTGGGCCATACCGTACACATGGCATGGTCCACGAACATCAGGGCATGAAGGAGAAGGATCGTGCGGCAACACCGAGGGCGACTTCTTGGGACACGACTTGCGGCTGCGGCCCCCTCTTGGAAGCGTATCGGTCGGGCTGCGCTGTTTGCGTATGCCCTGCGTGCATCCATTTATCTTTCCCTAAGCGTGGGCTTCGTGGACGCAGGCGGAAGGGCTTTCGAGCTGGCTATGACGGTGGCCTTTATCTATCCCGCTCTGGTAGTGCTCTGGGGTTTCTGGAAAGCACATCCGGTCACTGGATGGTCCGTGTGGGGACTTTGGGGAGGCACAGCGCTGTTTGCCTCGTTCCACACGCTCGTCTATCCCGGCGCGACGACGTACCATCCCGCTCCCTTCACCCCTTTCTTTCCGGTCTATGCATTGGGTCTGAATCTGTGGTTTGACCCCGCCACCATACTCCTTGGGATCATGTTCTGGGCCTGGGATCGTCAATTGCCGCCACCCCTCTCCGCCAGAGAGCCTGTGGAGCTTGAACCCGCTTCGGAGAATGTACCTTTGCGGACTTTCCTGCTTGGGGTGACCGGGTCCTTGACCTGCCTCGGGGCAGGATGGCTACTGCTGATCCTGTACCTGGAACAGGCTGCGGGTCAGGGGCCAGGGGGACGTCTGATCACCCTCTGGCCTCTTTTGGGTACCCTGACCTCAACTCGGAATCCGCAGGCGGATTTGATGGCTTTCCAAGTCTTGTCTCTGACTATGTTGGCTATTATGTTGTGGGTCAGTATAGGGCACCGCCGGAGCGATGTGGCAGAAGCCGGGGGCTGGTTGTTGCTGCCCAGCCAGGCAATCACCATAGCTTGGACAACGGGGTACCCTTTCCTGAAAGCGAGTACACTGACCTTGACGTTTCTGTTTTTCCTGGTGCATTGGTACCACGGGACATCCGCGACCCTGCAGTACAATCGGCGCGCAAAGAGGTACTGGACGACAGGGCACGCGTCGGCAACGCGGCAAAGAGGGTAAACACTTGCCTTGTCCTGAACACACCATCCAGAAGCTTGCCGGTGACAGAAGGGCGGTGCCCAGTGGACTGGGAGCGCAATTGGAAAAACTGGTGGAACGTGAGTGGGAACAGCAGAAAATTTCGTGCAATCCTGATCAATTCATGCCAATGGAGAAGCAAGGATACAGTACGAGTCAAGACGGGAGCAGCGATCCGCTTGCTGGGGCCCATGCCGGGTCCGAGGCACCAGTGAAAAGCCCTAGGCGAATTGTAGTGCACTTGCAGAACTGGGGGATGGTACACGGGACGGCTTCTGGGGCTGATCGGCCCGATCGCAACGTTCACGGTCGGCCACGCCGAGTTTCGGCCTCTGCCCGGAACGTCGACTTGGAAGCCTCCTGTGCGGCCCTAGGCCGATCATCCGCGATCTAGGCTTAGGTCTGCATTGTCGCATCTGCGAGCAGGCACTGCATAGGCACCGACATGCAACAGAACGTCTATACCGGTACCGGTCTCTGGCAAGATGCAGGTGGGTTTGCCCTCATTTTGCCCCGCGGGAGGTGATGCACTGAGACTTGGGCCTGTGGGCCTGCAGGGTCGAAATCTGGCGACGAATATCAACAGACTCTAGCCGTTGCGCGTTTGCAGCAACGCTTTCAAGCGGGCAATTTCGGCGGCGTCCCGGGCGGCCCACCCGTGCAGCCGATGGGGTCGTACAGCCAGTACTCCCGGATCGCCGCCAAGCGGTAGATGTCATGCTTGGTGTCCCGATCCACCTGGTGCGTACCTTCCGACGCAATCTCCAGGATCAGGGTCGGACGCAGCTCCGCCGACAGCTCCAGCGAGCCGTACACCACATCCGCGCGCAGCAGATCCCGGTCCGGCCAGAGCGCAATGTCGGGCGACACCCCCGCCCGGAGCGGCACGTTCCGGATCAGCAGATCACTGGTGAGCGTATAGGGCAGATCCTGAGCCTTGAGATGCAACCGCAGATCCGTCTCGCAGCGCAGCAGACACTTATGGTGGACATTCGTTTCCAAGGTCTTGACATCCTCCATGGCACAGAACGGATCCTCGGTGTACCACGGCACCAAGGTGCCTGTTCGCGTGTCTGTCTGGTCCGGTGCTACCATTGCCCTGCTCCTTCCGCTTCACCTGCGCTGCCTACCGTCCCGCCGCATCCCGATGATAGCACCGCCAGTACCATGGCTCAAGCGGCCGAACCGGTGCCAAGCTACACCTTATGGACCGCAGCAGCCTGTGCCGGAAGCATAGGCTGCATCTGTTCTGTTTCCCGCTCCTGTACCTTGGCTTGACCCAGCTGCATAGGTGCTTATAGACTGTGCCTTCTTGGCCACACCGGTCCGACAGACCTTGGCGGCCGGCGGAGGAGAGCACAGTCCATGGCCTTTCCCGGCCTCACAAACGAAAACAGCTTTTCTCGGAACACTACCTAGCCATCCTGTTTGAAGAACACCGGCGGGAATGGGAACGCCAAGCGGGCCTGAACATAGGCACAGGACCCAGCTACCGTCAACTGCAGCGGCTGTTTCACCGGAGCCGGCATGCGCATGCACAACTGCAACAAACCGCGATCTTGCCCCGAGCAGCAGACAAATTTCAGTATGTCCTACTGACAGCACTGGGATTGGGATACGAACGCCATCGCACAACCCAAGCAGTGACGTTGCAGGATCAGACAGTGGCCATTCCCACCTTGGCGCGCGTGGCGCGTGCAGAGGCCACGGACGCGCTGTGGATTCTGGAAGCGCGGGAAGCAGGAGGTGAGAATGGCTGGGGCCAAGATCCGCTCTCTCTGTCCTACGATCCAACGCTGTATTCCATTGACGACCTGTCTCTGCCTCGTGCACAGTGGACTCTACACGAGGCAATAGAAACGGGCATTTACGGGCAGAGATAGCCGCCACGCTGGATATTGGTTGTGTCGCTGGCCCAAGTGATCCTGCTGGATCGCTACAAGTGGACGACGAAAGAACGTTTGCTGCGTTTCGATCTGGAAGCAGTGCTGTCTCAGCCCCAAGACACCTCTTGGCATGTCTTGCTCGCCTTGCTGCATCGGGGTCGCTGGTCCCCGAGGGTGAAATATGGGGCAAGGAAAGGTTCAACAGGAGTCGCGCCGGCATGCCCAAGGCGTGTCGGCAGATCTCAAATATGCCTCACGCGAGGCGGTGGAAATTCTGGGCAATGCCGCAGCGGACCCCAGTGTATCAGGAAGGATATAGTCCCAAGATGTTGCGGGATATGGGAATGAAGCAGTTGGACGAAACGGAAGACACTTGCGTTCCTGCACGAGACGATGCAGACTCTTTTCTGGTTCATGCGTGAGGGCACACGATACCGGGACGCCGATGTGCTGCAGGCGGAGGGCATGACGCACCATGATTTCACGGTCGATCCGGTAGGAGCCTATCTATTCGCTTCGGACCGGACACAGTTGCTGGGTACAGTGCGCATTCCCGACTGCATATGGCGGCGGGTCCCGCCGTTGCCGTCTCTTCTGCAAGTCCGCCAAGGTAGGCAGCTCTGCATCCGCGTCTGTCAGGCGGGCGCGGAAGGCCGCTGCCACCGTAACCCCCCACTCCAGCTGGACGTAGTCCGTCAGCATATCCTGCCGGCCTTCCTGTCAGCCTTCCTGTCAGCCTTCCTGTCGGCTTTCCTGTACCAATTTCTGCACGGTAACCATGGTGCGCTCCAATGCCGCAAAGGTCAATGTGGACATATCGTCAACGGCCGTTTTGCTGGCCGGCCAGCTGTGTAGAAAGTCTGCCATGCCTGTGGCAATCCAGACCGCAAAGGCATCCCCCAACCGGCTCCCCTCAGCAGGTAGGAGAGGTTTTAACCAATCCACCATAACATGCACAATCATGTCGTAACAAGTGTCCCTGACAATGTCCTCAGGTCTTGTCTTGGCGCAATGCCCACTGCAGGCGGGCCAAGGCGATGACGCTGGTCACCAGGCTCTCTCTCGGCAGATCAAAGGCCGCGTTATCCTGGACAGGAAAGGGGTAGTCATGAATGTCGATCAGCGGACCTTCGGTAAAGCACACGGATCCATCGCCGACTGCATGCGGCCAGTACTGCAGCCAGCTCCCAAAGGGTCGTGGGGCCGTGCTGAACACCAGCGGATAGATGGGGCACCCGCGCATGGGACCCGTCGTCGCCCCGCGCCAAATGTTGACCATGTACTGCGCCATGCGGTTGCCCATGTCGGGATCCACGCGGGCCTGGTGTTCCAGCAGCAACAGGCGGCTTTCTCGTCCCCGGGCCACTATCCACACCAAATCGGACCGGCGGGCCTGTCGGCGGGGTTCATCCTCCGCTTCAATGCTCGTCTCTTCGGTCGCCAGTCGCTGTACCGGCCTGTATTC